>NZ_BJVC01000009.1:0-2500 GCF_007988945.1 Swaminathania salitolerans | reverse complement strand
GTAGGTGTAGGCGTAGCGAAAGCGAGTCTGAACAGGGCGCATGAGTTGCTGGCAGAAGACCCGAAACCGAGTGATCTAGCCATGGCCAGGCTGAAGGTGCGGTAACACGCACTGGAGGGCCGAACCCACGCCTGTTGAAAAAGTCGGGGATGAGCTGTGGCTAGGGGTGAAAGGCCAATCAAACTCGGAGATAGCTGGTTCTCCGCGAAATCTATTGAGGTAGATCGTCACGTATTGCCCTCGGGGGTAGAGCACTGGATGGGCTAGGGGGACCCAAAGTCTTACCAAACCTAACCAAACTCCGAATACCGAGGAGTATGAGCGTGGCAGACAGACAGTGGGTGCTAAGGTCCATTGTCGAGAGGGAAACAGCCCAGACCACCAGCTAAGGCCCCCAAATCGTGGCTAAGTGGGAAAGGATGTGGGGATTCCAAAACAACCAGGAGGTTGGCTTAGAAGCAGCCATCCTTTAAAGAAAGCGTAATAGCTCACTGGTCTAATAGAAACCCTGCGCCGAAAATGTAACGGGGCTCAAGCCACGTGCCGAAGCTGTGGGTGCATATCCTTGATATGCGCGGTAGCGGAGCGTTCCGTAGGTCTGCGAAGGAGACGGGGTGACCCTCTCTGGAGATATCGGAAGTGCGAATGCTGACATGAGTAGCGACAAACAGTGCGAGAAACACTGTCGCCGAAAGTCCAAGGGTTCCTGCGCAAGGTTAATCCACGCAGGGTGAGCCGGCCCCTAAGGCGAGGGCGAAAGCCGTAGTCGATGGGAACCAGTTGAATATTACTGGGCCTGCCAGAAGTGACGAATGCGATATGTTGTCTGGTCTTATTGGATTGACCAGGCTTTTGGAGCATTCCAGGAAACAGCTCTGGCATATAGACCGTACCCGAAACCGACACAGGTGGACTGGTAGAGAATACCAAGGCGCTTGAGAGAACGATGCTGAAGGAACTAGGCAAATTGCTCGTGTAACTTCGGGATAAGCGAGACCCGTCCGTGGGCAACCACAGGCGGGTGGCACAGACCAGGGGGTAGCGACTGTTTAGTAAAAACACAGGGCTGTGCGAAGTCGAGAGACGACGTATACGGCCTGACGCCTGCCCGGTGCCGGAAGGTTAAGAGGAGATGTGCAAGCATTGAATTGAAGCCCCGGTAAACGGCGGCCGTAACTATAACGGTCCTAAGGTAGCGAAATTCCTTGTCGGGTAAGTTCCGACCTGCACGAATGGCGTAACGACTTCCCCACTGTCTCCAGCATCGGCTCAGCGAAATTGAATTCCCCGTGAAGATGCGGGGTACCCGCGGTCAGACGGAAAGACCCTATGAACCTTTACTGCAGCTTTGCAGTGGCATCAGAGACATTCTGTGTAGGATAGGTGGGAGGCTTTGAACCCGGGACGCCAGTACCGGTGGAGCCGTCCTTGAAATACCACCCTGAATTTTTCTGATGTCTAACCGAGACCAGTCTAGCCTGGTCCGGGACCCTGCATGGTGGGCAGTTTGACTGGGGCGGTCGCCTCCCAAAGTGTAACGGAGGCGCGCGATGGTGGGCTCAGGTCGGTCGGAAACCGACTGTCGAGTGCAATGGCATAAGCCCGCCTGACTGTGAGAGTGACAGCTCGAACAGAGACGAAAGTCGGCCATAGTGATCCGGTGGTCCCACGTGGACGGGCCATCGCTCAACGGATAAAAGGTACTCTAGGGATAACAGGCTGATCTCCCCCAAGAGTCCACATCGACGGGGAGGTTTGGCACCTCGATGTCGGCTCATCACATCCTGGGGCTGGAGCAGGTCCCAAGGGTTCGGCTGTTCGCCGATTAAAGTGGTACGTGAGCTGGGTTTAGAACGTCGTGAGACAGTTCGGTCCCTATCTGCCGTGGGTGTATGAGACTTGAGAGGATTTGTCCCTAGTACGAGAGGACCGGGATGAACATACCTCTGGTGTACCGGTTGTCGCGCCAGCGGCACAGCCGGGTAGCTAAGTATGGACGGGATAACCGCTGAAAGCATCTAAGCGGGAAACCCACCTCAAAACGAGGTCTCACAGGGCCGTGAAAGACCATCACGTCAATAGGCCGGGTGTGGAAGCGTGGTAACACGTGAAGCTAACCGGTCCTAATCGCCCATATCGCTCACACAACGCTCTGTTAAACAGAGCATACACATGCATAGCAATCATCCACGCAATCACACTCATCATACACAAAACACCAACCTCCCACACCGACACACCACAGGTCGGGTGGATCAGAAGACCTGGTGGCTATGGCGGGAGACTTCCACCCGATCCCATCCCGAACTCGGCCGTGAAACGCCCCAGCGCCTATGATACTGCATCTCAAGATGCGGAAAAGTCGGTCGCCGCCAGGTCCCCTGATCCACCCCACAACAACACACACCACCACCCCCGCGGGGTGGAGCAGCCCGGTAGCTCGTCAGGCTCATAACCTGAAGGCCGCAGGTTCAAATCCTGCCCCCGCAACCAGTCCCCA
>NZ_BJVC01000008.1 GCF_007988945.1 Swaminathania salitolerans | reverse complement strand
TTGCGCAAGAGAGACGACGTCCCGATACGGGGAGGCATCGCGACGCGTCACAGGAAAGGAAGGCAATGCGGAAGATCGGCTATGCGCGGGTCAGCACAGTCGGGCAGACGCTTGAGACGCAGTTGCTGACACTCCGGACGTTCGGATGCGACCGGATCTTTCGCGAAAAGGCCAGCGGCGCCGATACGGACCGTCCCCAGCTTCACCGCCTCATCCATACGATTGCGACGGGGGACATGCTCGTCGTCACCCGCATCGACCGTCTGGCCCGCAGCACGTTCGATCTCTTCGCCATCGTCCGGGAAATCACATGTCGTAACGCCCAGTTCTATTCCCTTGCAGAACCCTGGGTGGATACCCGGACCAGCACCGGGCGACTCATGCTCGCGGTTCTGGGGGGGTTGGCCGATGTGGAGCGCGACCTGATCCGCAACAGGACGGCCGAAGGCCGCGCCCGCGCCGTAAGACGCGGGGTCAGGATGGGACGACCGCCGCGCCTCCTTCCCGAACAGCGTCACGAGATCAGAAAGCGGCGTCTCGCAGGAGAACCCTTGCTCGCCCTGGCCGAGATATACGGCGTCTCTCCGGGAACGATCTCCCGGATCGCCACAGGCGCGGACAGTCACAGGAGCCGACGCACAGCGGCGGCGCTCGCACTCGCCGATATCCCGGACCTGCGTCCGCCTCTTCCGGATCTCGAACCGGCCTGACCGCTCGCGACGGGGCAACCCCGACCCGGCAGCGGAGTTCTGTTCCCTGAGCATGCGCGTCCGCGCTCCCCCGTCATGAAAGACGGGCAGGCCGCTCTCACTGCCGAGGATCGGATCTATGGCTGAAAAAACCTTCCACCCGACGAAAGAAATGGCGTCCGCTGCGCGGCACGGCCTCAGGCTTCGCGAGAAATTCAACCGGGGCGGCACCGAAACAGGAGTCAAGCGCGCCGAGCAGCTCGCCGAACAGAAAGAGCTGTCGGAATCCGACATCAAGTCGATGCACAGTTATTTCGCCCGTCACAAGGTGGATCGGGATACGAAAACCCATGAATGGGGGTCGGATTCCGATCCTTCCGCAGGGTATATCGCCTGGCTTCTCTGGGGGGGCGATGCGGCGCGCGACTGGGTGGAGCGCAAGCGCGAGACGCTCGAGGACTCGTAACGAACGCGCCATCCCGCAGCCCCGGACGGATGACCGGGCTCAGACGATATCGGTTTCGCGCCCCTGCCTGCCTCGCCCGCCCGGCGCGCGAGGCACGAAACCGCAGAGCAGGCAGCCCAGACACAGGGACAGGACCGCAAGACAGCACGCCGTCAGGTCCCAGCGCGCATGGCTCGATATGACGATCGCCGCGAGCACGATGTGAATGCCGCCAGACAGCGCGAAAATCGCGCGTGCGGCAAGATGCGGCACGAAAGCCAGCGCCATGAAGGCCCAGAAAACCAGATGATAGAGGACGAGACTGGACGACGCCTCCAGACCGCCCGGCATGAGCATGGCCTGACCGAGCAGAACGGCGATGGACGACATGCACCCTGCGCTGCATCCGGTCGTCAGACGGGACAGGATCCGGGTGCCCCGCGTGTCCACGCATGACCCTGCGGAACGCTCACGACGTCGTCTGACGACGATCCACAGCCGATTGCCGGTATAGAACAGAAAGGCGCCTGCAAACCCGAGCACGAGATAGGCCCAGCGTATCGGCGCCCCGCCATAGCTGCCGAAATGCAGGGCGAAAAACGCAGTCAGCACGGCAAATCCGCCCGATTGCAGACCGGGCATGTAGTCGCGCCACAAAACCGCACCCGTATAGGGATCGAGCGTCACCATACCGCCTTCGGGGCCACGCATGATGTGACGCCGGTCATATCCGTTGACCCGCAACATCGGGGGCGCCCCCGTGGGAGGACCGAATAGCGGGCCGTAATCGAGACTCACCGCTTCGAAATCCGGGGCCTCGCGTGCGAGCACGGCGAGAACGCGTGCAGGAGGCAGCATTCCGGCATCGGGCCCCGGCGGGGAAGGACGGGGAATACTGGCCATGAAACGCGCCATCATGGAGGCGCCGTCATGCGCGGCGGGAGACAGACCGGCCATCTGGACGCCGGCAATCGTGCCATGAAACGCGAAGATGACCGAGGTAAGCGCCATGACGACATGAAAAGGCAGCGAACAGAACCCGAGCAGATTATGCAGATCGAGCCATTTGCGACGGATGCTTCCCACGAGACGGACCGCGAACACACCGCGGGCGAGAGCCGGCAGAAAGACGACGATCCCCGAAACGAGCGCCACCGTATAGGCCAGTGTCACGACTCCCATGAACAGCAAGGCCGGTGTCTCAGGCAAGGGCACGCCCATACGCTCATGTACGATATCGATCGTCTGGGCCGTCACGGAGGGCATACGGGTCGCGGTCACCAGCGTCCCCCGCTCGTCGAGCGCCGCCATCATCATGGCCGGACGCTGGCCATGCCCGTGCCTGCCCGTCTCGAGAGGCCACATCACGCGCGCCGGGCGATCGGCATCCGGATCGAGCACGATCGTGTACTGCTTCCGGCTTTCGGGATAGGCGGCGAAAACCTTCTCCAGCAGCGCCGGTGTCCCGGCAAGAGACACCGGGGGCGGCAGGACTGTCTTCGGGGTCAGCCAGGTATCGAGGGCCGGTGCGAACATCGTGATCGCACCGGCATAGAAGGCGACGAACAGAAACAGACCGGTCACGATACCGACCCAGCTATGCACCTCACGATACAGCGCGACGAGATCGGCTGGCAGCTTCATCCTGCGCCTCCGTTCCGGAAATGATGCACAAGCAAATCGGCCGCGCAGACGACAAGCGCGGACGCTCCGATCCAGACCCATGCGCCGCGCGCCGTCCGGAACAGAAGGCTGACATTCAGAACGGCAACCCAGAGCAGACCGGCAAGCCATGTCAGGGATTGCCCCGTCACGGAAAAGGGATCGCCCTGCGCATCGCAGGCAAAACCGGCCATGATCATGATACCGAGCGCGAGAAACGCGCCCGGTATCAATCCGGCGCAGAGTCCGAGCGGCCAATGGCGCATGCTGCGCCGCTTCGTGTTCATCGCCGCATGTCCCTGCACTCACCTCTGTAACGCCCCCCTGCGACGAGAACCGGCAGGGATGTCAGTACGATCATGAAGCAAATCGCGGTCATGAACAGACCGGTCAGGCAGCTCGTGGTCCGGCAGAACGCGGAACCCGAAAACACCATGAGCAGTGTCGCAGCCGGAACGACCCGGCGCGGCTTCAGCCGAGCGCGCAGCATTTTCTGCTGATGGGAAGCAAGATAGATCAGGAGACACGAGCCAAGAGCGAGACCCACCCCGAGGAGCGGAAAGAAAACATCCGCTTTCACCAGCGATACTCCAGACGCATCGTGACGCTGCGCCCCTGCCCGTAATAACAGGCAGAGACAGCGGTACATGTGGCAACGAAACGGCGATTGGCGATGTTGCGCATGTTCAGGGAGAAGGAAAGGCCTTCATAGCGCGGTCGCGCCACACCGAAATCGTAACGCAGGAACATATCGAAAAGCGTATAGCCCGGAATGGCAAGACTGTTGCCGGTATCCCCCCAGGATCGTCCCGTATAACGCACGCCGCCGCCGAACCCCGCACCACGCAGGGCGCCATGCAGGAGGCGCTGATCGACAAAGAGAGAGGCCATCCATTTCGGGACCTGGGGCATGGTGTTACCGATCTGCGAAACCGTGTTGGACTCCGTGATCCGGGCATCGCTGCGCGTCCCGGTGAAAATAACCGCCATATCCCAGGGCAGGGTCGCACGACCTTCCAGTTCGAGACCGCGCACACGCATCTCGCCCGTCTGCACAAGGCATGTCGCCGTACCGCAAAGCTGACCGTTCGGCGCGGGCGTCGTCACATTCTGCTGGGTGATCTGATACCCGCCGAAGGTCACATAAATGCTCTTTCCGTACTGATAGCGCAGCCCGGCCTCATACTGGTCGCCTGTCGTCGGCCTGAAAGGCTTGTTGTCGAGCGCGGTGGAGGGGTCGGACACCTGCGGCTGGAATGACGTGGCATAGCTGAAATAGGGCGCCAGACCGATTTCGGTGCGATAGACAGCCCCCGCACGCCATGTGAAGCGGTCATTATCGTTCGGATAGCGCTTTCTGGTCAGGATATTGAGGGTATTGTCGCGCGCCCAGTCCTGACGACCGCCGACCGTGATATAGAGCTTTTCGATCTTCATCTGGTCCTGAAAATACAGACCGTTCTGCTGCGATTCCGTAGCGCCATAAACCTGCGGCGCCAGACCGGCCGAATAACCGGCCGTGCCACGCGCAACCGGGTCGAAGATATCCAGCAGGGGCAGCACAAGCGCCGAACTGACCAGATCGCGCGAGCTTTCCCAGTTTGTGTAGAAATAATCCGTGCCGAACAGCAGCGTATGACGCACCATGCCCGTTCTGGCCCTGATCTCGAGCTGGGTATCTGTCGCCACACCCTGCGAGCGCCCGCGTCCTTCGACAGCCCGTCGATTGACGGTCTGATAGGGCACGCATCCCCTGATGCTGGCAGTGCATTTCGTCAGCGTATCGCCCGAAAGCACGGTCGAGCGATAAAGGTTATCCAGATAGGTGTAGCGCGTGTTGTTGCGCAGCGTGACGCTCTTGTTGAAGCGGTGTTCGAGGAACGACCCCGTCAGCACCTGCGTGCGGTCGAAGGTGTTCCAGTCGGGCTCGCCTATGTTCTCGTCATTGCGGATATAGCGCCCCCTGGACGGCACAAGTGTGCCGGTCATGGGCAGGAACTGGAAGGTCGAGCCACCGGTATCACGTTGATACTGCGCCAGCAGCGTCCAGCTCGACCCCGGCGCATAGGCCCATGTCAGGCTGGGCGAGACATAATACCGCCCGCTATTCACATCATTGACCTGCGTGCCGCCATAACGGGCCACTGCAACGATCCGTCCTCGCACCGTACCGGATTTGTTGAGTTTGCCGGAGACGTCACCCGAGGCCTGACCCTGCCAGTTGCCGAGCCTGGTATAGCCGATGGTCTGGAGGAAGAATTCGCCATGCGATTTCCCGGTCGGGCGCTTGGTGGTGAGATTGACGATACCACCGGGCGCTGTCTGGCCATAAAGCGCGCCAGACGGCCCTTTCAGCACCTCGATCTGCTGGAGGGCAAACGGATCGAACGATGTGCGTGTCCATTGCCCGCCCGACGGCAGACGCAACCCATCGACAAAATTGTTGTTGGACGAAAAGCCGCCTGCCCCAAAGCCGCGCACTGAAACCTCATCCACGCGATTATCCACGCCCGAGGGCTCGGCCTGCACACCCGCCATATAGGACAGCGCATCGGCAATGGTCGGGGTCGCGCGCAACTCGATTTCCTCGCGTGTGACGATCGAGATCGTCTGCGCCGATTCGATGATCGGAGTCCGGGTCTTTGTCGTCGCTGTCGCATGGGATAGGCCGGTTGCGGAGACGACGATGACCTCGTCTGTTTTTCCGGCCCCGGGCATCCGGCCCTGCGACCGGGGCAAGGCCGCCCCGGCCTCTTCCTGCTTGTGCCCCGTTTTGCCGGTCGTCAGATCGTCGGCCAGAGCGATACCGTGAAGGCAGAACAACGCGACACAACAGGACGAAACGTTCCGGCTCGACACAAACACGCTCATATTCCGATCTGACGATGATATCCGGCCCTTCATTCTTGCAAATAAGAATCGTTGTCAACAATTCTTAACGGATATGTCAGATTCCGGTATCGGGACGGATCGCCTCCTCGCCGGGGCCGTGTTCGTAACGGATGAGGGCGATCGCATCGCAAGACTGCGCCTGCTCCATGTGGAACGTTTCGCGCGCAACCGGGGGATCGGCGATGCTCTGGTGCGCCCCTTTATCGCCTTTGCCCGGTCATGCGGATATCGACGTATCGTCTTGTGGACGCACACGATCCTCGAGGCAGCAAGGCGGCTCTATGCCCGTAACGGCTTTGCCTGCTTTGCCACCGCGCCCCACGTGATGTTCGGCGTACCGCTCCAGGGAGAAGACCGGGCACGCGATCCCGGGAGAGGATCCGGCCTTACCGGCCCGGGGATGATATCCCGGTCATGCGCAGCACCACGATCCCCGGCTTGTTGCGCACATAATCGACGAGCCGCGTATCGACGACCTTCCTGTTGGCTTTGAGCGACGAGGCATTGCGGAAATAGACGTCTTCCCTGCCCGTTTCGTCCCGCTTGCGTATCGCAAGACCGGTATGGGTCACATCCAGCCCGTCGAGAGCCGTATAGATCCCGATGACATCGCCTGTCCGGATCCCGTCCAGCACCTCCGGTGTCACGGCTTGCGGCGGCAGGAACGTCACGTCGCGCGACCGCACCGGCAAACCCGGGATGTAATGCCCGCCATCCGCACGCAGATTGAGCCTCTTGCGGATATGGCGCGCATGAGGTGAGAGCGTGGCCGTGATATCGCGGGCATTACGGGGCGCGAAGGCGACCCAGTCCGTCAGGAAATGACGACGGTGATCGAATTGCACCTGTGCATCGCGATACCGCGTCTGTTTCAGAACGGGAATGAAATCGGCCGTATCCCGTGCCAAGGCGAGCGCACGCGCGAGATCGATGAAGGTATAGCAATCCACCCCGTCCAGACGGATAACGAGGGCTTCCGGCACCTCCGGTCCTCCGATCAGGGTATTTGCAAGATAGGGCGTTCCCAGCAGCTTTGCGGACACCCAGTCGAGACGCGACGCCATGTCGCGACCGGCGGGGCGATCGTCGAGCAGACGGGCGATCCGCGCGCGATCTCCGGCCGGGAAGGAGATCCGGTCGGTCCCGGTCATCCTGACCCCAGTCATCTCCGTCCCGGTCATCTCTGTCCGGGCCGTCGCAGTCCGGGCCGTCGCAGTCCGGGCCGTCGCAAAACGCGTATCGGGCGCCATACCCGATGCTCTACCGGGCACCTCATGGGAAGACGCACCGAAAGACATCCGGGGCGATACGCACCAAAGCACGAGTGCTGCCATAAGGGCCTCAGCCATCGCCCTTCGCACGCATCGCGCTCGCCAGCTTTTCATCATCTGTCCCACGCCCCCCGAAGCCGTCCATCCGTCTGTCACGATGACAGGTTCAGTCAGAGGGGCGAAGCGGGCGCCGCGTCAAGACGCGATCAACGCGTTTCGTATCGTTCGAGCACGTCTCTTACCGACTGGATGAGAATCTCGCGCGGCTCTGCCTTCAGCACGCCCGATTTCACCCGTTCGAGGAACCGCGGCAGATACTGGCTCAGCATGGTCTCCGGAATGGTCGCCCCTCCGGAATCAGACAAAAGCGCATCGACCGCCTTTCTCGCTTCCGGAGCAGGCCAGTAATAGCGGATACGATCGCTGTAGCTGAAATGACGCAGCACACGCTGCTCGGCAGGGGTGCCGTGATAATGGCTGCGCCAGTCAGCGGGAGAGCGCAACATGACCGCCTCCATCGTGTCGGGCAGGGACTCCGCCCCGGGCGTACGGAACATCCTGATGGCGTCGAGACCGTACAGCGCCTCACGCAGGGCGAAGGTCAGCTCGGGACCGACCTTCAGGATACAGAAACCGTCCTTCCTGAGCCGGGATAACGACGCGCCGGGCTGATAATCGGTCGAATGCGCCTCGAATACGAGGCCGGGGAGCTTCGCCAGGGTCGCGACGAGATCGCGGGCGGGTTCGGGCGCGTAGATCGCCACATCGTCATGGCCGAACTCGACTCCGGGCTGCACGACGATTCCGATGACACGCGGCCACATATCGGGCAGTGCAGCACGAAAAGCGGCCTCATGCACCGCATAGGTCTTTTTCACGGCGTCCGGGGTCGTCGGCACGACGTGATCGAGCGCCTCGGTCGCACCGCCCGGAGTCGGGATTTCGGTCCCGATAACGTAACAGGCCTTTCCCGGCGCAGCCGCCTCTGCGGCACGCGCGAGACGAACGGCGCGTTCGGCCACGATCTCGTCCGGCAGATGCGCGGCTTCTCCTGCGCATCCCATGCTGGCATCGAGATGGAGCTTCGTAAATCCCGCCCCGGCATAAGCCGCGATCATGAGTTCGGCCTTCTGCATCGCCGCCTCGGGGGGAAGCGACTTCCAGGGATTGGGGCCGAGATGATCCCCCCCCAGAATGATCCTTTCCCGCGCAAAGCCCACACGCCCGGCGATACCGAAAACGAAGTCCCGGAACGATGCGGGGGTCATGCCCGTATATCCGCCATCCTGATTGACCTGGTTGCAGGTGGCCTCGATCAGCGCGGATTGTCCCCGGTCGGCGGCATGGACCAGGGCCGCCTCTATCACCAGAGGATGAGCCGAACAGACGGATGTCAGACCGGGATTTTCTCCCCGGTCGTAACGACCACGCAATTCGGTAAGATCTGTCTGTGTCATGCCGGATTTCCTGACTGGGCGATGAAACGGTCGAGTTCCGCAAAGGTGGAGACGCCCTCCATCGGCCCCTGCACGGTTACGGCGCGCGCCCCCGAGGCGCTGGCGTAACGCAGGCTTTCCTCCACCGACCGGCCTGAAAGCCTGCAGGTGACATAGGTGGCGCCGAAACAATCCCCCGCCCCGGTGGGATCGCGCTCCGTCACCGGAAAGGGTGGCATAGGGAACGATCCCTCGTTGCTGAACGCGCAGGCGCCATCCTGCCCCTTTTTCAGAACGATCTCGGACACGCCGAGCGCCAGAATCTCCCGGATCGCGTCCTCCTCGGTATCGGCCTCACTGAAGAGAAGCAGCTCGGGGCCGCTCGGCAGGAAGATGTCGCATTCCTGCAGCATCAGCTCGAGCGCCGCGCGCATTTCGGGGATATCGAGCATTTCCTTGCGGATATTGGGGTCGAACGACACCGTACCGCCCTGCGCCTTCACCTCACGCAGGGCGGTGGTTACGGCATCGATGATCCGGAAGGAGAAGAGGGAGGAGCCCATGACATGAAAATGGGTCGCCTTGCCCAGCAGGCTGCGCGCGGCATCGTTCAGCGTCGTGCGGGCACAGGCGGCCTCGCGGATATTATAGACGAAGTCACGGCTGCCATCGGGGCGGTAGCGGACGAACGCGCTTCCCGTCGCATAGGAGTCGATCTGCTGGATTGCCGAGACATCGACGCCATCGCGGGCGAGGCGCGTGACATTGAGCGTTCCGAAATCGTCCCGTCCCACCGCGGAGATGAGCCCGCAACGCATACCGAGTTGCGCGACCTGATCGATGAAGATGGCCGGAGCACCGGAGGGAAAAGGCCCTTTCAGGGCCAGAGGCTCCATAAAACCGGTTCCGGGCGTTTCGGCCATGATCTCCACCACGATCTCTCCGATCGTGACCACGCAACAGGGAGCTTCGGGGGCACCGCCCGCCTTTGAGAGGGACATCATGATCCGGCAATCCTCAGTGAACAGGAAAAAGTCTCAGGCGCGATGAGGGGCAGAAGGACGCGGATGCGATCACGGTCTCTCTCCGTCACTCAGTGCAGAACACGGCGGATCGGGAGCCGGGATTCTCCTCGCGGGCATCCCGCCCGGTTATCCCCTCACGGGCGTCCCGCCCGATCACCTCCATCCGGGCGTCCCGCCCGATCACGGGGCCGCCCTCCGACGCCCGTCCGTCCGGAACATGCAGAAGCAGGACACGCTCCGCCTGTCCGCACGCGGCCTCGAGGCAGTTCCCGCTCCGGTCCAGACAGACGACGCGGTCTTCGGTGACATGCGAGACGGCAAGGATGGCGAAATCGATCTCGTAGAACGAGAGGGCCTGCCGCGCAGCCGGATCGCCAACCGGAAGACCTTGCCGGTCATAGCTGCCACCGAGCAGGGCGATCGTGGAGTCGCAGCTCCGGCTTGCGAGATGAAAACTGTCGAGCCCGTTCACGAGGAAGCGCAACGCCCCGGACAGGGCATGGAGCGGAACAAGGGACGAGGCCCGGGAATTATCGAGAAACACCGTCTGTCCCGCACCGATCCGACGCGCGGCCTGACGGGCCAAAGCATGACATCCGGCGATATCGGGCGGCTCGTCGCCGGACGATACGGGCATCCTGTCCAGGCAGGGCCTGGCGCCGCCATTGACCCTGATCACGAGGTTCTGGTTCTGCAGATAGGCCAGATCCGAACGGATCGTCACGGAGGACACATCGAACAGCTCGGCAAGGGTCTCGGTACGGGCGAATCCCAGCCGTCTTACAGCATCGATGATCGCCAACCGTCGCTTGAGCGTTGCACGCCCCACACCCGCCGACATCCATCCCTCCCCGGTCATCGCATTCTTTCCAAACGAAAGAAGAGCTTTCGAAAGATAAGGTTCTTTTTTCCTCTCTGCCAGCGCCTCCCTGCGCCGTGCCGGTCACAATACCGGGATCGATCAGGGTCCCGCAGCGGGCCGAACCGAACAGAGCCCTTCCAGCGCCGCGTACTGAAGAAGCAGAACGGTCTTCGCATCCATGATCCGCCCGTCCCGGATCATGGCCATGGCTTCGGGAAATCCGATCTCGAGAGCCTCGATCTCCTCGCCCTCCTCGACCAGACCGCCGCCCGGGCCGGTACGCATGGCCCGGCTATAGGCACCGACGAAACAATGCAGCCGCTCGCTCAACGAACCGGGGCTCATGTAATACCGGCCGATCTCGCTGATCTCACCGACGCTCACGCCTGTCTCCTCCTCGACCTCCTTGCGGATTGCCGCCTCGGGCGCGCGCGCATCGAGCATGCCCGCGCAAACCTCGACGAACCCGGATCCGTCGCCACCGAGATAGACCGGAAGCCGGAACTGCCGTGTCAGCAGGACGGTATTGCGCGACCGGTCGTAGAGCAGGATCGCAGCGCCATCCCCGTGGTCGTAGACCTCGCGCGACAGGGTCTGTCGTGTTCCGTCCCGGCGGCGATAGGCGAGCGTGTATTGCGTGAGTTTCCCCCAGCCATCGGAGAGACGCGCCTCCCCGACGATCGATATCCGCTCATCCGTTTCCGCCCCTCCGCGTATCTCCGTGCCCGGCCCTTCATCATCCCGCCGCATCCCGTCCGAACCCCGCGCCTCGCCCGTATCGTGCTCCGTCATGATCTCGCTCCCTCCCTGCCCGTGATACGCGCCCGATCTGCGCACGCGTCATATGCGCGACATGCCTGTAAAGAAGGGTCGCGCACGGCATCGCCGCGCGCAAGCGTCCCGTTCACGCTCCCGCCCTCCGGCGAAACGAAGGGCCGCAGGGGACGCTCTTGCCAAAAAGGCCCGATGCAGGAGAAATCTCCGCCATGCCGAAGCTCGACCCCTTTCTCCTGAGTCTGATCGCCGCCATCGGGCTTGCGACAATCCTGCCCTGTCATGGACTGGGCGCGACCGTCCTCGCCCATCTGACGACCCTCTGCATCGCCATCATGTTCTTTCTCCAGGGCGCGCGTCTGCAGCCGCAAGCTGTTCTGGAAAGCGTGCGCGACTGGCGTTTGCAGGGCAGCGTGCTCGCCTGCACATTCCTGCTCTTTCCCCTGCTCGGCCTCGCCCTGCGGGCGCTCTTTCCGCATCTTCTCACACCCGATATGTGGCAGGGGCTTCTCTTTCTGTGCTGTCTGCCCTCCACCGTGCAGAGCTCGATCGCCCTGACCTCCATCGCCCGCGGAAACGTCCCGGCCTCGATCTGTGCCGCGACGCTCTCCAATCTCGCGGGAATCGTCCTCACCCCCGTGCTCGTAGGGATGATCATCCGCCGCGGCGGAGTCTGGTCCGGACAGGCCGTCATCGATATCGCAACCCAGCTTCTGCTGCCCTTCGGTCTGGGTCAGATCCTGCACCGGCGTCTTGGAGACTGGGCGAGACGCAACAGGAAACTGCTTTCCCTGACCGATCGCGGTTCGATCGTGCTTGTCGTCTATACCGCATTCAGCCATGCCGTCTTCCAGGGGCTCTGGCACAGCATCTCCCTTCCGGATCTGGCCCTGACCGCGGGACTCGATCTGGCGCTTCTGGTTCTCGTCCTGTTTCTGTCACGGCTCCTCGGACGGATATCCGGCTTTTCCGAGGAAAGCGCGATCTCGCTCATGCTCTGCGGTTCGAAGAAATCGCTCGCGACCGGCGTGCCCATGGCCAACATCCTGTTTCCCGCGTCGATCGTGGGAACGGTGGTACTGCCGCTGATGATCTATCATCAGATCCAGCTCTTTCTCTGCACGCTTCTGGCCCGTCATCTGGC
The DNA here is from genome assembly GCF_007988945.1 of Swaminathania salitolerans. Taxonomy (GTDB): domain Bacteria; phylum Pseudomonadota; class Alphaproteobacteria; order Acetobacterales; family Acetobacteraceae; genus Swaminathania; species Swaminathania salitolerans. Next base: position 54,762 of record NZ_BJVC01000008.1, on the reverse strand, counting down.
CCGGCGCCCCGAGCGCCCCTGACCCCGCCTCCCAGCCCGCCCCCGGCCTGAACGAAGAGCCTCCCCGGGGTGGCGGCCTGCGCCCCGGGGTGGCACCGACGCACAGGAGAGCCGACGCCAGGAGAACCGGGGCACCAATGGGCTTTTCTTACCGTTCTTTCATGGGAAACGGGGCCGGGCTCGCAAGTTAGGGTCGTTGACGCCCCCTCCCGGTTACATCACATTAAAGTGATAATACCGCTCCGAGATCCGGCAGGACAGGCCGGAAGACAGCAAGGAAGACCTGTGATCAAGAAAGATTATGTGCACTCCATGTCGAGACTCCTCGCATGGTTTGACTGGCTCCCGCCCGCACTCGCCTCGACCCTTCTCCTCGTGGCGGCGGCCCTGATCGCACTCCTGTTCAGCAGGCTCATCACCGAGGCGCTTCCCCGTCTTCCCGGTCTCAAGCGCATCGCCTTCATCCACGAGACCATAGCCCGGCTCCAGAACCACATCCGCGTGCTTCTGATGATCGTGGCCGCGAGTGCCGCCCTTCCGGCCACGACCGGCTTCGCGCCGTCCACGACCCAGTTCCTCGGGCATTTCTTCGCGTTCTCCTTCATCATCACGATCGGTTTCGGTCTCATCAAGGCGTTCCGGTTCGGAACGGACAAATATCTCGACCGGATCGCCAACCGCGAACATGTCGATGACATCACGGTGCGGTCTCACCAGACCCAGATCCGGATCCTGCGACGCCTGATCGAGATCACGTTCGGGGTCATCACGGTCGCGGCTGCCCTGATGGTGTTCGAATCCGTCAGACAATACGGTCTCTCGCTCTTCGCTTCCGCCGGTGCCGCCTCCCTCGTCGTCGGTCTCTCTGCCCGCCCGGCCCTGTCCAACCTGATCGCCGGTATCCAGATCGCCATCACCCAGCCCATCCGCATGGAGGACATGCTGATCCTCAACGGCGACTGGGCCTATGTCGAGGAGATCAATGCCACCTATGTGGTCCTGCGCACCTGGGACCGCCGCCGCTATATCGTGCCGATCGCCTATTTTCTCGAAAACCCGTTCCAGAACTGGACGCATAGCTCGCCATCGCTCATCGGCTCGCTCTTCCTCTGGCTCGACTACCAGACCCCGGTCGAAACCGTCCGCAAGTTCTTCCTTGAGGAGCTCGAGAAAAGCACGGACTGGGATCACGACATGGGATCGGTCGGCTGTCAGGTGGTCGACAGCAATGCCACGGTCATCTCGATCCGCCTCATCGCGGGGGCGAACGACGCGAACTGCATGTGGAATCTCTGCTGCGATCTGCGCGAGCGCATGCTCAAGCGCCTGCGTGAGGAGCTGCCCCAGTCCCTGCCGCGCGATCGTACCGCAATCGTGCCGGGCACGCCCGACAGCCCCGCATGGCCGGACAGCCTCGTTTCGCCGCCGGTCAACCGTCCCGCACCCGGCAGCCAGTACGACGGGCCGGATATCCGCCCCCGGTCCTGACACCTGCTCCGGGGGGGCAGCCCGGATCGGGCGCGGCAAGGCAAGGCAAGGCAAGGCATGGGGCATGATCGGATTTGATCATCCCCGTCGCGACGCGGGGCGTCGGCATTGCCTAATCTGGCGCCGACCTGCCCGCCCCGGACACCGCCCGGATACATCCGGACGATGGGGAGGCAGGACGCCGGAATGCCTCTGCCGAAGGAGCCCCAAGGGTGAAACTCGTTCTCGATCCCTATATGCAACGCCACCTCTCATTGCCGGAGATCGCCAGGGTCACGGCGGATTACGGTTTTGATGGCATAGAGCTCTCTCCCCGCTCGGATTTTCTCGAATGGTGGGTCATGCCCCGCGCCACCTCGCAACGTATCCGGGAATTCAAGCGGGCCATACGCGAGCACGGCACCGAGCTCGCCACGCTCCAGCCCATGTATCGCTGGGCCAGCCCTGTCGAGGAGGAACGCCGGGCCGCGATGCGCTACTGGCGTCGTGCCATCGAAATCGCCTCGGAGATGGAATGCCCTCTCATGGTTTCCGAATTCGGGCGCGGCACCTCGCCCGAGCGCTCGGCGGGGCTGCCGCCGGGGGTCGCTACACCGGAGACCTGCGAGGACGCATTCTGGCGCTCGATGGACGATCTGGTCCCCATTCTCGAGCGTTCGGGCATCACCCTTTCTCTCGAACCGCATCCCGAAGACTGGGTGGAGACCTTCCACCCGGCCATCGATATCATCCGCAATATCGGCTCCGATGCGGTCAAGATGTCCTATATCGTGCCCCATACCTTCTTCTACGGGGGCGATATGGCGGCCATGCTGAAGGAAGCCGCAGATATTCTCGCCCATGTGAGGGTGGCGGATACGTTCGACCATCGCGGATCTTCCGAGCTGCGCTACATCGTCAATCCTCCGGGCGCGAAAGTCCGTGTGCATCAGCATCTCGATATCGGGCAGGGGGATATCGACTGGAAGCTCTTCTTCGACACGCTGGCGGAAATCCGCTTCGACGGGGTCCTGTCCTCCTGCGTCTTCGCCTGGGAAGAGCGCGCCGAGGACTCGTCGCGTTTCATGCTCAGGACGATGCGTGAGGAACTCGCCAAGCGCAATCTCGGCTGATCCGCGCCGGTAACGCAGAGGCCGGAAACCGCATCGGTCTCACCGCGCCCGGGATAGGGATCGGGATAGGGATCGGGAATATCCCGTGCTCCCGGGTGGCGGCATCTCAGATGTCCTGAGGAAGCCGCTGCACCCGCGCCCTCAAGAGCTGTTCCTCGAAATCGAGCTCCTGCTCCAGCTCCCATTCCGTCTGATCGTTGATCTTCCGCTCCGAAAACAGGGAATGGAGCGCCTGACGCTGGGCCCTCAACAGGACGAGACGCAGAGCGAGCTCGATCCGCTCACGCCTGAGCGCAAGATGACGGTTCATGGGGGTGATCTGCCGGGCCTCGTCGATCTGGTTCAGACGATTCTCGTAGCTTTGTCCGAGCCGGTCGATCACATCCTGACGGATCGCCTCATCCTCGCTCGTGCCGTCCCCGCCCCGCTGGCCGCCCTGACCCATCTGCTGCACGGCAGCCTGTGCGGTACCCTGCGTCGCACCCTGGGCCGCACCTTGGGCCGCATCCCGGGCGGCATCCTGTACAGCACCTTGGGCGGTATCCGGCACTTCATCAGGCCCGGTGTCCGGTTGGGCGCCCCGTCCACGGCCTGCGTCATGCGCGTGCTTTTCCTGCTGCAGGCGCTCCAGGGCTGCGCGCAGCAGCGTCTGACGCGCCATGCGTTCCTCCAGGGCATGGCGGTCCGTCCCCTCGGGCGGGATGAACCGGATACAGGCCGGCATGATCAGCCCCGCGCCGATCAGCGACATGACGATCACACCGGCTGCGATCGTCACGATCAGCTCGCGATCGGGGAATCCGTCCATCCCCGCGCCTGCGACGGGAAGGGAGAGCACCGCTGCAAGCGTGACCGCACCGCGCACCCCGGCAAAGGTCAGCAGAACCGAGCTCAGAACGCCCGGCCAGGCGAAGGATTTATGCATCCAGCGGGAAACGAGCCAGCGTCGCAGGATCGAGAGCCAGAGCCCAGCCAGACGCAGGAGGCTCATGATGGCGTACACGGCCGCAACGAGCGTCACGAGCTGGATCAGCGTCACATGACGCGCATGGGCCAGCTCCATACCCCGATCGAGCAGAGACGGAAGCTGGAGCCCGAGAAGCAGGAAGATCAGGGCGTTGAAGACGTAGCTCAGCATCGTCCAGACCGTCGTCGCCTGGAGCCGTGTCGCGGTATTGGCTTCCTCGATCACGCCCATCATCTTGATGACCATGCAGGCGGCCACCGAGGCCAGTATCCCGGACCCACCGAGCCTCTCGGCCACGATATAGGTCGAGAACGGGAGCAGGACCATGAGCGTGATCTGCAAGGGCGGATCGTCGAAACCGCGCCGCAGCAGAACACGATTGATCCGTGCCGCTCCATAGGCGATCAGCGCGCCCACTCCCATCCCGCCGAGTGCGACGAGCAGAAAGCCGCCGAAAGCCTGACGGTAGGAAAAGACCCCGGTCATGGCCGCAGCCGTGGCGAAGCGGAAACAGACGAGCCCCGATGCATCGTTGAAAAGCGCTTCGCCAGACAGGATATGGATCATGCGTTCGGGCACATGTCGCCCCGCGATCAGACTGGTTACGGCAACCGTGTCCGTCGGCGAGAGCGCTGCGGCCAGAGCGAAGCAGCAAGCGAGATCGAGCGTGGGGATGAGCCAGTGTATGGCGTATCCGCAAAAGACCGTGCTCAGCACCACGAGGCCGAAAGCCAGAAAGAAGATCGTACCGCGCAATTCGTGGAATTCTCTCAGCGGCATCCGGAACGCATCCGCGAACAGGAGAGGCGGCAGGAAAACCAGCATGAAGAGATCGGGCTCGAGCCCGATACGAACCCCGAGACTCGCAGCGACGACGCCGAGCAGGATCTGGATCAGGGGAAGCGGCACGAGATTGCGAAGAAGCCGGGCCAGAAGACTGCTCAGGGCAGCCATGACGAGAAGGAGGAGGATATTGTCTGCGGGAATCATGATCGCCGAGCCCGGCAGATCTCTTCTGGTAATCTCGTCATGGGTCGGACAAGGCGCCTGACGCAGGGCCGGAAAACTCTGCTACAAGACGCTGATGAGCTCCTTTCGCTTTCTGCATGCGGCCGATCTTCATCTCGATAGCCCACTTCGCGGGCTTGCGCAGCACGAGGGATTGTCACTTTCCCGCATTCGCAATGCCTCGCGCAAGGCGCTCGACACGCTGGTCGAGACGGCATTGCGCGAAGACGTGGCCTTCGTCGTCATCGCCGGCGATCTCTATGACGGCTCCTGGAAGACCATCGGCACGGGTCTCTACATGGCGCGCGCCCTGGGGCGTCTGCTCTCCCACAATATCCGTGTCTTTCTCCTCCAGGGCAATCACGATGCGGTCTCGGTCCTGACGCGTGACCTTCCGCTCCCCGAAGGGGTCGCCCGTTTTCCGTCGCAGGCGCCGGAGACGTTCCGTATCGACACGCTCGGGGTCGCGCTTCATGGCCAGAGTTTCGCCTCCCGTCACGTTCCAGACGACATGACCCGGTTCTATCCGCCCCCCGTCCCCGGCTATTTCAATATCGGCGTTCTGCACACCTCCCTCTCGGGACACGGACGGCACGAAACCTATGCGCCCTGCACGCAGGAAGGACTGGCCGCGCTCGGCTACGATTACTGGGCGCTCGGCCATGTGCATGAACGCATGATCGCCGGCCCCTCGCCTCACATCGTCTTTCCCGGCGTTCTGCAGGGTCGGCACATCCACGAGCAGGGCGAAAAGGGCGCCGTGCTGGTGACCGTGCGCGACGGGGCCGTCTGCGCGGTCGATCCCGTCCTTTGCGACGATGTCCGGTGGACGCATGAAACGCTCGATTGCACCGGGATCGAACAGGACTCCGCCCTGCACGAGCGTATCGGCGCATTGCTCCGTTCCGTCGCCGGACGCGATCCGGAGAGGCTCTTCATCCTGCGCCTGACCCTGTGCGGGGAAACCTCCTTGCATCAGACACTCGCGCGACAGCCGCAGGCCCTGCGGGAAGCCATACTCCATCTGGCGGCGATGAGCGGCGGAACGGTCGAACTCGAGAAACTGGTCATCGAGACGCGGCCGCCCGAAAGGACAGCCTCCCTCTCCCCCGCAGGCCGGGACGACGATGCAATCGCCGGTTTTCTCCGCGAGGCCGCGGAAGATCCGGCCCTGCGCGCGCAGATCAGGGACGATCTCGAAGCCTGCCTCGGAACCCTCCCTCTCGACACGCCCGTACCCGGCTCGCTTCTGGCCCTGATCCGGTCGGGGGACTGGGATACGCTCCTCCCCCGTATTTCCGAAACATTGCTCGCGCGGCTTTCCGACGGGTCCGAAGGTGACGCGCCATGAGAATCGCACGGCTCGACCTCATCCGTTACGGCGGGTTTGCCGGGAAAACGCTCGATTTCGGGCAGCCCGCCTGCGATCTGCATATCCTGCACGGACCGAACGAGGCGGGAAAATCGACACTCATGCAGGCCGTGAGCGATCTGCTCTTCGGTTTTCCCCATCACAAGGGGCAGGACTGGCAATTCGATGCCGACATGCTTCGCGTGGGCGCACGCCTTGCCCAGGGAGACGAAACGCTCGACATGATCCGCCGCAGGGGACGCGTACGCACCCTGCGAAACGGCGACGACACGACCGAATGCGACGAGAACCTGCTCCTGCGCTGGCTCGGCGGCGTGGACCGGGAGCGTTTCGAGCGAATGTGGAGTCTCGACCATCAGCGCCTCCGTCACGGGGGCGAGACGATGGCGGCGCTGGAGGGAGATCTCGGGGAGCAGCTTCTTGCTGCCGGGTTCGGCCTCGATACGGTGCGCAGCGTGCGCGACTCCCTCGACCGGCAGGCCAGCGCCCTCTGGAAGAAAGGCACGGGACGCAATGCGACCCGGCTGCACGAGCTCGGCAGGCGCTACCGGACCGCCAGGGACACGCTGTCCCGCGCCGCAAGCGATACGCAGGACTGGGTCGCCCTCACGCGTGAAGCCCGCACACTCGAAAAGACCCTGACGACGCTCGATCAGGCCTTGCGCGACGAGGAAGCCAGCCTCACGCGCCTCCAGCGCAGCGGACGTATCCTCCCCGATCTGCGCAGGCTCGAGACGCTCGAAGCCGAACATGCGGCGTACACCCCCGCCCTCTTCTCGGTTGAGGAAACCTCCCGCTTCCATGCGCTTCTGAAGGAATGGGCCGATCTTCGCGCGGAGCGCGACGATGCCGTGCGCAAGCGCGAAGGCCTCCTGCCCCTGAGGGCGGCGTGCAAACCCGATACCGCGATTCTTGCCCATAAAACCACGATCGGGGATTTTCGCGCCGCATTCGCTGCGCGTGCCGCCCGGGAGCAGGCGCTTTCCGAAGACCAGGCCGCCATGAGGGCGCTCGAGAGCGATCTGAAGGCGCAAGGCCTCGAAGGAACGCCCGAAGCGATACGTGACGCCTTGCCCGATCTCGCCCTCATCGGGATCATGCGTCCCCTCTGCGACGAGACGGAGCGGCTCGCCCGCCGACGCACCGAATGGCAGGCCGCACGCAGCCTCGCGCAACACGCGCTCGACGAGACGATGCTCAGGCTCGACGCACTTCCCGCCTATCCGGTCGATGCCCTGCGCATTGCGCTCCGTCAGGCGGAACGGGGTGAAGATCCGGATCGCGCCCTCGAGCGCCTAGACCGGTCCCTGGCCGGAAACAGGGCCGAATGCGCGCAGGCGATGCGCGATCTCGCGCCCTGGCAAGGCAGTGTCGCCGCCCTCGACGCCATGGCGATCCCGGATGAAACGCGGCTGACACAGGCCCGCGATCTGTGGCGGAGCCGTATCGAGGCAGAGCGCAACGCTCTGGAGGCGCTCCGGGAACAGGATCGGGTGCGCGAAACGCTCGAACTCGAGCTGAGGCAGCTCGAACGTGAGGAGATCGTCTCGGCTGCGACGCTCGAGACGGTCAGACGCGAGAGAAACGCCCTGTTCTCGGCCCTGATCGCGCAACCGACCCGACCCGGGCCGGACGATATCGCAGCCTATGAAAGCGCACGCGCCCGAAGCGACGCGCTCGCCGATCGCCGCTTCGCTGCGGCGGAAAAGACGGCACGACTGGCGGCACTCGAACAGGCGCTCGAACGCAATGCGCTGGACCGCCGTCAGTCCGAAAACGCTCTGGCCTCCTCCCGGGAGGCCCGGAAGAACGAAGCCGCGCTCTGGTCACGGGAACTGGCCGCATCCGGACTGCCGGCTCTCGATCCGGAGCATCTGCCGGGCTGGCTCGCCCGGCGCGCGCGCGCCTGCGCTGCATTCTCTGCCCAGGCGACCCTGACGGCCGAGCGGGCAAGCATCCAGTGCCATCGCGACCGCCATCTCGAGGCGCTGCGCCAGCTCGTCCCCCCCTTTCCCGCCTTTCCGGGTCCTGCCCTTCCCGGGCGCGACGGCAGTCCCGGGCCGGAAGAGGCCGGGGTCCCGCCCGGCAGCGCATCCGACGCAACGGCCTGCCCGGAAGACCCGACGGACCGGCAGGAGAGAGCCGGTCGCGCATGGAGCAGCCTCGGCGACGCCATCGCTCATGCCTCGACCGTGCTCGAGGGATGGGAGCAGAACGAAACCCGCATCCGCACGCGCCAGCAGGACGCCGAACAGCATCGCAAGAGGCTGGACGCGCTGGATCGTGAGGAAGAGGCACTGTCTCATGCCGAAGACCGGCTCGACGCCGCCTGGAGCAACGTTCTCCGGTTGCGTCCGGATCTGACGCGCTGCGACAGCGCCACACTTGCCCTCATGGAGACGCGGCGACGCGACACCGAGACCCTGCTCCGTCACCGGGAGCGTCTCGCCCGGGAAGATGAGGCTCTTCGGGATCTCGAAGACTCATTCCGCGCGTTTCTCACGCGGCTGGCCCCGCAGGACGCGCTGTCCGAACGCGCTCTGGCGGACAGGATGGCCGAATGCGTCCTGGCACTGGAGACAGCCACGATAGACGCCGACCACGCTGCGAAACTGGACCGGGGAATCGCGGAGGCGAATGCCGAGATCGGAACGCATCAGCGCAGTCTGACCGCCTGCGAGGCGCAGCTTGCGGACTGGTTCTCGCGTTCGGGCACGCAGGACATGGAGTCCTTGCGCGCCGTCTTCGCCCGAAGCTCCGTCTGTCATGCCCGCCTGGAGGAGATGGACCGCCTCAGATCGGCCATCTGCCGGAGCGGCGACGGTCTCGCGCTCGAAACGCTCAGACAGGCCGCCTCCGAAACCGACCCCGATATCCTGCCCGCCCTGATCGCCGAGCATGAAACACGCAGGGACGCAAAGCGGCAGGAGCGCGAAAAAGCCGTGCGACGACAAGGAGAGATCGACGAGCAGCGTCGCCATATCGAGGGGGAGGATTTGGCACGGGATGCCGCTCTGGAGATGGAAACCTGCCGCGCCGAAATGGCGATCGAGGCCGAACGCTGGGCAAGCGCGCGCATACAGTCGCTCCTCCTTCACCGGGTCGCGACACGGCAGCGTCCGGAACATACCAATCCGCTCCTGCAGGGCGCGTCGCATCTGTTCGGCCGGCTGACCCTGGGCCGGTATCAGGGCCTGACCGTTCTCGACAGCGGAACGCCCGAACTGGTGGGGATCCGCGCCGGGGAGCAGGGCTTCGTTCGACCCGGCCAGATGAGCGAGGGCACGCGCGACCAGCTCTTCCTCGCCCTGAGACTATCCGCCGTCGAGCAGGCACAGGCGCGCGGGATCGTCCTTCCATTCCTTGCCGACGATCTGTTCATCACCTTCGACGAAGCCCGCGCCCGGGCAGGAATGGATATCCTGACGGATCTCTCGCGCACCACGCAGATCCTGTTCCTGACCCATCATGCCCATCTGGCGGAGCCGGAGAGTCTCTCCGTACGGTCTGGCGCGACCAGACACACCGTGTAACATTCCTCTCATGGATTACAGGATCGTCTTCATCACCGGTGCTGCCTCGGGCATCGGTCGCGCTCTGGCGCTTTCGCTCGCCGCCCCCGGGCGCATGCTTCATCTCCTCGATCGCGATGCCGGGGCCCTGTCCCGGACGGGGCAGGACTGCGAGTCGAGAGGCGCGGATGTCCGGTGCTGCTGCCTCGATGTGACCGACCGGGACGGCATGGCGGAATGGTGCCGCAGCGCCTCCGGGCGGTCGGTCGATCTGTTGCTGGTCTGTGCCGGCGTGACCGGCGGCATGCAACCGGCAGGGACGGAGGATGCGGCCTTCGAAACGCCCGACCAGATCCGTTACATGATGGCGGTCAATCTCGACGGGGCGCTCAATGCCATTCTTCCGATGATGGAACGCATGAAGGCGCAACCGCGTCGCAGGGGCGGCACGCTCCGGGGTCAGCGCGGCCAGATCTGCGCGATCGCCTCGGTTGCAGGGCTCGTCTCCTATCCGGGAACGCCGTCCTATTCGGCGTCGAAAGCGGCTCTGGACCGGTTTCTCGTGGCAAGCGGCGCCTATAGCCGCCGCGCCGGGATCCTGCTCTCGAGCGTCTGTTGCAGCTTCGTCGCGACGCCGATGATCGAGAACAACCGGTTCCCGATGCCCGGCCTCGTCAGCACCGCAACGGCCACCCGCCATATCATGCACGGGCTCGCCCGCCGGAAACGACGGATCGTCTTTCCCGGATGGCTCGTCTTCGGCTCCCGGCTGATGGACCTCCTCCCGATACGGCTCGCAGAGCTCTATTATCTGAATCAGCCCAGCGGGTGCCCGGGTTCGATGCCCCGCCTCGCCATACCGCCCCGGGCCTCCACCCGCGCGCGCAAACCGGACCGGATCGCGCCGGAGGCCCCCTCATCCCCGGGATGCGAAGAGACGGCGGAGCGGCTCGCAGGGGCGCCCGTGCCGCATGATCGCGAAAAGATCACAGGCTGAGCAGAAGATCGACAATATCCAGAGGCGTTTTTTTGCTATGGAGACGTAATGAATTTCTGCCGTCTCTTCATTCTGCGACCCGTGGCGACGATTCTGCTTGCCGTCTCGCTGCTCGCTGCGGGCGCCATCTGCTATCCGCTCATGCCCGTGGCGAGCCTGCCGGATATCGGGTCCTCCACCATCAATGTCGAGGTCGAGCAGCCCGGAGCGAGTCCGGAGCAGATGGTCAGCTCCGTGACGACGCCGCTCGAGCGGTATCTGGGCCAGATCTCGGGGGTCAAACGGATCGAGTCGGAAAGCGATAACAGCTTTGCCTATATCCGCCTCGATTTCGTACAGTCGCGCAACATAGACGGGGCGCTCCGGGACGTGCAGGCCGCCTTGCGCGCGGCACGCGCCGATCTGCCCAAAGGCACGCTCGATCGCGATCCCTTTGCCTACAAGCAGGATCCGACCGCCCAGCCGGTCTATCTTCTCTCCCTGACATCCGACGTCATGACCCTGCCCAAACTCTTCGATCTGGCCCAGATCAGGGTCAAGCCCCTGCTGGCGCAGATCAAGGGCGTGGGCCATGTACAGGCTGTCGGCTCGTCGGCCCCGGCCGTGAGAGTCGATGTCAATCCCTATGCCCTCTACAAATGGGGGATCGGTTTCGAGGACGTACGTCAGGCTCTTGCCTCGGCAAACGCGAACACGCCGAAAGGTTTTCTCGATTCCGGCGGACAGCGCCTGATGCTGGAGACGAACGACCAGGCGAAGGATGCCGCTCAGTATCGCGACCTGATCATCGGATACCGCAACAACATCAACCCGATCCGTCTCTCTTCCGTGGCCGAGGTGACGGACAGCGTTCAGGATCTGTACCAGGCGGGTTATTTCAACAACAAACCCGCGATTACCCTGATCGTTCGCGGGCAGCCCAAGGCCAATACCGTCCGGATCGTGGATGCGGTGCGCGAACGCATGGCGGTATTGCGGTCGGTCCTGCCTCCCGGGGTGGAGATGGATACCGCGATCGACCTGTCTTCGAGCATCCGCGCCTCGCTGGACGATACCCAGCTCACCCTTGCCGTCTCGATCATCCTCGTGATCGTCGTGATTCTCGTCTTCCTGCGGCGTCTGCGCTCGACCATCATCCCGGCGGTGACGGTGCCGATCGCGCTCATCGGTACGATCGCCGTGATGAAATGGCAGAATTTCACACTCGACATCATGTCGCTCATGGCCCTCACCATCGCCGTGGGCTTCGTCGTCGACGACGCGATCGTCGTGCTCGAGAACATCGCGCGCCATATGGAAGCGGGCATGGACCGCATGAGCGCCAGCCTGCGCGGCTCCGCAGAGATCGGGTTCACCGTGCTGTCGATCACGGCCTCTCTCGTTGCCGTGTTCATTCCCCTTCTGTTCATCCCCGGTCAGGTCGGCGCGATCTTCTATGAATTCGCGATGACCATCGTCTCGGCGCTGCTCATCTCGCTCGTCCTGTCCCTGACGCTCACGCCGATGATGTGTGCCTACTGGCTGGACGTGGAGCACGAGACGCCGACCGGGCGCGGTCTGCGCGACCGCCTTGTCCGCGGGATCGACATCCTGCTCGAAACCGTCATCGCCCTTTACGGTCGCAGCCTGCGTTTCGCCCTGCGTCATCATGTCCTGACCTTCCTGACGCTCCCCCTGAGTTTCGTCGTCCTGATCGCCTCGATCGTCCTCATGCCGAAAACCGGAATCCCGGCCCAGGACATCTCCCTGATCGGCGGATCGGTGAGTGGCGACGACACGATGTCCTTCTCGGAAATCACCAGAAGGATCCATTTCGTGGGCGCCGTGATGAAGCAGGATCCGGACGTGCTGTCTCTCACGAGCTGGAACAACAGCAACAGCAACGGCCAGCTCTTCGCCCGGCTCTCGGACAAGCGCACCCGTACCCGCACCGACAAACAGATCGTCGAGAGCATCCGCAGGAAACTCGGCGCGATGCCGGGTTTGCAGACGGCTTTCTTCTCGGCCGGCGATCCCAATAGCGGCGGCGGCCAGCGCCAGAACGGCACCTATCGCTATGTCCTGCGCGATCAGGACCCCCAGGAACTCAGGATCTGGATACCGCGCCTCGTCGCAAGACTGCGCAAGGATCCGATGATGACCTCGGTCATGACCAATATCGAGGGGCACGGCGCCTCGGTCCATGTCAGATTGCAACGCGATACCGAGGCACGCTATCTGGTCACGCCGCAGCTCGTGGGCAACGTGCTCTACGACGCCTACGGCCAGACCGTCGCCTCCCGCATCCATACCGAGATCACCACCCATTCCGTCGTGCTCGAAGTCGCCCGGGATTATCGCAAATCGCCCGAAATGCTGCGCAGTACCTGGATCTCCACCGCATCCGGCACACCGGCAGGCGCCGTACGCTCGAACCAGATCCGGGTCCGGGCGAGCGGCAATGCCACGGCCTCCACGGCAACACAGCTCAGCCAGGCCTCCTTGCGCAATGCGATCGCAAACCAGATCACCGGCGGCAATTCCAACGGTTCCGCCGTCGCCTCCTCGGTCGAGACGATGATTCCCCTGATCAACGTGGCCAGTCTCGTCATGGAGCCGACCGCCATGGAGATCGAGCATGAAGACGGCATGACCGCAACGGCGATCAGCTTCGACGTCGCGGACGGGAAAACCTTCGAGGATGCGCGCAAGCTGATCGAGCAGACCCTGAAGGACATGGGCGCGCCTCCGGGGCTATCGGGCTCGCTCTCCGGCCTGGCGGGAGAGACGAAGGAGATGCTGATCAACGAGCTTCTGGCATTCGTCGCGGCCCTGTTCGCCATGTATATCGTGCTCGGCATTCTCTATGAGAGCCTGATCCATCCCTTTACGATCCTCTCGACCCTGCCCTCTGCCGGGATCGGCGCGATCCTGGGACTCTGGATCGGAGGGGAGTCGTTCAGCCTCATCGCGATGATCGGCATGATCCTGCTCACCGGCATCGTGAAGAAGAATGCGATCCTTATGATCGATTTCGCGCTCTATGCCGAAAAGGAGCTCGGCCACACCCCGCGTGAGGCGATCTACGAGGCGTGTCTGACGCGGTTCCGTCCGATTCTGATGACCACCCTTGCCGCGGCGCTCGGTGCCGTGCCTCTCATGACCGGACACGGATACGGCGCGGAGATGCGCCGTCCTCTCGGCGTCGCCATCGTCGGCGGCATGCTGATCAGCCAGCTGCTGACCCTTTACACGACGCCCGTCGTCTATCTCTATATGGATGCGGTCGGCCGTTTCGGAACGAGGCTCTGGCATCGCGTCTTCCCGCACCGTCCAGGGCGCATCGTACCCGCCGCACCCTCCTTGTCCTCGGAATCCTAGAAGGCCCGACATGCCCGTCTCGCGTTCCCTGCTCTCCTGCCTCGCAGGTGGAGCGATTTTTCTCGCTTTCGGGCCGGTCGGCCCGGCATATGCCGAACCGCTGCACGGTTTCTCCGCACCGACGCTTTCGCCCGACGGTTCCGTTCTCGCCTCTCTGCACACGGTCGAGCATGCCGGAGCGGATACCCCATCGCCGCCGGAGCTCGTTCTGCGGGATCTGCGCTCCGGTCAGAGCATCACGATTGCCCCTCCCTGTACCGGCTGCGTTCTATCCAGCCCGAGCTGGAGCCCGGACGGACAGACCCTCGCCTATATCTCGGCCATTCCGAAAACGCGCAAACGCCAGGTTCTGGCCGTCTCGCGCGACGGTCGGGCGGCTCATGTCCTGCTCAGATTCACCGGGTCTCTCCAGGCGCTCCGTTACGGACCGCAGGGACAGCTCGCCGTGCTGGCGATCGCGAATGCCCGGCGCGATCCCGGCGCGCTCCAGGCCGGGGCACCCCAGACAGGCGAGATCGACAGGACGGAAGACGAGCAGCGTATCGCCCTGATCGAACAGGGGCATCTGACGTGGCAGTCGCCCGCCTCTCTCTATGTCTATGAATATGACTGGCAGAAAGGCGACCGACCGGCTTTCATCGGCACGGTCGCCCAGGGGAATGGTGACGCCCATTGGTGGGAGGCTCATCTCTCGCGTTTCAGCGAGGGCAGGGAAACCATTCTCTATACGCATGGGCTGACCCGGCAGATCGGGCTGCCTGCCGTCTCGCCCGACGGGACGCGTGTCGCCTTCATCGCGGGACTGATGAGCGATTTCGGCTTCTTCGGCGGCGATGCCTTTCAGCTCGACCTCACGCGAAGCGGGGCCGAGCCGGTCAATCTCACGAAGGACAGGACCGATACGGTCACCGGCCTCACCTGGTGCGACGGTCGTCTCGTCGCATCCGGACTCTCCGGCGCGCGCACAGTCATGCGCGCACTCGATCGCGGCCCGACGCTTTCCGTCTCCAGCGACGACCTCCTGTCCGACGGTAGCGGAGAGCCGCGCCTCGTCTGCGCCGCAGGCCAGAGCGTGGTCGTGCGGCAGAATTTCGTCCGGGCTCCCGAACTATGGGCGGGGCCCATCGGCCACTGGAAACAGATCACCCGTCTCAACAGCTCTGTCCCCCTGGCTGTCGACGCCCGGAGCGTGACCTGGTCCAGCGACGGGCTGACCGTCCAGGGCTGGCACCTCTCTCCGAAACACCGCGCTCCGGCCATGATGCGGGACGGCAAGGCGCCGATGATCACCATCGTCCATGGCGGCCCCTCTTCCGCCGTTACCCCACGCTATCTGCGCGAGACGGGAGATGCCCGCGGCTTTCTCGAGGCCGGATACGATCTGTTCATGCCCAATCCGAGAGGGAGCTACGGGCAGGGCGAGGCCTTCACGATGGCCAATCGACGCGATTTCGGTCATGGCGATCTGCGCGATATCCTGCGCGGGATCGACACGCTCGAGAAAACGGCGCTGATCGACGATACGCGGCTTGCGGTAACCGGCTATTCCTACGGCGGGTACATGACGATGTGGATCGTGACCCAGACCGACCGGTTCAAGGCCGCCGCCGCCGGGGGCGGCGTTGCGAACTGGCAGTCCTATTACGGCCAGAACGGTATCGACGCATGGATGCCGCCCTTTTTCGGTGCGACCGTCTATGACGATCCGGAGATCTATGCCCGCTCGTCTCCCATGACCTTCATCAAGAAGGTCAGGACACCGACATTCCTCTATGTCGGCGCGAACGACGTCGAATGTCCTCCCGCGCAGAGTCTGGAATTCTACCATGCGCTTCGCACCCTCTCGATTCCGAGCCGTCTTGTCATCTATCCCGGCGAGGGCCATGGCATGAGAGGGACCGCCCATGCAGCGGATGCCCGCAGGCGGATCCTCGACTGGTTCGACCGATATCTGAACCAGCCCCGGTCAGGAAACGGAGCGCCCTGACCCCGGCTGAACCCGCATGACCGCCGGACGTTGATACCGCCGGGGCCTGGAGACACGATGCGACAGAGAGAAAGGACCGGCGTCACGACGCCGCACACCGGAAAGCCGGAAGAACCGGTCGGGCATGTTCACGGATGCGCGCTTCCGCCTGCGTCCGCAGGATCCGGCGGACTGCCTGAGGCGGCTATTATCGCGCGCCCTGCCGCCGCGCCTCCCGCCGTGACGCCCTCTTCGCCGCTGCCGATCATGGCCAGACGCGCCTTCTTCCGGCGTTTCGCCATCGGGAGTCCGCCCAACCGGGAGCGGTTCTCTCCGGCGCTCCCCCTCCCTGCATCGCGTCATGCGATGGTGATTTGTCTGTTAGCGGCCTGTGTCATTCTTCCCCGGGCCGAGGCCCGGAGCCAGGATCCGGCCATGCCTGCCGCGACGCAGGACCGTCCGGCCCCCGAAGCGACCATTTCGCCCTCCGGCGTGCCGCAGGCACAAGCGGAGGCACAGACGCAGGCACAGGCACAGACCGCCGACAATGCGTCCGCTCCCGTCATCATTCCGCCGCTGCCCGTCCTGTCGGATGAGAAGGCACGCGAGGAAGCGGCGCGACTGACCCGGTCGATGAAACGCAAGGTTGCGCGCTTTTCGACCTATACCCCCGAAATACGACAGCGCTTCATCCGTCTGGCCCATGCCATGATCGCCCGGACGGGAACCCCCATAGATCGTCCCCAGCTACTCATGGTGGTCGACCGCAACCCAAGGGTGCAAAGGCTGAGCTTCGTACTCGCCCTGCCGGGTACCGCTTCCTGGGAAGCGCTCGGCGGCACGCCGGTCTCCACCGGGCGGGCAGGCCGCAAATATTACTACATCACGCCCGTGGGCGTCTTTCCGAACACGACCGACCGTCTCGGTTACCGGGCACTCGGCACGAAGAACCGCAACGGCATTCGTGGCATCGGGGCGAAGGGCATGCGGGTCTGGGATATGGGCTGGCACAATGCAGTCAAGGGCTGGCGTGCCGATCACGAAACGGGCGATATCCGGCTCGAGATTCACGCAACCGACCCGGATTTCCTCGAGCAGCGTCTGGGTCATCCCGCGTCCGAAGGCTGCATCCGTATCCCGGCGAGCCTCAACGTGTTCATGGACAGGAACGGTCTTCTCGACGTCCAGTACGAACAAGCCGCCAGCTATGATGGGCGGTTCCGCGCCCTGTTGCCGAAGGACCGCACCCCCACGCCGATCGCAGGCGATCTGCTCGTGGTCGTCGATTCCGCCGAGCCCGTCCAGGCCGTGACCGCTGCGGCGGCCCCGCCTCATGCCGGACCGGCAGGACCGGCGGGCTGACACCCCGGAAAAAAGGCGCGGGGTCGCCTTTCGCATACCACCCTCCCGCCATGTGCATGAGGGGCCGATCTTTGTGACTTGCCCCGACAGACGGACTGTCCTTCCCTGATCGCTCCATCAGGGAGGGGTCGAAATCATGTCAGGAACGCGCACGGAGCACGATCTGCTCGGAACCCTCGAGATTCCCGCAGAGGCCTATTACGGAATTCACACCTTGCGGGCGGTCGGGAATTTTCCCATCACGGGCCGGACGATCTCGTCCTATCCCGAGCTGATCAACGCTCTGGCCGCCATCAAGCAGGCCGCGGCTCTGACCAATCACGATCTCGGCCTTCTGGATGAGCGCCGCAAGGATGCGATCGTGGCTGCCTGCGAGGATATCCGCGCAGGCGCATTGCACGACCAGTTCGTGGTCGATGTGATCCAGGGAGGGGCGGGAACCTCCACCAACATGAATGCGAACGAGGTGATCGCCAACCGGGCGCTCGAGCATCTGGGCCGGGAGCGCGGCGAGTATACGGCGCTTCATCCGATCGATCACGTCAATATGGGCCAGAGCACGAATGACGTGTATCCGACGGCGCTGCGCATCGCCACGATCCACGGCGTCAATACGCTCTGCGGTGCCATGGGCGTCCTGCGATCGGGTTTCGAAGCGAAAGCGGTCGCGTTTCACGACGTTCTGAAAATGGGTCGAACCCAGCTTCAGGATGCCGTGCCCATGACGCTCGGTCAGGAATTCACGACCTACGCCATCATGATTGAGGAGGATCAGAAACGGCTTGCCGAGGCGATCCTCCTGATCAGCGAGATCAATCTCGGGGGAACCGCAATCGGCACGGGTATCGCCGGACATCCCGAATTTCCGGAACGGGTCTGCACCCATCTCAACCGGATCACCCGGCTGGGGCTTCTCACCGCGAGCGACCTGATCGAGGCGACGCAGGATTGCGGCGCCTTCGTGCAGCTGTCGGGCGTGCTCAAGCGCTTTGCGGTCAAGCTCTCGAAAATCTGCAACGACCTGCGTCTGCTGTCTTCCGGCCCCCGCGCGGGATTCAACGAGATCAATCTGCCACCCGTGCAATCGGGCTCTTCCATCATGCCCGGCAAGATCAACCCGGTCATTCCGGAGGTGGTGAACCAGGTCGCCTTCGAGGTGATCGGCAACGACCTTACGGTGACCATGGCGGCCGAGGGCGGTCAGCTCCAGCTCAATGCCTTCGAACCGATCATCGCCCATAGTCTCTTCAAGAGCCTGACCCATCTGGTCGCGGCCTGCCTGACCCTCGAAGAGAAATGCATCAGGGGAATCACGGCCAACACCGCACATCTCCATGCGATGGTGACCCATTCCATCGGTCTGGTCACGGTGCTCAATCCCTATATCGGCTACGAAACCGCCACGGAAATCGCGCTGGAAGCGCACAGGACGGGTCGGGGCGTGATCGAACTGGTGCGCGAGCGCAAACTCGTTCCCGAAGCGGTTCTCGAGAGCGTTCTTTCTCCCGAGACCCTGTGCCGTATCCATGGGAGCGACCAGCATCTCGAACGATCGCACATGGACTAGATTACCGCGTGTCGGCATGTCCGAATCGTCTCCGGTCGTGATAGAGAGATGCCGTGACGATGACCGATACCCAAGACCGCCCCGCGGCCGATGACGGCCTGACTGCCCTCCTCCGGCGTTCGCCTCCCGCCAATCCCGAGGCGGAGCGTGCCCTTCTGGGTGCGCTCCTGACCAACAACAAGGCCTATGAACGCGTCTCGGATTTCCTGATCGCGGCGCATTTCGCCGATCCCCTGCATGGACGCATTTTCGAGGCCATCGCACGGCGAATCGATCGCGGAATGCTGGCCGATCCCATCACGATGCGTGCCGAGTTCGAACATTCCGGCCTGCTCGACGAGGTGGGCGGCCCGCAATATCTGGGCCAGCTTCTCATGGCCATGGTCGGTATCGTCAATGCGGGCGATTACGGCCGCGCCATCCATGATGCATGGATCCGCCGACAGCTGATCGAGATCGGCGAGAACGTCGTCAACAATGCCTATGGCGCCCGTGCCGATCTCGAGGGCAGTGACCAGATCGCTGCCGCCGAGGAGACCCTTTTCAAGCTCGCGACCGACAAGGGACAGGATGGCGGGTTCGTCACGTTCGAGCGCGCGCTGACCGGCGCGCTCCAGGTCGCCGAACAGGCATTCCAGAGAACGGGCGATGTCTCCGGGCTTACCTCGGGCCTGCGCGATTTCGACAAGAAGACGGGCGGGCTCCATCCATCCGATCTGCTCATTCTCGCCGGACGTCCGGCCATGGGCAAGACGGCCCTCGCGACCAAGATCGCTTTCTCCGCGGCGCGGGCGCTATTACGCGAAGCCGAGGACAAGGGCACGAAACCCCGCGGGGCCGTCGCCATCTTCTCCCTCGAAATGTCGTCCGAACAGCTCGCCACGCGAATCCTCTCCGAGCAATCGGAGGTTTCCGGCGAGAAAATCCGCCGCGGCGATATCGGACAGCGCGAGTTCGACCGCTTCGTGCGGGTTTCACGCGAACTGTCCGAACTGCCCCTGCATATCGACGATACACCTGCCATTTCCCTGTCCGCCATGCGTACGCGCTGCCGCCGCCTGGCAAGAACCAAGGGGCTGAGCCTTGTCGTGGTGGATTATCTGCAACTGATGCGCCCGGCGATCGGCACCAAACCCGAAAGCCGCGTGCTCGAGATCTCGATGATCACACAGGGCCTGAAAGCGATAGCAAAGGAGCTTTCCGTTCCGGTGATCGCTCTTTCCCAGCTCTCGCGACAGGTCGAATCCCGCGAGGACAAGCGTCCCATGCTCTCAGATCTGCGTGAATCCGGTTCGATCGAGCAGGACGCCGACGCGGTCATGTTCGTTTACCGCGACGAATATTATCTCCAGCAGCGCATGCCCAAAGACAGCGCCTATGAGAGCATGGACAAATACCAGGTCGCCATGGAGGAATGGCAACGCAAGATGGCGCTCGTCCATAACAAGGCGGAACTCATACTGGAAAAACAGCGTCACGGACCGACCGGCACGATCCCTCTCTATTTCGAGGGCGAATTCACGCGCTTTGGCGATCTCGACACGGTTCACGACATGTGAGACCGCGTGGGGCAGGTGTCGTGAGGTCGATGCACACGCGGTAAGTGCATGCAGCCCGCGTCTCACACATCCTGCGCCTGAAGCCAGCCACGCCAGCCGCCGCTGGCAGTGATGTCCTTCGCAGCAGCGAGGGCGAGTCCCTCGCAGATAAACCCCGTCTCCCGGCGCCCGTCTGCAAGCTCGATCCTGCCGAGCCCGAGAGGCTCGGGAATCTGGGCGAGAAACGAACCGAGTTCGACCTGAGGCATCTCCCATACCTCCACGGCAATGGCTGCGCCTCCCTCAGCGCATTTCTCCAGCCCGGGCCGCAATGGCTCCCCTCCCGCCAGAACATGAAGCCGGTAGCACGGCGCGGTCGTCGTCGCTTCGATCAGGGACGCGCCGCGTGCACGCAATTGCCAGTTGAGCGCCAACCCGTCGAGATGGGCGCCACAAACGACGATCCTGATCCGGTCTCCAGTCACCGGACGCGACGGCGGCGCGCCCGGAAGGCCGCGATCGCAGGCGAGTCGCAGCGCCGATTTTCTCTGAAATGCGTCCGCAACGCTGAGAAGATACTGATCCGTAAAACACCTGCCGACGAGCGTCACGCCCCAGGGCAGGCCATCGGTCATGAAGGCCGACGGTACGGCCACCGCCGCGTAATCGAGGAGATTGACGAAATTCGTGTAGGTCCCGAGCAGGGAATTCGCCGCAACCGGCTGCGCCTCGAGTTCGGCGAGAGTCACCGGCCTCGGCATGGTCGGCGTCAGCAGAAAAGACAGATTATCGAGGATGGCATCGCACCGGCGTTTGAGTTTGCGAAGCCTGTAGAAAGCGGAAAACACGTCCGTCGCCGCATAGTCGGGCGCTTTCGCCAGCACATCGCGAATGACGGGCAAGATCGCCTGCGGCTCTCGCGCGAGAAGCGCCTCGACCACGAGATGACGCTCGGCAACCCAGGGGCCTTCGTAAAGCAGCCGTGCCGCCTCCAGAAAAGCCGAGAGATCGACGGAAACGGCGATGCCTCCCATTGCCTCGAGGCGCGAAACCGCCTGCGCGAAAAGCGCCGGACTTTCGACGCATCCCGCGAATTCTGCCCCTTCGGGCACGCCGAAGCGGAAACCGGCCGATACCGTGCCGAACCCTGCGGCCCCGTTCCATTGCGGATTACGGCGGCTATAGTCATCCAGCGGGTCGTACTGCGCCAGAAGCGCGAGCAGATGACTGGCCTCCCCTGCCGATGCGGTCAGGAGGGTCGTACAATCGAGGCTACGGCAGGCGGGGACGACACCCCGGGTCGAAATCAGTCCGCAACTCGCCTTGAGACCGACGAGGTTGTTGTAGGCGGCCGGAATGCGTCCGCTACCGGCAGTATCCGTGCCAAGGGCGAAACTTGCGAGCCCGAGAGCGACAGAGACGGCAGAGCCGGAGCTCGATCCGCCGGAAGGATGCCGGTCGGACACAGCGTTGCGACAGATTCCGTAGGGGGACCGTGTGCCGCTGAGTCCGGTGGCGAACTGGTCGAGATTGGTTTTCGCGACGGGAACGGCGCCAAGCATCAGAAGCCGCTCCACGACGGTCGCCGATCTGTCGGACGTATAGGCGAAAGCCGGACAGGCTGCCGTCGTGGGCACCCCCGCCAGATCGATATTGTCCTTTATCGCAAACGGTACACCGTAGAGCGGAAAGTCGTCCATCGTCCCACGCTCGAGACGGTGCAGGACCGGCTCGAGTTCCGACGGATCCAGAATATGGATAAAGGCGCGATAATAGTCGTTAAGCGCCATGGCCCGATCGCGCAAGGCATCGATCAGGATCCGAGGCGTAAAAGCGCCGTCGCGATAGGCGGCATGCAGGGTCTGGAGGTCGAGTCGCGGCAATTCGATCATCTTCATCTACTTCGCAAATACTGGCTCGGGGGAGCGATCTCAGGCTGCCGTATCGTCCCAGACGATGACCTCCGTGGGTGTCGGATTCCAGGCATTGCAGGGATTGTTCAGCTGTGGACAATTGGAAATGACGACGATCAGATCGATCTCCGCGCGCATTTCCACATATTTGAGCGGTGCCGACACGCCATCAGCAAAGACCAGCGAGCCATCCGGCTCGACGGGAACGTTCATGAAGAAATTCACGTTCGCGGTCAGATCGCGCTTGGTCAACCGCCCGTCATTGAGGCAGCTGCAAAGGAAGTTCGTGCGGCACGCATGCATATGAAACCGGTCGGCCGCATAACGTGTGGTGTTGCTTTCCTGCGCACAGGCCCCGCCGAGCGTATCGTGCCGACCGCAGGTATCGGCAGTGATCGTCGCCATCGGGTGCCCGAGACTGGAATACAGCACCGTACCTGTCGTCAGGAACAAGGCATTCTGCCGACGGATGGTGCGCTGCGCGTCGTACCGTTCACGGATATTGCGTGCATTGTAGAAAAGCGTATCGACCGCCTGGTTACCTTCCAGATCCAGAAGGCGCAGCGTCTGCCCCTTCTTCACGTCGAAAATTCCCGGCTCTCCCGCACCGATAACATGGCGAAACACGGCATTGACGGGATCGCGTTGGCTCGCGCTCATGGTCATCCGGCGTACTCCCTTACAGACAGAAAATTTCGGTGTTGCGAAAGGCGCGTTCGTTTTCCCCGCAGGACCGGCGACAGGCGTCCAGAGCGGCGGGATCCGATGCGTCCTCGATGGCGAATGAGACGGAACCGGGTGTGTAGGACGGGGACGGATCCATCGGGTGCGGTACGGCCGTCATGACGACGAGCGTATCCATCAGCGCGTGAAGCACCACATCCTGACCCGGCTGCGCATGATCGGGGACAAAACGAAGCACGCCCCCGGACCCGACCGCCACCTTGCTGAAGAGATTGACGACCATCGGAATGTCCCGTGCGTCGAGATCCCATTTCCCGAGTTCGACAAGCAGATTATCGTAACCGTTGCGAAAGAAGGCGTTTCGCAGATCCTGAAACCGCCCGGAGCCGTATTTCTCTTCCGTCTCGACCGCATTGAGAACGCCTCCGAAACAGTCATGCCAGCCGCAGCGATCCTCGGTAATCGCAAGCAGGACGCGCCCCATATCGGAGTGAAGGCAATGTCCCTTCGTGAGAAAGGCCGTATGCTGGGCCTTGAGCGTATCGGGAAGGTTCAGTCTTTCGCTTGTCAGAGCGGCATTGAACGCGACCAGTGCCAGATTGGCGTTTCTGTCGCACGCAGTCAGCCGCAATTGCCATCCCGCCTTGACGACGAGAGATCGGTGTCCGCCTCCCGGGATCGTCTCCCGGTAGAGAACCGCAGCGGTGGAGGGTATCTGCGCAGATTTGATCACGTCAGAGTTCCTTGTGAGAAAAATGATCCCGGCGAGCAGACCGGATCTTCCGGAGAATCAGTCCCAGCCCGAGCGCAGCACCGAGAAAGACAACCGGAAACGCCACCATGCCGGGACGCTCTCCGGAGGGATCGAACACGGCCATGCGTGGCCAGAGCGTATTGATGAAAAAGGCCGCCCCGCTCACGACGGCGACGATATTGACGCCCGCGCGCCATGTGCGTCCCTTCACCCTGAAGCCATAGCTCGGGCTTCCGCCGCGCAGCCATTGCACGCGCCGGACCAGGAGCGGGAGGGTCACCATCAGATAAGCAAGATAGGTCACAGTAACGGCAGATGCGGTGATCGCACTGAAAAGGGACGCATCCCCGAAATTGACCCAGAGAAACCCTATGCTCAGGATGCCGACCACGATCGTGGCCGTGATCGGCGTTCCGGTCCGCGACGAGATTCCGCCCAGGCGCCTGCATCCCGGTATGACCCCGTCCCGCGACATGGAGAACAGGACACGCGAGGCAGAGGTCTGGATGGCGATCGTTGCGGAAAAGACCGAAATGGCTACGGTCGCCAGAAGGATATGACCGGTGACGCCCGATGTGATCGCGTGAATGACATAGGGGATACCGATCGTCGCGAGCTCACCGGAGCCGAGCGAGGGTGCTGCCATCAATGTCCCGAGAATCACGAGCCCGCCTGCCACGAAAGAGAGGAGCAGACACCGCACGATCGCCTTGGGCGCAACGAGATCGGGCCGGCGCGTTTCTTCCGAAAGCTCCGCCGCACTGTCGAACCCGTACATCACATATACGGCCATGAGCATGGAAGCGAGAAACGCGCCGTGCGGCGTCATGCCGGGTGAGAGATGGGTCATATCCATCGTCACCGAAAAGCCCCGCCGTATATTCATGAAAAGCGCTGCGATCAGAAGACAGAGCCCCAGCATCTCGGCATAGACGCCCGCAACGGTGACGAAAGCGGAAATCCGCACGCCTATGCAGGAAATCAGAGTACTCGTCAGGATGGTGAGCGTACCGAGAATGATCGCGTTTTCCGCACCTGTCAGGGTGGTGATGTCCGCACTGCCGCCGACGAGCTGAAAACCGTCCCACAAGCTCGGCAAAATCGACTGCATGGCAATCGCGATCGCAGACACACTGACGATATAACCGATCAGCGTGAGCCAGCCCGCCATCCAGCCGATGCCGGGGGATGCGAGACGCGTCGACCATTGATAGATCGCCCCGGCTACGGGAAAACGCGCGGCCAGCTCGGCAAAGCACAGCGCGACGCAGAACTGGCCGAAAAAGACCAGCGGCCACGTCCAGAAAAAGACGGGTCCTCCGAACCCGTATCCGAGAGGGAACATCTCGAAAACCGTCGTGAGGACGGAAACGAAGGAAAATCCCGCAGCGAAGGAGGCGAAAGGACCGAGATCCCGGCGCAGCTCCTGCTGATAGCCGAAAAGCGCGAGACGCTCCTCATCCTTCAGCGAGGTGGACGCGACCTTCTGTCGTCCTGCGGGATGACGCGTCTTCACGCGTATATCGTCGGCGATCATGCTGCCGGAATCGGGAGCGGGAAAGGGAGCATCGCTCCGAAAGAGGTGTCAGCAACCGTATCGGTCGTAACCGAGATCTTGCGCCGTTTCATCGTCATATCCTTCCCGAATCAAGTCGGTTGGAAATGACGCACGCATCTCGCAGGAGATATGCGACGCCATTTCCGGCATCAGATATCTCCCGGGCTTTTGTCCCGCCGTGTAACCTTGCATATGGCAAGGCCGCGCGCTCTCGGACCAGTCATTCGGCAAAGACCGAATCGGAACCCTAGCTGCTTCCTGTTTTTCATAACGTCATCGGAAAGGAAGGTGCAATTAAAATTGTTCAAGCGAAACGATATATGTTCGTTACGTTCCGATAAAACAATCTGCGCTCTTGACGACCATACGCATCGTCATGAAAGTCGACATCTGGCGCGCTAGGGTTCCGCATTCGATCCGACGGATCGGCTGGCTGGTCCGAGAGCGGGCGGCCTTGCGCAAGCGGGGTTACACGGCGGGACAAAAGCCCGGGAGAACATGTTGCACCGTTCGAGAGGACGGCTGCTTGTGCGCACTCTCGGAGCAAGATATCCCATGCCGATATTCGATCGCATACTGATTGCCAATCGCGGCGCAATTGCCTGCCGGATCATCCGTACGCTGCGTCAGATGGGCATTTCTCCCGTCGCCATCTATGCTGAAGCCGATGTCGCGAGCCGCCATGTCCGCGAGGCGGATATCGCTATCTGCCTGGGCGAAGGCAGTGCCGCACAGACCTACCTGCAGGCCGAACGCATCATCGCAATCGCCCGGGAAACCGGCGCTTCGGCAATTCACCCCGGTTATGGCTTCCTCTCGGAGAATGCCGCATTCGCGCAGGCCTGCGCCGATGCGGGCATGATTTTCATAGGGCCCGAGCCGGATCATCTGCGCGCCTTCGGCCTCAAACATGAGGCCCGCGCTCTCGCCGCATCGCAGGACGTCCCTCTTCTGGAAGGGTCTCCATTGCTTTCCTCGGTCGAGGAAGCCTGTGCGGCAGCGTCACGGACCGGCTATCCCGTCATGCTCAAAAGCACGGCTGGCGGCGGCGGAATAGGCATGCGTATCTGCCGCGACGAGACGGAACTGACCGGGATTTTCGAGACCGTCCGTCAGCTCGGCAGCAATAATTTCGGCGATGCGGGCGTCTTCGTCGAGAAATTCATCGAGCGCGCGCGCCATCTCGAAGTGCAGATTTTCGGCGATGGCCGTGGAGGCGTGATTTCGCTGGGCGTGCGTGACTGCTCGGTGCAGCGACGCAATCAGAAGGTCATCGAGGAAACACCGGCCCCGGGCCTGCCGGACGGTCTCGCCGACGCCTTGTGCGATGCAGCCATCCGGCTTGGCAGGGCGGTATCTTATCGCAACGCCGGCACTGTGGAATTCGTCTATGACAGCATCACGAGGGGCTGGTATTTCCTCGAGGTGAACACCCGCCTCCAGGTCGAGCACGGCGTAACCGAAGAGGTCTGGGGTGTCGATCTGGTGCGCTGGATGATCGAGCTGGAGGCGGGAACGCTCCCCCCTCTGGAACAGCTCGCCTCGGGGCTGAAACCCTCCGGCCATGCGATCGAGGCGCGACTTTACGCAGAGGATCCGGGCAAGAATTTCCAGCCAGCACCCGGCCTGCTGACCGAAGTCGCTTTCCCGCCATCCGATAAAGGCAGCCTCAGGATCGATGGCTGGCTCGAAGCGGGCGTCGAGATCTCCCCCTTCTTCGATCCCATGGTGGCGAAATTCATCGCCCATGCCCCCTCTCGGGAAGCAGCAATCGCACGGCTCGACGATGCACTGGCAGCCACACGCCTGTACGGCACGGAAACGAACCGGACCTATCTGCGGCAGATCCTGGCCTTCGAGCCATTCCTGACAGGGGCGCCCTGGACGCGCTGCCTCGAGACGCTCGCCTTCGAGACGGCACGCATCGACGTGATTTCAGGAGGCACACAGACGACGATCCAGGATTATCCCGGGCGTCTCGGCTACTGGAATGTCGGCGTACCGCCCTCGGGCCCCATGGATAGTCGCGCTTTCCGGCTCGGCAACGCACTCCTCGGCAATCCTCCGGAGACCCCCGGTCTCGAGATCACGATGAGCGGACCGATACTGCGTTTCACGCGCGAGACGCTGGCCGTCGTGACCGGGGCGGATATTCCAGTTTCCATCGACAACCGCCCCTGCGCGATGGGAACGGTATTGCGGATCGGTGCGGGAGAAACCCTGACCCTCGGCACGGCGCGCAAGGGTACGCGGGCAATGCTCTGCCTCCATGGAGGTCTTGCGGTTCCGGCCTATCTGGGCAGCCGCGCCACCTTCACCCTCGGGCAGTTCGGCGGCCATGCCGGGCGCGCGATACGGGCGGGAGACGTTCTGCATCTCGGATCTCCGGACCGGTCGCCCGTTCCGGTCGAAGGCGCATCGCTCGCGCCGGAGCTGTATCCTGTCCCTCAGGACGAAACCGGCGCAACACGCATTCTGCGTGTGATCTACGGTCCGCACGGCGCGCCCGAATATTTCACCCCTGCCTATGTCGAGACCTTTCTCGCTGCCGAATGGGAGGTTCATTTCAATTCGAACCGAACCGGAATCCGCCTGATCGGGCCACGTCCCGAATGGGTGCGTGACAGCGGCGGCGAGGCGGGACTTCATCCCTCGAACATTCACGACAATCCCTATGCCATAGGTGCGGTGGACTTCACCGGAGACATGCCTGTCATTCTCGGGCCGGACGGTCCCAGTCTCGGGGGGTTTGTCTGTCTCGTCACGATCATCGAGGCCGATCTGTGGCAGCTGGGCCAGCTCCGCGCAGGCGACCGCCTCCGGTTCGTGCCCGTCGATCTCGAAACCGCCCGGCGCCTCTCCCTCGCGCAGAATGCTGAAATCGCCACCCTGTCGCCACGGGTCGTGCCCTGGGCGCCCGTCCGGCCGCAAAGCCCCGTCGTTCTCTCCCTCGGTGAAGGTGCATTAGGTCTCGTTGCCCGTCTGGCAGGCGACACTGCGCTTCTCGTCGAGATCGGGGAAGCCACCCTCGATATCGCGCTGCGCTTTCGTGTCCACGCGCTCATGCAGGCCTTCGAACACGACTGTCCTGCCGGTGTCATCGATCTCACCCCCGGCATCCGGTCCCTGCAAATCCACTATGTTCCGGAAAAATTGCCGCTCCCCTCATTGCTCTCGTATCTCTCGACCCTGTGGCGCGACGTAACGGAAAACCGCGATATCAGGGTGCAGTCGCGCACCGTCCATCTCCCGCTCTCCTGGGACGACCCGGCCTGTCGGCTCGCCATCGAGAAATACGCAACCACGGTGCGCCCCAATGCCCCATGGTGCCCGAGCAATATCGAGTTCATTCGCCGCATCAACGGACTCCAGACGACAAAAGCCGTTCAGGACCTCGTTTTCGATGCACGATACCTCGTCATGGGCCTCGGGGATGTCTATCTTGGCGCCCCTGTCGCAACCCCGCTCGATCCGCGCCATCGTCTGGTCACGACGAAATACAATCCGGCCCGCACATGGACGGCCGAGAACTCGGTCGGGATCGGCGGCGCCTATCTGTGCGTCTACGGCATGGAGGGGCCGGGCGGATACCAGTTCATCGGCCGGACGCTTCAGATGTGGGTACGCTACCGGCTGCCCGACGCTTTCGGCGGCAAGCCGTGGCTGCTCCGTTTTTTCGACCAGTTGCGCTTCTTCCCTGTCTCCACCGGGGAACTCGAGGTAATCCGGCGGGATTTCCCTTTAGGCCGTTACGCACCGCGCATCGAGGAGGGCACGCTCTCCCTGTCGGAATATGAGGCGTTCCTCGATCGGAACCGCTCCGAAATCGCGACGTTCCGTGCACATCAGGCCGAAGCGTTCGAGGCAGAACGCCGCTACTGGATCGAAGCAGGTCTCGACCGCTTCGAGAGCGGGGACGCCGTGCTTTCTACGGAGGATGACAGGCCGCTCGACGAGGGCGAAATCGCCATAGAGAGCAGCATCGCGGGCAATGTCTGGCAGGTTCTGGTTTCGGAAGGCGAAACCGTCTCCGCCGGTCAGACCGTTGCGATGCTCGAATCCATGAAGATCGAGATCGCGGTCCAGTCTCCTGCCGCCGGGACGATACGCGCCGTGCGTGTTGCGCCCGGCGGGCTGGCCAGGGCAGGGCAGACGATCATGGTGCTTGCGCAGGAGAACCCGTAAGCCCGCCCGGTTCCTGGGCAGGCAGCACGCCGTGCCTCGGGCGCGGCGTGTCATGGGGCGGGAAGCGCGTCAGAAATCGGCGGTCATGGGGTCGGGGCCGGTACGGCCGTCCGCGCGATCCAGCGTCGCGATTTTCGCCATGTCGTCCTCATCCAGAGAAAAATCGAACACATCGAAATTCTCGTCGATCCGCTTCGGATTGGCCGATTTGGGAATCACGATGTTTCCGAGATCGAGGTGCCAGCGGATCACCACCTGACCCGCGCTCTTGCCGTGTTTTCTGGCGATACCGGCAACGATCTCGTTATCCAGCCCTGCGCCGCGTCCGAGCGGGCTCCAGGCTTCCGTCCGGATATCGTGCGCCTCGTTGAAAGCCCGCAGCTCCTTCTGCTGGAAGGACGGATGCAGCTCGATCTGGTTGAGCACCGGCGCGACGCCGGTTTCCTCGATCAGGCGCGTGAGGTGTTCCGGCTCGAAATTGCATACGCCGATCGACGTGACGCGTCCTTCCTCCCTCAGGGAGATCAGCGTCTTCCATGTCTCGACATAAAGATCCTTTTTCGGCATCGGCCAGTGAATCAGATAGAGATCGACGGGATCGTGGCGCAGCTTCTTCGCGCTTTCGTCGAAGGCGCGCAATGTGGCGTCCCGCCCCATATCGGTGGCCCAGAGCTTGGTTACGGCATAGAGGTCCGGATAATCCTGCAAGGCATCTCCGACACCGCTTTCATTGCCATAGAATGAAGCGGTATCGACCATCCTGTAACCGGTTTTGGCGGCATGACGGACGATCTCCGCCGTTTCGTCGGCAGGCGTCTTGTAGACACCGAGGCCGAGCTGGGGAATCCGGGTGCCGTCATTGAGCGCGAGGTGAAGATATTCCTCATTTGCGAGAGGCGTGGCCGAAGCCAGATCGGGAGAAAAGTTATCACGGGACATGGGAGGCTCCTTGGGGGCAAGCAGGCGTCAGGGATAGGGACCTAGCGATCAAGCCCCCTTCCAGGTTGCACTGCATTGCGCGATCGGATGAGCCGCGCAGCTCATTCATGCGTGAGGCCCGTTCCCGCACGAAGTCCGGCCCGGGGCCTTGCGCACATCGGGGCCGGGATGAAGGGCGGGGCAGAACGAAGGGGACACGACGGGAGCGCGCGCGCCTTTTTCCGGTCGGGCCACGGAAGAACATGCCGTGGCAAAAACCTCGTGCCACCCCGGTTCTGGCAAGGCCCGGAATGTGATAGCCTTGCTGCGTGATGACTGCCCTGACCGCCCCCGACTCCTCCCCCGATGCACCGCGTGCCGCATCGCCATGCGCCACGTCTTCCTGCGTCGCGAGCGATGCCCCGCTCGTTCTGGCCCTTCCGAAGGGGCGCATCCTCAAGGCGCTCGGCCCGGTTCTGGAGCGCACGGGGCTGTTCCATGACGGAAGCGCGATCGGCGAAGGCACACGCAGCCTGCGCTTTCCGACGCAGGATCCTCAGGTGGACGTGGTACGGGTACGGTCCTTCGATGTGGCGACCTTCGTAGCCCATGGAGGGGCCCAGATCGGCGTATGCGGCGCCGATGTGCTCATGGAATTCGATTATCCCGATATCTACGCCCCCCTCGATCTGGGAATCGGCGGATGCCGCATCTCGATCGCCCGCCCGGTCGATGCACGGCATGAGGAAACCGCGGTAGCCAGCTCACATATTCGTGTAGCGACGAAATACCCCACCATCACGCGTCGTCATTTCGCGACGCAGGGCATCAATGCCGAGATCGTCCATCTCCATGGCGCGATGGAGCTTGCCCCGACACTCGATATGGCCAGCATCATCGTCGATCTCGTGGATACGGGTTCGACGCTCAAGGCCAACGGTCTGCGCGAGACGGAGGTCATCGCGCACGTCACCAGCCGGCTGATCGTCAATCGTGTCGCACTCAAGACCCGCCCCGAAGCCATTCGCGCGCTCATCGAACGGTTTCGCGACGCCCTGCAGGAGAAAGCGGCATGAAATGGCTCGAGACGACAGAGGCCGATTTCTCCACCCGACTCGCTACGCTCCTCGCGGATCGGGGCGCTGTGGAAACCGGGGTGAGCACGCCCGTCAGTGAGATCATCGCTGACATTCGCAGGCGCGGGGACGACGCGCTTTGCGCCTATACGGCCCGGTTCGACAGGCTGACCCTTGCCCCGGACACGATCCGCATCGGCGAGGACGAGATCGCGCAGGCGGCAGATCGCGTCGAGGGCGACCTTCTCGAGGCCCTGTCTCTGGCAGCGCAGCGTATCGAGTCGTTCCATCGGGCCCAGCTGCCGCGCGACATGTCCTACACCGACGAAGCCGGCCTCACGCTGGGCATGCGCTGGACGCCGCTCGATGCGGTCGGACTCTATGTGCCGGGAGGCAAGGCAGCCTATCCTTCCTCGGTCCTCATGAACGCCCTGCCCGCCCGGGTGGCGGGTGTCGGCCGCATCGCCATGTGCGTCCCCTGTCCCGACGGGGTGCTCAACCCGCTCGTTCTGGCCGCGGCGCGCCTTAGCGGTGTGACCGAGATCTATCGTGTCGGCGGCGCGCAGGCCGTGGCCGCCCTCGCCTATGGCACCGCCAGCATCGCTCCGGTGGACCGGATCGTAGGCCCGGGCAATGCCTATGTCGCCGAGGCGAAACGTCAGGTTTTCGGCCATGTGGGCATCGATTCCATCGCAGGCCCCTCCGAGGTCGTGATCGTTGCCGACGACCGCAACGATCCGCGGTTCGTCGCGCTCGACCTGCTGGCCCAGGCCGAACACGACGAGCTGGCGCAGGCCGTTCTCATCACCGACAGCGCGGCTTTCGCCCGGCAGGTGGTTGCCGCAGTCGAAAACGAGCTCAGGACCCTGCCTCGCGCCGCCATCGCCGGTCGCTCCTGGGCCGATCACGGCGCTGTCGTCATCGTGCGGAACTGGCAGGAAGCCGCGCAGATCGCCAATGATTTCGCATCCGAACATCTCGAGATCATGCTCGATGCGCCGGAGGACTTCGCAGCCCAAATCCGCCATGCCGGCGCGCTGTTCCTCGGACGTTACTGCCCTGAAGCCGTGGGCGATTATGTCGGCGGCCCGAATCACGTCCTGCCCACCAGCCGTACGGCCCGCTTCGCTTCGGGGCTTTCGGTCTTCGATTTCCTCAAACGCAGCACTTCGATCGCTGCCGGTCCCGACGCTTTGCGTGCCGTGGGCCCTGCAGGCGCCCGACTCGCGCGGGCCGAAGGACTGGACGCACACGCTTCGAGCCTGACCGCCCGACTCGACGCTCTGGGGGCGGCGCAGGACTGAACGCGCCGCTTTCCCCCTTCAGAATGCCAAGAAACTTGACGGAACGGCCGCCAGTCCGCACATACGCGGCAGAATTTTTCCTGCCGACACGTCGTCGGCCCGATCCAGCACCCATATCGTAAGGACTCAGATGTCAAAAGAAGACATGATCGAATTCAGCGGCACCGTGACCGAGCTGCTGCCCAACGCCATGTTCCGCGTCACGCTCGACAACGAACACACCATTCTGGCCCATACGAGCGGAAAGATGCGCAAGAACCGCATCCGCGTTCTGGCCGGTGACCGCGTCAACGTCGAAATGACCCCATACGACCTTTCCAAAGGCCGCATCACCTTCCGCTTCAAGTAAGAGCGCTCTTTCGTGACCGATGGCATACGGCCGGCGCTGATTCTCGCCTCGGCCTCGCCCCGGCGGATCGATCTCCTGCGCCAGATCGGGATCGTTCCCGACCGGATCGAGGCGGCTGCGCTCGACGAATCCCCGCGCCAGAACGAATCGCCGCGCGGCTGCGTGGCGCGTCTGGCACGGATGAAGGCCGAAGTCGTTGCGGAGCGCTGCGAGTCGCCCGCGCTGGTTCTGGGGGCCGATACGATCGTCGCGGTCGGTCGCCGTATCCTGCCCAAGGCCGAAGACAGGGCGACAGCGGAATCCTGCCTCCGTATGCTCTCGGGGCGGCGCCATACCGTTCTGACGGCCGTATCCCTGGTGCCGAGCGCGCATTGGCCCGAAGGGCGGATGGCCGAAAGACTGGTCGAGACGGCTGTAACGTTCTCGCGCCTGTCCGAGGCTCAGCTGAACGCGCTGCTCGATCAGGGCGACTGGGCGGGCAAGGCCGGAGGCTATGCGCTTCAGGGCGCCGCGGCCTCGGTCATCCGATATGTCGGCGGCAGTCCCTCGGGGGTGATCGGCCTGCCCCTGTTCGAAACGGCCCAGCTGCTGCGCGGCCAGAAAGCCCGTTTTCTCCCATGACGGAATGCCGCATCGCCTGGTCTCCGGGCGAGGCGTGGATCGCGATCTGCGACGGGGATCTTCTGATCGACTTCGCACTCTGGCGGCCCGGAAGCCCTGACGGATTCGGCGATCGTCATCTCGTGAGGGTCCGGAGCTGCATGCCCGCACTCGGCGGCGCCTTCGTTACCCTGGGCGACGGTACAGACGGTTTTCTGACCGGCACGCATCAGGAGGGTACCCTCGTTCGCGCGCGCGTCACGCGCAGCCCCCAGAACGGCAAGGGCCTGCGTCTCAAGCCGGCAGGCGATCCCCACAGCATAGCGGACTCCGGGGACTCCGGCCCCCGGCTCCTGGCGCCTGGCCCCTCGCCGCTCGAGGAAATCGCGACCCGCTTTCCGGATGTGCCGCTCTGCCATGACAATCCGGCACTCATCCCCCATATTCCAACGCCTTTGCGCTCCCGGCTGAAAAGGGTCCCGCGCGCCATCGACGACGTTCTTGCCGCCGAATGCGCAGAGCTGATGACCCCCGAGGCCATGCTGGCGCACGGGATCAGAGCCACCTTCACCCCGACGCCCGCCCTGATCGCCATCGATCTGGACGACCCCGAACCGGACAGGCGCGGGCATGTCGATACGTTCACCGCCAACCGGGACTCGTTCGTTCCTCTCGCCCGCGAGATACGGATGCGCAATCTCAGCGGTGCGCTGTTCGTCGATCCCGCCGGGATACCCCAGCGCAAGCGTGCGGCTCTGGTCCCGTTTCTCGGCAAGGCGCTTGCAAGCGATCCCATGCAGGCCAGGATACTGGGAGCGACATCGCTCGGCCTTCTGGAGCTGGTGCGCACGCGAGGGCGCCCCCCACTGCACGAGCTGGTACGGTCTCCGATCGGCATCGGCCTCGCGGCCCTGCGCCAGATCCTGAACGGGCACGAGCGCCATCGTTCCGGTCGGACGCCCAGACTTGCTGCATCGCTTGCCGTCTGCCATGCGCTCGAAAAAGACCCCTGTGCGCTCGATGCCTTCGCTCTGGCCTTCGGTGCGCGCCTCATGCTCGACATGGAGCCCGGTTTTCCGGATCGCTACTGGAGATTCACGCCATGACGTCCTCAGCCAGATCCGGTCCGGCCAGACCTTGCCCGGTCTGTCGCAAAGCTGCGATCGAGACCTTCCGTCCCTTCTGCAGCAAACGCTGCGCCGATATCGATCTCGGCCGGTGGTTCAACGAGGATTACAGCGTGCCCGCCTCTTCCGGAGACGAGGAAGAAAAAATCGCCGCCTCCCTGCTTGATCCCCGTGAGTTCATGGAGTAAACCCCCTTTCACACCGCAAGGTGCCGGTGCCCAAGTAGCTCAGTTGGTAGAGCATGCGACTGAAAATCGCAGTGTCGGTGGTTCGATTCCGCCCTTGGGCACCATGACGATCGCAAGGATCGCAGCCTTTTTTCCCCAAAAAGATACTTCCTGAGGACCGGCTTTGCGGATATCCCCGCTTGCGTCCGGAACGCATACGCGCCGAGGCAGCGTCTCCCCGCCCTGCTGTGACAGTCACTGCCGTGAACGTCATCTGCCGGAGCCGGGAAACGCTGTGCCTTCAGGCAGTCAGACCGCCATCGACGGTCAGTGACGTACCGGTGATATAACCGGCCTTCTCATCGACGAGGAAGGAAACGACCCGGGCAATATCCTCGATCTCGCCATAGCGTCCCGTCGCCACATGACCGGCCAGGATACGGGCGGCATCGGTATCTGACGGGTTCATGGCGGTGTTCACTGGTCCGGGTTCGACCACATTGATCGTGATGCCCCGATCCCCGAGATCGCGCGCAACCCCTTTCGCAAATCCCCGCAAGGCAGCCTTCGTCGCTGCGTAGAGCGACAGACCCGGTAGCGGTGCGCGCTCGCCGAAGGCCGATCCCATCAGCACGATCCGCCCGCCGGCGCGCATATGGGCGACGGCACGGATCGTCTCGACCATGGGACCGCGCACATTGAGATCGAGACCGGCCTGGATGGTCTCGAGAGCGATATCGTCAACCGTACCCCTGGGATAGAGTCCGGCATTGCAGACGAGAACGTCGAGACGTCCGAATCGAGCGACGGTCTCGTCGACGACCTTCTCGTTGCCTGCCGTGGTTCTGCCGTCTGCCTGGATCGCCAGAGCACGGCGCCCCAGCGCCTCGATCCGCTCGATTGTCTCCTGCGCCGAGGACGGGTCGCCCGAACAGGAAAAGGCGATATCGAAGCCCTCCGAAGCGAGACGGATGGCAATGGCAGCACCGATGCCGCGACTGGCGCCGGTCACGAGAGCGACACGTGTGGTCATGAGCGGGTTCCTTTCCCTGACATGCGGGACGGGCCATCCCGTTCCGACCCGCGCATCCTGCGACGCCCTTTCCGACAGGCGTTATCGCCGCACTCCGCAAAACTTGCCTTTTCCTCTCTTTCCCGGTCTCCTGCGCGCATGATCCTGCAGGACAAAACAGATCTTCTCGACGAGATACAGGCGCGTGTCCGCAGGCACAGCCCGCAGAAAAGCAACAAGACGGCGATCGACTTCCTGACCCTGTATCGCTCGGATTGCACGACGGATCCCTTGCTGGTGGTCCATAAGCCGCGGATCTATGTCATCATCCAGGGTGCCAAGGCGATACGCATCCGCGAACGGGGCTTCACCTACGATCAGAACAATTATCTCGTGGCGACGGTCGATCTCCCCCTCTCAGGACACATTACGCGCGCCACGCCGGAAGCCCCCTATCTTGCCGCCTGTATCGCCTTCGATCCGGACGAGATCGCAACCGTCATCGCCGAAACCCACGCCGATCCCGGGCTGCGCTCTCCCGAGCGCGCCAGTCTCGGCCTCAGCCCCATGACCGAGGATCTTCTCGATGTGTTGCGCCGTATCCTGGTCTGCCTCGACCGGGAGGAAGACAGGGCGTTTCTCGTGCCCATGCTCAAGCGCGAACTGATCTATCGCGTGCTCCAGGGCGCACAGAACCATGTGCTGCATGAGATTGCCGACAGGAAGAGCGATGCCTCGCGGATCAACCGCGCACTCGCCTGCCTGCGGGCGCATTTCATGACCGATATCCCGACCGCCGAGCTCGCGCGTCATGCCGGAATGGCCTCATCGACGTTTTTCCGGAAATTCCAGGCTGTGACCGGTCTGTCGCCCGTTCAGTATCGCACACGCCTCCGGCTCAGAGAGGCCCGGCGGCTGATGCTCGACGAGAACCGTCTCGCCACGGAGGCCGGTTTCACCGTCGGCTATGAAAGCCCCTCCCATTTTACCCGCGAATATCGCGCGCTTTACGGCCTGCCCCCCCATCGGGATATCGCCCGGATCCGTACCGTCGGCCCGGACCGGTATCGCGCCATGAACGAGGATATCTGGCAATGATCCCGACATCGACGTCCCGTCGCTTCTCCCGCCCGCGCCGTTCGCTCCCGACGCTCACGGCTGCCGTCATCGCCTTCTGTCTCTGTGCCTGTTCCCATCCGCCCCCTCCGCCGGAGGATGACAGCCGGGCGGCGCTCCTGAGGCCGATCGGCCGGACGGGCGTCGCCGTGCCCACCGACTCCCGAACCGGCACACAGGAACCGCTTTCCACAGGCACAGGGTCAGGCCGACACCGCTCCAGATTCTCCGGCCCCATCATGGAAACCGGCGCAGGCGGATTTTAAGGCAGGTCGGGAGGACCCCCACCTCCCGCAGGGAAAGGCGTCAGCGTATGGCGTCCAGAACGGTGGAAACGGTCAGGATCTGGGGGAGGATCGCTCCGTCGCGATGGGGGGCGTAATAGACATAGAGCGGCACGCCGTCACGGCCGTGATCGCGCAGAAAGGCGCTGATCGAGGGGTCGCGATTCGTCCAGTCGCCTTTCATGTAGACGATCCCCTTCTCGGCAAACGCCTTCTGCACCGGCGCCTTCTGCAGTGCCACGCGCTCATTCACCATACAGGTGATGCACCAGGCCGCCGTCATGTCGATGAACACCGGCTTTCCCTCCTTTCTCAGCGCTGTCAGCTTTTCAGGAGAGTATGGAACCGCTTTTTCCGCCGTCCCGTCTCCGCCGCGCATGGGCGGTGCCACCTCCTGCGGAACCTGCCATAGGGCAGCGCCGACAAGGACCAGAACCAGAACGGACAGAATACGGCCGGTCGTGACCGCGGCGGAGCCGCCAGCGATCATCGCCCGACGCTGCGCCAGACCGAACAGCCACCCCGCAAGTCCGATCCCGACTGCCCCCCCCAAAGCGATCGGCACGATCATCGCACCGCGCTGGATACAGGCGACCCAGAGCAGCCACACCGAGGTGGCGAGAAGCGGAAATGCGAGCGCCTGTTTCAGCACTGCCATCCATGCCCCCGGTTTCGGCATATGCCGTGCCAGAACCGGAATGGTCGCGATTGCGAGATAGGGTGCGGCCAGACCGAGCCCCATGGCAATGAAGATGATCATCCCCGACCAGGCCGGGCCACCCAGAGCCCCCGCGATGGCAGCCCCCATGAACGGCGCCGTGCAGGGCGTTGCCACGATAACGGCAAGCAACCCGGTCAGCATATCGCCCCATGGTCCGTGGCGCGGCACGACGTCCTGACCGAGGCGACCCGAGGTCACTTCGAATACGCCGAGCAGATTGAGCGCCATCGCGACCAGGAGCCAGGCCACACCTATGACGAAAACAGGTGACTGGAACTGGAACCCCCATCCCGCCGCGGATCCGACGCCGCGCAGCACGATCATGGCGGCGCCGAGCGCGGCAAAGCTGCCCATCACGCCCAGCGTATAGGCCAGGGCACTGCCGATCTGCGCCCTGCGGGCACTCCCCCCCAATCGGGCGAGAGAAAACGCCTTCATGGCAAGAACCGGGAAGACGCAGGGCATGAGATTGAGAATAAGCCCGCCCGCAAAAGCGAAAACCAGCATCCGCAAGAGGGACGGCGCAAGGGCCTCATGCGCCGCATCCTGTGCGTCCACCGGAGCCGCGCCACTGCCGCCAGCCCCCGCCGATCCGGCGGAGAGAGGCGCATCGATCCAGAGCGGCGTCTGCTGACCCGCATCGTCCTGCAAGACGACGATCCCCGAGAGATCATGCGGTTTTTCTGCACCTTCGACCCAGCGCAGATCGAGGCTGATCCGGCCGGGAGCCGTTGCGAGTTTCTGGGGCGCGACCTGATCGATCACGCCGCTCGCCGAAGGCATGAACCATGCCTTGTGAACGGATCGGGGCGAAAGCCCCTGTCCCTCGAGTTCGAGAACGCCATCCGGCGAGACGCTGGCGCGGAAAGGCGAGGGAACGGGACGCGCCTGCAGCGCATCGTGAAAAAGCCCGGCCTGGGGCGATGCGTCGCCCCGCATAGCGGGAGAGGGGCTGGCCCGATCCCTCGGGCCCTGATTCGCGGAGACATTACTCACGGGGGCCCGGTCCACGGGAAGCGTTACCGTGAAATCGCCGTGCTCCGGCACGCAGGTCGCGGCGCAGACGAGCCATTCGGCATGCGCCTTCAGGGTCACATGTCCGGACGCATCCCCGGAGGCCGGACCTGAGAGGTGCAGCTCCTGGGGCAGCAGGACGTCGCCTGTATAGGCGTAGGACATCAGCCCGCCTTCGCTGATGCGCACCGGGGTCGGGAACAGGATCCGACTGGCCTGCCCCGTCAGCGCGCCCGCCGCATCGGTCTCCAGACGTGGCGCCTCGCCTGCATCGCCCGGATTGAGCCAGTAGGTGTGCCAGCCCGGTTTGAGCTGCAGACGCAACCCCACACCCAGTGTCTCCCCGGGGGAAGCGCGATCGCGATCCGTGACCAGCGTCGCGGTGTCATGGGCGGTGATCACGGGCAGGCTTTCCGCTGCCCGGGCAGCGTGGCCCAGAAACGGCGCAAGAACGAAAACGAGCAGGGCGAGCGAACGCAGCATCGGTACGACCATGAAAGACAGAGGAATTTGCCGACCGCCCCATGGACGCGCCATACAGGTCATTATGACCGGTCCTGAATTGCCCGCCAATCTCATTTCGCTTCCCGTCCTTCCGGTTTCGGCAACGCTTCCCGAGCTGATCGCAACACTCGATGCCGGGCGCAATGCCGTCCTTGTCGCGCCACCGGGCGCAGGCAAGACAACATTGGTGCCGCTTCATCTTCTGCAAGCCCCGTGGCGACAGGACGGACGGCTGCTCGTGGTGGAACCCAGACGGGTCGCCGTGCGCAGTGCCGCCAGACGGATGGCGGCGCTTCTGGGGGAGGAAACGGGACGCACGGTCGGTTTCCGCACCCGCACCGATTCCGCAGTCAGCGCAGAGACCCGCATCGAGGTCGTCACCGAAGGGCTTCTGCTGCGTCGCCTTCTGGGCGATCCTCTGCTCGAGGGCGTGGCTGGCATCCTGTTCGACGAGGTGCATGAACGCTCGCTCGATCTCGACACGGTTCTTGCACTCGCCTGCGATCTGCAGCGCAGCCTGAGGCCGGAGCTTCGTCTCGTGGCCATGTCGGCCACCACCGATGGCCGCGCTTTCGCCTCCCTGCTCGATGCCACGCTCATCGAGAGCGAAGGGCGCGGATTTCCGCTCGACATCCGTCATGCCCCGAGGGACATCGCTGCCCTGCGCGATCTGCCCGAGGCTGTGGCGCGCGCCGTGCGCAGCCTTCTTGCCTCCGAGGACGGCGATATTCTCGCCTTTCTTCCCGGCGCGGGAGAAATCCGGCGCTGCGCCGCGCTCCTCTCCGATCTCGATCTCCGTATTCTTCCGCTCTATGGAGAGCTCGACACGCGGGAACAGGATCTGGCCCTCAGCCCGCAGACGGAACGGAAAGTGGTTCTCGCCACCTCGATTGCCGAGACCTCCCTCACCGTGCCGGGGGTACGGATCGTCGTCGATGGCGGTTTTCATCGCACGCCCCGGCTCGACCCCGGTTCGGGCCTGTCGCGTCTCGAGACGATACGCATATCGCGTGCGACCGCAACGCAGCGGGCCGGACGCGCCGGGCGTGAGGCACCGGGCATCGCCTATCGTCTGTGGACCGAAGCCACAGGCCGGAGTCTCGCCCTGCATGACCTGCCCGAAATTCTCTCGAGCGATCTCTCGGGTCACTGTCTCGATACTGCGGCCTGGCGCGAGGTCATGGGCACGGCGCCGGAAGCGCTTCCCCTGCTCGACCCGCCGCCATCGGGCGCCTGCCAGGCGGCCATCGCGCTGCTCCGGACGCTCGGCGCCCTCGACGACGATAGCCGTATCACCCCGCTCGGCAAGGCCATGGCACGGCTGGGCACCCAGCCGCGTCTGGCCGCCATGATGTGCGCGGCCCGATCGGGGCCGGAGAAAGCGACGGCCGCTCTTCTTGCGGCCCTGCTCGAGGAGCGCGACCCCTTGCGCATCCGCGTCGTTCCCGGACAGAAAAAGCCGCTCATCCCTGCCGATATCCACAATCGCCTCGCAGTGATCGAAGGGGACATGCCGCATCCCACGGCGGATCGGGCCAGTCTGGCACGTATCCGACAATCGGCTCAGCGATACCGGGCGCGTCTCGGCCTGAAACAGCGCATTGCCTACGATCCGGGATGCGTTGCCTCCCTTCTGGCTGCCGGTTTCCCCGACCGCGTCGCACAGGCGGCGGGCGAACGCGGACGCTACCGGCTCTCGGGCGGCGGGTCGGCGCGGCTTTCCGCAACGGATGGCCTCTGCGGGGAAACGCTGCTCGTGGCTCCGGCCCTCCATGTCCGTACGGCGACCGAGATCTGTCTTGCCGCCGCGCTCGATGCCGCCAACCTGCCCGGAACGCTCCTCGCCCGCATGAGCGAGCAGATCGAGACCGCGCTCGACCCCTCGACCGGCAGCGTCATCGCCCGCAAACGCCTGCGACTGGGAACACTGGTCCTGCGAGACCGTTCGGTCCCGGCAAGTCCGGAAGAAGCCCGCGCGCTCATTCTGTCGCGTATCCGTGCCGATCTGACGGGCAGCCTGCCCTGGACCGATGCCTGCCACCAGTTCCGCGCCCGTCTCGCTCTGGCACGCGCCTGTCTCGACGAAACCCTGCCCGATCTCGGCGATGAGGAACTCGGCGGAACGCTGGAGGAATGGCTCGCCCCCTATCTCGAGGGCGTGACCCGTCTCGCCCAGATCCAGACGCTCGATCTGCACGCGCTCCTGCGTCAGATCCTGCCCTATCCGGCGCTGAGGCAACTCGATCAGGATCTCCCGGCGTCTCTCACCCTCCCCGGTGGGACGGCGCGGATCGATTATTGCGCGCCCGTTCCTCTCGTTTCCGCCCGGGCGCAATCCTATTACGGTCTCAGGGAGACACCTCGCCTCGCCAACGGACGCGTCTCTCTACGCTTCGCGCTGCTTTCCCCTGCCGGACGCCCCCAGGCGATCACGGCCGATCTCGCTTCTTTCTGGTCCACGGGCTGGGCGGATATGCGCCGTGACATGCGGGGGCGATACCCCCGCCATGACTGGCCGGAGAATCCCGCCCTCGCCGCCCCGCCCGCGCGCAGACGCTAGGCTACGGATCGACCGATCCGGTCCTCTGGCACCAGTCCTCTGGCACCAGTCCTCTGGCAGCGGTCCTCCGGCACCGGTCCTCTACCACCGTTGCGAAAGAGTCAGGAAAAAGGCCCGACCGGGCGCCCAGGCGCAGGCCGTATCCCGCGTGCAGATCGCTACATAGCGACGATCCGCAATATTCGTTCCGTTGAGTTTCAGACGCGTGCGCCCGCGATCGAGATGCGCTTCCAGATCCCAGACGAGCTGCGAAGGCACCAGAAAAGTCGCTGGCAGGGCGCCTGCCGTATTGCCTGTATAGCGCATTCCGCTCCCGATACCGGCGTGCCACGGCCCTTCGAGCGCGACATCGCGACTGAGGAAGAACGAGGCCATATGCGACGGCACCGTCACCGGACGCTGCCCGATCCGGGCGACGACATTCGAGCGGGTCACGCGCGGGTCCTGCCAGGTGAAGCTTGCGATGAAATCGATCCCTCCCGGAAGCCGCCCGGAGCCCTCGCATTCGACGCCCCGGGTTCTCTGCTGTCCGGTCTGGACGCTGAAGGACGTGTTGACCGGATCCGGGGTCAGGACATTGTTTTCGGTCAGCGAGAAGACATCGGCCGTCAGCATGAGATCGTCCAGACCGCGCAGCGGCGCGGGGCGATATTTCACGCCCGCCTCGATCTGCCGCCCGGTCATGGGAACGAAGGCCTTGCCCGACACATCCGTGCCGGTGACCGGCTGGAACGACGTCGCATA
The DNA here is from genome assembly GCF_007988945.1 of Swaminathania salitolerans. Taxonomy (GTDB): domain Bacteria; phylum Pseudomonadota; class Alphaproteobacteria; order Acetobacterales; family Acetobacteraceae; genus Swaminathania; species Swaminathania salitolerans. The sequence continues at coordinate 11,923 of NZ_BJVC01000008.1, read as the reverse complement.
GGAGATATAGGGATTCAGACCCGCACCCGAACGATAGACCAGCCCCACCCTTCCGGTGAACGCGTCGTTTTCCTGCGGGGTTCTTCCCCCGCTCCGGTTGTCCACCGTCAGACCCTGCGTGAAATCGCCCCGCCCCGAAAGGGTCAGGAACCATCGCCCGAACCGGGACTGATCCTGAACATAGAGCCCTGTATCGGTTCCGGTCTGGTTGGTGCTGATCGTCGAGGCATAGGCGGGCCAGACGATCCTGCGATATCGGGGTGCATAGAGATCGAGCGACGGCGCCGCTCTCTGTCCACGCCGGTTGGCGAGAAAATCGCTCCGGAAATCGATGCCGGTCAGAACGGTATGATGCAGCAATCCCGTCGCGAATGTGGCGACCGAACGCGTATCGAGCGTGACCGTGTTGTAGTTGCCCTGCTGGTTCAGCGCACGACGGGCGATCTCTCTCTGGCTCGCGGACAGCCCGGTCGTCGTCACGAAACGGTAGAGAACATCGAGATGAGCGTATCGCATGTTCTGGACGATGGACCAGTGCGGCAGGATCTCATGCGCGAAGTGATACCCCACCGCCGCCTGTCGCTTGGAATACACGTCGTAATCGGCATCGCTGGTCAGGATATTGCGAGCGATCCGCCCCCAGCGGGACGGAAATACCGTTCCCGATGCCGGAAGGAACTGCGCCGTCGATCCCGCATCGAGCTGTTCGAAACTGGACAGAAGCGTAAAGACCGTCTCCCGGTCCGGGCGCCAGCTCAGAGCGGGCGCCACATAGATCTCGTTGTTCCTGATATTGCGTGCATAGCTGCCGGATTTGCGGATCAGACCGTTCAGCCGCCACAGCCAGGCCTTGTCGCCATCGAACGCACCGCCCAGATCTGCCGCGCCCTGAACGCGGCCATAGGCACCCGTCTGGAACGATAGCTCATCGGTCTGGTCCGGGCGCGGACGCTTGCTGACGGCGTTGACGATCCCGCCGAGCTGCCCCGATCCGTACAGGGCCGAAGAGGCCCCACGCAGGACATCCATTTCTTCCAGCCCCCAGGGTTCGATGCTGAAGGATTGTGCGCTACTCGCATCCGGTGCCCGCGTGCCATCGAGATAGATATCGGGCGAAAATCCCCGGATCGTGCCGAAATATCCGCGAGGATCGTCCTTGGAGCCGTAATCGGAAACACCGGCCGTATAACGGATCGCCTCGGAGAGCGTGCGTGCATTGAGTAACGTCATGCGCTGGCGGGTGATGACCGTGACGTTCTGGGGGATCAGCTCGAGCGGCGTGTCGCTCTTTGTCGCAGCTTGCGTCGCACGGGCGAGAAAAGGCGGGCGCCGCCCCGAGACCCGGATCGTCTCCCGGACCGGCCTGCGTGGCGCCAGCGGATCGGTGTCGGACCCGGAATCGGAGTCAGACCCGGAATCCGACCCGGAATCGGATCGGGTTTCCGGCTCCGTCCCCTCTCCGGGCCCGATAGCGGTCCCGCGCGAGGCATGAGCCGGGGCGTCTGTTTCATCGCCTCGATCGCTCCCGGCAAACGCACAGGCCGGTGCGACCAGAAGACATACGGACACAGCCAGACTCCGGCGTAACGAGACGATCATCATATCCCTGCAACAAGACGCGGATCGCCCTCAAATGAGAACGACTATCATTTGCGTAATGCGCGAATAGAATGCCTCATCGCACCTGTCAATCGACCCGGGCGTCGTAGCGCCGGGTATGTCCGCCCTGCCCCCGTTTCAGGAGATCCGTCTTTCTCTGAGGCGTTCGAGCAGCACGCAAAGCGGATGATCGAGGGACCGTCCGCGGAACCGCTCGACCTGGCTCCGGCAGGAATAGCCGCTCGCAAGAACGCGCAGCGTCCTGTCCCGGTCGAGATGAGGCCCCCAGGACTGCTCGAAAATCACGCGCGACGTTTCCACATTGCGCGCTTCATGGCCGAACGTGCCCGACATGCCGCAGCATCCGGTCTTGCCGATGGCGAGCGGGACGCCAACCCGCCCGAAAAGATCCTGCCAGGCCGCGCCGGAACCCGTCAGGGCCGTTTTTTCGGTGCAATGCCCGAGATAGACATACGCCGTCCCGTCCCGATCGCCCTGCGCGGGCAAGACGGGCAGAACGTCCTGCAGCCATTCCTGCGGAAGCAGCACATCGGGCACGGTCCCGACCCCGGCGAGCTTCCGGTATTCCTGCCGGTAGATGAGCGTCATTGCAGGATCGAGCCCGACGATCGGCACATTGGCCGAGGCAAGACCGCGCAGCCAGGCGGCATTACGGCGCGCCTGCCATGCGAAAAGCCCGAGAAACCCGTGAACGTGAAGCGGCTTTCCGCTGGCGAGGCTCTCCGCCAGATAGACCTGCTGGCCGCAGCGCGCCGCAAGCTCCACGAAAGCGGATACGAGACCCGGCTCGAAATGCCGGGTGAACATATCGGGCAGGAGCACGACCGACCGGCTCCGCTCCCCCGGGCTGAGAAGCGCGAGACGTTCGGGAGTTGCGGGGAGGACGTTCCATCTCCGGCATGTTTCCGTCAGCGTCGCCCGGCCCATCGAGGGCATGTCGACAAGGCCGAGGCAACGCGCCACGAAGCGCTTCATCGGCGCGAAACCGGCTGCGACATTGTAGATCCGCGAGACCTTCGAAAGGACCGGCAGACCGTATTCGATGAAACCGACCGCGTAATCGCGCAGGGGGCGCGCGTAGCGTCTGTGATAGAGAGCGAGAAAACGCGCGCGGAAATCGGGCACATCCACCTTCACCGGACACTGGCTCGTGCAGGATTTGCAGGCGAGACAGGTCGCGAGGCTGTCATAGAGCCGGTGCGAGAAATCCTGCGGCGCGTGCGCGCGGCGGCGGAACGTCGCCGGAATGGCCCGCACTGCCGACCGGATGGGCCGCGCGATCGAGAGCCGCTCGAGCGCGGCGATATCCGCGCCCGAGCGGCTCTGCAGACGCACCCATTCGCGGAAAAGCGAGGCCCGTCCCTTCGGGGAAAACCGCCTGTCCCGCGTCGCCTTCCAGGACGGGCACATCGGATCGTCCTGATCGTAGTTGAAACAGGCGCCGTTACCGTTGCAATGCATCGCGGCCCCGAAACCTTTCCAGACAGGATCGGGGATCTGGCGATCCTGATCGCCGCGAAACGGAACCCGGTCGATCTGCAACAGGCCGCCCGTCTCCTCCTGCTGCGCTTCCGGTGTCGCGATCTTGCCCGGATTGAGCTGGTTGAAAGGGTCGAACACCGTCTTGATGCGCTGCAGAGAGGGATAGAGCGGCCCGAAAACGGCAGGAACATATTCGGAGCGCACACCCTTGCCGTGTTCTCCCCAGAGCAGCCCGCCATAGCGACGCGTGAGAGCGAACACAGCATCGCTCAGCGGGCGAATGAGCGCAGCCTGTGCCGGATCGCGCATATCCAGAAGCGGTCGGACATGGAGCACACCCGCATCGACATGGCCGAACATGCCATAATCGAGCCCGTATGCGTCGAGCAGGGCCCGGAATTCCTCGATGAACGCCGCAAGCCGTTCCGGTGGGACCGCCGTGTCCTCGACGAAAGGCTGCGGGCGCGCCTCTCCCTGGACATTGCCCAGAAGCCCGACCGCACGCTTGCGCATGGCGTAGACCCGGGCGACCGCGTTCCGTCCCTCGGCGAGCGTATGCCCCCGTCTGCGTACGGTTCCGTCCTGCCGCAGATGCACGAGAAAGGCCTCGACCGTCTCTCTCAGCGCGGCAGCGTCGTGACCGGCAAACTCGACGAGATTGATCCCCTGCGCCGGGCCGGCCTCGTCCTGGGGGAAATACGCCTCGACCGAATCCCAGATGAAATCCTGCATGGCGAGGCCGAGAACCCTGGAGTCGATCGTCTCGATGGAAAGCGGCCTGAGGGCGATCAGCGCGCGCGCGTCGCGCAGCGCATCCATGAAGCTGTCGTAGCGGATATTGACGAGAATGGAATGCGTCGGGATCTCGAGAAGCGACAGCTTCGCCTCGGCCAGGAATCCGAGCGTTCCCTCGGATCCGCAGAGGAGACCGGTCAGATCGAACCGCCCTTCGTCATCGCGCAGATGACGCAGATCATATCCGGTCAGGCAGCGATTCAGAGGGGGAAAGACACGGGCGATCGTCTCTTTCTCGGCCTCCCAGATATCGGCCACGCATCCGACGATCTCGGCCACACGTCCCGTGCCGGATCTCAGCCCGGCAAGGGCGGCCTCGTCGCAGGGGCCGGTCTCGAGACTCTCTCCCCCGAGCAGAACCGTCGAAACCGAAAGAACATGATCGCGCGTCTTGCCGTAGGTACAACTGCCCTGCCCGCTCGCATCCGTGCTGATCATGCCCCCGATCGTGGCGCGATTGGATGTCGAGAGTTCAGGCGCGAAGAAGAGGCCATGCGCCGCGACGGCCGCATTGAGCTGATCCTTCACGACGCCGGGTTCGACCCGGACCCATTTTCCCACCGGATCGATCTCGAGGATCCGGTTCATGTGACGGGACAGATCCACCACGATACCCGCGGTCAGGGACTGCCCGTTCGTACCGGTGCCCCCTCCGCGCGGCGCCAGAACCACCGAACGGAAACGCGCCTCTCCCGCCAGACGTGCCAACCGGACGAGATCCGGGCGATGACGGGGAAAGACAACCGCCTCGGGATGACGCTGATAGATCGAGTTATCGGTCGCATGAACGAGGCGCACATCGTGACCTGTCTCGATCTCGCCCTCGAATCCCTCTTCCTTCAGGGCCTCGAGAAAAGAGACGTGATTCGCGTCATTTCCCGGAACCTGATCGAGAACCGCTATCATGTTCATGGCAACCCATCCCCGGGACACTCGCAAGGAATGCGCCGGTAGATCCCCGGAGACGGAACCCCGGAGTCACGAAAGGCGCGGCACCGGATTAGCCCGAAGCCGCGCCGAGCGATAGAGCGCCGCGCCCGCTCACGAACGGGTGAGAACAGCGAGCGCCCGTCTCTCATGGGTGATCCCCGCGCGCAGATGCCCGTGCGCACAGAGCCGCTCGCCCTCATGCTCGAGATACATGGCCTGGCTGATGACAGAGCCCGGAATATCGGAAGCCCTGTGCAGGGTGTTGTGCACCTTGCGGGAGAGGGAGCGGCAGTATTCCAGTGTGTCGCTGGTGACCGCCATAGGGGTCTTTTCGTCCTCGACCATATCGGTCGGGATCGGTTTTGCCATGTCTTCTGCCTCGGCCGCTTTCGCAATGCCGAGCGCACAGATCAGACCGGACAGGCAGAGGACTGCGACGAAACCATGGGCCATGAAGTTGTACTAATCATGTCCACATTACTGCCCTGTGGTGGATACATGAAGACTTGGTTAAGTCTATGACAGGATTTCGCCCCATCGCGCCGCCCGGGCCCTGTCAGGCCGTGTCAGGCCGATGCCGGCTCCTCGACGGGCAGACTCAGCACGACACGCAGCCCGCGCTGCAACGGTTCGAGGCTGAGGCTGCCACCATGGAGCTGGGCCACGGCCTGCACCAGAGACAGGCCTAGTCCCGCACCGGGGGTATTGCGCGCCTGATCGGCCCGGAAGAACCGCTCCGAAGCGCGCATGAGATCGTCCTCCGACATGCCGGGTCCCTCATCGGTCACGCTGATACGGACCAGCGCGCCGGACACGCTCGCCCGGAGCGTCACCGTCGTCCCTGCGGGCGAGAACTTGATGGCATTGTCGATCATATTGGCGACTGCCTGCTGTATCAGGCGGGAATCGCCGTGAAAACGCAGACGGGGAGGAAGATCGAGAGCGATCTGAAGCCCGGCCTCTTCCGCCGTGGCCTCGTAGAGTTCGGCGATGTCGTGCAGCGGCCTGATGAGATCGGTCGTCTCGAATGCAGCGCGGCGGGCTCCGGCCTCGATCTGGGCGATACGCATCAGCGCATCGAAGACCGAGGTCACATGATCCAGATCCGCTACCGCCCGGAAAATCGCCTCATGCATCTCCTCGGTCGTGCGCGCATGAAGCGCTGCATCTTCCAGACGATTGCGGGCGCGGGTGATCGGTGTCCTGAGATCGTGCGCGATCGAATTGGAGACCTGTTTCACCCCTTCCATGAGTCGTGAGATCCGGTCGAGCATACGGTTGATCGAATGGGCCACCAGATCCACGTCGTTCCCGACGAGCGGCATCCTCTGGCGCATATCGCCGGTCGCGAGCGCGGTGGTGGTGCGGGCGATCGAACTCAGGATCCGCTTGAATATGCCGCGCACCACCCAGGCGCCGCCGACCGCCAGCGCCGTCACCATCAGCCACGACCACAGGAAGGTTTCGGTCAGAACCCGCCGCAGGATATCGCGCCCCCGGATGTCGCGCCCGACGAGCAGTTGCAGCCCATCGGGCAGGATATAGGCATGGAGCGCCGCCGTGGCCGTATTGCCTGCACGGCTGATCTTCAGCGTATAGAAGCGATCTGCCCGCTGCACGGCTTCGGGCCAGGCGGGCATGTTGCCCGCCAGCCTCTTTCCTCCGGGCGTGATGAGGAGATAGAGATCCTGATCCTCGACATCCTGATCGAGGCGATCCTGGATGGCGCGTTGCAGGCTCGGAAGACCGCCCTGCATCCAGCGCTCGGCAAGGCCGTGCGCGTCGGCGTCCACGGCCTGTCCCACCTCGCGCTCGAGCGCCCCGATCGTGTGCCACCAGAGAAAGGTCAGGAACAGCGTGGCGGAGAGAGCGAAAACCAGACCGTAGGCCAGGGAGAACCCCAGTCCTGCAGAACGGAACCGCCAGGCGCGCTTCCACCATAATCTGAGCATGGGAAAGCGCGAGAGGCTGAACCTCATGAAAACGACCTGTCCCGATCAGTTGGCGCGCAGGATATAGCCCGCGTTGCGAATCGTATGGATCAGCGCGGTCTCGAAAGGCTTGTCCACCTTCTGCCGCAGCCGCGAGACATGCACGTCGATGACGTTGGTCTGCGGGTCGAAATGATAGTCCCATACGCGCTCGAGCAGCATCGTGCGCGTCACGACCTGGCCTGCATGGCGCATCAGGAACTCGAGCAGCCGGAACTCCCGCGGTTGCAGGTCGATCTTCTCTTCGCCTCTCTTCACCGTCCGGGACAGGAGATCCATCTCGAGATCGGCCACCACGAGTTTCGTCTGCGGCGCCTGTTCGGCGCTGCCACGGCGGGCAAGCGCTTCCACGCGCGCAAGAAGCTCGGAGAAGGCGAACGGCTTGGTCATGTAATCGTCGCCGCCAGCCTTGAGCCCGGCCACGCGCTCATCCACATCGGCCAGAGCGGATAGCAGCAGGACCGGGGTCGCGTTGTTCTGTGCGCGAAGCGTCTCCAGAATACGCAGACCGTCTATGCCGCCCGGCAACATACGGTCGAGAATCATGATATCGAAATTCTCGCTCACGGCGAGAAACAGACCGTCCTTGCCGTTATCGGCTTCCTCGACGAGATGTCCGGTTTCCTTCAGACCCTTGACGATGAAGCTTCTGACGGTTGGATCATCCTCGACAAGCAGAATACGCATGGTCAGTCCTCGACTCCAGCGGGTGGGATTCCCACCCCTCACTTTACAGTGACCTCATTATCTTTCAGTTACGCCTCAGAAGAAAGGGCTGTGTGGTCATTCATCCACATCCGGGGGACGTTTGCCGACCGGCAGAACGATCACTTTGGTTTTCCCCTTGCGGATTACCGAGAAAGTAACGGCGCTGCCCGGCTTGTCCGCCGCCACGATGCGAAGCAGGGCGCGCCCGTTCTGGACTGGCGCCCCGTTGATGGCGATCACCTTGTCCCCTTTCAGAAGCCCGCCCTTCATCGCCGGCCCGTTCCGGTCGACATCGACGAGCACGACCGATCCGTCTCCGTCATCGAGCGTAACGCCGAGCCAGCCGTGATCGACATGGCCGGTCCGGCGGATCTCGTCGACGATGGGCGCGACGATTTCGGACGGGATTCCGAAGCCTATCCCCACCGAGCCGCCTGCAGGGGAAACCATGGCGGCATTCACGGCAACGACCTGACCTCTCATGTTGAAGGCAGGACCGCCGGAATTGCCCGGATTGATCGGAGCGTCCAGCTGCAGGAAATCGTCGAGCGATCCCGCTCCGAGATCGCGCCCCCGTGCGGAGACGATCCCTGCGCTGACCGACGATCCGAATCCGAACGGATTGCCTGCGACGAGAATCCAGTCGCCGACATTGACCTTGTGACTGTCTCCCCAGGTGACATAGGGGAGAGGCTTGGGCGACTCCACCTTGATCACCGCGATATCGGTCAGGGCATCGACGCCGATCAGCTTCGCCGGAAGCTCCTGACCGTTCGAGAGGGAGACCGTCACGTTATCCGCGTCACCGACGACATGATCGTTGGTCACGATGATGCCCGAGGGATCGATAATGAAACCGGATCCCGCCCCGAGAATTTCCTCCTGATGGCGTTGCATCTTCTCACGGTAGCGCTTCTCGAGCGGCGTCCCCCTGATCTGCGCAGGAATCCTGCCCCCGCCTTCGCTGCTGATCTGTGTGATCGCGATATTCACGACGGCCGGAATGACCCGCTGGACCAGAGGCGCGAAGGACAGGGGCCCGGATTGCACGAGAACGGGCGGCAATGCGGGCGTGCCGTCGGGAACCGGGGCCTGGGGCGGTATCTGGACAGTCTTGGCCGAGGGCACCGCAGGTATGGCCGGATGACTCGGCGGATGGGGCGGATGCGGCAGGAATTTCTCGAGAAAGGCAGGCAGGGCAGAGGCCTGCGCGACACCGAACGCGGCAAGCACGAGCAAGGCGAGAACAAGACGCATCACAAAACCACGATCGGGACGAAGAGCTGGGTCATGCGGGCACGATAGCGCAGAAACATCCGAATGCCATCTCTCTTCCCCCTGACCGGCATCTCTCCCGCGCCCTGTTCCCGCGCCCCTGTTCCCGCGCCTCCTGCGCTCTGCCCTCCGGCCCCCGTCCTGCGCCGGATGCCCGGCATTGCCAAGAGCGACACCCGATGGCAGGACAGGACGAGACGGATACCGGAAGGATCGTGACAGCGGGCCGGGTCTCCTGTCCGGCGAAAACGTCTTCTGGCGGATTGGTAATGCTTCATGCTCAGTGACTTCACATTCGGTCGGGTTGCGATCGTGGGAGACCTTCTCCTCGACTGCTACGTTCATGGCTCGGTCGATCGCATTTCCCCTGAAGCACCGGTGCCGGTCCTGCTCAGAGCGCAGCATAGTGCCGTTCCGGGCGGTGCGGCCAATGTCGCCATGAATGCCGCAGCCCTCGGATGCGCCGTCACCCTCGTGGGGCTGGTCGGCGCGGATCAGGCCGCACAGGATCTCGACCGGGCGATCCGGGACCGGAGCGATATCGATCTTTCGCTCGTCGTCCCGGACGGGGGCTGGACGACCATCACCAAGACGCGCGTGCTGAGCGGACGACAACAGATCGTCCGTATAGACGACGAACCGAATGTGAGCATGACTCCGGCCATGGAGGCGAAGCTGATCTCCGCCGCGCGCGAGGCGGTGAGCAGGGCGGATGTCGTCATCTGTTCGGATTATGCGAAGGGTGTCCTGAGCGATGCCGTTCTGGACGCGATCATGGAAACCGCACGCTTGCGGGGCGTGCCTGTCGTGGTCGATCCCAAACGCAGGGATTTCTCGGCTTACCGGGGTGCCTATCTGATCACGCCGAACCGGAGCGAACTTGCGGCGGCAACGGGGCTGCCGGTACGCAACGACGCCGAAATCCGCATCGCGACGCAAGCCGCACAATCCCGCTTCGGGGGAAACGTGCTCGTGACGCGCTCCGAGGAAGGGATGACCCTGCTCGAGACCGATGGCGCACTGACCCATGCCCATGTCCGCAAATCCGAGGTCTTCGATGTTTCGGGCGCAGGCGATACGGTGGTCGCGACGATCGCGAGCATGATATCGGCTGGAGAGGATCTCAGGACGGCCATGGTCATTGCGACCAGCGCTGCCTCGATCGTCGTCGGCAAGCTCGGTACGGCCACGGTTTCGCGCGCCGAACTCAGCGCGGCTCTGAAATCGGAGATCGCCGATGACAGTGTGTTCGCAACCCGGGACGATGCGGTCGAGACGATCGAGGCATGGCGCCAGCACGGCGCACGGATCGTTTTCACGAATGGTTGTTTCGATCTGCTCCACCCCGGCCATGTGGCGCTGATCCGCGCTGCGGCACAGCATGGGGACAAGCTCGTCGTTGCCCTGAACAGCGATGCCTCCGTCCGGCGTCTCAAGGGACCGGAACGCCCCCTGCAGGACCAGACGGCCCGCGCCACCGTCATGGGCGCGCTGCGCGATGTGGATCTCGTCGTCATCTTCGACGAGGATACGCCCTATGAGACGATACGCGCGCTCAGACCCGACGTTCTGGTCAAGGGGGCCGACTATACCGAGGATGAGGTCGTCGGTGCCGATCTCGTCAGATCCGGCGGCGGTCGCGTCGTGCTCGCCGATCTGGTATCAGGTCGATCGACGACTTCGATCGTCAGTAAAATCAAGAAGAGAACGCCGGCCGGAGCCAGTATGGCCGATCCGGGCGACCATTGAGGCCGAAATTCCAGGTAAATGACGAGCAGCACCCCTCAGCAAGTCCGTACTCCCCAGACACTCTGGCGCGAATGGCTGGTCGACAAGGCGCTGCCTCTCTGGCGTGAGGCAGGTTTCGATACGAAACGCCGCCTGTTTCATGAAAGACTCGACTGGCAGGCCGGACCGGTTCGCCTCGGCGCCCTGCGACTCATGGTTCAGGCCCGCCAGATCGCGACCTATTGCCGGGCAACGATCGACACGTTGCATGACGGCATGGATCAGGCACTCACATGTCTGGACACGGTCGAGGCGCTCTATCATCGCGGAGACGGTTCGGCAGGCTGGGTCTTTTCCGTAAATCCCGAAGGACGCCCTGCCAGCACAAAACGCGATCTGTACGCCCATGCCTTCATTCTTTTCGCCTATGGCTGGGCCATACGCATGGCCGATCGCCCCGAAGATCGCAAAATGGCCCGACTGATTGCCGAAGAGATCGATCTGATCTTCACCGCACCCAATGAAGGCTATCTGGACAGCATTCCGGACAGCGGAACGCTTCGCAGCCAGAACCCCCATATGCATCTTCTGGAAGCCTATCTCGCGGTTTTCGAAGCCACGGGCGATGCATTCTATCTGGAGCGCGCCCGTAAACTGATCGATCTGGCCAGAACGCGTCTGATCGACCGGAGCTCTGGCCTGTTGCTCGAATTTTTCGATTACCGCTGGACGCCTCTGAAGGCAGGAGGACAGAATCAGGTACAGCCCGGGCATCTCTTCGAATGGAGCTGGCTGCTGCGTGACTATGCGCGGCTGTCCCGCTGCGACGAAGCGGATCGTTCATGGCTGCTCGAGACGGCCGAAGGATTGTTCCGGGCCGGTTTCGTCAGCGGATGCGACATGTCGACCTCCCGCGTATACGATTCGATGACCGAAAACAGGGTTATCACAGGGCACGCGTCACGGATCTGGGCGCAGACCGAATTACTGCGTCTCCTGCATGGCGCGCCTTATTCAATGACGCATGGCAACGAAGCAGATCGTTTCGCGCATGGTTTTCTGGAACGTTTCGCACCGGAGAGGCTCAATGGCGGCTGGATCGATCACATCGACGCAAATGGCGAGCCCCTTGTCGACTACATGCCTGCGAGCTCTTTCTACCACATCTATGGCGCGGGCCGTCAGATCGTTCTGAAGTAAGGGCTCTGCCCCGCGCCGCTCCGGCCTGGATCCTGTCTGGCTGGACGCACGCCCGATGAAGCCTATCACGACATGCCGAGTTCATCGGGGCCGGGATTGGCCCTCAACCCGGTGGCCAGGAGCAACGCCATCAAACAGGCGATACGCCTTGTTCGACGCGCTTGTGCACGAGATGCAACAGCATCGTCTGCTGA
>NZ_BJVC01000007.1 GCF_007988945.1 Swaminathania salitolerans | reverse complement strand
TCGCCGCAGCATGTTCCGCTGCGGTGAACGGGCTTTTACGGAAACCGGGGGGGGTTGTCAAACACTTCCTCAATCCCCCCAAAACCCACGCCACACATGGACCACACCCGATTCCCGACAAAACCACTCACAAAAAACAGGAAAAAAATCGTCCGGAAAACAGAGTCCTCACAAACACGGGAAAGCCGGGGCGAGATGTCCCCCCTGACGAACCGCCTCGACACGCCGGGCAAGCCCGGTCGCGTCGTCGATTTCGACGAACAGACCGCATACCGTCGCATCGCCTTCCGCGGGCTGGAGGCGTTCTCCCGGGATCTTGCGCACGAAACGCGCGACCGACGCATCCTTCCCCATACCGATCACGCTGTCGTAGTCCCCACACATCCCGGCATCGGTCTGATAGGCAGTCCCTTTCGGCAACACCCGATGATCTGCCGTCGGCACATGGGTGTGCGTACCGATGACAAGCGACACCCGACCGTCGAGATAGTGACCCAGAGCCATTTTCTCGCTGCTCGTTTCGGCGTGCATATCCACGATGATGGCATGGGCAGTCATCCCGAGCCTGTGGCGGGAAAGACATTCGGTGACGCTCCGGAAAGGATCGTCCAGAGCGTCCATGAACAACCTGCCCATGACGTTGATCACCAGAATCTTGCGCCCGTTGGGAAGGGCGATCACGAACGATCCCTGTCCGGGCGTTCCCGGCGGGAAATTGATCGGACGAACGATGCGCGGCTCCGCATCGATCTCGCGCAGCAGCTCCTTCCGATCCCAGGCGTGATTCCCGAGCGTGATGACATCGACACCGGCCTTGAAGAGATCCGTCGCAATCGCCGTGGACAAGCCGAACCCATGAGACGCATTCTCGCCGTTCACGACGACTGCATCGAGTTTCAGGGCGGAGCGCCACGCGGGCAGCTGCACCATGACGGCCTCTCGACCGGCACGACCCACGATATCTCCAAGGAACAGGATTCTCACCAGAGATCACCTTTCTGTTTCGGCGGGGTTATTGTTTCGCGTTCCGTCACGATCGCGGAAAGCGGCATGTCGAACGCGTCCACAGGCACGGTTTTCACCTCCTGCCACGACCAGGCGAAGCCGATCGCCGGACAGTCGAGAACAGCGAGCGTGCGGTCGTAATAGCCGCCTCCGTAGCCGAGACGATTGAGAGAGCGATCGAATGCCAGGAGAGGTACCAGAACCACGTCAGGGGTGTCGATGGGACCGTCCGGATGCGCTGTATCGAAGCGCCCCGGAACCATCGGACAGCCGGGAGTCCAGCGACGAAACGCAAGGGCCTGCCCTCGCGGCGTGGTTTCCGGCAGGACCACCCGTCGACCCGCTTCATGCAGATTGTAGAGAAGAGGCCTCAGATCGGGCTCGCCGGGCAACGGCCACACACAGGCGATACATACTGCATCGGTCGCGTTCGCCACGGCTTCGAAGATGCCTCGCGTGAGGCGCCTGACATCTTCGGCAGATACGGGTCTGGAGAGGCGAAGAGCCTTCTGATCGCGTCTGAGATCGCGTTTGCTCTGGTCGATAGTCATGAATGTGGAACCACCCTGGCCGTCGGTCTTTCAGCCCTCCCGGACCTGCTCACGCAGGTGGGCGCCGGTTATCATGACCACGATCACGACAGAGCCAGCTCCCTAAGGAAGTGCTTATCGGCCCAGGGGTTGAGTTGCCTGACGTACCGGGCAGTCCCACGCGCTTTAACTATGTATTCTCAAGCTCGGCTGCAATGCCTTCGGCACGTTCCGCCAGAAGATTTAATCTGACGTCGCGCCGTTCGTTCTCGGCAATGATCCGATCGGCACGCTGCACCCGCTCGCTCGTCGTGCTCGGCAGAATCTCTTTCGCCAGATCGTGCAGCTCATCTGCCATCAGCAACGAGGCCATGACCAGGGTCCAGGCCTCCCCTCCCTGGGTGCCGAGGGCACGGATGCGCTCGATCCGTCTCTCGACCTGCCGGGCAAGATCCTGCAGATACCGCTCCTCACCGTCCTTGCAGCCGATGGAATAGGAATAACCGTTCAGTCGAATGGAGACCTGAGCCATGGCTATCTGCCCTCCCCGTTGCTCAACCGGGCGATGAGATCGCCCACCCGGTGACGCAAGGCCTCGATATTGGCCGCAACGGGCTGCCAGTCCGCCTCCGTTGCAGGGCGTCTCGACTGGTGGAGGGCATAAGCGATGCGATCGAGCGCCTCCTCGATCCGATCCTCGGATCTGGCCGAGGCGTTTTCAGTCACGCTCTGATCTGTCACAACACCCTCATCGGTTCCCGGTGGTTTCCGCCATCAACAGGAAGCCCGCATCGTATCGCAAGGTCAAGCATGAAGCCTCAGGATAATCCGGCCGACACCCTGCCCGATCGTCTCGTCGTGCTTCATGACCGGACCCTCCTGCCGCATTTGCCTCCGGCGGGATCCGTTCCGGTCTATGGCGTCATCCCCGCCCCCGGTCTCGGGCGAATCATGGGATATCCCTGGTGGCAGAACCTGACGGAGTCCCTCATGATCGCGTCCGTCTTCGATGCCGGCTCTGCGCCGGCCCTGGCCGCCTCCGCGCTCAGAAGCGGCGCAAGATGGGTCGTCTGCGACGGTAAATCCCCCGCCCTCGACAGCTTGCGGGATCTGGCACATCGCTGCGATGCGCATGTTTTGACATCCCGGCCGGACGCTTTCAGTCTTGGCAGACCGCCTTACGATCCGTACCGCCTCGAACGCCTCAAGTGCTTTCTCGCCTGAGAGAGCCGGTATCTCTCCCCTGACGGACTCCACATATGCTGCCCTGCGAACTCTATCTGATCATACCGCCCGAATTCGACGCCGGGAGCGATCTCGATGCTCTGGTCTCGATCATTCGCAAATGGCATCCCGCCGCCCTGCGTCTGGACGGACCCGATGAAAGAAGGGCCGAGTCGCTGGTCAACGCCCTGCGGGAAACCGTCCAGAGACACGACGTCGCCCTGATTCTGACCGACCTCCCGGCTCTGGCCGCACAGACGGGCTGTGACGGCGTCCATCTGAGCGGAACGGCCGCACGCTGTGCACTGGCCCGCGCCGAACTGGGACGCGATCTGCAACTCGGCGTATTCTGCGGCACGAGCCGGGACGACGCGATGATTGCAGGAGAGCTGGGCGCCGACTACATCGCAGTCGCTCCCGACGCGCCCGATCTGATCACCTGGTGGTCCCAGATGATGGAACTCCCGGTGATAGCGGAGAATGTTTCGGACGCCGATCAGGCTCTGGCGATGGCCCGCGCAGGCGCCGATTTTCTCTCCATCCCGCTCGATTTCGCTTCGGAAGACGGAGCCGAGAGGCAGCTTGCGGGTATTCTCAGCCGTTTGGCGGAAGAATATCCTGAGTGAAATAAAGCACCCCGTTCGATTGGGGGGCGCCATTGAGCCAGATCCGCGTCTCACGCCCGGACCCGTTCAGAAGCACGAAGGCGCCGGGGTTCTGCCCCCTGCTCACAGTCAGGACATCGCCGGACATTGTCCTGAGCGCGATTCGCGTGGTCTTGCTTTTCGCCATGGCCTTGTCGATCGCCTGGGGGGACCAGTTCCCGCGCACGATCGTATAGGCAAGAACCCGGTGCAGAAGCGCGGCGTTGGATGGAGCCATCAGCCCCCCGCCGGGAATCGTCGCTGCGTAACGCTCCAGCGGCTCGTTCGGAATCGCAAAAACGGTGAACGGCCCGTTCCGTCCGAGCAGGCGCGCCAGATCGGCCTGCCGGAGCGCATGCAGATAATCGGCAAGCTCCAGAGAGGCGGAGATATTCTCGAGGAGCGGCCTGTCAGCATAGGAAAGGGTCGGAGGCTCTTCATAGGCGACCGGCGTCGAAGTGAGCGACTTCGTCGATTCGTGATACATATGGCCGCTGCTCGCGGCCGGCATACGCGTCGCCATGACAGAGCCCGGATGCTCGAGCGGGTCCTGCCGGGCGCCGCTCTCGCAACCGGAGAGAAGAAGAGGAAGCAGAAGGCAGGCGGACGAGATTGTTCTTGTTCTTCTTGCCACGGAGGTCATCGGTTTCAGCATCCGTCTCCACGCATGGTCCATCCGACCACGCGACTGTTGGTCAGCTCGAACGTCGTCTGACAGCTCGTATTATAATAGCTGGGCGGAAAACCGCCACCGAAGGCACCCCAGCCACCATAGCCGCCCCAGCCGCCACCCCAGCCGCCATAACCGCCCCAGGGTCCGCCACCCCAGCCCCAGCCCCAGCCGCCGGTTCCGGGCGAGTAGTTCGTCTGGTTGTCGATATAGGCAAGGAAATCGTGACCGCTTGCCTGATAGGTCCGGCTCGGCACGCCGAAGGTCCTCAGCACATCGACATCCGTCTTCCCGATCATGGAATCGAGAACCTTGCGCTGTTGTACGGTCGGCACGTCGCACGCCGACAGCGTCAGCAAGGCCGCCAAAGAAAGAAAGACCGTTTTCTTCATCATCCTGATACCCCTTCCGAAGCTGAAGCCGCCTGCCGGATCAGTTCGAAGCTGGCGCCATGTTAGGCTATGAGAACGAGTTTGCCCCCGGAAAAGCTTCATGGCTATCCAAAGGTTTAAGATAACCACATAATGTCACGAATACGGGAGGCACCGACCGCAAGCATCACGAGCCGATCGAAGCCGAGCGCGATGCCGCTGCACGGCGGCAGATGATCGAGATCTTCCAGAAACCCCTCGTCGAGCGGCCAGTCCTGATCCGGCGCCAATGCAAGACGACGCAACCGGTCCGCCTCGAAACGCGCCCTCTGTTCCCTGCCATCCGTCAGCTCCTCGAAAGCGTTGGCCAGCTCGATCCCGGCCGCATAGAGCTCGAATCTCAGCGCCACGCGCGGATCGGCGGGATCCTGACGCGAGAGCGCTGCCTGGGCTCTGGGCCAGTGAGTAAGGAATGTCGGCCTGACACGACCGATCTCGGGTTCGACACGCTCCAGCAACAGGCGGAAGAACAGATCCTCCCACGTCTCCCCGTCCCGCAAACGCGTCCCCGCGTCACGCGCCAGACACGCCGCATCCTCCCCCGAGGCAAGAAGATCGACCTTCGCGAAGCGGTGAAACGCCTCCTGCATGGTCAGTCTTTCGAACGGACCGTCGAATCGCAAGGTCCGGCCGTCACGTTCGAGCGCAGGCGGAAGCACCGCCCGCAGAAGCGCCTCGGTCTCGTCCATCAGCGCGTCGAGCCCCGCCCCCGGGCGATACCATTCGAGCATCGTGAATTCCGGAGCGTGCAGAGCGCTGCGCTCGCCATTGCGCCATACCCTTGCCATCTGGAACACGGGCAATCCCGTCGCGGCAACGATACGCTTCATCGCGAATTCCGGACTCGTATGCAGGAAGCGCGTCTCCCTGTGGCCATCGGGCTCCTCGAGTTCGGTACGGAAACAGCGCAGATGCACCTCCTCCCCCGGCGTCGTCACCGCATAGGGCGTCTCGGCTTCGAGATAACCGCGCCCCTCGAAAAAGGCTCTCACGCCGCGTTGCATGAGCGCGCGTCGCTGCAACAGGGGCACCCTGTCCGAGAGGGAAGTCCGCTTCGTCATGAATCGCTCTCCGGTTGCGAAAACTGTCCGGCCTGCAGTACAGCCCGCCCATGGCAGATCCGGTCAATCCCCCTCCGATACGCAGAACGACCCTGCGCAGCGTCGCACAGCTCATTGCGGACGGCCTCGTCCCGCAGGATCGGGCGGCCGCGCTCGATCGTGTGGCGGATAATTTCGCGACCGCGATACCGCCCGCCTTCCTCGACCTGATCGAAACTCCCGACGATCCGATCGGCCGCCAGGTCGTCCCCTCGCCGGAAGAGCTCGCAACCGCTCCGTGGGAGCGATACGATCCGATCGGCGACGATGCCTTGTCTCCGGTTCCCGGCATCGTGCACCGCTACGAAGATCGCGCCTTGCTCAAGCCTCTTCTCGTCTGCCCGCTCTATTGCCGTTTCTGCTTCCGGCGGGAACATGTCGGCCCGGATGGGGGATTGCTCTCCGACGACGCGCTCGAAACGGCCCTCGCATGGCTCGCGTCCCATCCAGCGATCCGGGAGGTCATCCTGACGGGCGGAGACCCGCTCATGCTCAGCCCGAGACGGCTCCGGCATATCGTCTCCCGGCTCTCCGCCATCGATCATATCGAAACGATCCGTATCCACAGCCGGGTTCCGGTGGCCGATCCCCGGCGTGTCGACACCGCCATGCTCGATGCGCTGGAAACCGACCGGGCCATGTGGATCGTCCTCCACGCCAATCATGCCCGCGAACTCACGGAAGACGCCCGGGCCAGCCTGCGCCGCATCCAGTCCCGCGCCATACCGGTATTGAGCCAGTCGGTCCTGCTGCGGGGCGTGAACGACACGCCTTCCTCTCTCGAGGCCCTGCTCAGGGCCTTCGTCGCCGCCCGGGTGAAACCCTATTACCTGCATCAGCTCGATCCGGCGCCCGGCACCTCGCATTTTCATGTCCCGATCGAGGAAGGCAGAGCACTGCTCAGAACCCTCCGCGGACGCGTCACCGGCCTCGCCTGGCCTACCTATGTGCTCGATATACCCGGCGGCGCGGGGAAGGTGCCTCTGGGCCCCGATTACTATCGGCCCGAGCGCCATCCCGGTCGGATTACCGATCCCGATGGCGGGCTTCACGATCTTCCGGAAACGAATCCCTCCGCCCCCTGAACGCAGCGGCCCCCTGAACGCAGCCCGAAAGCCGTCCCTACGCCGTTCAGAGCGGCGATCCCGAGGAGAGCAGCTCCTTGAGAAAGCGCGAGAGAATGCGACGCGTCAGACGCTGAAGACGCGGCGAGACATGATAAGGCTCCGCCTTTGGTTCGGGGAGCTGCGCCATCCCGGCCTTGATCCGGTCGGGCAGGGTCGGAAACGGATCGACCCCCGTCACACGGATCAGCGCGGCAACGGGCACCTGCGTACAGCGCGGTTCGGTCAGGTTCTTGCAGACATAGACACCGGCCTGCCTGCGCGCAGGCAGATAGACGGCCTTCCAGGTGGATGTCGGCACCGGAAGAGCATCCGGGCCGATCGTCGCCGCATGCGCCGTGCGATAGGCCGGCCCCGTCACGACATAGATTTCCCCCTCCGATTTCGCCAGATCGCGCACCTGCTTCTCGACCCCCGCCCATAAACCCCGGTTGAGATCGGGCGTCTGGGGAACCATGTTGGAAAGCGAAAAGGTCTGCTGCTGCGAAACCTCGGTCGGCGCATCGCCGCTCGGCATCATATGCCCGCGATCGAACCCCGAACGGCGATAATCCTCCAGATGGGCGCGATCCCCGGGCGGCTGACGCGTTTCCTCGTGAAACACGCCCTGCCTGACCTGATGACGCGCCGCACGTACGTCCTGTCGCGTCAGGTGCTCGGCCACCCATACCGGCTCGTGGGTCGTGCCCGATACCAGCACGGCGAAATCGAGATTGCACAACAGGACGTAGCGTCCCTGCGGGGCCGGAAGCGAGACGCGGGGCTGGGTGCCGTCCAGAAAGCGCGACGCACAATCGGCGGCCCATGCCGTTCCGGCAGAACCGAGCGTCAGGGACGCGACCAGGGCGGGCCCGACCAGAATGGACGTGATGAAAGACCGAACGGAAGGAAGGCGCAGGCTCATGATGCCGCTCCTAGACACCCCCTCATCGCGGGGCAAGCGCCGTTCGCGCCGCGCCGGTTCCGCCACCCCACGGCCCGGTACGACCCGGCCCTCCCCGGCGCAGAGATCCAACTCGCTTGCTCTTGCTCGCCCGCTTCGGTAGATACGCGCCTTTCACGGCGGCAGGATTCCGTCGTGTCCTCATCACGATTCCCGGGATCTTTCTTCCATGAAGCAGCAGGCTAACCTGATCCGCGCCGGCCAGGTCATCGAGCATGACGGTCGTCGCTGGACCGTTCTCAAGCAGCAGATCATCACGCCGGGCAAGGGTGGCGCCTTCATCCAGGTCGAGATGCGCGACCTCAATACCGGCAACAAGACCAATGAGCGCTGGCGCACCGCCGATACCGTCGAACGTCTGATGACAGAAGACAAGGACTACACCTACTCGTACGAAGACGGCGACAACATCGTCCTGATGGATCCCGAAACCTTCGAGCAGGTCATGCTGCACAAGGATTTCTTCGGAGACCAGCTCCCCTTCCTGCAGGACAACATGGAGCTGAACGTGAAGCTGGTCGAGGGCGATCCGGTGGGCGTCTCCCTGCCTCCTCATGTGACGCTCGAGATCACGGAGGCCGATCCGGTGGTCAAGGGACAGACCGCCAGCTCGTCGTACAAGCCCGCCATGCTGTCCAATGGCGTGAAGACCATGGTTCCCCCCTTCATCGAATCCGGCGAGCGCGTGGTGGTCCGCACCGATGACGCGTCCTATGTCGAGCGCGCCAAGAACTGACCCCCCCCCGCGCGCTGACACCTCCGCGCGGGGAAACCCCACGCCCTGATCCGGGATCGCGCCCGTAGCGATCCCGCCCCGACCGACGCCCCTGCTCTTTCACAGTTTTTCATCAGGATTTTTGCCATGCGCCTCTCGCCGCATATGACCGTCATGCAGAATGCTGCGCAAAAGGCAGCCAAGCGCCTCCTGCGCGATTTCGCCGAAGTCGAGCAACTTCAGGTCAGCATCAAGGGGCCGGGCGATTTCGTCTCGCAGGCCGATCTGCGCGCCGAACAGACGATCCGTGATGAACTCGCCCGCGCCCGTCCGGGCTATGCCTTCCTGATGGAGGAAAGCGGCACATCGGGCGGCGAGAACTGGACCTGGCGCTGGATCGTCGATCCGCTGGACGGCACGTCGAACTTCCTGCACGGCATTCCGCAATGGGCGATTTCCATCGCGTTGCAACGCCGGCATCCCGACGGCTCGACCGAAATCGCCGCCGCGATGGTCTACAACCCCGCAGCGAACGAGATGTTCTGGGCCGAGAAAGGCATCGGCGCCTTTCTCAATGAGCGCCGCATCCGTGTTTCCGCCCGTCGCGACCTCTCCGAATCGCTGATCGCCACCGGTATTCCCTTCGCCAAGACACCGGCTGACCGCCGCCTGCCTTTCGGCCGCACCCTCGCCGCGCTCATGCCGCATGTCGCGGGCTTCCGCCGCTTCGGCGCCGCCGCGCTGGATCTGGCATGGGTAGCCGCCGGACGTTACGAGGCATTCTGGGAAATCGGGCTGAAACCCTGGGATTGCGCCGCAGGGCTGCTGATCGTGCGTGAAGCCGGCGGCTATGCGACCGACCCTGAAGGGCTGGAGATCACGGATCTGGACAACGACGTCACGGTCGTCGCGGGGAACGCCAACCTGCATGGTCCGATACGCGCCATCGTGCTCGACGCACTGACGCGCAAGGCCTGAGACCGGTCAGGCAGCAAAAGACGAAAACCCCGTTCCCCCATTGCCCGGAACGGGGCGAGGCGATTAGGATGATGCGGTCATGAAACGGCCGCTCCTATACTCCCTCCTGCTCTCGGCCGTGCTTCCGGCCGCTCCGCTGTCCGCCTCCCCCGCACGGGCGCAGGTCACGATCAACGAGGACGCGCTGCCCAAGGCAGCCGCGCCAGAGAAGACGCCTCCGCAGAAGACATCCCCGCACAAGACGCCACCACATAAGGTGACGCCGCAAAACGCGTCGCCGCACACGGCACCGTCACATGCCGAGCCGTCCTCCCCGGCGCCGCAGGCGCCCGCGGCCCGGCGCGTGGGCGCCCCTCCCGACGTTCCCGCCGCCCCGCCCCGTCCTGTCATCATCGTCCCCCCTGCCGTTCCGGTCCCGACCCATCCGCCGGTCCCTCCGGAAGATGTGAAGGCGTCTGCCGATGCGAAGGGGGAGACACAGACTGTCGGGAAGGGGCTTCGCGTTCTCTTTTCCCCCGATAGCAGCGCCATGACACAGGCCATGATCGACGCCGTCTCGGCGGAAGGCCGAAAACTGGCGGCACAGCCCGGTCTGCGCGTCACGCTCTGGTCGAGCGCCAGCGGCAGTACGGAGGATCTCTCCACACCGAGACGCATCGCCCTGGCGCGTGCGCTCGCCGTCCGGTCGATCCTGATCCGCGCCGGTGTCGCAACGACGAGAATCTACCCCAGAGCGACCGGGCTCGCCGCTGAAGGCGTCACGCCCCCCGACCGCCTCGATATCGTTGCCGAAGGCGCGGCACCCGTGCCAAGCTCCGAGGCCCAGTTCGGAGCCCCCTCCCCCAAGGCACCCCAATGACCCGACCGACGATCTATCTCCTGCGCATGGGGATCTTCCTGTGCCTCGTCATCGCCGTCGTCGCCCTTCTGGGCAGAACGCTCTACGCAGCATTCTTCGCCAATCCGATGCTCGACGGACTCATCCTGTTCGTCCTGCTCATCGGCATTCTCTGGAATCTCCGGATCGTCCAGCGTCTCATGCCCGAGGTCAGATGGGTGGAGGAATTGCGGGTCAACCGGACCGGACTGGCCCAGCCTTCCCCTCCGCGTCTTCTCGGCCCGCTCGCACGCAATCTCGCGGCGCGCAGCACGTCGGGCCGTCTTGCCCTGACCCTGCAATCGACCCAAGCCACGCTCGATTCCCTGTCCGGTCGACTGGACGAATCGCGTGAGATTTCGCGCTACATGACGAGCCTTCTGATCTTTCTGGGTCTGCTCGGCACGTTCTACGGCCTTCTTCTTACGGTGAGTTCGATCGCGGGCGTGATCGGCGGCATGAGTGTGGGCGATGGCAATCTCGATGCCATGTTCGATCAGCTGAAATCCGGTCTGGCCCAGCCGCTCAAGGGCATGGCCACGGCCTTCTCCGGATCGATGTTCGGTCTCGCCGGCGCCCTCATTCTCGGTTTTCTCGATCTCAATGCCGGACAGGCCCAGAACCGGTTTTTCAACGAGGTCGAAGAATGGCTCGCCGGAATCACCAAGCACGGCTCCGCCATCCTGGAAGGCGGTGACGGCTCCGTGCCCGCCTATGTTCAGGCCCTGCTCGAACAGACGGCAGAAAACCTCGAAACGCTCCAGAATGTCGTCTCCCGCAGCGAGGAGAGCCGTATGCAGCAGCTTCAGGTCATGGAAGGTCTGCAGGAACGCCTGAAGGCCATGACCGACCTGCTGCAGGCGAACCAGAAGATGATGTCCCGCGTGGCCGAGGGTCAGGCTCTTCTCGGCCCCTTTCTCAAGCATGTCGGCGAGGCCGCCACCCCGGGCACCGCAGCCTTCAACGATGCACGCGAGGGGCGCGAGCAGTTCAGCCGCATCGAGGGGCATATCGTGCGGCTGATCGACGAACTGCATAGTGGACGGGCCCAGATGAGCGGCGAGATCCGCAACGATCTGCGTGTTCTCGCCCGCACGATCGCCGCAACGACACCCGCCGGCCCCGGCACGACCAGGCAGTAGGAAGGCAGGTATCATGGCGCGACGTTCCCGACGGAGTTCGCATGGCGAACTCAATGCGTGGCCCGGTTATGTGGATGCCCTGTCCACGCTTCTGATGGTCGTGACCTTCGTTCTGCTGGTCTTCGTCCTCGGGCAGCAATTCCTGTCGGTCGCCCTGAGCCGGCGTACCCACTCCCTCGACGCCCTCCGCCAGCAGCTTGCCGCCCTGCAGCACACGCTTTCGATGACCGAGCAGAAAAACCACCAGCTCGATTCGATGGTCGCCAGCCTCACGACGGATCGCGACAGCGCCAGACGACAGGCCGATACCCTGACCCAGCAGCTCGCGACCCTGAACGGGACGATCGCTGAAAAGGAGCAGGCTCTTGCAGCGGCCGGTGAAGCCTCCCGCTCCGATCAGGCGAGCATCGCCGAGCTGAAATCGCAGCTCGAGGAGCTGAACCGTCAGCTCCAGGCGATCGGCGCGGCTCTCGACATCGCGAAAAGGGATGTTGCGGCGCGCGACGAGAAGATCGACGATCTGGGCAAGAGGCTGAACGTCGCCCTGGCGGACAAGGTCAATCAGCTCAAACGTTATCGCTCGGAGTTCTTCGGACGCCTGCGGGACATCCTGAAGAACCAGAAGGGTGTCGAGATCGTCGGAGATCGCTTCGTCTTCCAGAGCTCGATCCTGTTTCCCCAGGGCAGCGCCGAGCTGACCCCTGAAGGCGAGAAGGAAATCACGGCCCTCGCCCATACGTTCCGGCAGGTCTCGAGCCAGATCCCGGGCGACGTTCCGTGGATCCTGAGAGTCGACGGTCATGCCGACAGACAGCCCATCCACAGCGCCTTCCCGAGCAACTGGGAGCTGTCGAGCGCGCGCGCCATCACCGTGGTCAAGGTCCTGATCAGGGCCGGGGTCGATCCGCATCATCTCGCCGCGACCGGATTTTCCGATTACCAGCCTCTCGATCCGGCGAATACGGCCGCTGCCTTCGCGCGCAACCGTCGTATCGAATTCCGCCTGACGGATCGCTGAACGAGCGGGGGGAGAAAACGTCTGCCGCCGGTTTCTCCCCAATGACAAGATCGGCGCAATCGCTTATGTATCGCGCCATGACCGCAACGCCCCTGTCCCAGATCCGCAATTTCTCGATCATCGCGCATATCGATCACGGAAAGTCCACCCTGGCTGACCGTCTGATCCAGTCCTGCGGTGCGCTCACGGCCCGGGAAATGAAGGACCAGATCCTCGATAACATGGAGCTGGAGCAGGAGCGCGGGATCACCATCAAGGCGCAGACCGTGCGCCTCACCTATCCGGCAAAAGACGGCAAGACCTATATCCTCAATCTGATGGATACGCCGGGCCATGTCGATTTCGCCTATGAAGTCAGCCGCAGCCTCGCCGCCTGCGAAGGGTCCATTCTGGTCGTCGATGCCTCTCAGGGAGTCGAGGCGCAGACCCTCGCGAATGTCTATCAGGCGATCGATGCGAACCACGAGATCGTTCCGGTTCTGAACAAGGTCGATCTTCCGGCTGCGGATGTCGAGCGTGTGCGCGCCCAGATCGAGGAAGTGGTGGGCATACCCGCCGACGATGCGGTCGAGGTCTCGGCCAAGACCGGTCTCAACATCGAGGGCGTTCTCGAGGCGCTGGTCACACGCCTGCCGCCGCCCGAAGGCAACGCGGAAGCCCCCCTGCAGGCGCTTCTGGTCGATAGCTGGTACGACCCCTATCTCGGCGTGATCATTCTCGTCCGCATCAAGGAAGGCACACTGCGTCGCGGGGACAAGATCCGGATGATGCAGGCGGGATCCACCTATCACGTCGATCAGGTCGGTGTGTTCCTGCCCAAGATGACCCCCGTCGACTCGCTCGGCCCGGGCGAAATGGGCTATATCAATGCCGCGATCAAGACCGTGGCCGATGTCGCGGTCGGCGACACGGTCACGCTCGACCGCACGCCTGCGGCCCAGCCTCTGGCCGGGTTCAAGCCTTCCATTCCCGTAGTGTGGTGCGGCCTCTTTCCGATCGATGCCGACGATTTCGAGAAGCTGCGCGATTCCCTCGGCAAGCTGCGCCTCAACGATGCCTCGTTCCATTTCGAGGCAGAAACCTCGGCGGCGCTGGGCTTCGGCTTCCGCTGCGGCTTTCTCGGACTCCTGCATCTCGAAATCATCCAGGAACGTCTGTCGCGCGAGTTCAATCTCGATCTGATCGCAACCGCACCCTCCGTGGTCTACAAGATGCACATGACCGACGGAACGCAGGAAGATCTGCACAACCCGGCGGATATGCCGGATCTCGCAAAGATCGAGAAAATCGAGGAACCCTGGATCAAGGCCACGATTCTGGTCCAGGACGAATATCTGGGTAGCGTGCTCACCCTGTGCAGCGAACGCCGCGGGATCCAGATGGATCTGACCTATGTCGGCAATCGTGCCATGGCGGTCTATCGCCTTCCGCTCAACGAGGTGGTGTTCGACTTCTACGACCGGCTCAAATCCCTCACGCGCGGTTATGCCAGTTTCGATTACCAGATGGACGGTTACGAGGAGAGCGATCTCGTCCGTATCTCGATCCTGGTCAATCAGGAGCCCGTCGATGCCCTCGCTTTCGTCGCGCATCGCACCGTCGCAGAGACGCGCGGCCGGGCAATCTGCAGCAAGCTCAAGGATCTGATTCCGCGTCAGCTGTTCAAGATTGCCATCCAGGCTTCGATCGGCTCGCGCATCATCGCCCGCGAGACCCTCGGAGCGCTCTCGAAAGACGTGACGGCCAAATGCTATGGCGGTGACATCTCGCGCAAGCGCAAGCTGCTCGAGAAACAGAAAGAGGGCAAGAAGCGCATGCGCCAGTTCGGCAAGGTCGAGATCCCGCAAAGCGCGTTCCTCGCCGCATTGAAGATGGACTGACCCGACAGGGCGTCGATCGGGACAAACCACAACAAGAAGGGTCTCCTGTCTCATGGCCAAAGCCGCCGCCATTCTCTTCGTCCGGAACGATGCTGACGATATCGGCTGGTGGCTCGCCTATCACATCGCGATCGGTTTCGACCGGCTGATCGTCCATGACGATCGATCCGATGATGGAACATGGGAATGCGTCCAGGCGGCCGCGCATCTCTTTCCGATCGAGACGCATCGCGTTACCTCCGTCAAGGACAGCTATGCCGAGCGCCGCTCGGATGCCTTCATGGAGTCCATCTGCGCCTGCAGATCCCGTTTCGACTGGGTCATCTGCCTCGAGAGCGACGAATATGTCTTTCCGGAAGAGGACGCGCAGATCGGCCCCTATCTGGACCGCTTTCCCGAGGCAGACGGAATCGCGCTCAACTGGAGCGTTTACGGCGCAAACGGACATGTCGCCCGCACGCTCGAAGCGCCGCTCGCCGCCTATACGCGCCGGGCACCGCAGGACTTTCCGGACCACGTTCTGGGAAAGAGCTTCATCCGCCCTGAATGCTATCGTGATCATCCGGTAGATGGTTACGCCTGGTCGCTCGATCCGGGCCGCTACAGGGCATCGGACGGGAGCGACTACATACAGGGTATTCGGCCGTCCCGGCCGGGCGCTCGGATCCTGCATTATGTCACGCGGAACATGGCGCATTATACGCAGCGTCTCTCGAGGCTGCCGAAGGACCTGACGCCCCCCGATCTCTGGACCTATTACAACCGCAACGACGAGGAAGACCGCGCGCCGCTTCGCTTTCTCGAACCGACGCGTCGCAATGCGGGGCTGATCCGGCGCGAGGGGTTGGACACGCTCTTCTGGCGCATCCGGCAGGAGACCCGGCGGAGCAGCCACGATTTTCTGGCGGAAACCGTTTTCACGATCCGCTCCCCCTCGCAGACCCGGCCTCAGGGTCACATACCGGCACACACGCTGGAACGAGCCACCCTCGCAGATGAGACCGGGGCGCTGCTCTCATTCGATGAGCGCACCGGCTCGCTCGTCTTCGCCGCAGCAGGAACCGGGGGAGTCGTTCCCGTATGGCTCATCCTCGATTCCGCCTCCCCGGAAGAGGCCCCCGCTCCCGGCATGCAACGCGGCATACTCCACTTGCCGGACACTGCCGCACTTCTCCCGGACAATCCGGCGCTCGCTTCATGGCTGCCGGTTCTCATCGATGCGGCCCCGGCCCGACCGGCGGACGAGCGCCCCGAACCGCATCGTCACGTCCATATCCGTCTCGCACCGGAAGGCGCGTTTCTCGGTCGGTCGCCGGAGGGCCTCCCCCTTCTCCTGGCCACCCTCCCCGCAACGCTTTCCCTCGTCTCTCACCCGATGGACCGGGCCACCGAGACAGCGTTCCGCCCGTACCGGACCCTGCGCAGCTTCGGCGACGGATTGCGGGATTTCTGCCTCGGGATCGATATCCTGCAAGCGCCGCACGCTGACGCGATAAGCTGCGCCATCGCCCATCTTGCGCCCGAGGCGCGCAGGATGCTCGCCCTGCATTTCCCCGGCCTCGTGCCACTCTGGCTTCTCCTGCCGTGAATCTCCTGCCCTGAATCTCACGTCCGGATACGCCGCCGCCCAGCCGTGGATGAAGGCGGACCGGAGGAACTCGCACCCTGCATTTTCGTAATCTAGGGAATGGCTCCCCGGTCCAACCGGGTCGCCTCACCCGAATCGAAAAAAGAAAAGGCGGCGCGCGTGACAGATCCAGGAACCCCCTCACAGAAGAGACCGCGTCGCCCCGTCAGACGTGCGCTCGCGATCGTGTCAGGCGTCCTCGCGGTCCTGATCGTATTGCTGATCCTGTTCTGGAACTGGGACTGGTTCGTTCCGCTCGTCAATCGTCGCGCCAGCGCCGCCCTGCATCGTCCGGTCTCGATCGCTCATCTGCATGTGAGCCCCGGCTTCACGACGACCGTATCGGTGGACGATCTCAGGATCGAACAACCGAAAGGCTTCGAGAAGGAGAAAGAGCTTTTCGCCAGCGCCAGAAAGGCAACAGTCTCGTTCAACGTCTGGCGCTATCTGACCGGCAAGGGAATAGAGGTCCCGCTCATCGCCCTCGATACACCGAAGGGCGATATCGTCTCGCTCGCCGATGGACGCAACAACTACACCTTCTCCGATCCCGACGCGAAACCCGCCAAGGCCACGTCCGGCTCCGATCCGGCGCCCCTCCCCAAAATCGGCGAGGTCTCGATCACCGGGGGCGATATCAGGGTCGCTCTGGCCAAACTCGCAACCGACATGCATGTCCTCATTCACACGACGCCGGAGGAGAAAGGCAAGGACGCGACGATCGTGGTCGATCTGAAGGGACGCTACACCCGCGCGCCGATCACCGGACATATCGTGAGCGGCTCTCTCCTCGCCCTGACCGATTCGGACAAACCCTATCCGGTCGATGCCCGTATCGAGAACGGCCCCACCTATATGACCCTGAAAGGGAGCGTCAACGACCCCCTCCACTTCAAGGGTACCAAGCTCGTTCTTCATTTCGCAGGCCCCGACATGGCCCTGCTCTACGGCCTGACCGGCATCCCCATCCCGCATACCCCGGCCTATAACGTGTCCGGCCATCTCGACTATACCGCGACCCAGATCCGTTTCACGGATTTTTCGGGGAAGATGGGGTCATCCGATATCGGTGGCACCATCTCCGTCGAGCCGAGAGAGAAGCCCATGAAGGTCGATGCCGCCCTTCACTCGCGCAATGTCGATCTGAAGGATCTGGGAGGATTCATCGGCGCGAAGCCCGGCGATCAGGAGAGCCGGAAAGCAAAGAAGAGCGACCGTATCCTGCCCTCTACGCCGATCAACGTGCCGAAGCTCAACGCGGTCAACGCCCATCTCACCTATGACGGCAAACATATCGAAAACCGGGATATGCCCCTCGACGATATCGTCGCCGACATCACGATCCATGACGGTGCCATCACGATCGGCAAGCTCGATTTCGCCGTCGGAAACGGGACGCTCGCCATGTCCGGCGCGCTCGACCCCACGAAGAACGATCAGTTCAAGACCCATTTCAAGGTCGATGTCTCTCGCCTCTCCATCCAGCGCCTGATGAAGGCGACCCACACCTTCAAGGGAGAAGGGACGCTCGGCGGGCATGTCACGCTCTCCTCCACGGGAAATTCGATCGCCTCCCTGCTCGGCAATGGCGATGGCGGCGTGACGCTCGTCGTCGACCATGGAGGAGACGTCTCCGCCCTGCTGCCCGATCTCATGGGTCTCAAGGTCGGAAGCGCCATCCTTTCCGCACTCGGCATCCCCCAGCGTTCGGATCTTCGCTGTTTCGTCGCCGACATGCCGCTGCGCAACGGTATCCTGAGCACGAACTCCTTCCTGCTCATGACGAACAATACGCGCACACTCGGTGGAGGCACGGTCAATCTGCGGAACGAGACCCTCGACTACCATGTCACCACCCGTTCGACCGGTTTCAACGTCCTGTCCTTCCCGGGACGGGTCAATATCTCCGGCCCGCTGGCCAGTCCCGACATCGTTCCGGGCGCTGAGATCGTCGGCAGAGCGGCTGCAACGGCAGCCCTGGCCGTGGCCTTCCCCCCTGCCGTGCTCCTGCCTACGATCCAGTTCGGTGTCGGCAAGGGAAGCGCCTGCGAGGACGCCCTGAAGCAGGCGGACACCCACCCTGCAGCAGGCGTGAAGCCCGGCGCCACCACAGGATCGGGCAAAGCGACGGTAAGCCCCTCCGCCTCCTCCGGAGCGCATGGCGCCCATCCGTCTCACGGCAAGCATCGTCACAACGGCGGAAACGCCCATGGCAAGAACGCTCACGCGAATGGCAAGCACCTGACTCCCGAGCAGATCCATGCCGTGTGGGAAAAGCGGCTGAAACAGAACTGACACCGTCCAGAGGATTGATCGACGCGCGCCGCCCTGCCAGTCTGGCCGGATGGCGCGCTATCTCGTTTTCCTGTCCGTTCTTCTGGCCGTTCTTCCGGGTCTTTCCGGCTGCGATTCGCCGCCTGTCTCCAGCGGACAGGACAACCAGACCGGTCTGCCGCCGGTCATTCTGGTCTCGATCGACGGCTTTCGCCCCGATTATCTGCATCGCGGCGATACGCCTGCACTGGATGCCTTCGCGCTGAGCGGCGTAACGGCCGCGATGCACCCCTCCTTTCCCTCCGTCACCTTCCCCAATCACTATACCCTGGTCACCGGGCTCAGGCCCGATCACCACGGCATCGTGGGGAATGTCATGACGGATCCGGATATTCCCGGTGAGATCTTCAGCGTCGGTCGACAGACCGGGCTCGACGATCCCCGCTGGTGGAATGGCGGTACGCCTGCCTGGGTGACAGCGCAGATGCACGGATTGATGACCGCCGTCATGTTCTGGCCGGGCTCCGACGTGCCGATCCTGAACACGCGCCCCGATATCTGGTATCATTTCGACGCCAGACGGACGCCGGAGAGCCGCGTCGAGACCGTGCTTTCCTGGTTCGATCCCGCGAAAACCAGACACCCGGCTCTTTCCTTGCTCTATTTCGACGGCGTCGATCACGCCGGTCATAAATCCGGCCCCGAATCGCCTCAGACCCGCGCTGCCATACGCGAGGTGGATCACGCGCTTTCCCTGCTTTTCGCCGGGCTGGCCCAGCGCCACGTCGCAGCCAACATCATCATCGTCTCCGATCACGGCATGACGGCGCTCAGCCCGAAGAGAACGATTCTTCTGACCAGCCTCGCCCCGGGCAACGCCATGTCGGTCGTGACCTCAGGGTCCTATGCGGGGCTCAACCCGACCCCGGGTCATGAACGCGAGCTCGCAAGAGCGCTGTCCAGACCGCACCCCCATGTCGCCTGCTGGCCCAGGGACGCGATACCCGAGCGCCTGCATTACGGGAGCAACCCGCGTGTACCGGCCTATCTCTGCCTGGCCGATCCCGGCTGGAGCCTGATCCGCGACCCGCACGATCATCTCAATGCGGGCGGTCATGGCTATGACAATGCAGCGCCCGACATGACGGCCCTCTTCCTCGCCTCTGGCCCCGCCTTCCTGTCGCACAAGACCCTGCCCCCGATCGAGAACGTGGATGTCTATCCGCTCGTGATGATGCTTCTCGGCTTGCTGCCCCTGCCTTCGGACGGGTCCCTGGCTCCCCTGCAGAGCGGATTGCACGATATCTACAGGGCGATCCAGTAAGACCGGCTCGGCAAATGCGGGGCGCCGGATCCATCGCGGAAGGATCGTGGGCGATCGGGGCGCGCTGCCATGCCCCCTTGTCGTCGGGGTGGTTCCGCTCCTAGAACAAGCCTCACGCCTGTCACATGCCCGGAGTTCGCGATACGTGTCCCTTTCTCCCTTCTCCTCCTGGCTCGACAGACGCTTCCGGATCGGGCAGCGCGGCTCCACCGTCAACAGGGAGATACTCGCAGGACTGACGACTTTCGGTGCCATGGCCTATATCATGGCCGTCAATCCCGCGATCATGACGCAGGCGGGCCTGGCGCCGCACGACATGATCATGACGACCATCGCCGCTGCGGTCTGCGGCACGTTGCTGATGGCGATCTTCGCCAATATGCCGATCGCTCTCGCCCCGGCCATGAGCAGCAACGCGATTTTCGCGCAGATCGTGGTGCACCAGATGCATGTGGATGTCCGTACGGCATTCACCATCGTCCTGCTCGGCGGTGTCGCCTTTACCTGTCTCTCCGTCACCAGAATGCGACATCGCATCATCCAGGCTTTTCCTGAACCGATCGTCCTCGGGATCCAGGTCGCGATCGGCATCTTCATCGCCCGTATCGGCATGGTGACAGGCAAGCTCGCCGTGCCGACCTCCGACGGCTTCCATTTCGGCTCCCTGAGCGATCCGTCGGTCCTGCTCACGCTTTTCGGCATCTTTCTCGCCGGGTCGCTTCTCGTGCTGCGCGTACCGGCCGGAATGCTCGTCTCGATTCTTGGCGTGACGCTGCTGAGCCTCTTCGTTCACCGCAACGGTGCAGCGATCACGACGCTACCGGCGCAGCCCGTCGACTGGCCGCATTATCCGACGCATCTCCTCTTTCCGTTCAATTTCGGCGACTTCTTCTCCCATCTCGAAGTCCTCCTGCCCATCACGCTCTATTTTCTCATCAGTGATTTCTTCGACGCCACCGGCACGATGTACAGCGTCGCAAACCGCGCGCGTCTGACCCGCCCCGATGGCACGACCCTGCTGGGTCGCGCCGCCTTCGCCGCCGACGGCTCCGCCAGCGTGATCGGAAGCGCGCTCGGAACCAGCACCGTCTCGGCCTATGTGGAGAGCCTCGTCGGTGTCGAGGCCGGAGGAAGAACGGGGCTGACCGCGCTCGTCGTGGCCGTTCTTTTCGCCGCTTCCTCCGTCTTCTGGCCCCTGATCGTCATGATCCCGCCAGAAGCGACGGCCCCCGTGCTCATTCTGGTCGGCCTGGGTATGCTCTCGGCCCTCGGACAGGCAGCCAGCGCATCGCGTGAGGCCCTGCTCACCCCGGCTTTCATGCTTCTCATTGCGGTTCTCACCGGCAATTTCATGATCAGTCTCGCGCTCGGTCTTCTGTTCTACAGCACGCTTCTCCTGGTCAGCCGGCAATTCGTCCGGCTTACCCCCATGGTACTCGGGCTCGACCTCGTCTTTCTCTTCTATCTTTTTCTGACCACACGCACCGGTCTCGGACAGGGCTGAACCGCCCCTCTCGTGCGGGGGCGTCTTTCATCCCGGCCGGAGATCAGAAAGCCTGTCGATAAAGGCTTCTCATCTCCTCCTCCGTGACGGAGCGCGGATTATTGACGAGCACCCGCTGGTGCGTGATCGCATCGGCGGCGAGCTTCCCGATCGCATCCTCTGTCACGCCCACATCCCGCAACCGCCTCGGTAATCCGCTCTCTTCCATGAGCGTTTCCATGAACGAGATGAACGCCTCTGCCTGCTGTGCCTGCGTACCGCCCTGCGAGACCCCCATCGCCAAAGCCAGCTCCGCATAGAGGGGGGCCGCCACGACAGCATTGAACCTCAGAACCGGGCCCAGCATGAGGGCGTTGGAGAGGCCGTGCGGCACATGAAAGAACCCGCCGAGAGGATAGGCCATGCCATGAACGAGGCCGACCGGGGAATTGGCAAATGCCTGACCGGCCAGCATGGCGCCGAGAAGCATCGCCTCGCGCGCGGCCCGATCCGACGGCACCCGGCAGGCCTTCACCAGATTGGCGCCGAGCATGGGAAGCGCCGACAGGGCCAACCTGTCCGAGAGCGGGTTCTTCCGGATCTTTCCCGTATAGGCCTCGATCGCATGGACCATCGCGTCGATCCCTGTCGCAGCCGTGTGCAACGGCGGTAGTCCGAGAGTCAGGGCAGCATCGAGCAGGACATGATCGGCATAGAGCTGTGTCGCCACCACCCCCATCTTCGTCGTTCCGTCGCGGGTGATCACCGCGACATTCGTGACTTCCGACCCGGTTCCGGCGGTCGTGGGCACGAGGACGAGAGGCAGACGTGTCCCGCGGACCCTGTCGACACCGTACATCTCCTCCAGAGGCTGATCGGACCCGAGACAGATGGCTGCAACCTTCGCCACGTCGAGCGACGATCCGCCACCCAGCCCCAGAACGATCCCTGCGCCTGCCTCGCGCCCCTGCTTCACGCAGGCAAGAACGACCTCTTCCGGCGGATCTGCTGTCACGCTGTCAAAAAGAACGACATCCAGACCGGCCCGCTTGAGGCTCTCCTCGACCGGGCCGACGAGCCCCGTCTTCACGAGCCCGGCATCGGTGATCATCAGAACGCGCCTGTGACCGAACAGGGCGACGAGACGCTCCCCGAGACGGGACGCCCCTTCCCAGGCCATCTCGATACTTGCGACCGTGCGAAATTCGAAGGCATTGAACGTCATGATCCATGAACTCCTCGATGAGGGAACATGGCTGGCTGGAGGACGACATCGACCGGCAGAACGCGCCATGTCCGGGGACGACTCCGGCATGGGAGCCACCTGCAGACATGTTTTGCCATATCCCGGTTCGCAGAAGGTCCTTTTACACGGTCCCTCATGGCATTGTGACCATTCTTGGAGCCATACTCGCGAGGATTACTGCTTCGGCAAAATGGTGGAGCAAATTTTTTTTGCTAAAAAATAGTGGATAAAGGGTGTTTTAATCATTTTGCCTATTTTTGAACACAGTATTGCTGTTCAAGATAGGCGTGATACCGGGAGCGTGATGCAAAACTTCCCCGGTATCACCTCCGCCCTCGACGGTATGACTCGGCCCTGTTGCTCTTCGAACAGCCTCTCCCTCGTCAGCGAGCGCCAAAGACAGATGCAGAACCGGGGACAGATGCAGGGCCGCAAAGCCGCGCATCGCGCGCGCGGTCGGTCAGAGAGTATCTCCCGGAATCGTCTGCGAAAATCCCATCGTCTGCATGACCCCCTGCGCCGAGAGCCCCTGCAGAAATCGGTCGAGGGATGAGCGCGCCCGCGCCGCATCGCGCCCCAAAGCGATCAGCCCCCCGATCTGCGCAGGATCGCGCATCAATCCACCGAAAAGCCTCCCCGCAGCAATCCGCCCTTCTGCCAGCACATCGCAGGCAACAGGTGGCAAATCCCGCCGCGAATCGTCGCAAACGACGCGCAGGACCGCAAAATCCAGTCCCGAGCGCGCAACGAAACCGCTCTCCATATCCACCGCCACGCAGTCTGTCTGCGCGTATAGTTCCGCCTTCTCCGCGGCGGTCCGGATGATGCTGTCACTGTGCAGAAGCCCGCCTGCAAGGGCATCGGAGCGCTCCGCTCCGAAACCGGAGCGCAGGACGGCAGACGCATCGAAACGGCGCCCGTCGACCTGCACCCATTCCGGAACGACGATCTGCCCCGGAAGGAGACCCGGCGCGAGCCCCGCAGCGCAGCCGAAAGACAGAAGGCGCGTCGCACCGGCTGCGACCAGCCGGGCCGTCCCTTCCCGTGCGCCATCGGCGGTGGCACCGCTGAGAGCGATCGGCGCCTTCGGAAAGAACGGACGTATGAGCCGCGCCTCCGCCTTCAGCCCGACGAGAATACCGAGCATCGTCAGAACCCGTGCTCGACCCGTCCGGAATTGCTCAGTCCGAGGTTCCGGAAACGCGACAGGGCCATGAGGGGGAAGAACTGCTTGTATCCATGATAGCGCAGATAAAAGACCTTCGGAAATCCGACGGCGTTATAAGGCTGCTCCTGCCACTCCCCTTTCTCGTCCTGCTGCGAAACGAGATAGGCGATACCGCGCTGCACGGCGGGGGTCTCGCGACGTCCGACCGCCATCAGCCCGAGAACGGCCCAGGCCGTCTGGGTCGGCAGGCTCGTATCGTATTCCCCCGGGGTCGCGCCCTCATACGAAGCGCAATCCTCGCCCCAGCCGCCATCCGGCCGCTGCACGCTCTCGAGCCATTCGACCGCGCGCATGACCGAAGGATCGTCATGGGCGATGCCAGCGACGTTATAGGCGCAGAGAACCGACCATGTGCCGTAGATGTAATTCGTACCCCAACGACCGAACCAGCAGCCTTCCGGTTCCTGCTCCCGGCGCAGATAGGCCAGCCCCTTCTCGATGACGGGCGCATCCTCGGCATAACCCAGCTCCGACAGGAAAGAGACGCAGCGTGCCGACACGTCCGCCGTGGGCGGATCGAGTAGCGCCCCGTGATCGGCGAAGGGAATATGATTCAGGGCATCGAGATCGTTATCGATGTCGAAGGCACCCCAGCCGCCATTCGTACTCTGCATTCCCACGATCCATTCGCGGGCACGCGCAATTGCCTCCCGGTTCCCCTCGGGGTCCTCGCGGTTCAGCAGCATCCCGACGACCGCCGTGTCGTCGACATCGGGATAATAGTCGTTTTCGTACTGGAATGCCCATCCTCCGGGCCGGACATCGGGGCAGTTGATCGCCCAGTCGCCCTTTACGTCCAGGATCTGCCTTTGGCGCAACCAGTCCATGCTGCGCCGGAGCTTCTCGCGGGTCTCGGCAGGGCGTGTCGCTTGCGGCCCGGAAGAGGCCTCCGCCATGGCCAGGCCGGACAACCCCGTATCCCAGACGGGAGAGACGCAAGGCTGGCAATAGGTCTCGTCACCATTGCTCACCAGAAGATCCTGGATACCCTTCCATGCCAGCTCGACGCGCGGATCCGTGTCGGCGACACCCATCGCACGATACATCATCACGACATTGGCCATCGCCGGGTAGATCGCACCGAGCCCGCCCTCACCGAGCCGGGGCTCGATGAAATCGATGGCCGCCCTGATCGCCTTCTTGCGCAATCCCGGCGGGAAATGGGGCTCTATCGGCCGGAGCACCGTATCGACCTTCTTGAAAACATGCCCCCAGATCGAGCGATAGGGTCCCCGGATCCAGTCCTTCACCTCATCCGGCGGAGTCACGAAAAGCTCCTGGATATGGATGTTGCGCGGATTGATGGCCGTTGGTTCGAGAGAACGCAGCACCAGAAGCGGCGCGACGACGCTTCGCGACCAGTACGACATGTTCCACATGGAAAACAGCGCCGCCTTGGGCATGAGCATCAGCTCGACCGGCATGACCGGCGTCGCGCGCCAGGGCACTTCGCCGAACAGGGCCATCTGAATCCGCGTGAAGACATTGGTGCGCGCCGCCCCCCCGCGATCGAGAATGGCTTCTCGCGCACGCTTCATATGCGGTGCGTCGATATCGTCTCCGATGGCCTTGAGGGCGAAATAGGCCTTGACCGAAGCCGAGAGGTCGAAACCGCCATCGTGATAGAGAGGCCAGCCGCCATGTGCTCCCTGGATACGACGCAGATACACCCCGATACGGGCCTGTTTCTCGTCGTCGATCCGATCGAGATAATGCTCGAGCAGGACATATTCGGCAGGAATCGTGGCGTCGGCCTCGAGCTCGAACACCCAGTGTCCGTCGTCGTTCTGCCGCTCGGACAAGGCGGCATGGGCAGCGTCGATAGCCTGACGCACCTGGCTCATATCCGTCTCGGCCGGGCTTACGGCCTCATGACGCTCCAGAACGTCGGAATAGATCAGCATGGACCGCCCTTATCCTCTTCTCTTGTTTCTCTTGCAGTTCGAACGCGACATCACGACACCAGGCCCAGAGCCTTCACCGCTTCACTTCCCGAGCGGATCGCCCCCTCGATGGTCGAGGGCAGCCCCGTCGCGGTCCAGTCCCCGGCCAGTGCCAGATTGGAAATATCCGTACGCGCATCCGGTCGCAGACGATCCTGCGCCGGAGTCGCGGCGAAGGTTGCCCGTTTCTCGCAGACGATACGCGCGGGCGGAGCCGCCTCGGGAAGGGGCCGGATCGCGACCGGTCCTATCGCCCTGCGGATTTCCGACCAGATCGTTGCGATCAGATCCGGATGTGCATGCCCAGCATAGCGATTTGCCGCACTGACAGTCACGGAAAGAATTTCGCCCTTGAGATAGACCCACTCCGCGATACCGCCGACGAGCCCGACGAATCCCGCCCGATCGAGAACACCTCGAGTCTCGACAGGTTCGGGCAGACGGTAATGGACGTTGATGATGCTCTCGAATTCATCCGGGGCGGAGAAACCGGGCAGATGCGGCCCCACGAGCGTACGGGCCACGGGCGCAGGCACGGCAGAAACGACGTGATCTTCCGGGCCGAGCGGAATCGTCTCGTCTCCGTTCTTCAGACCGACGACCCGCCCCCCCGAAATATCGAGCCCCGAGATGCGCGCGCCGCAACGAACCTCTCCCTGCAGACGGGCGATGTGGGCAATGGCAGGATCGATGAAGCTCTCGGACAATCCTTCGGCCGGATACCACGGACAGCAGGCCTCGCCGCCGAGAGCCAGGGTTTCGCGGATGATGGCGGCAAGGAGTGCGGCGCTTGCCTGATCGAGCGGCGTATTCAGCGCGGAAACGGCAAACGGCTCGAGCAGACGTCGCGTGAGCATCCCCCGACCGAGGCAGGTCTCGACGGTCGCATCCGGTCCGGCGCGCAGGATCTTCGCCAGAATGCCGAGTTCTGAAAGCCGCATGCCGGGAACATGACGACGCCGGGAAAGCGCCCAGAGCGGCAGACGTCCCCGCGACAGACGCAAGGTCCAGCCCAGACCGGCCTCGAGATCGTACCAGGGGAAAACAGGCGTGCCCGGTCCGGTCAGGCTCTTCTCGGCCCCGATCAGCCCGAGATAGCGGAACGTGGCCTTGTTGGCCGAGAGAAGAAGATGATTGCCGTTATCGATGCGGCATCCGAGTGCCTTGTCGAAATAGGAACGCGCCCGGCCACCGCAGGCAGGGCCGGATTCATACACCGTCACCCGGGCACGACCGATGACATCGATCGCCGCCGAGAGGCCGGCCAGTCCCCCGCCTATGATATGAACATGGGTCATGAATCAGCGGACATAAGCAACGAGGGCACGAATCAGGCGCAAGGCCTTGTTCACATGCACGGGGCGATCGGGATGGACCCAGCCGCGTGCGAGAAGTTTCGAGAGAACGGGGCCATACGATGCGGCCATCATTCTCGCAGGCCGCATGGCAACGGGATCGCACGATCTCATCGCGGATCGGGCCTCGCGGAAATGATCCTTCGCCCGGGCAGCGAGAATCCTGCACAGCGGATCGAGACCGCGGGCATACAAGGCATCCGCGGGCACGAGAGGAACATTGTAACGCGTCAGCAATTCCCGCGGGAGATAGAGACGCCCGCGATCCGCATCTTCCTGGACGTCGCGCAGGATATTGGTGAGCTGGAGCGCCCGACCGAGATGATGCGCCACACGATCGGCATCGGGAGATGAATCGCCGAATACCCGGACCGACAGACGGCCGACGGCAGAGGCCACGCGGTCGCAATAGAGATCGAGCGTCGATTCATCGGGGGCGACGACCGGCGTCCCGGCATCCATGGCCATCCCGTCGATGACCGCCGCGAAATCCTCCTTGCGCAACCTGAATCGCGTCAGCGCTGCCACGAGCACCCGATCGAGCGCGCCCCGCGCCTCGCCACGATACAGACGCTCGACACGCGCGTGCCACGCCTCGAGCGCCGCAGCGCGGTCGGGTACATCCACATCGCCATCGGCGATATCGTCCACTTCCCGGCAGAAGGCATAGACGGCGAACATGCCGTAACGCCGCTCGGCGGGCAGGATCTTCATACCTCTGGCGAAGGACGTCCCGGCCTGGCTCACAATGGCGCGGACGTGCTCCAGATCGGCCTGTGAACAGCCCAGAACCGCTTCCTGATGAAATCCGCTCACCGCGTCATCCCTGTTGCATGCAAAACGGAGCGCCTTTTACTCCCAAAAAGACGAAGCGTAAAATCCGTGCCGTACCGGATGTGCCGATCCCCTTTCCCCCATCCCTCGCCCTGGTCCCCATCGAGGGTCGGAACAGGGGAATATCGTTCTTCCTGCGGCGCTGGATGGCGCAACAAAATGATTTGACAAACGTAACGAATGACTCTCTCCTTCCGGTCATCGCCGCCACCGGAGGGAATAGAATGAACGCGCCTTTGCCGAAAGAAGCCCAGGAAGACCTGCTCTCACGCGGATATAGCCGTCGCCATTTCGGACGTCTCACGAGTCTGCTCGGCATGAGCGCAGCCCTGACCCAGTTCGGGTCTGCTGCCTTCGCTGCGACAAAGGCCCCCGGCGACGATCCGTTCGAGGGTCACCCCGACATGATCCGTATCGGGAGCAACGAGTGCTGGACCGGTCCTTTCCCCTCCGCCATCACAGCGGGGCAGGCTCAGGTGCCCTTCGGCAACAGATACGAGCCGGACCATCTTCGCTCGACGCTTCTGCGTACGGCCTCTTCGGTCGAATCCGTTCCGGAAGACCACATCCTCCCCTGGCCCGGATCGAGCGACCCGCTCTGTAGGTCCGTCGTGTCCTTCTGCGCCCCGGGGCGCGGCCTGGTCACGGCGAACCCGACCTATGAAGCGGCCTGGCGTACTGCGGAGTGGATGAAGATCAAGCTCACCCGGATTCCTCTTTCGGCACATAACGGCTACGCGACCGATGTAAGAGCGATGCTCAAGGCCGATCCGAATGCCGGCGCCTATTATATCTGCAGCCCGAACAACCCCACGGGCACGGTCACACCGCTCGAGGATATCGCCTGGCTTGCCGACAACAAGCCCAAGGGATCGGTCATCATCGTCGACGAGGCCTATATCCACTTCGCCGGCACGCCGAGCACGATTTCCCTCGTGAAACAGGGCAAGGACGTGATTGTCCTGCGCACCTTCTCGAAGATGTTCGCCATGGCCGGACTGAGACTCGGCCTGTCATTCGCACGCCCTGACCTGCACAAGCAGATGATGCGCTATGACGGGCCGAACATGATCTCGATGCTCAATATCGTGGCGCTCGCTGCCGGAGCCAGCAGCCTGCCGCAGGCAGACGCCATCGCGGCCCGCCGCAACGAAATGATCGCTGCCAGAAGCATGACGTTCGATCATCTCGCCAAACGACATATTCGTATCATCCCGGGAAGCCAGGCCAACATGTTCCTGGTCGACTGGAAAAAGCCCGCCGCGCAGATGAAAGCCGCTTTCGCCGCCAGAAAGGTCGAGATCGGACGGAACTGGGACATCTGGCCGACAATGTCTCGCGTCAGCGTCGGCTCCATGAAGGATATGGAAGGCTTCTGCGCCGCCCTCGACCAGATCCTGGCCTGACAGGCGCCCGGATGACAGACGCCCGGGTGTAAGGCACCCGGGTGACAGGCGCCCGAGTAACAGGCGCATGAATGCGTCTTTCTGACGCTCCGCCTCATCTCCCGCAGGACCGCTCACGACCTGCGGGGGCGAGTCCGGTCGACGATCGGAGCAATCCTCCCCCGAGTCCGACAAGTGTGGAGAGCGTCACTCCGATCGGATCGGCGGCCGGATCGCAGGGAATGCAGCAGGAAACCCGGAAGGGTCCATCTTCTTCAGAAGACATCCTGCGCACCATACCGCACGCACCGAGCCAGAGAAGAAATACGATCTCAGAAAATATGCTCTCCTGTCATACCATCCGACAGGAAACCGATAGTTTTCCTGTTTTCCTCTTTTTCTATTTCAATGAGATTGAAGATCATATCTCCGGGAATATCGCCGCTTTCTCTGATATCGTGCGCTATTCCCGAGACCGTATAGCGTGCCAGGAGAGCGCTCTTCTGTGCGACCGATGAGGGACATTCACGGGCAGGAATTACGCTCAGGATGAAGCTCTCCCACGCCAGCGCTCGCATTTTTCTCGTGCTGTATGTGCCATCGGGGACGAAACCGAGATATCGCCCTGTCCTCGGGTGCGAAAAAGACACCGTCTCATCGGAATTGCGCCAGACCTGATAAGTCAGAATCGATGTTCTCCGTGCGTCGCCGGAAATTCTGAGCGCCTCCCCTTCTGGCCCGAAAAGATGAACATGCTTTCCGCCCCTGCAGAAGACGCCAGTAATCGGCTCCGCCGAATCGTCGACAGATAACACCCCTCCCAGAGATCCGAGCCGCTTTCCGAAATGGGAGTCGATGCGGAAGGCCACCCAATCCTCCGAGTCCGGAAAACTGTCTTTCAGAATCCCACCCGGGATATCGTGGAATGAGATCCAGTTGCTGTTGACTTCATGTTCCGCGGCTTCATAGCTCGGATTGAAGACCGCTACGTCAGCTTTTCTCTTGAGACTGGCGATCTGGGCAAAAGTACAGCCGGAAACACCACGCAAGGCGTTTTGCATGGCACGCGCCTGCGATTCGACAATCCGTCGCATCCAGAGCTCGAATTTTTCCAGATACGCCTCGCTGATCTCATACGAGATCGCATTGTAATCCTGATCCTTGACTACAGTGTGAAGCGGGTCTCCGGAATCTCTTCGCACATCCTCAAGATTGCGGTCACGAGTGACGTAATGCTCCATGGAGCGGGACTGGAAGTGAATGAGCTTGCCGCCCGACCAGTCCGGTGCCTCTCGTGTGAAGCCTCCATGAGGCGAGTCCCACTCGATCGGTCTCCCCGCGGCATCGACACCCGGTCCCGAGACATCGACGTTATGGACCTGACTGATCGGTGCCTGGAGATGAGCTGGTCGGAAGATGACCTTCGTATGCCGGTTCCAGTAGAGATCCGGGCGACCGTGCATCGTGTAATTCAGGAATGGCGGACCGGAAGGCCGGCTGACAAAACCGTTGGTCCCGACGCAACTCCAGTTATAGGCTACCAGAGACGCGTCTTTCTTCTGCTCGAGTGACGTCTTGATATCGGCCCCGTAAAGATCGAGGTACTCGTCGGCGTCGAAGAGCGCAATCCAGTCGAACTCACGCCCGTAACGGGCGACAGCATCATTATAGGCCCTTACCTGCCTGATGTTGTGCAGATCCCGGTTTACTGCATTGCGCATGAACCGGATATCGAGCCCGTCGCACATCGAAAGGATAACGGCTTCCGTCGCATCGTCGGAAAAATCATCATAGATGAGAAAGCTGTCGAAACCGAGCGCCTTATACCAGGCAATCCAGTATGGAATTTCGACGGCTTCGTTCTTGACGACGAGACATACTGCAACTTTCACGCGCTCGAACCCCACTTGTTTACCGTCGTAATTTTCAAAGCACAAAGCAGCGTCCTCGCGCTTCGTACCGATACCCGCGTCACATATACAAAGTCGATCATGCCATCATCCTGGCGAATATCGGCAATATTTTTCCCAGTCCCGACATTCGGCAGCCAGACTGGTCGATCCATCAGGGCGTGAGGAAAGAAACTGCCCGCCCAGTCTTATAGAAAAGCGCACACCGTCTCCCTCGACGATCCCGGGAACGGGCACGAGCCCTGCGGGTGTCATTGCAAACAGACTGTCTTCAAGCAAGATCACCGGTAGACCGCGGGGCTTCGTATGTCCTTCCGAAAGCCGGTACACACCGGAGTCGAAACAGAGAAGTTCTCCGTTCCACGCCATGAGATAGGGCAACAGGCAGAACGATCTGTGCAGACCGTGCAAACGCGTAAAGATCCAGCGTGCCGCATCAGCGCCCCCTTTTGCGCAAACGAGCAGCCTGCCCAAAGATCCGAGCACGTTTCTTTCATGCTCGAACAAATGCTGGATCGCATCCGGCTTCTGGCGCTCGACTCCGCGCAGGAACCGATAGGTCAGAAGCGGGTGCCTGTGATGCCCCTGCATGACGACACGGGTCACGTGGTCGTTATGTATACGGCGGGCGCGTGAGGCGATCCGTCTCAGGATCGCGGGCTCCGCACGATGTTCGATGAACTGCTGGAAAAGAGCCGTACCCTTCAGATGCTCCGTCACGGAGTGACCCGCCCGACATACCGGGATCGCTTGCGCAGGGAAATTTTCCCTTATCATCCGGAGTTCTTCTGCATCCGGCTTCTCGTACGGGTCATAAAAGACGTTGATGGTCCCTTGCACGTCGTCCGCACGAATGCCCATCCCCTTCATGAAAGGCTGGAAGAGAGCCTGAAAATGCGAATGGTGACTAACCTGCTCCCGGTCCAGACTCCATTGCGGTGCCATCGCGAAAACATAATCGAACGCAAAGAAACGCGAATATCTGATGGCCGCGTATGCGCCCATGGAAACACCGTAACCGATGATTTCCACCCCGGTCGCGCCCAGCGCCCTGCGTCTCTCACGAATCCATGACGCTGCAACTGCGAAAGCCTGCTGATAATCGCCGTCCCGATACCACCCGTCGTGCTTCGCGATCAGCCCTACCCAGGGAATCTGCAATTTCATCGCAAGCGGCTGGCCGAAAAAAGTCGTATCGTGACGTTCCGGCGCTCCGATCCCGGTGAAACTCACGACAATCTTCGTCGCACGATCATCACCATGGGACACGCGAACGATATAGTTATCGTTCTCAAAGAGAGTCGTCATCGCTTTCCAATCCGGATGAGATTTCCGCGCCGTTACCCTGGCGCGCCTCAATAGATCCGCTTTCTTAGCGAGGAACGCGCTTTTTTTGTCAATCCAACAGGTGACGGAGACATATT
Organism: Swaminathania salitolerans; assembly: GCF_007988945.1. Lineage (GTDB taxonomy): Bacteria > Pseudomonadota > Alphaproteobacteria > Acetobacterales > Acetobacteraceae > Swaminathania > Swaminathania salitolerans. The sequence goes on along the minus strand of NZ_BJVC01000007.1, from coordinate 55,917 downwards.
ACACAATAATTTCGCAGCAGAATGTCTCCGGGACTTTTTACATCGATTTCCTGACAGGAAAGAGCGCGCGAATGCCTTGACCGAGGGCCAGCGCGCCGTCGCGTTTGTGCAGCTTGACCCGGGAAGCCACCGGATCGTCACGCCGCAAACGCGACGCCAGCCGACGGGAAAGCCCGAGCACGACGGCGCAATAGGCCCGCATCCGTCTGTCCCGCACCAGGCCGGGCAAGACGGAGGCCCGATCGTTCAGGATATCCACCTCGTCGAGCAGCCGGTCGAAGACGCGACGAAGACCGGGTTTGCTTCGTGCGAGCAGGACGTCGTCAATCTGCGCACCCGCAGAATCGAGATAGTCCTGCGGAAGATAGGAACGATCGAGCAGTTTCAGATCCGCGGTCACATCCTGCAGATGGTTGAGCACCTGAAGCGCACTGCACAGCGCATCGGAGAGGGGAAGCGTACAGTCGTCCTCCCCATGAAGGAGCAGGAGGAAACGCCCCACCGGATTGGCCGAATACCGGCAATAACCGAGCAGCTCCTCCCAGCTGGCATAGCGATTCTTGACCGCATCCTGACAGAAGGCGGTGATCAGATCCGCCGCCGTTTCCAGAGGAACACCGGTCTCGAGCAGATGACGGCGCAGAACGACCGCCGTCTGGGCATCCGCACGATGAGGCGCCTCTCTTTCTCCCCGCAACACCGCCTCCATCGCGCGCAGCCGGGCGATCTTCGCCTCGGGCGACAATTCGGCATTGTCGACCATATCGTCGATCACGCGCGCGAAATTGTAATAGGCCGTGACGTGAGCGCGATTGCGCCGCGCGAAAAGCAGCGACCCGACCGGGAAGTTCTCGTCCTCCGCCCCTTTGCGCGAAGTGACGTCCTTCTCGCCCCATACGGAATCGGCTGGTTTGACTGAAAGATCGTTCACGCGTGTATCTCTTCGGTATAGGAGCGGCTCTTCCAGCTTACCCCGCGCCCGCGATGATGATCGAGAGCCGAGCCCAGGGTCGCGGCCATATAGAAAGCGGCAACGACCGGCAATGCAAGCGCCCGCAAGGGAGAAAGCCGGAAGCGGAGAAGCGTGGGCAGAAAGGACGCCATCGCAAGAAAGAGCGCCGCCGTGCCGATGGCCCGGTTCCGTCCTCGCCCGAATACCGCAAAAAAGACGGGCACCAGCCAGACGAGGGTCATTCCAAGCAGGGTACAAAGCAGAACAAGCGGCGAATAGCGCAGCTGCACATAGGCCGTACGGGCGATCATACGCCAGATATCGCCCATGCCGCGATACGGACGGACCGACCAGGCGAGCGTGCTGTGACCCAGATAAAGCCGGCCACCGGCCTTCTTGATGTCCGCGGCCAGGGAGCAGTCATCGATCAGCGCGCCACGCACGGCCTCCACACCGCCGATCCGCTCGAGCATGGTCCGACGAACCAGAATCGTCCCGCCAGCCGCCCCCGCGACAGGAGAGTGCGGATCGTTCACCTTGGCGAAGGGATAGAGCATCGCGAAGAAATAGACGAAAGCCGGAACGAGGAACCGCTCGGCCATGCTCTCGCAGTTGAGCACCACCATCTCGGAGACCATGTCGAGACCGTCGCGCAGCGCCTTGTCGACCAGTGTCCGCACATGGAGCGCAGCATGGAGGATATCGGCATCCGTGAGCAGGACGAACCCGTCGGCGCCGATCCTGTCCCGCGCGAGCCTCTCCCCCTGATGCACCGCCCATAATTTTCCGCTCCAGCCCTCGGGCCTCTCAGCCCCCGTGAGAACGGTCAGCCTTCCATGCGGGTCGGGGAGGCTGCGTGCGAGCTCTCCCGTTCCATCGGTGCTGCCATCATCGACAACCACCACATGCAAGCGCCCCTCGTAATCCTGGTCGAGCAAGGTCGCGACACAGGCCTGGATGGACTCCGCCTCGTCGCGCGCAGGCACCACCACGGCGACATCGGGCCAGTGTCTTCCGGAGGCGACGCGCTCGGGAAAAAGCCGTGGTCCGGATTGCCAGAAACGGCCGTGCGCGAAGATCAGTTTTCCCCATGCCGCCAGGGAGGAAACAGTGAGAGCCGTCCTGATCATCTGGTGCGGATCCGGCCATGCTCCCGGAACCACGTTATGGCGTCCGCCACGGCATCGCGCGCCGGACGCGGCGCGTAGCCGAGCTGTTCCTGCGCCTTGAGCGACGTGAAATACATTTTCTTGCGCGACATCGCGAGTGTTTCACGGGTGACCCGCGGTTCGACGCCGAATCCTCTCGCCATCCATTCCGAAACGACCGCCACGGGCTGGAGCCAGGATTGCCGGAGCTTGATACGGGGAGGGCGAACGCAGGCAACCTCGCCGATGAGCGAGAACAGATCCCCCAGCATGTAGTTTTCGCCTCCGAGGATATACTTCTCCCCGATCGTGCCGCGCTCCAGTGCCAGAGCGTGCCCCTCGGCAACATCGTCGACATGGACGATATTGAGGCCGCTATCCACATAGGCGGGCATTCGCCCTGAGGCGACATCGACGATCATCTGGCCCGTAGGGGTCGGCTTGATGTCCCGAGGTCCGACGGGGGTAGAGGGATTGACGATCACGGCGGGCAATCCGTTCTCGCGCACCAGCTTCAGAACTTCCTGTTCGGCACGATATTTGGAGCGCTTGTAAACGCCGATCACGTCGTGTTCGGTGATGGGGGTCGTCTCGTTCGCGGGGGAAGCATCTTTCGTCAGTCCCAGCGCCGCCACCGACGAACAATAGACGATCTTTTCCACCCCGGCGGCCTGGGCAGCCAGCATCAGACGCCGCGTGCCCTCGACATTGGCGCGCATCATCACCGCCGGATCGGGCACCCAGAGCCGGTAATCCGCCGCCACATGAAACAGGTAGCGACAGTTCTCTAGCGCTGCGGCAAAACTATCGGGTGCGGTCAGATCGCCCGTCACACGTTCGAAATCGAGTCCCTCGAGATTCGAGAGATCCGCACCGGCACGGACCATCAGCCTGATCCGGTGACCGCGCTGCTGCAATACGCGTGCAACCGCCGAGCCAACAAAACCGGTCGCGCCGGTAATCAGCGTGTATTCGCCCATGCTGTGCCTTGCCGCTCTCATTATGTGTGCAAACCGAGTTCGCACCATACCGCCCGCGCAAGCACAAGCAACTGCCGGGCGATGGCTTTTTTGTCATCTGTCGGGGCGGAGTGGCGCAACCGGACCAGCTGGTGTAGACAGCGCCAACACGATCAGCAGCCCGGCAAGACCCGAGAATGCTGCCCCTGCGTTGCCTGGCCCTGCGGGACCCGACCACGCGCGTATTCAACCCTTGCGCCCAAGCTTCGCACCGTCCGGATTGATACTGGCCTTGAAGACCCTCACCCTCATTCTTTCGCTTCTGGGCCTGGCCCTTCTGACGGGCATCATGGCGTGGCTCGGCATCGGCCATGTCTTCAGTGCGATGCAAAGGATCGGTATCGGCGGCTTCGCCGGAATCGTCGGCGGGCAGGCTCTGGTCGATATCGGCCTCGGGCTGGCCTGGGTCAGCGCCTGTCCGGAGCTGGGCGTGTTCCGCGCCATCGCCGCCCGTGCTGTGCGCGACGCGGCAGGCAATTGCCTGCCTTTCTCCCAGCTCGGCGGCATGGTGATCGGCATCCGCGCGACCAGCAGCGTCCCTGCCTTTTCCCGCAGCCTTCCCGTCCTGCACTGGCCGGGCGCCGTGGCGACGAACATCGTCGATATCACGACAGAGGTCCTCGGCCAGATCGTCTTCGTCATTCTCGCCCTTGCCTGCCTTGTCGAGCACAGCGGCGCGAACAAGTTCACATGGCCCGTGCTGGGGGGGATGGGCCTTCTCGCCCTGGGGATCGCCGGATTCATCTGGACGCAGCAGCGCGGCGGTGCGGCAGTGCATCATATCGCGCGCTTTCTCGGCCGCCATATCGCCGAAGGATGGCGGGATACGCTCATCAACAACATGGGCGCATTCCAGACCCAGCTCGACCTGCTCTGGGCGAGGCCGGGGCGTATCGCGCTCGGTGCCCTGGTCCATCTCGGATGCTGGCTGGCCGGAGCGGGAATCACCTGGCTTTCCCTCGATCTTCTGGGCGCTCATATCGGTTATGTCGGGGCGGTCGCGATCGAGGGCGTCGTATGCGGTATCATGTCGGCCTCCTTTCTCGTCCCTGCCGCGCTCGGCGTGCAGGAAGCCGCCTATGTGGCCCTTGGCTATCTCTTCGGCGTTGCCGCCGAAGTCTCGCTCGGCCTGTCGCTGCTGCGCCGCGGTCGGGATATCGCCATAGGCATTCCGGTCATGGCGCTATGGCAGATCTTCGAGATGCGTCGCCTGCGCCTTGCGCGAAAATCAGAGGCAGGTGAGCCGCTCGACTACGCAAAAACCTCTTCCGGGGGCGAAGTATCGTGACCGAACCTCTCTTCGACACGCTCTGCGTGGTGGGACCCGGACTGATCGGCTCCTCCGTCCTGCGCAGGCTTCGCGCCATGCCCGAGCTTGTCGGCACGCTCATCGTCACCGATCGCGATCGGGACGTTCTGGCGCGCGCACGAGCGCTCGATCTCGGGGATGTGGTGACCGACGATCTGGACGCCGCAGTGAAAGACGCCGATTGCGTGATGCTCTGCGTTCCCGTGGGCGCCATCGCCCCGATCGCGTCCCGGATCCTGCCGATCATGAAATCCGGCGCCATCCTGACCGATGTCGGTTCGACACGTCGCAGCATCGTCGACGCCCTCACCCCTCATCTCAGGACCGATATCGCCTATGTGCCCGCGCATCCCATGGCGGGCACCGAGCATTCCGGCCCCGATGCCGGATTCGCTACCCTGTTCGAGGATCGCTGGTGCCTGATCACGCCCGATCGGAACGCTCCTGAGGACGCCGTCACGCGAATCGGCGCCTTCTGGCATGCCATGGGCGCCCGGACACGACGCATGGATGCCGATCACCACGACACGATCTGCGCGATGGTCAGCCATCTGCCTCATCTGATCGCATTCACCATCTGCGGCACAGCCGATACGCTTGCCGAGGATATGCGCTCGGAGGTTCTGGATTTCGCCGCCTCCGGATTCCGGGACTTCACCCGTATCGCAGCATCGGACCCGACCATGTGGCGGGATATCTTCCTGAACAACCGGGACGCCTTGCTCGGCGTTCTCGACCGGTTCAGCCAGGATGCGGCTGCGATGGCCGATGCCATTCGCAGCGGAGACGAGGAGACGATCGTCGAGACGATCGAACGCGGGAGACGTATCCGTCGCTCCCTGCTGGAAAACCGTCAGGCCTGACCCCTCCCGCACGCAGGACCCGGGAGAAGAGATACCCGGGCAGAGAAAACCCGGGACAGCAAGCGGCCATGGCGCGGCGGGGTCGCCCCCGCCGCAGAACCGTCAGATGGTCACGACACGCAGCGTGTTGGTCGATCCCTGCTGTCCGAAAGGCAGACCCACGAGCAGGACGAGCTTGTCCCCCTTCTCGGCATATCCTTCCGAAACAGCCAGACCCACCGCCTGATCGACCACGCCTTCGACGCCATAGACAGGCGTTTCCTGACCGACCGACATGGCGCGCACGCCCCAGACCAGCGCCAGACGCCGGGCCGTCTCGTCATCCGGCGTCAGCGCGAGAACGGGACAGTCGGCCCGCTCGCGTGCGATCTGCAGGGCACCGCGTCCGCTCTGGGTATATACGACGATAACCGCCGCAGAGACGGATTGCGCGACGTGCCAGGCTGCCTCGGCGATCGCACCACCCGTCGTGCCGTCGCTGTCGGGACGGAGGGCTTCTTCCTGCATGCGCCATTCGAGGTCGTTCTCGACCCGACGCGTCACGCGCGCCATGACCTGAACCGCCTCGCGCGGGTATTTTCCCGCTGCGCTCTCGGCCGAGAGCATGACGGCATCGGTCCCGTCGAACACGGCATTCGAAACGTCGGACACCTCGGCACGCGTCGGGGTGGGCGAGGTGATCATGCTCTCGAGCATCTGGGTCGCGACGATGACAGGCTTGCCCTGGAAACGGGCCTCGCGGATCGCGCGCTTCTGTTCGATCGGCACTTCCTCGGCCGGCAGCTCGACACCGAGATCGCCACGCGCCACCATCACGGCATCGGACAGCGCGATGATGTCGCTCAGCCGCTCCATGGCCTGGGGCTTCTCGAGCTTGGTCATGATCCAGGCACGTCCCTGGGCGATTTCCTTCGCTTCCTGCACATCCTCGGGGCGCTGAACGAAAGAGAGCGCCACGTATTCGACGCCCAGATCGAGCGCGAATGCAAAATCCGCGCGGTCCTTCTCCGTCAGGGCCGGGATCGGCAGAACGACATCGGGGACATTCACCCCCTTGCGCTCGGACAGCCAGCCACCGACCTCGACCTCGGTTTCCATATGCGTCTCGTCGCAGGAAACGACGCGCAGACGCATCTTGCCGTCATCGAGCAGCAGGCGGCTTCCCGGCTCGGCAGCGCGCATGATCTCGGGATGAGGCAGACAGGCGCGGCGGGAATCACCGGGTGTACGGTCCAGATCGAGGCGGAAGCGGGCACCTTCCTGCAATTCGACCTTGCCATCGGCAAAGGTTCCCACGCGCAGCTTGGGGCCTTGCATATCGGCCAGGATGGCCAGCGGGCGGCCCAGCTCGGCCTCGACATCGCGAATGGTCGCGTGACGCTTCGCATGATCCTCATGCGAACCATGAGAGAAGTTCAGCCGGAACACATCGGCACCGGCCAGAGCCAGGGTGCGGATCATCTCGTGGGACGAGGATGCCGGACCGAGGGTGGCGACGATCTTCGTGCGGCGCTGCTCGGCCTCTTTCTTCACTCCCGAATCCTGAGCCGGAGCTGATTGCGGTGAGGATGTCATACTGGTCTCCGATCCAATTGCTGCACGTTGCATATCATAGCCTCAGCTAGGCTGAAGCGTCTCTCCTGGCAACAGTCCCCAGAACACCCGCCTGGGGAGCCATCCCGTATATCCCTTGACCACCACCCGGCACCATGTTGACCCTTCGGGACAGAGTTTCAGGGTCCCGACGGTTCCCGGCTGGAGAATGGCGACGACCGCACTGCTTTCGTCCGCCTGACTGTATAGCAGAACATCGCCCTGACGCGCCCTCGCCTCCGCCTGATTGGGCACATAACCGAGAACGCGGGCATCGGCTTTCCCGATCACATCGCCCGATTTCGCGGAAGCCTCTCCGAGAGCTGCGGCGTGACCCTCGGGGGGCTGGCCGGGAATGACGAAGGTACGCTGTCCGACGAGCGTCGCCTGATGAACCCAGCCCTTCATGCCGTCGGAATCCTCGACGAGACGCCAGACATCGAACTCACGCTCGATTTCGACCGGCAGACCGCGACGATGATAGACCCATTCGATCGGATAACGCTGGCCCGGCCCCTTGCGCATATAGACCTTGTCCGCCCGCATGGCGGCAAAGCGCGGCAAGGGCAGACCTGTATTGGTTCCCTTGTCCTGCACCTGAGGCACGGCGGTCTGAGGCGTCGCAGCGCTGCTTCCCGCGGCTGACGCCGCATCGGCTGTCACTGCGGCGGCAGCACCGGCCGCGGCGACACCTCCCGCTGCGGCAGCGACCTTCCGGGCATGATGCTTCGATGCCGTATGGCTTCTGGCCGGAGCGGCACCATGAGACGGGGAATGGCTCGATCCGTGTTTCGTGCCGTGTTTCGTGCCATGTTTCGCGACGGTTCCGGAATGCCGCGTGCGATGCGCGGTATGCGCCTTGCCCGCATGCCCCGAGCCCGCCTTCTTCGCGTGAGAGGCCGCGGCTTTCGCCGGATGTTTGTGATGATGCGTGGCGTGCCGCTTCGAAGGCGGCGCAGCCTGTGCCGCCGCGCCGAACGGCAGCAGAATCGCCAGCCCGATGCCATAAACCGTGCGGAATGTCTTCATGGCTGCATGGGTGCCAACTTGTCGCGCTCCGGGCAAGAGGGGCAGACCGACTACAAACTCAGAATCTGGGCATCGGCGCTGCGTTCGAGAAAGCGCGTGACACCGCACAATGTCGCTTCCGGGCATAGCGCCTCCTCGTCCAGCCCTGCGGCACGGAGGCCGGCCTCGCAGGCGAGCACCTCGCCACCGAGCTCGAAAACGGCCAGACGCAGGGTCTCGAGCCCGGCCACACCGCGTGCGCGAAAGGTTTCGTCATGCGATGCGCCGACGAGACCGGACCAGTCCCGGCACAGGGCCAGCACACCCGCACCCCCGCCGAAAAGAATGACCCTGCGCCCGAGCGCGAGCGCTCCGGCCGCGAGCACAAAAGCGTGATGAGCCCGTTCGTACTCCGGACCGGCGATCAGAATGGCAAGGCTGCGCCCCGTCTGCACCTCGCCCGTCTGCCCCCCGTCCGTCTGCCCCCCGCCCGTCTGCGAGGCTATCCCCGCGGTCATCTTCCGGCTCCGCACCCTGCGCAGGCAGGATCGGGAGACAGGGACAGGGTACGGAACACCCCGTCGAGCGCATTCCAGACCAGGACCCGACCGCTCATCCCCCTGCCGATCGCAAGCAGTTCCTTGAGTGCCTCGGTCGCCATGAGCGTGCCGATCACGCCGGTCACGGCGCCGAAAATACCGGCCTGCCCGCAACCCGGCGCCTCTGCCTCGTCCGCATCCGGATGGAGGCAGCGATAACACGGCCCCCCCGTCTGCGGCGAGAAGGTCGAGACCGTCCCCTCGAAACGCTGTACGGCACCGGATATGAGCGTCTTGCCCAGACTCTGGCAGCAATCTGCCACGGCATAACGCGTCGTGAAATTATCGCTCCCGTCACAGACGAGATCGTAACCGGCCATGATGGCAGGCAGGGTCCGGGCATCGACCCTGGTCTCATGGATCTCGACCCGGATGTCAGGATTGAGCGCAGAGAGACGCGCCTGCCCGCGCCGGGCCTTTCCCTGCCCGATATCGCCGCTATCGAAGAGGATCTGCCGCTGGAGATTGCTCAGCTCGACACGATCGTCATCGGCGAGACCGATCCGCCCCACACCGGCGGCGGCGAGGTAGAGGGCGAGAGGACTCCCCAGCCCTCCGGCCCCGACGATCAGAACCGACGCCGCACGCAATCTGGCCTGACCGGTCGCGCCGACCTCCGGGAGCAGGATATGACGGGAATAACGCTGTAGCGCCTCGTCGGGGAACGTGAGGTCGAAGGAAGAAACCGTCATCTGGGTGTCTTGTTTCCGCTCAAAAAAAACCATCTCGGCGCTCGGGATTTAGATGACAAGAGCTATGGCAGTCCGTTACCATAAAGTCACTCAGACTCGACAAACAGAATGCTGCGCCTACCCGGAACGCCGTTTGTTACCGGCTTGATCGATTAAGGCGCGCCTCATGGCGCGTTCATGTCCCTTTTGCCAGTTGCAGAGAAATCCATGAGAGACCCAGCAGGATTGCCCGCCGAATTTGCGCCCGCGCCTTTCAGACTGGCGCTGCCCTCGCTCAGACGCACACCGCATATCGCGGGTGCCCTGTTCGTGGCCCTCGCCTGCATCTATGCGCTCTCTCCCTATCTCGCCCTTTGGTCTCTCTCCTCGGCGCTGAGAAGCCACGATACGGACACGCTCGCCCAGCATATCGACTGGAGCGCCCTGAGCGCCAGCCTGAAGAGCGATACGCTCGAGACGCTGCTGGGACCGCCCCCGGCCGAGGACGATCTTCCCGATTTCGGCACCTCCTTCGCGTCGGGCGCCGTCTCTCACGCCATCGACACGCATCTCACTCCGGAGACGCTGATGACGATGGCATCCCAGATGATTCATGCGCCCGCATCCGCCCCTGCTCCGGGATTGATGGCCCTCTATGCCCGCATCTCGGCGCATTTCGTGTCCCCGCTGCGCTTCGAGGCCGGGCTGATCACGGGCCCCGGCGGAAAACCGACGATCGTCCATCTCAAATTCGAACAATGGCGCTGGAAGATCACGCGCTTCGATATTCCCAAGGCCGCCTGACCTCACCTGTGCGGGCGAATCGGGTCCATCCGGCAAGTCCCGCCGCAACACGACAGGCTGAACACGAGAGAAAAGCCCGGAAACGGTATGGCTCCGCAGAGATCCCGGGGCTGTCTCTCCGGGCGTCGCTTCAGCGTTTTCCCTTTCCGAACCGTTTCACGACCCGCATGACCGTATAGGGCAGAAACAGGACCGCCCGCGATTTCGGACGGACACATGCCTGATAAAGTCTTAGCCGGAACCTGTCCTCGATTTTCAGTCGCGTATGCGTCTTCATCAGGGTCGCGAACTCATCGAGCATCGCGACGAATTCGTCGCGATGACGTGCCATCCGGATCTCGTGCGCATCGCGCGCGAAATAGATCGACTTCACGGCTTCCCAGACGATCAGGTTGCAGAAACGCGGAAATATCAATTCGCGCATATAGAGTTTCAGACGCTCGGGATCGGATCCGAACAGCGAACAGAGTTTCCGGATGAAGAGCAGACGGCTGCGACTCATCCGGATGCTGTGAGACGTGCTGTCCTTGTTGATGCACCAGACGGTAACCGGCTCGGGCAAAAAACTGTTCGAATATCCCGCGCGGAAGAGCCTCAGAAACAGGTCGTCATCCTCATAGCCCATGAATTGCGGGTCGAAACCGCCAACATGGTCGAAGGCCTCCCGCGCTATGAGAGATGCAGAGGGCAGGACATGCATGTCTCCTGCAATCATCTCACGGACCGATGTCTTGGGATGGTCGCTGTACCGGATGGCAATCGAGGTCTCGAGGATATGACCTTCGGCATCGGCCTCCATGAGATCCCCGTAAACCCAGCCGAAATGCGGATCGTTCCTCGGCACATGGTCCAGAAGGGTCTCGATATGGGTCCTGAGAAAGAAATCGTCCTGATCGAGGAAACAGAGATAGGTCGATACGGTCTGCGAGACACCGAAATTGCGGGCGGCGCCCTGCCCGCCATTTTCCTGACGAACGACACGCACGCCGTGGCGGGTCGCGATTTCATGCAGACGCGCGCTTTCCGCCGCCTCCGATCCGTCATCGACGATGAGGAAATCGTCGGCGGGCACCGTCTGGGAGAGAACGCTGACGATCGCCCGCTCGATATAACGGGATCCGTTATAGAACGGGATGATGACAGCAACCGTCCCGGGCGCCTTGCTGGGGGGGGCGACATTGTCCATCTGGCAATCCTGTAATCCGGCGCCAGAGCGGCGCGCCCCGCGAAGGGCCATGCAGGGCCTGAACGGGAGGAGAAAAATCGTCATTCCTGCCGCGATACCCACCCCGGACTCCGGAAGACGGGTCCGAAATCATGATCGGGGCGCGCGGCGGCACGGAAACCGTCCTGCCCTGCGTACGGGCAGAGGAAGCCTGGAGAAGCCCTCGTCAGGCGGGGGGCAGATCTTCCTCGAGAACGGTCACATGAACGGCGTAGGAAACCTCGCCCTCATCCTCGTCGCGGTGGATCGTGCCGATCACTTCGCCATTGACGGCCAGCTCTACGGAGAGCCCGGCACGAGGCGGCGCATTGACGGTCAGCTGCGGTGACCCGAGCAGGCGACGCAACGTTGTCTGCAGACGGGTAATCTCCGAAGAGGAAATAGCGGCCATGATCACTCCTTGAGGGATGGAAACGCGGTTGGATAAGTCGTGCGATCTGTAGAACATCATGCTTCGGGGGGGAACCGCCTTTCCCAACGCCTCTCATCCCCGCCTCTCGCACCCGCTTGTCGCACCGGGGAGGAGAGGAGCCGCCCCTTGCGACAGGGTCTTGCAACAACGTCTTACGCTGCGGCCTTTCTGCTGCCACGATTCGCAGGGAGTCTCACGGTCACGATCTGTCATCCGGGAGCGCCATGCGTCACGCCGTTCTGTCCACCTTCCTGTCCGTTGCCGCTATTGTCGTCCTGCTGGTCGCCACATGCGGAGGGGCCACGGCAAGAGCCTATTCGGCGCCGCATTTCTCGCATTCCCTCTCCGGACGGATTTCGAGCGATGGCCCGCGTTCCGTCGCCTGGCACCTGACGTTGCGTCATGACTGGTCCCGGGTCGAACGCGACATTGCCCGGAGCGACCCTGCACTCAGCTCTGCAACCCTGCGCGCGCTGATCGATTACGCACCCCGTCATGAAATTTCCGCAATGCAGAGGGCGCTTCGGTCGCGCCTTGGAAAAGACGCGCAATCGGGTCTCTCCGCGCTTTCTCCCGTCGCCCGAAGCCCCTATTCCGGCCGTGCCGTGTGCGGTGCAGGCGACGCGCGATGGAAACACCAGGTCCGGTCTTCCCTGCTCGCCGCGCACGATATCACCTACGCCCTGCAACGGGACGATTGCATTCGTGCCCTGAGGTTACATTCCCGAAATTGAAACGATTGCGATAAACGGGCAGATAGGGACTTCCTGATCAAGTCTCTGTTATCGTGGTGCCTCACCCGCGGGTGATTCGCCCCCCTATCGCATCGAGGATCCTGTTTTTGACTTCCACCCTGCGTTTCGCTCTGGGCGCCATGTCGCTTCTGAGCCTTGGCGGCTGCGGCTATTTCGACTCCCGGGAGGCCCATCGGGCCCAGATCGCGATGATCGGCATGACCTCCAACGACCTGCAGGCCTGTGCGGGCATTCCGAACTCGACGAAGACTCTCAACGATACGACACAGATCTATCAGTATGTCGGTACGATGAACCTGCCGAGCGCCAGCGACTCCACAATCATTCCGGTCCAGCAGCTCCTGAACATGACCCAGGTGACGCTGGGCGGTGCCGGCACGACCTGCAAGGCGATCATCCGCCTCGATCATGATCGCGTTTCCGAAGTGCACTATGCGGGCGACGACGACGAAATCATCGGATCGGACGGTATCTGCTCGATCATCACCCGCGGCTGCGCCCGCCAGCCCGAAGCCAGCATGCGCAAGGTCAATGGCGGTCCCTTCGGTCCCGTCTCGGCCTTCCACTCGCCTGCGGCGCCGAACCAGAGCACATCGGCGACCTATAACAAGCAATCGGGGGAGACGGTCCCGAATTACACGGATCCGAACCGACCGGTTATCGTGCCCCGGCCCTGAAAAGCGCCCCGGCGGCGATCGCCTGTCTCATGCGGGCGATCGCCGCGGGCAATCCGGAAAACACCGCCTCTCCGATCAGGAAATGGCCGATATTGAGCTCTTTCAGCCCGGCAAGACCGGCCACGGGCCCGACATTGTCGTAAGTCAGCCCGTGACCCGCATGCAGCTCGAGACCGCAGGACACCGCCACGGCGGCCCCATCGCATAGCCGCCCGAATTCCACATCCCCGGGATGATGGGCATAGGCACCGGTATGCAGCTCCACCACATCGGCACCGATACGCGCTGCCGTCTCTATCTGGGTCGCCTCCGGATCGACGAAGAGAGAGACACGAATCCCGGCCGCTTTCAGCCTTTCGATCTTCAGTGCGAGATCCCCTGCCTGGCCCAGTACGTCGAGCCCCCCCTCGGTCGTGACCTCCTCCCGCTTCTCGGGAACGAGGCAACAGGCATGAGGCCCGAGCGCACAGGCCAGCGCGACCATCTCCTCTGTCGCGGCCATTTCGAAATTGAGCGGGACGGATAATTCGCGCCTCAGACGGTTCATGTCCTCGTCGCGGATATGGCGCCGGTCCTCGCGCAGATGTGCGGTGATGCCATCCGCACCGCTCTTTTGCGCGAGAAGCGCCGCCGCAACAGGATCGGGGTGAGACCCGCCCCTGGCATTGCGTAGTGTCGCAACGTGATCGATGTTCACACCGAGCCGGATCATCCGTTCTTTTCCTTTGCATGCGCGCGTGCGTGGCCCAGTTCTCCTGCCAGGCGCAGGGCCGAGAGGAGGCTCGTGACATCGGCCTCGCCCTTGCCAGCAATTCCGAAAGCCGTCCCGTGATCGGGCGATGTCCGGACGATCGGCAGGCCCAGCGTCACATTGACCCCCGTCGCCATGTCGAGCGTCTTGAGCGGAATCAGCGCCTGATCGTGATACATGCACAAGGCGGCATCGTAACCGGGCCGCGCCAGATCCGTGAAAAGCGTGTCCGGCGGCCACGGCCCGGTCGCATCGATTCCCATCGCGCGCATCCGGGCGATGGCAGGAGCGATCGTCTCCTGCTCCTCCGATCCCATGACGCCGCCTTCTCCGGCATGGGGATTGAGTCCGGCAACGGCAATACGCGGCGCCGCGATCCCGAAATCGCGCTGCAAGGCGCGATGCAGCGTCGCCCCGACATGCACGATCCGAGACACGTTCAGCATGTCCATCGCTGCCCGAAGCCCGACATGAACGGTCACCGGCACGACGCGCAGCCGGGGTGAGGCGAGCATCATGATCTCCTCTCCCGGAACGTCGCAGAGGGCGGCGAGAAATTCCGTATGTCCGGGAAATCCGAAACCGGCTTCCCTGAGCACGATCTTGCTGATCGGGTTCGTCACCACTGCGCTGGCCTCTCCCGAAAGCGCAAGCGCCGTCGCCTTGCCAATCGAGGCGATAATGGCATCGGCAAAGCGGGATTCGGGGTGCCCCGCACGGACCGGGCCGGGAAGAGACAGCGGCATCACCGGAAGAGCGTTTTCGAAAACCGCGGCAGCCTCGCCCGCATTCCCGATGATCCTGACCGGGATCTCGTCGGCGACGAGGGAAGGATCGCCGATCCAGAAAAACGCCTCACCGCTCTCGCGAAGCATCCGCCAGGCCGCGATCGTGAGTTCCGGACCGATCCCGGCGGGATCGCCCATGGTCAGGGCAGGCAGCACGTCGCCCCCTCTTTGGTCAGAGCTGCGAAAAAGCGGAGAGGATACGCACCCAGGAACGGATTCCCTTGTGAAACGACTCGACGCCATACTGCTCGTTGGGTGAGTGGATACGGTCGTCATCCTGAGCGAATCCGATCAGGAGCGAGTCCATGTCGAGCGCCTCCTTCACCTCGGCCACGACCGGGATCGACCCGCCGCAGCCGATCGAAACCGCAGGCACGCCCCATTCCTTGCCGAGCGCATCCAGCGCGGTCTTCAGAAGCGGGCCATTCTCAGGCACGGCAAAACCGCTCGATGCACCATGCTCGCTGAACGTCACCCGCGCATCGTCAGGCATCGCATTTCTCACATGGGCACGGAAAGCCGCACGCACGGCCTCCGGATCCTGGCCCGGCACGAGACGGAACGACACCTTCGCCATGGCCTTCGCGGGGAGCACAGTCTTGAATCCGTCTCCCTCATATCCGCCGGAGATGCCATTGATCTCGTAGCTCGGACGCGCCCATATCTGCTCGACGGCCGTAAATCCTGCCTCCCCGGCAGCCCGGGACAAGCCGACCGGCCCGAGCGTGAGCGAGTCGTCGGGGAAGATCGCCCGCCACTGGTCCCGAACCGAATCGGACGGGACGATGACCCCGTCATAGAAGCCCGGCAGCGTCACGCGTCCCTCGCTGTCGCGCACCGAGCCGAGCGCCTGACACAGCAACTCGATCGGATTGCGCGCCGCATTGCCGAACATGCCCGAATGCAGATCGTGGGTCGCGCATTCGATCGTGACCTCCTCACCGACCAGTCCGCGCAGGCTGGTCGTGATTGCGGGCGTCCTGCGGTCGGGCATACCCGTATCGCAGATCAGCGCGACATCGGCTTCGAGTTCATCCGCATTGGCCTTCAGGAAAGGCATCAGATTGGCGCCGCCGCTCTCCTCCTCTCCCTCGATCAGGACAGAGACCCTGACGGGCAGCGTTCCGTGCACGGCGCGCCAGGCCCGACAGGCCTCGATAAACGTCATGAGCTGCCCCTTGTCGTCCGAAGCACCGCGCGCGACGATGACCTGACGTCCATCCGGTCCCGTGACGAGGGAAGGCGCGAAAGGATCGCTCTTCCAGAGCGAAAGCGGATCGGTCGGCTGGACGTCATAATGCCCGTAGAACAGAACGTGCAGCCCTTGCGCCTCTTCCGGCCTGTCATGCCCCACGACCATGGGATGGCCGGGCGTCTCGCGGATCGTCGCGTCGAAGCCGAGCGCCGAAAGCTCGGTGCACAGCCATTGTGCCGCCAGACGACACGCTTGCGCATGATCCGGCTGGGCCGAAATACTGGGAATACGCAGAAACGCGAAAAGCCGTTCGAGGCTCTCGTTCAGATCCTGATCGACCCGCGTCAGAACGGCGTCCGAAACCTCAGCCACTGGCTCTCTCCCTCATCTCACCCGATCCGACGAGCCCGCCGAGCACCTCGCGATAGCGCGTTCGCATCGCATCGGCCTGCCTCCGCACCTCGCCGGAATGGCGTGTCCATTCATCCCTGTCCTGATAGAGCCTGAGTACCGCCTCTGCAAACCTTCCGGGATCGAGGCGGCGCGTCGTGGTCGGGCTGGTGCTCTCCTCCAGATCGCTGTCGATGCCGGGCAGGCCGCATCCCCCGGCGATGAGCCGCGCCAGGGAGGGACGACCGGGCACATCATCGGGCACGATGAGGAGGCGGCAGGCTTTCGCGAGCGCGATGAAGGACCCTCGCCCCTCGATCGGCGGCGCAATGCGCTGATAATAGGTCATCAGCGACAATTCGGACGGAAGCGGCCCCTCACAGGCCAGGATCAGCTTCACGCTGTCCGGCAGACGGCCTTCGAGACGCGGGAGAACCTCCCTCACGAACCATTTGAGAAAGCGGATCTCGTAGTCCTGACCGGTCGCTTCGGAAACGCAGAAAAGAAGATGGTGGCGCGCCTCAAAGGCCGCACCACCGACGGAAGGCGGGTTTTCTCCGAGCAGTACAGGCCTGTTACCCTGGAATGCCTCGAGGAGCCCGGCCTGGTCCTCATTCGTGACCACGATATCCTGACAGAACCAGAGCTGACGCAATTCCTCCGCGATCCCGCTCCGGAACAGGAGCTCATGCGCCTGAAACGCCCCGGTAGACACGTCGATCTCGCGCAGCGCCGCATGCTCTGCATGGCTCTGCAGCTCGCGCAGATCGAGGGTCAGACCGTCTTCCGGCAAAAGGGCCGCCTGCCCGGACAGCACCTCGAACGCCTCGGAAAGAGTCCGACCGCCGCAGATCCAGATCCGGTCGAACCCGCGCGCCCTCGTCCTGAGCATCTCGTCCAGACCGGAAAGCGAGCCGGCTCGACGTTCCACCTCTTCGGGAAGACCTCCCGCTTCGTCGCGCCTCTCCCGAACTCCGCAGCTCTCTTCACGCCCTTCGCCGGGCCCGTCCAGATCGAAGACCGTGATCTGGCACCCCAGCCCCACGAGCGCGTCACACAGGGACTGCATCCGTACGCGATGACGAAACGAGCTCCATTGCGACGATCGGGCGAGAATCAGGACACGGCGACCGAACCGCGGAGAACGATAGAGGGATTCGGGAGAGCCGGAAATCACGGGCGGATAGCCACGCAGGATATCGCCGAAATGCCGTCGTATCGCCTCGCGCCCCTCCGCCCGGACGATTGCCGCACGCGCGTCCTCGATCTCCCTCTCTCCGGGGTTCTCTCCGTCGCTCTCCCCGGCGACGAGAAATGCGGGATCGTAAATGAGGCCGGCCTCCGGCGCACCCTGGCGCAGCAGCAGCCCCAGAACGGCCCAGACCTGCCCGCGATCTCCCAGCATCTCGAAACGATCGAGCTGCCCCGGCACGGATTGCAGGGACTCCCGACGGCATAGCAGGGCGCCGGGCCCTGCCGTATCGCAGGTACGGACGAAATCGACATCGGGAGAGAAGGCCTCCCGCCCGGCGGCATAGGGAAAGATGCTCCCGTCGCGCGCAAGCGTGGCGCCCGCCGACAGCACGGAGAGATCCCCGGAGACGATCTGCGGCACGACAGCCAGCGCCCTGTCCGCCTCGAGCCGTGCGCGAGCCGCGGATACCGCACCGAGGAAAGGACGACATCCGGCATCGATGAGCAGGACCGTCTCGCCACGAATCTGCCCGCCCGCCTGCTGCCAGCAGGATTGCAGCGAGGCGCCGGGAGCACGGAGGATGTCCATCCCGCTCGCATAACGCGCGAGTTCCGCGGTTTCGTCCTGCATCCCCGTATCGATCAGCAGGATCTGCGTCGTGCCGTCATTCCCCTCATGCAGCCCGGCGAGCGTGTGCAACACTTTGAGGAAGCCGCCGTGAGCCACAACGATCACGCTCAGGGCCGGTGCGCCGACATACCGGAAATCGAGAGGCGTGCGGGCCAGAAGAGGCAGCAGCGTCTCGGCACGCAAGGCGACGAGCTGGGCGATCTGTCCGGGTGAGGCCTGTTCGGGTGAGGCCTGTTCGGATGCAGCGTGCTCGGGTGAGGCCTGTTCGGGCCCGGAATCGGGAGCAGAACCCCGCTTCGCCGCATCCCGGACGAGCGCGACGAAGGGATTGTTCTGCATCTGCGCCCATGACGGCGCGCTGTCCTGACAGGGTGTCGGCGCAAGGACGATGCCCTCGGCCGGGCTGCGCCCCTCGAACAGCCCGAAACGTATGAAATGCTCATAGCCGTTCCGGACGCCACGGGCACGCACGAGATCGTTCACATCGGGATTATGGTCGAGATACCAGGTTTCGTCGAAGAACGGTCCGGGAGAATATCCCGTCGGTGCATCGTTCGAGAGATAATGATGCAAGGGAGAAACGAACTCCCGACGGGCTATCGCCTCGGTTATTTCGGGATAGCGCTCGAGATACCACGCGGTATCGAAATACCAGGTCACCCGCAGCCCGGCGGTATCGTCCGCATAGACGAGGCGGGAAAACTCGCCCTGATCCGGGTCGAAAGGCAGCCGGTGCTCGAGCAGGGCACTGCGCAACAGATCGGGCACCAGAAACCGCGAACTGACACGACGCTCCCGCTGGCCGATCGTCAGATAATGATCGTATCCGTTGCTGAAGCCGCGTTCGCGCACCAGAGCCGGGGTCAGATCGGGATTGAGCCGGAAATATTCGCTTTCCGAAAACAGCCAGTGACAGGATCGCCCCCGATGGCCCGTTTCGCAGTAATGCTGGAACCCGGACTCGAACACCCCCATGCGTATGCCGTTCTCGACATCGGCATGAACGCGCCTGTACCAGATCTCGTCGAACAGGCGGTTCGGCGACTGGGCATGACGGGCGCCGTCGCGCTGCCAGAAGGCGAACAGGGCCTCATCGTCGGATGGAACATGACCGTTCATGGCCAGAATCGAATCGTGATAACGCACACGATACCAGGCCGCATCGAATACGGCCCAGTCGGGAACGTGGCCTTGCCGCTCCTCCCACGGGGCGACGGCGGTAATCGTTTCGGATATCTGGGTCATGGCGCCATATCCGGACGGTCAGGACTGCCCGCGCCGGTTCTGGAGCAGGGCGTGGAAATCGACGGGCTGGATATTGGCAACGGGGAAACCCGCCTCCCGGATCAGGCTGAGCAGGACGTGTCGGGCCGAGGGGAAAAGCTGTCTCGGGGCCTCGATCAGCAGCAGCGCCTCGATCATGTCCTGCCGGACATTCTGCAGGGCGAAGAGACCCGCATAGATCATCTCCACCTTGTACAGCATTTCGGGCTCGGGCTGGTCGGGCGTGGGCGCCTGTCGATATCCGATCCCCTGCAGGGCGATGCTGACTTCGAAATTCGGCTGGTCTTCGCTCAGCTGACGGGCGTTGACGTCCAGCCGCAAACCGATATGCGGGCGCGGAGGCAGATTGTAGAAAGCCTCGGGCGCCCCGACAGAGGCGATGCTGGACGATTTCAGATATTGCGTACCCGTGATGAGCGAGGGTGCCGCGCCACCCGGTGCGGCGCCATCCCGCCCGGCTCCACCCTGTCCGCCTCCACCCTGTCCGGCTCCATCGTTTCCCGTCATGTTCTGCTGTTCAGACATCGGTTCAGACATCGGCGTTTCTTCTTCCTTGTCCTCTTGAGTTCATCAAGCTTGTGTCATGACTTGCGAAAGAACGCCAGACGGTCGCAACCCTGCTTCAGAACATCCGGCCGCGCAGAAATCCGAGCGCCGGCAGCGGCCGCCATTGCCTCGGGAGATCCGCCCGCCGGATCGGGCATATCTCGTAGCGCAAGGGCGCTTTCTCCTCCGTGGCGAGAAACTGGCGATATTCGCGCACCTGCCGGCTCCGCCAGTCGCAATCGGCCTGTGCCGCCTCGCGACTGGCATGGATATCGGCAATCCGGCTGCGTCGTCCCTGCCAGGCCATCACGGCCCAGAGACGATCGCTCTTCATCGCAGGGGGGCGAAAAGGCAGAAGCTGGGCCATTGGAGCGCGGCATCCTCCATCGCAGGGCGGTCCTCGAAGGAGCGGATCACGCCCCCGCCTGCACCGTCAAGAAAAAGCAACAAACCTTGCTGCCTCCCGGAACCCACTGTAGAGCGATACGCTCAGTTACCGGCACGAAGTTCTTGCGCCGATACCCTGTTCAGGTGAGGTCCGTAAATGTTGCGCTTACTCGTTCTCGTCGTTTTCCTCGTGATTCTCATCACCTTCGCTCTCAGCAACCCGGACCCTCAATCCCTCTGGATCGTTTCCTATGGCTGGCAGTTCTCCGTCGGCATGCTCGTTCTCGGGGTCGGCGCCGGGAGCTTCCTGCTCGGCGGGCTGGTGATGTTCGTCGGCGAGGTCAAGCAGCGCTCGCGTGCGCGCAAGGCCGAGCAGCAGGTCCGCAGCCTCGAATCCCAGGTGCTCGAGCTGCATCAGCGTCTCGACCGTATGACGCTCGCGGCAGAGCCCGCACGCCAGACGGCCGATCCCGCGACCGGCACCGCCCATACCGCGCCCTGACCGGGTTTTCCGGTCCGCGATGCATCTCCCCGATCCGAGCAGAATTTCGACCCGAGCAGATTTCATGAAACGCACCCGCCTCATTGCCGCACTCGACACACAGGATCTCGATCAGGCCCGGTCATGGGCCGCGCGTCTGGACGGCCATGTCGATGCGATCAAGCTGGGGCTCGAATTCACCTACGCACAGGGGCTGGCTGCGGTGCGCGACGTTGCCGCCGAGCGTACGCTGTTTCTCGACCTCAAACTGCACGACATTCCCAATACCGTCGCCAAGGGGCTGACGAGCCTCGCCCCGATCGGACCGGCCCTTCTGACGATTCATGCAAGCGGTGGCGCGGCCATGATCCGGGCCGCGAGACAGGCGATCGACGCGGCCTATCCGCCCCTTCACCGCCCGATCCTTCTCGCCGTGACCGTTCTCACCAGTCTCGACGCGGCCGCGCTGCGCGAAACCGGCATCGACGCGACCCCGCGCGATCAGGTTCTGCGGCTCGGCAAGCTGGCGATGACCTCCGGTGCGGACGGGCTCGTCTGCTCCGCCGAGGAAATCGCCCCCCTGCGCGACGCCCTGGGCGAGTCCCCCGTTCTGGTCGTTCCCGGTATCCGCCCGGCGGGCAGTGCGGCAGACGACCAGAAGCGCATCATGACACCGCATCAGGCCGCCCGGGCGGGCGCCGACTGGATCGTGGTGGGGCGCCCCATCACGCAGGCCGCCGATCCGGCTGCTGCGGCCGCCGCGATCCAGGCAGAACTCGCCGGGATATGACGGTCGACGTCAAGATCTGCGGGATTACGGATCCCGTCGCTCTGGCCGCCGCGCATGAGGCGGGCACGAAATGGGCCGGTTTCGTGTTTTTCGAACGCTCCCCGCGCCATGTCACGCCCGGGATCGCCGCCGGGATTCTCGCGCGCCAGCAGGGCGCCATGCCGCTTGCGGTAGGGCTGTTCGTGGGCGCGGGGGATGACGAGATCGCGGCCACGCTGCGTGATGTCCCTCTCGATATCCTTCAGATCTACGACTCGCTTGACCGCGCGCGCGCGATCCGCACCCGGTTCGGCCTGCCGGTCTGGCGTTCCTGTCCGGTTTCGACCCCGGGAGACCTCCCGGGTGCGACCGGACTGGACGGCCATGTGATCGAACCGCGCGCGCCCGCCGATGCCGCGCTTCCGGGCGGCAATGGCGAGACGATGAACTGGGCCTTGTTGCAGGACTGGCGCCCTGCCCTGCCCTGGATGCTCGCAGGCGGCCTGACGCCGGAGAATGTGGCGCTGGCCATCTCCCGCACGGGCGCCTGCGCCGTCGACGTCTCCTCGGGGGTCGAAGAGGCTCCGGGCAGGAAGTCGCCCGCCCTGATTCGAAACTTCATCAAAAGCGCGAACGACCCTTGCGCGGCGAATAAAAAATGATATGGTCCGCCCCGCGCTGGAGAGATGGCCGAGCGGCTTAAGGCGCACGCTTGGAAAGCGTGTGTACGTTAATAGCGTACCGTGGGTTCGAATCCCACTCTCTCCGCCACCCCCCTTCCTTTTCGAATACGCTCTCCCGACCGGAAAAAGCAGCCGCGCCGCGCTGTCCTGAAACACGGGGTGCCGGGCCGCATGACAACTGTCCTCGTGCGGCTGACCCTGCCTCGCCCCATGTCGGCCTCTCACGCACGCCACGCAAGCGCGGTACGTATCCCCGATCCCGACATCGACACATCAGGCGCCGGCGGCAAGCTGTTCCTGCTGCTCCTTGCAGGCTTTGCGGAGTTCGAGCGCAACATCATTCGCGAGCGTGCGCTGTCGGCACGCACGATGTCGAAGCTCGTGCATGCCTCAAAGATGACAGCATGGCGAGCCATGAATTCCCGGAAATCGCATCACAAACCCCGTCTCATGATTGCACGACGAAGCTTGGAGCCATGCAATTAAGGACCATTCCTAGATAGGGTGTTTCCGGGCGAGCATAATTTTAAAGATAGCCGAGCGCCTATGATCGAGCATCTTCCGGGTCAAAACATTGGATTTATTGCGAAAGATCTTTATCATATCAGAAATCAAAAAGGGGTGCGAGATGACGACTATAATCAGTCTATTTAACCACAAAGGCGGCGTCAGCAAAACAACAACAGCTTTCAATCTTGGCTGGATGATAGCTAAAAAGGAAAAAAATGTACTTCTAGTCGATTGTGACCCACAATGCAATTTGACTGGCATGGTATTGGGCCTAGAAAATGAGTACAATACCGATTCTATTCAAGGAAATTTTCGGGGTCGAGCCAAAAATATTTATGAAGGTCTTTCCCCAGCATTCGAATCTCGACCATCTTTGATTGAAGCTGTCGAGTGTCCGCAAGTCCCAGGAAATGACCGTCTTCGATTACTGCCTGGCCATATTGGTCTCGCAGAATACGAGGTTACCCTTGGAATCGCGCAAGAACTATCTGGAACACTTATGACCCTGCGCAATCTTCCTGGGTCGCTTAGATATCTCATTGATAAAACTTCCGATCACTACGGGATTGATGTCGTAATTATCGATATGAGCCCAAGCCTTGGAGCCGTTAATCAAAACTTATTAGTTACAAGCGATCTATTTTTAGTGCCAATGCACCCGGATTATTTCTCAAATATGGCAGTGAAATCACTATCTAGCGTTTTACCAAAGTGGAAAGCATGGGGGACAGCGGCGTCGCAGCTTACTGTGTTACAAGAAGCTGAATATCCGTTTCCAAAAATCGATCCTAAATATTTGGGATATATCATTCAAAAATACAGACCTCGTGGCGGGTACCCCTCTCGCGCCTTTCAAGAGTGGATTGATCAGCTAGAGACGGCAATCGACACGACTTTTATTCCGGCAATGTCTAACTGCAATTTGATGCTAAGCGAATCTATCTACGAAGCATCTGGTTACAGCCCTCGGGAACCTATTCTCCAAATGCCTGACTTCAATTCATTAATTGCACGTTCTCAAGAACATCGGGTACCCATTTTTGAATTAACCCCTGCTCAGCTCGAACAGGCAGGAAGCGTATTGGAGAACACGCAGGCCTCTCAGAAAGCATTCTTCGAATTGTTTTCAACGGCAGCAAATCGAGTAATCGGAGCAATCGATGCAATCAATGCAATCAGCTCTTGAGGCATTCGATAATAGCCTAACTCGCGTGCGCCACATGCATGGGCTCCACAATACCTTGACTGTCACTTTGACATCAGCTGTCGATTTGAGCGACATTCTGCGCGCTGAGATTGTCATGGCAGTCAGCGCTTTGGATTACTATATACATGAGATTGCTCGCATTGGAATGCTTGAGTGTTGGGCAGGGAAGCGCGCTATTACAGATGCCTTCAAACGTTTTCCTTTGACGCTAGCAGCGGCGCAGAGCCTCGCACACGATGCCTCAGCAGCCACTATTCTCGACAACGAAATACGGGCTAAACACGGGTACGCATCATTCCAAAAACCAGACAAAATTGCCGATGCGGTACGTCTGTTTTCCTCTATTTCCCTTTGGGACGATGTAGGTCGACATTTGGGAAAGTCGCCCCAAGACGTGAAAGCTAGTTTAGGCCTGATAATTGACAGAAGAAATAAAATAGCGCACGAGGCGGATGTCGACCCATCATTCCCAGACCAGCTGTGGCCAGTAAGTTCTTCAGTAGTCGACCGTATGATAAACGATATCGAAGCTATTGGTCACGCGGTTCACGCAGCATGTAATCTAGATTGACATGCAGAAAACATCGTTGCAATACCGCCACATATCGATGAATAAGGCCGACTCTATAGCATTCGAAACGCTGACAAGAAGCACCTTCAAACGATACTCGCCAACGCGGCGGCCAAGCTCTCCTTACAAACGCATCATGCGCTCCGCGAGCAGGGGCGCTGAGCCATCCGGATGACGCCGGTGGGTCTGGAACCGTCGCCCTCCGCCTTGGCGCCCCGGATCGGCTGGGTCGTCATGGGCGCGCATTGTTGAGCATCGCCGGAACGGAATGCCGGAGTTCCGGAACACGCATCGATCCGGGAAATCGGATCGTTGTTGGCGCGCGCGACCGTCTGCCTCGCCGGATCTTCGGGACGGGAGCACGGCCCTCGCGGGGCCAGCAAGAGAAACCGGCGAGCGGTCGGGCTGAAACGGCGCAACCCTGCCGCGAAACGACAGGGAAGTCTGTGAAACTGCATATCCGGGCGGGACCGGCGCTGCCTGCCGGACGCTACCTCTGGCGGGTGCGTCCGTGTTACGATGGAGGTTCCGTATCCCGCTCCACGTAGGTCCGTCGACCTCAGCTGATTGCGAAGTCCGAGGTCTTGAGATCCGTCACGCCGAGGAAAGTAACCTTGGCGTCACCGTCGACCATGATCGACGTGTTACCGCCCGAGACCGTCGCCGTATTCAGGATGGATTGAGCGGAAGCGGCCGCATTCTCGGGCTTGTAGTCGTAAAGGAAGAACTTGTTGTCTGCGGCCCGGAAATCCGTGATCGTGAAGTCGCCCGCCGTATGGTTGGAGAGCATCCCGAAAAGATTGCCCGCGCCCGTGCCGCCGGTGACCGTGGCCGAGGAGTTCGTTCCGGCCGAACCGGGGAACGAGGTTCCGAAATAGAACTGGTCCGACGCTGCGCCGCCGATCACGGTCTGCTGGCCCGCGCCCGTCCAGGCTGAAACGCCGCCTGCGACGTTGCGCGCGTCGATATACTGATCGCCGGTCGTATAGGGCTGGTTCGCCGTGAAAAGCAGATGCCCCGTCGAGCTCATGGTTGCGACGAGATCGTTCGCCCCCCAGACAGTGCCGGTTCCTGCCGAAATCGAGGTCTGACCCGTGCCGGAGATGAATTGCAGGGCCCCGGACACGCTGATGTTCTGGTCGCTGCCATGCACGACCTGAAGGTCGCCCGCAGCGGAGATCGTATCGCCCTGCGTGCCCGTTACCGTAGCGCTTCCGCTGCTGACCGAGATGACGGAGGACGTGCCACCATAGACCGTGCTGTTATCCCCCACCGTGATCCTGTTATTGGCAGAGAAGTCCATGATCGCGGCATTCGTCTTCATGAGCGCGGTCGAGTTTCCGCCCTGCAGCGTCACGGTATCGATCGCACCCGCAGCCCCGTAAATGGTGTCCTTGCCTACGGAGTTGACGTAGTTGTTCGAGCCACCGAGATAGAGCGTGTTGTCCCCGGTCCCTCCGGTGATGGTGTTGGTGCCGCTCCCGCCATAGATCGTGTCGTTCCCGCTGCCGGTCGCGATATTCCAGTTTCCGTCAGATTTGGACGCGTTGAAATTGTTGTTGCCCTGCGTTGCCGCAAAGCTGCCCGATCCGTTGGCGACCGTGACATTCGCGCCGTACTCGTTGCCGGATACGATATTGAGGTAATTCGCCGTATTCTGGGTCGCATCGAGCGTCGTGGAGCCGGTAAGGCTGGCGGTATCGGTCGAAGCGATGACGACATTCGAGTAATTGCCCGACACTCCATAGGTGCCGGCGGTATCGATAATGGCCTGTGACGCCTTCTTGGAGGAAATGAGAGCGTTCGAGCCCTGGGAAAGGATCGAATTATCGACGCTCCCGGCCTCGATCAGGCTCTGGAGGCTGGACACATA
Organism: Swaminathania salitolerans; assembly: GCF_007988945.1. Classification (GTDB taxonomy): domain Bacteria; phylum Pseudomonadota; class Alphaproteobacteria; order Acetobacterales; family Acetobacteraceae; genus Swaminathania; species Swaminathania salitolerans. Next base: position 29,622 of record NZ_BJVC01000007.1, on the reverse strand, counting down.
GGAGTTCACCATGGTCCCGGCCGTATCGGTCGAGACATTGGGGATGATGACGGTGTTGTTCACACCCTGAACGACGATATTGCTCATGGCGGCCTCTGCTGTTTGGGTGCTGGCGCTCGTCTCGCTTTCCGGCTTCATGGTCAGGATGGGAGCGCTGTAGGAGTGATCCGAATAATCCACGGTTTTCGAGGAATCGTACGAGACGACCGGGTTCTCCACATTGTAGTTTCCCGTGACGTCGCTCGCCTTGCCTGTCCCGTTGGTTTCGACCTGGATATAGGTCCCGCTGAGATACCAGTTGCTGAGATCCTCGATCTTCCCGCTCAGTTGCGGATACATGGCAACCAGCGAGCTGATGGCGGACATCAACCCCTGATTGACGTCGACGGTGGTGTTGTACATCACCCCGTCATTCGACGAATCGAGCGGGTTGATATAATCGACCTGCGAGCCGGTGACGTTGAAAATCGACCCTCCATAAGTGGGGGGCATGTAGAAATAGCCCTTGGGCGCGCCGGTATAATCGACTGTCTCGAACTGCAGGAAAATGCCGAAACTCATATCGGCGCTGTGAAAATTGATCGTGAAGGCGATACCGGCCTGATACGTGCCGGTCGTGCCCCTGTAATCGCTGATTCCCTGATTGAATGACGCGGTGATCTGGTGGTTGAACGAATATTCCCCGTCCACCTGCTTGATTGCCGAGAGCTGCACATCCAGCAGTTGCCCGCCCTGGGCGGCAAGCTGGTAAACATAGTGACCGTTATCCGGATCGCGAAAAACGTTATAGCTGGTCTTGCCCAGAGACGACGTCGAGGAACCCTGCGTCCAGTGCCCGACCGAATAGCCGAACTGGTCGTCCCAGACCCGGGAATCCGTGCCAGCCAACGGGTCGAATGCGTTCGCGGCACTCCACTGGATCACCCCCCAGTCACTCGTGCTGCCGCCCGGAAGGTCTGACGAAACGTCATTGTACTGGATCTGACCGTCAACGATCTTCTGCGTGTTCATCGGAAGATTGGGCCCATCCACACTCGGGTCAGTATAGATGTCTTCCAGCGCCTGATAATTATTCGTATTCATCGTTAATCCCGACTCTCTAGCCGTTAATGGGATACTTACGCCTTCTACTCGACTGAGTTTGCGCTTGCTGCCTTTAAATTCACTTAATTCATTTGCAAAAAGATCACTGAAAAGTGATCATAATTTTTGCTACACTTCCCGAATGTTTGAACGATTTTTCTTCTATTGGGGTTGCATTCCCACGAATAGAATGTCGATCGCTCTCTGACGCAAGGTAGAAATTGGTAAACTTCATGTTCTTGTTTCTAATCGGGAAACCCTTCTGTCAAAAACCGTTAAATTCAATCCCCGAAACGATTGCGAATTGTGTCCTACAGATTCCTAATCGAGAGAAAAACGCCTGCGGACTCATTGTAAATTTGAATTCAATAAGGAACTTTTCGAAGACCGCCCCGGTCTTGTATTAAATATCCCGGTGTTTTTCTTCCCGCGACCTCCCCGTGCGACCGCATGAGGGCGATCGCTCGAACGGATACCGCCCGGAAATCCCTCTCTACGCGTCAAACCCTGACGGGCCTCATTCCCCTTCTTCGTGCCGACAGCGCGCATCGACGGCTTCGAGACGACCTTCTTCGGTCGTTCCCCGCTATCGACCCGGAAAAAAACCCGTTCGCCGGGCAAAAAAAAACCAGCCCATCCGGGCTGGTTTTTCCTGCAAACGAGAGAATCGATGCTCAGCGCGGGGCGAGCACCATGATCATCTGGCGATTCTCGAGCTTGGGCATCTGCTCGACCTTCGCCTTTTCCTCCATCTCGGTCCGGATGCGTTCGAGCATCTTGATACCGAGTTCCTGATGCGCCATCTCGCGCCCCTTGAAGCGAAGCGACACCTTGACCTTGTCGCCTTCGGCCAGGAACGAATTCATCGCGCGCAGCTTGACCTGGTAGTCATTTTCGTTGGTGCTGGGGCGCACCTTGACTTCCTTGATCTCGATGACCTTCTGCTTCTTGCGTGCCTCGTTCTTCTTCTTCTGCTGTTCGTATTTGAACTTGCCATAATCGAGAATCTTGACCACGGGCGGTTCCGCCGTAGGGCTGATCTCGAGAAGATCGAGCCCGACCGAATAGGCACGGGCGAGCGCATCACGGGTGGTCATCACGCCGGCCATTTCGCCGTCGGCGTCAATCAAACGCACCTGGGGAACGCGGATTTCCTCGTTCACTCGGGGACCCTCACGGGTCGGCGCGCTCTGCATCGGTGGTCTAGCTATGGTCGTCTCCTGTCGACGTTCTCAAAATCCTGCTTGCGGGTCGACAATACGCATGAAGGCGCCGGAGGATTTCATCACCTTGCTGTGACGAAACACGACGCCTTCACGAAAACCCGGTGCCTCGACATAGGCATTATCAGGCGCGAAAGCAAGATTTCTGCCGTCAGAGCCGCAGGATCAGCCCTGCAACCGGCGCATGTCCGGTGCGCGCGCCTCGTCGCCGAGCAGGCGCACGGCGTCCTCGAGACCCAGAATCTCCTGCGCCGACCCGCCGAGCCTGCGCATCGCGACCTTGCCTTCCTCTGCCTCCCGCCGGCCGACCACGAGAATGACCGGAACCCGCGCCAGGGAATGCTCGCGGATCTTGGCGTTGATCTTTTCGTTACGCCCGTCCACCTCGACCTGAAGCCCGGCGCGACGCAGTTTTTCGGCGACGTCCTGCGCATAGGGCTCGGCATCGGTCACGATGCTGGCGACCACCACCTGGGTCGGGGCGAGCCAGAGCGGGAACCTGCCTGCAAACTGCTCGATCAGGATACCGATGAATCGCTCGAAGCTGCCCAGAATGGCACGATGCAGCATGACCGGACGATGACGCGCGCTGTCCTCGCCGATATAGGACGCATCCAGACGCTCCGGCAGGATGAAATCGACCTGCAACGTGCCGCATTGCCAGTCGCGACCGATCGCATCCGTCAGAACGAATTCGAGTTTCGGGCCATAAAACGCCCCTTCGCCCGGATTGGTCTCGAATGAGACCCCTGCCAGGGCACAGGCTTCCTTGAGAGCCTTCTCCGACTTGTCCCAGGTCTCGTCATCGCCGGCGCGCGCTTCGGGGCGGTCGGAGAACTTCACGCGGAAATTCTCGAAGCCCAGATCGCGATAGACCTCATCGAGCATGGCGACGAAAGAGGCGGTCTCACTCGCGATCTGCTCTTCGGTGCAGAAGATATGCGCGTCATCCTGCGTGAAGCCGCGCACACGCATGATGCCATGCAGCGCGCCCGAAGGCTCGTAGCGATGACACGCGCCGAACTCGGCCATACGCAGCGGCAATTCGCGATAGGAGCGCAGCCCGTGGCGGAAAATCTGCACATGGCACGGGCAGTTCATCGGCTTGAGCGCGAGGGTCTTTTCCTCATCCTCGACCGTCGCGATGAACATGTGCTCGCGATATTTGTCCCAGTGCCCCGAGGCTTCCCAGAGCGCACGGTCCACGAGCTGGGGCGTACGCACCTCCTGATAGCCGTGACGGGTCTGAAGACGGCGCATGTAATCCTGAAGCACCGTATAAAGGCGCCAGCCCTTGGCATGCCAGAAGATCTGACCGACCGCCTCTTCCTGGATATGGAAAAGATCCATCTCGCGGCCGATCCGGCGATGGTCGCGCTTCTCGGCTTCCTCGAGCTGATGCAGATAGGCGTCGAGTTCCTTCTGGTCGCGCCAGGCCGTGCCATAGATGCGCGTCAGCATGGGGTTGCGATGATCGCCGCGCCAATAGGCGCCCGCCACCTTCATGAGCTTGAAGGCCGTACCGATATCGCCGGTGCCGCGCATATGCGGCCCGCGGCACAGATCCAGCCACGCCCCCTGACGATAGATCGAGATGGTCTCGCTCTCGGGCAGATCGCGGATCAGCTCGGCCTTGAAGCGCTCGCCCTTCTCCTCGAAGAACGCAATCGCCGCATCGCGATCCCATTCCTCACGCTCGAACGGCGCATTGGCGGCGATGATCTCGCGCATCTTGGCCTCGATCGCCTCGAAATCCTCGGGCGTGAAAGGCTGATTGCGGAAGAAGTCGTAATAGAACCCGTCCTTGATGGAGGGGCCGATGGTCACCTGCGTGCCGGGCCACAACGCCTGCACGGCCTCGGCCAGAACATGGGCGGTGTCGTGGCGGATCATCTCGAGAACGATATCGTCCTTGCGCGTGATGAAACGGAGCGCGGCATCCTCGTCAATGACCGTCGAGAGATCGACCAGCTTGCCATTCAGGCTCATCGCAACGGCAGCACGGGCCAGACCGGGTCCGATCGCAGCCGCGACTGCCGTGCCGGTCGTGGCACCGTCGAACTGGCGAACGGAACCATCGGGCAGGGTTATGGCAGGCATGGACATGCGCTCCTGACGTAAAAGGAAAAACGATCTGCTCTAATGCCCCCGGTTCACCAGCGCCGCAACCCTGGAAACGTCGAGATCCCGCAGATCCTCCTGAACGAGAACGCTCACCTGCCCCGGCCCGAGACCGACCGGTGCCGTCAGACGCGGGTCGCTCTCGGCAGAAAACAGGACGATCGCGCGACAGCCGAGCGACGCTGCCAGATGCATCGGACCCGTGTCGTTTCCGATCGCAAGACGCGCCCCGGCAAAGACGCTTCCGAGCTCCATCAGATCGGTCCGGCCGGTCAGATCCTGCGCCTGCGGACAGATGCTGCGGATCGTCTCCGCAAGGCTCCGCTCGGCTGCGGAACCGACGATCAGCACATCCAGACCGTATTCGTGCAGGATCGCAGCCAGTGCGCCATACTGTCCGGCGGGCCAGCGCTTGGCAGGCCGATGCGGTGCGGCGCCGGGAACGAGCACCGCATAAGGCCTGTCTCCGACCGGGGCGCCCGCGCTCAGCCAGCGCAGATCGGGAGCGCCTGCCTCCGGCACGCCCAGACGGGCGAGCTGATCGCGCTGGCGCGCCACGCTGTGCATTGCGTTTCGCCACGGATTGTCGTGACGGAACGCACTGCGCCTCGCAAGGCCGCTCCAGGCGGTTGTCGATGCCAGACGATAATAGCGCGTGCTCCGGCGCGAGGTCTGGAGATCGATCACGAGATCGTATCCGCGCAACCGGGCACGCAGCGAAAACAACCCGGGGAGATCCCACCATCGCGGCCGTGAATCGCTCTCGATCCTGTCGAACCAGGGACTCCGTCGTGCCATTTCACAGAACGGCGCGGTCGTCAGCAGGGTAATCCGGGCCTCGGGCCAATGCTGCCTGATGGAATGGAACGGTGCGAAAGCCTGAACGAAATCGCCCAGCGCACCGTGCTTGATCACGAGAATGCGGGTCATGGGCCGACACTAGCCCAGCCGCATCCGGGATGATACGCCTGAGCAAAGAGCCAGATCGAAGGGGCCGACATGTCCGCCACCACGCCGCGCATCCTGTCCTATGGAAGCATCAATATCGACGTCACGGCCCGGGCGCACCGATTGCCCCGCCCGGGCGAAACCGTCCACGCCGATGGCTACGAGACGGGCCTTGGCGGCAAGGGCGCCAACCAGGCCGCCGCCGCGTCCCGGCTCGGACAGGGATGCGGTCTTGCCGTAGGGCTCGCCGGACGCATCGGAACGGACAGCTTCGGCGCAGATGCGCGCCGTCTCCTGACTCCGTTCGGCGTCGATACGACCGCCCTGCGCGAAACGCCCGGACATCCGACGGGCATCGCGCTGATCACCGTCGATGCCGCAGCCGAAAACACGATCACGGTCGCAGGCGGCGCCAATATGGCACTCGACGAGAAAGACGTCGCCCGGGACGCCAGCCTGATCCGTGCAGCCTCCACGCTTCTGCTGCAGCTCGAGATCCCCCTCGCCGTCACGCTTGCCGCAGCCGAGGCAGCCCGCGAAGCGGGAACATCCGTCATTCTCGATCCGGCACCTGCCCCTGCGGAAGCTCTGCCCGAGCGCCTTTTGCGTCAGGCCGATTTCATCACGCCGAATGAAAGCGAAACCCGGCTCCTCACCGGGATCTATCCGGAAACCGAAGCCGATGCCGCGCGCGCCGCGCGACAGCTTCAGGCAATGGGCGCAGCGGGAGCCGTGGTGAAGATGGGCGCACGCGGCGTATTCTATCGCCGCGGCGAGGAGGAGGGCTTTGTGGCACCGTTTCGCGTCGAGGCGATCGACAGCGTAGCCGCAGGGGATTGTTTCAATGCAGGTCTGGCCGTCGCACTCACCCTCGGCCTCGGCCTGTCGGATTGCGTCCGTTTCGCGGCGGGATGCGGCGCTCTCGCGACTACCCGTCGGGGTGCCGCAAGCGCTGCCCCTTTCTGGAACGACGTTGCCGGACTGACGGGACTTGCCTCTTTGCCCGCGTGAGTCTGCAACTGACTTTGCGGCTGTCTCTGCAGCTGTCTCTGCGGCGGGCCGTTCATCTCACGGCTGATCGGGATCCGCATCCAGTACAGCCTCGTCCTGACGCGCCAGATCCGCCTCCCTGCCATCGGGTGAGAGGACGATAACCCGATCCCAGTCCGCCCGGGCCGCGGCCAGATGCCCCAGACGCACATGGTCGATGCCACGCTCGAGCAATGCCTCCACGGTATCGGGCGACAGGGAGAGGGCTGTCTCGACATCTGCGAGCGCCTTGTCGGAGTGATCCAGATGACGCCACGCTATCGCCCTGAGCACCAGTGCCCGGCTACGGGCCACGTCCGGGAGAGGCTCGAGTCCCTGCAATGTCGCAACGACATCCTTCCAGGCGCCGCGCATGGCAAGACTGCGCGCCAGAAGCACATGAAGAGCGACCGCGCCCGGCGCTCCGGCCAGACCGCGCCGGGCGGACGCCTCCGCAGCGTCGCCATCCCCGGCGAGAAGCCAGCATTCCGCAGCCTGTGCCGCAACGATGGCGGCCCGGTCGTCATCCCCGCGCCCGGCAGACGATCCGGAAGCCTTTCCGTCTCCCGGCGCTTCGGCAGCGCTGCCGCCGGGATGCGTCATGCGGCCGCCGGTCCGGTCGGGCCTGTGGTCCAGAGGCGGCGCCGAACCGCGACCGAGGGCGTCGAATGCCTCTGCAGCCTCCCGATACCGCCCCGCCTCGCGCAAGGCACGCGCAGCGCAGAGACGGGCATCGTCACCACCGTCATGACGCCCCCAGTCCTGCGCCTCCTGCAAGGCCCGATCCGGAGATGCGGCAGAAAGGGCCAGACAGGCGTCCAGACGCGACGGCGCTGCCTGCACGTGGCTCCGTGTCTGTATCTGCGTCTGGGTCTGTATCTGCGTCTGGGCATGGGCATGGGCATGGCTCATCCCGATCCAGAGGCTGCCCCCTATCGCCAAGGCTTCGAAACCGTGTTTCATACAGCATGATTGGCGCGGCCCCGGCTGTGCGGTCAAGCCGGAACGGGAACACTCATGCCGCCACATCTCGTCATTCTCGGTCAGGGCTATTCCGCCTCGGCCACCGCATTCCTGGCCCGCAAGCGTGGATGGCGCGTCACGGGTACAAGCCGGACGCCCCCCGCCGACGACCCCGCGCTGATCGCTTTCTCCCGTGTCGGACCGCTCCTGCGCGAGGCGACCCATCTTCTCGTGAGCATCCCTCCCGGCGAGGAGGGAGACCCCTCCTTGAGGCTCTATGCCGGGCTTCTGCGCCAGACGCATGCGCTGCGCTGGATCGGCTATTATTCCACCACCGGCGTCTATGGAGACCGGCAGGGCGCGCGCGTCGACGAGACCACACCCGTTTCTCCGGGACAGGAACGAAGCCTGGCCCGCGTCAGGGCCGAATCGGACTGGCGCGATATCGCCATGTCCTGCGATGCACATTGCGATATCATGCGCCTGGGCGGGATCTACGGGCCGGGCCGCTCGGCTTTCGACACATTGCGCTCCGGAAAGGCCCGGATCATCGACGCTCCCGATCATCTCTTCAGCCGTATCCATCGCGACGATATCGCCGCTGCGACCCTCGCCGCGATCGACAGCGCCTCGCCCCTGAGCGCGCAATCCAAAGAAGAACACGGTGAGAGAGAACACTCACGGGAGGGCGTGCCGGAGGCGGGATCGGATGAGTCGGGTGCGCGTATCCTCAATTTCGTCGACGATACGCCGAGCCCCCAATCGGCCGTGCTCGAGGAGGCCGCCCGTCTTGCAGGCCTCCCGCTGCCGCCTCGGCTGACCCTCGACCGGGCATGGGAAACGCTCAGCCCCATGGCACGCAGCTTCTGGTCGGAACGGCGCGTGGTCGATAGCCGCCTCACCCAGAAGCGCATCGGTCGTGTCTGGCGCTATCCGGGATATCGCGAGGGACTCGCCGCCATTTTCGCCGGGCACGAACTGGGGTAAGGCATGGCTGAACCACCGTACCGGACTCGAAACCGACAGGCACTGGCGGACAGTGCCTCAATCCCGTTGAGCGCGACCACCCGATGAATCCGTTCCGTTCCCTCCCGGCGGCCTTGCGTAGTCTGGTCGGCTTGTTGCCTGCCTGTCTTCTCGGCGGTTGCATCACCATAGGTCCGAGCCGGCTGTCGCACGACCAGCTCGATTATTCGCGTGCTCTGGGCGAGGCCGAAAAACATGCGATGCTGCTCAATATCATCCGCATCCGGTACGCCGATCCGCCGACCTTTCTCGATACGACGCAGGTGATCGCAGGCTATCAGCTCAACCGCTCGGTCAACGGAGGCTTCAACGCCTTCCCGTCCGGCGTGGGCAGCTATCTTTTCGGAAGCAGCACGGCGACACTGCAGGAAAGCCCGACCTTCACCTATCAGCCGGAAACCGGGCAACAATATGCGGAGAACGTCATCCGGCCGATCTCGCCTGTGGTCATCATGCCGCTCAGTCTCGGCGGCCTGCCGATCGATACCCTCCTGCGTCTCACTGCACAGTCGATCGACGGATTGTCGAATGTGCGTGCGCTCGGTGCGGGTCCGACCGGCGGAGGATCGGTCCGGTTCTATCTCCTCCTGCACGATCTGCGCCAGCTTCAGGTGGCTGGCGCCATGACCATCCGCATCTCGACCGATGCGCCGAAACCCTCGGGCGATCAGCCGCCTTCGGGTTCGGCCAACAAACCCTCGGGCACGCAGCCCGAACATGCCTATCTCGTCCTCACCGCCACATCCGATCCTGCCCTGACAACCATACAGGGTGAAGTCAGACGCCTGCTCCATCTCGATCCGCACGCGGAAGAAGCCGAGATCGTCTATGGCCCCTATCCGAAGGTACCGGGCCAGATCGCCATTCTCACACGCTCGATGTTCGCGATGCTGTCCCAGATCGCATACGAAATGGAAGTGCCGGAAGACGACATCAAGGCCGGTCGCACGCTCCCCACGATCAGCCCGGTCGGGATCGAGACCCGGCCCGACGTGGTCATCCATTCCGGTCGTTCCCTTCCGGACCATGTCTACGATTCGGTCCGGTATCGCGGGCAGTGGTACTGGATCAACGATGACGATTTCCGGAGCAAGCTGAGCTTTACCATGATGCAGATCCTGGCCGCCCTCGCCGCGACGAGCCATTCGCCGGGCGCCGTCATCACGATTCCGGCGGGATAGGGAACGGATTCGCCGGTCCTTCCGCCCGCGCCTGACGGGTGGGTCCGGACAGGCATTTTCTCCGGGCGGGCATTTTTCCTCCAACGGAAACGACCCGGCCGGAACACCCGAAAGTGAGCCGGATATCCTTCTTTTTGTTCATTTCCTGCTCATAAAGTGGAAATGATGCAATATTCCTGCGCCATTCCTGCGCCTGACGTCACACACTCTGAATATCCCAGTCTGCGGCATCAAACGTATCAGGAATTTCACCGATATGTGTTGCCGTGATCCCTTTCATATCGGGATAGGTTTCCCGTTCGTCTCAAGGAGGTTTCATGACATCTCGATCCAGACCCAGACGCCTGGGCGACTGGGCAACTCTTGCCCTGGCGCTTCTGATCGGCCTGTTCGGTCTTATCTTCGTCGGCGGCGGTGGATATCTCGCCAGCCTCGGCGGCTCCCTCTATTACCTCATCTGCGGCATCGTGCTGATCGCCTCGGGCGGTCTCATGGCCATGGGACGCCTGCTCGGCGGTTGGCTGTTCCTGCTCGCCTGGGCAGGCACGATCGTCTGGACGATCTACGAGGTGGGATTCGACTGGTGGGGATGGCTGCCGCGCCTGTTCGGCCCGACCCTCATCGCCATTCTGGTGGTCCTCAGTCTTCCGGTTCTGCGTCGGCAGGACACCATCCGTCCCGTTTCACGCGGAGCTGCCTGATGCGCAAGCCAGCCTTGTTCGCCGCTACCATTCTGGGCGGCATGATCTCGACATCCCTCGCTCTGGCGCAGGTGCCGCCCTCGAATTCGAGCCCCGGCGAAGACGATACCCCTCCCTCGGCCGCCCATCAGGAAGGCCCGGGCAAGTTCGGCGCCCCCTCCCCCTATGCCCCGCAGGCACCGGGTGTGAATGCGGCCAATCTTCCCGATATCGCCGAGATCGGAATCGACGAGATCCCGACCGCCGTTCCGCAACGCGACGCCAACCCGGCCCGGGAAGACTGGCCCGCCTACGGGCGCGATTCGAACCAGTCGCGTTATTCGCCGCTCGACCAGCTCACGCCGCAGAATGTCGGCCAGCTCAAGCGGGCCTTCATCTATCACACGGGCAGCAAACCCGGCCCCGGCCAGCAGAACAAATGGGCTGCCGAAACCACACCGATCAAGGTCGGCGATTCGCTCTACATGTGTTCTGCAATGAACGACATGATGCGGATCGATGCCACCAACGGCAAGGAGATCTGGCGTCACAAGGCAGGGGTCAAATATCACTCGATCCCCTATACGGCCGCGTGCAAGGGCGTCACCTACTACACCTCCTCGACCGTCCCCGAGGGACAGCCCTGCCATGAGCGCATCATGGAAGCCACACTCGACATGCGCCTCATCCAGGTCGATGCCGAAACGGGCAAGCTCTGCGAGGGCTTCGGTCATGGCGGTCAGGTCAATCTGATGCAGGGCATGGGCGAGTCGGTGCCCGGCTTCGTCTCGATGACCACGCCGCCGCCGGTCGTGAACGGCATCGCGATCGTGAACCACGAAGTACTCGACGGCCAGCGCCGCTGGGCGCCTTCGGGCGTCATCCGCGGCTACGACGCCGAAAGCGGAAAATTCGTCTGGGCCTGGGACGTGAACAACCCGGACGATCACCACCAGCCCGAACCGGGCAAGCATTACAGCCGCGGCACGCCGAATTCCTGGGCTGCGATGACGGGCGACGACGCGCTCGGCCTCGTCTACGTTCCCACGGGCAATTCTGCCGCCGACTACTACAGCGCCATGCGCAGCGACAAGGAGAACGCCGTTTCGTCTTCCGTCGTGGCACTCGACGTCCGGACAGGCGAGCCGCGCTGGGTATTCCAGACCGTCCACAAGGACGTGTGGGACTACGATCTCGGCTCGCAGGTCACGAAATTCGACTACCGTCATGCCGACGGATCGGTCACGCCGGCGCTTCTGGTCCCGACCAAGCGCGGGCAGACCTTCGTCCTTGATCGCACCACGGGCAAGCCCCTTCCGGAATTTCCCGTAGTCGAGAAGCCGGCTCCGTCGCCCGGCCCCATGTCTGACGATCCGCGCGCACCGACCCAGCCTTATTCCGTCGCTTTCCCGCGTCTCTCCTTCCCGGATCTGAAGGAAAGCGACATGTGGGGCATGTCGCCGATCGATCAGCTCTATTGCCGGATCAAGTTCCGCAAGGCGCGCTATCTCGGGGAGTTCACGCCTCCGGCCGTCGACAAGCCGAATATCGAATATCCCGGCTATAACGGCGGAAGCGACTGGGGCAGCATGGCTTACGACCCGAATGCGGGCATCGTCATCGCCAACTGGAACTCCACGCCGATGTACGACCAGCTGATCACGCGCAGGAAAGCCGACAAGCTGGGACTGCGTCCGATCGACAATCCCCATTACGACCCCTCCGGAGGTGGTGCTGAGGGCAATGGCGCACAGGCGGATACGCCTTATGGCATCGTCGTGAGCCCGTTCTGGAACCAGTACACGGGCATGATGTGCAACAAGCCGCCCTACGGCATGATCGAGGCCATCGACGTGAAAACGAAGAAGGTGCTCTGGTCGCGTCCGCTGGGAACCGCACGCGCCAACGGACCGTGGAACATGCCGACCGGTCTGCCGCTCAATATCGGCACACCCAATAACGGCGGCTCCGTGGTGACGAAGGGTGGCCTGGTTTTCGTCGCGGCAGCGACCGACAACCAGATCCGCGCCATCGATCTCAAGACCGGCAAGGATGTCTGGTCCGATGTTCTCCCCGGGGGCGGTCAGGCCAATCCCATGACCTATGAGGTCAACGGCAAGCAATACGTCGCGATCATGGCGGGCGGGCATCACTTCATGATGACTCCCGTCACCGATCAGCTTGTGGTCTATGCCCTGCCGGACAAGGCGCAGTAAGCCGCAGCACGCGCCGATCGACGATCGCCTGTCACCCGGCACTTCGCCATCGGAAGGCAGACGATCCCGGTGACACCGCAGGGCCGAACGGCCCTGCAGAACCCCATCGCAGGACGATGTCGGGCGAAACGGTCGGGGGCACGCGCTCCCGGCCGTTTTTTCATGACCTGCGTCTTCCGTTTCCGGTTCTCCCTGTACCCGGTTCTCCCGGTGCTGGATCCTCCCTGGGCTGGAGTCTCCTGGCTGGAGTCTCCCCGGGCCCCGCTCCTTCTCCGCCGGTTTTTTGACCGGCGCGATCCGTTTCCTCTCCCGGAGCTGCGGGGTTCATGCTACCGGCTCTTTCATGTCCCGCGCCACGCCTCACATTCTTCAGGTTCTGCCTGCCCTCGGCACGGGCGGCATCGAACAGGGAACGATCGAGATGGCCGAGGCGATCGAAATCGCAGGCGGGCGCGCGATCGTCGCAAGCGAGAGCGGTGTGCTGGTACCGCGTCTTCTCTCTGTCGGGGCACGCCACCGGACGCTTCCGCTCGGACGGAAATCGCCACTCGCCATCTGGCGCAATGCCCGGGCACTGATCCGGCTTATCAGAGACGAGCATATCGATCTCGTCCATGCACGCTCCCGTGCGCCGGCCTGGGCGGCCTGGCTTGCCACGAGGCGCACCGGGATTCCGCTGGTCACCACATGGCATGGCGTGCACGACGCGCGCTTCCCCGGCAAGAAACACTATAATGCGGTCCTGGCCCGCGGAACACGCGTCATTGCCATCAGCGCCTATATCGCCGCGCGCCTCAGGGACGGCTATCGCGTGGGCGAAGACCGTCTCCGTCTCATTCCCCGGGGGGCAGACATGGCCCGTTTCGATCCGGCGCGCGTCACGGGTGCGCGGATCCAGGCCCTGGCAGAGGCCTGGCAGATTCCTCCGGGCATACCCGTCATCATGCTTGCGGGGCGTCTGACCCGCTGGAAAGGCCAGCGTCTTCTTCTCGACGCGTTGGCCATACTGGAGCGCATGGTTCCGTCTGCCTGGATGGCCGTTCTCGTCGGCCCTGCCGACCCCAGAGACGGTTATGTGCGCGAGGTGGCCAGCAGCGCGGCGAGACTCGGCCTCACCGAGCGCCTGCGCTTCGCCGGGTTGTGTCAGGACATGCCTGCGGCCTATGCCCTGTCGGATGTGGTCGTCGTCCCGTCTTTGCGCCCCGAGCCGTTCGGCCGCGTCGTCATCGAGGCCCAGGCCATGGGCAGACCCGTGGTCGTTTCCGCACAGGGCGGCGCCATGGAAACCGTCCTGCCGGACCGCACAGGGCTTCTCGTTCCTGCGGGCGATGCAGAAGCTCTCGCAAATGCCCTGCTGCGTGTCCTGACGCTCGATGACGAGGCGCGGGATTTCCTCGCGGAAACGGCCCGCCATCACATTGCGGAAAACTACACCACCCGACAGATGCAATCATCGACGCTGGCCGTATATGATGAGCTGTTGGGCAGTCATCTTTCGGACCGCTTTCGGGATCAGCTTACATGACCACCTCCCCCCCATCCAGACCGTCACCCGTTCTGACGGAAAAGGCCCAGGCCGATCTCGAGATGCGACAGAAAAGGGAGGCCGCCGCGTTGCGGGCCAATCTGCTTCGTCGCAAGGCACAGGTGCGCAACCGTGCGATCAAGGCACCGGAGGATCTGGATCCTCCGGCGTCATCGTCCTCTCCCGACTGACCCAGCGGTTTTCTTTCCGGAAGGAACCTTCACGATGTCCAGAACCCTTTACGCCACCATGCGCGCTCTTCCCGGCAAGCGCGACGAGCTTGCCCGTCTTCTGACTTCCCTTGCGAAAGACGTGCGCAGCGAACCGGGAAACGAGCGTTTCGTCGTCTATACGCTCGAATCCGATCCCGACTTCTTCCATGTGGAAGAAACCTATCGGGATGAGGCCGCCTTCAAGGCCCATATGGGCATGGAGCATGGCCGGGTCTTCAACGAGGCCATCCGCTCTCTGGTGGAAGGCGGCGCCTCCGAGGTGATCTTCCTGAACCACGTCGCCTGAAACCGCGCATCGAAGCGGCGCGCCGCATGCGGGAAATGCGCATGCGGCGGTTTGCAGAGGGGCCATGCTGGCGCTACATCTGCATGCCCTCTCGCTTTCAACAGAACTGGAAACTGCGTCATGCCCATCATGCCGGATAGCTGGATTCGCCAGATGGCCCAGGAAAAGGGCATGATCGAGCCCTTCGTCGAGGCGCAGAAACGCGAGGGCGTCATTTCCTACGGCCTGTCCTCCTATGGCTACGACGCGCGGGTCGGCGAGGATTTCAAGATCTTCACGGACGTCGATAACGCGGTCGTCGATCCGAAACATTTTGCGGCGAACAGTTTTGTGACGCGAACGGGCGACATCACCATCCCCCCCAACAGTTTCGCCCTGGCCCATACCGTGGAGTATTTCCGTATCCCGCGCGATGTCCTCGTGGTCTGCCTGGGAAAATCCACCTATGCCCGCTGCGGGATCATCGTGAACGTGACGCCGCTCGAGCCGGAATGGGAGGGACAGGTCACGATCGAGATCAGCAACACGACGAAGCTCCCGGCGCGGATCTACGCGAATGAGGGCATCTGCCAGTTCCTCTTCTTCCAGGGCGCCTCCCCCTGCGAAACCAGCTATGCGGACCGCGCGGGCAAATACATGATGCAGCGCGGAGTCACCACGCCGCGTCTCTGACGCCCCTCTCCCCCGAGACGCCGTCCGGTGGACGCAACCCGGCAAAGGCAGTTCGGCGAGGGCGCGACACAAGAAGCGCGCAGCGAGAGCCTTGCGTTCCCACCGCGCAGTGCCGACCGCGCGGTGGGAACGCAATCTCGCGGAACGACGGCCCGGGGCGTAACCGGCCTCTCGATGTTTTTGATAAGCATTCTCAACATCTTGCGCTTCGCTCTCACGCAGATGCGTCCGGCAACTTACCGAACCCGTATCAGTTAGACACGTCATCACGCTATCGGGACACGCTCATGAGCCAGACCTCTCTGCCCCCACGCATCGCGCCGGATTATCTGGCCCTTCTCGACTCGGACCGCATCTCGGGCCGTACGCGCCAGATCATGGAAGAACGGGCGCAGACGAACGATGCGCCCTATCATCCGCAACATCTGACGCGATCCGCCTATGACGTGCTCGTGGCCCTGACGGAATGCGTCCTTCCGCAGGAGGCGATTCTGGGTGACGAGGCCATCAATCTTCCCGCCCGGATCGATACCCGTCTCGGCACTGCGGGCGATGGGTGGCGGTTTGCCGCACTCCCCCCGGACAGGGAGGCCTATGAGCGTGCGCTCACCGGGCTCGATGGGGTGTCGGATGCCCGTTACGGAACCGCTTTTTGCAGGCTCGACCCGACCGATCGCGAGACCCTGGTCCAGGCCCTCGCAGAAGGCGCGCTCGGGACGGAAACCCTCGATGGCGACCAGATGCGCGCCTGGTTCGCGGATCTGCGGGCGGATTGCGTGCAGAGCTTCATGTCCCATCCGGCCGTGCAGGCCCGGCTCGGTATCGATGCCGTCTTCAATGGTGGTGACGCTATCTTCCAGGGGTTCTCCGCAATGGGCGAGGGCGTGAGCGAAGCCTGGGAACCTGAACCGGAGGTCGCACCATGATGCAGTCGAGGCGTTTTTCCGATCAGGAGACGGTCGATGCCGTCATCGTCGGCACCGGAGCCGGGGGCGCCCCTCTTCTGGCCGAACTGGCTGCGCGAGGCATGAGCGTCGTCGCTCTGGAAGCCGGCCCCCGCTTCGACCCCAGGATGCACACGCCCGACGAGGCCACCGCCTCGGAGATCTACTGGCTGGAGGAACGACTCTCGGGTGGTGAGAACCCGATGGCCTTCGGCGGCAATAACAGCGGCACAGGCGTGGGCGGTTCGATGCTGCATTTCGGCGCCTTCATGCCGCGGATCGACCCGCGCGACATGAGCTTGCATACCGAAACAGGCAAGGGACGGGACTGGCCGTTTTCCTATGACAGTCTCCTGCCCTGGATCGAACGCGTCGAGCGTGAGATCGGCGTTTCAGGGCCGGATTCCTACCCATGGGATCCGGACAGGCGCTATGCCTATCCGCCTCCGCAGCGCAACGCGGCGGCTCAGGCCATGGCGCGCGGCTGCGATGCGCTCGGCATACGCAACGCAGACGGTCCGACGGCGCTCATCACGCGCGACTGGGGCGCGCGCAAGGCCTGCGTCGGCTGCGGCGCCTGCCATCAGGGCTGTCGCAACGGGGCGAAATCGAGCACCGACGTGACCTATCTTCCGCAGGCCGTTGCTCATGGCGCCGAGATCCGTCCCAACTGCTTCGTGCATGGCATAGAGCGGGACCACAGCGGTCGCATCACCGGGGTGATCTATCGGGAGAACGGGGAAGACCGTCGCCAGCGCTGCGCGCGCCTCATTCTGGCAGGCGGCGCGGTCGAGACAGCGCGTCTTCTGTTGCATACGGGGCTGGCCAACCGCAGCGGCCAGGTCGGTCGCAACTACATGGCCCATATCTCCACGCAGGTCTGGGGGCGTTTCGACCGGATCACGCGACCGAACAAGGGTTATCCCTCCCTGACCATCACCGAGGACATGATGCGTCCCGACGATGCCGATTTCGCCGGGGGCTATCTGATCCAGTCTCTGGGCATGATGCCTTCCACCTGGGCAACAGGTGTCGCGCGTGGCCGGGGTCTGTGGGGCGAGACACTCACGCGTCATCTGCGCGACTACAACTACATGGCCGGTCTCGGTGCCCATGGGGATTGTCTCCCGCATGAGGACAATCGCGTCACCCTGTCAGACGAACCTGGACGGGCGGGGATGCCGAAGCCTCTGATCGCGTTCAGCTATGGCCCGAACGAGAAGGCGATGCACGCCCATGCAGAGCGGACGATGCGCAGGATCTGGCAAGCCGCGGGCGCAACAGATATCTGGTCGATGGATCGGGCGGCCCATATGATCGGAACCTGCCGTATGGGTACGGATCCCGACGACTCCGTGGTCGATCCCTACGGTCGGAGTCACGACATCGACAATCTCTGGATCTGCGACCACTCCGTCTTTCCGAGTGCCACCGCTGCCAATCCGGCACTGGCCATCATGGCCCTGAGCCTGCGTACTGCCGAAGCGATCGGGGGGCGATAAGCCCCCCGGTTCCGGTATCGCCGGCACGTCCGGACGGACAGGGTCGCACCCGCAACCCGGTCCGTGCCGGTCCGTTCAGCGGTCGTCGCTGAGACGCTCGATATCGGCGCCCACTGCGGAAAGCTTGCGATCCACCGCCTCGTAACCCCGGTCGAGATGATAGATCCGGCTCAGAGAGGTCTCGCCCTGCGCCCCGAGACCGGCCAGGATCAGCGAGAAGGAAGCCCGCAGATCGGTCGCCATGACAGGCGCTCCGGAGAGATGACCGACCCCGCGAATGATCGCGGACGATCCGTGAACGTTGATCCGCGCTCCCATGCGATTCAGTTCGGGAACGTGCATGAAGCGGTTTTCGAAGATCGTCTCGGTCACCATCGAGGCGCCGTCCGCCACGGCAAGCATGGCCATGAACTGGGCCTGCATGTCGGTGGGAAAGCCCGGATAGGGCTCGGTCATGATATCGACCCCTCGCAACGCACCGGTACGACGCACGCGGATGGCGTTTTCCTCCTCGAGCACCTCGACACCGGCCTCCTCGAGGGTCCGCACCACAGCGCCCAGATCCCGTACGCGCCCGCCGATCAGACGCAGATCGCCCCCGGTAATGCCTGCCGCGCAGGCATAGGTGCCGCATTCGATCCGATCCGCCATGATGGCGTGTTCGGCGCCGGTCAGCGCCTCCACGCCATCGATGACCAGCGTGCCGGTCCCTGCTCCGGCGATACGGGCGCCCATGCGATTGAGGCACTCGACGAGATCGCCGATCTCGGGTTCACGCGCTGCATTGACGATCTCGGTACGCCCCTTCGCGAGAGTCGCCGCCATCAGCAGGTTCTCGGTCGCGCCGACCGATGCGAAAGGCAGGAGAATCCGGTCGCCTACCAGACCGTTGGGAGCGCTGGCATTGATATAGCCGTTTTCGAGCCGGATGGTCGCGCCGAGGGTCTCGAGCCCCTTGAGATGCAGATCGACCGGCCGGGTGCCGATGGCGCAGCCCCCGGGCAGCGACACGCGCGCCTCCCGCGCCCGCGCGAGAAGCGGGCCGAGAACGAGGATCGAGGCGCGCATTTTCGAAACGATGTCGTACGGCGCCTCGACCGATGTGATCGGGCCGCCGATCGACAGGGTGCGCCCCTCGGCATCGACAGGATCGACCGCAATGCCGTGCTGACGCAGCAGGGTCTGCATCGTCTCGATATCGGCAATCTTCGGTACGTTCGACAGGATCAGACGATCGGCCGTGAGCAACCCGGCGACCATGAGCTTCAGCCCGGCATTCTTGGCGCCGCCGATGACGATCTCCCCTTCAAGGCGCCTGCCACCACGTATGATGAATCGGTCCATGATATGAAGCTCCTGAGGGGTGAAAGCCATGGAAAAAGGAAGAGTGACCTCTCTCCCGCGTCCCCCTCCTCCCGTCAAGGCATCAATTGCCCCGAGCGAATGGACCATGCGCGAAGGATCCGCGCATCAGTCGCCGCGCGCCATCGCTTCCAGAGCGGCAAGATCGAGCAGGGTGATCAGGGTAACGAACCGGATGACGATCAGATGTTCCCGCTGCAGGGCATTCAGCGTCCGGCTCACGGTCTCGATCGTCAGACCGAGATAATCGGCGATATCGGTCCGGCTCATGGGCAGGGTCAGGGTCCGGTCGGACGGAGGACGATGGTCGAGCCCGGACTGGAGATGATGCTGCTCCACGAGAAAACTGGCCAGACGCTCCCGGGCCGTCTTGCGGCCAAGCAGGAGCATCCGGCTCTGCGCCTGGACCAGCTCGCGCGAAGCCTCCTCCATGAGACGGTTCTCGAGTGCGGGAAAATCGCGCCGCAAGGTCGAAAGTCCGGACCGGGAGAACCTGCACAGCGTCAGAGCATCCAGGGCCTCGGCGCTGAACGCATAGGTCTTTCCGCTGGCAAGACCGAGAAACTGCCCCGTATTGGCAAAGCCGGTGATTTGCCGACGGCCATCAGGCATCAGGGAAAACAGCTTCGCATGACCGGAGGTCACGATGAAGAAATCCTCTGCCGGCTGCCCCTCTTCGATGAACGACCGGCCCTGCGGCACGGAGAGACGATGGGAATACCGGGCCAGACGCGCGGAATGCTCCGGGCTGATGACCGAGCAGATACTGCGCGATCGCGCCTCGCATGTCAGACAATGCGCGCAGCCGCCACAGGGTCCCAGCGTACTGACGCTGTCAGGAACTTGGACATGCATAAGACGGCGATCCTTGTTTTCTTCGACGCATTTTCGATTGATTAATAAAGCGTCATATACTGTTGCCAATTCTCCACGCCCGGTCGCATCGTTGCAATGGTCTTGATATGGATCAAGGCACGCCATGATAGCGCGTGGTCTGAAAACGTCACTGTTTAATCACGGATGACGTCGATGAAGACCACCTACAAACTCTCCAGTGCGCTCCTGTCCGGCATCGTGGCGGCTGCCGTCGCGATTCCGGCCGCCACGGCCCAGACCGCCCAGTCGGCACCTGTCGTGAACGCGCCTGTCTCCACGAACATGGTTCTCGCCCCCCAGGCTCAGGCTGTCGCCGCCCCCCATCGGAGCTCGGACGACGAATGCGGCCTGTTCAAGACCTGTTCCAGCACCAAGATCGGCCTGGGTAAAGGGGATTTTATCGTCCGTCTTTCCGCCCTCGGCGTGATCCCGCAGGATCGTGACAGCAAGGTCTGGCTGAACGGGGCCGCCATTCCCGGCCGCGTCAAGGCGACCAATCAGGTCATGCCCGAGCTGACGTTCGAATACTTCCTGACCGATAATGTCTCGGTCGATCTCATCGCGGCCAGCACCCGTCACGAAGTGGCCGCAGAAGGCACGCCTTTCGGCAAGATCGATGTCGGCAGCGCCTGGGTCCTGCCCCCGACCCTGACCTTCGCCTGGCATTTCCGCCCGCACAAGCGCTTCAATCCGTATGTCGGCGTCGGCGCCACCCTGGCCTGGTTCCACAACGTCTCCCCTGCGGGCGGTCTGGTGCAGAAGCTCAATGTCGGCGTCACGGGCGGCCCCTCGGTCAATGTCGGTTTCGACTATCAGCTCGTGGGCAACTGGTTCTTCAACATGGATGCCAAGCAGATGTTCATGCGTATGCATGCATGGGCCAACGACCGTGGGTCGGGCGCCTTCATCAAGGCTCATGACTCGCTCGACCCGACGACGGTCGCAGCAGGTATCGAGTACCGCTTCTGATTTCACCGGGGCCATATCCGTGGCTCCGACCATATCAGGAAAGGCCGTCCGGTTCGAGCGGCCTTTTTTTCGTTCATCATTCTGTCACTTCGTAATCACCTAAGCTTCACACACCGCCAGGAACTCTCCGCATAGGGTGCGCCGCAAGTCTCCCTCTCCTCGCGGAACAATCAAAGATGAAGCTTCGCAAGCAGCGCCTCGGTCTGGTTCTTTCTCTATTCTGCTCGCCTCTGGCGCTCTCTCAGGCATTTGCAAATACACAAAACGGGAAAGACCCCGTACAGATCGACCCTCACAAGCTTCACCCGGTGAAGACAGGAAAAACCAGGTCGATTATTTCCAGAGCGCCTGCCGAACAGATCATCGCTACCGCACGCCGCAGCCGCTCGGAACAGAGCGTGGGCCATACGCAGCTTCAGCGCATCCTTCCCGGCGTCAATCCGCTCAAGGCCTTGCAGATCCTGCCGGGCGTCGTGTTCAACAACGCCGATCCCTGGGGCAATAACGAGCAGAACTCGTCGCTCTTCATTCATGGCTTCAACCAGAACCAGCTCGGCTATACGCTCGATGGCATTCCTCTGGGCGATCAGGCTTATGGCAATTACAACGGCCTTTCGCCTCAGCGCGCCGTGATCAGCGAAAACGTGGGCAACGCCACCGTCGCGACCGGATCGGGCGCGCTCGGCACGGCCTCGACCTCGAATCTGGGCGGCACACTGCTGTTCTCCTCGCTCGATCCCAAGCAGAAGATGGGCGGTCAGCTCGACCAGACCTTCGGCAGTTTCTCGACCTTCCGCACTTTTGCCCGCTTCGATACCGGCAATTTCGGCAACGGCAATTCGGCCTATATTTCCTGGGCCCGTCAGGATGCCCGCGCCTGGGATTTCGCAGGTCATCAGGGTGGCAATCAGGTCAATGCCAAATTCGTACACAAGGACAGCAAGGACAAGATCACCTATTTCTTCGACTGGTCCGACAAGGTCGAGCCGAACGAGGATGGAATCGTTCTGCCGAATGGCTACGGCACCTATGTGCGCCCCTTTACCTTTCCCGATTTCACCTATGCGAAATCCTATATCAATTCCCCGGCCTACCGTGCTGCGGGTCTGAACTACCGCAATTATTATTCAGCCGCGCAGCGTCGTGATTTTCTCACCTATCTGAGCTGGCAGCATGATTTCAGCGCCAATCTGCACTGGGACAACAAGTTCTATTACCACCACGATCTCGGCGAGGGTGTCGTCGCAGGGCCGATCACGGCGGCAGGCCTGCCGACCTTATTCAGCGCCTATTTTCCCGATCAGAGCGCAGACCAGCTCAATACCGTGTTCGGCGGTTCGGGTTATGCGACGCGCACGACCGAGTACTGGGACAATCGCGGCGGTCTTCTCTCGACCCTGCGCTATCATCTCGGCCATCACGACATAGAGGTCGGGGGCTGGTACGAGCGCAACAACAACACCCAGGCGCGGCGCTGGTATCCGCTCGACGCCAACAACCCGACCACGCCCTATGAGCGTCAGCAGGATGCGCTGATCAAGCAATACACCAATTATTTCTATACCAATACATTCGTCACGCATTTGCAGGACAGCTGGAAGGTCTCGAAAAACTTCACCCTCTCGGCGGGTTTCAAATCCGAGCTGGTCTATACCAATGGCACCCTGCCCGTGGCCGGAAAGCCGGGTTCGCTCTCGCCGAAAACGGCCGTCACCGTTCCGGGCGGCACGATCGCAGCGGTCAAGCCTTTCCTTCCCTCGTTCGGCGCCTTGTGGAACATTACGCCGCACGAACAGTGGTTCGCGAATATCCAGGAAAACATGCGCGCCTATCAGAGCACGGGATACGGCAATGCCACTCCCTGGGGCGCCACCAGCCAAGCCGCATTCGAGGACTTCAAGGAGCACGGAAAAGTCGAGACCTCATGGACCTACGAGACGGGATTGCGCACCCATCATCGCGTGCATCTCGGCCCGCTGACCGATATCTCGGCCCAGGCCGAATATTATCACGTGCATTTCTCGAACCGGCTCGTTGCCATCGCGACCACCCAGACCCTCTCCTCGATCATCGGGTCAGCAACGACGCTCGCCAATGTCGGCTCCGTTTCCACCGACGGTATGGATTTCTCTTTTACCGCGCAGTTCGGGCCGCATTTTTCTCTTTATAACGGGCTGAGCTACAACAAATCCGTCTATAACGACAATTACGCCTCGGGCAACGCCACCATCCGCATTGCCGGACGCAACGTGGCCGGTCAGCCGGACTGGACGGAAAAATTCGTCGCGACCACCAATTGGGGCAATTTCTACGGCCAGTTCATCGGCGATATCATGGGCAAGCGCTATACGACCTATACCAACGACCTGTGGGCGTCGCCGACGGCGCAATTCAGCATGAATGCGGGCTACACCATCCATGGAATTCCGCATATTCCTGCCTTGCGGGTCCAGGGCAACATCACCAACCTGACGAACACGCGCGGCTGGTCCACGGTCAGCACCACGCAGACCGCCGGGCAATTCACCGCTTTTCCGATCGCGCCGCGCATGTTCTTCCTGACATTGAGCGCACACTGGTAACCCGCACCGGTTGGAAGACCGACAGCCAGCGAAGACACCCTCCCTCCCCGGGGGAGGGACACACCGGAACGATCATCGCAACGACCAAGGACCTGCCGTCATGCTGACACGCCGTCATACCTTCTCTTTCGGTCTTGCCGGATTCTGCGCATCGATGATCCCGGGCGCAGCCGTCAGGGCGGCGCCGTCCCTCGCACCCCGACCGCTCGTTTTCGCCCATCGCGGCGCATCGGCCCTGAGGCCCGAGCACACGCTTGCCTCCTATGCCAAGGCGATGGAGGACGGCGCCGATTACATCGAGCCCGATCTGGTGATGACGAAAGACGGCGTGCTGATCGTGCGTCACGAAAGCAACATCGCCGACACGACCGACATCGCCTCCCGCCCGGAATTTGCCGCGCGCAAGCGCAGCCTGACCATCGACGGTCGCAAGGAGACGGGATGGTTCACCACCGACTTTACCCTGGCCGAACTCAAGACCCTGAGGGCAAGGGAACGCCTGCCGCAGCTTCGCCCTCACAACACGCGTTATGACGGCCATTTCGACGTACCGACCTTCGAGGAGGTGATCGATTTCGTGGCCGGTGAATCCGCTGCCCGGGGCAAGGTGTTCGGGCTCATCCCCGAAATCAAGAATTCCACCCATTTCCACAGCCTCGGCCTGGACCCGGAAGCCGCCTTCCTGCGCACCATCGCGGCACATGACTACACCCGTCAGGCCCCGCTGGAACTCCAGTCCTTCGAGACGGCCAATCTGAAGGCGATCGGCGAAAAGACCCGCGCGATCAACCCGCAGGCACGGATCATGTTCCTGATGGGCGAGCCCGACCAGACCCCGCCCGACCTTCTGGGCAAACGCGACGCCAGACGTTTCGGCGACTTCATGAAACCCGCAGGACTGCGCGACATACGACGCTTTGCCGATGTGATCGGCCCATCCAATACCGATCTCATCCCGCGCAAGCCCGATGGCTCATGGGGCACGCCCACGACGCTGATCACCGATGCGCATGAGGCCGGGCTTCTGGTTCATTCCTACACGGCGCGCCCCGAAAACTATTGCCTGCCGAAAGAGCTGCGCGACGGCGGGGCACTCAACGCCCGGAACCCTGCCGGCATGATCGCCGAGGTGAAACGCTATCTCGATATGGGCCTCGACGGCTTCTTCACCGACGACCCCGCCCTTGGACGCAGGGCAGTCGACACGCCGGGTTGATCCGGCCCGAGCTTGCCTGTGTCGCACAGGTCATGCAGGGTTTCGCCCCGCGCACGACCCGCATAGCTGACGGAGACCTCCCTTGACCGAGCACGATCTGTTTCCCGGTAAAGCCTTCGATGCCTTCCTGTTCGACATGGATGGCACGATCCTCACCTCCATCATCGCGGCCGAGCGCGTCTGGACCCTGTGGGCGCAGAAACACGGTCTCGACGTCGGGAAATTTCTCGCCACGATCCACGGCGTACAGACCATCGAGACCATCCGTCGCCAGAATCTCCCGGGAGTCGACCCGGTCGAGGAAGCACGCTGGGTCACCAGCCGGGAAATGGAGGACACGCAGGGTATCGACCCCATTCCCGGTGCCATCGCCTTTCTGAACAGCCTGCCTGCCGATCGCTGGGCCATCGTCACCTCGGCCTCGCGCGACCTCGCGCTCAGGCGCATCCGGACTGCCGGTCTGCCCCTGCCCGGACTCCTCATCACGGCCGAGGATGCCCCCAACGGCAAACCCGCGCCGGACTGCTTCCTGCTCGGCGCGCAGCGTCTGGGATTCGAGGCGAAGAACTGCGTCGTGTTCGAGGATGCCCCTGCCGGGATCCGGGCGGGAGAGGCCGCGGGCGCGAGCGTGGTGGTGATCACGACCACCCATACCCATGCGGTGGATGTCCCCCATCCGACCGTGCCGGGATACGAGGCGCTCGAGGCGCGGCGCATGGCCGATGGCCGTCTTTCCCTTCTCGGCCGGGACACCGCCTGACATGGATGACGTCTCCGATCATGTCTGTCATCACCATCGCTGCCGCCCTGTTGCACGACGAGGCGGGCAGACTCCTTCTGGTACGCAAGCGCAACACGCAGGCTTTCATGCAGCCCGGCGGCAAGATCGAGCCGGGCGAGACCCCGCAAGCCGCGCTCCTGCGCGAAATCGCAGAGGAGCTGGGCATCGAGCCGGAGGCTTCCTCCTGCACCTTTCTCGAACGCATCGAGGCACCGGCTGCCAACGAGCCGGGCCATATCGTCAGGGCCGATCTGTTCGTCCTCCGCTGGTCCGGCCCCGTCGCCATCGCCGCCGAGATCGAAGAGGCGCTCTGGGTGACGCCCGAAGAGGCGCAATATCTGCCCCTCGCCCCGCTGACGCGCGACTGCGTTCTGCCGCTATTCTCCCTCATTGCCTGAGCATCTGCCGCTCTTGAAAAAGCCCGGGCGGATTTCCATTTTTCCATGCGAATCAGTGTCCTTGTGACACCAACACAGTCTTGAGGGATCTCCATGACCGAAAATACCGAAAAAGATCAGGTCC
The DNA here is from genome assembly GCF_007988945.1 of Swaminathania salitolerans. Lineage (GTDB taxonomy): Bacteria > Pseudomonadota > Alphaproteobacteria > Acetobacterales > Acetobacteraceae > Swaminathania > Swaminathania salitolerans. The sequence continues at coordinate 3,682 of NZ_BJVC01000007.1, read as the reverse complement.
AGGGCGCCGAAAAGCACGAATTCAGCGCTGAAGTCGGGCGTCTGCTCGACCTCGTGGTTCATGCCCTTTATTCCGAACGTGAGATCTTTCTGCGCGAGCTGGTGGCCAATGCCGCCGATGCTTCCGACAAGCGCCGTTTCGAGGCCCTGACCGATGCCGCCAAGGCCCTGCCCGCGGATGCTGCCATTCGCATCACGCCGGACAAGGATGCCCGGCTGCTGACCATCAGCGATAATGGCGCAGGCATGAGCCGTGAGGATCTGGCCAGCAATCTCGGCACCATTGCGCGCTCGGGTACGCGCGCCTTCGGCGAGAAGCTGAACAGCGCAAAGCCCGAAGACCGCCCCAGCCTGATCGGCCAGTTCGGCGTCGGCTTCTACGCCGCCTTCATGGTGGCCGACAAGGTGGATGTGATTTCGCGCCAGCCCGGCTCCGACCAAGCCTGGCAGTGGTCGTCCGACGGCAAGGGCGCCTATACCATTGCCCCGGCCAAACGCGAGCAGCCCGGCACGGACATCATCCTGCATGTCAAAGCCGATGCGGACGAGTTTCTCGATGCCTGGCGTCTGCGCTCCATCATTCGCAAATGGGCCGACCACATTTCCTGGCCGATCACCCTGCGCGAGGGTGAGGAAGACAAATCGGCCAATGAGGGCACGGCGCTGTGGCGCAAGTCGAAATCCGACATCACGCCCGAGCAGTACACCGAGTTCTATCGTCACGTCGCCCATCAGTTCGACGAGCCCTATGCGACCCTGCACTGGAGCGCAGAAGGCACGACCGAGTTCACGGCGCTGCTGTTCATCCCCGGTGCACGCCCCTTCGATTTCATGGAGCAGTCGCGCGAGAGCAAGGTGCATCTGCATGTGCGCCGCATGTTCATCACCGACGAGGCCGAGCTTCTGCCGGCCTGGCTGCGCTTCGTTCAGGGCGTGGTCGATACGGAAGACCTGCCGCTGAACGTCTCGCGCGAGATGCTGCAATCGACCCCCGTGCTGCATCGCATCCGCAAGGCCGTGACCAAGCGCGTGATGACCGAAATCAGGAACCGCGCCAAAGACACGGAAAATGCGGACGCCTTCGGCACGTTCTGGGAGAATTTCGGCCCGATCATCAAGGAAGGCATCTGGGAGGATTCCGAGCATCGTCAGGAACTCGCGTCCCTGTCGCGTTTCCGCTCGACCGCCTCGGACGATCCGACGACGCTCGATGGCTATCTGTCACGCATGAAGCCGGGTCAGGACACCATCTATTATCTGACGGGCGAGAACGCCGAGGCGCTGGCTGCCTCGCCGCAGCTCGAGGGCTTCCGTGCCCGCGGCATCGAGGTGCTGTTGCTGTCCGATCAGGTGGACGGTTTCTGGCCCGATCGTCTGTCCTCCTACGAGGACAAGGTGCTGAAATCCATCAATCAGGCCCATGGCGATCTGGAGAAATTCGAAGCCCCGACGCCTGAGGGCGAGGCTGCCGATCTCGACAAGCTGATCCCTGCGCTGAAGGAAGCGCTGGGCGATGACGTCAAGGATGTGCGCGGCACGGTCCGTCTGGTTGGCAGCGCCGTCGTGATCACGAGCGAAGGCGGGCCGGATCAGATGATGCAGCGCCTGATGCGCCGCTCGGGTCAGGGCATGCCGCCCGCAGCCCCGATCATGGAGATCAATCCGCACCACCCGCTGATCCGCGATCTCGCGATGCGCGTGGAAAAGGGTGAAAGCGTGGCCGATTTCGCCCGTGTACTGCTGGACGTGGCACGCATCCAGGACGGCGAAACCCTGCCCGACGCCGCCGGCTTCGCCCAACGCCTGACCTCGATGCTGACCGTCGCCGCCACGCACTGAACCACCCGATCGGCTCTCCCGGATCGGCCGCAATCCCCGGGGTACGGTCCCCGGAGTGCGGTCCCCGGAGTGCGGTCTCCCGGGGTGCCGTCTCCCGGGTGCCGTCTCCGGGCTGCTGCCACCCGGATGCACATGCCGGATATCGTTTGCGGGCCGGATGAAACTCCGGACCGCACCGGCAGGTGACCGTCCCTGTGCCGCATCCGCGCGTCAGTCGGGCACGCGGGCGGCGGTTTTTCCCTACCGCCGCCCGCGCGTTCAGAGTCGTGAAGATATCCGGGCAGCTACCGGGCCAGTCACGGGGCCAGTCACGGGGCCGGTCACCGGAGCGGACATATCGGCCGATGCCCGCGTTCCGACACGGTATGGCCCCCCCTCCCTGATTTCGATCGTGAGCAGTCGCAGATCCTGTTTCTCCCCCGACGGAATCGGCAGGAGAGCGGCGCCCTGCGTCCAGCGGGCATCCGCAGCCTCCCGCCGCTCCCACCCTCCGAGTTCCTCCACCTGCAGATGCGTCACAAGATCCTGGCTCCTGCGCGAGGAGAAAAGCGTCACCTTGCCCACCAGCACCCCCAGCCATCGCCGATCGTCGACATAAGGACCGATGGCATCGCAGGGACGGGCCGTGCGCGAAACGATCCGGACCCGGTCTACATGGCCGGGAATCATGAAAATCCGGTTTTCCCCGGAGCGACGCGCCATACGGATGATCTGCCCCTGATCCGTGACGAGGCAGAGATCGGGATCCGTTGTCCATTCTGCGTCGTCTTCGCTCCGTGCGCAAAAACCGGTTTCCTGCGCGCGGACGCTCAGACAGGCGTGGAGACGCTCGACATGGAAACGCTCGGTGCATAACGGTGCCGCCGAATCGCTTCCCCAGACTTTCGTGCCGCCTCGCAGAGGCACGACGTTTTCGCTCTCCGTGAAACGGCAGCGATTTCCCGTATCGAGATAGCTCTCTGTGGTCAGATCGTTGGCCCAGATGATGCTATGGCCCTTCGTCTCGATATGATGGAAACGATAGGTCGGAACGCTGCGGTCGTAGCGGATCGACATGCCGTTCACGAGCATCCGGACAGGAACGAACGCGCCGTCATGAAAGATGCAATGCTCGTTCGTCACGAGCAGATCCCCGGACGGCACATGATCGGCGAAAGCGTGCTTGCAGATCCGCACCGGCCATCCGGCCAGATCGTCCTCGGCTCCGGCATTGACGCGGACATGGCCCGACCCCGCCCAGACCACCGCTGTCACCCGCGCGCACTGCGCTTCCCGGTCCCAGACGCATATTTCGTCGCCTCGCCTCAGGGTCTCGACCTTCCGGGCGCCCGAAGGGGTGCGTATGAGCGCCCCGGGAAGAAAACAGACGATCCCGCCCAGCGACCAGGTGTCATGGATCCGCATGAGATGGGTCCGCCCCGCCGGGGGAAGATCGAACGGATTACCCGGAATGACGTATTCGACCGCCCCGTAATCGAGGATTCCCATCCTGACGGAGATCGTGGTCCGGTTCGTCTGCCTGTCGTAACGCTGGACGACCGTCTTGTTCGCAGCGCTGCGATTGGCGAAGTCGAGGCGGATCGAACGTCCGTTTTCGGTATGGATCGTAAAGATATACCGGTTCCCACGATAATCGGAGACGGGAAAGGTCAGGCTTATCGTCCCGCCATTCCTGCCCATGACGACGTCGTAGTGATGGTTTTTCTGCGAGGACCCTATCGGCCCGAGCGCGATGGGGCCGTTTTTCGGATCGATGTAAAGAGTGTCCCCGTCAAGACTATACTTGGCAGATGATCCATCCCATGTGGGCATGACTGTCTCCTTACCATAATTCGTGATTTGCG
>NZ_BJVC01000006.1 GCF_007988945.1 Swaminathania salitolerans | reverse complement strand
AGGGATGAAGGTGGACCAGCCAGAGCGCGAGAAATGCATCCCGCCCCAGGTTTCCAGACAGATCACGGCCACATATTTTCTGGTGCGGATGACCTGAGCATAGCGTGTGGGGATCTGCCAGGAGGGAATGACGGTGCTCATGCGATGTCTGCAATCCTGAAGTCGGTGGTTTTACTGCACAGAGCGTTAGCGGCAATACGGATCTTGGCAAATCGCAAAATCTGTCAGATTGGCGGCGGTCGAGATCGGGACGCACAGGGAATTGCAGGCGCGTGAGGGTCTCTGTGCCCGTCTCGTGCGCACCCAGTCCCTGGATCTTGCCGAGCCTGCCTGCGCCCCGGAGTGACAGGCCGCGTATAAGGCAGGACGGGAGTCCGGCAGGGTCGCCGCGCGAACGCTTCGGGCAAGACGCCGCGGCGCGGCTCTCGGTCGAGCATGACGTATGCGAAGGAGGTGCGAAGGAGGGGGCGAGAGAGTGTCCCGTCGCTCCGCTCCGGGCATTTTCCCTGCGGGGCGATGTGCCTGACGAAGGCCGATAAAAGGTCGTTGCTCTGGAGCGGCTAGCGACGATGGGGGACGATTGTCGTTTGCACGGCCCGTCCGTCAGATCTCGGCGGGGGCCATCTCGCTCAGTACGGGCAGGATGCGGGCATAGAGTGCCTGTTTGAAGCCCAGATCGTAGCCGGGGACGTCATCCGGCATCACCCAGCGCCACTCCACGAACTCAGGAGGCTCAGTGCCGTCGCCCGCGAGATCGATCGCGTCATCGGACATCGTCATGCGCAGGGCGAACCAGCGCTGGGTCTGACCGCGATAGCGGCCGCCGAGCGCCTTGCCGATCAGATGGGCGGGCAGGTCATAGGGTAGCCAGCCCGGATAGGCACCGAGGAGTCTGGCTGTTTCGAGGCCCGTTTCCTCGCGAAGCTCGCGCAGGGCCGCCTGTTCGGGTGTCTCACCCTCATCGATCCCACCCTGCGGGCATTGCCAGATTTCCGGCAGATCCGCCCTGCGCGCGAGGAAGAGGGCGCCGCGCCGGTCGAAAAGCATGACCCCGACATTCGGGCGGTAGGGGAGGCTGTCGGGATCGATCATTGCGCGGCCATTTCAGAAAACCGGCTTCGTCTTTCGAAAACGAAGCCGGGAAGGGGAATTCAGTGATGAGACGGGGCCGCGCCCGGTGCCGGAGCTGGCGCCGATTTCGGCACAGGCCTGGCGGATGAGGGGGCGGGCGTCGTCGCTGCCTTCTTGTCGGCGGATTTGTCGCCAGATTTGTCAGCGGGCTTGTCTGCGGGAGGCTGACCGAGCGGCAGCGCCTCATCGGGGAGCGAAGCCATGGCCCTTACGACACGCAGCCCCTGTTGCAGCTGGAAATCCGTCGCCGGTTTCGCCAGTTCGAAACGGGGCCAGTTTTCCGGTGGTGCATGGGGAATGCTGCCCGAGATCGCAGGCAGGTCCGTGCGGGCCGGGGCCTTGCTCTTGTTCCCGCCGCTATTGGAAATGATATGGGCGAGATCGGCTTCACGATAGCCGTAGCCGTCATCGTCCTTGCTTTCCTTGACGACGATGTCCGGGGAGATGCCAAGAGCCTGGATGGAACGCCCCGAAGGGGTATAGTACCGCGCGGTGGTCAGGCGCACGGCGCCATTGCCCGGTACGGGAATCAGGGATTGTACCGATCCCTTGCCGAAGGATTTCTCTCCCACGATCACAGCGCGCCGGTGATCCTGCAGGGCTCCTGCCACGATTTCGGAGGCCGAAGCCGAACCGCCATCGATCAGAACGACGACAGGCAGCTTGCCGGCAAAATCATTGCCCTTCGCATCCCAGCGCCGGTTGTTCTCGGCATGGCGGCCGCGGATCGAGACGATCTCGCCCTCATGGATGAAATCATTGCTCACCGCGATGGCCTGATCGAGCTTGCCGCCCGGGTTGAGGCGCAGGTCGAGCACGAGCCCCTGAAGCGATCCGCCCGCCTTCTTCTTGAGCTTGTCGAAGGCTTCATGCAGGGCGGTTTCGGTATCGTCGTCGAATTCCGAGATGCGGATATAGCCGATCTTGCCGTAAAGCGCCGAGCGGACCACCTGAACGTGAACGATTTCGCGCGTCATCGTGAGCTTGATCGGCTTGGGTTCCTTCGCCCGCACGATCGTCAGGGTGATTTTCGTGCCCGGATCGCCACGCATCCTGGTAACGGCCTGATCGAGGGTCAGGCCTGCAAGCGATTTCCCGTCCACCTCGGTGATGTAATCGCCCGGTTTCATGCCCGCACGCGCGGCTGGTGTGCCATCGATCGGCGAGACGACCCTGATATGGCCGTTCTGCTGCTGGACCTGGACTCCGAGCCCTCCGAACTTGCCGCTGATCTGGATCTGCATCTCCTTGAACTGCTTTTCGTTCATGTAGGAGCTGTGCGGATCCAGTCCGCCGACCATGCCGTCGAGCGCGTTGTTGATGAGATCCTTGTCGCTGACCGGCTCGACATATTCGGCACGGACGAGATCGAGAACCGTGCCGAACAGCGTCAGCAGACGAAGCGTCTCACTGTGGTTGTTCTTGTCGGCAGCGACCTCGCGGGCAAAGGCCCGGCTGCTGATCATCTGACCGAGGCTCGGCGCCATCATGGTTTCCAGTGTCGGACCGGCGGTGATTCCGGCCAGGAATGCCGTTCCGAGCAGCAGACCGGTGCGGAGCTTCATGCAATTCTTCCCCTGAAACCGGCGCGGAGCCGATCCTGTTATGCGTTTCGCGATGAACCGGGAAGGCGCCGAGGCTTTCCGGGACCGCACGAGAAGAGAAAGCTATAGCGGGCTTCTCGCGCTCTGTCGAAGGAACGCAGAGTCGTGCGCGACGCGATCGTGCCGGGGCATCGCCCCGCGGCCCCGTATCCCGGCGATCCGGGAGACGAAGCCTAGGCTCAGGACTCATTACGGCGTCCAGTAGATGACTGTTGCGGCGAGGCAGATTGCCGAGAAGAAGGTGTGGGCGCAGCGGTCGTAGCGCGTGGCAATGCGGCGCCAGTCCTTGAGGCGGCCGAACATGTTCTCGACCTTGTGCCGCCGGCGATATCGGGACTTGTCGTGCGGGATCGGCACTTTCCGGCTCTTCGTGGGCGGGATGCATGGCTCGATGCCTCTTTCGGTCAGATTGCGCCGGAAACAATTGCTGTCGTAACCGCGATCGCCGACCAGGTGGCGAGCGGAGGGCAAGCGTGGCAGCAGCAGGGCTGCGCCCTTGTGGTCACTCATCTGACCTTCGGTGAGCAGCATCGCCACTGGACGGCCATGCCCGTCGCAGACGGCGTGCAGTTTCGAGTTCAGGCCGCCTCTTGTGCGTCCGATCCGACGCGCAGCACCCCCTTTTTGAGCAGACTTGCGGCAGTGCGATGCGCCTTCAGATGTGTGCTGTCGATCATCAACTCCTCCGGAACGCCAGCATTACCCGTCAGGGCGGAAAAGATCCGGGCAAATACGCCAAGACGGCTCCAACGGATGAAGCGATTATACAGCGTCTTATGCGGACCGTAGCCCGACGGCGCGTCCTTCCATTGCAAGCCATGCCGGATCACGTAGACGATGCCGCTCAGCACGCGGCGATCATCTACGCGTTTCAGGCCGCGCGTTTTCGGAAAATATGGCCGTAACGCGCGCATCTTGCTCACAGGCAGCATCGGCAGATCAGACATCGGGTTCTCCTTCCGTTGACCGTCGAATCACATCATCCCAGTCTCGTAAAGGGTCCTGAGCCTAGAGATAGGGCCGAGGATCGACGGCTTTGCTTCCGGCGCGGAGCTGTACGAAAAGGCGTCCGCCTTCGGCGCTCATGGCGCCGAGAACCGCCTTCCTGCCGACATGCTGACCGCTGCTGGCCGAGAGCTTGCCGAATCCGGCCAGGACGAAGCGGTAGTGATGGCCGCAATCGAGAATGATCATGTTCCCGAAACTGCGGAAGGGCCCTGCGAAATCGATCTGACCGGCGCAGGGAGCCCGGACGATGGCCGAAGCATGGGCGGTATAGGTTATTCCCGTGGCCGGGCCGCTTTCCGTATGCTGGTGCCACCCGGTCAGAACGGTGCCGGAAACGGGACCCTGCCCCCCGCCGCGCGATACCCCGTCTCCTGCGCCGAGGCTCTCGGCCTGTCGGCTCACATCCTTCGCCTTTTCGGCCTGATGCCTGCGGGCCAGCGCCTCGGCCTGCTGCGCGAGCCGTGCCTGGATATCCGCCTGCGTCTTCTCGATGGCCGCGATGGCTTCTTCCAGATTGCCCGCCTTCTCCGTGGCGGAGGCGATTTCCCTCTGGGCGGCGCTGGCGCGCGCCTGAGCCTCCTCCTGCGCCCGGGTGGCTTCGCGGCTCAGTCGGGCATTGCGGTCCCGCAATGTCGCGAGTTTGCCGCGTGCAGCCTGGAGGGCCTCGTTGCGTTCGGCAAGGGTCTGCGCCGTCTTGTCCAGCAGGACTTGCTGCGCCGCGAGATCGCGGGTCTGTCGGGCAGTGGCGCGCGCCAGCCCTGCGATGATGCTGAGCCCCTGCACCGCCTCGGAGGCCTGACCGGAAAGCGAGATGAAGGATGTGCCCGGATAACGGGAGAGACGTACCGCGACCGGAAGCAGAGCCTGCAGGCGCGCCCGGCCGCGTGCGAGTGCCTCGGCCTGCGCTTTCTGGCGAGCCGTCAGGGCGGCAATGTCCTCTGTCAGGAGCGCGATCTGTGCCTCGGTCGAGGAAAGCTCGCTTTCGGCCTGCTCGGTCAGGGCCGAGAAATGACGGGCTTTCTGTGCCGAAGCCGCAGCGTCCTTCGCGGCTTCGTCCCGCGTCTTTTTCCTGGCTGCGATGACGGCGCTCTGTGCAGCGCGCCGCTTGACCAGAGCGGCCTTTTTCCGACGGGCTGCCGCAAGGGCATTGCGGGAGACATGTGCCGTCTTGCCATGATGCGCCGATACGGCTTCGTGCCGTGCCCGGGCGGTTTCCGGTGTCAGCATCGCCAGACATCCGGCAAGCAGGATCATGCCGGTCAGGGTCGGAGTCTTGACCGGCATGAAGGGATCAGGCGTAAGCCGGTTCGGCGCCGACGGGCGCAGCGTCGAGGAGCGATTGCCCGGTCATGGCCTCGGGCTGGGCGAGGCCCATCAGGGCGAGGAGGGTCGGGGCCAGATCGGCGAGGCGTCCGTCATGGATGCCGCGCCCGGCCCCTGCACCGTGCACGATCACGGGAACGCGGTTCAGCGTGTGCGCGGTATGGGCGCCGCCCGTTTCCGGGTCGCGCATCGTCTCGCAATTGCCGTGATCGGCTGTCACGACCAGCGCCCCTCCCGCGCGGTCGATCGCATCGGCGATCCGCCCGAGGCCCGTATCGACCGTCTCGCAGGCCTTGATCGCGGCCTCGAGCACGCCGGTATGACCGACCATGTCAGGATTGGCGAAGTTGAGAACGATGAGGTCGAACGCGCCGCTTTCGATGGCTTCGACCGCACGGTCGGTCAGTTCCGGAGCGGACATTTCGGGCTGGAGGTCGTAGGTCGCCACTTTCGGCGACGGGACCAGAATGCGTTCCTCTCCCTCGAGAACGGCTTCCCTGCCGCCATTGAGGAAATAGGTCACATGGGGATATTTCTCGGTTTCCGCCATGCGGAGCTGCGTGCGCCCGGCGCGCGAGACGACATCGCCGAGCAGATCGTCCATCGACTGCTTCGGGAACATGACCTCGAGATAGGGGGCAAGCGTCTTGCTGTAGAGCGACATGGAACAGACCGAGGCGAATTGCACGGTCTTCGTTCTGCTGAACCCCTCGAACCCGGGCAGGAGCATGGCGTCCAGCAACTCGCGGATGCGGTCTGCACGGAAATTGGTCGAGAGAATGCCATCGCCATCCTTCATCCCGGCATAGGGGCCGATCACGGTCGGTACGACGAACTCATCCGTCACGCCCCTGGCCTGATGATCGGGGAGCACGGAGAGCGCGTCCGCGGCACGGTCTCCCTCACCCGAGACGATCGCATTATAGGCCAGGCTGACGCGCTCCCAGCGATTGTCGCGATCCATCGCGTAATACCGCCCGCTGATCGTCGCGATCGTCGCGGTCTGCGGCAGCGCGGAGGCGAGGGTGCGGATATAGCCGTCTCCGGAATCGGGAGGGGTGTCGCGCCCGTCCGAGAAGACATGCACGGCGACCGGAATGCCCTCTGCCGCAACGATCTTCGCAAGGGCGGCCATATGATCCTGATGGGCGTGTACGCCGCCCGGGGAGACGAGACCCATGAGATGACAGGTGCCGCCGCTTTTTTTCAGGGCGTCGATGAAGCTGTTGAGCGCGGGGTTCCGGGCAAGGGAGCCGTCGCGCGCGGCGCGTGAGATGCGCGGGAGATCCTGCATCACCACGCGTCCGGCGCCGATATTGAGATGCCCGACTTCGGAGTTGCCCATCTGCCCCTCGGGCAGACCGACATCTTCGCCGCAGGTCCTGAGATAGGCATGGGGTCCTTGCTTCCACAGCCGGTCGAAAGACGGCGTGCGGGCGAGCGCTACGGCATTGTCTTCCCGGTTCGGGCTGTCGCCGAACCCGTCGAGAATGACGAGCATGACGGGGCGCGGTGCACCCTGGGGAGATTCGGACATGAGAGGCCTCCAGCAATGATGAAGGCACAATGCCGTATTTCGAGGCGGATGCGAACCGCACATGGAGGATTTCCGGGCAGATTCCGGCTGAGAAGCGCGTGAGGACGAAGAGCGGGCCGGCGCATGCGCGGATGAAGGAGAACGAGGCGGGAAATGGGGTGAAGAACGCGGCGGAGGATGACGGGACGGGAGAAGGTGGCCGCCGATGCGCCCCGGCCCCGATCGGTGAGGGTGGGGTGAGGAAGGCGGGAAAACGAAAACAATAAGAAACACCAGATGGAAGAGAATGAAGTATAATTCCGAAAAACAGAAATAAAGGTAAGGAAATATGAGCTTCTTTCTTCTGGTATTGATGCTCGTCGGCACAGCCGCCTTCGCCATCAAGACCTATAACGACCTCAGACGGACGTCCGAACGGGTCAAGCGGGCGCGCTCCGATCTGATGGGGATGCTCCGCAAGCGCATTACTCTGGTCAATCAGCTCATCGATGTGTGCAAGGGATATGGCGAGCACGAAAAGCTCACCCATCTGACCGTTGCCGAAAACATGACCAGTCTCACCGACGGTCTGACGATGGCCGTCCAGACGCATTCCGCCTTGAACCGCGTGGCGGCGATTGCGGCCAGCTTTCCCGATCTCAAGGCCAGTACGACCTATGAAAAGCTGATGGACCAGCTCCAGGCCGTCGAGAGCGAGCTGCAGACGAAGAGGGAGATCTACAATCAGACCGTCGAGCGATATAACACCGCCCGGGCGAGTTTCCCGACCGTTTTCGTCGCCGAGGCGCTCGGCTTTCCCGCAGCCCCCTATTTCGAGACCGACGAGGAGGGACTCGAGACGCCGCTCTCGTTCCAGACCGATGACGGCGCGCTCCTCAAACAGACCGTCAGGCGTCTGGGTGACACCGCCGCGCTGCGCACGCGCGATCTGGCCCGCAAGGCGGCCGATCGTCTCGATCAGGGGCGCCAGTCTGCCGCAATGCCCGCCGCAATGCCCGCCACTCCGGGGGAAAACCAGCCCGGGGATCATGTCTGACCCGGCGGTCGTGCCTGACAGGGCATGGCGGCAGGGTGGAGTGTCGCGATGCGCTCTCTTCTCTTCTCTTCTCTTCTCTTCTCTCTCCTCGGCTTGACGGCTTGAAGCCCCGACGGGCAGGGGCCATCTCTGGCTCAGAAAAGCGAGGAGATTCTGTCATGGACGATACGACCCCGATGCCGGCCTGCGGCCTGCCGCTCACGCCCGAGCAGCATCGCGTCCTGCGCGAACACGGAACGGAACGTCCCGGATCGAGCCCGCTCAATGACGAGAAGCGCGAGGGCGTGTATCACTGCGCAGGCTGCGACGCGCCGCTTTTCGATTCCGATGCGAAATACGAGAGCGGCAGCGGGTGGCCGTCTTTCTTCCGTCCTCGTGAGGGCATGACCGAAACGACGGTCGACAAGAGCCTCGGCATGACCCGCATCGAGATCCATTGTGCGGGGTGCAAGGGCCATCTGGGGCATGTCTTTCCGGACGGGCCGCCGCCCACCGGATTGCGTTTCTGCATGAACGGCGTTGCATTGCGCTTCGAACCGAGCTGACAGCCCCCGGCAATCCCGGCTAAGGTGTGGGCATGACTGCTTCCCCCCTGCCTCCGATCGTCCTCGATCATCCGCTCGTGCAACACAAGCTGACGCGGTTGCGTCAGGCCTCGACCTCGACAGCGGGGTTCCGGCGCCTGACCCGCGAGCTGAGCCTGCTCATGTGCTATGAGGCGACGCGCTCCCTCAGCACCGAGCCGGTCGGGATCGAGACGCCCCTGGAGCGTATGGAGGGGCGTCAGCTTTCGGGCAAGAAACTGTGTTTCGTTTCGATCCTGCGTGCGGGGAACGGGATTCTGGACGGGATGCTCGACCTCGTTCCTGCGGCACGTGTCGGTCATGTCGGTCTCTACCGGGATCACGACACGCTCGAGGCGGTCGAATACTACATGAAGCTCCCCGACGATGTCGCCGAACGCGATTGCATCGTCGTCGATCCGATGCTTGCGACCGGCCACAGCGCCGCTGCGGCGATCGATCGCATCAAGGCAAGCGGCGTCCGGACCATTATCTTCGTCTGTCTGCTCGCGGCACCGGAGGGCGTCGCGTGTCTCTCTGCGCGCCATCCCGACGTACAGATCGTCACCTGCTCCATCGATCGCGGACTGGACGAGAAGGGCTATATCCGCCCCGGTCTGGGCGATGCGGGCGATCGTCTGTTCGGGACGCGCTGAACATGCGTGCGGAGGATATCGAGGAATGGCTCGATAGCTGGGTCGAGACGCATTATGCCGCCCTGACCGACAGGGACGAGGCGGCCCGGCTGTGTCTCGATGCGGCGTCCCGGGACGATATTCCCGAGCGGGGTCTTCTTGCGGCTGCCGGAGGCGATCTCGCCGCCTATCTCGAGGAAGAAGCCGAAGCGATAAGGCAGTCGGGCCGTTTCTGAGCCGACCGGACTGCAAGCCTATCCATCACGAAGGCGCATCGCGCGATGGAAGAAATGCGAGAGGAAGGGGGCGCTCCGATGCCTCCCTCCCGCGTCATGCCGGTCCCTGAGGACCGGATTGCCTATTTCGTCGGTGCCGGTCCCCTGACGATCTGCGCCATCTCATCCGGGCGCAGCCATTTTGCGAAGGCGTTCTGCACATGGGCGGACGTCATGGCATAGACCGCCTTTGCGCGCTCATAGGGCTCGGTAAGCGGCAGATCGAGATCGACCAGCGACAGGTACTGACCGGCGATACCGCCGAAACTTGCCCGTTCCATGGGCATGGAGCGGAGTATGGCAGCCTTGGCGTTGACCAGCTCCTCATCCGAGACCGGCGTTTTCTGCATGGTGACGAGATTGCGCAAGGCCGCATGCCGCGCGTTCAGCGCCTTGTCGGGATCGGAACCGTAGGTGATCACGAAAGCGCCCCGGTTGGCCGACCATGCGAAATCGCTCCCGGCAGTATAGACCATGCCGGTCCGGACACGCAGATCCTGCAGCAGGCGCGAGGAGAAGCCCGAGCCGAGGATCTGGTTGCCCAGCTCGAGCGCATAGCGATCCGGATTCCTGACACCGCTATCCACGGTCTCGGCAAGATAGACTTCATCCTGCACGCGTCCGGGATCGTCGATGACGGCGCGCGACGAACGGCTTGGCGGGCGCGCGGGCAGGGTGACGGCAGGTCTGGGGCCGGAGGCCTTCCAGTCTCCGAAGGCGTGGAGCACGGCCTGTCGGGCGCGTTCGGGCGTGATATCCCCGATCACTACGATCGTCGTGAGATCGGGCCTGTAGACGGCCTTGTAATAGGCCTGAACGTCGGCGCGGGTGATCGAGGAGAGCGATTGCGGCGTGGTTTCGCGCAAAGTCGGGTCGCCCGCCGGGGAGAGGGCCTTCGTCACGGCGCGCTGGAAACGATATCCCGGAGATTGCAGGACCCCGGCCTGTGCCGCGATGGCCTGTTGTTTCAGGACGGAGAAGGCTTTCTCCGGAAAGGCAGGATGAAGCTCGTTCTCGGCCAGAAGCGCGAGGGTCTTGTCGAAATTGGCGGTCAGGGTGCCGAGAGAGAAAGAGATTCCGCCGCTGGCCTCCGATGCCAGGGAGTCGAGCGCTGCGGCAAGAGCGAGCCGGTCATGCGTCTCGCTGCCGAAAAGGAACAATCCGCTGGTCAGTCCGGCGACCCCTTCCTTGCCTTTGGGTTGCTGGAGATCATTGTTGTGCCGGATGGTGCCGTAGAGACGTATCGTATGGCTGACATGCTCGGGCTGGACCAGCAAGGTCAGACCGTTCGGGAGGACGAAGCGGGTGGGTTGGACGAGTGGCGTCGGCGTGGGGAGTTCGGCCAGAGCGGACCGGGCCCAGTCCGGAAGGGTAATGGCCTTGTCCGGCGGCGGAAGGAGGCTTTCGGAGGCCTTGCCGCTGCTGATATCGGGCGCCTTTTTGCCCGAGGGCGTCAGGATTCCCGTAATGGCATGGGCCGGATCGAGCAGTCGTGACGCGAGCGCATCGACCTGTTCGACCGTGACGGCGCGATAGGCCTTGACGAGATCCGACGGTGAGGAAACGCCATTATAGGCCAGGGCGTCGGCCCAGCTTTGCGTCAGGGCCGTTATGCCGTTCGCATCGAATTCGAGCCCGGCGATTTCAGCGCGTTTTGCCGCCTCGACCAGTTCGGCCGGAACGCCCTTGCTGCGTATCGTTGCCAGAACCTGTCTCACCTCGTTCAGCAGGGCCTCGGGATCCTGCCCTTTCGGAAACGCCGCGAGCGCATTGCCGATACCGGCCTGGCTCTTTGCGTTGTACGAGAATTCGGTGGCCAGTGCCTTGCCCTGGGGCACGAGAGCGAACAACGCACCGCGCTGGCTGGCCAGAACGTCGGAGAGGATCTGCGCCGCCGCGAAATCGGCGCTGCGCGCACCGGGCATCCGGAACGAAATGCTGAGAATGCCGGTCGCATAATCGCTGTCGATGGCGATGGTGCGTGGCTTGGCAGGAGCGGGATCGACGACCGGCCGTGGAGGAAGCGGCGCGGAGGGTATGGAGCCGAACCGGGTCCTGACCTGTTGCAGGACGGCATCCGGATCGACATCTCCCACGATCAGCAGGATCGCGTTGTTCGGACGATACCAGTGATCGTAGAACTGTCGCAGCAGCTTCGAATCCGTCCTGTCGAAGGACTCGCGCGTCCCGAGCGCATCGTGTTCATAAGGCGTATCGGCAAAGAGTGCGCGATTCAGGGCGATGGTGAAACGCTCATAGGGCGAGGAGAGGTCGCGGGCGACCTCCTGTTCGATCGCTCCGCGTTCATGGGTCCAGTCCTGTTCGCTCAGCGTGATATTGCGCATGCGATCGGCCTCGATCCGGAGAAGCAGATCGAGATTGTGAGACGGGGCCTGGAAATAGAACTGGGTCGTATCCTCGTTCGTGAACGCGTTGTTGACGTTGCCGATACGGGCGCTGAGGGTCGAGAGCTGATCGCGATCGAGCGCCCTGGATCCGTTGAACATCATGTGCTCGAGGGCATGCGCCGTGCCGGGAAAGCCCGACGGGGAAGACGCCGAGCCGACGCGATAGATGATCTGGGTCTGGACGACCGGCGCGAGACGGTCGGGAACGACGACCACCTGAAGTCCGTTGGGCAGGGTTTCACGCACGGCATTTTCCATGGCCGTTTTCGCGATCGTCTTTCCCGGAGGGGCCGCATCGGCGGCATGCGCGGGAACGCAGGAGAGAACGGGCGTGAAAAGCAGGCTGGAGGCCAGAAGTGCCTTACGGAAGCGTGGCAGCACGGACATGGATCATTCCCGGTTGAAGATGGATGAAAGGAAGTACGACGATCGTGGCAGGGTAGCACCTCATCATGCCCTGTCTATCCGGGGTAGCTCTATCCGGGGCAGCTCTATCCGGGGCAGCTCTATCCGGGGCCGCTCTATCCGGGGCCGCTCTATCCCGGGCAGCGGCTTCGGCCGCCGGGCCGCATGGCGGGGGCAGCCAGCTGGCGACGACATCATTTTTGCGGTTCGAGCGGCCAGTCCCGCCTGGCCATGAAGCGTGGGGCGAGCCGAGCCAGCAGCCATGCGACCCCGAGCCCCAGCAGGGCCGGAGCGGCGATCCAGAACGAGAGGCCCGGCACGAAGAGCAGGAAAGCGAACCCCGACACGCAGAAAAGTAAAATGCCCGTCGCAGCGGTAAGTCCTGCCACGACCGGTCGGTCGAGCAGGTCCGAAAAGAAGCGCAGACAAGGCAGGAAGGAGGTGCCGAAAAGAAGGCAGCCCGCGGCGATCGCCTTGATGATGGCTTCGGGAAACGGGCAGCGCAGCACGAAATGCAGAGTACAGAAGACGGGCACGCTCGCGATGGCGCAGCCTTGTCCGGCGCGCCAGCCATGGGTCCCGATGATCGCACGGGAGAAATCCCTCTTGCTGCCCCATCGTCCGAGCGTCAGGAGATAAGGCCAGTCCCTGCGGGTTTGCGTCCAGCGCATCCCCACGAACTCGGCGAGGATCAGGGCCTGGAGCACCGCCATGACGGTGCTGTCCTTTTTGCGAAGCAGGGTTTCCCAATGCGGAGAGTCCAGCAATGCAGGCAGGGAAGCGAGCAGGACGATAGCGCCGATCATGAGGAAAAGCGCCGCGGTTGCACCCGGCACGGTGTCCACAAGATAGGGCATGGGCAGGGCCGGGCGTCTCAGAGCGGGAAGGCGCAGATCGAAGCGCGAAAGGCGCAAGAAAATCCGTGGAGTGGAGGCAGGGAGAAACGGGCGGATCGACGCGTTCCGCGTGTGCCGCTCCGGGCTCAGCCATTTCCTGAAGCCGAGATAGTCTCCCAGGCTCAGCCCGAGAGACAGCACCGCGATCGCGCAGGCAATCGGGGTGGGCAGGGTCGTGATCGTGCGAAAGACAGGGGGGAACAAGACACTCAGGGCCAGAGCGTTCAGAACAGCGTAGCTGACCGGGCGGATCGGGGCGCGCGCGCTGCGGGGGCCGACCCTGTCCGGACCGGCAGAGACGAGCAGCCCGAGAAGGAGAAGCGCCAACGCATTGGGAACGGTCAGGCCGTGCCGGACGAGTATTGCAAGAAGGCACAGGAACGAGACAGTCGCCAATACGCCGAAAGCCCGGAACTCGGCCCCGACGATTCTCGGTTGCAGGGCGAATACGGGCGTGCGGAGCTGGCGCCAGAGCTGGGTGTTCAGCGCGCCGAAGAGGCAGAGGGTCAGAATCCACAAGGAGATTCCCATCGGATCGCTGGCGGAACCGGCCATTGCGGGACCGATCCGGGCCTTGTGTGGCAGGACCCCGAGAAGGAGCAGGAGTGGGCCCAGCAACAGGAAATACGCGGCTTGCGGATTTTCCCGCAGACCGACCGGGGAGGCATAAAGGCGCAGGGCCCGGACTGTATCTTTCATCGGGTGAGCGCCAGAAAGAGATGCTCGATCGAGGCGGGAAGAGAGGGCTCTGCCTCCGTGTCCCCCGCATGACCGTCTATCCAGACGCTCCCGTCAGCGGCAGCGATTACCTCCCTGCCACCGGATGCCGCCGCCGCATGGGCGGGCAAGCGGCGGTAGCGCGTGCCCAGAGCCTCGGCCTCGACATCCATCAGCAGCGTTCCCCGATCGAGGATGAGATAGCGGTCGCAGAAGGCCTCGAGATCGGACAGGATATGCGAGGAGATGAGAACGGTCGCGTTGCGTCGGCGCACATAGCCGGGCAGGAGCCTCATGAAATCGTAGCGCGCCTGAGGGTCGAGGCTGGCGATCGGTTCGTCGAGAAAGATGAGATCGGGCGAGAAGCGCATGGCGAGCACGATGGCCAGGCGCTGCCGCTCTCCTCCGGAAAGGGAGCGGATCCGTGCCTGCGGAGCGAGGGCGGCCCATTGCATCCAGACGGGATCTTCCCGGTCTTCCGGCCTGTCCCGATATGACGCGACATAGGTCAGCAATTCCTGCACGTGGAACCAGCCGAGACCCGTCAGGCTTTGCGGTACGAAGCCGATCCGGCTTCGCGTCGCCGGAGAGAGGCGCTCGGTCGGCTCTCCCAGCAGGGTCATGTCTCCCGCGTCGGGCGCAAGAAGACCGAGCAGACAGCCGAGCAGCGTGGTCTTGCCTGCTCCGTTCGGCCCGAGAAGCGCGGTGATCGTCCCGGTCCGGAGCGCAAAGCTTACATCGTTGAGGATGGGGCGACCGTCGAGAATTTTCGTGAGATTCAGGATAGAGACCGCATCTCTCATGAACATGACCTTTTTATTTCAACTCCGAAATATGGTTCGTGAAGAGAAAAGAGAAGGCAAGTAAAATTTCCGGTAAATCCGTAGTCCATATCGGACGAAAATGCCCTGCTGTTCGCGTCCCGGGCAGGATATTCTAACTTCGTCATGTGCTTCCGGATTTCCTTCTGCATTCGTTCGCTCTCTCCTGTGTATGGAGGTGCATGGAGATGCATGGCGAGTCCGCGTCTTCCAGAGGCGAGACGAGACGAGTCGAGACGAGGCAGGCGGGGCAGGCGGGGCGGGGCATAGTCGCCGCTGTCGCGAAAAAGGGATGCGTTCGCGGTGCAGGCGCGGTAGATCTGCTCCATGTCTTTTGTCGATCGCGTGAATCAGGCGGATGCCTGGTTGCTTGACTCCGTGTTCCAGCCTGTCGCGGACCGGTTGCCTGAAAAACTGCCTGCGCTGGAGCTCGGCATGAGCTTCCAGCTGGGCGCCATTCTTTTCTATTTCGCCTCGGTCGCATTGATGATCGTCATGGGGCATCTGTCCCTTGGCGATTCCGTGTTCAATCTGCTGGTCTGGCTGGTGGGGGTGGCCTTTTTTATCGGGATCACCCGCATGCGTGCGCTCGTGCAACCCGGTCGGCCAAATCCGCTGCGGCCGATGCTTGCCGGGATGCGCCCGCTCTCGATCCCGTTTCTGCTTTTTGCGGCATGGCAGAGCGCGACCACGACCAGTCCGCTCGTTCTTTCGGCCTGGTTCATGACGATGTCGGATCTCGTCTTCGTGCTCGGACTCTATCTCATTTCCTGCCAGCCACGTCCGCCCATGCGCCGGACGAGCCGGAGCCGGGCGGAAAGAGGGCGCACCGTACTGACACCCATCGCAGGCGGGCTCGAGAACTGAGCGCAGCGTTCCGGCGCGGGCAGATCCCGGCGCCTGCGAATTTAAGGCGTATCGGGGGGCAGGGCAGAGAGAGGCTAGTGCAGATAGATCGAGCGGTCGATATGCGGGGTATCGAAGGCCGAGTGCACGAATTGCGTTCCGGCGATCCCGATCAGGATGCCGACGGCAAACCCGCACCAGATGAGCACGCTCAGCCAGGGTTTCCTCGCATCGCGCGCCACAAGCCGGGCCTGGATTTCCGCCCGTGATTGCTGGGTCTGGTACAGCTCGGCCCTGACGGCTTCCAGACGCGCGCGCGCATTGCGCATCTCGAGGTCCATCTGGCGCAGATTGTTCGTCAGGGTCACGACCTGCTGGCGTGCCACCTGCAGATCGCCATTCGTCTCGTTTCTGGGCGCGCGGGGTTTCGCCCGGCTGCGCTGCGGCGGGTTCGGGGCGATGGCGACGAACAGATTCTTGAGCGCGCCACCTGTCGTGCCGTTTTTCTTGGCGCGGGCGCGCAAGGCATTCAGGGCAGCCGCCGACTGTCCCTCCTGATCCTCCAGGACGAGCGCAAGAATATCGGAGAGAACCTTCAGTTCCCTGGGGTCGAAAGCGCCCGACATCAGCCGATCATGCTCTCCACCTCGTCGTCTCCGTCGCCGCCGGACATGGGGCGCGGGCTGGCGGCGCGACGGAGCCGGTCGCGTATGGCGAGGCCGAGCCCGTGGCGCGGCACAGCCATGACCGCAATCGCGCGGAGGCCGCGGCGATGTCCCTCGCTATCGAGAAAGCGCAGGCCGGCGAAGAGTCGTGCGGCGGCCTCTTCGAGATCGGCGTTCTCGCTCAGATTATAGACGAGTCCGGCCCCCGCCGGAGCGGGGCCGAAGGCGAGCAGCGCTTCATCGGGCGCGGCCGTCTCGGCATTCAGGCGCACCGGAAGGGCGGGCGCGTAATGCGATGCCAGCATGCCGGGAGACGCGGGCAGCTTCGTCGCATAATCATCCGGATTGCGGATCGTCCCGCATACCGCCTCAAGCTGCTCGAGCGTTACGCCGCCCGGACGCAGCAGGAAGGGCACTTCGCGCGAGAGGTCGATCACGGTGCTCTCGAGACCGACCGAGCAGGGGCCGGAATCGAGAATGGCATCGATATGGCCATGCATGTTGCGCAGGACATGGAAGGCATCCGAAGGGCTGACCCGTCCGGAAGGATTGGCCGATGGCGCCGCGACCGGCTGACCCACTTCACGCAGCAGGGCCAGTGCGGTCTTTCCGCGCGGCACGCGCAGGGCAATGGTCGGCAGGCCCGCCGTGGCGAGGTCGCAGATATCGGAATGCGCGTTGCGCGGCAGGATCATCGTCAGCGGGCCGGGCCAGAAGGCGTCTGCCAGACGCTGTGCGAGAGGAGTCGTCTCGACATGGGCGAAGGCCGCCTCGGCCGAGGCGAAATGGCTGATCAGCGGGTTGAAACGCGGACGCTGCTTGGCCGCGAAGATCCGTGCCACGGCTGCGTCTGACGTGGCCAGAGCGCCCAGCCCGTAGACTGTTTCCGTGCCGAAAGCGACGAGCCCGCCTTCGCGGATCAGACTGGCTGCCTGCGCGATGGTTTGCGGATCGGCCTTGAGAATCTCGGTCACGACGCGATGTCTCCCTCGGCCATGCGGCCCGTGCACAGGAAGGGCGGGTTGAGCCATCCGGGCTTTCCGTAGGTGAGCGCGCCGCCCTCCGGCAGGCGCACATGTCCTCCTGCGGCCTCGACAACGGCCTGGGGGGCTGCGGTATCCCATTCCATGGTCGGACCGAGGCGCGGATAGAAATCCGCCGCGCCTTCCGCCACGCGCACGAATTTCGCTGCCGAACCGATATTGCCGAGAGACGCGACCTTGCGACCGGCCAGCCATTCGGCCAGTCGCGGGTCGTCGGCGTAATGACGCGATGCGAGGACGCGCAACCCGGATCCGGAAGGGACGGCAGCCTCGATCCTGCATTTTTCTCCCGCCATCGTGCGCCATGCGCCCGTTCCGACGAATCCCGTATAGAGCTGGCCATAGGCAGGAAGCGCCACCGCCCCCAGAAGGACACGGTTCCGGTGAACGAGACCGATATTGACCGTGAAATCGTCACGTCCGGCAGCGAATTCGCGCGTGCCGTCGAGCGGGTCCACCAGCCAGTAGGTGTCTCCGGGCTCGGTCATCACGCCTGCGGCGATTTCCTCCTCACCGATCGCGGGGATCGAGGGCGCGCTTTTGCGCAGACCGGACAGGATATGGCGCTCGGCCTCCCTGTCCGCCTCGGTTACGGGGGATTTGTCCGCCTTGACGATCGTTTCGAAACCGCGCGCGCGGATGGTGTTGATGAGATCCGCCGCCTCGTCAGCCAGTCGAGCGGCGAGATCGAGAAGCGCAACGGGATCGAAAGGAAGGGGAGCGGACCGGTTCATCGTTCCGCCTTACCCCAAGTCGGAGGAATCGTCATGGGCAAAAAGCGGGGGAATGTTCTGCACCGGGTAGATGGCCGGGTATTCGCCCGGGTATTCGGTCGTGCATCCGGCAGGGTATCCACGGGGGAGCATCCGCCCGGTGGGGAGAAAGGGTGCGGGAAAGGATCCCCTGAAAAGAGAGACCGGGAAACAAGGATGCCGGGCGAGGGGCTTCGGGAAAAGGGGTGTTTCGTCCGGTGAAGTTGTGGTGATATCGGGGCTCGTCTGAACTGTTCCGGATCGAGCCCGACTGCCCATGATTTTCCTGCGCGCCCTGCTGGATGCCCATCGCTGGCGGCCGCGCAGCGATCTTCCTGCGGCACCGCGTCCCCTTTCGCTTCACGTCGTTGCCTGCGGCGGATGCGACGGATGTCTCGTCGAGACACGCGCCCTTCAGGGCGCCGCCTACGATATTGCGCGTCATGCCATCAGATTCGTCGAAAGCCCCTGTGATGCGGAGCTTCTCTTCGTGACAGGTGTGGTGACCCGCGCCTCTCTTCCGGCCCTGCAGGCGCGCTGGGCCGCGATGCCGTCGCCGAAAGGCGTTGTCGCGATCGGGGATTGCGCCCTGGGGCAAGGGCCGTTCCCCACGAATTACGCGACGCTCGGCGGGGTGATGGAAGCCGGCCTCTCGGGGATGCGGCAATGCGATGTGGCCTTGCGCGGTTGTCCGCCCGCGCCGGTCGAGATCCTGAGGGGACTGCTTTTGCTCACCACGGGGAGAGTCGTTTCGGCATGAACGCCATCCGGTCGGAACTCGTGGCCGTGCTTCTTGCGGTTCAGGACGAAGTGCCGCTCGTGCTCACGCTCGATCAGGGGCGCAACCTGCCTTCCGGCCCTCTGGAGACCGCTCACAGCTCCCTCCAGCGCGGAATGCGGCTCTGGGTCGAGAGACAGACGCAGTGTCATCTGGGGCATATCGAACAGCTCTACACATTTGCAGAGGCCTCCGCCCAGGATCATCCCCGGCTGATCCGCATCTCCTATATGGGCCTGACGCGCCTCGGGAACATGCAGGCCGACTGGCGCAATCTCTATGAATATTTCCCCTGGGAGAACAGGCGGGACTGCGGCAGCGAGGCCAGAGGCGAAACCGGAAGAGAGACCGGAGGGGAGACCGGAAGCGCAACCGGGGAGGCGGGGAGCCCGGGCGACGGGGCCGAAACCCGACAGGGGGCCGATACGGCAATCGCGCGCGCATTGATGCGCTGGGCCGGCAAGGATGCGGCGAGACGGTGGCGCTGCGAGCAGAATTTCGGCCTCGCAGGACAGCCCTGGAACGACGAACTCGTGCTTCATCGCTACGAACTCCTCTGGGAAGCGGGCCTTCTGCCGGAATCGACCCGGCCGGGAGCGTGGACCGTGCCGGGTCGTCCCATGCCCCAGGACAGACGTCGTATTCTCGCAACCGCGCTCGCCCGTCTGCGCGCCAAGATACGGTATCGTCCCGTCGTGTTCGAACTGATGCCCGAGACCTTCACGCTCTGGCAGCTCCAGCGCACGGTCGAGGCGATTGCAGGGCGGCCCCTGCACAAACAGAATTTCCGTCGTCTCATTCTCCAGCAGGATCTCGTCGAGGAAACCGGCGGGTTCGAGCCTCTTCCCCAGGGGCGTCCGGCCCGCCTCTACCGCTTCAGGGGGGATGTCATCGGCGGGCGTCAGCTCATGGGCTCGAAACTTCCCATCGCGCGCTCCGTTTGACGACCGGGCACAGGCCCGGACGAACATCGGGACATGGGGCGGGTCGACCCGGCCGCGATCCGGCATCACGGTCGTCAGCAATGGCGGTCACCCGGGATGGACAAGCCGCGATCTTCGGGAGGGCATGATCGGCGCGGGGGGGCGGTCACGAGATCGTGGCTTTGAAATCCCTGCGGCACTCCCCATTATTGATGTCCGCATTGTGTTGTCCTTATTATGCTCAATGAGAGCATAAGTTGAAGGAGGGGACCATGGACCAGATCACCCCGGTCAGAGACCGCGTCGACGCCCTGTACGAACCCGTGTCACGGTTGATGAGCCGGGAAGACTGGGCGCGCAATTACGCCGACGACATCGCCGCCATCCTGCGCCTCAAGCAGGAGCGCAATGCGGTCATACTCGCGCATAACTACCAGACGCCGGAAATCTTCCACTGCATCTCGGATATCCGTGGCGACAGCCTTGCCCTCGCCCGCGAGGCGCAGCGTACGGAAGAGCGGGTCATCGTCATGGCGGGCGTGCATTTCATGGCCGAGACCGCCAAGCTCATGAATCCCGACAAGACGGTCCTCATTCCCGATTCCCGGGCCGGATGCTCCCTTGCGGAATCCATCACGGCGGAGAATGTCCGGGCGCTCAAGGCCGCATATCCCGGCGTGCCGGTCGTCACCTATGTAAACAGCTCGGTGGCGGTCAAGGCGGAGACGGATATCTGCTGCACCTCGGGCAATGCCAGGAAGATCGTGGAAAGCCTCGGCGTATCGCGGGTGATCATGATCCCGGACGAATTCCTTGCCCGGAACATCCAGAAGGAAACCGGGATCGAGATGATCACCTGGCCCGGTCACTGCGAGGTGCACGAGCGTTTCACGCCGCTCGAGATACGCCAGTATCGCCGGATGCATCCCGGTGTCGTGGTGCTCGCCCATCCGGAATGTCCGCCGGAGGTGGTCGCCGAGGCAGATTATTCGGGATCGACCGCAGGCATGATGGAGTTCGTCGCCGTACAACAGCCTCGCAAGGTGCTGCTCGTTACGGAATGTTCCATGAGCGACAATCTCGCCGCACTCAATCCAGCCGTCGAATTCGTGCGGCCGTGCAATCTCTGCCCGCATATGAAGCGCATCACCCTCGCTTCCATTCGTCACGCTCTCGAGACCATGCAGGAAGAAGTCACGATCCCCGAGGCGCTCTTTGCCAGAGCGCGCCTGTCTGTCGAACGGATGCTGGCCGTCTGAGGGCGCGCTCGTGATGACCCTTACCCGTTTCGCCGGATGGCCGGTGATTGCAGGCGCCGGGCTCGCCGGGTTGACCGCGGCCCTGCATCTCGATCGCCCCTGCGTGGTGCTCACGCCATCCCCTCTGGGGGAGGAGGCTGCGAGCATGCTCGCCCAGGGGGGGCTGGCTGCGGCGATCGGTCAGGATGACAGCATCGCCCTGCATGTGCGTGACACGCTTGCGGCAGGAGACGGGCTCTGTGTGCCCGAGGCGGTGCAGGCCATCGTCGAGGCGGGGCCGTCGGCTATCGGGCAGCTTCTCGACTGGGGTGTCTCCTTTGCGCGCAGGGGGGAGACAGGACTGGATCTTCATCTCGAGGCGGCGCATTCCCGGGCGCGCATCGCTCATGTCGATGGCGACGCAAGCGGTGCGGGAATCATGCGGGCGCTCATCGCGCAGCTGCGCAAGACGCCGCGCATCGTCGTGCTGGAAGGGGTATCTCTCGCCCATGTCGAAACCTGCGAGGGGCGTGTGGTCGGGGTTTGGCTCAATACCGGACAGTTCCTGCCGACGAATATCTGTATTCTCGCCTCGGGTGGCGCCGGGGCGCTTTATGCCAATGCCACCAGCCCGAGGACCAATAGCGGGGGCGGGCTTGCAGCGGCCGCGCGGGCAGGGGCGGTTCTTGCCGATATGGAATTCGTCCAGTTCCATCCCACGGCGCTGGATGTCGAGACCGGGGAAGGCCGTGCCCCGCTGATCAGCGAGGCGGTGCGCGGCGCAGGAGCGAAGCTCGTCGATGAGAAAGGGGCATGGTTCACCGATCCCCTCCAGTCCCGCGACCGGGTCGCGCGCGCCATCGCCGCGCATCGCGACGCGGGACACAAAGTCTTTCTCGATGCGCGCTCCCTCTCCGGCTCCGGAAGGGGAGCGGCCCCCAACGGCGCGACACGCAGGATCTTCTCGGCACAGTTCCCGGGTATTGCGCGTCTATGTGCGGCGCACGGAATCGACCCGGACCGGGAGCTGATTCCGGTGCGTCCGGCGGTTCATTATCATATGGGCGGCGTCGAGACCGATCTCCACGGACGGACGAGTCTTGCAGGGTTATGGGCTTGCGGTGAGGTGGCATGCACCGGGCTTCACGGAGCCAACCGGCTTGCCAGCAATTCCCTGCTCGAGGCCTTCGTGATGGGCCGTGCCGCAGCATGGGATGTGAACAACGCACCGAGACGAAGGCATTCATGCCAGAATCCGGTCATGCCGCGTGTCAGAACCGCGGCCAGTTTCGGGCCGCAAATGGATCGTGGCGCGGGTATCCTGCGCGATGCCGACGGATTGCAGGCCCTGATCTCGGGGCTGACCCCCCTTGCAGGACGCGACGATCATGCCCTGATCGGTACGGCGATCGCGACCGCCGCTCTCAGACGTCGGGAAAGTCGTGGCAGCCATTGGCGCAGCGACTATCCCGCACAGGGAGAGGCCTTCCGGATACGGTTCACGCTGGCGGATATCGGATTGCAGGCGCACGGTACCGATGCTGCGCAGCCGGAATGTATGCCCGTCGAGATGCGGCATCCGGACGAACCGGCATGCGGGGAACCGGCATCCGGAGGACCGATCCGGAAAGAACCGGGCAGGAAAGATACGGCCCCGAAAGAGCTGCCCCCTAAAGAACGGAGCCTCGCAGGCACATGACGACTTCTCATCATATCTTGCCCGATCTTCTGTGGGAGCCGATCGTTCGCGCCGGCCTGATGGAGGATTTCGGAATCGGGGGCGATGCAACGACCCAGGCCATCGCGCGGCCCGGCCAGACCCTGCGCGCCAGATTCCGGGCGCGGCATCCGGGCGTTCTGGCCGGGTTGAGTGCGGCCCGGCTCTCCTTCACGCTGATCGACGGCTCGACCCGCTTCGACGCGTTCAGACAGGACGGAGACCGTCTCGACCCGGGTGATATCGTGGCGGAAGTCGAGGGGGACGCACTGACCGTTCTCGGGGGGGAGCGTACGGCGCTCAATCTGCTTTCCCATCTCAGCGGGATCGCGACGGCGACGCGCGGGGTCGTGGATGCGGTGCAAGGGACGCATGCGCGGGTCTGCTGCACCCGCAAGACCCTGCCGGGTTTGCGAATGATCCAGAAATATGCTGTCGCCGCGGGCGGAGGAAGCAATCATCGCTATCGTCTGGACGATGCGATCCTCATCAAGGACAATCACATCGCCCTGTGCGGCGGTGTTCGCGAAGCGCTCGAGGCGGCGCGGCGAAGGGCAGGTCATCTGATGTCCGTGGCGCTCGAGGTCGATACGCTGGACCAGCTCGCCGAGGCGCTGGCTTGCGGGGGAGCCGATGCCTATCTTCTCGACAATATGTCGCCCGATCTTCTCCGTCAGGGTGTCGCGATGGTGGGGGGACGGGCCGTTACGGAAGCCTCCGGAGGCATTACGCCGCAAACCGCCCCTGCGATTGCGGCATCCGGGGTCGATGTCCTCTCTCTGGGATGGTTGACCCATAGCGTGACTGCCCTCGATATCGGTCTCGATATCGACGTCTGAGCCCCGATGCGGGCCTCCTCGCTGCTCCCTTTCCCTGACCGGCCGCAAACGTCCAGGGCGTGGCGGGCGCGTGAACGGAGGGGAGGGCAAGACATAGTATGACACAAATTTATCTTGCGGGGTAATTTGCTGCGCGCGTAGGAGAAGGCTTTGTCATTTCGAACCGCTATCGTAATATTACGGTGGAAAGACGGTAGAATCGACGGCTTGTTTTCCTGTCAGAGGATCCTCGATGGCGCATCGCTTTACCTTGCTCGAGACCGCGGAGGCCCGCGCCGTCCTCCTGATCGTCGTGACGGTCGGGGCGGTTTCATCCGCCCATGGTGCTACCCCCCTGGAGCATCGGCCCCACGGGGCGCCCCCGGCCCGGCATACGACCCGTAACGCGGCGCGCCCGGCTTCTGCTGCCGTTACGCCATCGCGTCCGGTCCGGGCGGAGGAGATATCGATCAGAACGTCGCGTCGCGTCCTCAATGGCGGAGGAGGCATGATGCGTATCGAACATGCGCCGCGTTCGGTGCAGACGGTGGATCGGGAATATATCGCGATGCGCAATCCATCGAGCACCGCGCTCGATCTCATCCAGAATCTCCCCAGCGTCAGCATCAGCACGCCGGATCCCTACGGGATGCAGGGAGGGCAGATCCAGACCCGTGGCCTGACCGATCTTGATATGGCGCTTCTGCTGGATGGCGCGCCCGCCGCGGCTGCGAAATACATTACCGAGAATATCGACACGGAGAATCTCGAATCCGTATCGCTGACGCCCGGGAGTTCCGAAACGGCTCTGCCGGTCATGTCTGCTGCCGCCGGAACGATGAACGAACAGTCGCATACGCCTGCCAGACATTTCGGCGGGCTGGTCGATTTCTCCTACGGGACCAACAATCTCTCACGCGAATTCATGCGTGTGGATACCGGAGAGATCGGCCATACGGGGGTGCGCGGCTTTTTCTCGTTTTCCAACACGCATGCGCGAAGCTGGATGGGCGCCGGGATCAACGAGCGTCGGCATATCGATTTCGGTCTGAACAAGACCTGGGATAACGGATCGTACGCCAGGACCTTCGTTTCGTGGAACTGGGAAGATTTCACGATCGACAATTATCCGACTGCGCAGGAATTCTATCTGTACAAGCATACGGGGCAGGGATACGGGCGATCCGCCGATTCCGGAAATATCAACTACTGGAAGAACAACACCGATTACTGGAATCAGGTTTTCCTTTCGGCGCCGGTGCATATCGTCCTGCCGCACCGCTTCACCTTTGATATCCAGGCCTATTACAATCTCGGTCGTGGCTGGGATGCCTCTCCGGGGGGCGTCGAGACCCAGCCCGATGGCGCATCGCGCAACGTCACGAGTTACTTCCTCCAGGGGGCGACCGAGCGTCGCGGCGCGGTCGCCAAGCTCGGCTACGATCTCGACAGGCATAATCATGTCGCGCTCGGCTACTGGTACGAGAACAACTACACGGCCCAGTCCTATCCGACGAGCTACACCATGGCGAATGGCGCGGCACCGAGCCCGAATGCTGCGGCCTATCGCATCGATGCGGGAGATCAGCAGAACGCAGGATACGAGATCCATTCCCTGTTCGTGGAAGATCGCGCACGCTATCTCCAGGACCGGCTCGAGATCGAGGCCGGGTTCAAGTTCGTCATGGCGAATACGTGGAACAAGGATCTGTACGGGCGCATGTCCAACAACCGGACGGAGCCCTTGCCGCAGCTCTCGGTGGGATACACGATCGACAGCCATAGCCAGATCTACATGAACGCGGAAGGGGATTATCGCCAGCCGAGTGCGGTCGATCTCGGATGGCTCTATACCAGTATGCCGATTCCGAAGAACCAGTATTCGATCAAGGAGGAGATCGGATACCGGTATCACGATCGCTACGTGATCTTCGACGCATCGTTCTTCAACTACAACGTCACCAACCGGATCGTGAACCAGTATCTGGGGATGAACCAGTTCCGGCCCTT
Source organism: Swaminathania salitolerans (assembly GCF_007988945.1). Classification (GTDB taxonomy): domain Bacteria; phylum Pseudomonadota; class Alphaproteobacteria; order Acetobacterales; family Acetobacteraceae; genus Swaminathania; species Swaminathania salitolerans. The sequence continues at coordinate 160,271 of NZ_BJVC01000006.1, read as the reverse complement.
CTCGATCGGAAACCAGCATATGCGCGGTTTCGACGTCATGCTCTCGGGGCGCTCCTATCACGGGATCAGCCCTTATGCATCCGTCGAGTATCTCCACGCAGTGCAGGATAGCGACGTTCTGGATCCCTATTCCGGCGCGCTTCTCCCCTCGCGTGGAACGCAGGCGATCATGGCGCCACGCGTGCTCGCGAATTTCGGCGTGACCTATAAATATGCCGGGTTCTTCAGCAATGCGAGCCTGCATTACACCGGCCCCCAATCGGTCAGCGTTGCGGGAGATCAGCGTATTCCCGGTTTCGTAACCAACACGATCTCCCTCGGCTATCGCTTCCACCCTGTAGGGATCGCCCAGTCTCCGACGTTCAAGCTCAATTTTGCCAACGTGACCGGCTCCATCGTCCGGACTGGCGCAATGGGGGCGATCTACAGTGCGAGGGACCCGAGCACCGTCTATAGCGGCAGCCTCGCGCCCTATACCGGTTATGGAAACTCGTTCATGACCAATGCCCGCTTCTCGATGACGGGCACGGTGTCCACGCAATTCTGACGCCCCCCTGCAAATGGCAGGTTCCCGGCGTCCAGCTCAGCCGAAGGTAAAGGAATAGGCCTCCACACCAGGGGCCTTGAACTCGATCCTGAAGACATGGTCGCCGATATCATGTCCCGGCTGGCGCACGAGCTGGTAGAGGCGCTGGCCGCTTACCGTGCCGTTGCCATCCGCATCGCAGTCGGTTCCATGCATCGCGCCCGGTGCATGGCCGTCGATTGTCACGTGAAAGGCCACGGGTTTTGCGCTTTTGCCAGTTCCGAGCACCATATGCAGATCGCGCGCGTGGAAACGGAAGCTGATGCTGCCTCCTCCCTTGTTGAGACGGGCCGATTCCTCGCCGACCGTCCAGTTTCCGGTCAGTCCCCAGTCGTTCAGGGCGAGGGTGCGCTCGATGACGTAATCGTTCGGCGAGTCCTGAACGGCGCCCCCTGTCGAGGCGAAATGCTGGGTCCGGGCATAGCCGATATAGGTCTCGGGCGAGCCGATCGCTCCGAGATCGGCCTCTTCCTGCTCGCCGGTTCCTTTGGGATGGACGAGATCGGTCGGAACGTTCCGCGCGCCGTTTTCCAGCAGGAGGGATTGCAGGAAATGCTCGGACCGGTCGTAATCCCCTTCACCGAAGTGATGGGCGCGTACATGACCGTCGCCGCCGATGAAATAGGCGGCAGGCCAGTATTCATTGCCGAAGCCGTTCCATATCGCCCGGTCGTTATCGACCGCGACCGGGAAGGTGATATGGAACCGGTCGATCGCGCGACGGATATTGTCGATGTTTTTCTCGAACGCGAATTCCGGCGCGTGAACGCCGATCACCACGAGGCCGTACGGGCGGTATTTCTGTGCCCATGCCTCGATATACGGCATCTCGCGCAGACAATTGATGCAGGAATAGGTCCAGAAATCCACCAGAACGACCTTCCCCCTGAGCCCGGCCGCAGTCAGGGGAGGGGAGTTGAGCCAGGCCGTCGCCCCGGTGAGCGACGAGAGCGGCGTGCCGCTCTGTGCCGACGCTTCGGAAACGAGAGGGGTGGGTGAGGCCGAGAGCGCGAAAAGACACATGATGGCGGGGAGAGCCACACGCGGGCGGAGGGAGTGAACGGGCATGATGCTGTCTTCGCCTTCTTTCGGAAATCGGAGCAGCCAGCCCCCCGCATGTGGCAGGGTTTCAGACGTGTGGCAGGCTTTTCTCGAGTACGTCTTGCAGAACGGCGATCGTGCCTTCGCGTTCCATCGCCTCGGCCAGGGAGCGGATGAGGGAACGATGCACGTCTTCGAGGGAGAAGCTCGCGAAGACCGGCATGGAGAAGACAGTCTCCCAGGACTGGGCGAGATGGCGCTGCGTCTCGGGAAGTGCCGGCTCGAACGGCGTGAATGCGAGATCCTGATCCGTGCGACCGCGGAGATACCGTATGAAGCAGGCGAGAACGAAGGCGATCCGGTGCACGTCCTTGCCGGCCTCGACCAGAGCGTTCCAGCTGGGCGCGATGAATGTCGGAAGCTTGCTCGCGCCGTCTCCGGTGATCCGCGCAAGCCGGTCGCCAACCGCTGGATTGCCGAAACGCGCGATGATCAGGTCGCGATAGGCCTCCAGCTCCATGCCGGGCGGTGCGGTGAGATAGGGAATGACGTCCCGGCTCATGAACATCTCGACGAGCTGCGCGATGTCCTCCTGCGTGATCGCGTCCCGTACGGTCTGCAGCCCCGCGAGCTGGCCGGGATAGGCGAGCATGGAATGCGAGGCGTTGAGCATGCGCGTTTTTGCCAGCTCGTAGGGATGCACATCGGGTACGAGCTGCGCGCCCACGGTTTCGAGGGCGGGACGACCGTTGACGAAATTGTCCTCGATGACCCATTGCGCGAATTCTTCGGAAACGACCGGCAGACGATCGACGACGCCGCAGGCCGCGTTGATCCGCTCGGCATCCTCCTTCAGCACGGCGGGCGTGATCCGGTCCACCATGGTGCTCGGGAAACTCACATGGGCCTCGATCCAGGCGGCCAGATCCGGATCGAGCGCCCGCGCATGGCTGAGGACGGAATGGCGGGTGACCAGACCGTTATCGCGAAGATTGTCGCAGGACATGACCGTAAACGGTGCGGTACCGGCAGCGCGACGTCGTCTCAGCGCCTCGACGATATAACCGAACGCCGTCCGGGGACGTGCCGGATCGGCCAGCTCGGCGCGCGTGGTGGTATCGTCGAGGCGATAGGTGCCGGTCGCATGATCCTGGTTGTAACCGCCTTCGGTGATCGTCATCGACACGATACGCGTGTTCGGATCCGCCATCCGCTCGAGCACCGCTTCCGGATCGGCCGGCGCGAAGAGATAGGCGACGATCGCGCCGATCACCTGGTGGCTGCACGATCCGTCCGGGGCATAGCGGGTCAGGGTATAGAGGTCGTTCTGGGCAGGAAACGCCTCGAGCTTCAGCCGCTCGGTCGCATCGTCGATCAGCCCGACACCGCACAGGGCCCAGTGGCTGTTGCTCGGCTCGTGGAGGAGGCGGTCGATATACCAGCATTGATGCGCGCGATGGAAATTGCCGACGCTGAGATGGACGATGCCCGGCTCGAGCCTCTCCCGGTCATAGGAGAAAACCTCGACCCCTGCTGGGATCTCGGGCAGGGTTCTGGTCGAAAGAGCAATCATGAGATGTCCTGATTGACGTGGGTCCTGTGAAGCGGGCCATGTCCGGCGGGCCTGGTCCGACCAGCCATGTCCGGCTGATCATGTCTGTCGAGTCGTACCCGGCGGGTCACGCCCTGCCCGGTGCCGCTTTTCTGTCCGGTCTGGTCCGGTGCGCCGGATCATGAGCCGGTTTCCCGGCATGGCTCAAGCGGAAACATCGCGCTCTCTGGCACTATTCGGTGAACGGGCCTAAACGCGGTCCATGCAGAAAGAGACGAACGATATCGCTGTGATCGGTGCAGGGCCCGCAGGGTTGAGCGCTGCCGAGATATTGTCAGAGGCGGGTCATGCCGTTGTCGTGTACGACCAGATGCCGAGCCCGGCCCGGAAATTCCTCATGGCCGGGAGGAGCGGTCTCAATCTGACCCATGCGGAACCTCTCGCCGGTTTCCTCACGCGCTATGGCGCGGCGAAGGACTGGCTTGCGCCGTGTGTGACGGCCTTCCCGCCCTCTGCGTTGAGGCGCTGGGCCGAGGCGCTCGGTCAACCGTGTTTCACCGGCAGCAGCGGCCGCGTCTTTCCCGAGGCCATGAAAGCATCGCCGCTTCTTCGCGCCTGGCTTGCCCGTCTCGCCGCCCGGGGGGTCGTCTTCGCCCTGCGTCATCGCTGGATCGGATGGAGCGAAGGGGGGGGGCCGTGCTTCGAGACGCCTGCGGGCGCATATAGCCATCCTGGCAGAAACGTCGTTCTGGCCCTCGGGGGTGCATCCTGGCCGAGACTGGGCAGCGATGGAGGCTGGACAGACCTGCTGCCTCCGGGTTCCGTCTCGCCCTTGCAGCCTGCCAATTGCGGTTTCCGTACGGCCCTGCCAATGGCGTTTCATCAGCGTTTCGAGGGCACGATCCTTCATGCGGTCACGCTCTGTGCGGAGGGGCAACGCGCCCGGGGCGATGTCACGATCACGCGCTCCGGTCTCGAAGGGGCGCCGGTCTATCGTCTGGCTGCCGCGCTGCGTGCGCGAATCGCCGGGTCGGGCTCGGCTCGCCTGCTCGTCGATCTGCGTCCCGGCATGGAAGCCGGGGAACTCGCGACGCGTCTCGAGCGGGGACGCGCGCGGGAGAGCCTGTCCAACCGATTGCGTCGCATCGGTCTTGCGCCGGCGGCGCGGTTCCTTCTGCATGAAGCGCAGGCGCAGGGAGGCGGTGAGGCGGCCCGCGCGCAGGAAGGGGGGCGGTTCTCCTCTCTGGCGGATACGATCAAATCCTGTCCGGTGATCCTGACGGCGCCCGATTCCCTCTCCCGGGCCATTTCCACGGCAGGGGGCGTGCGGCGCGCGGTGCTCGACGATGCCTTCATGCTGCGGGATCGCCCCGGGGTTTTCGTTGCGGGCGAGATGCTCGACTGGGAAGCCCCGACGGGGGGATATCTTCTGCAGGCCTGTTTTGCGACCGGACGCGCCGCCGGAGAGGGCATGAAAGCCTGGCTGGCCGCCCGGCAGGACGGAGCGGGCGCTTCTGCGATCGAGGGGGGGACCGTCTCGCCGAAGGCTGACTTGCCTCCCGAGTTGGGGTAGGGACACCGGTCATGAGCGTTTCCATCGTGATGGGCCGTGGCCGGGATGGCGCGGATATCCCCCTAGACCTGACCGAACTCCTTTCGACCCGTCTGCTCGTCCAGGGCAATTCGGGCTCGGGAAAGTCGCATCTGCTGCGTCGTCTTCTCGAGCAGACGGCGACGCTCGTTCAGCAGGTCATCGTCGATCCGGAAGGCGATTTCGTCACTCTTGCGGAGAAATACGGACATCTCGTCATCGATGCGGCGGAGCAGACCGAGGCGACCTTGCGTGCAGCGGGCGAGCGCGCGCGAATGCATCGCGCCTCCGTCGTGCTCAATCTCGAATCGGTCGAGGCCGAGATGCAGCTGCGTGCGGCCGGATCCTTTCTGAACGGTATGTTCGAGGCGCCGCGTACCTTCTGGTATCCGGTTCTCGTCGTCGTCGATGAGGCGCAGCTTTTCGCGCCGGTCGCGGGAGGAGACACGTCGGATGAGGCGCGTCGTCTCTCTCTCGGTGCCATGACCAATCTCATGTGTCGCGGTCGAAAGAGGGGGCTGGCCGGCGTGATCGCCACCCAGCGTCTGGCGAAACTCGCCAAGAATGTCGCGGCCGAAGCCTCGAATTTCCTGATGGGACGTACCTTCCTCGATATCGACATGCTGCGCGCGGCAGATCTGCTCGGGATGGAGAGGCGCACTGCGGAAGGGTTTCGCGATCTTGCCCGTGGCCAGTTCATGGCTCTGGGGCCGGCGCTCAGCCGTCGCCCCCTGATGGTCACGATCGGCGAAGTCGAAACGGCCAGCCATGCGGGCGGGCCTGTTCTGACCCCGTTCGAAGCCCGCCCGGCGGAAGACAGCTACAGCCTCATTCTCGAGCCGGTGGTCGAACCGCCCCCCCGCCCGCGCGAACGTCGGGCGGCTGCGCCCGATCTGCTCGCGCAGCTCGATGCCTATAATGCGACCATTCCGGTCGAGGAGCCGGAAACTCCCTGCGAGGCGGATCCGGAGCGGCTCTGGTCCCTCGTGGAGGCCGTCGTGTCGGAGACCGATTCCGCCTATCGCCCTCTTGCGACGCTCTATCAGGATTTCCAGCTCCGGGCGCGGATCGAGAAGCTGAGTCGCGACGTGCTCGATCTGGCGGCCTTCCGCATCCTGCTTGCAAGCGTGCGCTCGGGCACGGGCTATGCCCAGTCGGTCGAACCGGACTGGCAGCAGGCACTGGATGTCGCGCGCAGCCTTCCCGAAGACGTGCAGGGGGTCGTGCTTCTGCTTGCGCGCGCGGCTCTGGACCATGCGCCATGTCCGGATGACGATGCGATCGCCCAGGCCTACGGGACCCATTCCCTGGGCCGTGCCCGGCGGCAGCTGGCCTATCTGGAGGAACGTCAGGTCATCGTGGTTCAGGAGATGGCCTCGACACGACGGATCGCGTTTATCGGGCTCGGATGGCAGACCGCCTGAACCTCGGAACCCTGACACCTCTTCAGTCGTTTGCTCTCATGTCCGAAAAAAGTTGCGGAGAATAATGTGACAAACGATGAATTGATTGCGCTCGTGGCAGTGAACGGTAACGAAGCGACCTATGACGCCCGCCTTTCGGGATACGACATCACGGTTCCGGTACATATCCAGGGTGGGGACGGTCATTTCATCATCAAGCATCTCGTCAAGCCGATTTTCTTTTCCGGCGCGATGATCATCGATGTGAAACTCCTCGATGCGGATAATCCGGACCGCCACTGAGCCAGGCCGCGCGGCTCCCGATTGCGGTTCCTCCGGCTGCGGTTCCTCCGGCTGCGGTTTCCGGGATCGGTTTTCCGGGCGCACATAATGCAGCGTCCGGGAGAGAACCGAAGCGTCACAGGACCGTAATCCTGTAAGTAGGCACCAGATATGAGAGTCGCGGGGTAAAAGCCCGGGAGGAAAACCCCGGCGTCGTGCCGCGCCCCGCGCAGGGGACGGGCGCGGCCGAAACCGGTACGTCTGAGAACAGCAGACCCGACCCTCGAGCGAAACTCGAGCGAAAACAGATCCATAAATCCACACATCGACGGAAAAAGAGAATGGCTGAAGAGAAGGGGAACATGCTGCCGGGAGCGCTGGCAGCACTCGGGATCGTCTTCGGCGATATCGGCACGAGTCCGCTCTATACGTTGCAGACCGTTCTCACCGATACGGGCACATCGGATCGCGCCACGCTGCTCGGCAGTTTTTCCCTTCTGGTGTGGACCATGATTCTCGTGGTGGCCGTGAAATACGCCATGGTGGTGATGCGTGCGGACAACAAGGGCGAGGGGGGTATCCTCGCCCTCTTCTCTCTCGTCGGTGGCGTTTTCGGCAAGCACTGGTACAGCCGGGGCACCTTGCTCTCGGCTGCCGGGCTCTTCGGTGCAGCCCTGCTCTATGGCGATGGCGCCATTACGCCGGCCATCTCGGTTCTCAGTGCCGTCGAGGGGATCGGTGTCGTTACCCATTCCCTCGACGATTATATCCTGCCGATCGCCACGATCATCCTTCTCGGGATCTTCATGGTTCAGCCTCTGGGGACGGCACGGATAAGCCGTGTGTTCGGGCCGGTCATGCTTCTGTGGTTCCTGTGCATGGGCGGGCTGGGTGCTGCGTCCCTTCTCGGACATCCGGGCGTTCTGGTCGGGCTGGACCCGGTATTCGCCCTGCGGTTTCTCTACGAGCATGGCGGCAGGAGCCTCGTGATTCTCGGTGCCGTCTTCCTCTCCGTCACCGGGGCGGAGGCGCTCTATGCCGATATGAGCCATGTCGGCCGGCCCAGCGTGCGTCTCGCGCTCGGTCTCGTCGTGCTCCCCATGCTTATCCTGAGCTATGCCGGACAGACGGCCTTTCTGATGAGTCATCCCGGGGTGAGGGATAATCCGTTCTTTGCCGCCATGCCCCATGCTCTGGTTCTGCCGATGGTGATTCTCGCGACCTTTGCCACCATCATTGCAAGCCAGGCGATCATCACCGGCGCCTTCACCCTGACCCGTCAGGCTATCCAGCTCGGCTGGTTTCCGAGCCTCAATATCCGTCAGACCTCCGACGCCGAATACGGTCAGATCTATGTTTCCGTGGTCAACTGGCTGCTTATGGTCGTCACGCTTCTGATCGCTCTCACCTTCCGCAGTTCGGATGCGTTGTCCGGCGCCTACGGGACGGCGGTCTCCACGACGATGCTGATGACGACGCTGCTGATCTTCGACGTCATGCGCGCGCGATGGGCCTGGCCCCTGTGGAAAGCGCTCCCTGTCGCTCTCTTTTTCGGGGCGATCGATCTCGCATTTTTCGTCGCCAATCTCATGAAGATCGGCAAGGGCGGATATGTTCCGCTCCTGATCGGATTGTTTCTCTATATCGTCATGACCACGTGGCGGCGGGGGACGATCCTTCTGAGGGCCGGTCTCGCGCCCCTTGGAGAGGGATCCGAGAAGCTGCGTCAGAGGCTCCGGGACAAGACGCTCACCCGCACGCCGGGAGAAGCGGTCTTTCTCTCCCGCTACGAGAGTGCGCTTCCACCGATCGTCATGCGTCATGCCGCCGATTTCAACTGCCTGCCCGAGCGGGTGGTCGCGCTGAATGTCCGTTTCGAAACCGTACCCCGGGTCGCGCCCGAACACAGGATGACCGTCAAGGAAACCGGAGACGGGTTATGGCAGATCAATGTGCGTTTCGGGTTCGTCGAGGTGCCCAATCTCTATTACGTTCTGAGCGAGGCCCGCGAAAAAGGATGCTCTGTGGATCTCGACAAGGTCGTGTTCGTCTCCGGGAATGACGATGTCGTCAAGGACCTCAAGAGGCCGAAAATGTTTGGCCCGCGACGTATTCTTTTCGGCTTTCTGTATCGTAATGCGGTGCGGGCTTCGGATCGGTTTACACTGCCGCGCGAGCGACTGATCGAGGTCGGGCATCAGGTCGAGATCTGACGGCGCCCGCGCCGTCGATGCGACGGTCGCTCTGCTCTACCCGCCCGTCGGGCGGGAATTTCTACACGATTGAGGATTTTTTCGATGCGTCTTCGCGCAAGTCTGGCAGCGCCCGCCCTGTGTGCGCTCGTACTGGCTCCCTTCGCTCTCTCTCCTGCCGCGCAGGCGGAACCGGGCGGATGTCTCAAATATGGTGCCGCAGGCGCAGTCGGCGGGCATCTGGTCAAGCATGGCGTGCTCGGCGCCATGGGAGGATGCGCAACGGGCATGTACAAGCGCCACGAATATCGCAAGGAGGCGCGCGAGAAAGCCGCCCTCTACGACAAGGAGCATCCGGGCGCGAAGGGCAGCTATGTAGAGAAGGCGACGGCTTACGATGTCGAGCATTCGACCCAGCCTGGAAAAACGGCGCCAGAGGCGACGCAGGGAGGCGACACGTCCGGCAAATCCTGAGGAGGCGCCCCCGGGACAGGATGGCCCGGGCAAGATGTCCCGCACAGAATCTCCCGGGCAGAATCTCCCGGGCGACCTGTGCGGCGCGGGAGTCGGTCGCACAGGCCGATGTCCCGCGCGTCTTGCGGAACGTCTCTCAACGTGACGCATTGTAACGTGTGTCAAACCATGTCATGACTCGACCCGAGATCAGATCCAGCGAAATCGTGTCACGTTCATGTCAGTTGCAGATGTCGGCCAGAAGGCGGGGGCGGGACCGTCTCCTGCGGTCATTGCCCTCGCGCTCAGGGATTTCAGACTCGGGGGGAGCGAGAGGATCGCCCTGCTCCTCGCCAATTTCTGGGCGTCTCTGGGGTTTCGCGTCATCGTTCTCGCGGGGCGAGGGCAGGGGCCGTTGCGGGAACTCCTGCGCGAGCCGGTCGAGATCGTTGATCTCGGGCTGCCTGCCTGGCTGGGGGAGAGCCTCCTGCCATGGGGGCTGGCTTTACGGATCTGGCGGCTGATCCGTCAGAGAGGCCGATCGTTCGATGCGTTCTATATTCCCGGCAACAGCCACTGGCCGGTCGTGCCGTTTCTGTCCGTTCTGCCTGTCTCGCTCCGCCCGGTTCTGGTCGCCCAGGTGAGCTCTCCCGTGCGGCGCCCGGGACGGTGCAAATGGAGCCAGCGTTTCTATGCCCTGAGAACGCGCTTCCTGCTGCGCGGGGCCGATCATGTGACGACCCTGTCCGGCCCGCTTGCGCGCGATGTCGCCGCGATGACACGCCGTGACGATATCACGGTCGTTCCTCTTCCGGCTCTTTGCGATACCGAACCCCGGAATCTGCGCCGGGCATCCGGACAGAACATCCTCGCCGCAGGGCGCCTCGTCCCGGTCAAGGGATTCGATGTTCTGCTTCAGGCCTTCGACCGGGTGCGCGCGCAATGTCCCGATGCCACCCTCACGCTTTGCGGCGAAGGGCCGGAGCGGGCGCGTCTCGAGCGCGAGATCGACCGGCTCGGTCTGGGCGACAGCGTCGTCCTGACGGGTTTCGTCCCCTGTATCGGCCCCTATCTCGAGATCTGCCGGGTGTTCGCGCTCAGTTCGCATTGCGAGAGTTTCGGGGCGGTTCTTCTCGAGGCTCTGGCGGCCGGACGACAGGTCGTCTCGACACGCTGTTCGCCTGCGGTTACGGATCTGATCGCCTGTGACGATACGGGGCGCATCGTTCCTCCGGCCGACCCGTCGGCCCTGGCCGAGGCGCTCATCGCGATTCTGGAAACGGATGCCCCCGATGCCGCTCTCCTGTCGTCCTGTTCCAGGCCCTATCATGTCTCCCGCGGCGGGCGACATTATCTCGAACTGATGGGCAAGGCATGAGCATGACTCCGGGCAGGGAGAATCGGGATCACAACGGTTCGGCCCTGCATCGAATTGCCAGCAATACCGGGTTTCTCGTATGCAGCCGCATACTGAATGCGCTCTTCAGTTTCGCCTATGTCGCCTGGGCGGTGCATGCGCTGGGGATCGGCCCGTTCGGCATATTGCTGCTCGTGACCGCCTTCGTCACGCTCGTTTCCGATATGAGCCATCTCCAGTCCTGGCAGGCCTTGCTTCATTTCGGTGCCGCGCCTTTCGCGTGCGGCGATCGTCCCGTTTTCAGATCGATCCTTGCCCTGTGTATCAGGGCGGACCTGCTCAGCGCGCTGACGGGCTGTCTTGCCGGCATCGCCATCGTGTTCGTGACGGGAACCGCGATCATGGGCTGGTCGGACGCGGTCCGGCTCGATGGCATGTGGATGATGGCCACCGTGCTCGTCATGAATACGGGCTGGTCGGTCGGGCTGATCCGCCTGTGCAATCGCTTCGGACTTGCCGCCCTGTTCGATTTCGCCGCAACCTGCACACGCACGGCCGGATATCTCGTGGGATATCTCCTGCATCTCTCCCTGGGATATTTTCTTTTCGCCTGGTTCCTGCATCAGCTGGTGCTCTTTGTGCTCACCACCGGTTGCGGTCTCGTGCTCTATCGTCGGGCCATGGGGCCGATACTGCCCCTTTTCCGTGCCGTTCTTGCCGAGCGTGGCATTGCCGGGTTCTGGGGGTTCACCCTGAGGGTCAGCTCGAACCAGATTCTCGATGCGATCTTCCGTCAGGGGGGGACCCTCGTCATCGGGGCCATTCTCGGCGTTCGCGAGGTGGCCATATACCGGGTCACGAAGCAGATCTGCGACGGCCTTGCCAAACCTGCGCAGATGATGATCCCGAGCCTGTATCCGGAATTCGTCCGGTTCCGGGACAACCGGGACTGGACCATGCTGCGTCATGTCATCAGAAGACTCGCCCTGATCATCGGGGGTTTTTCCTGTCTTGCCGTGCTGGTGGCCGTGTTCGGCGGCAGGACGATCGTCAGTCTGATGCTGCACCAGACCTATCCCGGCGAGCTTGCGATCATCCTTCTGATGGTGGGCAGTGCCCTGATGGAGATCTGTATCGTCCCGCTCGAGACATTGCTGACCGTGCTCGGGCGTCTTGCATCCGTTCTGCGCTACCGGATGCTGACGATAGCGGGCTATTTTCCCGTTCTGGGCGGATTGCTCATGACCTGCGGCATCACCGGTGCCGCTCTGGCCAGCCTGCTTTGCTCCGCGTTCATCCTGATCGCCTGTCTCGGCCTCGTGCCGCGCTGGATCGGAACCGGAGGTCCCGTCCCTGATCCGGGAGACCCGTCTCCGGGGGGTCATGGCTGACCGGATATCGGGCTGACCGGATAAAGGGCTGACCGGATACAGGGCTGACCGGATACAGGGCTGACCGGATATAAAGATGACCGGGCCGTCTCCCGATCGGGTCCGGGCTCTAACGGTGCGTATGGGCATTTTCCCCGGCGAGATACAGGAGAGCAGCCACGCCGAGGAAAAACGCGTTGCTGTACGCCCCGAGCAGCTCGGTTGCCTGTGCCGTATCGGCTATCGCACCGATGGCGAGACGACCGTCCGGGTACAGGAACATGCCTGCGGGAATCCCGAATGCGTCATGCGCGATACCGATCAGCATGAGAAGAAAGGACAGGCAGAGACAAGGAAATTGCAGGACCCGCATGGCTGTTCGCATCGTCGCTTCTACTTTCATGTGCAGGGTGTCCCGGGTTCCCGGTCCCGTATGCAGACAGCCAGCATGGCATATCCAGCTATTGCTGTATGCAGGTATCCCGGTCCATGCGGCGCAGGACCGAACCCGAAAGACAGGAGCCCGGGAGGACAGAACCCGGGAAGAGGGGAACGTGGAGCAGTCGGAGTGCGTTCTCCATCGCTCCGGAACGATCGCTGTCGGGTGTCCTCCGGCCTGGGACATCCGGGAAGTGTCCTTCACTTCACATCCTTTCCAGTCCTCCCCTTTCAACGGATCAGGCGCGTGACAGCACGAGACACAGAGGCATCGTCTTTCCGACGTTCAGCTCCGTCCCCCGCATCGTCGGGCGGTCTCGATGCGACGAATTTCTTTCTTGCAGATGTGCAGGGAGGTGTCGGTCCCTATCTTACCGTCTTTCTCACGAGCGCGCGTCACTGGCAGGCAGGCCCTGTCGGTCTTGCCATGGCCGTTGCGGGGTTCGCTGCGGCTCTGTGCCAGATTCCTGCGGGGCTTCTGGTGGATGCGACGCGCTGGAAGCGCCTTCTCATTGCAGCGGCGGCGCTGATCACCGCTGTCAGCTGCCTCCTGATCGTGTCCTTTGAGGGGGTTGCCCCGGTCCTTGCCGCGCAGATCATGCTCGGGGCCGCCTCGGCTGTCATTCCTCCCGCATTGTCCGCCATCTCGCTCGGTCTGGTCGGCAGAAAGCGCCTGCCGGGGCGTATCAGCCGAAACCAGACGATCAACCATTGCGGCTCGTTCACTGCGGCGGCACTGGCGGGCGTGTTCGGCCAGTACTGGGGACTGCACTGGATCTTCTATTTCGTCTGCGGATCGGCTGTCGTGAGTGCGCTGGCTCTGCTTCTGATCCGCCCGGGAGAAATCGATCAGAATGTCGCGCGAGGCAGCGAGGACGGAAGCGACGGCCCGCCTCTCGGGTTGATATCTTTGCTCACATGTCGACCGGTCTGGGTGTTTCTTGCCTCGATCGCGCTCTTTCATTTCGGCAACGCGGCGATGCTTCCTTTCGCCGGTCAGGTCATGGCGCTGAGTCACCCCGGAAAGGGAACCGTTACACTGAGCGCCTGCGTGATCGTCGCGCAGTTCACGATGATGCTCGTTGCCTGGGCGGTCGGGCTGGCGATGCGTCAGGGCGTCGGAAACAAGGCCATTTTCATGATCGCGTTCGCGATCCTTCCGGTCCGGGGCATTCTGTTTTCGTGGGTCGAGGCGCCACTTGCCATCGTAGCGATCCAGATTCTCGATGGAATCGCTGCGGGAATATTCGGTGTGATCGCCATCGTGATTGCCGCCGATCTGACCCGGGGAACCGGGCGCTTCAACGTCCTGCAGGGGATGGTTGCGCTCGCCGTGGGCATTGGCGGCGGTGCGAGCAATCTGGTCGGGGGATATGTCGTTCAGCTCGAGGGATATCGTACGGGGTTCTTGTTCCTGACGGCCATCGCGATCCTGGCACTCGTGTTTTTCGCAGCCTTCATGCCGACGTCGTCGCGCCAGAGCCGGGGCCAGAGTCAGAGTCAGAGCCAGTATCCAAGCCGGGGCCGGAGTCCGGATCGGCCTCGCGCATGAGGTCGGGATTGCAACCGCGTCCTTGTCCCATCGGGTCCAGTTCCCGGAACAGGGCGATAAGGAGCCTGAGCGCATTGGGCACCTGTCTGCGTCCCGAATAATAGATATGAAATCCTCCCCCCATGGACGACCAGGGCGCGAGAACGGGGATCAGCGTTCCCGCCTCGATACTGGGCCGCAGGACCGGTTCCGCGCCGTAGAGGATACCTGCCCCCTGACGGGCCAGGGATATTGCCGTCAGGCTGTCATCGACGGTGATCGGCCCCGCGGCGGCGATCGTGCAGCACGCGCCATCGCGCTCGAATTCCCAGTCATAGATCTGGCTGTTTCCCAGACGGATGCGGATGCAGCGATGTCCGGCGAGCGCCTGTGGCGTTTCGGGTATGCCCTCCCGCGCGAGATAGTCCGGTGCGGCGGCTGACATCCAGCATATGTCGGGAGAAAGGCGCAGGGCGATCATATCCTCCGGCACAGTGCCGCCGTAGCGGATCCCGGCGTCGAATCCGCTCTCGATCACGTCGATCATCCGGTTGCTGACGCTGATGTCGATTTCCACGCCCGGATAGCGGGCGATGAAGACGGGCAGGACCGGCTCGATCAGGAGAGGAACGGCATCGCCCGGCACGCTGATCCGTATGCGTCCGGCCGGCGCATCCCTGAGCCGGTCCAGACGCTCGATGGCGCCGCGAATGATGCCGATCGGCTCCTCGATGGTCGCACGCAGATCCTCGCCTGCGGCGGTCAGGGTGACGGCGCGCGTGCTCCGGTTGAGCAATCTGATTCCCCGGCGCGCCTCGAGGCTGCTCATGGCGTGGCTCAGAGCGGAGGTCGAGACGTTCAGCTCAATGGCGGCCTTGCGGAAGCTCCTGTGGCGCGCGATCGCCAGGAAATACAGGAAATCAGCAAGATCGGCGCGGCTGGGTTGCATGGTCTGACCTCCCCCTCCTTCCTCATCATTGATGAATGACAATCATCAGCACATCGCGGCGGCAATGGCTAATCCCGTGCGGTATCCGACGCTAACGTCCGGTTCAGGCATCCGGATCGCACGGAATCCGGATCGAACCGGGCGCAAAGCCCGAAACGGGAGAAGAGGGAATGGGTCGTCACTCATATCGTCTCGCTGCGCGTGCCGCGATCTCGGCGGGTTTTGTCCTGTTTGCGGGCATGATGGTGTCGGGCCGGACACCGGCCAAAGCCGCCCCGGACGCTGTTGCCGGTGCGACGCCGCGTGACGGTTCCCCGGCTGGGACCATGCCGCAAGGAATGGCGGATAGCGCGACCTCGCCCGGTCTCGTGCGCGCGGCGGAAATGAGGCGTATCGAGGGACCTGCTGCCTATTTCGATGGCAAGGCGACGATTATCGGTCCGTTCACGCGCCCCGCTCCTTCACGCGTGGGTGGCGCGATCGTCCGTTTCGAGCCGGGTGCGCGCACCGCCTGGCACAGCCATCCCGCCGGTCAGACGCTGATCGTGACGCAAGGGGAAGGCTGGACCCAGGTCGAAGGCGAACCCAAACGCGTGATCCGGGCCGGAGACATTCTCTGGTGCCCACCGGGAAAACGCCACTGGCATGGCGCAACCGCGCATACGGCCATGACGCATGTCGCGATTCAGGAAACGGTCGATGGCTCGGCGGTGAAATGGATGGAGAAGGTCTCTGACGGAACCTATCTGGCGCCTGCCGATCGGCGCTGATCCGTTTTTCGGCCGGATCGGCGCAAGGGAGCGGCCGGAAGCGACGCATGGCCGCTCATTCCGGCACGAACATGAAGCCCGACGAAGACAGCCCCAAAAATACAGCGAAGAATACAGCAAGAAATAAAGATCGAGGAACACATCATGGCAACGCAGAATGCATTCAGACTGTCCGACGATGTAACGATCCCGGCACCGGGACTGGGAACCTGGCGTATCGATGCCGCCGATACGGCGCGCGTGGTGCGCGAGGCTCTCGAAATCGGCTATCGGCATATCGATACGGCGCAGGCCTACGGAAACGAGGCCGGCGTGGGCGAGGGAGTCCGGGCGAGCGGTCTCCCCCGGGATTCGGTCTTCATCACGACCAAGCTCGCTGCCGAAAGCAAATCCCATGACGACGCCCGGGCCCGGATCGATGCGTCCCTTGCCGCGCTGCAGATGGATCATATCGATCTGATGCTCATCCACAGCCCACAGCCCTGGTCGGCATTCAGACAGCAAGAGCGCTACTTCGAAGGCAATCTCGAGGCCTGGCGCGCGCTCGAGGAGGCCGTCGAAGCCGGGAAGATCCGCGCCATCGGGGTCTCGAACTTCGAAGCTGTCGATCTCGACAATCTCTTCGCACATGGGCGCATCCGCCCCCAGGTGAACCAGATCCTTGCACATATCGGCAATATTCCGGACGATCTCATTGCCGAATCGCGTCGGCGGGGGATGCTCGTCGAGGCATACTCGCCCGTTGCGCATGGTGCCGTGCTGAAGAACGAGAGAATGCAGGCCATGGCCGGGAAGTACGGGGTCGGAGTCGCACAGCTCTGCATCCGCTTCTGTCTGCAACTCGGTCTGCTGCCTCTGCCGAAATCGACCAGCGCGGAGCATCTGCGCGAGAATTTCGCTGTCGATTTCGAGATTTCGGACGCGGATATGGCCCTGCTGCAACGAAGCGGGGGCGACACCGATTATGGCGAGGCCCAGGCATTTCCGGTTTTCGGAATCAGGCGCGAGCCCGCATCCGGCAGCGACCGGAACAGGGGTGACGGGAGTGGAGAAGGAGACGGGAAATGAGGCCGGTCTACGATTTTCGCGGTCAGGTCGCACTCGTCACGGGGGCGGCCAGAGGCATAGGACTGGCCACATCCCGCGCCTTTGCCCGCAATGGCGCCGTCGTGGTGCTGTCGGACCACGACGGCGATCTGGCAGGAGAGGAGGCCGAACGCATTGTCGCGGGAGGGGGAGAGGCTCTGGCCCTGGCTTGCGATGTCGCTGACGAGGACGATGTTGCGACTCTGCTCGGGGAGATCGATGCGCGCTTCGGCAGGCTCGACATGGCGTTCAACAACGCCGGCATACAGGTGCCGCCCTCCGATGCCGCGGATGAACCGCTTTCTTCCTTCGAGCGGGTAACGGCGGTCAATCAGCGCGGGGTCTGGGCGTGTATGAAGCATGAACTGCGTCTCATGCGGCGTCAGGGGAGCGGCGCGATCGTCAACTGTTCCTCCCTTGGCGGACTGGTCGGTCTGCCCGGGCGGGCCGCCTATCACGGGACGAAACATGCCGTGATCGGGATGACACGGAGCGCAGGGGTCGAATATGCCCCACGCAATATCCGCATCAATGCCATCTGCCCGGGTACGATCGACACCCCCATGGTGCAGGACATGCTCGAAAGCCAGCCCGAGGCCATGGTCGAGATCAGGAAGCAGCAGCCGATCGGTCGTCTGGGAACGGCGGAGGAAATCGCCGAAGCCGTACTCTGGCTGTGCAGTCCGGCAGCAAGCTTCGTGATCGGCGTTGCGCTGCCGGTCGATGGAGGATTCACCGCACACTGACCCAGCCCCCTGGGGGGAGGCAGATACCGAAGGCCAGACCTCGGGGGCTGATCTTTCGGTAAAAGCATTCCCGGGAAAGGTTATCCCGCAGAACGGGCTTCCGGATGACAACGCCCGGCAAGAGGAACATCCGGGAACGGGGTTTGTAACGCGCCCGGTTCGAAACGAAACGCCCCGAGCGCAGTGGGCCGGACGCCTGCAACGCTGCGGCTGGCAGCGCGTGACCGGTCGGATGGGCAATGTATCGGAAATGGCGGACCCGAAAGGATTCGAACCTTCGACCTTCGCCTTCGGAGGGCGACGCTCTATCCAGCTGAGCTACGGGTCCCGCTGAACCCTCAATAGCCAAAGTTTAAGCCCTGCGCCAGCCCCTAATTCAGACCCGGTCGACAGGAAGGAGACGTTCAGTCTGCAGGGTCCCCCGCGCGCCAGGCGGCAGCGGCGGCATCGCCACCGGAGGGAAGAAGACGGTCGGGCGCAAGGATCCAGCTTGCGATATCCGCAACGGCGCGCGCGCCATCGCGGTCGCGCAGCAGCAGATGATGCCCTCCGGGAATCAGGTCCTTGCGGCTGTCCTGTGGCAGATCCGCCCAGAATCGTGCCATCGGCGGTGCCGGGATCATCTGGTCACGATCCCCGTACAGCACGAGAAGGGGCGCGCGCACATGGGGGGCGGCCTTCTGTCCCGCAGCCATCAGATCGATCAGGCCGCGAAGAAGATCGAGCCTGAATCCGTGCAGGGTAAGCGGATCGAAATAGAGCCGCCGCAGGGCGGCGATATTGTCGGTCGCGATGTGCTCGCCCGGAGCGTGCGCCCCGGTGAAGATCCACTCGGGCGCGATCAGATCGAGCATGTCCACCACGAGACGGGAGACAGGGTCGAGTTTCCAGATTGCCGGAGAGACGAGGATGAAACCGCGTGTCGTGCCATCGGGCCGGTCCGTCGCGAGAAGTGCCGCGAGCGCGCCGCCCATGCTTTCTCCCATGACGAAAAGAGGAATATCGGGGGCTTCGGCATGAAGCTGACGCGCTTCCTCCCGGATATCCTGCACCATGCGAGCCGTGCCGCTCCACGCGCCGCGATGCGCGGTCTCTCCGAAACCGCGCTGATCCGGTGCGATGACCTCGATCCCCTGACGGGCGAGACAGGGGGCGGAAAACTCCCAGGCATCGCGACTGTCTCCAAAGCCGTGCAAGGCGAGAATTCGCGCGCGCGCGCGACCTGTCACCGGCCAGACGCGGGCGGGTATCGTCGTCCCGTCCGCAAGCAGGAAGTGGTGGTTGGCCGGGATGAGCGCGGCTTCCCCGCCGCGTGGACGGATCTGCAGCGTCTGTCCTGCGGAGGGGCCCGCACGAAGTCCGGTTCGCTTCTCATGGCGGGAGGGGCCGGCACATCCTGCGAGCAGGCAAACCAGGAGGCCAAGCGCGAAAGCGCGCCTGCGGTGCGGGCACAGCCACGCGAAGCGGTTTGAAACCGGACGGAACTCCCGTATCATTGTCGGAGTATTGCGTCCCTGGGGGCGCGCCGGACGGGAGAGGTATCCCGTATGCCGGACCCGCAAAAGCCCCGCCAGGGAGACGCCTTCCATGCTTTCATCATTCCGATCGGCCTTTGCATGAGCACTACCCCTCATCTTGTCCTCGTAGACGGATCCGGATTCATCTTCCGGGCCTTTCACGCCCTGCCGCCCATGAGCAGCCCCGAAGGGGTGCCGGTCAATGCCGTTTTCGGCTTCACCAACATGCTGCAACGCCTTTTGCGTGATCATGTGGGAACGCATCTTGCGGTTGTTTTCGATGCGGGACGCCAGACATTCAGAAACGAGATCTATCCGCAGTACAAGGCGCACAGGCCCGAGGCGCCGGAGGATCTCCGTCCCCAGTTCCCGCTTATCCGCGACGCCACCAGAGCCTTCAACGTCCCGATGATCGAATTGCCGGGCTATGAGGCCGATGACCTCATCGCCTCTTATGCCGAGGCCGTCGAGCGTAGCGGCGGGCGCTGCACCATCGTCTCTTCCGACAAGGATCTGATGCAGCTTGTGAGCGAGTCGGTTTCGCTGCTCGATCCGATCAGGCAGAAGCCGATCGGGCGCGCGGAGGTCGAGGCGAAATTCGGCGTTGCACCCGACCGGGTGATCGACGTGCAGGCGCTGATGGGCGATCCGACCGACAATGTCCCCGGCGTGCCCGGTATCGGTCCCAAGGGGGCGGCGCAGCTCGTGCAGGAATTCGGCGAACTGGAGGCCATCCTTGCCGCCGCGCCGGAAATGAAGAAATCCAAGCGTCAGCAATCCCTGATCGACCATGCAGAAGCTGCGCGGATCTCGCTCAGGCTGGTCACGCTGGCCCGTGACATCCCTCTGCCCGAGCCGGTCGATGCGCTCGGTTGCCGCGAGCCGGACGCTCCGGTGCTGCGTGATTTTCTCGAGCGTATGGGGTTTCATTCCGTCATACAGCGTATGGGGCTGGGCGCGCTTGCCGCCGGGCGCCCGGTCGGCGCCTCCCGGAACAGCCGCGACGAGACAACGGAGACAGCCGGAGGGGACAAGCCTTACGGCCCCTACGAAACCATTCTCTCCATGGAGGCGCTCGAAACCTGGATCGGCAGGGCGCGCGACACCGGATATCTCGCCTTCGACACCGAGACCGACAGCCTGAATGCGCGTCAGGCCACACTGATCGGTCTCTCCCTGGCCGTGGCACCGGGGGAGGCGGCCTATGTGCCGCTGCGCCATGAGGGCACGCTGGAACACCCCGCGAGCGGTCAGCTCGAGGTCGAGGGCGTGCTCGATGCGCTGCGACCGCTTCTGGCCGACGACTCGGTGCTGAAGATCTTCCAGAACGCCAAATACGATCTGCTCGTGCTGGATCATGCGGGCATCACGACGGTCACTCCCGTCGATGACACCATGCTGATTTCCTACGCCCAGTCTGCGGGTGAGCACGGTCAGGGCATGGATGAGCTGTCACGTCTGCATCTGGGTCATGATCCGATCAGCTATGACAGCGTGACCGGCACGGGCCGCAATCGCGTGCCCTTCGCACAGGTGCCTGTTGCGCGCGCCACGGAATACGCTGCGGAAGATGCCGATGTAACGCTGCGTCTGTGGCAGGTGCTCAAACCGCAATTGCGCGAGCGTCAGGCCGTGGCGCTCTACGAGACGATGGAGCGCCCGCTGATCGGCATACTGGCCGCGATGGAACAGGCCGGGGTCAAGCTCGACGCCGCCGAGTTGCGGCGCATGTCGGCCGATTTCGGCAGCCGCATGGGGGAGATGGAAATCGGGATCCACGCGCTTGCCGGCCGCAGCTTCAATCCGGGCTCGCCCAAGCAGCTCGGAGAAATCCTGTTCGATGAGATGAGCCTGCCCGGGGGCAAGCGCACCAAGGCAGGCGCCTGGGGCACGGATTCCTCGGTTCTGCAGGAACTTGCCGATGCCGGGCATGAACTTCCCGCGCGCATCCTGGCCTGGCGTCAGCTGGCCAAGCTCAAATCGACCTATGCCGATGCGCTGGTGCAGCAGATGGATGCACGCTCTCATCGTGTGCATACCTCGTTCCAGATGGCCATCACCACCACGGGTCGTCTGTCTTCCAACGATCCCAATCTGCAGAACATCCCGATCCGCACGGAGGAGGGGGGGCGCATCCGGCGCGCCTTCATCGCCGAGGACGGCTATGTTCTCGTCTCGGCCGATTATTCGCAGATCGAGCTGCGCCTTCTGGCAGAGGTGGCCGATATCGGTCCGCTGAAGGAGGCGTTCAGGCTCGGACAGGATATTCATGCCCGTACGGCGTCGGAAGTGTTCAATATTCCGCTCGAAGGGATGGATTCCCTCACGCGTCGCCGCGCCAAGGCCATCAATTTCGGGATTATCTACGGGATCTCGGCTTTCGGTCTGGCGCGACAGCTCGGCATTTCCGCAGGGGAGGCACGCCGCTATATCGACGCCTATTTCGCGCGTTATCCCGGCATTCGCGATTATATGGACCGGACTAAAGAGGACGCGAAGCGGGACGGCTATGTGACCACGCCGCTCGGTCGTCGCTGCTACGTGCCGGGAATCAACGAGAAGAACGGTGCCCGCAGAGGCTATGCGGAGCGTCAGGCCATCAACGCGCCGCTTCAGGGAGGCGCTGCCGATATCATCAAGCGTGCCATGGTGCGTCTGGGTCGGCGCTTGCCACAAAGCGGGCTGGACGCCAGAATGCTGCTTCAGGTGCATGACGAATTGCTGTTCGAGGTCAGGGCGGATCAGGCCGCGGATCTGGCGGCTTTCGTGCGTGCCGAAATGGAACAGGCCGCGTCACTCTCTGTGCCGCTGGTCGTGGAAACAGGTACAGGTTCGAACTGGGCGGAAGCACATTAATCAATGAAAAAGAACTCTCAACGCCGGATACGCTGGACCGGACCGCGCCTTGCCATCGTCGTGGTCATCCTCGCTCTGGCCCTGAGCTGGACGGGATATCGCCTTTCCGAGCGCTTCGGCGGCTCGGTCTCGACACAGGGGAACGAGATCGGGGGCAGCTATCGCCTCGTGGCCCTCGGGGAAGGAAACGTCACCGAGGGCGATTTCCATGGCAGCTGGGTGCTGGTGTGGTTCTTCGACACGCATTGCCCCAGGACCCTGTGCGGTCCGGTCTTCAGGACCATGAGCGATGCAAAGCTCGTGCTGAGCCGCGAAGGCATCCAGCTCGCGCCGCTTGCGATCACGCTGGATCCGGTGCATGACGAATCGGCCGAGCTGAAAACCTATGTCCTCCCGCTGGGAGATCATGTCGTGCCCCTGACGGGCGCCCCGAGCATGATCGAGCGTGTCGCACGGGAATTCCATGCTCCTATGGAAATGGTCCATCCCGATCATGGGGAGAGCTATCATCTTCCTGCGCCGCGTATCGTCATCATGGATCCGCGTGGCCGCTATGCCGGTACCGTCGAGGCCGGGGCCGGAACCGAGGCGATCGTGACCCGTATCCATCAGCTCGCCCATAGAGGCTGAATGAGGCCCGACGCCTTTCCGCCCGGGCGCGGTACCGGCGTTCCGCGCCGCCCGGCGGCGGCGGGGACGGCTCTGGGGGCGGCTCTATCGGCGGCCCTTATGGCGCTCTTCCCCGCGACCGCCGTCGCGACGGCGGTTCTCACAGCCGCGATATCGGGGTTTCCCGTTGCGCTGGCCGCGGCGGCGCCCGCGGACGCCCTGGTAGGCGCTTCAGGGGACGCTCCCGTAGACGCCCCGGGAAACACGGGCGGAGAAACGGCATCGTCCACCGGCGGTCGGACAAGGGCCGCCGGGATCACGCGCAACGATCCGCATCGCGGGGGCACATTGCGGCTCACCGCCGATGCCTCAGGCGGAACGCTCGATCCGCAGATCAATTACACGAGCGAATTCATCCAGCTTTTCGTCACCATGTACGATGGTCTCGTGACCTACAGACAGGCGGATGGCAGGCTGGGCCTCGATGTGGTGCCGGATCTGGCAACGTCCCTGCCCGAGGTCAGCGAGGATGGATTGCGCTGGGTATTCCATCTTCGTCCGGGGATGCGTTTCTCCAACGGCGCTCCGGTGACGGTAGAGGACGTTCGCGCGTCATTCAGGCGCATCTTCCTTGCCGGAAGCCCGACCGCGCAGTCCTTCTACGGCAATATCGTCGGGGCTCAGGCTTGTCTTTCCTCGCCCGATACATGTCGGCTCGACGGCGTCCGGGTCGATGCGGCGACCGGTGAAATCGTGATCATGCTCAACCATCCGGATGGCGAGTTCCTGCAGAAACTCGCTTTCCCGCATGCCGTGATCCTGCCGGCGCAGACACCGCCCCACGATACCGGCGGCACGCCCATACCCGGAACCGGTCCCTATCGCATCGTCTCCTACGATCCGGCGCGCCAGCTCGTGGCCGAACGCAATCCGTTCTTCCGGGTCGGCAATCCCGAGGCGCAGAGCGAGGGCTATGTGGATCGCATCGTTTACGATTTCGGCCTTTCGGACGAGGCCGAAGTCACCGCGGTAGAGCGTGGCCAGTACGATTCCATGCTCGATGCGAAGCCGCAGGACCGTCTGGGGGAGCTCGGGTCACGCTACGCCGCGCAGGTGCATCTGCAACCGCTTCTCGGGCTGTATTACCTTGCCCTGAACGTACATGAGCCCCCGTTCGATTCTCTCGAGGTCAGGCAGGCGCTCAATCATGCGGTCGATCGTCACGCCATGACCATTCTCTATGGCGGCGGCGCCATTGCAGAGCCTCTCTGCCAGATCGTTCCGCACGGCATCGCCGGTGCCGATATTCCCTGTCGCTTCGGCCGCGTGTCGGATGCGGGAGACTGGACGGGACCGGATCTCGACCGGGCGCGGGCGCTCATTCGTCGCAGCGGTCGTGCGGGTCAGAAGGTCACGCTGGTCGTCCCTAATCAGGCCGTGGGGCTCGGGATGGGCGTATATCTGCGCAACATGCTGCAGCAGCTTGGCTTCGAGGCTTCCGTCCGGCCGATGGCGCCTGCCCGGGCCGAAGGATACGCGCGCAATTCGGACAATCACGTCCAGATCAGCCTTTCCTACTGGTATGCCGATTATCCTTCCCCCTCGACCTTTCTCGACGCGCTTCTCGGCTGCGAGAATGCAAGAGAACACTCCGATGCTGCAACGAATGCGAGCCGTTTCTGTCATCCGGGCCTTCAGTCCCTGATGAGAGATGCCCGAAAGAGCCGCGACACGGCCCGGAGAGAGGCTTTGTGGAAACGGGCCGGCGCCCTTGCAATGGAGCAGAGCGCACTGATCCCGCTGATCCAGATGCGCTACGTGGATTTCGTTTCGGCCCGTCTGGGGAATTATCATTATTCCCTCCTCAACCACATGCTTCTGTCACAGGTCTGGGTGCGTCAGCAGGAACGGGAGTGAGCGAAACGCGCCTCCCGGCCCCCCGGGTCCGGCCTCCATGCCGGACCCGGGGGCGGATCCTGGTCTCGGCCTTCGCAAAGCAGCGCGGAGCAAGCCCCCGGCATACTGATGGACGCATGACGACAGAAACCGGAATGGTGTTTCCATCATCAATATAACGTGAAACAAGAGATAGATAACGGATAGGATGTTATGATCTGTAGGTCGTCGGTCTTCGACGACGTTCATGGAGTGCATGAAAATGCAGGATATGATTATCGCGGTGTTCGACACCGTCTCTCATGCCCAGACCGCAGTCGATGACCTTCTGGTCTGCGATGTCCCATCCGGTCTCATTCAGCAATATTGCCTGCCGCTCGGTGCCGATCCGGTCGCGGCCATTCGTGAGGACAATGCCTATCATCGGCCGATGGGTGCCTGGACATGGCTGATCAACGACCATCCGCCGCCCGAGGACGTCAAGACGAGACAGGCGATGATGTTCGAGCAGTGTCGCTTGCGGAACGACAGCGCCGTGGTCACGATCCGGGCCGGTCGCGACGACCCGGAGGGCGGCCTTCGCCGCAGGATCCTGCGGATCCTCGCCGATCACGCACCACGCGAAATTCTGGCACCGGGAGGACGGATCGATGAAACGGCGTCACGCAAGACGGAAAATCGTCTGGACCCGTCGGCTTTCCAGACCGAAACGCCTGTCGAAATGACCGAATTCGCCTGAGAAATCCCATCTGGCATGCAGTCTGGCCGGGTTCATGCCGGATGGGGGATCCCCTGGGATGCGGATCAGAGGCCGATATCGCGACGATAGACCCCGTCCGCCCATTCGATGGCCGATACGCCCTCATAGGCGCGGCGCCGTGCTTCCTCCGGGTCGGCTCCTGTAGCGCAAACGGTCAGCACGCGTCCCCCTGCGGCCACCAGGCGATCGTTCTCGACTGCGGTACCGGCATGAAATACGGAAACCCCGGGTATCGCTTCGGCCCGGTCTAGTCCCTTGATGACCCCACCCCGGCTCGGTGTGCCCGGATATCCGCGGGCGGCAAGCACAACGGACACGGAGGCATCGTCCGAGAAGCGGATCGCGGCATCCTCCAGACGGCCTTCGGCCAGTGCCTTGAGCACCGGCAGGAGATCGGACTGAAGTCTGATCAGCAATGCCTGCGCTTCCGGATCGCCGAAGCGGACATTGTATTCGATCAGTTTCGGCCCGGTTTCCGTCAGCATCAATCCGGCGAAGATGATCCCCCGGAAAGGGGTCCCACGCCTGACCATTTCAGCCAGCATGGGGCGGACCATGAGATCCAGGGCCTTTTCCTGTGCCGCGCGGTCGAAGGCAGGCGGGGGAGAGATGGCGCCCATGCCGCCGGTATTGGGGCCTGTATCGCCTTCGCCGATTCTCTTGTGATCTCTCGCCGCGCCGATCAGCACGGCCTCGCCGTCGGAGCAGAAGGCGAAGAGCGAAACCTCCTGACCGACCAGACATTCCTCGATCACGATACTCGCGCCAGCCTCGCCGAAGCTCCGGTCGGTCAGGATATCGACGATGGCGCGCTCCGCTTCCTCGAGCGTCTGGGCGACGATCACGCCTTTGCCCGCAGCAAGTCCGTCAGCCTTGATCACGATGGGTGCGCCGCGTCGCCTCACGAAAGCGAGCGCCTCATCGGCATTCTCGAAACGCTCCCAGCGTGCCGTCGGGATGCAGGCCGCATCGGCGACGTCCTTGGTGAAGCTCTTGCTTCCCTCGAGAGCGCTGGCCGCCTGGCTCGGACCCGCACAGGCAATGCCAGCCCCGGCGCAGAGATCCGCAAGCCCGGCCACGAGAGGGGCTTCGGGTCCCGGCACCACGAGATCGATCCCCTGCTCCTTCGCAAAGGCCACGAGTGCGGTCACGTCGCCTGCGTCGATGGGCACCAGAGTACCGAGGGGAGCCATGCCGGGATTGCCCGGGGCGATGAACAGGGTCTCGAGCTCGGGGGAGCGGGACAGACAGGCTGCAAGAGCATGTTCGCGTCCACCGGATCCGACAAGTAACACCCGCATCGTCATTCTTCCTGTTCTGACTGGTCGTAGCCCGCGTTCCGTAGCATAGACTGGGCGAATGAGCGAAAACGACGAGACCCCGGGCGGGAATCTTCCCGAATATTCGGTCAGCGAGATTTCAGGCGCCATCAAACGTACGCTCGAGGGCCGCTTCGGGCGGGTGCGGGTGCGCGGCGAAATCACCGAACTCAAGCGCTATCCGTCCGGTCATGTCTATCTCTCCCTCAAGGATACGGGTGGGAAGATTGCCGGTGTCATATGGCGCGGTGCCGTGTCGCGTCTGGGCATGGTTCCCGAAAACGGGGTCGAGGTTATCGCGACGGGACGTGTCTCGGCCTATGGCGACCGGTCCAGCTACCAGCTTGTGATCGAGCGCATGAGCTTCGCCGGGGAGGGGGCTCTCCTCGCGAGGATCGAGCGCTTGCGCCAGAAGCTTCTGGCCGAGGGATTGTTCGACGCCGAACGCAAGAAGGCGTTGCCGTTTCTCCCCCGTTGCATCGGTCTCGTGACATCGAGCCGTGGCGCTGTCCTGCACGATATCGTCACGACCCTCTCCCGGCGTTTTCCGCGTCCGGTGCTGGTCTGGCCCGTCGCGGTTCAGGGGGAGGGGGCCGCGTCCCAGATCGCAGCGGCCATCACGGGGTTTTCGGCTCCCGGCTTTCCGGAGGCGCTGAGACCCGATCTGCTGATCGTCGCACGGGGTGGCGGTTCGCTCGAGGATCTGATGGCCTTCAATGAAGAGCAGGTTCTCCGCGCAGTCGCAGCCTGTCCCATCCCGCTGATTTCGGCGGTCGGTCACGAGACGGATACGACGCTGATCGATTTCGTTTCCGACCGGCGCGCGCCCACACCGACCGCAGCCGCCGAACTCGCCGTGCCGTTGCGCTCCGAGATGGTGGCAGATCTCGCCCATCGCGCCGCCCGCCTGGCCGGCGCTCTTTCGAGCCAGCTGCAAAGGGCCAGAGCCGGTCTGGATCAGGTGAGCGCCCGGCTGCCGGATCTGCCCGCCCTGCTCGAGACTGCACGGTTTCGTCTCGATGAGCGGGGTGACCGGCTGGAACTCGCGCTCCCGATGGTCGCCTCGCATGCACGGCAGAGATTGATGGCCGTCGAGGGACGGATGCCCTCGGTTGCGTATTTTCTGGGGCAGAAACGGTCGCGCCTGCAACTGGCGGGCGCGGCCCTGACCGGCGGCATGCGGCACAGAATGCAGCAGGAGCGGGCGGGATTCGTCCATGCGCGTCTCGGCACCGAGACCCTGACGGCCCGGATCGGGCTCGACCGGGCGCGACT
The DNA here is from genome assembly GCF_007988945.1 of Swaminathania salitolerans. Taxonomy (GTDB): domain Bacteria; phylum Pseudomonadota; class Alphaproteobacteria; order Acetobacterales; family Acetobacteraceae; genus Swaminathania; species Swaminathania salitolerans. The sequence continues at coordinate 132,692 of NZ_BJVC01000006.1, read as the reverse complement.
GACCGGTATTGCGGGCCGTCTGGAAGCGGTTTCTCCCGAGGCTGTCTTGGCGCGGGGCTATGCACTGGTGCAGGATGGTCGCGGAAGACCCGTGACGACGGCTTCCGGACGTCCGCGCGGTGGAACGATTTCCCTGCGTTTCGCCGATGGCACACGTTCCGGACGGCTCGATCCTCTGGGCTCGGACAAGGAAGAACAGGGGGATCTCGGATTATGACCAACATCGCAGGGCGCCGTTGGGGCGGCATTGTCGTCGTTCTGGCTGCGCTCGCAGGCTGTGCCCAGACGCCCGCTGGCAATGCTCCCGCAGGCGGCGCCCAGCAGTCGGCACGTATTCCGCCGCAGAACTTCCCACCCGGCATGACGGGTGAGACGCCGCCTCCCGCGAACGAGGCCCAGTTGACGAACGATCCTTCCGCACCGCTCGATACGCCGCTTTGCGGAGCCGTGCAGCACGAGACGAATCGTATCGGCGCTCAGGTCTTCGACGATGCCGTTGCATCCGGCAGCGCCTGCTCCAGAAATGCCTGTTTCAACCCGCTGACCGGCACATATATCACCGCGACAGGTGCGCCGGGCGTCTGCCGCTGAAATTACCGGTCCCGTCCGGCGACCTGCTGCCTGCCACGCCCCGATCGGTGCCTCGGCCCGGCAGCCGGATTGCAAATGCGGTCGGATGCACCCGGGCGGCCCCTGGATGTTTCGGGCCTGTTCCGGGAGAGAAGCGAAGGGAGCGTTTCGCCCCGCGCATCAGCGATGCGGTCGGGCGGACGCGTCTTCTCCGAGCACTGTACGATCGTAGAAGCGCATGAGCGCGCGATTGAACCTGTCGTGAAAGGCGATCCGGTCGAAACCGGGGGCACTCCGGCAGAGTGCCATCGCGTCGTAGCCAGGGCGGCAGGGTGCGAGAAAGTCGAAATGACCGGCCTTTTCGACCGCGTGAAACTCGGAAGGCAAAGGCAGATGATCGCGTACGGGTTCGACGGAGCCGGGTGATGGCAGAATGGCGTCGTCCAGTGCCTGCCAGAGCTGCACCGGCAGGGTGACCGGGGCGAGAGAGTCGCGTGTCATGGTGAAACCCAGAGCGGGCGCCGCGATCGCTATCGCCCTGAACCGACGGTCTCTCAGGGAGGAGATGCGGAGGCCCGCCGGATTTCTGCGCCCGGCGATCAGGGCGCAGGTGAAGCTGGCGGGGTACCGGGCGCACCAGGGTCCCGTGCGCGTCAGATCGGGCATTGCCCCGGCTGCGAGCAGGACGGTCAGTCCCCCTGCGGAAAAGCCGTATGCCCCGATGCTATGGCGGTCGATATGCCGGTGGGATGGCCAGGCGGTGAGCATATAGGTCAGGGCGGCACTCATGGCCCGTGTCCGGCCTGCCAGATCGGTCGCATGTGTCGTGTCGCGCCAGTTATCGCCCGGCTCGGTCAGGGCCATGACGATATAGCCCGCCTGTGCCAGGAAAGCCGCGCTGTCGAGATGGCTCGTCCAGGAGCCGCCGGTACCATGCGAGATCACGATAAGAGCGTGGTTCTCCTGGCGTATGGGGCCATCCACCACGCATTTCTCTGCATAGGGGCCGAGTGCCTGAAGGTCCGGCTTGCCGGTGCTCGGATACCATATCCCCAGCTCCAGCCCCTCAGGGGTGACGAGATGCTGGCATCCCACCGACGGGCGCGCCGGATCTCCCGGATCGGGCGTACGGGCCATTGCAGGGCCGAAACAGCAGGCGAGAATCAGGGAGGTGAGGGGAAGGCGACACCATGCGGGCATGAAAGAAAGGCTCCTGTGAAAACAGGGCCAGAAATCCCCGATTTTTGCCGCGCACCAGCGCGTTTTCGTGAATGGGCGACTGGGCGAATGACCCGACGGGCAGGGTTTGCAATCCGGGTCGGGCACGTCATCCTGAGAGCAGGCGGCCCTTATGGGGGGCGAAACGGGTGAGGCACGATGAGATGAAGGACATGGAGCCGTCGGGTATCGGGAGCGACCCGGAATATCCTGACCGGGCAGGCAGGATCTCGGCGCGTGACGGATTCGTGCTACGCTCCGACATGTTTCTGCGCGGTCTGCTTCTGTCGACAGGGGGCGGTCTGTTTCTGGGGATACTGGGTCCCTATGGCAGCTATCAGAATCCCGGCACTCTCGAGCGGGTGGCCTACTGGGTCGCCTCGATCATGGTGGGGCTGGGGCTTTATGCAGGCCCGCTCCTGCTGCTGCGCAGAGTGTATAGCGGTCGAACGGGACTGCCTTACTGGTCCGGAGTCGTGGCAGGGACCGCGTTTCTCAGTCTGTTCCAGACCCTGATCACGCGAGGGCTGGCCCTGTCGATCTGGCCCCGGATCGCCTTGCATCTACCGGGATGGTGGACCTGGTATGCACAGGTACTGGCGATCGCCCTGCCATGCGTGCTGGTGGTGATGCTCCGGCAGCAATCGGGGCGAAAGGACACGAATCCCGGATCCGACCGTATCGGTCACGGAACGGACCCGCGCCTTCCGGTGCGCCGGATCGTGCGATCCGATCCGAGCACTCTCCCGGAGGCTACCCCGGAAGCCACCCCGGAAGCCAGCCGGTCTGCGGGAGTGGGTTATGCGGCGGCGCATCCCGGAGCCGCCTATCCTCCTCCGGAGCGTATCGACGCCTTGCAGATGGAGGATCATTACATTCGCTGCCATCTGATAGCGGGGTCCCGTCTGGTTCACGGCGTCTTTCGCGATGCGTTGGCCCGGCAATCGGGCTGCGATGGTTTGCAGGTGCATCGAAGCTGGTGGGTCGCGCGCCGTGCGGTGTCCCGTTGGGACGGTACCCCGCGTTCCCTGCGGCTGCATCTGCGTAACGGCCTGACCGTGCCGGTCGCTCGCGCGCAGGTCGCCCGGTTGCGTGAGGCTGGCTGGCTGGAGGCGGAGCGCGGGGATGAGGGGGTATCCGACGTGGAAAGCGCATGTGAGCGAACCGGAAGCCGGATCCAGGGCTCAGCGGCAGAACGTGCCGGGTGACGGCTTGCGATGGGGAGTGCGCTGACGAGGCATCGAGGATCGACACGCAGCCCGCCGTGGCTCTCGGGGAGAGAAGGCTCCGGCTCGTCCGGAATGCGTATCTCGCCGATCCGGGCCTGGAACGAAGAAACGGGGCGGTGTGAACCGCCCCGTTTCTCCTGCTCTGACATGCCGGCGAGGATCAGCGCTTCCACCAGCCGGTGCGCGGCCTGGCAGGTGCGACCTCATCGACATTGATGGGCTGCACGACAGGCGTTGCCTCTTCGGTCGTCGCCTTGGCACGTCGTGTGCGCGGCTTGGCCGGTGGTTTGGCCGGTGCCTTGGCCGGCTTTTCCGCCGCAGCTTCGGCCTTCTTCGCGGGGCGGCCGCGACGTGGCTTGGGAGCGCTTTCCGGTGGTGCCTCCTCCGGCGCCGCGTCCGGTGCGGATGCGGCTGCGGGTTCGGCCGGACCCGGAACCGACGCGGTCTCGCCGATCACGGCTGCCGCCGCAGTCTTGCGCGGGCGCCCGCGACGACGCGGTGCCGCCTTGTCCGAATCCGTTTCGCCAGATGCTTCGGATTTTGCGACCGGCTCGGCCACGGAAACCGGCTCCGCTACAGGGACCGCATCCGCTGCTGTCACCTCGTCCGGGGTCGGCTCGTTCCGCTCCGCCGCCGCAGGGCGACGACGCGGGCGGGCGCGTCCCTTGCGCTCACGGGTTTCGGCGCCGTTGCGGGACGTTTCCGGCAGGGAGCCGGTCGGCTCCTGCGTCGTTGCGTCATGTTCCGCAATCTGCGCCGTCTCGGCAGGCACGACCTCCGAACGGGTCGGGGCGGGCTCCGTATTGAGCGCGGAAGGCGATCCGAGACGGGACTCTGCCTGTTCGATCATATCGAAAATGTCGAACGAAGCGCCGCCGAACGGATTGGCCGGCGTCGGACCCTGCCAGCGCTTGCCCTTCTGTTCGCCGGTGCTGCGACGGTCTTCAGCAGCGCGTGCGCCTTCGGTGCTCTCGTTCCGCTCCTCGCGCGAGACACGGCGGGTCCGCATACGACGGCGTCCCGGTACGATCAGAGCCTCGTTTCCATCCGCTTCGTTCTCGTCCGATCCGCCATGTGGCCGGATGGATGAGGCGCTCGCGGTCGCACGGTCCTCCGAGGCATCGTCCCGCTTCCTGCCGCCTCGTGCGGCCTCGTTCGCGGGCGCGTCTTCTCCCGCCGGAGCCTCGTCCGTTTCCTCGCGATGCTCGCGCATCTCGGTCTCACGGGACTCGTCGCCACGCCGGCCGCCGCGACGACGGCGGCGACGACGGCGGCGCCCGCCCTCGTCGCGGCTTTCTTCCCGGGTGCCGTCCTCGCGGCTTTCCTCTGCAACGGCGTCGTCGGAGACGGGGGCAGCGTCCTCCTGTTCGATGGCCTCGGGCATGTCCGGCGCCGCGACCGGGTGGATTTCGGCCGGGGTCTGGGGACGGAGACGCTCGATCTTCAGATCGGCGGGGGTGAGGCTGTCATCGGGCTGGAACGACACGCGCATACGGTGACGCAGCTCGATCTCACTGAGCCAGTCGCGCTTGTTGTTGAGGATATAGAGCGCAATTCCCGAGGTGATATGAACGCTGATCTCGGCAGCCTTCTGCTTGAGACCCTCTTCCTCCAGCGCGCGCAGCACATGCAAAGCCGCGCTCTCGGTCCCGCGGACATGGCCCGTGCCCTGGCAATGGGGGCAGGGAACCAGAACCGCCTCGGAAATCGAGGGGCGCAGGCGCTGGCGCGACATTTCCAGCAGGCCGAAATGCGAGATCTGTCCGATCTGGATACGCGCACGGTCGGAGCGCAGCGCATCCTTGAGACGCTTCTCGACCATGTGGTTGTGCTTGCGGCTTTCCATGTCGATGAAATCGATCACGACGAGCCCCGCGAGATCGCGCAGACGCAGCTGGCGGGCCACTTCCTCGGCCGCTTCCAGATTGGTGCGGACCGCCGTGTCCTCGATATTGCGCTGGCCGGTCGAACGGCCCGAGTTCACGTCGATCGAGACCAGGGCCTCGGTCTGGTTGATCACGAGATAGCCGCCGGATTTCAGCTGGGCCGTGGGCGAGAAGATCGCGTCCAGATGGCCCTCGACATGGTAACGCCCGAAGAGGCTCTGGCTCTGGTCGCGCCAGAGTTTCACCTTGTTGGCATTATGCGGCATCAGAAGCCGCATGAATTCGCGTGCGTTCTTCCACGCGGGCTCGCCATCGATGATGACTTCCTCGATATCCTTGCTGAACAGGTCGCGGATCGCGCGCTTGATCAGGTTGGCTTCCTCGTAGATCAGCGTGGGCGCGACGGAAGACAGCGTGTGGCTGCGGATATCGTCCCAGAGCTGGAGCAGATATTCGCAATCGCGCGTGATTTCCGGACCGGGGCGCTGGGCGCCGGCGGTACGCACGATCATGGCCATGCCGCGTGGCAGATCCAGCTCGCCGACAATGTCACGGAGCCGCTTGCGATCGCTGTCGGAGGTGATCTTGCGCGAGACGCCACCGCCACGCAGGGCGTTGGGCATCAGCACGCAATAGCGCCCGGCGAGCGAGATATAGGTGGTCAGGGCAGCGCCCTTGTTGCCGCGCTCCTCCTTGACCACCTGCACGAGCAGGATCTGCCGGCGGCGGATGACTTCCTGGATCTTGTAGTTGCGCAGGAAGCGCGCGGTACGGCGCGCGGCGGCACCTTCATCGCCCGTATCGTGCTCGCCGCCGACCGTCTCCGGACGATGATCGGCTTCACGATGATCGGCTTCGGCGGTCTCGCCGGAATCGTTGTCTTCGGGCGAGAGAGCTTCGTTCTCCTCGTCCGCGCGTTCATCCGTGCGGACATCCTCTTCCTGGAGCGCGAGCAGCTTCTCGCGGTCGGCAACGGGGATCTGGAAATAATCGGGGTGGATCTCGCTGAAGGCGAGGAAACCGTGGCGGTTGCCGCCGTAATCGACGAAAGCGGCCTGAAGGCTCGGTTCGACCCGGATTACCTTGGCGAGATAGATATTGCCCTTGATCTGCTTCTTGGACGATGTTTCGATATCATAATCTTCGAGACGATCACCATCCATGACCACAACGCGGGTTTCTTCCGCGTGGGTGGTGTCGATCAGCATACGCTTGCTCATAAAACGGGAAACTCCGGTCGGCCCTTGTTGCGGCGAGGCGTCTTGCTTGCGAATTCGCAGCGTTTGCGCCCGGGCGCGTGGCAGAATGTCGATGGATTGCTGGGGAAGAGGGGCTGCGATGCCGGTCTCCGCGAAACAGCTCCGGATGCGGGCGTGATCCCGATCCGGCCGTTTTCCACGAAAAGAGACTGGCAGATATCATGCGGCCCCTGCGAGTTGTCACCTGCGCCACGGGTCGGGAGATTTCCCCCTCTGCTCTTTGTTGCAGGCATGTGCCTTGCGAAGCGAGGGGACCTCTGAAACCTTGGTTGCGCGCGAAGTCCGGCAGTCACGGGACGCGGCGCATGAGCGGTTTTGAAACCCGCATGAGACGCCGGATCGACCGTTTCCTGATCCTTCCCCGGAAAGATGACCGAAATCGGCGTTCGGTGCAAGACTCCGTGTCCCGCCATGTTGACACCGCAATTCCATGTCACAGAATGGGGCCTTCCCCGTTCCAGCCCGAGGTCGCTCCATGCCTGTTCCGCCAACGGCCCGCCGTCATCTCCTCGGACTGCTCGGAGGTTCGTTTCTCGCGGAGCCTCTTGCCGCAATCGCCGCAACGCGGTCGGCCCCTCGTCGCACGACCCACCATGCCGCACATCACCATCAGGGGCTTCACAACAAAGGGCATCACGCTCTTCATGCGCCTGCAATCGCGCGTGGCGCTTCGGCGCCAAAGCCGGTGATCATGCTCGATCCGGGGCATGGCGGGAAAGATCCCGGAGCGATCGGGGTCAGCGGCACCTACGAGAAGCATATCGCCTCGGCTGCGGCGGCGGAGCTGTGTCGGCAGATTCGCAAGGCGGGCAAATACGACGTCGTCCTGACGCGCTCGAGCGACCGTTTCATCCCGCTTCACGGGCGTGTGGAGCTGGCTCACAAGCACAAGGCGCATCTGTTCATCTCGATGCATGCCGATGCGCTTCACGATCCCGGTGTGCGCGGCGCCAGCGTCTATACGCTGTCTCACGGGGCTTCGGATGCCCAGACCGCAGCACTCGCACAGCGTGAGAACAGTGCCGACCGTTTCGCTGGGCCGGCTTTTCACGGCATGTCCCACGAGGTCCAGTCCATTCTCTCCAGCCTCGTCAGCGAGGAAACGCGCCGGGGCTCGGCCCATATGGCCGCAAGCGTCGTCTCGGCATTCCAGCCCAAAATAGGTCTGCTTCGTCATCCCTCGCGCCACGCTGCATTCGCCGTGCTGAAATCGGCGGATATTCCCTCGGTTCTCGTCGAGATGGGATTCATGTCCAACCGTCAGGACGAGGCGGCATTGCGGCATGGGGCGTATCGCCGTCAGGTCGCGCTCGCCATGACCCATGCAATCGATCGCTATTTCGAGACGAAGACGACGCTCGTTGCCCGCGCAGGCTGAGACAAGCAAGAAAAATGCGTCTGCGCGCTGGAAAGATGCGCGATGATGCGTTAGGGAACATCCATGGACAACCGGACCCCCTCTTTGCGCCTATGGCACCGTGCAGACGCACGCGCCGAGCTGTGCCCGGGTCTTCTTCTTCGTTCGCTTCGACTTATCTGCCCCTGAGCGCTTCATGCGACCGGGTTTTCCGGCGCGTTCAGGGGATTGCGATCGAGTTGTTTCACGTCACGAAGAGAGTTTTCCATGACAATCAATCATCCGTCTTTCGGCCCGGTCGCTGACGATCGCGTCATCATCTTCGATACCACCTTGCGCGATGGAGAGCAGTCCCCCGGCTTCTCGATGAATCTCGAGGAAAAGATCCGGATGGCGAAGGCCCTCGAGGCGCTCGGCGTGGATGTCATCGAGGCGGGATTCCCCGTGGCATCGCCGGGAGATTTCGAGAGCGTGCAGAAGATCGCAGAAGTCGTGCGGGAGTCCGTGGTATGCGGTCTGGCGCGAAGTGGCGGCAAGCGCGACATCGAGGCAGCGGGAGAGGCCATCGCCAGGGCACCGCGGCGGCGTATCCATAATTTCATCTCCACGTCGCCGCTGCACATGAAATACAAGCTGCGTATGGAGCCCGAGACGGTTCTGGAACTGATCGCCGAGGGCAATCGTGCGTCCCGCCGGTATACGGATGACGTTCAGTGGTCTGCGGAGGACGGGTCGCGCACGGAGCCGGATTTCCTGTGTCGTTGCGTCGAGACGGCGATCCGTCACGGGGCGACCACCATCAATATTCCGGATACGGTGGGGTTCACGACACCCGAGGAGCTTCAGGCGATCTTCGCGATGTTGCGCGAGCGCGTGCCCGGTGCCGATGGCGTCATTTTCTCCACGCATAACCATAACGATCTCGGACTCGGTGTCGCCAACACGCTGGCGGCGGTTGCAGGCGGGGCCCGGCAGATCGAATGCACGATCAACGGGATCGGAGAGCGCGCAGGCAATGCGGCGCTGGAAGAGATCGTGATGGCGATCCGCACGCGTCGCGACCGGATCCCCTTTGTAAACCGGATCGATACCCCTCAGCTCCTGAGCGTCTCGCGGCTTCTCGCCACGATCACCGGCTTCGACGTGCAGCCCAACAAGGCGATCGTCGGACGCAATGCCTTCGCCCATGAGAGCGGCATCCATCAGGACGGGATCCTGAAGAATGCAGCCACCTATGAGATCATGACGCCGGAGAGCGTGGGCTGGAGCAAGACCTCCCTGGTTCTGGGCAAGCATTCCGGTCGTGCGGCGTTTCGCGACAAGCTGCGGGCGCTGGGTTACGCGCTGGGCGATAACAAGGTGCAGGATGCGTTCGAGCGCTTCAAGGTTCTGGCCGATCAGAAGAAGACCGTGTTCGATGACGATATCCGGGCGCTGGTCGATGACGAGACCCGCGACCACGAACGCATCCGTTTCGTTTCTCTGGACGTGCGGGCCGGGTCCAGACGCCCGGCCGAGGCGGCGCTGGAGCTGCTTGTCGATGGCGAAATCCGCAAGGCCGAGGTGACGGGCAACGGCCCTGTCGATGCCGCGTTCACCGCAATCGGCACCATCTTCCCCCATGAGGCGACCCTCGCCCTGTTTTCCATCGGCGCGGTGACGGAAGGAACGGATGCCCAGGCCAGGACGACGGTGCGTCTGCAGGAGGCCGGCAAGATGGTGGACGGGCAGGGCGCCGATGCCGATACGGTGGTCTCTGCCGTGCGCGCCTATGTCCACGCGCTGAACAAGCTTCTCGTCAAGCGCGAGCGGGGAGAACCCGAAGCGCTGAGCGCCTGAGAGATGCGCCTGGCCGGGAGGGGAGGCGTCCGCCCGGCCGTTTCATCGCCCGGCCGTCTCGTTGCCAGATCGCCCGGTCGCCGGGCATCCGATCGAACGAAAAAAAACCCCGCAATAGGCGGGGTTTTTTCTATCAGTAGCCGTTGCCGTATCCATAGCCTTGCGGGGGCGGATAATTCGGCTGCGCATAGCCGTTATTGTAGCCATTCTGGTTGTTGTATCCATTCGGATACCCGGGTTGCTGATTGTAGTAGCCGCCCTGCGTGTTGCGCGGTCTGTTGGGCGTTGTGGCGGCCCCGCCAGCGGCGCCGAGCGCACCGCCTGCGAGTGCGCCGATCGCGGCACCCCGGCCACCGCCGGCCAGCGCGCCGATCGCCGCTCCGGCGCCGCCGCCGATCAGCGCACCCGATCCCGCGCGTGCGCCGGAATCATAGGGGCTGCCGCATCCGCTCAGCAGGGCGCAGATCCCGGCTGCGCCCAGAAGCGTGCCGAATCGCATGGTGCGGCGGGAAGAGGAAACTGGATATGTGGTCATGGCTTTCTCGTTTCTCGATCAACGCGTCGGGGATCGTGGTCCCTATTGCGGCCGACTGGGTGTCGTGGCAGCGCCGCCGGCGGCACCGACCGCTCCTCCGGCAAGAGCGCCGACTGCGGCTCCGCCGCCTCCGCCTGCAATGGCGCCGATAGCGGCCCCGCCCCCGGCACCGACAAGGGCACCGGAACCGGCACGTGCGCCGGGGTCGTAGGGATTGCCGCATGCACCGAGCGCGGTCATCGCGGCCAGGCCGAGAACGGAGAGGCATCTACGGGGAGAGAGTGCAGTCTTTGTCATAGCGGTTCCGCCATCCAGGCCAGTTATGAGGGAAGGGAAAACGGCGCCCGGAGGTTCGGGTTTCCCGGTCCGGTCGCGATCCCTTCGGCCTTCATGATGAAATCGGCGTGCGCGGCGGTCTGAGGATGGCCGATTTGAGGCGAGGTGAAGGTCAGTTGTAACTGAATGTAACTGACTCTGCGCCCAGGGGTGGCCCCCCTGTCCCGAAACTGTAATTTTCCCCGATCGGCACTTGCTAGCCGGGTTTAGCCCCGGTAAGCCCTGCCGCAGAATATCTCGCGTCATGGTCTGGACCTGCAGAACGATAGCCCTCCGATCCCGGTGGTTGGCGACTTCGGAACCGGCATTCCTGGCGTGAGCCGCGCGCGCAAACTCTTCGGCCAGGAGGCTTGAATGTTCTCACGTCTGCTGGGTCTCATGTCGGCAGACATGGCAATTGACCTCGGCACCGCCAATACGCTCGTCTATGTCAAGGGACGGGGTATCGTCCTCGATGAACCCTCCGTCGTTGCCATTGCCGAAGTGCGCGGCAAGAAACAGGTTCTGGCCGTGGGGGACGAGGCCAAGCTCATGGTCGGTCGTACCCCCGGGAACATCACGGCCATCCGCCCCCTGCGCGACGGGGTGATCGCCGATTTCGAGGTGGCGGAGGAAATGATCAAGCATTTCATCCGCAAGGTTCACAATCGCCGCGCCTTCGCCAGCCCGCAGATCATCGTCTGCGTGCCTTCGGGCTCGACCGCTGTCGAGCGGCGCGCGATCCAGGAGAGCGCCGAGAGTGCGGGCGCGCGCAAGGTGCTTCTGATCGAGGAGCCGATGGCCGCAGCGATCGGCGCCGGTCTCCCCGTGACCGAGCCTTCGGGCAGCATGATCGTGGATATCGGAGGGGGCACCACCGAGGTGGCCGTCATCTCCCTGGGCGGGATCGTCTATGCGCGCTCGGTGCGTGTGGGCGGCGACAAGATGGATGACGCGATCATCTCCTATATCCGCAAGACCTTCAATCTCCTGATCGGCGAAAGCTCGGCCGAGCGGCTCAAGATCGAGATCGGTTCTGCCTGTTTTCCGGACGACCCCAGAGATCCGGGACCGGTCAAGGAAGTCAAGGGCCGCGATCTGGTCAATGGCGTGCCGCGTGAGGTTCTCGTCAGCCAGGCACAGCTGGCTGAGAGCCTTGCAGAGCCGGTGATGCAGATCGTGGATGCGGTGACGATGGCGCTCGAGAACACGCCGCCGGAACTGGCTGCCGATATCGTGGACAAGGGGATCGTGCTCACGGGGGGCGGTGCGATGCTCTACCGGCTGGATGACGTGCTGCGCAATGTGACGGGTCTGCCCGTGACGGTGGGAGAGTCGCCCCTGTCCTGTGTCGCGCTCGGCACCGGGCGCGCGCTCGAGGAAATGCGTCGTCTGCGCAATGTCCTGATCTCGATGTACTGAACACGAGGGGAGCATCCCGCCGATGCTGTCGATTCAGGGACGACAAGCACTCGCGAAGCTGATGCTTCCGCTCTTTTTCGTGCTGTCGATCGGGCTCGTGATGCTCGGTCTCACGCGACGCCCGGTGGTCGACCGGCTGCGCATGGATGTGGCGGATGCCCTTTCGCCCGCCTATCGTCTCATGGCAGCCCCGGGAAGCGCACTGGCCGATCTGCGCCGCGATCTCGTCGGGCTGACCGCGCTTGCCGGAGAAAATGCCCGTCTGCGTGCCGAAAATGCGAAACTGCGTCGCTGGTATGACGTCGCCGTCGCGCTCGCCAACGAGAATGCGCAGCTCAAGGCCAATCTGCACTGGATCCCCGATAACGCACCGAGTTTCGTGAGCGGTCACGTCCTGCGGGATGCAGGGGGGCTTTACGGACGCTCGGTTCTGCTTGCCGTGGGCGAGGGGCACACGCTTCTGCCGGGGGATGTCGCGCTGGACGCCGCCGGTCTGCTGGGGCGTGTCACGGAGACGGGCGACCGCACGGTCCGCATCCTCCTCATCAATGACGAGGCGAGCCGTATTCCCGTGATGCTCACCGCGTCGCACGGCAATGCGATCATGGCAGGCGACGGCTCTCCCTATCCCCGTCTGATCTATTACGCCCAGGACAACCGCCCCGTGGAGGGCGAGCGCGTGATCACGGCCGAGCAGCCCGCACCGGGCGGGCGGGCGCATGGCGGTTTTGCCGGAATGCCGGGCGGCCTCGTGGTCGGGACGGTTCATTACCTCCATCCGGGCTCGCCGGTCGTGGTGCCGGAAGCCTCTCTCGATCACCCGGACATCATTCGCGTCTTCAACTACATGAACGCGGATCATGACGGTCCGCAGGCACCCGGGCGTGTGCCGCTGACGCCTCCTATGCCGGTCGCGCCGGCCCTTCCGTTCATCCCGTTCCAGAAGCCGATGCGGGGGCAGGGGTGACATCATGGTGACCCATCGCCTCAACCCGGAGATTCATCCCGGCATCGCACCGCGTCCGACGCTGAGACGACGCCTCGACATGGCAATGCGCGCCCTGATGCCGTCTCTCTTCGTCGTGGTGAGCATGGTGATCCTGTCGGCGGATCTGGGCCTTCCGGGACAGGCAGAACTGTCTTTCGCGCTGGCAACCGGCACGGTCTTTTTCTGGTCGGCCCATCGTCCTGCCTCGATGACTGCTGTCATGACGTTCTGCATCGGTCTGATCGGCGAGCTTCTCGGCTTCGGTCCTCCGGGCGTATTGCTTTTTTCCCTGCTCGTCATGCATGGCGTGGCCCATCTCTGGCGCTACGGCCTCAGTCGTATCAGCTTTCTGTTTGCCTGGGCGCTTCTCGGAGCGCTGTCGCTTGTTTTGTCGTTGTTCGGCTGGGCCATCGCGTGTATCGGATCGTTGACTTTCCTGTCGCCGGTTCCGAGTCTTTTCCAGATGGCGGTGACGATTGGTGTGTATCCGACATTGAGCGCGTTGTTCAGCTGGGCGCGACGCACGGTGGCTGATCCTGAGCAAGCCTGAGGGCCCGGTTTTGAGCATGACGTCCCGATGCCGCATCGCCTCCTGCGCCGGTTCCGAACCCGGTGGGGCCGTCGTTGTATCCGGCGGTGCCGATCGTCTAGAGTGCGTGCGATGAAATTCAGGCGCTCCCCGAAAGACCGGTCGCGCGGCAAGCGCGAGGAGATCCCGCCATCGCGTGGGGTTTTCACGCGTCGTGCGCTGGTCGTTCTGGCGACGCAGGCCGGGGTGCTCGGGGTTCTGGGAAAGAAACTCTACGATCTCCAGGTGCATGAGGGCGATCATCTGCGCGATCTGGCCGCGCGCAATCGCACCAGCAAGCGCCTTCTGGCGCCTGCGCGCGGCCAGATCAACGACCGTTTCGGGATCCAGCTCGCGGGCAACAAGGTGAACTGGCGCGCATTGCTCATGCCGGAGGAGACGACCGATGTCAGGGCGACCATCGCGCGCTTCGGTCAGATCATCGCCCTCGACGATCGCGATCAGGCGCGGATCGCGCGCGATCTGCGGCATATCCGCAAATATGTTCCCGTTGCGCTCAAGGACTTCCTGAGCTGGGACGATATGGCCCGGATCGAGCTGAACGCCCCGAGCCTGCCCGGCGTGCTGATCGATGTGGGTTCGACCCGTCTCTATCCTTACGGTGCACAGCTCGCCCATATCGTGGGTTACGTGGCCCCGCCCAACGAACGCGATGTGGCGGCGTCGCCGATGATGGCGCTTCCGGGCATGCGTGCCGGTCGTGCCGGAATCGAGCAGACCCAGGACACCCTGCTGCGCGGGGAGCCCGGCTCGGTCGAGATGGAAGTCAATTCACGCGGGCGCGTCATGGGCGAGATCGACCGGGTCGACGGCCAGCAGGGCGACGAGATCGTTCTGACCATCGATGCCGGGTTGCAGCAGATGGTTCTGAACCGCGTGGGCGATCAGGCCGCCAGCGTCGTGGTGATGGATTGCCGCAATGGCGAGGTGCTGGCCATGGTCAGCACGCCTTCTTTCGATCCGTCGCTCTTCGATTCCGGCGTCAGCCATGCGCAGTGGATCGAATGGACGAACAATGTCCGGACGCCGCTCATCAACAAGACGGTCGCCGGTGTCTATCCTCCGGGATCGACCTTCAAGCCGGCAGTGGCTCTGGCGGCCCTGCAAACCGGCCAGATCTCTCCGCAGGATCGCTTCAACTGTCCCGGCTATTACGACATGGGCGGGGTGCGCTTTCATTGCTGGTCGCGCTGGGGGCATGGCAACATCACCATGCAGCAGGCGCTCATGTATTCCTGCGACGTCTATTTCTATCTCGCAGCGCGCAAGATCGGCATGGAGCCGATCAAGACCATGGCGAACAGTTTCGGTCTCGGGACGAAACTCGATATCGAGCTCTCCCATATCCGCTCGGGTGTGATTCCGACGCCGGAATGGCGGCAGAAGCACGGTCATCACTGGAACGGCGGCGATACGGTCAATGCCGGGATCGGTCAGGGCTTCGTTCAGGTGACGCCGCTCGAGCTTGCCACCTATGTCTCGCGCATCGCCTCGGGGCGCAACGTCACCCCGCATCTCGTCCGTCGCATCAACGACCGGGATTCGGCGCATACGCCGCTCGATGCCGCGCCCGATATGGGGGTCGACGAGGCGCATCTCGGCGTGATCCGTCAGGGGATGTACGATGTCGTGAACGCGCCCCATGGAACGGCGCCCAAGGCGCGGCTCTCCATCCCGGACGTGTATATGGCCGGAAAGACCGGATCTGCGCAGGTGCGGCGCGTCTCGCGCGCCTTGCGCGAGAGCGGGCATTTCAACTCGATGAATCTCCCCTGGGAGGAGCGACCCCATGCGCTCTTCATCTGCTTTGCGCCGTTCGACGCGCCGCGCTACGCGATTGCGGTCGTGATCGAGCATGGCAATGGCGGAGCGGATGCGGCGGCACCGCTGGCACGCGATATCATGACGGATACGCTCACCCGCGACCCCGTCAATCACGATCACGTTCCCGGCCAGGCCGTCGCGGATGCCGATTGATGAAGTGGCAGAAACGCCTGTGGCGTCCTGAGCCGAGTTTCCGGCTTCTGGGCAAGCTGCTCCAGATCAACTGGTTCTATGTCCTGCTCATCTGTGTTCTCGCCGGTGTGGGATATCTGGCGCTCTATTCTGCGGGCGGGGGGGCGGCTCGTCCCTTCGCGCGCCCCCAGATGGTGCGTTTCGCATTCGGGCTCGTCATGATGATCGTGGTGGCGCTCACCAGCCCCCGTTTGCTCCGGCTGCTCTCGATACCGGTCTATCTGGCTGCGATCACGCTGCTGACGCTCGTCCTGCGCATGGGGCATGTCGGCAAGGGGGCCGAGCGCTGGATCAATCTGGCGGGCATCCAGTTCCAGCCCTCCGAGTTTGCGAAGATCGCGCTCGTTCTGGCTCTGGCGAGCTGGTTTCATCGCATCGATATCAGGCGCATGGGTAATCCGCTCAGGCTGGTGGCGCCCGCACTGCTTACCCTCTTGCCGGTGGTCCTCGTCCTCAAGGAACCGAATCTCGGGACGGCGGTCATCATCGGGGTCATCGGTGCGAGTATGTTCTTCGCTGCCGGCATGCGGCTCTGGCAGATCCTGATCCTCGTGGCGCCGATCCCTTTTCTCGGCAAGTTCGTCTATGCCCATCTGCATGACTACCAGAAGGCGCGGATCGATACTTTCCTGCATCCGGAGCACGATCCGCTCGGTGCGGGGTACAACATCATCCAGTCGAAGATCGCCCTCGGTTCGGGAGGAATGTGGGGCGAGGGCTATCTGCGCGGTACGCAGGGGCAGCTGAACTTCCTGCCGGAGAAGCAGACCGATTTCATCTTCACCATGATCGGGGAGGAATGGGGCTATGTGGGCGCGATCTCGGTCATCGGTCTTCTCTCGCTGCTCGTGATCGGTGGGATGCTCATGGCGCTGCGCAGCCGGAACCAGTTCGGACGCCTTCTGGCGCTGGGCATTTCGGTCGATTTCTTTCTCTACTGCGCGGTCAATCTCTCGATGGTGATGGGCGTCATACCCGTTGGTGGCGTTCCGTTGCCGCTCATTTCCTATGGCGGCTCGGCAATGCTCACGATGATGTTCGGTTTCGGTCTGCTCCTGTCGGCCTGGGTCCACCGCAATGAACCCGACCGTGTCGAGCGTGCATCCGGGCGATAGCGGCGCGGCAGCGCGCGCCTGAGCCTCAGAGCAGGGCGACGAAGGCGGCTTCTGCCGGAGAGAGCGAGCGCGCATTGCGCACGAGCGAGAAGCTGCGCTCGGGAAACGCGATCCCGACATGATGCAGGATGCCGCTCTCGATCGGTCCGGCCACGACACTGGCGGAGAGCACGGTTGCCGCATGACCCGTCGCAACCGCATTGGCGACAGCCTCGTTCGAGGTGAGTTCCATGATCACATCCAGCCGGTCGGGATCGGTCCCCCACGTTCTGAGCGCCTTTTCGAAACTGGCCCGCGTGCCCGAGCCCCGTTCCCGCAGGATCCACGGGCTGCCGGACAGGTCACGGGGGAGTGGCGGGCGCGTGGCCCAGGGATGGGACGGGGCCACCACGAGCAGGAGCCTGTCACGGGCGATCCTGCGCGTTTCGAGGCCAGGCGCCGATGCTTCGCCTTCGATCAGTCCGAAGGAGAGAGCATCGTCCGAGAGATGACGGCATATCTCCTCGGTGTTGCTGATGGTCAGGGCAAGCCCGATGGACGGGTGACGGGCATGGAAACGATTGATCCGAGCAGGCAGCCAGTAGCTCGCGACGGTCTGGCTCGCCCAGAGATGCAGCATCCCCGTTTCGAGCGAAGTCAGATCCATCATGCGCTGCCGGGCGGCTTCGGCGCGTGCGAGCACGGCACGGGCTTCCGGGAGGAACAGTCGGCCCGTATCGGTCAGCGCGATGCGTCGTCCGACACGGTCGAAGAAGCGCAGGCCGAATTCCTGCTCGAGCGTCGTGATGGCATGGCTGACCGCGGATTGCGTGAGACAGAGCGCCTCGGCCGCGCGCGTCATGTGCTCGCGCTCCGCGACAGCGACGAACAGGCGGAGTTGCTCGAGCGTCACGACGGCAGCCAGCCGAGCAGCGAGAGCAGAATGGCTGCGATGAGCGCGCAGAGAAACAGGCAGAACACCCCTTCGAGGCCGCTCAGCGCGATCTTTCGCGGTTCTTCTGCCGAGAGCGCCGCCTTTACCTGACGAAACCGCCACCAGCTCGCCGGGAGCAGGGCCAGACCGGCGCAGATCGTCGCAACGCCGATCCAGGCCGATGCGCCCGGGTGGGAAGGCATCGCGACGTGCCGCTCGCTGCCGATCAGGCGCAGGAAAATATTGAGCTTTGCCAACATGCATCCGATGGCGACCATGGCCAGTGCCGTGCGCACCCAGGCGAGAAAGGTCCGCTCGTTCGCGGCATGGTCGGTATAGCGGGCGATCATCGGCTGACTTTCACGCTTGAATTGAAGGGGAAGGGAAAGAGGAAGGGAAAACAGGAAGGAAGCGGAAGGGAGGCGGAGGAAAGGAGAGTGCAGGAACGGGCGATATCGTTGGCCGGATGACAGGGCAGGTCGGATGCGCAAGAGCGCGTCCGGAGGTCATAGGCGAGAAGAGGCAGTCCGGAGGCGGGCAGCGAGTTCGGCAGCCAGATCATAGGCCTGCTGGCGTATTTCGGGAATGGCGATGGATTCGAACATGGTGCCGAGGCGTGCCGGACCGAGCGTATAGAGCGCAGACCCGGACCGGTCGCCCTTGCCGGTCGGTCGGGCGGTCAGGCGACCCGTTTCGTCCGTGTCCAGTCCCATTCCGTTATGGCCGGGTCGGGCCAGACCGGACGAAAAAAGATCGTCCAGCAAGGGGGAGCCGACGCGGTCGTAGCGCAGATCGGGACCGGTACAGTTCAGCACCCGCCCGGCCCGTAGAACGCTCTGTCTCCCGTTGTGGATGGCAGTGACCGTCAGGCCTGCCTGATCGGCGGTAATGCCGGTCACGCGTCCGGCATGGAGTTCGAGCGTCCCGGCCTGCTGCTCATTATGCAGAAAGGAGGCGATCTGCGGGGCGATCCGGTGCCGGGCGATATCCCAGCGTCTCCGGAGATGGCGATCGAAACGCGCTCTCTCCGCCGCGGAGAAACCCTGCCAGAGGGAATTGCTCACGGATCGCAGGCTGTCGACGGCCGCGCGCCACGGCACACCGCTTCGGATCGCGTCATGGAACTGGCGAACGCAGACCCCGAGACGCGCATCGCCGCCCGCCATGTCGATGACGGGGACATCCGGAAGAGGCTCCGATCGATGCGCTTCTGGCCGTTGCGCTTTTGGCCTATGCGCTTCCGGTCGATGTGCTTCCGGGAGGCGCGCATGACGGGAGAGGAGGCATATCGTTCCCCTATGTCCCTCGAGCCGGGCTTTCATGACCATGTCGATGGCTGTCAGGCCGCTTCCGATCAGTACCAGGGGCTCATCCGGCCCGCTTATTCGGGCTCCCTCCCGCCACACATCGTTGACATAGCGCGGATCGGCGAGAATTCCCGCGCTAAGGCCCGGTATCGGTGCGGGAGGAAAATGTCCGAGCGCCAGTACGACCGTGCTGGCGTCGATCTCCCGACCCGAGCCGAGCCGGAGCCGGTAGCCTCCGCTTCCGGCCGCGGTTCGGGACATGCGGCAGGAGACGACCTCGTCCCGGAGGAGAGTGGCACCGCTCTCCTGCAGAAGCTGCTCGATATAGAGGCCGTACAGCGCGCGCGGTATGAAGGCGCCCGGGGCGATGCCGGGATCGATCTGCCGGTGCAGCCACCGGACGAAATGATCGGGCGCCTCGGCCAGACCGCTCATGCCCGATGCCGGGACGTTCAGAAGATGCCCGATACAGCGCGTGCCGTAAGCCGCGCCCAGTGCGAAACGGGGGGAGGGATCGACGATCAGGCAGTCGCGACCTTGCGTGCGCCGCAAGGCATGAGCGAGCAGGGTCGCACTGGCGCCCCCTCCAATGATGACGATTCCGGACGGATTGTTCATGGCATCGATCTTCCTCTGTGTCGGGGAAGTATGATCGGCGGAAATCGATCGATCCAATTGATCCTGTGAATGAAACCGATCGAAAAAACAGATCGTTCTGCCGGGGCGTTGCGTGGGATCTCCGGGCGGATCGCGTCGTTTCGACGATGGGTCTTTCCCCGTGCTCCTGTGCTCCTGTGCTCCTGTGTTCCTGCGATCCGGCGAGGCCGGAGCGGGGGACTGGCGGGACTGCCCGCAGGGTGGCAGGTATCGAGGGCAGGTATCGGGGGCTTCCTGTCCTTCCAGGCCCCCCGGGATGGACATGATGCCCATGTCATTGTCACCGGCGATTGTCACCGGCGGCGCCCCGGCCGACGCATCCGGCGCGGCGTTCCCGAAGAGCAGATTCTCCGGGCGCAAACGCGCCCCACCGGGAGCAACGGTGGGGCGGGAGCATCCCGGACCGTGCGATCAGCCTTCGATCTGGCCGAACTCCGCGATCTCGGCGAGGGTCTCGCCGATTTGTGCCAGCAGGCGCAGGCGATTGAGGCGTCGTGCCGGATCGGGATCGTTGACCGTGACCTCGGCGAAGAACTCGTCGAGGCTCGGGCGCAGACCGGATGCCGACCGCATGGCGTCGGCAAAGCGTTCCTCGATCAGGGCTGCATGGATCTCGCGCCGGGCGGATGCGAGCGCCGTACCGAGGGCATGCTCCTCCTCCTGCGTGTAGAGCGCGGCATCGGGCTCGCCCTGATGAGGACCATCCTTGCGATTTTCGATGCGCAGTATATTCGCGGCGCGCTTGCTGGCCGCAAGCAGATTGCGCCCGTCATCCGTATCGATCATCTCCGCCAGTGCGGCGGTGCGCGCCAGAAGACGAACCAGATCGCCATCGAGTCCGCCCGCCAGCGTGGCCGCCAGAACGTCGTGACGTTCGCCCTCGGTACGAAGCTGCACACGCAGACGTTCGGCAATGAAGCCCGGCAGGGCTGCAAGGGCGCTGCCCTCGCGTTTCTGGTCGGACAGGTCTCCGGGCAGGTTTTCGGCGGCGCTGTCGATCAGCGCCGTCAGATCGAGACGAAGCCCGTTGTCGCGGACGATACGGATGATCCCGAGGGCCGCCCGACGCAGGGCATAGGGATCGCCCGAGCCGCTGGGCGTCTCGCCCATGGCGAAGAAAGCCGTAAGCAGATCGAGACGATCGGCGAGCGCCACCGCGACCGAGACAGGGGCGCGGGGCGTTTCGTCGCCGAGGCCACGCGGCATGTAATGTTCGGCCACCGCAGCCGAGACGGCCGCGTCTTCATGGTCGTGACGGGCATAATATCCCCCCATCACCCCCTGAAGCTCGGGAAACTCGCCGACCATGCCGGTGGTGAGATCGGCCTTTGCGAGACAGGCGGCGCGCTGCGCCTGCGTCCGTGCGGCTGCGTCCAGCCCCATCGCCCCGGCCACGATCCCGGCCAGTGCGACGATGCGCTGCACCCGTGCGCCCTGGCTTCCCAGGCGGGCATGGAACGTCACGGCGTCGAGAGCGCCGACACGATCGGCCAGTTTCGTCTTGCGGTCGAGATCCCAGAAATGACGCGCATCGGCAAATCGCGCCCGCAGGACGCGCTCATTGCCCGCAATGGTGAGCGCGCCGCCATCGGCGAACTCCATGTTGGCGATGAAGGCGAAATGCGGGGCTGCCTTTCCGTCTGCCATGCGCAGGGCAAAGTAACGCTGGTTGATCCGCATCGAGACCTGCATCACCTCGGGCGGCAGATCCATATAGGCGTCGTCGATCCGTCCCAGAAGCGCCACGGGCCATTCGGCAAGCCCCGAGACTTCCTCCACGAGCTTCTCGTCCTGAACGAGTGTCAGGCCCGCCCTGTCGGCCTGGGCCTGAAGACCCTCGCGGATGATCGACAGGCGTTGCGCCGGGTCGAGTACGACCTTGCGTGCAAACAGCGCCTCTCTGAGCTGCGCATAGGAGGTCACGTCGAAAGCGCCCGGAGCCATGAACCGATGGCCCTCGGTCTGCGTGCCGGCGCAAAGACCGTGAGCGTCGTCGTTTTCCGTGGCGAGACCGAACGGCACGAGAGCCCCGTCGAGCAGACAGATCACGCGCCGCAGCGGCCTCACCCAGGTGAACGCGCTTCCCTCGCCCCAGCGCATGGATTTCGGCCAGGGAAACCGCCAGAGAAGGGCGGGAATGGTGGCCGCGATCTGCTGCGCCGCGCCGATTGCCGGTACGGTACGATTGAGCACCCAGAAACCGTTTTCCAGCACCAGGGCCTCGCGTTCGGCCCCGTGTTTGCGCAGGAACCCTGCAAGGGCCTGTTCGGGCGCGCTCTCGCGCGGGCCGCGCTCGGTTTGCGTCGATTCCGCGATCCCTTCCGAGATCTGCATGGTCACGCCGATCCGGCGTGCGCCCCAGAAGGCGGTAACGGCCTGGGGGGAGAGGGGTGCCAGGGCGTCGCTTGCAAGACGCGCGAGATCCTGCCCGGCACTCTCCTGCATTCTGGCCGGGATTTCCTCGCAATCGAGGACGAGAAGGAATTCGGCCATCAGTTCGACTCCTCGTCGCCGGCGAGCCAGGTTTCGCAGCAGAGTTTCGCGAGCGTGCGGACACGGCCGATATAGGAGGCGCGCTCGGACACCGAGATCACGCCGCGGGAATCGAGCAGATTGAAGAGATGGCTCGCCTTGACGCATTGGTCGTAGGCGGGCTGCGCAACGCCGGCTTCGGCCAGACGCACCGATTCCGCCTCTGCATCGCGAAAATGGCGCATCAGCATCTCGGTATCGGCCAGCTCGAAATTATGACGGGAATAATCTCTCTCGGCGCGCAGGAAGACGTCGCCATAGGTCAGGCCCTGACCGTTGAAATCGAGGTCATAGACATTCTCGACGCCCTGGACATACATGGCCAGACGTTCCAGACCATAGGTCAGCTCGGTGGAGGGGACGACGGTGGGTATGCCGCCGACCTGCTGGAAATAGGTGAACTGCGTGACTTCCATGCCATCGCACCAGACCTCCCAGCCAAGCCCCCATGCGCCGATGGTGGGGTTCTCCCAGTCATCCTCGACGAAGCGTATGTCGTGTTTCCCGGGATCGATGCCGATCGCGCGATAGCTGTCCAGAAGGAGGCGCTGGCTGTCTTCCGGTGTCGGCTTCAGCAGCACCTGATACTGATAATAGTGCTGAAGCCGGTTCGGGTTCTCGCCATAGCGCCCGTCGGACGGACGGCGACAGGGCTGCACATAGGCGGCCTTCCAGGGCTTGCGTCCCAGCGCACGCAGGGTGGTGTGCGGCGAGAGCGTGCCTGCGCCGAGTTCGGTGTCATAGGGCTGGAGCAGGGCGCAGCCCTGAGCCGACCAGAACTGGTGCAGACGCAGGATCAGATCCTGGAAGGAAAGGGGACGGTCGCCGTCAGCGGGCAAGGGGGTCAAGAATCGAGGCTCCGGTCTTGTTCGATCCCGACAGTCTATCGTGCAGCCGCTCACAAGAAAACCGCCCGGGAAAAACCGTCCCCGGGCGGGCCGGGCCGGTTTCCGCCATTCGCAGGCATGGCCCGGCCCCGGCTGCGTTGCAGGAAGCTCTTGCAAGCCCATGCCGCGCTCGCCACATTACGCACTGTAATCGATACCGACCGGATGGAGTGTCATCCCCATGAACCAGCAAGAGCGTGATCTCATTTCGCAATTCGTCGCCCGTGTCGGCGGGGCGCCGAGCAGCGGGTTCGGTGGCTCCCAGGCCCCGGCCAATCTGCCGCCCATCGACCCGGAAGCCGATCGCTGGATCGCAGAGAACTTCCAGAAATATCCCGAAGCCCGCTATCGCGTGACACAGATGGCGGTCGTGCAGGAAGTGGCTCTGGCAGAGGCGCAGAACCGCATCCGCCAGCTCGAGTTCCAGCTTCAGCAGGCACAGGCCCAGTTGCAGCAGGCGCAGCAGCAGCGCCCCCAGGGCAGCGGCGGCCTCTTCGGCGGTCTGTTCGGCGGCGGAAACCGGCAGCAGCAGGCGGCTCCACCACCGGGATGGGGCGGTCAGCCCCAGCAGGGATACGGTTACGCACCTCCTCCGCAAGCAACCCTGCCGCCCGGTTATTCCACCGGCATGTTCCAGCAGCGCGGCACCGGCTTTCTCGGCTCGGCACTGACCACGGCCACCGGTGTGGCCGGAGGCATGCTGGCGGCCAATGCGATCGAAAGCCTGTTTTCCGGTCATCATGGTGCCGGGGCTGGCGGATTCGGCAGCGGCGAGACCGTCATCAACAACAATTATGGCGATGCGGCCGGAAACGATCCTTTCGCCGGGGGCGGTCAGGATGCCGGCCAGTCCTACGATGCCGATAACTGGGGCGGCGGCGGCGATGCCGGCGGCTGGGGCGATTCCGGCGGCGGTTGGGGCGACGACTCCTTCTAGAAACCTGCCTGAAAACCGGCGCGGCAGGTGCTCCCCGGCGAGCGACGCCTGCCCGGTCAGGGGCTTGCCGCGCCGTTTCCGGCCGCGCGGCCCCAGACATGTTTTCCGCATGTCGGGACGGCAGAAAGAAAGAGGAGGCCGGTGGCGGTGCCCCGGTCCGGGAATCCGGTTTCCCTGTCGTGATCCGTATCGCGGTTCCGGTTCCGGTGGGAGGTCCGATCCTGTCAGGAACGCGGCGCGTAAAAGGCAGGAAGGGAGGAACCCATGCGAGACATCCGCATCCCGCGGCGTATTCTGCTCACGAATGATGACGGGATCGACGCTCCCGGTTTGGCGGTACTCGAGGAGATCGCCCGGTCCTTCACCGACGATGTCTGGGTTGTCGCTCCCTCGCAGGACCGGAGCGGCATTTCCCACGCGCTGAGCCTGCACGATCCGCTGCGTATCCGCCAGCTTGGACCCAGGCGCTTTTCCGTCACGGGCACGCCGGGTGACTGTGTTGCTATCGCTGTGAGGCAGATCCTGCGGGAGTCCTCGCCCGATCTCCTGCTTTCCGGTGTGAATCAGGGGGCCAATCTGGGTGTCGAGACGTTCTTTTCCGGAACGGTCGGCGCAGCGATGACCGCAAAACTGCTCGGCATTCCGGCAATGGCGCTCAGTCAGGCGTTCGCCGACCGGTCCAGCGTGCCCTGGGCCACGTCGCGCGGTCTGGCTCCCGATGTTCTGAGCCGCCTTCTGCCCTTCATGGACGAAGAACCCTCCTGTCTGAACGTGAATTTTCCAGCCATCGCGCCCGAGCATGTCCGGGGCGTACGTCTGACGGAGCAGGGCCAGGGCAAGCTGACGGATGTCGCGGTTCTGGAACGGGAGGATGCGAGAGGTCTCGCCTATAGCTGGCTGACTCTCGTGCATGATGCGTCATCCGATCGCCCCGGCACGGAAACCCATGCCCTGGCGCAGGGGTGTATCAGCGTGACGCCGCTTTCCTTCGGGCGTACGGATGAGACATTGCGACGCCGTATCGAATCAGGCTTCGGGCAAGACGTCCGCGCGTGACGCGCGCTTGGGCTCTGCGGGAAACCCAGGAAGACCGGCACTGCAAGACACCGGAAACCAGGACACCGGGAACAGGGAAACCGGAAACAGAATCGCCGGAAACGACCCGTTTTTCCTCTCGCTGCTGGCGGATGCCGATGGAAACGCCGATGAAAAGGCCGATGAAAACCGGTGCGGCGCGACAACCCGCGCCTCTCCCTCACGTTGCTTCCTGCATTGCAGTCCGACTCCAGATGTGAGGGAAAAGGTGATGAGGGACGAAAATCTCGACTGGGCCGATGTCATGGCATGCGACGATCTCAAGGAAGAGGTCATCACGCCGGTCACGGTCGGAGACAGGGCGCTGGTCCTGTATCGTCAGGGTGCCTCGATCCGGGCCTTCGATGGGAAATGTCCCCATAAGGGGGCGCCGATGGAGCAGGGTGTTGCCTGCAAATCCCGCCATGGCGATGTCCAGCTCGTCTGTCCCTGGCACAAGGCGACGTTTTCCGCCGAGAGCGGCCGTCTGATCGAGCCGCCTGCCCTCGATCCTCTGGCGCGTTATCCGGTCGAGATCCTCGATGGCCGTATTCTCGTCGGTAATGCGAAGATGAAGGCGGATGCGCCGCTCCCGATGCGCGAATACGAAACCGTCGCGGTGGTGGGGGCTGGCGCTGCCGCGATTGCGGCGGCCGTCACGTTGCGGGAGGAAGGATATGCAGGGCGGATCGTCCTGATCGGCCCTGAGGAAGAGGCACCCTACGACCGCACGGCCCTGAGCAAGATGACCCTCGCTTCGGGCGATAAGGATCAGGCTCCGCCCGCGCTGAGAGAGGCTTCATGGTACGAGCGCAACCGGGTGGAATTGCTGCGCGACCGGGTAGTCAGACTCGACATGGATGAGCGGGTTCTCACCCTTGCCGCCCACGAGCCGATCCAGGCCGATCATGTTCTTCTCGCCTCGGGATCGCGCGCGAAAACGCTTGCGATACCGGGCGCGGATCTTGAGGGTGTGCATGTGCTGCGCAGCGCAGCCGATGTCCACGGTATCATTGCGGGGCTGAGCGAGAACGCCACCGCGGTGGTGGTCGGGTCCGGCTTCATCGGCATGGAGGCGGCGGCGGCCCTGCGTAAACGCGGCGTGGGCGTGACCGTCGTTTCCCAGAGCGAAATGCCCTTCGAAAAGCAGCTCGGAAGGGAAATCGGATCCGAGATGCGGAGCCTGCACGAGAGCAAGGGGGTTGCGTTCATCCCGGATGCCAGTGTCGAGGCATTCCGGGGGGAGGGACAGGTCAGCACGGTGCTCCTCGACGACGGGAGCGAGATCGGCGCATCGCTCGTTCTGGTGGGCGTGGGCGCGGAACCGGTGCTCGATTATCTCGGCAGCTATCCGCGCAGCGAAAATGGCGGGATCGATGTCGATGCGAGCATGTGTGTCGCTCCGGATATCTATGCGGCGGGCGATATCGCGAGCGTCGAACATGACGGGCAGCGTTATCGGATCGAGCATTGGCGTCAGGCCCAGTGTCAGGCCCGTATCGCCGCGCGAACGATGCTCGGCCTCCCGGGAGGGACGCAGCCCACGCCCTGGTTCTGGACACAGCAATACGATCGCAAGCTCGAATATCTCGGCTGGCCCCAGCCCTATGAGAGTGTCGTGATCGAAGGTGCGCTCGACCGGTTCGATTTCACGGCACGGTTCGTCCGCGAGGGGAAAACCCTCGCTCTCGCGACAGCCGGGCGGCCGCAGGAAATGGGGAAAGCGGCCGTCACCTTCGACGACGCTTGACACAAGGGGGGTGGAGCGGCTTCCTGCGCTCCATCAGCAGGGGGTCTCGCCCCTGCTCCCCGCAAGTCACGAATCAGGAAGACGCCCATGCATCCCTATCGCACGCACAGCTGTAGCGCCCTGCGCGAGAGCGACGCCGGCCAGACCGCACGTCTGTCGGGCTGGGTTCACAGCAAGCGCGATCATGGCGGGCTCCTCTTCATCGACCTGCGCGATCAGACGGGTATCACCCAGATCGTCATCCCCTCGGGCACGCCGCTTCTCGAAACGGTCGAGCGTCTGCGTGTCGAGAGCGTGATCACGGTCACGGGCGAGGTCGTGGTGCGCGAGGAGGGGCAGCGCAACCCGCATCTCCCGACCGGTGCCATCGAGCTGCGCGCGAAAGACATCGACGTGCGCTCTCATGCGGCCGTCCTGCCCTTTCAGGTCGCGGGCAGCGAGAACTATCCCGAGGATCTGCGTCTCAAATATCGCTATCTCGATCTGCGACGCGAGAAGATGGCAGCCAATATCCGCCTGCGTTCGGCGGTGATCGCGTCCATGCGTTCGCGCATGATCGGGCATGGCTTTACCGAATTCCAGACGCCCATCCTGACCGCATCCTCTCCGGAAGGCGCGCGTGACTTCCTCGTCCCGGCACGTCTGCATCCCGGCAAGTTCTACGCATTGCCCCAGGCACCGCAGCAGTTCAAGCAGCTGGCCATGGTGGCGGGGTTCGACCGCTATTTCCAGATCGCGCCGTGCTTCCGTGACGAGGCTTCGCGCGCCGACCGCAGCCCGGGCGAGTTCTATCAGCTCGATTTCGAAATGGCCTTCGCCACGCAGGAGGACGTGTTCGCGGTGCTCGAGGACGTGCTCAGCGGTCTGTTCGCCGAGTTCGGTCAGGGGCGCAAGGTCGATACCGCGCCGTTCCGTCGTATTCCCTATGACGAGGCGATGCGCCTTTACGGGTCGGACAAGCCCGATCTGCGCAACCCGCTGCTGATCAGCACGGTCACAGAAGCCTTTGCCGGTTCCGGCTTTAGCCTGTTCGCCCGTATCGCCGCCAATGGCGGCGAGGTGCGTGCCATCCCGGCACCCGGCGCGGGTACGCGTCCGCGCGGTTTCTTCGACAAGCTCAACAGCTGGGCGCGCGATGCCGGTGCTGGCGGGCTTGGCTACATCATCTTCGAGGAAGATGGCGGCAAGGGGCCGATCGCCAAGAATCTCGAAGCCGACCGCGTCGAGGCGATCCGGGAGGCATGCGGCCTGAAGGCGGGCGATGCCGTGTTCTTTGCCGCAGGCGAAGGCGAGGCGGTCGCGAAATTCTCGGGCCAGGTGCGCACGCGCATCGCGCAGGAGCTCGATCTGATCGAGCAGGATGCCTTCCGTTTCTGCTGGATCGTCGATTTCCCGATGTTCGAGCGTAACGAGGAGACGGGGCAGATCGATTTCTCCCATAATCCGTTCTCCATGCCGCAAGGCGGGCTCGAGGCGCTCGAAACCCAGGATCCGCTCACCATCAAGGCGTTCCAGTACGATATCGTCTGTAACGGAATCGAACTGTCTTCGGGAGCGATCCGCAACCATCTGCCCGATGTCATGATCAAGGCCTTCGCCATTGCCGGTTATGGGGAAGATGTGGTGGAGGCGCGTTTCGGCGGCATGCTGAACGCGTTCCGCTACGGCGCTCCTCCCCATGGCGGATCGGCCCCCGGCGTGGATCGTATCGTCATGCTGCTGGCCGACGAACCCAATATCCGGGAGGTCATCCTGTTCCCGCTCAACCAGAGCGGTGAGGATCTGATGATGGAGGCACCCGCGCCTGTCGAGGCCGCCCGTCTGAAGGAGCTGTCCCTTGCCGTTCTGCCGCCCAAACCGCGGCCCGTGGGTGCGAAGGATGGCAGCCAGAAGGATGACAAGACGGACGCATGAGGCTCTGACCGGCGCGGTCGGCGTGTCACGCAGTCGGGGCGGAAAGCGCAGGGAGGAGGCCTCCGGGCCCGGTCGCCAGCGCGTTTTCCTGCCCGGCGTAATGTCGCTGGGCGTGTTGTCATTGGGCATGTTGCCGCTGGGCGCGTTGCCAGTCGGCGCGCCGTCGCTCGGTGCGTTGTCGATGCGGATGGCCCATGCGGAGGGCGTGGCACCGACCGCCCCGGCACAGACTGTTCCGGCACCGCCCGCCCCGGTGCCGACGCGGGCGGAAGCGGCCCCCATGCCGGGATTGCTGTCCCACAAGGTCACATACAGGCTCGATCTGACACGTCTGAAAGCCGGAGTCCTTACCGCTGCCGGTGGGCGGGCCACCTACCGGATCCGCGATCTGTGCCGGTCCTGGTCCGTCAGCCAGAAACTCGATCTGGACGTGACGGGGAGCGATGGCGCTCCGCGTCATGTCGTGTTCCAGTCGGCCACGCTCGAGGACAAGGCAGGCCGCTTCTTCCGGTTCCGGACGCTCCAGACCGAGAATGACGAGACGATCAGCGAGACTGGCGGGGAGGCCAGGCGCGGTAGAGACGGTCGGATCGCCGTGCATCTCACCCTGCCGGACACCCGGGTTCTCGCCCTTCCGGCTCAGGTTCTGTTCCCCTTACAGTTCGCCGGCCTGTTACTCTCTGCGGCACGCAAGGGAAAGCTCCACGTCCGGGCAGAGATCTTCGACGGCGCTTCCATCGATGGCGCGACGATCAGCTACGCGACGCTCGGACGGCTTCAACCGGCGAAGCCGGATTTCGACAGCCCGTTATTCCGCGGAGCGCGCGCCGTGCCGGTCTCCGTTGCGAGTTTCAGCGGGGCCGGTGACTCGCTCCTTCCCGATTCGACCTATGGCGATCGTCTCTGGACCAACGGGGTGGAAGACCGGCTGACGATCGATTTCGGCGATTATGTCCTTTCGGGACAGATCGAAAGCCTGACCTCGCTCCGTACGATCCCCTGTCCGGACGGACGCTGAGAGAACGCATCGGAGCAATACGGTCGCGTGACCCGCAGGAAGTCCCCAAAGCGTGTTTTCCGTGCAGGCCAAGTCAGGCCGCGACCCGGGGAAGGCCAAAACGGGGCACGCCAAAACGGAACACGCCAAAACGGGACAGGGTGCAACGGATCGGGAGCGTTCCGTTCTCTCGTCAGATTCCGATCGTGCCCGTGACCCGGATCGTCGCACGCCCTCCGATCCAGATCGCACCGCCCGACCGTTCGACCGAAACTGCACCGGCCCTGCCCAGTACCTTGCCCTGCGCGGCGATATAGGCATCAGGGGCGAGACCCTCCTCGATCAGCCATTGCGCAATGCTTGCATTCAGGCTCCCCGTGACGGGATCCTCGTAGCCGGGATTCTCGCCGATGAACGCCCTGATCTCGAATGCGGCACCATAGGGATGGCTCCCTTTTTCCCACGCCCCGACGATGCCCAGCTTCTGACCCCTCAGCGCTGCCCAGTCCGGTTGAACGGAAAGAACGTCGGCACCGCTGTTCAGGCGCAGGGCCAGCCAGCCGGGACCGTTATCGGCCCATCGTGCCTCCACTATGTCCTCGGGCCGTAGCCTCAGGGCGGTGCATGCCCGCGCGAGCTCGATAGCGTCCGGTGGGCCGGAACGACGCCTGGGTGGCGCCGCAAACGCCAGCCCCTCGGGCGTCCGACGCAGGGAAACCAGTCCGGACATGCACTCCTGCACGAGATATTCGCCATTCCCGCTGCCATTCCCGGGGCCATTCCCGGTGCCATTGAGCGTCTGCCAGACATGGGCGCTCCCGATTGTCGGATGGCCTGCAAAAGGCAGTTCCTCCTGCGGGGTGAAGATACGTACGCGATAATCGGCCTCCCCGGAGAGCGGAGCGAGCAGAAAGGTGGTCTCGCTGAGATTGGTCCAGTTGGCGATGGCCGCCATCTGGCCATCGGAAAGTGCGTCGGCGCACGCGACGACAGCCAGCGGATTGCCGGTGAACGCATCCGTGGCGAAGACATCGACCATATGGAAAGACAGTTTCATGATCAGGGAGCTTCCTGTTTCAGGCCGTAATACCCGGCCAGATCCTGCGCGAGGCGGGTGAGTATGGGGCTTTCGAGTGACGTGGTGCTGCGCGCAAGACCGATGCGATGGCATTCCGAGCGTTCGATGGCGTCCCGCACGGGCAAGCCTATCCCGTTCATGGCACCGCATGCGCGAAGTACCGCCGCGTCCAGACGCCGGAGAAGCTTTCGTGCGCGTGCAGGATCCGTCAGATCGGCTGCCTCATAAGCGACCGTCAGAGCTTCGGCGCCTTCCTCCTCGTCCTCGGGAGCCGCGTGGCAACGCGTGTCGAAGCCCGCCCCTGCGACCAGAAAGGCGATGACGACGCAGAGCGTCGATGCAGTGCCGGCGCGCGGGCGGACGGCATTACGGGCGCAGCGTCGCAGGCTGGACGCTCGACAGGGCTGTCTCATGATTTCCTCGATTGTACTGGTTCAATTTACGCTAGTCGATTCGATTGTTTTATATTGACTGCTGATTTATGGATCTCAATCATTATATTGAACCATTACAATGCAGGGATGTGTGAGCGCGCATGTGGCAGCCAGAAATCGAAGCCGGTCCGGCGCCGTTTTACGAACGTCTCGTCCATGCCATCGCGTCCGATGCAAGGCGCGGGATCCTCGCCCCGGGTACGCGCCTGCCACCCCAGCGCGATCTGGCATTCCGTCTCGGTGTCAGCGTCGGGAGTATCTCGCGGGCCTATGTCGAAGCCGAGCGGCGCGGTCTGGTGGTGGCGCATGTGGGGCGGGGAACCTTTCTGCGCGGGGTGTCTCACCCGGTGCCCGATATACCGGCGCGGGAGCGGGGCGTTCAGCAGGGCAGGCCCGGTATGATCGATCTGCGTTGCAATACACCGCCGCCCGTCCCTCTCATGCAGGAACTCGATCGGGCCCTGATACAGCTCCAGCAGCGCGGCGCGCTCGATCCGGCGTTGCATTATGTCCAGGGCACCGGTCTGATGCCCGTGAGAGAGGCAGCGGCGCGCTGGATAAGGGAGAG
The DNA here is from genome assembly GCF_007988945.1 of Swaminathania salitolerans. Lineage (GTDB taxonomy): Bacteria > Pseudomonadota > Alphaproteobacteria > Acetobacterales > Acetobacteraceae > Swaminathania > Swaminathania salitolerans. The sequence continues at coordinate 101,306 of NZ_BJVC01000006.1, read as the reverse complement.
CTATGGCCTGGAAGTGGCTGCGGAAAACCTGATCCAGTGCAATGGGGGGCAGCACGGCATTGCCCTGGCGTTTTCGTCGTTTTGCGCTCCGGGCGATACGATCCTGTGCGAATCGACCACTTTTTACGGCGCGCATGTGGCGGCCGATCATCTGGGGCTCAGGCTTCATGGGCTGGAGATGGATGCGGAAGGCATCCGTCCCGAAGCGCTCGATCGTGCTGCGCTCGAAACGGGCAGCCGGATGCTGTTCACGCTGCCGACGATTCACAACCCGACCACGCGAACGATGTCGCCCGCGAGACGGGAGGCGATCGCGCACGTCGCCCGCAGGCGGGATCTGCTGATTGTCGAGGACGATGCGTATTATGCCTACTCCCTGCGCCCTCCGCAGATCGTGTGTTTCGCGCCGGAGCGGACGCTCTATCTCGTCAGTTTGTCCAAGGGGATATGTCCCGGATTACGTCTCGCCTTTCTGGCGCTGCCTCCCGCATTGCCGAAAGATCGTCTGATTCGCGGGATCAGGGCTTTGGGCTATTGCCCGCCCGCGCTCGGCGCGCTGATCTTCATGCAATGGGTCGAGGATGGCAGGATCGGCGCAATGGCAGGCGCAATCCAGGAGGAGGCTTCCATGCGCTGGGCCATGACGCATGCGGCGCTCGGCGATTTCATGGCCGTACCCGGTGCGGCGCGTGCGCCTCATGCCTTCCTGCCCATGGCTGCGCTCGAGGCGGAACGTGTCAGGGCGCGGCTGCTGCGCGCCGGGGTGGAGGTGACCCCGCCGGAAGCGTCTGCCGTATCGCGCGAGGCCGATACCGGGCTTCGTCTGTGTCTGGGTGCGCCCGGAAGCCGTGATGAGCTCGCTGCGGCGTTGCAGATCATCGCCGGCGTTATCGAGGGACGCGGGGGAGCGGATCGGGACGGGATCGTCTGATTTCCCCGGCGTGCGGGGTTTTCATGGGCAGATCGGCCCGGATTTGGGCGGAGTACGATCTGCTGTTCTGGGATGTTCCGGTCCGTACGGCCCGTAAGACGGCTCTGTCCGGATCCTCGGGAGGACGCATTCTCGCTCTTCCGATCTGGATCGAGAAGGAATCGATCTGATCTTTACTTTTATAAATACCTAATAACGCAGAGATTATAGGTAAAATCGCGTAAGCCGCCACTTTTTATCGTAATACGCCCATTAAATTCATTTAATAAATAAAACCGTTAAACATCTTCTTCGGTAATTGACAAATCATCAGTTAAAAAACAAATAAAAATCGTAACTATAGAAGTGGATTCGCATTAAAATGGGACTTATAGATCAATCTGTACTGGAATCGTCCGTTTCTTTTCCGGGATGGCGCAATGTCGTCATGCAGTCTCTGGCAGAAAGATTGTCGGAACCCTCGGATTTTCCATGTCTCTTCTCGCTGAAATCTTTCAGCCGGAAGCTCATCAAATTCGCTTTCGTCGAAGATCTTTCCGAAGCCTCTCTCGATGCGCTGGCAGAGGACCTCTATGAATTCGTGGCGCTTTCGAAGGGCTGGGATGGCAATGTGAGCACGGCTCATCCGCTGATCGTGGCTTTCAGCCTCGAGGCTACGGAGGGATGCACGTCGCTCGAGGCCTATCACGCGCTCGGTTGGCGGATCTTGCAGACTTTGCATGAACGTGACCGCGTCGCATGGCCCGAAGGGATACCGCGTGACCCGCATAATGCTTACTGGAGCTGGTGTTTCGGTGGCATGCAGCTTTTCGTCAATATGAGCGCACCGGCCTATACGCGGCGCAAGAGCCGGAATCTCGGCCCGCATTTCATGTTCGTCGTCAACCCGCGTGAACGTTTCGATGTGGTGGCAGGAAACGACGCTACGGGTCACAGGCTGCGCGAGGTGGTTCGGGAGCGTATCGACACTTATGACAACTATCCCTATTCGCATCAGTTGGGGCACTATCAGTCGGGTGAGATCGAATGGTGGCAGTACAGTCTGTCGGACGTAAATGAAGAACGATATGACAAGTGTCCGTTCCATGTAAAAGAGGAGGCATGAGCCCTATTTCGACCAGACTGCTACCAACGCTTGGCCCCGTAAGCGGGACGGGCATGATGCTCAACAACGTGCTTGGAGCGGGAATGCTGTCCATTCCCGGTCTTGCCGCGCGAAGCGCCGGGGCACAGTCGATCTGGAGCTGGATTCTCGCGGCGCTCGTCGTCGTGCCGCTTCTGGGTGTTTTCGCGCTCCTCGCTGTGCGGTCGCCGCATGGCGGGGGGGTGATTCATATCGCCCGGGATAATCTCGGATGCTGGGGTGGGAACGTCACTATGGCCCTTCTCTTCAGCGCGGTCATTCTGGGTCTGCCCTCGATCGCGCTGACCGGCGGGTATTATGCTCAGGGCGCCTTCGGGTTGCCGGCCTGGATCGGTGCCTGCGTCATTCTTGCAACGGCGACCGGCGCCAATATGATCTCGGCGCGTGGCGCAGCGCGGATAGGGGCATGGGTTTCCCTGGGGGTCGTGATCTTTCTGATCGTCCTGCTGGCGTGCGGTCTGGCAGGCCTGGATCATGCATTCGTTGCTCTGCCATCCCTGCCCGACCGGCAGTCTTTCGCACCCTTTGCGCTTGTATTCTTTTCTTTTGCGGGGTGGGAGATCGCCCTCGGTATGTCGGAGGAGTTCCGGAGTCCGGCGCGGAACATCCCGCTGGCCATCGGCCTGTCCTGGGGGCTGGCAGCGGTTTTCTATCTCCTTTGCGCTTTTGTCGTGATCGGGAACGGGCCGGGCTTCTGGAATGCGCATCCTTTTCTCGACATCCTGTCGCATATTGTCGGCGATCGGGTCTTCGCCAGCCGCGTCGTGGCCCTGGGTGCCGTCATCATCGTCTGGGCCAATCTCTTTGCCGCTCTGTGGGGGGTGTCGCGCATGATATTGCGCAGCGTACCGCTCGCAGCGCTTCGTCACGAGCGAAATGGCATCCCGGTCATGGCGGTGAGCCTGACAGGCGCGATCATGGTGACGATCGTTGCAGCAGCAACGTTCTTCTCGATCGACATCGCCCGGTTGATTTCCTCTGCCGGTATGAATTTCCTGTTTATCTACGGCCTGTGCGCCATTGCCCTGCTGGTTTCGGCGCAAGACGTGATCGGGGTCGCTGTTTCGGCGCTGGCCCTGATCGTGATCCTGATCGTCCTGTTTGCGACCGGATCCTCGAAAATCTACCCTCTTACCGCAAGCGGTCTCGCGCTTGCAGTAACCGGAGGGAGGGCCATGCTCGGACGCAAAAAGCGCCCCGGTCGTTGAGGGAGACCTTTTCTCAGCTCAGCGTGACCACCAGCGGGACATGATCCGAAGGCTGTTCCTTCGCGCGTTCGTCCCGGTCCGGGGTGACCGAGACGAGACGCTCGGCAAGGCGTGGCGAGAGCAGCGCATGGTCGATACGCAAACCGGCATTACGCTGGAAGGCCGCGTTCTGGTAATCGTAATAGGTATAATGTCGGCCTGACGGCGCAACCGCACGCAGGGCATCGGTCAGGCCGAGCCAGAGAAGACGACGCCATCCGGCGCGGCTTTCGGGGCGGAGAAGAGCATCGTCGGGGCTCAATGCACCCGGGGCGTAATCCTCATCCGTGGGGCAGACATTGAAATCCCCCGTGAACAGGAAGTCTTCCTCCTCATCGAGAAGCGACCGTGCCCGACCGGCGAGAGCGTCGAGAAATGCGCGCTTGGTGGCAAAGCCGGTTGCGCCGCCGGAATTGCCGTTGGGCAGATAGAGATTGCCGATCACCATCCCGGCCACCCCGATCTCGACATAGCGCGCCGCGTCATGCGCAAAGCCGGGAAGCTTGTCGCAGCGGAGCTCGACCGGATCGCGCGAGAGCATGGCGACGCCGTTATAGGCTTTCTGTCCCACCACCACCGGATGATAGCCCGCATCGGCGAAGCTCCGGGGAAAGAGGGCCGTCTCGCATTTGAGTTCCTGCAAACAGAGCAGGTCCGGCTTCTTGCGGTCGAGCCAGTCCAGAACATGCCGTTCGCGCTGGCGGATGGAATTGACGTTCCAGCTCGCGAAAGTGAAGCTCATGCGAGGGAGAAGCTCGTACCGCACCCGCAGGACGAGGCAGCATTGGGGTTGCTGACCGTGAAATGCGCGCCCATCAGCTTGTCGACGAATTCCAGCTCCGCGCCTTCGAGCAGATCGAGGCTCACGGGATCGACGAGTACGGTCGCCCCGTCGCGCTCGATGATCGTGTCGTCATCGGCGCGTTCCGTCTCCAGCTTGAACTGGTACTGAAAGCCGTTGCATCCGCCAGCGAGCACCGAGACCCGCAGGGCCAGCCCTTCCGGCTGCGGTTGCTGCGCGACGATCTCGGCGATTCGCGCGGCGGCACCGGAGGAAACGGAGAAGCGTCCCGGGACAGGCATCCCGGGCGCTGCGACGGAAGGGGGCGTGGTCTGGCTCATGTTTTTCCATATAATGCGCGAAGGCAGGCTCTCAAAGCGTGCGAAGTGGAGAAACCCGATGATCAGCCAGGATGTCGCCCCTTATGCCGTACGCCTGGAGACGGCGAGAGGCCGCCTTCATGCCGAAGACGACGCGCCGTCCCGTTCGCCCTGGCAGCGCGACCGCGATCGCGTCATCCATTCGGCCGGATTTCGTACGCTTCAGTACAAGACGCAGGTCTTCATCAATCATGAAGGCGATTTTTTCCGGACCCGCCTTACGCATTCTCTGGAGGTCGCCCAGATCGCGCGCTCCGTGGCCCGTCAGCTCCGTCTCGACGAGGATCTGACCGAGGCGCTCGCGCTTGCGCACGATCTCGGTCACACGCCCTTCGGACATGCGGGTGAGGATGCGCTGAAACTGTGCATGAAGGACTGGGGCGGATTCGACCATAATACCCAGTCGCTCCGTCTCGTGACCCATCTGGAGGGGCGTTACCACGATTTCGACGGGCTCAATCTCACCTGGGAGACACTCGAGGGGCTTGCCAAGCATAATGGCCCCGTCAGGCGTCCGACCCCCTATCTGCTCGAATACGATGCACGCCACCCACTTGCGCTCGAGAGCTACGCCTCGGCCGAGGCCCAGGTGGCGGCGCTTTCGGACGATATCGCCTATCACGGCCACGATCTGGATGACGGGTTGCGTGCGGGGCTGCTCGAATTCGACGATATCGCAGGGCTGCCCATCGTCGGCGAGGCGCTGCGCCGGGCCATGGAAGGTGCCCGAAGGGGAGGCCCAACGGAAAGCGCGAAGGGGGGCGGAGAGGGAGCGAATGCGGGGCTGGGCGAGCGATACGACCGGGAGCGACGGATCCGGCATGAAACCATCCGTCAGGTGATCAATGTGCTCGTCACCGATCTCACCCGCCAGACGCGCGCCAATATCGAGGCACTTCGCCCCAAATCTGCGGACGATATCCGTCATGCCCCCCGGCCCGTGGTGGCGTTCAGCGAGACGATCGCGCGCGACAACAAGGAAATCCGCAAGTTCCTCTATGCCCGGATGTATCGTCACTGGAAGGTGAACCGCATGACCCGGAAGGCACGCTTGGCGACGAGCGAGGTTTTCGGAATATTGTCGGAGGATCCGAGCCTGCTGCCCGATGGCTGGCGCGAGCGGGCGAAAGCGGCCGATGACAGGGAACGTCGTCGCGTGGTGGCCGATTACATCGCGGGAATGACCGATCGTTTCGCCATGGATGAACATCGGCGGTTGACGGAACTCTCCATGCTCGGTTGATACAGGCAGCAGGAATCACGTCACGAACGCAAGGCTTTCAATGTCCGATACCACCGAGCCCACCACAGACTGCCTTTTCGCCCGCTACCAGGCCCGGGTACGCGATGCGTTGCGCGCTGTCGTGGCCGATCTTCCCGACGAGATCGCTGCGCGTGTCGAAGTGACTCCCGCCCGCGATCCTGCCCATGGCGACATGGCTACGAATGCGGCGCTCCTCGCCTCGAAATTCGCGCGCCGTCGCCCGGCCGATATCGCAGCGGATCTCGTGCCGCTCCTCTCGGCTCTGCCCGGTGTCGACCGGGCGGAAGCAGCCGGGCCCGGTTTCGTGAACATCACCCTGAGCCCCGACGTGCTGCAATCCGTCGCACGAGCCGCCATCGCTGCGGGGCCGCGCTATGGCGAGTCGCTCATGGGGGCGGGCAGACGGGTCAATGTGGAGTATGTCTCGGCCAATCCGACGGGGCCGATGCATGTCGGGCATTGCCGCGGCGCCGTCGTCGGAGATGCTCTGGCCAATCTTCTGGCGAAGACGGGCCACGCGGTCACGAAGGAATATTACATCAACGATGCCGGGGCGCAGGTCATCGCCCTGACCTGGGCCGCTTACTGGCGATATCTGCAGGCCATCGGTACGGAGGTGGATACAGAGGCTTTCGCCGCGCTGACGCCGACCGGGCTGCAATACCAGGGCGATTATCTCATCCCCATCGGTCAGGCGCTCGCGGCGGAGCACGGCAGGACGCTGGCCGGTCCGGACGGGCAGGCCACCGATCCTTCCGTCTGGTTCGAAATCGTGCGCAGCGCCACGCTCAGGGCGATGATGGAAGAGATCCGGACCGATCTCGCGGCTCTGGGCATCCATCACGAGGTTTTCGCGTCCGAGGCCGAGACTTTGGCCAGCGGGCGCGTGAACGATGCGATCGAGGCGCTCGAAGCCAGAGGGCTGCTCTACGAAGGCGTGCTCGAGCCGCCCAAGGGGAAAACCCCGGAGGACTGGGAGCCGCGTCCGCAGACCCTGTTCCGTTCCACCGCATTCGGGGACGATGTCGATCGCGCCCTGCGCAAGTCGGATGGAAGCAACACCTATTTCGCCAACGATATCGGCTATCACGCCAGGAAGGCCGAAAAGGCCGATGTGCTGATCGATGTGCTCGGTGCCGATCACGGCGGCTATGTGTCGCGTATGCGGGCGGCGGTCAGCGCGCTGACCGACGGCAAGACCGGGTTCGAGGTCGTCATGTGCCAGATCGTGCGTATCATGAAGGGCGGCGAGCCCGTGCGCATGTCCAAGCGCGCGGGGACTTTCGTGACCCTGCGCGATCTGCTGGACGAAGTCGGGCGCGATGCCGTGCGGTTCACGATGCTCACCCGCAAGGCCGATGCGCAAATGGATTTCGATCTGGATGCCGTGGTCGCCCAGACGCGCGATAATCCGGTCTTCTACGTCCAGTATGCGCATGCCCGTTGCCGTTCGGTCATGCGGAGCGCCGAGGCGCTGTTCGGCGCCGATGCGACCGACGAGGCGACGTTGCTCGGCGCCGATCTGTCCCGTCTGGACTCGGATATCGAGCTTGCGGTGCTGCGTCGTCTCTCCACCTTTCCGCGTGTGGTCGAGGGGGCGGCCCAGGCGCGCGAGCCGCACCGGATCGCCTATTACTGCGGCGAGCTGGCGGCAGATTTCCACGCCTTGTGGAACCGGGGACGCGAAGAGACGACGCTGCGCTTCCTGCATGAGAACGACCGCGCCGCGAGCCTGGCCAAACTCGCGCTGGTGGCGTCTGTCGCCAGCGTGTTGCGCTGCGGGCTGGCCATTCTCGGCGTCGAACCGGTTGAGGAGATGCGATGAACGACGACACGCCTGACTGGCGCGACGGACAGCCGACGGACGACGCCCGGGACCGGGAGCGTTCGACGGCACGCGGAAGCGACCGCAGATCGGCGGATCCGCGCTTTACGGATACCCGCCTGTCGCCCGGTCCGGGGGGAGGCGAGGCGCCGCCGCGCGCCTCTCGCGCCCGTGAACGCATGAGCGCGGATTACGACGACGAGCCCGTGTTCCGTCGCCGCAAGGAAAGCGCGGGTCTTTCCGCCCTGCTCGGTTCGGATGCCATGACCCGCAAGCTCGTCTATGGTGCCGCCGGGCTGGGTGCCGTGCTGGTTCTCGGGGTGGGTGGCTGGTCGCTGTTCGGCGCGCGGTCGCACGGCATTCCGGTCATAGGGCCGCCGCCCGGTGCAGTCCGGGATCGTCCGGCCGATCCGGGCGGGATGCAGATCATGGCCGATGGGACGGATCTCGATGTCACAGGCCATGGCGAGGCGCATCTCGCCCCTGCGCCGGAACAGCCGCGTCCGGAAGCGCTGGCCGCACGGCAGGCGGCGAATGGCCAGCCCGCGCAGGGCGCGCCTTCGCGTGCGGGAGAAACGGCAGCGCCCGATATGCCGTCTTCCGGTCCTCAGCCCGCCGGAACGCCCGGCGCTGGTTCCGGGACTGCCGGGGAGGCCGGAACCGGTCCCGTATCGGACGCACCCACTGCGGAGATGTCTTCCGGACGCCAGTCTTCCGGCGTTACAACGCCCCCGGCGCCCGCAAGAGAGGCCGATCCGGAGGAGCCGCATTCCGGTGCAGCAGGACCGGACGGCTCGACATCCGGCGGCAAGGCTCCGTCACGGATGACGGATCCGGATGCGGCTTCGCGCGCCGCGCCCCGATCTTCTCAGGATCGGTCGTCTCAGGATCGGTCGTCTCAGGCCCAGACTTCACGGGCCCAGTCTCCCGCGGGCCAGTCCGGCGGGCATATGATCCAGCTCGCCGCGCTGGGAAGCGAAGCGGATGCCAGGGCGACATGGTCGCGTCTGTCCAGACAGGCTGGCGATCTCCTGTCCGGCCGCTCTCCGGTGATCGAGCACAAGGTCATCAATGGCAGGAACTTCTATCGTCTGCGTCTGGGCGGTTTCGACAGTCTTCAGGCCGCCAGAGCGTTCTGCGTGCGACTGCATGCACGCTCGATCGCCTGCACACCGGCTGTTTTCTGACCGATATGGGGGACGGGGCTGGTCCGGCCGATTCGATGATGACAGGCGCGGATGACGGGATCGTCGTCCCGCATCTCACGCTGTCGGGTTTCGAGGGGCCGCTCGATCTGCTTCTGGATCTCGCCAGAGCCCAGAAGGTCGATCTCGCCCGGATTTCTATCCTGCAGATCGTCGAGCAGTATCTCGCCTTCGTCGAGCGCGCCCATCGGGTGCGGCTCGAACTGGCTGCCGACTGGCTCGTGATGGCGGCATGGCTGACCTGGCTCAAATCCCGGTTGCTTCTCCCGGCCGAGGCCGAACCGGATAACGAGGCGGAACAGGCGGCCGGACTTCTGCAGGAACGCCTGAGGGAGCTCGACGCGATCCGCGCGCTTGCCGCCTGGCTCGATGACAGGCCGTGCCTCGGTGCGGATGTCTTTGCGCGGGGATGCGCAGAGGATATGACCCGTATCGACCGGACGGGACTCAGGGTCGATCTGCCCGGTCTGATCGGGGCCTATCTCGCCATGATGCGCCGCAAGGGACGACGGCGCTTCTACGCGCCACCCCGGCCACGATACTGGACGGTCAGCGAGGCGGTCTCGGCATTGCAGCGCCTTCTCAACACGAGCGAGGTGGCGGGGTGGCAGCGTCTGGCCATCCTGCTGCCCGCGCGCGATGCGGAATCGCCCCGGGCGCGGGCTGCCGCAATGGCGAGCGCGCTCGTGGCCGGTCTCGAAATGGCGAAAACCGGCGTCGTCGAGCTCCGTCAGGACGCATGTTTTGCCGATATCCTCCTTCGGGCATCGCAAAAAGAAGAGGAATGATGAACGATCTGTCGCATCTCGTCGAAGGCCTGATCTTTGCCAGTACCGAACCCGTGGGAGACAACGCACTCAGGCAGTTCCTGGTCGGACAGGGCGGCGAGGAGCACGAGCTCGAGGTCATGCTCGGGCGTATCGAGGCCCGTTACGAGGGACATGCCGTGGAACTCGTCAATGTCGCCAGAGGATGGCAGTTCCGGACACGTGCCGAATTCGCCCCTGCTCTGACGCGGGTGATCGAAAAGCCCCGCCGTCTCAGTCGTTCCGCTATGGAAACCCTTGCGATCGTGGCCTATCATCAGCCCTGCACCCGTGCCGATATCGAGAGCATCCGGGGCGTCTCGCTGAGCCAGACCGTCCTCGATGCCCTGATTGAGGACGCCCTGATCGTTCCGAAAGGCCGAAAGGAGGTTCCGGGTCGTCCGGTTCTGTGGGGAACGTCTCCGGCCTTTCTCGCGCGGTTCGGCCTGCGCGATCTCCAGTCCCTGCCGCGGCGCGACGAGCTTCTTCTCGATCCGGATGGGGCAGGGGGCGACAGGCGCATAACAACGCAGCAGAGAGGCACCATGCCGCAGGATCCTGCCAGACCCGAGCCGGAGAGCGATCATGTTTGACCTGAGCTGGTCGGAGATCGCGCTGATCGTCGTCGTGGCCCTGATTTTCATCGGGCCGAAAGACATGCCCATGGCCATACGCGGCGTGAGCCGCGCGATCAAAGCCGTGAGACGCATGGCGAGCGAGTTCCAGGGCCATGTGGACGAGATGGTGCGTGAGGCGGATCTGGGAGAGGCGCGCGAGCATCTGCGCGACCTCAAGCGTTTCGACTTCCGCGATCGCATAGCGCGCACGATCGACTCGGACCAGACGATCAGCCGGAGTCTCGATTTCTCGCCGCCTCCCTCGCTTTCCTCCCCTGCGCACGGAACGGCCCCCATCCTGCCGCATCACGGGCCGGGCATATCCCACGATCCGCGCGCTCCTTCCGGGCAGGGCGAGGAGATGGGTGGAGATCCGGACCTCCATGCGCAAGAGGAGGCCGCCAGGGGGCCTGCAATCCTGCCCCCGACAAGCGCCCGCCGTCTCGAGCGGGAGCGGAGCAGCTGGCATGCACCCGCCATCATCCCGCCCCTAAGGGTCATCCATCACGGGCGTCGCGTCGGGATCGATCTTCCCGTGGAAACGCGCGCGGCCGCTTCTCCGAGCCGGACTGACATCGAAACGCCATGAGCAACGACAATTCCATCGACGACAAGGCCATGCCGCTGCTCGATCATCTGATCGAACTGCGCAAGCGCCTGATCTGGTCTCTTGCGGCTTTCATCGTCGCCTTTCTCGTCTGCTATCATTTCTCGGAACAGATCTATCTCTTCCTTGCCGATCCTCTGGCGCGGATCATGCGCCAGCAGGGAGAAGAGCCGCATCTCATCTACACGGCTCTTTCGGAGGCGTTTTTCACCTATGTGCGGGTCGCGTTCTTCGGCGCCGCCTTCCTGTCCTTCCCGATCATCGCGATGCAGGCCTGGATCTTCATCGCGCCGGGGCTGTACCGGAACGAGAAACGGGCTTTCGCGCCGTTTCTGATCGCAACCCCCATCCTGTTTCTCGTCGGGGCGACGCTCGCCTATTATTTCATCTTTCCGATCGCGTGGCGGTTCTTTCTCTCTTTCCAGACCGCGCCGGCCGGCAGCCACGGCATGCATATCGAGCTGCAGGCGAAAGTCTCCGATTATCTCTCTCTGGTCATGAAGCTCATCCTGGCCTTCGGTGTCGCTTTCGAACTGCCCGTGGTCCTGACCCTGCTGGCCAGGGTCGGCATCGTCACATCCGCAGGGCTTCGGAAGTTCCGTCGCTATGCCATTGTCGGAGCTTTCGTGATCGCCGCCGTACTGGCGCCACCGGATGTGATTACCCAGGTGGGTCTCGCCGTGCCGCTGATCTTTCTGTATGAGATCTCGATCGTCACGGCCCGGTTCGCGGAACCGCGCCCTGCGAGCCTCGACTGATCTGGTAGGGAACCCGACCGACATGCACGATTTGCGCGCCCTTCGCGCCGACCCCGCCCGCTTCGACGCCGCTCTCGCCCGCCGGGGGGTGTCGCCTGTCGCAGAGGATCTGGTGCGTCGCGACGAGGAGCGTCGTGCGGCCCTTCAGGCGTTGCAGGAGCAGCAGGCGCAGCGCAAGATCCTTGCCAGGGATATAGGCCAGGGCAAGCGGAGCGGCGCGGATACGACCGAACTCGAGCAGCAGGCCGTTGCCTTGCGCGACCGGATCGCCGCACTCGAGACGACGGCCTCGGCGATCGATGACGAGATCGTCGGCATTCTCGCGACCTTGCCCAACCGGCTGGACGACTCCGTGCCCGATGGCAGGGATGAGGCCGATAACCGCATCGTGCATCAGCGGGGCAGCGTGCCGGCGTTCGATTTCGAGCCGAAGCAGCATTTCGAGCTCGGCGAAGGCCTCGGTCTGATGGATTTCCCGACGGCCTCGAAACTGTCCGGCGCCCGTTTCACCATCCTGCGGGGCGGGCTGGCGCGGCTCGAGCGCGCGCTGGGGCAATTCATGCTCGACGTGCATACCGGCGAGTTCGGCTATAGCGAGACGATTGTCCCGCTCCTCGTGAACGATGCCGCCATGTATGGAACGGACAAGCTTCCGAAATTCGCCGAGGATTCGTTCCGGACGACCGACGGCCGATGGCTGATCCCGACGGCGGAGGTTCCTCTCACGGCGAGCGTGGCGGGTGAGATCCTCGATGCAGGAACGCTGCCGCTGCGCATGACCGCGCTCTCTGCCTGTTTCCGGTCCGAGGCAGGCTCTGCCGGTCGCGACGTGCGCGGCATGCTGCGTCAGCACCAGTTCAGCAAGGTCGAGCTGGTCTCGGTCACGCTTCCCGAAGAGAGCGAGGCCGAGCACGAACGCATGACCCGCTGTGCCGAGACGATACTCGAGCGCCTCGAGATCCCCTATCGACGCATGTTGCTCTGCGCCGGGGACACCGGTTTCGGCGCATCCAGAACCTACGATCTCGAAGGCTGGCTTCCGGGGCAGAAGGCATGGCGTGAAATCTCGTCCTGCTCCAATACGCGCGACTTCCAGGCGCGTCGTATGAATGCCCGCTATCGCGGGGAAAACGGTCCGGCCTTCGTGCATACGCTCAACGGATCGGGTCTGGCCGTCGGGCGTACGCTCATTGCGGTCATGGAAAACGGACAGACGGCCGAGGGCGCGATCGAGATTCCCGCCGTGCTCCATCCCTATATGGGCGGTCTGACACGGCTCGACCCGCGCTAGCCCCCGAATCCGGTCCCGAATCCGGCTTGCGCGTGCGTGCCGGTCATTCCGCCCCGCACAGGAGAAACACGCTCATGCGTCTGACCGAACCGACCCTCCATGCGGATCGCCTTCTGGTTCTGCTGCGCCAGATCGTCGGGACGCCTCACGTGCTCGTCGCCCCTCACGCGACGGCGCGCTACACGAGGGGATATCGTTTCGGTGCGGGGAAAGTCCGCGCGGTCGTGCGTCCGCGCACGCTTGTCGAGTTCTGGCGCGTGGCGGAGCTCTGTGTCGCCGCCGATCAGATCCTGATCGTTCAGGCTGCGAATACGGGGCTTACCGGCGGTTCGACGCCGGATGGCGAGACCTATGACCGGCCCGTCATTCTCGTCAGCACGCGTCGTCTGCGCGGGGTGCATCTTCTTGGAGGAGGCAGGCAGGCGATCTGCCTTCCCGGGACGACGCTGCACAAGCTCGAGACGGTTCTGGCCCGTCACGGACGCGAGCCGCATTCGGTCATCGGGTCCTCCTGCATCGGTGCATCGGTTCTCGGTGGCATCAGCAACAATTCGGGCGGCGCTCTGGTGCAGCGTGGTCCGGCCTATACCGAGATGGCGCTGTTCGCTCGCGTGACCCCCGACCGGCGTCTCGAGCTCGTCAATCATCTGGGCGTGGTCCTCGATCCGGATCCGGTCAGGGCACTCGAGAGGCTGGAGCGCGGCGCCTTCTCCGCAGGGGAGATCCACTGGCCGGACGCGCAGGGTCACGATTCGACCTATATCGACCATGTGCGTGCCATCGACGCGCAGACGCCGGCGCGTTTCAATCAGGACGAACGACGCTGGTTCGAAGCCTCCGGATGCGCGGGCAAGCTGATCGTCTTTGCCGTGCGGGTCGACAGCTTTCCTGCCGAAAAGGAGAGCCGCGTCTTTTATGTGGGCACCAGCGGGACCGGAACGCTCGAGGATCTGCGGCGCCATCTTCTGACGGCGTATGACGAGGTTCCGATCGCGGGAGAATACATGCATCGCGATGCGTTTCGCATTGCTGAGGCCTATGGACGCGATACGGTGGCGCTGATCCGCTATGCCGGGACGCGCAATATTCCCCGTCTGTTCGCGGCAAAGGCGTGGCTGGACGATCTCTGCAGGCGTATCCCCCTGCTGCCCGAGCATCTCACCGATCGTGTGCTCCAGCTCATCGGGCGTTTCCTGCCGCATCAGATCCCCGAGAAAATGCGGGTTTTCGAGACGCGCTTCGCCCATCATCTCATCCTGCGCGTCTCGTCCCGGATCGCGGCGCAGGTCGAGGCCGATCTCGGGGCGATCCTCGATGGCGAGGCAGGAGACTGGTTTGCCTGCACGCAGGAGGAAGGGACGCGCGCCTTCCTGCACCGTTTCGCGGCAGCCGGAGCTGCCTTGCGGTATCGCGCCGTCAACGGGAAGACGTCAGGTCCGATCGTCGCGCTCGATATCGCCCTGCGGCGAAACGACCGCTCATGGTTCGAGACCCTGCCGGATGCGCTGGACGGGAAGATTATCGAGAAGCTGTATTACGGGCACTTCCTGTGCCACGTCCTGCATCAGGATTATATCCTGAAGCCGGGAATATCGGCTGAGGAGACCGAGCACGAGATGCTTGCCCTGCTCGATGCGCGAGGGGCCCGCTACCCTGCGGAACATAATCTCGGTCATATCTACACGGCAGATGCCGCGATGGCTGACCACTACCGGGATCTCGACCCCTGCAACTGTCTCAATCCCGGTATTGGAAAAACAACCAAAAGGAAAAACTGGAAGGCCGAAGGCGTCTGAGCGTCTCTGTCCTGCAGAGAACAGGCCCGCGCGAAAATCCGCCTCAGGCTGGATCGGGCGGGCCATCGGACATCCTTACGGCGGGCCGACCCCTTTATATTTGGCATCTGCGTGGGAAACCTGGAACGTAGTCCGGGTTTTTGCGGAGAATGTGCTTACGGAAAAACCAGACGACATATCTGTATTCCTTCTTCACATGGCGCGAGATGCGCACTATTTTGCGTTGGCCGAAGTGTAGCATCTTCCCCGGAAGTATTTCCTGGGCTTTACTTGAGACGACTTCGGTTGCCGCAAGAGAACGCTAGCGCGCTTTTTGTGAAGAATGGAAGAACTTTTTGCGTCGATTCCGCGAAAAAAATCACGCGGATCTCATCGCCTCGATTTTCCCTGTTTTTTCATCCCCTTGCGTGGTCCCACCGGGCGCCGCGTGTCGTCTCCTGCCGGTGCGCGCGTCCTGCTGCGATTGTCATTCTGTCGGCCGCCGCGCTTCTGGTGGCCGCGCTCCCGGCTTTGCTGGCGCAGGACGGCTTCGATCCAGTCATTGAGAGTCGTCGTGTTCCGCTCGGCCATTTCGCGATCGGGATAGGCATCGGCAAAGCGAAGGGAGAGCCATCGCCACGCCACGAGTCGCTTGTGGCGTTTTTCCGCGCGTTCGAGCTCCTCGCGCCCGGCCTGGGCGGGCTGCACGAGGCGCCCCGTGCCGGGTGGAGGAACGTTCCGACCGGCTGCATGGTCGCTGGCCCAGTGGATCAGGCGGGCAATCCCGTTATCGCGCTCGTCGATCGGGCACATGGCATAGGTCCAGCGCTGGGTCAGGCCGAGACCCTCGACGCCCTCGAGCGCCGAAGCGATCTCGAATGCCTGCTCCATGTCTGCCAGCCGGTAGTTCGGATCGTCGGCGCGCAGCACGGCGCGCTTGATACGCACCAGCACGCCGTAAAGACTGTCCGTTTCGATTTCCTCCGCGACGGCGCGCACGATATCGGCATCCGGCTGGACGAGCGGACGCAGCTCCGTGACCGGTTCGGGCGGGGCGGCCAGCATCTTGCGGATATGGGCGGGGGTGCCCGCTTCTCCGAGCACCGCGACGATGCCGTTTTCATGATGGCCGTAGCGTCCCGCGCGCCCGCCGATCTGCTTGATTTCCTGCGCCGTCAGGTCGCGCGTCTGCTTGCCGTCGAATTTGCGCAGCGCGCTGAACACCACGCGCCTGATCGAGAGGTTCAGCCCCATGCCGATCGCATCGGTCGCAACCAGGATATCGGCCTCGCCATTGTTGAAACGCGCGGCCTCGGCACGGCGGACTTCGGGACTCAGCGCCCCGTAAACGACCGCCACCCGTTTGCCGAGGGTGAGAAGCTCCGCACGGAGATCGAGAACCTCGCGCCGCGAGAAGGCGATCAGGGCGTCTCCCGCCTCGAGATCGCGCAGACGCAAAGGAGCGCCTGCAGCGCGAAGGGGGGATTTGCGTTCGAGGCTGATCTCGTCGAGCGGGTCGTCGCATAGTTCCGCGATGCGACGGATGAGCGGAATGCAATCGGGCGCACCGAGAATATAGAGATGACGGGCCGGAACCCCCATGATCGCCGCAGTCCAGGCAGCACCGCGATCGGGGTCCATCAGCATCTGTGCCTCGTCGATGAGCGCGACCTCGACCGGGTTGTGGAACGGACACATCTCGACCGTGGCGGCCAGATGGCGGGCGCCCGGGAACACGATCCGTTCCTCGCCGGTTGCGAGCGATGCCGGGACGCCGCGCGACAGCAGCGACTCGCGGAATTCATGTGCCAGAAGACGAAGAGGGGCGAGGGCGAGTCCGCTCTCCGCATTCGCCAGTGCGTTGAGTGCCGTATAGGATTTGCCCGAGTTCGTGGGTCCCGTCACGAGGGTGATGCGCCGCTTGAGCGCACGCGCCGTCTTGAAATGGGCGACATAACGATCGAGCGCCGCGACACGGGCGATGACGGCATTGCCGACCTTGCGCCCGGTCTGCGGCACTGCCGTCTCGCGGGATCCACCACGCCACTCGACAAGCTGCGGACGCAGGCGCCGCAGGACTTCCGGGTCGAATTCGAACAGCTCCGTTCCATCGGGCTGCGGTGTGCGGCGCGCGACGGGCAGGCGGTTCTCCGCCATCCAGCGCAAGGCCTCACGCGGGGAGCAATGCAGGAGGGCGGGAACGCGATCGAAACCGACGAGGCTCTCTTCCCATGCACGGAGCCGTTCGTTTTCGCGGCGTCTCCGGGCCTCGGCGCGTGCCTCGATACGTTCCTCTTCCGCCTTGCGCGCCTTTTCCTGCGCGATCAGCTCGGCCTCGAACCCGGTATCCTCGACGCCGAAGGACGCGGCAATGACCTGCGCGAGGCGGTCGATCTGTCCGCCCGACAGAAACTGCCCCGCATCGGTCAGATCGGCCTGAACGGCCTCGAGCACGTCTCGCGGCGTGTGGCCCATATCGCGAAAGCGAAGCGCGAGGCGCTCGTCCAGCGCCGCGCGCAGGTCGCTCGCCTCTGCGCTCGGATCATGGACGTGACTGACGGCCTCCTGGATGTCGGCCTTGCTGATCCAGAGTTCTCCCGCCCTGCGGGACTGGTTCATGAGGGCAGCCGCCCAGTCCTTGCGCCGGACCTCGCAGAGCAGGCGCTCGTATTCCGCGACCGGGATCGTACTGGCGCCCGGCAGAAGGCTGCGCGCCACGAGTTTCACGAGGCGCGCCTCTTCCTTGAGGCTCGGTGAAAGTCCGGTTGCCTCGATGGCGGAGGCGAGTGCCTGTTCGGCCGGGGCCTGATCGGGAGAGGCCCGGTCGGAGGAAGAGCGTGAGGAATCCATGAAGCCGTTTGTGCGGGATGACACAGATTGCTGCAATGGGAGACTTGCGAGGGATGACGTTTCTGGAGACACTACGAAGACGGAACGAAATAGAGGAGCGCGGCGTGCGCAGTAACGTTACACGCAAATTACCCCTGATTCTGGGACTTGCGTCCCTTCTCGGCAGCTCGGCCCTCGCAGCCCCGCCGCCGCTTCCTCCTTCTCCGCCGCCGCCGGGCGAGACCCCCGATGCCTCGCCTCCCGCTCCCGCTTTCCTGACCAAACCGCAGCGTGTGACGAGCGAAGGCAGCGTCACCATTCGTGGCCAGGCGATTCCGTACCAGGCCGAGAGCGGCACCCTGATCGTCCATCCCGAACACTGGGACGATGCCAATCCGGACCCGAAGGCGCCGCAGGCCGTGGCTTCGGTCTTCTATGTTGCCTATTTCAAGAAGGGCGCACATGCCCGGAACAGGCCGATCACCTTCGTCTATAATGGCGGTCCGGGGTCGTCCACGGTGTGGTTGCATATGGGCGCGCTCGGGCCGAAGCGTGTCGAGACCGCCGACGACGTGCATACCCCCGCTGCTCCCTATCAGCTCGTCAACAACGATGATTCCCTTCTCGATGCGACCGATCTCGTTTTCATCGATGCGCCCGGGACCGGATTCGGCCGTATCATGGGCAAGGATCGGGAAAAGGCGTTCTACGGGACGGATCCCGATGCCGCAGCGTTCACGGATTTCATCGCCCAGTTCCTCGCGCGGCACAACCGGTTCAACTCGCCGAAATATCTGTTCGGAGAGAGCTACGGCACGACCCGCTCTGCCATCGTCGCGAATGCTCTCGCCAGCGAGAAGGGGATCGACCTCAACGGTGTCATTCTCCTCTCCCAGATCCTGAATTACGGGAACAGCATCGACAGGCCGCAGCTCAATCCGAGCAACGATCAGCCTTATGTTCTCGCTCTTCCCAGTTTTGCGGCCACGGCCTGGTATCATAACAGGCTCCCCGACCGGCCTGCCGATCTCAAGGCGTTCCTGGCCGAGGTCGAGCATTTTGCCCTGACGGAGTACACGGCCGCATTGCAGGACGGTACGAGCATCACCGATGAGCGTCTCAAGGCCACCGCCGAGAGATTGCATCGCTATACGGGCTTGCCGGTCCCCTACATCATCAAGGCCAATCTGCGTGTGAATGGCGGAGAGTTCGAGAAGACCCTTCTGGGGGATGAAGGCAGGGATACGGGTCGCCTCGACAGCCGGTTCTCCGGCCCGAGCATGGACCCGCTCGCTCAGCGTCCCTCCTACGATCCGCAATCCGCCGCCATGGAATCCGCCTATGTTGCGGCGTTCAACGACTATGCCCGCCAGACGCTGCATTACGGGGCCGACCCGTCTTTCAATGACGGATATATGGAATATCGCGTCAGCGCGCACAGCATCGGGAAGTGGAGTTTCCTGCACAAGCAGCCCGATCAGCGCGGGCCCGCGCGCGGCGAACCCAATGTCCTGCCCGATCTCGCTGCGGCCATGAAGGCGAATCCCGCCCTGCAGGTGATGCTGAACCAGGGGTATTACGATCTCGGCACGCCGTATTTCGAAGGCGTCTACGAGATGCGTCATCTGCCGATTCCGCGTGCGCTCGCCAAAAACGTGGAGATCAGACAATACGCCTCGGGGCATATGGTCTATGCGCATCTCCCGGCCCTGCACGAGATGCACGATAACGTTGCGCAGTTTATTGCAAGGACGCATCCAAAATCGTCGTAATAATTCTGCACAGGCGGGGATGTGGGGTTTTCAAAAGGCGCGCGGATGATCTAGAAAATTCGCCACTTCGGGCGGCAGAAGGGTCGCCCGCCCCCGGCTTCCGCCCCGGCGCATGCGCCGGCTCCCGATAGAGAGAATTCCGATGAACGCGCCCGTTTCCCTGCCGATGCCCACCATATCCGAACCGCTTACGGGTCTTCTGCCCGTCGAGGGGCATCCGGGGCAGTATCATCTCGCCCCGCCGAGCAAGGAATACGGTCATCTGCATGCCTGCGAGGTGCTGAGCGTCCATCACTGGACCGACAGGCTCTTCACCTTCACCTGCACGCGCGATCCGGGGCTGCGTTTCGAAAACGGGCAGTTCACGATGATCGGCATCGAGATCGAGGGCAAGCCGCTCCTGCGGGCCTACTCCATCGCTTCGGCCAATTACGAGGAAGAGCTGGAGTTTCTCTCGATTGCGGTGGAAGACGGACCGCTGACCTCCCGGCTGCGTCATGTCAAGGTCGGGGATACCGTCCTTGTCGGTCGCAAGCCGGTGGGAACCCTGCTTCTCGACAATCTGCGTCCGGGCCGCAATCTCTATTTCCTCTCGACCGGGACGGGGCTTGCACCGTTCATGAGCCTGATCGAGGACCCGGAATGCTACGAGCGTTATGACAATGTGATCCTGAGCCATACCGTCCGTATCTCCGGCGAGCTGGCTTATATGAACCACATCCGTCACGACCTGCCGAACCACGAATTCCTCGGCGATTTCGTGAAGCAGCAGCTCAAATACTACCCCGCGGTCACCCGCGAGGATTTCGAAGTCACCGATCGTATCACCACCCTGATCCAGAACGGCAAGATCTTCGAGGATCTCGGTCTGCCGAAGCTCGATCCCGAGCACGACCGGGTCATGATCTGCGGCTCGCCCGAGATGCTCGCCGACACCGAGAAGCTCCTGCTCTCCTTGGGTTTCGACGAGGGCAATATGAGCAACCAGGGATCCTATGTGGTCGAGAAGGCATTTGCGGAACGCTGAGGCCATCCCGCTCGTTCTCGACGGGCGCATACAGGATGCATGACAGGGAATATGCGCGGTCCGGTTCTTCCGGGCCGCGTTTCTTTTTTCGGAGAGGAAGACCATGCCGGATTTCGATCTTTTCGTGATTGGTGCCGGATCGGGCGGTGTGCGCTGCGCGCGTATCGCAGCCCAGAACGGGGCGCGGGTGGGGGTGGCCGAGGCCCGGCACTGGGGCGGAACCTGCGTCAATCTCGGCTGCGTTCCCAAGAAGCTCATGGTCTATGCCTCCGAAGGCGCAGAGCTGGCCGCCGATGCCCGGGCCTATGGCTGGGACATGCAGGACAAGGGGCATGACTGGCGAACCCTGATCGATGCGAAGGACCGCGAAATCGACCGGCTCGACGGGATCTATCGGTCGATGCTCGACAAGGCCGGTGTGGCGCTGTTCACCGGACGCGCGCGTCTCGTGGATTCCCAGACGATCGAGATCGGGCCGGGCCCGCTGGACGAGACCCGGGAGCCCCAGCGCGTGACGGCACGCCGGATCGTGATCGCCACGGGGGGGCGTCCCGTTCGTCCTCCCATCGAAGGGGCGGAGCTTGGCATCGTTTCCGACGATGCCTTCCATCTGGACACACGTCCTGCCTCCATCTGCATCATCGGGGGCGGTTATATCGGTGTCGAGTTTGCCGGTATCTTTGCCGGGCTGGGCTCGAAGGTCGATCTCGTCTTCCGGCAGTCGCTGCCGCTGCGGGGATTCGACAACGAGCTGCGCGAGAAGCTCGGCGACGCGTTGCCAGAGCACGGAATTGCGGTTCATGCGGCGACTTCGCCCGAGCGGATCCTTCCGCTTTCCGACGGGCGCCGGCAGGTGGTGCTCGATAATGGCGAGACCATCGAGACCGATTGCGTGTTCTTCGCGACGGGGAGGAAGCCCAATATCGACGGTCTCGGCCTCGAGGCGACCCGCGTCAAGATCGCCGGGGGCGCCGTGGTCGTCGATCAGGCAAACGAGACGACGGATCCGGGGATCTATGCGATCGGCGATGTGACCGACCGGATCAACCTGACCCCAGTCGCCATCGCGGAAGGCCATGTGCTGGCCGAACATCTCTTCGCGGATCATGCGCGCTCATGGTCATTCGATACGACACCCAAGGCCGTATTCTTTTCCGAGCCGCTGGCAAGCGTCGGAAAGACCGAGGAAGAAGCGGCCTCCGAAGGGGATATCGATATCTATAGCGCATCGTTCCGGCCATTGCGCCAGACCCTGACAGGGCGGCATCGCAAGGCGTTCATGAAGCTCGTGGTCGAGCGGGAGAGCCAGAAAGTCGTCGGCGTTCACATGATGGGCGAGGCGGCTGCAGAAATCATGCAGGGTATGGCGATCGCGGTCACCGCCGGGCTGACGAAGCGTGATTTCGACCGCACGATCGGCATTCATCCGACGACGGCCGAGGAATTCGTGACCATGCGCAGCCCCACACGGCAGGTATCGCGCAGGGAAGAGGGCTGATCGCTCTCTCCGGCTCTTTTCCCGCTTTCTTGTCCCGGCCTCCTCTCGAAAGAGGCGCGATCGGGCAGACGCCTGGAAAGGACAGGGAGCGAAAAGAAGCCCGGGGCAGGGATCGGTATGGCGGGGGAGGATGGCCGGCTCCTCCCGCGCCGCGAACTGTTACGACGCGTCAGGCAGCGTTTGCCGTGTCGCGCAGAAAGGCCAGAAGATCGCGATTGAGAGCCTCGGCATCGGTCGCGAAAAGTCCGTGCGGGGCGCTGTCATATTCTACATAGCGCGCATGAGGGATCAGCTCGCTGACCCGCTTGCCCGTAATCTCGTAGGGCGCGGCCTTGTCGCCTGTGCCGTGGACGATCAGGGTCGGGAGCGTGAAAGCCGGAAGATCGTCGCGGAAATCGGTCCGGCTGAAACTGTCTATGCAATCCAGCGTGGCGTTCGGGCTCGCCATGATGCCGAGCGTGAAGCTCCAGTCGATCAGGGCCTGACTGACGGGTTTGCGGATCATGGTGACGCCGTAGAACCCCTTGAGGAATTCCGAGAGGAACAGGAAGCGGTCGCGCCGGATCTGTGCCTTGAAATCGGCGAAGACATCGAGCGGCACGCCGTCCGGATTGTCCTCCGTCTGGAGAAGCCCGGGAACGACCGAGGCGATGAGGGCGACGCCGCTGAGCCGTGCCGTTCCGTTGCGCGACAGATAGCGCGCGATTTCTCCACCGCCCATGGAGAACCCGACAAGCGTCAGATCCGTCAGATCGAGATAGGCGATGAGTTCGGCGAGATCGGCTGTCAGCGTGTCGTAATCGTAACCGCCATAAGGATGGCTCGACTGACCGAAACCGCGCCGGTCGTAGGTCACGACACGATACCCTGCCTCCAGCAAGGCAAGCGTCTGATATTCCCACATATCCCCGGTGAAGGGCCAGCCATGGATCAGGAGCACGGGGCGACCGATCCCCATATCCTTGTAATGCAGGCTGTTTCCGTCGCGCAGTGTCAGAAAAGGCATCGTGCTGTCCTCGACCGTATCATCCCGGGGTCTTCGCCGCAGGGCGGAGTCGTGAACCTCCCCCATGCAAGGGAGTTCCCCGGACCGGCCCTTTCACGCAGTCACATCAGCGTGGCGCCACCCAGCCATTGCCGGTCGCATCGCCGAGCTGGCCGCTCTGGACCGGGCTGCTGTTGGAGTAGGCAGAGCCGAAATGGCTGAGATCGGCCCCCGTCACGGCGTCGCGCTGCACGTTGTCGGCATGATCCGGATCCGGCCCGTGCTTGAACTCGGTGCTGGGCGTTTCCTGATAGCCCGGCGGGAGGGAGTGACGCCCTCTGGCGGTCAGGTGTTCGCCTTTGCCGCGATATTCCACGCCGCCATCCGCGCTCTTCTGGGGCGCATGCGCTTCGTTCGGTGCGTTCTGACCGGTGAACTGCGCCCAGGCAGTGCTGGTGGGCAGGATGAACAGAACAGCGGCGAGGACAGTGCCGCGGCGGAGCTTTGTCATCAAAGCGATCCCTTGCAGTTTCGTCCCGCGCCTGTAAGTCTCGGAGGGGACCAGGAGTGTCATTCCGAAGCCGCTCCCGATCGGAAGTCGATCCGGATGAAGACGGTTTCGGTTCTCTACACGTTTCCTCTCTGCAAGTAGTTGCTGCGCGCACGGGCGGCAAGGGTCATAATGATGGACGATCTCCTGAGCGGTCTGCGCATGCCCGAGCGTGTCGCGCCGGGCGCTCTTTTTCTTCCGGGATATGCCGCATCGATCGAGCGCGAGGCGCTGCGCGGGATCGCGGCGATCTGTGCGCTGGCACCGCCCCATCATCTGCTGACGCCGGGGGGCAGGAGATTATCGGTCGCCATGACGGGATGCGGCGCGTTCG
Source organism: Swaminathania salitolerans (assembly GCF_007988945.1). GTDB lineage: Bacteria > Pseudomonadota > Alphaproteobacteria > Acetobacterales > Acetobacteraceae > Swaminathania > Swaminathania salitolerans. The sequence continues at coordinate 77,680 of NZ_BJVC01000006.1, read as the reverse complement.
GCTGGCATTCGGACCGCGCGGGGTATCGCTATGTTTCGCGCGATCCGGTCTCGGGCCGCCCCTGGCCGGCGATGCCCCGGTCGTGGCGCGACCTCGCGCGGGAGGCGGCAGAACGTGCGGGGTATCCCGGTTTCGAGCCGCAATCCTGCCTCGTCAATCGCTACGATACCGGCGCCCGAATGGGGCTGCATCGCGATTGCGACGAGGACGATCTGACGAGTCCGGTCGTTTCCGTCTCTTTCGGCGTGACGGCTGCTTTCCTGTTCGGCGGTGCGGAGCGCCACGACCCGGTACGGAAGCTGGCGGTCGAGAGCGGAGACGTTCTGGTCTGGGGCGGGCCATCCCGTCTTGCCTATCACGGGGTTGCCCCTCTGCCGCGCCGCACGCACAGTCTGACAGGGCCGCTTCGCTGGAATCTGACCTTCCGTCGGGTGACGCATCGGCAAGGCCCCTAGGCGCGGGCCGCGATAGGGGCCATAGTGAATTCCCTTTTTTTCGATATCGGAGGACGATCCCTCATGCACCCGAACCGCGAATCCGCCCTGCACGCCGGCTGGACGCCGTCGAGCTGGCGGTCGCACCCCATTCGTCAGGCACCGCAATATCTGGATGCAGCCGCGCTCGACGCCGTCGAAGCCCGTCTGCGGCGATATCCGCCCCTGGTGTTTGCGGGCGAGACGCGGCGCCTGAAGAGCCAGCTCGCCAAGGCGGCGCGCGGCGAGGCCTTCGTCCTTCAGGGGGGTGCCTGCGCGGAGAGCTTCAACGAGTTCACGGCAGATGTCGTGCGCGATACGTTCCGGGTCCTGCTTCAGATGGCGGTCGTTCTGACCTTCGGCGCCAAGGTGCCCGTCATCAAGATCGGGCGGATGGCCGGGCAATATGCCAAGCCGCGTTCTTCCGATACCGAGACGCAGGATGGCGTCACCTTGCCCTGCTATCGCGGCGATATCATCAACGGCCCGGAATTCACGCAGGCTGCGCGTCTCCCCGACCCGGCCCGCATGGAGACAGGATATTTCCAGTCTGTCGGTGTGATGAACCTGCTCCGGGCCTTCGCCTCGGGCGGCTATGCCAATCTGCACGAGGTGCATCGGTGGAATCTCGGTTTCGTCAAGCGTTCGCCGCTTGCCGAACGCTATCAGGATCTGGCGCAGCGTATCGATGAAACGCTCTCCTTCATGGGGGCCTGCGGCTTCAACCAGAGCGCGCCCCAGATCAACGAGACCGAGTTCTATACCTCTCATGAGGCCTTGCTGCTTCCTTACGAACAGGCCCTGACGCGCGTCGACAGCACGAGCGACGAATGGTACGACTGCTCGGCCCATTTCCTCTGGATCGGCGACCGGACCCGTCAGCCCGATGGCGCCCATGTCGAGTTCCTTCGCGGTGTCGGAAACCCGATCGGAATCAAGGTCGGACCGACCACGACGCTCGAGGATCTGGAGAGGCTTCTCGATATCCTCAACCCCACCGATGAGGCAGGACGCATCACCCTGATCTCGCGCATGGGGGCGGGCAAGGTGGGCGATTTCCTCCCCCCGCTTCTCGACAAGGTGCGCGGCAGCGGCCGCACGGTCACCTGGCTGTGCGATCCGATGCATGGCAACACCATCACCACGGCAGAGAAGGTCAAGACACGGTCTTTCGACTCCATCCTCGCCGAGGTGAAGGGGTTCTTCTCCGTTTTCCAGCAGGCGGGTCTGCGTCCGGGCGGCATCCATGTCGAGATGACGGGCCAGGATGTGACGGAATGCGTGGGCGGCGCCCATTGCCTGACCGAGGCGGATCTGGCCGGTCGCTACGAAACCTTCTGCGATCCGCGTCTCAATGCCGAGCAGTCTCTCGAAATGGCGTTTCTTCTCGCCGAGGAGCTGACCGGACATTTTCGCGATCACGGCGCGGTGAGGGGATGACCCCGCCGGGCCCCGAAGAGGGCAGGACGGCCCTAGACGCAGCGACCTGCCCGGATCTTGCGCTCACGCCGGAAGAAATCGGCGCCCGTACCGATGCTTACTTCAACCGGACGCAGGCCATCGTGCAGCATTTCGGCGAGTGTCGGGTCACATACGCGCTTTTCGTCCGCCGCCCCGTGATCGCGGCGCATGGCCTCATGGTGACCTGGCTCGGGAACGTGGCCAGGGAACAGGGCTTCGAGGTCGGGATCGAACGGGTCTTTCCGGAAGGAAGCTGGGTGGGGGCGGGAGAGCCCCTGCTCTATCTTACGGGGCCGTTCAGCCGCATGGCGCCGCTCGAGACGCTGCTGCTCCAGAAACTGGGCGCGCCCTGTGTGGCGGCACATAACGCCTATCAGATGGCCCTGGCCCTTCCGGATGCCGCGTTCATGGCGATGGAGGCACGTCACTGCGCGGGTTTCGAGATGCAGGAGATGATGGGATACGCCGCCTCTGTCGGATCCCGTGCGGCACGCAAGGAGGGGGCGAAAGGGTTCGTCGGCTGCGCCAATGACGCGACGGCAGCGTTTTTCGGCCAGACGCGCGGTCTGGGGACGATGCCGCATGCGCTCATCGGCTATGCGGGCTCGACCTTGCGGGCCGCCGAGATGTATCACGAGGTCTATCCGCAGGACCCGCTTGTCGTTCTCGTCGATTATTTCGGTCAGGAAATCACGGATGCGCTCGCCGTATGCCGTCGCTTTCCCGATCTTGCGGCGCAGGGGCGTATCAGCGTCCGTCTCGACACCCATGGCGGGCGTTTCATCGAGGGGCTCGATCCGCAATCCTCCTACGGGGTTCTGGAGCGGCACACGCCGGGAACCATACGGCGCTACCGTTCCGATCACGAGCTCAAGGATCTGGTCGGGACCGGCGTATCCGCCGCGGCCATCTGGTGGATGCGCGAATGTCTGAATGCAGCCGGTTTCACCGAGGTGAAGATCATCGTCTCGTCGGGATTCGGTATCGAGAAATGCATGGCGATGCGCGACGCCCATGCGCCGCTCGATGTGGTCGGAACCGGGTCCTTCATTCCCGCCAAATGGAGCGAAACCTATGCCACGGCCGATATCGTGGCCTATGACGGGGTCGAGCGGGTAAAGATCGGACGGGAGTTCCTGTTGCAGAAAGCCCGAAGCAAGACCAGGGAGCCAAGGTCATGAGCAGTTCCGAAGCAGAACCCGATCGCGGATGGTTCGTTCGCATTCTCGATAATTCCGGCGGTGCCGAGGAAGGGATCGTCGAGGAGGTCAAGGATTTTCAGGACCTCGCCCATGCGAATGCATTTGCGCGGGCCTATGTAAGAGATTCGATGGAGCGTTGTCGCACCGGCGGTGCGGTCGGGCGCGAGGTCCTCGAGAGCTGGTTTTCTTTCGGCGAGGATGCGATCGTCGTGGAGGCCGGCGAGGATGGATGGAAATCGGCCAACGAGCTGGAGGATTTCGCAGCCGCTCCGGCCACCCCGATGGAACGGGACTGGCGGATGCTCGATCCGCGCCGCCTCGTGGAGGATGACGAGGATATCGGGTCCTGACCCGATGGCGGGTCGGAATATCGACCTTCAGGCCGTATCGCGGCAGGCAGTATCGCGGCAGTCAGCATGGCGGCAGGCCGCATAGCGACGGAGGCAGGAGAGGAAAGCGAGGCCCGGGCAGGGGGAGGGCAGGCGCGTCTCTTGCGCACATATGTCTGACAGAGCGGTAACGACTGCGCTCTGGATAAATCCTGCCTCGCTTGGCATAGAGACAGCATGAAACTGCGCTTCGCTCCGAGCCCCACGGGCTATCTCCATGTCGGCAATGCCCGGCTCGCCATCGCCAATGCCCTTTATGCCCGACGGCACGGGGCGCGCTTTCTGCTTCGCATCGACGATACGGATCGCGAGCGCTCGAAACCCGAATACGAGCAGGGGATCAAGACCGATCTGGAATGGCTCGGGCTCGGCTGGGATGAGATCGCCCATCAATCCGACCGCCTCGATCGCTATGCGCTAGCGATCGAGGCGCTGAAGGCGTCGGGGCGTCTCTATCCGTGTTTCGAAAGCGAGCACGAGCTCGCGGCGAAGCGTGAAGCACGGCTCAAGGCGCGCAAGCCGCCCATCTATGACCGGGCGATGCTGCGTCTCACTCCGGAGCAGCGCGAGCGTGCGGAGGCCAATGGAAAGACGCCGTACTGGCGCTTCCGCCTCTCGGACGGGCACAAGAGCTGGAACGATCTCGTGATGGGAGATCTCTCCGTCAAGCTCACCGCCATCTCCGATCCGGTTCTCGTCCGGGCGGACGGAACCGTGCTCTATACCCTTGCATCCGTGGTCGATGACATGGAAATGGGGGTGAGCCATATCATTCGCGGCGAGGATCATATCACCAATACGGGCGTGCAGCTCGACATCATCGAAGCTCTGGGCGGGCGCCCGGGGCATTTTTCCTTCGCCCATCTCCCGCTTCTTCTCGATGAGGGCGGCGGCAAGCTGTCGAAGCGCTTCGATGCGCTTTCGCTCAGGGCGCTGCGCCATGACGGCATGGAGCCGCAATCCCTCGTCTCCTATCTCTCGCGCATCGGAAGCTCGGACGATCCCGTCCCGATGACCCTCGAGCAGTCCATCGCCTCCTACGATCTCTCGCACATGTCCCGCTCGGCGGCGCGTTTCGATATGACCCATCTTCTCGGTCTCAATCGCAGATTGCTGCATGGACTCGCGTTCGAGGACGTGCGCGCCCGCCTGCCCGAAGGAGCGACCGAGGCATTCTGGGAGACGATCCGCGGCAATGTCGATCTGACGGGCGAGATCGCTTTCTGGTGGGAGGTGGTGCAGGGGGAGATCGCCTCTCCGTCGCTGAGCCATGAGGCCGCATTCCTCGAGGAGGCGCGCGAGACCCTGCCGCCCGAACCCTGGAACGGGGAAAGCTGGAAGCTCTGGATCGAGGCGCTGAAGCAGCGATCGGGCCGGAAGGGCAAGGCCCTGTTCCTCCCGATCCGTCTCGCATTGACAGGAGAAGAGGCAGGGCCGGAGCTGCATGGGCTGATGCCGCTCATGGGGCGTGAGCGTGTGTTGAGGCGCCTGCGCGATGCGGCGCGCGCCTGAAGCGCCCGCATCGGGAAGGATCGTGACGGAAAGCCGGTAATGTCATTGGAGTCGGAAGGGGAGACGGTTCACCAGACTGGTGGGGACCGCCGGAGAGTCCTGCAGGATCATGGCCATCGTACCGTGAGCCGTGTCGGAATGGGCGACAAGTTCTGGACCGATCTCTACCATCATGCGCTGACCACGAGCTGGCCCCGGTTCATGGGGTGGTCGACACTGGCCTATATCGTGGTCAATCTCGCTTTCGCGGTCATGTATCGGGTATGTCATGCCCATATCAACGGGTCTCCCGATCATGACCTGCTTTCGCTCTTTTTCTTCAGCGTCCAGACGCTCTCCACCGTGGGCTATGGCGTCATGGCGCCCACCGGCCATATGGCGAACGCACTCGTCTCGATCGAGGCGCTTCTGGGCATGATGGTCAACGCGCTGGCAACGGGCGTCGTGTTCGCTCGCTTTTCCCGTCCCAGGGCGCAGATCCTGTTCAGCCGCAATGCGGTCATCAGCCAGACCAGCAATCCTCACGCCCTGTGCATAAGGCTGGCCAATGTCCGCCGAAGCGCCGTTCTGGCCATGGATGTCGAGTTGTCGCTCTCGCAATATGTCGCGGGGGAGGGCGGTTATCCCACCCATGTCTTTACCCCGCTCAAGTTACTGCAATCGCATATTCCTGCCTTGCGCTTTGCGGCGCGTCTCGTCCATCCGATCGATGCGGCAAGCCCGCTGGCCGATTGCGACCCGGTGGAACTCGGTGCGACCCATGCGCAGATCCTGGTCACGGTGCGAGGTACGGATGAAGCGACCGGACAGGCCGTCCTCATGCAGAGGAGCTACGATTTCGAGGCCGTTCTCGAGGGGAGGCGGTTCGTGAAGATGATCGCCAGGGAACCGGATGGCGGATATCTCGTGGATTACCGGCGGCTTCATGAAGTCGAGGAAGAGCTGGATGCTTCCTGACATGAAAGACAGGTATTCATTATTTTTTACAATGTTATGACAGTGTCATATCTTCTTCATGATACGTCAATGTTTCGTTATACAACGCTCGCTCTGGGTCATTATTCCGGTTCTGCCGGATAGAACATGAAAAGCAATATTCCGGCACCAGTCTGAAACGATTGGCCGGAGCTGTGGATGGGAGTCGTCTCGCCGCATCGCCGGCGGGAGATTCCTCGTGGCGCGTGGCAAGGGTTTATGTACGATTCTGACGGTTCTGTGCTGTACCGGGGGCGCAATGGCTTCTCCGGGCGGGGATAAGGCAGCCGGCCACGACGCCGGTAGCGGCTCCGCTCCGCGCAGCAACGCGAAAAGCGATGCGGCTGTATCCGCCTTGCCGCCCTCTCCCACCCGGATGCTCACCAGAGCCCCGATGCATCAGGGCGGGCTCGAGAGCATCGTCGTCACGGCGCAGAAACGATCGGAAAACCTGCAGAAAACGCCTATCTCGATGTCGGTCATGACGGCGAAGCAGCTGGCCAACCGTCATGTCGTCTCGCTTGTCGATCTCGGGGACGGCTCCATTCCCTCGTTGCGTATCGCCCAGTTCGCGGGACGGAACTCGGCCCTCGTCGTCAATATCCGCGGTGTCGGCGTGCTTGGGGACAGCAACCAGCCCGCCCGCGATCAGGGGGTAGGCGTCTATATCGATGGCGTGTATGTCGCCCGGCCCCAGGCACTGGGTACCGCCCTGTTCGATGTGCAGAGCATCGAGGTGCTCAAGGGACCGCAGGGGACGCTGTTCGGGCGCAATACCGAAGGCGGGGCGCTGAATATCGTGACCCGGCGACCGACGGGCAGGTTCGGCATGCGTCTCCTCGGCGGTTTCGGCAATTTTGCCAGCAACAAGGGCGAGCTGCATCTCGACCTTCCCGCCTTCCACGATGTCGCGATCAAGATCGATGCCGTCACCGCTCATCGCGACCCTCTGGTGCGCAATCTGCTCGACGATACCGGAGGGTTCAACCAGTACGACAAGCACGGCGTGCATGTCGAAGCCCTGTGGACGCCGGTCAGGAATTTCACGGCGGATTATGCTTACGACAACAGTTATGACAGCACCACCACGCTGTGGATGCAGCTCCTCGAAGGCGGACGGAACCCGCGGGCGGAGGTGGCCACCCTGCAACGCAGCCGGGCCAGGAGCGCCAATATCGGCGTTCCCGAACGCCCGAGCATCGGGCGTACCAGCGGCCATCGCATGACCCTCGCATACCGGGCCATCCCGAAATATCTCACCCTGAAGTCCATCACGGCCTACAGGGAGCTCAGTCAGAGCCAGTACGATAACGGGATGGCGTCGGGCAGCATGTCCAACATCTCCGGCGACTTCACGGGCTGGAAATTCGCGCGGAACTCTCTCGCCGGTTTCTGGCAGGACCAGGTCAGCCAGGAGGTGCAGGCGATCGGACACACGCGACGGCTGAAATATGTCGGCGGCTTCATGTATTACCGCGAGAACGCCTCCGACAATGCGCAGGCATTCTATACGAACCGCTTTCTGGATCCGCAGGGCAGTCGATACACGCTGATCGGGGGGCCAGCCTATGACGACTGGAGTCTCCAGCCGATCGATCGTGCCAGCCGCGTCGCCACGACGAGCTGGGGCGTGTACGGCCATGCCGTCTATACCCCGCCCGTTCTGCACGACGCGGTGCATCTCACCGCCGGGCTGCGCTGGTCGCGCGATGCCAAGCGGGGGGTTCTCTCCGTCGTCAACAACAAACCGCCCGTGAACACGAATGGCGATTCCGGCCCGATCGGCTTCGATGCCGCCTGGTCCCGTGTCGATCCGATGCTCAATATCAGCGGCGATCTCAGCCGGAACATCATGCTCTACGGCAAGTGGAGCACAGGGTACAAGGCGGGCGGTGCCAATTCACGCGCGCAGGATTACGAGGCTTTCGGTCCTGAATCCGTGTCGATGTTCGAGGTCGGGACCAAGACGGAATTCCTCGATCATCGCGCGCGGTTCAATCTTGCGGGCTATTGGGGCAGCTACAAGGATATCCAGGTCGATTTCAGCAAGCCCTACCAGATCGGCAACCAGATCACGACGCGCACCACCACCTCGACCATCAATGCCCCCGGGAAAGGGGATCTGAGCGGGGTGGAGGCCGATATGCAGATCATGCCGCTGCGCGACGTCACGATCGGCTTTTCCTATGCCTATAACCATGTCCGGATCCCGCCGACCGCCAACCCCTATCCGAACTCCGCCGGGATCGTCAGCGCGCTTCTCGTGCCCATCTATCAGAGTTATACCCCGGCGCATTCGGGCAGTTTCCAGATCGACTATACACGGCCTTTCGAGGGATTCACCCTGCTCGCGCATCTCGATGGCAATATCGACTCCGGATATTACGCCAGCGCGACGGATCCGGTCTATCTGGGGGTGGGTAACCCACGGAATGTCTATCAGCCCAGGGGCGATAGCGGACTCATCGTCAATGGACGTATCGCCATGGCGGGTCTCAGGCTCGGCCGAACAGGCGCCAAGGCGACGCTATCGCTGTGGTCGCGCAACCTGTTTGCCGAACAGCATGTCTATTTCAAGTATTTCGGCGTCTCGAACGGACTCCAGGGATATTTCAACGAGGCACGCCAGTTCGGCGGACAGGTCGAACTCAAATTCTGAGCGAGGCTCGCGGGGAGAGGCCGACAGCCTCCCTCTCGCTCTCGCCGAACCGTCCCGGAGCCCGCTCAGGCTTCCGGAACGTCCTCCGACATGGCCTCTGCTTCCGCCCGGAGCCTGTGGAAGCTCCGTCTGCTGAAGGGCAACATCACGAGATAGATGAGACCGGCCGCAGCAAGCGCCCCCCAGGGATCGGCGAGCAGGATCGCGGCATAGAGAAGGGTGCCTAGCATGAGCGGGAGTACGAGCCGCGCCGGGACCTTGAAGTTCTTGAACGACCAGACCGGGATCGTGGACACCAGCAGCGCTGCCGTGAGAACGAGCGCCCCCGCCGCCATGAAGGGAGAGCGCGCCAGACCATCGAGCAGGGGCCAGTTCATCTTCTCGGCTTCGAGCCCGAGGAAGATGGGAAACAGCACCACTCCGGCACCGGCAGGCGCCGGAACCCCCGTAAAGAAGCTGTACGAATAGGCGGGCTTTTCCTCATCGTCGAGACCGGCATTGAACCGCGCAAGACGCAGCGCCATGCATACGGTGAACAGGATGCAGGGGACGAAGGCGAAACGCCCCCCGCTCGCCTGGAGGGTCCAGAGATACAGCAGGAAAGGGGGGGCGACCCCGAAGCAGACGAAATCGGAAAGAGAGTCGAATTCGGCGCCGAAACGCGATGTCCCGTGCAGGAGACGTGCGATACGCCCGTCGAGACCGTCGATACAGGCGGCGATCAGCAAGGCGCCTGCCGCACGGGCGAACTGTCCTTCGAGGCCGTAGCGCATGCCGCTCAGCCCGGCGCAAAGCCCCAGCATCGTAAGCAGATTGGGGATCAGCCGGTTGAAGGACGGTCCGCGCACCCTGGCCCGTCTCGGGCGGATACGTCGCAGGCGCCGCTTGCGCCGGGGACGCTGCGGAACGAGAGCGGTGGAAAGGGGAGGTTCCGTCACGGAAAGGCGCGTCTCAGAGGTGAGCGATGACGGTTTCGCCACCGACCATGGTCTGTCCGGTGCTGACGAGCGGCGTCACGCCGGGCGGAAGATAGAGATCGGTGCGCGAGCCGAACCGGATCAGACCGAACCGGTCTCCCGGCTCGACGGCGCTGCCTTCCTCGACATAGCAGACGATCCGCCGGGCGATGAGCCCTGCGATCTGGACGACGGCCATGTGACGACCGTCCTCGAGGGTGAGACGCAGCTCATTGCGCTCGTTGAGATCCGAGGCCTTGTCCAGGCTCGCATTCAGGAACTGGCCGGCGTGATAGGCGATCTTGGTCACCGTGCCGGCGGCAGGTATGCGGTTGATATGAACGTTGAGTACCGAGAGAAAGGTCGCAACGCGCCAGACCGGCTCGCTGCCCATGCCGAGCGACGCAGGCGGCGTGGCCAGTTCCACGGAGACGACCCGTCCATCTGCCGGGGCCAGGGCCAGATCGGTACGCGCAGGGGGGAAACGCTTGGGATCGCGGAAGAAATAGAGGCAGAATCCGAACCCGCCCAGAGCGAGATTCCCCACGAGGCGGGTCATCCGCCAGGGCGTCGCGCGACCAAGCACGGTCAACCCGCCCGTCAGCGCAAGGAAAGGGAGGGCAGCGCGGTGCGGCGGTGCCAGAACGGACTTGATCGATTGAATCAGGGACATGGGCTACCTTTACGACACCGGGTGGAGGGGTCAAGTTCTGTCAGCGTTCCACGAGGACGCATCAGGGAGGCGATCCTGCGGGGAAACGGCAGGGCTGCGCGCTCCGTTTCCGTGGGCACGCCAGAATAGAGATCCTTGCAGGCCATGACGAGATGGACTCCGCCGAAACGGCGGCCCATCAGGGTAAAAATCCTGTCTCCCGTGCGACAGGCCCGCTCGTTGAGATGCAGAAGCGCCGGTGGCGCGGAGAGGGCGGCACTCTTGCGCTCGGGGTGGAACATGGCGTCGGCCAGCGCGCGGTCGAGCTGGCTGGCGGAGAAAGGACTCCCGTGGCCGAAAGGAAGGGAGTCGTCCGAGGCAGCGAGCCCGGTCCGGTTCGGCACGACGAGGATCAGACGGCCATTATCCGAGAGAACCTTCCAGATCGTGCGCAGCAAGGGCGCGGGGTCCGAGAGTTCGAGACCGTGAACGAGGAGCAGGAGGTCGATGCTCAGATCCTGGAAGGGCAGGCAGTCGGCCGGTACGACGCAGGACGGCGCAGCGGTCTGACGCGGGGGGGACTGGCGCGGGGAGGGCTGGCGCGGGGCATTCTGGCGGCGGGGGCCGGTTTCTCCTCTGGTCAGGGCGGTGTCGAGATGCGCGGAGGCACGCCAGCGCGCCGCTTCGAGATTCCGCCAGCGCGCCATGAGCGGATCGGCATGTCCGAGGCCGAGCACGCGCAACCCGGTCGGGTCCGGCAGAAGGGGGGCGAGTCGCGCCATGAGCAACGCAGCCGTCTGTTCGCCACGGCGGGTGGCATAGAATGCGGCTGCATCGGGAGTGGTCGACGTGCTGGGATGCTTGGGCATGAGATGCAGGCTAACCCGCGTGCCAGCGCTAAGCCAGCCTCATTCACCTCCGCCGGACCCGATGCCACCGGGGGGGTGTCATCCCGCAAGCGCGAGCGGTTCGCCGCATCGGCGGAAAACGCAACATCTCGCGGATGTCTGTCGTTATGAGAGCCACATGGCGCGTTGGCGTAGTGCCGTCGCACCACCGCAAGAGGGAGGGCCGTATCGCATGAGCCTCGAGATTACATCCATTCCCGTTCTGCGCGACAATTATGCGTGGCTTCTGAAAGACACCCGAACGGGCATGGTCGCGGTGGTGGATCCGGGCGAGGCGGAGCCCGTGGCCGCGGCTCTGGACAATGGGAGGCTCGATCTGATCCTGCTGACCCATCATCATGCCGATCATATCGGAGGAGCGGAGGCTCTGCGCGCGCAATCCGGAGCGGCGATTGCGGGGCCAGGCTCCGAGGCGCATCGATTGCCGCGGCTCGATATTGCCCTGGAAGATGGCGATCGTATCGCGCTCGGTGACGAGACCGGCACGGTGATCGGTACGCCGGGACATGCCGATGGGCATATCTCCTTCTATTTTCCTTCGAAACCGGCGCTTTTCTGTGGCGACACCCTCTTCAGCATGGGATGCGGGCGCCTTCTGGAGGGGAGTGCGGAAGAGCTTTTTGCGAGTCTGGCCCGTTTCGGCAGTCTGCCGGACGAGACGCTGATCTTCTGCGGTCATGAATATACGCTGACGAACGGGGCATTTGCCCTCGGTCTCGCTCCCAACGATGCGGCACTGCGACAGCGCGTGGAATCGGTGCAGCGCCTGCGCGCGCAGGGCAAGCCGACCGTACCGGTGACGCTCGGGGTCGAGCGGCAGACCAATCCGTTTTTGAGAGCGCGCGATTGCGCGCAATTCGCCGCGCTGCGCAAGGCACGCGACGTGTTCTGAGGGCGCATCGTTCCCGCCAGTATCGGCTATGCGGTAAACGGTCCGGAGAAGGAGATCAGTCCATGAAGCCGTTCGATCTGCGGGATTACCGCTATGACGCCCTCATTTTCGATTGCGATGGAACGCTCGCAAACACCTTGCCCGTCCATTATCTGACGTTTCGCGAGGCGCTTGCGGAACATGGCCTGCCTCTGGAACCGGACTGGTACGGGCAGCGGACCGGCCTCTCCAGCGGAAAGCTCTTCGATGCCTATGAGGCGGCTTTCGGCGTTGCTCTCATGCGGGAGGGTCTGCTGGCACGATGTCGGGAGATCTATCGCACCCATCTCGATCGTCTGGAAGAGCACGGGTTTGCTGCCGGGATTGCGCGAGCCTGCCGGGGGAAATCTCCCATGGCGGTTGCTTCTGCCGGTCAGGGCGAAATCGTTCGGGCGACGCTCGGGCGTCTCGGTCTGGTGGATCTGTTCGATGCGGTCGTGACGATCGAGGATGTCCGACGGGGGAAGCCCGCGCCCGATCTCTATCTTCTCGCCGCGTCGAAACTGGAGGTGCCCCCCGCTTCCTGTCTCGTTTTCGAAGACAGTCCGGAGGGGCTGGAAGCGGCGCGTGCCGCCGGGATGGAAGCGATCGACGTTCGGCCCTATACGCCGGAGCGCCCCCTCACCACTGATGATAGATGATCATCTTGATGAGGGTGGCCACGATACCGAGTGCGACGACCCCGCCTGCCCATAATCCGACGAACCAGCCGAGTCGTGCCAGAAAGGAGGATGAGGCAGGCATGATCGTATCTCCTCAGTGATAGTGCTGGTCGGCGGTGACCGTGCCGCGGAACACCCAGTACGAATAGATCGTATAGGCGGAGATGATCGGCAGGAGAATGACGGCGCCGACCAGAAGGAAGATCTGGCTCTCGGGCGGTGACGATGCCGACCAGATCGTGACCGTGGGCGGCACGATATAGGGCCAGATATTGATGCCGAGCCCCGAGAAGCAGAGGAAGAACCAGCCGAGCGCGCAAAGGAACGGCGTGACGCGGGTTTCCGGGCGACGCAGCGAGACGAAGAACACGGCGGCAAGCGCGAGAACGGCAACCGGAACCGGGGCGACCCAGAGGATCTCGGGCCAGTGCGTCCAGCGATGCATGTAGGTCGCGTGGAGATAGGGGGTCCAGAGCGAGGCGATCGCGATCAGGGCGAGCATGGCCAGACCGAGCGGTATGGACAGGCGCTGCATGACGGATTTGAGATCGGTCTCGGTGCGCCAGACGAGCCAGGTCGCGCCAAGAAGTGCATAACCGACCGCCACGGCGAGACCGCAGAAGAGCGGGAAGGGCGAAAGCCAGTCCCAGGCACTGCCGACGAAGGCATTGTTCTCGATCTTCACGCCCTCGATCAGACCGCCGAGAATGATCCCCTGCATCATGGCCGCGACCAGGGAGCCGAGGCAGAACGAGACGTCCCAGAACTTCATGCCGAAGATGCCGGACGCCTTGACGCGGAACTCGAACGCGACGCCGCGCAGGATCAGCGCGAGCAGCATCATGATGATGGGAAGATAGAGCGCGGGCAGGATAGTGCCGTAGGCTACGGGGAAAACGCCGTAAAGCGTGGCACCGCCGAAGATCATCCAGGTTTCGTTACCGTCCCAGACAGGGGCGATGGTGTTCACCATCACGTCGCGGTGTTCCTTCCTCGGCTCGCCGAGGAAGAGAATTCCGATGCCCAGATCGAAGCCGTCGAGGCAGACATAGATGAAGATGGCGACAGCGGCGAGCGCTGCCCAGACAATGGGCAACCAGTAAGCTGCGGTACTCATGATGGGACTCACTCTGCCGGATGATGGGAGACTTGCGTGATGCCGGCTGCACGATGCGGTTCGTCACGCGGGGGTTCCGGCTCGTGGGAGCTGGGTTCCTTGGAGAAATCGCGGATCAGGATGCCGACACCGGCCGTGAACACGATGAAATAGACGATCACGAACGCGGTCATGGAGGCCGCCATGTTCGGCAGCGTCACGGGCGAGACACTGTCCACGGTACGGAGGAGACCGTAGATCGTGAAAGGCTGTCGTCCCACCTCGGTCGTCACCCAGCCGCAAAGCAGCGCGATGAATCCGGCAGGCGTGAGTACGAGGGCCAGACGATGGAGCAGCGCGTTGGAGTAGAGCTTGCCTCTCCAGCGGAGGAACAGCGAGTAGAGACCCGTGCCCGCCATCAGGACACCGAAGGCGATCATGATACGGAAGCTGAAGAAGACGATCGGAGAGGGCGCTCTCTGATCCTTTGGATAGTCCTTGAGACCGGGGACCTTGCCGTCGATGCTGTGGGTCAGGATGAGCGAGCCGAGAAGGGGGATACCCACCTTGTAATGGGTGGTCTCGTTCTTCATGTCCGGAATGCCGAACAGAAGCTCGGGAGCCCGGCTTTCGGATTCCCAGTCGCCTTCCATCGCGGCGATCTTCGCTGGCTGGTATTTCAGCGTGTTCAGGCCATGGGCGTCACCTGCAAGGATCTGGAGAGGCGCGACGATGGCGGCCATCCACATGGCCATGGAGAACATGACCTTGACCGCCTCGGTGGGCTTGCGCTGCTGGCGGCGCGCCTTGAGCAGATGCCACGCGCCCACGCCACCGACGATGAAGGCCACGCAGAGAAAGCATGCCAGCGCCATATGCACGAGGCGGAAGGGGAAGGACGGATTGAAGACGATCGCCCACCAGTCCGCGGGAAGGAAGCGTCCGGTCGCGGCGTCGATCTTGTAGCCTCGCGGCGTCTGCATCCAGGAATTGGACGCGAGGATCCAGCTCATGGAGATGAGGGTGCCGAGAGACACCATGCACGTTGCCGCGAAATGCAGCCGTTTGCCGACGCGGTTGAGGCCGAACATCATCACACCGAGGAAGCCGGCCTCGAGGAAGAAGGCGGTCATCACCTCGTAGGCGAGCATCGGACCGAGGATCGGCCCGGCCTTCTGGGAGAATTGCGACCAGTTCGTGCCGAACTCGTAAGACATCACCAGTCCGGAGACGACACCCATCGCGAAGACGACGGAGAAGACCCGGAGCCAGTATTTGAACAAATCGAGATAGACGGGTTTTTCGGTCTTGAGCCAGAGGCCCTCGAGCACGGCCAGAAAGGCCGCCAGACCGATGGAAAAAGCGGGGAAGACGATATGGAATCCGACGGTAAACGCGAATTGCAATCGTGCAAGGAAGAGAGCACTCATGTCAGGCATTGCAGGGATCCGCGGCCAGTGGCCTGTGTAGGGAAGACAGCAGCACTCTAGGGTGGAGATGTTAAGAACCTGCTTGCTTCCCGGGTCATCGGGAGTGCGCGGATAATATCGCGAATATGTGATTTTGCAATGAAATGTTATCGTGCTTGCCGGGCAGGGCAAGGTCCAGACGGTCCGGAAAACTTGCTGCATGTTCATTCAGAAAGCCGCGGATCTGCGCCTGTTCCGGGGTATCGTCATGAGACGATTCCGCCTGCGCGAGCCACAGACTTGCCGCTTTTCGAAGTCCGTCGAGATGCAGCGACAGATGCCGGTTTCCTCCGGATTCGACATGTCCCCTTAATGTACAGCGAAGGGGACCAAAGGAGGCCTCGGCGGTCTGGATTAAAAAAAGCTCATGCCCGGGGCGGGAATTCGCATCCGGCGTTCGACCGCCCGGTCTGGTGAGAACGAGGCGGAGCCCTGTCGGTTTCGGAAGAGCCGACAGAACGGAAGGGGCCAGGACACGGGAGAGCGCGCTGCCGGGCTGGACGAGTCCGCGTTCGGCCCGGAGATCGATGGCCCAGGAGATTTCCGCTCTGGCGCCGACTGGCGGTACGAGAGCGATTGCCGAGACGTTCTGGAGGATCGCCAGACGCAGAAGCGCCGGATCGCCCGGCATGATGACGATCTGGCGGGTCCGGAACAGGGTCCGGCCCGACGAGGGTACGAAGCGACCTTCGACGGGGGAGGCGGTCACGACGAGGGCGTCCCCGGTCCTCAGAAACCGCGCCCCCTCCAGATGAAAGACGACGCTGAGAGGGTGAAGCGGATTACGGCTCAGGACGAGGCGATCCGCTGTCAGCCCCCAGCGCGATCCGTCCATCAGGCGCGGATGCTCGATCGTCAGAACGGGCATGAGCGACCGGCCTGCGATGTGCGCCGAGGACGCGCCGAAACGCAGCCCCTGCTGCTCGGCACGCCTGCTCAGCAGCGCCAGCGTCTCTGCGGGTGGAGGCATGCGCGCAAGCGCGATCAGTGCCGCCGTCCCGATCGCAAGTCCTGCCAGAAGCACCACGAGAGTCGCTATGACGGTCGTCCGGATTCCTGCCGGGATTCGTGCGCCGGGACGCGACATCTTGCGGTTTTTCCTCATGGCAGGGCGCCTTGTCCGAAAGAGGCAGAAGGAGGCGCGACGTGATCTGACAGGTGCATCGATCAAGGCTTTCCGCAGGTTTGTCCCGTTTTATCCCCAAAGCTCCCACAGTCCCGATGGGGGGAAAAGCGGAACCGTTCTCATGGAGACTAGGAAAGGGGGAAACTCTGTGCTAGACGGCGCGACCTTCCCCAATCCCGGAGCGGGCGAGTCCTGTAAAATCCCGGAAAATGGGCGTTTTGACGTATTTTTTTGCTTGACGTCGTCTTTCGCGCAACGTCGCGCGGGATTGTCCGGAGTCCGATCGGGCCGGGCATGGCCGCGGAGCGAACTCCCTTGGAAAATACTGATGTCAATACTCTGGGTCCACAGAGTTATCCACAGGGTGGGGGATATTCTCCCGCTCGCTGAGTGTATTCCATGAGCGATAGATGGAGTCGATGAGCGATGCCCGTCCGGCGCTGCCGGGTACGGGTGCGCCGATGGCGACGACGATCTCTCCCGGCTGCATCAGCCAGCCCCGACGCGGCCAGTGGAGGCCTGAATTCGTCGCGACCGGGATGATCGGTACGGAGGCCTGTTTGGCCAGCGCCACGATCCCGGGCTGAAGAGCCACGCGCTTGCCCGGGGCGGTACGGGTGCCCTCGGGGAAGATGATGATCTGACGATCCCTGTCGAAATGATCCTGCGATGCTTTCATGAGTGAGCGGAGGGCCCTGGCACCCGCGCTGCGTTCGACCGGGATCATGCCGGAGAGCAGAAGCATGGGGCCGACGAACGGAATCCGGGTGAGCTCCTGCTTGATGACGTAAGCGGGGTTCCGGACGAGATTCATCCAGACGAAACCGTCGAAATACGACTGGTGCTGAGCGGCGATCAGGCAGGGGCCATCCGGCAGGTGATCCGTGCCGACGACCCGGATCCGGATCCGGCAGAAGGCCGACAGCCCCCAGAGCGTCAGGGCGGACCAGCGCTGTGCATAGCGGAGCGCCGCATCACGACGGCGAAGGATGCGGATCGGCAGCGCCCCCAGACCCATGACCAGGGTGAGTGTGACGAAATAGACGATGAAGAGAAGGGCGCGGACCCGGATCATGCTTTCCTTCCTGTTCGGCTAGGCTCGGCACGATCACTAGACCGAAAGCGGGAGGAAAGGGAGTCAGGTTTTGGGCGTGAGATTGACGCCCCGTGAAAGGCCGAGATGGGAGCCGATCCATTTCATGTATTCCTGCAGCAGCAGCCGCAGGGTCGCCCTGTCCGGCGCGCGCCGCGATACCGGCGAGCGGATGGGGTAGGGATGCAGCGCGAGCGTCGGGGCCGCGCGATGCAGTTCGATCATCGCCCGGCGGATATGGTATCCGGCTGTGACGACGATGAGGCTGTGGATCCGGTTGCGGGTCGCCCATGTCGCGGTTTCCACACCGTTTCCGATCGTCGAGACGGCGCGGCGCCCGAGGGTGATCCGTGAGGCGAGTTCCGGTGTGAGGCTTACCGGCGACCGCCCGGTGAGCTGCGCCAGTGTCGCGTGCGGGTCGACACCCGAAATCAGGAGCTCCCGACCGGCCCCCCGGGCGAGCAGAGCCAGAGACGCCTCGATCCGGTCGCGCCCTCCCGTCAGCGCGACGATACCGTCGCATCGGCCCCCGCACGGGATGGAGGGCGGAACGGGATTGAGCGCATCGATACAGAACCAGGCAAATCCCGCGCCCCAGAGTCCTGCAGCAAGGAGCAGCGCGAGGGGGAGGAAGACCCAGCGTTTCAGGGAAGCCTCCTCAGCCAGAGCCTGACGGTGCCTTGCGCCACGACGAAGCTCAGAAGCGCGACAAGGACAGGGACGCCGAGCAGGGACTGGATCAGGGATGCCGGGATGGACAGCAGCGCAGAGATCCATTCGGCGATGCCCGACGGCCAGAGCGCGTGCTCCCCGCCCTGATGATCCAGAAAGGGCAGAACGAGTCGGTGAAGGATGGCCAGAGCGGCATAGCCCAGAACCATGCCGATGGCCCCGCCCGCCAGACCGAGGCTGGCGCTGCGCCAGGCAATGCGACGGGCGATCAGACTGTCTGCGGCACCCAGACCGTGCAGGATCTCTATGGTGCGGCGTCGTGCGATCAGCGTCACGCGTACCGAGAGGGTGGTCACGCCAGCGGTGGCGATTCCCGCAAGCATCACCGCAAGCCAGGCACAGGCCTGGAGGCTCTCTCCCAGAAGGGAGAGCCGGGCGCCCCAGGTCGCATTCTCTTCCACGATCGCGCCCGGGGCCAGCGTGTCGAGAACGGCGGGAAGATTCGTGCGGGGGTGTCCGGGTCTGCGGGTCATGGTCAGGATTTCCGGCAGGTCCGAAAGGCGCGCCTGCATCGTGCCCAGCCAGGGACGCAATACCGTCCTGAGATCGTCCTCGGAGAGGATGGATATGGAGTCCACCCCCGGATCGGCGCCGAGAACCTTCACGAGGCGCTCTGCCTTGCGATGTGCCTCCCCCGTGAAATCGGGGATCTCGATCGTGACCTGCTGACCGGCTCCGGTCCGCCATTCCCGCGAGAGGGAGCGGGCCGCATTCCATCCGCCGAGAGCGAGGGAGGCAATGGCGGCAACCGCTGCGATAACGGGGATGAGACCCCGGTCGCGGCGTCCGAGATGCAGTCCGTCGGGAAGCGCCCGGCTCATCTGTGCGGATCGCTCCGACGGGGGGAGGCACTGGCGCCGTTGCCGGTCTGGCGCCCACGGTCGAGGGCAATGGCCGGCATGGGAAAGCCCCGGAGCAGGGATTCGTTATGCGTTGCGACGATGACGGTGGTGCCGAGTCGGCTCAGCGTGGCAAAGGCCTCTATCAGCTGCCAGCTCTGACCTTCCGCAAGGGCATTGGTAGGCTCGTCGGCAAGGAGCAGCGCCGGGCGTACGATGAGCGCGCGCGCGACGGCAACGCGCTGTCTTTCGCCGCCCGAAAGCTGGTCCGGAAAGACGCCTGCCTTGTCGTGAAGTCCGAGCCAGTCGAGAACCGCTGCGGCCTCGGAGGCGATCCTGTCCCGGTCGGCGCCGGCAAGGCGAAGGGGCAGGGCCACATTGTCGAAAACGGAAAGTTCGGCGAGGAGTCCCGGATCCTGGGGGACGAAGCCGATACGCTGTCTCAGATGCGCGCGCTGATTGCGTTTGGCACGGACGATATCGATGCCGAGAATTTCGGCGTATCCGCTCTGGGGCAGGGTCTCCAGATGCATCAGCCGCAGCAGGCTCGATTTTCCCGCCCCGGACGGGCCGGTAAGCCAGTAGAAACCGCCCTGGGGGATCTCGAAGCTCAGCCCGTGGAGTACCGGCTGTCCGCGGGCGTTGTGACGCGCCCGGCCATGGGCATAGCTGACGTCGCGAAACCGGATCATGACTGCCTCGGAAAGCGAACCTACATGTTCCGCGAAGCCACGGCGGCGATCGTCGCGCCCAGAGCCGCGAGCGCCATCAGCAGGACGCCATCGAATACGAGGCCGCCCGGCGTCAGGACGTGACCGGCAAAGGCGATACGCTGCGGAATGCTGCCCACGACGTGGTTCATGACGTCGATCGCCTGCGGGTCCGATGCGGCCGGTCCGGTCGTGATGGCAGCGAGGGCGCGCGGCAGGGCCATCCATCCGATCCCGATCACGAGACAGAGCGGGGCCAGGATTTCAGCGACCTGCTGGGCGAAATAGAACACGAAATAGCAAACGGCCCAGAACGCCGTGCGTATCAGGGTAAGGCCCGATGCCGGTGGCGTCGCACGGTCCTCGCTCGAGGTGGCGAGCCGTGTCAGGGACGGGCGGGTCGGAACTTCCATGAGACGCTTTCGGCTTGTCGTTGGCGGATCGGAGGGTGAACCTGTCCCGGTCGGGGCTGGCCAGAGTGACAGTCGTTGAGGTAGCTGCGGCGGCGATGAAATGCAATGATCGCGTGAGATCGAACTCACCGGATCGAACTCACTGGAACAAGGAATGCGCATGACGGTCGCGATGACGGTATGACCAGCTGCGAATCCCCGCCTCCGCTGATACTCCTCGTCGAGGAATCGGACGAGCAGGCGAGTACGCTCAATACCCTTCTGGAGGCCTCCGGTTTCGCTGTCCGGCGGGTCGCGAGCGGAGAGGAGGCGCTCTCCTGCCTCGATGACGGACTGCCCGATCTGGTGGTCGCGGATTATCATCTTCCCGGAATGAATGGCGGGCAGATGGCCCGTCAGTTCCGCATGAACACCCATACGCGTTCGATCCCGATTCTCATGCTGACCGAGGATGTGGCGCCCGGTCTCGAGCGTGAGGGGCTCGAGAGCGGTGCCGATGCGTATATCTCGAAATCGGCGCATCCCGATCTGCTGGTCCTGCGTATCAGGGCGCTCCTGCGCGAGGGCTCGGATTTTCTGCAGGCCGAGGAGGCCGGACGGTTCCGCCGCGCCCGGATCGTGATCGTGACGAGCCCCAAGAACGAGGAGCTGGACGAGGATTTTCCCGATAATGCGAGCTGGGAACGCGATGCATCGGGTGCGTCCCTGGGCGAGCTGCTCTGGCGGGACGGGCATACGGTCACGACCGTCTCGGCATCGAGCGAACTCATCCACGGGGCCTGGCTGGGCGGGGATGACGGGCCGGATTGTCTCGTGCTCGACCTGACCTCGCGCCAGCTCGACGGGGTCAATTTCTGCCGCAGGCTCGATGCGCGGCGTCAGGATGTGCTCGAGGCAGGGGGGACGTCGTTTCGCATTCTCGGAATCGTGGATGCGGATCGTTTCCGGCGTCATTCTGCGGCCGATCTGTTCGATGCCGGTCTCGATGACCTGGTGCCGAGCGATATCGCGCCCGATGTCCTTGCGCTGCGTATCCGCGTGCTCGTGCGGCGCAAGCTGGCGCAGGACGAGATCCGACAGCAGGAAATCAAGCGTCAGGTGCGCGAGGTGGCCCTCCAGACCGCGCAGAGCGAGGCGCGGGCCATCGCGGCAAAGGCGGCGATGGCCGAAGCCCTTGCCCATGCCAATGCCGAACTGGCCGACGCCAATGCCCGTCTGATCGAAACCCAGGCAAAACTGGTCCAGACGGCCAAGATGGCGTCCCTGGGCGAGCTGGTGGCCGGAATCGCCCATGAAATCAACAATCCTCTGGCGTTCACGCTGGCGCATGAGGAGACCGTTGCGCGGGCCTTGAAGCGCCTTACCGAATCGGAGGGGCCGCTCCAGCCCACCCAGCTCGCCTTGCTGGAGAAATGCGTCAGCCGGATCGGGTCGATGCGTCTCGGGCTTCAGCGCATCCAGAATCTCGTGCTCAGCCTGCGCCGGTTCTCAAGACTGGACGAGAGCGCGTTCCAGGATGTCGATGTCGTTGAGGCGATCGATACGGCTCTGGCGCTGCTGGCTCACAAATTCGGCCGCGAGATCGTGGTCGAGCGTCATCTTGCTGCACCGCGTATGCTGGTCTGCCAGCCCGCCCTGCTTCATCAGGTGGTCATGAACATCGTCAGCAATGCGGCCGACGCCATTCATATGCGCGCCGAGGCCCATGCACCCGAGCCGGGAGCGATCTTCGGGCGGATCGTCATCGAGACGCTTCTGCGGCAGACCGAGAGCGGCGCGAGCTATGTGATCAGCATCGCCGATGACGGCCCGGGTATCCCGTCGGATCTGAGGGCGCGCGTCTTTGAGCCTTTCTTCACGACGAAACCGGTAGGAATGGGGACGGGGCTCGGGCTTGCCATCGCCTATGGGGTGATCGAAGCCCATGGGGGCAGCATCGATATAGAAGATGCCAATCTGACGGATGGCCGGGGTGTGGGGGCCTGTTTCACCCTTTCGGTTCCGGTCCGGCTTACGCCCACCGGGCCGGTGACGATAGGACGCAGCGCATGAGGCGAACCGAGATGACGATACCCGTATCCCGCAGCCGGATTCTCCTTGTCGATGACGAGGCCGAAATCCTGGTGGCTCTTACCGATCTGCTCGAGGACGAATTCGATATCCTCTCCAGCACTGATCCTCTCGAGGCCCTGAATTTCCTGCGTCAGTCGCCCGATATCGCGGTGATCGTATCCGATCAGCGCATGCCGAACATGACGGGCGATGTGCTGCTCAGCAAGGCACGCGAGATTTCGGACGCGCGCGGGATCCTGCTCACGGGTTACGCAGATCTCGCAGCCGTCGTGGCGGCCCTGAATCAGGGGCGTATCCAGTTTTACGCGCACAAGCCCTGGGAGTCCGACTCCCTCAGGGCCATGGTGCGCGAGGTCGCTGCCCATCACCGTCTCGAGCGTGCCCTCAAGACGGAACGCGTCCTGTTGCACGGCGCGATGCAGGCCTTGCCGCTCGGACTCGTCTTCACCGATCCGCAAGGTCATGTCCTGCGGCACAATCTTTCCTGTCAGGAGGCGCATGACGCGGCTGCGGGCGCGACAGGCTACCGCGACGAGGCCGGTCTGTATCCGGCGGCGCTCGCATCGCAGATCGTCGCCATGCGGGAGGAGACCGCAAAGGAGGGTGAATCGACCCGGCTCGTCTGCGAAGAGACGCAGGACGGTCCGCGCTGGCACGATATCATCAGGCGCGCGCTGCCCTGGCCCTGTACGGCAGCGGGGGAAGCGCTTCCTGTGGCGCAGCGATGGCAGCTCAGTCTCGATCGCGATGTGACCGAGCGGATCGCGATGGAGGCGCATCTGCGTCAGGACGACAAGATGCACGCGCTCGGGACGCTGGCGGGCGGAATTGCCCATGACTTCAACAATCTCCTGACTGCCATGCTGGGCTCGCTCGAGCTTTTGCAGGACATGACGCCGAGGAGCGATCCGACCGTCTCCCGGCTTTTCGACAATGCGCTCGACTCGGCCCGGCGCGGCACGGTTCTCACGCGACGTCTGCTCGAGTTCGGGCGCCCGAAGCCCGTCGCGCTGCGCCCTGTTTCCCTCGTGGATCTGGTCTGGAGCATGAGGGACCTGATCAATCAGAGCCTCAACCGTCCGAGCGATCTCAAGGGAGAGACCGCGCGATGCACTCTCGATCTTTCGCAGGTCCCGCACGATCTCGACGTTCCGCCCGTCCTCAGCGATTCCGGTCAGCTCGAGATGGCGCTGCTCAATCTCTGCATCAACGCACGCGATGCCATGCCGCAGGGCGGTCCCATCACCGTCACGCTCGCGGCGGGGGATGCGGCGTCGGATGAAGGCTGCGTCATGCTCAGTGTCGCAGATGTCGGATCGGGGATGCCGCCCGAGATTGCGAGACGCATATTCGAGCCGTTTTTCACCACGAAGGGGCTCGGGAGCGGTACAGGGCTCGGTCTCTCGACGATCTACGGTTTTCTCAAGCGCAGCGGGGGCGATATCCGCGTCGAGACAGCGCCTGGCGTCGGTACGCGGATGACCCTCATCCTTCCCGCCTGCCGGAATGACGTGCCTGAAGACGCGCCTGGTCCGGCCGATACGCAGGCCAGAACCGGAAAACTCAGGATATTGCTCGCTGATGACGAGCCCGGGGTGCGGCTCGTGACCGAACAGTTCCTCGCCCAGAGCGGACACGAAGTGGTCGGTGTCCCGGACGGAAAAGACGTGATCGCTGCGCTGTCGCGTGGAGAGCGTTTCGATCTGGTCGTGCTCGATCTTCTCATGCCCGGCATGGGGGGACGGGAATGCGGTCAGGCGCTGGCGCTTTCCCATCCCGGTCTGCCGGTGCTCTATGTCAGCGGCTATGCCGATCCGGACAATCTCCCCGCAGATGCATTCATTCTGGGCAAGCCCTTCACGCCGCAGGACCTTCGCGAGGCCATCGCGGCGACGTTACGGGGAAGGCACTGAGTCGCATGTCGAAACGGGCTTGTCTGGAATTGTCGGCGTCTTATGTGACATGTCATGCAGACTCATTCTTCTCCCCCGCATGATCCGGTCGGCTGGCACGGTACGACCATTCTCTGTGTTCGCCGGGACGGCCAGGTTGCCATGGCGGGCGACGGTCAGGTCACGCTCGGTCAGACCGTGATCAAGGGCAATGCCCGCAAGGTACGCAGGATCGGCCCCAAAGGCGCCATTCTTGCCGGTTTCGCCGGAGCCACGGCGGATGCCTTCACGCTTCTCGAGCGGCTCGAGGCCAAGCTCGAGCGGGCCTGTGTCGATCTGGCCAAGGACTGGCGGACCGACCGGTATCTGCGGCGCCTCGAAGCCATGATGGCGGTGGCCGATGCGACCCGCTCCTTCACCCTGACCGGCAATGGCGATGTGCTCGAACCCGAGGACGGGATCATCGCGATCGGCTCGGGAGGCAATTACGCGCTCTCCGCAGCCCGCGCGCTGATCGATATCGAGGGATTGAGCGCCGAAGACGTGGCGCGCCGCGCCATGAAGATCGCGGGCGATATCTGCGTCTACACGAATCACGCCGTCCGGGTCGAAACCCTCGGAGGGGAGGAAAGCTGATGGATATTCCCAATTATTCCCCACGCGAGATCGTGTCCGAGCTGGACCGGTTCATTATCGGGCAGAACGAGGCGAAGCGGGCCGTTGCGATCGCCATGCGCAATCGCTGGCGTCGCGCCCAGCTTCCCGATGCGCTGCGCGACGAGGTTGTTCCCAAGAACATCCTCATGATCGGGCCGACGGGCTGCGGCAAGACGGAAATCGCCCGTCGTCTGGCCCGGCTCGCGCAATCGCCCTTCCTCAAGGTCGAGGCCACCAAGTTCACCGAAGTCGGCTATGTCGGGCGCGATGTGGAATCGATCGTGCGCGATCTCGTCGAGGTCTCGCTCACCATGCTCCGGGAGGCGCGCCGGAAGGACGTCAATGCCAAGGCCGAGCTCGCTGCGGAAAGCCGGCTTGTCGATGCGCTCACGGGTGAACTCGCTTCGGCCGATACGAAGCTGAAGTTCAGGCAGATGCTGCGCAACGGCGAGCTGGAAGACAAGGAAATCGAGATCCAGATCGGACGCGATGGCGGTATGCAGGGCGAGATGCCCGATTTCGCCTCCGGGACCGTCGTCAACACCGCCAATTTCGGCGATCTGATGAAGAACCTCATGAACCGCGCGCCCCAGCGCAGGAAACTGAGCGTTGCAGCGGCGCGCGCCCTGCTCGTGCGTGAGGAGGCCGATCGTCTTGTCGATAACGATGCCCTGACCCAGGATGCGATCAGACATACCCAGGATCACGGGATCGTCTTCCTCGACGAGATCGACAAGGTCTGCGCCCGTTCGGGCGAAGGGGGAGGGCGTTCGGGCGATGTCTCGCGCGAGGGCGTCCAGCGCGACCTTCTGCCCCTGATCGAGGGGACGACCGTCACAACGAAACATGGCCCCGTGAAAACGGATCATATCCTTTTCATCGCGTCGGGAGCGTTTCATCTTGCCAAGCCCTCGGATCTCCTGCCGGAGTTGCAGGGGCGTCTTCCCATCCGTGTCGAACTCGCCGGACTGACCCGGGACGATCTCAAGCGGATCCTGCTCGAGCCTGAACACTCCCTCCTCAAGCAGTACATCTCCCTGCTCGGGACGGAGAAGGTGACGCTGGTCTTCGAGGACGATGCCGTCGAGGCGCTTGCGGAACTCGCCTCCGACATCAACGAGCGGGTCGAGAATATCGGTGCGCGGCGTCTGGCGACGGTGATGGAGCGTCTGCTCGAGGATATATCGTTTCGCGCCTCGGACCGGGGAGGCGAGACGATCACCGTCACGGCCAAGGACGTTCAGGAGCGTGTGGCGCCCCTCGCGCGCAAGGGCGATCTCAGCAGGTTCATCCTGTGAGCGGGGCGTCTTCGGTCGGGTCGGCCCAGGGCGCGCCCTGGGTCGCGCCGGTCGATGCCTCCGCCCGGGAGGCGATCGATGCGATCGGCGAGGAACTCGCGATGTTCGATGACTGGATGGACCGGTACGAATATATCATCGAGCTGGGCCGGAATCTTCCTTCGTTTCCTCCTGCCTGGCAGGACGAGGCGCATCGTGTGCCCGGATGTCAGAGTCAGGTCTGGCTCGAGGCCAGGGAGGAAAACGGCGTCCTGTTCTTTGCCGGGGCCTCTGATGCGACGATCGTAAGCGGTCTCGTCGCGCTGCTCCTGCGTGTTTATTCCGGGCGTACGGCGCAGGAGATAGAGGAAACGCCCCCGGGTTTTCTGCACGATCTCGGTCTGGTCAAGGCGCTTTCGACGAACCGGGGGAACGGTGTCGAAGCGATGGCGCAGGCCATACGCGCCCGTGCCCGAAGCTGAGACGTGACCGCGAGGGACGCGATTGAACGGCCCTCGCGATTCCTTTTCGAAACCGACCCGGTCGGGAGCCGGTTTTGTGCCGTTTGCGAAAACGGCTGAGCCGTTCCGGTCAGTGCTGTCCGGTGGCGGATCCGGCGGTCTGCTTGCCCGACATGGAAGCCGCATCGCTGCCCTGCGCCTTCATGGTCCGATCGGTCCCTGACGGCGCGCCGGAGCCGGAGGCATTTTTTCCATCGGCCTGCGCTGAGGTGTCGTTCTGACACTTCATGAACTTGCCTTTTTCGTCCCGGCACTTCTTCGGTTTGTGGGGCTCGCATTTCACGTATTTCCCGGTCTGCGGATCACGACAGGGCTTGGCCTGGGCCAGCGGGATCATGGTGGTGCCGAGCATGAGGGCGAGGGCGAAAGCGATGAGACCACGGGCCATGAACAGGCACTCCGGAACAGGGGGTAAGGCGATTGAACGCGGAAACAGTTTGACGCAGAAATACTCCGACATGATGTGAGTCGTTTCAAGCATTTCCTTGCAGATCATGCACGCCGAACGATGAAACGATCGTAAAGCGCGGATATGCTCCTGCGCTCCATCGGAAGCAGACATGAAAAAACCCGCCGAAAGGCGGGTTTTTCCGTTTGTTTCTCCCGACGGAACCGCCGGGAGACCATGCCGGGCGAGCTTAGTCCGGCAGGGCGTAGGCGATGAGATAGTCGCCCATCTTCGTGCCGAAAGAGCCGTGACCGCCAGCATAGGTCACGATGTACTGCTTGCCGTTGGCCTTGTAGGTCATCGGGGTGGACTGACCGCCCGCGGGGAGTCGATCGTGCCACAGGGTCTTGCCGGTCGTGACGTCATAGGCGCGGATGTAGAAATCCAGCGTCGAGGTCAGGAACGCGACGTTGCCTGCCGTGGTGAGCGGGCCACCGAGGCTCGGAACACCGATCTTGAGCGGCGGAAGCTGAACCGGAAGCGCGCTGTTGTAGAGACTGTCGCGCAGCGTCCCGTTGCGATGCTGCCACACGACCTTGTTGGTGCGCAGGTCGATACCGGCCATGTAACCCCAGGGCGGACGCTTGCAGGGGATGGGGAAGCCGAGCTTCGTGGTGACGGGGTTCAGGAACGGGCTGAGCATGACGGCGAAGGGCGCGCCGTAATTGTGCTGCAGACCGGTTTCGCCACCGGCACCCTTCTCGTTCTTCTGGGGCCAGAGCGGATTCTCGGGTCCGCGCGGTACCAGCTTGGAAACGAAGGGGAGCGCGATCGGGTTAGCAACTGCAACCTGACGTTGCGGATCGACCGCAAGGCCGCCCCATTCGAACATGCCGAGATTACCCGGATAGACCAGGGTCCCACGCTCCGACGGCGGGGTGAACGTGCCGTGATAGTCGAGCTGGTGGAAAGCGATCCGGCAGATGAGCTGGTCGAAGACCGTGCCGCCCCACATGTCCTTGCCCGTCAGCAGCGGCTTGGGACGCAGGGAAAGCTGGGAGAAGGGCTGCGTCGGCGCGACATGATCGCCCTTCGCGGCGCCCTGCGGTACGGGCTCCTCGGGAGCCGGGACGATCAGCTTGCCGGTGCGACGGTCGAGAACGAAGATATTGCCCGTCTTGGCCGGAGCGTAGATTGCCGGAATGACGCTGCCGTCTTTCTGGGTGATGTCCACGAGGCTCATCTGGGAAGGAAGATCCATATCCCACAGATCGTGGTGAACCGTCTGGTAGAACCAGGCCAGCTTGCCCGTCTCGGCGTTCAGCGCGAGAACGCCCGAGGCATAGCGTTCCGCATCGGCGCTGCGATTGCCGCCCCACTCGTCGGGAGTCTGCACGCCCGTCGGGATGTAGATCAGCCCGAGATTCGCGTCGTAGGACGAGGTGATCCAGGAGTTCGGGGAGTTGGGCACATATTT
Source organism: Swaminathania salitolerans (assembly GCF_007988945.1). Classification (GTDB taxonomy): domain Bacteria; phylum Pseudomonadota; class Alphaproteobacteria; order Acetobacterales; family Acetobacteraceae; genus Swaminathania; species Swaminathania salitolerans. The sequence goes on along the minus strand of NZ_BJVC01000006.1, from coordinate 49,137 downwards.
GTGGTCGGGTCCCGGCATCTGGTTCGGATCGGGGTTGGACGGATCGAAGACCCAGACCAGCTTGCCGGTGAACAGATCGAAGGCGCGGGTCACGCCCGAGGGTTCCTTGATCGAGCCGTTATCGGTGACCGCACCCGAAATGATCACGACCTTGTCGGTCACGACCGGGGGAGAGGTGGGTTCGTACTCACCGACCGTCGTGTAGGGCATGTGAGGGACGCGCAGATCGATTTCGCCGTTATTGCCGAAGCTCGTGCAGGCCTTGCCCGATTTGGCGTCGATCGCGAACATCCGACCGTCATTGACCGGAAGGAAGAGGCGCTCCTGGCATTCGTCGGGCGCGGGCGTTCCGTCGGAGGTCAGGGCGGCGGGTTCGGATTTGTGATAGGTCAGGCCGCGACAGGTCAGATGCTGGAAGCCGGGATCGACGAAGAGATGCGGATCGAACGTCCATTTCGTCTTGCCGGTGGCGCCATCGACCGCGAACAGCTTCTGATGCAGCGAGCAGAAATACAGCGTGCCGTCGACGGCGAGAGGGGTCGCCTCGTTCGTCGCCTCGCCCGGGTCGTTCGGACCGGGCATGTCGCCGGTCTGCATCGTCCAGGCAACCTTGAGCTTGTCGACATTGCCGGAATTGATCTGGGTGAGGGGTGAGAAGCGATCGCCGTACTGCGTGCGCCCATAGGCATGCCAGTCGCCATCGGGCACCTGCGGTGCGTCGCTTCCGGCCGCCGCGATCTTTTCGGTCGGGAGCGAGCCGGCCTTGTCGCCGGGATCCTGAACGAAAGCCACGAGGACAACCACGATGGCGAGCGCCACGCTGCCGGCGAGGGGCAGGGTTGCGAGTCGGCTCGTCGTGATCTGGCGGGTGACGAAGGGCAGCAGGAGCCAGATCCCCAGCACCACGATGATATCGCCGCGCGGAACGAGAGACCAGAAGTCGATTCCGGCTTCGCTGATCGCCCAGACCAGCGACCCGAGAATGACCAGGGTGTACAGCCAGAAGGCGGCAGCCCGACCTCTCCAGGCCAGAAAACCGGTTGCCAGCAGCGCGATACCGCAGACTGCATAATAGGGAGTGTCGCCATAGCTCAGGAGCCAGACACCGCCGATCGTCAGATAAAGGCCACAAAAGGCGAATATCAGTGCGGTGAGGCCAGCCCAGAACCGCGGCCGGTGAACCGTGTTCATGCGTCGTCCTATGTGATTGTCTTGGTCGGAAACGTTGTGAAAAAAAGACCGCGAGGAAAAAGGCCCAAATGCCGTGAGGCGTCAAGAACGTCCCACATTATGGTTAATGTCCCGTCTAACCTAAAGTAAATGTTTATGCGCGTTAAAACGGGTTGAATCCCGTCCCCCGATCCTGTAGGTGCCCCCTTTCGAACGCGCGTCCAGGCCCATGTCAGGGCATGCCTGGCCGCTTGGTGTGCGCTTCTTCGCAAGGGGCGCATGCCTGGTATGTCGAGAGGAGAACGAAATGCCCAAGATGAAGACCAAGTCGTCGGTCAAGAAGCGGTTCAAGATCACCGCGACCGGCAAGGTGATGTGCGGTCCCGGCAACAAGCGCCACGGCCTCATCAACCGTCCGCAGAAAATGAAGCGCACCAATCGCGGCCCGCAGACCATGACGGACATGGATGCGAAGACCGTGAAGCAGTGGGCCCCCTACGGACTGGCTTGAGGAGCAGAGATAAATGGCACGTGTTAAGCGCGGCGTAACGACGCACGCCCGTCACAAGAAGGTTCTGGATCTGGCCAAGGGCTATCGCGGCCGGTCTTCCACGAACTATCGCATCGCTCTCGAGCGCGTCGAAAAGGCGCTTCGTTATGCCTATCGCGACCGTCGCAACAAGAAGCGCGATTTCCGCGCTCTGTGGATCCAGCGTATCAACGCTGCCGTTCGTGAGCAGGGGCTGACCTACAGCAAGTTCATCAACGGACTCGCCAAGGCCGGTATCGAAATCGACCGTAAGGTTCTGGCCGCCATCGCATTCGACGATGCAGCCACCTTCGCCGAAATCGTGAAGCTGGCGCAGATGGCGCTGGAGCAGCCTGCCCAGGAGCAGACGGCCCAGGCCTGATCCGGCTTCTTTTCGGATTTGATAGAAAACGGGTCGTCCTGTATCAGGACGGCCCGTTTTCTTTTTTGACGATCGCGGGCGGATAACGGGCGCAGGCGAAGGATGGGGATTGGCAAAGAATGGGCGATGATCTGGAAGCGCTGAAAAGCGAAACCCTCGAGGCGCTGGCTCAGGCACAGGATCATGCCGGTTGGGATGCGATTCGCGTCGCGACTCTGGGCAAGTCCGGCAGGCTTACGCGTCTTCTCAAGGAGCTGGGCAAGATGAGCCCGGATATCCGGAAGGAGCGCGGGCAGGCGCTCAACCGCCTGCGCGATGCGCTGAATGCGGCGGTCGAGACGCGCGGGCAGGAAATCGCGCAGGCAGCGCTCGACGCCCGCCTGAGAGACGAGCGCGTGGATGTCACCATGCCGGCGCCGCTGGAGGCTCCGGGGCTGCTTCATCCGATTTCGCGCACCATCGACGAGATGACCGCGATATTCGGCGCCATGGGTTTCACCGTTGCGGAAGGTCCGGATATCGAGAGTCAGTGGCACAATTTCTCGGCCCTCAATACGCCCGATCATCATCCGGCCCGCACCGAGCACGATACGTTCTATCTGCCGCCCGCCACTGCGGACGGGCCGCAGCGCGTTCTGCGCACCCAGACCTCGGGTGTGCAGATCCGCTCCATGCTCACCCGGACGCCGCCGATCCGGATTATTGCCCCCGGGCGCACCTATCGGGCCGATCACGATGCGACACACTCACCGATGTTTCATCAATGTGAAGGACTTGTCATAGATCAAGGCATAACTCTGGGTCATCTCAAGGGATGTCTGACCGAGTTCCTGCGTATCTTCTTCGACAAACCCGATCTGCCGGTGCGATTCCGTGCGTCGTATTTCCCCTTCACCGAGCCCTCCATGGAGGTCGATATCGGCTGGTCGCGCCAGACGGGCGAGATCGGCGGCGGTGGGGACTGGCTCGAGGTTCTGGGCTCGGGCATGGTGCATCCGCGCGTTCTCGCCAATTGTGGCGTGGATCCCTCGCGCTGGCAGGGTTTTGCCTTCGGTATGGGAATCGAGCGTCTCACCATGCTCAAGAACGGCATCCCCGATCTGCGATCCTTCTATGAGAGCGATCTGAGATGGCTGCGTCATTACGGCTTCTCCTCTCTCGCCTCTGTCAGTCTCGCGGAAGGAGTCTGAGCTCATGAAATTCACCCTGTCCTGGCTGCGCACCCATCTCGACACCACGGCGTCGCTCGACGAGATCGTCGCGAAACTCACGGCGATCGGGCTCGAGGTCGAGCAGGTGGAGAACCCCGCCGATTCCCTGCGCGGTTTCCGTGTTGCGAAAATTCTCGAGGCGCATCGCCATCCGGATGCGGACCGGTTGCAGGTCTGCACCGTCGCTGCCGGGGGCGGGTACGAAAAGGTGCAGGTGGTGTGCGGTGCCCCCAACGCACGGAGCGGGCTGCATGTGATCTTCGCGCCGCCGGGAACCCACATCCCCGGGAGTGGCATCACGATCAAGGCCGGGAAGATCCGGGGGCAGGAGAGCGGCGGTATGCTGTGCTCCCTGCGTGAACTCGGCCTCGGCGAGGAATCAGACGGGATCGCGGAATTGCCGGAGACCGTCGTTCTCGGGCAGGCTTATGCGGATTTCGCGAAACTCGACGATCCGGTGATCGATATCTCGATCACCCCCAATCGCGGCGATGCCCTGAGCGTTCGCGGCGTGGCCCGCGATCTTGCTGCTGCCGGACTCGGCCATCTGAAGCCCTGGCTCGTCGATACGGTGGAAGGGACTTTCCCTTCGCCGATTTCCTGGGACATCCAGTACGGTCAGGCCTGCCCTTATGTCGCAGGGCGGCTCGTTCGCGGGGTCAGGAACGGTCCCAGCCCTGCCTGGCTCAGGCAGCGTCTCGAGTCGATCGGCCTCAAGCCGATCAGCGCGCTCGTCGATATCACGAATTTTCTTACCTACGATATCGGTCGTCCTCTGCATGTTTTCGATGCCGCGAAGGTGCAGGGCTCCGTCCTGACCCTGTCGCGGGCCGCATGCGAGACCTTCCGTGCTCTGGACGGGCGTGATCTCGTGCTCGGCACGGACGATCTGGTCATTGCCGACAGCGCGGGCGTGCAGTCGCTTGCAGGGCTCATCGGCGGAGAGGGAACCGGCGTTTCCGACGGGACGACCGATGTCTTCATCGAGGCTGCCCTGTTCGATCCCGTCTGCCTTGCTCTGACCGGACGTCGTCTGGGTGTGCATACGGATGCCCGCCAGCGTTTCGAGCGCGGCATCGATCCGGCGCTCGTGCTCTCCGGTCTGGAGGCAGCAACCCGTCTCATCCTCGACCTCTGCGGAGGAGAGGCGAGCGCAGTGACGAGCGCCGGGGAGATTCCGGACTGGCACCGTGAGGCGGGTCTGCGTTTCGAGCGTCTCGAATCCTTCGGCGGTGCCGCGATCGGGGATGAGGAGGCCATCGGCATTCTCGAGCATCTGGGCTTCGAGGTCCGTCAGCGTGACGCGCGCGAGGCGCGCTTCGCCGTTCCGTCCTGGCGAAACGACATCGCGACGGGGGTGGTTCTCGATCAGGCGCCTCATCTCGATCCCGAGGAGGCGCGCAGTGCCGCACAGGCCGTTGCGGAAATCGAGGCCGAGAACGATCTGATCGAGGAAGTCCTGCGCATTTACGGGCTCGATGCGATTCCTGCGCGCTCGCTCCCCCAGGCTTCGTCCGTCACCCTGCCTGCGGTTACGCCATCCAGAAAGCGTCTCGGTGAGCTGCGCCGACTCTGCGCCCAGCGCGGGCTGATGGAAACGGTCGGATTCTCTTTCGTTTCGCACGAAGATGCGGCGCTGTTCGGCTCGCCTTCCGACGGGCTGAGGCTGCTCAATCCGATCGCGTCGGACCTCGACCAGATGCGTCCGACGCCGCTGGTCAATCTCCTGCGGGCCTGGCAGCGCAATGCGGCGCGCGGCCATGCGGATGCGGCGCTGTTCGAGCTCGGTCCGGCCTTCGATGCACAGGGGCAGAGCCTCGTTCTGGCGGGTCTGCGTGGCGGAGAGACGCAGCGGCGCCCGGGCGTGCGTGCGCGTGGCATGTCCGTCTGGGATGCGAAAGCCGATCTGATGGCAGCGCTCGAGTCCCTGCGTCTTCCGGCGGAAGCGCTGAGCGTTACGGCCGACGCTCCCGGATATTACCATCCGGGGCGTTCCGGTGTGGTCCGGCAGGGCCCGAAGACGATTCTCGGTCATTTCGGCGAGATCCATCCCGCCACGATGCGGGCGATGGGGCTCGATGGCACGATCGTTGCCTTCGAGGTTCTGGTGGACTCTGTCCCCCTGCCGAAAAACCGCCGCCGCCAGCCGCCGGTTCTCTCCGCATTTCAGCCGGTACTGCGCGATTTCGCCTTCATCGTGGCGCCGGATACCGAGGCCCAGTCGGTTCTGCGCGCGGTGCGCGGAGCGGAGCGGAGCCTGATCGCCGATGTGCGGCTCTTCGACGTGTATGAAGGGGCGCCGCTCGAGCCCGGATATCGTTCGCTCGGTATCGAGGTGGTGCTGCAACCCGTGAAGGCGAGCCTCACCGATGAGGACATCGAAACGGTGTCGGAAAAGATCGTTTCCGCGGTCGCGAAAGCAACCGGCGCCGTTCTGAGGCGCTGAACGGTCATGCCTCAGTCCTCCATCGTCCCGCGCGTCATCTGGCTTCTGGCGGGTGAAGCCAGTGGCGATGTTCTCGGCGCCCATCTCATGCAGGCGCTGCTGGCGCGGGACCAGCACCTGATTTTCGTGGGAATCGGGGGGCCGCGCATGGAGGCGCTGGGACTTGCCAGCCTCTTCCCCATGCGGGATCTGGCGGTCATGGGCCTCGTCGAGGTGCTTCCGCGTATCCGTCAGCTTTCCCAGCGCCTCAACGAGGCGGTCAACGACGTCGTCCTGAGGCAGCCGGATCTGATCGTCACGATCGATTCTCCGGGTTTCGCGCTCCGGTTTCTCAAGCGTCTGCGTCATGTCAGCACGCCCAAGATCCATTATGTCGGTCCCCAGGTCTGGGCATGGCATGAAAAACGGGTGCACAGCTTTCCCGCCTTGTGGGATCGCCTGCTCTGTCTTCTCCCTTTCGAGCAGGAATGGTTTGCAGAACGCGGCGTTGCCGTCGATTTCGTCGGTCATCCGGTCCTCCAGTCGGGGGCGGACCAGGGCGACGCCCATCGCTTTCGCCTGCGTCACGGGATCGACGAAACGGCCCCGATCCTGATACTCATGCCGGGCAGCCGACGTTCGGAGGTTCCGCGTCTTCTGCCCGTCTATGGCAGGATGCTGTCCCTGCTCAGGGAGCGTCTGCCCGATATCTGTCCCGTTCTCCCGCTTTCGCCCCTGGTTGCCCAGACGGTGCGGGGAGCCGTAGCGAAATGGCCCGTCAAACCCGTCATCGTGACCGAGCTGCACGACAAGCACGATGCATTCGCCGCCGCCGGAGCCGCCCTGACGAAATCGGGAACCTCGACGCTCGAACTCGCGCTCGCCCATGTCCCGATGGCGGTTGCCTATCGCGTCAACCCGCTCACGGCCTTCATGGCGCGACGCATGATCAAGGTGAAATATGTCGCCATGGTTAATCTTCTCGCAGGACGGGAGGTCGTTCCCGAATTGCTCCAGGAGCGCTGTACCCCTGACGACCTCGCCGATGCCGCCTACGATCTTCTGACGGATCGCGAGCTTGCGCAGGAGCAGCGCGATGCGTTCGACGTCATTCTCGACCAGCTCCGCCCCCCTCAGGGGGACGATCACGACGGTACGCCTGCCGATGCTGCGGCAGCGGCCGTTCTGCGTCTGCTGAACGGAACGGATGCGGAGTCCGGAGATCCGGAAGCCCCAGCGGACAGGACCCCGGACGGGTCTCAGCCCTGCGGTGAGGCCGTTCCGGCATAGAGAACGGAGGGGTCCGTCTCCGGCTGGGTGGTATCGACATAGCCGGTCGGCGTGACCTCGTGATAGAAGCAGCTCCGCCGACCGGTATGGCACGCAACGCCGGTCTGCTCGACCAGAAGGAGAACGGCATCGCCGTCGCAATCGAGGCGGGCGGCGCAGAGTTTCTGCCTCTGTCCCGATTGTTCTCCCTTGCGCCACAGGCTCTTGCGGCTGCGTGAATAGTAGCAGACCTGTCCGGTTGCGAGCGTTTCCTCCAGCGCTGCACGGTTCATCCAGGCGAGCATGAGGACGTCGTGCGGCGCTGAAGCCGACTGGGCGATGGCGGCAATCAGCCCGTCACGGTCGAATTTCACCGCATCGAGCAGGGTCTGACAGGTCCGGTCATCCGGCGGAACGTAGTTCATGGAATGGATCTCGCAAGAACAGGGGAGGGCGGTCGTCCCGAAGAGGGGAAGCGTATCACGGGGCGGGATCCCCGGAGCCGTCACCCGAAGCCTCGTGATGGAACCAGTCCGGCAGGTCGGGGGTCAGGATTATGTCACCACAGGCCACGCTTCGATCCCAGTATTCGCGACGCAGAAAGGCCAGACCGCGCTGGCCCGATGAAGTCCGTACCATACCGATCTCGCGCGATCCGTCCATGAGCAGCGTTCCGGGCGCGGGGAGGGGACCGTCTGCGCATAGCGGGACCAGGCGCTTCTTGACCAGGCCGCGATAATGGGTGCGGGCGGTCAGTTCCTGCCCCATGTAACAGCCTTTTTTCCACGATATGCCGTTGAGCCAGTCGAAATTGGCCTCGAGCAGCAACGTCTTTTCGCTCTCGCAATCGTCCGGCGATGGCAGGCCCAGAGCGATGCGATGGGCGTGATAGGCCGAAAGCCCGTCCTCCGCTTCCGTTACGGCGTCCTGCGGGAGAATACGTCGCGTCCCGGCGGCATCGAGCCGGGGGTCGCGGCGGCCGTCATCCTGCGCCGTCTCACCCCAGCAGGCTTCGACGATCTCGTCGGTCATATCGATCCGGATATCGGCCCGTAGCCGGAAACGGGCGAGACGCCGGCACAGGGTTTCGGCATGGGGCGCCGGAACGTCGAGCAGGAGCCGGTCCTCCTCGTGCCAGATGAAGAAATCGGAGAGATATCGTCCCTGCGGGGTCAGAAGCGCAGCCCATACGAGCCTCGTCCGATCGGCGCAGGTAACATCGTTCGATACGAGCCCCTGGAGGAAACCGACACGGTCGCCGCCGCTCAGGGAGATCACCTTGCGATCCACAAGCCACGCTCTCGCCATCTTCATTCTCCATTCCGGACGCAACGGTCTGGAGATGCGGGTTGCAGCGCTTTGACACAAGAGGGAATATGGTCGGGGATGGAGGGAAGGCGATCCGCGATGGCGCCGCCATGCCCGACCTGAAGCATGGGTCAGGCGTGCCCGGCCTGCAATGTGGGTCAAGCGTGTCCGGCCCGCGATGTGGGACAAGCGTGCCCGGCCCACGATGTGGGCCAAGCCTGAAGGAATGTTTGCTTGCCTGTCTCTGAGATCATCGACCCGGCCGATTCGGATGCGGGAAACCGTCGCCGCCGTTTCATCGAGGTCGTCGGCCCGATTCTCGGGGTCATTCTCGTTGTGGTCGTCATTCTCGTCGTGGCCCTGCATTCCTACCACACCACCCGCAAGGGCGTGATCGCCCTGTCGCAGGATCTCCTGCGCGAGCAGCAGAAGCACATCACCCAGGAAGTCTCGGATTATCTTGCGCCGGCGCCCGCTACGGCCACGGTCGCGCGCGATCTCCTTACCGATCCAGTCACGGAGGAGCCTCCCCGGATCTTTCTGGCATATGGCGCCTCCATGCTGCGCAATGTCAGTCAGGTGGAGAGTTTCTATCTTGCCGACGATCGCGGGCAATTCTGGTTCATCGACCGTGCGCCGCGCGATATCGCCGACGGGATGGAATGGGTGCATCTGGACAGGAAGAAGGATGTCTTCCGGCACTGGTACTACGACAAATCGGGCAAGCTCGTGCGCACCACCGATACGCCGGCGAAGCATTACGACCCACGCCAGAGGCCCTGGTACGAGGGGGCGTTCGATCATCCCGATCTCAACTGGTCCGATCCCTATCCGACGGTTGCGACCCAGCAGCTCATCGTCACCGCAGCGAGCGTCCTGCATACGGATGACGGGCATCAGGCGGTCTTCGCCATCAATATCTCGCTCAACCGTCTTACCGATTTCCTCGCTGCCATGAAGATCGGCCGGAGCGGGCAGGCAGTGGTTGTGGACCAGAAGGGGCGTCTCGTGGCCGGGACGCATCTCCTCGACGTTGCGAAAGCCGCCAACTGGAGCTTCGACCGGATGCTCCTCAATCCGAAGACCCAACCCGTCTTCACGCGTGCGCTGGCGCTTTTCCATATCTACGGATCGGGCGTGCATCTCATCAAGGCGCACGACACGCAGTACGTCACGATCATGGCCTCCCTGCATCATATCCGGCCGGGCTGGATCCTGATGCTGAACGCACCCGAGAACGATTTCGCCGCGTTCACGGCGGCCGCCGGACGGCAGGGGCTCCTGTTCTCGCTCGTGATCGTCGTCCTCGCGGCTCTTCTGGCCGGTTTCCTCGTGCGTCAGAGCCGTCGCAGCGAGCGTCTCCAGCGCAGGCTGGATCGCCAGCAGGCGCAGACCCGAGCCGAGAGCAATGCGCTCAATGCCCTCGCCGGGACGACCAATCTGCTCGATCCGACCCATGACGCGCCTCTTCTTACACAGCGCCTTGCCGAGCTGGCAGAGAGCCGGCGCGTCAGCCTCTGGCGCACCGTCGGGAACGATGAGCGCCTCCTGTGCGAGGACGCCTATGACAGTGACAGCGACACCCATAGTGCGGGGATGGAGCTCTCTCACGACGATCTCGGCGCTTTCTTCGCGCTTCTTCTCGAAGGCGATGTGATCGAGAGCCATGAAGCCGGAACGCAGGAGGGGCTGCGTACCTTCCAGCGCATCGTGATGACCCAGATCGATGCACGCTCGGTCTATATCCAGCCCATCCAGGCCCGCGGCAGCGTCATCGGCATGGTGGTTCTCGAGGATGCGCGACGTCCGCATGCGGTTTCTCACGTCATAGCGATCGTCGCCGAGATTGCGGCTATCCGCTTTGCGGCGCTGCAGGGGCTGGAGAATGAAACGGCGAAACCGCAGAACCGGCACACGGATGACCGCTCGGCGGTCGAGACCCGGATGAACGAAGGGTTTCTCGCCGCGCCGGGCGAGAGCGGATCGGGCGCATTCGCCGCCGGAAAATACGCGATGGTGTCGATCGCCACGATATTGTTCGAGGATACTGCCGCCGACAGCTCGGTCGATCTCATTCCGGTCGTCCAGACACTGGTAACGAAATTCCAGGAGGTGGTCCGGCGGGATCATATCTTCTCGGCCCAGATACTGGGCAACCGGGTCGTGCTGATCGGGGAATGCGCGCAGGAGCCCGATATCGATGCGGTGCGCCGGGTTGCCGACGCGCTTCTGGCCTTGCGCGAGATCGCCCTGATCACCCTCTCCGATGCCGAGCTGACGCCCAGTTTCCGGATCGGCCTCGATGTCGGGCGGGCCTTCGGCGCCGTGCTCGGCGACGATCCGGGGCTTTTCAATGTCTGGGGAGAAGCCGCGCAGACATCCGAGCTTCTCGCGGTCAGCGCGCCCGATTCCGGCACCATCCAGGTTTCCGAGACGGCCTATGCGCTTCTGCGCGACTATTACCTGTTTCGTCCCCGGGGGATGTTCTATCTTCCGGTGCTCGGGATCACGAACACCTATGTTCTGGCGGCGCGACGATGAGCGGCACTGCGCCGGCGAAAGCGGCTCCCGGAAAAGCGGTTTCCGGAAAGGCGACCTCCGGAGAGTCCGGCTCTCCCCGGATCCAGGGCGATGGTCCTTCACGCCATGCCGGGCCCCGTCACGGTCTTCCGTGGCACCGTGCCCTGCTCGACGCGCTCGGTGCGCTCACGCGCAGGCAGTTGCGCTTTACCCTCATGCTCGTCGGGGCGAGCTGGGGGGTCGCGCGCGAATCCCTGATGCCGACCTCGTGGCGGCGCACCGTTCTGCACGAATTCAAGATCACCCTGCGGCAAGCGGCTGGCGGAGGGCTTTTCAGCACGCTTTTCACAGCGGCGCTGACCGGTTTCGGCATCGTGGCGCAGGCGATCTACTGGCTCGGCATCGCGGGCATGGCCGATAGTACGGACTCCCTTCTCGCGACCGTGCTCGTGCGTGAGATCGCCCCCGTTCTGGTGGGGATCATCCTGCTCGGTCGAAGCGCGATGCTGAGTCTCTCCCAGCTGGGGCAGCTCACGACGGGCGGGGAACTGCGCGCGCTCCAGGCGCAGGGCATCGATCCCTTCCTGACGCTGGTCGTTCCGCGCGCGCTTGCGATGACGGTCGCGTCCTTCACGCTCGGCGTCGTTTTCAGCCTTGTCTCGCTCTCGGTCGGCTATGGCGTCTGCCGGCTGAATTCCGTCATCACCATGCCGATCTGGACATTTCTCTATGACGTGGTCGGGGCGATGAAACCCATCGATTATCTCGGGATTCCGCTCAAGCTCGTGCTGAGCGGTTTCTATCTCAGTCTTGCGACACAGCTGACCGGTCTCGACGCCTCTCGTTCGGACACGCTCGCAACGCTTCTGCCGCGCGGTTTCGCGCGGGGGATCATGGTGATCATGATCATCAATGTCGTGCTCGGAGTGACAATCGCATGAACGAGGATCTCTCATCCGTGCTCGAGCTGCGCGATGCCCAGCCGGTATTCGAGGAGAGCGGCCTGACGGCGATCGCCTACTCCCTGCGCCTCATGCCGGGGGACTGCGCGTTGATCGCCTGCCGCGATCCCACGCGTGCGTCGCGTTTCGCCGATCTCTGCAGCGGTCTGATCCCGCTGGTATCGGGGGGGATCTCCTGCCTCGGTCTCGACTGGATGACGCTGCCCGAGCGGCGGGCATGGGCCCTGCGCGGGCGTATCGGGCGGATCATGCAGAAAGGCGCATGGATCGATCTGTTCGGGACGGATCTCAATATCCTGATCCAGCAGCTTCATCATACGAAAACGCCCACGGACACCCTTGTTGCGGAGGCTGTGAGACTGTCGCGTCTTTTCGGTCTGCCGGGACTTCCGACTCTCTCTCCCGATCGTCTGAGCGATGCGGACCGGGCGAAATCCGCCTGCGTCCGCGCCTTCATGGGCGAGCCACGCCTCCTTCTTCTGGAGGAGCCGGTCGATCCGGACACGACCGACATGATGACACCGTTTCTTGCCCAGCTCACCGCCGCGCGCGAACGGGGCTGCGGCGTGATCTGGTTCTCGCGTACGCCCTCGATCTGGCATGGCTATGTCGGTGAGGGCATCCAGCGTTACAGATTGCTCGATGAGGGCTTGTTGCCAGTAAAGCAGGTGCATTGATGTTTCGAATTCATCACAGCCGGGAAGGCAATGCCCAGCCCCGGCCGCTCATGCGGATACGATATGCCGATGAATGGGTCGGGATTCTCGTTCTGGCGACGTTCGGCCTGTTCGTCTTCGCGATCGTCGAGGCGGGTGTCCTGCGCGACTGGCTGACACCGGCGGGCAAGCTGCATTTCAATCTGCCGGAAAGCGGCATCGCCGGACTTGCCGTGGGGAACGATATCGAGCTGATGGGTATCCGCGTCGGCTCGATCCGCTCGGTCAAGATCAATCCTCATGGCAATATGTATGCGGTTGCCGATATCGATCCGCAATTCGAGCCCTATATCCGCAAGGACAGCCATGCGGTCATCCGGCGGCGTTTCGTCGTGGCCGGAGCGAGCTATATCGAACTCGAGCGCGGCCGCGGGCAGAAGCTCGACTGGGAGTTCGCCGAGCTTCCAGCAACCGTCGAGCCCAACCCGGCAGACATGATCACGAAGACGATCGGCGATATCCGTGCCGGGTTGATGCCTGCCTTGCGGAATGCGGATCAGATCATGGCGGATCTGGCCAAGGTCACCGGCACCATCCGGGACGGCAAGGGATCGGTCGGCGGGCTGGTGATGGATGATTCTCTCCTGCGTCATGCGGATGCCACGATCGTCACGCTCCAGCATTCGATCGACCAGCTGAAGCCGATCGAAAGGCAGATCGCAGGCGTGCTTGCGCAAGCCGACGGGACCATGCGCAACGTGCGGCACAGTTCTGAGGATCTGCGCAAGGCTACGCCCCGGTTGCAGGACACGATGACCAATCTCGACGAGGCCAGCGCGCAACTGCCCGCGCTTCTGACCCAGGCTCAGGCAACGGCGAACAGTCTCAAGCGCCTGACGGACCAGCTGCGCGGATTGTGGATTCTCGGAGGGAGCGGCAATGGCGGCAAGGCGAAAACGCATCGGCTCCCCCCCTCGGAGATCCGGCCATGACGGTTCCGAGACGGGCTTGCGGCCTGCCCGCCCTCTTCACGCGCGCCCTCTTCACGCCCGCCCTGTTCACGCCCGTTCTGTTTATGATCGCCCTGGCGGGATGCGGAGGGAGCGCCCCGGGAGGACCGAAGGTCGATCAGGCCTATGTCAATGCGATGGAGGTGGGCAGGGATGTTTTCGACCAGTCCCATCCCGAACAGGCAGAAGGACAGTTCCAGACGGCCTATCGCCGGGCGCTTCTCGGTGACGATGCCTCTGCGATCCGCGATGCCGGGTATAACCGGGCGGTGGCGCAACTCGACGCCGATGCCCCGGAGGACGCACTCGCCACGATCGCGCAGGTCCGGCGCGATCTCGCCTTGCGAAACGCCCAGGCCAATGTCGCCCTCGATGCGGTTGCGATGGCGGCTTATGTCCGCACGCAACGCTATGGCGACGCCGTCGCCCTGGCCGATTCTGTTTCGGGAGGCGCCGTTTCCGGAGATGGCGGCGCGGGGCGCGGGGCTGGAAAAGGGCAGGTCGGGCATCCGGCGCTCGATGAAAGACTGCTCTTCCTCAGGGGGCTGGCCGAGGACGGGCTCGGTCGCCACGATGCTCTGGCGGCGATCGTTGCTGCGTTTCCTGCGGCCTCGGGCACTTCCCTCCTCGTACAGGCCGACCGGGCCGAACTCGAAGCCCGGCTTGCCTTGGCCTCTGGCGCATGGAAGGAGGCCGGAGCGGCCGCGCGGACGGCGATCGAGACCCGGCGGAACGATCTGGATTATCGGGGTCTTGCCCGTGCTCTGGACTGTGCGGCCCGGGCAGCCAAAGGTGCAGGAGATCTGACGCAGGCCAGCGCCTATGAGGCGCGTGCGGCCGAGACCCGAAAGCAGCTTGCGCGCGAGAGAACGCATCGCCCGGCGCAGGAGACGACCGGCTCCGATGCGTCCCGACCGGGCGGTTCAGCGTCCGGACAGGCAACGGAAAGCGCGGTCCGGAGTCCCTGAAGCGCGTCCGGCAGATCTGCGCTGCGCGCCAGACGACAGCTTCGCCGCAAACCGGATGCGACGCTGTCCGTTCTCTTTCCCGTTTCTGCCGGACCCGGCCTGCCGTTATGCGGGAGCGGGAGTCTCTCAGACTGCGAGCGTTCCGGCAGGGTGCTCCCGCCGCTGACGCAGGGAGGCGAGGGTGAGCGTCGCGGAGGCCCCTATTCCGGCCAGGGAGAAACAGCCGAACCATGAGAGAACCGCGCAGCAGATCTCGAGTTGCAGACACAGGGCGAGCGCGCAGAACGGCATGACGAGCCGGAGGAGACGCAGCGTCCCGCGTCGTGGCGCCGGCAGGGTCAGGGCGCGCAGGATCTTGGGCTGAAGCAGCGCATGGGCCCCGAGGGCGATACCCCAGCATATCAGGGAGAGAGCAAGGATCAGGAGCGTGATCATGAGGTTGCGAGTCTCCGGTGAATGAAAAGCGCGAGAAGGCCGAAGGCGAACGCGGTGAAATCCACAGCCTTGTAGACGTCGAAACTGCTCAGATATCCGTTGGAGGTCCGCGTCAGGAAATCCAGCGGCAGAACGGTGAGCGCGAAGCTCGCAAACAGCACGAAATGCTCGTTCCAGCCCCGCAGCGGGGTCGGCCCGAAGCTGCGCCAGGCCGCGTGAACGAGCCCAACCGCCCAGACCAGGAAAAACGCCTCGATCTCCCAGTGAGCCCTCTCCGGCAGATCGGACCAGAAAAGACGATTGGCCCACAGATAACCGAGACAGGCTATGGGGAGTGCGGTGGTGACGCCCATCGTGAGCGTCTCGGCGAGACGGAACAGGAACCGGCTTCCTCGGCGATCCCGATGCTTCATCAGGAACAGGATCAGACCGGCAGACATGAGCGCGCTTCCCGCGATTCCCGACAGGAAATAGAGCCAGCGCAAGGGAAGCGGTGCCCAGCGGATGAAATGCAGCCCGCGCAGGATTCCACCGAGCCGCCGGGACGGGTCCTTCTGTCGCACCACATCGACGAGCGTGCCATCCTGCGCGGAGAACACCGCATGATCGCGCGTCAGAACGAAGGAGGAGGAATCGGCTCGGGTCATCGAGACGGTTCCGTTCTCGAACAGGATGAGGCCGATCGTTGCAGGACCGAAGATCTTCTCGGCTTCGTGCAGCATGGGCGAGAGAGGGGCGTATGTCGCCCGGCTGTCGCCCGACGGGCGATGAAGGCCCGGTCGTCCGTGATGACCGCCGCCGAACATGGGGAACAGGCGCGGGCCGTGAATGACTGCGCCCGTATAGGCCATCATCACCATGAAGGGCAGAAAGAGCAGACCGGCCAGGATATGCGCATCCATCCATGCCCTTGTGCGGGACGCGAACGGGCGGAACAGGAGCAGATCGGGAATGATGCTTCTGAAATGGATGATCAGCCCTGAGCCCACAGCGATCAGAAGCCCTATGGCGGCGATCTCGGTCACCATGTTGCCCCAGAACGGACCGCGATACAGGGAATGATGGAGATCGAAGAAGAGCTGTCCGCCATCGGTCGGTCGGGTCAGGACCGGGAAGCCGTCCGTCGGGCTGTAGGCAGTGCCGAGAAAGGCATGACCGTTGAAATGAAGCACACGCAGGATGGGATCGCGCGGGGTCGGCAGGGTGATGAAAGCATTCCGACCGTTCTGCCTCATCTGCGCGACGATCCCGCCGACCTTGTCCAGTGCTGCATCGCTCAGCGGTGCGGGATGATAGCGAGCGAGCTCCGGCTGCATCCATCGGGTCAGCTCTATATCGAAAAGAGCGAGTGAGCCTGCGGTGAAGCAGACGACCAGAACGAGACCGCCCAGAAAACCGATCCATTCGTGAAGCCAGCCCATGCGGGTCCGCAGGGTGTCACGCATGGAGGAAGGAACCGGCAGACGTTGCGATCCGGGCACATAGCAGGAGGCTTGGCAGGAGGCCCGGCAGGAGGAGCGCAGGCACACGACCACGGCCCAGTGCCGGAAGGGAAAACACGACGAGAAGAACGATCGGCATGACCGCGAAGGCCCCGAGATAACCGGCGATCGGAACCGGCCCCTTATGTCCGGTCCGGAAGGCATCCAGCATGCCCATACCGCAGAGATAGACGAGCGCCAGACCGAGGAGAAGGCGCACGGTCCAGAAAAGGACGGGCGATTTCCGCCTCTTGTTATTGCTACTCTTTCGCATGTGCTTCCTGTGCAACAGCCCCCGGGCTTCTTGGCGGAAGGGACAGAAACGGGCAAGAGTTTAGTTGCGAGCGTTTCTCAATCGCGTCTATTTGGCCCCGAGCTTTACTTCTTGTCAATGAGATTGCCGTTTTGCCCAGATCCGTTCCTCGTCATGGTACCCGTCACCGCATTGCTTTTTCCGCGCTGCTTACGCTGTCTGCCGGTCTCTGCATCCAGACCGGAGCGCGTGCAGCCGAGCCGGAAGACGATGGGGTACAAAGCAAAACGATACAGCCGGTGCGGGGGACACAAGCACGGAAGCCGTCAAGCGATCGTAAACGGCCGGGAGACGCCGGAGTCGTCACCGGGTCCGGCACTGCGTCCTCAGCGGAAGGACGCGACGAGCGGATCGAGGTGCGCGCCCAGAGACAGAATCGCATGGAGGTCAAGCAGGGGGGAAATCTCGGCGCTCTCGGCGACAAGAAGGGCCTCGACGTACCCTTCAATGTTCGTGGTTATACCTCGGCCCTGATTCTCAACCAGCAATCCCAGACCCTCGGCGATGTGCTGATGAACGATCCTACGGTGCGGACCACCTACGGATACGGCAATTTCTCTGAACAGTTCATCATCCGCGGCTTTCCTGTCTATGGTGACGATGTGGCGATCGACGGCCTCTATGGCATCACGCCGCGTCAGCTCGTCTCGCCGCAGCTCTACGATCAGGTGCAGGTCCTCAATGGTGCGAGTGCCTTCCTGAACGGCGCAGCGCCGGGCGGCACCGCCCAGGGCGGCAACATCAATCTCGAGTTCAAACATGCGGGCGAGACGCCGCTGACCCGGATCACGGGAGACTACACGGGGACGTCCATCGGAGGCGGTGCGCTCGATGTGGGGCGACGTTTCGGACAGGACAAGCAGTTCGGCGTGAGGATCAACGTCGCCGGTCGCAGCGGCATCGCCGCCATCGATCGCGAGAGACGCCATCAGGTGGCTGTAGGCGGCGGGTTCGACTGGCACGACCGGTCGCGGCGCACCCGGGTCACGCTGGATATGGCCTATGAGAACCAGGGCGTGAATGGCGGTCGCGGCGGCGTGTTTCTCAGCGGGGTGACGCGTGTTCCCGATGTGCCGCGCGCGGGGGCCAATTACGGGCAACCCTGGACCTATACCGAGCTGAACTACATCTACGGCAAGCTCAAGGTCGAGCACGATTTCGGCAAGCATCTGACGGCCTATGCCCAGTTCGGTGGACTGGGAGGGAACGAGAAGGGCAATTACGGCAGCACCTATGTCACCAACAGCGAGACCGGGGCCGCGTATAACGGGGCGATGTATGTGCCCTATGTGCAGACCAACGAAAGCACGCAGGCCGGTCTGCGCGCCCATTTCCATACTGGGGGACTCGGGCACGAGATCAATGCCGGAGGGTCGGGCCTGTGGGAGGAAAATGCCTCGGCCTATGCGCTGGCCCTGACGCGGCAGCAGACGAATCTTTACGATCCGACCCTGTATAATGCCGCCCAGCCCGAGACCTATATTGGCGGCAATATCGACAATCCGCAGAAGAACAACACGACGCGACTATGGAGCCTGTTCTTCTCGGACACGGTTTCGGCGTTTCACGATCGCGTGGCCCTGACGGCGGGCTTCCGGTACCAGTCCATCAAGACGGTGGCCTATAATTACGGCAAGGGCACGCCGACCGGGTACGATCAGGGTGTCTTCACGCCGGTGGTCGGTCTGGTCGTGCATCCCACACAGCGGACCTCGCTCTATTTCAACCGGATCGAGGGTCTGGCCCCGGGGCCTGAGGCCACGGGCAATGTCGTCAATCTCGGACAGATCTTTCCGCCCTATCAGACCGTGCAATATGAGATCGGTGCGAAATACGATATCGGACGTTTTGCAACCTCCGTCGCCGTGTTCCAGATCGACCGGCCGAACGGCTATAGCGTGGCCATTCCCGGCACCGGCACCAGCATCTTCTCGGTCGATGGCCTCCAGCGCAATCGTGGCCTGGAATTCACGGTCAATGGCGAGATCGTGAAAGGCCTCCGGTTCAATGGAGGAGCCTCGATCATCGATGCCGATCAGAGACGCACGTCCGGCGGGCTCTATGACGGCAATCGCGCCATAGGCGTGCCGGGATATACGATCAACGGCAATCTGGAATACGATGTCCCGTTCATTCGCGGCGCCACGCTGACGGGGCGCGTGATCCAGACCGGCCATCAATATGCGGATAATCTGAACACCCTGCGCGTGCCGAGCTGGACGCGTTTCGATGTGGGTGCGCGGTACAGCTTCGTGGTCGAGCACAAGGCCATCACGACGCGGCTGGGTGTCGATAACCTCGCCAATTCCCGCTACTGGGAGAGCGCATTCGGCGGCTATCTGCTTCAGGGCCTGCCGCGTACCTTCAAGTTCTCGGTAACTGCCGATTTCTGATCGCGGCGCGGCGCGGGGAGGGGCGATGCGCGCTTCCCTGAAGCCCTGAAGCCCTGAAGCCCTGTCCCCCTGCCGCAGGAGAGAGCCGCCCCCCGCCCTGCGATGTCTCCGCATTCGACCGTCCCCGCACGCGTGAGACGAAGCCCCCGGAGAATCGTACAGACAAAAAAAGGCCGGTCCCTCGCGGGAGCCGGCCTTTTTCCGATTCCGGATGGAGGCGCGTCAGTGCCCCTCGGTCATGGGCTTCATGCCGAGGCTTGCCAGAAGCTTGCGGTCGCGGTGTTCCGCCGGGTTGGGCGTGGTGAGCAGCTTGTCGCCGCAGAAGATCGAGTTCGCTCCGGCGAGGAAGACGAGGGCATGGGCCTCGTCGCTCATGAGTTCGCGGCCAGCAGCAAGGCGCACATGGCTTGCAGGCATCGTGATCCGTGCGGCGGCCACGATACGCGCAAAGGTGATCGGATCGACCGCCTCGGCCTCGGCGAGAGGCGTGCCCTCGACGCGAACGAGCAGGTTGATCGGCACGCTTTCGGGATGCTGGGGCAGGGAGGCGAGGGTTGCGATCAGACCGGCACGGTCGTTCTCGTCCTCTCCCATGCCTACGATGCCGCCGCAGCAGACATTGATTCCGGCATCGCGCACATTGGAGAGCGTGTCGAGACGATCCTGATAGGTACGGGTGGTGATGATCCGGTCATAATATTCGGGCGAGGTATCGAGATTGTGATTGTAGTAATCGAGCCCGGCCTCCTTGAGGCGGCGGGACTGTTCGCCATCCAGCATACCGAGTGTCACGCAGGTCTCCAGCCCGAGCGCCTTCACCCCCTCGATCATCGCGCAGACCGTGTCCAGATCGCGCTCCTTGGGAGAGCGCCACGCAGCCCCCATGCAGAAGCGTCCGGCACCGGCCGCCTTGGCGGCGCGGGCTTCGGTCAGAACCTTCTCGACGGCCATGAGGCGTTCGGCCTTGACGCTCTTTTCATGGAGCGCGCTTTGCGGACAATAGGCGCAGTCTTCGGGGCAGCCGCCGGTCTTGATGGAGAGCAGGGTCGAGATCTGGATGCGGGTTGGATCGAAATAGGCGCGATGCGCCTGCTGCGCGCGGAAGATGAGGTCCGGAAAAGGCAGGTCGATCAGGGCCGCCACTTCGTCGCGGGTCCAGTCATGTCTGATTTCGGGCTGCCAGTGCGCCGCGGCGCGCAGCTCACGAGGGACGACCGGGTCGCGTGTCAGGGTATCGAGTGACATGCCGGGCATGGCTCCAAATCATTGCGAGGAAAGCTCGGGCAGCGATGCCACAGCACGGGGTCCTTTGTCACGCTTGCTTGCGGGTCTCTCTACCCAAAATCCCCGGGACATGTCATCACTGCGTCATGAAACATTGGCGCATCGATCAGATGAACTGGGATGCCTTCGATGCATCCCGCGTGGATCCGGATATCATCCCGGTCATCAAGGCAGCGGCAGTCGTCGAGCGGAACGGCCTCGACTATGCCGTCTATCTCGGCAACGTCTTCGTGGGCGATCCCGATTTTCGCCAGGCAGCGGATAACTGGGCGGTCGAAGAGGTCCAGCATGGCGACGCGCTCGGCAAATGGGCCATGATGGCCGATCCCGGCTGGGACTACATGTCGGCTTTCGAGCGCTATCGCGCGACCTATCACATCGAGCAGGATGTCGATGCGTCGATCCGCGGTTCGCGTACGGGCGAGCTCATCGCACGCTGTATGGTCGAGACGGGAACCTCGTCCTTCTATACAGCCCTGGCCGATGCGACCGACGAGCCCGTACTCAAGGCCATCTGCAAGCAGATCGCCGCCGATGAATACCGCCATTTCAAGCTCTTCTACGATCACATGCACCGCTATCTCAAGCGGGAGAAGCTGAGCATGTGGCAGCGCACGAAAATCGCGCTCGGTCGCGTGACCGAGAGCGAGGACGATGAGCTGGCGACGGCCTATTACACGACCAATCTCCCCACCGGGACACCCTACGATCACAAGAGCTGCATTGCCGCCTATATGGCGCGCGCCATGGGGTGCTATCAGCTCAAGCATATCAACCGCGTCACGAGCATGATCTTCAAGACGATCGGATTTGCGCCGCATTCCCGCATCCAGTCCCTGGTGGCGAAGGCGATGTTCCGTCTGATCCGCTTCAAGGCGCAGCGTTTCCGGCGTCAGGCCGCAATGGTCTGACGGAGCGGGAGGCGCGGGAGCTGCCCGATCGTCGGCTGACGAAAGCGTTTTCCGTCCTACGGGAATTTTAGACCCGCTCGGGCTGTTTTCCTGATTTAGTGGCAAACCAGAACGTCATCGTCCGGAAGGAGCCTGTCCGTGCTGTCCCGTCTTCTGCGTCTCGGTTTCCCCGTCCTTGTCGCCGGAGGTTTCGGCGCGATCCTTTCGCCTCCCGCCTCGGCCGATCCCTATTCCCTGCCGATCGCCTCGAAAGGGCCAGTCGCGCTCCCGCCCGTTGCCGATGCAGGCACCCATGCGGCGCAACAGCTCGCAGCACAGGTAGGGCTGTCCCGCTTCACGGCGCCGGACTGGCGGCCAGGGCTCGTGCGTCATATCGTGATGTTCCGCTACAGGCCTGGAACGAGTGCCGTCAGGAAGCAGGAGATCACGGGCCGGTTTCTCCGCCTCGTCGAGGATTCCCGCAGGCCGGACGGCACCCATCCCGTGCGTTCGATCGAGACGGGTGTCCAGAACAGCGGCGAGGGCGTGGATGACGGGCTGGAGCAGGCCTTTCTCGTGACGTTCAACTCCGAGGGGGACCGGAATTTCTATGTGGGCAAGCCGGTCGTGACCGATCCCGCCTTCTTCGATCCCGCCCACGAAGCCTTCAAGCAATTCGCAGGGCCGTCCATCGAGAAAACGGTCGTGTTCGATTATGACGTTCTTGCGGCTTTCTCCCGGGATGCGGGAAAAAAGACGGGACGGCAGCGGTCGCGGCGTTGACCTCTCCCGTCCGTTTGGACTCATGATGTTTTCTGCCTCCGGTCGCAACGACCGGACAGGCTGCTGTGGTCAATAATCGGAAAGTGCTGCTGCGTGACCGGAAAAAACAAGCGTCTCTCTTCTCTGTGGCTCGGGGCCGTGAGCGGTCTCGCGCTCCTTGCCCAGCCGGCTCTGGCCCAGGACAAGGCCGGTCCGGCCAGCGTCAAGCCCTATGATCCCAGCTGGGGATTCAACATGGCGGGCATGGACACGGCCATAAAGCCGGGAAACAACTTCTTCCTTTATGCCAACGGCACCTATCTCAAGAATATCGTCATCCCGCCCGATCGTTCTTCTTTCGGGCCGTTCGTCATCCTGGCCGAGACCGCGCGCGAGCGGGTCCAGTCGATCCTGCGCGATGCGAGGAAGAATCCTTCGGCCGACCCGAAGACGACGGAAGAAAAGCTGGGCGCGTATTATTCCACCTTCCTCGACACGGCGCGTGCGGACAAGCTGGGGGCTTCCCCTCTCAAGACCGATCTCGAGACGATAAGAAACGAGCACGATGCCGCGTCGCTGGCGCGGATCTTCGCCGCAGCGCAGTCCGGCTTTCATTTCTCCCCGTTCATGCTCATGATCAATGCGGACGACAAGGACCCGACGCATTACGCTCTCATGCTGCACCAGGCCGATCTCGGCCTGCCGGACCGGGACTATTATCTGAAGCCCGAATTCGCCTCCAAGAAGAAGGCCTATCAGGCCTATGTCGACAGGATCCTGACGCTGACCGGATGGGCCAATCCTTCCGTGAATGCAGGGAAGGTCGTGGCGTTCGAGACGAAACTGGCCGAGGCGCAATGGTCGCGCACGGCGCTGCGCGACCCGGTCAAGACCTATAACCCCATGACGGTAGACGAGCTCGCGAAGCGGGTTCCCGGAATCGACTGGACCGCTTATCTGGTGGCTGCCGGCATTCCTTCGGACAATATCGGGGCACGGCGTATCGTCGTGGGCGAGCCCTCCGCCCTGGCAGGGATGGCGAAGGTGATCGTCGAGGCCGATCCGGCCGTCGTCAAGGCCTGGCTGGCGTTCCATCTCGGCAACAATGCGGCGCGGTATCTGAGCCATGATTTCGTGCAGGCCGCTTTCGATTTCAACGATCACGAACTTGAGGGCCAGCCCGAACTCCCGGCGCGCTGGAAGCAGGCTGTCGGCCGCACCGAGGATGCCATGGGATGGGCCATCGGCAAGATCTATGTGCATCGCTATTTCCCGCCCGAGGCGAAGGCACGTATTACGGCGCTTACCCAGGACGTGAAGGCCGCTTTCGGCCGACGTCTGACGCATGTCGCATGGATGGCGCCGGAGACGCGGAAGGCAGCGGAACGCAAGCTGCAGAATTTCGAGATCCAGGTCGGATATCCGAACAAGTGGCGCAGCTATGACGGTCTGGTCGTCAAGCCCGGCGACCTGTACGGAAACGGTGCGCGTGCCTTCGCCTTCGAGTGGAAATACCAGCTCGGTCATCTCGACAAGGCGGTCGATCGCAACGAGTGGTTCATGACCCCGCAGACGGTCAATGCCTATAACGATCCGAACCAGGTGGAGATCGTCTTCCCGGCCGCAATCCTCCAGCCGCCTTTCTTCGATCCGAAGGGGGATACGGCTGTCAATTACGGGGGCATCGGAGGCGTGATCGGTCACGAGATGACCCATTCCTTCGACGATCAGGGGCGTCAGTACGACGAGCATGGCCGTCTGCACCAATGGTGGACTCCCGACGATGTCAAGCGCTTCCAGGCACTGGCCGACAAGTTCGGAAAGCAGTATGACGCGTTCGAAGTGCTTCCGGGGACCCATCTCAACGGCAAGCTCACCATGGGCGAGAACATTGCCGATCTGGGCGGGCTGACTCTGGCTCTGGACGCCTATCATGCCTCGCTGCACGGCAAGCCCGCGCCTGTCGTGCACGGATTGACGGGCGATCAGCGCGTCTTCCTCGGCTGGGCTCAGGTCTGGCGCCAGAAGCTGCGTGAGGACTCCATCCGCAAGCGCGCCGTGACGGATCCGCATTCGGCACCCGAGGCGCGGGTGAATATTCCGATGCATAATATCGATGCGTGGTATGCTGCCTTCGGGGTCAAGCCGGGGGACAAGCTCTATCTTTCCCCTGAGGATCGCGTTAAAATCTGGTGAATAACACTCCGTAAATCGTGACCGGATAAAACCGGTCCGTTCCGATCGATGATCCGGCCGGCAGGAATCCCGCCGGTCTTCGGTCGGGGTCGGAGACGGAAAGGGCGGTTTTGGGTCAATGAACAGGAACGGATCTGTCCGGGGTATTGTCCTCCCGGGTGACGGTTTTCCAACCGGGGAGGGCGCGCGCCGCGCGCTGTCATGACGATTCGTCTCGCGCTGGAAGATCTTCTTTCGGCTGCCGCCTCTCTCGCGCGGGCACAGGCCGCGCTGCTGATCTGTCAGGGCGTTTCCGGCGCGGAGGTTTCTCCGCCGGATGGCGCGCGCGCAACACGCCCACATGGTTCGTCTCCTGATATTCCCGATACCGGCAGGCGCGAAAACGACAGGTCCGAAAACGGCAGGATCGTCGCGACTTTCGGACCGCTGCCCGACGCGCTCCGTTTCCCGGTGGCGGGGCAGGAGGTGGAGGCATCCTGCACATCTCCGGACCCGGTCGCCCTGTTGCCGGGCGATGTTCTCTACGATGCGCCCTGGCAGTATCGCGAGCGGTTCGCTCTGGCGATTCCTGCGGCTGCGGGAGCGAACCGGCTCTGCCTCCATCTGTTCGCGCGCGAAAGCATCACCCTGGGCGATACCCTGGGCGATACCCTGGGCGATACCCTGAGCGATCCTGCGCTCATGCGGGGGCTGGAGGCACTCGGGCGTCAGTGCGCCCGGCTCGTCGGCTCTGACGAGGACGGGGGAGATGGTTTGCAGAACGGCAATACGGGGCAGAACGGCAACGCGGGGCAGGACGGCAATACGGGCGCACCCGCCATCGAGGATCTGCCGGGGATCGGGACCTTCGAGATCCGTTACGGAGGCCATGCCATTCTCCTCTCCGCCGAGCTCGGGCGGATAACCGAGATGCCGCACGGGATTCTCTGTCCGATCGCTGTCTTCCAGCGCTGTATGCCCGTACCCGATATCGATCTCATCCATTTCGCGAGCGGCGACAGCGATCATCTCTCGGTCATCGAGACCGATTTCGTGGTCGAGAAGATGTCGGATGGCGAGCGGATCTGGGTTCGTCGCCGCGCCGAGATCGAGCATGACGAACAGGGGAAGCCCGTGCGACTCGTCGGCACGCTCGAGGACATCACACGGGACAGGATCGCCACAAACCGCCTCGCTTCCATGGTGATGCTGGGTGATGCATTGCGTCGGGTCGAGACGCCGGGCGGAGTCTGGCAGGCGGCCGCCCGGGCGCTGGGCGAGGCGCTCAGCGCCGATCGGGCCGGCTGGGCAGAGATCGAGGCCCCGCTTGGCGGGGGCTATACCCTGTTTCACGACTGGAAATCCGATTCGCCGCCTCTCGTGACCGGCAGGTTCACTGCCGGGACCTACGATTCTGCCTTGCGCGTGCTCGAGCAGGGGCTGCTCGTTGCCGTAAGGGATGCGCGCGAGACGCTCTGGATTCCTGCGCCGGATCCGGCAGACCCGGCTGGGGACATGGTGCGCGCCCTGCTTCTCATGCCGATCACGACCCCAGTTCACTCTGGCCCAGTTCACTCTGGCCCAGCTCATTCTGGACCCGGGCACGCCGATCCGGGTCGTTCCATGCATGGGCAGCTGACCCATTGTCTCTTCGTGCAGTGTTTTTCCCCGCGCGACTGGACCGAGCAGGAGCTGGCATTCCTGCGGGCCGTTTCCGACCGGGCGCAAGCAGCCGCAGCGTCTCTCGAGGCCAGGATCCGGCAGGAGACCCTTCATCAGGAGCTGGCTCACCGTCTCAAGAACACTCTCGCCCTGGTCCAGGCGCTGGCCAATCAGAGTCTCCGGGGCGTCAGCAACCGCGAAGCCGTTCGCGCCTTCGAGAAACGCCTCGTCGCGCTCGGTTCCGCCCATGACCTTCTGATTCGCCAGTCGTGGCGCAGCGGCGATCTCGAGGCGCTGGCGCGGGACGTGCTCGTGCGGATCGCACCCATCGAGCGGTTCTCGCTGGCCGGTGAGGCGGTTTCTCTCGGGCCGAATACAGCGACCACGCTGAGTCTGATGCTGCACGAACTGGGGACGAATGCGGCGAAATATGGCGCGCTGAGCGTCGAGGAAGGGCGCGTAAGCCTCGTATGGAACGTGTCCGGGCCGAAAGAGCGTGAAATGCTCACCCTGCACTGGAGCGAGCATGGCGGCCCTTGCCCAGAGGCGCCGTCCGGTTCCGGCTTCGGATCCAGACTTCTCAGTGCCGGTTTCGGTCATCAGGGCAGTTCAGTCCTGAGCTATCCCGAGTCGGGATGCGATGCGACGTTCTCGATCCCGCTGCGTCAGGCATGCGAGAACTGAATAGAACTGAATCAAGCGGCCTCGTTTTCCTCGCGCTTCCTTTTCTCTCCTCTTTCTCCTGCGTCGCCATCCCTCCGGACGGCGCGCCCGGACCGGGCTCGCGGGCGGAACTTCCGGGTGGAGCTTCCGGGGGGGGGGGAACTTCCGGGCGAGACACAGGGCTCTCCTTTGCGGTAAAGGGGTCTCCTCTTGCCAATCCGTGGGCGCAGTGATCGAACACGCGCCATCTTGCCTGCCCTGTCAGCGCTTTCGTTTTCAGTTTTCCGGAAGGATCATCCATGACCACCCTTTCTCTCGGTCATCTGCGCAACGCCCTTCATGCCGGTTGCGCAAGTGCCGTGGCGCGTGTTCTCGATGCCCATGAGATCGAGGTGGAATTCGTCGATGCCGATCGCGATGAGCTGCCGTCGCTTCTCGATGACGGTACGATCGATCTTCTGGTCTCGGCATGGCTCCCGGAGGATGCCGGTCTGATCCAGCACGGCATGCGTGTTCTGGGAACGCTCTATCGTCCCGTGAGGGTCTGGGCGTCCTACGATTCCCTGCCGCCGGTAGAGGCGCTCACCCCCGGACAGGTGGGGCGCATCATCACCGCGAAACCCGATGAGGCGCGGATGAGGAGCATCGTGGAGGCCAGCCCGGCGCTCGCATCCGTGCCCGTGACGATCTGCGAGGAGGACGCGCTGTTCGAGACGGTGCAGGCTGCCAGAGCCGAGGGTACCTCCGCTCTCGTGTTTCTGGCCCAGCCTCATGCGCTGTTCGCGGATGAGGCCTTCGCCATCGTTGCGGATCCGCGTCTGGGCGAGGAGATGGAGGCCTGCATGATGGTGCGGGAGAGCGTGGCGGCCTGCGCGGATCAGGACATGCTCGACGAGCTGTCGGAGATGACGCTGGGTAACAAGGTCATGAGTGCCATGGATCGTGCGATCCAGGTCGATGGCATGGATCCGGAAGAAGCGGCCGAGGCCTGGCAGAGAGGGCGTCTCGTATCGAGATAAACCTGTCGGCGCGCGCAGGTATTCACCGGCGCGTATTTCCGGTATTTCCTGCATGCTCTGAACTATACTAATAAAAACCGTCTTCCCTGTCCCAAAAGGCGGTTCATGACCCTTCCTATCCAGGCATCCGATCTTTTCGACAGGTTCCGGACCTGTAGCGACGAGGAATGGCTGCGTCTCCTCGTCACCTCTCTGGATCTCGAGGTGATCGACGGAGTCGCCATGCCGCGTTTCCCCGATGATAATCTGCAACGCGAGATCCATGGCCATTCGGGCGAGATATCCCTGCATGAAGCCTGGCTCTTTCTGCGCGAAGTGAAAGCCTATGCGCGGTATGCCGGTCAGGGGCTCGGCCCCGATACGCGCCTGCTCGATTTCGGGTGCGGCTGGGGGCGGATCGCGCGGCTTTTCATGAAGGATATCCGTCCGGAAAACATCTTCGGCATCGATCCCACCTCACGTTTCCTGATGGAAGCGCGCAGATGCAATCCCGCCTTGTGTTTTCTTACCGGCGCGCTCTCTCCGCCGACGGTCCTGATGCCGGGCTCGTTCGATATCGTGGTGGCCTTCTCCGTCTTTTCGCATCTCGACGAGCTGATCTCGGGCCTCTGGATGGCCGAGATCCATCGTCTGCTCAGGCCGGGCGGTCTGGCCGTCATCACGACCCAGCCCCGCCGTTTCATCGATTTCTGTGCCGAGCAACGTGCCCGCCGCGCAGCCGGAATACGGCTCGGGCATGAGTGGTACGAGGTCTGTGCGGACAGTTTCACGGATGAGGCGCGCGCCCACGCACGCTACGATGCGGGTCGCTTTCTGCATGCCGCGCCCGTCAAGAGGCCTCATCCCGGAGCCCATTACGGCGAGGCGATCATACCGAGAGCCTATATTGCCCAGCGCTGGGGGCATTTGTTTCGCATCATCGAGTTTCTCGACGATCCGGCCCGTCTGCCGCAGGTCCTCATCGTGCTGCAGCGGATCGGCGTCTGACAGCGCAACAGGAGACGCCTTGCATTCTGGGGCGGCGATGCGGGCTGCCCCGGGACAGGAACGATTTGACAGGAACAGGCGGCCTCCGCCATCACGCGCGACAGGATTGCTCAAGTTCAGGGTGAAAAAGAGAGCCGATGTCAGTACATGCGTTTGTGTTTCCCGGTCAGGGCAGTCAGTCCGTCGGGATGGGACAGAAGCTTCACGAGGCTTTCCCGGCGGCCCGTGAAGTCTTCCAGGAGGTGGATGACGCTCTGGGAGAGCATCTCTCCAAACTCATTTTCTCAGGCGAGCCCGAAGAGCTGACCCGGACCGAGAACGCGCAGCCCGCTCTGATGGCGGTCTCGCTCGCAACGGTGCGCGCGCTGGAATCCGAAGGCCGGTTCCGCCTTTGCGACAAGGCCTGTGTGGTGGCCGGGCATTCTCTCGGCGAATATTCCGCGCTCGCCGCTGCCGGTGCGCTGGGCATTGCCCAGACGGCACGTCTCCTGCGTCTGCGCGGTCGGGCGATGCAGGAAGCCGTTCCGGCGGGAGAGGGTGGCATGGCCGCGCTGCTCGGCGTCGAGGAGGCCCAGGCGCGCGAGATCTGCGATGAGGCCGCGCGCGTATCGGTCGAGGGCGAGCCGGTCCGTATCGAGACGCTCGAACTCGCGAACGATAATGGCGGCGGCCAGATCGTGATTTCGGGCGCGCTGTCCGCGGTCGAACGGGCGATTGCCCTTGCCAGGGAGAAGGGGATCCGCCGCGCCGTCCTTCTGCCCGTATCGGCGCCGTTCCATTGTTCCCTCATGGCGCCCGCCGCCGCGCGTATGGCCGAGGCTCTGGCCGGCGAAACGATCGGAACGCCGCAGATGGCCGTTATCGCCAATGTGACGGCAGCCAAGAACACGGATGCGGGGCGTATTGCCGAACTGCTCGTGCAGCAGGTCACAGGCGCCGTGCGCTGGCGCGAGAGCGTGAAAGCGATGGCGGCCATGGGAGCGACCTCGCAGATCGAGCTGGGTGCCGGAAAGGTTCTGACCGGTCTCGTTCGTCGCATAGAGCCGGAAATGACGGCCCGGAATGCCGGAACGCCGGAAGAGATCGAGGCGCTGCTTCGCAGCCTCTGAAATCAGGGAGAGAAAACGCATGTTCAGTCTTGAAGGCAAGACGGCGCTGGTGACAGGCGCGTCGGGCGGCCTGGGTGCCGCGATCGCGCGCGCATTGCACGCACAGGGCGCGGAGCTCGTCCTTTCGGGCACGCGCGAATCCGCCCTCGCGGAGCTGGCGGATTCGCTCGGCTCGCGGGCGCATCCCTGCGTCGCCAATCTTTCAGACGGTCCCGAGGCGGATGCGCTGGTCGGCAAGGCCGAGGCGCTGCTCGGGCGACCGCTCGATATTCTGGTCAATAATGCCGGGCTTACGCGCGATGGCCTCGCCATCCGCATGAAGGACGAGGACTGGCAGAAGGTCATGACCGTCGATCTGGAGTCGCCCTTCCGGCTGTGTCGTGCAGCGCTCAAGGGCATGCTGCGTCGCAGGGCCGGGCGCATCGTCAATATCGCCTCCATCGTCGGCGTGACCGGCAATGCGGGTCAGGCGAATTACGCTGCGGCGAAATCCGGCATGATCGGCATGACCAAGTCGCTCGCTCAGGAGGCCGGTTCGCGCGGCGTCACCGTCAACGTCATCGCACCGGGTTTCGTCGAGACTGCCATGACCGCGGTCCTGCCGGAAGCACAGCGCGAAAAGCTGCTCGGATCCATCCCGCTGGGACGCATGGGAAAGCCGGAGGACATCGCCGCGGCGGTCGTCTATCTCGCCTCCGAAGAGGCGGGCTGGGTGACCGGCATGACAATGAACGTCAATGGCGGTATGGCTATGCCCTGAGGGGCTGAACCCTGCCTTGCAAGCAAAGCTTGGCGTGCGGGGCAAAACCATGCTAAGCGCCCGCTGCTTCGTCCGGAGCGTGGGCGTCTATGCCTGCCGGGGCCCGAATTTCGGTCCGCGATCCGGGGAATGGCAGCTTCTGCCAGCTCCGGAGCAAAGACGGGGACCGGATGGGAAACCAGACGGGTATGAACAGAATCGAACCGCCCGAGCATCGGGCAGACAGGAAGCCAGAACAGATGAGCGAAATCGCCGATAAGGTTAAGAAAATCGTTGTTGAGCATCTCGGCGTCGAAGAGAGCAAGGTGACCCCTGACGCTTCCTTCATCGACGATCTCGGTGCCGACAGCCTCGATACGGTCGAGCTGGTCATGGCGTTCGAAGAAGCCTTCAGCGTCGAGATCCCGGAAGACGCCGCCGAGAAGATCGCGACCGTCAAGGACGCCATCGACTACATCGAGAAGCAGAAGGCCGCCTGATCCGGCGCACCGGGCCTGCGCCCGGTGCAATGATCTGTCCCGGCTCCCCCCGATCGGCGGAGCCGGCGAATACGACGAGATTGAAAGCCGCTCCCTTCGGCCCGAAGGCCGGGAGCAGGCGCTATTGACTGGAGCTTCGTCCGCCCATGATGGCAAACCTGTCGGCAATGAAGGAAAGACGCGTTGTCGTCACCGGTATGGGCCTTGTCACGCCTCTGGCGGTGGGCGTGGAGCAGACCTGGAAACGTCTCATTGCAGGCCAGACCGGAATCGGTCGCATCTCGTGTTTCGATCCGAGCGACCTGCCGGCGCATGTGGCAGGCGAGGTTCCCGAAGGCCCGACTGCAGAAGGCGGCCTGACCCTTTCGGACTGGGTGCCGACGAAAGACCAGAAGAAGATGGATCGTTTCATCCATCTCGGCATGGCGGCCGCGATCCAGGCCGTCGAGGATTCGGGATGGAAGCCTGAAAGCGAGGAAGATCGCTGCGCCACCGGCGTGATGATCGGCTCGGGTATCGGCGGACTCCAGACGATCTACGACGCCTCTCTCACGGTCGCGAGCGGCAAGGCGCGCCGTCTCTCGCCCTTCTTCATCCCTTCGGCCCTGATCAATCTGATCTCCGGTCACGTTTCCATCCGCTATGGATTCAAGGGCCCCAATCATTCGGCGGTGACGGCCTGTGCGACGGGTGTGCATGCCATTGGCGATGCAACGCGTCTCATCATGCTCGGCGATGCCGATGTGATGATTGCCGGCGGCGCCGAAGCTGCCGTCTGCCCGCTCGGAATCGCCGGGTTTTCCTCTGCCCGTGCCCTTTCGACGGGATTCAACGACACGCCTGAAAAGGCTTCGCGTCCCTGGGACCGCGACCGCGACGGTTTCGTCATGGGCGAAGGATCCGGTATCGTCGTGCTCGAGGAATACGAGCATGCGAAGGCGCGCGGGGCGAAGATCTACGGCGAGATCATCGGATATGGCCTCTCGGGCGACGCGCATCACATCACGGCCCCGGCAGAGGGTCATGAGGGCGCGTTCCGTGCGATGCAGTCGGCTTTGCGCTCCGCCGGGATCACCCCCGCCGAGATCGACTACGTGAATGCCCACGGAACGTCGACGATGGCCGACGATCTGGAGCTGGATGCGGTCGAGCGCCTCTTCGGCGACGATGCCCGCCATGTGGCCATGTCCTCCACCAAATCGGCTACGGGCCATCTTCTGGGTGCCGCAGGTTCGGTCGAGGCGATGTTCTCGATGCTGGCCATTCGCGACAATGTGGCGCCCCCCACGCTCAACCTCGACAACCCTGCCCGCGAGAGCGTGATCGACCGCGTCGCCCATGAGGCCCAGCAGCGTAAGATATCGGTCGCACTCTCGAACAGCTTCGGGTTCGGCGGCACCAATGCGAGCCTGATCGTCAGGGGACTCTGAGACCCTGCGGCCGGGCATGAGGCGGCTCGCGACCGCCTTCGTTCTGATCTGCATACTCGTCCCGGGCGGTATCGCTGCATCCCTGTGGTCTCTCGCGCACAGGGACGGCCCGCTCCGGACCGGAACCGACCATGTCGTCTCGCGCGGCGGCGTGTCGTCGATCGCCCGCTCTCTCGGCGAGGCGGGCATTCTTCCCCGGGGCAGAATGGCGCGTCTCGGTTTCAGGATCGTGACGCGGCTCACGGCGTCCGAAGGGCCGCTCCATGCGGCCGAACTCCATTTTCCCGCCCATGTGTCCATGCTCGGAACGCTCGCGATCCTGCGTCACGCAGCGCCCGTCCGGCATCAGCTCACCATTCCCGAAGGGCTGACCTCCCGTCAGATCGCCGCACTGATCGCTCATACGCCGTATCTTTCGGGGCCGGTGCCGGAGTTTGCCGAGGGCTCGGTCTTTCCCCAGACGATCGATTACGAGCGTGGCGTCTCGCGCGTGCAGATCGTCCACAGGCTCCAGACCCTTATGAGAAGGAGTCTCGATACGCTATGGGCGGCGCGCGATCCCGGGCTGGGTCTTGCGAATGCGGAAGAGATGCTCACTTTGGCCTCGATCGTCGAGAGGGAGACCGCAGCGCCGCAGGAGCGACCGCTCATTGCCCGCGTCTTTCTCAACAGACTGGCGCGCGGCATGAAGCTGCAATCCGACCCGACTGCGATCTACGATCTGAGTGCCGGTCTGGGCGTGCTCGACCATCCTCTCACCCATGAGGAGCTGCACAGACCGGGGCCGCACAACACCTATGCGATATCCGGACTTCCCGCAGGGCCGATCTGCTCGCCGGGACGGGCCGCGCTGGAGGCGGTCGCTCATCCTGCTCCGGGCGATATGCTCTATTTCGTGGCCGATGGCCGGGGGGGGCACGGTTTTTCCTCTACCCTCGACGCGCATAACCGCAAGGTCGGCGCCCTGCGTGCCCTGAGACGAGGGAACCGCCCGTCAGGGCCGGAACCGAAGGAACGGCCCTGACGGGGTCTGCGCCGTGCGTTTCATAAGGTGCGTTTCGTGACGCGCATCTCGTGACGCGCTTTTCGGGGCACGCTTCCCGATATCCCGGCTCACGGGGGGGCAGGGATACGGGGCGTCGCTCGGTATTCCGATCAGCGTGGAGACGAGAGCGTCTCGCTCCGGACTGCCCCACCGCTCTGGCTCGTATAGGAGCGTCGGCTATCATAATTCGCGGGGTAGGGGCTGTTTCCGACTGTCGCGGCCCGGCCCGGCGCAGCTCCCGTTGCGGCTCCGGTAGCCGATGGATTGGCGTAAGCGCCGCCTGGCTGGCTTCCTGCACCGCTCTGGCTGTTTCCGGTAAGGGAGGTGGGCGTTCCTGTCGCCTGCGACTGCACCACCTGCATGAGAACCCGTCTCAGGGGATCGGCACCCGTATTGTTGACCCTCATGGAGATGACGATGTCTTCCGGCCCGACCGGCTGACCGTAGAATGCCCGGTTCGCGGCGCTGTCGACCGTCAGTTTGGAGCCGCCGAGCGAAGCGCCGGCGAACAGGCCCTGAGACTTCTGCAGGGCGAGGATATCCGTATTCGATGCGCCCGCCGAACCGCTCTCGATACCGCTGCCCATATTGGCGAAGGAGGCCGAGGCATTGGCGCTGAACTTGAACTGGCTGTCGAGCAACGCCTGCAGGCCGCGATCGGACATGACGAAGAACATGAGCTGGGAGCTTTCCACACCGAGCTGAAGCCCCATCGAGGCAGAGCTCAGCGTGTAGAAGGCCGGGTCCGACCAGGACCCGCGGGCATCGCGCGACAGAAGCAGGCAACCGCCACCCGAACCGCCGAAGACGATCGACATGCGAAACACGGACGGACAGACCATGACGGCGCGTGCCTTGGCCAGATAACGCTGCGCGCGCGATGTCGGGGTCGTGCCCTGAAAGATGTCCTGTACGGCCAGGGTCGCGCGATCCACCAGAGCCTGCTGCGCCGTCGCCGCCCGGGCGGCGGGCGTGGCGACGGCCATCAGGACCGGTGTCGTCAAGGTGAGGGCGAACAGGCCCGGGCGCATGGGGGCGAGGAAGAAAGAGCGGGATGTCATGAGGAGTGAGCCTCGCTTTGTGTGGCCGTGACAGGAAAAATCCTGCCCTGAGCGGGAAATATGGCGTGATGATGGGAGAGGGAACGTTCCGTCATGACAGACGCATCCCCGCAGCGCGTGCGACCGGCTCGGCCACGCCCGGCGCGGTTGCGAGAATCGGAATGCAGCCGGTCAGACCGCCATCGGCAAGGAAGGGGGATACGCGCGCGCCTGCCTCATGAAGCAGGACGAGGCCCGCTGCGACGTCCCAGAGATTGATGGCGATCTCGAGATAGCCATCGCTCCGGCCCGATGCCACATCGGCCAGGGCGAGCGCGCCGCAGGCGCCGGTACGCGGTGCGATTCCCAGCTCGAGAAAGGATTGTGCATGGCGGGCATAGAGAGCCGGGGCGACCTTGGCACTCCAGCCCATTTCGACCATGGCACTGCATGTATCCGTCACCGGAGAGGCCTTGAGGCGGGAGCCGTTCATCCAGGCGCCGCAGCCACGCATGGCCCAGTAGGTTTCACCGAGGGCGGGGGCCTGGATCACGCCTGCCACGGGCAGGTCGTTCTCCAGCAGGCCGAGCGAGACGCACCAGCGTTCGCGACCCCGGGCATAGTTGGAGGTTCCGTCGATCGGGTCGATCACCCAGGTGAGCGCACCCTGTCTGAGACGTCCGCCTTCCTCTCCCATGAATCCGTCTTCCGGAAAGAGGTCGTTCAGGCGGGAAGAGACCAGAGCCTCGACGGCCGTGTCCGCCTCGGTCACATAATCCTGAAGACCCTTCGTCGTCCCTGTCGGACCGCCCGGAGGGGGCCTCATCGCCATGGCGAGCGCCGCCGCATCGGAAACGACCGAACGGGCAATTTCCAGGCGCCGGGCAATATGGCGATGGTCACTCATGAAATGTCTCCTTGTTGACTCAGTCGACCCGCCGGGCAGCGCGCAGAGAGGCGGTCATGGCCGGATCCTCGAGCGACATGAGCCGGGTCGCGGCGGTATGGCCAAAGAGCTGCATGAGGGTCTTTCTGCGGGCGGGTGGCAGTTTTCGCAGCGGGCTTTCGCGGATGATGGCACATTCGGCCGGAATGGTTGAGGGGGTTTCGCCCAGATGCGCGATGAAGACGCCCGTATCCTCGGGGATCAACCCGGCAGGGAAATTCTGGTCGAACGCGAAATAGAGATGATCGCACCAGTCGCGATAGCTCTGCCATTTCCGGTCGGTCAGGAAATCCCGCGTTCCGGACTTGATTTCGATGCAATGCAGCAGGCCGTCGCGGGAGAGCGCCATGATGTCGGCCCGGCGTCCGGCAGCGGGAAGACTGAATTCGTTGATGCATGCCCAGCCGAGGGAGCGACACAGGGCGAGGACCCCGCGCCGGATCGCGAGCTGCGTTTCGGGAAGAGAAATTCCGTCCCGTTCCTCTCTCACGATTCCTCCTTCACGATTCCGGTTCGCGGGTGGGAACGTCTCTTCAGACAAGGCGCTCGACACGGGCCATGAGCGCATCGCCGCAACGGTCGAAGGACTCCGCTGCAAAGCGCGCGAGCACCCGTGCGCGGGCATGGCTGCCCATGGCCGCCAGAGTCCCGGGCTGGCGAAGCCTGTCCGCCAGGGCCAGGGCGAGGGCTTCGGGATCGCCCGGAGGCACGATGCGCCCGCAGCTCTCGTCGATCGTGCGGGGAAGCTCGCCTGCGGCAGAGGCGATCACCGGCAGGCGGGCAAGCATTGCCTCATGCGCCGCAAGGCAGAATCCCTCCCAGTGAGAGGGCTGGACATAGAGGGAAAGGCCCGGGAGGAAGGTGGCGGGGTCGCTGCAATAACCGATCAGCGAAACCGGAAGCGCGTCCCGGGCGATCCGTTCCGCCAGCCTGTCGCGCTCCTCGCCCTCTCCTGCGATCACGACCTCGAAAGGTGGCAGATCCTTCATTTTCGTCAGCAGGGACACGGCCCTGCAAAGCACGTCATAACCCTTGACCGGGTGAAGGCGACCGAGTGTCCCGATCCTGATGATCTGGCCGGGCTCCCATGGAGGGGCGACGGGAAAAGTCGGATCGGCCCGGAAGATCGGCCAGCAGGCGATCCGGTTTTCGGGCAGGCGGAGCTTGCGCCGCGTCTCCGAAAGCACGCAGTCCGAATCCGCGATCCAGAGCTTCGTCAGGCATCGGGTCAGACGCAGCAGGCGCGCATTGACCGGCTTCAGGCGGGCGGAATGCTGCCAGCTCACCACCGGCAGGCGTCGGCGCAGGCCGACGAGCTGGCCGAGAAGCGTGGCCCGTGTGAGCGAAGTCCAGATGAGATCGGGTTTCTGCTCGCCGATGACCCGGTCGAGCCAGGCCAGGGCAGCGGGATGATCCTTTCTCCCGCCCTCGCGGACATGCACGGTCAGACCGGCCTCGATCATGGGGCGTATGGCACGACCGTCGCGACGCGTCAGGGCCAGGATCGTGACCTCATGGCCGCGGGCCCGCATGACGGAGGCGATGGCGGGCACGGGCAGGGCAGCGCCGCCTCCCTCGACCGAGTTGATCACATAGACGATTTTCATCCGGCGGACGCCATGAGCGCGATCACGAGGCGAAGATCCTCGGGTTTGTCGACATCGACAGCCGCGCGTCCGTCATCGATCGGCACGAGGGCGACCCTGGCCCCCGTCAGCTTGCGGAGTCGCGACAGCAGCACCGTGCTGGAGAGCCGCCTGCACAGGGCGCGCAGCAGAATGCCCGCCCCGAGGGTCCGGGCCATCCGGAGCGGATGTTTGCGGTCTCTCTCGAGAGTCTGCCACAGTTTGACGACGGCTTCGGCGCGGCTGTTGCGCAGAAGAAAGAGATTGCATCCCGAGAACATCATGTCGCTCAGCGGAATATAGGTGCGCTTCGTATCCGGAACGTCGCGCTCGATGCTCTCGCGTGTTGCGATGCCGACGGCCAGATCGCAATCGGTCCGCTCGGCCGCATCGATGAAGGCGGCGATCCATTCCCGCCGCAGAAGGGGATGATCGGCGGTCGTGATGAGGAGGGGCGTGCCGAGACGCTCGAGGGCGAGGGCCACGCTGCCGCTCGGACCCTTTGCCGTCGGCAGGCAATCGAAAGGCCTTTCGAGATGCGCCAGTGCCTCCGGGGTTTCGATGCTGACATGGATCGGCCCGAGTTCCGGACAGGTCGAGAGGGTCTGGAGCACCCGGTCGATCATCGGGCGACCGGCGACCGGGAGCAGGGCCTTGTGCGGCACGCCGCCATGTCGCGCGAGAGGATCCTGCGCGCCGTCGCGTGATCCGGCAAGGACCAGAACGGGAAGGGTCATGTCGTCTCTACCCGTTGCGCCGCGCTCCGTCCGGACGCTGTTTGGGCGGTGCACCCGTGCGGTTCATGACCCAGGGATAGCGCCGGGCCTCTTCGAGATCGTAGCCCAGATCGAAGACATGCGCGCTGCGGGGCCGCGCACGGGCCTCGCGGTAGAAACTGCCGAACAGACGGTCCGCGGCATAATTGGTGATGCCATAATTGCCGTCCTCGTCATGGAAATGATGGAGAACATGAAGCTGCTTGATGCGGGCGACCCATTTCCAGCGCGGTTTGTAGGCCAGATGCTGGATGCAGTGGAAGAACTCATAGATGCAGGTCATCACCAGCCCGGTCGCAAGAGCGGCAAAGGCGGTGCTGACGCCATCGATCGCCCAGCCGATGGGCATCACGATGATGGCGATGGTGGGAATGGTGTTGAGCGGCGATCCGAACAGGACATCCAGCAGATGCGGATCCTGGTGATGATCGAAATGGACGCGTTTCCAGAGAGAGGCCGTGACAGGATTCCGGTAGAGCCAGCGCCCGTGCAGGATGAAACGGTGAATGGCGTACCAGGCGAAGGGATAGATGCCGATGACGAGCAGCACCGCAATGAGGGTTGTTCCGAAACGGGGGCCGCAGGCAATGGCAATGGCGGAGGAAACGAGGATGAGCGCGAAATAGAGAAGGATGGTGGGGTAGGTGAGATAGGCCATCCAGAGATGGGGGAGACTCATCTTGCCGAGATCGAAGCTCCGTCCGGTGCGCAGCGATCCCTGATTGCTCCGGGCTGCCCAGAAGGCGCGCCAGAATCCCTCGGGTTGGTCAGAACTGGACTGGCTCATGTCTCTTCCATCTTCACGATCCAGGCTCCTCCGAGAAGGAAAGCCAGAATGGGTGGGGCCGCCATGGCGACGGGCGCGGGCAGGGTTCCTGCATTGCCGAGTGCCTGTATCAGGCCTTGAAGCACTATGAAACCGAAACCCGCAGCAAGGGCCGCAATCGGCAGGAGGCTTTTCGTACCCGCCCGGGGAGGAATATAGATCACGGGAAGGGCGAGGAGAAGCATCGCGCAGAGCGATACGGGCAGGACGAAGGGCGCGAACAGCGCCATCCGGTACGTCGCTTTCGGGAGGCTGGAGGCGCCGCCCCGATGGAGGATCTTCCAGATCGACCAGCTCGAAAGTGCGGGATAAGGCTGGGAAAGCTGAATGATCGTTTCCGGCGTAATGCTCGGCGGGAGGAGAATCACATCGGTTCTCGTTCCGATCAGAACCTTGTCGCTGAGCCGCGTCAGCGTGCGTGTGGTGGCAGCCTGCCATCCCGCTACCGGGTCGTATACCGCATCCGGCGCCGTATCTGCCGAGATCAGATCGCCATTGGGCGCGCGGTGATAGAGAGCGGGTTTCAGGAGCCGCGCGCCGCCCTTGCTGAATCCGTCGATATGCACGACGTCGCCGGCGGCGTGGAACCAGAGGGCCCGTCCTCCGGTCGCGGGGTCGGGATCGGTGCGGTTCCACCATGAGGTAAGCGCGATCTCGCTGCGCGGCGCAACGAATTCCTGCATGCCGATACCGAAGGCACTGATCGCGGCGATGGCTGGCAGAAGCAGGATCACGAGACGCCGGGTGGAGAGACCCGCCGCACGCAGGCTGGCCATCTCGCTGTTCAGCGTCATCTGCATGAGCATGAAGAGCGCCCCGATCAGCGTGCTCAGGGGCAGGGTCTGAACCGACAGGGCCGGAAGCCGCAGCAGGGCGTAATGCACGATCCCCCCCAGACCGAGATGCCGCTCGAGAATCGGCGTCGTTACCTCGAGCAATCCGAGGATCTCGAGCAGCCCGATCAGGATCGCCCCGCAAAGCGCGGTGCGCGAGAGAAGCGAGCGTGTGAGGTGCCGGACGAGGACGCCGCCCCCGTAATTGCCCCCGAAACTGCCCCCGAAACTGCCCCCCGGACCGCCTCCGGAATCGCCCCCCGAATTGCCCCGGCCTGGCGCCTTTTTCGGGACTATGCCTCTGAGCCCGGATATCATGAGGGTCTCCTGGCTCTCTTGCGTTGCAGCGGTATGGCCTTGCGCCTGCGCCAGGACCCGCGGGATCGGCGGAAGATCGAGGCGAAGCACGTGGCCGAAAACACGATTTCCGGAAGCCAGATCGCATAGAGACCGCGCACGCTGTCGGTGGCCACCAGTCCGTGACCGAACTGGAGCATGTGATCGAACCCTACGAGCACGAGCGCCAGGGCGATCAGCCCTATGATGGGACGGCGACGCTTCGCACCGATGGCCAGTGCCACGGCCAGGGGAGGGATGAAAGGAATGGCGATCGCGCGGGCAAGTCTGAAATCGAGTTCCGCGCGCAGACTCGACCGGGTGATGCCGCCTTGCGTGCCGGTCTCGCCCTGACGCTGATGGGACGCCTCGAGGCGTGTCGCCAGCTCGAACAATGTAAGCTCGCGCTCGTCAATGCCGCGCGAACGGAAGGTTGCCGTGCTGCGGCTCTGGTCGAAAACCCGCATGCTGTGGGTAAACCGTGTCTGGGTCGCCTTGCCCTTGCCGTTGCGCGGATCGTACACGATGAGGCCATCCCACAGATCGAGCCGTGTCTGCTTGAGCGAGGGGACGGCGGTCACCAGTCCCCTGCGGGCCGTGATGATCCTGACCGCGCCGCCCGGTTCTCTCTGACGGATGAAGATGTCGTGCAGGATGGTTCCGTTCCGGCTCACCCGGTCGGCGGTCAGCATGGAATCGTCGGCCGTGGTCGCGAACATGCCTGCCTGGAGATGGGGCGCCCATCCGGAATGCGCCGCATAATAGAAGCCGGAGCGAAAATCGTATCGCGCGACCGGCTGGATATAGCCATAGAGCAGGATGCTCGCGAAACCGACCGCAAGTCCGGTCCACATATAGGGGCGGGCGATGCGGAGCAGGGAGACCCCGCTCGCCATGAGAGCGTCGATCTCGTTATTGTCGCTCATGCGCCGTATGATCAGAAAGACGCTGACGCACAGGGCCGCGGGCAGGGCGAGGCCGAGATAATGGGGAAGGAGATCGGTCAGGAGCGCGACGAAGGTTGCGAGCGAGCTTCCCTCTGCCGCGAGATCGTCGAACAGGACGAGCAGGCGCTCGAGCAGGAGGGCCGCCAGCACAGCCGCCAGGGAAACCAGAAACGGAGGGATGAGCTGGGCCAGAAGATATCTGTCCAGCGTGCTCAGGCGAAAACGGCGCATCGTCAGCTTTCCGCCCGGATCGACCAGTGCCGGCGCCGCAGGATGTGCCATCCATCGTCAGGCGAGAAACATCGCTGATCGAGATCGATTTCCCAGCTCCCCCCGATGTCGCGTCGCACGGCGATACGGTTCCATCCCGCCTGGCGCCAGGATCTGGAGGAACGAAGCGACGCGGACGCCACCCCGACGAGCGGGATGGCCGAGCCGGGGATCGCGGCGATTGTCCCATCGTGCGAGTGACCGTGAAGCACCAGGGCAGCCCCGTGCCGCGCGATCACGCCTGCGGTTCTGCGATGATCGAGCAGGGATTTGCGCCAGGGCACGAGGCCGCGCCGTGGCGGATGATGGATCATGACGATCCGGCAGAGAGACCGGGTCTCGTCCAGCAACCGGGCCAGCCGTGCACGCTGCTCCGCGCCGACGCGACCGCAGGCCATGAAAGGCGGGGTGGAAACGGCGCTGTTGACGCCGATGACGGCAATCTCGCCAAAGCGCCTGCAATAGGGGAAGTCGTCTTCCCCGCATCGTTCCATCCATTCCGACCAGAGACCGGCGCCGTCCTGCCAGCTCTGTCCGACCATGGCATCGTGATTGCCCGGAACGATCAGCCCCGGTCGCGGCAGGCGCCGCAGCCATGCCGCGCCCTGCTGGAATTCCTCGGTGAGACCGAAATTGGTCAGATCTCCGGTATTGAGAATCAGATCCGGATGAAGACGTGCGATATCGCCCAGGATCTCGTCGGAGAGCGTGCGGAGATGACGATGGCTCCGGTGTCTCTTCCAGGAAGCGAGGCTGAGAAGGCGCTTGTTGCAAAAGGAGCGCCAGCCCGGAAGCGGAGAGGGAGGGGGAAGATGCACATCGGAGATATGGGCCAGAACGACCGGAGATGAAGCGCT
This sequence comes from Swaminathania salitolerans, assembly GCF_007988945.1. Classification (GTDB taxonomy): domain Bacteria; phylum Pseudomonadota; class Alphaproteobacteria; order Acetobacterales; family Acetobacteraceae; genus Swaminathania; species Swaminathania salitolerans. The sequence continues at coordinate 7,384 of NZ_BJVC01000006.1, read as the reverse complement.
CGGTTTCAAAGGCGCATTCGGGGTCATCACTCTGTCAAAACTCCCTCACGACGGATCGGAACCCTCATGGAGCGCCGGGCCGCAAACCGGAACCGGTCGAAAAATGACCAATCGGTTTCTGGTCCCGCTGCCTAAGTCATGCTATGGCGCCGCGCAAGGCGGATCCCTGATGTTCCGTCAGGCTCTAGGGACAACCGTAACATAAATGATACTGCCGTGCGCTTCGCTCTGATTCATAATCCGCGCAGTCGCAGGAACAGGCGGGATGGCAGGACGTTCGCGCGTCAGGCGCGTCGGCTTCTGGGCGATGCCTTTCTCGTTCCATCCTCGCATGACCAGATGAGCGCCATGGTCGCCGATCTCGCGCGTCGCGACGTTCATGTCATCGCCATCAATGGCGGAGACGGAACGGTGAGCGACGTGATGACGGCGATCGCGCATGCCTATCGTCCCGATGCGCTGCCGGAACTTGCGATCTTCCCTTCGGGAAATACCAACCTGATCGCGCAGGATCTCGGGTTTTCCCGACGCGGGATCGATGCCCTGCTCCAGCTCTACCGGCAGGGAGAGACGCTCCCCCGGACCCGTCGTCGCCCGTTGCAGGTTACCTGGCCGAATGCCGGGTCCGCGCCACGTCTGGGGATGTTCCAGGGCAGCACCGGCTATGCGCGCGCAATCGCGATCGCCCATTCTCCTCACGTCCTGCGTTACGCGCCGCATAATCTCGCCGTGGGCGTGACGCTGATCGGCGCTTTCGGCAGCCTTCTGTGGAAGCGCCAGCGCGAAACCTGGCTGCGCGGCGATGCGCTCACGATCGAGCTGGAAGACGGCTCGACGATCGGGGGCAACAGCTTCCTCTTTCTTTCGACGGCGCTGCAGAAGCTCAATCTCGGAATCTGGCCCTTCTGGAATACGGGGGCCGCGCGCAGCGACGGCGTGCATTTCCTCAATGTGGCGGATCACCCCAGACGGCTGATCCGGGCGACACTCGCGCTTCTGCGCGGGCGGGCACCGGAGTGGCTGCGGGAGGCTCCCGATTATGCCAGCGGTCGCGCCGGACGGATGATCCTTACCTGCGCCAGCGATTTCGTTATCGACGGCGAGCGTTTCTCTCCGGGGGGCGATGGCAGGATCGTCCTTTCGGAAGGGCCGGAATTCGGTTTCATCCATGACTGACGGTCGCAGCCATGCACGGCATAGCGGGCGCTATACCGGACGCGACTCCGGGCGCGACACCGGGTACGACTCCGGGCGCGCACATGATGCGTCCTCGCATGGCCAGTCCTCGCAAGACCCGACTTCGCGCGGCCCGTCTTCGCATGGGGAAGGGGGCCATCCCGGTCTGGATCCGATCCTGATCGAAGAGCTTTCGACGCCTGTCGATCCACGGATTTCTGCCCTCGTCACGCGGATCCTGGGATCGGCCCGACCGCTTGCCGTGCTTTTCTACGGTTCGGGGCTGCGTCGCTTCGATCCCGATGGTCTGTTCGATTTCTATGTGGTGCTCGACCGGTTGACGGACTGGCCGGCCAGCACTCTGGCCAGGCTCGGGAACGCCCTGCTTCCCCCCAATGTCTTTTATGCCGAGCATGAAATCGAGGGCGTTACATTGCGTGCCAAGATTGCCGTTCTCACGCTCGGGCAGTTCAGGGCGGGGGCTTCTCCCCGTTCTGTCGATACGACCCTTTGGGCGCGGTTCTGCCAGCCGGTGCGGCTGGTCTGGGTCGATGGTCCCCGCGCAGCCGATGCCGTGCTCGGCGTGGTCCGTGCCTGCGTGGTGACGGCGGCAGGCTGGGCCGCGCGGCTCGGTCCCGGTGAGGCCCCTCCCGAGGCATGGTGGACCACCCTGTTCCAGCGCACCTATCGCGCCGAGCTGCGTGTGGAAGCGGCCGGACGGAATGCGGTGCTCATGGCGGGATACGAGCAGCGATATGCCGCCCTGACCTTGCCCGCATGGCAGGCGGGAGGGATCCGCGCGCGGGAAGGTTCTTCAGGTACTCTCGTGCCCTTGCTGGATCCGGGCCGCAAGGCGCGCGCGCTCCGCCGCTGGGAGCGCATGGCGCGCCGTGGACGCTGGCGCAACATCGCACGACTGATCAAGGCGGCTTTCACGTTCCGGAACGGCGCTGCCTATCTGGCATGGAAGATCGAACGTCATAGCGGGTTTTCGCTCGCGCTCTCTCCGTTCGAGGCGCGGCACCCGCTTGTATGTCTCCCGCGTCTTCTGTGGCGCGCGCGTACGATTCTTCGTGCCGGAATGACCGGCCGCCCGAAATAGCGTCGATCCGTCGTGTCCCTCTCCCTCCGCCCGGGAAGGAAACCTGTTCCGGGGGGAGGGCAGTTTTACGCGAAGAAACGGGGTCGAGCGGGATGACGCGAGCGCGTCAGCCCAGGATTTCGGCCTTTACCTGACCAAAGACCTGAAGGGCGCGGTCGATTTCCTCTGGCGTATGTACGGCCATGACGGAGCAGCGCAGGAGAGGGTGCTGATCCGGGGTCGCCGGAGGAAGGGAGAGATTTACGTACACGCCCAGTTCCAGGAGGCGATTCCAGAAGGCGAGCGCCTGATCGACCGTTTCGAGCGTAACCGCGACGACCGGGCTGACATGGGCGCTGGTTTTGAGGCCGAGCTTATGGAGGCCGCGATTGAGCTGTCCGGCATTGGCCTGGAGCTGTTTGCGCAGCTCGGGCCGCGCCTGCATTTCGTCCAGCGCCGCGAGGGTCGCCGCGATGATCTCGGGAGGGAGAGACGCGGTGAACATATAGGGGCGTGAGCAAAGGCGGATGAGCTCGAGACCGTCGAGATTCGAAACGCAATATCCCCCGACCGTGCCGAGGCTTTTGGAAAACGTGCCGACCACGAAATCGACATCGTCCTCGCAGCCGTCTCTTTCGGCCACGCCGCGGCCGTGCTCGCCGAGAACCCCGAAAGAATGGGCTTCGTCAGCAAGGAGATAGGCGCCGTGCTTCTTCTTGACCTCGGCGAATTCGCGCATGGGAGCGACGTTGCCGGTCATCGAATAGATCCCTTCGACGACGACGAGCTTCGCACCCTGATGGTCCTTCAGACGCGCGAGACGCCGGTCGAGATCCGCCGGGTCGTTATGCCGGAACCGGATGACCTGGGCGTAGCCGAGACGGCTGGCGTCATAGATGCTGGCATGGCTGTCCGCATCCAGAAGAAGCACATCGTCTTTCCCGGCCAGAGCGGAGATCGCCCCCAGATTGGCCTGGTATCCGGTCGAGAAGATCATGCAGTGGCGACGCCGGAAGATCTCCGCAAGACGCGTCTCGAGCGCACGATGCAGCGCAAAGGTCCCGTTGGCGATACGCGAGCCTGTTGTGCCGACGCCTTCGCGGCGCACGGTCTCGATGGCGGCCTCTGCCGCCGCTTTCGACTGGCTGAGACCGAGATAGTTGTTCGTGCCGAACAGAAGGGTTTCACGCCCTTCGATGACGCCGATCGTCGCGGAGACGGGATGGTCGATGACCACGCCGAAGGGGTTGCGCGGCGAGTGGGCGGTCAGCCCGGCCGCTGCGGCCTTGAGACCCGCATATTTGGCAAAGATGTCCGTCACGGTCAGTGAGCGCCCGACTTGAGTGCCGCAAGGCAGGTGGCGAGATCGTTGATCGTCCGGATATCGGCCAGCTTGTCGAGAGGAACCGAGACGTCGAGCTCGTCCTCGATCTCCATGACGAAATTCATGACGGCGAGGGAGTCGAAGGCGAGGTCTTCGACGATCTTGCTGTTTCCATCGATATCGCGCGGCACTTTCGGGTTGGCCAGCAATTTCTCCACGATCATGGACGAGATGGATTCGACCGTATCGGTCATAGGAACTCTCCGCTTAGACTGCGTTCGGGCGCGATGCGCGAGCAGATGATGTCAGCTTATGCGATAGCTGTAACCGGATGGCCAGACCCGCGGGAAAGCCGGGTCCGGCCTGACGACGAGGCTCAGGCCGCGGTATCGCTCGAGGCGATCTCGAACTGACCGGCGAGGAGCATCGCCTTGGCTTTCGCACGGGTCAGCTTGCCGGAGGATGTCTGAGGCAGCGTATGAGGGGGAACGAGGATCACGTCCACCTCGATCCCGTGCTGACGACGGAACAGGCCGATCGTTTCCTCCTTCAGCCGGGATCTGTCCTCGTCATTCGACGCGCGACACTGGATGAGCGCGACAACGCGTTCGCCCGCTTCCTCCTCGACCGCGAAAACCGCGACATCGCGCGAGCGCAGGGTGGAAATTTCGTGCTCGGCCGACCATTCGAGGTCCTGCGGCCAGATATTGCGTCCGTTGATGATGATCAGGTCCTTCGCACGCCCCGTGATGACGATCTGGCCGTCGAGCACATAGCCGAGATCGCCGGTATTGAGCCAGCCTTCGTTGTCGAGAACCTCTTCCGTCTCGGCCGGGCGTCCGAAATAGCCCCGCATGAGGCTCGGTCCGCGCACATAGACCATGCCGACATGACGGTCGGGGAGGAGCGCGCCGTCCGGGCTGCGCACCTGGATCTCGTGCTCGGGGAGTGCCGCGCCGCAGAGAACGAAAGTGCGCAGCGCGTGAGAGGGATCGTCGGAGGGGCGCGCAATGCCGTCTGTTTCGAGATGACGCAGATCGATCGTATCCGTCACGATGCCGGTGTCGAGCGGCGCGAAGCTGATGGCGAGCGTGGCCTCGGCCATGCCGTAGCTGGCCACGAAGGCTCTTGCGTCGAAGCCGAAGGCACCGAAACGCTCTGCGAAGGTCTCGAGAATGTGGTGACGGATCATGTCGCCCCCGATCCCCGCGATCCGCCAGCAGGACAGATCGAGCGTCCCGGTGACAGGGCGCCGGGCGCAGAGTTCGTATCCGAAGCTCGGGCTGTAGGCGATGGTGCCGCGATTGCGGCTGATCAGGTCCAGCCAGACATGCGGACGCCTGGCGAATTCCCGCGTCGGGAGGAGATCTACCGTGAGCTGGCATGTCATGGGGGTCAGGAAGAACCCGACCAGCCCCATGTCATGGTAGAGCGGCAGCCAGGACACGCAGCGGTCTCCGGTTTCCGTCACCTGCAGACCATCGCGGGCGATCGAGCGCGCATTCGCCATTCCGGCCTTCTGCGTCACGGCCACGCCCATGGGGAAGCGCGTGCTGCCGGACGAGAACTGGAGATAGGAAAGATCGTTCTCGTCGATCTGCGGAAGGGCGCGGTCGAGGAGCGGGCAGGCGAGCAGGGAAGCGGGCGAACCGCCGAAGGCCAGATCGAGGCCGTCCACGATATCCTGCGTCCAGGAGTTGATCAGATCGGGCACGACGACAGCACGCGCGCCGGAAGCCGAGATCATTCCCCTGAGCGTGCCGATATAGGCATCCCGTCCGCCGAAGGCGATGGGAAGAGGCAGAGGTGCCGGAACGAGCCCCGCATACTGGCAGCCGAAAAAGATGCGGGCGAAATCGCCATCGCTTTCCGCAACGATGGCGACGCGATCGCCGCGTTCCAGACCGGTGCCGAGGAGACGCTGTGCCGTCTCGATCGCCTGAACCCGCAGCGTGCGATAGGGCAGGGCCTCCAGAAGCTGGCCGCGACCGTTATAGATGTTGAATCCCGCCGTTCCCTCCGCCGCGTAATCCAGAGCAGCGGCGAACGTCGGGAAATCGCCATGGCGGCGCTTCTGGTTCGATGCGGTAGGAACAGGCGTAAGGTCGGGCGTCATTTCTGTGTGTCTGCTCTGCTTTTCTGTGTGCGGCGAACCGGATGCCGTCTCGAAAGATCCGCGGAATTCGCGGGTGAAACTGTTAGGCCGCATTGCGAAGATAATCGACGATGGCATCGGCTGCCCCGGGGGCGGTCGGACCGTCGTCGCTGAATTCGAAGGTCTCTAGTATATATTGCCGCTGCGCCTCAAGAAATTCGTCATGATTTGTCACAGCAGAATCGAGCGCCGATCCGAAGCCGTCCAGCGTGTCGAGCACGTTCCCGAGATGCCAGAAATGATAGTTCCGGTCGTTTTTCCAGGCTGTGTGATGGGCGTTGAGGAACAGGCAGGGACGGGGGCGGACGAGAAATTCCGCAACCTGTGAGCTGACATCCCCAAGATAGAGATCGGCTGCCATCGTATAGGTCATGTCGATGCTGCGCGGGCTGCCTGGATCGATCAGCATGTGATCGAGATGCGAAAAACGCCTGACCAGCTGCTCGCCTTCCTGACGATGCTTGTCGAAAAGGCGATAATGAGGAGCGAAAATGAGGTTGTAGCGGTCCTGTTTCGCGAAATAATCGAGCACTTGTTCGCCCATGACCGGCCAGGAGGAGAGTTTGGGCGAAAAATGCGGATTATAGAGGACAGTCGGACGGTCGTTGTCGAAGAGAGCCGGACGCGCGCGCGCCATGCGTCGGACGATGTCGAATTTCGCGTAGGATCCCCGATAGTAGCGCCCGGGACTGATCGCCCCCTGGGACAGAAGGCGTTCCTCGATCTTCTTGCCCGAAAGCAGCACGAAATCGAATTCCTTGACGTCGCGGGCGAATCCGATCGCGCGATCGCCCGCTCCATGACGGGTCCAGATAAGACGCGGCTTGCGAATGCCCATCCGGCGGAGATAGAGCGAAGTCCGCTCAGGCACGACGATGGCTTCGAAGCGCGAGAAATAATCGCGGTTGAAAAACAGGCTCGCCATCTTGCCCAGCACTCCCGGTCCTGACCGCTCGATGCCACGACGCAGGAAATCCGGCATGCGCAGGAGGTCGAATCGCGCCTTCGCCTGGGGGTAGAGCGCGCTCAGCGTCTTGGCATAATCCAGATGAGCTTCCGTCGTGCAGGCGACATGCACTTCCGTATCGGGGTGCCGCGAGGCGATTTCCATAGCGATCGGGAGGGAATGCAACGTCTGATGGGGTTGGGCGATATAGGGAAAGGCGATCTTCAGCATTGAGAATGGCTACCAGGTTTCGCTTGGGCAGCGCGCCGGGCGAGGGTCCCTGAGGCCCGCTCGTTCTTCGTGCTGCAATCTTCGGGACGGATGAAGGACTTCATCGATCCGGGGTGTTTGTCGGGATGGACGGGCCGGATTGCAAGGCTTTTGACTCTCCGATCCCGACCGGCCCCGCCCGGCAACGTGTGGAGGATGAGGAAACATCCGGGGCGTTCGGGTGGTCGAACGTCCCCGGAAAGGGCCGAAACCTCCGCTTCCCGGTTTCAGCGATGCGGGGGGCGAACCCGTTCAAGCCGAGCGCGCGCCGCATCTCCCGGGAGTGAGAGGGGTCAGGGGAGCCGCTCCGAATTCGTATCGTCGCCATGAACGCTCAATTGGTCCTCATGGGCCTGAAAAACCAACACACAAATTATGACACTTCATTGCACAGGCGCGTCGCCGCCGCCGATCCCTGTGCGTTCCGTTTCA
>NZ_BJVC01000005.1 GCF_007988945.1 Swaminathania salitolerans | reverse complement strand
CCTTCCTGGCAGATCCCCACCCGGCGTGCCCAGGTCATCCGCACCAGAAAATATGTGGCCGTGATCTGCGGGGAGCGTTGGGGAGGGAGTCACTTCTCGCGCTCTGGCTGGTCCACCTTCATCCCTCGCAAACAGGTCACGACAGAATGGATAGGGGCCAATCTCAAAAAAGCGCTATACAGCAGCGAGGATTTCGGGGCTTACTTGCCTACGCCAATCCCGGATGAACCCTATGACTCAATGGTACCTGAGTCTAACCGGAAGGCGCATGAATTCTGGTTGCGTATCCAGCAGGAATTCGGCTTCAAGGATATTCTGACCGCCATGTCCAAATCCGCCGGCATCTATATCAACTGGCCCGAAGACCAGGGGGATCAGGTCGAAATGCTTTCTACGCGCGGTCGCGGTGGTGGCTTTTCCGCCTGGGGTACCAATGAGAATTTCGGCAAGGTCTTTCATGCCTCGATCACTCTGAGCGATCTCGAATTCGGCGAGGTGGCCGTGCAGGCTCTGGATCGTTGCCAGCCGAATTACGCCTGAACGTCCAAGCAAACCTCATCCCGGGATGAGGCCGCTTGAGCGGTGCCGGATGCATCGGGATATCTGGATCGCAAGCGCGCGCTGACGTTCGCCGCTCGGGCAATCGGGCATCACCTCCATGCCAGATGAAATGCCCCCTCTCCTGCGCGTAGGCCATGCCCAAGGGGGGGGGGCCAACACGGCGTCTTGCCCGAAGCGTTCGCGCGGCGACCCTGCCGGACCTTCGTTCTGCCTTATACGCGGCCTGTCACTCCGGGGCGCAGGCAGGCTCGGCAAGATCCAGGGACTGGGTGCGCACGAGACGGGCATAGAGCCCCTCACGCGCATGCAATTCCCTGTGCGTCCCGATCTCGACCGCCGCGCCATCGTTCATCACGATGATCAGATCGGCCGTTTTGACGGTCGAGAGACGATGCGCGACGATGATCGTCGTGCGGTCGCGCCGCAATTCGGCCAGTGTCGCCTGAACCTTGGCCTCGCTCTCGGAATCGAGCGCGCTGGTCGCCTCGTCGAGGAGAAGAAGCCGGGGATCGCGAAGCAGGGCCCGCGCCAGAGCGACACGCTGTCTCTGGCCACCCGAGAGCCTCTGACCGCCCGGCCCGACACGGGTATCGAGCCCCATCGGCAACGTATCGGCAAAATCGACGGCGGCAGCGAGGGCGGCGGCCTCGACTTCGGCACGGCTCGCAGCCGGCCTGCCGAGGCGGATATTCTCGAGCACCGACATGTCGAACAGGGTCGTGTCCTGGCTCACATAGGCGATGGCATCGCGCAGATCCGCCAGACGCAGCGCGCGCAGATCGACCCCGTCGAGGAGAATTGCCCCATCCGTTACGTCATGCAGTCGCGGAATGAGAGAAAGAGCGGTCGATTTCCCCGCACCCGACGGGCCGACCAGCGCCACCGTCCAGCCCGGGGTCACGTCGAAATCGAGCCGGCGCAGACCTGCCCGCCCATCGGGATAGGTAAAGGCGACATTGTCGAAGACAAGACGCCCGTGACCGGGCGGCAGGGCGCGTGCATCGGCGCGTTCGGCCACGGCAGGCGGTTCGTCGATCACGGAGAAGACACGCTCGAGCCCGCCCAGCCCCTCCTGCAATGCGGCGTTGAGCGAGCCGAGAGACCGAAGAGGACGCGATGCGGCAAACAGGGCCGCGATGAAAGCCGTGAAGTCACCGAGGGTCGCCCCTCCCATGGCGGCCCGCCAGCCCGCAAAGCCGAGAACGGCGGCAATCGCGGTGCCGCCCAGAACCTCGAGAACGGGATCGACCCTGGCCCGGCCACGGGAGATATGCCAGAAGGCGCGATGAAGCAGATCGAGCGAGCCATCGATACGACGCGCCTCGCTGCTCTCCATTCGATAGACACGCACCTGACGCGCCAGCGCGAAGCTCTCGTTGAGCAGGGCCGCCGTCGCCCCGATCTGCTCCTGCATGCCGCCCGAGGCCCGGCGCACGCGCTTGCCGAGTTTCTGGATCGGGACCGCCGCGACAGGATAGAGAACCAGCGCGATGAGACTCAGCTCCCAGTCGGTATAGACCATCGAGGCGACGAGACCGACCACCGTGACCACATCCCCAAGCGCATTGACCGCGCGGATCATGGCCTCGCGGATCGAGACCGCATCGGTGGTGAACCGCGCCGCCCATTGCGCAGGGGCCTCCTCCTCGATCCGGGCGATATCGGCAGAAAGCGCGTGGGAGAACATCCGGGACTGCAACCCCCGGATCACGACCAGAACCAGACCCTGAACGGACAGGGTCTGTCCGTACTGCGATGCGGCCTTGAGCCCTGTCACCAGAACGACGAGCGCGGGCACCTGATACAGGATCCGCGGATCGTGAACGGCGAACATATCGACCGCGCGCTTGATCACGAGCGGATAAAGCGCCGTGAGCCCGGCCGTGAGGATGGTGAGCACAATGACGCCCGCGATACGCCCGACATGCTGCCGGACCTCTTCCCGCCACACGCGATACAGCATCCTGCGTCCCTGCACGCCTTGCGGATCGATACGACGCGGGGCGGTCTGCGCGGACGAGTGAGCTTTCTTCATTCCTGCGGTTTAGCGCCCTGCGTCCCCGGCGAAAAGGGGCAGGCATCGCGTGAGCTCGGCCAGACAGGCGGCACGATCCGGCAGGCACCCATGCGCGCGCCACCACCGGCCGACGGATGCGAGCAGTTTTCCGACTTCCGGCCCCGGCGGAAGACCGGCCTCGACGGCATCGCGTCCGGCAAGCGGAAACACGGGCGGCGCGATTGCCTGCACACGCTCACGCAGCGATGCCCATTCGTCGGCCCGCATGGTGGCGTCCATGTCGGCGTCCATGTTGGCATCCATGTCCGTAAGAGCCGGCTCTCCTTCCGGCGGCGCGTGCTCCGATGCAATCATCCAGCTCCTGTCGATCAGGGTCTCGGGACTGTAATCCGCAAGAAGCACACGCAGGCGCGCGTCGCTCGTGTCGGGAGCGAGATGCAGCGCCGGATCGTGCATCGCCTCGAGACGCCGGCAGGATCGCACCGGGAGCCGGAGCCGTCGACCGGTTTCCGGCGAGGACGCAAGCAGCCCCAGACGCAGGACATCCCCGGTCGGCACACCGGCGGCAAGCGCATGTCCGAGCCGGGCAAGACGGGCATCGGGCACGATCGGCGCAAGTGCCCCGACCTGCTGCATGTGATGCAGGGTGCCCATGAGATGGGGGCCGTTCAGGATACGCAGGATCTCGCTGGCGAGACGCTCGGCGGAAAGCCCGTCGATCAGTCCGACTCTCGCGGCAATCGCCGTCATGGCCTCTTCATCGGGGCGGTCGGTACCGAAACGCGCGTCGAAGCGGAAGAAACGCAGGATACGCAACGCGTCTTCCTCGATCCGGCGCAACGGATCGCCAACGAAGCGAACCCGCCGGTCGAGCAGATCCTGCCGACCGCCGAAGTAATCGTGAACGACACCGAAGCGATCGCAGAACAGCGCGTTGATCGTGAAGTCGCGGCGCGCCGCATCCTCCTCCCAGCTTCCGGTCCATGCCACCTGCGCATGTCGGCCGTCCGTCACGACATCGCGACGCAGGGTGGTGATCTCGTAAGGGCGATGTGCGATGACCGCGGTGATCGTTCCATGCGCAAGCCCCGTCGGCACGGTCTTTATCCCGGCCGCAACGAGAAGCCGCTGGACCTCATCCGGCGGCTCGGGCGTCGCCAGATCGATATCGTGGATATCCGCCCGCCCCAGAAGCAGGTCGCGCACGGAACCGCCGACGAGACGGGCATCGGGCAGGATGGACCACAGCCTCTCGAGCCCGCCGGGGTCGGGAAGCGCGCCGAGCAGGGACGTCACGTCTCGCCCCCGGAAATTTCCTGCATGGCCGGATCCGGCATGGGTGCGAGCGGAAAGAAGCAGTTCTGGCTCCACACCCCCATGCATGGCCTGCACCCGACATGGCCGGGAACCGCAAGCGCCACGAGCTCGTAATAGACGGGGCGCGACAGCCGGGCGAGAACCGGGAATTCCCCCTCGCCCCGACGGACCTGAACATAGGGAACCGGCGCGCAATCCTCGGCGGCGGGCCGCTCCCAGTCGACGACGAGAGGATGGGACGGCCCCACGCAGAGCAGCTCATCGACATTGGTACGAAGACACAGATTCTGATGGCGGCCGCATACGCCGCGAAAATCGAGCTCGCCCGCAAGGAACGGCGCGTCTTCCACCTGGATGGTTCCGGTCTCCGTCGGCGTCGTGAGCCAGAAACTCCCCTCGCGATCGCGTCGGAGCATGGAGGCGAACAGGCAGAGCATCTCCTTGCGTCTTATGGGAGAGCCCCGATAGAGCCACACGCCGTCCCGCCGGATCAGGAAAGGCAGGGCACGCGGCGTCCCTTCGCGTTGCCTGTCGGCGCCGGACAAATCGGTTCCGGGCATCTCGGCTCCGGGCCCGTCGGTTCCGGGTCCGTCGGCTCCGGGCATGGCCCCGGTTCCTCTCATGCCTCCGGCTCCTCTCATGAATGCGTCCCCGGTCATCTGTCTCTCCGGATCGGCGACGGTCGCGGCCTGCTGGCCGCTCCTGCCGTGTGTGCCGGATCGTTTTCCGCACCACCGGGAGAACGGCTTCCGGGAACGGTCGAGGGGATTGTTCGGAAGGCCGCCATGCGCTCCGGAGCCGCTCCGGTTCTGTCTGACGCCTGTTTCGCGATCGCGTCGTCCAACGTTTTCTCCGCTCTCAGTCCAAAAAAACCTGTTCCCTGCTGCAAGTTGGGTCGTCTTATGTCTTGATGAAACCCCCGGAAGTGTCAGATTGGCAAATATGAGCCAGATCGAATTCCCTTCCTCCCCCTCAGATCCGTCGGCCGATCTCGCCTTGGCCGAAACCGCGACGAGCCTCCTCGACGCGGTCAGAGAGGCAATCGGCCAGGTCGTTCTGGGCCAGCGCGAGGTCATAGACCGCCTGCTGGTCACCATTCTCTCGGGGGGTCACGCTCTTCTGATCGGCGCACCCGGTCTGGGAAAGACGCTGCTCGTGAGCACGACCGCCCGCGTGCTCGGCCTCGATACGCGGCGCGTCCAGTTCACGCCCGACCTCATGCCGTCCGACATCACCGGCAGCGACATTCTGGACGAGGACGAGAACGGACGCAGGGTCTTCCGCTTTCTCAAGGGACCGATCTTCACGCAGCTGCTCCTTGCCGACGAGATCAATCGCGCCAGCCCGCGCACGCAATCGGCCCTGCTCCAGGCCATGCAGGAATATGAGGTAGCGCAGGCCGGTACGAATCACCCCCTGCCTCGGCCGTTCCATGTTCTCGCCACCCAGAACCCGATCGAGCAGGAAGGAACCTATCCCCTGCCCGAGGCCCAGCTCGATCGCTTCATGCTGCGTATCCCGCTCGGTTTTCCCGAACGCGAAGCCGAGCGGGAGATGCTTCTCCAGACCACCGGTGCGCCCGCCGCGCATCCGCCGGTCCTGCTCGATGCCGGAACCCTGATCGCAGCGCAGGCCCTCATCCGCCGCCTCCCCGTGGGCGAACGGGTTCTCGACGCCATCCTCACCCTTGTGCGCGGCCTGCGCCCCGAAACCGCAGCCACCCCCGATCTGGCCGCGAGCCTTCTCTATGGCCCCGGCCCACGCGCTGCCCAGGCGCTCATGCTCACCTGTCGCGCCCGCGCCCTGCTCGAGGGGCGCCTCACGCCGAGCCTCGACGATCTTGCCGCATTGGCCGAGCCGGTTCTCGCGCATCGCATGGCCCTCAGCTTTCCGGCCCGGGCTGAGGGACGTCGGATCGACGATCTCATCGCCCAGGTCCTGCGGACGATCGTCTGACCGTGAGCGGTCTGTTCGGCAGATGGACACGCAAGGCGTCGGGCCGGATCGCTCCCGGCGCAGGCGCGTCCGGCCCGGGATCCGCTTCCAGAGACCCCGCTTCCGGAAGACCCGCGCCGGAAAGCGCATCCGGCATGGGCGCGCCGGGCGTGGACTCACCGGGCAAGAACTCACCGGGCAAGGACTCGACGGGCAAGGACTCGACGGGCATGGGCGCCTCGGGCAGGAAAGCGCCGCTCGCAGCGGTGCAGACGCTCGCCCCGCAGGCGGAGTCCCTCCTTCCCCCGATGACAATCGAGGCGGAACGCATCGGCCGACAGATCCGCGCGGGGGTGCATCGTCAGCACCGCCCCGGCTCGGGCGAGGATTTCTGGCAATATCGCCCCGCCCACGCCCACGAGCCGGCCCAGCATATCGACTGGCGTCAGTCCGCCCGGGGCGAACAGCTCTGGGTGCGCGAACGCGAGGCGGAAGGTGCGCAGCATCTCGCCCTGTGGTGCGATTCCTCGCCCTCGATGCGCTGGCGCTCCCGCGATGCGTTGCCCTTCAAGCTGGACCGGGCCCGTCTGTGCACCCTGGCCCTTGCCGCTGCGGCGCTCCATGGAGGCGAGCGCGTCTCTCTTCCCGGGACGCTCGACCCCTGTCGCGTCTTCAGCGGCACACATACCTTGCCGCAACTGGCGGAGACCCTCCTGTCGTCAGGATATCGCGGGTCCGCCGATACGGGACAGACCGGCGAGGACGTTCCGTTGCGCGTCATGCCGGATACGCTCCGCCCGCATGGGCAGCTGGTTCTGGTGAGCGATTTCCTCCTGCCGCCCGAAGCGCTCGAGCGCCTTCTTCGCGACGTCGCATCCCGTCCTGCCAGGACCCGGCTCTTCTGCGTGCTCGATCCCGCAGAGCGTGCGCTCCCCTATACGGGGCGACAGCGTTTCGAGAGCCTGGAGGCTGAAGACGCGCTGATCCTCCCATCGGTCGAAAGTCTTGCCGACGCCTATGGCCGGGCCATGGATGCCCATATCGACCATGTCGCGCGCCTTGCGGCGCAATATCGCGCGACCCTGACCCTCCACCAGACCGATCAGCCCGTTCTGCCTGCGCTCCTCGCGCTTTATGCAGAGCTGACCGGTGGCCGTCTGCATCCATGATCTTCCTGACACCGCTCGCCCTTCTGGGGCTTCTCTCCCTGCCGATCCTCTACTGGCTGGTCAAGGCGACCCCGCCTCCGGCGCGAAAGACCCGGTTTCCCTCGCTCAGGATCCTGCGCCTACTGACCCCGGAGCGGCAGGACACGTCGCGTGCGCCCCTGTGGCTCCTTCTCATGCGTCTGGCCGCCGTCTTCCTGCTCGTGCTCGGCCTTGCGCAGCCCGTCTGGACGGGCATGCGCCAGACTGCAGGGAGGGAGGGCGATCTTCTCCTTGCGCTCGACAATGGGTGGGCAGCGATCCCGCACTGGCAGGAGCGCATCCGTTCGGCGCGTGCGCTTGCCGAGCACAGCCTGCGGGCCGGGCACTCGGTCACCCTGCTGCTCGGCGCGCCCGATGCCGACGGCACCATGCCTCCGCCCTTCCGGACCCGGGATCGTCGCCGTCTCGAGGAGCGTCTTCTGGCCCTTGCCCCGCATTCATGGCCCGTGGATCGGGCGCGACTTGCCGCACAGATCGCGTCGCTCATGTCCCCGGACGGTTCTTCCGGCAACCGTTCCGGAACCCGCCCCGGCGAGATCGTCTTCCTCTCCGATGGCGTTGCCACCGCGGCCGACGGAAATCTTCTCGCGGTTCTGAAACGCACGCAGATTCCGGTCGGAGACATGCGTTGGAATGGCTGCGATACGGCGTTGCTCGGAGTCGCGCGCGGAGACGGGGCGGATGACGCGCTCCGGGCCTCTTTCGAGACCCTCGCCTGCCGGGAGCCCGGGCGCCGGTATCGCATCAGGGTTCGCGACGCCGAGGGCGGAACGCTCGGAATGTATCCCCTGCCGGGAGCGGATGACGGAAGCGGCACCCGTTCCGCATCCCTGCCGCTCCCGCCTCTGCTGCGCAATCGCGCGGCGCGTTTCGTGCTCGAGAACGGGACTGGCGCTCTTCCCGGCCCTTCCGCCATCGTGCTCGCCGACAGCAGCGACCGAAGGCATCCCGTCGGTCTGCTCACCCAGGGCAATCAGGATACGCCCCTTACGGGACAGGGCTTCTTTCTGGCGCAGGCCATCAAGGGCGTTGCCGAGCTGCATCGCGGATCGCCCGACACCCTGCTCGATGGCAAGCTGTCGGTGCTGGTCGCAACCGATGGCGCACTCTCGAGCCCCGGGATCCGCGCGAAAATCGCCGCATGGGTGCGCAAGGGCGGCATCCTCGTGCGGTTTGCGGGGCCTGTTCTCGCGGCTTCTTCCGAAAATGCAGCCGGAGACCCGGGACAGACCCTCCTGCCCGTCCCCCTGATGGAAGGAATGCGGCAGCTCGGCGGCCCCATGTCCTGGGGCAAGCCGCAGCAGCTGGATGCATTCGACGCGCGCTCGCCTTTCGCCGGTCTGGCTGTGCCGGACGAGGTCACGGTCAAACGGCAGGTTCTGGCCCGCCCCACCCCCACACTCGGCGATCACGTCTGGGCGCGACTGAAGGACGGCACGCCGCTGGTTACGGCAACATCGCTCGGTCAGGGCGAACTCGTCCTGTTTCACGTCACGGGAACCGCGGACTGGTCGTCTCTTCCCCTGTCCGGGCTGTTTCCCTCCATGCTCGAGCGTCTGATCGCCCGTTCTCTGGGTCAGAAAGACACGAGCGCAGTCACCCGGCTCGCCCCGTTTGCGATGCTCGATGCGCAGGGTCTTCTGGTTCCGCCACCCGAAGCCGCCCGGCCGCTCTCCACCGCGGCACTGGCGACCGTCGCGCCCGGCGTCCAGCACCCGCCCGGTCTGTACGGCCCGCCTCTGGCGCGTCGCGCGCTCAATCTCGGCGGCGCATCGCGTAGGCTCCGGCCGGAAGCGACGCTCGGCCGGTCGCTTGCCCCCGGAGGTCTTTCCGCCGAGATCCCTCTCGCGCCCTGGCTCCTTTCCTTTGCCATCGCCCTCTTCCTGATCGACTTCCTGATCGCCCTGTGGCTTCGGGGCCTGTTCGTCCGTGCAGCGATAGTCCTTCTCGCGGCAGGTCTCGCCCTTCCCTGCGCGCGGGCGCAGGATGCGGGCGAGGACGGACCGCAGGCGCAAGACGCGCAGTCCACCCATGCCCCCAGTGCCCATACCCCTGCGGACGTACCGGGCGCCGCGCTCGAGACACGTCTGGGCTATGTCCTGACGGGTCATGACGATATCGACGCGGCCTCGCGGGAGGGGCTTCAGGGACTCTCCAACTATGCATCGGATCGCTCATCCGCCGCGATGGGCCATCCCGACGGCGTGACACCGGGCAAGGACGATCTCGCTTTCTACCCCCTGATCTACTGGCCCGTTACAGAGGACGTGCAGGAAGATCCCGCGCGCTCCGCCGCGCTGAATGCGTTCATGGCTCATGGCGGCATTCTGATGCTGGACACGCAGGGCGTCGGCTCCGAACTCTCCGCACAGGATGAGGGTCAGATGCGCGCCGCGCTCAAACGCGCCACAGCGGGGCTGAACGTTCCACCGCTGACCAAACTCGACGATCACCACGTTCTCGCGCACAGCTTCTATCTGCTGCACGATTTTCCCGGACGCGTGCAGGGGCTGCCGGTCTGGGTGGCGCGCAGCGGTGACGACAGCAATGACGATGTCAGCCCCATCATCATCGGCGCGGGAGACTGGGCCCATGCCTGGGCGATGGATTCGCAGGGCAACACACCCTATGCCGTCATACCCGGCGGAGAGGATCAGCGCGTTCAGGCCTATCGGTTCGGTGTGAACGTTCTGCTCTACGCCCTGACGGGAAACTACAAGGCCGACCAGATGCGTGTTCCCGAGCTGCTGAAAAGGATGAAGCAGTGATGCATCTCGTATTCCTGCCGCTTCTTCCCGTATGGCTGCTGGCTGCCTTTGCCTGCGTGGCGCTCTGTCTCGGCGCCTATGCCGCAATCCGCGGCGTTCGCGGCAGCCTGTTGCGCAGCATCGCCGTATTCCTGCTTCTGGGCTGGCTGGCGGGTCCCCATCTCTCGCGACCCGTTCTCGCCCCGGCTCCGCAGGATGTCCTTCTCGTCGTGGATCACTCACCGTCCATGGCGCTGCGCGACCGTCTCCCCCATGCCGACACGATTGCCGACCGGATCGAGGCGGCGGCGCATCGTCTCCCGGGTCTGACCCTGCATCGCATCGTCGTGCCCGGCGGCAAGGGACATGGAACGCGGCTTTTCGATGCCATGGACAAGGCCGATTTCCCTCCGGGACGATTCAGCGGCGCAATCCTCGTGACCGACGGCATGGTCCATGACGTCCCGACCGGGCTGCCCGACCGTTTCACGCGCGACGGCCGGACGCTTCCGCTTCATGTTCTCCTGACCGGACAGGGAGAGGAAACGGACCGGAGAATTCGCGTCTTGCAGGCCCCCCCCTATGCCCTGGTCGGGAAAGACGCCGTCCTGCGTGTCGTGGTGGACGATCTCGGCGCACAGGGTCATGAGGCCGCAGCTCTGACTCTCACCCAGGATGGCGAACCGCCCCGGCAGATCACGGCGACACCCGGCGTCCCCCTCGAGCTGCACGTCCCGGTGCGGCGCCCGGGAGAAATGCTCGTCAGTCTTGCTGCGGGCCCGCTCGCCGGAGAGGTGACGACCCGCAACAACCGGGCGATCGTGCGCATCAATGGCGTTCGCGATCGTCTCAAGGTCCTGCTGGTCTCGGGAACGCCCAATCAGGGGGAACGCGTATGGCGTCGCCTTCTCAAGGCAGACCCGTCCGTCGATCTCGTTCATTTCACGATCCTGCGTCCGCCCGACAAGGATGACGGAACGCCACTCTCGGACCTCGCGCTCATTCCCTTCCCGGTCAAGGAGCTGTTCCAGGATCGCATCAGGCAGTTCGATCTCATCATTCTCGACGGGTTCCGGAATGCCGGAATCCTCCCGCAGGATTATCTGGCCAATATTGCCGATTACGTGCGCGGGGGTGGCGGGCTGCTGCTGACCGCCGGTCCGGAATTCACCGCTGACGGCACGTTGCAGGATACGCCCCTTGCGCGTGTTCTTCCTGCCCACGTGCCCGAAGACGGCATAAGGACACAAAAATTCGCCCCTGCCCTGACAGAGGCGGGAAAGCGCCATCCCGTGACCGCGAAACTCTCCCGGCCCTGGGGGCCATGGTATCGCGCGCTCGCACCCGACCATGTGCATGGAACCCCGCTTCTGACAGGACCGGACGGGGCTCCGCTTCTCGTGCTGGACACTGTCGGAAAGGGCCGGGTCGCACTCCTCCTGTCGGATCAGCTCTGGCTCTGGTCGCGCGGCGAGGGCGGTGGCGGCCCACAGGCCGAACTCCTGAAAAACCTCTCGCACTGGCTCATGAAGGAGCCCGATCTTGAGGAGAACCAGCTTCACGCGCGTCTCGAGAACGGCAAGTTGCGGATCGTGCGGCACAGCGATTCGGCCACCCTGCGCGATCCGGCGGACATCACGGCCCCGGATGGCGCCCACAGGCGGCTCGTTCTCGAGCCCGAAGGCAATGGCGTGTTTTCCGGCGCGATCGCAACCGGGGGGCAGGAAGGGATCTGGACCGTCCGTCAGAACGGTCTCATGGCCAGCGCGGCACGGATCGACCCCGATGCCCTCGAGGATTCGGATCTGCGTGCGACCGCCTCCCGCCTCGCTCCGCGCGCTGCGGAGAGCGGCGGCGCCGTTTCCTGGCTCGACACGCCAGACGCCACACCGGCCCTGCGTCAGGTGGACTCAGGGCCGACCCACGGATCCGGCTGGATCGGATTTCCCCGCCAGACCCTGCCCGTGTCCTCGGCCAGTCGCCTGACTGCGCTCTGTCCCTCCTGGCTGGCCCTCGCGGGGGCGCTCGTGCTGTTCTTCCTCGGATGGTGGCGCGAGGGCAAAGTTCGGCGCGGATAGGGAGTCGCAACCTTGACAAGGATCGCCTATAGTCGCGCGATGCGCCAATCGAGACATGTCATGCACGCAACAAGACACACCCCCTCCGGCACGATCGCATCCCGCGTATTTCCGGTCATGCTGACGGCGGCTCTGGCCGTTTCGCCCGTGTTGCTCATGCCCTGGCACGCTGCCCATGCGCAATCGGCCGATGACGCCGAGGCCGAACAGGAAGCCGAGGAAGCCCAGAAGAAAGCGGAAGCGCGCCGTGCGGCAAAGGCGGCTGCGCCGCCTTCGGCTCTTCCCGGGGCCGAGGCGCAGGAGCAGGATGCCGGGCACATGAACGCGGATCTGAATCCGACGGCAGCGCTGTTCGATGCCATCAATCGCGGCTCGCTCAATGCCGCGAAGGAGGCCCTCAATCGCGGTGCCGACACGAACGGCAAGAACGTCCTGTTCCAGACACCGCTCGACATGGCGATCGATCTGAACCGCAAGGATATCATGTTCCTGCTTCTCTCGATGCGGACCTATAATCCGGACGGGCGGATCGCAAACGAAACGACGCATACCGGTATCGATTTCGACAGGAACGGTAACGGTCACATGACGATCGGCGGCAAGAGCCGCAAGAACGCCGCCATGGCCGTGGCCGACAAGCCGCGCTGGGACAAGAGCGGCGGCCAGGCCCAGCCCGCGATCGGCTTTCTCGGCTTCGGCAAGGGCTGAGATTTCCCGGAAGACATCGCGTCGCGGGGCGTTTGCTCTCGCGCAGGCGATCCCGGGGCAAGGCCGGATGTTTCCCCGCAAGGAAACGGGGCGGATCGTCTCCGCCCCCGCTCAGCCGATATGCCCGGACCCGGCCGGGATGCGAGACTCAGCCGACATTCAGAAGCGGGGCCCGGCTCTGTTCCGTGCGGAGGATATCGAGCGTCACGATCTCGCCCTCGCGCTCGAAAAACCAGAAAGTCCATCCATTGCATGACGGCGCGCCGGTAAGCTGCGCACCCATCTTGTGAATGGAGCCGCGATGCGCCCCTGAGACGAGACTGCCATCGGGCATGACCGTCGCGCTCACGCGCCGCTGCCGGTCGAAAAGCACGGTGCCCGCCGGCAGGAGCCCCTGTTCGACGAAACTGCCGAACGGAACCCGCGGGATCTCCCTCTTGGCCGGTGTGATCGCAAGCTGCTCGTCAGAGAGGCGCGTTTCTGCCTCCACCCGGGCACGCGCGGCCTCGATGTAATCGGGATGACGCTCGATCGCGACGAAATGCCGCCCGAGCCTTTTCGCCATCGCAGCCGTCGTACCGCTTCCCGAAAAGGGGTCGAGCACGATATCGCCCACGACCGTCGATGCGATCAGAACGCGATGAAGAAGGCTCTCGGGCTTCTGGGTCGGATGGAGCTTGAGACCATGCGCATTCCGCAGACGCTCGTTCCCGGTGCAAAGCGGCAGATACCAGTCGCTGCGCATCTGCACATCGTCGTTCAGCGCTTTCATGGCCTGATAATTGAAACGATACTTGCTTTCCGGCCCTCGCGCCGCCCAGATCAGGGTTTCATGCGCGTTGGTGAATCGACGCCCGCGGAAATTGGGCATCGGGTTCGCCTTGCGCCAGACGATATCGTTGAGGATCCAGAAACCGAGATCCTGCATGATGGCGCCCAGACGGAACACGTTGTGATACGAGCCGATCACCCAGATCGTCCCGTCTTTCGTCAAGAGACGCCGCGCCTCTGCAAGCCATTCCCGCGTGAAATTGTCATAGGTCGCATAATCCGCGAACTTGTCCCACGCATCGTCCACGCCATCGACGACGCTTTCATCCGGCCTGCGCAATTCGCCACGCAGCTGGAGGTTGTAGGGCGGATCCGCAAAGATGCAGTCCATGCTGCCATCGGGAAGCGCGCGCATCGTCTCGATGCATTCGCCGCACAGGATCTGGTTGAGAGGGAGGTCCTGCATCAGATGGCTCCGGCCGTTTGGGACATGCGTGCCATGTGCGCGCGTATGGGGGCGAATTCGCGACGATGATGAGGGGTCACGCCAGCCTCGCGGAGCCCTGCCATGTGCAGGGCCGTTCCGTAACCGGCATTTCTCTCCCAGCCATAGGAATCATGGCGCAGGGAGAGACGCGTCATGAGACGATCCCGCACGACTTTCGCAACGATGGACGCGCCCGCGATGGAGAGACTTTTCCTGTCTCCCCCCACCACGGCCAGCGCATCGCATGCGAGGGAGGGGAGACGGTTGCCGTCCACCAGCGCGAAATCGGGACGGACCGGGAGACGGCAAAGCGCTCTCTGCATCGCGAGATGACATGCCTTGCCGATATTGATCCGGTCGATCTCGGCCACCGAAGCCGCGCCCAGTCCGATCCGGATCGTGTCCGATCCGGTCAGGAGATCGAAAACGCGCTGGCGCCGCGCGGCCGAAAGGCGCTTCGAGTCATCGATCATGCCTGAAAGCGTTTCATCGGGCGGCTCCAGAAAGACCAGAGCGGCAGCGATGACCGGACCGGCAAGAGGACCGCGCCCGACTTCGTCGATCCCTGCCACCCGGCTTTGCGGTGCGCCACTGGCAAGTTCGAGAGAATAGTCCGGCATGGGCTCCTGCGAGGCGTCAGTCGATCGGAATTGATCCTTCGGGTCGAGTCGCACGACCTTCCGAATCGCTTTTGAATCACGCGAATCGCGCTGTAAAGCCCCCTTGCCGTTACCGGCACCGTTTTTCCCGGGCACGAAACCGGAACATGAATCACAAAAAAAGGGCTTCCGTTGCCGGAAGCCCTCAACCGCTCTGCCGCGCTCCGCAAGACCGGGCGACAGAACGGGCCTGACGAGGCGACAGGCTTACTTTTTTCTGGAACGACCGAAAAAGATCGCGCCGAGAACGGTGCCCACCAGGATCGCGAAACCGAGCGAGATCAGCGGACGATCCTGCACGAAGGCGGTGGCCTTCTCGAGAGAGGTCTCGGCATCGTCGTAGAGATCGGCGAATTCCTGCTGCGCCATCCCGGAAAGCTGGTCGATCTTGCCTTCTGCCTGAAGCTTGGCATCACCCGTCAGACCGCCGGCCGCGTCCTTGAGGCGTCCCTTGGCTTCATCCAGAAGACCATCGCCCTTCTTTTCAACTGCATCGGCCATTTGTCATCATCCTTTCACAAAACAGACGTGAGAACGTCTGCGATGATAGGACCAACGGCGCCTGAACGAAACGGTTTCTTCCCGCTCCCGCATAAACGGGACAGGATATCCGCTCCGGCAACGCTCTCCTCCCGGGTGGAGATGCGTCTCGTCGCGTATCGGTCGGGCCGATCGCCGGGTGTTGCAGGGGCATGAACAGGCCGGACCCCGGCTGGTCAAATCCCTGCGACACGGGCAGAATGGGGCGTGTGCCGGATGATGCCTGAGAAAAACGGGGTGGCCAGGCCGGTCCGAAGCGCCTCGCAACGCGATACTGTTAAGAATTGTTTCGTTGTTGAACTAGAATTTAGCTGACGTCATGCTATGCCAGCCTCAGATAGAGTATGTCTCGCAGACCGGACGCTTTCATCGGGAAATGACCGGGGATGCGACCGGTTCCGGGTAGGGGAAGACGAGAAGAAATGACTGACCAGACGGGTCCCGAGCGGACCCAGCCTGAGCGCCCGACCGCGCCCGCCTCCCTGGACCAGGGGGCAAAATCCTCATCCGGCGCGGGAAAACCGCGCCACAGGCGACGCGTGCTTCTCGTCATTGGCGGGGTCGTTCTCCTGCTTCTGGCTTTCGCTTTCCTGCGACCGCACAACGCCGCACATCACGCCGGGCGCGGCGCGCATCGGGGAACCGCGTCACAGGGACAGAGCGATGCGATCCCGGTCGCGGTAACGACCGTCAGGACCGGCGACATGCCCGAGATCCTGACCGAACTCGGCACGGTGGTCCCGATCACGAATGTCACGGTACAGGCGCGCGTGAGCGGCTATATCATGAAGGTGGAATTCAAGGAGGGGCAGCACGTCAAGGCCGGAGACGAGCTCGTCCTGATCGATCCGCGTCCCTATCAGGTCGCTCTCGAGCAGACCCTCGGCACGCTGAAGCAGGATCAGGCGCAGCTTGCCGATGCCCGGATCAATGCCGGCCGCTACGACAAGCTCATCAAGCAGAAATCCATCGCGGCCATGACCGCCATCGACGCCCAGTACAAGGTCCAGCAGCTCGAAGGTACGGTCAAGCTCGATCAGGCCAATGTCGATAATGCCAGACTCAATCTCTATTACTGCCACATCATCGCACCGGTCGACGGCAGGGTCGGCATCCGTGCCGTGGATATGGGCAATTATTTCACGGCAGGACAATCCGGCGGTCTGACCATCCTCACGCAGATGCAGCCGATCTCGGTGATCTTCACCCTGCCCCAGGACCAGCTGCCGCAGGTCATGGACCGGCTGCGCCAGGTCGGCGCGCTCCCTGTGGAAGCATGGGACAGCGCCAATCTCAACAGGATCGCGACCGGTACCGTCAGGGCACTCGACAGCCAGATCGACACGGCGACCGGAACCGTCCGCCTGCGTGCGATCTTTCCCAATGAGGACGAGCATCTGTTTCCGAACCAGTTCGTCAATGCGCGCCTGCTCGTGGATACGCTGCACGACGTGATCCTCCTCTCCTCCAACGCGCTCCAGACCGGGCCCGAAGGGCAGTTCGTCTATGTCGTCAAGGATGACATGACCGTTGCGATCCGCCCCGTAACGACCGGAATCGCAAGCCACGACCTGACCGTGATCAAATCCGGCCTCAAGCTCGGCGAGCGCGTCGTGACCGATGGCACGAACCATCTCCGCCCCGGGGCCAAGGTGACGATCCCGGATGAGAGCAAGGCCGATACCGAAGCCGCCGGTGCGAAAAACGCAGCCGCGCCAGCCGTGCACTGACCGCCATCCATGAATCCGTCCCGCCTCTTCATCGATCGGCCTGTCGCAACGAGCCTGCTCATGCTGGCGATCCTCCTGACCGGTCTGCTCGGCTATCGTTTTCTGCCGATCTCGGCGCTTCCGCAGGTGGAATATCCGACGATCACGGTTTCGACCTTCTATCCCGGTGCCGGGCCGGACGTCATGGCAACCTCCGTCACGGCGCCGCTCGAAACCCAGCTCGGCCAGATGCCCGGGCTGGAGCAGATGACCTCGCAATCTTCCGGGGGCGCCTCGGTCATCACCCTGCGCTTCGGTCTCGACATGTCGATGGATATTGCCGAGCAGGAAGTGCAGGCGGCAATCAACCAGTCGAACTCGCTTCTCCCGACCGATCTGCCCGCCCCGCCCATCTATGCCAAGGTCAATCCGGCCGATACGCCCGTGCTCACGCTCGGCATCACCTCACGCACGCTTCCCCTCACGGAGGTGCAGGACTACGTCAATACGCGGCTCCAGCAACGCGTCAGCCAGATTTCCGGCGTGGGTCTGGTCACGCTTTCGGGCGGCAATCGCAAGGCCATCCGCGTCAGGATCAACATTCCGAAACTGACGTCCTACGGCATCGCGATCGATACGGTGCGAACCACGATCGGAACGGTCAACATCAACTCGCCGACGGGCACCTTCGACGGGCCGCATCGCTCGACCACCTTGCGGATCGACGGACAGATCTCCTCGGTCGATCAGCTGATGAACCAGATCATCGCCTATCAGAACAACGGTCCCATCCGTCTGCGCGACGTGGGGAGCGTGGTGCAGGGCCCGGAGAACGACCAGCTTGCGGCCTGGTCCGACAAGACGCCTGCGCTGATCCTCAATGTCCAGAGGCAGCCGGGCGCGAATGTGATCTCTGTGGTCGACAACGTGCTGGCGGTGCTGCCCCAGCTTCGCAAGACCTTGCCGCCGGGTATCGAGATCACGCCCCTCACCGACCGGACGACCACCATTCGCGCCTCCGTCGAGGATGTCGAGTTCGAGCTGGCCATGGCCATGATGCTCGTCGTGGCGGTCATCTTCGTCTTTCTGTTCAATGTTCCTGCAACGATCATCCCCAGCCTGAGCGTCCCGCTTTCCCTCGTGGGCACGCTTGCGGTCATGTATCTTCTCGGCTTCTCGCTCGACAATCTCTCACTCATGTCGCTCACCATCGCGACGGGATTCGTCGTCGATGACGCGATCGTCGTGATCGAGAACATCGCGCGCTATATCGAGATGGGAGAGGATCGCTACAGCGCGGCGGTGAAGGGATCGAAGGAGATCGGATTTACGATCATATCCCTGACCGTCTCCCTGATTGCGGTTCTCATCCCCCTGCTTTTCATGAGCGACGTGGTCGGTCGGCTCTTCCACGAATTCGCCATGACCCTTGCGATCACGATCGTGATTTCCGCGCTCGTCTCGATCACCCTCGTTCCCATGATGTGCGCGCGTCTCCTGAGCGAGCGCGCGCATGACGAACATGCCGCCACGCGTTTCAGGCGCGTCGCGGCCCGCGTCGGCAATGCCATCGATCGCCTGATCGCCGCCTATGCGCGCTGGCTCGATTTCGTGCTGCGTCACCAGACCGCCACACTGATCGTGGCGGCTGCGACCTTCGGCCTGACGGTGCTCCTCGCCGTGATCATCCCCAAAGGGTTCTTCCCGAGGCAGGATACCGGCGTGATCCAGGGCATTACCGAGATGGCACAGGCCATCTCGTTCGACAGCATGAAATCCCATCAGGAAGCGGTCATCGCCGAAGTCCTCAAGGATCCCGACGTCGCCAGCGTATCGAGCTTCGTCGGGATCGACGGGCAGAACATGACGCTCAATGTCGGGCGGATGCTCATCAACCTCAAGCCGCTCTCCCAGCGTACGAGCTCGCTTTCGGCCATACTCGGGCGTCTGACGGAGCGCGGCAGCGCAACGCCCGGGGCACGGCTGTTTCTTCAGCCGGTTCAGGACCTCTCCCTCGATTCCACGGTTTCCGCCACCCAGTATCAGTTCCTGCTCGAAAATCCGGATTACGAGACCTTCAGGACCTGGGTTCCCAAACTCCTGACCGCGCTCCGCAAAGAGCCTGCTCTGGCCGATGTGACATCCGACCTGCAGGCCGAGGGGCTCGTGGCCCATGTCAATCTCGACCGGACGAACGGCGCCCGCTATTCCATCACGCCCCAGACGGTCGACAACCTGCTCTATGACAGCTACGGCCAGCGCCAGATCTCGACCATCTACACCCAGTCCAACCAGTATCGTGTCATTCTCGAGACGGAGCCGCGCTTCCAGCACGATCTTGCGAGCCTCGGGCAGCTTTATCTGCCGGGAATCTCGAGCGAGGCAGGACAGAGCTCGACCGGGCCGACGCGACAGCCGAGTTCTGGTCTCGTCCCCTTGCATCAGGTCACGACCATCACGAAGGGTCTCGCTCCGCTCCTGATCACGCATTTCGGTCAGTTTCCCGCCACGACCGTCTCCTTCAACGTCGCGGAAGGGTATTCCCTTGGTGCGGCCACGAACGCGATCGATCATGCCGCCGCCGATATCGGGCTTCCTCCGGCGTTCCAGACCGCCTTCCAGGGAACAGCGGCGGCCTTCCGCGCCTCGCTCGGCAACGAACTCTATCTGGTCATCGCAGCCCTCGTGGCCGTCTATATCGTGCTGGGCGTGCTCTATGAGAGCTTCATCCACCCCATCACGATTCTCTCGACCCTGCCCTCCGCCGCCATCGGCGCGCTGCTCGCGCTCTCGCTCTGCGGCATGGATCTCGATGTGATGGGGATCATCGGGATCGTTCTGCTTATCGGCATCGTGAAGAAAAACGCCATCATGATGATCGATTTCGCGCTCGAAGCCGAACGTATCGAGGGTCTGTCGCCCTTCGAGGCCATTCGCCGGGCCGCGCTGCTGCGCTTTCGTCCGATCCTGATGACCACGCTGGCCGCGTTCTTCGGCGCCCTGCCCCTGATGCTCGGGCATGGCGTCGGCTCCGAGCTGCGCCGCCCCCTTGGCGTCGCGATCGTGGGGGGGCTTCTGCTTTCCCAGCTTCTGACGCTGTTCACCACCCCTGTCATCTATCTGCTGATGGATCGCATTGCCGCGGCGACACGCCGGCGTTTCGGACTGAGAACCATGGCGGAGCGGCTGGCCGAACAGGGCAGCGAGTGAATATCACCCGCCCCTTCGTCCTGAGGCCCGTGGCCACGACGCTTCTCGCGGCCGCGATGCTGATTGCCGGTCTGCTGGCCTATACCACCCTGCCGGTGGCCGATCTGCCCAACGTGGATATGCCGGTCATCATGGTTCAGGCCCGGCAATCGGGCGGATCGCCCACCGAGATCGCCAGCACGATCGCGGCACCGCTCGAGCGGCATCTCGGCGCCATCGCCGGTCTGACCGAAATGACCTCTCAATCCATGGTCAATCAGGCACGGATCATTCTCCAGTTCGATCTGTCCCGCGACATCAACGGCGCCGCTCGCGATGTCGAGGCTGCGTTGCAGGCGGCGCGCGCCGACCTGCCCACCACGCTGCGCACCAACCCGACCTATCAGAAAGCCAACCCGAACGGCGCGCCCATTCTCGTCATGGCGCTCACCTCTCCCACCAAGACCCCTGCCATGCTGTATGACGAGGCGACCAACGTCCTCCAGCAGCAGCTCAGCCAGGTTCAGGGAGTCGGGGAAGTCGAGGTCGGCGGCGGCGCGCTTCCGGCGGTGCGCGTCGAGATCAATCCGCTTCTGCTCTACAAGTTCGGCATCAGTTTCGAGGATGTCCGCGCGGCCCTCGCCTCGGCCAATGCCCATACGCCGAAGGGGTTCATCGATCAGGGAGGCTATCGCTTCACGCTCGATACGAACGACCAGGCGGAGAAGGCACAGGCCTATCGCGATCTGATCATCGCCTATCGTAATGCCCGGCCGGTCCGTCTCTCGAGCGTCGCGGAAGTCGAAGACAGCGTCGAAAACCTCCGTACCCTCGGGGTCTATAACGGAAAACGCGCGGTGGTCGGCCTCGTCTTCGCCCAGGCCGGGGCGAATGTCGTCAGGACGACGGACGAGATCAAGGCGCGCCTGCCCCTGATACGCGCCGCTCTCTCCCCCGATATCGATCTGGACATCGCAGTCGACCGCTCGAGAACCATCCGTGCCGCTCTGGACGATACCAGGCTGACCCTCATTCTGGCGGTCGTGCTGGTCGTTCTGGTCGTGCTGGTCTTCCTCCAGTCCGTTCCCGCCATTCTCGTCCCCGCGATCGTGGTGCCCACATCGATCGTCTCGACCTTCGCTGCGATGCGCCTGCTCGGCTACCAGCTCGACAACATGTCCCTCATGGCCCTGACCATCTCGACCGGCTTCGTCGTCGACGATGCCATCGTCGTTCTCGAGAATATCAGCCGCTATCTCGAGCAGGGCCTCTCGCCCCTCAGGGCATCGCTGATCGGTGCGGGCGAGGTCGCGTTCACGGTCGTGTCGATCACCGTGTCGCTGATCGCGGTTTTCGTCCCCATCATCCTGCTGGGCGGCATCGCCGGTCGGTTGTTCCACGAATTCGCCATGACCATCTCGATCACGCTCGTGATCTCGATGGCCCTGTCGCTCTCGCTCACCCCCATGATCTGCGCCCTTCTGCTGCGTCCGGCGAAAGAGGGCGCGCATCCCGGCAGGATCGTGCGTTTTCTCGAGCAGCAGATCGCACGGCTCACCGAAGGCTATGTCGCCTCGCTCGACTGGTCCCTGCGTCACCGCTGGCTCATGATCGCGACCCTGCCTCTGACATTGTTCGTCGCTGGCGCTCTTTTCGTCAGGATGCCCAAGGGTTTTTTTCCCGAGGAAGACACGGGTATGATGATGGGCCGCATCATCGGAGACCAGTCGGCATCGTTCAGCCAGATGAGCGAAAAGACCTATACGGTCGCAAAGGCCGTTTCCCGCGATCGCGACGTGGCGGCGATCGTCGGTTTTCTCGGCGGGCGTCAGGCCAACCAGGCCAATCTTTTCGCCTCGCTCAAGGACAAATCAGAGCGCAACGACAGCGTGACGCAGACCATACAGCGTCTGGGCAGACGATTCAGAAACATGGTCGGCGCCGAGATCTTCTTCATGGCACCGGGTGCCGTGCGCGCTGGCGCACGCGGCGGAAATGCGAGCTATCAATATGCGCTCCAGGGCCCGGATGCCGATGAACTCTTTGCCCTGACTCCGAAGATCGTCGCGGCCTTCCGGAAGATCCCCGGTCTGATGGATGTCTCATCCGATCTCAGCGAAGGCGGCTCGGCCCTCGATGTCAGGATCAACCGGGACCTTTCCTCGCGCTTCCAGATCACCCCGCAGCTCGTCTCCAGCATTCTCTACGATGCCTATGGCCAGCGAGCGGCCTCTGTCATCTACAAGCCCATCAACCAGTACCGCGTGATCATGGAGGCGGCACCGCGTTTCTGGAAAGACACGAACAGCCTCAACCAGGTGTGGATCAGCACCGCGGGCGGAACGGCCTCGGGAAGCGTCGCCTCCAATCGTATCCGGGTGGTGACGACCGGCGCGGTCCCGAGCGGTGTCACCACAGCCGACTCAAATTATCAGAACCAGATGGCGAACAGCCTCGCAGGTGGCAGCAACGTCTCGTCGGGCTCGGCCGTCGCGACGCGCGCCGAGACAATGGTTCCCCTCTCCCTCACGGCGCATATCGTGCCCGGCAAGACCGCCCTGAGCGTCAATCACCAGGGGCAGTCGGTCGCCACGACGATCTCGTTCAATCTCAGGCCGGGCGTTTCCCTAGGCGATGCCGTCACCGCGATCGATGCCGCTCTGGTCGGGCTCCATATTCCTGCCGATATCCAGGGCGGCTTTGCCGGCAATGCCGCCCTGTTCCAGAAATCGGTCAGTGACGAGCCCATTCTGATCCTTGCCGCGCTCGCGGCGGTCTATATCGTGCTCGGCATCCTGTACGAGAGCCTCATCCATCCGCTCACCATCCTCTCGACACTTCCCTCGGCGGGCGTGGGCGCCATTCTCGCGCTTCAGATCTTCGGTGAGGAATTCTCGCTCATTGCCATGATCGGCGTCATATTGCTGATCGGCATCGTCAAGAAAAACGCCATCATGCTCATCGATTTCGCCATGCAGGCGCAGCGCGATGGCGCAACGCCGGAAGAGGCCATCAGACAGGCGAGCGCCCTGCGCTTTCGCCCCATCATCATGACCTCTCTCGCTGCCGCTCTGGGTGCGGTTCCTCTCATCGTCGCCAACGGATATGGTGCCGAATTGCGCCGTCCTCTCGGTATCTCGATTCTCGGCGGCCTGGTCGTGAGCCAGGCGCTTACCCTCTACAGCACGCCCGCCGTGTTTCTTACGCTCGATGCTGCCGGTCGCGCCGCAAAACGACGTCTGACGCGGCTGTCTCTGGCTTTTCGTCGGCCCCATCAGGATCAGACCCAAGGATGAATGCGCCTCCTTCCCGCTCGACCCGCCGCCTCGCTCTCCTCGCTGCGTGCAGCACGCCCTTGCTTGCGGGATGCTTCATGGTCGGGCCGGATTATCACCGCCCCCATGCCGTCATCTCGGCGCATTTCAAGGAAGCTCCCAAGCCGCCACCGGGATGGGGCGTCGCCCGGCCGCATCTGGCCGAAGCGCCCAAGGGAGCCTGGTGGGAAGTCTATAACGACCCGCAGCTGAACTGGCTCGAATCGCAGGTCGCGATCTCGAACCAGAACGTGAAGCAGTACGAGGCACAGTTCCGCAAGGCAGAGGCCACGATCGACTCGATCCGCGCGCAGCTCTTCCCGACACTTTCGGGAACTTTCAGCTTCACCCGGAATTCGCAGGGGAGCGGCTCGCGCAGCGCAAGCTCCGGCTCGGTCGTCGATTATTCGCGCTCGACCACGGTCAATACCTGGAACACCGGCCCCTCTGCCTCCTGGACGCTCGATGTGTGGGGACGCATACGCCGCCAGATCCAGCAACAGGTGACGGCTACCCAGGCCAGCGCTGCCGATCTCGCCAATGCGCAGCTCTCCTATCAGTCGCAGCTGGCCACCGCCTATTTCAACCTGCGCTATCAGGACAGTCTCGAAAAGCTCTACCGGGATAATGTGGGCTATTTCCAGCAGGCGCTCTCGATCGTGCAGAACCAGGTCGAAGCAGGCGTCACCGATCCGAGCGCGCTCTGGCAGGCGCGCTACCAGTTGCAGCAGACCGAGGCACAGGCGACGCAGGCCCGCGTCAACCGCGCCCAGTACGAACACGCGATCGCCGTGCTCATAGGCCGTGCCCCGGGGGACCTGAGCATTCCGAAAGGCCAGCTCGCCATGACGCTGCCGCCGGTCCCCGGGGCCGTCCCGTCCGTCCTGCTCCAGCGTCGCCCCGATATCGCCGCCGCCGAGCGCAATATGGAAGGGTACAACGCCTCGATCGGAACGGCCATTGCGGCCTTCTACCCCGAGATTTCCGTCAGCGCGTCCTATGGCTATAGCGGCAATCCGCTCCAGACTCTGATCCAGACGGCCACGCGTTTCTGGTCTCTGGGCGCGTCGTCCACCGAAACCCTGTTCAATGGCGGCGCACGCACGGCAGCCGTGCGGGAAGCGAGGGCGGATTACGACGCCTCCGTTGCGAGCTATCGCCAGACCGTGCTGAATGCCCTTCAGGGCGTCGAGGACAACCTTTCCAATCTGCGTATTCTGGACCAGCAGCTCAAGCAGCAGATGGAGGCCGTCAGATCGTCACAGGAGGCGGTTCGTGTCTCGACCAACGAATATCTCGCCGGCACGCAGACCTACACGACCGTGCTGACGAGCCAGCAGAACGCCCTGAGCTACGAGGTCCAGGCCCTGGGAATCCACCAGTCTCTCGCGACATCGCATGTCGCCCTGATCGTGGCCCTTGGCGGCGGATGGGATGTTTCCCAGCTCCCGAGCAAGGCATCGCTCCAGACCAATAATCCGCTTCTGCCGGAATTCATCTCGAAGACGAAGCAATAGGCAGCCGGCCCGCGGCGCCGGATCGCACGTCTCGAGACAGGTCGGGAAACGCCCGACAGAAAAAGGGGAGAGCCGGAAGGCCCTCCCCTTTTTCAATCCGCACAGGACCGGCACAGGAACCGGGCATGAAAGTCCGGCGCGTCCCCTGCAGGACGGCTCAGGTCACGGCCTTGCCGACGAACACGGCAATGACGAGGAAAAGCACGAAAAGGGCAATGAAGAGGAAGAAGAGGATCTTCGCGATGCCTGCCGACGCCGCGGAGATACCGGTGAATCCGAAAAGCCCTGCGATCAGGGAGATGATCAGAAAGAATATGGCGAGCTTGAGCATGGCGAGACCCTTTTGTTCTGTCGGAGGTCAACGCGATCTCGCAATGAAAGTTCGCCCCGCTTGCACGCTCCGGTTGAGGCATCTCGCACGGGGATTTCGGGAAACACATACACGACCACAAATTCCTCGCAGCAGAGCGCCATCGTCTCGCTGAACGGGTTCAGACGACGGAAATAGTGTTCATGTTCGCGACGCCAGTGAGCCAGGCTCCTGTCACCCTCCCCCTCTCTGACCGCGAAATCCTCGCCCACATCGCAGAAGCGCTTTCTTGCAAGAGAGCGCGTGCGGGTGATCGCTCCGGGCCGGTCCTGTCCGTCGCAGACCACACTGAGCTTTCCGGTGACGGTCTGCTGCCCATCGCTCGCTGCCCGGCACGTAGCGGTCTTGATGCCGCGCAGAACAAGGTCGAGAAGCGCGTCGGCCAAAACCGGGCTATCGCCGAAAGAAAAGCGCTCGAGGCGCTCCCACTCCGCAGGCAGGGCGGAGAAAGCATCAGTCATGACCTCACATAAAAAGGCGCCGTCGACGAATGTCGACAACGCCTCGAACCGGTCAGAGCCGCCTCATCTTACGCGGGGAGCGTTCAGTGTCCCACTGCGGTGACGCTCTCGCCTCGGGCAACAGCTTCCTGCGTGTAGCGGCGGGCCTCATCGGAGATGCGCAATGTAACCGTCATGCCAGCGGCGGAGAGATAGATCAGGGCGAAGGCCCAGATGATGCCCTCCATGCCGAAGCCGAACACGCTCTCGCAGATGCCGGCGATGGCCGGACCGACCCATGTGCTCGCTCCTGCGCCAAGACCGAGGATCGAAAGCGCGGCAGCTTTCTCCCTGGGGCAGATCTGGGGCATCAGGCCCGAGAGGGGAACGAAAGCGGCAACGGTCGCGCCGTAGAAGATACCGACAGCGGCGGCAGCCGCAAAATTCCCGGGATACCAGACGGGGATATAATAGAAGAGCGGGATCGAGACGAAGCCGCCGATTCCGCCGAACACGGCCACGATGAAACGGTGACCGAGTGCATCGGCCAGCATGCCCGAGACCAGATTGAACAGGATATTGCTGAGGAAGATCAGCGAGAGCAGGTTCAGCCACTGTCCCTGGGTAAAGCCGAGATGATCGATGAAGAAGGCAGGCATGATCGCTAGGAACGCATATTCGGACGACGTATCGATCGTGCGCACGATGCCAGCGATCAGGGTCTTGGGCTCACGCCACATGATGCTGACAGAGCCGAAGAAGATATCCCGTGTGCTCACATGGTCGGGCAACAGGCGCTTCTTGCCTGTCGGCTCATGCGTGAACAGCAGCGCCACCAGACCGCCCAGAATGACGAGGCCGAGCGAGCACCAGAATGTCGCCAGCTCCCCGATTTCCGGAATGGCGTAACGGGCGAACTGGGAGCCGAGCGTCGGCAAACCGGCCGAAAACGAGAACCAGAACCAGCCCGCGGCCGAGCCGAGCATCGTGGCCGGGGTGGCGGCAGCGATCCAGACAAGGAACCCATAGGCAAAAAGCGGATAGGCGAAGCCGCGCAGGGTGTAGAAGGTCAGGGTCATCGTGAAATTGTTCGGCCCGAGACCGAGAGCAAGCAGACCGACCTCGAGGACGGACCAGAGAATCAGGCCGATCCACATCACGCGTTTGGGGCCGTAAAGATCCGAAAGCGGGCCGGAAAACCAGGCGGAGATCATGACGGTGATGCCATATGTCGTGAACAGCAGATTCACGTCGCCCTGGGTATGACCGTTATGGAGCATGAAGGTATCGAGGTAACCGGCCTCGACCCCATCGCCGATCATGAAAAGGAGCAGACCCACGAACCCGAAAAACAGGGGGCGTGGGATGCCTAGAAGTTCGGCTATGCCGCGTCTCTGGGTGGTGCTTGCCTCAGACAAAGAAGCTCTCCTGTATCTTCACGCGACGCGAGCGTACCGGACCTCATTGCCCGGAGCGGCATGGGAAGCGTGGTGACTGGCCCTACGAGAGTGCTCGGACCGTGTGAGAAGTCGGGAAGTGGAAACGCTGAAGCGTCTCATCCTATGCATCCCGACTCCCGATCGAAACGAAAATCGACCGGTTCCGGAAATGATCAAAAATCCCACGCGAGGCGGGCGGGATGATCGGGTCCGGTTTGGTGACGTGGTGATAACCTGAAGGACAGGTGCCTGTAAACCGGAACGAGAAAAGCCGGGCAGTTGCCTGCCCGGCTTTCCGGTAACCTAGGTCCAACCTGATGGTATCAGGCGGTTCAGGCAGCCATGGGCTCTTCGCCGGACTGGTTGATCACCGGACCGCTATCCTTGCCCTTGGCATCGACATCGCGATCGACCATTTCGACGACGGCCATGTCGGCATTGTCGCCATAGCGCACACCGGCCTTGAGCACGCGGGTGTAGCCGCCCGAACGGCCCTGATAGCGCTCTGCAATGGTCGAGAACAGCTTGGCGACGATGGTCTCGTCGCGCAGCTGGGCGAAGGCCTGGCGGCGGGCGTGAAGCGTGCCGCGCTTGCCGAGGGTGATCAGCTTCTCGACGACAGGGCGGATTTCCTTCGCCTTGGGCAGCGTCGTCGTGATCTGCTCGTGCTTGATAATCGCCACGGCCATGTTGCGGAACATGGCTGCGCGGTGGGTCGAGGTAACATTGAGCTTACGCCCAGCAACACCATGACGCATGATCGGGTTTCCTTACTCTGCTTTCTACCGGATAGGGCTCAGAACGTCTCGTCGAGACGCTTTGCCAGATCCTCAATGTTCTCGGGAGGCCAGGCCGGAACATTCATGCCCAGCGACAGACCCATGGAAGTCAGGACTTCCTTGATTTCATTCAGCGACTTGCGGCCGAAATTCGGCGTACGCAGCATTTCCTGCTCGGACTTCTGAACCAGATCGCCGATATAGACGATGTTGTCGTTCTTCAGGCAGTTGGCGCTACGGACGGACAGTTCGAGCTCGTCAACCTTGCGAAGCAGGTTGCGGTTGAACGGCAGATCGTCGCGCGGCTCTTCCTGACGTACCGGGCGCGGCTCGTCGAAGTTGATGAAGAGCTGGAGCTGGTCCTGCAGGATGCGGGCAGCCAGAGCCAGACTGTCTTCCGGCGTGACAGCACCGTTCGTCTCGACCGTGAGCAGCAGCTTGTCGTAATCCGTGACCTGACCGCCGCGGGTCGGCTCGACCTTGTAGGACACCTTGCGAACCGGGGAATAGATCGCATCGATGGGGATCAGCCCGATCGGCGCATCTTCCGGACGATTCGCAGCGGCGGGGACATAGCCCTTGCCCATGTTGACCGTGAACTCCATGCCGAGCTTCACGCCGTCATCGAGCGTGCAGATCACGAGATCGGGGTTCATGATCTCGATATCATGGCCGGCCTGGATCTGGCCTGCGCGCACCTCGCCGGGGCCAGTGGCCGTCAGCACCATGCGCTTGGGGCCTTCACCATGCATGCGCAGGGCAAGCTGCTTGATGTTCAGCACGATATCCGTCACGTCCTCGCGGACGCCCGGCACGGACGAGAATTCATGCAGCACGCCGTCGATCTGGATCGCGGTGACAGCAGCACCCTGAAGCGAGGAGAGCAGCACGCGACGGATCGCATTGCCGAGCGTCATGCCGAAACCACGCTCCAGCGGCTCGGCGATCACCGTAGCTGTCTGCGTGGGCACGGAGCCGGGCGCGACTTCCAGCTTTTCCGGCTTGATAAGGGACTGCCAGTTCTTCTGGAGGACCAATGTCGTGGCCTTTCAAACAACTTGTCCCGCTGGGGACCAACGGAACTTCAACCGCACCGGAGCGCGGTCAGAACGTGCCGGTGGCCTCTCCCGGAAGACAGGCCACCTACGGACGGGTGGTGACGGACAACCGGCCCCGTGGGGGGCCAGCGTCAATCAGACGCGACGACGCTTGCGCGGACGGCAGCCGTTATGCGGCACCGGGGTCATGTCGCGGATCGACGTGATGGAGAATCCGACAGCCTGGAGAGCACGCAGGGCGCTCTCACGACCCGAACCCGGACCCGAAACCTCGATCTCCAGCGTTTCCATGCCGTGGTCGCGCGCCTTGCGGCCTGCATCCTCGGCAGCAACCTGCGCTGCATACGGGGTGGATTTGCGCGAGCCCTTGAAGCCCTGCGCGCCAGCCGACGACCAGGCAATCGAGTTGCCCTGCGCATCGGAGATGGTGATCATGGTGTTGTTGAACGTCGAAAGAACGTGCGCGACACCGGAGATGATGTTCTTGCGCTCCTTCTTACGGATACGCGGAGCTGCGGCCTTGGCCATGATGAGGTCGTCCTGTCAAACTTTGCAATGAGCAGAGGGCGGAAGACAGCCACCAGGCCGTCAAACGCCACGATCCGCTTGAGATGCGCGACTTAGCGCGTCGCCTTCTTCTTGCCGGCAATCGCCACGGCCTTGCCCTTGCGGGTACGGGCATTCGTGTGCGTCCGCTGGCCACGCACCGGCAGACCACGGCGATGACGCAGACCGCGATAGCAACCAAGGTCCATCAGACGCTTGATGTTCATCGCCGTCTCGCGGCGAAGATCGCCTTCGACGCGGTATTCGCCGTCGATCAGCTCGCGGATCTTCACGATCTCGTCGTCGCTCAGCTCATTGACTCGCTTCGCATCGGGAACTTCAAGCTTGGAGCAGATCGCCTTCGCCGTCGACGGACCGATGCCGTAGATGTAGCTCAGGGCAATGACTACCCGCTTGTTCGTCGGAATATTTACGCCGGCAATACGCGCCACGCCACTCACTCCCTGCCAGGCCGGAAGGCCGGGCTCTCTTTTCTGCTTCGACCCTGAATATCGGGCCAGTTCAATCGAAACTGTTCAATCCGCCGAAGAATCGGGCACCCCTGAGGGGCCAATTGCCGCGTCTGACAGCACCTGTGTCGAGGGCGCGCAATATAACGAGCGCCCCCCTTGAGTCAAACAAAACAGATCACTTTTTCGTGATATGCCGCCCGACCGTCACTTTTCCAGTCCGAGCGCCGAGACGATCGCCTCGTGCACGGCAGAGACACTCTGCATCCCGTCGATCCGGCGCAGGCGCCCCGCATTCTCGTAATAAGGGAGAATCGGGGCGGTCTGATCGCGATAGACTTGGATACGACGCCTTACCGTCTCCGGTTCGTCATCGGCGCGACGCGACCCGTCAGGCGCACGACGCTCCGCCAGACGTGCGACAATCTGCTCGACATCGACCTCGAGCAGAAGAACGGCATCTATTCTGCTGCCGCGTGCCGCAAGCATCGCGTCCAGCGCCTCCGCCTGGCTCTCGGTGCGGGGGAACCCGTCGAGGATGAATCCGCCGGCGCAATCGGGTTGCAGGGTCCGGTTCTCGATCAGGGCGATCATCACCGGATCCGGAACGAACTGGCCGGATTCGACGATCGATCTGACATTCAGACCGAGCGGGGTGCCCGCGGCCATCTCGGCACGCAGCATGTCACCCGTCGAGATCTGTTTGAGCCCGAAATCCCGCTCGAGCATCTGGGCCTGGGTGCCCTTTCCAGCGCCGGGAGGGCCGAGAAGGATGATATTCATCGACGCCGTCCTCCCCTGCCCTGTTCAGGGCGTCCGTTGCCGCGGCCGCGCTGCTTGCGGATGAGCCCCTGGTAACGATGCGCGACCAGATGCGACTGAACCTGCGTCATCGTGTCGATCGTGACCGAGACGATGATGATCAGGCTCGTCCCACCGAAATAGAACGGCACGTTGTACCGGCTGATCAGGATCTGGGGCAGCAGACAGACCGCCACGAGATACAGCGCGCCGATGGTCGTGAGCCGGGACAGGATCCTGTCGAAATAGCGGGCGGTGTTCGACCCCGGCCGGATGCCCGGAACGAAGCCGCCCTGCTTGCGCAGGTTCTCCGCCGTTTCCTCAGGATTGAATGTGACGGCTGCATAGAAATACGAGAAGAAGAGGATCATCGCCGCATAGAACAGCATGTAGAGCGGCTGCCCCTGGCCGAACTCCTGACCGAGCGTGCTGAGCCAGCCCGGCATGCCCTTGCCATTCATGAAGCCCGAGATCGTGACCGGAATCAGCAGAACCGAAGAGGCGAAGATCGGCGGGATTACAC
This sequence comes from Swaminathania salitolerans, assembly GCF_007988945.1. Classification (GTDB taxonomy): domain Bacteria; phylum Pseudomonadota; class Alphaproteobacteria; order Acetobacterales; family Acetobacteraceae; genus Swaminathania; species Swaminathania salitolerans. The sequence continues at coordinate 207,894 of NZ_BJVC01000005.1, read as the reverse complement.
CGGCTGTATTCACCTTGAGCGGCATATGGGTGGAGTCGCCACCGAACATGCGGCTTCCGACCTGTCGCTTGGGATACTGGATCACCACACGGCGCTGCGCCTGCTCCATGAACACGATGAAGGCGATGGTCGCTGCCGCAAGGACGAGGAAGAGCAGCACGAAGAACGGCGAGAGCGCCCCCGTATAGCCGAGCTGGAACAGGCTCGCGAGCGCATGGGGGAGATTGGCGACAATGCCCGCGAAAATGATGAGCGAAATCCCGTTTCCGACGCCACGCGAGGTGATCTGCTCGCCGAGCCACATCAGGAACATCGTCCCACCGACCAGCGTGACCACGCAGGACAGGATGAAGAACGGCCCGGGATTCACCACCGCGGAGGCGCCATGACTCGTGATGTTCTCGAGTCCCATGGCGATGCCATAGGCCTGGAACAGCGCGATCAGGACCGTCAGGTAACGCGTATAGGCATTGAGTTTCTTGCGTCCCTGATCCCCTTCCTTCTTGAGCGCCTCGAGCGAAGGCAACGCCGTCGAGAGCAGCTGCACGATGATCGAGGCGCTGATATAGGGCATGATGTTGAGTGCGAAGACGGTCATACGACCGAGCGCACCACCGGTGAACATGTCGAACATGCCGATGATGCCACCCTGGTTCTGGGCCAGAAGCTGCCCCATGACCGTGGCATCGACACCGGGCACCGGAATATAGGTTCCGAGGCGATAGATGATGAGCGCGCCCAGCGTGAACCAGATGCGCTTTTTAAGCTCGGTCGCCTTGGCGAACGAACTCATATTGAGATTGGCGGCAAGCTGCTCAGCTGCGGAGGCCATCCACCGGTCCTTTCAACAAAAACAGCGTCGCCGCAGGCGCGGGACGCTGTTCTGGATTACCGTCTATCGTCACGCACGCAAAGGTGCATGACGTTCGGAACGGGCGATCAAGCTTCGGCCGGAGCTTCAGCCTTGGCGGCAACCTTGACGGAGCCACCGGCCTTCTCGACCGCAGCGATTGCAGAAGCCGAAGCTCCGGCAACCTCGACCGTGACAGCACGGGTGATTTCACCCTTGGCCAGAAGGCGCACACCGGCATATTTGCCGGTACCGACCAGCCCTGCCGCACGAAGCGCTTCTTCGGTCACGACCGCGTCAGCCTGCAGCTTGCCGTCGGCAAGAGCACGATCGATCGCACCGAGATTCACGGGAGCAAATTCCTTGCGGAAGATGTTCTTGAATCCGCGCTTCGGCATACGACGGTACAGCGGAAGCTGACCACCCTCGAAGCCATTGAGCGAGACGCCTTCACGGGCCTTCTGACCCTTGACGCCGCGACCGGAGGTCTTGCCCTTGCCCGAGCCGATACCGCGGCCAAGGCGCTTCTTGCGATAACGCGCACCGGCATTATCGCGCAGTTCATTGAGGTTCATATCAACCCTCCACCTGGATGAGGTGGGCAACCTTGCGGATCATGCCACGAACCGAAGGGGTGTCCTCCAGCTCGCGCACGGTGCCGATGCCGCGCAGGCCGAGACCGATCAGGGTCTCCGCCTGGCCGGGCTTGCGCCCGATAGCCGACGCGATCTGCTTGACGCGAACAGTCTTGTTCTCAGCCATTGACCGCCTCCGCTGCCTCTTCAGAGGCGACATCGCGCTTGGCGAACAGTTCGGACGCCTTCTTGCCACGACGGCTCGCGACAGCGCGGGGGCTGCTGCAGCGCTCGAGCGCGGCGAATGTCGCCTTCACCATGTTGTGCGGGTTACGGGTCCCGAGGGACTTCGCAACCACGTCATTGACGCCCAGCGATTCGAAAACCGCGCGCATCGGGCCACCAGCGATGATACCCGTACCGGCTTCGGCTGCACGGACCACGACCTTGCCGGCACCGAAATGCCCGTAGGAATCGTGATGAAGCGTGCGACCTTCCTTCATCGGAACGCGGATCATGGTGCGCTTTGCGCGCTCCGTCGCCTTGCGGATCGCTTCGGGGACTTCCCGGGCCTTGCCCGCGCCGTAACCGACGCGACCCTTCTGGTCGCCAACCACAACCAGGGCAGCAAAGGCGAAACGACGTCCACCCTTGACCACCTTGGCAACGCGGTTGATCGTTACCAGCTTGTCGACCAGATCGTCGCCTTCGCGTTCCCGCTCGCGACCACCACGGCCGCCTTCTCTTGGCTCACGTGCCATGTGTGATCCTTCCTTAGAACGAAAGGCCGCCCTCGCGGGCAGCTTCGGCCAGCGCCTTGACGCGGCCATGATAGAGATAGGCACCGCGATCGAAGACGACAGCCTTCACACCGGCGGCAACGGCGCGCTCCGCGACCAGCTTGCCGACAACGGAAGCCGCCTCGACATTCGCGCCGGTCTTGCCGACATCGCGCAGAGCCTTTTCGAGAGTCGACGCGCTTGCAAGGGTACGACCCTGCGCATCGTCGATCACCTGGGCGTAGATGTTCTTGCCAGAACGGAAGACCGACAGACGCGGCCGGCCACCGCTCTTGCGGCGAAGCTGGAAGCGAAGCCGCTGACGGCGCCGTTCCTGCAATCCATGCTGCGTAGCCATTATTTCTTCTTGCCTTCCTTACGACGGAGAACTTCGGTCTCGTAACGCACGCCCTTGCCCTTGTAGGGTTCCGGCTTGCGGAAGCTGCGGATATCGAGAGCGACCTGACCCACGCGCTGCTTGTCGTTCCCTTCGACCGTGATGGCCGTGGGACGAGGCGTCGTGATCTTCACGTCAGCGGGAATCGGATAGACGACATCATGGGAATACCCAAGATTCATCACCAGATTCGATCCTTGGATACTGGCGCGGAAACCGGTGCCGGTGATCTCGAGAGTCTTGGTGAAGCCTTCGGAGACACCCTTGACGAGATTCGCGACGATGGCGCGGGTCGTGCCCCACATCGTCCAGGTCTCGCGCGAGCGGTTGCCGAGGGGACGGACAGAAACCTTGCCATCCTCGACCTTGGCTTCCACGAAACGCGAGAGCGGCATGCTCAGCGAGCCGCGCTTGCCCTTGGCCGTGAGAGAGCCGTTGGCGATGGAGATTTCCACACCCGACGGGATGGCGACAGGATACTTGCCTACTCGTGACATGGGATCCTCCTTAGAAGACGCGGCAGAGGACTTCGCCACCGACATTCGCGGCGCGAGCCTCGATATCCGAAAGGATACCGCGCGGGGTGGACAGGATCGACACGCCGAGACCGGCATAAACCCGCGGCAGCTCCTTGATCTTGGAATACACGCGACGGCCCGGCTTGGACACGCGGTGGATTTCCTTGATCACGGGCTGGCCGTCGGCATATTTCAGCTCGATGCGCAGCTGGGAGACGCCGGCGCGCAGCTCTTCCGTGGTGTAGCCACGGATATAGCCTTCGCGACGAAGCGCTTCCAGAACGTTCGCACGCAGCTTCGAAGCCGGTGCGATGCAAGCCGCGTGACGTGCACGCTGGGCATTGCGAATGCGGGTGAGCATATCACCCAACGGATCGGACAGGGACATTCGCTTCTACCTTACCAGCTCGACTTGACCATACCGGGGATCTGGCCGGTGGAGGCCAGGTCGCGCAGCGCGATACGGCTCAGCTCGAACTTGCGATAGTTCGCGCGGGGACGTCCCGAAACCTTGCAACGCAGACGGAAACGAACGCGCGACCCGTTGCGCGGCATTTCTGCCAGCTTCAGGGTTGCGTCGAAACGCTCCTCTACCGGAAGGCTCCGGTCCTTGATGATATCTTTCAACGCGGTCCGCTTCGCCTTGTCGCGCTGCGCCATATAGGCGCGCTTGGCGTTGCGGTTCACGGCGGAGATTTTTGCCATGCTAAATCTTCTCCCGGAACCTGTCGGGCCAATCCCAACGGTTTTCCAAACAGCGTGTGTATATAGGGAGCCGGGCTCCCTTTGAAAAGGAAAAAACCCGGCTCAACCCGATAAATCAGGCAGTGAAGGGCAGATCGAACGCCTTGAGGAGCGCTTTTGCCTCTTCATCGCTCTTCGCCGTGGTGACGAAGATGATGTCCATGCCGCGTACGGAGTCGATCTTGTCGTAGTCGATTTCCGGGAACACGATCTGTTCCTTGATGCCCATGGCGAAGTTGCCACGGCCGTCAAAGCCCTTGTTGGCGGGCAGACCGCGGAAGTCGCGGATGCGCGGCATCGCGATCGTCACGAGACGATCGAGGAATTCGTACATACGCGTGCGACGCAGGGTCACCTTGCAGCCGATCGGCAGGCCTTCACGGATCTTGAACCCGGCGATCGCCTTGCGGGCGACGGTCTTGACGGGCTTCTGACCGGAGATGGCAGCCATTTCGGCAACGGCGGCATCGAGCTTCTTCTGGTCGCCGGCGGCTTCGCCAACGCCCATGTTCAGCACGATCTTTTCCAGCTTGGGGACCTGCATCGCGTTCTTGTAGCCAAACTGCTCGCGCAGCTGGTCACGCAGAACATCGTTATAACGCTGCTGCAGGCGGGGCTGGATGCGGGTAATGGTCTCGCTCATGGTCGCCCCTTAGCCTTCGATCACTTCGCCGGTCACCTTGGCGACACGGACCTTGCGGCCGTCCTCGAGCTGACGGAAACCGACACGGGTCGGCTTGCCGCTCTTAGGATCGACGAGCTTCAGGTTGGAGATATGAACCGGCATTTCCTTGGAGACGATGCCGCCTTCCTGGTTCATGCGGGTCGGCTTCTGGTGACGCTTTGCGACGGCAACGCCGCGCACGATCGCCTTTTCGACCTTGGGCAGAACGGCGAGAACCTCGCCACGCGTGCCGCGCGATGCGCCGGAAAGGACCAGAACCTGGTCACCCTTCTTGATACGAGCAGCCATTATAGCACCTCCGGAGCCAGGGAGATGATCTTCATGAACTTGCGCGCACGCAGTTCGCGGACCACCGGGCCAAAGATACGGGTGCCGATGGGCTCCATCGACTTGTTGATCAGCACAGCGGCATTCTTGTCGAAGCGGATGGCGCTGCCGTCAGCGCGACGGACGGGATAGGACGTGCGAACGATGACGGCCTGATGCACGTCACCCTTCTTCACCTTGCCGCGGGGAATCGCTTCCTTGACGGACACGACGATCACGTCGCCGACCGAGGCGGTCTTCCGCTTGGAACCGCCCAGCACCTTGATGCACTGCACCTGACGCGCGCCGGAATTGTCGGCCACGTCGAGATTGGTCTCGGGATGGATCATTTCTCAGTCCCCTCTTACGACGCTGACGCCTGGACGGGAGCCGCCGGAGCTGCCTCGAGGGCGGCGCCATTGCGGGTGACCACGGTCCAGGTCTTGCGCTTGGAAATCGGCGCGCATTCCTCGATGCGCACCGTGTCTCCGATCTTGCACTCGTTCAGCTCGTCATGCGCCGCATACTTCTTGGAACGACGAATGAACTTCTTATAGAGCGGGTGCATGATACGACGATCGACAAGGACGGTAACCGTCTTGTCCATCTTGTCGCTCGTCACTCGCCCTGTCAGGACGCGCCTTGGCATCGTCCGTCTCCTCTCAGGACTCTGCGGCGGACGTTTTTGCGCCCGCCTTGTTCTTCGATTGATGCGCCACCGTCTTGATGCGAGCAATCGCACGACGGAGAACGCGAACACGTCCGACTCCCTCGGTCTGTCCCGTTGCAGCCTGGAACCGGAGGTTCAGCTGCTCACGCTTCAGATCCAGAAGAAGGGCATCGAGTTCATCGGCGGATTTGGCGCGCAGATCGGCAACCTTGTAAGCGTCTGCCATGATCAAGCCTCCCCGATCCGGGTGATGAACTTGGTCTTGATCGGCAGCTTCGCCGCACCAAGAGCCAGTGCCTCGCGCGCCACCTCGGGCGGCACGCCTTCGATTTCAAAAAGCACGCGACCGGGCTTCACACGCGCCACCCAGAATTCGGGCGAGCCCTTGCCGGAGCCCATGCGGACTTCGGCAGGCTTGGTGGAAACCGGCAGGTCCGGGAAAATCCGGATCCATACGCGACCGGCGCGCTTCATGGCGCGCGTGATGGCGCGACGGGAAGCCTCGATCTGGCGTGCCGTGATACGTTCGGGTTCGAGAGCCTTGAGGCCGAACGCGCCGAAATTCAACGTCGTTCCGCCCTTGGCCAACCCGTGAATGCGGCCCTTGTGGGCCTTGCGAAACTTAGTCCGCTTCGGGGAAAGCATGGTGTCGTATCCTCATGCGCCTCGCGGCGCTTGTCCTAATCTACTGCTCAGCGCTGCGGCGCTTGTTCCGCTGCACGACGGTCCTGAGCCATCGGATCATGGGCAAGGATTTCACCCTTGAAGATCCAGACCTTCACACCGCACGTACCATAGGTCGTCTTGGCAGTGGCGATACCGTAATCAATGTCGGCGCGCAACGTGTGAAGTGGCACGCGACCCTCGCGGTACCACTCGATGCGTGCGATTTCCGCACCACCGAGACGACCGGAGCAGTTGATACGAATGCCCTGTGCACCCAGACGCATGGCGGACTGGACCGCACGCTTCATCGCACGGCGGAAAGCCACACGACGCTCGAGCTGCTGCGCGATATTCTCGGCGACCAGGGTCGCGTCGATTTCGGGCTTGCGGATCTCGACGATGTTCAGTGCAACATCGGTCTTCGCCAGACGGCTCAGATCCTTGCGCAGCGCATCGATGTCCTGGCCCTTCTTGCCGATGACCACGCCCGGACGCGCTGCATAGATCGTGACGCGCGGCTTCTTGGCCGGACGCTCGATCACAACGCGGGAGACGCCTGCACCCGACAGCTTGCGGCGCAGATAGGCGCGCAGCATCAGGTCTTCATGAAGCAGACGGGAATAGTCGTTGCCGGCGTACCAGCGGCTATCCCAGGTGCGGTTAACGCCGAGCCGGAGCCCGATCGGATTGACTTTGTGTCCCATATCAGGCTGCCTTCTGCTCTGCTGCGTCCTTGCCCTTGCCCTTCGGCGCAGGCGCTTCATCTGCAGCGCGCTCGGCAACGACGATCTTCAGATGGCTGAAGAACTTCTCGATGCGCGAGGAACGACCACGGCCACGAGCGTGGAAACGCTTCATGACGATCGACTTGCCAACCTCGGCCGTCTTGACCACGAGCTGGTCGACATCGAGCTGATGATTGTTCTCTGCGTTGGCCACGGCGCTTTCCAGGGTCTTGCGAACCTGCTGCGCGATGCGGCGACGGGAGAACGTCAGCGCTGCGATTGCCTTGTCGGCCGGCTGGTTGCGGATCATCGCCGCAACCAGGTTGAGCTTGCGCGGGCTGACGCGGATGTTGCGGGCGATGGCCTGCGCTTCCGTATCAGCGAGAGTGCGAATGTGCTTCGGCTTGCTCATGATCAGCCCCGCTTCGACTTCTTGTCGGAAGCATGACCGGGGAACGTGCGCGTCGGCGAGAACTCACCGAACTTGTGCCCGACCATGTTTTCCGTCACCTGCACCGGCAGGAACTTGTGGCCATTATAAACGCCGAACGTGAGTCCGACGAACTGCGGCAGGATTGTAGAACGACGCGACCAGATCTTGATCACCTCATTGCGACCCGAAGCGCGCGATGCTTCGGCCTTGCCGAACAAGTACCCGTCAACGAACGGGCCCTTCCAGACGGAACGTGCCATCTCTGTTTGCCCCCTTCTTACTTGCCGGTCTTGCGGCGACGGATGATCAGGCTGTCCGTCTTCTTGTTAACACGAGTCTTGTAGCCCTTGGTCGGCTTGCCCCACGGCGTAACCGGATGACGACCGCCCGAAGTGCGACCTTCACCACCACCATGCGGATGGTCGACCGGGTTCATGACGACGCCACGGTTATGCGGACGACGACCGAGCCAGCGGTTGCGACCGGCCTTGCCGAGATGCTGGTTCATGTTGTCGGGGTTCGAAACCGCGCCAACAGTGGCCATGCATTCGCCGCGAACGAGACGCAGCTCGCCCGACTGCAGCTTGATCTGGGCATAGCCCGCATCCTTGCCGACCAGCTGGGCATAGTTGCCGGCCGAACGTGCGATCTTGCCGCCAGCACCGGGCTTCAGCTCGATGTTGTGCACGATCGTACCGACAGGCATCGCGCCCAGCGGCATGGCATTGCCCGGCTTCACGTCGGTACGCTCACCGGCCACGACCTGATCGCCCACCTTCACGCGCTGCGGCGCCAGGATATAGGCGAGTTCGCCGTCCTCATACTTGATGAGGGCGATGAACGCGGTGCGGTTCGGGTCGTATTCCAGACGCTCCACCGTGCCGATGACACCGAACTTGCGGCGCTTGAAATCGACATAGCGATAGGACTGCTTGTGCCCGCCGCCACGGAAACGCGACGTGGTGCGACCGTGATTGTTGCGACCGCCGGACTTGTTCTTGCCCTCGGTCAGCTGCTTGACCGGCTTGCCCTTGTAGAGCTCGCTGCGGTCGATCAGGACCGTGCCACGCGTGCTCGGCGTCGTGGGATTAAAGTGCTTGAGTGCCATGGTATCCTATCCCGCGTCAGCCCAGCTTCGCGGTGAGGTCAATGGACTGACCTTCCGCAAGCTGAACATACGCCTTCTTGATGTCCGAGCGGCGACCGGGACGGCCCTTGACCATCTTGGTCTTGCCCTTCTGCACCAGCGTGTTGACGGACACGACCTTGACGCCGAACAGCGTCTCGACCGCAACCTTGATTTCCGGCTTCGCGGCGGTCATCGCCACGCGGAAAACAACCTGGTTGCGCTCGGAGAGGGTCGTCGCCTTCTCGGTGATGATGGGCGCACGGACGATGTCGAACATCGTCTCGCGCGTCATGCGCTGCGCCTTCGTGCGGCGCGCAAGAACGTTGCCAGCGGTCATGCCAGGCGCTCCTTGAGACCCTCGAGTCCAGCGCGCGTCAGCACGAGAACGTCGTGGTTCAGAATGTCATACACATTGGCGCCGATCGTCGGCAGCACATCGATGCGGGGCAGGTTGCGCACGGCGCGACCGAAAGCCACATCGACGGCTCCGTCAACGATCAGGGCGGAGGACCAGCCCAGCGCGGCCAGCTTCGCAGCGGCTTCGCGGGTCTTGGTCACACCGGCGGCCTGATCGATCACGATCAGCTTGCCAGCGGCGGCCTTCTGCGAAAGCGCAGAGATCAGGCCGAGGCGACGCACCTTCTTGGGGAGGTCATAGCCGTGATCGCGAACGACCGGACCATGAACCACGCCACCCGTACGGAACTGCGGTGCGCGCAGCGAGCCCTGACGAGCCGAACCCGTGCCCTTCTGGCGGTACGGCTTCTTGGTCGTGCCGGAGATCTCGCCCATACCCTTGGTACGGTGCGTTCCCGCGCGACGCTTCGCCAGCTGCCAGTGCACGACGCGTGCCATGATGTCCGTACGCGGTGTCGCGCCGAACAGCTCCTCTGGCAGGGTCACCGTTCCGGCGCTGCCATTATCGAGGGTTTTGATATCGTATTCCATCGCCCTCAGTCCTTAACCGGCGGCCGCCGCAGTCGCTGCCGGATACGGCGCATCTGCATGGCGAGCCTTCTTGATCGCATCGCGGATCAACACGAGGCCATTCTTGGCACCCGGAATCGAACCACGAACCATGATCAGGTTGCGTTCGACATCAACGGCTGCCACTTCGAGGTTCAGCGTCGTGACGCGCTCGTCACCCATGTGACCGGCCATCTTCTTGCCCTTGAAGACCTTGCCCGGATCCTGGCGCTGACCCGTCGAACCATGCGAACGATGACTGATGGACACGCCGTGGGTGGCTTCAAGACCAGCGAAGTTCCAGCGCTTCATGACGCCGGCGAAGCCCTTGCCCTTGCTGGTGCCGGTGACATCGACCTTCTGGCCGACGACGAAATGGTTGGCCGACAGCTTCGTTCCTGCCTCGAGCACGGCGTCTTCCGCCACGCGAAACTCCACGAGATTCTGCTTCGGCTCCACCTTGGTGCGAGCATAATGGCCACGCATGGGCTTGGTGACGTTCTTCACCTTCGCCTTGCCGAGTCCGATCTGCACTGCGGAATAGCCATCACGCTCCTGCGTGCGGGCATCCACCACCTCGACCTCGTCGAGATGCAGCACTGTGACCGGCACATGTGTGCCATCTTCCTTGAACAGCCGGGTCATACCCAGCTTCTTTGCGATCAATCCGGTACGCATCGTCTGGACCTTAAAGTTTGATCTCGACATCAACGCCAGCGGCGAGGTCGAGCTTCATGAGGGCGTCCACGGTCTGCGGTGTTGGCTCGACGATGTCGAGCAGGCGGCGATGAGTCCGAATCTCGAACTGCTCGCGGCTTTTCTTGTCCACATGTGGGGAACGGTTCACGGTGAACCGCTCGATATGCGTCGGTAGCGGGATAGGACCCCGAACCCGCGCACCCGTACGCTTCGCCGTGTTTACGATTTCCTTCGTGCTGTTGTCGAGCACGCGATGATCGTACGCCTTCAGGCGAATGCGGATGTTCTGGTTGTCCATCTTACCAATCGTCCAACTCAATGGGGTTCGGGTACTACCCTGCTCCCTTCTGGACCCTTCGAAAGCCAACCCCGGTCGGATCTCTCCGACCGGGGCCCGCAAGATCAGGGTCCGTGCTTACAATCAGGCGCTGATCGAGGAGACCACGCCTGCACCGACGGTACGACCGCCTTCACGGATAGCGAAGCGGAGACCTTCGTCCATGGCGATCGGAGCGATGAGCTCGACATCCATGGCAACGTTGTCGCCCGGCATGACCATTTCCGTGCCTTCCGGCAGCTGAACGACGCCCGTGACGTCGGTGGTGCGGAAATAGAACTGAGGACGATAGTTTGTAAAGAACGGAGTGTGACGTCCGCCTTCTTCCTTCGTCAGGATGTATGCCTCAGCCTTGAACTTCTTGTGCGGGGTGATCGAACCCGGCTTGGCCAGAACCTGACCGCGCTCGACGTCTTCACGCTTCGTGCCACGAACCAGGGCACCGATGTTGTCACCAGCCTCTCCGCGATCGAGCAGCTTGCGGAACATCTCGACGCCCGTGACGGTCGTCTTGACGGTGTCGCGCAGACCCACGATCTCGACTTCGTCACCCACGTTCACGACGCCGCGCTCGACGCGACCCGTGACGACCGTGCCGCGACCGGAGATCGAGAACACGTCTTCGATCGGCATCAGGAACGGACGGTCAACCGGACGCTCCGGCTGCGGGATGTAGGTGTCGACAGCTTCCATCAGCTCGAGCACGCGGTCTTCGCCGATCGCGGCATCGCCGTCTTCGAGCGTGACCAGGGCCGAACCCTTGATGATGGGGATATCGTCGCCGGGGAACTGGTAGGACGAGAGAAGCTCGCGGACTTCCATCTCGACCAGCTCGAGCAGCTCGGCGTCGTCGACCTGATCGACCTTGTTCAGGAACACGACCAGCGCCGGAACGCCGACCTGACGTGCGAGCAGGATGTGCTCACGCGTCTGGGGCATCGGGCCGTCAGCAGCAGAAACCACCAGGATCGCGCCGTCCATCTGGGCGGCACCGGTGATCATGTTCTTGACGTAGTCGGCGTGACCCGGGCAGTCGACGTGAGCGTAGTGACGGTTCTGCGTCTCATACTCGACGTGAGCGGTGGAGATCGTGATGCCGCGTGCGCGCTCTTCGGGAGCCGCATCGATCATGTCGTAGGCGCGATAGGTCGCACCGCCGGTCTTGGCGAGCGTCTTCGTGATCGCAGCCGTCAGTGAGGTCTTGCCATGGTCAACGTGACCGATGGTGCCGATGTTGCAGTGCGGCTTCGTCCGCTCAAATTTAGCCTTAGCCATCATTCTCTCCATAACCCACCGCCGAAGGTGCGGCGGGGAAGATTGCTAATTCGTACCGGGACCCCGAAAGGGATCCCGGGGAAACCGGTTAGCCTGTAAAGCTTACCAACGATAGTGGCTGAACGCTTTATTCGCTTCAGCCATGCGATGCGTGTCTTCGCGCTTCTTGACGGCGGAGCCGCGATTGTTGATCGCGTCCATCAGCTCGTTGGAAAGGCGTTCCTGCATCGTGTTCTCACCGCGCTTGCGCGAGGCGTCGATCAGCCAGCGGATCGCGAGAGCCTGACGGCGCTCGGCGCGGACTTCGACGGGGACCTGATAGGTCGCACCGCCGACACGGCGGGAGCGGACCTCTACGGCCGGCTTCACGTTGTCCAGAGCCGCATGGAACATGGCGACCGGATCTGCCGACGCACCGCCGCGGCGGGTGACGGAGTCCAGCGCACCATAGACGATGCCTTCTGCTGTGGACTTCTTGCCGTCGTACATCAGGGCGTTCATGAAACGCGTGATGACGACATCTCCGAATTTCGGATCGGGAAGGATCTCACGCTTTACAGCGCGATGACGGCGACTCATGCCTGAATTTCCTCTTACTTCGGACGCTTCGCGCCGTACAGCGAACGGCGCTGACGACGCTTGGCGATGCCCTGCGTGTCAAGCACGCCGCGCAGGATGTGATAACGCACACCCGGCAAATCTTTTACACGGCCGCCGCGGATCAGCACGACGCTGTGTTCCTGCAGGTTATGGCCTTCACCCGGAATGTAGCTGACGACCTCATACCCGTTGGTCAGGCGCACCTTTGCCACCTTACGCAGGGCCGAGTTCGGCTTTTTCGGGGTAACCGTATAGACGCGCGTGCAAACGCCGCGCTTCTGGGGGCAACCCTGAAGGGCCGGCACTTTATTCCGCTTGGCGGCAGGCTCGCGGCCTTTGGCGATCAACTGGTTGATGGTCGGCATACGCCCTTCCCGATCCTTGCTTTATGCCAGATCGGAGCCAAGGCCCGATCTGCTCGCTTCCAACAAAATTCAGCGCGCGACAGAATATCGCCCGCTTTCGACTCTTTCACTACCGGCCTGAGCCTCACCCGAAGGCGGCGGCACCGTTAGCGTTTGATGCTGTCTATCAACGGCTCAGACGCCTCTGGAGACGGGGGTAGCCGAGGGCGCGGACCCTATGACCGTTCCGGGGGGAAGTCAAGCATTGTCTAGGGTTATGCCCGATTCTCACCCGAATCCCGCTTCGAATCGCCGGATACGAAATCGGGCGGGTCATAGCCCGCCCGATCTCAAACGTAAACAGGTTTTTCCGGAGCCTCCGGCGTCCTCACTCCGCCGCGTCGTCGGTGACGCCGGGGGTGGCCCGACTGACCCGCTGACGGTCCTGAGAGGCCGCCATGGCACGCAGCTTGTTCATGACGCTGCCCGTGCCCGCCGGGATCAGACGACCGACGATCACGTTCTCCTTCAGCCCGTTCAGCGTATCGACCTTGCCGGCTGTCGCCGCCTCGGTCAGCACGCGCGTGGTCTCCTGGAAGGAGGCCGCCGAGATGAAGGACTGCGTCTGCAGCGAGGCCTTGGTGATGCCCTGCAGGATGGGCATGCCCCGTGCGGGTTCCTCGCCCATCTTGACGCGCTTCTCGTTCTCCACCTCGAACTCGATGCGGTCCACCGTCTCGCCGATCAGATAGGTGGTATCGCCCGGCTCCAGGATTTCGACCTTCTGCAGCATCTGGCGAACAATGACCTCGATATGCTTGTCATTGATCTTCACACCCTGGAGTCGATAGACGTCCTGGATTTCATTGACGAGATAATCGGACAGCGCCTCGACGCCCATGACCTTGAGAATGTCATGCGGCACGCGGGGCCCGTCGACCAGCGGATCGCCCTTCTGCACGAAGTCGCCTTCCTGCACCGAGACGTGCTTGCCCTTGGGAATGAGATAGTTGGTCTCTTCCCCGGTCTCGTCGTTCTTCACGATGATGCATCGCTTGGACTTGTAGTCCTTGCCGATCTCGATCCGGCCCTCGGTTTCCGCGATGATCGCGTGATCCTTCGGACGACGGGCCTCGAAAAGCTCGGCCACGCGCGGCAGACCGCCCGTAATGTCACGGGTCTTCGAGCCTTCGCGCGGGATACGCGCCAGCACGTCACCGGCATGGACCGTCGCGCCGTTCTCGATCGACAGAAGCGAATCGGGCGACAGGAAGTACCGTGCCTCGTTGCCGTTCGCGAGCTTGACGACGTTGCCGGCCGCATCCTTGAGCTGCAGACGCGGACGCAGATCCACACCCTTGCTGCCCTGCTTGTAGTCGACGACCACCTTCGAGGTCAGGCCCGTGACCTCGTCCATACGCTCGACGAGCGTGATGGAATCGATCAGGTCGAGATACTCGACCGTTCCCGCCTGCTCGGTGATGATCGGAAGGGTGTACGGATCCCACTCGGCCATCTTGAGACCGCGTGCGACAGTCTGCCCCTCGGTCACCATCAGACGCGCGCCGTAGGGAACGCGATAGCGCGCACGCTCGACACCCTTCTCATCCGTCAGCAGGATCTCGCAGTTACGCGACATCACGATGGGGATGTTCTGGCTGTTCTGCACCACGTTGCGATTGCGGATGGTCACCTTGCCGTCGCGCGAGGCCTCCACCATCGACTGCTCGGCACCGCGGGTCGCGGCACCGCCGATATGGAAGGTACGCATGGTGAGCTGCGTTCCCGGCTCGCCGATCGACTGCGCCGCGATGACGCCGACAGCCTCGCCGATATTGACCGGCGTGCCCCGGGCCAGATCGCGACCGTAGCAATGGCCGCAGACGCCGACGCGACTGTCGCAGGTCAGGACCGAACGGATCTGGACGCTTTCCACACCGGCCTTCTCGATGATCTCGGCTTCCGCTTCCTCGATCAGCGTGTTGCGCGGATAGAGAACCGCGCCATTCGCCGGATCGACGACATCGGCCGCGAGGGTACGCCCCAGGATCCGCTCGGAGAGCGAGGAGATGACCTCACCGCTATCCATGACCGCACGGATCGTCAGGCCACGCTCGGTGCCGCAATCGTTCTCGACGATGATGCAGTCCTGCGCCACGTCGACGAGACGACGCGTGAGGTAACCCGAGTTCGCCGTCTTCAGAGCCGTATCCGCGAGTCCCTTACGGGCGCCGTGGGTGGAGGTGAAGTAGTCGAGAACCGAAAGGCCTTCCTTGAAGTTCGCGATGATCGGCTGCTCGATGATCTCGCCCGACGGCTTGGCCATCAGACCGCGCATACCGGCGAGCTGCTTCATCTGGGCTGGCGACCCACGCGCACCGGAATGGCTCATCATCCAGACCGAGTTCGTCGGCTTGCCGATGACCTGACGCGAGATCTCCTTCATCATCGCGGCCTGGACTTCGTCCGTGCAGCGCGACCAGGCGTCGACCACCTTGTTGTAGCGCTCGCCGGCCGTGATCAGACCGTCCTGATACTGCTGCTCGAACTCCTTGATCTCGGCCTGCGTGCGCTCGACCAGCTCCTGCTTCTCGACCGGGATGATCATGTCATCCTTGCCGAAGGAGATACCGGCGCGCGCAGCGTGGCGGAAACCGAGGCCCATGAGACGGTCGCAGAAAATGACCGCTTCCTTCTGGCCGCAGTGACGATAAACCGCGTCGATCACGTCCGACACGTTCTTCTTGGTCAGCTGCTTGTTGACCAGCGAGAACGGGATGGCGGCGTTGCGCGGCAGGATCTGCGCGATCAGCGCGCGGCCCGGCGTGGTCAGCAGGGTCTGGCGGACGGACTTGCCGTCGGCATCCTGCGTTTCCATGCGCAGACGGATCTTGTCGTGCAGCTTGAGCGTGCCCTCGTTCATCGCGAGCTCGATCTCGGCCACCGACGCATAGGCGGACGGACCGGCCTTCACGAGACGCCCCTCTGCATCATACTCGGCCACATCGGGCGTCGTATGATATTCGGGAACCTCGAGGCTCAGATAGTACAAACCGAGCACGATATCCTGCGACGGCACGATGATCGACTTGCCGTTCGCGGGGCTGAGGATGTTGTTGGTCGACATCATCAGCACGCGGGCTTCGAGCTGCGCCTCGAGCGACAGCGGCACGTGAACGGCCATCTGGTCGCCGTCGAAATCGGCGTTGAACGCGGTGCAGACCAGCGGGTGCAGCTGGATCGCCTTGCCTTCGATCAGCACGGGCTCGAAGGCCTGGATGCCGAGACGGTGAAGGGTCGGGGCGCGGTTCAGCATCACGGGATGCTCGCGGATGACCTCTTCGAGGATATCCCAGACCTCCGGACGCTCCTTTTCCACCATGCGCTTGGCAGCCTTGTTGGTGGTGGCGTGACCGTATTTTTCCAGCTTGCTGTAGATGAAGGGCTTGAACAGCTCGAGCGCCATCTTCTTGGGCAGGCCGCACTGATGCAGCTTCAGCTCGGGTCCGACCACGATGACCGAACGGCCCGAATAGTCGACGCGCTTGCCGAGAAGGTTCTGACGGAAGCGGCCCTGCTTTCCCTTGAGCATGTCGGACAGCGACTTCAGCGGACGCTTGTTGGCACCCGTGATGGCGCGACCGCGACGGCCGTTATCGAACAGGGCGTCAACGGCCTCCTGCAACATGCGCTTTTCGTTGCGGACGATGATGTCCGGCGCACGCAGCTCGATCAGTCGCTTCAGTCGGTTGTTACGGTTGATCACGCGACGATAGAGATCGTTCAGATCGGACGTCGCGAAACGACCGCCATCCAGGGGCACGAGCGGACGCAGCTCGGGCGGGATCACTGGGACGAGGTCCAGGATCATCCATTCCGGACGCGAGCCGCTTTCGGCGAAGGCTTCGAACAGCTTCAGACGCTTGACGAGCTTCTTGCGCTTGGCCTCC
Organism: Swaminathania salitolerans; assembly: GCF_007988945.1. Lineage (GTDB taxonomy): Bacteria > Pseudomonadota > Alphaproteobacteria > Acetobacterales > Acetobacteraceae > Swaminathania > Swaminathania salitolerans. Next base: position 191,246 of record NZ_BJVC01000005.1, on the reverse strand, counting down.
GAAGTGGCTTCACGCAGGTCCTCGCGCAGCAGATCGCCGTCGGATTTGTCCTGGTCGCGACCGTCACGGTCGATCAGACCCGGACGATCGGTCTCGGTGGAGAGCAGACGCGCCTTCCACAGGATCTTCTTGACCGCCTCGGCGCCGATACCGACTTCCAGGCCTTCATCGGCATAGTCGTCCATGGCGTCGAAATACTGGTCTTCCGACAGCAGCGAATAGCGCTTGAACGGACTCGTGCCGGATTCGAGAACGATATAGCTCTCGAAATACAGGACCTTTTCGAGATCCTTCAGCGTGATGTCGATCATCGTCGCGATGCGGCTCGGCAGCGACTTCAGGAACCAGATATGCGCGACCGGCGAAGCCAGCTCGATATGACCCATGCGCTCGCGGCGCACCTTTGCGAGCGTGACTTCCACGCCGCATTTCTCGCACACGATGCCGCGGAACTTCATGCGCTTGTACTTGCCGCACAGGCATTCATAGTCCTTGATCGGACCGAAGATACGCGCACAGAACAGGCCGTCACGCTCGGGCTTGAACGTGCGGTAATTGATGGTCTCGGGCTTCTTGATCTCACCGTAAGACCAGGAGCGGATCTGCTCGGATGAAGCGAGCTGGATTTTGATCTGGTCGAAGGACTGGGTCTGGCCCGTCTGACCAAGGATCTTCATGAGTTCGTTCATGCGCCGAAATCCCATTTCACGGAGCGGGCCGGGAGACCGGCCGCGCCCGCGTTAGCAACAAACACGGAGAAGGCAGAGACAGAACGCATCAGATCGCGCTCTGCTCCAGATCGACATTCAGGCCGAGCGACTTCAGTTCCTTGATCAGAACGTTGAAGCTCTCGGGGATACCGGCTTCGAAATCGTCCTGCTCGCGCACAATGGCCTCATAGACCTTCGTACGGCCGGAAACGTCATCGGACTTGACCGTGAGCATTTCCTGCAGGGTGTAGGCGGCACCGTACGCTTCAAGAGCCCAGACTTCCATCTCACCGAAGCGCTGGCCACCGAACTGCGCCTTACCACCCAGCGGTTGCTGCGTGACGAGCGAGTACGGACCGATCGAACGGGCATGGATCTTGTCGTCGACAAGGTGATGCAGCTTCAGCATGTAGATGTAACCGACCGTGGTGCGACGCTCGAAAGCCTCGCCCGTACGACCGTCGATCAGCTGCGACTGGCCCGACTTGTCCACACCGGCCTTGACCAGCATGTCCTCGATATCGGGGATCGACGCACCGTCGAACACCGGGGTCGCGATCGGCACGCCCTTGCGGAGGTTACCGGTCAGCTCGAGAAGCTGCTCGTTCGGCAGGGTCGCGATATCGCTTTCGAACACCGCATCGCCATAGACGTCGCGCAGGCTCTCGAGCAGTTCGAGCTTGCGCTCGCCCGTGCGCTGGTAGTCATCGGCGATCTTGCCGATGTTCTGGCCGATATTGGCGCAGGCCCAGCCCAGATGGGTCTCGAGAATCTGACCGACATTCATGCGCGACGGCACGCCCAGCGGGTTCAGCACGAGATCGACCGGCGTGCCGTCCTCGAGGAACGGCATGTCCTCGACCGGCACGACGCGCGAGACGACACCCTTGTTACCGTGACGACCGGCCATCTTGTCACCCGGCTGAAGCTTGCGCTTCACCGCCACGAAGACCTTGACCATCTTCATCACGCCCGGCGGCAGCTCGTCGCCGCGCTGCAGCTTCTCGACCTTGCTGTCGAAACGGGCCTGGATCTTGCCGATGGCGGCGTCGTATTCGCGACGCAGCGTCTCCAGCTCGGACATGACGCTGTCATCGCTGACCGCGATATTGCGCCATGCGCCGCGCGGATGCTCGTCCAGAACCTCATCCGTGATAACGGTGCCCGCACGGATCCCCTTGAACCCGGCAGCCGCCGTCTGGTTTAGCAGGCGCTCACGCAGACGGTTGACGAAGCTGCGCTCCTGAATGGCGCGCTCGTCATCACGATCCTTGGTCAGACGCTCGATCTCTGCGCGCTCGATCGCCATGGCGCGCTCGTCCTTGTCCACGCCGCGACGTGAGAAGACGCGCACATCGACAATCGTGCCGCTCGTGCCCGGGGGCAGCTTGAGCGAGGTATCGCGAACGTCGGATGCCTTTTCACCGAAGATGGCGCGCAGAAGCTTCTCTTCCGGCGTCATCGGGCTCTCGCCCTTCGGCGTGACCTTGCCGATCAGGATATCGCCCGGATTCACCTCGGCGCCGACATAGACGATACCCGCCTCGTCGAGATTGCGCAGGGCTTCCTCGCCGACATTCGGAATGTCGCGGGTGATTTCTTCCTGACCCAGCTTGGTGTCACGGGCCATGACCTCGAATTCCTCGATATGGATCGAGGTGAACACGTCATCACGGGCGATACGCTCGGAGATGAGAATCGAGTCTTCGAAGTTGTAGCCGTTCCAGGGCATGAACGCGACGAGCACGTTGCGGCCCAGAGCCAGTTCGCCCAGCTCGGTGGACGGACCGTCGGCGATGATGTCACCGGCATGAACCGTGTCACCCACGCGCACCAGCGGACGCTGGTTGATGCAGGTGGACTGGTTGGAACGCATGTATTTGCGCAGGCGATAGATATCGACGCCCTGGGTCGAACCGGCCTCGTCGGTGGCGCGCACGACGATACGCGCACCGTCGATCTGGTCGATCACACCATTGCGCCTGGCAACGATGGTCGCACCCGAATCATGGGCCACGGCGGCTTCCATGCCCGTTCCGACCAGCGGCGCATCGGCGCGCACCAGCGGCACGGCCTGACGCTGCATGTTCGAGCCCATCAATGCGCGGTTGGCGTCATCGTTCTCGAGGAACGGAATGAGCGCAGCGGCGACCGAAACGAGCTGCTTGGGCGACACGTCGCAAGCCGTGACCTGCTCGGGCGGCACCAGGCGGAAGTCGCCCGAACGACGGACAGAGACCAGCTCGTCGGTCAGACGGCCCGTGCTCTTGTCCTGCGCGGCATCGGCCTGGGCAACGATCAGCTTGTCCTCTTCCATGGCGGAGAGGTATTTCCAGCCGGCCTGGAGCACGCCGTCCTGAACGAGGCGATACGGCGTCTCGATGAAGCCGTACTTGTTCACCTTGGCATAGGTCGAGAGCGAGTTGATCAGACCGATATTCGGCCCTTCAGGCGTCTCGATCGGGCAGATACGGCCGTAATGCGTCGGATGAACGTCACGGACTTCGAAGCCAGCGCGCTCGCGGGTCAGACCGCCCGGGCCGAGCGCCGAGAGACGACGCTTGTGCGTGACTTCGGAGAGCGGGTTGGTCTGGTCCATGAACTGGCTGAGCTGCGAGGAACCGAAGAACTCGCGCACGGCAGCAGCGGCAGGCTTTGCGTTGATCAGGTCATGCGGCATGACCGTATCGACATCGACCGAGCCCATACGCTCGCGAATGGCGCGCTCCATACGGAGCAGACCGACGCGATACTGGTTTTCCATCAGCTCGCCGACGGAGCGGACACGACGGTTGCCGAGATTGTCGATATCGTCGATCTGGCCGCGACCGTCCTTGAGCTCGCACATGATCTTGACGGTGCGCAGGATGTCTTCCTTGCGCAGCACGCGCATGGTGTCCGGCGCATCGACTTCCAGACGCATGTTCATCTTGACGCGCCCCACGGCCGAGAGGTCGTAGCGGTCGGCATCGAAGAACAGGCCCTGGAACATGGCTTCTGCCGTTTCCGGAGTCGGCGGCTCGCCGGGACGCATGATGCGATAGATATCGATCAGCGCTTCATCGCGGCGATTGTTCTTGTCCACGGCCAGCGTATTGCGGATCCAGGGACCGTGCGAGGAATCGACCGCGAGCATGGGCAGTTCGGTAACGCCCGATTCCTCGAGCGCCTCGAGACGCGCTTCGGTCAGCTCTTCGCCCGCTTCGGCGTAGATCTCGCCCGTATCCTCATTGACGAGATCCTGGGCGATGAAACGGCCCAGAAGATCGGCGCGGCCGACCAGCACGTCCTTCGTCGTTTCGGCGATCTTGCGGCACATGCGCGCCGTGAGCTTGGCATCGGCCTCGGCCACCACCTCGCCGGTATCGGCATCGTAAAGCGGCTCGAGCAGCTTGAGCCCGCGGAACGCCTCCGGGTCGAACGGACGCGCCCATCCCTTGGGCATGCGCGTGAAGGGCACGGTGCCGTAGAAATAGGCCAGGATCTCATCCTGATCCATGCCACGGACCGTCATCGACTCGACGTCGCCCCCTTCGGCGGCCTTCGCCGCGCGCGCTGCAATCGAATGCTCGCCCTCGAGCGCGTAGAGCAGGGTCGTGACCGGAAGCTTGCGCTTGCGATCGATACGCACATAGATCAGGTCCTTGGCATCGAACTCGAAGTCGAGCCACGAACCACGATACGGAATGACGCGGGCAGCGAAGAGATATTTGCCGGAAGAATGCGTCTTGCCCTTGTCGTGATCGAAGAACACGCCGGGGCTACGATGCATCTGGCTCACGATGACACGCTCGGTGCCATTGATGATGAATGTGCCGTTATCGGTCATGAGCGGCATGTCGCCCATATAGACCGGCTGTTCCTTGATATCGCGGATCGAGCGCGAGCCCGTATCCTCATCGACGTCCCAGACGATCAGACGCAGGATGACCTTCAGCGGCGCCGCGAAGGTCAGGCCGCGCTGGATGCACTCCTCGACATCGTATTTCGGCTCCTCGAGTTCATAGGAAACGAACTCGAGACGGCCACGTCCCGCAAAATCGTTGATCGGAAAGACCGACCGGAACACTTCCTGAAGACCCGTCTGCTGACGGCTGTCAGGCGCCACGTTCATCTGAAGGAACGTCTCATAGCTCGCGCGCTGCACGTCAATCAGGTTGGGCATCGGCGCGACTTCGGGAATCCGCCCGAAGCTCTTGCGAATCCGCTTGCGTCCTGTGAACGATTTGGTGATTGCGTTCATCTATCCCTGCCCTCTCGCACCAGACCTTCGGGTCGTCCACATGACAGGAAGACTGCCATGGCGGGCGACCGGAACGACCGGCACCGTGATTTCGTAAAGCTGTTGCGTGACAACCGGCCCTTATACAGGGTTTGTCCGCAACGGCAAATCGGGCGGAAACCCGGAAGGATTTCCGCCCTGACCTGTCTCAATCCACAACCGGCTTCGCGTGAAGGCGAAGCGCGGGTCGTGAGCTTGATTACTTGACTTCGACCTTGGCGCCGTTGTCTTCGAGCACCTTCTTGATCTTGGCGGCCTCGTCCTTGGACACGCCTTCCTTGACGGTCTTCGGAGCGCCTTCGACCAGGTCCTTGGCTTCCTTCAGACCCAGACCCGTGATACCACGGATTTCCTTGATCACGTTGATCTTCTTCTCGCCGGCTTCGGCGAGGATCACGGTGAACTCGGTCTGCTCTTCAGCAGGAGCAGCGGCAGCAGCCGGGCCAGCAGCAGCAACGGCAACCGGAGCAGCAGCGGAAACGCCCCACTTCTCTTCGAGCAGCTTCGAGAGTTCAGCGGCTTCGAGAACAGTCAGAGCGGACAGTTCGTCAACGATTTTGTTCAGATCGGCCATGATGATGGTCCTATATGGTAACTGGTTTTCGATTCACAACCCGCGCTCCTGAAGAGGAGCGGCGCTGCGTAAGACAATTCAGGCGGCTTCGCCGGTCTTGGCATAGGCGCCGAAGACGCGAGCAAGCTGGCCGGCCGGAGCCTGGACAACGCCTGCGATACGCGTAGCGGGGGTAGAAATCATACCCACCAGCTGCGCACGCAGTTCGTCCAGCGACGGCAGTGCGGCAAGAGCCTTGACACCATCCGCATTGAGCGTCTGGCTACCAAGGGCGCCACCGAGCACCACAAGCTTGTCGTTCGTCTTGGCGAACTCGACGATCACCTTCGCAACTGCAACCGGATCATCCGCCCACGCAAGCGCGGTCGGTCCCTTCAGCAGCGGAAGAATCCCGTCGAATTGGGTCCCATCCAGAGCGCGGCTGGCCAGCCGGTTTTTCGCAACCTTGTACGTCGCACCCGCCGCACGAACGCGTCGACGCAGCTCCGTCACATCAGCAACCGTCAGACCTTTGTTTTCGGTGACGACAACCATGGACGTGCTGTTGAACACGTTGGCGAGGAATTCGACGAAGGCCCGTTTTTCCTGACGGTCCAAATCCATTCTCCTCGTCAGTCCGGAAATTTTGGTTCCCGGACCGGGTTACCCATGGCACCTCCCCGAAACCGGGAAAGTACCGCTCGCCTGTCCATTCAATCGGAACCCAGCATTCCGGCAGGTTACCCTGCCCTGTCTGCTGGCGCCCCGTCTCCCGCTCGCGGATCCCTCTCAGGATCCCTTAGGCCGTTCCGTAAAACAGCACGCCCGGTCTCGGACAGGTTCGGAAGCGGGAGATAGTCTCCCGCCCCTGCGCCACCGCACGGCAAGACCGCGCGGTGTCATCTCTCAGATCAGGCCGTGAACGACGCCACGTCGACGCGCACGCCCGGGCCCATCGTGGAAGACAGGGCCGCCTTCTTCAGATAGGTGCCCTTGGCTCCCGTCGGACGCGCCTTCTGGACGGCATCGACCAGAGCCTTGATGTTCTCGACCAGCTTGCCTTCCTCGAAGGAGGCCTTGCCGACGCCGGCATGGATGATACCGGCCTTCTCGGCGCGGTATTCGACCTGGCCGGACTTGGCTGCCTGAACGGCACCCTTCACGTCCATGGTCACCGTGCCCAGACGGGGGTTCGGCATCAGACCGCGCGGGCCGAGGATCTTGCCCAGACGTCCGACCAGAGCCATCATGTCCGGGGTCGCGATGCAGCGATCGAACTCGATTTCACCGTTCTGGATCTTCTCGGCCAGATCTTCCGCACCGACGACTTCCGCACCGGCTGCCTTGGCTTCCTCAGCCTTGGGGCCACGGGCGAACACGCCAACGCGCAGGGTCTTGCCCGTGCCGTTCGGCAGCGAGATCAGACCGCGGACCATCTGGTCGGCGTGACGCGGGTCGATGCCGAGATTCAGCGAGATCTCGATCGTCTCGTCGAACTTCGCCTTCGCATTGCTCTTCACCAGAGCGACAGCTGCGTCGATGTCGTACATCTTCGCATCGTCTACCGTTGCGCGGGCCGCGTTCAGCCTCTTGTTCTTGGCCATTGGTTCAGCCCTCCACCACGTTCAGACCCATCGACTTCGCGGAGCCGGCGAGCATGCGCACGGCACCGTCAATATCGTTGGCGTTCATATCCTTGAACTTCTCGGCAGCGATCTCGCGCAGCTGCGCGGTCGTGACCGAACCGACAGCCGCAGCCTTGCCGACCGTCTGGCTGCCCTTGGAGATCTTGGCGGCCTTGAGCAGGAAGTAGGTGTTCGGCGGGGTCTTGGTGACGAAGCTGAACGTGCGATCCGCATAGGCCGTGATCACGACCGGAATCGGCATGCCGGGCTCGAGTGTCTGCGTCTTGGCGTTGAACTCCTTGCAGAACTGCATGATGTTCAGGCCGCGCTGACCCAGGGCCGGGCCGACCGGCGGAGACGGATTCGCCTTGCCTGCCGGGATCTGCAACTTGATGTAGCCAACGACTTTTTTGGCCATATCCGGGACTCCTTGATGGTTTGCCCGAACCGCGGTTCCAGTGAGGCACAAGCCGGGGCATTGCCCTGCACGACCTCTCCCGCGTTCCGAATGGGAGCGGCCCCTTAACGCTCCCGGGCGGGCACTGTCAAGCCTTTCGTGCCCGACTCCGCCGCGTTGTCGCCGCCCAGATCCAGGTCTCCGGGCCGCGTGCGTGTGTCCACGTCCCCCGCCGGACGGGGATGATGCAGCCCGTCATACTGCAATATCCCGAACGGGTTGATCGCCTTGACGGAAGGAAGCGCGGAGCGGTCCCACCCTCCGCCCAGAGCGCGGATCAGACGCACCGTCGCCTGCAGCTGGATCGTCTGGGCCTGAACGGCGTCGATCCGGGCGACGAGAGCGGCCTGCTGCGCCACCACGACATCGAGATAATTCGTCAGCCCTCCGGTATAGAGCGCCATGGTCATGCGCTGGGTACGCAGTGCGGCGTCGACCGCAGCGGCCTGCTGCTTCTGCTGATCGGAAAAGGCGCTGGTCTGGGACAGCCCGTCCTCGACATCCTGAAAGGCCGAGAGAATGGTCGCGCGATAGCGGTCGGCACTCTCGCGATATTGCGCCCATGCCCGTTGCAGGGCAGCCCGCCGCAACCCGCCTGTAAACAGCGGCTCGACCGCCTGTACGCCATAGCTCCAGAGCGAGTTCCCCAGACTGGCGAGGTCGAACCCATTATTCATGAAGCCGCCATTGAGGCTGAACGTCACATCCGGATAGAAGGCGGCCCGCGCCACGCCGATCGCGCGGCTGTTCGCGGCCAGATCGCGCTCGGCGGATGCGATATCGGGCCGGCGCTCGAGCAGCTGCGAAGGGAGGCCCGCAGGAACGCGCAAGGTCGCATAGGGCAGCACCTGATGATCGGTCGGAGCGATGTGGAAGCTGCCCGGCACCGTATTGACCAGAACCGCTATCGCGTGTTCCAGCACCTGACGCTGCGCCCTGACGTTGCTCTGTGCCGCCATCGTCGCGAAAAGCTGGTTTTCCGCACGCGAGACATCGAGCCCTGCCGCGATCGCCCCCGCCTGACGAAGGCGGGTGATCTTCACGGCCGTGCGATAGTACCGGATCGAATCGTCATAGACGACATATTGCGCGTCCAGCCCCCGCAGACCGAGATAGTTCGAGGCCAGTTCCGCCTCGAGCAGGAGCCGCAGATTGGCATAATCGGCCGCGCTCGCCTGGGCGAGATTCTTCTGCATGCGTGTCGTGTTGCGGATGCGCGAGAAGAAATCCGGCTCCCAGGTCGCGGCACCGCTATAGAAGACGCTCGATTCCGTAACGGGCGCGTTGGTCGACGTCCCGCGCCACAGGCGGGTGCGTGAGGTCTTGTTGTTCGACATACCGGCCGAACCGTTCAGCTGCGGCGCGAGCTGGGCCTCGGTCTCGCGCGCGATGTCGCGCGACTGCGTGAACGCTTCCGCCTGCGCCTGCAGATCCGGATTGGATGCCAGCATCTTCTCCTCGAGCGCATCGAGCGTCGGATCGTTGAAGACCTTCCACCATTTTCCCTTCGGAACGGCGTCGGCAGGCTTCCCGTCGACGAGAACCCCCTTGCCGCTCCAGCCATCGGGATAGATGAAATGCGGCGCCTCGTAACGCGGCGCGAGATCGCACCCGCTCAGAAGGGTCGCGGCAAGGAGCATCCCGCAGACATCATATGCCCGCCTTCTCCCGCCCGGCCTCATCGGCGTGCCCCGGTTTCCTCTGCGCCGTCATCCCCTTCGGGTATGGCGTGCTCGACATGCGGCTTCGGTGCCACGTTCTTGCGCGGCGCTGCCGTCACGTCATTGTAGCCGCGTGTCGAGGGTACAACTTTCACTGCGTCGCCTTCCAGCATGTCGGCCGTCGGATTGGCCACGATCTTGTCACTGGCCGCGATGCCGCCAAGGATCTGGATCGTCATGCCATAATTGATCCCGGTCTTCACGTCGATCAGGTGGATATGGTCGTTGATCACCGTGGCGAGCTGCGTCCCCTGCGCGCGGAAGATCAGGGAATTCACGGGCACGATCAGCACCCCCGGATCTCCGGGCGCCTTGAAATGTGCGGTCGCATAGGAGTCGGGCCAGAGAGACCCGTCCTCATTGCCCAGCTCGAGCTCGGTCGTGACCGTACGGGTCGCGGCGTTGAATGCCTGCGCCGTCGCCAGAAAACTGGCCTTGTAAACCCGGTGCGGAAATTGCGGCAGGGTCAGCTCGGCATCGAGCTTGTCCGAGATCACCGCGGCATAATCCTGCGGCACGGAAACGAAGACGCGCATCCGGTGCGTATCCGCCACGGTAAAGAGCTCGGACGCATTGCCCCGGGAATTGAGGTCGCCTCCACCCGCATTGACGTAATCGCCGACATTGACGAGACGCGACGTCACGATGCCATCGAAGGGCGCCACGATCCGCTTGAAGTTCTCGAGCGCCTCGTAACGCTCGACCTCATGCTGGGCCTGATCCACCTGGGCTTTCTGGGCGGCGGCATTGGCAGCCTGCACATCGACTTCCTGACGCGAGACCGCCTGCGTATCGCGCAGATCGGCCCAGCGCTTGGCCGTGATCACTGCCAGCTTGTAGCGGGCGAGAACGACATTGTAATTCGCCTTCGCGGCTTCGTACTGGGCATCGAGGCTCGGCGTGCTGATCTCGGCCAGAAGATCGCCGGCCTTCACATGGGCGCCATAGTCCTTGTACCACATCTTCACATAGCCGGAGACCTGCGCGTAGATCGGCGCCTGATACCAGGCCGCGAGATTGGCCGGAAGATCGAGATGGCGCGTCGCAGGGCCGGGCTGGGGAGAGATCAGGGTCACGCGGGCACGCGCCAGATCGTCAGCCTGATCCTGAAGCGTGCCGTAATGCACTGCACGTTCGACAATCCCCCAGACCGCGAGCACGACGGCCACACACAGAAGCAGGAGGATGACGAGGCGCCCGCGCCGACGGGATGAACCGGCTCCTGCCGTGTTGCGCTGGGTCATGCGTGTGTTCCCTCTTCTCCGCGCTCATGCGGCTTTCTGTAATGGACGATGGCAAAAACACAGGGGACGAACAGAAGCGTCGCAACGGTGGCGACCAGCAGACCACCGATGACCGCCTTGCCGATCGGCGCGTTGTCGGAATTGCTCATGGACATCGGCACCATGCCGATGATCATCGCGAGCGCCGTCATGAGAACGGGGCGGATACGCTCGTATCCCGCCTCGAGCGCGGCCCTGAGCGCATCGCCGTGGATCTCCATGCGTTCGCGCGCGAAGGCGACGACGAGAATGGCGTTGGCCGTGGCCGTTCCCATACACATGATGGCGCCCGTCAGTGCGGGAACCGAAAGCGAGGTATGGGTCAGGAAGAGGCTCCAGGCGATTCCACCCAGGGCGCCGGGCAGCGCCGTGATGATCACGAACGGATCGAGCCAGGACTGGAAGTTCACGACGATGATCAGATAGACGAGCGTGATCGACATCGCGAGGCCGACGATCAGCTGCGAATAGGCGTCGGTCATGGTCACGGCCTGACCGCGCACGACCAGATGGGAACCTCGGGGCAGATCCGAACGCATCGAATCCGCAACCTTCTGCACGGAGCGGGCAACGGTGCCGAGATCGATATTCTCGTTCGAGGCATAGATATCGAAAACCGGCATGATGTTGTAATGCGCGACTTCCGCAGGCGTGCCGGTCTGCTCGATATCCGCGAGCGCACCGAGAAGCTGCGGCTGGGCATTTGTCGGATTCCCGTCCCCCCGGTCGACCGGCACGGTTTCGAGATCGTTGAGTGTCTGGAGATAATTGGCGGGCGTCTGAACGTCGATGAGCTGCGATACGCCGGAATGGTTGAGATAATAGACCTGCCCGACCTGTGCGCTGCCCGAGAGCACGATCAGGGCATTCTGCGCGATGTTCTGTTCGGTAATGCCCGTGCCGAGCGCGAAGCTTCTCTTGGCGTTGATGCTCAGGGTCGGCTGCGTCATCGGCTGCTGGATCGCCACATCGGTGATACCGGGAATGAGCGCGAGCTTGCGGCGCAGCTTTCTGGCAAAGGCGAAGTTTCCGTACAGATCGCGGCCCACGACCTGAACGTCGATCGGTGCCGGCAGACCGAAATTGAGGATTTTGGCGGTCAGATCGGCAGGCTGGAAGGTGATCTGGGTTCCGGGAAACGCCTCGATCAGCCCCGCGCGCAGCTTGCGGCGATATTCCGCTGTGGGACTGGCCTCGTCATTGAGCGAGACGGTGATGTCGCAATCCTCCGTACCGACGGTCGGGGACGGAATGAATGCCTGATTGAGCTGCGAATAGGGCAGGCCGCAATTATTGAGAACGGATTCGATCTTTCCGGGCAGGATCTCGCGCATCCTGCGCTCGATGAGGACGGAGATCTTACCGGACTCGGTCAGACGCGTGCCGATGGGTGCACGCATGTGCAGTTGCAGGGTTCCCGACTTGATCTCGGGGAAGAAATCCTCCCCGACGAAGAAATACAGTCCGGTCGAGGCAAGGGAGAGAACCATGAAGAACGGAACGAATTTGCGCCGCTCTTCGATCAGCCCCGAAAGCACGATCTTGTAGCGCTCGCGGAAGCGGGTGAAGCCGCGTTCGAAGCCGCGCTGGAACCGACCGAAGAAACCCGGCTCGCGATGCGGGTCGGCGGCGTCATGCGCGGCCACCTGCGCCGCGAGCATCCAGCTCGCCATGGTGGGCACCAGCGTGCGCGAGAGGATGAACGAGGCGATCATGGCGAAGATGATCGCTTCCGCCATCGGCATGAAGAGCCATCCTGCAACGCCTGTCAGCTCGAAAAGCGGGAGCCAGACGATACAGATGCAGGTGGTCGAGACGAAAGTGGGGATGACGATCTGGTTGGCCGCGTCGATAATGGCCATCTCGAGATCCTTGCCCGTCTCGAGATGGGCATCGATATTCTCGATCATGACCGTTGCGTCGTCGACGAGAATGCCGACCGCAAGCGCGAGGCCACCGAGCGTCATGACATTGATCGACTGTCCGGCGAGGCTGAGACCGATGACCGAGCAGAGAATGGCGAGCGGGATCGAGGTTGCCACGATCAGGGTCGAGCGCCAGGAGCCGAGGAAGAGAAGAACGGCCAGACTGGTGAGAAGCGCCGCGATACACATCTCGCGCACCACATCCGTCACCGATTCCTTGACGAAGCCCGAGGCATCGGTGAGCACCTTGATGGACGTGCCTTCGGGCAGGGTCTCGATCACCTGAGGCAGGCGCTTCTTGACCCCCGCCACCACGTCGAGTGTCGAGGCATCGCCGCTTTTCATGATAACCATCATGACCGCCTGATGTCCCTTCACGAGAACCATGTTGGTCTGCGGAGGACCGCCGCGGTGAACCTGCGCCACATCGCGCAGATAGACCACCGCATTGCCCACCTGCTTGATCGGCAGGTTGTTGAACGTCTCGACCTCGCGCGGCTGGGCGTTGGTCCGGACCATGTAATCGAACGGGCCGACCCTCTGGTCGCCAGCGGGCAGGACGATGTTCTGCTTGTTCAGGGCATTCGACACATCCACGGCGGAGAGGTTGTGCGCCATGAGTTTCGAAGGGTCGATATCCACCGTGATATAGGGGGCGAGGCCGCCATAGGGACTCGGAATCGAGACGCCCTTGACCGAGACGAGCTGCGGCCTGATCAGATTCGAGGCCATGTTGTACAGCTCGGAGCCGCCAAGCTTGTCCGAATTGATCTGCAGCGTGAGAACGGGCACCTGCGACGCGTTATAGGTCAGGATCAGAGGCGGCGTCGCGCCGGTGGGCATCTGCTTGATCACGGTCTGGGAAACCGACGTGATCTGGGTCTGCGCGACCGAGGTATCCGTTCCCGGCTGGAAATACACCTTGACGATGCCGCGACCGTAATACGATCCGCTCTCGATATGTTCTATGTTGTTTACGGTCGTGGTAACGGCACGCTCGTAGTAATAGACGATACGACCAGACATATCTTCCGGCATGAGCCCGATATAGGACCACACGACGGCGACAACCGGAATATTGATATTGGGGAAGATATCGGTCGGCGTCCTGAGAACCGAGCGGACGCCGAAAATGACGATGAAAATGGACAGGACGACGAATGTGTAGGGCCGCTTGAGCGCGGTAACGACAACCTGATTCATTCAGCGCACCTGCACCCTCTCATGACATCTCCCATCCTCGCATACGATCCCGCCATCTGCGCCCGGATCCGGCATCCGGACCGGAAATCCGCACTTCCTGGTCCCGATGGCGCAGCCCGGATTGCGCTACGCCCGGGCTGACGCCCCGGACGGGCGCGCAGCGTCTCAATCCGGGTCGGTCCTTTTCGCGATCACGGTCAGAGATACAGGACCGCCAAGATCCGACAAGGAAATTTCCTTTTAAGTTCCATACCCCTCGATACGCGCCGTCTCGGCCCCGACAGGGAAAGCAAAGCGCATATCGAAACAGCATCCCGGCAGGTCGCCCTCTCCCGGCCCTGTCAGGATCGCGAGTTCCGCAGCGTGCAGCCTCAGGATTGCCATGACGAGGCTGAGACCGAGACCGCTGCCCGGCACATGCCTGCTTTTGTCGGACCGGTAGAAACGCCCGAGAACCGCGTCGCGCTCGGCATCGGGGATGCCGATCCCGGTATCGCAGACCCTCAGATGGATTGCCCCCGGCCCCGACTCCGCCGAAACAGTGACACGTCCACCCTGGGGTGTAAACTTCATCGCGTTGTCCAGAAGATTGGCCAGAACCTCGATCAGCAGATCCCGGTCGCCGAACACCACGAGAGGCCCGTCGATGGGCATGGCGTTCTCCAGCACCAGACCGTTCGTCTCGGCGATCGGTTCGTAGAGATCCACGATATCGGCGACCAGATCGGTCAGATCGACAAGGGCAAATCCCGCACGGCGCCGACCATTCTCGATCTCGCCGATACGCAGCAAGGCCGTGATGACGGAAAAGCACTGATCGAGATCCTGGGTGGCCCGCTCGATCACCGCATTCAGGTGATCGGCGTCATGCGGGCTCGAGGTCGCCCGCTCCAGCCGCGCGCGCACGCGGGACAGAGGCGTTCTGAGATCGTGCGCGATATCATTGCCCACGTCGCGCACCTCGTCCATGAGATGCTCGAGACGATCCAGCATACGATTGACCGAGCCAGCGAGACGCTCGAGCTCGTCCCGCTCCCTGGCGGCGGGCAGACGTTCGTGCACGTCGCCCTGCATGATCCGGTCGATCGCCTCATGCATGGTCTTGACCCGGGCCAGCGCCCGGTGACTCAGCACCACGCCGGTCAGGAGCGCGAAGACGACGATGGGAAAGACCGAGAGAAGCGCGCCACGACGGATCATGTATTGCAGCTCGGACAGGAGATGCAGCGAATGGGCGAGAACGAGAATCCGCCCGCCCCTCACCCGGACGGCCAGAAACCGCATCTCGTAAGGAAGGTCATCTCCCGGAGAGAGGGTGAGACGATGCACCTTGCCATCCACGCGCAGCCCCTCGGGCCAGGTTTTCAGATCGCCGGCAATATGATGATAGTGACCGTCGAACAGCCCCACCCAGTTGATGACAACCCTGAGATCGTTGGTCGCGCGCTCGCGCACCTGGTATTCCAGATGCTGGGGCGTCTCCTGCACGAGGATATCGGCCTCGCGATGCAGGATCGCACTCGAACGGGCCGACTCGAAATGCGTCATCTGCACGAAGAGCAGGACGATCTGGAGGATCATGCCTCCGATGATCGCTGCCACGAAAGCCAGTGTCAGCCGGAAGGTGGCTGTCCGGAGGACGCCGAAACGCGGGTTGTCAGGTCTGGACACGCAACATGAACCCGGACCCGCGAATGCTCTGGATCAGGGGCGTCTCCCCTGTCGCGTCCACCTTGCGACGCAGCTTGCCGATATGCACGTCCACCAGATTGGTCTGCGGAATGAAGCGGTAATTCCAGACATCCTCGAGAAGCATGGTGCGGGTGAGCACCTGATTGGGGCGACGCATCAGATATTCGAGCAGCCGGAACTCCCGGGGGAGCAGCTCGATCTCGCGCCCGTCGCGGGTGACCGTACGATCGATCAGATCCATCGAGAGCGGTCCGACGCGCAGGGTGGTCGCGCGCGTATCGTTGGGCCGGCGCAAGAGCGCCTCGATCCGCGCCACGAGTTCGTCCATCGCGAAAGGCTTGGTGAGGTAATCGTCCCCGCCTGCCTTGAGCCCGGTTACGCGATCGTCCACGGCCGAGAGCGCCGAAAGGACGAGAACAGGTGCCTGCACGTTCTGGCTGCGGAGGGTCTCGATCACGCTCAGCCCGTCCAGCAGGGGAAGCATCCGGTCGAGCACCATGAGATCGTAGGATTCGCGGATCGCGGCTTCCAGCCCGGCCTGACCGTTCGATGCGTGGCTTACGGAAAAACCGCGTGCCGTCAGCTCCTCGACGACCTCGCGCGCGAGGGTGTCGTCATCCTCGACAAACAGAAGCCGTGCCCTGGTCGGGGTTTCGCTCGATGCAGAAGAGAAGCCGGTATCCGTTGTCATGACCGTCTCTGTGCCCAAACTCGCAAGAATTCGATAGTAAAATCGGATTAAAGCTCGTCGGGGGTTTCCGGGTCCTCGCTGTCGTGATGCCCGTCCAGACCCCGTAATCTGCGTCCCAATACCCGCGTGCGGCGGCGCGCTTCCTCGATCGTGTTGCTCATGGCACCCGCGCCGCGTGCCAGCTTGTCGAGCACGGCATCCATGCGCAGCATTTCCTGTCGTGTCAGGCCCAGAAGCCGGGCAATCGCGTCGGTCCGCTCCTCGAGCGCCAGGGTGACATATCCGAGATGAACCGTGCGCAGCAACGCGGGCATCAGGGACGGCCCCATGACGATGACCCGGTGAAGCCGACCGACCTCGTCGATCAGGCCGGGGATACGCGCCACCTCCATATAGAGCCCGTCCGTGGGCAGATAGAGCACGGCGAACTCGACGGTTAGCGGCGGATGGATGTATTTCTCAGACACCTTCCGCGCCTCGAGCCGTACCGCATTCTCGAGAGAGCGCCGGGCGATGCGTTCCGCGCCCGGATCGGCGCGGTCAGCGGCATCGATCAGCCGCTCATAGGCCTCTGTCGGGAACTTGCTGTCGATCGCCAGACGAGGCGGCACCGTGCTGCGCACCGGCATGCGCAGGGCGAATTCGACGCTCTCCCCGCCATCGCCGATCCGGAAATTGCTGTCATAGGATCCGGCAGGAAGGATGTCGTCGAGTATGGCGCGCAGCTGCGCCTCGCCCCATCCGCCGCGCGTCCTGACGTTCCCGAAAAGGCGTTTGAGATCGCCGATCTGGGCAGTCACCGCCGAGACCTCCCCGATCGCCTTCTGCATGGCCGAGAATTGCTCTACGACGCGCTGGAACGAGGTCTGCATCTGTTTTTCGACCGTAAGATGAAGCTGTTCGCTGACCGATGCGCGTATCTGCGCCAGCTGCTCCGCGTTCTCCTTCATCATGTCGCGCAGCGCCTCGCTCTGGGCAAGACGCGCTTCGGCCAGATCCCGGGTCAGGCGATGACCGAGCGTCGCGAGACGCTCGGCATGGTCGCCGCGCTGCTGCTCGATGCGCGCGCCGAGCGACCGCTCCGTTTCGTACAGGGCGTTTCTCTGGAAATCCAGATCTGCGGCCCGCCCGGCCGCCTCCCGCTCGAGCAGGATATAGATGCGCGAAAGAAGATCGCGGTCAGCCGCCCTGCGCGACAGGCGCGACCAGAAGAACAATGCGCTGGCCAGCGCCATGACGGTGACGAGCCAGGGAAAAACACTCATGAAATCAGGCGACACACGCGACTCCCTCTTTGTTCCGTCTATAAGAACAAAATAGGAATAAGGAAAGCCGCCCCCGTCGGCTTTCCCCGTGCTCGCAAGACCTTGCGGAAGCGTCCTTCAGCCTCAGGGCTGATGGATGTTTCCATAGGAGGCCGCACCGATTCCCGGGCAGGAACAGGGATTGCCCAGAGGCACCTGGGTCGGCATCTTGCAGGTATAGATGCCAGCCTTGCAGGTATAGCCGTAGCCGACCACCTGCGTGCCAGGCGGTGTCGGCCCCGGCGCGGCCGTTCCCTCGCAGGCGGCGAGGAAGAGAAGTCCGGCGAGACCGCCGATTGCCCTGACTCGGGAAAGATTCTGCGTCATGGAAGTCGATTCCTGCTTGTTCCGGGTAAGAATGCGCGATGCCTCATCGCGCATGAGGGTCAGCCATACTGGGCGAGCACTGCTTCGCAGAATCCGGGCAGATCGTCCGGACAGCGCGACGTGACGAGGTTCCTGTCCACGACAACGGCACGATCGACCCATGTACCGCCCGCATTGATCAGATCCGTCTGGAGCGAGGGCCATGAGGTCAGGGTCCTGCCCTTGACCCCGCCGGCCTCGATCAGAGTCCATGCGCCATGGCAGATGCTGGCGATCGGCTTGCCCTCGGAGACGAACCCCCGCAGGAAAGCGACGGCGGCCTCGTTCATGCGAAGCGCGTCGGGATTGGTCGTTCCACCGGGAAGGATCACGCCATCGAACGCCATGTCCGCGGCATCTCCGATCGTGGCATCGACCGTAAAAGTACCTGCGGGATTCACATCCGCCTCCATGGCGCGGATCGTCCCCTTTTCGGGAGCGACGAGAACGGTCCGGATCCCCGCCGCCTCGAGCGCCTTGCGCGGCTCGGCGAGCTCACATGCCTCGACACCGTTCGTCGCCAGTATGGCCACACATTTCGTCATCGGTTTCCTCTCCCCGGATGCAAGACAGTCACGACGCGCCTTGCACGCCGGTCTTCTTGCCAAGACGCATCACGAGCGCCCGGGTTCGTCATTTCCTCCCCCGTATCGCGTACCGGCATTTCCCGGCGGCGCTTCCGGACGACGCGGGCAGGACGATCCCTCGCGATGACGCGAAGGACCGCTCCGGGGGTCAGGACCGTGCGGCTATGGCCCGTCCGGCGGCATAGCCGCTCGACCAGGCCCACTGGAAATTATACCCGCCGAGCCATCCGGTAACATCAACCGCCTCGCCCACCGCGTAGAGACCGGGAACGTCGCGCGCTTCCATGGTCCGCGAAGACAGGGCGCGCGTATCGATCCCCCCGCGCATGACTTCGGCCTTGGCGTAGCCCTCGTTTCCGGCGATGGCCGGTTTCCATTCACTCAGCATTCCGGCCAGGGCGGCGATACGCCGGTCCTGCAGATTGGCGAGCGTGCCTGCGTCCTCACCCAAAGACTGTCCGATCAGATGGCGCGCAAGACGCTGGGGCAGCGCGCCGAGCAGCGCAGGAGGCTCGGCGCGGGGACGGCTGCGCTTGACGGCGAGAAGATGCGCACGCGCATCCGTCCCCGGGAGCATGTCGATACGCATCCCGTCGGCTGCCGCGTCGAGATAGGACGATATCTGCAGGATCGCGGGACCGGAGAGACCGCGATGGGTGAACACCATGCCATCGGTAAAGCCATGCTTGCCGAACTGCGTCCGCACGGGAAGCGAGACGCCCGCCAGATCGGGCAAGGGCGTCTCGAGAAGCAGGGGGACCAGAGCCGGTGCCGGAGGAACGACCGCAAGCCCGAACTGCCGCGCGAGCCGGAGGGAGAGATCGGTCGCGCCGAGCTTGGGAATCGAGAGACCGCCCGTGGCCAGAACCACGCAGCGGGCACGGAAAACGCCCCGATCGGTCTCCACGCAGAACGTCCCGTCATGCGTAAGCCCCGTGATCCGCGTCCCGAGCTGCAGATGGCAGGCTCGCGCCTCGAGAAGAAGCATCGAGACGATTTCCCGGGCCGAACCCGCGCAGAAGAGCTGTCCGGCCGCCTTTTCCTGCCATGCGATGCGATGACGCTCGACGAGTGCGAGAAAATCGCGGGGCGTGTAACCGGCGAGCGCGGAGCGCATGAAATGCCGGTTCGCCGAGAGAAAATTCTCGGCGCGCGTGTCGAGATTGGTGAAATTGCAGCGACCGCCGCCCGAGATCAGGATCTTGCGTCCGGCTTCGGGGGCATGATCGATCACGACGACGGATGCGCCCGCCCGGCTCGCGGTCGCAGCCGCCATCAATCCGGCGGCACCAGCCCCAAGCACGACGGCATCGTGCACGACAGCATCGTACCCGTGAGCATCGTGCCTGCGGGCGCCATGCATGGCGGCATCGTCAGGCGCGCTCATTCAGAAATCGAGATCGGCATAATACGCGGGCGGGGTGAAACCGTTCACCCGGTCGTTGAGGAGGGAACGAAAGCTCGGCCGGGACTTCATGCGCGCATACCAGTCCTTCGCGGCAGGCGCCTTGGACCAGTCGATATCACCGATGAAATCGAGACAGGAGAGATGCGCGGCTGCCGCGAAATCGGCGATCGACAGCATGTTCCCCGCGAGCCAGGCCCGCGTTTCGGCGAGCCACCCGATATAATCGAGGTGAAAGCGCATATTGGCATATCCGGCTCGCAAGGCGGTTCCGTCGGGGTTTCCGCGTCCCGCCAGACGCTTGTCCACCTTCTCGCCCAGAAGATTGCGCGAAACCTCATGCCCGAACTTGCCGTCGAACCACGCCATGAGACGCCTGACCTCGACACGCTCGGCAAGCGTCCGCCCGAGAAGGGGCACATCGGGATAGGCTTCCTCGAGATACTCGCAGATCACCCAGGCATTCGGAATCGAGAGCCCGTTTTCCTCCACGAGGAGCGGCACGTCCCCGGCGGGGTTGAGCGCGAGATATTCCGGACGGTTTTCCCAGATCTTCTCGGTCTTGGGTTCGTAGGGCAGACGCTTCTCGGCAAGGACGAGCCTGACCTGACGGCTTTGCGGCGAGAGCGGCAGATGGTACAGAATGCGCATGGAGCATTCTTAATCGTCTGTCAGGTGACGAGGCAAGAGAGCTGCACAGCCCCGCCGTTTCATTTCTTCTCTCCCGCGACTTCAGAGCGTTTCCAGACCATGACAGACCCGACGTCAGATCACGTTGTCGAACCCGTTGTCGATCCTGCCGCAGCACCCGCCGCCGCACACGCGACAGGGGCTGGACCCGTCTCTGGACCCGATTCCGGACCCGGCCTGCAGACCCCTAATCCGCCGATGCGTATCCGGGCGCGGGGCCGTTCGTTTCTGGCGCTCGTTCTCTCTCCGGAGGCCCCCCTGTCCGACTGGATGGCTGGGCTCGATCACCAGATCTCGCACTCGGTGGGCTTCTTCTCGGGGCGGCCGGTCATTCTGGATCTCGGCCTGGTTTCCGAGCAGACCGTCGATCTGTCGGGGCTGCAGCAGGCTCTGGTCGAACGCGGCATTCATATCATCGGCATCGAGGGGGCCCATCCGGACTGGCCCGCACTCGCAGGGTGGGACTGGCCGGTCCAGCTCGACGGAGGACGCGCAAGCGGCGCCGTCGAGCTTCCCGCAAACGGAACCGGAGCGCCCCGGCACGGAAGCGACGCGGACGGACACGATCCGGCGCGCGACGAGACAGCTTGCGGCGCCGCCGGTGACGGGGCCTATGACGATCCGTCCCGTAAAGCGGAAACCCTTTTCCTCGACCGTCCCATCCGCTCGGGTCAGAGCGTCATGCATCTCGACGGCGATATCGTGGTGATCGGCTCCGTGGCCTCGGGGGCGGAGCTGATGGCCAGCGGTTCGATCCATGTTCATGGCGTCCTGCGCGGCCGCGCGATCGCAGGCGTCGGCGGTCAGTCCGGCGCCCGGATCCTTGCGACGCGGATGCAGGCGGAGCTTCTGGCGATCGACGGATTCTACATGACCGCGGATGAAATGGATCAGACCGTTCACGATCAATCCGCCCAGGCTTTCCTGCAGGACGGACGGGTAACGGTTTCGAAACTCGCCTGAGTGAAAATATTCGACGCCGGGAGATTGCGGCACGAAGCATTTCAAAAGTAGTATCGTGCGAGCCGCCACGTTGTGAGTGCGGTTTGTTCAGTAAGAATTGGTGGAGCGCACATGGCCAAGGTGCTGGTAGTCACATCCGGTAAGGGCGGGGTCGGAAAGACCACCTCGACGGCAGCACTGGGCGCCGCACTCGCGCGCACGGGCCAGAACGTTGTCGTCATCGATTTCGATGTCGGGCTGCGCAATCTGGATCTGGTCATGGGGGCCGAGCGCCGGGTGGTGTTCGACTTCATCAATGTCGTGCAGGGAGACGCCAAGCTTTCCCAGGCGCTGATCCGCGACAAGCGGCTCGAGACGCTCTCGATCCTTCCCGCCTCGCAGACGCGCGACAAGGATGCCCTTACCGCCGAGGGCGTGGCCGAGGTGATCGCGGAACTTCGCGAGAAATTCGACTGGATTCTCTGTGACAGCCCCGCCGGGATCGAACGCGGTGCCCAGATGGCCATGTATCATGCCGATGTCGCCGTGGTGGTCACCAATCCCGAAGTCAGCTCCGTGCGCGACAGCGACCGGATCATCGGCATGCTCGACAGCACGACTGAACGGGCCAAGAACGGCGAGAAGGTGGAAAAACACCTGCTCATGACCCGGTACGACCCGTCCCGGGCGGCACGCGGCGAAATGCTGAATACCGAGGACGTTCTCGAGATCCTCTCCATCCCCCTCCTCGGTATCATCCCCGAGAGCGAGGAGGTTCTGCGCGCCTCCAATGTCGGTGCGCCGGTGACATTGTCCAATCCGGAATCCGCGCCCGCCCGCGCCTATTTCGACGCCGCGCGCCGGCTTCAGGGTGAGAAGCTGGAAATCCAGATCCCGCTCGAGCGCAAGGGATTGCTCGACTGGCTGTTCAAGAAGAGGGTCGCATGAGCCTGTTCGGTCTGTTCTCCAAACGCAATACCAGCTCGGTCGCACGCGACCGGCTCCAGATCCTGCTTGCGCATGAACGCTCGGGCAATGGCAACTCGGAGCTCGTGAGTCAGTTACACCGGGAGATTCTGGAGGTGATCAAGCGTCACGTCGCGGTCGATCAGGACAAGGTCCAGGTCAAGCTCGATGGCGGCAATGACGGATGTTCGGTTCTCGAAATCGACATCGAGATGCCCCAGATCGACAAGGAAACACGCCGTTCGGCCTGATATGGCGCCGGTCGGCCACCAGATGGGAGAGCAGATTTGAGCGGATTTCTGGGTTCCATGATGAACTCCGCCCTCGGCGGCGTCGGCGACAAGATCAAGGAGAAGCTCGGCGGCAGCCTGAGCGGCTTTCTCACGAGCGAGCAGGGCATCCAGATGATGCTCGACCAGGCGCGCAAGGCCGGGCTCGAGGAGAAGGTGAAATCCTGGATCGGCTCGGGCGAAAACCTGCCCGTCACCGCCGATGAGCTGCGTGCTCTTCTGACCGACGAGCAGATCCAGATGCTCGTTTCCAAGACGGGCCTTCCTGCCGCGGCCCTGCTTCCTGCCCTCGCGCAGTTTCTGCCCGGTGTCGTCGATCACGAGACAAGCAAGACGTCGTCCTCACCGGAAGCCTCTGGCTGAGCATCCGGTCGGGCGGGGAAAAACCCCGCCCCTCGCGAGATCCGGCCCGGTTCTGGGCCTGCGCGTCACACGTCCCAGGCCCGCGCCATGCGCCCGGCCATGCCCCCGGTGATGCCCAGCACGCCACAGGACTGCGTTCCCTGCCGCTACGGTTCTGCGGACACATCCTGCGGTGCCTCGATCGGCAGTCGTATGAGCAGATAGGGCGGCTTGCGCAGATCGTGTCCGTCGTTGAAGGAGGGCAGCCGGTTCCACTGCCCGAGCGTGCAATAGATATGGGTTTGCGTCGCGCAGATACCGTCAGGTGAGAGAATGCGCGGATCTCTCGCCATGACAGTGAGCGTCCCGTCCCGGTCCCGGCGCAAAATGCTGTCATGCTCGTAATCGGTGGTATAGAGCCGACCGAAACGATCGAAGCACAGCCCGTCGGCTACGCCTTTCTCCCCCTCGTCCCGTATCGTTTCACCCAGAGCCTGTGCATCGAGAGCCGGATCGATCAGGCTTGCGACCGGGGCGCTGTAGAGACGGCGGCTGGTCAATGGCGAGAAAAAGAGACGGTCGTTCGCAGGCGTAAGCGCGATCCCGTCGATCCCACCGGACACCATGCCCGGATGATGGGGGCGATACTGGCGGGGAACCCCTTCCACGAAAGCGGCAAATCCCGCGACGGGCTGCGCGGAAGGATGATGGGTGAGCACCCGCCGCGCGCTACCGCGCGCAAGGTCGATGATGACGAGACCCGGCCGGGTTCCGAAGGACGAATCCGTCACGAAGACCGTTCCGGCAGCCCCGGCGCCGAGCGCCACCCTGAGATCGTTCATGTGGCTGTCCGGCAAGAGCACCGGTGCCCTCAGAACGATCCGGTGAACGATCCGACCGGTCTCCGGATCGATACAGACCACCTTGGCACCCCCTTCCGGGATCGGGTGCCCGGCCCGTTTGCCGTCATCGATCACCCAGAGACGTCCCTTCCCATCGAGCGTGATCCCGTGGATGGAAAGAAACCGTTCCGCAGGCGCGCGCGATGAGGGAAGGCTCATCCCGGGCGATGGATAAGGGATGATTTTCCCGTTCCGCAATTCACCCAGTGTCGCACCAGCATGATCGATCGCATGGCGCGGGAAACTGACGAAAATCCTCCCGCCATCGGTCACGGCAACGCCCGAAGGGCCTGGCCCCTCGAATTGCGCAACGACATCGAACATACCGGCCGGTGTGGTTCCCCGATCGGTATTGCCCCGGAGTCCCGCCGCCGGGTTGTCAGCGCCACGGGCGGCAACGCAGCGCGCCCCCATCACGGGCACACAGGCGGATGCCGCCAGAAACAGTCGTCGGTTCATCGATAGCTCCCCGGGGCAATGCGCATGGTGCGCGTCGTTAACGCCTTGGGGTGCGACCGGGCTTCACGCTGGCGGATGGATGCAGGAAAACCGGGCTGGATGTATCGGATATGTCACAGTTTGCCATAAACCTTCCGAAAGGCTCAGTCGGAGGTTGTTATGTTATATCATACAAAGTAATGACGCTATCGATCCGATTTCCTTCCAGTTCCTAGGGATTGTCATGACGCCTACCCGATCCCTGCGATCGCACATCCTGCTTCTGTCGTGCTCGCTTCCTGCACTCACCGTCTGGACCCTGACCACCCCGGCCCTGGCTGCGCCCGCCGGGGCCGGCCAGGCCAAGGCCGCGTCGAGCCGGGCCACGACGAGCCGGGGCGCGACAAGCCGGGGCGCGTCCGCCCCCGCCACCTCCGCCGTGCCCCAGTCGTCCCCGCCCCGCAACATCGTCCCGTCTACAGGGTCACGGAGCGACGCGGAAACTGCCGGGACGACCGCCTCACGCACCTCTTTCGATGCCGATGCGTCCACTCCCCTGCCGCAATCCGTGCCGCATGAAGAGCATATCATCGTCAATGCGCGTCTGGACGAGATCCGCTCCGCCCTCCAGTCCTCGACCGGCGCCACGACATATCGCTTCACGCGACGCGACATCGAGAACAATCCGGGTGGCGACAATGCGCCCCTGAACACGCTTCTGTTGCAGGCACCCGGCGTCGCACAGGACAGTTTCGGCCAGATCCACATACGTGGCGATCATAACGAGGTGCAGTTCCGGCTGGACGGCGTTCAGCTCCCCGAAGGGCTGAGCGTTTTCGGTCAGGCGCTCATGACCCGTTTCGCCCATTCGGCATCGCTGACCACCGGC
The DNA here is from genome assembly GCF_007988945.1 of Swaminathania salitolerans. Classification (GTDB taxonomy): domain Bacteria; phylum Pseudomonadota; class Alphaproteobacteria; order Acetobacterales; family Acetobacteraceae; genus Swaminathania; species Swaminathania salitolerans. Next base: position 165,983 of record NZ_BJVC01000005.1, on the reverse strand, counting down.
GCCCTCCCGAGCGAATACGGATTTCTCCAGGCCGGTGTGATCGATCTGACCACCAAGAACGGAAGCGCGGACCCCGGCGGCGATGCCGCGATCTATGGCGGGGCGCGCGACTACTTCTTCCCGTCGCTCCAATATGGCGGTCACGCCGGGAAATGGGATTTCTTCGGAACGGCGGATTTCGTTCACAACCGGGTCGGTGTCGAGAATCCGACTTCCAGCTTCAACCCGATCCACGATCTGAGCAACCAGTATCATGCGCTCGGACATCTGCGTTACACGGCCGACGAGAATACCCGTATCAGCCTGACGGGCGGCGTCTCGAACGCGCAATATCAGCTGCCCAACAATCCGGGACAGCAGCGTCAGTTTGCGAATCCGAGCTTTCTCGACTCCGCCCTCTCGCAGCAGGTCTATGGCAGTGTCGACAGCGCGAGCCTGAACGAACGTCAGAAGGAAATCACCGATTTCGGGATTCTGTCCCTCCAGAAGGACATGGGCACGGTCAGTCTGCAAAGTTCGGTCATCGCGCGCTATTCCTCGCTGGGCTACTCCCCGGACCCGCTGGGCGATCTCGTCTATAACGGCATCAGCCAGCATGCCGCACGTTCGGTCTTCTCGACCGGTTCCCAGACCGATGTGACATGGCATGCCAACAGCCAGCACACGGTGCGTTTCGGGTATCAGGTCTATGTCGAGCGCAATGTCTCCAAGACAAACTCGATCGTCTATCAGCAGACCGGCATCGAGGATGACGGAACGCTCGTCTATGACGGCAGCACCCGGACCGTTCACGACGGCAGCGGACGAACGGGATGGATGTACGGGCTCTATGCACAGGACGAGTGGCGTCCGGTGAAGAACCTGACCATCAATTACGGGCTGCGTTTCGACGGTGTCGACGAATATACCCACGCCAAGCAGGTCAGTCCGCGCATCAATATCGTCTGGCGCGCATGGCGCGGCGGTGTTCTGCATGCCGGCTACTCGCGATATTTCACGCCCCCGCCCTTCGAGCTGGTGGCCAATACATCGCTCGGCAAATATGTCGGAACGTCGAACGAACCCCAGACCCTGCAGAACAATACCGTCAAGGCCGAGCGCGATCATTATTTCGACGCAGGTGTGACCCAGACCCTGCTTCCGGGATGGCATGCCTCCTTCGATGCCTATGTCAAACTTGCAAAGAACATGATCGATGAGGGACAGTTCGGGGCGCCTATCATCCTCTCCGCATTCAATTACCGGCGCGGGCAGGTGAACGGCTACGAACTCTCGACCAATTACGAGCACGGCCCCCTCTCGCTTTACGGCAATGCGGCATGGTCTCGCGCCATAGGCAAGGACATCACGACCGCCCAGTGGACCATGGATCCCGACGATCTGGCCTATATCCAGCATCGCTGGATCCATCTCGATCACGACCAGAGATGGACGGCCTCAGCAGGCGGCGCCTATTCGTTCTTCTATCGCACGGGTCATCCCACCAGGATTTCCGCCTCGATGGTCTATGGAAGCGGTCTGCGCGCCGACGGCGCCGTTCCGAACGGTCGTTCCGTGCCCATCTACGCCACGTTCAATCTCTCTCTGGTCCAGTCCTTCCGCGATCTGTTCCATGTCCCGTTCCTCAAGCGCACGCAGCTCCGTCTGGACGTGCTCAACCTGTTCGACAAGACCTATCAGATCCGCGACGGATCGGGCATCGGCGTGGGTGCGCCGCAATACGGCTTGCGCCGTACGATCCTGACCGGCATCTCCCAGCGCTTCTGACCCTTTCCCTCTGCCTGTCTCCTCCCCCCGTGGGGTGACGGGCCGCAGATCGCGCGCCATCGAACCGGCCCTTCCGGTTCATGCCTCTCTCACACCAGAGGAAAGTGGCAGGCCACTTTCCTCTCCTGCCCCATGGTTTCGAGCTTCGGCCGCTCCTGCGCGCAAAGGGGCCGGGCAACCGGGCAGCGCGTATGGAAGCGGCATCCGCCCGGCGGCGAAACCGCATCCGGAACATCGCCCTCGAGCGGTGCGACGAGCGCCCGCCCCGGTCGGGGAACCGCCTCGACGAGTGCGCGGGTGTAGGGATGAAGCGGTCGCGCCAGCGTCGCCAGCGTTTCCCCCTCCTCGACGAGACTGCCGAGATACATGACCGCCATGCGATCGGCGATCTGCCTGACGACTGCCAGATCGTGCGAGATGAACACCGATGCCAGTCCGAGTTCGCTCTGGAGCCTGCGAAGCAGATTGACGATCTGGGCCTGTACGGAGACATCGAGCGCCGAGACGGGCTCATCCGCGACGACGAGCCGTGGAGACAACGCAAGCGCGCGGGCGATGTTCAGCCTCTGCCTCTGCCCACCGGACAGCGCCACCGGATGACGCTCGTACAGGGAAGCGGACAGACCGACCTGTTCGAGCAGGGCCTCGATCGCGGCTCTCGACCAGGCGCGTCCGTGAATGCGATAGGGCTCGGCCAGAGTGGCCCCGATACTGCGTCGCGGGTTGAAGGACGATCCGGAATCCTGGAACACCATCTGCACTCTGGCGCGCAGGCGTCGTTTCTCTCCTGCGCGAAGCCGCGCGAGATCCTGCCCCTCGAACATGACCCGCCCCCGATCCGGAGCGTCGAAGCCCATGAGCAACCGGCCGAGCGTCGATTTGCCACAACCGGATTCGCCCACCAGGGCGAGCGAATCCCCCGCCCCCAGGCTCAGGGAAACATCGTCGACCGCCGTCAGGAACCGTTTCTCACCCCAGACCCGTCTCCGGCCGAGGGCGAAGGATTTCGAGAGGGAATGCGCTTGCAGGAGGGGGATCGTGGGCGGGGGCGTCACGGGCGGGGGCATCACGGATAAAGCACGCAGGCGACGGAACGGTCCTCATGCCTCCGCAATGCGGGACGGAAAGCGCAGGCAGCGCGGCGTTCGGGGCAGCGCGGCGCGAAGACGCAGCCGGGCGGACGTGCCTCCGGTGCAGGCGGCGTGCCCTCTATGGTCGGCAGACGATCGGGTCGCGCTCCGTCCATCGGTGGAATCGCCCGCAGCAAGGCCCGGGTATAGGGATGCCACGGCGTGCGGAGCACCGCCTCGGCAGGACCGCTCTCCACGACCACGCCCGCATAGAGCACGGCGATATCGGTGCAGATCTGGGCCACCACCCCCATGTCGTGGGTGATGAGCATCACCCCGGCGCGACGCGCACCGATCTCACGCAGAAGCATGAGTATCTGCGCCTGCACGGTCACGTCGAGCGCGGTTGTCGGCTCATCGGCAATGACCAGATCCGGATCGCAGGACAGGGCCATCGCAATCATGGCGCGCTGGCGCAACCCGCCGGACAATTCGTGCGGAAAGCGTCGGGCAGCCTCGCGAGGCGCCGGAACCCCCATCCGGGACAGGAGCGCGATCACGCGGGTCTCGGCCTCGCGTCGCGAGCAAAGGCTGTGGAGGCGGATCTGCTCGGCGATCTGCGCGCCGATACGACGTACCGGCAGGAAAGCCGTCATGGGATCCTGGAAGATTATCGCTGCGCGCCTTCCGCGAAAGCGACGCCAGTCCCCTGGACCGAACCCCAGAAGGTCTTGCCCCTCGAAAGCGAGTTTTCCCTCAAGGCGCCCCCGAGGCTGAAGGCCGAGCACGCTGAGGCCAGTCAGGCTTTTCCCGGAGCCGGACTCGCCCACCACGCCGAGGATCCGCCCCCGCTCCAGTCGCAGGCTGACGCCATCGAGAAGACGCGCGCCGGAGGGAAGAGCCAGACGGAGCGCGTCGATCGAAAGCAGGGCGTCATCCATGAGAGCGCCCCCCTCTTGCAGCTGTGCCCGAACGGGATCCGATACGCGGATCGAGCAGACGATAGAGACCATCGACAAGGACATTGGCGATGACGACGAAGAATGCCGAATACATGACCGTCGCCATGATCAGGGGCAGATCGAGCGTGCTCAGACCCTGATAGGTCAGATGGCCGACGCCCGGCAGCGCAAACACGACCTCGGTCAGGAGGGCACCGCCTCCGAGGAGCTGCGCGAAATCGAGACCGAACAGGGAAACGACGCTCAGGCCCGAAAGGCGCAGGGCATGGAAGACCCAGAGCCGGACGGGACCGGCCCCCTTGGCCCGCGCGGTACGAAGGGCATCCTCCTGCATGGCGGCAAGAAGATCGCTCCGCAGAATGCGCCCATAGATGCCGATGAAGGCGATCGAAAGCGTCAGCGCAGGCAGGATCAGGCATTTTGCCCATCCGGTCAGGGAAATCCCGGGAGGGATATAGCCCAGAGCCGGGACCCAGCGGAACAGCATCGTATCGTGGAACCGGCTCTGGCTGAGGAGATTGACCATCTCGCCAAGCCAGAAGACCGGAACCGAAAGACCGAGAATACCCAGACCCGAAAGGAGCCGATCCGGCCAGCGTCCGGCAAAGCATGCGGCCAGCATCCCTGTGACCAGCGCGCCCCCGACCCAGAAGAGGGCCGCCCAGGACACAAGAGACAATGTCACCGGCGCGGCGTGAAAGACCTCGGCGACCACATTCTGCCCGTGATTGACGTAGGACGTCAGATCCCGGGAGAGAAACAGATGGTCCATCATGCTCAGGTAACGCGCGACAAGCCCCCGATCGAAGCCGTATTCGTGCCGGATCCGTGCGATCGTTTCCTCGCTCGCGCCCCGTCCTGCGATACGCGCGGAGGGATCCGACCCCGGTGTCGCGAAAAACACCGCAAATACCAGCACGGAGATGCCGAAAAGGACGAAGAGCGTTTGCCCCAGCCGGGAGAGCACGCCTCTCATCGCGTCCTCATCGGGCGCACCCCGTTCTGCAAAGCCTCACCGAGCATGTTGAGCGCGAGCACGGTGAGCACGATGGCCAGACCCGGCGCGATCGCAACGACGGGACGGCTGTAGATCAGACCTTCCCCGTCATGGATCAGGCTTCCCCAGGAGGCCGCCGGTGCCTGGACCCCGAGACTCAGAAACGACAGAGCGGATTCGGCCAGCAGACAGAGCGCCATGATCAGCGGGGCGAGAACGAGCAACGTGTCGATCAGGGACGGGAGGATTTCCTTCAGGACGATCCTGACCGGAGAGGCACCGAGCCCTTGCGCGGCAAGGACGAAGCCACTCGTCATGAGGCTTCTGGTACGCGCCCGGATCGGTCGCGCGGCGTAGGGAACGTAGATGAGCGCGATGATCCCGATCGGGAGAAGGAAACTGTCCGCTCCGATATGGAAAGGACCGAAGCGGAGATCGTGACCGACCGTGACCACCGACAGGCTGATTGCGAAAAGATAGACGGGAACCGCCCAGAGAATATCGAGCAGGCGGGAGAGAACCGTATCGATCCACCCGCCGAAGACACCTGCCACCATGCCGCAACCCGTGGCGAGCACGAGACACAGACAGGCCGAGGCGCCCGCGATCAGAAGAGAACTGCGCCCGCCATAGAGAAGACGCGCGGCCACATCCCTCCCCTGCGAATCCGCGCCGAGGCTGTACGCGCCCCAGCGCCAGGACGGACCGATCGGGGTCAGGCCGAGGTGAAGCGGATTGTCATTGGGCTGCATGACATCGACGACCCGCCCGTCGCGCATGACGCTTCCCGCAAGATTGGACGCGAAGGGGTCGACACCCACGCCTTGCGCATAAAATGGCGCAAGACAGGCCGAGAGACAGAGCCCCACCAGAACGATGCAGGCGAACAGGACGGATGGGCGCCCGATCGCGCCGCGCCACGCGAGCGACACCCTCAAGAGGAGACTCCGGCCCGATCGTCTCCACACATCATGGCGACAGGAGGCATGAAGATCTCTCCACTGAGGCGGCGTCCCGATCTCTCACGGGTGGCAGAACCCCGATACGATTTCAACCCCGGAACGACCTGGGACCGAGGCAGAGCTGGGCGATCAGACGACGGGAGAGTGCGAGATCGGGGCTTCCGGTCTGCTTGCAGGCGCGTTCGAACCCCTGAACGGCCTCGCAGGCCCGGGCGAGGGTCTCGCGGTCCCATCGCTCGAGCGCCTTGCCGAAACTCTCGGCCTTCCGGAAAAAGACAGGCGGTCTCAGCTGTTTCAGCGCTTCCTGACGCGATTTTCCCTCATCCATCCAGCCCATGACCTTGCCGAGCCGGGTCATCAGGGAGAGACAGGCACGAGCGAGCGCGATCGGCGAGAGCCCTTCTGCCAGCGCGCGCTCGAGCGCGGTATCGGCAGAAACACGGTCGCCCGCCATTGCCGCACTCGTCGCGTCGTCGAGCGTTGCCGTGGCGGAATCGCCGATACAGTCCTGCACATCGTCGAGACCGAGCCGCCCGCCTTCCCCGGCATAGAGAATGAGTTTCTCGACCTCCTGACGGACCGCGCCACGATCGGCACCGAGCACGGAAGACAGCCAGGTCAGGGCATCACGATCGATGGAGACGGAGGCGTCGCGGAACAACCCCGACAGCGACCCGGCCAGAGCCCGCCCCTCTTCCGGATAACAGCCGATGACCGCCACGGAACGATGTCCCTCGAGAGTCGTCCGCAGCTTCGCTCGCGCAGCGAGGCCCGGAGCCTCGAGCACCAGAAGCGTGTCGGTATCCAGGGAGAGCGCCGCCATGACGCCTGCGAGCGCCGAATCCTGCACCTCGCGCACCCAGACGGCCCGTCGACCGCCGATGAGCGAGAGCGCTCCCGCTTCCTCCTCGATCCGGGCGTGCTGATCGGCGTCGAGAATGGCGACACGAAACGGATCGTCCGTCGAGCCGCCCACGAGACGCACGCAGGCACGCGCGCGCTCCCGTATCAGACCGGCATCGTCTCCGTGCAGCAGGACGGCCCGCCAGTTTCCGATCTCGGCAAGGGTACGCGAGGCTGCGCGGGAGTCGATCTTCATGCCGGGTCAGTTCTCCCGGTTGTTGAGATCCGTGCGCCCCGTGGCCGATGCCGGGAATCCGTCCGGCCCGGCCTTCTCATAGGGCTGACCGTTCGGGGTCGGCATGGCGTTCGGATCGAAATAGGCCGGAACGTCGCGCTCATCGTCGCGGGACGGTTTCACATGCGTGCGGAACCAGACGGCGATCTGCTGACGGACAGCCTGGGCCAGATTATCCGCCAGACGCGCCCGCACCGTCTCCTCGTTCAGGGTCTGGGCGAGATACTGCTCGAACGTCGCATTGAACCCGTCGAGCAGACTCGCATCGCCCTCCGCCAGCATGCGCGGCGCTGCCTCGACGGTATAGAGCCTCCAATGCGCCGAACCCAGTTCGCGGAAGCGACCTGCGGTATTGTCGCTATGGATGTCCACCACAGAGGCATTCACGGCGTTGCTGACCTGCAAGGTATAACCGTCCGGCGAGCGGGTGCTCGCACCTCCGAGATGCTCCTGTAGAGCCAGACGCAGAAGCTGACCGGAACGCTCGGGAATATTGGCGACATAGATCCGCTGCAATTCCTGCGCGACACGCCCGCCACCTGCATCGTCGGTACCGTAAAGCGGCCTGAAGCCGCATCCACTCAGAGCCAGGCAGGCAAGCAGGACGAGACGACGCATGAGTTCAGCCCGCCACCACGAAATTGACGATCCGGTTCGGCACATGGATGCGCTTGACGATGCGCTTGCCCTCGAGCATCCGCGCCACGTTCGGCTCCGCCTCGGCCAGAGGCAGAACGATGTCGGACGGGGCATCGGGGGGCACCTCGATCGTGCCGCGAAGCTTGCCCATGATCTGGACGCCCATCGTGACGCTGTCCCGCGTGAGGAACTCGGGCAGCGCCTCCGGCCAGGAGCGCTCCACCACCAGAGCGCCCTCCGGCTCGAGAAGGGCAACCATCTCCTCGGCCAGATGCGGCATCATGGGCGCAACGAGCAGGGCCAGGGCAAGCGCAGCCTCGCGTCGTGCGGCGCCCATTCCGGGCTCATCGCTCTTTTCCGCCTCGCCGAGAGCCGCGCTCAGCTCGTGAAGACGGGCCACGGCGACGTTGGGCGTGAAATTCTCGAGCGCCTCCGTAACGGCCACGATGGTCCGATGCGTCGCCTGACGCAGGGACCGCCCCCCCTCGCCGAACGATGCGTCGCGGGGAACCTGTGCCGAGACGGCCTGGACGAGACGGTAAAGCCTCTGTCCGAAACGGGCAGACGCGCTGACGCCGGCTTCGGTCCACTCCATGTCCCGCTCCGGAGGGCTGTCCGACAGAACGAACCAGCGCGCCGTATCCGCACCGAAACGCTCGATGATCGCCGTGGGGGCGACCGTGTTGCGCTTGGACTTGGACATTTTTTCCGAGCGTCCGAGCTGGACGGGCTGACCGTTGTCGCGACGGACATAGCCGTCGCCGCTGCGTGTCACGTCTTCGGGCGCGAGCCAGCCGCTTTCGTCGCGATAGCTCTCATGCGTGATCATGCCCTGCGTGAAGAGCCCTGCGAAAGGCTCGTCCACGTCCAGATGCCCAGTCTCGTGCATGGCGCGTGTGAAGAAACGCGCATAGAGCAGATGCAGGATCGCATGTTCGATTCCGCCGATATACTGATCGACGGGCAGCCATGAATTCGCCGCGACAGGATCGATCGGCCCGGCAGCATGCGGCGCCGTGAAACGCGCGAAATACCAAGAACTGTCGACGAAGGTGTCGAACGTATCCGTCTCGCGTTGCGCCGCGGCACCGCATTGCGGACACGTCACATGCTTCCAGTGCGGATGATGGTCGAGCGGGTTGCCGGGACGGTCGAACGTGACATCTTCCGGCAGGCGCACGGGAAGCTGATCGTCCGGAACGGGAACGGCACCGCATTGCGCGCAATGAATGACCGGGATCGGACATCCCCAGTAGCGCTGGCGGGAAATCCCCCAGTCGCGCAGGCGCCAGTTGACCACGCCGCGCCCGACTCCCATTCCCTCGAGGCGCTCGATGGCCTTGCGTTTTCCCTCGGCCGTATCCAGCCCGTCGAGAAATCCGGAATTGATGAGCGTCCCCTCGCCCGTGACGGCGGTCCTGCCGATCGCGAAGCTGCCGATCTGCTCGCCCGGAGGCAGGATGACAGGCCGCACGGGCAGGGCATATTTGCGTGCGAAATCGAGATCGCGCTGGTCTCCGCACGGGCAGCCGAACACGGCACCGGTGCCGTACTCCATCAGCACGAAATTGGCGATCCAGACAGGCACCGTCTCATCGGGAGCGAAGGGATTGACGACCCTCAGCCCGGTATCGCATCCGCGCTTCTCAGCAGCCTCGATGGCTTCCTCGGACGTGCCGAGACGCTGACATTCCTCGATGAAGTCACGCGCGGCCGCGTTATCCTGCGCCACCTTGGCGGCAAGCGGATGATCGGCTGCGATCGCAACGAAGCTCATGCCGAACAGTGTGTCGGGACGCGTGGTGAAAACCTCGACCGAATCGCGATCGACGTCGAAACCTTCCGGGGGCGCATGGAGGGGAAAACGGATCCGCGCCCCTTCCGAACGACCGATCCAGCGCTCCTGCATCGTGCGCACGCGGGCAGGCCAGCGATCGAGCGTGTCGAGCCCTTCGAGGAGAGGCTCGGCAAAATCGGTGATCTTGAGGAACCACTGCGACAGGCGCTTCTTCTCGATCAGCGCTCCGGAGCGCCAGCCGCGACCATCCACGACCTGCTCGTTGGCGAGCACCGTATTGTCGACCGGGTCCCAGTTGACCGAGGATTCGCGCCGCTCGACCAGGCCCTTGCGCAACATGTCGAGAAAGAGCTTCTGCTGGTGCCCGTAATATTCCGGCAGACAGGTTGCGATCTCGCGATCCCAGTCGAGCGAGAAGCCGAGGCGCTGCAGCGTGACGCGCATCGAGGCGATGTTGTCGAGCGTCCATTGCCCCGGATGCACCCCGCGCTCGCGGGCCGCGTTCTCCGCCGGAAGGCCGAAAGCATCCCATCCCATGGGGTGCAGCACGGAGAAACCGCGCGCACGCTTGTACCGCGCGACGACATCCCCCAGTGCATAATTGCGCACATGCCCCATATGCAGCTGTCCGGACGGATAGGGAAACATCTCCAGGACGTAATATTTCGGCTTGTCGGCGGCGGGATGATCCTCGGCGGCAAAGGCGCGGATGCGCTCCCATGCTGCCTGCCACCTGGGCTCGGCCGTCTCGAAATCGTAGCCGAGGGTCTCTTGGTCCGTCATTGTTTCCTGTCGTGTTCCGGTCTGCTGGTATCGGTTCGCTGCACTCAGTTCCGGTTGCCGTTATCGGCACGGAGCTGGCGCGCACGCGCGAGAATACGTGTGGTGATGTCCGAGGTCGTGTTCGTCGCCACTGGGGTATCGACCCATTCGCTGCCCTGTTTTTCCTGACGGAATACCGAGACGCGCAGCGCATCCGAACGCAGGCGGCGATCGAGGATATAGGCAGCGATCTTGAAACGCTCGCCCGAGCTGGAGGGCGGCTGATACCAGTCGGTCAGGATCACGCCCCCATTCGCATCCGCCGAGGCGAACGGCATGAACGAGAGCGTGTCGATCGCACCCCGCCACAGATAGGCGTTCACGCCACCCTTGAGCTCGTCATCTCCCCCCGTGGCGCCGCGATCGACGCCAAGCAGATGGTTGCGCGGCTGGGTGAGGCTGTCAGGATCGCGTCCTCCCCCGCAGGCGCTCAGGGCCAGAACGGGAAGGACCGGCAGAACGGCGATCAGCCGTCTTGCGGGACTCCTGGCCCATGCGGGCAGGGAAGAGGGGGCGATCGGCTGCAAACGAGGTGTCATGATGTCCCTATTAGACTGGCACTGGCCGCGTGTCGAAATCCCCGATCGCGAAACCCGCGTCCGGCTCGAGACTCCGTTCATATCCTGCCCGCCCTGCAACGCCAAGTCGGCTCTGTGTCCAGGCGGAGCACGGGATGTCGGGAGGGGAGAGAAGAAATTGCCCGATCGGGCGTCAGCCGTGCGGGATTCCCACCCGGGCCAGCATGTCGCGCAACCAGCTCTGCATGCTCTGGGGCAGGAAGGCATGACGCAGAAGCACCCCGGCAATCGTGACATCGGGCACGAGACGCAGGAACTGGCGCTTGACCCGTTCGGTCTCCTCGCTGTTCCCCTGCGCTGCCAGCGCCACCAGATAGTACAGGACGCCCGCCGCGCTGCGCGGATACAGACTCACGAACGCCGCGCCCGCCTGACGGGCCTCCTCGGCGTTTCCGGCTGCTTCGAGCACGAGTATGCTGAACGGCTCGGAGAGAACCGCCAATGGCTGGGAGGCCCGGAGTGCCCGGAACATCTGGATCTCACTGAGCGCGGTCTCCCTGTCTTCCGAGAGAAGCGCCTGGACGGATTTGAGCGCATGAATCGAGGGGGAGATGGCGATGGCCGGAAAGACACCCCCTGCCCCGGTATATTCGGCGGTCAGCGCCTTCGCCTCGTCGAGCTGCCCCGGCGTGAAGGTACGCGTCAGCATCGAGAGCCAGACGCCGAGCGGATTGGAGCGGAGCTGGATGGCGACGTAACCGGCTGCGGAAGCGATTTCCTCCATTTCGTTCTGGGACGATCCCGACCAGTTTTCCAGATGAAGGAAAAACCGGATCAACGACCGGACATACAGGACGAAGACCGATTCCTGATCGGTCTGATAGGCGCGCTCGACGAGATCCTCGAGTTCGGAGGACAAGGTGACATCGCAGCGCAACATGAGCGTCAGGGCACGGACAGCCATCTGGAAGGCCGAGAGTTCGGAGATCGGACGCGACATCATGCGCTGCCCCTCCGAAACGAACAAAGACCACTGAAGCGATTTCATGACGTAGAACAGGAGCGCACGCTGCGCGCGCGTATCCTTGGGCAGCTCGAAGCGATCGGCCCAGACCACGCAGCCATCCTGACGGAGATTCAGCAGGCGTATGATGACATAGCCTTCGGAATTCTCGCCGTGATCGCAATTCGAGCGTACCAGACCGGAGAGCACGTAATCCGTCCCGGGATTGGCCGTATTGCCCAGAAGCGGCGTGGCATCTCCCTGCGGTTTTTCGGGGAAAGGCACCACGGTGAAGGTCTGGAGGCCGACGAGCTTGACCTCGAGACGTTCCGTCAGCTCGGCCGCAAGGCTCTCCGCATGCGCGCTTCCCGTCGCTTTCAGCGGCGCGACGGCGATCGTGCCGAGACTGCGAACCGGCGGACCGGCAGAGAGGAACGACCCCTCTCCCCCACCCGGGAAGAGACCGGAGGCTTCCGGAGCCTGATCGGAAGGAACGAGCGCCGTGTCGGACTCGGCAGAGGGGCCGTGATGCGTCTTCGCATAGGTATCGAAAGCGATCCGTTCCTGCAGCCCGCGCACGAGCGCCATCGTCGCCGGACCGGGCACCGTTCCCAGCTGATCCTGGAAGAGCTGGACGACCTGGTCGCCGAGGGCCGCGGCCTGGGCATATTCTCCTTTGGTCACCCATGCCTGGATACGGGCCCGCCATGCCGCTTCGTTGAGACTGTCCCGCAGGAGCAGGTGATCGGCCGTCTCGAGAATCGAATCGGGGTCCACCTGCGTGCGCAGGGCGCTCTCGAAGACCTGATAGATATGACGGTTGAGACGCGCGCGCTGGGCCTCGACCCACTCGGAAAAAGCGGGGTCGATTCCGTTCAGCTCGCCGAGAAGAACCTCGCTCGGCGAGGGGAGATCGCGCAGGATCGACTTGCCACCGTTCAGGATACGCTCGACATCGACAGAGGTCAGGGCCGGCTTGAGCGCAAGCGTATGACGCTGCACGTCGATCACATCGACTCCGAGCGGACTGAGCGCGTCGAGCAGACGATGGATTTCCTGCCTGAGCGAGGCGCGGGCCAGATCGTCCGGACGCCGACTCCAGAGCAGCTCGGCGAGATGAGAGCGCGGAATGGGCTTTCGATCGGAAAGCGCCAGAATGGCGAGCAGGCCCTTCGTCTTTCCGCCCACGGGAAGAACGCTCTCGCCGGTCAGAGTCGTGGCTTCCATACGCCCTATGAGACGGAGGCGGAGAAGGGTTGAATCGGTTTTTGCTACACCACGTATGGCCAGATCGAACATTACTTCACGCTTTCTCTTCATCAAGCCTTATATCACATTCCTTATCTCGGTTTTTTTACGAATCGTATTGTCCGCAGAGCGCCGGACAATGGCGTCATGGGACGGTAATGCCGAGAGAGTGCTTGTCGACAGTGGCCCCTTTGGGAAAGAAAAGCAGTAAATCTCCCACGTCCTGTCGAGATGACATGCGTTAATGCATGTTTCCTATCGGAGCGCAAACTTGCTGCAAAGAACAATCTTACTTTGACTTGCCAGTATTGCAACCGATCACGGGGAACAGAAAAAATTGAAACGCAACACCTTGCCTGCGCCTGGGAGCGGCCATACAATGCCGATGGTGGTCCGCGTAGCTCAGCAGGATAGAGCACAGGATTCCTGAAAATTGGGCGTCATGGCGGGAAACCTCATGGCGGATCTGCTCAAATTCGGGGAAAGCTCTGGCATCCATGCCGTGCCGATCCCGAGCCAAGCGTCGATTCTCCGGAATCGCCGAAGGTGTAGAGACTGTACGGGCAGCACCTGTCATCCGGCTTGCCGGATCATGGTGAAGAGACAGTCCAGACCACGAACGACGCGTCACGCGTCGGCGGCGAAAGCCGAAGTGGTATGAATCCTGGGGCCGTGGGTTCGAATCCCGCCGCGGACACCAGCCACCACGCCTCCCCCTTTCGCATCGTTCTTCACGCCCTGCCCACAGGGCCAATGCGACCTTCACGCCCTGCCGACAGGCCCATGCGACAGGATCCCGCCCCTGCGGGGCGAGAACGAGCATTCTTCCGTCTTGCCGTCAGAGAGACACGCTGCTGCCAGCACCGCCCGGTATCCGGGCGCCGCCGTTTTCGAGAGGGGGCGCGAACAGGGCGTGCAGCAGCAAAGCGACCAGGCCGATCGCGATCAGCACGCCGAAGAGTTTTCCGAACAGACGGAACGACACCACGACGAGCGCGAGAAGGAGCAAAGCGAGGAGCGCTGTCTGGATCTGATCGGGAATCCCGATACGGTCGAGAACACTGCGCACATAACCTTCTATTAGTGCAATGACTGAAATAATCAGGGTGAAAAGGCCGAATACAAATCCGAACACAACCGCCGTGATGTTCTGAAGCACCTTCATCTCCTCCGTTGCGCGCCCGGAGCGCGATGCCTCCGGTTCGTATGGAGGAGTTGCGTGGCCGGTTCAATGCCAGAACGGTCCCGGGGGCGAAACAAGCAGCATGATGGCAGGTTCGCGCTGCGGACGCGCAGCCTCCTTGGGCATTCGGGCCGCGTTTGTCGTTTAGGTCGAACGTGGCTAGAACGCCGTCGAGCCGGAGGCGGCTCATCTCTCCGGGCCGGAGGCGGCTCGCCCTTTCGGCATGATCACCCCGCGATACGGTTCACGAGGACGACAGGATGAAACGCAACAGGATGACTTTCTTCATCCTCTCGGCCATGTGTCTTGGCATCGCGACGGGGGGAACCGCCCATGCCGGACTTGCCGATCCCGCGACGCAGCAGCGATTTGCCCATTATCTCTCGATCGGCTCGACCGTCTTCCTGCGACTGATCAAGATGATCATCGCGCCGCTCGTCTTCTCGACCCTCGTGACAGGCATCGGTCATATGTCCGATGCCCGTTCGGTCGGACGCGTCGGCGGGAAGGCCATGATCTGGTTCCTCGGGGCGTCGCTTTTCTCGCTGACCCTCGGCATGATCCTTGTCAATCTGTTCGGGCCCGGACTCGGTATGCACCGGACGCACGGTGGCGGCGGCTCTCCCGTATCCACCGGCGGCATGTCGCTTGACGGTTTCGTCAATCACATCGTGCCGGATTCCATCTTCCGTGCCATGACGGAAAACGAGATCCTCCAGATCGTCGTCTTCTCGATCTTTTTCGGCGTCGCCTGCGCGGCCCTCCCCGAACAGGCCCGGATCGTCATGGCGTGGACGGAAAGCCTCTCGCGCATCATCCTGAAGGTGACGACCTATGTCATGGGGCTGGCGCCTCTCGCGGTGTTCTGCGCCATGGCCGCAACCATCACGACGAACGGGCTCGGCGTGCTCGTCAATTACGGCAAGTTCATGGGAGAGTTCTATATCGCTCTCGCATTGCTCTGGCTGGCGCTGATCGTCGCGGCATTCGTCACGCTGGGTCCCCGCGCCCGGCGCCTCGTCAGCCTCATGCGCGAGCCCTTCCTCCTCGCCTTTTCGACTGCGAGTTCCGAGGCCGCCTATCCGCTCATGCTGGAGCGTCTTTCGCAGTTTCCCGTCCCGCGGCGGATTTCTGCCTTCGTCCTGCCGCTCGGCTACTCGTTCAATCTCGATGGCACGATGATGTACTGCACATTTGCCAGCATCTTCATCGCACAGGCCTACGACATCGCCCTTCCCTGGGGCACGCAGATCGCGATGCTTCTGACCCTGATGCTGACCAGCAAGGGCGTTGCAGGAATCCCGCGCGCCTCTCTGGTGGTCATCGCGGCCACGCTCGGACAGTTCCACCTGCCCGAGGAAGGCGTGCTCCTCATCCTCGGGATCGACACCTTCCTCGATATGGGCCGCTCGGCGACAAACGTCGTTGGAAACTCGCTCGCCGCTGCGGTCATCGCCCGGTGGGAGGGCGAACCCGCCGAAGAACCGGGCTCCGCGGCCGCCCGGCAGGGCTGACCGGGCGTCCCCTCTGCGGTCAGCCCTGCTGGCGACGGCGTCCCATCAGAACCAGCCCCCATCCTGCGGCCAGGGCTGCCGCAATGAGCGGGATCGCGATCACGGTATATGTGCCCTCCGGATAATCGAGCCCCATCATCACCAGCACGAGAGCGAGAAAGCCGAGCGTGAGCCAGGACGTGAACGGTGCGCCCGGCATCCGGAAGCCCGCATTCTCGATCTCTCCGCGATCCACGCATCGCCGCAGCCGGATCTGGCAGAGCAGAATGAAGCTCCAGGTGCTGATGATCCCGAGGGCCGCAACATTGAGCACGATCTCGAACACGCGGGACGGGATGAGATAGTTGAGACCGACACCGACCATATAGACGGCGACCGTCGTCAGAATGCCGACATACGGCACGGACTGACGGTTCATTTTCGCCAGGGCTTTCGGGGCGGAACCGCCCATTGCGAGGGCGCGCAGGATCCGTCCGGTGGAATAGAGCCCCGAATTCAGGCTAGAGAGCGCTGCCGTCAGGACGACGATATTCATGACCGTATCGATATGGGGCACGCCCAGGGCCTCGAAGAAGGTCACGAACGGGCTGACCCCCTTGTGATACGCACTCCACGGCAGCAGGCAGACGAGGAGAACCACCGAGCCGACATAGAACAGGCCGATCCGCCAGATCACACTGTTGATGGCACGGGGTATGATCGCACGGGGATTGGCACATTCCCCCGCTGCCGTACCGACGAGCTCGATGGCCGAATAGGCGAAGACGACACCCTGCATGAGGAAGAGCGCTGGCATGATACCATGCGGGAAGATCCCGCCGTTTTCGGAAATGAGATGGAAACCGGGCGTCACGCCTCCGACCGGCATGCGCGTGCCGAGAATCAGGCAGCCGCAGATGAGGAACAGGGCCAGCGCCACCACCTTGACCAGCGAGAACCAGAATTCCATCTCGCCGAAATAGCGCACCCCGATCATGTTCATCGTGCCCACGATGCCCAGAGCTGCGAGAGCGAACACCCATTGCGGCACATGATCGAACGTGCCCCAGAAATGCATGTAGAGGGCAACGGCGGTGATATCGACGATACCCGTCATGGCCCAGTTCAGAAAGGAGAGCCAGCCCGCGACATAGGCCGCTTTCTCTCCGAGAAACTCGCGGGCATAGGAGACGAAGCTTCCCGCGCTTGGGCGATACATGACCAGTTCGCCAAGGGCGCGCAGGATGAGAAAGCAGAACAGGCCGCAGACGAGATAATCGATGGCAAGAGCCGGTCCCGCCTGCTCGAGCCGGGTTCCGGCCCCCAGAAAAAGCCCGGTGCCTATGGCCCCGCCTATGGCGATCATCTGGACCTGACGTCGCCCGAGATCCTTGTGATATCCCTCGTCCGTCTGCTGGGGCGGATGAGAACCCGACTTGGCTGGTATGTCCAAAACTGTGCGATCCCGACTTTGTTGCACGATAATCTTTTCCCACCGTAACGAATGCCCACTCCCCTGCCAATCGTTTCCCTCCGATCGTGCCGACGCGCCCGGCCCGTCGCTTCCCCGGCTCGTCGCATCCCCGGTTCGTCATATTCCCGGTTCGTCACACCAAAGTGTTTCGTTCCGGTCGGATACGGCGTGTTCCTGAAGAAGCACCTTCCCTAGGCTGCTCCCTGTCGGCTCCGGAGCGAGCCCTATCGAGCGGAGGCGGATCATGAAGCGGTTCTTCAATCGTCGGGAAACCATCGTCGCGGAAGGTATCGAAGGCCTCCTGCGTTCCTCTTACGGGGCGGAGCTGTGTCGGCTGGACGGACAGGACGATCTGCATGTCGTGCTCAGAAAGGACTGGTCTCACGACAAGGTCGCCATTCTTTCGGGCGGCGGATCGGGCCACGAGCCCGCCCATGCCGGTTTTGTCGGGAAGGGCATGCTGACCGGCGCGGTCTGCGGTGCGCTTTTCGCGTCGCCCGGCGTGGATGCCATTCTGGCGGCCATCTGTGCGGTCACGGGAGAGGCTGGCTGCCTTCTTGTCGTCAAGAACTACACCGGAGATCGTCTGAATTTCGGGATCGCCGCCGAACAGGCGAAAGCCCTCGGATACCGGGTCGAACTGGTTATCGTGGGGGACGATATCGCTCTGGGGCGCACGGATCGGGCGCGCGGCATCGCCGGCACCGTTCTGGTGCACAAGATCGCCGGGGCGGCAGCGGAGGCCGGTCTTCCGCTCGAGACGGTGGCAGCGCTCGCCGGTCGTGTCGCCTCTTCGCTCTTCTCGCTCGGTCTCGCGCTGAGCGACTGCAATGTCTATACGCCGGATCAGTCGCCCCGGCTGGGAGATGACGAGGCGGAACTCGGCCTCGGCATCCATGGCGAGGCCGGTGTCGAGCGCATCCCTCTGGCATGTCTGGACGATCTCGTCGCGCGGACTGCAGACAAGCTGATGGCGAGCCTACCCAGGGACGAGGATCTCGTCATCATGCTCAACATGCTGGGCAGCGTGCCGCCGATCGAGGCCTGCGCGCTCGTCGAAGGCTTTTCCCGCACGGCACTCGCGCAGCGCGCGCGGTGGATCGTCGGTCCTGCGCCTCTCATGACGGCGCTGGACATGAACGGTTTTTCCCTGACGGCCCTGCCTGCCACACCGGATTTCGTGGCCTTTCTCGAGGCGCCTGCAACGCCTTTCGCCTGGCCGGGAGTTGCACCGTTCGGCCCCGCCGCCACCTGCCCGGCACCAACGCTTCCGCAGACGTTCCGGGACCCCGCTTCAGAGGAGCCCTTCACCCATGCGCTGATCACGCGCGGGGCCGAAATCCTGATCGATCGGGAAAACGCACTGAACGCGCTCGACGCGCGTTGCGGCGATGGCGATGCCGGTTCGACCTTCGCCGACGCGGCGCGCCAGATCCTCAGGGTCATCGACCGGCTTCCTCTCGCATCTCCGGATCTTCTTGCCGCCACACTCGGGCGCCTGCTGGCCCGTCACAGCGGGGGGTCGAGCGGCGTTCTCCTCTCCATCCTGCTCACCACGACGGGAAGCGATACCGACTGGCGCCGGGGACTCAGGAAGGGCGTCGGGAAAATGCAGGATTATGGCGGCGCAAGACCGGGCGACCGCACGATGCTCGACGCGCTTCTCCCGGCGATCGATGCCCTCGAATCCGGCGCATCGATCGGCGAGGCCGCACAGGCGGCGCGGAAAGGGGCGGACAGCACGCGCGGCATGACGGCGCGGGCGGGCCGTGCGTCCTATATCCCGCCGGAGCAGCTGGCCGATATCCCCGATCCCGGAGCCGAGGCCATCGCACTTCTCTTCGAGGCTCTGGCACAGGAGCGCTGAACCCGCTCCTGCACCTTCTGCTTCCCCCTTCCCTGCTTCTGGCTCCCTGCTCCCGGCCCCTGCCCCCGGGCCGGGTAGCAAAGGGGACGGCGGGCGGAGGAAAAACTACCGGAACAGAAGAGGAGAGACCCGAAGACAGGGCGAAGCGGAAACTTCCGCTCAGAGAGAGATCGCGTCGAGGCACCGATCGAGCAGGGGCAGATAGGTCGCACCGAACAGGCGGCAATGCACCAGAGCCGGCCAGAGGCGATAGGCGAGGATGCTGCGCTCATATCCCGATGGCAGCGGACCGTAGGCCTCCCAGAAAGCTGGCGGCGGAGATGCGAACAGGGTGAGGATGGCAAAATCGGCGCTCGCATCTCCGACAAAGCACGCGGGATCGATCAGGGCTGCGCGGGTGCCTCCCGCCGGGTCGGGCGTATAGACGACATTGCCGCTCCACAGATCCCCATGCAGCAGAACGGCACGGGGCGCCTCCGGCAAGAGGGTATCGATCCGCTCCATGACATGATGGACCCGCGCTGCGTGCTCGCGTGGCAACCCTCCCAGAAACGGACGCAACCGCTTCTCTCTCCAGAAGCGGCGCCAGTCATCGTCCCATCCGTTCTCGATGGGAACGGTGCCGAATGCATAATCCGCATCCCATCCGTATCTTCCGGGTTGCGGCGTGGCATGGAGGCGGGCCATGGCCGCGCCGAGCGCCGCCCAGTCAGTTCGCGCGGGCGGGAAATAGGAGAGCACGAGCAGATCTGCGGCTACACCCAGAACCTGCGGTACGGTGACACCCGTCCCTGCGAGCGACTCGAGCATGGCGGCCTCGATCTGCGGCTGTCCTCCGATCTTGACGACCGCCTCGCGACCGGAAGGAAAACGCAGATGCCAGATCTCCGACAGATCGCCCCCGCCGAGCGGCATGGCGTCGAAATCGTCCTTCTCGCCTATCAGCCTTGCGGCATCGACAAGACGCTCGCTCATGCAGCATCCAGCGTCGCGCGGGCGAGATGGCTGCATCCCAGCGCGATCTCCTGCCAGGCCGTCTCGAAATCGATATCCTTGCCGTAGAAGGGATCGGGGATCTCATCACCCTCGCGCTCGGGAACATGATCGAGAAGCAGGCGAATGCGTGCCTCAGCACCCTGGGGAGCGAGGCGACGCAGGGCGCGAAGATGGCCGCCATCCAGAGCGATGATATGATCGAACCGCGTGAAGTCCTCTTCCTTCACCTGTCGGGCGAGATAGTGATCGATGGTCAGACCGTGCTTGCGGGCGACACGCCGGGCGCGGATATCGGGTGCCTCGCCGACATGCCAGACACCGGTGGCGGCGGAATCGATATCAAGATCGAGGCCGCGTTTGCTGGCCTCGGCGCGCATTGCGGCCTCGGCCAGGGGAGAGCGGCAGATATTGCCCGTGCAGACGAACAGGAAGGAAGGCAAGGCCATAACGTCATTTCCGCGTTGTCACTGGTTGAGATCACGGCAAGGAGTGTAATCCGACCGTTCAGGAACAGCACAGCATAAAGCGCATGACATCCGTGGGAATGGGATACGGCTTCAAGACTTTGCTACGACCGGAGAAGGGAACTTTTTTCCTCCCGGTTGCATCCCGTTTCAGCCCGGCCACGCTTCGAGGATTTCCGAACGCACCTTTTCGGGAAGAACCACATAATCGAGCGTGCGCGCGTCTTCCTCGCCCTCCGTCAGACCTGTCTCGAAAAAATGACGGGTCCCGGGATTGCCCTTGAGGGGAACGAGCGCATAGGTCGCGCTCATGATCGGCCAGACGCCCGGCCCCGCGAGATCGAGCAGATCGACCACGTGATTCTGCGCATGAGCCCAGTCCGCGCGGTCGGCAGCCGCAGCGAAAGCCGCTGGCCCCGCCTCCACATAAGCGCCGTCGCGATTTCTGAGACGGGCCATCGGCAGATGGTTGTGACGCGCATAGGCATATTCGACATAGCCGATTCCGCCGATCGTCTGGCGCACCGTCGCCGCCACCCCGTCATTGCCGCGAGCGCCCGCTCCGCTGCTCCATGCGACAGATGTGCCCGCACCCGTGCCCGTCTTCCAGGACGGGGATACGCGCGACAGATAGGAGGTGAAGACGAAGGTCGTGCCGGAGGCGTCAGCCCGGTGAACCGCAGCGACCGCCTCGTCCGGCAGATCGAGCCCGGGATTCTGGGCTGCGATACGCGGGTCGTTCCACGCGCCGATCTCTCCCGCATAGATCGCCTCGAGCGTCGGCCCGTCGAGCCTGACGGCCCCCGCCGGAATACCGGGAATATTGACGATCACCACGATCGCCCCGAGCGCCGTGGGAAACTGGTACAGATGGTGCGCTGCCAGAAGACCGGGGCGCGCCGGCTTGTCCGAAGCTCCGAAATCGACGGTCCCTGCGACGACCTGATTGATCCCGGCTCCGGACCCCACGCTTTGGTAATTGACCTCGACACCGTCTTTCTGGTGCACTCTTTCTCCCCAGCTTTCATAAAGGGGCGCTGCGAAACTCGATCCGGCCCCCGTTACGGTCTGCCCCTGCGCCGGGGCGGAGAGGGGAAGAAAAGCGAGGCCTGCGAGGAGGGCGAAGCGTTTGGTCAGAGTCATGCTACCAGTCAGTTCTTCGTATCGACAGGAAACGCCGCGATTTGACGTCGGCGGCCATTCCGGGCTCGATCTAGCATAACAGAACGGAAGGAACGAACCCCCCATGCAGTCCGGCTTCACAGAAGGATGGCGCGCCATGCCACGCAGCGAACAGGCAAGACGATGGGCGTGGATCGTGCATATCCTGTTCATTGCCTCGTTCTTTTTCGGGATCACCAGCATTCCCGGGGTCATCGTCGCCTATATCAAGCGCGGTCAGGCCAGGGGCACGATCTATGAGAGCCATTTCATCTATGCGATCCGGACGTTCTGGCTCGGTCTGGCCGGTGCCATTCTCTCCGGCCTGCTCTGCCTCGTTTTCGTCGGCTATGTGATGTTCGGCATTCTCTTCATCTGGTGGCTCGTGCGGGTGATCCGCCCCGTCATCGCCCTGGTGGACGACGTGCCGATCAGAAATCCGCGCGGCTATTTCTGACGGATCCTCGCCGCAAGACCGGACGCGTTCAGCTTTCGCGGGGCAGCCATATCCGGCAGCTCATGCCCTTGCCGGGCGCGCTTTCGATCCTGAAGCGTCCGCCATGGCGATCGACGATATGCTTGACGATGGCAAGGCCCAGCCCCGTCCCCGATTGCGCAGCATTCGCCCTGCCCTCGACGCGATAGAATCGCTCGGTAAGCCGGGGGACATGCTGCGTATCGACGCCGCGCCCGTTATCCGACACGACGATCTCGACGCCACGCGCCCCTTCGGCGACGATGCCGACACGGATCTCGATACCCGGACCGCCATATTTCAGCGCATTCTCGACCAGATTGAGCAGAACCTGCACGATCTGGTCCTCATCCGCCGGGAAAAACAGCTCCTCCTCGACCGGAAGAATGACGAGACGCGCGTCGGAGTCCCGCATGAGGATGTGACTGTCCTCGAGCAGTCGGTCCATGAGATCCTGCGCGGCGACCACGGCATGGGGCCGCAGATGCTCGAGCCGCTGGACCCGTGAGAGATAAAGCAGACGCTCGATGAGGCGTTCCATACGGGCCGCCTGTGCGGCCATGATCGCAAGAAATTGCTGCTGGGCCGCAGGATCGTCGGAAGCAGGCCCCTGCAACGTCTCGATGAACCCCATCAGCGATGCGAGCGGCGTGCGCAATTCGTGGCTGGCATAGGCGACGAAATCGGCGCGCATCCGGTCCACGACCTCCGTCTCCGAACAATCCTCGAGTACGGCGAGGACCCCCTCTTCCCAGTCGACGGATCTTGCGAAGCGGTCAGGCCATTTGCGGAAGGTGACCTGCACGATCCGCCTGACCGGAACGTCCAGCTCCACCCGGGTCACGACCGCCGTCTCGGGGGTGAGACTCGAGAGGACCGACTGGACAGCCGGGTGACGGATCACCGCGCCGAGCGTATCGCCGAATGTCGAGCGTGCGGTGCGATTGGCATGAAGGATGCGTCCGCCATCATCGAGAAGCACCGACGAGACGGGAAGCAGCTCGCAAAAGGCCGATGCCCGCGGCGGATCGCTCTCGCCCGGGCCGGTCGGCAGGAAGTCGTCCGGTCCCGCCGGCCGGGCCTGACGCCACGCATGCCAGGAAAGCCACCACCCGGTCAGGGCTAGGATCAGGAACGCGGCGAGAAGGATCGTCAGGGTCGCGATCCCTCAGGCCTGATCGTCGAGCGCATAGCCCGCAGAACGCACCGTGCGGACATAATCGAACTCATGATCGAGATTGAGGGCACGACGCAGCCGACGGATATGCACGTCGATCGTACGCAGCTCGACATGGACATTGGACCCCCAGACTTTCTGCAGCAGATCCTCGCGCGAGAATACCCGCCTCGGATGACGCATCAGGAATTCGAGCAGACGGAACTCGGTCGGCCCCAGAACGAGCTGCCGCCCGCTCCGCTCGGCCCGATGCGTCTGGAGATCGAGCTGAAGATCGGCAAAGGTCAGGATGTTCTGCTTGGCGGGCTGGGTGCGCCGGAGCAGCGCCCGCAATCTGGCGTCGAGTGCCTCGATGCTGCACGGTTTGGCGATATAGTCATCCGCACCGCTATCGAGCCCCCTTATGCTGTCCTGCTCGTCCGCACGCGCCGTCAGCATAAGGACCGGGAGATCGTGCAGGGACGCCGTGCCCCTGATACGACGGCAGAGATCGATTCCGGACATGCCCGGAAGCATCCAGTCGAGCACGATGGCATCGGGGCGGTTACGCGAAATGGAGTCCCAGGCCTGCTCGGCCTCGGGATAGGCCGAAACATCGTAGCCGAGCTTGTCGAGATTGTAGCGGATCATCAGCTGGAGGGATGGATCGTCCTCCACCACGACGATCCTGACGAGCGACCCGCTCATCGGGCGACCGCGTCGTCCCCGGTGGAAAGTCCACCGCGAGGACGCACCGCAGGCAGGTTGTCGCCCGTGACCGCGTAATAGACGCGCTCGGCAATGTTCGTCGTGTGATCGCCGATCCGTTCGAAGTTCTTGGCGATGAACAGGAGATGCGTGCAGGGGCTGATGTTGCGCGGATCCTCCATCATGTATGTCACCAGCTCGCGGAACATGGCGGTATAATATTCATCGACCTCGCGATCGGCCTGCCAGACCTCGGTCGCCCGGTCGGCATCCTGCTGCGTCACGGCATCGATCACCCGACGCAGGTTCTCCTGCACCAGCCGCCCCATGCTGCGCAGCCCGGAAAGGGAGATCTGACGATCGACGAGATCGAAGCGCTGGCTGCGCCGTGCGATCGAGGCGGCATAATCGCCGATCCGTTCGAGATCGCCTGTGATCTTGAGGGCAGCGACGATCTCGCGCAGATCGCCCGCCATCGGGCTGCGCAGGGCGAGAAGCCGTATGGCGAGCGCCTCGACATCGCGCTCGAGAAGATCCACCTGCGGATCCTGTGCCGGCGCCGCCTGGGCAGCCTCCTCGTCATGTTCGGTCACGGCGGCCACGGCCTGCGCGACCTGACTTTCGACGATGCCGCCCATGCGCGCCATCATGGCGCGCATCCGGTCCAGTTCCTGCTCGTAACTCTTGACGGTATGAACGCTGTCCGTTGGCATCTCTCTCATTCCCACCCGCTAGCCGCGATCCTGAAGCATCGTTGTCGAATACCGGCATCGAATACCGGTCCGGGAGAACCGTGCCCTCCCCCTGCGCTCCGGCGCATCTCCTCACCCGTATGGAGGAAATCCGTCCGGGTGCGACCCGCTTCTATCCGAAACGACCCGTGATATAGTCCTGCGTCTGTTTCTGACGCGGATTGGTGAACATCCGGTCGGCACTGTCCATCTCGATCAGCGTGCCGAGATAGAAGAACGCCACCTGATCGGCACAACGTGCCGCCTGCTGCATGTTGTGCGTCACGATCGCGATCGTGAAATCGCGCTTGAGTTCATCGAGCAGCTCCTCGATTCGCGCTGTCGAAATCGGATCGAGCGCCGAAGTCGGCTCGTCGAGAAGCAACACCTCGGGACGGGTCGCGATGCTGCGCGCGATGCACAGACGCTGCTGCTGGCCGCCCGACATGCCGGAAGCAGGCTCGCGCAGGCGGTCGCGCACCTCTTTCCACAGAGCGACGCGGGTAAGCACGTCTTCCACCCGGGCATCCATTTCATGACGCGAGAGCTTCTCGTGCAGGCGCACACCGAAGGCGATATTGTCGTAGATCGACATCGGAAACGGTGTCGGCTTCTGGAACACCATGCCGATCCGTGAGCGGAGTGTGTTCAGATCGAGCGCAGGATCGAGAATATTCGCACCGTCGAACATCACCGATCCGGTGGCTTTCTGCCCCGGGTAGAGATCGTACATCCGGTTGAAGATACGCAGCAGCGTGGATTTTCCGCAGCCCGACGGACCGATCATGGCGGTCACGCTCTGCTTGCGGAAATCCATGGAAATCGATTTGAGAGCCTGCTTCTCGCCGTAGTAGAAATCCAGATCCCTGACCTCGAGCGCCGCATCCCGGGACTCGGGATCGGCCTTCTGGTCCGGAGATTCATGCAGGGCTTCGCTCATGAGCCTGTCGTCCTTTGCCTATGACTGTTTCTTGCGGAAGCCGAACCGCACGATGATATTGATCCCGAGCACTCCGAGCGTGACGAGAAGCGCGCCCGTCCAGGCGAGACGCACCCAGTCGTCATAGGAGGCCCCGGCATACTGATAGATGGCGATCGGAAGACTTGCCATCGGCCTGTCGAGGCTGAAAGACCAGTTCTGGTTGCCCAGCGATGTGAAGAGCAGAGGCGCCGTCTCACCGCTGACCCGGGCGAGAGCGAGAAGAATGCCGGTCAGCACGCCCGGCGCAGCAGAACGCAGACACAGGAAAAGCACCACGCGCCAATGCGCCGCGCCCAGAGCAGCGCCTGCCTCGCGCATCGCGACGGGAACGAGCCGCAGCATGTCTTCTGTGGTCCGCACGATGATCGGCACAGCGAGAATCGCCAGTGCGACCGAACCCGCCAGACCCGAGAAATGCCCGAAAGGCGCCACGAGAACGAGATAGACGAACAGACCGATCAGGATGGATGGCGCAGAGAGCAGAACATCCGAGACGAATCGGACCGAGGTCGCAAAACGCGACCCGCGACCGAACTCGGAGAGAAAGACGCCGCAGCCAAGTCCGATCGGGGTGGCGATGAGAAGCGCCACCACCGTCTGGATCACGCTGCCGACGATGGCATTCGCCAGCCCGCCATTCGTCCCCGGCGGCCCCATCGGGTGAATCAGCGCCGCGATGGAAAGACCGGCAATGCCATTGCGAAGCAACGTCCAGAGAATGGATGCAAGGGCGATCACGAGCAGAGCCGTTGCCCCGAGACTCAGCGCCGTCGCAAGACGATCCGTCACGAGGCGGCGCGTTGCGCGCGGCCCCTTGCGCCAGCCCTGCCCCATTGTCCGGCCCGTATCCTTCATGCGGCTCATGCCTTTTTCTCCCGTAGCAGCCAGCGGGCGAAGGCAAGCGTGGTGAAGGAGAGAAGCATGAGAATGAAACCGAGGGCGAGCAGGGAAGAGAGCTTGAGGCTGCCCGCTGCACTCTCTGGAAATTCGAGCGCCACGAGAGACGCCACCGTGTTGCGCGGCGCAAAGAGCGACCAGCCGATGGTATTGGCGTTGCCGATGACGAAGGTGACGGCCATCGTCTCGCCGAGCGCGCGCCCCATGCCGAGCACGACGCCACCGATCATGCCGGCACGGGACCAGGGAACGATCACCCGGCGCATCACTTCCCACCGCGTGGCCCCGAGCCCGTAGGCGCTTTCCTTCAGCATCGGCGGCATCACGGCAAAGACGTCACGCATGACCGCCGTGACGAAAGGCGTGATCATGACCGCCAGAACGATGCCGCCCGTAAGCAGGCCATAGCCGAACGGCGCGCCATGCACGAGCCAGCGTATGACGGGCACATGCCCGAAATGATGACGGAAGAAGGGCTGGACGTGCTGCGCCATGAAGGGGACGACGATGAAGAAGCCCCACATGCCGAAAATGATCGACGGAACGGCTGCGAGCAGCTGCACGGCTGTTCCGACGATGCCTGCGATGACGGGTGGCGCAATATTGGTCAGCCAGAAAGCCGCACCGAAAGCGAGCGGCACCCCGATGAGAATGGCGATCAGGGTCGAGCCGAGCGTTCCGAAAACGGGAGCGAGCGCGCCATACTGGTTCGTCACCGGGTTCCAGATGTTGGAGACGACGAACTCCGGACCGAATGTGGCGAATGCCTTGCTGCCACCGAAGGCCATGGTCAGAACGAGGCCGCCCAGTGAGACCAGAACCAGAAGGGCACAGAAACCGACAACGAGGCGAAAGAGGCGATCCCCTTTCCAGAGCGGAGTCGCCCTGGCTTCCTGGAGCGGTGCAGGCGTGGTCCGCGGAGCGGGTGCGCGTTTCATTCGATCAATACGTCCTGGCTCGGGCAGACAAGATTTATCATCACGGCACGGTGTGCCAGCCTGTCGTGTAGCTTTACCGCTGGCGAGAGACAACAATCCACACGGTCGAGCCGCGATGAATCTTTCATGACATGACCCTGAACACCCTCAGAAACGCCGCCCTTCCGCATGGCCGTGCAAGAGAAAATGCATGAGCGGGCCGAGTGGCCATCCTTTCACATCCGGGTTGATGCGCTCATAGGCGCTGCCTGACCAGCGTCGCAGAGCCGGACCGTCCGGAAACATCACGGGGCCGTCCTCCATCGCAGACGAGAGATCCGACGGGCTTCGCGCCCAGTTCAGGACGAGGCAGGGCGTCCCTTCATACCGGCGCAGATAACTGTCCTCCCCGGCAAGGAGAATACCGACCAGATGCTGCCCGGGCATGTTCGGCGTTGCGGCGTAACGCAGCAAGGCATCGCGATCGTCGGGATCGATGAGCGAATTCGCCAGCTTGAGCCGTGCGCGTCGCTGCATTTCCGCAAAGCCGTGATTGTGCCAGTGAAGATAGGTGAAGCGGGAGAGCGCATAGCCGCTCTCCAGTCGGGAGGCGGGGGTGTGCTGACCGTTATCGATGAGGGCGATGCTGCGTGCGGGCAGGAATCCCTTGATGAAAGCCCTGTCCACCGAAAACCAGCCCGGTCTGGCCGGGTGATTGAACAGGGACGACCCGATCCTCAGGGCGCGGCGCTCGGGACGGAGTCGCGCGAATTCCGCAAGGATCCGCCCGGCCGAGGTCGAGACTCCGTCATCCTCCACGACCGCGAGAAACTCGTCGCAATCGACAGGAAGCGCGAAATCATAGGAGCCCGTCCGGTCCCATTCCCGGATCTGCGCGCCAAGATGCTGACCCTTGCCGTGGAAATCGGCCGGAT
Source organism: Swaminathania salitolerans (assembly GCF_007988945.1). Taxonomy (GTDB): domain Bacteria; phylum Pseudomonadota; class Alphaproteobacteria; order Acetobacterales; family Acetobacteraceae; genus Swaminathania; species Swaminathania salitolerans. The sequence goes on along the minus strand of NZ_BJVC01000005.1, from coordinate 137,620 downwards.
CGGAGCAGTCGTACCGTATTGTGGCACCGCATCGACGGGCATGGTCAAGAAGATGCAGGGTCAGGGGATCGACCGAGCCATTATCGAAGATCGTCAGGGCGTCGAAACCGAAGATCCGCGCATAATATCCGAGCCAGGCCATCAGCAGAGGCCCCTCGTCGCGCTGCATCATCACCACGCGTATTCTCGGTCGATTTGTAATGAATCGTCTCCTGACGCAAAGATAGCCTTTCCTCGTCTGGTCAGGAAACGCCGCTTGCGGCATTTTTTCCAGTAACGAGATATGTATGGTCCGCAGATCTGCGAACCGCGCACGTTTATCGAGAAAGACGACAGATGAAGGCCCCATCCGCCCCCAGCCCCTTTACCGGTTACTGCGACGGCCTGCAGGACGACGCGATTCACGGATGGGCCATCAATCGTCTCCATCCCGATCGTCCCGTCCATCTCCACATCCTGATAGACGGGCAGGAAATCGCACGTGTGGAGGCAGATCAGCCCCGGGGAGACGTGCAGGCCGCACTCAGACTCCCTCATGACCGTGTGGGATTCCGGTTCCGGCTTCCGCCCGCCTGCCTTGACGGCGCACCCCATACGCTTTCGATCCGGATGCCCGATCGTACCGTTCTCAGGATCTCGGACGAGACGGCCGAAGGCGGTCAGAGAGAGCAGCTCTCCTTTTCGCTGACGGCGCGCCCCGATTACACGAGCTGCGTGGACGGCATCAAGCAGGGCGCCCTGCGCGGCTGGGTGCTGCAGAAAATGCCTTCCGAGACCGAGTGGCGCGGCGGGTGCATCGTTTCTGTCACGGCCAACAACGTTCTCGTCGCGCAGGCCCGTGCCGACCGCTATCGCGGCGACGTGGCCGCCGCGGTCGGGTGCGATCCGCATTGCGGTTTCGATGTGCCGATCCCCCAGCGCTTCCGGGGCTCTTCACCGCGCAGCTTCTCGGTTCGGGTCCTGCCGGAGGGCGATGAGCTGATGGGCAGTCCTTTCACGAGTTCCATCGCGGACGATGCGCTGGAGACCAGGCTGCTCGATATCGCCGAGACCATCGACCGGCTGCATCGCGAACTGACCCGGCTGCGCACCGAGATCCGCAACACGATTCCGCAGGCTGGCTACAATCTCGGCAATTACGATCGGTGGGCGGCGCTCTACTACCAGGCCCTCCGGGAGCGGACGGCCCTGCTGCGCACCAGCGCGCCGCTCACACGCGAACCCCTGGTGAGCATTCTCTGTCCGACCTACAAACCGCTACGCGCCGATTACGTCACCGCCATCGAATCCGTGCTGCGTCAGAGCTACCGCAACTGGGAACTCATCCTGATCGACGATGGCATGGTATCTGCCGAAACCACTGCGCTGATCGAGGCGTACGCCAGAAAGGACGCCCGTATCCGTCCGGTCTTCCTGAAGGAGAATCTCGGCATCTCCGGCGCCACGAACAAGGGCATGGACGCAGTCCGCGGAGAATACACGCTGTTTTTCGACCATGACGACATGCTCGTCGATGTCGCGGTCGAGACGATGCTGCGCAAGGCGCTCGAGACGAAGGCGGCCCTGCTGTATTCCGATGAAGACAAGGTCGATCAGAGCAATAACTGGCAGGCGCCCAATTTCAAGCCGGATTTCAACTATCGCTATCTGCTCGGCTGCAACTATATCTGCCATCTGACGATGGTCGAGACAGAGGCCATGCGCGCCATCGGCCCTCTGCGCGCGGCCTATGACGGGGCGCAGGACCATGACTTCATCCTGAGAGCCTGCGAATATCTGGACCATGAGCGCATCGCCCATGTTCCCGATCTTCTCTATCACTGGCGTATGACGCCGAACTCCACCGCCGTCACGGTCGGCAACAAGAACTATGCGATCCAGGCCGGGATCCGCGCCGTCTCGGATCACCTCGCCCGGCGCGGGTTCGAGGCAAAGGTCACATCGATCAACGGATTGACCCTCTACCGGGTGGACTGGGCCTTCACCGCCACGCCTTCCGTCTCGATCGTCATTCCCTTCAAGGATCAGGTCGAGACGACGCAACGCTGCGTCGAAACCCTTCTCGAGCGTACCGATTATGCGAATTTCGAGATCGTTCTCGTCGATAACTGGTCGGTCACCCCGGAGGCCGGGGCTTTCCTCAGATCCTTTGACGATCATCCGCGCGTCAGACACATGACGATCGAGGAGCCCTTCAACTACGCGCGGCTGAACAATATCGCTGCCGCGACCTGCTCCTCCGAATATCTCGTCTTCATGAATAACGATGTCTTCGTCGAGACCGCGGACTGGCTCCGGCTGATGGTCAACGAGGCGCTCGCGGGAGACGATGTGGGGGCGGTCGGCGCACGGCTTCTCTATCCCAACGAGACGATCCAGCATGCCGGTGTGGTGGTCGGCCCGGCCGGGATCGGCGCCCATGCCCATCGGGGCTGCGGCCCGGGCGATTACGGCTATATCGGCCGTATTCTCCTGACCCACGAGGTCACTGCCGTCACGGCGGCTGCCATGCTGGTCCGCCGTTCGGTGTTCGAAACCACGGGCCGCTTCGATGAGGAAGGTCTGAAGATCGCCTATAACGATGTCGATCTCTGTCTCAGGATCCGCGCGAACGGCTATCGCATCGTCTATTGTGCCGAGGCCCTCGCCTCCCATCACGAGAGCCTTTCGCGCGGTTCGGACGATGTCCCTGAGCAGGAAGCGCGTTTCTTCGAGGAAAGCCAGATCATGCAGTCGCGCTGGGCCGGGCACCCGCTTTTCGAGCGCGATCCTGCCTATTCCCGGTTCTTCACCGTGGATCTTCAGCCTTTCTTCGATCTGGTCGACCCCGCCTCGACCTGATCCGGCCGGACCGCCCCCCCTCGAACGCCCTCTGGAGGTACCGGAGGTGCCGGAGAAGGTACTCCCGGGGAGCGGCGCCCGCGGGAATCAGATCCGCCGGGGATCGGTTCGGGAGCAGGAAACCCGGGTCAGAGCCGGGGCGGCGTTTTGCGCTTGGATCTGAAATCATCCGCGATGCTGAGCAGATAGATCGCAAACCCGCCGAGAGAGAGACACAACCCGACCCAGCCGACCGAGGTCCAGCCAAGCCCGGCGGATACGGCGAGGCCGCCGAGCCAGGGGCCGACCGCATTCGCGATATTGAATGCGCTCTGGTTCAGTGCCGCGGCGAGCCCTTCGGCGCCGACCGCTACCGTGAGCAGTCTTGCCTGGACCACCGTTGCAAGCCCCCCGCTTGCACCGATCATGAAAACATTGATCGCGAGCGGCACGAATTTATGAGCGGCCTCGGGAAAGCCTGCCATCGAGGCGGCGCCCATCAGGAGCACCCCGGCAAGGGTCGGCATCATCTTGTGATCCGCAAGCCACGCACAGACCAGCGTGCCTATGGTCATGCCGATGCCGAAAATCGCGAGCATGACTGGCACGGTCGATTCGGGCACTTTCGTCACGTTGATCATGATGGATGCGAGATAGGTATAGACGCAGAACACGCTTCCGAATCCGACCGCCCCGATCGCCAGCGTGAGCCAGACCTGCTTGATCCTGAGAGCGGTGAACTCGTTGAGGATGCTCGCATCCCGCCGTGGCGCATCCCTGGGAGCGAAAAGTGCAAGCAGGGACGCCGTGCACAAGGCCAGAAAACCGATCAGTGCGAAAGCCCAGCGCCATCCCACGACCTGACCGATACCGTTCGCGAGCGGGACGCCGCCGATGGTCGCGATCGTCAGACCGAGAATGACCCGCCCTACCGCCTGGGAGCGCTTGTTCGGCGGCACGAGAGACGATGCGAGAATACCCGCGATACCGAAATATGCGCCATGCGGAAGACCGCTTACGAAACGACAGACCAGAAAGAGCAGATAATTCGGCGCAACAGCGCTGAGCCCGTTGCCGAGCATATAGAGCAGCATCATGCTGATGAGCATCGTGCGGCGGCTGATACCTGCGCTGAAAAGGGCGATGGTGGGCGCGCCGACGCACACGCCCGCAGCATAGAGCACGATGGCATGCCCGGCCTCCGGATCGCTGACGCCGAAGCTGCGGGCGATCATGGGCACGAGGCTCATGGCCGCGAATTCCGCGGTTCCGATCGCAAAGGCGCCCAGCCCCAGACTGAAAAAAATGATGCGAATATCGCGCACCGACCGAGCCAGATCGCCGGATCCGAAGCCGCTCATGCTATCCTCAGAGAAACAGTCGTTTTGTCATCATGATCGAGGCGCGTCCATGAAATCCTCCGCTTACCCCGATACGCTCTCTGCTCTTACAGCCGCGTCAGATCAATACGAAGAGGCTCTTGCAGGAAATAACATTCCGTTGCTCGATGCGCTGTTCAGCGCCTCGCCCTCCACCATTCGTCTGGGTGCGACCGAAAACCTGTTCGGTCCTGACGAGATCGCCGCCTTTCGACGCGCGCGCAAAGGGGGCGCCCCCCGCCGTACGCGGCTGCGTCGGGAAATCGTCGCGCTGGGGCCCGATGCAGGCTGCGTGACGATCATTTTCCGAACCGAGCCCGACGGACGCACGGGACGTCAGACCCAGAGCTGGATTCGCGAGGGAGAGAGCTGGCGCATCCTGGTCGCCCATGTCTCTTTTCTTTCCTGAGCGGGAAACTCCCCTTGTCGCATATGCGTTGGATCGTCATCGCCTATCGCGAATATCCGACAGCAGAAACGGTAAGGTAGCTAGAAATGACTGCGAAGAAAACGATGCATACGACACAGAACTCGACGAAGTCGAACACCAAGGCCGTATCTATCGAGACCCTGAATGCACGGCTCGCCGATCTCATCGATCTGGCCCTGATCACGAAGCAGGCGCACTGGAACCTGAAAGGTCCGCAGTTCATCGGTGTCCATGAAATGCTCGACGGCTTCCGTGGCAGCATCGACGATCTGACGGACAAGGTAGCCGAGCGCGCCGTCCAGCTGGGCGGCACCGCCTATGGCACGACGCAGGATGTGACGAAGAGCTCGTCCTGCACCCCTTATCCCACGGATATCTACAGGATCGCCGACCATATCGCGGCTCTGATCGACCGTTATGCCACGGTCGCGAACAACGTGCGTGCAGCGATCGACGTGACGGACGAGGCAGGCGACGCCGATACATCCGACCTGTTCACGGAAGCCTCGCGTGCGCTGGACAAGCATCTGTGGTTCCTGGAAGCCCACACGCAGGAGCCGACCGGCCAGATGCGCGACGGGGACCATACCGGCGCCCGCTGATCCCGATCGACCCGACCGATTCGAAAAACCCGTATCACTGATACGGGTTTTTTTTGTTCCCGTGCCCTGAAACGTATGGGTTTTCTCCGATACGCCCCTCATGATTAACGACGCTTAACCGTGATTTAGCGTGGTTTTAACGAGACTCCCCGCCCTATTCCCTTCTCACAGCTGGGAATGAAAAAGGATGGCAATCGTCACGATCGTCGGGGCATCGGGAGCCGCGATTCTGGTCACTGTCAATGGCGCGCGGGCGCAAGCCATGGCCGAACGCTATTCGGAGCAGATGAAATCCGCACGCGATGCGAATACCCTGACCAGCGTCAGGCTGACACCGGGCGAGAACGCAGCCCCGACGGATCGTCGCGCCCTGCTCCAGGGCCTCGTGACGACGGGTGGCAGCTATGCGCCGGTCGGAGGCTACGGCTTCATCGGAGTCGGCGGCTGGGAAGGAGATGAGAGCGGAACGCCACCCGCCATGCTCGACCAGCCGGTCACGATCGACGGTGCGGGACTGACGAGCGAGACGCTCTCGGTTCTCGGAGGCTCGACGGGCGGTCTCGTCTTCCGGGCAGGGGCTTCGTCCGGCATGTTCGCGGCGGTCGCCGGGCAGAACTTCTTCGACGGTGGCGTCGGCCAGGGCGACTGGACGATTACCATGGCCGACGGCAACGATACGGTGACCGCGACGCGAGGCACGAACAATATCTATGCCGGCACCGGACGCAATCTCATCATGCTTCATCAGGGCGTGAACCATGTCGTATCCGAGGGAAGCGACACGATCACGGGAGGCGACGACGCGCAGAACACCGTCACCCTGATGGGCGGAAGCAGCCAGGTGTCCCTCGGCAGCTTCACCATGATTGCCGACATGGCAGCGATGGGAAGCACGATCCGCGTCGGAGACCGAAGCACCGTTATGGGCGGAAACAGCTCCAATGTGAGCTTTCTCGGCGACAGGGGTACGATCGCCGGATCGAATGGCGATACCATATCCGCGCTCGGCTCCCTGCAAATCCTGCAGGGCACCGATCAGACTGTAAGCGTTGCGGGCGCATTGCAGTTCATAGGCGGTACGGGAACCACATCCATCGCCGCGCGCATGGCGACGTTGTGGGGCGCCCATCGCCTCGATGCGACCCTCTCGGTCAGCGAGGCCGCCAACTGGTCGGGCAACCAGTCCGGAACACGAGACGACCAGAAAATCGATGCCTCCGCCTCGGCGGGACGTCTGGATGCCTGGACCGGCGCGGGAAGCCAGACCGTGATCGGCGGGAGTGCGGCAGACCAGTTCGTCTTCGGCACGCGCTACGAGGGAAGCGACGGCGCGACCTATGCGACGGTTACCGGCGGAAGCGGGGCGGATAACATGTTCGGCGTTCTTGCCGATCACACAGCCGGTGACGTCACGATCACCGATTTCGGGGCGGTCAGCGGCAATCGCTTCTTCATGTACAACTACAAGCCGGAGGATGCCGACGAAGCGGCCAGACACCTTCTTGCAACGGCGACGATACAGGGCGGCAATACGCAGATCACGATCGATTCGAATCTTACGGTCACGTTCCTGGGCGTGACCGATCTGAGGAGTTCGCAGCTCATCATCAGCTGATGAAAGGCCGCCCTGCGTGATTCCTCCGGGTCGCCTCCTGCCCGAAGGAATCACGAGATACAGCCGATCAGGCCGCGGGCGGCAAATCGGCGCCGGTCGGCAGACGGATGAGGTAGTCGAATGCCGAAAGCGCCGATTTCGCCCCTTCGCCGACCGCGATCACGATCTGCTTGTACGGCGTGGTCGTGGCATCGCCGGCAGCGAACACGCCCGGGGCGGATGTTGCGCCGTGATCGTCGATCTCTATTTCGCCGAACGCATTGAGGCTCAGTGTTCCGCGCAGCCAGTCGGTATTCGGCAGCAGGCCGATCTGGACGAAGACACCGTCGAGCGCAAGAGAGTGATCCTGACCGTCTCCTCCGCGATAGGTCAGGCCCGTGACCTTCGAGCCGTCTCCCTCGATCCGCGTGGTGAGCGCCTCCGTCAGAACGGTCACATTGGGCAAGCTGCGCAACTTGTCCTGCAGGACCCGGTCTGCCTTGAGCTTCGAGCCGCGCTGAAGCAGGGTGACGTGCCCCACGATACCGGCCAGATCGATCGCGGCCTCCACGCCGCTATTGCCGCCTCCTGCGACCGCCACGCGCTTGCCCTTGTAGAACGGACCGTCGCAATGGGGGCAATAGGCCACGCCCTTCGTGCGATACGTCTCCTCACCCGGCACGCCGAGCTGGCGCCAATGCGCGCCGGTCGCGAGAATGACCGTACGGCTGTGCAGGATGGCGCCGCTTTCGAGGGCGATTCCGTGCATCGCTCCGGGGCTGGCGGCCGGGAAAAGCTCCTTCGCCCGCTGACCCGCGATGATCTCGACCTCATAATCGCGGACATGCGCCTCGAGCTGCGCCGAAAGTCTCGGCCCCTCTGTCTCCCTGATGGAGATGAAATTCTCGATCCCCGCTGTATCCATGACCTGACCGCCGAAGCGATCGGCCACGAGCCCCGTGCGCAATCCCTTCCGGGCGGCATAGACGGCCGCAGATGCCCCTGCCGGACCGCTCCCGACGATCAGAACGTCGAAAGGCGCCAGATCCCGCAATCGCTCGGCCGCCCGACGCGGGGCATCCGCGTCGAGCTTCGCGAGGATCTGATCCGCATCCATGCGTCCGGAACCGAATGGCACTCCGTTCAGATAGATCTGCGGCACGGTCATGATGTTGCGCGCGGCCACCTCTTCCTGAAAAAGGGCGCCGTCGATGGTCGTCACGCTGATGGCCGGATTGAGCACGCTCATCGCGTTGAGGGCCTGAACCACCTCGGGACAGTTCTGGCACGAGAGAGAGACGAAGACGTCGAAATGGAAATCTCCCGCGAGCCGGCCGATCTGCTCGGCCGTTGCCGGCGCGATCTTCGGCGGATGCCCGCCGACCTGCAGGAGGGCCAGAACGAAGGACGTGAATTCGTGCCCCATCGGGATCGCCGCGAAGGTGACGCCGCTCCGGCTGTCTTCCCGCCGGATCAGGAAAGACGGGCGTCTGTCGGCTATCCCCGCTTCGGAAAATGTCACTTTGTCGGAAAGGGCAGAAACGTCCTCGAGCAGAGCCTGCATCTCTCTCGCCTTGTCGCTGCCATCGAGGGAGGCTTCCAGCACGATCGGCGCGGCGAGGTTTGCGAAATAGGCTTCCAGCTGTGTCCTGATGGACTCCTGCAACATCGGCGGGCTCCTGCTCTTTCCGAAAAAATGCGATGGGTGCGGCCCGGCCGGTATGGCCGGGCCTGCAAACCTCAGATCTTGCCGATCAGGTCGAGCGACGGGGTCAGGGTCTCACCGCCTTCCTTCCACTTGGCAGGGCAGACCTCGCCCGGATGGGCGGCGACGTACTGGGCTGCGCGGATCTTCTCGATCAGTTCCTCTGCGGAGCGACCGACGCCGCCCGAGGTGATCTCGATATACTGGATCTTGCCTTCGGGATCGATCAGGAAGGTACCGCGATCGGCCATGCCGGCTTCCTCGATCAGCACGTCGAAATTGCGGCTGATCTGGCCCGTCGGGTCGGCAAGCATGACGTATCTGATCTTGCCGATTGCCGGAGACGTGTCGTGCCAGGCCTTGTGGGTGAAGTGCTTGTCGGTCGAAACGGAGTAGATCTCGACGCCGAGCTTCTGGAACGTCTCGTAATTATCGGCGAGATCTTCCAGCTCCGTCGGGCAGACGAAGGTAAAATCGGCGGGATAGAAGAAGAAGACCGACCAGTTTCCCTTGACGTCCACATCGGACACCTTGATGAACTTGCCATCATGGAAGGCATCGGTTTCGAAAGGCTTCAGTGCCGAGTTGATGCGTGGCATCTCACATGCTCCTTGCTTGCGCTTCATTGTCGTATGACGGGCACACAGTCCCATGGATACGAACGCCGCGGAAATCGTTTCTGTCAATGGCTATGACAGGTAGAACCTTTTTTGAGAATGGCAAGATATGGTCTTATCTATGGCCATGACGTATATTCCCCTTTCCGGCCTCTCCTTGCGTGACATCGAATATGTCGTGGCGGTCGACGATCTGCGCAATTTCTCGCGCGCGGCGGAGCGCTGCGGCGTCAGCCAGGCAGGGCTTTCGGAGCAGGTGCGCAAGCTGGAGATGCTGCTCGACGTCGCGTTGTTCGAACGCTCGAGGCGGCATGTCACCCCGACGCCCGACGGCATCCGTCTGATCGCAATGGGACGCGAGGTTCTGGCCTCGGCGCGCGCCCTGATCGAGGCTGCGCGTGCGCGAACGGGGCCGCTCGAAGGTCTGCTCCGGATCGGGGTCATCGCAACGCTCGGCCCCTATTACGTTCCGAGCCTTCTGCCCATGCTCCGCCGGTCCTATCCCGAGTTGCGGATCCAGCTTACCGAGAGCCTCACCACCCCCATGCTGTCGAAGCTCCGGCAGAACGAGCTCGATCTGGTGTTTGCCGCACTCCCCGTTGCCGGTGAGTGCTTCGAGACGGCCCCGCTCTTCGACGAACCTTTCCTTGCGGCGATCCCAAGGACGCATCCCCTCGCGACGCGCGAGCCCCTGGCGATGCAGGATCTGGCCGACCATGCCGGAGGAGGGGATCTTCTGCTTCTGGAAGACGGCCATTGTTTGCGCGACCAGGCTCTGGCCGTCTGTGGCACGACCCCTTCGCGGGATCAGCAACGCCTCGCCACGAGTCTCGAGATGCTCTGGCACATGATCGGCGCCGGAGAGGGATATTCGCTCATTCCCCAGCTCGCGCTCAGGAACCGGTCGGAATGGGATGAGCTGGTGGCGACCCGGCCGGTTCCCTCGGCGCGCCGCAGCATCGGACTGGTCTGGCGCAGTTCCGATCCGCGCGGGCCGGCCTTTCGTGAATTTGCGAAATTCCTGCGCGGCAACATTCCCGATGGCTGTCATCAGCCCGGGATGTAGCCTGCCCCGGAGGCAAGCGTCTCCGGATGTAACCCGCCCCTGAGGGAACCTTGCCGCGTCCCCTGTGCGGGCCGGGTATCGGGCATCGGGCAGGAAATCCCCTCGAGAACCCCCTCACGAATCCTCTCAGGGCGGACCGCCATCGCGCGTCATGGCGCGTGCCCTGAGGCAATCACGACGGCGGCACGGATCGGCGCCGGATCCGCGTCCCGCAGGATTCCGGTCAGAAAAGCCAGCTCCAGAAACCGTGATCGCGCAGCGCCTTCTCGCATTGCGTGTATTGCGCCGCATAGACATTCGCGCGCGCGCCGACCTTGCGAGCCACCGTCATCAGCCAGGGTTTGCTGCGATAGCTGCGGCGGCGATATCCGCCCCAGCCCTCGTGATAGGCAAGATACTGGCGCATGCCATCGGTCACGGGCACGCGGGTCTGCTTCTTCGTGGTCGTGATGTACCAGTTGATGAAATCGAGGGAATCCGCAAAGCTTTCCCGGCTCGCGCTGGTATCGTTCGCGCGCTCGTAATCGCGCCAGACATCGGTTTTCGCCTGGGGATATCCATAAGCGGTGGTGACATACCCCCAGGGGATGAACCACAGGATATAGGTCCGCTTCGTGTGCAGATTGCTGTGATAGCCCGATTCCTGGTACATGATGGACATGGGCACCGAAAACGGGACGTTCCACTTTTTCTCCTGCCGCAATGCCGCATGATACCAGCCGCGTTTTTCGCGGAATATGGAGCAGAGATCGTCGGGATGAGCCGGAGGGGATGGTGTGCAGGCAGACAGGCCGCACCCTGCCAGAACCAGTGCGGCTAGCGGTTTTCTGACGGACACAACGCTCCCCCTTCCCTCTGCTCCCGCCTGCATGAAGACGATGACGCACCCGGAACCGGAGGGGAACGCAGGCGCGGCGTTGCATTGCAGGCGCGGCAAGGTAGCGCATTCAGCCCGGCGAGGCGACAGACCCTCATCCCTGCCACGCGCGCGAAAATCTCCGCTTGCGGAACGGCGAAGCAGGAAGAAGCGTATTGATGACGCGTATCGACAAGGTGCAACATGCGCAAAGGCGGCCTCTCCCGACCGACCGGGCAACGGAATGCCGGATCGCCCGGGTGCAAGCCCCCGGGTGCCAGACTACCCGGGTGCCAGATTACCCGGGTGTCAGATCGCCCGGGTGCGAGCACACCCGGGTGCGAAGACGCGCGGGCACGAAAGCGCTCCGGTCGGAACAGGTCTGCGGAGGCCGGTCGGAAGCTGCCGGGATACCGGATACACGCGCAGCACGGCCATTTTTCATCGATGATCCGGGGAGAAACGCATGAGCGACAGGATACAGGAGACGGACAGCGAAGCGCAGCGCAGGAGACGGCTCGGCCTGCTGATCGCCCGGCTTCCCGACCGGCTTCAGCGTGCCACGCGCTGGCTGCTCGCCCCCGGCCGGGCCTGGTTGCGTATTCCTGCCGGCATTCTCTTCCTGCTGGGCGGTTGCCTGGCCTTTCTTCCGGTTCTGGGCCTCTGGATGCTGCCTCTGGGGTTTTTCCTCCTGTCGGAGGATATCCCCTTCCTGCGACGGCTGAGCGGCCGGATCCTCGCCTGGATGGAAGCCCGTCACCCCGGATGGCTTGGCTTGTCCGGCTCGTGACGGATGCAGGCGGTTTGCGCCGCCTCACCACCCGGCGGGCATTCCGCCAGAGGTTCGGAAGACGGAACGGGCCAGAAGAAATGAATTGAGAGCGAGATCGCGATCAGAACCACAGCCACCAGCGCCCAGGGCAGGATGGGCGGCAGGCGCGGAGGCGGCGCACGATCGGGAACACCGTCCGCCATGATCTGCCTCAGATCGGTCATGCGCCTATCCCCGCGACAGGGCGGCCTGCATTTCGTCCCATTCCCGCTTGCTCAGGCCGGATTCCGACTGAAGAACCGTCTCCCCTGCGAGCTGACGCCGCAACACCGACATCATCCCCGATGAGAAGGTGAAGGCCCCCAGACGGTAATCCTCGAACGCCTGTGCAGTAATGGGCACCCAGGCGCGCAGGATGTCGAGCATGGCCTCGGCATAGACACGGATCTCGTACTGGGCATGGCTGTCGGCGCGCAGGCTGAGGAAATGCAGCAGATTATGGAGATCGATCTTCCAGTACCACTGCGTGTAGGTATTGAGGGTCAGGTTCATGCGTGCGAGTTCGCGCGCAAGCCCATACCCCTCGGGATCGAGCATCGTCTCGTAATGATCGTAGCAGCGCGCGGCGTCCTGACGCAGCAGGTCGAGCACTTCGGCCGCCTTTTCGGGAGAGAGCGCCCCGGCGCGGCCCTGACGGTTCGACACGCTCTGCGCCGATACCTGCTGGGGATCGGGCAGATAGAATTCGCGGTCCAGAATCGAATAGCGCGCCGAATATTCGTTCACATTCGCCATGCGATGGCGAATCCACTGACGTGCCACGAATACGGGCAGCTTCACATGGAACTTGATCTCGCACATCTCGAACGGTGTCGAATGGCGATGGCGCATCAGATAGCGGATCAGCCCCGTATCCTCGGAAACCTTCTTGGTGCCGCGCCCGTAGGAAACGCGCGCAGCCTGCACGATGGCCCCGTCATCGCCCATGTAATCGACGACACGGACGAATCCATGGTCGAGCAGTTCGGTGGGGGTGAAGAGAATCGCCTCCAGGGCAGGCACGGTCGGCCGGCTCGTCTGGGATGGCGTGAGGCGGGAGGCGTCGATCTCGGCGCGTTGTTCTGGTGTCAGCGGCATGGGTCGAGGCTTATCACAGGACGGCCAGGGAAGACACCAGCTGAAGAAGCCAGCTGTCGAATATCACAGTGTGTTTCGATGTGCAGGCATGCGCCCCCCGGCAAAAGCCCGCAAGGCGGATCGCCGTCACGATCCATCGCGATCGCCCGCTCCCCGATCGCCCGCTCCCCGAAGCCGGGCGCCCTCTTGCCGCGATGGCCGCAAACGCCTATATGCATCGGTGCCGGAGGGCTTGCCCTTGGCTATGGCGATAAACGGTAAGTGGAATAATCGTTACGGACCCGGGGGCAGTGCCCGGCGTCTCCACCATTCCTTCCCGAGGGCCTTGCCCAACGGAAAGTCAGGGGACGAAACAGGCTCGACGTGCGTGGTAAAGACTTGCCTTTTGCCCGGCATTGTACCGCCGTTATCGGGCTAAATCACAAGTGCCAATGATAACACAAAGGTGCTCGCTGTCGCTGCATAAGCGATAAGCGCGGTTCGGGAGGGCACCGGGCAACAGAAGCCCTCCCACTTTTGCGGTATTCCGCCCTTCCCTGCCCTTGCCACATGCCCTGAAACGTCGCATCCCTCACGGATCAGTCTCACTATATGGATCGACGAGCATGAGCGATGATCAGGATGACGGCATGGATCACGAACTGCCAGAAAGCCTGCTGCCCTATGACGAATGGGTCGAAGACGCCTATCGCGAGGTGATGCTGCGGGCGCTGGACCATGCCAGCGTCGAGGGATTGCCGGGTGAGCATCACTTCTATCTCACCTTCCTGACCGATTACCCCGGAGTCGCGATTCCGGACCGGCTCAGGGCGCAATATCCCCACGACATGACGATCGTTCTCCAGCACCAGTTCTGGGATCTCAGGGTCGACCGCGAAGCGATGACGGTTTCGGTCGGGCTGTCTTTCGGTGGCATCGGCAGCATGCTCGTCATTCCGTTCGCCGCGATCACGGCATTTGCGGATCCGCATATCCGCATGGCGCTGCGCTTCTCGGTCGAGCCGGTCGAGTCCGTGGATGAAGAGCCGCAGACGCATGTCACGGAGGCGGAGAGCGACGACGCCTCTTCCCCCGCTCCCTCGGGCGAAGAGGGACAGGTGGTCAGCCTGGATGCCTTCCGCAAACGCCCGCACTGAACGCGCCCCCCTGCCCCGAACCGCCGTCATGACTGGCCGTGCCTGGGGTCCGCGCCCAAGGCCCGCCCGGGGCCGCGCTCGGTGGCCGCACCTGGAGGCCGCGCCTGGGGTTCGTGCCAGCAAGCCCGCCGCAGGGCGTCAGACGCGTCTCAGCGGGCGGCCAGCAAACGCAGCACGATCTTGCGAAGCTCGCCCTCTATCGCTGCGTCGTCCTCCCCCGTCACAAGCTGCGGGGCGAGCTTGAGCACATGAAGCAGAACCACCCCCCTTGCCGGCGCCGAATCGCGCGCCGGGGGATGAACCTGCGCGAGCAGCGCAATCACCCGTGAGAGAAACCGCGCACGCCATTCTTTCGTGACGGTCTCCGCATCGGGCCGCGCAGCCATGAGCAGGGTGGTATAATCGCGCTCCGCCCGCCTCCCGAGCCAGAGCTGCATCAATCCCGTTGCCGCGTCTTCCCATTCTCCGGGGCCGGTTGTCGCACAGATCCGGTCCAGCGCCTCGAGACGATCGTGAATGAAGCGCTCGAGCAACGTCGTCGCGATACTCTCTCTCGTCGGGAAGAAGCGATAGAGCGAACCGATCGCCGTCCCCGACCGGGCGGCAATCTCGGTCATGGTCGCGCCCTCGACTCCTTTCTCGACAAAGACCGCGCCGGCCGCATCGAGAATACGCGCCACACGCTCGCGCCCGCGCTGTCTCTTCGGCGGAACCGCGTTTGACTTATGCGAGGAAATCCTCGCATAAGTATCGGGTGACGTTTCCATCGGCGAAAGAGTCCTCCATGATTTCCCTCGATCCCAAGACAACCGCGCTCGTCCTGATCGACCTCCAGAAGGGCATTCTGACTATGCCCGTCCTTCCCCATACGAGCCAGGGCGTTCTGGAGAAAGGGATGACGCTCGCCGGATCCGCCCGTGCCGCCGGTAGCCCGGTCGTGCTGGTCCATGTCGGTTTCGCGCCCGATTTCGCCGACGCTCCACCCGGCATCGTCGATCAGCCGCCCGGCGTCGCGTCCCCCCTGCCTGATGACTGGACTTCATTCGCGCCCGGTCTCCGGCAGCCTTCGGATCTTGTGGTACTGAAGCGTCAATGGGGCGCATTTACCGGTACGGATCTCGATCTTCAGCTGCGTCGACGGGGGATAAGGACGATCGTCCTGGCCGGAATCGCGACGAATCTCGGCGTGGAATCCACTCTGCGTCATGCCTGGGAACTCGGTTATGACGTCGTCGTCCCCGAGGATGCCTGCACCTCGCTGAGCGAGGCGCTGCACCGGATGGCCTTC
This sequence comes from Swaminathania salitolerans, assembly GCF_007988945.1. GTDB lineage: Bacteria > Pseudomonadota > Alphaproteobacteria > Acetobacterales > Acetobacteraceae > Swaminathania > Swaminathania salitolerans. The sequence goes on along the minus strand of NZ_BJVC01000005.1, from coordinate 122,218 downwards.
ACCCATATCTTTCCGCGGCTGTGTCGCGTCACCCGCACGAACGAGATCGTATTCGGCGAATGATCGCGCAGGCGCGTGTCTTCCTGATCCTGAGCGCGCTCTCCGCTCTTCTGGCCACGGGGCTGGGTCTGGTCGGATTTCCGGCCGCCCTGCTGCTCGGCCCCATGCTCGCGGCCATCGTCGTCTCGACGCGCGGCCATTCCATAGCGCTGCATGCCCGTCTTCCCGTCATCGCCCAGGCGATCATCGGCCAGCTGATGGCTCACGGCCTCACTGCGCAGGTCCTGCGGGAGATAGGCGCTCACTGGGCCATTTTTCTGAGCGGTGTCCTGTCCGTCGTCTTCATCAGCTTTTCGCTCGGTCTTTTGCTGACGCGCCTGCGCGTCATGCCCGGAACCACGGCCCTGTGGGGCGCGTCGCCCGGAGCGGCCACGGCGATGCTGCTGCTCTGCGAGGATTATGGTGCCGATCAGCGTCTCGTGGCCTTCATGGTCTATCTCCGTGTCCTGATGGTCACGATCGCAACCTCGGTCGTCGCCCATTTCGCCCTCGTCGGCGCTGGCCAGGTCCGTCATGTTTCCGGGGCGCTTCCGGTCTCGCCCTTCGCCTTCTGGCCCTGCCTGCCGCTCATCGCCTGCGCGGTGCTGCTCGCCCCCTTCATACGCAGCGGCGCCGCACCGCTGCTGACAAGCATGATCGGCGGTGTGGTGCTCCAGGCCGGATTCGGCGTGCATTACAGCCTGCCCTTCTGGCTTCTCGCCCCGAGCTATGTCGTCATCGGCTGGATGATCGGACGCCGGTTCACCCGCGATGTGCTGCACCATGTCCGGCGGGCTCTGCCTGCTGTAGCCCTTTCCACAACCGTGCTGATTGCCGGATGCGCCCTTCTCTCCTGGCCGCTCGCGCATATCGCCCATGTGGATCCGTTGAGCGCCTATCTCGCAACCAGCCCGGGAGGCGCGGATTCCATCGCGATCATCGCGGCTTCGGTCCCCATCGACGTTCCATTCGTGATGGCGATGCAGATCGCCCGCTTCCTCGTTCTGCTCGCGATCGCACCGGCAATCGCGACGCGACTCGCCCGCCTCGCACCGGACGGGCATGGCGCCCGCTCTAGTCAGGGACGGCGGAACACTGATAGTGCTTGAGCCAGGCCTCTGTCAGCGAAAGTCCGGACCTCATGCGTTTTACAGTCGATCGCCTCGACCATATCGTTCTCACGGTTCGTGATCGCACCTTGTCCGCCAACTGGTATCAGCATGTTCTGGGCATGGAGATCGAGGAATACGGACGCAACAACCGCGTCTCGCTCTGTTTCGGCGGTCAGAAGATCAATCTGCGCCCGATGGAGTCCGAGGGATGGATCACCGCAGAAAAGGCGGCGCCGGGCGTGAGCGATCTGTGCTTCACGACCGCCATCGATTCGGAAAACATCATCCGTCATCTGGAGAAATGCGGTGTAACGCTAATCGAGGGGCCGGTTACACGCATCGGAGCGCTGGGGCCGATCACCTCGATCTACATCCACGATCCCGACCGGAACCTGATCGAGATCGCGTCCTATCAGGGTTAGGACGAAAAACGGAGCGCAGGGCGCGCCTCCCACAGGAGGAACGCGCCCTGCGCGACCGGCTCGTCCGTTACCAGTTCTTGCTGATCAGCCAGAACTCCTCAGAGGTCAGGGTCACGAGACCACCGCCCGGGAGCGACGTCTCGGCTGCGGCGCTCGCCAGAGCCTCGATCCGCTCGATCATGAGGGTCTTGCGGATATGTGCCTCGGATTCCTCGCGAACCTGACCGAGCGCTGCAAGGGCGGATTTGGACGCCTTGGCGACGCGAACGGCATCGAGAGCGGCATAGGACATGATGGATACTCCGGTAATTGCGGTGAGCGGAGTCTAGAACAGCACGGCCAGGATTTGAATTGTCCGAATGCAGGAACGCAGCCCCGTACGAACGCAAGCCTGCTGGAACGCAGGAATATCCCCGGACCGGGCTGGAGCATGACGTGCTCATGCCCGGTTCGGGGAAATGCGCGATACGGTGCGGGATCGACGATCAGGACGCTTTCTCGAATGCGCCTGCGATATGCAGCGTCACCTGGTCGCCGACCAGCGGCACATAGCGCGATACACCGAATGCGCTGCGCGAGATCACCGTGCTGCCCTCGAACCCGACCGTTTCCTTCTTGTCGAGCGGATTCACGCCGCTGCCGATCAGCCGTGCCTTGAGGGTGACGGGTCTGGTCACGCCATGCAGGGTAAGATCGCCCGTGATCGTAGCGGTGCTGCTGCCGGTGCGCGTCACATGCGTCGAGACGAAACGGGCAGAGGGATATTTCGCGGCATCGAACCAGTCGGCCGACTTCAGCTCGCTATCGAGCTTGGCAGCCGTGGTCTGGACCGAAGCGATGGGCAGGGTCACGTCCAGCTTCGTCGCCTCGATATGGGCGGGGTCGAGCACGAGCGTACCCGAGGCCTGCGAAAAGAAGCCCGAAAATGCAGTGAATCCCATATGCATGAGCGTGAATTCGACCTGCGTGTGATAGGGCTCGACCGTGTAGCGTCCCGCCTGCACGGCGCCGGGGGCGGATATGCCGCCCTTCGGTGCGGGGGCCTCGGCCCGGGCCTGCGGGATGGCAACGAGGGCGGCGAACAGGGCCGTCCCTGCGAAAACGGTCTTGCGGAACATGGTCTTGCCGGGAATGGTCTTGTTGAGAAAGATCTTGTTCATGGGGGAAAAACTCCTTGGGGCCGGATCGTTCAGAGGGTCAACGCGGCGATATCGGCTTCGGCGGCACGCATGGCCGCATCACGGGCCTCCGCCCCGAGGCTCAGCCCCTCGGCACGGATCCAGTGCACCGCGCCGAGCCCCACGAAACCGAGCACATCGGTCATATAGGGCTCCTGATGATCCATCGCCGCCGCCGGGCTGCCCGGCGTGTATGTGCCCCCGCGCGTGGAAATCAGGATCACCTTCCTGCCTTCCGGGAGCAGGCCGACGGGGCCATTCTCGCCGTAGCGGAACGTTCTGCCCGCCACCACGATACGATCGACCCAGTTCTTGAGCTGGGCGGGAATGGCGAAATTGTACATGGGGACACCGATCACCACGATATCGGCGGCGAAGAGTTCGTCCACATGCGCATTGTCCCGCGCCAGATCGGCCTGGATCGTCTCGTCGGTCACCTCGGCGCCGAAACGCGCAGCCACATGAGCAGCGGAGAGAACCGGGATCGGATGAGCTGCGAGATCGTGATAGACGATCTCGGCCCCGGGATGCGCGGCCTCGAGATGGGCGACAGTCCGGGCCGTCAGGGCACGGCTGGCGGAGTTGTCGCCGAGAATGCTGGAATCGATATGCAGGATCTTCATGATGCGGGCGTCCCTGTTCAGGCCAATGACGGTCGGGCGGAAGCGCCTGCGAAAAGGTCTTCCTCCGCTCTTCCCGCATAGCCTCCCACAGCACGACCTATCTCGACACTCAGTATCTTCCGATGGATAGTATCGGCTTTGCTTATGAGTGAAGGAAAGCGTCGTGCTGGACCGTATTTCGCTCGATCAGCTTCGCGCCTTCATCGCAGCAGCCGATGATGGCAGCTTCTCGGCGGCGGCCCGGCGTTTCGGACGCTCCCAGCCCGCCATCAGCGAAATGATCGCCGCACTGGAATGCCAGATGGGCGTGACCCTGTTCGATCGTGCGGGACGCTATCCGCTTCTGACCGAGGCAGGAAGGATGCTTCTGGCCGATGCGCGAGGCATCGTCATGGGAGTCGATCACATGAAGGCGCGCGCCCATGGCATGGCGTCGGGCATCGAGCCGGAACTTTCCGTCGTGGTCGATGTGTTCTTTCCCATGGACCGGATGACCCGCGTGGCGCGTGTGTTTCGCGAGACCTTTCCCCAGACGCCCCTGCGTCTCTATGTCGAAGCGCTTGGCGGGGTCTTCCAGCCCCTTCTCGATTCCCGTGCCCGGATCGGTATTGCAGGCCCCCTGCCCGATCTGCCGGGCGCGCTCTCTTCCGAGGCGCTGGGCGACATACGGTTCATGATGGTGGCCTCGGCCGGGCACCCGCTCGCCCGTTTCGACGGGCCGATTCCAAAAGACGAGCTGGCGCGTCACGTGCAGCTGGTCCTGACCGACCGGACCGATCTCTCCGCAGGGCGCGAGCGCGGCATCTTCTCTCCCGCCACATGGCGTCTGGCCGATCTTTACGCCAAGCATCATTTTCTTCTCGGCGGGCTGGGCTGGGGCGGCATGCCGGTGCACAGCATCGGCGCCGATCTCGAGGCGGGCCGTCTGGTCGAACTACAGATGGACGGGTTTCCAGCCGGTGGGTCGGCCATGCCCATGATCGTGGTCTATCCCACCGCCGAACCTCCCGGTCCAGCAGGGCGCTGGCTGATCGATCGTCTCAAGCTCTGCCCCGGACGGCATGGCGCAAACGGGCCGGATGCGGGCCGGGCACCACCGGAACCGGTAAGCCCGCGCCCCTGATTCGGGCTGGCCTTGTCCGGTGATTCTGGCCTAAACCGGGCCGCCCATGCAGATATCCGATTTCGATTTCGATCTCCCGCGCGAGAATATCGCCCTGGAACCCGCCCGACCGCGCGATTCCGCGCGCCTGCTGCGCGTGGCCGCTGGCCAGGCGCTGAGCGAAGCGCGTGTGAGCGACCTCCCGTCCCTGCTCGAACCCGGCGATCTGCTGGTGGTCAATGACACCGCCGTCATACGCGCCCAGCTCGCGGCAAGACGGGGCGAGGCAAAGATCGGCATCACGCTCGACCGTATCCTGAGCGATGGCAGCTGGCACGCTCTGGCGAAAAACGCCCGCAAGCTCAAGCCCGGCGACACGCTGCATTTCGGCAGCGACCCGGTGACCGCCGCGGTGGTGGAGAATGAGGGAGACGGGGCCATCTCCATGCGGTTCTCGGCCGAAGGGGAGGCCTTCGACGACTTCCTCAAACGGGCCGGGGTTCTGGCCCTGCCGCCTTATATCGATCGTCCCACCGGCCCGACCGCGCAAGATGACAGCGATTACGCCACGATTTTCGAGCGCTACAAGGGTGCGGTCGCCGCACCCACGGCGGGTCTGCATTTCACCCCCGACCTTCTGGCGGCACTCGATGCGCGCGGCGTGCGACGCCATACCCTCACCCTGCATGTGGGCGCAGGCACCTTCCTGCCCGTGCGCGACGAGATCGCCAGCCACAAGATGCATGCCGAATGGGGCCGCATCGACGCGCAAACCGCGCAGCTCATCAACGACACCCGCGCCAGCGGCAGGAAGATCGTGGCCGTGGGCACCACCAGCCTGCGCCTGCTTGAAAGTGCTGCCGATGAGCGGGGCGTCGTTCACCCCTGGGAAGGCGAGACCTCCATTTTCATCAAGCCGGGCTATCGTTTCCGTGCAGTCGATCGGCTGATGACCAATTTCCACCTGCCGCGCTCGACCCTGTTCATGCTCGTCTGTGCGCTGGCCGGAACCGAGACCATGCGCGAGGCCTATCGTCACGCGATTGCCGAGGGTTTTCGCTTTTATTCCTACGGAGATGCCTGCTTGCTGGACCGCGCCCCATGACCCAATCCGCCACGAAAATGCAGTGGAAGGCCGAGGCCTGTTGCGGCCAGGCACGTGCGGGGCATCTGCATACGGCGCACGGCACCATCCCCACCCCCACCTTCATGCCGGTCGGCACCGCGGGCACGGTCAAGGCCATGACCATGGACGCCGTACGCGCGACGGGTGCGGGTATCATTCTGGGCAATACCTATCACCTCATGCTGCGCCCCGGCGCCGAGCGCGTGCGCAAGATGGGCGGCCTGCACCGCATGATGGACTGGTCCGGCCCGATCCTGACCGATTCAGGCGGGTTTCAGGTCATGTCGCTCGGCGCGCTGCGCAAGCTCGATCAGGACGGGGTGACGTTCAACTCCCATATCGACGGCTCCAAGCATCGCCTGACGCCGGAGAGCAGCACCGACATCCAGCACGCGCTCGATGCCACCATCACCATGTGTTTCGATGAATGCCCGGCCCTGCCCGCCACGCCGGAGCGCCTCGAATCCTCCATGGAATTGTCCATGCGCTGGGCAGCGCGCTCGCGCGAGGCCTTCGTGCAACGCCCCGGCTACGGACAGTTCGGCATCGTGCAGGGAGGCACGGAGCGCGATCTGCGTGCACGCTCGGCCAAGGCCCTGACCGATATCGGATTCGAGGGCTATGCCATTGGCGGTCTGGCGGTGGGCGAGGGTCAGGAACTCATGTTCTCGACGCTCGATTTCACCACACCGCTCCTGCCGCAGGACCATGCGCGCTATCTGATGGGCGTCGGCACCCCCGATGACCTGCTGGGCGGTGTGGAACGCGGTGTGGACATGTTCGATTGCGTCATGCCCACGCGTGCAGGCCGCACGGCGCGTGCCTATACCGAGCGCGGCACGCTCAATCTGCGCAATGCCCGCCATGCCGGGGATAATCGCCCGATCAGCCCCGATTGCGACTGTCTGGCCTGTTCGCGCCATAGCCGCGCCTATCTGCATCACCTGTTCCGCGCCAATGAAATTCTCGGCCCGATGCTGCTGACCTGGCATAATCTGGCCTATTACCAGCGCCTGATGCGTGAGATACGCGCGGCCATCGTGAACGGCACCTTGCCGCAGAAGGCCGAGGAACTACGCGCCAGCTGGGCCGCCGGAGACTGGTCGCAGGACGAATTCCCCCAGCCGGACTGGCCACCCGTCCCATGACGCCCTCTGCCCCATGAGCAAGAGCATCGAAGACCGCATTGCCGATCATGCGCGGCATCTCGGCTTCGATGCGATCGGGTTCTGCGATGCCTCCCTGCCCGAAGAAGCCCGCACGCGCCTGCGCCAGTTTGTGGAAGACGGACGACACGGCACAATGGGCTGGATGGAACAGCGCATCGAACAGCGCGGCGACCCCAGGGCGCTCTGGCCGGACGTGCGCAGCGTGATCTCGCTCGGCCTGTCCTATGCGCCTGAAGCCGACCCGGCCGAGACGCTCGACCGACCCGATACAGGCACGATCTCGGTCTATGCCCGCCATCGCGATTACCACGATGTGCTCAAGGGCATGCTCAAGCATCTGGCGCAATTCGTGGTGCGTCAGGATGTCGGTGGCGAGGGCACGCAGGTGAAGGTGTTCGTCGATACCGCGCCGGTGCTGGAGAAGCCTCTGGCCGAGCAGGCCCGGCTCGGCTGGCAGGGCAAGCACACCAATCTGGTTTCGCGCGATCATGGATCATGGCTGCTTCTGGGCGAGATCTACACCACGCTCGCCCTCACGCCGTCACCGCCTCGGGCCGGGTCGTGCGGCAGTTGCACGCGTTGCCTGACCGCCTGCCCGACCGATGCCTTCCCGCGCCCTTATGCGCTCGATGCAAGGCGCTGCATCGCCTATCTCACCATCGAGCATGACGGGCCGATTCCGGTCGAATTCCGCAAGGCCATGGGCAATCGCATCTATGGCTGCGATGACTGTCTCAATGCCTGCCCATGGAACCGTTTCGCCGCGACCTCGCGCCACATGAAGCTGCAACCCCGCCCCGATCTCATGGCGCCGGAACTGGACGATCTGGCCCGGCTGGACGATGCCGGATTTCGCAGTTTCTTCTCCGGCTCGCCCATCAAGCGTATCGGGCGCAACCGTTTCGTCAGAAACGTGCTCGTCGCATTGGGAAATTCCGGAGATGCGACGAAACTGCCTCTGATCGCCTCACTCATGGCGGACGAAAACGAAACGGTCGCCGAAGCGGCAGTGTGGGCCTGGACGCAGCTTGCGGAGCCGGACCGATGACCGCCCCGAAGACCGCCCTGGTCAAACGCAGTTTTACCCTGTCGGGGCACCGGACGAGCATCGCGCTAGAGCCGGAGTTCTGGTCCGTACTGGAGGAGATGAGCGCGGGCCGCTCCATGGCGGCGCTTGTCGCGCAGATCGACTCCTCACGATCGCCGGACCGGCCTCTCGCATCGTCGCTGAGACTGGCTGTCTTGCGCCATCTCAGATCCGATTTATGCATATCTAAATAACCAGATGATATTGATTACCAAATAAAAAATAATATATTCGGAATCACAATGTAGTCTATCTACACCGATAGCGACGCGCACCGGAAGAGGTCAGCGATCGGCATTCGGAATGCGCGCCTTCATAGGAGTGCACGACCATGCCGGACCAGATTTTTTCTACTGGAAACTATACGTTCTCAGGAAGCTATTTTACCGTAAGCGATAACAAAGGTTGCATCGATCTAGGCGATGTCCACAATGACGTCGATGCCTCGATCGATGGCTGGAAAATCGATTTCGACGATCCCCAGAGCGGGGATTCTATAAGCTGGGACTACGATTACTCATGGGGCAACCCCGATTGGGGTATCCTCATTCTGGGCTCGACGAACGGCGCATATCACATCGTCTTTCTCGGCGATCAGGTCGTCGACTGGAAGTCGCTGGAGATCAGCTATCCCGGTTCGGGAAAGTCCAGCGGAGCCGGGAACGATTTCCTTGTAACCATAGACGGTGTCACAGTCCGGCTCACTCAGGATGATTCCGGTACGGCGCCGCAACGCTTCACCCCATGCTATCTGGCAGGCACGCGTGTCGAAACGCCCGATGGTCCGCGGGCGATCGAGACGCTGAACATCGACGACGAAATCTTCGTCACCAGAGCGGATGGAACCTCGATAGAAACCATCCGGTGGATTGGTTCCTCCCTCGTTCATCCCGATCCGGAACGGCCCGACGATATGTCCGGCTACCCTGTTTGCATACGCGCAGGCGCGCTCGGCGAAAACCTGCCGAACGCCGATCTGCACGTCACTGCGGAGCACGGGATCTTCGTCGAGGGACAGCTCATACCCGCGCGAATGCTCGTCAACGGCGGATCGATCGCCTATCGGCGCGATATGCAGCCATACCGGATCTTCCATCTCAGAACACGCCGCCACGCGCTGATCACGGTCAACGGGATCCTCTCCGAAACACTCCATGGTAGCGGCAAGGCCGACTGGCGCTTCGAGACGACCCACGGGACGATACCGGAGGCGATGTCTGACGCCATACCGGGCGGCGAGAGCGATCCCCCCTGCTACCCCATGAATACGGACCGATCATTCGTCGAGCCTATCCATCGCAGAATCGCAACGCGGTGCGGGACGCGCTTTTCACCCGGAGAGGCCGCTTTTCCTGCGGCAATCGAAAACTCCGTCCGCCTCGTCCTTCCTGACGGCTCCGAGATAAAAGCCCTTCGTCGTGTCGGGAACCAGATTATCTTTCCGCTCGACGCGTCAGTGCGGCGCGCCTCGCTGGAGACGGCAACGTCACGCCCCTGCGACCGGATCGGTCCCTTTGTGGATGACCGTCGCGCTCTTGGACTTCTGGTGGGGGATATCACCCTTTATGGTGCCTGCTCGACTTCTCCGGTCATGATCGATTTCATGGGCGAAGATCTCAAAGGCTGGCATCCGGTCGAGCGAGCCGATATGCGCTGGACCAAGGGGCGGGCCGAGATCGCCCTGCCCGAAAGTCTCCCGGAAACCCTGACCGCTCTTCCTTCAATACTGGCGATCCGCGTGGTTCCCCTAATGGAAGAAACGCGTTCTCCCGCCTCCGTTGCGGCCTGAGCAAGCGCGGCGCGGACCAGGCCGGGGCCGCAGGAGCCGAGAGAGCAAAGCTCTTGAGAACGGATCCGGACCGTCTTAGGGCTCCGGTGCACGCAATCCGGCAAGGGTCGGTTTCCGGGCCTTGTTCACCAGCGTATCGAGTGCAGACAGGAAGCGCGATCGGTCGGATTTTCCGAAACTCGCCGCGCCCGGTGTCACCATGCCTGCCGAACGGAGATCGGTCATGAGATTTCTCATGGCCAGCGCCATGCCGATGGCATCTCCGTCGAGCACCCTCCCCTTGGGCTCCAGAACGAACGCCTCCTTCTCGACGCATCGCGCGGCGAGCGGGATATCGGCCGTGATGACGATGTCTCTTGCGGCCACATGCTCCGCGATCCAGTCATCCGCGACATCCGGCCCCTGATCGACCACGACGCGCTCGATCAGCGGCGAGGCGGGGACCGCGATCATCCGGTTCGCGACGACGAGAACATGCAACCCGTACCGTCCGGCCACACGATAGATTTCGTCCTTGACCGGACAGGCATCGGAATCGATCAGAATGCGTATCATGCCACCCAATCTGCCCCAGTCCCGGGGGCGCGGCAAACATAGCTGCGTGCCACGGAGGAAAACCGCGCGGCGCGTTCTCCCTTCGTTTGAGTTCTCCCGCGTGCTCATGCTACCCATGAGCCATGGCATTCTGGGGAAAGATGTTCGGTGGCGTAGCCGGTTTCGCTGTGGGTGGCCCGATGGGCGCACTCATGGGAGCCGCTCTGGGTCATGCCGCCGATCGCGGCGCACTTCTCGAGACTCCGGCAGGCGGGTGGAACGACCACTGGCGCAGCCGTGGCCAGCCCGACCCCAACGGGGCGGCGTTCATGGCTGCCGCGAAGATGTCTTCCCTTCTCGGCAAGACCGACCAGCTTTATGCGATCGGTCTCGTCGCACTCTGCGCCAAGATGGCGAAAATCGACGGTCCGGTGAACAAGGCCGAGATCAGGGCATTTCGCAGTCTCTTCCAGTTCCCGCCGGAAACCGGCCGCGAGGTGGGGATGCTGTTCGACCGCGCCCGCGATCGCACCGACGATTTCGAGATGTATGCAAGAGAGCTGGGCAAGGGATTCGCGAAGGATCGCGCACCGCTCGAACAGTTGCTCATGGCGCTGTTCGTGATCGCGCGGGCCGATCTCCCTCCCGGCGCTGCCCTTCATCCCGCCGAGCTGACCTTTCTCAGGAAAGTGCACGCAGCATTCGGCCTGCCGCCCGGCGCATGGGACCGGGCCGAGACCGGGCGCTCGGGATCGGTCGGAAGCGAGAGCGACGCCTATGTCGAGCTCGGTCTGACCCGTATGGCGACCGATCAGGAAGTGCGCGCCCGCTGGCGTATGCTGATACGCGAGCATCATCCAGATGTTCTGGGTCAGAAAAATCTCGGGCCGGAGGCCATGGCCAAGGCGGCGGATCGTGTCGCACGCATCAATGCCGCCTGGGATCGGATCAAGCGCGACAGGAAACTCTGAGCCGGAAACCCTGAGCCGGAGAGCTCGCATAGCAGGGATCGGGCCGATGCGTTCTGACCGGTGCGTTCGGAACAGGGCATTCGGGCCGGGCATGAGAGCCGGGCGGCTGCGAACGGGAACTGGCAGAGGTCCTCGCCTCACGGGGCAGTGCGGGCTTCTTGCGCGTCCCGGTATCCGGGTTTCAATCGAGGAAATCGCGCATAACCGGCGCGAGGCGACGCTTCGTCGCCACGCACCGGTTATGCTCATCCGTCAGCGATTGCTGAAACGGAAGGTCGTCGTGTAGTCGAATTTCTGACCCGGACGCAGTTCCGTCGTCGGGAAGGACGGATGATTCGGGCTGTCGGGATAATGCTCGGCTTCAAGCGCCACGGCATCGGTCTGACGATAGGTACGATGGGAAATTCCCGCGTATTTTCCCGTCAGGGAGTTGGCCGTATAGACCTGCAGGCCGGGCTGGTTGGTCAGCACTTCGAGGCTGCGCCCGGAAGCCGGATCGTAGACGGTCGCTGCCGAACGGGGCGCCTTGCCATAGGCGCCATCGATCACCCAGTTATTGTCGTAGCCGCGCGCAAACAGCATCTGCTGGAAATCGCTGCGCAGCCGATCGCCGATCCGGGTCGGCTTGCGGAAATCGAGCGGCGTATTCTCGACGGTCGCAATCTCGCCCGTCGGAATCGAGGTCGAGTCCGTGGGCGTATAATGCCCGGCATTGATCTGGAGAATCTCGTTCTCGACCGTCCCCGATCCCTCGCCGTTCAGGTTCCAGTAGGAATGGTTGGTCAGGTTCAGCACGGTCGGCGCATCGGTCGTGGCCGTATAATGCAGGCTGAGCGCATTGTTCTCATCGAGCGTGTAGGTCACGTCGGTCGTCAGCTTCCCAGGGAAACCCTGATCGCCGTTCGGGCTGACGAGCTGCAGGGTCACGCTGGACTCGCTTGCGGTCTTTTTCGTGCCCACCAGAGTCCAGACATGCTTGTCGAACCCGATCTTGCCCCCATGCAGCGCGTTCGGCGGATCCGTCAGATCGGTATGATAGGTCTTTCCGTCGACCGTGAACCGACCATGCGCCAGACGGTTCGCGTAACGGCCGATCATGGCGCCGAAGAACAGGCCGCCCTGCGCCGAATCCCTGGTGTAGCCATCGATCGTCCCGAATCCGAGAACGACGTCCTGAACATGCCCTTCACGATCGGGCACGTCGACGGACTGGATCACGCCTCCATAGGTGATGATACGGACGGTCATGGCATGATCGTTCGTCAGCGTGATCATCTTCACGTCCTGCCCCGACGGGGTCTTCCCCCAGGGCTGCACCTTCACGCCCGGCGCGGCCTGGGCAACGCCACCGAGCAAACCGGCCAGAACGGCAACGGAGGCGGCATGCTTCCAAACTGGTTTCATCGATCGAACGCTTCCATCTGTTGATTTCGCGCCACAGTGCTCGCGGAAAGGTTCTGTGTCAAAGTACATATCCTCCATCTCGGACAACCGGACGCCATGCCAGACGCTAGGCTCCCGGCATGAACTGGCATCTACGGTCTGGCGTCCGACAGACATCGTGCTAGAAAACCACGATGCTGCGTCTCGGGAGAGACAGTGGGACCTCTTTGCCGGAAAGGCCGATGATGTCATGCTGATTTCCTGACACGCTTCTGAGAAACGAAAAGCGGGCCGGAATGCGGCCAGCGACAAACTGATCGTCAGCGGGCACCGCCCAGAACCGGTGACCATGTCCGCTGATGCGACTTGGGGATAGCGATGAGCGCACCGCTAGGTGATTCCGATTCCCGGCCAGAGGCCGGTTCCACCGTCCGGACGGAAACGAAACGGCGCGAGCTGCGTCCGGGGCAGCGTCCGGGGAGCCGTGTTCTCGTCGGCCGCCTTCTCATCGGATCCACCGTTCTGCTCTCGCTCGGCGCCTGCGCGAGCTGGCGCAATCCGCCCCCGAAAGACCCGGAGGCGCTCGCGGATTACAAGGAAGCGAACGACCCGTACGAGCCGGTCAATCGCAAGATGTACGGTATCCAGATGTGGGCCTATCACAACGCCCTGCGTCCGGTGGGCAAGGCATGGGCCTGGGCCGTTCCGAAGCCGATCCGCAACTCGATCGATAACCTGAACCAGACCTGGTACATGCCGACCGTCTTCTTCAGCGATGTCGGCGCCGGAAAACCGCGCCGCGCTGGCGACGATTTCATGCGCTATGTCATCAACATGACCCTCGGCGCTGCCGGGTTCATCGATGTGGCGACATCGCTCGGCTATCCTCATCACGACAGCGATCCCGGGCTGACGCTCGCGAGCTGGGGCGTCCCGAGCGGCCCCTATCTCTTCCTGCCCGGACTCGGGCCGAATACCTTCCGCGATGCAGGCGGCTACGCCATCGCGCAGGGGCTTTCGCCCATCAACTACGTGCCACGCGGTTATGGACTCCTGACCTTCAACTGGGCGTATAATATCGCAGGCGTGCTCGGCGGTTTCTCCAGTCATATTGACGAGATCGACCAGGTCGAGCAGGATTCGCTCGATCCCTACGCCTTCATCCGCAGCGCATGGCAGCAAAATCGCGCCAGCCAGGTAGAATCGCTTCGTAACGACCACCGGGCAACCGTGCCGGACTGGTACAATTAAGGACCTCCCGACATGTTCAGATCCTGCCTTTCCCTGACCCGTCGCACCGCCCTTGGCCTTGCAGCTACGGCGCTGCTCTCGATGACAGCCCTCTCCCAGCCGGCCCGGGCCGAGGATGCCAAGGGGTTCGTGACCCATTTCGGCAGCGCGCTGGTCGACATCATCAACAGCAACAAGTCCCTGACCGAAAAGAAGCAGGAGGTTCTTCCCCTGCTGCAGCAGAACGTCGATATCGCAACGATCGGCAAGTTCTGTCTGGGCCGCTACTGGCGCACTGCAACGCCCGAGCAGCAGACACACTATCTGAAGCTGTTCCATCAGGTGCTCGTCAATGCAGTGACGGACAAGATCGGCGACTACAAGGGCGTGAGCTTCCGGGTGACAGGCACGAGCTCGTCGCCCAATGGCGAACTGGTGAGCGCGCAGATCATGCGACCCGGCCAGCCGACGGCCGACATGCAACTGCTGATCGCTCATGATGGCGGCATGAAGATCGTTGACATGATCGGCGAGGGTACGAGCCTGCGTCTGACGCAACGTCAGGATTACAGCTCCTATCTCGCGCGCAATGGCGGCAATGTCGCAACCCTGATCAAGGCGCTCGAGCGCCAGCTGTCGCACCACCACTGAGCGATGCGCATGGGGAGATGAAACGAGGCGGCCAGTCGGCTCCCTCCTCCCCCGCACGACACCCCCTGCACCGGCAGCACCGGTGCGGGACGTCAGCCCTCAGGGGGCAATCGCCCCCGGCGACACGCCCGCGTCCTGTCTGATTTCATAAACGAGCATCAGATATCCGTCGCGTTCGAAGCTCTCGACGTGATGCATGCCGATACTGCCCAACACGATACGCGATGGCATGTTGTCCTCCCGGGTCACACCCACCACTCTCTCGATTCCTGAATCGAGTGCAAAGCGCAGGGCGGCACCGGCGGCCTCGCGGGCGATCCCTCGCCCTGCGGCCTCGGGCACCAGCGCGAAACGCAGCCCGAGACCACGACCGTCCGGGCGCTCATGCAGCCCCGTGATCCCCACGAAGCGATCGTTCTCGCGAATGGTGAAGATGCCGATCCCACGCTTGGCCCAGAAAGCGAGATCGTCGGCCATTTCGTCCTCGACCTGCTGCAAGGAACGCACCCCGCCCAGCATGCGCCCGAAAGAGGCGCCGCTGGTCTTGAGGCGGATCATGTCCTGGAGGTCGCGCCAGGAAACGGGCTGGAGCAAAAGCCTCTGGGTCCGTATCTGACGCCCGAGGGTCATGCAGATGACCCTTTTCCGCCATCGATACGGAAGATGTCAGAGGAGCGCCGCTCCGACATCCTCATCCCTTAGCGTGCGATGGGACGGTACTTGATGCGGCTCGGCTCGGTGGATTCCGGCCCCAGACGACGACGCTTGTCTTCCTCGTAATCCTGGAAGTTGCCTTCGAACCATTCGACATGGCTGTCGCCCTCGAAGGCAAGGATATGCGTCGCGAGACGATCGAGGAACCAGCGATCATGCGAGATGACCACGGCACAGCCGGCAAACTCCGCAAGCGCGTCTTCGAGCGCACGCAATGTATCGACGTCGAGATCGTTCGTCGGCTCGTCGAGCAGGATGACGTTGCTGTCTTCCTTGAGCATCTTCGCCAGATGAACGCGGTTACGCTCACCGCCCGACAGCACGCCCACGCGTTTCTGCTGGTCCGAGCCCTTGAAATTGAACGCCCCGACATAGGCACGCGACGGCACGGTGCGTTTGCCCAGATGAATGACATCGGTGCCGCCGGAGATTTCCTCCCACACCGTCTTGCTGTCGTCGAGTGAATCGCGGGACTGGTCGACATAACCGAGCTTGACCGTCTCGCCCACCCGGAGCGCTCCGCCATCGGGCGTGTCCTGCCCCGTGATCATCTTGAACAGAGTCGATTTACCGGCACCATTCGGACCGATGACACCCACGATGCCGCCCGGGGGAAGCTTGAAATTCAGCCCGTCGATCAGCAGCCGGTCGCCGAAACCCTTCGTCAGGTTCTCCGCCTCGATGACCGTTCCGCCAAGGCGCGGGCCCGGCGTGATGACGATATCGGCCGTGCCGCCTGCACGCTCCTGATTCGCCGCCAGCATTTCCTCGTATTTTGCGATACGGGCCTTGCTCTTGGCCTGACGGGCCTTGGGCGAGGAGCCGATCCATTCCTGCTCGGCTGCCAGCGCGCGCTGGCGGGCGCTTTCTTCCTTTTCCTCCTGGGCGAGACGCTTGCGCTTCTGGGTCAGCCAGGAAGAGTAGTTGCCCTCGAACGGATAGCCGCGGCCGCGCTCGATCTCGAGAATCCAGTTGGTGACGTTGTCGAGGAAGTAGCGGTCATGGGTGATGACCATGACGGTGCCCTGATACTCGCGCAGCGTCTTTTCGAGCCAGGCCACGCTCTCGGCATCGAGATGGTTAGTCGGTTCGTCGAGCAGCAGCAGATCGGGCTTCTCGAGCAGCAGACGACACAGAGCCACCCGGCGACGCTCGCCGCCCGAGAGCACGGTGACAGGGCTGTCGGCAGACGGGCAGCGCAGTGCCTCGAGCGCGATATCGAGCTTGCGATCCAGCTCCCAGCCATCGCCCGCGTCGATCTTTTCCTGCAGCTCGGCCTGCTCGGCAAGCAGAGCCGTCATCTCGTCATCGGTCATCGGTTCGGCGAAGGCCATCGAGATCTCGTTGAAACGATCGACCGCGCGTTTGAGATCGCCGAAACCGAGAGCGACGTTCTCACCGACCGTCAGGGACTCGTCCAGCTTCGGCTCCTGCTCGAGATATCCGATCCGCGCGCCTTCCGCGGCCCAGGCCTCGCCGCCATATTCCTTTTCGAGTCCGGCCATGATCTTGAGAAGGGTCGATTTACCCGCACCGTTGACGCCGAGCACGCCGATCTTGACGCCTGGCAGGAAGGACAGGGTTATGCCCTTGAAGACCTCCCGCCCGCCGGGATAGGCCTTGGTCAGGTCCTTCATGACATAGACATACTGGTAGGCGGCCATGAGGGAACTCCCGGTGAAATGGTCGGTAGGAAAAACGAGAACGCGGCTCGAGTGCGCTCGCATACGGAGCGTGAAACCCCTGCGCCCGGCAGGACTCGAACCCGCAACCAAGCCGTTATGAGCGGCCTGCTCTAACCAATTGAGCTACAGGCGCACAGGTTGTGCAGGAAATCGCGCAATTCGGCCCGTTTTGCAAGATACGCCTGCAAAGAAATCCTTACCGCTTCCCCGTGGCATTGCCCGGGCCGGAGTCATTTGCCGAAGCGCGGAGATCCCGCCCCGTGACGGCAAACTCGCTCCCGGTCAGGACAACCGGCAGTCATGCTGCTGGCAGATCTGGCTGTATGGAGGGAGCTGGCTGGAGGGCAGGCGAAGCCCGGGTCCGGATCCGCCTCTTTCCCCGAACGCACCGACAACACCCCGGAATGACCGCATCCAACCGGAGCAGAAATAGCACGTGGGGGATTACGCATGGGGGATAGCGCCGCGTTCGTTTCCGACGATCGTCGCCTCATGGAAAAGATAACGATGGCATGGCGGCCCTGCACATCTTCGGGGAGAAGCGCATGATGAAAATAATTAATAATTTATAATCACTTTACCGCGATCAGGGAACGATCCAGAGCCCGGCCTGGCGCATCGGACGCAGCGTGACATCCGCAAGACCGTCCATCCTCGTGCAGATGACAGGGCGATCCATATCCCCATGTTCGAACGCAGCCCGAAGCCTTGCCGCACGGACTTTGGCGCACGGGCTTCGCCGCACGCCTTCGGACCGATCGTGTCCATCGTATTCGCTTCGCACCCGCAAAAGCCGGATCCGATCGCAGGTCACACCACTCCCCTCCGCCCAGCCCCTCCATCGCGATGGAACCGGTCGAACCCGCGCGGAGATATGCCGCCCGGATGTCTCTCAGGGCGATCGCGGGAGACGGTCCGCACAGCCCGTTTTCATCGTCCGGTCCGGACATGAGGAAGGGCTCTTCGGCACAGTCATTCCGGTACCGGAAGATATTATGAACTGTTAACCGAATATCGGGAACCTCTATCAGGTTTAACACCGGTCAGATTCCAATCCTTTAAAATAGAGGGCTCTCTCCTACGGAAGTGACCCGATCTCCCAGGTTTTCGATAAGGAACAAGTGAAAATGGCGGATAGCAATGTTACCGTTCGCACCTCCCTGACGCCTGTTGACGGCACCGTCGCTGCTGGCGATACGCGCACGATTACCCTTATTGCCGGTGTCTCCCGCTGCTGGACACGAGGACCCAGCATCCTGCAAAACGACAGCAACTTCACAGTCAGCGGGAATCTCGTTTTCAACCTCGGGCAGAAATCTTCCATTTCCCTCGGCGGTTGGGGGAGCACCTCGACTGGCGCGACAATCTCGGCCGGCGGCTGCGTGACCGTCAACGGGTCGGGAGAGCATGGAGAGGCGAACGGCGTTTCCGATACGTCCGCTACGGGATTTTTCAATATTGCCGGAAATACGGTCAATAACGGAACGATCATTCTCAACAACACGACATTATACAACTATAATAATAACGGGAACATTACAGGTAACGGCACGATCATCCTGAACAATGTCTATATGGCCGAACACAACTCCCTTATAAATCCGGAGAATACGTCGTTTTCCAACATAAGCGGGCAAACCCTGGTGATGACCAACAGTCAGGTATCGATAGGGACCGGGAAAGGAGGCGTCGTTCACAACGTCAATATCGTCCTGAATGGAAATAACAACTATCTGGTATTCCGAGAACACATCGATTACTACAACATCAACATAAGCGGCTTCGGTCAGGGCGATGTTCTCGACCTCGCTCTTCCTGGTGGAGTCGACTCCGCCGCATATGTAATCGACAGCGGCTCCCTGCAGATAAAGAGCTTCAACGCCAATACGGGCGAGCAGCAATTCATCTATGTCACACTGGGCAAAGGCTACGACCCGAGCCTGTTCAAGACGGTTCTGATACCCGGAACGGATAATCAGTACGGGATACAGTATGTAGGTCCGACACCCTGTTATCTGTCCGGCACGAAGATCCATACCGGGGCGGGACTGAGAGCTGTCGAGGACATCGCCGTCGGGGAATCCATCGTGGTGCTCGAAGACGGATGCAAGGTTCTGCGGCCGGTCATATGGGTCGGATCGCGCGACGTGCGGGTCGTCGATGGCAATAGCTATCCGGTCGTGATCCGCGCGAATGCGTTCGCTCCCAACTCCCCCGATGAGGATTTGCGGGTAACCGAGGAGCATTGCTTCTTCATCCACGATAGATTCGTGCCTGCACGAATGCTCGTGAACGGGCAGAGCATCGCCTATGACACGTCGCTCGAAACCTACCGGATCCACCATATCGAGCTTGAGAAACACGGCGTTATCCTCGCCAACAACGCTCTGTCGGAATCCTTCCTGAACACTGCGAATCACAGGATAAGCGGGTCTTCGTCGGGCATGAAATCCTGGGATGCGGATGCTTCGTATCCCCTGTGCACGGACAGGGCCTTCGTCGAGCCCATCCATGAGGAATTCGCCGCACGGGCAGAGGCGCTCGGTTTTCCGAAGACGACACGCCCTGCCGATACGCGTTACGAAAAGAGAGGCAATGTGGCTCTCGTCATCAATGACAGCGATATCTACCACCCGATACGGGTCGAGGGCTCATCGTTCGTCTTTCGTGTAGATCAGACGATCAGATCCGCCAGACTCCAATCGAGAACAGCGAGACCGGACAAGGTCATCGGGCCGTTCTACGACGATCGTCGCGCACTCGGGCTGCTCGTTGGATCCATATCCCTGTTTGCAAGCCAGCAGGCCTATCGCTGCGTAACGCATCTCTCCCAGACGGATTTACGTGGATGGAGTGCGCTCGAGGCTCCGAACGCTCGCTGGACCCTGGGCGATGCCCTCATTCCCGATCTCTCCACGGAGAACGATAGCAATGTGATTGCCGTCGAGGTTTTCGATACCGATCTCTACCGGGTTTCGAAAGAGGGTGTAACGCGACCTCTCTGACCGACAAGCCGATCCGTCGCCTCACGGCGACGGGAACGCAGCAACGCTTCCCCTTCCGGCAATCCGGCCTGATCTGGGCCGATGACGTGCGTAGCTCTCTTGGGATATTGGTTGTCAGGATCCTGATCCGTGCTTCGGCTGATCGCAGCAAGGCGAGGGCGCCCGATCAGCGTTTCTTTCAACCGGGTTCCGACCGATCGGAGCCGCCCCGACCGGAGAAGACGACGATGACCCAGCATCCCGATTCCTGCGAACACCCTGTGCCCGACATGCCATCACCCCGGGACGCATCATCCATCCGCGACGACGCCACACCCCGCATCGCCATACGATTTTGCACGCAGTGCAACTGGATGCTGCGCTCCGCATGGCTCGCTCAGGAACTGCTCTCGACTTTCGGCACGGAAATCGGCGAAGTCGCGCTCCAGCCCGGGACGGGCGGCGTCTTCACGATCCGGCTCGATGATGCCCTCTTATGGGAGCGCAAGCGGGATGGCGGATTTCCGTCCCCGAAAGAGATCAAGCGGCGTGTACGCGACCGGATCGCGCCGGAGCGGGATCTCGGTCATAACGACCGCTGAAAACGGACGATGATTCCCGGGGTAATGAGTTCCGGGCAATGAGTTCCGGGCAATGTTTTCCGGGCGGGTTCAGCTGCGATGTGCGGACACGTGCCCATGACCGGAACATTACGTGACACCATCTGTGCAGGGCGGATCAGGCGCGATAAGATCGCAATATTCGATCAACCCGCTCAGGACATGAAGTGATGGATGTCACAAAACTCTCCCCCGGCAAGTCCGTACCCGACGATATCAACGTCGTTATCGAGATCCCGCAGGGTTCCTCGGTCAAATACGAAGTGGACAAGGAAAGCGGCGCGATCTTCGTCGATCGTTTCCTGTTCACGCCCATGAATTACCCGGCCGCCTACGGCTTCATCCCGAACACCCTTGCCGCCGATGGCGATCCTGCCGATGCCCTCGTGCTCGCACCGGGCCCGATCGTACCCGGCGCCGTGATCCGCGCCCGTCCGATCGGCATGCTGAAGATGGAAGACGAAAGCGGGCAGGACGAAAAGATCGTCTGCGTGCCGCACGACAAGATCCACACCCAATATACCGACATCAAGACCATTCACGATCTGCCGGAAATAACGCTCAAGGCGATCGCTCATTTCTTCGAGCGCTACAAGGATCTTGAACCTAACAAATGGGTCAAGGTTTCTGGTTGGGAAGGCCCTGAAGAAGCCAAGAAAGCAATCATTGCTTCATTGGAAGCCGCGAAATAAAGACTCTCCCGGTTCAGATAAAGTGTCCAAAAAGACACAGTTTTTTTTGGACACTTTGTTTCACGGGGCTGTGAGCGGCAATCCGGGATTGTCCGGTTGCGTTTTCTAAATCAAATGTAATAAATAAGTCATGTTGGGTTCGAGGGAGTTTTCCTCCCTCGATGCCCGCCTGTCATGGAAATTCTGCGTTCCACATCCGACCAACGGATTACCTCGATGTTCATCCCCCGTCTTTCAAATAGGGTTCTCGGCGCCGTTACGACTGCGTGCGTCTCGCTCGCCGCGCTTCCGGCGGCATACGCCCAGTCTCCTCTGGCAGGCGGTGCACCCAACGCCACCGGTCTCGCACCTGCCGTCCGGGTTTCCAGCCCGATCGGTACGGTCGATTTCCAGAAATCCTCCGTACCTCCCCTCCCCCATCCCGAAGCGATTTTCGACGATCCATGGGGATGGAACACGTGGCTGCGTCAGCACGGCGTGGCGATTCTCTTCGATAATACGAACGAGTTCGCCGGTGCCATCACCAGCCCGACCAAGGGGCTCGGTCTGCGTCAGGGAAGCAGCAATGCGGGGCAGTACGGCTTCGAAACCGATATCGACTGGGAGCGACTTGCCGGTATCAAGGGCTTCTCGACCCATTCGATCATGGTGGGGCGCTATGGCATCCCGGCAAGCCGCATGTTCGGCGACAACCTCAACCCCAGCCAGGAAATCTACGGCGCTGGCGGCAACGTGGTCGTCCATCTGGTTTACATCTATGGCGAAGAGACCCTGTTCAACGGTCATCTCGACATCGCGGCGGGCCGTATCCCCCTTCTGACGGATTTCTCGTCCAATCCGCTCTACTGCAACTTCATGAACAATGCCTTCTGCGGTAACCCGAAGGCATCGAGCGACAATACCAGCCACTCCTCGTACCCGGACGCGAACTGGGCGGCGCGTATCCGCGTGCGTCCGTCGCAATATACCTATATCCAGGCAGGCGTTTACTTCAACGCCATGGGTATCTACGGCGTGAAGCAATACCGGACCGGTTTCAAATGGAACGGCGGCGATATCAACGGCGAGGCAGCTCCGGTCGAGTTCGGATGGGAGCCGATCTTCGGCAAGGACAAACTCCCGGGCCATTACAAGCTCGGTGGCGTGGTCGATACGGCGCCGCATCCGGATTTCCTGTATGACGTCAATGACAATCCCTGGGTCGTGACCGGTCAGCCCAGGAAGATACACAACAATTCGTGGTCCGCCTGGGCTCTGGCCGACCAGATGATCATGCGCCACAAGGGCAACGGCCCGGATGCCGGTATCACGCTGCTCGGCGTTTTCTACAACAACTCGCCCGTCACACAGACGCGCGAGCGCCAGTATTCTCTCGGCATCCTCGATCGCGGATTCTGGAAATCGCGCCCGCTCGATGCCTGGGGCATGAATTTCAGCTACGTTCAGGTTTCGAAAAAGGTGAAGACGGCACAACAGATCCAGCAGGGTCTCGGCTATTCGACCCTGATCAACGGCGCTTTCTTCCCTCAGACCAACGGCATGGTCGTCGAAGCCATGTATCAGATGCGTGTATGGCGCGGCGTGACCTTCGCGCCGGACTTCCAGTACTTCATTCGCCCCGGTGCCCAGCGCGGCCTCAAGGACGCGGCGGTTCTGGGCTTCAAATCGCATATCGAGATTTTCTGATCTCGCCTTGGCGTCCCCGCAGCCTGCGGGGACGTGCCTTCTCCCTTTCCGGGTTTCTCCCGACATTCAGTCCCGGATATCTTCTCCCGGTGGGTTCTCCCGGGATCTCTCTCCTCCCAAGATCTTCCCCAAGGATCCTCCCCAGGGGGATTCCGCAGCGCCTGTCACTGCTCCTCTCCGGAGTTCTTCCCCCGATATGCGCGCCTGACGCCGGAGCGGTAAGGCGCCTTGCCGCCTTCGGATGCGAAAGCACCGATACCGACGCACAGGGTCAGGCAGAAAGCGCTCTAGGCGTTGACGATACGCTCGATCAGTCTGTCGTAATTCTCCAGATACCCCCCGAGCGACAGTGCCTCTTCCGCAAAATGACGTGCGGCGGATCCCAGCCGGGCGGAGAGCGCTTCGTCCTCGAGGAGCTCGAGAATCGCATCGGCAAGAGAGTCCGGCTCCGTAAACGGAACGAGCAGACCGCTCCGCCGGTCCGTGACGAATTCCTCCACCGGGGCGGTCCGGCTGCCCACGATCGGGCATCCGGTCGCCATGGCCTCTCTCAGCGACCAGGACGCGACAAACGGGTAAGTCAGATAGACATGCGCATCCGAGCGTTTGAGCACGGTTCTGAAAAGATCGTACTCGACCTTGCCCAGAAAATGGACCCGATCGGGATCGATACGGTCGGAGACCTCGCCAAGAAACAGATCGCGCCAGCTCCCGGCGCCCTGGGGTGGGGGCGCACCGTAGCTCGTTCCATCTCCGCCGATCAGAACGACACGTGCATCGGGACGCTCGGCAAGAACACGGGGCAGCGCTCTCAGAAAGCTGTGTATGCCCCGGTAAGGTTCGAGATTACGGGCCACGAAAGTGATCAGCTTCTCGTTCGGCTGAACGACACAGGGCCCGATTGCGAGCGGTGCATCGCCGATACCGGGTTCGGGCGCGCAGAGATCGAGATTGACCCCCTCACGCAGCAGGGTAATCTGTGCGTGTGCCCATTCGGGATAGGTGCTTTTCTGGAAAAGCGTCGGCGTCTGTCCGTGCTGACCCAGATTCAGCGCCAGAAGATTGATCGCGTTCTTGACGCGCACGCTGGGAAACAGGGCCGGATAAGGCGGGAATTCCGGATCGAAATTCACGTCGTTCCGGTCTGTATGGTAGAAAAACTCGAAATAGCCGAGGATCGGGGTCGAAGGATAGACATCGACCAGATTGAGCAATTCCCCCCAGCCGTGATGGCCGATGATGATATCGGGCGTGTAGCCAAGACCCTTGAGCGTATTTGCCGCACGCGCCACGGCCTCGGCACGCAGAAGACCGGTCTCCAGCTCGCGCAGCGATGGATGGGTCTCGGGAGAGACCTTGCGTTCCTGACGATAGAGCACCCTGCGGACGCCCGGCAGATGCCCCTCATTCGCCTCGGAGATGAAGACGATCTCATGATCGCCCTGCTCGTGCAGATGCCGGACCAGATGGAGGAACTGGCCAGGAAAATTCTGATGCACGAAAAGAAAACGCACGGAAAACCACTCTCACGGGGATGGAAGGGAAAAGAGGAAAAACGGGCGGGACGGATGCGCCCACCCGCCCGATGCGGCTCTCGCCCGGCCTCTCCCGGTCGGGCCGCCGCATCGGCGGGCGATCCGGGAGCGACCGGAGAAGAGACGACTCGTTCAGGCCTCGCTTTTCTTGCGACGCACCGCGGTCTTGCGTGCCGTCTTGCCCTCGGCCGCCGACTCGCCCCCGACGGCATCCCCTGCCCCTGTGTTTCGGTTGTCCGTCTCCTGATCATGCCCCGTCCGCGGCGTGATCTCGACACGAAACGCTTCCAGCGGCGCGAGGGACTCGGCCTCGAGCGGCGTTCCTCCGGAAACCGGCCCCAGCGAGGTTCCGTCGGTGAAGCTCGCATATAATGTCAGATCGTGGCTCTCTTCAGCGCCATTCTTGAGCCGGACGCACAGACCCAGAATAGGCAGGGCCATACCACGAGAACCGCAATACTGACCGGCTTCGGCCCAGGGAGACAGCCACCCCTTTCCGAGCACGGCCTGATATTCGATATCCTCCGGAGCGATCTGGCTCGTCGGCGCGATCCCGAAACCCTCGATCCAGTTCTGGCTCCCGGGTTCGCCCATCCACTCTCCGATATGGGCGAGGACGTCGCCCCTGCGCTGGATATGGGCCGCAACCTCGTAGCGCGTACCCCCGGCCGGATTCCCTTCCGTCATCCCGCCGGACTGGTCGTCCTTTCCGGCAGCGGTCTGACCCGGCATGCCACCGGCCTCGGCAGCTTCCTGACGGGGAGCAGGAGCGGGCTGGGCCGGACCGGAAAGACGGGCGACCTGGATGCCCGGGGCCGGCAGGGTGCTATCCGGTGCCTGATAGGTCGTCACGAGGACCTGAGCCGGCCCCCGGGCGACGCGCACCAGCGCTGCCCCCGCGCCAGAACCGTTCATGCTGCTGATCAGCCCGTCATCGGCGAAAGTGCGAATCGTGACGATCCCGGCAGGCATGTTCGGAGCCTGGGTCACACTGACGGCCGGATAGCCGTTGAGCGTCTGGGTCCCCTGATCGGGCGCGAGGAAAACGCAGAATAAACCTGCGTCGAATGTCATCAAGGATGCATTGGCCTTGAGTTGAACGACCTGTTCCTTTCCGGTAGAACCCGTCGAGTTGGACATCTATATTGATCCGTCACTTGAATTGATATACGGGGAAAATTCAGACAAAGAATGTCTGTTGATTTTCGGCAGAGCTATTTTGTCTTGCATAACATCAATACGCCCCAAGTAAAACCCGTCCGTCTCATCGTGATAAATGTAGCAGGAAATGACTCAGGAGCGGGATGGGCATACCGAGAGGGACAACCGGGCCACGTCCGGTCTTGCGGAGCCGCTCGGATTGCGCGCCGATATCGAAACTGACCACCTGGAGTCCCGCGTGCATGAGGTTGGACAGCGCAAAGCACCAGGTCTCGGGCCAGATCGAGGGAACGAGGCCGAAATCGCATCCGAGAGAGCCGATCAGGGAGACGGCTTCGTCTTCCCTGAATTCGCCGGTCACCAGCACGCGCCCGGTCTTCATCAGGAGATCGTCGTCGATCGTGTAGCCCGCAACGTAATACTCCAGCGGCAGATCGCGCGCGGCTGCATCCCTGGCAAGCTCATGAACGATCTCGAACCCCTTCTCCCGTCCGATGGCTCCGGCAATGCAGATGCGCCTGCGATTCTGTCCCTGCTGCGGTCTGCGCCTGACGGGAGGAAGCGCGTCGCTCTCGAATGGCTCGACAGACACCGGGAGCCCCGGAAAGTGGCGACGCATGCGACGCTGGAGATCCTCGGATCCTGCAATCACGATACGCGCCGCATCCAGCTCCCGGTGTGAGCGCGCAACGAGTTCCGCGACCGGCATGTCGGCGTCGAGCAAGCTGCCCTGCGTGTCGATACAGGACTGACACCCGGCAATATCCGGCTCGCCACAATAGCGGCCATGCGGGCCGATCAGACATATCCGAGGGCAGAACCAGACGTAATCGTGCAGGACGATATCCCATTCCAGCCCGAGGGACTGCGCAAGCGCGCGCATGCAGGGCGCATGACCGAGCAGATGATGCCACTCGATCCGGGCCGCCTGCATCCGGCGCAGAACGACGATGAGATCGTCCCATTCGTCCGGCAGGGAAAACACGAGATTGTCGGTGTCTCCCCCGCAATCCTCGATACGACATCCTTTTTCATGAGGCCGGACGATCAGCACCTGGGCACCCGCCGCTTCGGCGGCTTTCTGGCGGTCGCGCACGACACGCTCCACGCCCCCGCCCGAATCATGGGTCACCATGATGAGACAGTGTTCATAGGCTCCGCGTCGCGAGAGCATACGAACCAGCGCGGCACTCCGGCGTGGCACGGCAAGCGGATCGGCTTCGATGAAGGCGGCCACCAGGGCATCGTATCCGGGATGCAGCCGGTTGAGCATACGCAGATTGCGTGCCAGCAGCAGGCTGCGCGTTCGCCCGAAAGAGACCGAGCCGGCATGGACGACATAAAGATCGGTTGCGGCGACATGCCGCCATCCGAGAGCGGATGCGCGACAGCAGAAATCGTTTTCCTCGCCATATCCCTGGGCGAAGACCCCGACATCGAGCAAGCCGACCTGTGTGAGACACGCCCCCCTGATGGCCATGCAGAATCCGTTCCCGGTCGGCAGGAAAACCGGCTCGCTGGAGGGGAGCGATTCGAAAACCCGGTCGAGCGCCCGCGCCGTCGGGAGATCCGGCGTCGGGTTCGGTCGCCTGACCGAAGGGTAGGACAGGATCGTGGCATCGTTGGAAAAAGGCGTCGCGGTCCCGATATCGGGCGCGCGCGCGAGCCAACCGCGCAGACGCGCAATGCCACCCGGAGGCATCAGCGCGTCGCTGTTCAGCAGGATCGTATCCCGCCCCCCGGCCCGGGAGAGACCCGCATTGGCGCTGGCCGTGAAACCGCGATTGACGTCATGACGTATCAGGGTGATACGCCCCGACCCTGCGCAGAGATCGAGATAGGCCGCAAGCGCGGGTTCCGGAGACGCGTCGTCGATCACGAGGCATTCGGTATCGGAGGGCGCTGCGGCGAGGGCCGCTTCGATGCAGCGCCTTGTCATCTCGAAATCGCGATAGACGGGAATGACGATCAGACACCCGCTGGCCGTGTTGCGGATGGCCGTGTTTCCGGTGGCCGGAAATCCGGTAGCGAGGGATCCGTCAGCAAGGGATCCGGAGACACGCGCGTCTCTCTCCCGGAGGTGCATGCCTCTTTCTTCCACCGGTCTGGAGACCGGCCCCGTTTCCGTCTGATCGAGAAGGCGCCGTGCCACTGGACCGATCGGGCTTCCCGTGAGCGGTTGCCCGTACCGATCCGTGACCTCGATGGTCGCATCGGGGAGGGAAGCGAGCGGAACGTCGAAGCGGCGCGGCCGCGCCAGAGGTTTTTCGATCCGTGCTGCGGGTTCTATCTGGTCGGCCCTGATGCTGATCGTGACATCGCCGCAGCTGATCAGGACATCGGGCGTGAAATCCGGATCGGCGGGATACCAGATCCATCCCTCGAGCCGATCGCGGGAGATCGTCACGAACCCTTGTACGCGGCGCAGCGCCTCGAGATGAACGGGAGCGCCATAGAGCAGCCGGTCGGCGCATCGTATCTCGAGCTGTCGCGCTACGCGCCAGAGTTCCGGCAGAACGAACGGCAAGGAGAGATCCTGCGCCACACAATGCCCGTCGAGAAAGACGGCGACATCCGCCTCGCTCTCGCCGACGACGATCCCGTCATTGCTGCAGGCACACCATCCCGGAGCGCCGGAGCGCTTGCAGAAGAATGTCGCCCAGTTACGGCCCTCGGGAGACGGCGCATAGGATTGGAGCATCTGCCCGAAAAGGGAGACGGCCTCGCTCTCGCGACCGAGACGCTGCAAGGCGATGGCACGGGCGATCGGCGCCTTGCGAATGATGAAACGACGCGCGATCCACCCCATACGCCCGGCGGCCTCTTCCCAGTGACCCGCTGAGAGAAGGGCCATGCCATAGGAGAAGATGACGTTCGGGTCGAAACGCGCCATACGGGCGGCGCGCCCGAGCCAGAACAGGGCTGCCGCCCGGTCGCCCCCTTCGACCGCTTCCATGCCACGACGATAGGATTCCTGGGCGAGCGCGTCATGCCAGCGCTGCCATCTGGCCCGATCCTCCGGCGTGACGACGTGACCGTAGCCCGAAGCGACTGGGGCAGGACGTGCAGGAGAAACGGGAGGCGGCTCAGCCACGCGCACCCAGACGGCGATCGAGACGGGCCAGATCCTCGCTGGCCTCCTCGAGCCCCTGGGCCCGCGCTCTTTCCAGCCAGATCCGCGCCTCGACCGGATTGGTTTCTCCCGCCAGACCGCGTTTCAGATAACGTCCCAGCATGAGCTGGGCCAGACCGTGACCGCGCTCGGCGGCCATGCGGTACCAGCGCTGGGCCTCCCTGCGATTGGCCGGAATATCGTGACCGCCGCCAAGCATCGCCCCGGCGGAGAACATGGCCTCGACACTGCCGAGCGATGCCGCTTCGCTGTAGAGGGAAAAGGCACGCGGGTGATCGCGCCCCTCCGGCGTCTGTCCGGAAACGAGCAACTGGGCCAGAAGGGTCAGCGCCTCGGGCATGCGCGCAAAGGCGGCCTTCTCGAGCCAGCGCAAGGCGGCCTGAGGATCGGCGGTCACGCCGCGCCCTTCGAGATACATCCGCCCGAGCCAGTATTGCGCGTTGACGACACCGTCTGCGGCACGCTGCATCCAGTAGACGGCCTGCACATCGTCTCGCGTGGTGCCGACGCCCTCCGCATAACAGACCCCGAGATTGAATGCGCCGACCAGATCGCCTTTCTCGGCAGCGAGGAGAAAACGCTCCCGCATCGCATGGCGGTCGGATTCCGACCCGATTCCGGTCAGGGCGAGATTACCGAGATCGGCATCGGCAACACGGTCGCCATGCTCGGCCGAGATACGGAACCATTTCGCGGCTTCGTCGGGGTCGCGCTGCACCCCCGTTCCCGTCAGATAGAGCAGACCGAGCCCGCGTGCCGCAGGACCGTGACCGAGCTCCGCCGCGAGCTGGTACCAGGTTGCCGCCTCGAGATAATTGGGCGACATGTCTTCGCCGCGGATATGCAGATCGCCGAGCAGGGCCGCTGCCTCGGCATCATGCCCCAGAGCCGCGCGACGCAGCCATGTTTCCGCGCGATCCGGACGGCGTTTGACGCCCTTTCCCTGAAGCAGATAAAGCGCATAGCGGGTCTGTGCCGGAACCACCCCGCGCTCTGCCGCCTTCTCGAAATAGCGGGCTGCCGCCGCGAAGTCGCGAGGCTGGGCAATGCCCTGTTCGTTGATCCAGGCCAGGAAATAGAAGGCCGTCGCCAGATTGGCCTCCGCTGCAAGCAGAAGCTCCGCCGTTCCGCGACGACGATCCTCATCCGAACCCGGATTGCTGTGCAGGGCCATGCCAAGACCGAGATGGCCCTGACTCGACCCACCTGCGGCGGCTTTTTCGTACCAGAGACGGGCCTGCTCCGGATCGCGTATATCCTCCGGTCCGGACATCAGAACATAGCCGAGCAGGGCCTGCGCGTCCGGCAACCCCTCTTCCGCGGCCAGACGGCTCCACTGGGCAGCCTGCCCGAAATCGGGAACAGGCGTTCCGCGCGCGGCCTCGCCCAGAAGATCGGGGCGGTTCTCGTCGAACCCCGCCGGAAACCCGACGAGATAGAGGGTCGCGAGAACGAGCCGTGCCTGGGTATGTCCGGCTTCCGCGGCCTTTCTGATCCAGCGCGTTCCCCCCTCGAGGCTGGGCGGCGTACCCCATCCCTCGAGATAGGCCTTTCCCGTCCGGTACTGCGCCTCGATATTGCCCTGACGCGCCAGCCCGCCCAGCTTGGTAAAGCCCGAAACGGCGTCTTCGGGCGTCTCGAGCTGGGCGATCGCTTCCCTCAGCCTGGCATCTCGGGAAACCATGGATGCCAGACGCGATTTCAGTGCCAAACCCATATCCTCCCCGGACGACGTTCCGGTTTCAAGACGGCTCGCGGAGCCCGTTGGTCGCAGCAGGCATGACCTTGCTGAAGAAATACTGCATCATCGTTCTCTTGCCGACCTGGATATCCGCCGTGACGGGCATGCCCGGGATCGGATGGAAGAAGCTCGGGACACCGTGAAGCGTGTAACGGTCGATACGCAGCCGCACCCGGTAATAACCGCTCTCCGAAGGATCCTGTTCCGAGGAGGGAACCTCCCCCATCGCGGCGCCCTTCGCATCGGCAGGGGTGAAGGAATCGGCGCTGATCAGACGTACTGTCGCGTCGGCCCCGCCATAACGCGTATAGGGAAAGGTCGAGAACTTGAGCAGCGCGTGGTCGCCCAGCTTGACGAACCCGGCATCGTTGCCACGGAGGATCGCCTCCATCTCGAGCGCGGCCCCGGTGGGAACGATCGACATGAGCACCTGCGCCGGAGAGATGACCGACCCGACGGAGAGTTTGGAGATATTGAGAACCACACCGTCGCTCGGCGCCTTCATGAGCACGAGCTTGTTGCGCAGATCCGCCTTTTCATATTCGCCGACCGATTCGTCGAGATGGTGCTGGACCTCGGTCATCTGGGTATAGACCTGCGCTTTCCAGTTCTCGACATAGGCATCGCGTTCGGCTTCCACGGAAGCGAGCTTCGACTTGGTGGACGCCGCCGTCTGCTGCGCCTCGATCTGGGCGCGCTCGGCCTCCATGAGCTCGCTTTGCGCCCCGAGCGTCGACAGCTTGCTGCCGACCTGATCGGCCTGCAGACGACGGCGCATCTGAAGCACCTCGTTCGCGACCCGGCCGCGGCTCTGATGCATCGCGGCACTGGCCAGAGCCCCGGTCATCTGGCTCTGCAAGGCCGCGATCTCCTGGGTGTACTGATCCATCTTCGCCGTATATTCCGCCTTGCGACGTGAGAAGGCCGCAGCCTCACGCACCGAATCGGGATTGGATAGATCGGCGGTGTAGGTCTTGCCATCCGCCTCGGCGCGCAACCGGTCGAGGGTTGCCTGATAGGAATCGCGCTGGGCCTTGAGATTGACGATATCCGCCTTGGACAGCGTCGGATCGAGATGGGCGAGCACCTGACCCTTCTTGACATATTGCCCCAGCTCGACATCGATCGATCTGATGATCGACATCTCGAGCGGCTGGATGATCAGGTTGCGATCGACCGCAACGAGCCGGCCGGGCGTGCTCACCACCTTGTTCAGGGGGAAGACCGAGGCCGCCACCAGCCCGGCGATGAACAGGGCACCGATGACCCAGATGATATACCGCGCGGAAGCCGTCGGCGGCATGTTGATCATGGCGGCGCTGGGCGAGTGGAACTCGAGCAGGGCAAGCGGCATACCCTGCTGGGCGTACGGATCGTCCGCCTGACGGGGACCGTGACGCTGCTCCTGTGATCCGGTCTGACCCTGAAGCTGCCGGGAGTCCTTGTCGCCGTTTCCGGGCACCATATCCTTCTTGCTCATGGCTTATTCCTCATCCATCAGCATGGGATCGTCATCCTGACCGGCATCCCCCTTGCGATTTGCATTCTCGTGCCGGTTCTGTTGCATCCAGAGCATACGATAGATCTCGCACCGCTCGAGCAGAACGCCATGCGGCGCCACGTCGATCACCTTGCCCTTGTCCATCACGCAGATCTGGTCGCAATCGACGAGAGACGACAGACGGTGAGAGACGATCACCATCGTCCGCCCCTTGCCGATACGCTGGAGATTGGCGTTGACCAGCGCCTCGCTCTCGGGATCGAGCGCCGATGTCGCCTCATCGAGAATCATGAGCTTCGGATCGCTGATGACGGCACGCGCGATCGCAAGGCGCTGTCTCTGCCCTCCCGAGATGTTGGTGGACCCCTCCTCGATCGGCGTATCGTACCCGGCGGGCATGCGATCGATGAACTCCTCGGCCCCGGCCAGACGCGCCGCGCGAATGACGTCGTCCATCGTGTAACCCGGGCGGCCGGCCGTGATGTTGTCGCGCACCGTGCCGCGAAACAGGAAGTTGTCCTGAAGCACCACGCCGAAGGAACGACGGAGATGATTGAGATTGATCTCGCGCAGTTCGACCCCGTCCAGACGCAGATAGCCCGTATAGTTGCGACTGACGCCCTGGAGCAGACGGGTGATCGTGGATTTCCCCGAGCCGGACCGCCCTACGAGACCGAGCATCGTTCCGGCCGGAATCTCGAAATTCACGTCGTTCAGAGCTTTGACGGTCGAACCCGGATAGGAAAAATCGACCTGGGCGAAGGACAGCGCGCCCTTGACCGGCGGACGAAGCCCGGTGGTCAGGGCCTTCGTCTCCGTCGGCTGGTTCAGCACCAGTCCGGCCTCGCCCAGAGAGGTCATGACCTCGTTCACATCCTCCAGGATCTTGGCAAGCCCGACCAGTGGCTGGGCCACACGTCCGCCCAGCATCATGAACGCCATCAGCGCACCCGGCTGGATACTGCTCGATCCGTTCAGGATGAGATAGGCACCGACAAGGATGATGCCGCGATTGATGAACATGTCGAGCGGCATGACCAGCGTGCTCGGCCAGTTCTGCATACGCCCCGCCGCGAGCTTCCAGCGGATCACATCGGCCGTGGTTTCGTCCCATTTTTCGCGGCGCGTTCCCTCCAGCGCCAGCGTCTTGACGGTGCGGATGCCGGCCACGGTCTCGTACAGGATCGAGCTGCGTTCCATATCCGCCCGGATCATCCGGTTATAGATCCGGGTCATGGGCGGGAGGAAGATGACGATGATCAGCCCGATCAGCCCGGCACAGGCAAGCGTCATCCAGGCAAGGGTCGAACTCATGAAGAAAAGGAGCGGCAGGATCACGGCAAGGGTGAACATGTCCAGAAACGTGCTCATGAGCTTGCCGGTCAGGAAGTCGCGCACCTTGTAGATGGCCATGTAACGACCCAGGATCCGCCCGGTCTGCTCGCGCTCGTAGAATTCCAGCGGCAGGGCGAGAAGCCGGTTGAACGCATGCATCGAGATGCGCGTATCGACACGGGTCGTCATCACCAGCGTCAGTTCGCGCCGTGCATAGGTCAGCAGGGTTTCGTAGAAACTCAGGATGACCACGATGCCGGTGATAGAGACCAGAGTCGACATCGAATGGTAGTTCACGACGCGATCGATCACCTGCATCACGATCAGCGCCGGAAAGATCTGCAGGATGGAGAGCACCATCGACGCGAATAGGATGTCGCGCAGCGACTGCTTCTCACGCATGACGATCCGGACGAACCACATCAGATCGAACGGCGCATCGGCCTCGGAGAGATCCTTGCGGCGCTTGACCAGAAGAACGTCGCCCGTCCAGACCTGGGACAGGCGCAGCTCATCGACGGCGACAGGGATACTGCCTTCGTCTCCGAGCGGATCGCGCAGCCAGACGATGTTCCGCTCGGGATCGGCGCGAACCATCAGCGCCGCCGATCCGTCGCGGAACATCAGCACGATGGGCGGGGTGTTCTGCAACCGGACGAGATAACGCCACTTGACGCGCATCCCCTTGGCCACAGCGCCGTTCCCGTTGAGCCAGCGAGCCAGCGAGGCCGGAGAAGGCGACGCCTCGTTCGGCTCCGCGGCGAAGTCGCGGATATCGAGATCCAGACCGTGATACTTCGCGGCGGCCATCGCCGCACGGAGTCGGATATAGACCGGATTCTGGGTTTCGCTGTCCGCAGCGGCGCCATCGGGTTGGTTCACGAAGCTTCCTCTTGTGTTACTCTCTGTCGCACGGACGTCCGTTCGTCCGAATAGCGCAAAAACCCCACCCTCTGTCGAGCGGCATTTTCCGTTTCAATGTTAAATCATGAAATCCGAAGAAATCCGTGCCTGTCTCTTGCACGATCGGAAACATATACTTCGTAAAGTTTCAGTAAGATCTTGTAAAGCCGCCATCATTCCGGATCTCGTAACGCGCCGGGATAAGCGCATCCTTGCAAAGCGCGGTCAGGACATCTTCGTACAGATCGTCGCGACAGATGAGGACAAGGTGGGTGACTGCGTGATCCATGCGCCTTACCCGTTCCTGAAACAGGCGGTAAAGCGCATCGACGACCGGCAAACGCCCGGCGCAGCACGTACAGAATGCCCTGTGCCCGAAGACCGATGCCCGCCCCGGCGGGATCCTCTGCACGCTCGCCCAGCCGGTCGCGTCCGTCTCGACGCCATAAAGAAGCAGACTGGCGTGAGCGATCGCGGATCCGTCCGGCATACCGGCTGTTTCCGTCCGCACCGTCAGTGGTATGCGCGTGCCGGGCGCCATGACAGATCCTTCCTTCGAAACCCCTAATTCCGTTATAGGTGCCCGGCCCGGCTCTGGACAGGCCGCGGTGGCTCTGGAACAAGCAATGCCCTCTTCATGTCCACGCATCCCATTCCACTCCATATAGTAACGAGATCCTACAGCTACCATGACACGCCCCCATCTGCTCGATGCCCTGCGCGACCATGTTCTGCTCTGCGACGGAGGGATGGGGTCACGCATCCAGATGCTCGATCTCGAGGTCGAGCGTGACTACTGGGGGCAGGAAAACTGCACGGAGATCCTGACCCTCTCCCGGCCCGAGCTGATCCGCGAGATCCATCGCGGCTATTTCGAGGTCGGGGCGGATATGGTCGAGACCAACACGTTCGGCGGCTCGGTCGTCACCCTCGCCGAATTCGGCCTGCAGGACCGTGCCCGCGAGATCAACCGCAAATCGGCCGAGCTGGCGCGCGAGGCCGCCGAGACCTTCAGCGACGGGCGTCATCGCTATGTCGTGGGCTCGATCGGCCCGGGCACCAAGCTGCCCAGCCTCGCCAATATCGATTACGACACGCTCGAGGCCGGGATCATCGAGCAATGTCGTGGCCTGATCGATGGCGGGGTCGATGCCTTCCTGATCGAGACCTGTCAGGACACGCTCCAGATCAAGGCAGCCGTCAATGCCGCCAAGGCGGCAAGGCGCGAGCTGGGCTCGGATGCCCCGATTTTCGTGCAGGTGACGGTCGAGACCACCGGCACGCTTCTGGTCGGTCCCGATATCGCCGCGGCAGCCACCACCATCCACGCGCTGGACGTGCCTCTCATCGGCATGAACTGCGCCACCGGTCCGCAGGAAATGGCGGAACATGTGAAATGGCTGTCCGAAAACTGGCCCGGGCTGATTTCCATCCAGCCCAATGCGGGGCTTCCCGAGCTGGTGAACGGCGCCACGCATTACCCCCTCACCCCCGGTGAGATGGCGAGCTGGGTCGAGCGTTTCATCGCCGAGGACGGGCTCAATCTCGTTGGCGGGTGCTGCGGCACCTCGACCCCGCATATCCAGGCGCTGGACGAAATGCTTCGCAAACGTGGCGGGACCGCTCATCGCCCCGCCCCGGTCAAGCGCATCCATCACTGGGTGCCATCTGTCGCGAGCCTTTATACCCAGACACCGCTGCGTCAGGAGAACGCCTATTTCTCCATCGGCGAACGCTGCAACGCCAACGGGTCCAGGAAATGGCGCGAGCTGCAGGAAGCCGGCGACTGGGATGGCTGCGTAGGGGTGGGCCGCGAACAGGTGGGCGAAGGCTCCAATGCGCTCGATCTGTGCACGGCCTTTGTCGGACGCAATGAAATCGCCGAGATGAACGAGGTCGTCACGCGCTTCACCTCCTCGGTGAATGCGCCTCTGGTGATCGACTCGACCGAGACCCCGGTCATCGAAGCCGCGCTCAAGCTGCATGGCGGCAAGCCCATCATCAACTCGATCAATTTCGAGGATGGCGAAGGCCATGCCGAGGATCGCATGATTCTGGCGCGCAAATTCGGCGCGGCGGTGATTGCGCTCACCATCGATGAAGTGGGCATGGCCAAGACGCCGGAAGACAAACTGCGTATTGCCGAGCGTCTGGTCGATTTCGCCTGCACGAAACACGGCCTGCCGCAATCCGATCTGATGATCGACCCGCTGACCTTCACCATTGCCACGGGCGTTGAAGACGATCGCAAGCTCGGTATCTGGACGCTGGAAGGCATCCGGATGATCCGCGAGCGTTTCCCCGATATCCAGATCATCCTGGGGCTGTCGAACATTTCCTTCGGCCTCAACCCGGCTGCGCGCGCCGTGCTGAACTCGGTCTTTCTCGATCATGCGGTCAAGGCCGGCATGACGGGCGCCATCGTGCATGTCAGCAAGATCCGCCCTCTGCATCTGATCGCCGCCGAGGAAGTGAAGGTGGCCGAGGATCTGATCTTCGACAGACGCAGCGAGGATTACGATCCGCTCCAGAAGCTGCTGGAGCTCTTCGCAGGTCGCAAGGCTGCCGATGCCGTTCAGAAGCGTCGCGCAGAGACGCCAGCCGAGCGTCTGAAGGATCGTATCGTCGATGGCGACCGCAAGGGCATAGAAGACGATCTCGCTGCGGCGATGGAAGACATGCCGCCGCTCGAGATCATCAATACCGTGCTGCTCGACGGCATGAAGGTTGTGGGAGAGCTGTTCGGCGCAGGAAAGATGCAGCTGCCCTTCGTGTTACAATCGGCCGAGACCATGAAGACCGCCGTGGCCTGGCTCGAGCCCTATATGGAACGCGTGGAAGGACAGGCGCGCGGCACGATGGTGCTGGCCACCGTCAAAGGGGACGTGCACGATATCGGCAAGAACCTCGTCGATATCATCCTGACCAATAACGGCTATCGCGTCATCAATCTGGGCATCAAGGTGCCTCTGGCCGATATGATCACCGCAGCACGAGAGCACAACGCACAGGCCATCGGCATGTCGGGCCTGCTCGTGAAATCGACCGTGATCATGCGCGAAAATCTCGAGGAGATGGCGCGTCAGGGCATCGATATTCCTGTCTTCCTCGGTGGCGCGGCACTGACGCGCAACTATGTGGAAGATGAATGCGCCCGCTCCTACGGCAACGAAACGCCGGGCCGCGTCGCCTATGCACGCGATGCCTTCGATGGGCTGTCGCTCATGGACAAGGTTGCGAACGACCAGTTCGACGACTATCTGAGCGCCATACAGACCCGCCGGGCGGGCAAGCAGCGCAAGGTCGAGCGTGCGCCCGAACTGGCCGAGACACGCGGCTTCGCCCCCATCGACAAGGGAACGGCGCGCGCCCGTCGTGTCCGCGTGGCCGGAACGCAGCCCGTGCCCGTACCGCCTTTCTGGGGTGCCCGCATGGTCGAGGCGACGCCCGCCGCCGTGCTGCCCTTCCTGAACGAGCGCTCGCTCTATCAGTTCCAGTGGGGCTTTCGTAAGCAGGGCCGCTCGCTCGACGAGTTCATGGTCTATGCCAAGCAGGAACTGCGCCCTGTGCTCAAGCGTATGCTGGCGCTTTGTGCGGAGGAGGCCATTCTCAAGCCTCAGGCCATTTACGGCTACTGGAAGGCTGCGGGCGAAGGGAATGACCTCGTGCTCTTCCATGAAGATGGCGTGACCGAGGCCGCGCGCTTCGTCCTCCCTCGTCAGCCCCGTGAAGATGGCGAATGCATCGCCGATTTCGTGCGCGACATCGACGATGCCGAGCGCGATGTGGTGGGTCTGCAGGTGGTGACTGTCGGCCAGAAAGCATCCGATCTGGCGCGGGACTGGTTCGAGGCCAACCGCTATCAGGATTATCTGTATCTGCACGGGCTCTCGGTCGAGATGGCCGAGGCCATGGCGGAATACACCCATAAGCGCATTCGGGCCGAGCTCGGTTTTGCCGGTGAGGATGACCGCGACATGGAGAAAATGCTGGCGCAATCCTATCGCGGTTCGCGCTATTCCTTCGGCTACCCCGCCTGTCCGCGTCTGGAGGACCAGGAACCCATTCTGAAGCTGCTCGAGGCCGACCGCATCGGGATCTCGCTTTCGGATGGCTATCAGCTCCATCCCGAACAATCGACGTCGGCACTGGTCGTGCTCAACCCGCGGGCCAAGTATTTCACCGTCTGACCCGGGTGTGATGCCGTGCTTCCGGCACGCACGGTCATGCCGATCCGGTCGCAAGACCGGCATCGCACTCTTCTGCGGGGCGCGCCGCCACGTCGGCCCGGTCCGGCCTCTCTTTCATCCGGGCGTGAGAAAGGAAACGGGACAGAAATGACACATCCGGATTTTTCCGCTCTGGATCGATCCGGAATCAGGGAGGCCGCCGATCGCATCGCCGCCTATCTTGCCCTGATCAGCCTGGATGCAGGCCCCGGTCGGATCGACCTTGTCTGCCTCGCCGGAAACGCGGTCCTGTCCTGTGTGGACCATGCGACGGAGCTGGCGCGCCAGCACGATTGCCTGCTGCTGATCACGGGCGGTATCGGCCATTCCACCCCGCCGCTGGTTGCCGCCCTCGCCTCCCGCCTCGATTGCGCCCCCTCGACCCTCGCAGGCCTGTCCGAGGCCGAACTCCTCTCGCGTCTCGTCGCGGCCGATACCCGGCTCGCCCGAGATCGGATCATTCTGGAAACGCGCTCGACCAATACCGGCGAGAATGCCGCGTTCACACGCGACGTGCTCGATGAACTCGATCTCGGGCCTCAACATGTCGTTCTGGTGCAGGATCCGCTTCTGCAGCGCCGTACCGATGCGACGTTCCGCCATGTCTGGCGCGACCGCCCGGCGCGGTTCTTCTCTTCCCCGCCCTTCGTGCCCCGCCTCGGCGAGGCACTCACAATGGCCTCCTGGTCGCAGGAGCGTTATCTGACCCTGCTCCTCGGGGAGGTCGCGCGCCTGCACGATACGCCAGCCGGTTACGGCCCCAGAGGAAAAGGATTTATCGGACCGGTCGACATGCCCGACAGGATCCTTGTCGATCGCGATCTGCTGCAGCGAAATCTGCCGCTGCAACCGGGACGTTGAAACTGTTCGCTCCGGATCCCGGCAATCCGAAGCGGTCGAAGAGGGCGCTGTGGCCTATCCGGTCGCCCTGCTATCAGTAGCGATAGGCAAGGCCCGTGTGCAGCACCAGACCGTTCTGGTATGCACCGGCGGACTCGATCCCCGAGCCGCCATAAGCGCCGCCATAGCTATAACGCGTCGTTCCGTGTCCGTAATCGGAATAGACATAGTCTCCGCCACCGATCAGGTGGAAATGGCGCGTCATGCGATAATCGAGACCGAGCCCGCCCTCCCAGCGGGACTGCACCCCGCCGCGGAACATGAAACGCCGCTCCAGCTGGGCCGCCCAGCCGAAGCGTCCACGCAGAACGAGGCGGGATGTCAGGGCGTAATCGGCTTTGAGGCCTGCGCCCACGAACGTGCTCGATCCATCGTCGCCATAGCCATATTCATCCTCGGTGATATAGCCCCCTTGCGCAAAGGGGGTCAGCAAAAGGCGGTCCTGCAACACCAGGAAACCCTTGCCGATTTCGCCGCGCGTATAGGTCGAGTGCGAACCCGATCCGCCACCATATTCGTCGGAGAAATTCCCGTAAGGCGACCCGGTGTAGGTGTAGTTGGATTTGTAGTTGCGGCTGCCCGAGCCGAGAACGAACTGCGCCGCAGCATAGATATTCTCGACATTGCCGAGCGTGAACATACCCGATGCATCGACCTGAAAGCCAGGTACCCAGCCGATACGACGATGACGGCTGTGATATCTCGCTGTGTAGGCGGGGGTGTAATTCGTGGCATTCGTGTTTTCGATCGCAGAACCGCCATTGACCCGATTGTCGAACAATCCAGCCATCGAAAGGCCGATTTCGCGATTGACCGCCACGACCGGCAGCGGGTCGGCCAGTGCTCCCGAAATCGAGAGGGTCGAGAGACAGGCAACGGCCAGAGCAGAATGAATGCGCATGGGGGATCCAGAAAGAAACGGGTTGCTTCTCCCTGAACCCCGAAACCGTCACACGGTCAATATTACTTTAACGAAATTATCGCGAAGTTATTCTTTGTCATAAAACGGGTAATCGGTATAGCCTTCCTCGCCACGACTGTACCAGGTCTTGATGTTGTCGGTCTGAAGCGGAAGATTTTCGGCAAGACGACGCGGAAGATCAGGATTGGCGATGAATTTGCGACCGAAAGCGATCGCATCCGCCGTGCCATTGGCGACCGTCTCGATCGCCTCCTCGCGCGTATAGTCCTGATTGAGCACCAGAGGGTTGCGGAATACTTCGCGAATCGGTCCGTGCAGCTTGGGTTGATCGGTCTTGCCGAACGTGCCGTTCGGGCCGGGCTCGCGCAGCTCGAGAAAGCCGATTCCGAGATCGTTGAGCAGTTTCGCAGCAGGCACGAAGACCGTCTCGGGCGCGCTGTCGATGCAGCCCTGCGTATCCCCGTTGGGCGAGAGGCGCACCGAAGTCCGGTCTGCTCCGATGGTCGCAATGACGCGCTCCGTCACCTCACGCAGGAAGCGGATCCGGTTTTCCGGCGAGCCGCCATATTCGTCCTCGCGGTGATTGGTGCTATCGCGCAGGAACTCGTCGATCAGATAGCCATTGGCCGCATGGATCTGGACGCCATCGAAACCGGCCGCCATGGCATTGCGAGCGGCCACCTCGTAATCGCCGAGAATCCGGGAGATATCCTCTCTGGTCAGTGCGCGCGCCTGCTCGGCATCCTGTTTCCCCTCATAGGTATGGATCTGGCCGGGGGCGGTGGTCGCCGAGCTGGAGACGGGCTGTTGTCCGGTGACGCTCGAATGCACCATGCGGCCCATATGCCAGAGCTGGACGACGATCTTGCCACCCTTGTCATGCACTGCCCGGGTGATCGGCTTCCAGGCCTCGACCTGCTCCTGCGACCAGATCCCCGGAGCGTAGGGCCATCCCAGCCCCTCTCTGCTGATACCGGTCGCCTCGGAGATGATCAGGCCGGCACTCGCGCGCTGGGCATAATATTCGGCCATGATGGCGGTCGGGACATGGGCCCGGGTACCCCGCGCACGCGTGAGCGGCGACATCAGAATCCGGTTCTTCGCATCGATTGCACCGAGCTGGATCGGATCGAACAGAGTGGTCATAATGGTTGGTCCTCATGATCTCATGGGGTTTAATTCGACTTTCATCGAACTATATCAGGAATGGGGATGCGGCTCTCGATCGACAAGCCCCTCCCCGTATTTTCCGGAACCGGACCACGCCCATGCCCGAATACGACCATCCTGCAACCGAAAGCCTGACCCTTCTGGGCGTGTTGCGCGGGCTCGCAGATCCCATCAGACTTGAAATCGTTTTTCACCTCGGTTCGGTTCCCGAGGCGACCTGCGCGTCCCTGCTCGGAAGCCGTCCGCGTTCGAGCATGTCCCATCATTTTCAGGTTTTAAGGGAAAGCGGTCTTCTGCGCACACGCATCCAGGGCGTGCAGCATTTCAATTCCCTTCGAAGAGCCGATCTCGATTTCCGTTTCCCCGGATTGATGGACGCGGTGCTGGCCGCCCGGCCGCA
Source organism: Swaminathania salitolerans (assembly GCF_007988945.1). GTDB lineage: Bacteria > Pseudomonadota > Alphaproteobacteria > Acetobacterales > Acetobacteraceae > Swaminathania > Swaminathania salitolerans. The sequence goes on along the minus strand of NZ_BJVC01000005.1, from coordinate 80,491 downwards.
TGAGGCGTCTGCCGGGACCTTGTGAGCCGAGGCCATGATCGCCGTCCGGCCCGTGTCTGCGCATCGGGCCCGGAGGCTCATTTCCGCAGCGAGAAGCGCGCGACGATCTCGTGACGCTCCGGGTTCCAGATCACGATCCGATCGCTCTCCGGCCCCGCGATATGAAGGGCGAGCGATCCATCGGGTCGGGCAATCTGGGAGAGGATCTTCTCCCCGTGCCCATCGAGCACGAGAGGAGCGACCGGCGTCTCACGAGCACCCTGTGCATCCTGCATCGCAAATCCGCCCCGTCCCTGTGTCGTCACGCTTCCGGACGCAGCTCCCGGAGACGACGCAACTCCCGGAGAAGACGCAACTCCCGGAGACAGCGCACGATGCGCGATAATGCCGATGAGCCCCGCCGTACCGAGTACGATGAGGAGACCCATCCCGATGACGGCGGCAAGAAGCGCGCGGGATACGGGCGGCGCTGGTGAAGTCATGGCGATGAACGATCCTTGTTGCTAAAGGGGCGCATGACCGAAGCCACGCCCCGTCTTCCAGACCGATTCGAATACGAGATCACGCCTGCACAGGCAGGGCAGCGCCTCGATCGCTTCCTTGCCGAATCGATCGGCACCCTCTCCCGTTCGCGCGTGAAATCGCTGATCGAAGCCGGCAATGTCACCTGTGACGGAGCGATCATACGCGAGCCGTCCGAAACGACAAAAGCAGGGCGACGGGTCGCGCTGGTCGTTCCTCCTGCGGCGCCAGCCCGACCGCAGGCGGAAGACCATCCGCTTCCCATCCTTTACGAGGACCGCGATCTGATTGTCCTCGACAAACCGGCGGGTCTGGTGGTGCATCCCGCGCCGGGGAACGAGACCGGTACGCTGGTCAACGCGCTTCTCGGCCACTGCGGGGACGACCTCGAGGGAATCGGGGGCGAAAAGCGTCCGGGCATCGTGCATCGCCTGGACAAGGACACGTCGGGGCTGATGGTCGTCGCCAAGACGCCGCTGGCACATGAGACACTCTCGAATGCCTTCGCCGCGCGCGACATCGACCGTGCGTATCTGGCACTGGCCTGGGGCCTGCTTCCCGCGCGGGTGAGCTATGACGGGGCGATCGGTCGGGACAAACGCGATCGCAAACGCATGACCGTCGTTCCGAGCGGCGGCAAACATGCCCTTACCCATGTCGAGACGCTCGAGGCGCTCGATGCGTCGGTGAGTCTCATCCGGTGCAAGCTCGCAACCGGCCGCACCCATCAGATTCGCGTCCATCTTTCCCAGGCCGGTCATCCGCTTCTGGGAGATCCCGTCTATCTGCGTCGCGTGCCCGCGGCTGCGCGCGGCCTCCCCTCCGATGCGCGCGCAGCCGCGCTCGATTTCCCCCGGCAGGCCCTGCATGCGGCGCGTCTCGGTTTCGCCCATCCAAGAACCGGGGAGACGCTGAGCTTCACCACGGAACCGCCCGACGACTTCCGGACTCTGCTCGAAATCCTTCGGCGGGGTTAATTAGGAGTAATGTGGTCTGTTTTATTGACACGAAAAACCGTCTATGATGCACTCTCAGTCAATCCGACGAGCTGACGCGCCGCCGGAACGGACGTACCGCCCGGCATTGCTCATCATGAGGGTGGCGAGCGGGGACGAAAGTCCTTCCTTATCCATGCGTCACCCGGTGCCGGGAACTCCCAGGGGCGCGCCCCGTATAGATGGTTCTCACTTTACCGGGCGAAAGGAGTTGCAGCCCAATGGCCTCTTCCGCCGTGTTGTCCCTCGGTCCTGAAAGCAACCTGACCCGTTACCTTCAGGAAATTCGCAAATTCCCGATCCTGAGCCCGCAGGAAGAAAACGAACTCGCCCGCCGCTGGCGGGACAAGGAAGACGATGCGGCCGCGCACAAGCTCGTCACCTCGCATCTGCGCCTCGTCGCCAAGATCGCCATGGGCTATCGCGGATACGGTCTCCCGCTGAACGAACTGATCAGCGAAGGCAATATCGGCATGATGCAGGCCGTCAAGCGTTTCGATCCCGATCGCGGCTTTCGTCTTGCCACCTATGCGATGTGGTGGATCCGTGCCGCGATGCAAGAGTACATTCTGCACAGCTGGTCTCTCGTCAAGATGGGCACGACCGCTTCGCAGAAGAAACTCTTCTTCAATCTCCGTCGCCTCAAGGGGCAGATGCAGGCGATCGACGATGGCGATCTGAAGCCTGAGCAGGTCGGCAAGATCGCGACCACGCTCGGGGTTCCGGAGCAGGATGTGGTGTCAATGAACCAGCGTCTTTCCGCGCCCGATCACAGCCTGAATGCACCGCTCCGCAGCGACAGCGAGGGAGAGTGGCAGGACTGGCTGGTGGACGATCAGGCGAGCCAGGAAACGACGCTGGGCGAAGCCGAGGAAATGAACGGTCGTCACGCCCTGCTGACCGAAGCGATGAAATCGCTCAACGAACGCGAACGCCATATCCTGAGCGAACGGCGCCTCAAGGACGAGCCCCTCACGCTTGAAGAGCTCTCCCATCAATATGGCGTCTCGCGCGAGCGGATACGCCAGATCGAGGCCCGGGCGTTCGAAAAACTGCAAAAGGCCATGGCGGTCGAGGTCGAGCAGCGCCGCAGGCAGGACGAGGGTATTTCCCTCCGCGCCCATATAGCTGACTGAGATGGGTCCGGGGCGTCGTTTTTCTGGTCGACGCTCCGCCTCGGGAGGATCTTCTTCCCCCTTCCCCGCGCAGCCTTCCCCTGCGCGACTCCGGCTTCTTTGCGAACTGATCGTGATTTTCGGGGGCGGGCCGCTTCTGGTTCTGGCCATCCGGCGGCCCGGCATCCTGTTCCTCTCCCTCTGGCTCGCTGCGGCAGCCGCGCAAATCGCCGTTCGGGGGCAGACACCGCCTTCCCGTTATCCGCGTGAGGGGCTGCGCGCTGTTTCCCTGCGCTTTCTTGTCTTCGCTCCCGTGATCGCATGTCTCGCCCGATGGCTCTGGCCGGGGCATTTTCTCACCCTGCCACGGGAGAAACCCGGTCTATGGCTTGCTGTGATGCTGCTTTATCCGCTGCTCTCGGTCTGGCCGCAGGAGATGGTGTACAGGGCCTTTCTCTTCACCCGGTATCGTCCTCTCCTTGGCACGCCATCGGCCCGGATCTGCGCGAGCGCCGTCGCTTTCGCCTTTGCCCATGTCATCTTTCTCAACTGGATTGCCGTAATCCTGACCTTCGCAGGCGGTCTGATGTTCGCCCGCGATTACGAACGTTACGGGTCGCTCGCGCCCGTCTGTCTGGAGCATAGTCTCTATGGCTGTCTGATTTTCACGGTCGGGATGGGGCAGTTCTTCTATACGGGCGCCGCCTGGCATCACGCCCCGGCCTGACGCTCCTTCGCGGCTTCGACCTGCACCATCCCGACCTGCGCCATCCCGACCAGTGCTATCCCCACTGACACCATTCCGGCCGCCAACATTCCGGCCGGGCCGGGTCAGCGCGGTGCGAGCCCGCTTTCCTGACGGATGCGCTCCTGAAGCACGACAAAGTCGCGCTCGGCATCCCCGGCTCCGACAGATGCGATCAGCCTGTCTCTCATGATCGAGGCGAAGGGCAAGGGAACGCCCTGTTCTCCTCCTGCCCCGAGGAACATCTCGATATCCTTGAGCCCGAGCGTGACCGGCGCGCCCGGATGATCGTAATCGTGCTTCACCATGAGACCTCCGTAATTGCGATGCACCGGCGCCGTGTAGAAGCTGTTCGTCATGATCTCGAAAACCTTCGCGGGATCGGTGCCGAATTTTTCATTGAGCGTGAAGATTTCGGCCATTTGCTCGATTGTCGTGTAGATCATGAAATTGAGCGAGAGCTTGACCAGATTGGCCTGGACGGGATCCTCACCCACCCGGAACAGCGTCTGACCGAGGCAATCGAGCACCGGCTCCGCCCGGGCGATCCGTTCCGGCTTGCCCGCAGCGATGATGTAGAGCGTGCCATCCGCAGCGGCGGGCGGACGACCGAGGACATTGGCCGAGATATAGGCCTGGCCACGCGCGTCATGCCCATCACGCAGGCGACGGGCCTGAGCGAGAGACAGGGTGCTGCAACATATATGCAGCCCCGTATCGGTCATGCCCTGTGCGATCCCGTCCTCACCGAAGGTTACCGCCTCGGTCGTCGCATCGTCGAACAGCATCGAGAACACGATCTCCACCCTGCTTGCGAGTTCTGCCGGCGTGCGCGCCAGATGCGCGCCCTGCGCCACGAGAGCGTCGGCCTTGCTCCGCGTACGGTTCCACACATGCAGGTCGTGTCCTGCCGCGATCAGACGATGCGCCATGGCCTGTCCCATGGCCCCCAGACCGACAAATCCGATATTCATGTCCTGTTCCTTCCGTGGTTCCGGCCGTGATCCAGGCTTTGGCTCGGGCCGTGGTTCGGGCCGCGGCCCGGCTCTTCGCTCCGGTCCTTCGCTTCGGCGCGCCGCCACCTGCACGACGTGCCATCCCTGCATTCCAGGGAGGTCCACTTTGGCATTCCGGCGCGAATACGCCATAAACCGGCGCGACTGTGCCATAGTTCCGGATACCGGCCTCGGTTTCGCTGCCTGGCAACAGAGGCTGCGTCTTCTCGTCGGCCTTCACACGTGCGACCGGCATACGACCGAGCCATTTCGGCAAGGCAACCCGGCCGTGAGGACCGCAGATGACCGGGAAGCTGCGCGATGCTGCCGGTTCCGGGGCCGCTACAGGGATAGTTACCGGCTCGACCGCCGGGGCAACTCCGAGAGCGGACAGTTCGGGAAAGCGACGTCCGGGACCGGCTTCGGGATGTTCGGTTTTTCCTTTCACACACATCAGAACGATCTGTTTTGCTTTAACTACGCCCCGTGAGAGGGTGCCCCTGCTTCCCCGGGACCAGACCACGGGACCAGATTATCGGAGACAGGACCATGGCAAGAATCGACTCAACCATTCGCCCCTTCTCGACGGACGCCTATCGGAACGGCGAATTCCTCACGGTCACGGATCAGGATCTGAAGGGACAATGGTCGGTCCTGTTTTTTTACCCGGCCGATTTCACCTTCGTCTGTCCGACCGAACTCGAGGATCTGGCTGAGAGCTACGCCGCGTTCCGCGCGCTTGGCGTCGAGATCTATTCGGTCTCGACCGACAAGCATTTCACGCACAAGGCCTGGCACGACACCTCGCCCGCCATCGGCAAGATCGAATACGTGATGCTGGCCGATCCAGCAGGTGCCCTGTCGCGGCAGTTCGACGTCATGATCGACGAGGCAGGGGTTGCCGATCGGGCCACCTTCCTCATCGATCCCGAGGGACGCATCCAGTACATGGAGATCACCTCCGGCGGGGTGGGACGAAGCGCCTCCGCCCTGCTGGACAAGATCCGGGCCGCACAATACGTCGCGCGCCATCCGGGAGAAGTCTGCCCGGCAAAATGGAAGGAAGGCTCGGAGAGCCTCGCTCCCTCGCTCGATCTCATCGGCAAGATCTGACCCGACCTTCCGGGACGATCGCTCCCGCACCCGCTGCATGATCGTGGCGGGTGCAACCAGGCGCGGCCTCGCCCCCCGGTTTTTCCCAGTTTCCCGTGCCAATCAACACGCAAATCCGGACGGAATTCATGCTCGACACGACACTCAAGGACCAGCTGCGCGGCTATCTGGCCCATCTCAGACACGACATCGTTCTCGAACCCAGCCTGGATGACAGCGCGAAAGCGCAGGAAATGCGCGCGCTGATCGACGATATCGCAGGGCTTTCCGACCGGATCGCCATCGGCACGGCAGCCGAGGGAGCTCGCCGCCCCTCCTTCCGTATCCGGCGCCAGGCGGGAACGGAAGCCGTGACGTTCGCCGCCATTCCCATGGGGCATGAATTCACCTCACTCGTCCTCGCCTTGCTCCAGATCGGCGGCCATCCTCCCAAGATCGACGCCGAAACGGCGGCGCAGATCGGGAAGCTGACCGGCCCCCTGCGTTTCGAGACCTACATGTCTCTCTCGTGCCAGAACTGCCCCGACGTCGTTCAGGCCCTGAACGCAATGGCAGCGCTCAACCCCGGGATCGAGCATACGGCGATCGACGGAGCGCTGTTCCAGGAGGAAGTGGCCGAGCGCAACATCATGACGGTGCCGCAGATCTATCTGAACGGGGCGCCTTTCGCCTCGGGTCGCATGGATGTGGACGCCATTCTCTCCAGGATCGATACGGAAGGGGCGTCTCGCAAGGCGGAGCGCCTGTCCGAAAAAGCTCCGTTCGAGGTACTGATCGTCGGAGCAGGTCCGGCCGGAGCAGCGGCCGCCGTCTATGACGCGCGCAAGGGGATCCGCACCGGGATCGTCGGCGAGCGATTCGGCGGTCAGGTTCTGGATACGATGGCGATCGAGAACTATATCTCGGTGCCCGAGACGGAAGGACCGAAACTTGCAGCCGCGCTCGAGGCCCATGTGCGTGGCTACGATGTCGATATCACGACAGGACAGCGCGCGACCGCGCTTATCCCGGCCGCAGAGCCCGGCGGTCTTCACGAGATCCGGTTCGAGAGCGGCGCAAGCCTGCGCAGCCGTTCGGTCATTCTGGCACCGGGCGCCCGCTGGCGCGCCATGAACGTTCCCGGCGAGGACGCCTATCGCAACAAGGGCGTGGCGTATTGTCCGCATTGCGACGGCCCTCTCTTCAAGGGCAAACGCGTTGCGGTGATCGGCGGCGGCAATAGCGGTGTCGAGGCGGCCATCGACCTCGCCGGTCTGGCTTCGGAAGTGACGCTTCTGGAATTCGCCGATGTGCTGCGCGCCGATTCGGTGCTTCAGGACAAGCTCTTCAGCCTGCCGAACGTCCGCGTCATCATGAACGCCCAGACCACCGAGGTGGAAGGCGACGGCACGCGCGTGACCGCGCTCGCCTATCGCGACCGTCCGACGGGCGCGTCGCACCGTATCGCGCTGGAGGGGATTTTCGTCCAGATCGGCCTGGTGCCGAACACCGAATGGCTACAGGACAGCGTGGTTCTGAGCGAACGCGGAGAAATCGTGGTGGACACCCACAACGCCACCTCCGTGCCGGGCATCTTCGCTGCCGGCGATGCAACCACGACCCCGTTCAAGCAGATCATCGTCGCGACCGGAGAAGGGGCGAAAGCCGGACTCTCTGCCTTCGACTACCTGATCCGCCTGCCCTCCGTCGCCGCCGCGGCATAAACAGCGGCACAGACAGGGACCCGATAAAAAAAAGCGGGCTTCACAGCCCGCTTTTTCCTGTCTCAATCCTCGAACGGATCGCGCATCAGGATGGTGTCGTCGCGCTCGGGGCTCGTGGAGAGCAGCGTCACCGGCGCCTCGATCAGCTCCTCGATACGACGGATATACTTGATGGCGGCGGCGGGCAGATCGGCCCAGCTCCGTGCCCCGAAGGTCGTCTCCTGCCATCCGGGCATGGATTCGAACACGGGCTTGAGCCGCGCCTGCGCGGCGGGGCTGGAGGGGAAGGACGTGATCGTCTCTCCGTCCAGCTCGTAGCCGACACAGATCTTCACCTCGTCGAACCCGTCCAGAACGTCGAGCTTCGTCAGAGCGATGCCGCTCACGCCACCGACACGGGCAGCCCGCCGGACGAGCACGGCATCGAACCAGCCGCAGCGACGCGCGCGGCCCGTCACCGTGCCGAATTCACGCCCGCGTTCCCCCAGCCTCTGCCCCACATCGTCGAACAGCTCGGACGGGAACGGCCCCTCCCCGACGCGCGTCGTATAGGCCTTGGCAATACCGAGGACGAAACCCACCGTTCCCGGGCCGACGCCGCTGCCGCTGGCCGCCACGGCGGCAACCGTGTTCGAGCTGGTCACGAAGGGATAGGTGCCGTGATCCACATCGAGCATGACCGCCTGAGCGCCTTCGAAAAGGATCCGGCGACCGGCACGACGGGCTTCGTCCAGACGCTCCCAGACCGAGCAGGCGAAAGGCAGGACGCGCGGCGCGAGCTTCGCCAGATGATCGAGAATGTCCTGTTTGGTGAAGGTCGCGGCACCGAGACCTGCAAGCAGCGTGTTGTGGTGCAGCAGCAATTCGTCGAGCTTCCAGTCGAGCGTATCCGGCTCGGCCAGATCGCACAGGCGAATGGCGCGACGGGCCACCTTGTCTTCATAGGCCGGACCGATACCGCGCCCGGTCGTGCCGATCTTGCGGTCGCCGCGCGCGGCTTCGCGTGCGCGGTCGGTCGCCACATGAAGCGGCAGGATGAGCGGTACGTTGTCGGCGACCCAGAGCGTCTCGGGATTGACCACGAGCCCCTGCGCCGAGACGCGATCGATTTCGGAAAGGAGCGCCTCGGGATCGACCACCACGCCATTGCCGATCACGCCGGTCTTGCCGCGCACGAGGCCGGAGGGCAGGAGGGAGAGCTTGTAGACCTGATCGCCCACGACCAGCGTGTGTCCGGCATTGTGACCGCCCTGGAAGCGGACAACGATATCCGCACGGCTGGCCAGCCAGTCCACGATCTTTCCCTTGCCTTCGTCACCCCACTGGGTGCCGATGACGGTGACGTTGGACATGCTCTTTTCCCTTTACAGCGTGATAAGTTCGTCGGCGACGAAAACGAAACGGCATTTCAGCCGGCGCGCCTCGGCGGCGAGATCGTCCACCGGCGCGAGCCCCGCCACCGTCGCATAACCGTCGCGGCGCAAACGCGCCGGCCCTGCGGCATCGGCAACTTCGGCCGCGATATAGACGCGGGGCTTGAGGGTGATGGGACGCGCCGCGCGAAGGAGAATCTCGGGCCTGAAGGTCAGGCCGCAGGCGGGTTCGTCACCCTGGGCGAGATACCGGCCTCCCCGCCCCAGCTCTTCCCTCTGACCGACGGCGAAGACCGTCATGCACACCCCTGTGTGATATTGCCAGCCGCGAAACTCGACCGGATCGACGGTGAGACGCAGAGACGGATCGCGGTCGCCGAGCGCACGGACCACCGCAATCAGGCGATCTGCAATCTCACGGATACGGGGCGGAAGCGAGAGCCCTTCCAGAATGGGCAGGGCTGTATCGGCAGGACCGCAGGCCTCGACCAGAGCCGTGAGAATCGCGGCGACCGGCCCCCCCAGCTCGGCGACCGCCGCCATGTCCTTGCGGTCCAGCGCGTGAACGAGCTGCGCGCGACGGGCCCCCGTATAGCCCGAAAGATCGACCAGCCCCTGCACGAGAGCGGGGCAGGACAGGTCGAACGAAAAACTCTCGATGCCAAGGGTCCGGAGCGCCTCGGCTGCGATCAGGACGATTTCCGTGTCGGCTTCGATGGAGTCGATACCGATCAGCTCGATACCGGCCTGGCTGATCTGGCGCTCCGTCTCGCGTCCCTGGGTTCCCACCAGGATACAGGAACCGGCATAGGAGAGCCGCAAGGGGCGGGGACTACCCGCAAGCCGCGTTGCAGCGATACGCGCGATCTGGGTCGTCATGTCGGGTCGCAGCGCCATCATCCGGCGGGACTCGGGATCCATCAGCCGGAATGTCTGCTCTTCCAGCGCCTGACCGGCACCGTGAAGCAGGGACGTCTCGAACTCCAGAAGCGGCGGGCGCACGCGTTCGTAACCGTGTCCGGCGAAGACATCCATGACTGCCTCGATGCCCCGGGCCTCGGCCTCGGCCTCATGCTGGAGCAGATCGATGAAACCGGAGGGAAGGAGCGCGGTACCGGGTTCTTCTGTGAGCCTCATGCGGCATATTCCTTGCTCACCGCCTGATAGGCCCAGTCGAGCCACGGCAGCAGATCTTCGATATCGGCCGTATCGACCGTCGCGCCTCCCCAGATCCGCAGGCCTGCAGGCGCATCGCGATAGGAAGCGAGATCGTATCCCGCCCCTTCGGCCGCGACCAGACCGGTCAGGGCCTTGACCGCACGCCCCTGTCCGTCCTGCGGCAGGGCGACGAACCAGGGCGCCACGATCTTCAGGCAGATCGAGGTCGAGGATCGCAGAGCGGGATCGGATGCAAGAAACGCGATCCAGTCGGTCTTTTCCACCCAGCGGGTCACCGCTGCGAGATTTGCCTCGCTCCGCGCCCTGAGGGCCGGAAGACCGCCAATGGCCTCCGCCCATCTGAGGGAATCGAGCGCATCCTCGACGCAGAGCATGGAGGGCGTATTGATCGTATCGCCCTGGAAGATCGCGTCGATCAGTCCCTTCCTGTTCGTCAGACGGAAGATCTTGGGCAAGGGACGCGAGGCGCCGTTTTCCAGCCGCGCGACGGCGCGCGGGCTGAGAGCGACCATGCCGTGAGCCGCCTCGCCGCCAAGAGCCTTCTGCCAGGACCAGGTCACGACATCGAGCCGGTCCCAGGGGAGGTCCATGGCAAAGGCTGCCGATGTCGCATCGCAGATGACAAGCCCTTCATGCGTCGCCGGGATCGCCTCCGGTCCGGGCATGCGAACGCCGGAGGTCGTTCCGTTCCATGTCAGGACCACGTCGTGAGACCAGTCGATCGCCGACAGATCGGGCAATGCGCCGTAGGGCGCCTCATGCACGGTCAGGCGGGGCAGACGGAGCTCGTCGCGCAGATCCTGCGCCCACAGCCCGGAGAAACTCTCGAAAGAAAGCACATCGATCGGCGCATCGCCTGCCAGCGCCCAGAGGATCATCTCGACGGCGCCGGTATCCGAAGCAGGGACGATCGCGATTTTCCAGTCCGATGGCGCGCCGAGAAGCGCATGGGACCGATCGATGACTTCCCGGAGCCGCGCCCGCCCCTCGGGCGCGCGATGCGATCGTCCGAGAAGCGCGTTATCGAGCGCACCGAGCGACCAGCCGGGGCGCTTCGCACAGGGACCGGACGAAAAATACGGGCGGGCAGGTTTCTTGTCAGGACGGTGCAGCATGATCGGTCCGGCAAACGGAGGAAAACCCGGGAGATATGCCGGAGGCCGCCCCGCAAAGGCAAGTCACCGCCGGTTCAATACCGCGTTCGGAGGCAAGGTTTTTTTCCGGAATGCGGCCCCGGAGCTGCCTTGATGATCCCGGATGCCCTCATGATCCCGCCTCCGGGGCCGGTATGGAGGCGAGAGCGACGATACGGTCGTTCGATGGTACGAGAGGGGGGATTCGAACCCCCATGCCTTGCGGCGGTCGATTTTGAGCCGACTACGTCTACCGTTCCGTCACTCTCGCATGAACGACGGAACTGTTAGCGAAATCGGGAGGGAAAGGCAACGGATACCGGCGATGCGCCCTATACGGCAATGGAGAAACGGCACCGGAAAAGGGGCTTCCTGACGGCGCCCGGATTCAGCGCAGGGACGCAGCACAGGGACGCAGGAAGGCATATCGGGGGGCGGGTCTCATCCGCTCGGCGCTAGTTCTGGGGCGAACGACCCGGGAGGTGAACGCCGGGGCGCGCGGCCCGCAGACGTTCGGCCATGTCCTCGGCCGCAACAGGCGGGCAATACAGATATCCCTGCCCGGTGGGACATCCCATACGTTTGAGATATGCGCTCTGCGCCTCGGTTTCTATCCCTTCTGCGACCACATCGACCGAAATCGCCTGGCCGAAGCGGATGATGGCCTCGACGATCACACTCATGGCCGGCTCTTCGCAGAGGGGCGCAATGAAGCTGCGATCGATCTTGACCGAGGAAACCGGAAAATCCCGGAGGAAGCCGAGCGAGGAATAGCCGGTTCCGAAATCGTCCAGCGTGATTGCGACGCCCGCCTTGTGCAGGAGACAGAGCGCCCGATGAATGAAATGGGTGCTGTTCTGGTAGAGGACATGCTCGGTCAGTTCGAGCTCGACCGCGGAGGGCGGGAGACCGTGACCCGCAAGTCTTGCAAGCAGTTTCTCGCCGAAATCGTCCTGCATGAACTCGACGGGCGCGACGTTGATCGCCATCCTCGGCGGCACGAGCCCCTCCCGGTACCATCTGGCGAGGTCCGAGAAGACACGCTCCTGCATCCGGGCAGAGACACGCGTGGCCAGATCGTAGTTCCTGAACAGCTCAGGCAGGGATTCCGGTCCATCCGCTGTGCCCCCCGCACCGCGCCAGCGCATCAGCGCCTCGATTCCGACCGGCACGGAATCGCTCAGGCGAATCTTGGCCTGATAGACCGGGTAGATCAGGTCGCGCCGCAGCATCTGCCGGACGGAATGCGCCTGGCGTGTCACTCCGGACTCCCCCCTGCCGAAGACCGGACTCCACATGCGGAACCCGCCGCGCCCGTGTGTCTTGACCTCGGCGAGTGCAAGGGCCGCGCATTGCTCGAGCGCGACGAGCCCGCGCCCGTGATCGGGAAACAGGGCTCCGCCGATGCTCAGACCCGACGTGATCTGGGTCGCACCGACCTGAATCGGCAGATCCGCCAGATCGAGCACGGATTGAGCCATCGACGCCGCCTCGAGAGCGGCCGATTCCGCCGCATCCGGTTCCGGGCAAACCGTTTTTCCGGACGCAGGATTTCCGTCGGGACCATCATGGGGGAGCAGGACCGAGAATTCGTCGCCGCCCGTGCGTGCGACGAGCGCGGCTCTGGGGAAAATGGCCCGAAGACGCTGCCCGACCACGCGCAGGACCTGATCTCCTGCCTCCTCGCCGAGAAGACGGTTCAGATCTCCCAGATGATCGATATCCACGCGCAGCACGCCGAGCCTGCGCTCACGGGATGCCGCAACATGCAGCAGCTCGACAGCCTTGTGCTCGAAGGCCGTGCGGTCCGGCAGTCCGGTCAGAATGTCGCGGCTGGTGCCGCGTCTGCCCGCCCGGGAGGCTTCCTGTCCGGCGGCGCTGCCCTGCATCCCGCCTTCTTCGCCTTTCTCGCCGGGGGATACGCTGCTCTGCGGTTTGAAAACAGGGAGGCCAGCCTGGGTCATGATCTGGCAGGACAGGATCCATCCGCGCTCCGATACGCCCTCCGCAGCGCGTGCGGCAGAAAGCCCGGAGAAAGAAAGCCCGGAGAAGAGGTCGAGCCTCTGCCAGCTCAGACTGCCCGCGACCCGCCCCCCGGCACGATGATTCAGATCGACCCAGTCGGACCAGGGATCGTGCAGAACCGGTGACGCGCCCGGATCGGAAGGCCGGTTCCCCTCGGCGAGCAGTTCGGTCCAGAGCAGGGCCGGATGCGGTTCCTCACGCCCCAGCAGGGTGCGCCAGGCGGCGTTGAGATAGGTGACGCGCCCTGCAATATCCACATGCGCTACAAGAAGAGGAATCCGGTCCAGAATATGCCGGAACAGTCCGGGCGGCACGTCGTCGGCCAGTCGGCCCGTATCCGGGCCAGGAGATTTCTCCGGTTCCCGATCCGGCTCTCGCGGGGATACGGAACACGGTTCAGGTGGGGGTTCGGTGTTTTCGGCCACCCTTTATCCTCTTTCCATGCCCGGGCGGCCGGGCGGTCCTAGGCGCAGGAAACGTCTCGCCCGCTCATCAGGCGGATATTCTGCAACGCCGCACCCGATGCCCCTTTTCCGAGATTGTCCAGACAGGCCGTCAGAAGGACATGGCCACGGGCGTCATTGCCATGAACACGCAGCTCCATATCGTCCTGCCCGGCCAGTGCGGCGGCATCCAGACGCGGCCGATCCGATGAAACGACCCGCACGCGCTCGCTGCCAGCGTAACGCGCGGCGAGACAGGCCGCTATGTCGGCCGTGCAGGGCTGACCCGGCAGATCCGGAAGATGGAGCGGAATCGAGACGATCATCCCCTGGGCGAAATGGCCGATCGAGGGCACGAAGAGCGGACGCCGGGTCAGACCGCCATAATGCATGATCTCCGGAACATGCTTGTGCTCGAGGCCCAGGCCGTACAGAGCGAAAGCGGGACCGCCCTCACGTTCATGCGCCTCGATCTCCGAACGCCCCCCGCCACTATAGCCGCTCACGGCATTGATCGTGAGAGGATGATCGGAAGGAATGAGTCCCGCATCGACGAGAGGGCGCAGCAGGGCGATCACACCGGTGGGATAGCAGCCCGGATTGGCCACATAACGCGCCTTGCCGATCCGGGATGCCTGCTCCGGCGTCATTTCGGGAAAGCCGTACTCCCATCCTTGCGTAACGCGATGGGCGGTGCTGGCATCGAGAAACCGGACATGCTCCAGGGAGCCGGCGAGAGCGACCGCCTCGCGCGCGGCATCGTCCGGCAGGCAGAGAACGACGAGATCCGCTTTCGTCATCATGTCCAGACGTGCCGAGGGGTCCTTGCGTCGCGCCGGATCGATGGAGAGGATCTCGACGGGCAGCCCTCGCAGGCGGTCCCTGATGCCGAGTCCCGTGGTCCCGGCTTCTCCGTCGATGAAGACGCGTGTCATCGATTCGTTACCTCACTATAATGTTCGATCTGGACGGGACAGGCCATTGCATGGCTTTGTCCGATTCATGATGGACAGAGATATACACGCAAAGCCGCCTCTTTCCCATGAGGATCAGCCCCCTCTCCTGCCCGGGGGCAAACTCAAGGACCGCCATATCGCCATGATCGCCCTCGGTGGCGTCATTGGAGCCGGTCTCTTCATCGGCAGTTCCGCGGCGATCGCAGCCGCCGGCCCGGCCATTCTCGTGACCTATGTGGCGACCGGCCTTCTCGTCGTGATCGTCATCCGCATGCTCGGGGAGATGCTCCTCGCGCGACCGGGCATCGGAACCTTCATCGACTGCATCCGGGCCGCGCACGGTCCGGGGGCCGGATTCGTTTCAGGCTGGCTGTACTGGCTTTTCTGGGTGGTCACCATCGGCGCGGAGGCTATCGGCGGCGCGATCGCCCTGCGAGACTGGATCGGACTGCCGGTCTGGCTTCTCGCGCCGGCCCTCATCGTCGCGGTCAATCTCATCAATCTCGTTTCGGTCCGTCTCTTCGGCGAATGCGAGTTCTGGCTCTCCCTCATCAAGGTGGCCACGCTCGTGGCCTTCTGTGCGCTCGGCCTGCTCAGTCTCGGTCATCTTCTCGGTCCGCATCCGGCCATCGGCGCCAATCTCTTTTCGCATGGGGGGTTCTTCCCCCATGGCTGGGGAGCGATCCTTGCCGCCGTGCCGACCGTTCTTTTTTCGATGATCGGCTCGGAATCGGCGACGGTGGCCGCCGCCGAATCGGAGAATGCCGAGGAGAATCTCGCCCGCGTGACGCGAACGATCGGCGTGCGGGTCACGCTCTTCTATGTGCTCTCGGCGGCGCTCATCCTCGTTCTGGTTCCCTGGACCGACATCCAGCCGGGACACTCGCCTTTCGTGACTGTCATGCACCGCCTCGGTGTTCCCGGAGCGGCGCCGCTCATGCAGGTGGTCGTGTTCACGGCCATATTGTCCTGCCTCAACTCGAGCATCTACATCACGTCGCGCACCCTCAGGGGTCTTGCCGAACTCGGTGAGGCCCCGCGGAGATTCGCCGTCGTATCGAAACGGCACGTTCCCCAGCGGGCGGTAACGTTCTCGAGCCTTGTCGGGCTCGTCGTCGCCTTCTGCTCGATCCTCTCGCCGGGTCTTATCTTCGCCTTTCTCCTCGGGGCGACCGGTGCGGTGATCCTGCTCATCTACGCGCTCATCGTGTCCTCCCACCGGATCTTCCGCCTGCGCGATCCCGGCAATGCCGCCTTCACGCTGCCATTCGGCACCGGGCTGAACATAGCGACCCTTTGCGGCGTCGTACTCGTCGTTCTGGCCATGCTCGTCCAGCCCGCGCAGCGTCAGACGATCCTTGCCAGCCTGTTCAGCGTGGCTGTGATCGTCACGGTATATCTCTTGTGCCGCAACCGAAGATAAGCGAGGGTCACATCATGACGATCCGCCCTGGCCGCGCCGCCCGCCCGGCTGCTGCATTCGAACCGGCTGCCGAACCGGCTGCGACAAGTCCGACCGCGCATCGCCGGGTCGCATCCGGTCTCTCTCTGGCCCGTCTTGCCGTCACTCATGCGATGGGGCTTTGCCTCATGACCGGACTGGCTCTGTCCGGCCCGGCACAGGCAGCACGAACGATACCTTCCGCACCGGCCGTCCCGGCCGCGCTCCTGAATGCGCCCGCACGTCCCGCCTCCGACCGGGCAAGGGATGCGCGGCGTCGCCCTCTCGCCCTTCTGGCGCTCGCGCACGTGCATCCGGGCCAGAAGATCGCGGATCTCATGCCCGGGAGCGGTTATTTCACGCGCCTGCTCAGTCTCGCGACGGGCGCGGCCGGGCATGTCTATGCGGTCATTCCCGCCGAGATGGCGGCGCGCCACCCCGAAACGCCGCGGACAGCCCGGCAGATCGCCGCCGATCCCGCCTTCGGCAACGTCTCGGTGGTGGTGACGCCGATCACCGATTTTCACGTGGCCGAGCCGCTCGATCTCGTCTGGACGGCCCAGAATTATCACGACGTCTATGGAGCCATGGGTCCCGAGACCGCCCGACGCATGAACCGGGCGATCTTCCAGGCACTCAGACCCGGGGGATTGCTGATGATCATCGATCACAGCGCCCTTCCCGGCTCCGGGTCCACGGCGCCGAACAGCCTGCATCGTATCGACCCGGCCCTGATCGTGCATCAGGCGGAAAGCGTGGGATTCAGGCTTCTGACACGCAGTCCCCTGCTTCTGAATCCGGCGGACACCCATACGCTGCCCGTTTTCGATCCGCGCATCAGGGGAAAGACGGATCAGGTCGTCCTGCTGTTCCAGCGACCCGAAGCGCACGGGCAATAGACGGCGACAAGCGCGCCGGACATAACGATACTTCGTTCACGATCCCCATCCCTCCGGAGTATCCGCGTTGAAAGCAGCACAGGAAATAGACCGACTGGTTTCCATCATGGCCCGTCTGCGCGACCCCGAAAAAGGCTGTCCATGGGATCGCGTCCAGACCCACGAAACGATCGCCCCGTTCGCGATCGAGGAAGCCTATGAAATTCTCGACTGCGTTACGCGCGAGGACTGGGACGGACTTCCGGACGAACTCGGCGACCTGCTTCTTCAGGTCGTCTATCAGGCGCGCATCGCCGAGGAGGCTGGACGTTTCGACCTTGCCGAGATCGCGCGCAGGATCGGCGACAAGATGATCCGCCGTCATCCGCATGTCTTTGCCGGGGCTTCGGCAGATCCCGACCGATGGGAACAGGACAAGCAGACGGAACGCGCCGTTCGCGCGGAATACGGCATTCTGGCGGGTATCGCCCCCGCACTTCCGGCCCTGCTGCGCGCGGAAAAACTCGGCAAACGGGCGGCGCGGGTCGGGTTCGACTGGGATACGCCCGAGCAGGTGCTCGGAAAGATCCAGGAAGAACTGGACGAGGTGCGCGCCGAGCTGGCGGGCGGAGACAGGAAGCGTCTCGAAGACGAGGTCGGAGATGTCCTGTTCACCGTCGCGAGTCTGGCCCGCAAACTCGGCCTGGATCCGGAAGCCTGCCTGCGTCACGGCAATGCCAAATTCACCCGGCGCGTCGAAGCCATGGAGGCCATGGTCGCCGAGCGGGGTCATTCGCTCGACGCGCTCGATCTGGCGGCTCAGGAAGCGCTCTGGCGCCAGGCGAAGATCCGTCTGGAGAACCGTTCGCCCGGAGAGGATGCCCCCGAGGGCGATAGCGACGCAGCCATTGCCCTCAGGCGATAAACCCGCCGGGGAGGATTTCCCTAGGGGAGAATTTCCCTAGGGGGATTTTTCCCAGAGGGGATTTTTCTCAGGGGGAGAAGCTCCCCCGGATCATCGAGTGGATGACCGGTCAGCCCCTCGGGATACAGAACTCCTTCCGCGTCCCGCGGAGCCGGTCGGCGCCTCGTCCCGAACGGGACGCGGCTTCCGGCAATGCGGTCTCGTCATGCCTGGACGGGAGCCTTCTCCGGGGGGGCTATTCCGAGCGCGTCGGCGACGTTCTTGGTCACGACGTCGGTGGATATAAGGCGCGAACACTCGAATTGCCGATCCGTTTTCGCATGGCGCGGGCACCACAGGAAATCGTTGTGATCGAACATCAAACGCGGGTCGTTCCAGCAGGAGTGGCAGGAATGCCAGCTGATGACCCGCCACGGCGTGTGGAATTCGTTATTGGGATGAGTGAAGCCTGAGATCATCACCGTTTTGGTCCCCACGGCCCATGAGAGCCAGGAAAGACCCGAGCTCAGCCCGATGAACAGATCGGCATGTTTGAGCCAGCGCGCACGCTCGCTCAGCGGACGATTGCCGGTCTGATCCTCCGCCCCGTGCGGGATCTGGTTCCACACGATCCCCGCGCCGTTGAATGGTTTCTGATCGATGCAGATGACGCGATAGCCGCGCTTCTTGAGAAAATCGATGACGCCGAGCCAGCCGCCGGGATTGTTCCAGTATTTGCACTGCGCCGATGCCTGGGTCGCGATACAGACATAGGGCTCCTCGATCGGACGGGATTCATCCTCGATGACCACCCGGGGAGGCTCCTCGGTGGGATCGACACCCAGAATATAGCCCGCCGTGCGATGCAGACCGACATACCGGAAATCGCAGGGCTGATGGATATTGTCCTGATCGTCGAAGAAAAGACCGATATTGTAGGTCGCGTAAACGAGGCGTCGCAGGGGACTCTCCTCGAACTGCGCCTTGGTCATGAGTTCGATATCGGGATATTCCTTGGCGAACAGGGGGATGAATACCCCGGCGAGACAACAGACCACACGTGCGCCGCTCTGCCTTGCGAAACGCGCGACATAGGGAAACCAGCCGAGCGTATCGCCGAGCGTGCCGACGGGCAGCTGGACAAGAACGACCTTGCCGCGCGCGTCGAACTCGTGATGCAGCACGAGCGTCTCGGTTCCATCGGGCGAGACGCGCCGGACATCCACAGCAAAGCGGATATAGAATTTCTTGGTGGAGGAAAGATGTCCCTCTTCCAGCTCGCCCTGGAAGATGATCGTGGAGCTGTCCAGATCGGTCAGGGTCGCACGCCATTTCCCCTCGGGGCATTTCGGCATGAGCACGCGTGCGCCCCAGTTGAAGTCGAAATGGATCCCCTGTCCGGCATCGTTGGTCGGTACGTCGGGCGGCAGGATATACGGGTTGGGCGTCGGCGCCGGTTTCGCCTGAGGCGGCGCGGGGGGAGCGGCGGCGGGTGCCGGGGCCCCGATGGGGGCGGCCACGTCAGAAACGGAAGAGGATGCAGAAGAGTCGGATGACATGGACTGCCTTATCGCCTTTTTGATCTGGATGAAGCACAGGGAGCAGGAATATTCCCGAAGGGGGAGACGGGACGAAATGCCGCAAAGGACATCATGTATCTAGATCGTCGGAATACGATCTTCAACGCAATAAGCTCTTGCAATCCTGTCAAATCATATCGTTTCTCTTTCCTGTAAATGCTGTTTACTACCGAAATTGCAGCGTGCTTGCCTGGTTCGGCATTCCGGGAAATGAGAACTTCTCTCATTTCTCCATTTCCCTTTTCACGCTGTCTTTCGGGCCTTCGGACATTCGCGATCCGCTTTCGCTCCGTTCTGCCGCAATCCAGTCTCTGACCCGTTGCCGCAGGAGCGACATCGGCATCGCCCCCTCATCGAGAATGACATCATGGAAGCGACGCTCGTCGAAATGCGGGCCGAGCGCGCGTTCGGCCTCCTGCCGCAGGGAGAGCAGGGTAAGCTCTCCGATCTTGTAGCCGAGCGCCTGACCCGGCCAGGAAATATAGCGATTGGTCTCGTTCTGTATGTTTTTCCCGGCAAGCGCCGTATTGTCCCGCAGGCAGGCCACTGCCCGGTCGCGCGACCAGTTCTTCCAGTGCAATCCCACATCCATCACCAGACGACAGGCGCGCCACATTTCCATCGACAACATGCCGAAGCGTTCATAGGGCGAGGGATAAAGGCCGATCTCGCCGACCAGACGCTCGGAATAGAGCGCCCAGCCTTCGACAAAGGCCGTCGTGGCGTAATCGCGGCGAAATCCCGGCAGATCCGACATTTCCTGCGCGAGCGCGATCTGGATGTGATGCCCCGGCACCCCCTCATGCGCGACGAGAGAGGGAAGCTCGTACAGGGGGCGCTGGTCGAGATGGGAGGTATTGATCATCAGCCCCCCGGAAATCCCGAGCGCCGGACTGCCCGGATCGTAGCGCCCGGTCGTGTATCCGTCTTCGATCGCTCTGGGAACCTCGCGCACGCCATAGGTCAGGCGCGGCAGTTTTCCGATGATATGAGGCAGTTGACCGTCGATCTTCTTCGCGAGGAAACTCGCCTTTTCGAGAAGCGCCTCACGCGTATGGACGTAAAAGCGCGGATCGGCCTTCAGATGAGCGACGAAGGCATGAAAATTGCCCTTGAATCCGACAGCATCCATCTGCTGCTGCATCTCCCGGTGAAGCCGCGCGATCTCGGACTGACCCAGATCGAAAATCTGATCCGGCGTCATGTCGGTCGTGGTCTGCTCCTTGACCAGCCAGGCATAATAGGCGCGGCCATCCGGCAGGGAGGATGCCCCCAGAGCGGTCCGGCTGGCCGGAAGATACGTATCGGCGAAAAACCGCGCGAGTTTGCGCTCTGCCGGCTTGATCCGTTCGTGAACGATCTGCTGCGCCTTGCGGATCAGGGCCGAACGGGTCGGCCCGGGCAAGGATCCGGGCAGGGTGCGAAAGGGTCGGAGCGCTGCATTGTCCTGTTCGGGAAGGGCGGCGAGCGCCTTCGTCGCCCGCACGGCGATCTCGGCAATCAGACGCGGCTGGACGAAACCCGTCCTGATTCCGCGACGCATGTTCTCGATCTGCTGATCGTAATAATCCGGGACGCGCGACATGCGCACCAGCCAGTGATTCGCATCCGCTTCGGTGCGAAGCGGCGTATTATCGGCGGCATATCCTGTTTCGAGCCAGAACCCCTCGTCACTGGTGAAAGGGATCCGGGCGGTATCGAAACGTGCGCCTTCCAGAGCCAGATCGTTTTCCCAGCTCATGAGGCGGATATTGAGCCGGTCTTCCCCTGCCAGTCGGGACGGATCGAGACGGGCCAGCCGGGCACGAAACGCCAGACGCTCGCGATGCCGGGCCTCCTCCGCATGGGGGGAATCGTCAGGCCAGTGTTCGGCTGCCACGGGATCGCCGCGCGTTGCCGCCGAAACGGGATCGAGCGCAGCGCTGAAGCGATCGTAATCGGAAACCAGTTGCCGGACGTCGTCCGTCTGTTGCGCGGGGTCCTGGCCCGGCACGGCAGCCCTCGCGCTGCCGGCTGCAACCATCATCGCCCCGAGGAGACAAAGCCCCGTCTTTCGCCCCATCGCCATGTCTGGCTCCTCATCCCGGATCGCGTCGCAATGAGTCCATAACGAACCGGCGGGACGGGCCGCGTCAATGCCCTATCCCTCGTCTCGTCTGTCCTGTGCCCCGCTTCCTTCATCGAATGGCCGGGCACCGAAAGGCAGGGCACGGAATGACCGGGCCGGCAGCGGACCGGTATCGCCCTGTCGGCATTTCCGGTGCCTCACGGAAAACTGACCGAAGCGACTCGCCCGTTCTGCCCCTGTAATGGAAACTTCACCCATCATCGGGATCCGATCCTCTAGGAAAAGGCCATTCGTTCAGGTTTCCAAGACCCGCAAAGGCCCGATCATGCTCCTTCCCAGACGCCATTTTCTCCGTTCAGCCGCCCTGTCCGGTCTCGCTGCAGGAACCCTCGGCTCCGGCAAGCGTGCCTGGGCCCTGGCACCCGAGCGCCCCGCCATGCGTGCCCACGAGGCTTTCAGCTTCGTGTTCCTCACCGACACCCATATCCAGCCCGAACTCAACGCGTCCAAGGGATGTCTCGACTGCTTCCGGCAGGTACGCCGGATGAATGCCGATTTCACGATCCAGGGCGGAGATCACGTCTTCGATGCGCTGGGGGTTCCTAAAACGCGGGCGCTGAGCCTGATGGATCTGTACAAGCAGACAGCCGATACGCTGGGCCATCAGGTCCATAACACGATCGGCAATCACGACTGCATGGGCATCTATACCGAGAGCGGCATCGCCCCGACCGATCCGCTTTACGGCAAGAAATATTATTCCGACAATTTCGGTGCGCCTTATTATTCCTTCGATCACAAGGGCGTTCATTTCGTGGTGCTGGATTCGATCGGGATCACGGAAGATCGGCATTACGAAGGCTATATCGATCCGAAACAGCAGGAATGGCTGCTCCATGACCTGCTCGCGATGCCCGTCGGCACACCTGTGATCGTCTCGACCCACATACCGCTCGTGACCGCCGTCGAGGAATACGGCCCTCCGCCGAGCAAGGCGCCCCTGCGTCAGGGAACACGGGTCAAGAATGCCCATACGCTCATCGATCTGTTCGACCATTTTAACGTGATCGGCGTCCTGCAGGGTCATACCCATGTGCTCGAGACTGTCACATGGCACGGCGTCCCCTATGTGACCGGCGGTGCGGTGAGCGGAAACTGGTGGCACGGCACCCGTCTGGGGACGCCGGAAGGCTTTCTGAACGTCCGCGTGGAAAAAGGCAGAATGACCACGGATTACGTGACCTACGGCTTCAGGACCATCGCGCCCTATAATACCTGAGACCGCGACCGGGGCCGCCCGGCGCGACCGGATCACGACCCGATCACGACTCGGTCATGGACGTGCGGCACGCTGCGCGGTAAGGGCGTTTCATGTCCCTGTCGCGTCACGCTTCCTGTCCCTTCCTGCCAACACCCTCCGGGTCAGATGGCGGGACGAACTGCGGAGCGGAGACGACGTCGCGAAGCGGCGCGGCGGCCCGTCTCCCCGCATTCCCCGTCACGTCATGACGCTCAGGGAATTCCCCTGGCGCGATCCGGATGCCTTTCTCGCCCATTATGGCGACATGCCGTGGAGTGTTCTCCTCGATAGCGGGGGCGAGCCGGGAGAACGGGCGCGCTGGTCGTTTTTCTGCTGTCATCCCTCCGCGACACTGACGGCCAGGGGGGCGATCGACAGCCTGAAGCAGGACTGGTCGGCGCTCGGCGCGCTGATGCCCCGGAAGACCGGGCCGGGACCCCTGCCCTTTTCCGGAGGGGTGATCGGCCTTGCACGCTATGAAGCCGGTCTCGCGCTCGAGGGAATCGTCTCTCGCCATCCCTCTTCGCGGCCCGGTCTCGTGGCGGCCCGTTATGACGGGGCCTTCGTGTTCGATCGTCTCGACAGACGTCTCTACTGGAGCAGCGCTTACGACGCGCCTCCACCGGTCGCCCTGCCCGGAGCCTTGCCCGGAGCCCTGCCTGGGGCCTCGCCCGGTTTTGCGCCGCCGGCACCGCCTCTGCCCCGTCTGGGCTTTTCGCCCGATCTGGGGCGCGAGGCCTATTGCCGCGCGGTGCGGGAGATCGTCTCGCGCATCGACGCGGGCGAGGTCTTCCAGGCCAATCTCACGACCCAATGGCGCGCGCGCTCCGATCCGCGTCTCTCGCCGTCCGACCTCTATCGCGGACTGCGCCGCTGCATTCCTGCCCCGTTCGGCGCCTTCGTGAACATGCCGGATGAGGCGCTGCTGAGCGCCTCGGTCGAGCGTTTCGTCTCGATGCAGGCAGATGGCACGATCGAGACCCGCCCCATCAAGGGAACGGCGCCGCTCGGCAGCTCGCCCGGCGAGGACAGGGCGATTGCTGCCGCGCTGTCGTCGGACGAGAAGGAGCGCGCCGAAAATCTCATGATCACCGATCTGATGCGGAACGATATCGGGCGCTCCGCCCGGCTCGGATCCGTTGCGGTTCCCGTCTTCTGCGCTGTCGAGAGGTTTGCCCATGTGCATCATCTGGTATCCTCGGTGACGGCGCATCTCGCTCCGGGTCTCGATGCCCTCGCCCTTCTGAAACGCTGCCTTCCCCCCGGGTCGGTCACAGGCGCGCCGAAACATCAGGCGCTCAGGGTCATCGATGGCGTCGAGGCATCGTCGCGCGGTGCCTATTGCGGCAGCCTCTTCCGGATCGGCGCGGATGGCGCGCTCGACAGCAGCGTGATCATCCGCTCCCTTTCCATGACGCGGGGAGCCCTGACCCTCGGTGTAGGAGGAGGCATCACGACCCTGTCCGATCCTGAGCGGGAATACCGGGAGATGTGCCTCAAGGCCGCGCCGTTCCTGCGGGCCTTCGGGGCATGAAGGCCTGGCTCGACGACCGGATTATCCCGGGGGAAACGGCGCAGGTCGCGGCGAGCGATCGCGGGCTCCTGCTGGGCGATGGCATTTTCGAGACCATGCGCCTCGCTGCGGGCCATGTCGCACGGCTCGAGGATCATCTCGCGCGTCTCGCCGAAGGGGCGGCACTCCTGCGGCTTCCCCTCCCCCCGAAACCGGTCCTGCGCCGCGCGGTCTGCAGGGTGATCGCCGAAAACGGCGCGTCGTCGGGTGCGCTGCGTCTCACCCTGACCCGGGGGCCGGGTCCGCGCGGGCTTCTGCCTCCGTCGGAGCCGCGCCCCACTCTTCTTGTGACCCAGACACCGCCCATGGCCGATCCGGGGCCGTGTCGCCTCATGCCCAGCCGCTATCGCCGGGATGGGAATTCGCCGCTGAGCCGCATCAAGCATCTGAACTACCTGCCGCAGATCCTTGCCCGTATCGAGGCCGGGGAGGCGGGATTCGACGATGCGCTGCTGATGAGCCAGGACGGCACGCATCTGGCCGAGGCGAGTGCCGCAAATCTGGTCGTCCTCACGCAAGACGGGCTGGTAACCCCGCCCCTTTCGGACGGCGCGCTCTGCGGTCTGGCGCGCGCGCGTCTGCTCGAGACCGGACACTGCCGGGAAGGACGTCTGGATCTGGAGGCTCTGGAATCGGCCCGCGCCGCCTGGCTCGTCAATGCCCTTGCCCTGCGCAGGGTGCAGAGCGTGGGCCGGGTTTCGCTCGATGACGCTCCGGAATGGTCTGACCGGATGCGCGAAACGCTCTATGGCGATGCCTGACCGGAGCGATCAGAGGACCGGACCGATCATGGCGAGGGCATTGTTCCATAGCCGCCGGTACCACGGCCAGGCCCGCACCTCTTCCGGCATGATCTCGACCGAGGCCGCGATATAGCGCTCCTGCCGCTCGCGGATCCGATGCGCGAAATCCCTGTCGGCAAAGAGAATATTGTTCTCGAAATTCAGGTCGAAGCTGCGACGGTCCAGATTGGCGGAGCCGATCAGTCCCATCTCGCCATCGAATACGAGGGCCTTCGTATGCAGCAGACCGTGCGGATATTCATAGATCCGCACGCCGGCATCCAGCAATTCCTCGTAATAGCTCCGGCTCGCCCCGGCGACGATCCAGGAATCGTTCCGGGCGGGTACGGTCAGGGTGGTTTTCACGCCGCGTCTGGCAGCAGCGCATAACGCTGCCTGGATCGGCTCGTCCGGGACGTAATACGGTGTGGTCACGGTCAGCTCGTTCGCGGCGGCATTCATGAGCGAGACGAAAACCTCGGGCATGGCGGCATAGCGCACGGCAGCGCTCGTGCCGATGACCTGGGCGACGAAACCACCCTCTTCGCACACAGGGGTGGCTGCAAGAATCGCGCGCAGATCCTCATCCGTATGCGCCATCCAGTTCGTTGCGAAAAGATGCTGGTTCTGCATGACGACCGGCCCTTCGAACCGGGTCATGATATCGACCCAGGGGGCAAAACGCGCCTTGATCCGGAAGGCCGGGTCCGCGCAGTTCTGACTGCCGCAATAGGTGACGCGGTTGTCGATCACCACGATCTTGCGATGGTTTCGCATATCCATCCGGCCATGAAGCGGCCAGGTCAGGATGTTTCCGAGCGGCATCGCCCGGACGAGATGCGCTCCGGCCTCTTCCATGCGGCGCCAGGCCGCGTGACGGATCAGCCGCCGGGAACCGAGATCGTCCGCCATGACACGACAGGTGACCCCTCTGGCTGCCGCACGGCAGATCGCCTCGACGATCTTCATGCCGTTCGTATCGGCAAGCCAGATATAGAAGCAGATATGCACATGCGCCGTAGCGGAATCGATATCCCTCGCCATGGCATCGATGGCGGAATCGGAATCCGCAAGGAGCGTGGCCCGGTTTCCCCCCTCGGGCGGATAACCGCTGACGGACTGGCCGACGCGAAAGAGCGGCGCCTGACGTGGCGGCAGATGGTATTTCCCCTCTGCATCGATCAGCGCATCGGAACTCTTGCCGGGAATGGGGAGGAGGTCCCGGGCGGCACGGATCCGCGCGACGAGCGCCTTGCCCATATTCGTCTCGCCAAGCGCAAGATAGGCGAGCGTTCCGAGCACGGGCAGAGCTGCGATGATCGCGACCCAGGCCACGCGCGAGGCGGGCTGACGATGCGGGCGAAGGAGCGCGCGACCGATGAAGACGACCTGAACGGCGAAACTCAGTGCGGCTCCGGCGAGGCGCCAGCCGTTCATGTCCATGATATGGGGTAACCTCCTGTCGTATCCCTCATCGCACCGCGCCGCCCCCTTGCCGGCGCATTTCCTGTCGCCAGATCGGCCCTGCCCGGTCCGGGCGGGGAGACGTGCGGGGGCGTCGGGTCAGCGCGAGGCGATCTTGTCCTGGCCATCCGGCAGAAGGCGGAAGCGAAGCCGCATGACGGATGCGCCGAGATGAGCGCCCTTCATGGTCATGTCCAGATGCAGCTTCACACCGTACTGGTTCTCGAGAACGGCAACGCCGACCCCGGAACCGATCGCCGCATCGGCCTTGACGGTCCAGTATGTGCCGTCGAACTTGTCGAGACGGGCCAGATTCTCCACCGTGCCGGTTCCGGTGACAGTGACGTAGCCGAGAGAGGCAATGCCGCCGCCACCGATCTCGAAGGCATAATCGCGCCCGTTATGCCTGAGCGTGCCCTTTCCCCATTCATAGCCGAGCCCACCCCCGACCTCCTGAAACGCGAAGGTGATGGCGGCGTCCGGACGGACATCCTTCCCGGCTGGAGTCTCGGCGGCGGAAGACCCGGACGAAGAGGGCGTGGCAGGCGGCGCGATCTGGGCCTTCGGTCTCGTTCCGGCAATTGCCGACGGCGCTGCGAGACCGACCGTCACCGAGGCGACAAACGCTGCAATAGAACGAGCGGACATGAGCATCGCCTCCTTTTTCATGAACGGTCCCGGCATCCTGACGCATCGGTCAGGCGCGAGTTGCCTGAGTGTCATCTTAACAGCGAAACCCCGCCCTGCAAACGATCCGCGCATGACGAAAAGAAAACCGTCCGGCAATCCGGCGACGGCTGCGGGCACGGGCAGGTGAGCGGGGAGATGAAAAGAGTTTTTAAGACTCCGGGCCGGGAACGAACGCGTTCGTTACGGGTTGTTCAGCAAATCCGTTTATATGCAAACTGTCTGTGATGGAAGAAGCCGGTCGTGACGCGTCTGATACGAATCCTGGCAGGTCTGAATCGTGGTCGTCCGGGCCTGCTTCTCCCTGCCCTTGTGTTTTCCGGCCTGTTCCTGACCGGATGCGATGCCGGGAATATCACCTTTCTCGATCCTGCGGGGCCGATCGCCTCGATGCAGCGTCACTGGTTCTTCCTGCTGCTCATCGGGCTTTTCGTGGTCATCCTCCCCGTTCTGATCGGGGTCCCTCTCTGTCTCTGGCGTTATCGTGCGGGCAATCGCAAGGCCGATTTCCGTCCGAACTGGGATTTCGCCCTGCCGCTCGAGTTTCTCGTCTGGGGTGTTCCGGCGGTGGTGGTGGTTCTGTTCTCGCTTCTCGTATGGGGGCCGGAGCGGCGGTTCAGCCCCGAGCGCTCCCTGACGGATGCCCCACCGCTTGCGGTCGATGTCGTCGCGCTCAACTGGAAATGGCTGTTCGTCTATCCGGATTCCGGCGTCGCCAGCCTCGATCATCTCGTCATTCCCCAGGGACGCGAGGTGGTGTTCAGGCTTACCTCGGATTCCACCATGCAATCCTTCTTCATCCCCTCCCTCGGCAGCCAGATCTACGCCATGGCGGGGATGGTGACGCATCTGCATCTGCTCGCCGATCGACCGGGACGTTTTCTGGGCGAGAACACGCAGTTCAACGGCATGGGATTCCAGAACCAGAAATTCGCCGTCGACGTGATGCCGGGCGAGGCGTTCGACCGCTGGATCGCCCGGGCGCATGAAAGCCCGCTCCGTCTCGACGCCGGGACGTATCGGATCCTGCGCAAGGAAAGCACGGGCGATGAGGCCGCGAAGGCTCTGAAGCCGGATTCGGGACAGAAAACGGCGATGCCGCAATTTGCCGGCGTTCCCGAGCATTTCTTCCGCGGGATTCTTGCCCGTTACACCGGAGCGCCGGGCCGTATCCCCGGCTGAGCCCCCTTTTACACAGCGTTCATCGCGCCCGCCTTGCGCGCGACACGGTACAGGCTTCTCGCCCCTTTTTCCCGGAGGTCAGGTTCTTGATCCATTTTCTGTTCGGCGAGCTGGGATATAATGCCTTGCCTTTCTACAGCGCGATCGCGACCGTTGCCGCCTCGGTGGTGGTGCTCGGTGCGGTCGTGGTGGTCGGCTCGATCACATGGTTGCGCGGCTGGCGCGCGCTCTGGTCCGAATGGCTGACCAGCGTCGACCACAAGCGCATCGGCATCATGTATGTCGTGGTCTCTTTCGTCATGCTCGCGCGTGCCGTCATCGAGGCCTGCGTCATGCGCTCGCAACAGGCCGTGGCGTATGACAGCCCCGGCTTCATCCCGCCCGAGCATTTTGCGCAGCTCTTCACCACCCATGGCACGATCATGATCTTCTTCATGGCCATGCCCTTCCTGATCGGCATCTACAATTTCGCCATGCCGTTGCAGCTGGGTGCGCGCGACGTGTCCTTTCCGGTCATGAACTCGATCAGCCTCGGCCTGACCAGTGCGGGCGCCGTCCTGATGATGATCTCCCTTTGTCTGGGCAAGTTCTCGACGGGCGGATGGACGGGCTATCCGCCTTATACGGAGCTCTCCTTCAGTCCGGGTGTCGGGGTCGATTACTGGATCTGGGCCCTGACGCTCAGCTCGCTCGGCAACACCATGACCGGGATCAATTTCGCCGTCACGATCTACAAGAAACGGGCACCGGGCATGACCCTGTTCAGGATGCCCCTCTTCTGCTGGACGGCGCTGTGCATCTCCATCCTGATGATCTTCGCGATGCCGCCCCTGACCGTCGCGACACTGATGCTGGCCATGGACCGGTATCTCGACATGCATTTCTTCACGAATGCGCTCGGCGGCAACATGATGAACTACGTCAACATGTTCTGGCTGTTCGGCCATCCGGAAGTCTATATCCTCATCCTTCCCGCCTTCGGCGTCTATTCCGAGACGATCGCCACGTTCTCGAACAAGCGGCTTTACGGCTATACCTCACTTGTATGGGCCACGGTCTCGATCGCGGTTCTTTCCTTCACGGTCTGGCTCCACCATTTCTTCACCATGGGCCAGGACGGCAGCGTCAACGCGGTTTTCGGAATCGCGACGATGCTCATCGCCATCCCGACCGGGGTGAAGGTCTATGACTGGCTTCTGACCATGTTCCGCGGGCGTATCCGGCTTTCCGTGCCGATGCTCTATGCCAGCGCGTTCATGATCCTGTTCGTCGTCGGCGGTGCCACGGGCGTGATGCTCGCCAATCCCGGCTTCGACTATCAGGTTCACAACACGCTGTTTCTCGTCGCCCATTTCCACAACATGCTGATCCCCGGATTGCTGTTCGGCATGTTGAGCGCCTATCACTACTGGTTCCCCAAGGCGTTCGGCTTCCGCCTGAACGAGGTCTGGGGACGGATCATCTTCGCATGCTGGACCGGCGGCTTCCTGCTCGCCTTCATGCCGCTCTATATCGTGGGGGCGCTCGGAATGCCGAGACGCAGCCAGGAATTCTTCGAGGCGGTCTATCAGCCCTATATGTATGTCGCCCTGGCGGGTGCCGCCCTGGTCTTCTGCGCACTGGCGAGCATGGCGATCCAGCTCTGGACGAGCATCAGGAACCGCGATTCCCTTCGGGTCTTCGCGGGCGATCCCTGGAACGGGCGCACGCTGGAATGGTCGATCGCAGCCCCGCCGCCGGAATACAACTTCGCACGCATCCCCAAGGTCGACAGTGTCGATGCCTTCTATCAGGCCAAGCAGCAGCGTACGGCCTGGCGGGCTCCGGACGAGTATTTCGATATTCCGCTCCCGGCCAATTCGCCGGTCGGTTTCCTGTGCTGCGTCTCCGGCGGTGCCTTCGGCTTCGCCCTGACCTGGCATATCTGGTGGGCGGTCGTCGTCTCGGCCCTGGTCTTTTTCGGCTCGATCGTCCTGCGCAGCTTCAACCGCGACACGATGCGTATCGTACCGTCCGGAGAAGTGCAGGAAACCGAGGAAAACTGGCTGCTCGCCCTGAGCGAGACACCCCCTGTGGCGAACGAAGCCATGTTTACGACCGCCAATCGCGGTCTGGTCCGGGAGCCGGTCTGATGGCCTACACAGTCGAGGGCAAGGGCCCGAGCCATATCGGCATTCGCATGAGCAACGATGCCCCTCCGAGCCACAAGGAGGAGGCACGCGCCCAGGCCGAGGAAGCCCTGTTCGGCTTCTGGGTGTTCCTGATGAGCGATCTCATCATCTTCTCGATGCTGTTCGCGACCTATGCGACGATGACCCACGCGCTGGCGGGAGGACCGGGACCGAAGCAGCTTTTCGACATACACAGCGCCGCGCTCGAGACGATCGCCTTGCTGCTCAGCAGTTTCACCTGCGGTCTGGCGACGCTCTACATGCGCTATGACGGGTCGGTGAAGAAGACCCTTCTGTGGTTCGTCGTGACCCTGCTTCTCGGCGCGGTGTTTCTCTCGCTCGAGCTGCACGATTTCATCGCGATGGCTGCAAAGGGGGGTGTCCCCTCGCGCTCCGGATGGCTCTCGGCGAGCTGGGCGCTGATCGGAACCCATGGGCTTCATGTCACGACAGGATGTATCTGGCTTCTGATCATGTTCGCACAGGTTGCGAAATTCGGCCTCGATCCTCTCGTGCAGACGCGGTTCATGCGTCTGGCTCTTTTCTGGCATTTTCTGGATGTCGTCTGGATCGGGATCTTCTCGATCGTCTATCTGCTCGGAGTGATCTCATGAGTGCCGATCCCCGCAGGGAGCGCCGTCAGGAGCTCCACGGCTATATCGCCGGGCTCTGTCTTGCCCTGATCCTCTCCGCCATACCGTTTGCGGCCGTCATGACCGGCGCCCTCCCCCGGGCCGGAATCGTCTGGACCATCGCGATCGCAGCACTCTGTCAGGTCATGGTGCATTTCCGCCTCTTCCTGCATATCGATCTGTCCCGGTCGCATCGCGACGACCTTCAGCTCATCCTGTTCTCTCTGCTGATCGTGGTGCTCATGGTCGGCGGGACACTCTGGGTTCTTGGAAACCAGAGGGCGATGATGGGCTGATGATGGGCTGAACGTCCAGCCTTCCCGCCATGAGCTGTTCATCCCCCGGGGCGCCTGCTCCCCCGGGGGGCGCGCCCCCGGCGCCCGCTCAGGCCGTCGCGCGGGCGGGATAGGGGCCGGCCGCGAGGATCTCGATCGCGAGCAGGCCGGGGCCGGTCTCTGCATATGGCCCAAGCGCGAGGGTGGCATGGCCCGTCGTCCAGCGCATCGTGCCGCAATCGAGCGCCTCCCACCCCTCGAGATCGCCCCCCTCCAGATGGGCGTTCACAGGATGGGTGCCGCGCGCGGCAAAAAGCGTCATCCGTCCGACGAGCACGCCGAGATGCCGCCGATCGTCGAGAAACGGCCCTTCGACATCGCAGGGTCGCATGGTTCGCGAGGCGAGATAGACACGCCGCGTTCCTTCGGGAATCTCGAAAATCCGCTCATGTTCCGTCCTGCGACGGATATCGAGGCGCGTTCCGTCCTCCGTCACGAGATGCAGGTCGGGATCGGTCTCCACCTCCGGCGCTTCCGACGGAACCGACAGGCCGGGACGAATATCCCGTCTGCGATAGCGCGCCCGTATGGCGTCATGAACCGGCTTGACGAAGTCCCGCCCGATCCTCAGCGGTGCGGCGCCGTGAACGGGCCAGCTCCGATGCACTGCCACGCCCGTGCCGGCCGCCTCGTCCTCGAGCCTGGCCATCTCGTCCCGGCGGAGCGCCGTCACCGTATCGAGATAACTCTCCGTCAGGGCGTTGTTGGCCCGGATGATCCCGTGCCGGGCAAGTTCGACATGATAGTAGTCGTAATGCGTCCGGTCGCGGAGATAACGGATGTTCAGACCGTTGACGAGCATTCTGACGGGGATGAATGCCCCTTCCAGCAGGAAGCAATGCTCTGCCGTCACCAGAAGATCGGTGCATGGCACCGAGGGGCCGAAACTATGGGCCGAAACGAGCACGGGATAGCCTGCGCGATCGTCCTCAAAAGCGGAATCGACCTCCGCTCTGGCCTTGAGAAGCCGTGTGACCGGCTCCGGGCGGGCCACACCGTCGCGATAGACCATGATGAGCTGGCCGATTTCGAGCGCCTCTACCGGGCATTCGCCGTCCGGCGTCTCGATCATGGCCCCGGCGAGGAAACACGCCTTGGCCGAACCGCCTGCGATGGTGAGCGAACCGCCCGACGTCACGACGGGATTGACGACCGTGGCGCCGCTGCTGATGGTCACGGGCGCGCCATTCTGGATCTGCGGGTCGATCAGGGTCGCGCCGTCCCGTACCGAGACGCTGTCGGCGCCATAACCGCTATTGAAGAACATGTCGCCGATCGAGCTGGCCCCGGCGCTATAGACGATGGGATTGGAGTTGAACGCATTCCCGGTGGTGACGCCGCCGCCATTCACATAGACATAACCGTTATTGATCTGCGACTCAGCGAGCGTGCCGCCGCTGAGAACGGAAACCGTCGGATAACCGCCGAGACCGAGCACCCCGGATGCCACGGCGCCGCTGGTGACGATCAGCGTGCCGCCGCTCATGCGGATCGGCGCGTTGACCGTGCTGGTATTGGCATTGTTCACATAGACCGTCCGGTCGCCGCTCAGCACCGCGGACCATGTGCCGGTCAGGACCGTCACATTATCGACCGGCAGCTCCGGCCCGGACAGAACCGGATTGCCATAGACGGTATTGACGACCGCCGAACCGCCGGGCTCGACGATCAGCCCGGAGATTACGGATCCGGAGTTGAAGCGCACCGAGCCGCCGGCGGAGACCGTGACACCGCTGACCGTCGCACCCGCATTGAACACCATCGGTCCGCCCGAGGAGGTCGTCGCATCGATGACGACGGCTCCCGAGTTGAACGTGGCCGTATCGGCCCCGAGCCCGGATGCGAAGAACAGATCTCCATGGGATTCGGCGCCGCTGTAATAGGTGACCGGTACCGAAATGAGCGTATTCTCCGCCGTCGTCGCGCCGCCGAGCGCCGAGACATATCCGTTGATGACGGTGGCGCTCAGCAGGGTGCCGCCG
Organism: Swaminathania salitolerans; assembly: GCF_007988945.1. Lineage (GTDB taxonomy): Bacteria > Pseudomonadota > Alphaproteobacteria > Acetobacterales > Acetobacteraceae > Swaminathania > Swaminathania salitolerans. The sequence goes on along the minus strand of NZ_BJVC01000005.1, from coordinate 47,215 downwards.
GAGGTCACGCTGATGGTGGGTGTATTGCCGGAATTGGTGACACCGGACGCCGTGGCGCCGCTCATGATCCGCAATGTCGCGCCGCCCACGAGCCGAACCGGTCCATCGACGATCGCCTGACCGCTCACATAGACTGTAACTCCGTCCGTATTTCTGACAGCGGACCAGATGCCCGTGATATCGGTTGCCATCGCTCCAGTTCCAGCGCTGGGCGGGTCGCCGCACGTCCTGTTCGTGCTCGCCCCTGTCCGGCTCGAAATCCGCAGGGCAGCACACGTCATCCATCCGTCAAAAAGGACTGGACGATCGTGAACGGTCGTGTCGGCGCGATGCCGCCATGTTGAGAAGACGCGATGTCCTGCCTTGTCGTCAAAAAGGGGACAATCACGGTATAACTGAACTGTAAGTCGGGACTGTTAAAACGGGAAGTATTTAATTAACGTTCAAATACGTCAAATCGTTAATGCTCCATAACAGCCGATTGCCAATTTGGACTTGCGGAGTATCTTTATGGTATATTCCATGTTCTGGGATATACAGTCTTTCATGTCCGGCAATTTCCGGCCCGCTTACCACAATGTGGGCATCCGGTACCTGTCGTCACTCAGCCGCTTTTCCGGAAACCGGAAAGAACAATACGCCTCTCTTCTGGGGCTTTAATATGACCGGCATGGTAATTCGCGCGCAATATCGCGCATGACTTGTCGCATCCCCGTAGATGGCCTCTTTGCCGGTCGCGTGACGCAACGACGCGGATGCCGCCGCCAGCGTGCTTCGGGCGGCATGGAACAGGGAACACAGGGCATGGGCGGATCGGACGAAGCCGGACGGGCCGCGATCATGCCCGTCCGGTTCGAAGCGCCCTGCGGCTCAGAGCTGGGGCATGCCTCCATGCACGGGCAACAGAGCCCCCGTCGTGAAGCTGTTATTCGGATCGGCGAGATAGACATAGGCCCCCGCCAGCTCCGCGGGCTGTCCCGGGCGCCCCATGGGCGCCTGCGCGCCGAAGCTCTCATGCTGTTCGGGCGGCATTCCGGTCGCGATGAAGGGCGTCCAGATCGGTCCCGGGAGGACGGAATTGACCCGGATACCCTGTTTCACCAGGCTCCCGGCGAGACCGACCGTGAAATTCGCGATCGCTGCCTTGGTCATGGAATAGGGGATCAGGATCGGCATCGGCGTCTTCGTGTTCACCGAGGATGTGTTGATGATCGAGGCCCCGGGCTTCAGATGGGGAAGTGCCGCTTTCGTCAGATAGAACATGCCATGCACATTCGTATCGAAGTGACGACGCCATTCCTCGTCCTCGATCTCCAGAAAATTCTCGCGCGGATGCTGGAAGGCCGCATTATTGACGAGAATGTCCAGATGGCCGAAGCGGGCCAGGGTTTCCGAAACGAGGGACTCGCAGACCGGTTTCTCGCGGATATCGCCGGGGAGCAACAGGCAGGCACGTCCGGTCTTCTCTACCGAAGCGGCAACGTTTTTCGCATCGGTTTCCTCTTCAGGGAGGTAGGACAGGGCAATATCGGCGCCTTCCTTCGCATAGGCGATGGCGACGGCGCGGCCGATTCCGGAATCGCCTCCGGTGATCAGGGCGACGAGCCCTTCGAGCCGGTTACTGCCGCGATAGCTCTGCTCGCCATAATCGGGTTCCGGCTTCATCTCGGCCGAAAGACCGGGGAAAGCCTGGGGCTGGGTCTCGAAAGGAGCGGCCGGATAACGGGTGCGTGGGTCGATGAGGGGCATGACATCTCTCGCTGCTGGGGTTTGACGGCCAACGACAGCAGGACTGCAGAGTTCGGGGATTATATTCTGCCATCTGCGAGGAAACTCCCGGCCCTCCGGGCGATACTGCGTGGGCCTCGCACGCAGGACGACCCGACGGCCGCATTCCATCAGGGAGGACTATGACGAGGCAGGAGCAGTCATGCGGGGCTACGGTGCGCCGGACCCGCTTCTGGCCTCGCTGCTGGTTTCGCCCCCGGTTTCGCTCCCGGTTTCGCTCCCGGTTTCACTCAGTGCGAGCAGGGCCGAGAGCGGCGTTTTGGTCACAGGGGGACGATCGAAATCGAGATTCTGCTCGATCTCGAGCAGATGGCGCGTCATGAGCCGTACGGCCTCGCCCCGGGCCTGCCGCGTGAGCGCCATCAGGATCTGCTCATGGTCCGAGGGCAGGCAGCATGTCGCCTTCTCGCGCTCATAGGAGGCGATGACGAGCGAGCTGCGCAATATGAGCCCCTGAAGCATTCCGGCGAGGACGTCGTTACCCAGGGCCTGGGCGAGGACGACATGAAACTGGCCCGAAAGCCTGATCATCTCGATACGCGCACGCCCGGCATGGCTTTGACGCTCCCGGTTCTCATGTTCCCGGTTCTGGCGCTCTTTTTGCAGCAGGGAGGCCAGCGCCTCATGCGCCTTCTCATCGAGCGGGCGGCAGGGCCGCTCGAGAAGCCCGATCTCGAGCACGCGACGGGCCACGAGCACATCGCGTGCCTGAGCGGGTGTCGGACGTGCAACGAAGGCACCGCGCCCCGGCAGGAGATCCACGGCATGTTCGCGCGAAAGCGCCAGAAGCACCCGTCTTATGCGCGCGCGCGTGGTCGCGAATGCCTCGGCGAGATGCATCTCGGCAAGCTTGCTGCCCGGCGCGAGAGTCCGGTCGAATATCGCATCGCGTATGCGCCGCGCGATGGCTGCTTCGGACGGGACGAGATCGGACACGGAGCCGGACAGAAAGCCGGATACGGGGCTGGATACGGGGCTGGCCATAATCGGGTCTTCGACAGGATCCGGGATCATGATCACGATATGCACGAGGCGCGTCGCGCAAGGCAATGCCGCGCTGGCGCCGATCGCCCGGGCCTGCCGTCCTCGCCTTCCCCTTCTGCTCTTCCCCGGGCACGCAGCTGAACACGATCCTGTTCCGGATTGTTGACGATCATTGTAAACAATCCTCCTGTTCCTGGAGATGTCGTTCTGCTTCGACATCGATCCTGTGCCATTTCCGGAAGGTCTCGCATGACGCGCATTCTCGTCTTCAATCCCAATACGAATGACAGCATCACGGAGGAGCTCGTCCGGTCGGCATGTGCAGCTCTGCCGGGAGCCCATATCGACGGGCTTACGGCACCATCGGGTGCGCGATACATCGCCTGCGCCGAAACGTTGAACCGTGCCGCGGAAGTGACCGTCACCACGCTGACAGCCGAGCGGGTCCGGCATTATGACAGGATCGTTCTCGCCTGTTTCGGAGATCCCGGCCTGATGTCGCTCAGACGCCGGATTGCCACGCCCGTAACGGCCATGGCCGAATCCTCCATGGCATTCTGCCTCACGCACGGCGAAAGATTCGCGATCGTGACCGGCGGCCAGGCCTGGTCGCCGCTCATACGGGATCTCGCCGACGGAAGCGGTTACGAGAAAAGCCTGGTCGACATACGCACCATAGATCGCTTCGGCGAAGAGGCGCGGACCAACCGGGAGGAAACGCTCCGCGCGCTCGAAACAGCCGTAAGGGACATTGCCGAACGACACGGCCCGATACCGGTTCTTCTGGGGGGCACGGGTCTGGCCCCGTTCCATAGCTCACTGGCCGAACGGGTCGATGTGCCGGTCTTCTGCTCATGGCAGAGCACGCTGCACGCCGTGAGCATCGCTTCGGATTGTAAACAATAAGGATTGACACGACCGCCTTGCGGATAGTTTCCTGAATGGAATGTTCCCCGGTCGCATGCATACGGGGAGTCCCCCGCAGGTACGGAGTACGGACCATGCAGCCAGGATTCGGACAGGCAACGACGCCCGCCAGAGCGCACGCAACCTTCGCGAGGTGCGCGGATATGAAATGCCCGGGCATGACGTGCTCGGATATGAGGCGATCGCGCAGCACTGTCGCCCGGACGGACCATCGCTGTCGTTGCGGAGCGCATAGGGCATGAGACCGCATGCCCACGCCGGAAACCGGGACGAACTCGCCCCCGTCTCGCAAAAGGACTGGGGGTGGTACGATTTCCTGTCCTACTGGATGACCGACGTGCATAGTATCGGCGGTTATGTCATGGCCGGATCGCTTTTCGCTCTGGGCCTACCGGCAGGACAGGTCTTCCTCGCTCTGGTTGCCGGGAGCCTGCTGGTCTGTGTTTTCGCAACGCTCGTCGCCGTGCCGAGCCAGAAACAGGGCGTGCCTTTCGCTCTCGTGATCCGCAATGCCTTCGGTCCGGCTGCCGGACGCGTACCGGCCGCGCTGCGGGCACTGATCGCCATGTCCTGGTACGGCATTCAGACCTGGCTCGCTTCGAACGCCGTCTGCATCCTGCTGGCGCGGCTCGTTCCATCCCTTTCTCCCTTCACCAGAGAGAACATCTACGGCTTTCTGGGGCTTTCCGTTCTCGGCTGGGTCTGTTTTCTCTCGCTCTGGGCCATACAGCTGATGATCTTCCGGCGCGGCGTCGAGACGATACGGCGTTTCTTCGACCTCGCCGGTCCCGCCATATACGGGGTGATGATGGTCCTGCTGGCCTATCTCTTCTGGTGCAATCACTGGCGCTGGCCCGGCCTCGGCTTCGGCGCGGGCGCCGGTCATGAAGGCAGCCATCCGCTGCTCTGGGCGAATGCGACCGCGCTGGTGGTCTCCTATTTCTCCGGCCCGATGCTCAATTTCGGCGACTATGCGCGCAAGGGGCGCTCGGTCGGTCAGGTGGCACTGGGCAATTTTCTGGGGCTTCCTCTCAATTTCCTGTTCTTTGCGGCCCTGTGTGTCGCCACCACCGCCCTGACCGTTCCGCTTTTCGGATCGGCACTCAACGATCCGGTGGAGATCATCAGCCGGATCGGCAATACCGAGATCGTCGCCATTGCTATTCTCACTTTTCTCGTGGCGGCGGCGGGAATCAACATCGCGGCCAATCTCGTCTCGGGTGTGCTCGATCTTTGCGTTCTCGCACCCGGAAAGATCGGGTGGAGGGGCGCCGGCTGGATCTTCAGCCTGGGATCGATCGCGATCATGCCCTGGCGGCTCTACAACAACCCGGCGCACATGCACATGACGCTCGATCTGCTGGCTGCCGTCATCGGGCCTATCTTCGGTATTCTCGTGGCCGAAAGCTATGCCGTGCGTCGCGACTGTGTCGGCCAACGCAAAAGCGGCGTGCCGGCCCTGCTTGCCATGTGTCTGGCCGCTCTTGCGGCGCTTGCGCCCGGTTTCGTGCCGGGATGCGAGGCACTGGGCAATTTCTCTTGGTTCGTGGGGGCGCTCTGCGGCTTCGCGCTCTATGTGGTGTTCGCCTATCCCCGGCGTATGCATCCTGCGCCGCAGACTCTGGCTCTCACCCCGGTCGAGGAATGATGCTGCCCATCGTCCGGCTTCCCTGACCGGACGACAGGCCGGAACCGGCGCAGGCGAGCCCCTCCCCGGGCTGCTCCGGCAGCACGATCCGGATCCGTCTCCCGCGCCTCAGTCCGCAGCGCGCGAGGCGGCGATCACCCATTCGGCGGCGCGTATTCCATCGATCCCCGCGGACAGGATTCCACCTGCATAGCCCGCCCCCTCTCCCGCCGGAAAAAGCCCCTGCAGGCCGGGGCATTGTCCGTCTTCCGCCCGCGCGATGCGTATCGGCGAGGACGTGCGGGTTTCGACCCCGGTCAGGACGGCATCGCCCATGGAAAAACCGCGCAACTTCCTGTCGAAGGCCGGTAGCGCTTCGCGAATGGCCGCCACAGCGAAATCCGGAAGGCATTGTGCCAGATCGGCAGGCGTGACCCCCGGCTTGTAGGACGGCACCACCTCGCCCAGAGCAGTCGAGGCCCGACCCGCGAGGAAATCCTCGACCCTTTGCGCCGGTGCCCTGTAATCGCCGCCTCCGGCGAGAAAGGCCGCACGCTCCCAGCGGCGCTGGAAGGCCACGCCGCCAAGCACATCGCCCGGATAGTCGCGCTCGGGCGAAACCTCCACAACGATTCCGGCATTGGCGTTGCGTTCGGCGCGCGAATACTGGCTCATCCCGTTGGTCACGACCTGGCCCGGCTCGCTCGTGGCAGCCACGACCGTTCCTCCCGGACACATGCAGAAGGAATAGACGGCGCGACCATTGCTGGCATGATGGACGAGCTTGTAATCGGCGGCTCCCAGAAGGGGATGACCGCGCTGGTCGCCAAAGCGCGCGCAGTCGATGAGCGATTGCGGATGCTCGATACGGACACCGATGGAAAAGGGCTTGGCCTGCATGGGAACGCCAGCCGCATGGAGCATCCCGAACGTATCGCGCGCGCTGTGGCCGACTGCCAGAATCGCATGATCGGTTTCGAGCACAGAGCCATCGGAGAGTCGCAATCCCTTGAGGCGGCGCGAAACACCCTCGGTGATCAGCCCGTCCACGCGCGTTCCGAACCGGTATTCCCCGCCCAGAGACTCGATTTCAGCCCGGATATGTTCGACCATGGAAACGAGCCGGAACGTTCCGATATGGGGCTTCGATACATAGAGGATCTCTTCCGGCGCGCCCGCCTTCACGAATTCTTCCATGACCTTGCGGCCGAGATTGCGCGGGTCGCTGACGCCGCTATAGAGCTTGCCGTCCGAAAACGTGCCTGCCCCGCCCTCTCCGAACTGGACGTTGCTCTCGGGGGTCAGTTCGGAGCGACGCCAGAGGGCAAAGGTATCGACAGTACGTTCGCGCACGATCTTGCCGCGTTCGAGGACGATCGGCCTCAGACCGGCCTGGGCGAGAATCAGTGCCGCCATGACCCCGCAGGGTCCCGCGCCGATGACCACGGGCCGGGTGGCTTCGCTCCCGCCCCTGCCTGCCCGGGGCGGGGCTTTCGGCAGGACATAGCGCGTTTCGGGCGCGGGGAGGATATTAGGCGTGTTCTCATGCCGCGCGAGGAGGGCAGGCTCGTCGGCGAGACGACAATCCACGCTATAGACCAGGACGATTTTCCCGCGTTTGCGGGCATCGTAGCCGCGCCGCACGATCGTATGCGCAAGCAGCGCCTCGGGCGCGACACCGAGGCGCGCAAGAATGGCCTCGACGAGCGCCGTTTCGTCGTGATCGAGGGGGAGTCTGAGTTCGGTAAGCCGGATCATTCCGGCTGGAAGTCACGGAGCGTGGGGTCTTGTCAAGAAAATAGGAGATGAGTGCCGCATTGCTTCCCGGAATGGAGCGGCCCGGTCGTGATCCCGCGCCAGAACGGTCTGACGCAAGGGAGGATCCGGATCGGGCCGAACGGAGGATATTGCCCGACGGACCGTATCCTCTCCGTCCGGCCCGAGCCGGTTCCCGGAGTCATCCCGGGTCATCCCGGCAAGACGCATCGCGAAGGCAGCGATCCATGCCTGTCACGACGCCAGAATGCGATTGCGATGCCGGGTCGCCTCACATCGGGCAATCCCGGACATGGAACCGGAGGAGGAACCCGGACCCGGCATCACCGGAGGGGGCCGGGATCCACCGTTTGACGTGTCATCCGGCCAGTCTTGCATCTGCCCTTTTCCTGCATCTGCCCTCTTGCGTTGGAAATCAGAGATTGTAGAAATACTCGAGTATGTTCGTCGTGCTCGCTCGCAGATGCGCGTCGCAGATATCGCGCGTTTTGAGGGGAAGAAATGCGAACGTCTCATCCGGGAAAAACGTCTGAAGCACGGTCTGTACGTTCGAGGTTCTGATGATTTCCCAGCCATCGACCCGGTGATGACCGGCCGCCAGGTTGAACTCCGGAGAAATCGTCACGACTCTGCCGTCGCCGGTCATAAGGCAGGAATTGCCGGACGGCGCGGAAAGGAGAAACAGGATTTTCGGGGAGCGATGCTCCGTGAGTGCGAAGCGACCTTCGTCATACGCGACATATGCCCCGGCTGCGGTTTCGACAACTCTCAGAAGCAGGTCGGGGTTTCGATTCAGCGTAAACAGATCGTTGTAGAATCTGAAGAAATCCAGATGATGCCTGTTTCCATTGAAATGAAGAACCGGAATACGCCTGAGATTTTCATCGAATATCGACGACCCGCGTATAGATATATTGTCGATATTTCCGACCACGGATTTGAAAACAAGATTGTCGTGGTCCACCCGGATACGAAGGGTCTCGTTCACGACCATGACATCCTGGATGGCCAGCTGATCGTCGTCGCTCCCGATTTCCCTGGCGTGAGCCACCGACTCCCTGAGCAGTTCGAGTGCTGCCCAACCATAGGCAATCCATGCTCCGGCATTGGGATAAGGTGCGGGATGATCGTTATGGAAATAGTCCCGGATCAGGCGCCGGTCCTCAGTTTCGGGCTCAGGGAAAAAATGGCTCTCACCGCTGATAAGGAAGTCGCAGTCGAATGCATAGAAAAGCGAGCACAATTCCTGACTATTGGCCATCACCATGATATCATGGGCATCGGTGAACATGACGACCGAATTTCTCAGGAGCTCGTTGCTCTCCAGCTCGTGTATGATCCACACGAATTTCTTGATGTGCTTGTAATCCCTGTCTCCATTCAATAGCCTGGGGCTATTTATGTAACGCAGACCGAGTGCTTCGGAACGAATCTGCAAATGATTATTGTCACCGTAAGGGTAACAAACAGTCATATGATACATGAAAGGAGACCTATCTTTGTTCTTCCGGTTTCTTCGAGCGTGTATAATGCAATCGGGAAGATAATTCTCTGATTTTTTGATTAAAATAAAAGGAGAAAGCGTTGTCGTACCTGCCGATCGGGCGGCGAGACAATCCAGCCGTCGAGCCAGATCGCATCTATGAACGACCGTGTCTCGACGCCGGAAAAGCAACATGATTCCGATTGAGGCAATACTCGCGCTGAGTGCTCATCCGGATCGGCCTCCCTCCCGCGCTAGAGCGCGGGGCGTTCGGACTCGGTTCGCTCGCGGATCGCCTTGAACTCCGAGCCCTGCTTCCAGCTCGGCCACATCCGGGAAAAAGCAAGGCTGCGCCCCACCTCGTAGAGCACAGCCGTATCCTCGGCCGCACCGCGCAGGTCCCAGTCGGGGCTCCAGGCATCGCAGGGCTGATGATAGCAGGCCATATAGCCGTCCAGCCATTTGCGCCCCGCCGCCACGCCGCCATCGACCAGATCGGGATAACCGGCCAGATCCATGATCGGCAGCACTGGCACCCCGGCCCGGGCGAACGGAAGATGATCTGCCCGGTAGAAGGCGCCCCGCTCCGGCAGAGCCTCCTCCTGCGTGGTGCGCCCCTGGGATTTCGCCATCGTCACGAAATCGTCCTGGAGGCTGTCCTGTCCGGCGCCGACGAGAAAGGCATTCCGCGACAATCCGGCCATCTGGAGAACATCGACCGTAAAATTGGCCACGGTTTTCGGCAGGCTCATCAGGGGATGCTCGACATACCATGTCGAACCGAGCAGCCCGCGTTCCTCGGCCGTCCAGGCGGCGAAGAGGAGGGTGCGATCGGGTTGCGGTCCTGCGCGAAAGGCGCGCGCGATCTCGAGAATGGCCGCGATGCCCGAGCCGTCATCGACCGCCCCGCGTCTGATGACGGTCTTGCCGTCGCGGGATCTGCTCCTGCCGAAAGCGTCCCAATGCGCGCCGTAGACGATGGATTCGTCCGGATGCACCTTGCCGGGAATCTTCCCGATCACGTTCCGGCTCTGGAGGGTATTCGTCGCTACCGCGAAATCCGCCGAGAAGGACGTATCGGGCAGGGTCACGGGGGTGAAATCGGGGCGGCGCGCCTGTGCGCTCAGCCGGTCGAAATCGAGCCCGGCACGGGCAAAGAGCTTGCGCGCCGCACTGCCCTCGATCCAGCCCCTCACCAGAAGGCTCTCGGGAGCACCGGAGTGCGCGATGTCATAGGCCTCTCCGCCGGGCGCGATCACCGTGCTCCATGGGTAGGAGGCGGCTTCGGTATCGTGCACGATCAGGGCTCCGACGGCGCCACGCCGGACCGCTTCCTCGTATTTATATGTCCAGCGGCCGAAATAGGTCATCGCCCGACCGCCGAAACGCCCCGAAACCGCGTCGCCGGGCGCGGCCCGGAAATCGGGATCGTTCACGAGAATGACGGCAATCTTGCCCTTGAGGTCGATCCCCTTGAAGTCGTCCCAGTCCCGCTCGGGGGCATGAACGCCATACCCCACGAACACCACGGGGGCATCGTCGATATGAATCCGGGCGGAGGGCGTATTCGTCGTGAGATAGACCTCACGGGTCTGACGATAGTCGAGAGGCTCCTTTTTCCCGGTCCTGAACAGGACCGATGCGTCCGGCCCGATCTTGGTATGGACCATCGGCACTTCCTGCACCCAGCTGCCGTTCTCGCCCGCCGGCTCCAGCCCGATCGCCTTGAACCGGGCGATCAGATAATTGACCGTACGTCCCGCTCCGATCGTGCCCGGTGCCCTTCCCTCGAAGGGATCGGAGGCGAGAACCCGTATCGTCTCGGACATGCGTGCAGGATCGATGGGCGCATAGAGCGCGTCCTGATGAGCATCCTGCGACGCAGCCGGGGCGGCATGAGCAGCATTGCCGATCAGTCCCATCGTCACGATAAGGCCGGACAGGACTGGCAGACGGGGTGGACGCATCAGGAATTCCTCACTGTTTCGGGGAGGGAGACGAAACTCCCGTTTTTCTGCCGTTCCTTGCGCCCGGGGGTGAAGTGCCACCAGTCGCATGCCTCACCCGTTCGCGCCTGATGAATTGCCGAGGCGAAAACATCGTGCACACATGGATCGTGACGAACCCCGGTTTCGACGCAAAGACGACGATAGAGGGTATCGGGCTCGCACAGAGCGAGTTGTGCCCGGTCGACAATCCCGAGAAAGGCAAGATCCCTGTACGCCGCGGGACCGATATTTCTCAGGGCGCGAAGCGCCGTATCCCCAGCTGGCGGGGCTTCGTCCGTCATTGCCGACGCCCTGCCCCGCCGGGGCTGGCTGCATCGCGCCGGACGGGCAAGACAGACCGCGCGGCGATGTCCCGCGAGGACACGGAAAGACGCGCTCGGCGCAGGTCATGCGAAAATGAATTCAAACGGGAAGCTCCAAAACAAAACTGTCCGGACGAACCGCGTGACGAAGGCGGCGCATCCGGTTTTCACGATCGCGATCAGGAACTCAGTCGGAATTCGGACTTCCCCCCCTCCCTCGCGACAGGCACAGGGCGAGATGCATACCACCCGACAGGCTCATTTAATTCAATCCTGAAATCGTCCTCTTTCGATGACAAACCCTTTCACTTCCGGGGGGCTGACCCGTTCTGCCCATGGCGGCGCAGCTGTCCCGGCACGGGTAGAGCCACGGCATTTTTCCCGTTCCGACATCGAAAGCGGCACGCTTCCCGATGGCGACACCGGGCAGGATGCCCTATATGCGGTATCTTACGACGATCTATCGAAAGCGAGCCCGTGGCCGGAAACGCGCACGACCATGCCCCTCCCCAGGAAACTGCCGATCCGCAACAGGATGCACCGGGCGGGCACACCCACGCCCCGGGGGCAGGATGCGCGGGCGCGGCGCACGAACATGAGCACCACGGGCACGATCACCATGGGCACGATCACCGCAGGCACGATCACGATGGTCATGGACATGGGCATGGGCATGGGCATGGGCATGGGCATGGGCATGGGCATCACGGGCACGTTCATGCACCGGCCAGCTATGGGGGCGCCTTCCTGATCGGCATGACGCTCAACATCGCCTATATCGTGGCGGAAACCGTCTGGGGCCTGCTCGCCCACTCGCTCTCCCTGCTTTCCGATGCCGGGCACAATCTTTCTGACGTATTGGGGCTCGGCGCGGCATGGCTTGCCCATTCCCTGGCCCGACGCGCGCCCACATCCCGCTTCACCTACGGGCTCAAACGCTCGACCATCCTCTCGGCCCTCGGCAATGCCGTGCTCCTGCTCCTGGTCACGGGCGGCATCATCTGGGAGGCGGTCATGCGCCTTGCGGATCCCGGTCCGGTCGCGGGTCGGGTCGTCATGATCGTCGCCTTCATCGGTATTCTGGTCAATGGCGGGACGGCGCTTCTCTTCATGCGCGGCGGCAAGGAGGACCTGAATCTCCGCGGGGCGTTCCTGCATATGGCCGCCGATGCCGTGATGTCCCTTGCCGTGGTGGTGACCGGGCTGGTCATCATGCTGACGGGATGGAGCCTGCTCGACCCGATCGTCAGCCTCCTCGTCTGCTTCTCTATCATCGTCGGCACATGGTCGCTCCTGCGGGCTTCGCTCGACATGGCGCTGGATGCCGTTCCCTCACGCATCGATCTGACCGAGGTCTCCCGCGCCCTGTGCGCCCTGCCCGGGGTCGAGGATCTTCACCACCTGCATGTCTGGCCTTTGAGCACGACCGAAACCGCACTGACGGTCCATCTCGTGAGCACCGCCTCCGTGACGGAGCAGGATGTCCTGTTGCGCGAGGCAGGGCAGCTTCTCCAGGCCCGCTTTCGCATCGGTCATGCCACATTCCAGATCGAGGCGCCGGGAGCCGAATATCCCTGCGCCCACACCGCCTCATGCTGAAACCTCCCGAGAAGATCCTGTTCGGCTGGCTCTCGCTTCTGGTGAGCCTCGTGGCGCTCGGCCTCAAATATATCGCCTGGCGGGTCAGCGGTTCGAGCGCGCTGCTTTCGGATACGCTGGAGACGATCATCAATGTCGCAGCCGCCCTCGGTGCCCTCTGGGCCCTGAACGTTGCCGAGCGCCCGGCAGACGACAACCATACCTATGGTCACGACAAGGCCGAATATCTCTCTGCCGTGACAGAGGCCGTTCTGGTGGTTCTGACAGCGATCGGGATTGCCTGGGTCGCGTGGAAGAGCTGGCTCGCCCCCAATCACGACATCGCACCCTGGCTCGGTATCGCGTTCAATGCGCTGGGCGGCGTGGTCAATCTCGCCTGGGGGCTCGTGCTCGTCCGCCAGGGGCGCCAAAGACGCTCTCCCGCGCTGACGGCCAATGGCCGTCATGTCATTTCCGATGTCTGGACCACGGTGGTTCTCGTTCTGGGAATCGCGCTCATCCCCCTTACGGGGTACACACGTCTCGACGCCATTCTCTCCGGACTGGTCGCCGTGAATGTCCTGCGCGTCGGCTTCGACATGATGCGTCAATCCATCGCGGGGCTGATGGATGAGGCTCCGGACCAGGAAACCCTTCACACCATCCGCAGCATCATTTCCGAACAGGCGACCGGCGCGATCGAGGCCCATGACATCCGCGTACGCACGGCGGGCAGCGTCAGCTTCATCGAATTCCACCTCGTCGTTCCGGGCGAGATGTCGGTCGCCATGGCCCATGATATCTGCGACCGCGTGGAACACATGCTGCGCAAGCATATCGGCCGGGCCATCATCCATATCCACGTCGAACCCGAGGAAAAGGCGAAGCAGACGGGCATTCCCGTTCTGGTGTGAGACACGCGCCCTCCGCCGGGTGCAGCCCCGGCGCGACACCGGCGGGAGGCTGGAATACCCCCGGCATGGAAGCGCGAACCTGACGCAATCTGCTTCGTTACGATCTTTTCAATTCCCCATTCCTTGACCAGCCGCACGGGGTGCTGGCAGGAGCGTCACAAACCGGTCGTCCCCTTCGACTCCCAGCCAGGCGAGAATCCATGCGCCCCAGCACCGCCTTGCGGCAGAGCAACCGCATACAGCACCTCCGTCGCACCGCACGACGCACCACGACACAGTGGCGTCGTACCCTTACCTGGTGGCTCGGGGCGATACTCGTCGGCGTCGTGGCCGTATCCTTTGCCGGCACGGCCGACTGGGCGGCGCGTGTCCGCGGGAGGATGGTCGGCTGGAATCCCTATGTGATGCTGATCGTGATCCCGAGCGGTCTTGCCTTCTCGACCTGGCTGACCCGTCGCTTTTTTGCCGGGGCACAGGGGAGCGGCATCCCCCAGACGATCGCGACGCTTCATATCGAGAATTTCTCGATCGTGAACCGTGTCCTCTCGCTGAAGGTCGCCTCCGCCAAGATCGTTCTGACCTGTTTCGGGCTTCTCGCCGGAGCCTCGATCGGACGTGAAGGGCCGACCGTACAGATCGGCGCGGCCATCATGCACGGATTTTCACGTCTTCTGGGCATTTCGAGTGTAGCGGCGCGGCGCGGCGCTATTCTTGCTGGCGGTGCGGCAGGCGTCTCCGCCGCCTTCAACACGCCGCTCGCAGGGATCGTGTTCGCCATCGAGGAGCTCTCCCATTCCTTCGAGCAGAAGACGTCGGGCACGATGCTGACCGGCGTGGTTCTGTCGGGTGTGACCGCCATCGCGCTCGTCGGAAATTATTCCTATTTCGGCCATACCGATGTGGATGTCCCGATCGGAACGGCATGGATCGCCGTGTTGACCTGCGGGATCGTCGGGGGGCTGGCCGGCGGCACGTTCTCCGCCATTCTGATCCGCTTCTCGAAGGGCCTGCCGGGACGGCTGGGTCGCGGGATCAAGGCACGCCCGGTGCTGTTCGCGGCCTCGTGCGGCGTCGTTCTTGCCGGTCTGGGTCTGGTTTCCCATGGGGCGACCTACGGAACGGGCTATACCCAGGCGCGCGAGATCATCGATGGTTCGGAGCATTATCCCGCCTCGTTCTTCATCCTGAAATTCGTGGCGACCGTGGTTTCCTACTGTTCGGGTATCCCCGGAGGGCTTTTCGCCCCCTCGCTTTCCGTCGGTGCCGGTATCGGAGGATGGATCGAGCAATATCTTCCGCACACGACTCCGGGCGCCGTCGTTCTTCTCGGCACGGTGGCCTATTTCTCCGCGGTGGTTCAGGCACCGCTCACAGCCACGGTCATCGTGATGGAAATGTGCGACAACCAGCAGGTCACGCTGGCGCTCATGGCGACGTCCTTCCTCGCTTTCGGCGTTTCGCGCATGATCTGCAAGCACGCGCTGTACGGGGCGCTGGCCGACAGCTTCATGGAAGCCGCGCACAAGACCGCACCCGAGCCGATCTATACGCGAGGGGAAACCACCCCGGCCGTCGAGGCGCTGGCGGAGGACGCAACCGCAGGCAAGGCGGATCGCTGAGCCGGGGGAGACACGCGGATACGCCCTTCATCGCGTCCGGTCATCCGGGGCTTTTCACGCGCCCTGTCGCTGCCCATATCGCGATGATGACACCGCTCTCCGTTCTCGACCTCTCTTTCATCCGCGAAGATGGCAGCGTCCGGGAGGCCCTGCTCGAATCGCGCGACATGGCCATTCGCGCCGAAGCCCTCGGCTTCAAGCGCTACTGGGTGGCTGAGCATCACGCCATGCCCGGCATAGCCTCTGCCGCGACGAGCGTGGTGATCGGTCATCTCGCCGCCGCCACGCGCCATATGCGTATCGGTGCCGGGGGCATCATGCTGCCCAATCATGCGCCCCTGACCATCGCAGAGCAATTCGGCACGCTCGAGGCCCTGTTCCCGGGGCGGATCGATCTGGGCCTGGGTCGTGCTCCCGGCTCGGATCAGCGCACGTTGCGCGCGTTGCGCCGGACGGGAGACAGCGCGGATCGCTTTCCCGAGGACGTTCTCGAACTCATGGCCTATCTCTCGCCGGAAGGGGATGCGGGCGGCGTCGTGGCCACCCCCGGGGCAGGATCGAACGTTCCGGTCTGGCTTCTCGGCTCATCGCTGTTTTCTGCGCAGCTGGCGGCGGCTCTGGGCCTGCCTTTCGCCTTTGCCTCGCATTTCGCGCCGCAGATGATGGAACAGGCCGTCCATCTCTATCGCAACACGTTCCGCCCCTCTGAGCATCTGGCCGCGCCCTATGTCATGCTGGCCATGAACGTGATTGCTGCGGACACGGCGGAGGAAGCGGACTTCCTCGCGACCTCACGCCGTCTGTTCGTAGCGGCGCTGCGACAGGGCCGACCGGGGCGTGTCCTGCCGCCCGTCCCGCCGGAAGATCTTCCCTGGTCGCGCGAGATCAGCACGCAGCTCGATACGGTGCAGGCGACGAGCCTGATCGGAACCCGGGAGCAGGTCGCAGAAGGAATGAAAGACTTCATGACACGCCATGCCCCTGACGAGGTGATGGTAAGCGTTCCGATCTACGACCCCGGCGCGCGCCTGCACGGGCTGACGCGCGCCCGCGAGGCCTGGACCCTCTCGGGTTACGCGACCTGAGAAGGCGCGCCCACCGACTGACCGATCCGGAACATGCACGCGATACGATCGCGATAAACCCGGGATCGTTTTTCCGATCCGACGCCGCGACGTCAATCCGGACGGTTCATCCCGTGAAAGGCCGGGGGCGGTAACGGACGGGGCCTGCCGCGGAAACCCCTCGGGAGACCCTGACAACACCGGGCGACCTGAACGACACGGGACGAAAACAGGTCTATAGTCACGATGTCTCAATGAATTGATTTATATATCGAACAAATCCATGATTATTCTTCGATAAGGAAGAAATAGTCACAGATCATACTCTCATGATGTCCTCGATGAGCCGCGCGGGATCGAGACATGGGGCCTCCCACCCGACCTGCCGCCAATGAAACATTCCCGGTTCGAAATCTGCGCACAGACCTTCGGACGCTCGATAAGGGCATATGGGTCACCTTCGGTCACGCTGCATCCGCAGGTGCTCGTAAAGCATGATTCGCTCTATAATACGTACGGCGGTCTGATCGCCCATTCCACTTACTGTACGGGCGAAGGTACCGACGGTCATTTCCACTATCATGTTTATGCGCCGGATATCATAGACCCCGTTCCCCATAGCGCTACCGGACCGTCAGGCAGTTTCTGGATCGGTTATTTCCATACGCATTTCGGCCATTTCCTGACCAGCACCTTGCAACGATTGTGGTATCTGAAAGCGACCGATCGGCATTTCGAATATTTCACATGCGTCAATTACGACGAGGTTTCCGGTCGCAACGACGCGTTCATATCGAAAATATTCGATATTCTGAAAATCGACGAAGGAAAGATCCTGAATGTCAGGGACTTGTCTTCCTTGCACGATATCGTCGTGGCTGAACCTGTTTTTGTCGAAAACAGCCATGCTTATCCTGCCTGGGCGGGGTTCATGCGCTCCATCGGACACTGTCTGACAGGGAAACGCGTCAGCCGCCCGAAAATGAATCCTCTCTATCTGAGCCGGGACCGGGTCAGATCGGCAACACGCCGGTATCTGGGGGAGGACATGCTTTGTGAAGCACTCGAAAGAATGGGCGTCGATATCTGCCATCCCGAAGAACTGCAATTCCAGGATCAGATAAATCTATGGAGCGAGTACGATATCGTCATCGGATTCTCCGGGTCGGCCTTCATCAACAGCATCTTCTTCGGAGGCAAACATATAATCATCCTCAATCATGACGATTATATCTTCGGCACACAGAGAATGATCGACTCGGAAGCCCGGAATCGATCCCTCTATCTCAATACCCATGCCTATCTGCAGAAAACCTCCGATCCTCATGAGACCTACGAGATCACCGAGCCTGACAGGCTGGCGATCGATCTCGTGAGAATCGTCCAGACACTTACGCGGAACTGAGCGTTCTGCCGCGCGGAGCGCCGTGACGATCCCGACAGGGGAGCCCGACAGGGGAGCCCGACAGGGGAGCCCGATATGGACTCCCGCGGCCCGAATCTCCCGCAACGACTGGAATGTGCCGGCTTGCAAGAGCGCATCAGGGGAGATCGAACGCTTTCATCCGGTCGCCTGCCAGAGCACAGGCCGCATGGACGATACCGAGATGGCTCAGGCCCTGAGGCGTATTGCCCAGATACATGCCGGTATCGGGGTCGATCATCTCGGCGATGGTCCCCGTATTCTTCGGAAGTGCCTCCAGGAATGCCGCGAACATGGTCTCGGCTTCGTCCTTGCGGCCGAGCAGCGCCAGCGCCTCGACCACCCAGCAGGAACAGGCGAGAAAGGCGCCTTCTTCCTGCTGCATCCCGGTATAGCGATAGATGAAGGGGCCGCGACCGAGCTGCTTGCGTACGGCGTCGAGGGTGGAGAGCATGCGCTCCTTCCGGTCGATACCGAACGGAACGGCGAGCGCGATGGACGCATCGAGCTCGTCGGAACCCGCGTAGAAACTATAGGCCTGGTGTTTCTCCGACCAGCATTCCTTGTCGATATAGTCGAGAATACGCTCCTTCTCGCGCGTCCAGCGCGGCACGCGATCCCTGGCGAGATGCCCCCGTTCCGCCATCTGGCAAGCCCGGTCGAGCGCCTGCCAGCAACTGACCTTCGACATCGTGTAGTGGCGATCCTCCATGAGTTCCCAGATCCCCGCATCCTTCTGCCGCCAGTGATCGGCACACAGATCGGCAAGGCCCGCGAGCAGCTGCGCCGTCTTCTGATCGAGAAGATTGCCGCGCGAAACGAACAGCGCTGCCGTCTCGAAGATATCGCCGTAAATCCCGTGCTGATGCTGTCCGGCGGCGCGGTTCCCGGTCACGACCGGATGGATGCCCCGATATCCGTCCACATCCTCGTAAAACGTCTCGTCCTCGACCTTGTCGCCGGAAAGACCGTACATCACGAGCGGTCCCTGCTCACCGAGATGATGCACCAGCCAGGCCAGAGCGGCCTTCACCTCGGCAATCGCGCCCAGCCTGACGAAGGCATTCGCGACATAGGCGGCATCGCGGATCCAGGCGAAACGGTAGTCCCAGTTCTTGCCGTCCCGCAGACGTTCCGGCAGGGAGGTGGTCGCCGCAGCGGCAATCGCGCCACTCGACGCATAGAGCAGAAGCTTGAGCGCGAGCGCGCTGCGTTTCACATGCCCGGCATAGGGGCCGTCATAGGACAGCGACTGGGCCCAGTTGCGCCAGGCGCGATCGCTCGTCTCGATACGCTCGTCGATCTGTTCGGGAGTCGGCACGGCAAGCGGCTCGTCCTGTGTCGCGACGAGCGCGACGAGCGCATGGGTCTTGTCTCCCACGATGATTTCCGCCTCGATGGCTTCATCGAGCTGACGCAGGATACGCATGTTGGGCGTATGGACGAGATGGGCCAGAACGGAGCCGATGTGATGCACGTCGCCGTTTTCGGTCGACTGGATCCATGGAGCGACCGTGCCGCAGCGCGTCCCCAGACGGAACCGGACCAGAAACGTGATACGCCCTGAAATCCCCTCGATGCGGCGTGCGAATTCGGTCCAGGGCAGACGCCCAGCAAAGGTACTGTTGAGGGATTCCGTGATCCGGGCCGAGCCGTGCTCCGTCTCGATCAGGGTCTCGAGCACGTTGCTGTCTTCGCGATATTGCCGTGTCGCGGTGAAGGGCGCCACAGGACGGATCTGGAAGAAACCGCCTGCGCGATGGAGAAGCCGGTCGAACATGGGTGGCGAGTCGAGATTGGGCACGCAGCACCAGTCGACGCTGCCATCGGGCGCGATCAGCGCCACGGATCGGCCGTCTCCGAGTGCCGCGTAATCCTCTATCGGCCAGAATCCGTCGAGCGGACCCTCGGGCGTGAGGGCATCGGCCAGTGCGGGAAGGCTGTGTGACATCGCGGGGAAACTCCTGATCGCTCATGCTGCGACCAGAAACAACCCAGACGATCCGGAAGTTTCTCCGGTAAAGTTTTCAGAATATTTCTATATGGCTCTTGAAGCCGATAACTGCCTGATTGTTGAGCTGCTTCTGCGCGCCCGGATTGAAGTAATACTGGAAATCGGGCGCGAAGGTAACGCCGCGCATCACATGGATCTGATAGAGCAGCTCGAGATTATAGGTGCTCGTCTGCGGAAAGAGGGATCCGTTGGGCAGGGGACGCCCCTGCATCGCATAGAGGCGCTGGGAGCGCGTCAGGGCGTCGGAGACATGTGTCCAGGAAAAATTTAGACCCAGCCCGTCGAGCGGCCGCGCCTTCCAGAACCCGCGATCGAGCAGGCCGATGGAAAGCTGGTCGGCACGGGTCTGCGTCTCGGGCTGATTGACATAGGCAACACCCAGAAAGGTGAGCCCTGCATCGGCTGCCTGCCCGGGATGATGATAGACCATCTGGTCGATCAGTCCCCAGGCCGCCCAGGCCCCGTGCACATCGCGCGGCGCAAGCCCGCTGAGCGCGAAGGGATTGCCGTTACCGTCGTAGTAATTGTCCTTGTGATCGGCGGTATCGTACACGAAACCCAGCTTGTAATGGCCCGGGAGCTCGTGATCGTGACCCAGCCTCGGCGACCAGATGAACTCGACCGGCATCGCCTGCCCGTCTATGTCGGCGCCATTGAACTTGAAGCCGGTACGCATCTGGGTATTGCCGTAAATGCCCTGCGTCTGGGTGAAATAGACGCCAAACTGGAAAATCGTCGTTTCGGAAGGACGGAGCCGGAACCGTATCGCCCAGTTGGAATCGGGATAGGACGCATGGGCGGTGTTATCGCTCGAGGCCTTCGGATTTCCGCAGAATGCATTGTTCATGAAGTTGCAGTAGAGCGGATTGGCCGAGAAATCGGAAAGAAACGACATCCGGCCCGCTGCGACGTCGAAACGGTCGTTGAAGAGCGTTTCTTCTCCATATGCGAAGACGAGATGGACGAACACATTGCCGCCCGCGCCGTAGATTTCCTGACTCGGGTTGAGATTGTCGCCGAACATCCGGCTGACCGGTATGCCGTATCGCCCGACGATCACGGCATGGGTCGCAAATCCCCTCCAGTCCGCCAGTCGTTCCCAGTCGATATCGCTCTCGACCGAGTATTGTCCGGCATTGCTCGCGCCCTTGCGCAGACCGAGCCCTCTGGTCGGCGCGTGAATCATTCCCGCCATCTCGTTGGTGTTGTCGAGAAGGAACGCGATACCGCGTTCACGGAGCCAGGAATTGACTCCGTGCGGATCGGTGAAGATGGCCTCGGGACGCGGCAAGGGGGCGACGGTTGTGTCGGCCTTCAGCACTGGGCGCGCAGCCTGGGCCTCGACCGCAGGGAAGGTTCCCGTTCTGATGGCGCCTATCTCGCCCGGCTTCGTCGGCGCCGGGAGATCGCCCTCTGCACGCGCGTGGCCGGAGAAAAACGTCAGGGCAAGGCATAATACGAGGCGACGCAGAACGGTCAGAGACACTCTTGATTCAAGCTCCCGATGGCTGGATGAACGAGTTGTAAGAACTTCGTCAGGCGTTTTGGAACCCGCCCGGGAGAGAATTTTTGTTTCAGGCCGTATGCGGCTTGTCACGACCGCGGAAAACCGGGGGTTTCCGGCGGTCGCACATGCGTGACAAATCATGACCGGGACGGCAATCATCCGCCGAACCCGGAGATAACGTTAATCTTCGCCGTCAGAGATCGTAATTCACCCGGAAATAATAGTAGCCACCGTTAATCCCGAGCTGCGAAGTGCTCATGTAATACTGGGGGGCGCCAAGATAGCGGTTTCCGTCCGGCACGCGTGTCGGATAGGCGGAGAAGATATTGTTACCGCCGATCGTCGCCGTCCAGCGCGGTGTCACGCGATAGCTCACATCCAGATTGGTCGTCCATTTCGGCTTGTTCTGATATTCGAGGAAATGGGTCGTGCTGAACTGGTTCGGCCCGGGCGCATAATAGGTGAGCTGGTTGGTCGTCTGACCCCAGCGGATCTCGTGCAGGCCGATCGTCCATTTCGCATGGGTCCAGCGACCGCCGAAGATGATCTTGCTGCGCGGATAGGCCGTGGTGAGATAGGCGACGGCCGAGGCGTTGAGCAGGGGTGCCCCCGTCAGCGGGTTGGTCGTCTGATGCGACAGGCGGGTCCGGTTGAGGTTGATCGCCGCATCCCAGTCGATCCGGCCGTAAGGGCCGAGACGGGTCAGATAGGTGGCCGTGATATCGATGCCCTGGGTGCGCGTGCTCGCCACATTGGCGAACCAGTTCGCCGTGATCGCGCTCTGGTTCCAGCTTCCGATATCGGAAGGCAGGGCAAAACCGTTCTGCTCCATCGCGTTGATCGCGGTCGCGCCGGAGATATTGCCTCCCGGCATGATCCTGTCACGCATGTTGATCTGATAGACATCGGTCGTGACATGCAGATTGCGGATCGGCTCGACGATGAACCCGCCTTCCGCATTGGTCGAACGCTCGGGCTTCAGCCCGGAGGAGCCATTGGCAAGTGCCCCGGGAGAACCGGCCCCGATCAGACCGCGCGCTGCCGTCGGCGAGATATTGAGGGCGGAATAGTATTTCTGGGCGAGTGTCGGCGCGTGAAAGCCGTTGCTGATCGTCCCGCGCAGGGCGATACGCTTCGTGATGTCGTAACGCAGCGAGACCTTGCCGTTTTCCGTGTTTCCGACATCGGTATAATGCTCGTAACGCCCGGCCAGATCGAGCTGGAGCCCTTTTGCAAGGGTCGTTGCGATGTCGACATAGCCTGCCGTCACGTCGCGGCTGTAATTGCCTGCATTGCCCGGATTGGTTCCAGCCAGGGCATCCGACCCGCTGCCATAGAGCGAATCCGGCGATCCCGTGCCGACCGAATATCCCTCGTAGCGATAGGAGGCGCCGCCAGCCACGTTCACGCTCTGCGGCCAGCCGCTGAAGGTGAATTTCCTGCTGAAATCGAAATCATTCGTCCATTGCTGGTTGTTGAAACCCTGCACGTCGAAAGATGTGGGCGTACGGCCCGTCGCCCGGTTGAGCGAGAGATTGACCGAATTGATCAGGCCGATATCGTCGTAATCGCGCCCGTAAACACTCGACACGTCCCAGTGCCAGCCGTGAAAAACACCCTTCACCCCGGCCTTGAGCTCGTAATCGTTCTCGTTGAGCGTCTCGAGCGGCGAGTAGCCCCACGGATAGATCGCCTGATATTCCGGATAGGCCCGAAGCGACGAAGCCAGACGGTAGTTCTGGTACGACTGTGCGGCACGATGCGCGTAGGTACCCATCGCATAGGCCTGGATATCGTCGGTGATGTCGTAACCGGCATTGATGGCCACGCTCTCGCGCGTCTGTTCGGGCTGGCTCAGGATGTTGTTCTGATAGGTTCCGGTGCGATTGTCGGGCGCGCTGCGATAGGTGTGATCCTGATGCACGAAATCGCCACTGACATGCACGAAGCCCCGGTTGCCGAGCCCGGCACCGCCATCGAGATAGACGCCCTGCTGGTAGCCGTCGCCTTCGGAGGTGATGCCCGTAATGTTCTGCGCGTGGAAACCGCGCGCCTGTTTCTTGAGGATGATGTTCACGACCCCGGCGACCGCATCCGAGCCGTACTGCGCCGATGCGCCGTCGCGCAGCACCTCGACATGATCGATGGCGGCCATCGGAATCATGTCGATATCGGGCGCGGTTGAGCCCTGCTGCGGTCCCGGGTTGGAATAGATATTGGCTGTCGTGTGACGGCGCTTGCCATCGACCAGAACGAGGGTCTCGTTCGGATTCAGCCCGCGCAGGCTGATCGTGTCGGTCATGGCGCCCGCATCGAACCCGGCGGTCGGTGTCGTGAGCGAAGGCAGGATGAGGCTCAGGGCATCGCGCAGCGTGCCCTGACCGGTCGCAGCGATCTGCTTGCGCGAGACGATATCGAGCGGTGCGATGGAATCGCGGGCCTTTTTCCCGATCTCGCGCGTCCCCGTGACCACGATGGCTTCGCTTCCGCCGTCCACCTCACCGGCAGCTCGGACGGGCGCCGCATGAGAATGCCCCCGACCGGAAGACGAAGATGCACCCCGCGATCCCGTCGCAGAGGCATCGGAAGAAGAGCGGGCTCCGGCCTGTACTCCGGTCCGGGTCTGTGCCTGGGTCTGTGTCTGGCCTTGCGCCTGTGCCACGCCCCCGCAGGACACCAGACACGTCGTGGCAACGAGGGCGAGCGCCCTCCTGCGTGTGTCCGATGGCGAGAGAAGACGAGCGCGTGGCAGCATGACAAACCTAACTTGTGATTCAGGATTGCGTCATTCCTGTTTCTTCCGTTTCAGTTTGTCAACGGAGCGCAAGCGTCTCGATATTCATACCACGATCGTTGTTGAAAAAATACAACAGACGGCCATCGCCCTGTGCCGGGGCCCGATCGCTCATCCGGAAGGCGCGTTTCTCCGCCAGCGCGAGCAGGACGCGCAACGGACCGCCATGGGTTACGACCCGACAGGATTGTCGATGGGCCAGACGCTCCTCCCAGAACGCCGTGACCCGTTCGATGAGCGTCCGGACGGCTTCTCCGCCACCGGGGCGATAGGTCAGGGGGGCGCCAGCCCAGGTATCGAGTGCCTCTCGCGGCACCTCCTCCCAGCGTTTTCCCTCCCAGCATCCGAAATCCAGCTCCGCCAGACGCGGATCGACCGAAACGGCGCGCCCCTCCTCCGCCCCGAGACGCGCAGCCGGGAGCCTGCAACGCGAGGCAGGCGATGCGAAGATCGGCCCCTCCCCCGTCCAGCGGGACAGACAGCGCTCCCAGCCCGGAGCGAGAGGCACATCGAGCCGCCCGTAACAGCATTCCGGCCCGGTGACGACCGGCGGATGACGCACAAGCAGCATCGAGAAACCGGATGTCACGACCGGTGCGCCAGCATATGGAAAAACGTGCCCGACACACGGGCCCTTTGTCCGCCAGCCGGGCCGAGGGGGCTCCCTTCCCCGTCGAACAGGGTCGCGAACGGCGCATCCTGCCCGGGATCGACGACGCGGGCATAATGAAACTCGTGACCGCGCAGCACCCGTCCTGCCGGACCGAGGAGCGTATCGTTCAGCAGATGAGCCTCGCGATATCCCAGCGCCATCTTGCGGCGGGCGAAAGACGTGCCATGCGAAAGCAGGCCGAGCATGGCATGGGTCGTGCCGGAGGCATCCTCCAGGCTCGCGCCGAGCACCATGTATCCACCGCATTCTCCATGGACCGGCCGTGTCTGCGCGAAGGCTCTCATACCGTCGCGAAAACGCTCCGCCCCGGCGAGACGCCCTGCATGGATCTCGGGGTAACCGCCGGGCAGCCAGCAGCAATCGGCCCGTTCATCGGGCCCCTCATCGGCCAGAGGCGAAAAAGGCAGGATCTCGGCGCCCGCAGCGCGCCAGTCCTGCGCGAGATGTGCGTAGAGAAAGGAAAAGGCGGCGTCATCGGCCAGGGCGATGCGCTGACCCGGAGGGGGGACGAACCCGTTTTCCTGCGCTCTTTCTCCTTGCCGCCGGTTTTCCGGTCTCCGGGGTTCCGCCGGGAGTTCTGCCGGGAGTTCTGCCGCTTCGGCAAGGATCGCGTCGAGATCGAGCTCCTTTTCTGCCTTGTCTGCCAGGAGCGAGAAGAAACCGGGCAGATCGCCGCGCTCCCGGGCCTGAACCAGACCGAGATGACGCTCCGGAAGGGCGATTGCCGCGTCGCGCCGGAAAGCGCCGAGACAGGGCAGACGCAAGGCATCGCGACACAGGGCCTCGTGACGCGCCGACCCCACATGGTTGAGCACGACGGCGCGCACCGCCACGCGGTCCGACCAGCGCGCCATGCCCTCGGCCACGGCGCCGACGCTTTGCCCCTGCCCGCGCACATCGAGCACGAGAAGCACCGGAATACCGAAACGGGCCGCGATATCGGCAGCTGCGCCGCGCGCGCCTTCCGGTCCGGTCAGCCCGTCGAACAGACCCATGGACGATTCCACGATCAGGAGATCGGCATGGCGCCCGGCCTGTGCCAGCCGGGCCTGAAGCAGCCGGGTCCGCAGGGCATCGGGCGACATCGCCCAGCTGTCGAGATTGCCGCAGGCCTGTCCGGTCGCGGCTTCATGAAAGGCCGGATCGATATAATCCGGCCCGGTCTTGAGCGCCCGCACGACGAGCCCCCGGCGACGGAAGGCACTGAGCAGGGCAAGGGTCAAAGTGGTCTTGCCCGAGCCGGAACGCGGCGCAGCCACCATGAGAACCCGGGTCAAGAGCGCAGACCTGTCATGTTCCGTCCTTTCATGCCGCGCGTCGCGGCGGTGTCCGTCATTCCTGTCGAGACCTCCTCCATAAGGGCTTCGTGCGGGAGGGATTCGGCAGAGGGCAGTTCCGGTTTGCTCACGGCGGTGCCGATCCGGGCGTCCCTTCAGGCTGGCTCGCGCATGAATCGAGCAGGAAAGCCGCATCGTTGCTGCGCGGATGCCACAGACCGCGCTGCATGAGATCGCGGAATCGCGCGCGCATGTCGGCGAGTGCCTCGGGGTTGTGCCGGGCAAGGAAGGCCAGACAGGACTCGTCTGCAAGCGTTGCAGAAAAGGCGAGATCGATCTGAGGATCGAGACGCTCCGGCAGCGTCGCCGCATAGGCCGCCAGAGCTGCGATGCCACGGGCGATCTCTGCCGCACCGCGATATCCGTGACGCTTCATCCCCTCGATCCAGCGCGTATTGCTCAGCCTTCCGCGTACGATCCGGGCCACTTCCTGTGCCACCGGACGCAGAACCGGACTGCCCGCCCGGCTCGTATCGCCATGCCAGAGCCGGGGTGCATTTCCCAGGCTGGCCGCCGCTGCTGCGAGCCCTCCTTCATGGGCTGCCGTATCCACCCCGTCGAGCAGATCGGTCTCGGCATGATCCTGGATATGCAAGAGCACATCCGCCCGGGCCAGCTGCGCCTCGAAACCGGCGCGATCGCTCTGCCCGTCACGCCCGCCGCCATAGCTCCATTCCGACCCGGCGAGATAGAGCGCGCCCAGACCGGTCCTGTCGCGCCATGCGCCGGATGCGAGGCTTTCCTCGAGGCCGGTTCCGTAAGTGCCCGGGGCAGCGCCGAAAACGCGCGCCGCCCCGGGTTCGCTCACGAGCGGATTCCATGAAGCGGCCTCGTCCCGCTGCCCCACGGCGCAGCAGGCCTGGTCGAACAACGCGACAAGCCCGGGAAAGGCGTCGCGAAACAGGCCGGAAATACGCAACGTTACCGCAACGCGAGGCCGGTCCAGCACCGCGAGGGGGACGATCTCGAACCCGCTGATCCGCCCGCTGGTCGCATCCCAGTGCGGTTGCACCCCCATGAGCAGAAAGGCGAGTGCGATCTCCTCCCCGCCCGTACGCATCGTCGCGCTCCCCCAGAGATCGAGCACGAGATGACGCAGCGCGTCGCCCTCTTCCTGCAGATGGCGCGTCAGCAGGAGATCCGCAGTCTTGTGCGCGAGAAGCAGTGCCGACCGGGTCGGGAGCGTGCGCGGGTCGATCGTCGTCAGGTTCCGCCCCGTCGGCAGCACGTCCAGACGTCCGCGAGTCGGCGCTCCCGATGGTCCGGAGGGGACGAAACGCCCGTCGAGGGCGTCGAGCAGTCCGCGCGCCTCGCTTGCGGGACAGGCTGCAAGCCGGCTGGCCACAAGAGCCTTTTCCACTGCGGAAGAGTCGGCGATCGCCTCGATGAGCGCCTCCTGTCGGGGAGGGGTCCGTCCGAAAACATGAAGCCCGTCCCTGATCTGGAGATCCTTGACGTCGCAAAGATAGGCATCCAGACGTGCGAGCGCCTCTGCTTCGTCCCCGTCGGGCAACGCCGCACCGCTTTCGGCAAGGATGCCGAGATCGGCAGCGCGATCGAGAATCTGCCGGCGCAACAGCCCGCCGCGCTTGCGATCGAGCCCGTCGGCTTCGGCATATTCGTCGATCAGGCGCTCCAGCTCGGTCATTTCCGGTGCGAGACCGGCCCGCTGGACGGGCGGCGTCATGTGACCGAGCGTCACGGCCCCGAGGCGCCGCTTGGCCGACGCTGCCTCTCCGGGATTGTTCACGATGAAGGGATAGATGACGGGCAGACCGCCGGACAGAACGGCTGGGGCGCAGTCTGGCGACAGGGCCACGGCCTTGCCCGGAAGCCATTCGAGCGTTCCATGCGTGCCGAGATGGATCATGGCATCGATATGCCGGACCGATCCGAGCCACAGATAGAAACCGATATAATCGTGACAGGGCGGCAGATCGGGATCGTGATACCGGGCCTTGCGCTGCGCGTGCGTTCCGCGGCCGGGCTGCACGGCAACGAGCATGGAGCCGCATTCGAGCACGCGCACGGCCACCGGGTCCACGGGTTCCCCCCAGGCGGCAACCACCCGGTTCCGGAACGCCTCGGGCAATGTCGAGAAAGCGGCGCGATAGGCGGCCGCCGAAAGGATCGTCCCGGGGGTCGCCCGGCACAGACGCTCGGGCAGGGTCGCGGCTTCCGGCACGGACACCGCATATCCGTTATCGGCCAGGAGAGACGCTATGGCCGTCACGCTCGCCAATGCATCGAGCCCGACCGCATGGGCCGCCTGCCCCTCGGCGCCCGGATAATCCGACACGACCAGCGCCAGACGTCGCGCCTGCCGTGTCCTGGCGGCGAGCGTCACCCATCCCTGCGCACGAGCGACGATCTGCGCTATGCCCGGCATCCAGGGCTCGCGGCGGGCGGGCAGGCCGGGCGCCGCCTCGCCGCGGAACGAGACCGGAGCGGAGGCGAGCCTTCCATCGCGTTCGGGCAGGACGATCTGCATCGCCAGATCCGACTGGGAGAGACCGCGCATGGCGTTTTCCCAGGCCGGACGCGTCGTGCCGGGCTGGAGCAGCTGCAGGATCGTCACCCCTGCGGTCTCGAGCACGCAGCCCTCTCCCGCCTCTCCGCCCGACGCGAAGAACGTGGCGTTCAGGACGATGTCGGGAGGGCTCTCCTGCAGCCAGCCCCGCAGGAACGCGCGCGCTGAAGACGCCCGAAGCGAGGGCACATAGAGCAGATCGACCGAGAACCCGCCCGCGTACAATGCCTCGGCCAGCGCATCGATCCCTGCAAGATCGGCGGCAAGGAGATGGGCGCGATAGAACACGATCAGGGCCCGACGCGCCTGTGCAGGATCTGCCCCGTCGGGACGCTGGACGAGGCGGCGATAGAGGCCGCATTCGGGAAGGCGTTCGACCGTCTGTCCGGCATCCTCCCCCAATCCGGCGAGCGCGGTCATCAGGGACAGCGCACAACGCAGGTTCCGCGCGCCTCCCTCGCGGAACAGCGCATCCAGTCGCGTCCAACGGGCTTCGTCCACATTGGAGAGCTTCTGCAGCGCCGTATCCGGATGCGCTTCCCCGGTCACGAAGACCAGCCTGATATCCCGCTCACGGCAGAGGGCCCGCAATTCCTCGACGCCGTACCGCCAGTATTCGGTTCCGCCCAGCAGGCGCACGACCACGCAGCGCGCCTGCGAGACGGTCCGGTCCAGATAGAGATCGACCGACATCGGATGACCGAGACGGGCGAGAGTCGCCACTCTCAGGCTGGGGTCCCCCGGTCCGTGCACGTCCTCCATTCCGAGAAGATCGCTTTCGGAGAAGGAGAGCAGGACGAGATCGGCAGGATCGTGAGCGAGATCCTCAGCGATGTCCTGTCGTTCGAGATCGTGCGTTTCCCGGACCAGAAGATGCATGGATCAGACGGATCCGAAGCTGCGCTGCACAAGAAGGGGGTCGAGACCGCGCAATCCGATCACGACGAGCCGCCCGCTTTCGCCACGCGGGCCGGATTCGAACGCATGACGCATCCGTCCTCCCACAGCCTGAACGCCGAGCCGCAGCGCCTTGCCTGCCACGGGCACATATCCTTTCATGCGCAGCACGTCGTGATCGCGAACGACGCGGTCGAGACGCGAAAGAAACGCTTCCGTGCTTTCCTGCTCGGGAAGCTCCATGACGAAGCTGGCGAAATCGTCATGCTCATGATCCCCGGCACCGTCGTGATGCGACGGGCGGGCGGCCAGATCGTCCTCCGCCGCAGCGGAGAGGCCGAGCAGCACCGCGGGATCCACACGCCCCTCGCTCGCCCTGATCGTACGCACACGGCGCGGGCGGCGGGCCAGTGCCGTCTCCACGGCGGAAAGTGCCGCCTCGTCGAGCAGGTCCGTCTTGTTCAGGATGACGAGATCCGCCGAATCGAGCTGGTCCTCATAGACCTCCTCGAGCGGATTGTCGTGATCGAGCGCGTCATCCGCTTCGCGCTGCCTTGCGACCGCCTCGGGATCGTCGGCGAAACGGCCTTCGGCGACGGCAGGCGCATCGACGACCGTGATCACCCCGTCCACCGTCATCCGCGTCCGTATGCCGGGCCATCCGAAGGCCTTGAGCAGCGGCTTGGGCAATGCCAGACCCGAGGTCTCGATCACGATATGCTCGGGCGGATCGGACCGGTCGAGCAGGGCTTCCATCGTCGGTATGAAATCATCGGCAACGGTACAGCAGAGACAGCCATTGGTCAGCTCGACGATATCCTCTTCCGGACAGTTCGGAATGGCGCAGCCCCGCAGCGTCTCGCCGTCGATTCCGAGCGAGCCGAATTCATTCACCACGATGGCGATGCGACGCCCCGCCGATCTTTCGAGAAGATGACGCAGCAAGGTGGTCTTTCCGGCTCCGAGAAAACCGGTGATGATCGTGACAGGGATCTTGCTCATGGAACGCTTTCAGGATGACCCGGCCCGCAACGGCGCCGGAAAGGATGGCATACGACCCAGAACCACGTCACGCAGGCTTTCAGGGCGGCGTGACGGCATGACCGTTCCTGAGGTAGAGGCTGCATAGGCCCTGGCATAGACCAGAAGATCGCTGGCCGTTTCCGGTGCGAGATGCCCGAGCAGCCAGGACCATTTTCCCGGCATGGAGAGACTTGCCGTGCATCCCTGCCCGCATGCGGCCAGACAGCGCACGCCCTCGACGGTCACCTCCGACCCCTCGGCAAGGCGGGCGAGGGTCCCGTGCAGATCCTCGCCGCCTGCACGACAGGTGGTGCAGACATGGATGACGGGACCGGCCGGCGCAGGGATGCCGGACACGGAGGAGCCGGGAGCAGTTTCGTCGGGTTCGGACATGGCGGATTCCAGACCTTTTCCCGTCTCCGGGCAAAGGGGCGCAGGGATGATTGTCGGCCCGGGCCGACCCGCCGCATCGCCTGAATGCGGACCGTCACCTTCCGGGCACCCCGCCGGACGGTGAAATCAGAACGATGACGGCAGGTCTCCTGGCTCGGAAAAGCGGTTTCCCGAAGCCCCTCCCCCCTTCCCGGAGCATCGCTCCAGTGGGATCGCGGGAAGGGCGCTCTCTTCCATACAGTTGCGGGGGCAGCGCGGGACTGATGCCCGAAGGCACGAACCCGCTTCCCTTTTCACCCCTTGCGGGGCACCGTCTGCCCCTGTCTAGCAGCTCGGGGCGTGCCAGTGCAAAGCACACCGAACGATCGGCGCTAAGCACACCGTAGATCGACCGCATGATCGACTGCACGATCAGCCGGTTCCCGGCTTTCCCCCTCTCGGCGTCGATCCCTGCAGGTGCGCCGGACGGTTATCCGGAGCCGGATGACGATCACAAGATCGGGAACATATCATTTCGTTATTTATAACATCGTAATGATATGTTTATATCATGAAATGTTACGAGGCAGGTTTCCGCTCCGGGAGGGGAAACCGCCGCCGTGACACACCCCGATGGAGATCCCTGCTTCAGCGAGACGCAGAGCGCCGATGACCCGGATCGAAGAACCCGGCGCGCCGGCCTTGGCTTACCTGCCCCCGATCGTCTGTCCCGGCCATGCCCCCCAGGACCGGAACGGACCTCGTATCGCCTTCATATCATTTTCCGACAGAACCGGTTCTGACCGCATCCCATCAATCGGATATCGCCCATCATGAGCAGAACGCGCACAGGCCTCAATGGCACAATCCTTCTCTCCTCCGCGCTGATCGCGCTTTCATGCGCAGCCCCCAGCCAGGCCGCCGACAAACCCACGATCGGCATCGCCATGCCCACCAAATCCTCCGCGCGCTGGATTGCGGATGGCAACAATATCGTCAGGACCCTGCAATCGCGCGGCTACCGGACCGACCTGCAATATGCCGATGACGACGTGCCCAATCAGGTTTCGCAGATCGAGAACATGGTTGCCAAAGGCGACAAGGTGCTCGTGATCGCTGCCATCGACGGCACGACCCTCTCCGATACGCTGCACAAGGCTGCGCAGCGCGGGGTCAGGGTCATCGCCTATGACCGTCTCATCCGCAATTCTCCCGATGTCAGCACTTATGCGACTTTCGACAATTTCCAGGTCGGCGTGCTTCAGGCAAGTTCCCTGATCAGGGCGCTCGGTCTGCCCGATGCCGGGGGACCGTTCAATATCGAGATTTTCGGCGGCTCGCCGGACGATAACAACGCCTATTTCTTCTTCAACGGTGCCATGTCCGTGCTCAAGCCCTATCTCGATAGCGGCAAGCTGGTCATCCCCTCGGGCCAGAAGACCATGGACAAGGTCTCGACCCTGCGCTGGGACGGCGCCACCGCGCAATCGCGCATGGATAATCTGCTGAGTGCCTATTACACCGACCGTCATCTCGACGCCGTGCTCTCGCCCTATGACGGCATCTCCATTGGCATCATCTCTTCGCTCAAGGGGGTGGGCTATGGCAGTGGCGATACGAAGATGGCCTATGTCAGCGGACAGGATTGCGAGATCCCTTCCGTCAAATCCATTCTTGCGGGCGATCAGTATTCCTCGATCTTCAAGGATACGCGCAAGCTGGCCGGTGTGACTGCCGATATGGTGGATGCCATGCTGGCGGGGAAAACCGTGCCGGTGAACGACACGAAGAGCTACGATAACGGCGTCAAGCTGGTGCCTGCCTATCTGCTCACCCCCGTCGTGGTGACAAAGGCCAATATACGCCCGGTCCTGATCGATAGCGGTTATTACACCGCAAGCCAGATCGAGTAGCGCCATGAGCACCATTCTGGAAATGCGGAACATCGCAAAACGTTTCGGACCCGTAAAAGCTCTGAGCGATGTCAGTTTCTCGGTCGAGCCCGGCGAGATTCATGCGCTTTGCGGCGAGAATGGCGCGGGCAAATCGACCCTGATGAAAATCCTGAGCGGGGTCTACCCCGCCGGGAGCTATGACGGGCAGATCGTGTTCGATGGCGAAGAGCGCCGTTTTGCCGATCTCAACGGCTCCGAGGCGCTCGGCATCATCATCATCCATCAGGAGCTGGCGCTCATCCCGCTGCTTTCGGTGCAGGAGAATATCTTCATCACCCATCCGCCGGGGCGTTTCGGCGTGATCGACCGCGACGCTGCGCGGGTGCGGGCGCGGGATCTGATGCGTCAGGTCGGGCTGACGGAGGCCCCCGAGACACTGGTGACCCATCTGGGCGTCGCCAAGCAGCAGCTCGTGGAAATCGCCAAGGCACTCTCGAAAAAGGTGCGTCTGCTCATTCTGGACGAACCGACGGCCAGTCTGAACGAGCGCGACAGCGCAGCCCTGCTCGACCTGCTTCTTGCCTTCAAGGCCGAGGGGCTGTCGTCCATTCTCATCTCGCACAAGCTGAACGAGATCTCACGCGTGGCTGATCGTATCACCGTGCTGCGCGACGGGCGCAGTGTCGGCACGATCGATTGCCGCAACGGCCCTGCGGATGAAGACGAGATCATCCGCCTGATGGTCAATCGCGATCTGGAGCATCGCTACCCACCGCATACGCCGCTTATCGGTGAAATGCTGATGGAAGTGCGTGGCTGGTCGGCCTGGCACCCCCTCCACCCCGACCGTCAGGTGATACGCAATGTCGATTTCCACGTTCGCGCGGGCGAGATCGTGGGTATTGCCGGCCTCATGGGTGCAGGGCGCACGGAATTTGCCATGAGCCTGTTCGGGCGCTCCTTCGGCACGCGTATATCGGGCGACGTCATCATGCGCGGCAAGGCGGTGGATGTCTCTACCGTCAGCCGCGCCATTGCGGCGGGACTCGCCTATGTCACCGAGGATCGCAAGGAACTCGGGCTGCATCTGGGCAACGAGATCCGCCACAACATCTCCCTGGCCGAACTGCGCGGCATTGCCCGTCATGGCGTGATCGACGAGATCGCCGAGCTGCGTATCGCGCAGGATTACCGCAACAGGATGCGCATACGCTCGCCGGATGTGCAGCAGATGGCGGGCAGGCTTTCGGGCGGCAACCAGCAGAAAGTGGTGCTGTCCAAATGGCTGTTCACCAATCCCGACGTGCTCATTCTGGACGAACCCACGCGCGGAATCGATGTGGGGGCCAAATACGAGATCTATGCGCTGATCCAGCAAATGGCCGATAGCGGTCGGGGCTGCGTGGTCATCTCATCCGAAATGCCCGAACTGCTCGGTATCTGCGACCGTATCTGCGTGATGAATGAAGGGCGTTTCGTGGGCGCGTTCACCCGCGAGGAGGCCAGTCAGGAAAAGATCATGCGCGCCATCGTGCGCAGCACGTCCGACTCCATGCCCATTTCCACCATCCCGAGCGAAACAGCCAGTCTCGCTGTGTCCTCACTTGCTGCGGGAGCATCATGATCATGAGCGACCATATCCTCCTCCCCGGCGATCCGCTCTCTTCTGCTGGCGACACCGGCCCAGCCGGTGGGGCGCCGGGCGGCCACACGCTGGGCAATAGCGCTATGGGGCGGTTCATCCGCAACAATCTGCGCGAATACGGAATGTTCATCTCGCTGGTCGCGATCGGTCTGTTTTTCGAGATCATGACCAACGGCACGCTGCTGCGTCCGCTGAACCTGACCAATCTGGTGCTCCAGAACAGCTATATCGTCATCATGGCGCTCGGTATGTTGCTGGTGATCGTCTCGGGTCATATCGATCTGTCGGTCGGATCCGTCGCCGGGTTCACCGGTGCCGTAGCCGCTGTGCTGATGGTGCAGTGGCACTGCAATGTGGTGGTGACGACGCTGACCTGCCTTGCCACGGGCGCGCTGATCGGTGCGGCACAGGGTTACTGGATCGCCTATTTCAGAATCCCCTCCTTCATCGTGACCCTGGCGGGCATGCTGGTTTTCAAGGGGCTGGCTCTGGCCCTGCTGGGCGGGCAGTCTCTCGGGCCGTTCTCGACCGTATTCCAGAAGCTCTCCTCCGGCTTCATCCCCGAATTCCTGCCAAAAATCGGTCATTACAACCCGAGCTCGCTCATTCTCGGCGTCATCGTTGCTGCGGCGATGGTGGTCGGTGCGGTGCGCGCCCGTGCGCGCTATCAGCGCAACGAGATCGATGTCGAGCCCATGCCGCTCTTCATCGGCAAGAATGTCGCTGTCTTCGGCATCATCGTCTATCTCGCAACCCTGATCTCCGGCTATCGCGGCCTGCCCAATGTGCTGATCATCATGGCCGTACTGATCGCGCTGTACAGCTTCGTGACCAGCCGCACCACGCTGGGACGACAGATCTATGCAGTGGGCGGCAATGTACGCGCAGCGGCGCTGTCGGGCATACGCACCGAGCGCCTCACCTTCCTGACCTTCGTGAATATGGGCGTGCTCGCGGCGCTTGGCGGACTGATTTTCGCAGCACGGCTGAACACGGCCACCCCGAAAGCCGGGCTCGGTTTCGAACTGGATGTGATTGCCGCATGCTTCATCGGCGGGGCCTCTGCCTATGGCGGTGTGGGCCGGGTTGGCGGGGCCGTGATCGGCGCCATGATCATGGGGCTCATGAATAACGGCATGTCGATCCTGGGTATCGGCATCGACTACCAGCAGGTGCTCAAAGGGCTGGTGCTGCTGGGTGCCGTCTGCGTGGATGTCTACAACCAGCGCAGGGCATGAATAATCCCGGATGCAGATGTCGAGAGGATGAAACCGCCTCTCGCCTGCGGATGGCCCCTATCGACGCGGTTTGCGCGCAGGAAGACCGGCAATCGAGCGCGCCACCCAGATTTTCAACGCATCGGGGCGCGTATGCAGCGCCTCCGGCACGACGACATAGGTCTTGCTCGGAGCGCTTTCCGGCTCGTAACGCAAGGCGCACGCTCCGGGGAGCGCCAGAAGGGCCTCGCGGTCCTTGCCGCTCATCTTCAGGGCGAGGCCGATATCGGAGAGGGAGGCAAAGAC
The DNA here is from genome assembly GCF_007988945.1 of Swaminathania salitolerans. Classification (GTDB taxonomy): domain Bacteria; phylum Pseudomonadota; class Alphaproteobacteria; order Acetobacterales; family Acetobacteraceae; genus Swaminathania; species Swaminathania salitolerans. Next base: position 11,511 of record NZ_BJVC01000005.1, on the reverse strand, counting down.
CTTGCCGCCCGCATAGCCCATGATCCCGCCGAACATCGATCTGAAGGACAGATCGAATTCCGCCAGCTCCGGAATCGTCAGTATTCTCTGCAAAACAGCCGGATCATAAGCCATTATCCCGACCTCCGCCGCAAACCTGTCTCCGGAACAGACAGAATAACCGGAATATTCTTCCGCTTCTTCGCAAGATAGAGAGAACAATATTTTATCTCAATGAAAATCCCTCGCCTTCAACCGTGGCGATACCGACCCTTCTTCTGCCTCGGACATGGCGATATCGCGCATCAGAGGTGTCAGATCCTCCAGACGCTGCATCACCACGTGAATGACCTCTCCTTCACGCTGGAGAATACCGTGACAGGCCACGGCATTGACGCCGATCACGATACGGCGCTGGGCTTCGGCGCGATCTTTCCAGATGATGATATTGGCCGTTCCGGTTTCGTCCTCCAGCGTCATGAACATCACGCCATGGGCCGTGCCGGGACGCTGTCGCATGAGCACCAGACCCGGCACCACCACGCGACTCCCGTCGCGCAACCGGCGCAGATCGGCGCAGGTCACCATGCCGCGCGCTGAAAACCGGGGACGCAGAAACGCCATCGGGTGCTGACGCAGGGTCAGGCCGAGCGTGTTGTAGTCTTCCACCACTTCGCGCCCTTCGCTCATGGGGCGGGGCGTATAACCGGGTTCGATCGTTTCGGGTCCGGGTCTGTTGAGCCTGCGATCGGCAGCGGCAAAAAGCGGCAGGACCGTATCGGCCAGCCCCTTGATGGCCCAGAGCGCGGCCCGACGATCGAGGTCGAGGCTGCGAAAGACATCGGCAGCCGCCAGCGCCTCGAGAGCCGAAACGGGAATATCCGCGCGCCGCCAGACATCGTCGAGCGATTCATAGGCTGGAAAGCGATTGGCGATCAGTTTCGCCGCATGCGCGTTCGAGAGGCCCTTCACGAAACGGAACCCCAGACGAACGGCCAGTGTCGGCTTGTCCCGATCCGGCTCGAGCGCGCAGTCCCAACGCGAGGCATTGATATCTATGGCATGTACGGTCACGCCGTGCTCGCGCGCATCGCGCACCACCTGGGCGGGCGCGTAAAAACCCATAGGCTGCGAGTTGAGCAGGGCCGCACAGAAGACATCGGGATGATGGCATTTCAGATAATTCGAGACATAGGCCACAAGCGCGAAACTGGCGGCATGGCTTTCGGGAAAGCCATAGGATCCGAACCCCTCGAGCTGACGGAACGTACGCTCGGCGAAGTCTCGGTCGTAATGATTGGCGACCATCCCCTCGATCAGCTTCGTGCGGAAATGCGACACCCCACCGGTGAACTTGAAGGTCGCCATGGAACGGCGCAGCTGGTCCGCCTCGCCGGGCGTAAACCCGGCACAGGCAATGGCCACCTGCATGGCCTGTTCCTGAAACAGCGGTACGCCCAGCGTCTTGCCGAGAATCCGTTCGAGTTCCGGCCTGGGGTAATCCGGTCGCTCGAGACCGTCACGACGGCGCAGATAGGGATGCACCATGTCGCCCTGGATGGGGCCGGGACGCACGATCGCCACCTGAATGACCAGATCGTAGAAGGTCCTGGGCCTGAGACGCGGCAACATGGACATCTGGGCGCGGCTCTCGATCTGGAACGTGCCCAGCGTATCGGCGCGACGGATCATGGCATAGGTGGCGGGATCCTCGGGCGGCACCGACGCCATGTCGAGCTGACGGATACGATGCGCGGCCAGCAATTCGAAACCGCGACGCAGACAGCCCAGCATGCCAAGACCCAGCACGTCGACCTTCATGAATCTGAGACTGTCGATATCGTCCTTGTCCCAGACGATGATCTGGCGGTCCTCCATGGCGGCAGGCTGAACGGGCACGAGTTCGTCCAGCCTGTCGCGCGTCAGCACGAAACCTCCCGGATGCGTACCGAGCTGACGCGGTATGCCCACGAGCTCGGCGGCCACACGCAGGGTCAGGGCCAGACGCCTGTCCGACAGATTGAGGTTCAGCTCCGCCGCACGCGTTCTGAGCTGTTCGGGGTCTCCCAGAGACGATGCGAGATATTTCGAGAGCAGACCCAGAAGATCCTCGCTCAGACCCAGAACCTTGCCTGTCTCACGCAGGGCGCCCTTGGGACGATAGCGCATGAGCGTGGCGCAAAGCGCCGAATGGCTGCGGCCATAGCGGCGATAGATCCACTGGATGATTTCCTCGCGCCGGTCGCTTTCGAAATCGACATCGATATCGGGCGGCTCGCGACGCTCCGCGGAAATGAACCGCTCGAACAGGAGCCCCGAACGCACGGGGTCGATGGCCGTGATGCCCAGCACATAGCAGATGGCGGAATTGGCAGCCGAACCACGCCCCTGACAGACGATATCGAGCGCGCGTGCCTGATGCACGATGCTGTGGACGGTCAGGAAATAGGGAGCGTAGTCGAGTGAGTCTATGAGCGCGAGCTCATGGGCGATCTGTTTTCTCACCGCCTCGCTCGCGCCGGCCGGATAACGCCGCGGCAGGGCATCGCGCACGAGACGGGTCAGGGTCTGCTGCGGGGTCTCGTCCGGCCGGTCGGTCTCCTGCGGATATTGATAACAGAGATCCTCCATCGAAAAGCGACACTGCGCCTCGATCTCGGCCACACGCGCCAGCGCCTCGGGAAAAGCCTCGTAGAGCTGCGCCACGGCACCGGGCGTCCTGAGTGCCCTGTCACCGTGATTTTCGCGCCGGTCGCCCAGGGTCTCCAGCGTGCAGTTCTCGCGAATGGCGGTCACGACATCCTGCAACACATGACAGCGCGCCTCGTGATAGAGCACGTCCCCCGTCACGACACTGGCCACGCCACAGGAAGACGCCAGTATCTCCAGATCCCGCAACCGCAGCAGATCGCCCGGCGCATTGCGATGCGCCAGCCCGCAATAGACAGGCTGACCGAGAGCAGCGCCGATCCGGGCAAGATGACGAAATTGCTGCTGTGCCTGCATATCCGGCCGATCGGGCAGCAGCACCAGAATCAGGTTCCGCGCACCCTGAAGCAGATCGTCCCAGCCAAGAGAAAAGAGCGCGCGTGCGCCCCGGCGGTGCCCGAGCGTCAGCAGGCGGCAAAGTGCGCCCCATCCCGTCCGGTCGACCGGATAGACCAGAAGCGTCGATCCATCGAGCAGATCGAGCCGACAGCCGGGCAGAAGCCGCAAACCGCTTTGTCGCGCCGCATCATGCGCCCGCACCATGCCCGCCACGGAATGACGGTCGGTCAGGGCCAGTGCCTTGTGTCCCTGCGCATGGGCGACGGAAAACAGGTCGTGCGGAGCACTGACGCCACGCAGGAAGGAATAATAGGAGGTGACCTGAAGCGGGGTCGTCATGCCCCCTGCCCTCCTGGCGAATCATGGGGATGATGATGCCCGCTCGTGTCGTGGGGCACCGTATCGGCGCGCTTCATGAGCACGAAACCGCAGCGCGCCAGATGCGCCACCAGCCGCTCTGCCACGAGAGTCGCCATGAGTTCGTCGGCATCATGCACACGGCGACGGCCGTCGAAACGCAGCGCATGGGTCAGGGCCTCGGCGATTTCCCGCGGTTCGGCGGGGCGCATGACCGACAGGGGAGAAGAGGAATCCCGTGCCATCAGAATAACCCGTGGACGAACCAGGCGCCATCGCCCGACCAGGCGTTCTGTCCGTCTCCACGACGAAAGAGCCAGAACCGGTCGCCCGCTTCCGTTTCCACGATCCAGTAATCGCGTATGGCACCGGCCTGTGCAGGATGCTGCCACCAGGCGCCATGCAATCGCTCCGGCCCGTTCGCCCCGCGAATGCGCAGCATCTGCCCCTGCCAGACGAAACGCCTCGGGCTGTCATCCTCGGCCAGAACGGGCGGCGCAATGGCACATGGTGCCGCAAAAAGCCGCACGGGACGCGGCCAGAGGCGAGGAAAACCGTCACCGGCAGTGTCATCGCTCCCCGGCGAACGGAAGCGGGAAGCGCAGGGCCCGGCCGCACGACGCGCCGGTCTGTCCGCCGGCTTCTGGGCCTGTTCCGGAAAAGGGCTGTCGGTTGCCGCCAGATGATAGATCCCCCGCAATCCCGGTCTGTTGCGCAGACGCTCCGCCAGCTCGACCAGCATGGCCGGCATGCGGGGCGCTTCGGGCGCCGCAGGGGAGGCAGGGGCGAGGCCGGAAGAGGCCGGGTCGGAAGAAACGAGACCGGAAGGCGTAAGGCCGGAGGTTCCGGTTACGGGCTGGCGAGGTTCTGCGTGATCGACATGCAGGCTCATCGCCTCGATACCGAAGCCCGGATCGATCGTCTCGATACGCTCCTGAAGCAGACGACACAGACGCACCGGATCATTGACCGGCTCCGAGGTTCCCACGCGAATGGCCTGGGTGGCATCGTCCACGCGCTGACAAAGCAGATCGAGCCTGCGTGCCCCCTGCCCGGCTTTCTGCAACCGGGACGCGATATCATCGCACAGAACCCCCACCACATGGAGCAGGCTTTCGGCCGTGCCGATCGGCTCCAGCAAGACACGTCTCGCATGCAGTGCTGCAACGGGCCGATCGAAGCACAGCGCCTCCTTTTCCCGACCGAGCGCCTGATCGAGCCGGGACAGAGGCGCCATGCCGAAACGCCGTGCGAGCGAGGCGCGCGGTACGGCACACAGATCCGCCACACGGGTGATCCCCATGAGGCCGAGCCCTGTCCGTATATCCGGCGCCAGACGCAGGGCAGCAACGGGCAGATCCGCCAGAGCCTGTCCGGTTTTTCCGGGTGGAACGCATGTGAGTTCCCGGTCGCCATGACGCGCCAGAGCATGGGCGGCTCCGGCCGTATCGGCCAGGGCCGCCCGGATCTCATGGCCGCGCTCGGCCAGACGGGCCCTTACGGTCTCGAGCATGGAGGCCTCACCGCCGAAGAGATGGGCGCAGCCGGTGCTGTCGATCCAGAGCCCGTCCGGCGGATCGGCCGCCACGAGCGGCGAAAAGCACCGGCACCATTCGGCCAGTTTCTGCAAGCTGCGCGCATCGCGTCCGGGCGTTTCGGGATGTGTGACCAGATCGGGCACAAGGCTGCGCGCCATGGCGAGAAACTGCCCTTTTTGCACCCCGTACGCCCGAGCGGCCCGATTGACCGCCACGATCCTGCGGCTCTGGCCGTCACGCCCATACAGCGCCAGTGGCAAGCCCGGATCGCTGTGAGGATGCACCTTGTGCCAGAGTGTCGTGTGCCAGTGCGGCAGCCAGAGGGAGAGCAGACGGCGCGGCATGATCTGTACCGATCCTCCAGGACAGGGCCTCACCCCCGCGACGACGCAGCAGGGACAGGGAAAAGGCTTCGGCAAAAGGGAGCAGGGCGCGACGCCCCAGAATGACGGGACCGGAAGGCGCAGCGCCGACACGCCAGCGTGTCCAGCACGCATTGGGCGAAAGCGGGCGATCATGCCGATGCAGCAGGAATCCGGTTGCAGCGGCGTGCTCGGCCGCCAGATGCAAGCGGCGCGAGGCGGTCAGGGAAAGAGGCCCGGTCAGATCGGCCACCACGGCCGTGACGCCGGGGGTGCGCAGCACGTCTTCCATGGTGCCCACCAGACGCGCGGGCTCCGCCTCGACACAGAGCAGACGTTCGGAGGCCAGACCGGCGGTCTCCAGACCGGCCAGGGTCAGTGTCCCCTGCCCCGAAGCCGCAGGAACGATCCAGATGACCGGCCCCGTTGCCCGCGCCAGAACACGCGCGATGAAATGCGTCGGTCTGGCACAGAGCACGCGATCGTACCCCGCCCCCAGAAATTCATGCACGACCCCGCGGCGCAATCCGCCCCTGAGCGCCTCATCCACGCATGGAAGCCCCGTTTCCAGATAGAGCGCTGCAAAACTCTTTCGATAACGCTGTTCGATCCGTGCCACGCTGTCGCGCAGCCGGGCCATCTCTGTCCCGTTCTTCATGACTGGAGCCTCCTTCCGGTTCGGGCCGTATCATACGAACAAAACAAGAACAACTATATTGGTTGCAGGAAAATGCCCCCTCTTCCATCCCTCTGCGGTACAGACGGAAAGGATGTTTTTTGAAATCAGACGCTTGGCCGGGGATGCGGCGGGAAAAACCTTTTCGTCCCGACGCTGTTTTCGCACAGGCGCAATGAAGAGGGGGCCGCGCCTCTTCCCGCGCCATGCCCTGCTCGAACGATACAGAACCTGAAGGACCGGATTCGCGTGATCACCCTCTATCTCTGGGTCATACTGAAACTCGTGATCGGCTTTACGCTGATCATCTCCTATCTGAATGTCACCGGGCGCAACCAGATCGCCATGATGACCTCGGTCGATCTGGTCGGAAACTTCATTCTGGGCGGCGTCGTGGGGGGTATTCTCTACAACGACAAGCTGCCCATTCTTCACTACATCGCGCTTCTGGTGCTCTGCATCCTGCTCATGGCGCTTTTCAACGCCCTGTCGCGCAAGATCCCCGGCCTGCGCAAGCGTACCATCGGCGAGCCGATCACCATCATCCGGGACGGACGCTTCCTGATCGGGAATTTCGAGGAGAATGCGAGCCGGATCGACATCAAGGATGTCGCGACCGCCCTGCGCATGCAGAACATCTTCAGCTTCGACAGGATCGCCTTCGCCCAGATCGAGACGACGGGCCATGTCAGCGTCATCATGCAGGATGAAGCGAAGAAACCGTCACGCTTTCTGGTGCATCGCGGCGAGATCCTCCAGGAAGAGCTCAGGATACTCGACCGGGACGAAGCCTGGCTTCTCGCAATGCTGACTGCAATGGGTCTTCCCGATCCGGACCATATCTTTCTCGCCGAATGGGTCGGCGATCACATGCTGGTCGTGACCGATGACGGCATCGTACACGGAGAGTGAAACACGGGATACGAGCCCCCGGAAAACGAAATACGGGGACCGGTCTGTTTCGCCGCTCTCCTCTCCCTACAGGAAAACACGCAGGTCGAAGCTGAAGACAGAAGCATCCTTGACATAGCCTCCTCCCCCGGGACGCCATATGCGCTGATACTCGGGCGAGAAATAGACGCCCCTGGCGACATGAATGCGATAGGTCACCTCGAAAATCCGTTCGAGAGACGCCATGACCGGTCTGCCCTGCGACTGGGCATAAAGCGGCCCCTGAAAATAGCTGGGCTGATAGGCTGCCGCGAAATTGGCGCCGTAACGTCCCTGCGAATATTCGACAGCAACGCCATCATAGGGCCGTGACTTGATGGCACCGAAATCGATCAGCCCCACATAGGCCTGATCCGAAATCTGGGTGATTGCCGAAGTCACATGCGTGTATCCTCCGAGAAGGATCAGACCCGCCGTCTGGTACGAGCCATGACGCCAGATCATCTGGTCGAAGGCTGCCCAGGTCATGAGAATACCCTTGCGGCTGCCCAGATCGAGCGTGTTGCGGGCATTGTTGTAACGATATGACGAACTGTCCCAGAGAATGCCGATCTTGTAGTGGCCCGAATCCTCATGCGGCCCGAATTCCGGCTCCCATCCCATTTCACCGACCAGCGTCACACCCGACGCATCGCCCCAGGCCGTACCGGCGGTTCCCCCCCGTTTGGGATTGGAGACGAACAGTCCCGGCACGATATAGGTATCCGGCGTCGGTCTGACCTTCACATTGGTTCCCCAGGCCGTGCTGGGCCATGAAACATATCCCGGCAGAAATGTGGTGGCACGCGGCTGACCGCAGATCGCGAGGGCGCCGAACGTACAATTCAGCATGGAGAAATTATAATCAGGCCCGACAGCGTAACGCCCGATGATCCAGCGGAGCCTGTCATCGGCCCAGCTTTTCTGGATGTAGAAATAGATCAGGTGAAACAGGACGTTGCCACCGCCACCGTAGATCTGCGTAGGCCGGAAGGTGTTGTCGCCCAAGGCATCGTAACCGAGATTGCGACCGGCCCGCTCGGTTCCCGAAAAGAAAAGCTTGGTATTCGAAACACCCATGATCCTGTCGAGATCGAAACCGATATTCAATCCGATCTGATGGGCGTAATCCTGATGTTTTGCCGTTCCACCCGAGATATTGGCTGCAAACTGGGACCAGTAACCCAGCTGGAAATCGATTCCCCGTTTCAGCAGGGCATTTGTCATGCGGGCATAACCGCCACCCAGCAGATGCTGTGTTTCCTCGGGGGGTAATGGGTGCATGATATAAAGAGGTGTCAGTCCGATCATCTGGGCCAGCGTCTCGTTTTTCAGAGGAACGATCTGCCGCGACGATTCCACCTCCCTTACCCAGTCCGGAACACTCTGTGCATGGCATTGCCTGAGCGGGGAAAACGGAATTGCGGCGAGAGACACGACCGCCACAAGACAGATCCGGGCCGTGATGCGACGCAGAAAAATCCCTGCCTTCGGGAAAAGGCGTTCCTGATGCCGACGGGAAGAAAAAACCCGAAGCAGCTCCTTTTGCTCAAGACCAGACACGATCGTTCCGCCCCCTTTCGGAGGGAGCATCCATTTCCGGCCGGGACTTTCCGGGCAGGGGGTATCGCTGCCTGACTCCGGCAGGATGTCCGTTCTGAAACCATTCCGGAAAGACGAAGAACCGTTCTGGACGCTCCCTGCATGAAGAAAATCCGTTATCCGGTTTCCTTACGCAGCCTCGCGGAGAGACAGAACGGTCATATTGATTTTATTTAATCATTCGGAAATGATCTTATCCCGGGAGGAGGCCGTCCCCCGGTGGCTTACATGGCCTGTTTCACCCCCAGCCTGACGAGCAGCCAGTTGGCCGGGAAACTCGTTGCGAAACCTGCGACCATGGCGCCTTGCATCCACAACCAGAACGCACCGTCTCCGATCGTGAGACCGGGCGCCACGAACGCACGCAGCCCCATGATGGCGAACATGCCGATCTCGAACGCAACGATGGAAAACGTATCGGCTTTCAGCGCTTCGCGCAGCGCCTGAGCGGGCGGCATGTCAGGATTCATCGGGCGGATCGAGAGATACTGGAAGACGATACCCAGACCGAAAGCGAGAACGAAATCGAGGGTCCATCCGGCAACGAGCGCGGAGCCGAACAGGGTCAGGGACAACAGACCGACAAGCGTCTCTCCGATCAGATCGCCCAGAGCGCAGCCGCCGCCGCAATGGGTCGTGCTCACGAAGGTGGAGCGCGCCGAGACCGCCTGCCCCCGGTCATGATCGTGACCGTGATGATGGTGCTCGTGCTGATGATGCTGGTGGTGGTGGTGATGCTGATGGCTCTTTTCGGGCGCCCGTCCGAGACGATGATAGAACCAGAGTGCGAGGGGGCCGAAATAGAGACCCGTCAACGGCCATGTGACATCCATGATACGCATATGCTGTGGACGTGCACGGCAATCCGAAGCGATCCAGAGCACCGCAATCACGGACAAAGCCAGCCATAGATCGATCAGTATCGTCATCGCGTCACTCCGGGGACAGACATGCAGGAAACTGTTTCTCAAGCGCGAAGGAAAGCGTCAGAGTTCCCTGCACCGTATTGATGCAGATTTTTCATAGGCTCATGCGAGGCCGTTTGTCTTATCCCGCACGCTCATCCCGATAGACTGAGCGGATCGTCCGGCTCTCCCCGACAGGGGCTCCGGTCGTCACAGACAAATCTCATGACGGAAGATCAGTGATGGACATCACCAAAATCGGTTCTCAGCCCTCCATGAAGGGACCGGCGGAATGGTTCACCGGAACCGTGCGGATCGATCCGCTCTTCAACGCGGAGGATCCTGCACGCGTCTCGGGCGGAAGCGTCACCTTCGAGCCCGGCGCGCGCACGGCATGGCACACCCATCCGCTCGGCCAGACGCTGATCGTGACCGCCGGTCTCGGTCTGGTGCAGCTGGAAGGTCAACCGGCTCGGGAAATCCGGCCCGGAGATGTCGTCTGGATCGCACCGGGAGAAAAACACTGGCATGGCGCGTCTCCGAATGTCGCCATGACCCATACCGCCATTCAGGAACGTCTGGATGGAAGCGCCGTGGAATGGCTCGAGCATGTCTCAGACGCGGATTATGCAGGCTGATCCCGAAATCCCTGGCGCAGGGACGCTCGCCAGACGGACCGTCCTGACCGCCATTCGGGGTGGCGGCGTGATCGCGCTGACCGGCTCCGGCCTTTTCTCCGGGGCCATGTTCTCCGGGGCCATGTTCTCCGGGGCCATGGCTGCAACGCGCCGTGACCCATCTCCCCGGAAGGTCGATTTCATGACGCTGGAGATCAATGCCGAAGGACAGCGCCTTACGGCATCGCTCGACGACAACGAGACGGCGCGTGACTTTGCCGCCATGCTGCCTCTCGCATTGCGTCTGACCGATTACGGCACGATCGAGAAAGTCAGCGATCTGCCGCATCCCCTGAAAAGCGAGGAGACCCCTGCGGGATATTCTCCCCGCCGGGGCGATATCGCCTATTACGCCCCCTGGGGTAATCTGGTGATTTTCCGGCAGGATTTCAGACATGCGTGCGGATTGATCCGTCTCGGTGCTATCCGGTCCGACATTGCCGCTCTCGATCGTTCCGGCACGATTCCCGTTACGATCGCCCAGCTGGATCGGAAACGCTGATGACCGCGATCATCCGCCCTCCCAGTTGCAGGAGAGGCGCTTCCGGGGCTGCGACGAGACGGCTCATCCCGGGATTGATCCTGCTGGTCCTTTCCGGGGGATGGCTTCCCGGGAATGCTTACGCTCCCCGGAATGCTTACGCTCAAGGAGACCGAAAAATGCCCTCTTCCCCCATGCCGGTATCGACCCTGGAGAGTGACGCGATCCGCGCGGTCTCGCCGGCTCTGGCGCGTTATGCCGATCAGACGGTACGCGACGATCTGTGGAAACGCCCCCAGCTCTCGACACGGGACAGAAGCATCGTCACCGTCGCGATCCTGATCGCGCGCAACCAGCCCGACGATCTTCCTGCCTATCTCGACATCGCCCTCGATCACGGCGTCACACCGGCGGAAATTTCGGAGATCATCACCCATCTGGCTTTTTATGCGGGTTGGTCGAACGCCATGGGCGCGATCCGGGCAACCCGGGAGGTTTTCGCCCGACGCGGGGTCGATCCGGCGCATCTGCCTCCCGCTTCGCCGCCCCTGAACCCGATCAACGAGGAAAGCGAAGCGCAGCGTGTGGCTGCTGTGGCGAAAACGGTCGGCCCGGTCGCACCCGGGCTCGAGAGTTTTACCACCATGCCCTTGTTCCGCGATCTCTGGTTGCGCCCCGGATTATCCCCGAGAGACCGCAGCCTGGTTACGGTGAGCGCGCTTGTCGCCAACGGGCAATCTGCCCAGATTCCGTATCATCTCAACAAGGCAATGGATAACGGCCTGACGGCCGAACAGGCGGGGGAGGTGCTTACCCAGGCAGCCTTTTATGCGGGCTGGCCGAATGCATTCTCGGCGGTTCCGGTCGTGGCGGCGGTGCTCGGAAAAAGAGCGAAATAAGAGAAAGGGCCAAGCCGCAAGATCGCGGTATGGCCCTGTTTTCTGGGGATGTATATG
>NZ_BJVC01000004.1 GCF_007988945.1 Swaminathania salitolerans | reverse complement strand
CATCCCATACCGTCAACACATAATTTCAAAAAAATGAAACTTATGGTCAGGAATCGGCGAGACCCGCTTCGTACGCCCGGAACCACGCCACGAAGCGCCCTATCCCCTCCTCGATCGGAACCTCGGGCCGCCATCCCGTGAGATCCGTGATGGCCTCGTGAGAAGACCAGGTCGCTTCCACGTCGGAAAGCGGCCGGTTCCTCTCTTCGATGAGCGCCTTTCGGCCGAGAGCCTCCTCGAGGAGGGAAACCAGTCGACGCACCGGCGTGGGCGCATCGCAGCCCAGATTGAAGATGCGCGAGTCCCCGGGTTCGGGTTCGTTGCCCAGAGCAGCGAGCACGCCCGATACGATATCGTCGATATAGGTGAAATCGCGCGCCAGCCCTGCTCCGGCATAAAGCGTGAGCGGGGTTCCGTTCATGATCGAGCGGGCGAACGTATAATAGGCCATATCCGGCCTGCCCCATGGACCGTAGGCGGTGAAGAAACGCAGCCCCGTCTGCCGCAAGCCGTAGAGATGCGCATAGGCATGTGCCGTCAGTTCGCCGGCGCGCTTGGTCACCGCGTAGAAGGAGCCGGGCCGATCGACCGCGTCGCTCTCGCGAAACGGCATGACTTCATTCAGCCCGTAGACGGAAGAGGAAGAGGCATAGACAATGTGCCGCAATCCTTCCAGATGCCTGACGGCCTCGAGAAGAACGACATGTCCGGTGATATTGGCGGTGATATAGGCGCAGGGATCGGCCAGCGAGTGACGGACACCTGCCTGAGCGGCGAGATGAACGACGTGGGTGATATCGGGATGCGCCTGCAAGACGCCATCGACCGTGGTCCGACAGCTCAGATCGCCCTTGTGGAACGAAAAACCGGCTTCCGTCGTCAGACGGGCGAGCCGATCGGTCTTCAATCTCACGCTGTAGTAGTCGTTGAGCGAATCTAACCCCACGACCTGATGCCCGCCGGCGAGGAGCTGCCCTGCGACATGATAACCGACAAAACCGGCCACCCCGGTCACGAAAACCTTCATTGCACGTGGCGTGCCGGGGCGAGAGCGTCTGAAGTCACCTTGTCTCCAACCACAATCCCGGCTTTCTCCGTACTGCCTCCGGCCAGCTCGAGAACGGCGGACGATCTGCCCTGCCCCCCTGTGCGGGCTTCGCTATAGGGAACCGTTTTCTCCGCAATGGCCTGAATCCGACCGTCCGGGCCGATGAAGAGCATGTCGAGCGAGACCGGCGTATCGCGCATCCACATCTCGGCAGCCTCCGGCGGATTGAACAGGAACAGCATGCCCGTTCCCTCGGGCACGGTCTCCCGATGGGTCAGGCCTGCGGCCCTGTCTTTCGGCGTGCGCGCGATTTCCACCGTGAAACGATGATCGTGACCTTGCCGGTCCGTGATCGTCAGGGATGTCTTCTCCATCGCCCTGGCCGATGTCGACGCTGCCGGAGCAGCCTTGGACGGTTCCGGCGGCGTATCCGCCCCCGCCGGAGCGGCACACAGCAAGGAGGCAATCCCGGTCGTGAGCAGAATCGTACGCAGATGCGTTTTCATGGTCGCTTTCCCCGGTGATCAGATCAAACGGTGATCAGGCCAAAAGGTGATCAGGTCAAAAAAGGATTGCTCCGCCGTTCCTCTCCGATTGTCGACGGGAGGCCATGGCCCGGCAATACGATGAAATCGTCGTCCAGGGAGAGAAGGCAACGCCTGATCCCCTCGACGAGCGCCTTATGGTCGCCATAGGCGAAATCGGTGCGGCCAACAACACCCCGGAACAGGGTATCGCCCACCACCGCAATACGATGCTCATGCGCGATGAACACGACATGGCCCGGCGTATGCCCCGGGCAATGCGCAACGGAGATGCGCGCCATCGGGAAATCGAGCGTTTCTCCGTCGGAGACGAACCGGTCGGGGTGGGCATTTTCGAGCCCGGAGAGGCCGAACGCCTCGGCCTGTTCGACGACCGATCCGAGCAGGAAGGCATCGCGGCGATCCGGCCCGATGAGCGGAACGCGCTTTCCCTGACGGCGGGACAGGGCATCGCGCAGGGCCTCCGCCCCGCCGACATGATCGAAATGACCATGCGTCAGCAGGATGCCGTCGACCTCGAGCCCTTCGAGCGTCCCAAGCAGCTCCGGAACGTCTCCTCCCGGATCGACCACGAGAGCGTGACCCGTATCGCGGCATTCGAGCACGGTACAGTTCTGACGCAGGGGGGTAACCTTGACGGTTCTGGCGTGCACGTGCGCTCCTCCTCCTTCTTCTGCCGGACTCGGATCCTGTCCGGCAGCGGGTCCAGAAGGCGCGATACCGTGCCGGGCAATGACAGGCAAGCGACGGGGGCGCGCGAAGAGGGCAAGCGAAGGGGGGGCAAGCGAAGGGGGGGCAAGCGAAGAGGATTGACCGCAGCGGGACACTCGGACCAGAATCGGAGAAACCGCCATGGTGGGAAAGACCGCCATGGCATCTGCCCCGCAAGGAGACCTCCCATGAGCCGAATCATTCGTACCGAACCGAATCCCGTCATGTCGAAGGCCGTCGAATATCACGGATTCGTTTTCACGCAGGGTGTCGTCGCCCGCAATCTCGATGCCGATTTCAAGACGCAGACGGCCGATGTCCTTGCGCAGCTCGACGCGCTTCTCGAGCAGCACGGCACGGATAATACCCGGATTCTCCAGGCACAGATCTGGCTCAAGAACATGGCCGATCGCGATGCGCTGAACGAGCAGTGGACCGCCTGGCTGCCGAAAGACGGCGCCCCGGCCCGCGCCTGTGTAGAGGCAGTTCTCGCCGATCCCCGGATGCTTGTGGAGATCATGCTGATCACGACGAAATAATACGTCTTGAACTTTTCCCCTTCGATCACCAGCTGAAGGGGAGAAAGTTCATAAATTTGCCATTAGTCCGCTCTACACGCCTTGCCAAGCTAGGTCGAACATAGTTACCTAGTTGCAACACCTAACTGGCGGACGTGGAATCAATGATCGTGGGACAGAAAAGTTGCCTTAAACGCCTCCGCAGGCCCTTCTTTTCGTCTCTGACTCTTCTTTCTGTCCTGATCGGGTCCAGTTTCGGCGCATCCGAGGCGCAGGCGCGGCACAGAACCGCGCATCACAAGGTCGCTTCCCACGGAACGCATCATCGCACCAGGCATGGTGCATCGATCCACGCCACCCGTTTCACGCCGCGACATCATCGTCATACCGGTCATGTCATCCAGTGCGTGGCCTATGCCAAAGCCGCTTCCGAGGTCGTTCTTCACGGCAATGCCCGCGACTGGTGGGCAAATGCGAAAGGCGTCTATGCGCGCGGCTCGGCTCCCGAGCCCGGCTCCGTTCTGAATTTCCGCGCCATTCGCCGTATGCCCTACGGTCATGTCGCAGTGGTGCGCGCCATCGAGAACGACCGGACTATCGTCATCGATCAGTCTCACTGGGCGCAGAACGGCGTCGCGAAGAACGTGCGCGTGATCGACGTTTCGCCGCATAACGACTGGTCGGCGGTGCGAGTCGCTCTGAACGGGAACCCGGACAGCTTCGGCAGCATCTATCCCACATACGGTTTCATCTATGCCCGTCCCGATGACGGCGTCATGATGGCCAACAACACGCCGGCGAGCCACGCTGGACATGCCGTTTCCGATGCCGGCAGCCACGCCGATTATGCAACGCTCCGTCATCCCGCGAGCACGACCGAGGTCGCCGAGGCACCGGACGATGCATTCGGGATCGAAGGGCCGAACCGGAACCTGCGCTGAAATCGCCATCATCCTGATAGAAATGGAAAACGTCCCGAAGAGTTCCGGGACGTTTTTTTATGGCCGCGCGGCGCGGTGATACGGATGTCCGGCGCTGATGGCACGGGCTCGATAAAGCTGCTCTGCCAGAAGGACGCGGACCAGCATGTGCGGCCAGGTCATCCTCCCGAAGGAGAGGCGCGCATCGGCGCGTGCCATGACCGAGGATTCGAGCCCTTCGGCCCCGCCGATCACGAACGTGACCTGACGACCGGAGGCGAGCCAGGTCTCGAGACTTGCGGAAAAACTCTGGCTGTCGGGCGTATCGCCCCCCTCATCGAGCGCGACGACGAAGGCACTCCCGGGACAGGCCGAAAGAATGGCCGATGCATCCTTGCGCCTGATTTCGGACGCACTCCCGCGGGATTCGGCGATCTCGAGCAGCTCGACCCGGGGCCGGGTGCGTTCGACATAACGGTCGAACAGATCGCGCTCCGGCCCTCTCTTCATACGCCCGACAGAAACGATCCTGATCACGCCGATCAGAGATCCGTCGTATCCGCCCCGTCCAGCGCGGCATCGTCGAGATCCTTGCCCCACATGCGTTCGAGCGCATACAGAGCCCGGCTCTCGGGCTTGAAGAGATGGACCACGATATCGCCCGTATCGAGAAGCACCCAGTCCGTCCCGTTCGCCCCCTCGATGGTGATACGCTTGATCCCGATCTCGTTGAGCTTGTCTTCGACATGCGATGCCATGGCGGCAATCTGCCGATCCGCGATACCGGTCGCGATGACCATGTGATCGGCGAAGCTCGCCCGACCGCGCAGATCGAGGGTGACGATATCCTCGGCCTTGTCCTCGTCCAGGCTCGCGGTCACCACCGCAAGGGCTTTCTCGACCAGCTCACGCGCGGCGCCTTCGCGTTGCGGGGCACGCGTCTTGCGCGGACCTGCGGCGGCGGCTTTCTTGCGCGGCGTGCCTGCGGCTTTTAGGGAAGCGGCAGCTTCGCCGGGGGCGGGCTGGATCTCACGCTCGGCCGCGACGCTGCGACGGGCAGTGGGGGTCGTCTCGTCGGACGGTTTTCTGGCGATGGCTCGACACTCCGGTCAATTGGTTCGAGAAAGCGCGGGAGGATAATGTCCGGAATCCCGTAACGCTGTCGCTGATATACCGTTTTGCGGCGCCGGAAGAAAAGCCCAGACACCACCTTTCCTGCGCGAGAGAACCGGCCCCTGTCTCGCGGGTACCCGCAAATGGCGCAGGGCGTGGGTCGCCTGACCGCTCAGGGCGGTCCGGTTGCTGCCCGGTCGCGGCACGATCGCCATGGGGACGATCAATGCGAGATCGCGCCAGCGCCGCCAGCGCGTGAGCGAAGCCAGCCCGTCCGCGCCCATCAGCCAGACGAATCGCACCCGGGGAAAACGCAGGCGCAGAAGCGAGACGGTCTCGACCGTATAGCGTTTCCCGAGCCGCGCCTCGATATCGGTTGCGATGATGCGACGACCGTCGGCAAGAGCACGGGCTGTCGCGAGCCGGTCAGGAAAAGGGGCCATTCCGGCCCGGGATTTGAGGGGGTTTCCCGGCGAAACCATGAGCCAGACCTGATCGAGACGGAGATGCGTCAGGGCATAGCGCGCCAGCTGGAGATGTCCGGCATGTGCCGGGTTGAAGGACCCCCCCAGCAATCCCACCGAGATCGACCGCCCGTCGCCGTATTTCGGGATCTGCGACACGTCAGGGGCGGGTCTGACCGGTGCCGCGCACCTCGTAGCGGAATGTGGTCAGCTGCTCGAGACCGACAGGGCCACGCGCATGGATCTTGCCGGTCGCGATGCCGATCTCGGCCCCGAAGCCGAACTCCCCGCCATCGCAGAACTGCGTCGAGGCGTTCCACATCACCACAGCACTGTCGGTGCCGTTCAGGAAACGCTCTGCAGCGGCCGCATCCCCGGTGACGATCGCTTCCGTATGTCCGCTGCCATAGCGCGCGATATGGGCCAGCGCTTCATCCACCCCCTCGACCACAGCGACGCAGAGACGGGCATCGAGCCACTCGGTCGCGAAATGATCCGACGTCGCCGGTTCGAGATCGGGCACGATGCCCCGCGCCGTATCGTCTCCCATGACCGCACATCCGAGAGAGTGCAGGTCCTGGATGAGAAGCGGCAGAAGGTCCGGAGCGATATGCCGGTCGATCAGAAGGGTCTCTGTCGCGCCACAGATACCGGGACGGCGCATCTTGGCATTGGCCACAATTGCACGGGCCATGGCGAAATCCGCCTTCTCGTGCACGTAGGTGTGACACAGCCCGTCGGCATGCGCGAGTACCGGAACCCTTGCCTCGCGCTGCACGCGCTCGACGAGCGACTTGCCCCCACGCGGGATGATCATGTCGATCTCCCCGGCAGCGCCGAGCATCGCGGAGACATGGGCCCTGTCCGTATCGGGAACATTCTGGACGCAGGCTCCGGGCAGACCGGCCTGCTCCAGCCCGATCCGGATCGATTCCTGGATGCACCGGGCGGAGTGATGACTCTCCGACCCACCGCGCAGGATGACGGCGTTGCCGGATTTGATGCACAGCCCGGCTGCGTCGGCCCCGACATTGGGCCGACTTTCATAGATCATGCCGATCACCCCGAGCGGTGTCGCGACGCGTCGGATCGCAAGCCCGTTCGGCCGCGTCCACTCGGACAATATGCGTCCGACAGGATCGGGAAGAAGCGCAATCGCCTCGAGCCCCCTGGCCATCGCCTCGATCCGGGCGGGGGTAAGGGTCAGACGATCGATGAAAGCCGCAGATGCACGGGACGCCGCGACGTCGCGGGCATTGGCAACGAGAATATCGGCGGCACGCAGACGCAGCGATCCGGCTGCGGCACGCAAGGCATCGTTGCGCTGGCTCGCCGGAGCGATGGCAAGAATGCGGGCGGCCTTGCGCGCGGGTTCGGTCAGGGCCCTGAAATCGGACACGGTCGCGGCGGTTTCCAACATGCCTTCTCCTGTCTTCGCTGCGCCTTCCCCCTCCCGGGCCGCATCGGGCGCGGCCTGTCCGGAAGAAAGACGCCCGAAGCTATGTATCATCCCTGGTTTTCTTGGAAAGAGCGCCCGACAGACAGAGTCGCCGCGACATTGCGCGCCGCGCGCCTCAGATTGGCAGCGGCCTCGTCCAGAGCCTCCTGCAGGGTGCAGGGGCGGGCGAGGCAGCTGAAAACGGCATCGAATCCCGCATCGTGCAAAACGGCGTGATCGTGCCCGAGCGTACCCGCAAAGGCGAAAACGGGCTTGCCGTATGTGCGGGCGAGATCCGCGATCGCACTGGGCGCCTTGCCGCGAATCGTCTGCGAATCCAGCCGCCCTTCTCCGGTAACGACCAGATCGACCTGCGGCATCAGCCTGTCCAGACCGAGCAATCCGGCGATATGACGTGCGCCGGGCACGAGCGCTGCGCCACAAAGCGCCACGAGGCCGAGCGCGGCCCCACCGGCAGCCCCCATTCCCGGTCGTGCACCCAGATCTTCGCAACAGCTTTGTCCGAGCAGGGAAGCCAGACGCGACAGCCCGTCCTCGAGCAGGGGGAGCATCTCCGGTGTCGCCCCTTTCTGCGGGCCGAACAGCGCCACCGCACCGGTCGGCCCGAGAAGAGGCGCCTCGACATCGCACAGGATCTCGATCCGGCTCGAGAGCAGACGCGGATCGATCGAAGACGAATCGAGTGTCGCGAGGCGGGAAAGGGCGCCCCCTCCGGGAGGGAGCTCCGACCCGTCGCGGTCCTTCAGGGAAACGCCGAGCGCCTGGAGCATACCGGCGCCCCCGTCGCAGGTCGCGCTGCCTCCCAGGGCGAGCACAAGATGCCGACACCCCATATCCAGTGCGGCCTGCATGAGCTGCCCGACGCCATAGGTCGTGGCAAAGAGGGGGGAGCGGGATTCGGGCGGGAGCTGCGCAAGTCCGGCGGCCTCTGCCAGCTCGATCACGGCCGTTTTCCGGTCGGGCAGGAGGCCGAAATGCGCTTCGCATTCCACGCCCAGAGGCCCGCATACACGGCGCGTCTCGAGCGTGCCTCCCGTTACGCGCGCAACGATCCGGGCGGTTCCCTCGCCCCCGTCGGCCATGGGAAACCCGTGATAGCGCGCTTCAGGGAAAATCTCCGAAAACCCGCCGACGATCTGCTGCACGACAGCCTCGGCAGACAGGCTTTCCTTGAAGGAATCGCACGCGACCAGAATATCCATGATGCGCCTCCGTTGAAGGGAGACCCATCATGTCCGCCGGAATGACAGGGTCAAGGGGTGCGAAGGAACCCGGAAGAGATCAGACGTTGAAACGGAAGAGCAGGACATCGCCATCCTGCACCACATAGTCCTTGCCTTCGATACGCAGCTTGCCCGCTTCCTTGGCACCGGATTCGCCGCCACAGGCAATGTAATCGTCATAGGCCACGGTTTCGCAGGCAATGAAGCCGCGCTCGAAATCGTTATGGATGACGGCAGCCGCCTGGGGCGCCTTTGTGCCTCTGGTAATGGTCCAGGCGCGCGTCTCTTTCGGGCCGACCGTGAAATAGGTGCTCAGGCCCAGAAGTCCGTATCCGGCGGCGATGACGCGATCGAGGCCCGAATTGTTCAGTCCCAGCCCCTCGAGAAACTCGGCACGCTCTTCCTGCGGCAGCTGGCTGACTTCGGCTTCGATGGCGGCAGAGACCACCACCACGGCAGCGCCTTCGGCCTCGGCGCGCTTGCGCACGGATTCGGAATGGCTGTTGCCGGTCGCTGCCGAGCCTTCTTCCACATTGCAGACATAAAGCACTGGCTTGGTGGTCATGAGCTGCAGACGCCGTGCAGTCTCTTCCTCACCTTCGGGCACGGCGGTGCGGGCAGACTTGCCGTCGCGCAGGGCCGCCATGATCGGGTCCATGATCGCGAGCTGCTGCTGCGCCTCGCGATCGTTGCCACGGGCGCGCTTCTGCAATGCGGTCTGTCGTTTCTCGAGCGAGTCGAGATCGGCCAGCATCAGTTCGGTCTCGATGATTTCGGCATCGCGCACGGGGTCCACGCCGCCTTCGACATGGGTGATGTCGTCATCCTCGAAGCAGCGCAGGACATGGATGATGGCATCCACCTCGCGGATATTGGCAAGGAACTGGTTACCCAGACCCTCACCACGCGATGCGCCGCGCACGAGACCGGCGATATCGACGAATTCGAGGCTGGTCGGCAGGATTTTCTGCGACTTGCCGATGCGCGCCAGATTGTCGAGACGCGCGTCAGGCACGGCCACGCGGCCGACATTGGGCTCGATCGTGCAGAAGGGATAATTCGCTGCCTGAGCTGCCGCCGTTTCGGTCAATGCGTTGAACAGGGTGGACTTGCCCACATTGGGGAGCCCCACGATGCCACAATTGAAACCCATCAGCGTTTCTCCCCGCACAGCATGGCGATTTTTGTCATTGTCGCTTCCGGTTCCCCCTTGGCCAGCAGGGGCGACGCCGCAGCCACGGCATCGAGAAGCGCTTCGAGTTCTGTCTGTTCGGCCTTGGCGAAATCGCCCAGCACATGGCCGGTCACACGGTCCTTGTGACCGGGATGCCCGATGCCGAGGCGTACGCGCTGATAATTCTGGTCGCCCAGCATACGGTCCATGGAGCGCAGACCGTTATGGCCCGCCGCACCGCCACCGCGCTTGACCCGCACCTTGCAGAAAGCAAGATCGAGTTCGTCATGAAACGCCGTGATGTCGGATACCGGAATCCTGAAGAACCGCGCAGCCTGCTGCACGCTCTCGCCGGACAGATTCATGTAGGTCATGGGCTTGAGCAGAAGGACTTTCTGTCCCTCGATGCTGCCCTCGGCCGTCTCTCCCTTGAAGCGCGCGCGCCAGGGAGAAAACCGGTAGTATTCGGCAATACGCTCGACAGCCATGAAACCGATATTGTGGCGCTGCCTGCGCATGCCGGGCTCGGGGTTACCGAGCCCGGTCCAGAGTAGCATTGCGGCCACCCCGAGCGGTCTTACTTCTTCTTCGCAGGAGCGGCGGCGGCTTCAGCAGCGGCCTTCGCAGCGGCTTCTGCTTCCATCTCGGCATCGACCGTCGGCGGTGCGATGGTGGCGATGACGAAGTTCGGCAGCTGCAGAACCGGCGTCACGTTCTCGGTGCCGGTCAGGTCGTCCCAGCGCACGTTGTCGTGGATGTCGAGCTGGCTCAGATCGACCGTGAAGCTGGACGGGATGTGATCGACATCGGCCATGACGTCCACCGTGTGACGGACCAGGTTCAGCACGCCGCCGCGCTTGATGCCCGGGGCCTTGTCTTCGCCCGTCACGTGGATGGAGACGGTCACATGGACCTTCTCGCCCGGCGCGAGGCGCTGGAAGTCGACATGGATCGGCGCATCGGTCACGGGATGCAGCTGCACTTCACGCAGCAGGGCGCGCACGGTACCGCTTTCGAGCGGCAGTTCGTACAGGCGCGAACGCCAGCCGCCACGGACCATTTCCTTGTGGATGATGCGCGGATCAATCTGGATCAGCGAAGGCTCCTGCTTGCCACCATACACAACACCCGGCACCAGACCGGCACGTCTCGTTGCGCGCGCTGCCCCCTTACCAGCCTTCGCGCGCGTAGAGACTTCGAGGGACGTCATATTTGTCACGGTATTCTCCCAGATTCATTGCACTCACGGCCTCCAGGGGTGCCTGAGTGAAGGCGCGCCTTAGCGGAAATGAGGGTGCAAGGCAATGATCTTCGGGAGTCGGCGGGCGATTTGCCCGCAATGACACCGGGAGGCAGGGGAGCGCCCCGGGGGAGCGCCCCGCCTCCCTCACTCGTAAGCGGTCAGCACCCAGCCATTATCCGTCGGGTCGCAATAGAGCGGCACGGCGTTGGCCAGGCGGACATTGATCGGCAGGCTCATGGCGGCACGCAGGGCGCGAAACAACGCACCATGCGCGACGATCATGGGTATGCCGTCCTGTTCCAGCGCGCGGTTGACGGCAGAAGACGCACGGGATTTCAGACCGGCAAAGGTCTCGCATCCTTCCGGGGTGAACCCGCCCTCGATCCAGGGATCGTACCAGTCGCCCATGGGTTCCCCCTCCATGACGCCGAAACAGACCTCCTCGAGATCGCGATCGGTGGAGAGCGGCAGGGTCACGCCGCTCGACGCCGCGATCGCTTCCTGGGCCGCCACAGCGGTGTCGTAGGCACGCGACAGCGGCGAGGAAACGATACGGGCGATCGGCGATGCGCCGTCGCGCCAGTGACGCGCGAGAGACGCGCCCGCCTTGACGGCCTGTTCGCGACCGGTCGCATTCAGCGGAATATCCGTTCGGCCCTGGGAGAGATTCTGGGCGTTCCAGTCCGTCTGACCGTGACGCAGATACCAGAAGGGGCGACGAAGCAGCATGGGAGACGGTCCTTAGTCGAAGAGCGAGGAGACGGAGCTTTCATCGGCAACGGCACTCATGGCGCGCGCCAGAAGATTTGCCGTGCTGATCTGACGGATATTGGGCGATTCATCCATGGCCCCGGTCGCAGGAATGCTATCGGTCAGGGTCAGCATCCCGAGCGGAGACATCCGCACCCGCTCGACCGCCTGTCCGGTCAGGACGCCATGGGTGACATAGGCCTCCACTCCGGCAGCACCGTGCTTCATGAGCGCCTCCGCCGCATTGCAGAGCGACCCGCCACTATCGATGATATCGTCGACGAGAATGCAGTAGCGTCCGGTGACATCGCCGATCACGTTCATCACTTCCGAGACCCCCGCACGCTCGCGACGCTTGTCGATGATGGCGAGATCGGTATTGAGACGCTGGGCGAGCTGGCGGGCACGAACGACACCCCCCACATCCGGGGAGACGATCATCAGGTCTTCATCGGGATGACGGGCATTGATATCGCGCTTGAAAAGCGGCGCCGCATAGAGATTATCGACGGGAATATCGAAGAAGCCCTGGATCTGCATGGCGTGCAGATCCATGGTCAGAATGCGGTTGGCGCCGGCTTCGACCAGAAGATTGGCGACCAGCTTGGCGCTGATGGGCGTACGCGGGCCGGATTTGCGATCCTGCCGCGCATAGCCGAAATAGGGCATGACCGCCGTCACCCGGCGCGCCGATCCGCGACGCAGCGCATCGAGCATGATCAGCAGTTCCATGAGATTGTCGTTCGTCGGCGAGCACGTGCTCTGGATAACGAAAACGTCCTCACCGCGCACGTTTTCCTGGATTTCGACGAAGACCTCCGCATCGGCGAAGCGCCGCACCGATACCTTGCACAGCGGGAGACGCAGTTCCTGAGCGACGGCACGCGCCAGAGGCAGGTTACTGTTACAGGCGACGATCTTCATCGGGAAACGACTCCGGTCCGGGGCGGCAGCAAACGCGGCCTTCTAACAACGCCGCGTCACGCTGTCATTAACTCATGGAGACTCGCTCCAGTCGACAAAGCGTTTTTTACGCAGCCGTGACCGCCTTGTTCATCCGGGCCGGGCTTGCCGGCACGCTGCCGGGAATCGCTCCGGTCGAGCCGGATCGTCCGCCCCTCAACCGCCCGCCCGGAAGGCGCCGACCGGAACCATACCGACCGGATCCATGCCGACCGGAACCGGATCGCGCCTTTTCAGGACAGACTCGCCGCAAAACCGCCTTTCAGGGCCGGTTTCCGGGAGACGTGTTTCCAGCGGGGCTATCCCGGGGGGCGAGCTCGAGTGTCATGACCTCGAACGGCGCCAGCGCGATCACGACAGGCCGGCTGGCTTCGATCTCTCCCGGCACGGAAGAGCTACCCCACAGACGGCGCACCGTGAAACGCGCACGCTCCCCCGTCGGCAATTCGAGCGCACGCCCCGCCTCGATCAGGATATGGCGTTGCACCCGGTCGGGGTTTCGCAGGGTGAGCAGGGATTTCGCAGGGCTCCAGCCTGCCCAGCCATAAGGTTCCAGACGGCCGGGATCCCCGCCAACCCAATGGGAGTCGCGCAGGATGTCCGCATTGGCGCGTGCCCATTTTGCAGACTCGGCAAGGACCCGCCAGTCGTCAGGCCTGAGCAAGGCGGGCGTGACATAGAGTTCCTGCTCATCCGCACCGGAGGCAAAAAAGCTGTGAACCTCATCGGGGAAATCATGACCCGGATCGTCGTTCAGCCGCTGGTTTTTCTGCGCGTAGATGATGCCGTGCAGCATGAGGGAATTGAGCGGGAAGAAAGGAGAGCGCACCACGATGTTCCGGTAGGTTTCGGAATCGCGATAGGTGATCCATTGCTGGCGTCGCGTACCGACCCCGCGCAGCATGTCGTCCTCTCCTCCGCGCCAGATCGAGTCTGCGTGGCGGAGCCAGAAGGGCGAGGGATAGGTGCCCGTGGTGAGGTTGACGAACATGTCGGGCCGTACGGCATAAATGTCGTCGATAAGATGGATCGCCGCGTCGAAATCGCTGTTGAACACGCTGCCCGGTGCCACATGATCGGCATTGCCGGTGCCGTCGAACTTGAACTGGTTGATGCCATCCTTCTGCATGAGAGCGAGCACGGCCTCGTGAAAGGCACGGTAATAACGCGGTGCAGAGAGATCGAACCCGCCATCGCGCGTTTCGAGCCCGGCTTTCGCCCCGTTGGCCACGCGCGCCTTCTTGGGCGTGGAGTATCCTCCCCAGGGAGACAACCAGACGCCCGGCGCCGCACCATAGGCCCCGGCCAGGGACATGAGCGGCCTGAAACCCTGCGGGAAATCCTTGCTGAAGCGCCAGAATCCGCTGCGATCGTCCCAGCCATCGTCGAACAGGAAGGAATCGAGCTTCACCCCATATCGGCGCACCAGAGCGTCACCGACCTGCCGGATTCGCGATTCGGCGTCTTTCTGCGTGTACGGGGTGAAGTAGCCGATATCGTACCAGGAGTTATAGGTAAGGAACGGTCTGTAAGGGTGGCTGCGCTCATGCTCCAGATAGATCTGGAAATCCCGTCTTCCCTGCCCATGCCGCACAACCCCCGCCACGGCAGAAAGCGCGAGCGTATGACCGGGCCGGACCGGCAGGGCCTGATCCAGCGTCATGCGTGTCCGTCCGTTGAATACCAGTGTCTCCGCGAGCGGACTCTCGATACCGAAATAGGTGTCTCCGATCAGGATGGGGGCGCCTTTCACATCGCCCACGACCTCGCCCTCATCCGTATCGACCTCGAACATCGCCACATGATCCAGCGCCAGCGGCTTGCCGACAGGGGCGATGGCGATGCTCTCGCGCAGATAGGGCATGCCTGTGCGCTGCTCCATGCGCCAGATCAGCGTGAAACGCCCTGCCGGATCGGCAAGCTTCGCAACGAGGGCCATACCCGCCAGCCGCTCCGCACCGCGGGCGGCTTCCGGTCTGGCCGGAATCCTCCCGATTTCGGGAGGAGCGACGAGTTTCAGATCATGGCTGCCGATCCGGTCACCGTCTCTGAGCACGAGGGTAAAGAGATCGCGCAGCACGAAGGCTCTGCCATGCACGGCATCCTCGATCGTCAGCCCGCGCAGATGGCCGTCCCGCTCCGACCGGACAAGCCCGATCGCGTCGTTACCGAAACGCCGCCCTTCGCCGGATGGCGCATCCTGCGTGGCCGAAGGCGAGAGAACCGCCCGCTCATCGGCACCGGCTGCACGGGAAAGGGAGCTCCCCCCCAGGATCAGTCCAAGACAGACGACGATACGCGCGGCATGAAGTAGCAGGACCATGGATCAGAATCCCGAAGCAAGAGAAAAGACCAGCCCGAATCCGCCTCCGACGATATAGGTGGGTGCAGTTCCGGCAATGGTGGAGCCGAAAACGCCCGTCGTGGTTCTGGCGTTGAGCCCGCCATTGCCTGCGGAGAGATATTTGCGGTCGGTCACGTTCATGGCGTTGACCTGGATCTGCGGATGCCTGACCCGCCAGACGCTGTCGAAGCGATATCCGGCGGTGACGTTGCCCAGAGCGTAGCCGGGCATTTTCTCGTCATTCATGTAGGTCGCGTATTGCGCGCTCACATAGCTCACATACCCGTTCGCGAAGAAATGCCCGTCATCGTAGGACAAGCCTGCATTGACGGTATATCTGGGGCTGTATGGGGCGATCTTGCCTGCACTGCGTATGTAATCCGTACCGCGCGGCAGGTTGTTGTCGGTCGTGACATGCAGATACTGGAACGAGAGATAGGGACTGAAGCCGTGCCACGGGCGCAGACCCAGGGCACTCTGGAACCCGCGCGACGTCTGACCGCCCGCATTGACGTAACGCGCCAGAAGCCGGCCGCCGACATAGCTCGAGATCGAACTCTGACGGTTGGTCGAATTGTAGTTGAAAAAGGACGCCGAAAGCGTGACGAGCCCCCTGTGCCGGTAGCCGATCTCTTCCGAGATCGAATATTGCGCCTTGAGATTTGTCGATCCTGCCCGGGCCGGATAGGGCGACGAGCCGTCCCAGTAGGTGGCATAGACCAGAATGCCCTGCGGCTCCTTGAACGCCGTTGCCCCGTCCAGATAGATCTGGTCGTCGGGCGTTATCTGCCATGAGGCCGAAATCTGGGGCAAAGGCTGCGTATCGCTGCGCCCGTAACGATACCGGTCGCCGGGAATCAGATTGGTCGAGCTGTAGGACAGCATGACGTATTTGAAGCCGGCATTGAGCGTGACCCTGTCGTGAAACAGCCTGTACGTGTCGGACAGGAACAATGCGTTCAGCTGCTGGATCAGATGGACATTGAACTGCATCAGAACCGAGCCGTCGATTCCCCGTATCGGGTATTTCCCCCAGAAATTCTCGCCCTCGCCGGTAGGGCCGATGGCACTCAGAGGCGCGATTTCGGTCTGGTCGTAATAATTATACCAATAGCCCGCACGCAATTCGTTATGTCCCGATGTCCAGCTCAGAACGGAATTCACGCCGCCCGCCTGCTGGTTCGAGTAATCGACCGCCATGACGGCCCCTTCCCCATTCTCGACGCCCCGCAGGGCGAGAGGCCCCACGGGCGCGGTCCCGTTATAGCCATCGACCGCCTGGGTCTGGCCGTTATTGAAGGCCCCCTGGATGTGCGTGTAATAAGGCGACGTCGTGAGAGTCAGAGTGCGCCCCAGTGCGAAAACGAGAGGCGCCCCCATGAGAAGGGAATGCGTCTCCTGCGCGTTCACGCGGTAGTAATTGTAATTCCCCGGTGTGTAGGTCGGGTCGTAATACGCAGCGGAACGGCCGAGCGTCTTCCAGCTCCGCATGGTGATGCTTTTCAGATAGGGCTCGCTGGCCTGATTATAGGTCAGAAAGACCCGGGCCGAGCTGCCCTGACCCCATGTCCTGAGCGCCATCGAGTCGATATGCGAGCGACGCGCCCGCCCCGGCCCGAGCCACATGGCATGCGTCCCGTAGGAGTAGGACGCAAAACTCCGGATGCCGCTATGGCCGATTTCGCCGCTATCGAGTCTCACGAATTCCCGCGCCGCCTGATGATTGCCATAAGTCAGCGAGACCAGACCGCCCCGATGAGGGGTCGGATCGGTCATGGTCTGACGGATGGAACCGGCCACCGCATTATAGACCGGCAAGGCAATATCGGCGACGCCCTGCTCGACCGAGAGTTTCTGGATATTTTCCGTATCCGTGGCCTGGGAGGTATAGGGAACGTAATTCGACGTGTCGGCGGCCGGAATACCGTTGAGCGTATAGCCGACCGAAGTCTGGCTCATCCCCCTCATATAGAAACTGCTCTGGTTCGACTGGCCGAACGCATCGGCACTGGAGAGGGTCACGCCGGGCACATACTGGATGAGCGAGAGCGCGTTGCTCGTCGGGGATTGCTTCGCAATGAAATCGCGGGTCACGGTCTGGACGGCCTGTGGTGCCGTTTCCCGGGCCAGCAGCCCCCCGCCCGGCGTGGTGTTGGTAACGCCGGTGGCCGTGCCCGTGCCGCCCTTCACACGGATACGCTCGACTCCGGGAGAGATCCCCCGCGCCCGTTTTTCCCGGGGCATCATCTCGCCCGTCCTGACCGTCCTGCCCGGGGCGGACGGCTTGTCCTGCGCGATACGGGGCTTCGGCCCGACGCGCTCCGCCAGTGCCAATCCGATGCCGTCATGCAGGGCCGCTCCCATCAGGATGCCTGCCAGAGGAGCAAGACGAATACGGGAAGACCGGTAACGGGAGAGAGGCTGACGCATGTCTGTCACTCGGCATGAGGTTGCGTGGCGATTAAGTCATCATCGCTTTTACATTGCAACAACAAAACGATCATAAACGATCGATAGCCCGGAAAGCTGCCTTATTCCCCGGATCTGCCTTTCTATCCCACAGTCTTTCGCATATTACGCCCCTATCTTCAGAAGCCCGGGAGCGATTTCCGGGAGAGAAATCCTTCACCCCCGGACAGGAGCGCTCTTGTTTTATGATCGTATGTGATCGTATTGAGGATGTGACGGATCGGTGCCATCCTGTTCGTCGCATTCCGTGACGGAGAGACCATGCAGCCCGACCGCCTGACCCGGATCCGCCATCATCTCTACCGCCACGGTCTGACCGGGGTGAACGATCTCGCGAAACTGGTCGACACCTCGGTGGTGACCATGAGACGGGATCTGCAGAAGCTCGAGGAGCTCGGCTATATCCGTCGCACCCATGGGGGCGCGGAAATCGCCCATGCAGGCGCGCTGGAAATCGGCTTCGAGGCACGCGAAACGCAGGGGCTGGCGGTCAAACGGGCCATCGCGGATGCCGCTTATGCCGCGCTTCGTCCGCATTGCGCGATCTTCCTCGATTCCGGAACCACCGTGCTGCAACTGGCGCTTCGCCTGAGTCTGGATCCTCTTCCGCTCAGCGTCTTTACCAACAGCATCGCCATCGTTCAGGCCCTGATGAACACTCCTTCCATCCAGCTTTCCCAGATTGCCGGGCGCGTCAGGGCCGAAAACAGGAGCGTCGTCGGTCCGCTCGCCGAACGTGCGATCGAAGGTCTCTGGTTCGACCAGCTTTTTCTGGGCACGAGTGCAGTTCAGGACGATGCGAGCCTCGCAACACAGGATTGCGAGGAAGCCAGCATGAATGCAGCCATGATCCGCCATGCCGGTGAACGCCATTTGCTGATCGACAGCAGCAAGTTCGGCAGACATGCGACCTATCGTGTCGCCGCCCTCTCCGAGCTGACCCATGTGATCACCGATGAAGGCATTATCGAGCCCTGGTACGAACGTCTCGAGCGTGCAGGACTTCATCGTACGATCGTCACAGGCCATGCCCCGGCGCCAACGCTTCCGTGAACCGCGCCAGCCTGCATCGCAAACGCAGGGCCGGGAGCCGGATAGCGGAGATGCCCCGGAGGCAGGACAGAGTTCGACTGAAAGGAAAACGAACCCCATGAACGCTACGGAGCGCGGCATACGCGAACAGTTTCCGCTATGGGATCGGGCGCCCGATTGCAGGATTGCCCCCCGGCCCGACCACGTTCAGGTGGTGGTCGGCTGCGGAACCTCGGTTCATATCGCCGATTCGATCGCGGTCTTTCTCAATGCCCATGGCAGGGCCAGCCGCCCGGTTCCGGGTAACGAGTGGACCCGCCGCCCGCACGACTACGTCCCTGCCGGGCTGCCCGTCGAGATCGTCGCCCTCTCCCGCAGCGGCGAGTCGACTGAAACGGTCGCGGCCGCGCGGACGAGCCGCGAGGCGGGACATCCGGTTGTCGCCATCACCTGCGCACCGCAAAGCGCGCTATGTGCCGCAGCGGACAGGCTGATCGAGACCGATACCCATCCCGAAGAGGGTATCGTCATGACGGCTTCTGCCAGTCTCATGCTGCTTCTGGGAATGCGCTATGCGGGCATGACGGTCGGGCAGCCCACGACGGCGGCGGCCCGGACCCTGCTCGACCGGGCCGATCCCCATCTCGCCGGGCTGATTGAGGGCCGCACGCATTTCGTGTTCCTCGGGGGGGGGGCATTCTACGGTGTGGCGCGGGAAGGCGCGCTGAAAATGCAGGAAATGAGCCTGAGCCAGAGCGAGGCGCATCATCCTCTGGAATATCGTCACGGGCCGATCAGCCTGATCGACGAGCGCTCTCTGGTGATCATGATGTATCATCAGGACACGCTGGAAGAGGAAAGCCTGCTGGCGCACGATCTGCTGGCCAAGGGTGCGAAAGTGCTCGGTCTGGGTGGTCCCGGCACGATCAGCCTCCCTGTCGGGGGAGAGCCGGGTACCGGGCCTCTGGTCTGCCTGCCCGTTCTGCAATTGCTGGGCGAATATGTCGCGCGCAGCAGGAATCTCGACACGCTGGCGCCTCGCCACCTGACCAAGGTCGTGACCATAGGCTGAAGGAACATACGGGCGTCCGACACCGAAAGATGCCCGACGCCTCAGCCCTGCCGGGCCGCAGCCCCGCCTTTTGCGCCGTCGCCCCCCGCCTCCGGCGGCAGCGGCTTGTGCGCGCGCCCCGAATAATTGGTGATGATCTGATGCACGGCGCCCGCTGCTTCGGAAGCGGCGGCCATGGCGACGTCTCCCCATGCGCCATCGAGCGAATGCGCGGGAATGTCATGGAGCTGTGTTGCCGCCCCCGCCTCCTTCCCTCCGGCGGTCAGGGTGTGCCAGACGATTTCGATATGCTGCATGGGGTGGCCCGTGGTTCCGGCCGGGCCATCGGTCAGTGTCACGACTCCCTCCACCCGGTAATCCGCCCCTTCGGCCTGTTCCTGGATCTTGTCATGCGCGTCGGGAAAGGCCGCGGCGAAGGCACGGGCCAGCGTGACGTTTCCGTCTCCGGGTGCCCCTCTGACTCCCTTGAAATACACTTTCGCCGGACGGCGTTTCAGACTCTGCGGATCGGCCTGCATCATGGCGGCCTGTATCCCCGTCAGGACGGAGCTGATCTTCGGCGCGGCTTCCGACGCCTGGGTCGCCAGGACCTCGTCCCTGCCCGCGGCCCAGACCTGGGCCGGAACCGGGGGGGCATCCCAGTGACCGCGCGCCTCGCCCGACGGAGTCATGACGACATAATGCGGAATGACCTGCTCGCCTTCCATCGTTGCAGAGAGGCGCAGCCACCAGTCGCCCTTGCGTACGGGCTGCGCCACGGCCGGCACCGATTCGGTCACGAGCGCATGAACGATATGCCGCGCCCAGAGCGCCGAGGCTTCATTTTCGAGCAGTGAATCCGGCGGGGTCGGCACATCCATACGCGGCGGGGGCGTGTTCAGCGCAAGACGCCGCCCCTCGGGTCCGGGATCGCCGAACGGGTGCGGCATGTCGACGCAGCCCGAAAGAAGAAGCGCGCCGATCGCCAGGACAGGCAGGCGGTGCCGCAAGCGGGTCCGGGGAATGTTCGACGGGGCAGAGTGTTTCATGAATCGACGACTCAAAACGATCGCTCAGCGGGTCGGGCGGGCGCGAATGGCGGAAATCTGATGACCGATCATTCCGCCTCCGGCCAGTACCCGCCGCCTGTGACTGAAGAAGCGCTGCGGATCGGCGCAGGTGTCGAGGCCGAGCGCAGAAACCCGGCGCAGTCCGGCGCGACGCAGCCTGTAGAGGCAGTACCCCGGAAGATCGAACAGATAATGCCCCATGCGCGGGGCCCGCAGGAAATATCCCTCCGCCCCGGGCGTGCGGTCCAGCACTTCGGCGCGCATCTCCGCTCCGACCTCGTAGCGCGGCTGACGGATGCACGGCCCGACGCAGGCGACGAGATCGGATGCGCCCAGATCCGCCATCGCCGTGACCGTCGCCTCGAGAACGCCCCCCGCCGCACCGCGCCATCCGGCATGAGCCGCCCCGACGATACGCCCGTCGGGGCTCGCGAACAGGACGGGTCCGCAATCGGCGGTGATCACGCCCAGCGCCAGATCGTCCCGGTCGGTTACGAGGGCATCGGCCTGCGGCCCCTGCCCGGGACGCCAGGGATGCGTGTCATGCGTGAGGGATATCACCGTGGCGGAATGGGTCTGGGTCAGCCCCATGAGGCGTTCGGACGCGACGCCGAGACAGGCTGCGACCCGACCGCGATTCTCCGCCACGTTCTCCGCCCTGTCCGGCGAGGCAAGCGAGCAGTTGAGTGAATCGAACGGCGCAGGAGAAACGCCTCCCCTTCGTGTGAAAAAGCCATGAGGCACGAAAGAGAGCGACTCGGCGCCGAGCACCCAGCCCCGGGGCGGCGTGTCAGACATGCGGCACCTCCTTCGCTGCGGGATGAGGATGCTTCATTCCGAATGCCATCAGCCAGATCCCGGCCAGCGCCATCGGCATGCACAGAACCTGCCCCATGGTCAGGCCGAGAGGCAGAAAGCCGATGAAGGAATCGGGTTCGCGGAACAGCTCGCAGAAACTGCGCGCCAGCGCATAGCCGAACAGGAACAGCCCGGCGAGAAAGCCGTAGCGCTCCCGCACCCATTGGCGACTGGCCGCGACAAGCATGACGGTGAGCAGAAGCAGCCCCTCGGTCAGGGCTTCGTAGAGTTGCGACGGATGACGCGCCACAGGCCCCCCTGTCGGAAAGACCATGGCCCAGGGCAGCCCTTCCGGTGCCGGTCGCCCCCAGAGTTCTCCATTGATGAAATTGGCGCACCGGCCCAGACCGAGTCCGAGCGGTACGATCACCGTGATGCGATCGGAAAAGGCAAGGAAGCTGAGCCGGTTGCGCCAGGAGAAAAAGGCCAGAGCGAGGATGACGCCCAGCGCCCCGCCATGAAACGACATCCCGCCCTGCCAGACTTCCACGATGGCGAGAGGATGGGTCAGATAGAAGCCGGGCTTGTAGAAAAGGATATAACCGAGCCGCCCGCCGAGCACGACGCCAAGCATGGCCCAGAAGGCGAAATCGTCGACCTGCACGCGCGTGGCGGCCTGGGGCCGGAGCGCACAGAGGCGGATGGCGATCTTCCAGCCGATCAGGATCGAGAGGATATAGGCGAGCGCATACCAGTGGATCGCGAGCGGTCCGATCTGGACGGCAATCGGGTCGAACCGGGGCAGGATGATCGGATGGGCGTCCATGGGGACCTTTTACAGATAGGGATCCGGCGTCGAGAGATAGTCATGCACATACCGTGCGATGCCGTCTTCCAGCGTGGTGAAAGGCCGATCGTATCCCGCGGCACGCAGGCGGCTCATATCGGCACAGGTATAGGACTGGTACTGACCGCGCAAAGCCTCGGGCATGTCGACGAAACTCACGCGACGCGGCACGCCTGCGGCATCGCATACCGCATGGGCCAGATCGAGATAGCTGCGCGCGGCCCCCGTGCCGCAATTGAAGATCCCGCTGACCTCCGGATGCTCGAGCAGCCAGAGCATGATCCCGATCAGATCGCCCACCCAGATGAAATCGCGCGCCTGGGCGCCGTCGGCAAGACCGGGGCGATCGGAGCGGAAGAGTCGCGCGGGCGCGCCGCTCATGACCTCGTCATATTTCACCTTGACGACCGAGATCATGCCGCCCTTGTGATATTCGTTGGGACCGTAGACGTTGAAGAACTTGAGACCGGCCCAGTGAGGCGGCATCGGACGGCCCGCCTTCTCCCGCGCCAGAAGATGCTGATCGAAGACATGCTTCGACCAGCCGTACAGATTGAGCGGCCTCAGATCGGGGAGGAGCTCGGGCGCGTCCGAGAAGAGTTCCGGACGATCGGCCCCTCCATAGGTCGCAGCCGAGGATGCATAGAAAAACGGCACGCCGTGATCGGCGCACCAGTCCAGCAGGGTTTCTGAGAGATCCACATTGGTGCGCCAGACATGATCGCCATCCCTGGCCGTCGTGCTGCTGATCGCGCCCATGTGGAAGATCGCCCGGACCGGGGGCATCGTCGCCAGAAAGCCGGGAAGCTGATCGGGCGCGATCAGGCGATCGGGAGGGTGCCTGGCAAGATTGCGCCACTTGCCCTGGTCGCGCAGGCGATCGACCACGACCACGGTCTCGCCGCGCGCCTTGAGCGCGGAGACCAGACACGAACCAATAAATCCGGCTCCGCCGGTGACGATCATCATGGAACCTGTATAAGACGGCCAATCGCAACCTCCAAGCCACACCGACCGGAGAAAAGCGCGACCGGAAGCCCGACCCGGCATCCGCTCTCCGGTTACGGCGTTGCAGCTTTCAGGCGCGGGCATCAGTCTGGGGATCTCCCTCCGGGCTGACGGCACGGAGGCGATGCAACCTGCCCGACCCTCTCCGGCCGGGCGCCCAGGACAGAACTTTAAGGACCTTGCCATGTCAGACCGGCCCCGTTTCTTCGATGATCTTGCTGGCGTTGCCGGCGGAGCCTTCTCCGCACTGACCGGTCTGCGCGAGGAACTGCATGCCATGGTGCGCACCCGGATCGACGAGGTTCTGGCCTCGCTCGATCTCGTCCGCCGGGACGAACTCGATGTGGCCCGCGAACTGGCCGCCCGTGCCCGTTCGGCCCAGGAGGACGCCGACCAGCGACTCCGCGCCATGGAGGAGCGGCTGTCCGATCTGGAAAAGGCGCTGACGACACCCTCCACCGAAGGGTGATCCCCTGAGGGGCCCGGACTTCTTGCAACGGAAGCCGGGCATCCCTAACGTGACCGTGATAGGACGAGTCGCGGACTTCGGGCCCAGACTCTCCCTATCCCTGCAGACATCACGACGGATGATCCCTGTGCGACATCCGTCACCGGCCTAGGGAGTCCCGAATGCCTGCTCTATCCCTCTCCTCCTCCTCTTCGCAGGATACCAATCCGCTCGATGTCATGGAGCAGATCGTCTGCGGCCATGACTGGGCATTCGATCGTCGCACAGATTGCGAGATGGCGGCCGAGGCACCCGGGAAATGGTGCGATTACGGGCTCTATTTTTCGTGGTCACGCGAGATCGCGGCCATGAATTTCACCTGCACCTTCGACCTCCGCGCGCCCGCCGCACGGCGCAAGGCCCTGTACGAGCTGATCGCGCTGGCCAATGAGCGTCTCTGGATCGGCCATTTCAGCCTCGACCTCGAAACCGGGACGCCGGTTTTCCGGCATTCCGTCCTGTTGCGCGGCGCCACGACCCTGGCCGCAGAAAGCATGGAAGACATGATCGATATCGCCATCACGGAATGCGAACGCTTCTATCCGGCCTTCCAGTTCACGCTCTGGAGCGGCAAATCCCCGACGGAATCGCTCGAGGCCGCCATGCTCGACTGCATGGGGGAAGCATGACCCTCCCTTCCCTGCTCCTCGTCGGATGCGGCAAGATGGGCGGCGCCCTCTGGCAGGGCTGGCTGGAACACGGTCTGGCCCCGTCCATCATCCTCGATCGTCGCTGCGACGCTCCTCCTGCCCCCCATCGGGTCGTGCGCGATGCAAGAGACATCCCGCATGATTTTCGTCCGGATATCGTCATTCTGGCCGTCAAACCCGCCGGGATGGAAGACGCGCTTTCCTCCCTGCGCCCCTGGCTGGACGATACGATCCTGATCTCGATGCTGGCCGCACGCACCATGGAAAGCCTCCGTGCGGCCTGCGGCGGCGCACGCACGCATCTGGTCCGCGCCATGCCCAACACCCCGGCGGCGATCGGTCAGGGCGTCACGGGTCTGTGCGGCGAAGGGCTGGATGCCGAGGCCCGTGCCGTATGCACGACGCTGCTCTCGACCGTGGGCGCAGTCGCCTGGGTCGAGACCGAAGAACAGCTCGAGGCGCTGACGCCCATCTCCGGCTGCGGCCCGGCCTATGTGTTTCTTCTGGCCGAGCTTCTGGAGAAGGAAGCGCTCCGGGTCGGGTTGCCTCCGGAAACCGCGCGCCTTCTGGCGCGGGGTACGGTATCGGGATCGGGCGCGCTGCTCGCTGCCTCGGAAGAGAGCAGCGAGACGCTCAGACGCAACGTCACGAGCCCGAACGGCGTCACGGCGAAGGCGCTGGATGTGCTCATGGCGCCCGACGGGCTTCCCGCATTGCTCGAAAAGGCCGTGAACCAGGCCATGGCGCGCGCCCGGGAGATGGCCTCCTGACCGGAAAACTCGGTCTTGCGATTGTCACATGCCGCCTCTTCGTTATTATCCCGCGAGGAAAGGCAGGGACACATTCA
Organism: Swaminathania salitolerans; assembly: GCF_007988945.1. Lineage (GTDB taxonomy): Bacteria > Pseudomonadota > Alphaproteobacteria > Acetobacterales > Acetobacteraceae > Swaminathania > Swaminathania salitolerans. Next base: position 249,835 of record NZ_BJVC01000004.1, on the reverse strand, counting down.
TGACGGAATACGACCGGGAAGATTTCGATCTGGCCCTTCTCGAGGCGGGTTTCGCCCTGGCCGCGGAGAAAGGCTGGCCCCAGCTCTCTCTGGTGGAGGCGGCGCATCGCGCCGGCCTGCCCGTCGATGAAGTCCGCAGCCGGTATCCGTTCCGTCATTCGCTCCTGTTCCGGCTGGGCCGTCTCGCAGACGAATCCGCATTCCGCGATGACGGTCTGGGAGGATCGGTGCGCGATCGCATCTTCGACCTGTTCATGCGCCGCTTCGACGTCTTCCAGCAATATCGGGACGGGATCCGGGCCGTTCTGGCCGCATTGCCGGGCGAACCCGCACTTGCGGTCATTCTCGGCGCCGCCACGCTCGATACGATGCGATGGATGGCACAGATCGCCGGGGTGTCCTGTTCCGGTTTCGGGGGCGCCATGCGCCTGCACGGGCTCGTCGGCGTGTGGGGCTTCGCCCTGCGGGCCTGGGAAAAGGACGAAAGCGCCGATCTCGCCCAGACCATGGCCGCGCTCGATCAGGCGCTGGACCGGGCGGAACGCTTCGGTGTGCTCAAGCCTTCGGCCGAGCGCATCATGGAGGAGGCGACCCGTCATGCGGGCATCGCCGATCAGCCCCTCGAACTCGAAACATAATGGCTTTACGCGCGCGGGGAGGCAGACTAAAAGCCCTTCAGCGCAATGGGGTGTAGCCAAGCGGTAAGGCAGCGGATTTTGATTCCGCCATGCGGAGGTTCGATCCCTCCCACCCCAGCCACATTCTCCCGAAAAACAGAAGATCCCTGGTGCCCGGGACACACGTCACGCCCGCATGGCGCGTCTGCGCAAAGCCGACCGGTCACGAGTGCAGACGTCTTGCTCTAGGCGAGACAATCGTTCCGGTACAGCTCGATCCCCTGCTCGACGCTCTCCGTATCGATCACGCGTCCGTTCTGGATGATGACGCAGCGATCGCAGACCTGACGGATATAGTCCATGCTGTGCGACACAAGGATGAGGCCACGCGAGGATTTCTTCTCCATGAGCTCGTAATTGCATTTGTCGATGAAGCGCGCATCGCCCACCATGATCACCTCGTCGATGAGATAGCAATCGAAGTCGATGACGAGAGAGAGCGCGAAAGCCAGACGGGCGCGCATACCGGATGAGTAGGTCTTGACCGGATCGCGCAGCTGATCGCCGAGCGCGGCGAATTCGTCCACATAGGCGCGGGTCGAGGCATAATCCTTGTCATAGATGCGGCAGATGAAACGGAGATTGTCGAGACCGCTCAGACTGCCCTGGAACGCTCCTGAAAAACCCAGCGGCCAGGAAATGGACATGTCGCGCTCGATCCTGCCGCCGGTCGGCAGCTCGACGCCGCCGATCAGTCTCAGAAGCGTGGATTTACCGGCACCGTTATGCCCCAGTATCCCGAGTTTCTCGCCCCTCTGGACCGTCAGATTGACATGGTCCAGAATCCGGCGACTACCACCGCGTTCGAGGTGATAGTCCTTGACGAGATCGATACATCGCAACATGGAATCGCGTCAGTTCGCTGAATGCTCTCTGGCACCGGATACCAGAAGGCTGATCATGAGAAACACCATGCCCAGCGTCGCGAAAACGATGAGCAGAACCTCGATATTCGGCGGATATTCGGCGTAATCCGGCAGATTGGGCTGCGTGACTTCCTCAAGGAAGATCATCTGCCTGTCCGCCTGGGCCTTCGCGGATTCCAGCGACGCGACCTCGGATGCGAGGATCTTCTCGAGAAGCTGACGGCGGATCGTCAGCGTGTCGAAATCCATGAGCTTGGGCACGAGCGAATTACTGGCGCCCGTGATCTGCGAGCGCACTGCCGCGAGCTGCTCCTTCAGAATGTCGATCTGGTTTTTGAGCACACCGGTCGAAGGGCTGTCTGGAGAGGTCTTCTGCACCTGCTGCAGATGCATCTGCGTGGAAGACAGCATGGTCTGCAGGGCATATTCGGTCGAGATCAGGGAAACAGACTGCTTCTGCGGATCGATCAGGCTGTTCCGGTTCTGATAGGCAGCCAGCTGCTTCTGCAGTTCCTGTATCTTGTGCAGCGTGTCGTTGACTTCCTTCTGCGCCGCGCCGATCAGATTTTCACGCTGGCGCGCGTTCATCTCGTTGACCAGCTTTTCGGAGGCCTGGAGCAGGGCATTCGCGATCTTCTGCGAATCCTCGGCCGAGAAGGACCTGACACGAAGGACCGAAAGCGACGTATCGGCATCGAGCACCACCTTTATGTGGCGCTTGTAGTACCAGTAGAAGCTCTCCATCGTCTTGTGGAGGAAGAAGGCCGGATACCGGGCGATGAAGTCGGCCCCTTTCCGGTTGTAGATCTGCTCGAGATGCAGTTCGCGGCGCAGGAGATCCATCGCGTCGCGCGACACCATGTAATCCTGCACGGCATAGGTGTTTTCGGATGCGCCGCCTCCCAGACTCCCTTCCATCACGTTGGCGAGGGAAGGCAGGCTGTGATTCTGGGAGCCGCGCACGAGGAAATGCGTCTCGGAGATATATTGCGGGCTCGCCACCAGATAGAGATAGAGCGCCGTGACGAATGTCGGTGCGATCACCGTGCCGTAAAAGAGCTTCGCCTTGGTCGTACGAGGATATAACCGCTGCAGGAAGGACATGGTATGCGCCACTACTTCGCCATGTAGCCGGCAGTGATGCCCGGCTGGATGATGGTGCTGATCAGCCCGAAGAACTTGTAGAACTTGTTGCTGCGCGAATTCGCGACATAGATGAGATCCTTGTTCTTCATCTCGAAGCGCTGGGCCACGAAATAGCTCGCCGGATCCATCATGTCGATCTTGTAGACCACAGGCGTCGTCATCCGCACCGGAGAGGTCTTCACGCCGAGGCGGCGGAGGACTTCGTTGTTCTCGTAGCGCATGAGATAGACTGCGTTCGGATCGGCACGATAATCGGCAAGACCCGCCGCCCGCGACAGCGCCTGGGCGAGCGTCAGCGTCGGCTGCTCGAACGGGATCTCCGACACCTTGTTCGCCGCTCCGAAAACGGTGAACGTCAGGGGATTATAGACGAGCTTCAGCGTATCGTCCGGCTGGAGCACGATATTGCGCCGGTTATCGCCGTCGATATCGCGCATCGGGAAAGTGTAGTTCGTGCCAGCGCGCGTCAGCGTCACGATCTCGTCATTGGGCGGATGCATCGTCCCCTGAGCGGTGGCGACCGCATCGAGAATACGCTCATGATGCGATGTCAGCGGGAATTTCCCGGTCATTTTGACGTCACCATAGATGACGGCAAAATTGCTGTTGTCCTGCACGACATGCACCACGACATCGGGGAACTGCGATTTCCGCGCCAGAAGCGACTTGATGAGCGCGCCGACCTGCTCGCGATTCCGCCCCGCCACATGAACCTTGCCGATGAAAGGCAGATAGATCGAGCCGCTCGAATCGACCGTCACGGGCGGCAGGGAGGTCGGCGTCGCAGCCCCGCCACTCGAGGAGAGCTTGCTGTCCATCGCGTTGCCCGACATGAGCGTGCTCGCCGCGCTTCCGGCGCTGCCGCTCATGCCACCGGCCATCATGCCGATCGAGGTGGACCCGCTCGCATTCGCCGAGGCACCCGAGAACAGGGCATTGCCGATCTCATAAACCGTGACCTGAAGGACATCGCCCGGCCCGATGAGATCGTTCTCTCTCCGGCTCGCGACGATGGGAGGCAGGGCCGTCTGTGCGGCAACCGTATCGTTGATCCGGTCGACCATCGGGAGATGCAGCGGCAGAATCGCAAAATCGAATCCCCTGGCCTGCGCGTCCTTCTGTCCCTTCTGGAACTGTCGCTCGGTCGGACCGCTATCGGGAAGGGCACTGCACGCGCAAAGCACGGAAAGATTCAGGCAAGACACAATAATCTTGCACCGTCGACTGAAACTCGAACCAGGCCGCAGCATTCATATCCATCCAGACAAAATCGATCGGCTCTCCCTATCACCATTCCAGGAGGCTGAATACCTGTGTGAAGAGCCCTGAAACAGAACGCCATCAGGGATGGAACAACCGTGCGACAGATAAATAGCCGGATCGGTGTCAAAATAAAGGCCAGGAACGTATCCTGAGCGTTACAATACTCTCATCCCCCATCGCAACATGGGAAAGGAGCGGATCCAGATCACAGGGGAAGTACCGGCGGGGCAATGGTGGGCACACAAGGGCTCGAACCTTGGACCCGCTGATTAAGAGTCAGCTGCTCTACCAACTGAGCTATGTGCCCATAGCCCCGCTCCGGTGAGTGGGCTTCTAACAGGGGGCGGAAGACGCATCAAGAGAAAAAATGCATCGTTCCGCATAAGCAATCATCAGTCGGGATTCTCGGGAGACAGAAGGCGCATCAGGGCATCGAACTGGTCCAGACTTCTGTAGTCGAGACGCAGCGAGCCCCCTTTCCCGTTGAACTCGATCTTGACCCGCAGACCCAGCCGCGACGCCAGATCGCGCTCGAGCCGCACGAGTTCATTATCGCGCGGGGGTTTGGTCTCTTCCTGTTTTCCGGCCGGAACCTGTCGGGCAAGGGCCTCGGTCTGACGCACGTTCAGACCGCGCGCGATCACGATATCGGCCGCAGAGGCCGGATCGGGATGGGCGAGAAGCGCCCTCGCATGACCGGCGCTCAGAAGACCGTCGCGCACCTTCTGCCTGACCGCCTCGGGAAGATTGAGCAGGCGCAGGATATTGCCGACATGCGGGCGGGATTTCCCGACTGCCCCGGCCAGCTCCTCCTGCGTCAGCGCATAATCGGTCAGCAGGCGCTGCAGGCCCTCTGCCTCTTCGATCGCATTCAGATCGGCGCGCTGCAGGTTCTCGACGAGCGCTGCAGCCATCGCATCCGCATCGTCCAGCAGACGGACATGCACCGGCACTTCGTGCAGCCCGGCTCGCTGGGCCGCACGCCAGCGCCGCTCACCGGCGATGATCTGATATCTTCCCGGCTCCGCCGGGTCGGGGCGCACGAGAATGGGTTGCAGGACACCGCGGCTTCTTATGGAATCGGCCAGTTCCGAAAGCCGTCCCTCATCCATATCCACGCGCGGCTGGAACGGCCCGGGCGCCAGAAGATCGACACCCAGCGTTGCCGGAAGATGGGCCGGTTCCGGCGACTGACCGCCAGCGCGCGGCAACTCGACGGCCTGGTCTCCCAGAAGAGCGGCGAGTCCGCGCCCGAGACGCGCCGTCGGTTTCTTGCTCATGACGATGCCTTCTGCTGCTGCACGATACCGAGCCTTGCGGCAATTTCCTGCGCGAGGGCCATGTAAGCCTGCGCGCCGCTGCTCCGGCGGTCGTAGTCCAGAACCGAGTAGCCGTGGCTTTGCGCTTCGGAAATCTTGATATTGCGCGGGATCAGCGTCTCGAGAACCTGATCTCCGAAAAAGCTTCTCGCATCGGCCGCAACGAGCTCCGAGAGATTGTTCCGACGATCGTACATGGTGAGGATGATCCCCTCCACATGAAGATCGGCGTTGAACGCACGACGAACGCGATCGACGGTGCGAACGATCTGGCTGATTCCCTCGAGCGCAAAGAACTCGCATTGAAGCGGGATGAGAACGCCATCCGCCGCCACAAGCGCGTTGAGGGTCAGCAGCCCCAGACTCGGCGGACAATCGATGAGAATGACATCGTAGCGCCCCGAAAGCGCCTCGAGCGCGTCCCGGATGCGGAATTCGCGCCGGTCGCTGCCGATCAGCTCGAGTTCCGCCCCGGCCAGATCGGTATTCGCCACGATGATATCGAGATTCGATGTTCCGGTCGGACGCGGAAGTTTTTCGGGCGGCGCCTCCTGCATCAGGGCGGCATAGCTGCCGATCTGGCGGGCATTGTAATCGACACCGAGACCGGTCGATGCATTGCCCTGAGGATCGAGATCGACCAGCAGAACGCGCTGCGTAATGGCCAGCGCGGCTGCCAGATTGATCGCTGTGGTGGTTTTGCCGACACCCCCCTTCTGGTTGGTGACGGCGAGGATACGGGCCTTCTTGCCCGTGTCGTTATTCGACACGTTTGATATCGCTTATCTCGATGATGGCGCCCCCCGAGGCGGCGCGATTGTCCAGAATTCTGTGCTGCATGTGCCAGCACCGCTCGGTTTCGGTCAACTCGTCGGACAGATTTTTTCCCTTGAGAAACAGGGCTTTTCCCTCCGGCAGCAGAAAAGGCGCACTCCATTCGAGCAATTGCGGGAGCGATGCCAGAGCACGCGCTGTCACGAAGGCCGCAGGCGGTACCCCGGCCTGCTCGATGCGTTTGGGCACCACCTGCGCCCTGACGCCACAGGCACGCGCCGCTTCACGCAGAAACGCACATTTGCGCTGGTCGGACTCGACCATCACCATCTCGGCATCGCAGGCAATGCCGATCATGAGTGCAGGGAACCCGCCGCCGGAGCCGAGATCGATCACCCTCGCCCCTCTGGGGATGAACGGCACGAGACGCAACGAATCCCCGATATGACGCTCCCACAGATGCGGCATGTCACGCGGACTGACCAGATTGATGCGCGCGTTCCATTTTTCGAGAAGTGCCGCAAAAATCTCGAGCCGCTCGCGTGTTTCACGTGAAACCGCTTTCATGCTGCGGCCCTCACATGCGCCAGCAAGGCGATCATGGCGGCAGGCGTCACGCCCGGCACACGCTGGGCCGCCGCGAAATTCTCCGGCCTTGCGAGAGACAGACGCTCCTTCATCTCGCTGCTCAGCCCTCCGATACGGGCATAATCGAGATCCGGCGGAAGCGCGATCTGCGCCTCATTGGCCAGTTGTCTGATCTCACGCTCCTGACGCTGGAGATAACCGCCATAGCGCGCCTCCGTCTCGACATGACGCCGGATACGCAGAGGCAAGGCCCCGAACCAGGGCGCCAGCCTCGCCGCGACAGTGTCGTCGGCCTGACCCGCCAGCACATCCAGCAGCGAACGACGCCGCCCGTCCTGCGACACCGCGACCCCCTGCGCTGCCAGATCCTGCGGCGCATGAAGCGCCTCGCGCGCCCGATCCATGGCGCGTGCGATCGCCGCCTGATCCTGATCGAGCCTTGCGGCACGCTCGGCACCGACGCAGCCCATCGCCATACCGATCCCGGTGAGACGCAGATCGGCATTATCGGCGCGCAGGCTCAGGCGGTATTCGGCACGCGAAGTGAACATGCGATAGGGCTCGGAGACGCCCTGAAGGGTCAGATCGTCCAGCATCACACCGAGATAGGCCTGATCGCGCCCGAGCACGAGCGGCGCGTTCCCTGCCGTGAAACGTGCCGCGTTCAACCCTGCCAGCAGCCCTTGCGCACCTGCCTCTTCATAACCGGTCGTGCCGTTGATCTGACCGGCCAGATACAACCCGGCGAGAGCATTCAGCGCAAGGCTCGGCGAAAGCTCGCGGGGATCGACATAGTCATATTCGACCGCATAACCCGGCGTGACGATGCGCGCCTTTTCGAGACCCGGAATCGAGGCAATCATCAGAGCCTGGATATCGGCAGGAAGACTTGTCGAAATCCCGTTCGGATAAACGAGATCCCCGCCAGGATTGCCCGCCAGACCTTCGGGCTCGAGAAAGATCTGATGCCCGTCCTTTTCGGCGAAACGCACGATCTTGTCTTCGATCGAGGGGCAATAGCGTGGCCCCTTTCCGGCAATCGCACCGCCGTAAAGCGCCGACAGCGCCAGATTGTCACGGATGATCCGATGGGTCTCGGGCGTGGTGCTCGTGATCCGACATGAGACCTGCTCGGTGGTGATGCCCTGTGTGAGGCGGCTGAAAGGCTCGGGGAGCGCATCCCCCTTATCCTCGGGCAGCGACTCCCAGTCGATGCTCGCGCGCGCCAGTCGGGCCGGGGTCCCCGTCTTGAGACGCCCCATACGCAGCCCGAGCGCCTCCAGACGCGCACCGAGAAGGGCCGCCGGTCGCTCGCCGATGCGCCCGGCCTGTTCCTGCGTGTGCCCGATATGGATCACGCCGCGCAGGAATGTGCCGCTGGTGACGACCACCGCCCCGCATCGGATCACGCGTCCATCGGCGCAGACCACGCCTGCAACCCGCTTGTCCTCCACCACGAGATCCGCCGCCTCGCCTGCCTCGATGGAGAGATTCGGCGTTTCGGCCAGAAGCGCCTGAATGGCCTTGCGATAGAGAAACCGGTCTGCCTGGACGCGCGGTCCATGCACGGCCGGGCCTTTCGAGCGATTCAGAAGCTTGAAGTGAATCCCCGCCCGATCGGCGGCACGTCCCATCAACCCGTCGAGCGCATCGATCTCGCGCACCAGATGCCCTTTGCCGATCCCCCCGATGGCCGGGTTGCACGACATGGCACCGATCATTCCGGGCTTCTGGGTCAGAAGCAGCGTACGCGCGCCAAAGCGTGCCGAGGCGGCTGCCGCCTCGCTTCCTGCATGCCCTCCGCCTATGACGACAACATCAAACTCGCTCACACACGCCTCATTTTCCGATACAGAACTGTCCGAATATCACATCCAGAAGCGACTCGACATCAACTTGTCCGGTCAGGCGCCCCAGCGCCCGCATGGCGAGACGCAGCGCCTCACCCCTGACCTCCGGCCAGGGAGCCGTCCGTGCCTGGTCGAGATGATGAAGGGCCTCCTCGATCCCCGCACGGTGGCGCGCGCGCGTGAGGGGCGCCCCGGCTCCGGAAACGAGCGCCTCGATGCGCCCGGCCAGAGCCGCCTCGAAAGCCGACATCCCCTCACCCGTATGCACGCTGAGCCCGAGCGTTCCCTCTGGAGGCGGGCTCACATCGATCTTGTTGCCGATCAGCAGGGCGTCTGCCCGAAGGGGCGGCTCTCCCTCTCCTGCCATGACATGCACCACAAGATCGGCATGTTCCACGTGGAACAATGCACGCCTGATACCCTCGGCCTCGATCTCATCCTCGGTCTCCCGCAGTCCCGCCGTATCGACCAGACGCAATCGCACGCCCTGAAACAGCCAGTCGATGGCGATCACGTCGCGCGTCGTCCCGGCGCGATGCGTCACGATCGCCGCGTCATATCCGGCAAGATGGTTCAACAGGCTCGACTTCCCCACATTGGGCGCGCCAGCAATCACCACTGTCAGCCCGCGGCGCACGATCTCGCCGCGCCTGTCCGACAGATGCGCCTGCAGGGCATCGCGCAACATATCGAGCCTGCGCGTCAGGGCCTGCTCGACCTCATCCGGCAGATCCTCATCGGGGAAATCGATCAGAGCTTCCTGATGGGCGAGCAGGGTCTTGAGCGACTCGCTCCACCCCTCATAAACGCGGCTCAACGCGCCATCTGCCTGGGCGAGCGCCTGCTGGCGCTGGCTGTCGCTTTCGGCCTCGACCAGATCGGCAATCGCCTCGGCCTGAAGCAGATCGAGCCTTCCGGCCTGCACGGCACGCCGGGTGAACTCGCCCGCCTCAGCCGGACGCGCGCCGAGAGATGTCAGCGCCATGGCCACGCGATCGATCACCGCAGGTCCCGCATGAAGATGCAGCTCGAACCCATCCTCCCCCGTATAGGAGCGCGGCCCCGGCAACCACAGCACCATCGCGTCGTCCAGATGCTCGCCCTCGTGATGCAAGGCGCGAAGCCCCGCATGGCGCGGTGGCGGAACCCGTCCGTCGCACAGGGCAGAAAGCACCTCTTGAGCACCGGGGCCACTTGCGCGCATGATGGCGATCGCCGCCCGCCCGGCACCCGTCGCCAGAGCGAAGATCACCTCGCCCTTGCGTCCCGCCCGGCTTTCCGTCGCGTCAACCATGTGAACCCCTTCCATGCCCCAGCTTTCTTTTCACTCTCCCCTCGGTCCCCTGACCCTCAGCGAAGACGAAGGTGCGATCGTCGCTCTCGACTGGGGATGGGGCCGCGATCAGGAAAAGACGCCTCTTCTTACCCGCGCCCATACCATGCTGGAACGCTATTTCGACGGCGAGGCGGAAAGTTTCGACCTGCCCCTCGCCCCCTGGGGCACAGCCTATCGCAAGGCTGTCTGGGCCGCATTGCGCGACGTGCCCTACGGCCAGACGATCAGCTATGCAGACCTCGCCGCAAAAGCCGGTGGCTCGGCCCGCTCCATCGGTGGTGCCATGGCCCATAATCCCATTCCCATCCTGATCCCCTGCCACCGCGTTCTCGGCAAAACCCATCTGGGCGGCTATTCGGGCGAAGGCGGTCTGGACGACAAACGCTATCTTCTCGGCCTCGAAGGGGTCACGTTCTAGCAGGGCATGCACAGGGTCTACGGGGCTCCGCCCCGTCCCCCGGAAAGGGGCACGTCCCTTTCATCCCTCTTTATCCGGAAAACAGGTTCCCAGAGGACGACCGTCCTTTGGCGGGGTCTGGGGCAGAGCCCCATGATAACGCGCCCGTTGCGAGGCGATCCTCATAAAAAAACCGCCGGAAGCTCGTGCCTCCGGCGGTTTTTCGTGATCCGAAGCGCGGATCAGTTGTTCATGGCGTCGAAAAAATCCTGATTCGTTTTGCTGTATTTCAGCTTGTCGAGCAGGAAGTCCATGGCATCCATCGTACCCATGGGCGCGAGGATACGACGCAGCACCCACATCTTCGAGAGGGATGCACGATCCACGAGAAGCTCTTCCTTGCGTGTGCCCGACTTGGTGATATCGATGGCGGGGAAGGTGCGCTTGTCGGCGAGCTTGCGATCGAGGATGAGTTCGGAATTGCCCGTACCCTTGAACTCTTCGAAGATCACCTCGTCCATACGGCTGCCCGTATCGATGAGGGCCGTAGCGATGATGGTGAGCGAGCCGCCCTCCTCGATATTGCGCGCCGCGCCGAAGAAGCGCTTGGGGCGCTGCAGGGCATTGGCGTCCACACCGCCGGTCAGCACCTTGCCGGACGAAGGAACGACGGTGTTGTAGGCGCGGGCCAGTCGGGTGATCGAGTCGAGCAGGATCACGACGTCACGCTTGTGCTCGACCAGACGCTTGGCCTTCTCGAGCACCATTTCGGTTACCTGCACGTGGCGGGTAGCGGGCTCATCGAAGGTGGAGGACACGACTTCGCCGCGCACGGAGCGAGCCATGTCGGTCACTTCCTCGGGGCGCTCGTCGATCAGCAGAACGATCAGGAACACGTCGGGATGATTGGCCGAGATCGACGAGGCGATGCTCTGGAGCATCACGGTCTTGCCTGTGCGGGGCGGTGCCACGATCAGGGCGCGCTGGCCCATGCCGATGGGGGCGACAAGATCGATCACGCGCGGAGTGTAGTCGCGCTGGTCCTTCTTGCCCTTGCCCGTGGGCTGCGGCTCGGGAGCGCCTGTCTGCTCGACTTCCATACGCAGCCGACGCTCGGGATAAAGCGGCGTCAGATTATCGAAATTGATGCGCTGACGAACGGAGTCAGGCTCTTCGAAATTGATCGAGTTGACCTTGAGCAGGGAAAAATACCGCTCGCCGTCGCGCGGCGCGCGGATCTGGCCTTCGACCGTATCGCCCGGGCGCAGGCTGAAACGGCGCACCTGAGCGGGCGAGATGTAGATATCGTCAGGGCCGGGGAGATAATTGGCTTCGGGAGAACGAAGGAAGCCGAAACCGTCGGGCAGGATCTCGAGGGTACCTTCGCCGTAGATGGCCTGCTCATTATCCGCCAGGGTCTTGAGAATGGCGAACATGATGTCCTGCTTGCGCATCGAGGACGCGTTTTCGATCTGCAGCTCTTCAGCATAGGCCAGCAGATCGGCAGGGGTTTTTTTCTTGAGTTCAGCAAGATGCATGAAGAGCGCCTTAGATGGGCTGTAATATCACTTGGTCCGGTGGCCACAAGGACCCCGTGACAACTGATCGGTCGCAGGGGTACGCTCGGTCGATAGCGGTCTCGTTCGGACCCGACGATGAGCGAAGACAGGAAAGTCTTTGAGGAAAGGCCGCCGAACAGGGATGTCGGCAGCTTTTGGAGGGAACTCTAGCGATCCCTCGCTCATCCTGTCAAGCGGCAGGGATCACCCCCGCCAGGGAAGGAGCCAGTAATCTCCCGCCGTCTCCGTACGGCCGTTCAGACCCGGCAGAATGAACATGAGCGGAAAAGAGGGCATCGGTTGCGCGTAGTGACCGGACAGGCTCTTCGCTCCGCAGGCGCCGGCGAGATGAAGCGGATGCGGAAGGGCGACATCGATCCTGCACGGCACGGTGATGCTGCGTTCGCTTCCCTTCTCGATCAGCCTGCCGCTCAGCGTGGTCGCGCCGATGGGTCTGTTATCGCGGTCGAGCGCCACGAACTCGCCTTCGATACGCGCACCCTCGAGATGATATCCGACGAGCACGCGGGAGGGCTGTTCGCCGCGATAGCCGTTTTCCTGCCCCAGCGTCACGGGAAAAACGCTGCTTCCCTCGAAGCGGAGCGGCTCCTTCACGAGCCGGTCGACGATCTGCTGCGGGGACGAGGCGGAAGGGTTTCCTGCAATCGGGGCATGTGCCTCACCCGGCCCCGGGGCTGCGGAAGAAGCGCAAGCAGGAACCGGCGCAACGGTGAGCGCCGCCAGCGCGAGGGAAGCAAGACAGGTCAAGCCGATATGCCGGGTCACGTCGAACGGTCTCCAAACCAGCCGCGGCGCCAGAAAACGAGAAGGGGTAGCAGCACCGAGGCACCCATCAGGGCAAGTCCATAATAATAGCCGTATCGCCATCCGAGTTCCGGCATGTTTCGGAAATTCATGCCGTAGACCCCGGCAATCAGGGTCGGCGTAATGCCGACGAAACTGACAACGGTCAGGAGTTTCATCCCGTCATTCTGGTCGATGCTGATAAAACCGAGCGTCGCATCGAGCAGGAACTGTACCTTCACCGTCATCTGCGCGACGAAATCGTTGAGGGATGCCACATCGCGCCCCAGAATACGCAGACGCGTCTGCAGGGCGTCACGGGATTCGAAATAGCACGCATCGCCGAGATAGATCCCGATCCGGTCCACCCCGAGGAGGCTCTCGCGAATGGAGGAGGCCAGATCCCCGCTTTCGCCCAGTCGCCGCAGGATACGTCTCAGCAAATTGGCTGTGCGCCCGCGCTCCCGCGAGCCTCTGGGCGCAAAGACCTCGCGCGAGATCGAATCGAGGGTGTGTCCGGCATTTTCGAGAATATCGGCAAGACGGTTCACCATCGTCTCGAGGAGATGGATCGTCAGCTCCTGAACGTCCGAAAGCGCGAAATCCTCGTCATTGGCCGCCAGATCGCGGCTCATGCTTTCGATGGCCGTATAGGCGGCATAACGCAGGGTGATGAGCCAGTTCGGCGCGATCACGATACCGACCGGATAGGTCGTCAGACTTCCGTCGATCATGCGCACCAGCGGGGTCGAGAGATAGATCACATCCCCCCGCCGGTAATGTCTCGACGAGCTCTCGATCTCCTCCAGCGCGTCGCGCCGGGGCAGAACGAGCCCCGTTACGGCTTCCGCCAGCCTGATTTCCTCTTCGGTCGGATCGACCAGATCGAGCCAGGAGACCGCTTTCGCATCCTCGGCTGCGAGAACCTCGTACACCGGTCGCCCTACCGGGTGGGCAAGAAACATCGACTCCCATCCTTTTTTCAGATCTTTACCCTCTCCTCCGGGAATGGGGACGGGGGAGAGGAATAGACGTCATGTCGGCCCTCTGGTATCGCAGGAACCTGCTTGCCGTGTCGATACTTGCCCCTGACAGGACGATCAAGATGAGTTCCGAAGCCCCTTCCCGCCCCAACAGCCTGCGCAGCGGCCCGGACGAACGCGGCCGTTTCGGCACGTTCGGCGGCCAGTTCGTCGCGGAAACCCTTATGCCGCTGGTTCAGGACCTGACAGCAGCCTATCAGGCTGCGAAAGCGGATCCCGCATTCAGGGAGGAACTGGACTATTACTTCCGCGATTATGTGGGCCGACCCAGCCCGCTCTGGCATGCGAGACGTCTGAGCGAAACGCTCGGGGGGGCGCGCATCTACCTCAAACGCGAGGAACTCAATCACACCGGATCGCACAAGCTCAACAACGTGATGGGCCAGATCCTGCTTGCCAGACGCATGGGCAAGACGCGCATCGTGGCCGAGACCGGTGCAGGACAGCACGGGGTCGCGACAGCCACGGTCTGCGCTTTGTTCGGCCTGAAATGCACCATCTACATGGGTGCCGTGGATGTCGAGCGGCAGAAGCCCAACGTGTTTCGCATGCATCTTCTGGGCGCTGAGGTCAGACCCGTCACCGCAGGCTCGGGCACGCTCAAGGATGCCATGAACGAGGCCATGCGCGACTGGGTCGCGAATGTGCACGATACCTATTTTCTCGTCGGTACGGTCGCAGGGCCTCATCCCTATCCCGAGATGGTGCGCGACTTCCAGTCGGTCATCGGCATAGAGACGCGCGAGCAGATCATGCAGGCAGAAGGGCGCCTCCCCGACGTTCTGGTCGCGGCGATCGGCGGCGGGTCGAACGCCATGGGGCTGTTCCATCCCTTTCTCGACGATCCGACCGTCAGGCTGATCGGTGTCGAGGCGGCCGGACACGGGCTGGATTCCGGCTTTACGGCAGCCTCGATCTCGCGCGGTCGCTCCGGCGTCCTGCATGGCAACCGGACCTATCTCCTGCAGGACGGAGACGGACAGATTGCCGAGGCCCATTCGATCAGCGCAGGGCTCGACTATCCCGGGATCGGCCCCGAGCATTCCTGGCTCAACGATATCGGACGCGCCGAGTATGTCGGTGTCACCGATACGGAAGCGCTCGAGGCATTCCAGCTTCTGACACGCACCGAAGGCATCATCCCGGCGCTCGAATGCGCCCACGGCCTCGCTCATGTCATGAAGATCGCACCGGGAATGACACCGGACCAGATTGTCATTCTCAATCTCTCGGGCCGGGGAGACAAGGATATCTTCACCGTTGCCGATCGTCTGGGAGTTGCCCTGTGAGTCGTATCAAGGCCCGTTTCGATGCGCTTAAAGCCGAGGGACGCGGCGCACTCATCCCCTATCTCCAGGCTTATGATCCTGACCTGGAAACGTCGCAGCGTCTGCTCGATTCCATGCCGGGTGCGGGAGCGGATCTGATCGAGATCGGCGTTCCCTTTTCCGATCCCTCGGCAGACGGCCCCACCATCCAGGCCGCGGCACGACGCGGCCTGAAAGCCGGGGCGACCCTTTGCGGCGTTCTCGGCATGGTGCGCCGGTTTCGCGAGAAGGATCGGGAAACGCCGGTCATTCTCATGGGTTATCTCAACCCGATCGACAGCTACGGGCCGGCGCAGTTCTGCAAGGATGCCGCGGCTTCGGGGGTGGATGGGCTGATCATCGTCGATCTCCCCAAGGAGGAGGCGGATCTCCTCGAACCGGATGCGACCGCGAACGGGCTGGACATCATCCGTCTGGTCGCGCCCAATGCGCCCGACGCACGCCTGCCCTACGTTCTGCAAGGCGCCTCCGGCTTCATCTATTATGTGAGCATCACCGGCATCACCGGCACGCGCACGGCAAGCACCGAGGAACTCGGCCGCGCCTTGCCGCGCATTCGCGCCGTCAGCGCGCTTCCTGTCGCGATCGGCTTCGGCATTCGCACACCCGAGCAGGCCGCAGCCGCGGCGCGCGTGGGCGATGCAGCCGTGGTCGCTTCGGCCCTGATCGCGACCCTTTCGGACACGCTGGTGGAGGACAGGGCGACCGAAGCGACCCTGCCTGCAGTCCTTGCCCAGCTCTCGGCATTTGCCAGCGCCGTGCGCGCGGGCTGAGCCCGGCATTCGCTTCTTCCCCGCGCCCCGGCTTCAGGCGCAGTCCCGGGCCCGACACATAAAGGACGCGCTTGCGGCCGCAAAACCGGTCGGATACCCCCTCGATCGAGGGTGTATCCGGGGAAACCGGCCAGCCGGGATCGTTCGGCTCATTTTCCCTTGTTCTTCAGCGCAAGTCCGAAGGAGAAGACAGACATACCGCCGAAGATCAGTTCGATCGCGATGAACGTTCCGATAAGCCACAATCCGGACCATGGCAGTGTCACGAAGATGAAGATTCCTGTAAGCAGCGCCACGACGGCGCTGAGCACCAGGGTCCACCAGTTCGGCGTATCCCGCTGACCGAACGCCCATAGCGCGCGCATGATGCCAGAGGCGATGAGACTGCCTGCCAGAAAGGCCGTGAGGAACAAGGACCCCGTTGCAGGCTCCTGAATGAGAAGAAACCCGCCAAGGACGTAACAGAAGCCCATGAGTGCCATGATCCAGAACCGGGCACCGGGCACGGAGCGATGGGCAAAGGCCTGCGCAAAATAGGCGATGCCGGTCATGATCAGCAAAAAGCCTATGAAGACCACACTAGCCAGTGTCGTAAGAACCGCATCGAAGAACGCGAAGATACCGAGCAGAACAAGCACGGCGCCGATTCCGATAAACCAGTTCGGCTTGAGCCCTGAGGGCATTGATGAAAGGTTGGGAAAACCGTTCCGGTCCGACATGTCTGTCTCCTTTTCTTGCGGGCGCAATCGCGCTCGTTCTTTCTATTACGCACGGCGCCTCATCCCGAATGCACGAATCCGACGTGAAGAATGCGTTATCCGTCCCGCTCCTGCGTACGCCCCCGATCGCCCGGCCCGGATGCCGTGTTCCACGTGGAACAATGCGACCCTCACCCCGGGGACGGATATGTGCGTCCTTGCGTATATTCGTCATGACGATTGTCTCATTCCGCACATGACAGTATTGATCGCCTATGCGTGCCGCTTCCCTCCGCAACCGGATCACCGGACTGCTCTCACGACGACACTCCCTCTCCCCGAAGGCGGAGACAGGGCGCCCCCTCCTTCTCGAGGAGGAAGACAGGCGCATCCGTCGGGGTGCAGCGGGACGGCTGGCCGAGGCGGGCATGGCTTCCCTCAGACTGATCGGCGTGACGGTCTGGGTTCCTCTCTCCGTCGGTTTCGAGGCGCTCCTCCTTCCCATCCCGGGCGTTCTCAAGATCCGCTGGACACGCGTGATCTGGGGCGTTCTGTGTCGGCTGCTGTCGCTCGACATCCGGGTTCTGGGCAAGGCCGCCGGGACGGTCGGTGGGAAGAAGGGCCGTGCGCGCGGAGAAAGACCGGTCATCTATATCGCCAACCATACGTCCTGGCTGGATATTCCGGTTCTCGGTACCAAGATCTATTCCGTGTTCGTCGCCAAGGGGGATATCGAGCGCTGGCCCATCATGGGGCTGGTCTCGAAAATCGGGCGCACCATTTTCGTCAGTCGCAACAAGAGCACGACGGGGCGCGAACGCGACGAAATGATCACCCGTCTGGCCGAAGGGGATAATCTCATCCTCTTCCCCGAGGGCACGTCTTCCGACGGGTCGCGGGTTCTGCCGTTCATGTCGACCTTCTTCGCCATTGCCAAGCTCCCTCGCCTGCCGAAAAACAGACCTCTGCCCGAAGAGGATATGCCGCGCTATCCGCCCGGTCTGACCCCGCTCATCCAGCCGATCTCGCTCGTCTATGACCGCCTCGAGGGCCTGCCCGTCACGCGTGCGCGTCGCCCGGTCTTTGCCTGGTATGGCGATATGGATCTCGGGCCGCATGTCTGGCAGTTCCTCAAGCAGCGCAACAAGCGCGCGACCATCCTGCTTCATCCCCCCCTCGCCCCGGAAGATTTCCCCAGTCGCAAGGCGCTGGCCAATGCCGCCTGGCGCGCCGTCGCTACCGGCGCCGCTGCCCTGAGGCAGAACAGCGACCGGGTGGATGGCTGGCAGGGGCATGAAGGGGCTGCATCCCCCCGATCCGGCGCGCGCGCAGCGCCGAAAACCCGGACACGACGCGAGGAAGCCGGCGCGCTCCCCCGAGCCGCTCACGGGGCAGCTCACGGGGCTGATCATGGGGTCGAACACGGGACGGCCTCCGGGGCGCCCCCCGAAGACTCCGGTCAGAACGCGATTTCGGCGGTCGCGTGATAGCTCCGGGGCAACCCGGCCACGGCTGAACCCGAGGCGGACACACTGCCATTGACCGAAGACGGGTAAACCGAAGCCCAGTATCGCGCATCGGTCACATTGGTCGCACCGAAGCGCAATGTGACCGGAAACGTGCCGAGAGAAACGCCGTAGCGCAGCCCGAGATCGAGCGTGACGAAGCCATCGGCAAAGCTCGCATTGCGCAGATCGGCCGCACGACGTCCCACATAATGCAGGTGCGCAGTCATCGCTCCATGCGGAAACCAGCGCGGATGATAGTCGATCAGCGCACTGGCCTGCAGGGGCGCAACGCCCACGACCTGCTTGTGCGCCGTCAGAGCCGATCCCGTCTCGCCGATCTGCGCATCGAGCCAGGTGAGACCGCCGAAAACGCTCAGTTCCGGCAGGAGCGCGCCTGTTCCCTGCAGCTCCACACCGTAATTGCGCTGTTTGCCCGCCTCGCGGAAAAGGGACGTGACGGGATCGGTAAATGCGAATGTCCTGCTCATGCGAAAACCGGCGATGCCGAGCGTCAGACCCGATCCGAAACGGTATTTCGCTCCGATCTCGTACATCTCCGAGCGCAACGGCCCGAGAACGACATTGGCGTTCCGGCTTGAGGCCGGTGCGACCGGTCCCGCCTGAATGCCCTGCCCCCATGTCGCGTAAAGGCTCGCTTGTGCGGTCGGGCGATAGAGCAGACTTACCGTCGGCGTGAAGGTCGGACCGGAGGCGTGATCGGCCGTGATCTCGCCCGTGCGGGCGCGACTGGTCGTGTCGATCCAGCTCCAGGCGACCATCCCCATGAGAGACCAGCGCCGCGTGAGCGCGACGGTATCGCCCGCGAGCAGGGCATGCGTTCCATAGGCCGCGGACTGGTATTGCCCGGAATGATAGGGCTGGGTGCCTTCGAAAACGCGCGGTGCGCCGATCCGGGCCATGCCGAGCACGGCACTCTGTCCCGAGACGGGATTGAACGTATCGAGCGTATAGCCGGTGCTCCCGAGAACGAGACGATGACGAAACCGACCCGTGCGGATCCGGCCGCGCAGATAGGCGAGATCGGACCACACGCGAAACACATCGGCCGTCGTGGCCGCCGCGATGCTGGCACGATAATCTCCCGAATCGTCTGTCAGGATGTTGGTGACCGAAAAAACGTTGCGCGCCGCGTTCTGATAGAGTCCCCCCAGTGTCAGGCTCCATGACTCGTCGAAACGATGCACAAGCTTCGCGAGCACGGTATCGGTCGACATGGAAAATCCTGCATAAGGCTGCCCGTAGCCGCGTACGCTCAGATCCGGCGGCCCGGGCAGATGGAGGCCCGGTCCGAAGGAGAAGGCGCCCGGATATCCCTTCTGGGCATAGCTGTACTGGCTCGCATCGATCTGGAGCGTGGTCCGGCGCGTCAGGGCGATGTCGAATGCGCCGGAAATCAAAGCGCGACGCAGACGGGCACCCGGCACGACCGTATGACCGGACTGGTTGAGCATCGTGACCCGATAGCCCAGCCCTCCTTGCCTGCCGGTCGCATCGAGCGATTCGAGCGGTGCCCCGGAGGAATCCACACCGACCACGAGACGCTCCTGCCGGTGCGTATCCGGCCGACGCAGCCTGTAATCGAACGTGCCGGCAGGGTTCTGCGGGCCGTAGAGAGCCCCGGACAGACCGTTCAGCACCTGGAGGGAGTCGAACATCTCGGCCGGATAAGGGGTGGTGATCACCATGTTCAGGCCATCGATGCGGGAATTGGCGATCACATCCGCCTCGAACCCCCTGGACTGGGGGCGGCTGGTATTGGGATCGCCACGCATTTCGAGCTGCGCGGACGGAAGATACCCGATCAGATCGTTCGCATTGCGCGCCTGCTGGTTCACGATCGCATCGTGCGGGACGGTCATGACGGAAAACGGCGTATCGAGAATGTCGCGTCTTCCCAGAGGGCCGAGTGTTGCATCCTTCACCGCATAATGGGCGCCCCCCTGCGGATAGGCCCGGACCGTCAGACGCTCGACACCCGCCCTTCTCTCGCCCCGACCGGGCGCCACCGGTTGTCCGGCCGGGACGATCGCCCCGGGACCGGGACGCGGTTGTGCCATCAGGGGGGCTGACAAGGCAAAGACGCAGCCACCGAGCGGAAAAAGGACTGAAAGCGTGTGCGGCACGCCCCGCATCCGGATAAGACGTCTCATAATTCATCCCTGAACCGAAACAACTCTCCTGTCGAGATCCGGGCGCCCGCCAGGGCACGGCACGGCACGGCAGGGGGGCGAGATCAGGGGGGCGAGACAAGGGGGGGGGCGAGGTATCGCAGGAAGCAGGATCACAGGGAGGGGCCGTACAGCGAGGCTCTTTTCATGAGGCCGGACATGAGGCAGCCTGTCGGCGGGGCCGCAGAGACGCCCAGGGCAGAGGGATTTCCCTGCCTCCGATCGAACAACCATCCCAGAAGGACGAGAACGCTCCCATGGTTTCGAGCACACAGCGCAAGGCCGGACGCTGGACCGGCCCCTTCCTGCGCCCCGCACTGGCCGCCCTTTCCCTGGCGGTTGCAGGCGGTGCGATCCCTTCCTCTCCCGCTTTCGCGCAGGCCGTCATCACGGGCAACCAGACCACCACCGCCACGGTGGAGACCGTCGATGCCCAGACACGCATGGTCCTGCTTCGCGACCGGAAAGGCGGTCTGATCACGCTCACTATTCCACGCGACGCCCGCGACCTGCCGCGCCTCGAACCGGGCGACCGGATCAGCCTGCGTTTCTTCCAGACCATGGCCGCCGATATCGCCACGCCCGGATCGCCCCAGCCGGAATCGACCGTCTCCTCGGCCAGAGGTTACGCGCGCCGTCATCCTCATGGCACGATGGTCTCCTTCCAGCGTGAGCGCGTCCGCATTCTCGCGGTCGATCCTGCTGCCCACAAGGTGACGTTCATCGATCCTTCGGACATCACCCGCACGGTGACGATCCGCAAGAAAGCGATGCAGGCCCTTCTCCCGAGCCTCAAGGTCGGAGATCAGGTGGACGTGACCACCATGGACGCCGTGTCGTTCTCCGTACTGAACAGGACGATCAACGGCGATGTCTCGGTGACGGAAAAGGCAGGCACCCAGGAGACGCCGAAAGCAGCGGCGAAACCCGCACCCGGCCCCTGAGAAAGGACATCGCCAGCGCGAACAACACCCGCCCGGATAACGCTGGCCCGGATAACGCTGGCCGGAATATCGCTGGCCGGAATACTGCCCGGGGCGGGAGCGGATAGTCCGGAGAACCGGTTCCGGCACGTTACTCCACGTGGGGGGCGGGTGTCCGGGGGGCGTGCTGCCACAATCCGGAAGGCGGCGGCAGATGGGGCGAGTCGTCGATCACGCCATAGCCATCCGCCGCATAGCCACGATGCTTCACCGCGTGACCGGCACAACCGGATACCGCAAGACCGACCCCCGATGCCAGGACGATGAGGCGCGCAAACCGCCTCATGCGCCCGCCCCCAGCCTGAGACTGTCTGCGACCGAGCGGGCAAGGCGCGTATAGGCATGGGCCGCCTCGCTCTCCGGCGCCGAGAGAATGATCGGCGTTCCGGCATCGGCACTCATGCGGATATCCGTCAGCAGCGGGATCTCGCCGAGGAAAGGCACCCCCGCCTTTTCTGCCTCGTCCCGCGCGCCGCCATGGCCGAACAGCTCCGTACGATGGTTGCAGTTCGGACAGCAGAAATAGGACATGTTCTCGACCACACCGAGAAGCGGCACGTTCATGCGCTCGAACATGGCCAGCCCCCTGCGGGCGTCGAGCAGGGCGATATCCTGCGGGGTGGAGACGATGACCGCACCGCGAAGGCTGAGTTTCTGCGCGATGGTCAGTTGCGCGTCACCCGTCCCGGGGGGCATGTCGATGACGAGCACGTCGAGTTCGGGCCATGCCACATCGGCCAGAAACTGTCCGATCGCCCCCATGACCATGGGACCGCGCCAGATCATGGCCTGCTGCTCGTCCACCAGAAAACCGATCGACATCGCGTGCATGCCCCAGGCTTCGACCGGGATGATCTTGCCGTTTTCAAGGGCGGGTTTTGCCGAATGCCCGAGCATACGCGGCAGCGAGGGACCGTAGATATCCGCATCCAGCATCCCCGTACGGAGCCCGAGCTGCGCCAGACCGGCTGCCAGATTGACCGCCGTGGTGGATTTGCCGACCCCTCCCTTGCCCGAGGCCACCGCGATGATGGCGCGCACCTGGGGCAGGGCCTTGCCATCCGGTCGGGTCGGCTGCGGATGGCCCGGGCTGTTTGCAGGCTGGTCGAGCCGGAACGGCCGGTGCCCCTGGGGCTGGGCGGCTCCCGGCGCGCGATGGGCCGTCAGCACGAGCGTCGCCCGCGATATCCCCGGCAGGCTGGCGAGCGCCGCTTCGAGACGCGACCGCATGGGTTCGATCCGGGCCGCATTCTCCCGCGAGGTGGCAAGGGACACATGCGCGTGACCGTCACGCACCGCGACCCCCTCCAGAGAGGCGAAATTCAGGACGTTGGAGGTCCCGGCATCATCCTTGACCAGGCTGAGCGTCTCGAGAATCCGGCGCTGATCGGTCTCGTTGGCGGGTTTGTCAAAATCGGTCATGTTTGTCCTCTGGCAGACGGGGCCGGTCCGTGATCCTCCGGTCTAGCATGGCGGGAAGTGGATCGCACAGGCATGAGCGCGTATGAGCCGACGCAACGATGTCCCCCCGGCAGGGGGTGGCCGGTCAGGAGAACGAGGCAGGACATGAGCGAGGCCAGAACCGGAGTTCCCATGGGCTCCCCCCCCTCCGGGGGGGCGGAGACACCCACAAGACGGAAGCGGCGCGACCACCGTATCGACGCGTTGCGCGGCATCGCGCTGCTCATGATGCTTGCCGATCATGCCCCTCAGGACGTTCTCAACCGGTTCACCCTGCGCAATTTCGGATTTGCCGATGCGGCCGAGATCTTCGTGCTCCTCGCCGGTTATGCGTCCTGGCTCGCCTATGGACGCCTCATCCTGCGCGGGCCGCCGGACGGGGGATGGCTTGTCGGTATCGAGCGTATCCTGCGCCGGTGCTGGCGGCTCTACCTCTTCCAGATGGTCATGCTGCTCGTCTCGGTCGTCACCATCCGGCAATGGCGGCATTTCCTGCCGGTTCCCGTGGATTTTCTCGAGCCCGAGCTGGCACACGGGCATGACTGGATCTGGCATGTCCTGACGCTCGAGGCCCTGCCGAGCAATCTGAACATCCTGCCCCTTTATATCGTCCTGCTTCTGGCTTTGCCGCTTCTCGTCTTCCTCTGGACATGCTCGCCTTGGCTTCTGGCCGGATGCAGCGCAGCGCTCTGGCTGCTGATCAACAGCGATCCCACGCTCAACCTGCCCAACTGGCTCGATCCCGACGGATGGTATTTCAACCCCTTCGCCTGGCAGTTCATCTTCACCATGGGAATGCTGGCGGCGGTCATGGCAGGCAAGCGGGGGGGCAATCTGCCCGGCCCCCTCTGGGCGCGTCTCGCTGCGGGCGCCTATCTCGTCTTCGGTGCGCTGGAATGCTTCCCCTATGACGTCTGGAACCTGCCGAGCCTCCGGCCGATCGACGTCATCCCCCATGCGGACAAATCCGATCTCGCGCTCTGGCGCTGGGTCGAGGCGCTGGCGATCCTCGTTCTCGTCCAATCCTCTTCGACCGCGACCCGGCTTTCCGAGACACGAATCGGTCAGGGCCTCGCCATGCTCGGTCGTCACTCCCTCGAGGTTTTCAGCCTCGGGACCATTCTCGACCTGTTCGCCCGGCTGGTCATGAACAATTTCGGCGCAGGCTGGGCCATCCAGATCCTGGTCAATCTCTCCGGTTTCCTTGGCGTGTACGGGCTCGCCTACTGGCTCGACGGTCATCGCCGCCAGGCCGCTCTCATGGCCGGAGAAACGCGCGCGCAGGCCCGGGCCGAGGCAGAGGCCAGCAAGGCATCTGGCCCGGATGGCCCGTCGGAGCATGGCCCCGCGGAGACAGGTGACGCAAACCCATGAAGTGCGTTAGCGTGGCATCATGAAACACCGCTCCGTTCTCGCCGCCCTTATGGGAAGCTGTCTGTCGGCCGCGCCGCTCGCCCGGACACTATGCGTTCTGACACCGTGCGCTCTGGCGTCCTACGCTCTGGCACCATCGGCTCTGGCACCATACGCTTTGGCACCGCGCGCCCTGGCCGAGCCCGCGATCTCGCCTCCGGCGGCACGTGCCGTCCATGCCGCGCCGGACAGCTATGCCGATCTGGCTGCCAGACTGCTCCCTGCTGTCGTGAACATCTCGATTTCCGCCACGCTGAAACCGGGCGAAAGCGACGACGACGATGACGGGCCGGATGCGAGCCCGGAAGACGGGCCGCAGGTTCCCCAGTTTCCGCCCGGCTCGCCGATGGAAAAATTCTTCCACGACTACATGAACCGTCGCCCCACCCCTTCGGGGCCACCCCGCAAGATGCAGGCACTCGGTTCCGGCTTCATCATCTCGCCGGACGGCTTCATCGTCACCAACAATCACGTCATCAAGGATGCCGACAAGGTCTCGGTCACCCTTCAGGACGGTACGGTACTCCCCGCCAGAATCGTCGGTCGCGACAGCCGGACCGACCTTGCCGTCATCAAGATCGACGGCAAGGCCCCGTTCCCGACCGTTGCCTTCGGCGACAGCGACAAGGCGCGCGTCGGCGATCGCGTGCTCGCCATCGGCAACCCGTTCGGCCTGTCCGGCACGGTCACGAACGGGATCGTTTCCTCCCGGGGGCGCGATATCAATCACGGGCTCTACGACGACTACATCCAGACCGACGCGTCCATCAATCGCGGCAATTCGGGCGGGCCGCTCTTCGATCTCGACGGTCAGGTCATCGGCATCAACACCGCCATCTACAGCTCGAGCGGCGGCTCCATCGGTATCGGCTTCGCCATTCCGGCCAATGATGCGCGCGGCGTCATCGAGCAGCTGCGTCGTGACGGCCATGTCTCGCGCGGCTGGATCGGGGTCCGGGTACAGAATGTCACGCACGAGATTGCGGACAGCATCGGCCTCAAACCCGAGAAGGGCGCCATGATCGCGACCGTCGATCCCAAGGGACCGGCATCGGCGGCCGGGATGAAGACGGGCGACGTCATTCTCTCGCTCGACGGCAAGCCGATCGACGGCCATGCCCTGCCGCGTCTGGTGGCAGAGATCGCACCCGGCACCCGGGCGCGTTTCGGTCTGTGGCGCAAGGGAAAGACGCGCGAGGCCCTCGTGACGGTCAAGGCCTCTCCCGAGGCGCCCGACATGCCGCCCACCCCCGAGAAGACCAAAGGGCCGAGCACGCTCGCCCTGGCGGATCTCGGCGTGACCTTTGCGGCCATCGACGATGCGAACCGCACGAAATACGGATTGTCCGACTCCCAGAGAGGCGTCGTGGTGACCGATGTGACGCAGGACGGTCCTGCCGATACGCGGGGCCTCCAGCCGGGCGACGTGGTGACGGAAGTGCAGCAGATCGCCGTGAATGCGCCAGAGGCCCTTTCAAAGGAACTCGCGCGCGCACGCGCACAGAAGAAACATACGGTTCTGCTGCTTGTACAGGGGCAGGACGGGTTGCGCTGGGTGCCTCTGCCGCTTTCGGGAGACTGAGCGATGCGCTTTACCGCTCTGCTTCAGATCCGGGCAGACGGAGAAGCGCCCTGGAGGCAGATGGTCCGCACGCTCGTCGCTGTCGGGCTCTGCTGGGGGATAGGCATCTCTCTGGGTCTGGATGAAACGATCTGGGCGCTGATCACGGCGCTCATCGTCACGCAATCGAGCATCGACCAGACCGTCTCGACCGCACGCGACCAGATCGTCGGCACGCTTCTCGGCGCCGTCATCGGCACGCTGGCCATCACTGCGCGCCTGATCCTGGGCTTTTACTGGCCGGTCTTCGCCGTGGCTCTGCTGCCTCTGGCCTATCTGGCTGCGGTGCGCCCGTCGCTCCGTTTCGCCGGTGTGACCCTCATGATCGTCTATCTGCTTCCGTCGCGGGGCAGCAATCCCTACTGGCCGCTGACCGAACGCCTCACCGCCATCTTTCTCGGCGTTCTGGTCTCGCTCGTCGTGTCCTTCGTCGTGTTGCATGCCAATGCCCGCAGGCGGGGGTTTCTCGTGGCCGCGCGGATGTTCCGCGAAATGGACGATCTCCTGCAGGCAGCCCTGCGCCGGGAAGAGATCTGGAACGACCTCGAGAAGCGCAACGATCACTGCGCCCGCAATCTCATCACCCTGAACGAATGCGTGGCGGAAGCCTATCGGGAAAACTGGGGTCTGCTCGAGAAGCGTCATCCGATCCTCAGCGTTCTGCCCGCCCTGATGCGGCGCATGCTCAGCGATACCATGCTCGTCGCAAGGGCGATCAACGCGGGAAAGGACCGGGGCGGGTTTTCCGGCGTGGCCGGTCTGCATACCGGTCTGAGTCACGCCTATCGCGCACTTGCACGACGATGCGAGATCCACGCCTCGGGCAAGGCGACGGGAAACCCGGAACGCCCCGGACGTGAAGACGTGCTCAGCGCTCTGCCGACCCTGGGTCAGGATGCCCTGCCGGAGATGCATTTCGTCATCTCCCTGCTGCGTCAGGATCTGCGACGCGCGACCGATGTTCTCATGAGCAAGCCCGAAAGCCGCGCCAGGGATCTGCGGGAGATGATCGGTAATTAACCCGCAGAGGGGATGACATTGCCGTGAACCCGGGACATGGTCCGGACGTTGACCGGGGGAGAACAGCCCCGTTTCCCGCCCGCGACGGCCCGTATGCACGGGTTCGTTGTCCGGATCTTCTGCCGGGCCGAACTCCTGCCGGGCCGAACTCCAGCCTGGGAGGAGCGACATGTCCGTTCGCGATACCGGCGCTTCTGCCCTCTGGCCCTGCAAGCCGGGGGCATCGGTCGGGCCGGGAAAAGAGAAGCCTGAACCAATAACGAGGGATTTGAGCCTATGATCACCCGTGAGACCCTGAAGACCCTGCCCGACGGCGTCGCCGGTCCGTCCTACGATCTCGACGACATCAAGCCCGGAATCGTGCATTTCGGTGTCGGTAACTTCTTCCGCGCGCATGAGGCCTATTACATCAACAAGGTACTCGCACTTCCGGGCCAGCAGGATTGGGGAATCATCGGGGTCGGCCTGACCTTCGGCGAGCGTTCCAGAAAGAAGGCCGAGGATTTCAGGAAGCAGGATTGCCTGTTCTCCCTCACCGAGACGGCGCCCTCCGGCGAGAGCAAGCGCAGCATCAACGGCGCCCTGCGCGACTACCTCCTCGCCTCCCAGGGCTGCGAGACGGTCCTCGAGCGCCTGTCCGACCCCTCGATCCGGATCGTCTCGATGACGATCACGGAAGGAGGATACAATATCGACGAGAAGACCGAGGAATTCGATCTCGGGAACGAAGCCGTCAGGAAGGACCTCGCCAACCCCGGGGAACCGGCAACCGTGTTCGGCTATGTGGTCGAGGCGCTGCGCCGTCGTCGCGATGCGGGACACAAGGCGTTCACCATCATGTCCTGCGACAATCTGCGCCATAACGGCAACGTCGCCCGCAAGGCGTTCCTCGGCTATGCCCGCGCCCGCGATCCGGAGCTGGCGAAATGGATCGAGGAAAACGCGACATTCCCCAATGCGATGGTCGATCGCATCACACCGACGGTTTCCCCTGCCATCGCAGAGAGGCTGAACCGTGAAAGCGGCCTCGACGATCTGCTTCCCCTGGTCGCAGAGGATTTCACCCAATGGGTGATCGAGGACGATTTCGCCGATGGCAGGCCCGATCTCGAAAAGGTCGGCGTGCAGATGGTCGATGACGTGACCGATTACGAATACATGAAGATCAGGATGCTGAACGCGTCCCACATCTTCCTCGCCTTCTCCGGCCTTCTGCTCGGTTACGAGCATATCGACGAGTCGATCAGCGATCCCGACCTGCGCAAGCTGGTCGAGACCTATCTCGACACGGATGTCATTCCCACGCTCAAGGCCGCTCCCGGGGAAGATCTGCAGGAGTACAAGAAATCGGTCATTTCCCGGTTCTCGAACCCTGCCATGGCAGACCAGAACCTGCGGATCGGCAGCGATGGCGCATCGAAGGTCCAGGTGTTCTGGACGGCGACGATCCGCAACCTGCTTTCGGACGGGCGGGATCTCGACCGTGTGGCCTATGGTCTTGCGGCCTATCTCGAAATGCTGCGCGGCAAGAACGAGAAGGGCGAAAGCTACGAGCCGATCG
The DNA here is from genome assembly GCF_007988945.1 of Swaminathania salitolerans. Classification (GTDB taxonomy): domain Bacteria; phylum Pseudomonadota; class Alphaproteobacteria; order Acetobacterales; family Acetobacteraceae; genus Swaminathania; species Swaminathania salitolerans. The sequence continues at coordinate 221,658 of NZ_BJVC01000004.1, read as the reverse complement.
AGCCGACCTTCACGGATGCAACCTGGAAGACCGCCCGGAGCGACGATTTCGAAACGGCGCTCTCGCTTCCGGCTTTCGATGGCTGGCAGAACCTCGACCATGCCGAGCTTGACGCGAAAGTGATCGAACTGCGCAAGATCATCCGGGAAAAAGGCGTCAAGGCGGCGCTGCCCGTCTGAAATGAGCGGGCGAAAGCCGCACTCGTGACAGATTTCTGAGGCAGGCAGGTTTTTCTGTGTCCCAAAGTAACCTATGGGCGTTAGGAAAATCAGATTTCGCCCGGTATTTTACCGGGCTTGCCGGAGATAGTCACAGTGCTGCGTCGCGATCTCGTCAAACTCGGTGCCGGCCTCTCACTACTGGGGGCCGGCAAGGTAGCAAGGGCAGCGGCGCCACCCGCCGCCCAGACCACGCCATTCGACAATAATACCGTACGCCTGATCGCCCAGAAGCTCTCGAAATCGGCCTACAAGGCGCCGCCGCAATCGCTGCCGAGTGCCATCGACAATCTGAGCTTCGACCAGTTCCGGGGCATTGCCTTCAAGGAAGACCGTGCGCTGTGGCATGGCGACAATCTCGCCTTCGATGTGGAGTTCTTTCCGCGCGGGTTTCTCTATCGCCCCCGCATTCTGATGAACGAGGTCGTGGACGGGGCGTCGACCCCGATTCCCTACGATCCCGACATGTTCACCTATCCCGATCCCATGCTGCGCGTGACCGACGATCTCGGCTTCTCCGGTCTGCGCCTGCGCAATGCGATCAACACCCCCAATGTCATGGAGGAATGCGCCGTCTTTCTGGGCGCCTCCTATTTCCGCGCCGTTGCCAAGGGTCAGAATTACGGTCTCTCCGCTCGGGGATTTGCCGATGGGACCGGCGATCCGAAGGGAGAGGAATTCGCCCTCTTCCGCGAATTCTGGCTCGAAAAGCCGAAGCCCGGCGTCGATTCTGTGGTCATTCACGCCCTCATGGACAGCCCTTCGGTCGTGGGTGCCTTCCGCTTCACCATCCGTCCGGGAGCGACCACCGTCTTCGATGTCCAGACGACGTTCTACCCGCGCACCGATATCAGCCAGGGCGGGATCGCAGCTCTGACCGGCATGTTCTATTTCGATTCCAACAACCGCAATCATGTGGATGACTGGCGCCCTGCCGCCCATGACAGCGAAGCGCTCCAGATGTGGACGGGTACCGGCGCCCAGCTCTATCGTCCGCTCAACAATCCCGTCGATCTCCAGTTCTCGGCGTTCCAGGATGCGAGCCCGCACGGTTTCGGTCTGATGCAGCGCCGCAGGGCCTTCCACGATTTCGAGGATCTGGCGCTGAATTACGAGAAACGTCCCTCGCTATGGATCGAACCGATCGGCGATTGGGGCGAAGGTGCCGTCGATCTGGTCGAGATCCCGACCCCCAATGAAGTCAACGACAATATCGTGTCCTTCTGGCGACCGAAGCAGCCGATGCAGGAAGGGCATGAATACGCCTATACCTATCGTATGTACTGGGGGTGGGACACGCCTTGGCCGACCGATCTGGCACGGATCGGCGCAACCCGTGTCGGCGCCGTGACCGACCATGCGGATGGCCGCATGTTCGTCATCGATTTCACGGGCAAGCCTTTCGAGAACCTGCCCCCGAATGCCGCCTTCCATCTTCTGCCGCAGTCATCTGCCGGAACGATCAAGAACGTGGTGGTGGAGCCCAATCCCAACATCAAGGGCTGGCGGACCACCTTCGAATTCTATCCGGGCAATGCCAAGCTGGCCGAGCTGCAATGCCAGCTCGCCAACGAGCAGGGACCGATTTCCGAAAAATGGATGTATCGTTGGACGCCGTGAGCACGCTTTCCGCAAAGGTCGCCCCTTTCGATTTCCTGCCCGCCGACGCCCCTCTGGCCATGCCGACGCAAAATCTGCGTCAGCGGCCTGAGACCTTCGGTCGCGACCGTCATCCTCCGACCACGCCCCCTCTGCTATGGCTGCGTCGTCTCGCCGTGATCGGCGGCGCCGTCGTGCTGACGGCCTGGGGCGCATTCGAGATGAACCGGGTGCTCAACAGCATGGGCGTCTCCACGCTCGGGCTGATCGTGCTCGCGCTGTTCGTCATTCTCGGCGCGTGGATCTCCCTCTCCTTCACCTCGTCTCTCGCAGGCTTCGTCTCGGTCTTGCGCCAGGGCGGACTCGGCCTCGGTATCGCGCGGGAGGGGCCGCTGCCCGATCTGGCGACACGCACGGCCATTCTCATGCCCACCTATAACGAGGACCCCGACCGGGTCCTCGTCGGGTTGCGCGCCATTCACGATTCCCTGGTCCGTACGGGCCGGATCGATGCATTCGATATCTTCCTGCTTTCCGACACTACAGACCCCGATGTCTGGATCCGCGAGGAGCGCGCCTATCTCGATTTCGTCGAGGTAGTGCACGGCCAGGGGCGGATCTTCTACCGGCGCAGGCAGAAGAATATCGACCGCAAATCGGGGAATCTCGAGGAATGGGTCAAACGTTTCGGCGGCGCCTATCAGCAGATGCTCACCCTCGATGCCGATTCCGTCATGGATGGGGGGCTGATCGTCCGGATCGTTTCGGCCATGGAGCGTCACGAGAAGGTCGCGCTCATCCAGACCCTTCCCGTGATCATCGGCGGGAAGACCCTTTTCGCGCGCATGCAGCAATTCGCCGGGCGTGTCTATGGCCCGCTCATCGCTCACGGCATCGCCTGGTGGCACGGTTCGGAAGGCAATTACTGGGGTCACAACGCCGTCATCCGGACACGCGCCTTTGCCGAACAGGCGGGGCTGCCTCATCTTCCCGGGCGCAAACCCTTCGGTGGCGGGATCATGAGTCACGATTTCGTCGAGGCAGCCCTGATGAGACGGGGCGGATGGGCCATTCACATGGTGCCCGGCCTGTTCGGGTCCTATGAGGAGAGCCCGCCATCGCTGACGGATGTGGCCATACGGGATCGACGCTGGTGCCAGGGCAATCTGCAGCACGGCAAGATCGTCCTCTCGCGCGGTCTGCACTGGGTCAGCCGCATGCACATGATGGTGGGCATCGGCGCCTATATCACCTCGCCGCTCTGGCTGCTGTTCCTGATGTTCGGCATCCTGATCTCGCTGCAATCGCATTTCGACAGGCCGGAATATTTCGGCGAGACCAAGACGCTCTATCCGCACTGGCCGCAGGTCGACCCGGTTCAGGCGAAATACGTGTTCATCGGCACCATGGCGATTCTCCTGGCGCCCAAGGCGCTGGCCTTCATCGCCGCCCTTTTCGACCGCGTCACGCTACGCGGCTGTGGCGGTGCCTTCCGCCTTGCGATGTCGATCCTGCTCGAAACCCTGATCGGCGGGCTTATCGCGCCGATCGCCATGCTGATCCACAGTTCGGGCGTGCTCTCCATCCTGCGCGGCCGGGATTCGGGATGGAACGCCCAGAATCGCGATGACGGGCGCGTGTCGCTGCGCGAGATCGCCCACGGATACTGGATCTATACCGCATTCGGCACGGTGATGGCGGCTGCGGCGTGGTCGGTCTCCTTCTCGCTCTTTTTGTGGATGACACCGGTCCTCGTCGGCCTGGCTCTGGCCATTCCCCTGGCGGCCCTGACGGCCAGCCGGGAGGTGGGCCTCTGGCTCAAGAGCTGGAACCTCCTCCTGATCCCGGAAGAAACGGCCCTGCCTCCCATCCTCCGGCTCGCGACCGAAAACGATCTGCGCCGCGCCGAAAAGGAGGCCATGCCCGATGACGCCCCCGGAGAGGCCTTTGCCGCTTTGCGCGCAAGTCCGCTTCTTCTGGCGGAACACTGCCGCACCCTGCCTGCACCGCGCAAACCCGGATCGGCCATCGACCCCAATCTTCTCGTCGGCCTTCTCAAACTGCGCGAGGCCCCTTCCGTTCCGGACGCGCTCGCCGTTCTCACCCGGCAGGAAAAGGCGGCTGTTCTCTGCACCAAAGAGGGTGTCGACCTGATCCTCGCCCTGCCCGGCTAGAGCGGCGTCCCGCCGTCCGGTCCCGTCTCTGGCCAGAGGCCGCGCGCGATCCGTTTGCAGCCAGAGCGACGAAAAAGGCCAGCCCCCGGGGGCTGGCCTTCTTGCGTTGCAGCACTGCCTGACACGAAACGCTGTGACCCGCTTCGCCCGCATCCGGACGAAGCCGCCCCGTATCCGTCGGGCTTGCGCGCTCGTGGCTTACTTGATGAACTTCTGGCCGACCTGACCGACCTGGGCGCAAAGCTGCGTCCGATGGCTCAGATCGAGGCTCGAGACGTCGAAGGGGACGTTGGAGCTGGTCTGGAGAAGTCCCTTGCCACCAAGCGAGTAATACTGGTCGTTCTTCACATCCGGACGCATGGCGAGCTTGCGCCCCACAACACGCAGGGTCGTGCCGTGCACGAGATGATTGCGCACGCAGTAGCTGGCCAGACCGGCCAGATTGCCTGCCCTGGCAGCATCGAGCGACGGCAGACCGTAATGATCCAGCACGCCCGGGGTCGCTGCGGTCGAGACCGTATTGCTGACAGCACTGCCGCCGACGGCCTGCATCATGTCGGTCGCGGCATGCGGAGCCCCCTCGCGATGCACAGGCACGGAACCGGCAGGCATTGCCGTGGACTGCGTGCCGGGGGGGACCGCCGGAGTGGGCGCCTGCTGCGCATGGGCGACACCGGTGACGAGAGCGAGGCCGCACAGGGCGGTCATGCCCCGGAGAATACGAGACTGCATTTCGAACAATCCTCAACCTGAAGAAAACGCGCGCCCCCGAGAGGCACGGCATGAAGGGACATCGGTTCGCCTGCGGTCTTTCGACCGGAGCAAGACCATGTATGTCTGTAACTTCCGGAGGGAGATCGGGTTTATTCTACTGGCGAAACAGAGGACGTGCAGGGATCGGAGGTCTACAGGATCCATACGATCGATCTCTCGACCGGTGCCCTCTGCGCCCCGCCGATCGAAAGCACCGCAGGGAGCTTCGCCCTCTCTCCGGACTCGCGCTGGATCTTCTGGATCTACCGGGATGACAACGGGCGGCCATCGCGCATCTATCGCCGTGCCCTGACCGGGGGCGAAGACACGCTCGTCCATGACGAGGCGGATCCCGGTTTCTTCCTGTCGATCTCGGTCTCGGCGTCGCGGCGCTGGATCCTTATCGAGCGGGGCGACCACGATACGAACGAGACCCTGCTGATCCCGGCAGAGGATCCCACGCGCAACCCGGTCAGCGCCTCCCCCCTCAGACGCGGCGAGCGCTATTCCCTGACCCACTGGAACGACCGGTTCATCATCCAGACCAACAGCGAGGGGGCCGTCGATTTCAAGCTCATGCAGACGCCTGAGAACAGGACCGCGCGCGAGAACTGGCAACCCTTCCTGCCGCATGTTCCGGGTCGCTTCCTTCTGGGCGTCTCGACCAGCCGGACGCAGCTTGCCTGGGCCGAGAGAACGGACGGCAATATCGAGATCCACAGTGTCGCTTCGGACGCCGAAGGCGACCTCAGGGCCGTCGCCCGGACCATAGGCATGAAGGAAGAGGCCTTCGATCTCTCTCTTCTCGGTTTTCTGGAATATGATGCGCCGATCCTGCGCTATATCTACGAATCGCCGACCACTCCGGCGCACTGGTACGATGTCGACACCTCCACGGGCGAGCAGAGCCTGCGCAAGATCCGGGACGTCCCGTCAGGTCACGACCCGGCGCTCTATGAAACGCGACGCCTGTTCGCCATCGCCGATGACGGGGCCGAAATTCCCATCACCGTGCTGAAACGGCGCGAGACGCCCTGCGATGGCACGGCGCCTCTTCTTCTCTATGGCTATGGCTCCTACGGCATCTCGATGGATGCGGGGTTCAGCACCGCCATACTGAGCCTTGTCGATCGGGGCTGGATCCATGCCGTCGCCCATATCCGCGGCGGATCCGAAAAGGGCTGGAACTGGTTCCTGCAGGGTCGCGGCACGCAGAAGCCGAACAGCTTTACGGATTTCATCCGGTGCGGCCATCGTCTGGCCGAGGCAGGTTATGGCCGAGAGGGGCGTATCGTCGCCCATGGCGGCTCTGCCGGCGGGCTTCTCATGGGTGCCGTCGCCAATATGGAGCCCGGGCTTTTTGCCGGGATCGCCGCTCAGGTCCCGTTCGTCGACGTGCTGAACACCATGTCGGACGACACGCTCCCGCTGACACCCCCGGAATGGCCCGAATGGGGCAATCCGCTCGAGGATCCCGCAGCCTACGATCTGATCGCGGGATACTCCCCTTATGACGGCATCCGTCCGGTCTCATACCCGCCCGTACTGGCCATGGGCGGATTGTCCGATCCGCGCGTGACATACTGGGAGCCTGCGAAATGGATCGCCAGACTCCGCGAGATCGCGACAGGCGGTCCCTTTCTGTGCCGGATCAACATGGATGCCGGGCATGGCGGATCGTCGGGGCGCTTCAAACGTCTGGAAGAAGTCGCCTATGTTCAGGCTTTCGCGATCTGGGCCATGAACCGCCGCCCCCTCGCAGATGGCGGAGAAGAGAACAGCCCGGCAGAAAGGAACTTGGCAGAGAGGAGCCAGAACGAGGACTCCCGCAGCGACTCCTGAGCGGGAGGAATTCCGGGCCGGGGCCTGGTACAGAGGCTCGGCGGAGCCGGGAGGTCAGTCCGCATCGTCCGCAACGGGGCGATGACGGATGGCCAGACACAGAGCGGGAAGCTTCGGCAGGGTCTCCGCCTTGGTGCGACACAGGGTTCTCGCATCCGTTCCGCAAACCTCGATCGTCTCGTCGAAATCGGATTCGAGCACGTCGCGGGCGACCGCGGCATTCTGGTTCGCGTTGTCCGTGTCCATATCGGCCACGATCTTCTGGGTCTTGTGCAGTTCCTTGAGCGCCTCGACGCAGGAATCGCTGGCCGAATCCGGATCGGCCTGGAGCACGGCGAGAATCCGGTTGAGCACGGAAGCCGGATCGTTCCTGGGATGCGAGGCTGCCTGTGCGGAGAGCGGCACAAGGATCGCCAGACCGAAAAGCGCGGGCAGGATTGTCTTCATATCGGGAAGATAAGGGGGATCGACGGATTTGACCATGATCGAAAAACCGCGTCCCACGGGCATTCTTCATGCGAGGCGCTGACTGTAGGAGTTGACTCTGACGAGGACGATGAGTATTCCGACCACCTCTCGCGGGCGCGACGCCCGTTCGTCATGCATGGCCCGGGAAGCAGATATCATGAAGATTCGCAATAGCCTCAAATCCGCCAAGATCCGCGACAAGGATTGCCGCGTCGTCCGTCGCCGCGGGCGCGTCTATGTCATCAACAAGAAGAACCCGCGCATGAAGGCACGTCAGGGCTGATTTCTGCCCGATGCCGGAACGGAGGGTACCCCCCGTTTTGACGCAGGTCGCGGCCCGGATCCGGGCCGTCACAAAGCCGTGTCTGCTTCTTGGCAGCGCGGCTTTTGTCGTTTCGACCGCGAATGCTGCGCCATCGACCCGATCCGGCCTGCCCGGGAGCGATCGTCCCGGCGCTGCGCACCCATCCCGCGGTACGTCTCCGGACGCGTCCCCGGATGCATCCTCCGGCACATCCTCTGCCACACCCTCCAGAAGCCTCAAGACCCTCCAGCAGGTCAGCAAGGCATTGCGCGAGGCGAAAACGCCTTCGGAAGCCCGTGCCCTCGAACGACGGGCAGAGACACTGCGTCAGAGACACCTCACACCCGCCACGCGGCTCCTGCTCGAGAAGGCCGACGCCTTCCTCAAGACGCATGACTATCGCAAGGCCGAGGCTGCGCTTGCGAGTGCTGTCGTTCTCCAGCCCGACAGGGCGTTCATCCGGCGCGCCCGCGCACGGATCCGCTATGCTGCCGGCGATTTCGAGGGCGCGATCAGCGATCTTGGCGTCGCCCTGCAGATGGATGCGGACGACCCCCTCTCGTGGCGGCTGCTTTCCCAGGTGGAGGAAGAACGCCACGATATCGGGGCAGCGTTATCGGCGGCGCGACAGGTGCTCGTCGTGGATCCGCAGGCTCATGACATCCGGAAGCGGATCACGACCCTGCAGGCGACCCTGGATGGACGTCCCATATAAAGCGCGTAATCGTCTCAACTCTGCCGCGATTCCATTGTTTGATAGAGTGTGAAGAAACAGGAGACCCTCATGTTCAGCAAGAAAAAGGCCAAGGTGACCGAGTTGACCGCACCCGGTCAGGAGAAAAAGGGCTGTTGCATCAGCAAGATGTGCTGTACGGCCAGGCCGCAGACCAAAGAAGCCATCATGGGCGGCCTGACCTTTCTCGGCATGTTCGGCCCGAAGAAGATCCGCCCCCATATCCAGCACCTTCTGGCCGTGATCGCCATCGCGACCTTCGTCATCAAGGCCATCCGCCCCGGGCGCAAGGACGAGACGGCCTGAAAAAAGGCCCCTGAAGCGGCCTGACCGGCCGACGGAAAGGCGCCCTCCCGGGCGCCTTTTTCTTTTCCGGAACGGGCCATGATGCGCATGAGCGCGCAGGAAGACGTTCAAGGGAGACGTTCAGAGGAACGAGATGGGATCGATATCGATATCCACCCGTTCATGGGTGGTGAGTTTCAGCCCCTCGAGCCAGTTTCGCAGGATGGGCTGCACCGCGACGTTTCGCCTCGTGCGCAACAGCAGGCGCCTGCGATGTCTCCCGCGCAGAATCGCGAGCGGGGCCGGTGCGGGGCCGAGCACCTGTATGCCGGGCAGATCGGGCGCCCTCGCCCCGATGCGACCGGCAAGCCCGTCGGCGGCCTCAGCCGTATCCGCACTGACGATCAGGGCGGCCAGTCTCCCATAGGGCGGCCAGAAGCCCGGTTTCCGCTGGGCCGCCTCCTGCGCCATGAAAGCCTGGTAATCGTTCGAGACGAGCGCCTGCATGACGGGATGATCGCCGAGATAGCTCTGAAGCAGGACCTGCCCCGGTTTCTCGGCACGCCCCGCACGCCCTCCTACCTGATGCAGAAGCTGCACCGTGCGCTCGGCCGCGCGCAGATCGCCTCCTCCCAGACCGAGATCGGCATCGACGACGCCCACAAGCGTGAGATCGGGAAAATGCCAGCCCTTGGCGACGATCTGCGTCCCGACGATCAGATCGACCTCGCGCGCCGCAATCTGTCTGACGGCCTCAGCCGTAGCGGAGGGCGAACCCAGCGTATCCGAGGCCATGACGAGAATGCGCGCCTCGGGAAAATGATGCCTGACCTCCTCGTGAACCCGCTCGATTCCGGGCCCGATGGGCACGAGACTGGCCTCCGCCGCGCAGGACGGGCAGCTATGCGGGAGGGGTTCGTGATGCCCGCAATGATGACAGGTCAGGATCTGCCTTGCGCGATGCTCGACGAGCCAGGCCGAGCAATTCGGACATTCCATGCGATGCCCGCAGCTCCGGCACAGGGTCAGGGGGGCGTAACCCCGCCTGTTGAGAAACAGCATCGCCTGATCCTGACGGGCGAGCGTCTCGCGCATGGCCCCGAGCAGCGCGGGAGAGAGAAACTGCCCGCGTTCCGGCGGGGCCTTGCGCATGTCGATCAGCGCGACGCGCGGCAGGGTCGCCGCCCCGTGCCGACCGTGGAGGACGACGTGCCGGTACCGCCCGGCCTCCACATTGGTGAGCGTCTCCAGACTGGGTGTCGCCGAAACGAGTATGACGGGGATCCCGGCAAGACGCGCCCGGACGATCGCCATGTCCCGGCCGTGATAGGTGACGCCCTCTTCCTGTTTGAACGCGCTTTCGTGCTCCTCGTCGACAATGACGAGGCCGAGCGCCGGAAAAGGAAGAAAGAGCGCCGAGCGCGCGCCCACGACGACCTGGGCCCGCCCCGCAGCGATGGCATACCAGGTCTCGCGCTTCTTCCTGCCTCCCAGCTCCGAATGCCAGAGAGCCGGCTGCACGCCGAACCGTCTCGCAAACCGGTCGGTCCACTGGGTGGAGAGGGCGATCTCTGGGAGGAGGACGAGGCACTGCCGCCCCTGCGCCAGACATTGGGCCACTGCCTCGAAATAGACCTCCGTCTTGCCCGATCCCGTCACGCCCTCGAGCAGGATGGTCGCAAACCCGCCCTCCCGCACCGCTGAGGAGAGTTCATGCGCGGCCTCTCCCTGCTCCGGCGACAGGCGCGGCCGGTCGAAATCCGGATCGGGCGTCCCGAAGAGGGGATCGCATGTCACGACCTCTTCGCGCAGCGCACCGGCTGCGGCCAGTCCCCTGATCACGGCGTCCGACACACCCGCCCGTTCGGCCAGGGACGCGGTCGTTGCAGGATGCGGACCGAGTGCGGCCATCACCCGTTGACGGGCTTCGGTCATGCGCAGCCCTTCGGTCGCTTCCGTACCGCGCACCCAGCCATGCACGACACGGGGGGGTTTGGTATGTCGGGCGCGGATCGCCATCGCCAGGACGAGCCCCGGCGGTGTCAGGGTATAGGCCGCGAGCCAGGCGATGAAACGACGCAGATCGCCTGGAAGCGCTGGCATGTCGAGTTTGCCCGATATGGGCTTGAGCCGCGTGCGCGCCACTTCCCGTGCCGGAACCGGCGCAAAATCGGCGGGAACATCGCTCTCGCGATCCCAGACGCAGCCCGTTTCCTGACGTTTGCCGAGCGGCACCTGGACGAGATCTCCGGGCGATACGGCCCCTTCGGGCGCGAGATAGTCTAGGGCGGTGGGAAAAGGCAGAGGAAGGAGCACGGCGATCCTCTCGGCTCTCTCGCCTTTCTCTCGCCGCTTCTCTAAGCTCTCTTGCGTCATGCTCGTCGCGCTTCTCCTATCGAACGTCGTTCTTACCCGAGACAGGACGTCTCGTCATGCGGATGCCCGAGCGGATGCCCGAGTGGATGCCCGACATGCAGATGCATGAATGCCTGTCCGGATGGCTCGACTGGCTGGGTCTCGAGCGGCGGGCGCGTCCCAACACGATCGCCGCCTATCGCAACGATGTCGTCATGGCGCTCGCCTTCCTGACGGAGCATCTGGGGCAGGAACCGGATCTCGCAGCCCTTGCCGCGTTGCGGACAGCCGATTTCCGGGCGTGGCTCGCCCATGACGCGCAGCGCTCGGAGCGATCGCAAGGCTCGCGCGACGGCCAGGCCCGGTCGCGCGCGCGCCGCGTCTCGGCGATGCGCTCCTTTTTCCAGTTTCTCTCCTTGCGACACGGGGTGAGCGCCAGCGCCCTGCGCCAGCTGACACCGCCGAAAACGCGCAAGCGTCTGCCACGCCCCATCGCCAGCGATATCGCCCGCGCGGCACCGACGGAGATGGCCGCCCTCGCCCATGACCCGCTCGGCGCCCTGCGCGACGAAGCCCTGTTCACCCTGCTCTACGGTGCAGGGCTGCGTATCGGCGAGGCTCTCGCCCTCGACCTGCGCGATCTCGACCGGGCATCGGAGGGCACCCTGCGCGTCGTGGGAAAAGGCGGCAAGGAGCGCCTCGTGCCTCTTCTGCCCGCCGTACTCGCCATTCTGCAGACATGGCGTCGCGCTCATCCGTGCCCCGCACCCGATGCCCCGCTCTTCGTCGGCCTGCGGGGCAAGAGGCTCCAGCCAGCCGTGGCGCGCCGGGTCATGCAGACATGGCGCGACCAGAGCGGGCTCGATCCGAGCGCCACCCCCCATGCGCTGCGTCATTCCTTCGCGACGCATCTCCTCGAGGGCGGTGCCGATCTGAGAGCCATTCAGGAACTCCTCGGCCATGCCAGCCTTTCTACAACCCAGGCCTATACCCTGGCCGATGAACGCCATCTCCTTGCCGTCTGGCAGGCCCACCCTCGCGCAAGGAAATGACCGATGCCGCGCCCTGTCCCCCTTGCGCTTGCCAGTTTCTGCCTCGGCGTGCTGCTTCACGGGACGGTCGCGCATGCGAGCCCCTGTACGCCCCCGGTCCATGTGGCCGATCTTCCCCTTCATAACGACGCCCTGTTTCTCAACGCACCGGTGGTTCTGGACGGACGGCAGGCGCGGTTCATTCTCGATACCGGCTCGGAGGGGAGTCTGATCACGCCCGAAGCGGCAGGCGCCCTGCATCTGACGCCGGATCCCGACCACGCCACGGTCATCCAGGGGCCGAACGGGCGCGGCCAGCTCGCGCCGAACATGCGCGTGCAGGCACTCGCCCTCGGCCCCGTGCCCATGGGATCCCGGGCGATCCCCCTGGGCGGATTGCCCGGTGTCCCGTCTCTGACACCCCCGATCGCCGGGCTCATGGGGGTGGATCTCCTCCATCGCTACGATGTGGAATTCGACGTGCCCCATGGGCGGCTCCGTCTCTGGAAACCCGCGCCCCCGGGAGACCGCTGCACGGCTTCTCCCGCCTGGCCCGCCGGATATACGGCCCTGGCGACACGTCGTGAGGGAACGCGCCTGACGGTTGCCTTCACGCTCGACGGCCATGATGGGGTGGCTCTTCTCGATAGCGGTGCGCGCTCGCATATCCTCGCACGCCGCTTCGCCAATGCCATGGGCATAACCGATGCCGTTCTGGCGCGCGATCCCGGTGGCGTCACGAGCGGGGTCGATCTGAATGCCCGCTGGTATCACTGGCATGAATTCCACGCCCTGCATCTTCGCACCTCGAAGGCGGGGCCGGATACCGGCACGGGAAACCCCGTCTGGAAGGATCCCGTCCTCACGGTCTCCGATCTGCGCGACAGCGCCGATATGCTGCTCGGCGCCGACTGGTTCGCCCAGCACGACATATGGGTTTCGTTCAGCGCAGGGCAGATCTGGGTGCGCTGATAACGATCCGGCGTGCCCGGGCAGCTATCGGGGAGCCGGAGCCGCGAACGCCCCCCGGGGAAAACGCCTCGATCAGGGGGTCGGGCCGGAAACCGGGCCGGGCTTCGAAAACACGCGGTTGAGAAGGGCAGCGAGACGCACCCCCGCCTGTTCGAGCCGTGTCTCGATAACCGGGAGCGTCCGGTCGCTATAGGTCTCTCCGAGAGACAATTCGCGCCCTTGCGACCCCGCGCCGTCCGATCCCGCACCTTCCGGCAGGAGCCCATAGGCCACGGTCCGGGCCAGACCGTGGCTTTCATTGGTCCAGGTCACGACCGCATCACGGACTGCCCCCCGTCCCGGATCCTCCGTCAGACCGGAGGACCAGTAGGCTGCCTGTCCGGGCGTGATCTGTGCGTCGAGACGCTCCGCCTCCGCACGCGCGCGGGCGAAATCGATGGTATAATGCGGCCCGACCACGAGATGACGGGCCCGGTCCATGATTCCCTCATCCCACAGGGAATGCAGGTTCTCGTGACCGTTCCGGTCATCGCCGAAGAAAGAGACCTTTACGGCATTGCCGCCCTTGTCGTGATCGCGCTCCGCGGCATGGAGCGGCTGATGAAGATCCCCTGCGAGATGCACGATCCATTTGAGCGCAGCGAGCCGTTTCGCCTCCGGAGCGGACCGGTCGGCCAGAACATGCGCCATTTCGGGCAGTTTCTCGGTCACGCAGATATCGTCCGCACAGTCCCGCGCCTTGTCATAGGTCGAAAAAGCGACGTCGGTATCGACATAATGCCAGGGGAGCGTCTGGGGCAGCCCGCCTTTCGCCACCGGCACATGCCCGATCGTATCGGGCCAGGAGGCCACCCGGTCGAGCGTCCGGTAATGCTCGAGAGCGAGAAGCGCCTGCACAGAGTGCGTGGCTTCGGGAGAGAGACGGCTTTGCGCGATATCGGCCACGATCGCATGGCCGTACGGCCCCCAGGCGAACGCCTCGCGCGGCGTCATCGCTAGCAGGCCGATGGAGGAGAGTGCCATGAAGGCACCGGACAGACGCCTGGATCGGAAGAAAAGCGCGGACATCGGACCTCGAAACGTTCCATGGGGGAGAAACCGACACGTCTCACCCTGCGGCCCGGCATGCAAGAGATGTTACGATGACAGCGTCTTCCCCGCGACGAGACCGGCGGACCATCCTGCCTGCCAGGACGTGCCCGGCGCCAGATGGAGCAGGCCCGGCTTCTCCTCGAACGGACCGGTGAAAGCCGCGGGGCTGGCATAGCCCTGCCACGGTTCGAGGCAGAGGAAATCCGATCCCGGTTTCATCCAGACGCCCAGCTGTTCGAAACCGTGCCATGCGAAAGCAAGTCCGTCTCCCCGATCTGCGCCGAACAGGAGCTTCCGGCTCTGCGGATGCATGAAAATGAGCGCATCCTCCTCGAAGAGACCGTCATTCAGCGCCAGCTCCCGCCCCTTCACGGGATTCGGCCGCGACCAGTCCACGATAAGTCCCGCCTCGAGCCGCGCCAGGGGCGCGTGCTCCTCCTTCTCGAAACGAAGAATGTAATCGGTCTTGGCCGTATCCGGGACGAAGGGCCACACGAAAGCGGGATGCGCCCCCAGAGAGGCATGAAGCGTTCCGCGCGTATCGGGATTGGTCAGATCGTAGCTGACATGAAGTCCCGTCTCGTCCAGCGCGTAACGCAGGGTGAGCCGGAAAGCGAAAGGAAAGAGCGCTCGACTGGTCGGATCGTCCTCGAGCACGAGCGTGCATCCCGTCTCGCTCCGCTCGGCCCAGCGAAACACCCTGTCACGGGCGAAACCGTGCTGGGTCAGCGTATAATCGAGACCGTCGATCAAGGCATGGTTATCGTGCACCCTGCCGATGATGGGAAAGAGCACGGGAGAATGACGCGGCCACGCGCCACCGGTCCAGATGAGCTCCCGACCTGTCCGATCGCGCAAGGAGCAGAGTTCGGCACCGAGCGCTGTGACGCGGGCAGTATAGCCTTCATTGCCGAAGGTGTGACTCTCAGACGCCATGATCGAAATCTCCTCTCGCCTCGCCGCCCGCAATCCGTGACAGATATCGGGGCTCAGGGCGAGCCGAGTTTCCTGAAATCCTGCTCAGGATCAAGAGACTGTTTTGACGGCATCGTTCAAACAGCCGTGGCGCGCCATGAATGCGGGGCAGACCCGGCATCACCAGGGCCCCCGCGAGAGGCGTTACTGCCCCCGGATACATCCCTCCGGATCGATGCGAACAAGGAAAGCAAACAAGGAAAGCTCGGGCAACGGTAGAAGGAAGGGCGCAAGAACGACCCGACCTGAGACGAGGGCGCGGACAACGATCCGCAAGCCGGACCCTCCGTATCACGGATGGCCCATCCGGCGACCGTTATCCCGCGATACGCGTCGGTACGACGGCACCGACCCGCTCGGGTCGCGGTGCGAAGGCGGAGATCTCTATCGAGAGAATGGCCGGGCGTCCGGGTTGCCGGTCGGGAAGATGGATGAGCGCGTTCCCGCGCGTCCAGCGTCGACCGCATTCCTCCCGCGCATTCCAGCCCTCGAGCGTTTCCGCGGTACGGAATTCGCCCAGCTCCTCCATCTCCTCGGCTTCGAAAAGACGAATGGCGTTGACCAGCACCCCGAGATCGCGCCGGTCGTCGATGAACGGCGCAACGGCATCGCTCGGACGCGCGCTCTGCGAGACGATACGCAGCGTCTGGGCATCGGCGGGTATCGAAAAGACGTGCTGCCCGTTCGTCACACGCCTGCGCGCGATCCACTGACCCGTATCGGTCACGATGGCGACACTGGCCGTGGCGACACTGGCCGTCTCGGCCGCGCTGGGGCTTCCTTCGTCCCGGGGGGCATCCCCGGCGGCCGAGGCGACATAGCGCGGCGGCGCATCGTCCGGCAGCCGCGATACGATCGATGCATGGATCGGCTCGACGAATGCCCGGTCGGTCCGGAGCGATGCGGCGCCATGCGTCTGCCAGTTCTGCCTGCGGCCCCCGAAAGCGACGATATCCCCTTCCTGACGGAAGCTGCCCCTGTGCCCCGTATCGAGGAAACTCTCTGTCAGAACGCCATCGGCCATGATGACGGAATGGTCATCCGTCTCGATATGATAATAGACATATCCGGAGAAACTGCGGTCGTAGAAAACGGAACGTCCATTGACGAGCATCCGGACGGGTACGAACGCGCCCTCGACAAAGAGACAATGTTCCGCCGTGACCAGCAGATCCTTGTACGGACGATTCTCTCCCAGCGCATCTTTCAGGATACGGACCGGATAACCTGCGAGATCGTCCGGCAGGTCGGAGCGGATGACGGCCTGCGTCCACCCGGCCCAGATGACCGGCCGTGCCACGCGCGCGCCATCGACATACGCGACGACCACGTCACCGATCCTGATATCCTGAACAGCCGTCTCGCCATTTTCCATCTCGATCATGGTATCGGCGAGAAAGCAGGGGGCAGCGCCGCTGGTGCTGAGCGATCCGGATACCACGAGTCGACCGCCACCGTTTACGAGGGTCGGATCGCTCACGGTCGCCCCGGAGGAAACCGTAACGGTGAATCCCCCATTCGAAGCCGAACCGATATAGGGAGACGTCAGCGTGGCACCCGGATAGACGATCGCATCCGAATAGCCATCGGCATAGGTCCCGCTATTGACATAGCTGTCTCCGATCGAATGGGCGCCGGAATACAGATAGACGACGTTCGAATTGAGCACATTGGCCGAGAGCGTCCCGCCGGCCGAAACATAGAGATAACCGTTCACGTCGAGCGACGAGGTCATCGTCCCGCCCGAGGAAATATAGATCGATGGCGTCGTCGTTCCCGAGATGACGGCGCCCGAGACAACGGCCCCGCTCGAGACGGTCAGACTGCCGATATTCGAAAGCACGACCTTGCCCGAAGCGGAGACGGACCCGCTGATATAATAGGTGATCCCGCTGATGCTCGACGCCGTCCAGGCGCCGCCGGTCAGCACGACGCTGCCCTGACTGTTCGGGGGCAGGGCAGCCGTGCCGCTTCCATAGGCCGCGCCCAGTGAAAGGACACTGCCTGCCCCTGTATTGATACCGGCGATCGAGGCACCCGAACTTACGATGGCGGTGCCGCCCGAGCCCAGCGTAAGCCCCGATACGGACGCACCTGACGAGACGATGGCACTGAGGCCGCCCGTCGCGCCGTCTTTCAGTGTCGCGCCCTGGAGGCTCGCTCCCGATGAAACGAAGAGCCGTGCGTAGCCATCGACCCCCGCACCGCTATTGACGTAGGTGTCATCGACCGAGCTGGCACCGGCGTAGAGATAGACCTCATCGGAATTGAGCGTATTCCCGGACAGGATGCCGCCGGCAGAAACATAGGTGTAGCCGTTGAGCTCGTAGGAGCTCGTCATGACACCGCCGCTCCGGATATAGACGGACGGGACACCGCCGGAAATCATGACACCCGATACGGTGGCACCGCTCGTGACGGTCAGGGAGCCGATGGAAGACAGGGTCGTCACCCCGTAGGCGGAGACGGACCCGCTGACATAATAGGTGATGCCGCTCACGCTCGATGCGGTCCAGCTTCCCCCGGTCAAAACAGCCTGTGACGTTACTGCCATCATTCGCCTCCCTGCACGCCTTGCCGAAGCGTGATCGATCTCCCGCTGATAGTGACAAAACATGCAAGAGAAGCGTTAAATATAGTTATGAATCGTAATTTTTCATCAGGATTAAAATTCCATCGATAAACCCCGTTAAAATTAATCCATTTTTTAGTGATTTATTGATGACTTCCTGACCTTTTCTCATCCGCGCGATAAGATCTCCCCATCGTTGATGGCCCGACAGCGCCCCCTGTTCTCCGCTGCAGGAACGTGGAGTCGTCTCCCCCGAATCCCTGCCAGAGTGATCCCGGTCGGGAACGTCATTGGCTTCACGGGGGGAACCTGCGCTAAGACGCGCCCTGGGCCCGGTCCAGCGTTCGCATCCTCTCACCCGGACGGACCCCGCTCTCGTTTCGTCTTCTGTCTGTCGGGATTATCGATCATGGCGCCGCCCCCCATCTGCATCGCCGCCCTCTACCGCTTCACCCCTTTCGCCGATCCGCAGGCGCTGCGCGCGCCCCTTCTCGCCCTGTGCCTGAAGCATGACATCAGAGGCACGCTCCTTCTGGCCCGTGAGGGGCTCAATGGAACCATCGCCGGCACCGAACAGGGAATCGACGCAATACTCGCCCATCTGCGCAGCCTCCCGGGCTGCGCGACGCTCGAATGGAAGCGCTCCTGGAGCGAGACCATGCCGTTCAACCGCATGAAGGTCCGGCTCAAGCGCGAAATCGTCACGATGGGACAGCCCGATATCGATCCGCTCGCCGGAGTGGGCCGATATGTGCCCGCGGCAGAATGGAACGCCCTCATCTCGGATCCCGACACGATCCTGATCGACACACGCAACGACTACGAGGTGGCGGTCGGAACGTTCAGGGGGGCCATCGATCCCGACATCAGGAGCTTCCGCGAGTTCCCCGCATGGTTCCGCGCCCGTCGTGCCGCGCTGGAAGCCGAGGGACGCAAACCCAGGATCGCCATGTTCTGCACGGGTGGCATACGGTGCGAGAAATCCACCGCCTTTGCCCTGTCCGAAGGGATCGAGGATGTGTGTCATCTCCAGGGAGGCATTCTCAAATATCTCGAGGAGATTCCTCAAACCGAGAGCCTCTGGGAGGGGGAGTGTTTCGTTTTCGACCAGCGCGTGACGGTCGGTCACGGTCTCGAGCCGGGTGCCTACGCCCTGTGTCATGCCTGCCGTCGGCCCGTTTCGGCCGATGACAAGACCTCGGAACTCTTTATCGACGGTGTCCAGTGCCCTGCCTGCGCTTCCGAGCGGACGGACGCACAGCGCGCACGCTATGCCGCGCGTCAGGACCAGGAGGAGCGCGCCCGCGCCCGTGGCACGCATCATATCGGCCAGCAAGACCCGCACCGGTGACATCGGGACCCGTGACATCGGAACCGGGGACATCCGCTACCTTCATCGGGCGTGACCGGAAGGCGCGCCCCAAGACGCCGCGCCCATAAGCGGGGCGGATCTGGTCCGGACGGACGGTGCTCCCGCAGACGCAGGCCACAACCGGATCAGACCGGCCGGACAGGAACCATCGTATCGGAGCCGCCGGATCAGGGCGGTCGGATCAGGGCGGTCGGATCAGGGCGGTCGGATCAGGGCAGTCGGATCAGGGCAGTCGGATCAGAGCAACCGGGCCAGCTTGAGAAACACCCAGGTCAGGATCATCGCGATGAAACAGACCAGACCCGCTTCTATGGTGCCGTATTCCCCGCTCGCCAGATACATTCCGCCTGTATTCATGCCGAAGAAACCGGTCACAAGCGTCGCGGGGAACATGAGAATGGTTGCGGCGGTCAGGATATAGAGGCGCCGGTTCGTCTCTTCCGCCTGGGAGGACCCGAGCTCGTCCTGAAGGGAGCGCGCACGGTCGAGCAGGGCGATCATGTCGTCCAGCGCCGCATGGACCTGACGTTCGGTCCGGTCGCGCAGCTCGTCCTCGGCCCATTCCGGCAGTTCGAGATCCTCGTCGCGAAGCACGCGGTCGATGGGCGTGACGACGCGCCTGAGCTCGGTGGCGCGTCGCCGCCCTTTTCCGACGATACCGCCCAGATGACCGAGATCGGTGCGTCGGTCGATCAGAAGAAGCGCATCCTCCGCACGATCGAGTTCGTCATCGAGCTTGTTGATCTGCCGGCGCACACTGCCGGTAAACTCGCGCAGGGCGCGATCGATCACACCGGCGGGGCTATGGGGTACCGAGTCAGCCCGGAGGCTGCGATAGGCGACGCCCAGCACCGGAATGGGGTTGCGCCGCGTGGTGATCAGAAGATCGGGACGCATGGCAAAGCGCCACGCGCAGATCTCCCGGTCCTCCTCGCTGACCGCATCGTCGAAGGCGGGCAGCGCCCCCCAGACCAGACCGGGAAGCGCCTCGAGCATGACTCCGTATTCGGTCTCGGCCAGCATCGCGCTGACATCTTCCGGCAGGCACGGCAAGGTCGCGACATGCTGGCGCGCCGAGCTGTGCACGGTATCGAAATGCATCCATGCCCAGCTCTCGCTCGGCTTGGGATAATTCGAGGGTGGCGTGCGATCGTTGAGGAGGCTTTCGATCTCCTCCGGCTCGAGCGGCACCGGGTCCTCGCCCGGGCGGGCCCTGATGGCCCAGACGAGACCGTTGGCGATCCCATGGGGCAGGACGGATGACGGCCTGGTATCCTGACCGCCGACGACCGAGAAAGGCAGCTGCGTGCGTGTGCTGGACATGCCATCCTCCATCGTGACGGTTCGGGTACGGTCAGGGCATTGCCGCCCGCTCTCTCGCATGGGCGCTCCGGTCAGGCAACCGGTTTCCCTACAAAAACCAGGCTTAATCCGGCGGCAAGGAAACTTGAACGCTGCCGGTTTGTTACCAGTTCGTCCCCGTACCCGGAAAAACGGAAATATCCCGTATCGCCGGGGAGGCAATCGCAACGGATTGCCTTTCCCATCCGGGTCCAGTTCTCTCCAGTCACAGACAGGAGCCTGTCATGAAACAACGTCTCAAAGTATTCCTCGCGGCCACCGCTCTGCTTTCGGCCCCGCTCGCCGTGCCTGCCGCTGCACTGGCCCAGGCGACGACCTCGGCAGAAAGCACGACCGCTCCGACCCCGGAACAGGCCGAACAGATGAAGGCCAATTCCTACAAGGTCCATAATCCGACCGAGGAAAACAGGACATTCCAGAACCAGAGGCAGGAGCAGCCCGATCCGAGCGCGCCCAAGGCACCGCCGACGGACATGGACAAGACGGGTCGCAGCTCCGACAAGCTGCCCATCTCTTCTCCGGCCCATGATCACAAGACGGGTCACAAATCCGGGCACAAGCATCATCACCGGATGAGCACCGCCGGTCACGCCGATCCGAACTGAGGCTCCGGCTCCGGGTTCCGACCCGAACGCCCGCTCCGCAAGGACGGGCGTTTTTTCTTGCGCGCTGGCCGAACGACCGAACTCGCTTTATACCGTTGCCCCATCATCAGAAAGACAAGGGTTTCAGAATGACCGATTACAAGGTGCGCGACATTTCCCTCGCCGAATGGGGCCGCAAGGAAATTTCCATTGCCGAAGGCGAAATGCCCGGCCTGATGGCGCTCCGCGAGGAATACGGCGCCAGCCAGCCGCTCAAGGGTGCGCGCATTGCGGGCTGTCTGCACATGACCATCCAGACCGCCGTGCTGATCGAGACGCTGACGGCTCTCGGCGCGACCGTGCGCTGGTCGTCCTGCAACATCTTCTCGACCCAGGACCAGGCTGCTGCCGCCATCGCCGCGACCGGCGTGCCGGTTTTCGCCTGGAAGGGCCTGAGCGAGGAGGAATTCTGGTGGTGCATCGAGCAGACCATCAAGGGGCCCGATGGCTGGACGCCGAACATGATCCTCGATGACGGCGGCGACCTGACCGTGCTCATGCACGACAAGTATCCCGAGATGCTGAACGACGTGCGCGGCCTGTCCGAAGAGACGACCACGGGCGTGCATCGTCTGTGGGAAATGGCCAAGAAGGGCACGCTGAAGGTTCCGGCCATCAACGTGAACGACAGCGTCACCAAGTCGAAATTCGACAATCTCTATGGCTGCCGCGAGAGCCTGGTGGACGCGATTCGCCGTGGCACAGACGTCATGATGGCTGGCAAGGTTGCCGTGGTTGCCGGTTATGGCGATGTGGGCAAGGGCTCGGCCGCCTCGCTGCGCAATGCAGGCTGCCGCGTGCTCGTGACCGAAGTCGATCCGATCTGCGCCCTTCAGGCCGCGATGGAAGGCTATGAGGTCGTGACGATGGAAGCCGCTGCGCCGCGTGGCGACATCTTCGTGACCTGCACGGGCAATGTCGACATCATCACCGTCGAGCATATGCGCGAGATGAAGCACCGCGCGATCGTGTGCAATATCGGGCATTTCGACAGTGAAATCCAGGTCGAGGCCCTGCGCAACTACAAGTGGGACAACATCAAGCCGCAGGTGGACGAAATCGAGTTCCCCGACGGCAAGCGCATCATCCTGCTGTCCGAAGGCCGTCTCGTGAATCTCGGTAACGCCACGGGTCACCCTTCTTTCGTGATGTCGGCGTCCTTCACCAACCAGACCCTGGCACAGATCGAACTCTGGACGGCAAAACCGGGCCAGTACGAGACCAAGGTCTATACCCTGCCGAAGAAGCTGGACGAGAAGGTGGCCGCGCTGCATCTCGCCAAGGTCGGCGCCGAGCTGAGCAAGATGAGCGACAAGCAGGCCGATTATATCGGCGTGCCGGTTGCCGGTCCGTTCAAGCACGAAGAATACCGCTACTGAGACAAGGGGGACGCAGGGCTTCGCCCTGCTGACCGCCGGAAAACCCTTTTGCAGGGTCAGAAAGGGGGAGCGGGGCAGGCCCCCGCCTCTTCCACGAGGGAGACGCGCATGGCTCGAAAACGCTTCGTTCCCGGCCCCTCCCGTTCGGCACATCACGGATCGCGACGCGCGGCGTTGCGTCTGTGGGCCGTGCCCACACTCGTCATTATCGGCCTGTTCGCGGGCGCCATCGGGTTCCGGACCCTGTTCGGCCACAGGCATGAAACGCAGATCGGCGGTGCCTACAGCCTCATCGACAGCACGAATCGCCCGGTCACACAGGCGCGTTTCGCCGGGCGGCAGACGCTCATCTATTTCGGCTATACCCATTGCCTCGATGTCTGCCCGCTGACGCTTGCGACCGTGGCGCAGGCCTATACCCTGCTCCCGCCCGACAGGCAGCGTCCCGTGCCGCTCTTCATCACGCTGGACCCGGAGCGGGACCGTCCGGACGATGTCGGACTCTATGCCAGGCGTTTTTCTCCCGCGATCGTCGGCCTCACCGGCACGGCATCGCAGATACGGGCCGTGGCGCAGGCCTTTCACGTGACGTCCCATATCACGACCGATCCGTCGGGCGATGACGCGAGCAGCGCGTATCGGATCGATCATTCCTCGGTGCTGTATCTGATGGATGGCCAGAACCGTCTTCAGGCCATCCTCCCCGCCGATTCCAGCCCCGCCACCGTGGCGCGTCGTCTCTTACCCTTTCTGGCGAAGCGCTGAAAAACGCGGCCCCAGGAACCGGCCTGCCAGTGCGAGCAGCAGCAGCGATATGCCGAGCTCGGGCAGGAGACCCCCCATGACCCCCATGACGGCCAGCGCGCCCCAGCCTATGCGACGCGGCGAGGCGCCGGGGGCATCGAGATGTCCGGGGCGACGGCGTCTGAGCCACAGCATGAGCGCCGCCATGCTGGCGAGGGTGAGCAAAAGCGCGACACACAGGTTCAGGAAGAGATTCAGAACCCCGAACAGATGTCCCTCATGAAAGGCGACACCATAACCGATCAGACGATCGGTCAGGCTCTTTTCGGCAAAACGGGTGATATGGATGACCTGTCCCTGTGCCGTTACGCTGGCCTCGATCCGCTCCGGGCGGTTCTGGGTATCGGAGCGTATATGCCATGCCTCTCCTTCCCCGACGGGCGGGGTCACGAGCACCGGGGCCGGGAAAGCAAGGTGGCGCGCGGTCTCATAGACCGCATCCAGCCCCTCCGGACGCATCGCCGCCCCTGACATCTCCGCCCTGGATATTGCGGCCCGGGATATTACCGATCGGGATATCGCCGGCCGGGATATCGCCGGTCGGGGCAGTGCCGGTTGCGCGCCGGCTTCCATATCCATGCCGGGCATGGTGGCATGGCCCGAGAGCGTCGCGGCGATGGGAACCGCCCCGATCTCCCAGTCCTGTACGGATACCAGCCTGCCTATACGGCGCTCCACCGCCGAAAAGCTCGAACCCCAGACGAAGGACCAGGGAAGCCCCGACACAAGAAACAGGATGAGCGCGAGCGAGATCCACATCCCCCCGACAGCATGGAGATCGCGCCAGAACACGCGGCCTTTTGCACCGAGCCTCGGCAAAACCGTCCCGCCGACACCCGGGCGTCGCGGCCACCAGAGCATAAGCCCGGTCACGATCAGCACCAGAGTCCATGACGCGACCATCTCCATGATCGCGGAACCCGGATTACCGATCAGCAATTGCCCGTGCAGACGGAAGACCAGCCGCTCGAAACGTGTCTGCTCGTCACGTCGGGCCATGACCCTGAGCGTGACGGGATCGATATAGACACGCGTCACATCCGCTCCATGCGCCACCAGAACACGCGTGGCCTGCCTCTTCCGGGCGGGCATTTCCAGCGCAAGAAAATGCCCGCCCGGAACAGCGGAAAGCGCCGCATCGCGCTGGGCGCTCACGCTTCGCGGCGGCCCTTCCGCAACCGCACGATCGATATCGCGGTCGAGCCAGGTCTCGATCTGCGGTTTGAACAGATAGAGCGAACCGGTCACGCAGAGCACGATGACGAAAGGCAGACAGAAGAGCCCGGCGAAGAAATGCCAGCGCCAGAGCATGGCACGATCGGGCCAGACCGGCCGGTGAAAGGCTGGGCGCGAAGAGCGGAAAAGCCGTGTCATGATCGCCCCTCAGAACCGCACCCGCACGCCACCGAAAAAGGCGCGCGGACTGCCTGCGTAGATAGAGCCGGTCTTGCCTGAGAGCACGCCCTTCCCGGCCTGCTGCCCGTCGGCCAGAAGCGTGTCGCTGACGGGTGTCGCCCCCGCAGCGTAGAGGCTGTCGGCGACATTCTGGACCTCGAAATAGCTGTGCAGACGATGCACCCAGCCCAGCCTTGCGGGTGGGTCGTAATGGATTTCGAGATTGAGCAGACCGTATCCGGGGACCCTGAGCTGATTGGCATTGTCGATGAAAAAGGCACTGCGCCACGTCACCTCGGCAAATCCGCCGACTCCCTCGAGCATTCCCGAGGGCTGGTCGTAGAGCACGCGCGCATTCAGGAAATGCGGCATGACCCCGGGGATCAGATTGCCCTTGCGCGAAAAGCTGCGGGACATCGTGTTGTTCGACAGGATTTCAGTATAATCCGTGTAGATCTGGTTGTCGTATGTATAGGACAGGCGCAGCTTCGTCCCCGGCAGGGTTCGCGGAAGGGCCTGCCATGTCGCGGCAAGTTCCACACCGCGATGCTGCGAGGCAGGCGCGTTGAAGGTGTAGCTGCCCGCCTGGGTATTGACCCCGGCCGACTGGCTGACGAGCTCGTTTCTGTAGAACTCGTAAAACCCCGTCGCCTGTACGTTCAGCGAGGGCGACGGGTGCCATTGCGTTCCGAGATCGATGCCAAGACTGCTCTGGCTCTTGAGTTGCGTATTGTTACCGTAATTGCCCTGGGGGGTGACGAAGAAACTCGAATAGCCCGGCGTGGCATAGGCCGTGCCCAGTCGCGCATGCCAGGTCCAGACCTTGTCGGGCGTGAACACGACAGAGGCCTCGGGGGCAAGGTTGAAGAAGCGCCGGTTTGCCGTGACATACTGCGCCCGCGTGGCGGTGGCGTTGCGGCTATAGACCGTCTGCACCGCCCCGATATCGGATTGCGTGCCGCCGAGCCCGATCACCAGATGCCATTGCGGCGCGAATTGCCAGTCTTCCTGAAAACGAAGGCCGATATTCCACTGATGGCCATAGGAGGTCGATGTCTCGCTGCCGCGCGTGGCGCCCGCTTGCGGCAACAGGGCATAAACCTGATAGCCGTAATCCATGTAGTTGAAATTTGCCGCGACATAGCTGGTGAGCGGTGTCGTGCCGAGCCGGTCGTGACGGGTCAGATCGGTCTGGACGTTGTAGGAATTGAACGGCCCGACGAAAGCCGTGGTCGAGGTCGGCTGGTCGATATGGCGCTGGTCATAGGTAAATTGCGTGTGCCAGACCATGCGGGGCGTGAAATCGTGCTCCCAGCGCAATCCGACGATACTGCGCCTGTCGAAACGACCGAGATTGGCCTGTTGCGGCGTCACTTCCATCCTCGGGCCGTACGCCCCGTTGCGATAGAGCGAGACCGTGCCGCATCCGGCAGCGGCACCGGTGGCCGTGGCACATCCCCGCTGATAGGGGTTGAGGCGATACTGATCGAGCGACAGACGCAGCGGCAGAAACGCATCGGTCACATTGTTGATGAACTTCAGAACGAGGCGGTCTGTGGGAGAGAGCGACACACGCAGACGCATGTTTTCCGTCGAGGTCGCATACTGGCTGTTGGCAATGAACCCGTCGCCGCGCACATCGCTGGCGAAAAGCACGAAATCATATGCCCGGTTGCCCGTGCCCAGCGTCATGTAGTTGTTGAACATGCCGAAGCTGCCGAAATCCGAGCCGAGTTCGAGCCCGTGAACCGACGCGCCGCTGCGCGTGCGGAAATTGATCGCGCCGTTGATGGCGTAATTGCCGTAAAGCGTGGACGCCGGTCCCTGAAACACATCCACCCCCTCATAGGCATGGGGGTCGATCAGATCGGCACGCGCGGTGCCATCGGGCTGGGTGACCGGAAAACCGTCCTCGGACACCTGCAGGTTGCGCAGCCCGTAGGATTGACGCGCCCCCGAGCCGCGTATCGAGACCACGGTATCGCGCGGGCCGTTGCCTTGCAGGAAACTCGCCCCCGGCACGGTCGCCATCATATCGGCCACGCTCTGGGCGGCATGACCGGCAAAATCCTTGCGATCGGCGCTGTAGGTGGTCTGCCCGACCGGCGAGAGAGTCACCGGCCCGCGCGCGACCCCGCGTACACGGATGCGCTCCACGAGACGATCCGTGCCTGACGGAATGTGAGGAGATGTGTTCCTGGCTTTCCGCCCCGTGACGGGGGGTGAAGCGGGAGAAGAGGTGTGAGGAGACGAAGCCGCAAAAGCGGGCAAGCCGCCCGCGATCAGCGCGAGAGGCAACACGCCGCGACAGGCGGCGCGAAAGAAAAGGGACATGATACCCAGACCTGATCCGAAGAAAGACACGGCTTCCATCCGGAGCGCACGACACCGGCATGGAAACGCAGAGCGGTTTCAGGACAGGGAAAAAGGCGGCCCCTGGGCAAAACGGGACGCACGCAGGTGAAAAGGCGGGCCGCGCACCGGCGGAAAACGCCAGGCCGTGCGCGCCTCGGGAAGAGAAAGAACCGCGCCGGTCGGGCTTGCGAAGGAGAGGAGGTTTCCGTCCCCCTGATGCGCAGCCGCATCCAGACAGGCATCGTCCTGGACCCAGCCCGGATGATGATGCCCGGGGACATCGTGCTGCCCGTCGCCCGCACAGAATACGGACAGGGCCGCAATCCGGCCCAGGGCATCGTCATCCTCCGCCCCCGGATCGGCACCCACAAGACCGAGACGGATCGACAGAGCGAGCAGGGCCAGCAACCAGAAGGCCTTCCATCCCCGTCCGGTCTGACATGTCTTGCTCATGCATCCTGTCTAGACCGTGTGTCCGTTCTTGCCCATGACCGGGAAGATGAATCTCCGGAAATTCCGACGATGTGTTGCTGTCCTGCGCTCCGGCGCGCCGCATCGCGACGCTCCGTCGTCTCCGGCCTTGCCCCGCGTAAGAAATGGAAAGCACAGTTCGACGCGCCGGATGTCCAAAAGACGCGCTACTCTCTCGAAGTCGGGCCGCTTGCAGAAAGAGGGGGCAGAAAGTGACCGACGCGCCAGTCAAACGAGAGATGCTGTTCTCGAGCGTCGGGAACGTTGGTGGGAAGCCGGGCATATTCGGATGCCCCCCTCAGCCACGATCATGAGAGATTTATATATTTCCAGATAACTTTAACGTATCAAACAAAGACATTCCTTTTTCATTACTTGTCCGCCTTGAGAATGGACATCGCTCTACAGGTGTGAGATAGAAGGTTACTCAGTTTGCCTCGAAAACGGGAACCTCACTGCTATGGACAGCACGCATCCGGAAACCGACCCTGCATCGGCTGAGATCGACGCATGGGACCTCCAGCGCTCCGAGGATGTTCCTGCGCCGGACGGTCCCGCACAGCTGCCGACGCTGGAAGGGCTGGATGCGCTGACCTTGCAGGATTTCGCCCAGGACGAGCAGGCTCTGGCCTTCTACCTGACGAATGGCTGCTCGACCGTCATGCATGCCTTCACCCTGGCCAATATCCTGCATACGAGTTTCCGCGTTCAGGAAGCCTCCCGTTTCTACCGGATCGCTTTCGACCTTCATTCGAAAAATCCGGGCGAATATCCGCTCGCCCAGTCTCTGCTTCAGGCCCGGCTTCTCTGCCTCCTCAAGGCCGGCATGGATCTCCCTGCCGAGGAAGTGGCTCAGCTCCGTGCCCTGTGCATCCCTCACGCCAACTTCATAGAGAGCGTGCACAAGGCCTGGCGCGAAGGCGATCCCATGGGGGCCCTGCGTCTGACGGGCAATGCCTATGAGGAATTCCACACGGGCGAGGAAATCGACTCGCTCTATCTGTCCTTTGCCCAGCAGGCCCATTTCACCTTTTCCAAGAACCGGGCCGATCATCGCGTGATCCCGAACAGGCTGTTTCTCTACTGGGACAAGAATCCCCCGGAGGAAATCGTCCGGAATTTCGAGTTTCATCGCCGGATCACCGATCTCGACGTCAAGATCTTCGACAAGGCCGAGGCCGAGGAATGGCTCTATGACGTCTATGGCGTCGAAGCCAGAGCCCTGTTCCTGAATGCCCGCCATCCGGCGGAGGCAGCCGACATCCTGCGTGTCCATGTGATCCAGGCGCTGGGTGGATGGTGGCTCGATGCCGATATCCGCATACGCGACGAGGAAGCGCTGAAATTCATCCTCGATCAGAAAGACTCGAACGTTCTTTTCCTGACCCACAACAACGTGGTGCATAACGACTTTTTCGGTTCGGTGCCGCAAAGCCCACTCCTCAACGAGTGCCTGCTGAACATTTATCGCAACTGTCATATGCATCAGGGCCTCTTCATCGCCTACAAGACAGGTCCCGGGGTGTTCAATCGCGCTCTGAACCGGCTCATTCATCGCGATCTGAGCGATATCGCCGCGATGCCGCCCACGAGCGTCTACGATCATCATATGTTCAGCCGTCTGATCGAAGAATTCGATACGCCCTACAAGGCGCAGACCATCCACTGGCAGGCAGTCTGAGACCGAAGCGCAGATCCGTACCCGATCTTCGGGGGGCGTCCCGCCCCATCCCGGGCGGGTCGCTTCAAAGACCGCTCCGGGTCTGCTAGAAAGGGATCGGGGCCGGAACGAAATCGGGCCGGTCCCTTTCTCCGTCAGTCTGGATCGGTCTTCATGCGCGCTCCCCTTGCCTTTTTCTGTCTGATCGCGAGCACGGGCAGCGCGTTCGCGGCACCGCCGGCGCCCAGCCAGACCATGCCGCTTTCCATGCGGGCCGTGTTCGACACGCTCGTCCTGCCCGATGCCATCTCATCCTACCGGAGCGGATCGGGGCGTCCCGGCCCGGATTACTGGCAGAATCGTGCGGATTACCGGATCAAGGCCCGGATCGATCCCGCGCATCACCGGCTGGACGGGTCGGAGGCCATTACCTACATCAATAACAGCCCCGATACGCTCGGGGAGATCTGGCTCCAGCTCGATCAGAATCTCTACCGCACAGACTCACGATCCTGGATCGCCTATCCCGACTGGCATCCGGACCATACGGATGGTGCCGTCATCGAGCGCGTCACGATCGAGGAGAACGGCAAGGAAAAGCCGGTCCCGTTCCGGATTTCCGACACCCGCATGCAGATCGTGCTGCCCGCGCCGCTCGCCGGGAAAGGACACAGGATCGTCCTGCATGTTGCCTGGCATCACACCATTCCCGGCCCATGGGGTGGGCGCACCGCCGTAACGCCCGTGCATGACGGCGAGATCTATGAGAT
This sequence comes from Swaminathania salitolerans, assembly GCF_007988945.1. Classification (GTDB taxonomy): domain Bacteria; phylum Pseudomonadota; class Alphaproteobacteria; order Acetobacterales; family Acetobacteraceae; genus Swaminathania; species Swaminathania salitolerans. The sequence goes on along the minus strand of NZ_BJVC01000004.1, from coordinate 192,073 downwards.
CGCCCAGTGGTATCCCCGTCTGGCCGTCTATGACGATCTGCGCGGCTGGGACACGCTTCCCTATCTCGGTCAGGAATTCTATCTCGAATACGGCTCCTTCGATTATGCGGTCACGGTTCCGTGGAACTACACCGTGGTCGGTTCCGGAGCGCTCACCAACCCGCAGGACGTGCTCACGTCAACCGAGCGCAAGCGTCTCGCACAGGCCGCCCAGAGCGATCGCCGCGTTCTCATCCGCACGGCGCAGGATATCGACGATCCGCAAAGCCATCTTGCCCGGACGGGTGAGAAAACCTGGCGCTTCCACATGGACAATACGCGCGATGTCGCCTTTGCCGCCTCTCCGGCCTTCATCTGGGATGCCGCGCGGCTGAACCTTCCGGCGCTCCCCGCCCCCGGTGGCGGCACGCCCCGGCCGCGGCTTGCCATGTCGGTCTATCCGCGCGAGGGCGCAGGACCGGAAGCCTGGGATCGTTCGACCGAATACGTCAAACACGCGATCGAGTATTTCTCGGAGCAATGGTATCCCTATCCCTGGCCGAACGCCGTCAATCTCGGCGGCCATGGCGCGGGAATGGAATATCCCGGCATCGTCTTCGACGGGTGGAAAGACAGGGACGACGTTCTGTTCTGGATCACCACGCATGAGCTGGGTCATGGATGGTTTCCCATGATCGTCGGCAGCAACGAGCGCCGTCACGCCTTCATGGACGAGGGGTTCAATACCTTCATCGATGCCTATGCCTCACAGCATTTCAATCATGGCGAGTTCGCGCCCAAGAAGGATGCCGAATTCGCCCCCGAAACGGGCGATCCCGCGCGCGACATCGTTCCGGTTCTGACCGCAGGCGATGCGCCCACGCTGATGATGCCGTCCGAGCTCGTTCCGGAAAAATACCGCCACAAGGTCACCTATTTCAAAGGGGCTTACGGCCTGATGCTCCTGCGGGAGACGATTCTCGGCCCCGAACGTTTCGACCCGGCCTTCCGCGCCTATATCCGCAGCTGGGCCTTCAAGCATCCGACCCCGTCCGATTTCTTCCGGTTCATGTCGAGCGCCGCCGGGGAGGATCTGGGCTGGTTCTGGCGCGGCTGGTATTTCCGGAACTGGTGGCCGCAATATCGGCTCGAAGGGGTGGAGAGGCACGACACCGCACCCGAAGGCGCAGGAACCGTCTCGATCGGCGTGAAGAACGAGGGAAAGCTGGTCCTGCCGGTGCTGCTGCGCGTGGTCTGGCAGGATGGCAGCCATACGGACCGGCAGATCCCGACAGAGGCATGGGCCTTGCATACGCGTCTGCAGATCGCTTTTCCGGATCACGGTCCGATACGCACGGTCGCCCTGGATCCCGATCGCCATCTTCCGATGCCGGATCGCGAGGGAACCGTTCTGACACCCGCATCCCGACCCTGACAGGGCTCTTCGCCTCTTTGCGCCCGCCCCGGATCACCCTCCGGGAGGGGGCGATTCATGCCCCGGGCCTGTTCCGGGTCCCGGCCTGCTCACCGGGGCCGTTTTCCTGAAAGATCGCATCCATCCCCCCCGGCACCGTATTTCTCGACGCCGAATCCGTCGACGCCATGTCCCTCATGGGCGAACTCGCCGCCCTCGAAACCGAAGAAAAGCAGGGCCTCCGCCCAGAGAAGCGATGGCGGAGGCGACAGGGACCGGGACGTTTCCGGGCGGGGCGCATGGCTCTGGGCGAGAAGGCGGGCGAGATCGGCAGCGCCGGTCGAGAGATATCGGATCATGCGGTCTGACCTTCACAGGAACGACGCGGCAGATGCCACGTACGATGACGGTCACCACAGGCTATATGATAGTGAGAGTCGTTCTCAACTAATATTTTCCTCACGGAAGGGAGACAGGCTGCGAAGATCGTCCCTCTCGCGCAGGATGGCCTCTCTTTCCTGTTCGAGAAAGGCTGCGACCGGTCCCGCCAAAGCGGGATCGCGAATGAAATGGGCAGAGCGCGTCAGGCGCGGGAGATAGCCGCGCTGGATCTTGTGTTCGCCCTGGGCGCCCGCCTCGACGCGGGAGAGACCCTGCTCAATGGCGAAATCGATGGCCCTGTAATAGCAGAGCTCGAAATGCAGGAAGGGCCATGATCCTTCGCATCCCCAGTTCCTGCCGAAAAGGGTCGAGGTCCCGGCGAGGTTGAGCGCACCCGCTACGGGTCGATCTCCCGCAAGCGCCTGCATCAGAACGACCCGCGTGCCCAGACGCTCCGACAACTGCGAGAAGAAGGCGCGCGTCAGATAGGCCTGTCCCCATTTCCGGTCGATCGTAGCCTGGTAGAATGCGTAGAAACCATCCCAGTCGGCCTCTGTGATTTCATCGCCGCGACGCGTACGGAAGACGAGCCCGCAGGATTGCGCTTCACGTCGTTCACGGCGAATGGCCTTGCGCTTTCTCGAGGACAGGGTCTCGAGAAAGTCGTCGAATGTCCCATAGCCCCGGTTCTCCCAGTGATATTGCAACCCGATCCGGGGAAGCCAGCCCCGATCGACGGCAGCGTTCTGGTCGTCTTCAGAACAGAAGGTCATATGAACGGAAGACAGACCGAGCTCCTCGCATGCCTGTTGCAGGGCCTGCGCGAAAAGACCGCGTATCGTCTCCGCATCCGGCATATCGGGGGAAACGAGCAGTCTCCCGCCGCTGACGGGCGAGAACGGAATGGCGATCTGCGCCTTCGGATAATACCGCCCGCCTGCCTGTTCATAGGCCTGCGCCCAGCCATGGTCGAAAACATATTCGCCATAGGAATGCGCCTTGAGGAAGAGCGGCGCCAGAGCGACGATCTGCCCATCTCCCCGGAGCACGGCATAGCGCGGCAGCCAGCCGCTCTCCGGCCCGACCGAGCGGCTCTCCTCGAGTGCGAGGAAGAAGTCATGGGCGACGAACGGATTGTCGTCGCCCGCGCAATGCCCCCATTGCACGGGATCGATTTCGGCGATGGAGGCATGCAGGGTCAGGGACCAGTCCGTCATCTCCGCTAGGTGGGCCGTCACCGGGCGGGAATCAAGCATTCCCGGCATCGCCCTCCGGGATCAGATCAGGCGATTTCGACGAGCGCCTCGATCTCGACCGGAGCATCGAGCGGCAGGGACGGCACGCCGATCGTGGAGCGGGCATGACGTCCCGCCTCGCCGAAAACGGCTACGGCGAGATCGGATGCGCCGTTCATGACCGTGGCATGCTGGGTGAAATCGCTCGTGCAGGCAATGAAACCGCCGAGACGGACGATCCGCACGACCGGGGACAGATCGCCGAGTGTCGCCTCGAGCTGGGCAAGGATATTGAGAAAGCAGAGTTCGGCACAGGCTCGCCCGAGCTCGGGAGACACATCCTCACCCAGCTTGCCCGTCGCCTTGAGCGTGCCGCCGGTCAGCGGCAACTGACCCGAGACGACGAGAAGCGACCCGGTGCGGGCGACGGGCACATAGGTCGCAACGGGAGCGGCAGCCTTTGGAAGGGAAAGGCCGAGTGCTGCGAGGCGGTCCTGGGGAGAATCGGTCATCGGTATGACTCCTGACGAAGGAGCGTCATCCCCCGTCAGCTGACGAGGCGCAGCTTGCCGCGCTGTCGCGGGGGAGGATCGCCCGGGATATCGAGCGGCAACATCGGATCCTCGTCAACGATCTCCGGATCCTCGGGCGCGCTGTCGGGAAGACGTTTGTCGAGATAGCTATCTGACAACGCCCGGAACGCATAATCAAGCAGCGAGGACGCATAGGCTGCCACCGGATCGCCCTCGACCGTACCGGCAGGGCCGAAACGCGTATGGGCGAACTGGGCGACATAGGCCTCCAGCGGCGCACCGTACTGCAGACCGATCGTCACCGCCTGACCGACGCTTTCGAGCAGACCGCGCACCATCGCGCTTTCCCGCCCCGGCGTCAGGGAAATCTCGCCCAGAGAGCCATCCTCATATTCGCCGGTACGCAGATAGAGCCTGTGTCCTCCGATGGAACTGCGCTGCGTGAAGCCGCCATGACGCGCGGGCAGAGGGCGGCGCGTCCCGCGATCGAGCCGGGTGCGCAGAGGCAGGGGCGCAGCCGGATCGGGTCGTGCGGGCATACGATCGACAAATCCCGTGAGGGCGCGATGCATACGCAGATGGGCGTCGGGGCCGGGTTGCGGGAGCGGCGTCTCGCCGAGTACGGAGGCCGCCAGAGCCGCCTCGATCGTCAGCCCGCGCCGTGCGATGCGGGCCAGCGCACTCACCCGCAGCTTGCCGTCGGGTCTGAGAGGCGAGAAGATCGGCGCAAGTCCGCAGGCTTCGACCCCGAGAAGCGCATCGATCGGGCCGGGCCGGGAGAACCCCGTCTCGATCAGGGCGCGATTGGGCAGATCGGGAAGGGCGTCTTCCATTTCGTCCCGGATCTGACGTCCGGTCGTCTCCAGGCCGGGTATGGGGCAGGAAACCGGCGGAAGCGGCACAGGCCCCGCACCCTGACGGGCCAGAGAGGTCACGAGCCAGGACAGATAGCACGCGGCATCGCGTCCATCCTCGCTGTCGTAATCCAGCCCCATGAGCGCAAGGCAGCAATCGAGATTCGTCAGCAGGACGATCCCCGCAGGACCGCCCGGCACCTGGCCGTCCGGAGCATGGCCGTCCAGCGTCTGGCTACCCGGAGTCTGGCCACCCGGAGTCTGGCCACCCTGTGCCTCAGGCTCCGGCGCGCTCGCAGCCGGCGTGTCGAACAGGGGAAGCTCCCCGTTGAGCATGGGGCCATCGACGGCATGGAGCCTGCGCAAAGCCGCACAGGCCATTCGCATGCATTGCACGAGCGCCGCGCCGGAGAACGCGCCTTCATCCACGAAGGCAGCAAGATTGAGCACGAACCCCGCGCGCCGGTCGATCTGCCCCTGCCACAGCCCCTGTTGCGGGGCGAGCTCCTGCCGGAGCAGCCCCCCGGCAAGCGCCGGACCGAGACGGATCGGGCTCGTCTCCCCGGAAAGGGGAGGGAGACGATCGAGACGATCGAGCCAGCGCCCCGCCTCCGTGGAGAGACGCACAGGCCCTGTTCCGGGGGCGAGCTGCACCAGCGCCGCCGCAGCCTCGTCCTCCCAGGTCACAGGGAGGGTCACGGCCCGCAGGGCGAGATCGTCAGGATCGGCGGCGACCTGAGCGGTGCGCATCCGTACCCCGTTCCACTGGAGAAGCATTGTCATGTCTGTGAATCTAGATACGCGCCGCCCGACCGGAAAGGGGAATTCGGCAAGGCCAGGCGGGGATAATGGTCCGTAAAATGGGGATATGGTGGATAACGTTTCCCGGCCCGCCTCCCCCGTGCTTCGCTCCGCCCCGGAAATCGCTCCGTCCCGAATTGCTCCCTGTGCCGGAAACGTCGCGTCTCCCGGAGGGCGCTCCCGGTGCCCGGCAGGCAAGAGGGCGCGGGAGGCGCCATCCGGACGATGGACGCTGACGGACGAAGCCTGTAGGACTGAAGGGCGTCATCCTTTTCGGGCCCATCAAACCAGGACCAAAGCCTCATGCCTTCACTATCCGGCGTGCGACCCCGTCGCGACCTCGTCGAGCTGATGACCGGCTTTCTCGTTCTGGCCCTTCTGGCCGCTCTTCTGGCACTTGCGGTGCTCGGACGGCATCAGGGCGGCAGCGACGGCTATACGCTGCACGCCGTCTTCGATCAGATCGACGGGCTTTCGGTCGGATCGGATGTCCGCCTGGCGGGGATCACCGTCGGCCATGTGACATCGGAATCCGTCGATCCCGGAAATTACCGCGCCGAAGTCGCCTTCACCGTGCGTGACGGGATTGCCCTGCCGACGGATAGCGCGGCCATCGTGACATCGGACAGTCTGCTCGGCGGAAAATACATCGCCCTTTCTCCGGGTGGCGACGAGAAGGACCTGAAACCGGGCAGCATGGTCACCCAGACACAGGGCTCCATCAGCCTCGAGCAGCTTCTGAGCAAGTTCATCTTCTCGGTTACGGATTCTCTCGACAAGAGCCGGAAGGCGAGCACCCCGTGACCGGATCGATCCCCTGGACCGATCGCGACGGCAACCCCGTTTCCTGCGTCGAGAAGCTCAAGGTTCTGCGCGAAAACGATGCCGAACTGAGACAGACCCTTCAGGATGTCTATGAGGATGCCCTCCTGATGGGCGTGGATCCGGAAGTCATGCGCCATCATCTGAGGCAGATGATCGACGCATTGAAAGGACTCAAGACATGAAACGCCTCGCCTGGACGCCGTTTCTCGCCCTCGTCCTGAGCGCGCCCGCTTCGGGCGCCGAGGCGGTGGCTCCGCCCGTCATGTATGCCGCCGATCTCTGGCAAGGGCGCGGCGAGGCCGTCATCCAGATCCTGAACCGCACGGATTCGACCGTCGAGACCCTGACGATCCCCGCTGGCGGCGAGGCACACTATCATTCGCTGCATCTGCGCGTGACCCGCTGCGTCGATCGCCCGGAAACGCTGCCGCGCAATGCGGCCGTGCTCCTCAGCACGACCGACGATTCCGAGCCGGAATCGGCCTGGACGGGCTGGATCCTCGCCGAAGAGCCCTCTCTCTCCACCTTTCGCAGCCCGCTATACGGCATCAACGTCATGGGATGCGCGGGTCCGAAGACCGACCCGGCTCTGGCCCCCCTGCCCAAGCCGGTCGTTCCGGTCCTGACGGCCTCGCCCCCCCAGGGCGAACAGAACCAGCCCGGCGATCTGGACGATCGCCCGGGCGGATCGGACAGCGCGACCGGCCCGACCCGCCTCGCCCCGCTGGGCGACCAGCCCGTCCCGCCTGCCTCTTCCGCCCCGCCTTATGGCCGCCCTTCCAGCACCGCGTCCGGAGGCGGCCCGACCCAGCTCACGCCTTTCTCGGGCAATGGCGCGACCCCGCTCCCTCCCCCGCAAGCCGCTCCGTCCCGCTGACCCCGCAGCTTCGACCCCGCAGCTTCGACCCATCGGCTTCGACCTTGTTGCGCCGATCCTCCCGCGTCGTTTCCGGCCGGAAGGCCGGAGAGCCGGGAGGCCGCCTTGCCTCCCTTCCTCCGGGGAAACATCTTTCGACATACGACCATATTCTGATCAGATTTGCGGGCGATAACGCGGATGTTCCCCCGGGTTCGGTGCAACCGCGTATCAATGAGGAAGTTATCAGGATCATGACAACCCCCTCTCCCGCCGAGCCGGACAGGCCCGATCTTCCCCTTCCCGCTCCGGCGTTTCCCCCGCCGGATCGCGCGGCGTTCCTGCTCGATTTCGACGGAACGCTCGTCGATATCGCCCCCACCCCGGCCTCGGTGAAGGTGGAAGAGGGTCTTGTCGAGACCCTGACCCGGATCAGAACGCTCTGCGGCGGCGCTCTGGCCATCGTCACCGGCAGACCCATCGCGCAGATCGATCATTTCCTGCCTCATGTGCCGACCGCAATCGCCGGTGAGCATGGCCTGACCCTGCGTCGCAGCCCCGATGCCCCGACGGAACCGATGATGACGACCCCCTTGCCCGAGCCGTGGATCGACCGGGCCGAAACGCTCGTCGCCCGGTTTGCGGGCTGTGCCCTCGAACGCAAGCAGGCGGGTCTCGTGCTGCATTACCGGAGCCATCCGGAGGCCGGACCCGTATTCGAGCAGGAGATCCTTGCCTGGCTGTCGGGTCAGGACAGGTTCGAGATCCATCCTTCCAAGATGGCCTGGGAAATCAGGCTCGCAGGGGTTCACAAGGGCAAGGCGGTCGAAGCTCTGATGCAGGCGCCTCCTTTCAGGGGACGCATTCCCGTTTTCGTCGGCGATGACGTGACCGACCGGGACGGGGTCGAAGCCGCACGGGCCATGGGCGGACAGGGCTATCTCATTCCCGACGATTTTCCGACCGCCCATGCATTTCGCGCTTTTCTCGCAGGTTACGGGGAGCAGAGCTGAATGGGACGCCTCGTCGTCGTTTCGAACCGCGTTCCCGCCCCGCGGGAACGCAGTCAGCCCGCGGGCGGTCTCGCGGTCGGTGTGCGCGATGCCGTGCGCGGTACGGAAAGCCTCTGGTTCGGATGGTCCGGTCGTCATGCCAGCCAGACGAAAGACCAGACGCCCAGATGCGACACGCATGAAAGCTGCACCTATGCGACGATCGATCTCACGCGCAGCCAGTACGAGCATTTCTACGAGAATTTCTCCAACGGTCTCCTCTGGCCGCTCTGCCATTACCGCATAGGGATCATCGATTATCGTCGGACGGATTATCAGGTCTACCGCGAAGTCAACGCCATGTTCGCCGACCAGCTCGTCCCGCTCCTCCGCGAGGACGACACGATCTGGATTCATGACTATCATCTCTTCCCGCTCGGGGCGAAGCTGAGGCGACGCGGCGTCAAGGCCAAGATCGGCTTCTTTCTGCACATCCCGTTCCCGCCCTGGAGCGTCACCCGCGTGTTGCCCTGCGCCGAGGAAATGCTGCGCGAGATGGCGGCCTACGATCTCATCGGGGTGCAGACCGAAGAAGATGCCCGCAACATGGATGGCTGTTTCGCGGCGAACGGCCTCCCCAATCGCGCGGCCCATTTCCCGATCGGGATCGATCCGGTCGAATTCAGCGAACAGGCCAGCAGGAACGTCCTCATGCCGGAGGTGCAGCGCCTCCATGCCTCGCTGCGCGGGCGAAAGCTGATCCTGGGTGTGGACCGCCTCGATTATTCGAAAGGAATTCCCGAGCGTATCCATGGCTACGAGGCCTTCCTGAACCGTTATCCCCAGCACAAGGGCGAGACGGTCCTCTTGCAGATCACGCCGGTGTCACGCGCCGGGGTCGCGAGCTACCGCGACCTGCGTCGCCAGCTCGACGAGATGGCCGGACATATCAACGCCATGCATGGCAATTTCGACTGGTCGCCCATACGCTATCTGACCCAGTCGGTCTCGCGCGAGCTCCTTGCCGGCTTTCACCGGATCGCGGATGTCGCGCTCGTGACGCCCCTGCGCGACGGCATGAATCTCGTGGCGAAGGAATTCGTCGCCGCTCAGGACGAGGCCGATCCCGGTGCGCTCATCCTGTCCTCGCTCGCAGGTGCCGCTCCGGAGATGGAACAGGCGCTCATGGTCAATCCCTACGATTCCGAAGGGATCGCCGATGCGATCCATGCCGGAATCACGATGAGCCTTGAAGAAAGACAGAGGCGCTGGCAGGCTCTGCACAAGGACGTGACCCAGAATACGGCAGCCAACTGGGCCGATACGTTCCTCGAAATGCTGAGAGAGACCGAAAGACGGGAATGATTACAAGACTGACCGGTGGATCGCTGTTTCTCGCCGGTATGGCCGCACTCGGAATCGCATGGTGGGCGGAACATGTTCTGGGCTATGCGCCCTGTGAGCTCTGCCTCATCGAACGCACCCCCTGGCGTATCGTCGGCGTGCTCGGCGTCATTGCCCTGCTGGTTCCGGGGATGATCGGCTTCTGGGCGACGGTTCTGTCTCTCCCGGCGCTCGCCGCCGCCGTCATGCTTGCCGGCCTCCATAACGGCGTCGAACGCAAATGGTGGCAGAGTCCGCTCCCGTCCTGTCACGCGCCTGTCTTTCATGGCGGAAGCTTCAGCGAGCGCATGGCCCATATGCCGTTGCGTCCCGCCAAACCCTGCGACGATCCGACCTATCTTTTCCATCTCCCCGTCTCGATGACGGTTCTCGGCGGGATCGCGGCTGCCGTGCTCTTCGCGCTCGTCAGCTACAGTGTCGTGCTCCAGGCCCGGCAATGGCGCCAGACACGCTGACCGCCCAAGGCGCGCTCATCCCGGTTTTCTACGCCCCTGAAGCAGGGGTTACCGAAGCAGGGGTCCCCGGCGCAGGGGCTGCGTCATTACCGGTCGGCATCCGGTCCAGACGCTTCTTGATCTCCTGAACGAAGCGTGAATGACGCACGCAGAACAGGAAGAAACGCAGGAGCCTGCGCGCTGCCTTGCGGCAGGGACGCTGCATCTGGACCAGAAGGATGTAGCGATCCTCGTCCGTATCGTTCCAGACCTCGTGATTATAGGTGTCGTCGAACAGCAGGGACCCGCCATCGCTCCAGCTATGGACGTGCAGCCCGGCCTCGGTCTCGATATTGATATGACAGGCTTCCCTGTTCCTCGGGATGCTGAGACCGAGATGATAGACGAGCGTTCCCTTGGTCATGCCGACATGACGGGGGATGTGACATCCGGCTTCGAGCACCGAGAAGCTCGCCGTCACCAGACCCGGAATCCGGTCCAGAAGGGCCGTCGTCTTCGGCGCGCGCTGACGGTTCTCCTCGCGACGATAGCCGTATCCCTCGAAAAAGAAGGATTTCCACCGTCGGTCCCCGGCAATACGTCCGTGCTCGCGCGAGATCTCTCCCAGAGACGGGATATCTTCCGCCCGGATACGAAGCGCCTCGTCCCGGATGGTTTCCCAGTTCCGCTCGAGCATGCGGATCCAGGGAAAATACCGCGTATCGACGAGCGCCGTATTCGGAATGAGCGAGTTGCGGGCGATGAAACGGTCGATTGAGGGCCGGAGATCCTTGCCGATCTGATAGAGCGACTTGTTGAGGAAGGGCAGCTTGCGCCCGTGATCCACCACTCTCTTGCCCAGATAATCCACGTCAGGCCCCCTGTAATCGATCTGTAACAGGAGGACACTGATCCGCTGCGATCGTTTTTTCAAGACCGCTCCGGACCGCCGATCGCAATCCCGGCGGCGCCTCCCGGATATCGAGCGCAGACCTTGCAGGAAAACTGGCGAAAAACGCCATCGAATGGCCGATTATCCATATCTTATGGGATAAGTTTCTTTCTCTTTCAGGGTTTCTGGAAAAATATTCTCTCCCAGCAATGAAAATACGGGTTTGGCACGCTTCTTGCATGGAGTGTCTCGACCGGGGAGGCATGGGGCCTTCCGGTCAGCCCGGAGATTGCATCATGTTCGTTGTAACCAAGACGCTCGTCACCGCCGCCAGCCTTGTCGCCCTGACCGTCACCCCGGCTCATGCCGATGCGGCCCGGCTCGAAACCGTGCAGGCGCAGCCCGGCACGCCCGACAATGCCCGGATCGATATCTCGCATGTCAATCTCGACTCCGACCGGGAGTGGAACCGCATCGCCGATACCCTCCGCGAGAAAGCCGAAGCTCTGTGCGAGGCGCAGCTGGGCGCGAGCGACCGCCGCGCCGCGGAGGTGGAGGAATGCGCGCAGGCCTCCTATGAAAACGGCGTGGCGCAGATGCGCGACGTGCTGGCGCGACGCAAGGCGGCAGGCCAGACCCGCCTCGCCCGGTTCTGACTTCACGCATGACCGGAAAAGGAAAGGCGAAGCGCGGGCAAGGCATGCCGGGCCCGTATCGACCGATGCGCGGCATGCCCGGTCCGGAGCGCCGGATCTGCGCTCGCGGGGCGGCAAACCGACGCGCCCGAGCCTAGAGCGCGCGCGGCAGCAGGATAACGAAACGCGCGCCGATCACCCGGCCCGCATCGTCGTGACGGTTCTCCGCATAGAGCGTTCCGTGAAGGGCCTCGACGATCTGTCGGCTGATCGCCAGACCCAGCCCCGAATGCTGGCCGAAATTCTCTGTCTGGGGTCGCTCGGAGTAGAACCGGTCGAATATGTCCTCCAGCTTGAGGGGCGGAATACCCGGTCCCTCGTCGCTGACGGTGATCTTCACCTGCCGGTCCTGCGGCGCCATGAAGAGCACGATCCTGCCGCGCGGAGGCGAGAAGGAAATCGCATTGCCGATCAGGTTGCGCAGGACCTGAACGAGACGATCCTCCACGGCCAGGACGCGCAAGGGGTGAGTCGCGTCGTCATGGGTATCGTCCAGAACGAGAACGGCATCCTCGGGTTTGCGCGTGGTCTGGTGCATCTCCGTCAGGATCGAGAGCAGCATCCCGACGGCGACCGGCTCGGATCGCGTGCGGGAAAGCTCGGCATCGATACGGCTCGCATCGGCAATATCGGTAATCAGACGATCCAGACGGCGCACATCGTTGTTGATGATCCCGAGAAGACGGGTCTGGCGCTCCCGGTTCTCGATCCGCGGCAGGGTCTCTATGGCGGAGCGTATGGAGGAAAGCGGGTTCTTGATCTCGTGGCTGACATCGGCCGCAAAACGCTCGATGGCGTCCATGCGCGCCCAGAGGGCCAGCACGCTCCCCCTGAGCGCGCGGGCCAGCACGCCGATCTCGTCCCGACGTACCAGCAGCGCTTCCGGCACGGTATCCGCACGTCCGGAAACATCGCGCATGTCATGCGAGGCCACCGCAAGCCGCAGCAGGGGGCGCGCGATGGTCAGGGAGAGATACCATGACAGAAGCATCGTGATCACCATCGCCGCAAGAAAGAGCGAGAGGATCGAGGACCGGACCGCGAAAAGCGATCGATCGACTTCCTGTGCCTGCCGCGTGAGCTGGATGATCCCCACGGTCTGACCGTCATGGGTTACGGGCTCTGCCACGGTGATGACGAGCTGATGATCGGGGGTACGGCGGATATAGGGCGCCGCCTCGACACCGCGATACTCGCCGGCCGAACGCAGGGGCGGAGGATTGTCCTGCGTGTCGAGCGTCACGATTCCCTCCCGGGACGAAAGCGGGAGAAGCGAGAGAAGCCATTCATAAGCGATCTCGATGCCGTTATTGCGCGGCGGCTCCCAGCGGGGCGGGGGCGCGGGCTCTCCGGCGCCCGACTGCACGTTTCTCTTTCCGCGTCTGACGAGAGCCGCCTCGTTCATGCTGTCGGCCACCAATGTCCCGTCCGGTCCGACGAGCCGGGCACGGACATTCGGACTCGGTTCCGTAAGACGCAGGAGAAGAGGCCGGGCCTGGGCGGCATCCAGCATGAATTCCGCACCGGGCAGCGGATGCCGGGCGGGATCGCGCACCACGGCGATCTGGCCCATGGCCGCTGCATAGATATGCGCCTGCTCACGCAGGGCGTTCACATCGGTCTCGAGCAGGCTGTTCTGGAAATCGTTGAGAAACAGGAGCGTGACTGCGAGAATGGCGAGAGGCAGCGTATTGAGCAGGAAGATCCGCCTCATGAGCGGCGAGGCGAAACGCGGCAGGCGGAAGCGCCGCGACGGCTCGTTCTCGCGTCCGGCTTCCAGCGCCATGATGTCGCGATGGCGCAGCGAGCGCCTGCGCAACCGGCGCATCAGGCGCGAGACCGTGCCCGGTGCCCCCCGCCGGGACGGCCTTCCATAGGGTTCGGGCTGCGGCATGGCCGTTCAGTCTTCCTTGTAACGATACCCTATGCCGTACAGTGTCTCGATCTGGTTGAAACTGTCATCCACCTGCCGGAATTTCTTGCGCACGCGCTTGATATGGCTGTCGATGGTGCGATCGTCGACATAGATGTTCTCGCCATAGGCCGCATCGATGAGCTGATCGCGCGATTTCACCATTCCCGGACGCAGGGCCAGCGCCTTGACCAGCAGGAATTCCGTAACGGTCAGCATGATGTCCTGCCCCGCCCACAGACATTGATGACGGGTCTCGTCGAGCGTCAGGCTGCCGCGCACGATCGCCGCCCCCGTACCGGCGGCGCCGCTGACTTCGGCCCGGCTGGCATCCTGACGACGCAGAAGGGCACGGATGCGCTCGAGAAGCAGGCGCTGCGAGAAAGGCTTGGTGATGTAGTCGTCTGCGCCCAGCCTCAGCCCCATGAGCTGGTCGAGCTCCTCGTCCTTGGAGGAGAGGAAGATGACCGGCAGGGACGACCGGGCGCGCAGACGCTGGAGCAGCTCCATTCCGTCCATGCGCGGCATCTTTATGTCGAGCACCGCAAGACTGACGGGACGCGCCTGGATACCCTGGAGCGCGGCCTCGCCATCCGTATAGGTATGCACCACGAACCCCTCGGCCTCGAGCGTCATCTGCACCGAAGTGAGGATGTTGCGATCGTCGTCCACCAGGGCGATTGTGTGCTTGGTCATCTCCATGAGTGATGCATCCGCCTGTCAATTTCTGCCTGTTGCCAATTCAGGGGGGGTTGGCATATGGCTTGGGACTGCCACCTATATCCTACCACGAAGCCGCGCCCAAGACGGGGCGGCTCAAAACGGTGGGGCACTCCCAGATGCTCTGCCGTTCGCGTTTCGTGGCTTCTGGCAGTTCTACTCGCCCCGCACAGGGGGAGCGCGCCGGAAGCCGACCGTCAGCCGCCCGGTCCAGACCGGGCCAGAATTCCGAGGTTGCGACCACGATGACAACAGAACAAGAGCTGCACGCCGAACAGGCCGACATGTCGGGCAAGGAAGCGGAGCAGACAGGAAACGGGCAGGATACGGAAAGCCATCGGACGGACGGCCATGAATCCCCCGAAGCCCGTATCGCCGAGCTCGAGGCCCAGGTCGCCGAATTCCGCGACAAGTGGATGCGCGCCGAGGCAGAGATGCAGAATCTCCGCACCCGCTCCAAGCGCGAGGTCGAGGATGCCCGTCAGTACGCCGTTCAGAAATTCGCCAAGGATGTCGTCGAGGCGGCCGAGAACCTGCAGCGCGGTCTCGCCTCCCTGCCCGCGAAAAGCGATACGGAAGACAGCCTGATCGGAAAGCTGCGCGAGGGCTTCGAAAGCACCGAGCGTTCGTTCCTCGGCATTCTCGAGCGAAACGGCATCACCTGCCAGCATCCGGTCGGCCAGGCCTTCGACGCCAACCTGCATCAGGCCATGGCGGAGCAGCCCAGCGACGACCATGCCGACGGCACCGTGATGCAGGCCTGGACGCCGACCTGGACCCTGCACGGACGTCTGCTCAAGCCCGCCATGGTCGTGGTTGCCAAGGGCGGAAACAAAGCGGGCGAATGAGGGTTGAAACCGACCTGAAGGCCTCCTAGATTTTACAGGTAAACCAGTCCCTTGACGGGGCAGGATTCCAGAAAACGAGGGCGTTGACCGGTGCCTGAATGGGCCGGACCACGCCGCTGAAAGGACCGGAACATGAGTAAAGTCATCGGTATCGACCTCGGTACCACCAATTCCTGCGTCGCCATTCGCGAAGGCGACGAGACCAAGGTCATCGAGAACAGCGAAGGCGCGCGTACCACGCCGTCCATGGTCGCCTTCACGGCCAGCGGCGAGCGTCTCGTCGGTCAGGCCGCCAAGCGTCAGGCCGTCACCAATCCTTCCGACACGCTCTATGCCGTCAAGCGTCTGATCGGCCGTCGCTACGACGATCCGACCGTCGCCAAGGACAAGGAAATGGTCCCGTACGAAATCGTACGTGGCGATAACGGCGATGCCTGGGTGCGCGCACGCGGTGAGAACTACTCCCCGTCGCAGATCTCGGCTTTCGTTCTGGGCAAGATGAAGGAAACCGCCGAGGCCTATCTCGGTGAGACCGTCTCCCAGGCCGTCATCACGGTTCCGGCCTACTTCAACGATGCCCAGCGTCAGGCGACGCGCGATGCCGGTCGTATCGCCGGTCTCGAAGTGCTGCGCATCATCAACGAGCCGACGGCTGCCGCTCTGGCCTACGGCCTCGGCAAGCGCGATTCCGGCACCGTGGCCGTCTATGACCTCGGCGGTGGCACGTTCGACGTGTCGATCCTCGAGATCTCCGATGGCGTGATCGAGGTGAAGTCCACCAACGGCGACACCTTCCTCGGCGGTGAGGATTTCGACAACCGCATCATCGGTTACCTCGCGGACGAGTTCAAGCGCGAGCAGGGCATCGACCTGCGTGGCGACAAGCTGGCCCTGCAGCGTCTGAAGGAAGCGGCAGAAAAGGCCAAGATCGAGCTTTCCTCCGCCAAGGAAACCGAGATCAACCTGCCCTTCATCACGGCCGATGCCTCGGGTCCGAAGCATCTCGTGATCAAGCTCAGCCGTGCCAAGCTGGAAAGCCTGGTCGAGGATCTGATCCAGCGTACGCTCGGCCCGTGTCGCGCGGCCCTGAAGGACGCCTCGGTCACGCCGGCGGAAATCGACGAAGTCATCCTCGTCGGCGGCATGACCCGTATGCCGAAGGTCATCGAGACCGTTAAGCAGTTCTTCGGCAAGGAACCCGCCCGCAACGTCAACCCCGACGAAGTCGTGGCCATCGGTGCAGCCATCCAGGGCGCCGTGCTCAAGGGCGACGTGAAGGATGTCCTGCTTCTCGACGTGACCCCGCTCTCGCTGGGTATCGAAACGCTGGGCGGTGTCTTCACCCGTCTGATCGATCGCAACACGACGATCCCGACCAAGAAGAGCCAGACCTTCTCGACCGCCGAGGACAACCAGAGCGCCGTGACCATCAAGGTCTATCAGGGCGAGCGCGAAATGGCGGCAGACAACAAGCTGCTCGGCAATTTCGATCTCACCGGGATCGCTCCGGCCCCGCGCGGCGTGCCGCAGATCGAGGTCACCTTCGACATCGACGCCAACGGCATCGTCAACGTGTCCGCCAAGGACAAGGCGACCGGCAAGGAGCAGCAGATCAAGATCCAGGCCTCCGGCGGTCTGTCGGATTCCGATATCGACCGTATGGTCAAGGAAGCCGAAGCCAATGCCAGCGCCGACAAGGCAAAGCGTGAACTGGTCGAGCAGCGCAACAATGCCGAGGCCCTCGTTCATCAGACCGAGAAGGCCATCAGCGAAGCGGGCGACAAGGTTCCGGAAGCGGACAAGTCCGAAGCCGAAGCGGCCATCGCCGCAGTGCGCGAAGCCATGAACGGCACGGATGCCGAGGCGCTGAAATCTGCCTCCGAGCGTCTGACGCAGTCGGCCATGAAGATCGGTCAGGCTGCCTATGCCGCGGGTCAGACCGAGGAAGGCGCAGCCGGTGGCGAGGCTCATGCTGCCAAGGACGAAAACGTCGTGGACGCCGATTTCGAGGACGTGGACGACAACAAGAAGCACTGATCTCCCGAAGGCAGGGGCGGTCTCCCGCCCCTTCCCGAGGCTGATTGCTCGTGGCGCCCGTCCTTCCTCAGGGAAGGGCGGGCGTTTCGCCGTTCTGCTCCGCTCGCCCGAACCTTACCCGCCCGAACCTTACCCGCCCGTCAGTGGCGACGGCGCGTGGCACCCCCATCCTGACCCCCGAATCTCCAGACTCCGGATCTCCTGACCCCGGATCTCCTGACGAGGACTCCCATGGCCACCAAAATCGATTTCTACGCCGTTCTCGAAGTCTCCCGGACCGCCTCTGCCGACGAACTCAAGAAAGCCTATCGCAAGCAGGCGATGCGCTATCATCCCGACCGCAATCCGGGGGATGAAACGGCAGAGCACAAGTTCAAGGAGATCAACGAGGCATATGACGTCCTGAAGGACGAGCAGAAACGTGCCGCCTATGACCGCTTCGGTCATGCTGCCTTCGAGAATGGCGGCATGGGCGGCATGGGCGGCGGCTTCGGTGGCTTCGGCGGCGGGGGACTCGACGATATCTTCGAGATGTTCGGCGACATGATGGGCGGCCGCCGCGGTGGCGGGCGCCGTCGCACGGGCAATGACATCCAGGTCCAGGTCGAGATCTCCCTGAGCGAGGCGTTCACCGGCGTGAAGAAGCCGGTCGAGATCCGTACGCGCGTCACCTGCGAGGACTGCCACGGTTCGGGTTCGGCGGAGAGCAACCCCGGCGACACGACCTGCCCGACCTGTCACGGTGCGGGCGCGGTTCGCGCCCAGCAGGGATTCTTTCTGGTCGAACGTCCCTGTCCGACCTGTCACGGCTCGGGCAAGGTCGTGCGCAATCCGTGCAAGACGTGCCGCGGTTCGGGCACGACGGAACAGACCCGCACCCTCGATATCGCCATTCCGGCCGGGGTGGAGGACGGCACCCGTATCCGCGTCACGGGTGAGGGCGAAGCGGGCGGCAATGGCGTACAACCGGGCGACCTCTATGTTCATGTCGCAGTCGGCAGCAGCGAGATCTTCCAGCGTGACGGCGCCAATATCTATTGCCGTGTGCCGCTGCGCATGACCCAGGCCGCTCTGGGAACGGAGATCGAGGTTCCGGTCATCGATAGCAGCCGGGCCAAGGTCAGGATCCCCGCGGGGACCCAGACCGGCGAGAATTTCCGTCTGCGCGGTCGGGGCTTCTCGGTTCTGCGCTCGAGTGCCCGTGGCGACATGTATATCCAGGTCGCCGTGGAAACGCCGCATCATCTGAGCAAGCGCCAGAAGGAGCTTCTGGAGGAGTTCGAGACGGAGGCGGGAGAGGCGCAGGATCAGGAAAAGGCCAATCCCGAACATACCGGCTTCTTCGCCAAGGTCCGCGACTTCTTCGAAGGGAAATGACAGGATGCGCATCGGTATTGCGGGCATCACAGGCCGCCTCGGCGCGCTCTGTGCGGCCGAGCTCGAAAACACGGCCTCAGCTCCCGGTATTCTCTCGGGCGGTCTGGCCCGCAAGGCCGATCCATCGCGCCGCATCGTGACGGATCCGTCCGAACTCGCAGCGTGCAGCGATGTCGTGATCGATGTCAGCAGCCCGGATGCCACCTGTGCCAATGCCCGGGCATTCAGCAGTGCGGGTTGTGCCTGGGTGATCGGCACGACCGGGTTCGATGCCGCTGCCGAAGACGCGATCGAACGGGCCTCGGCAGTCATTCCCGTGCTTCGCGCCGCCAATTTCGCGCCGGGTCTGACCATGATGCTCGATCTGGCCCGTCAGCTCGGCGCAGCCCTGCCCGCAAGCGAATACGATGCCGAGATCCTGGAAACCCATCACCGCCAGAAACGCGACGCCCCTTCCGGCACGGCTCTGGCCATTGGCGAGCATGTGGCGCGCGGGCGCGGTGCCGCCCTGGCCGGGATCGCCGAGACCGATCGCTCGGGGCTGCGCGGCGAGGGCGCGATCGGGTTCGCCTCCCTGCGCGCGGGACAGATCGTGGGAGAGCACAGCCTGATCCTGACATCGGATACCGAGCAGATCACCTTGTCGCATCGCGCCTTCGACAGGCGGGTCTTCGCGCAAGGAGCGCTCAAGGCGGCTTACTGGCTGTACGGCCGATCGGCGGGGCTCTACGACATGGCGATGGTCTTCGGGAGCCAGGCGCCTAAATCATAACAAACTCTTGACCCTCGCCGTATCTTGCCTCTAAGGACGACCCTCTCTTGCGGTACGGGCGCAGGCTGTCGCGCGTCCGCTGCCTTATTCTTTCACTCATTCCCTGCGAGGTCCCTGAGTGCGTAACTACGGCGATTTTCTCTTCACATCGGAATCCGTTTCTGAAGGTCACCCGGACAAGGTGTCCGATCGTATCAGCGATACGGTCCTCGACGCCTATCTCGAGGCCGATCCGGAAGCCCGTGTTGCGTGCGAAACGCTCTGCACGACCAATCGTGTCGTTCTGGCCGGCGAGGTTCGCGGTCCTGTATCGGTCACACCGGAGCTGCTGATCGAGCGCGCGCGCGACGCCATCAGGGATATCGGATACGATCAGGACGGTTTCTCCTGGAAGACCGCCGAGATCACCTCGCTCCTCCATGCACAATCCGCCGACATCGCCGTCGGTGTGGATAGCGCGGGCGAAAAGGACGAAGGCGCGGGCGATCAGGGCATCATGTTCGGCTTCGCCACCCGCGAGACCGAACATCTCATGCCGGCCCCGCTCTTCTATGCGCAGTCGATCCTCGAGAAGGTTCGTGACTACCGCAAGAGCGGCCATGCTCTGGGCGTCGGCCTGCTGCCGGACGCGAAAAGCCAGGTCACGCTGCGCTATGTCGATGGCAAGCCCGTTGGCGCAACCTCGGTCGTGATCTCGACGCAGCATATCGAAGGCATGCGCCAGAACACCATTCGCGAAATGCTGCGCGAAGTGGTCCGCGATATCCTGCCCGAAGGCTGGATGTGCCCGGAAGAGGAATTCTACGTCAATCCGACGGGTAACTTCGTGATCGGCGGTCCCGATGGCGATGCGGGCCTGACCGGTCGCAAGATCATCGTCGACACCTATGGCGGTGCGGCACCTCATGGCGGCGGCGCCTTCTCGGGCAAGGACCCCACCAAGGTGGACCGTTCGGCAGCCTATGCCGCACGTTATCTGGCCAAGAACGTGGTCGCTGCCGGTCTGGCTGATCGCTGCACCATCCAGCTCAGCTATGCCATCGGCGTCTCCAAGCCGCTTTCGGTCTATGTCGATCTCGACGGCACGGGCAAGGATATCGACGAAGCGCGTCTCGGCAAGCTGCTGAACGAGATGGTCGATCTGTCGCCGCGCGGCATCCGCAAGCATCTGCGCCTGAACCGTCCGATCTATGTGCCGAGCTCGGCCTATGGCCATTTCGGCCGCGTGCCCGATCCGGCTCTGGACAATTTCACGTGGGAGCAGACGGATCTGGTTCCGGGTCTGCACAGCGCCCTGAATCGCTGAGGCCCATCCTGTCCGACACTGCACTCAAATCCCAGCCTGAGCGGCTTTACGGCCGCCAGCGCGGGCATCCCCTGCGTGCCCGCCAGCAGCGCCTTCTCGATGAGGCGCTGCCAAGATTCCGCCTGAATCCCGACCAGGCCGCCACCCCGCAGGCCGCCTTTACCGGCGCGCCCGTCCAGGGCGTCTGGCTCGAGATCGGGTTCGGCGGTGGCGAGCATGCGCTCGATCAGGCACGACGCAACCCGGAGATCGGCTATATCGCCTCCGAGGTATTCGAGAACGGGCTTTGCTCCCTGATGTCGCGCCTCGTGCCGGAAGGGGAAGAAGAGACGGTTCAGCCGCCGGATCATTTCCGTATCTGGCCGGACGATGCGCGTCAGCTTCTCAAGGCGCTGCCCGATGGCTGCCTCGATCGCGCCTATCTGATGTTTCCCGATCCATGGCCGAAAGCGCGTCACGCCAAGCGGCGCTTCATCCACCCGGAAAACATCCGTGAACTGGCCCGCCTGCTGAAGCCGGGCGCCCTCTGGCGCGTCGCCAGCGATCATCCGGTCTATCAGGACTGGGTGTTCGAGATCATGGGCGCCCAGGATCTCTTCGACGCACCGCCCCCTGTCAGGGGCGAACGTCCCGTGGGCTGGTCGCCCACACGCTATGAAGCCAAGGCCTATCGCGAGGGCCGCGTACCGTTCTACTGGACGTTCACGCGGCGCGCTGGCTGATCCCAAGATCGATCGGAGCCCGAATGAGCACGGAAATCGAACGCGAGGAAATGGAATTCGACGTGCTGATCGTCGGCGGTGGCCCAGCCGGCCTGTCCGCGGCGATCCGCCTGCGCCAGCTCCTGCCTGACGCAACGATCTGTCTTGTGGAAAAAGGCAGCGAGATCGGCGCGCATATCGTTTCCGGCGCGGTCATCGAGCCGCGTGCGCTCGCCGAACTCCTGCCCGACTGGCGCGAGCGCAATGCGCCGCTGAACACGCCCGTCACCGGAGAAAAGATTCTCTTCCTCACCGGGAAGCGCGGTTTCTCCATCCCCTTCATCGATCGTCTCATGCCCGCCATGGCCAATCACGGCAATTATGTCGTGTCTCTCGGCGCGCTCTGTCGCTGGCTCGGGGCGCAGGCCGAGGAGATGGGAATCGAGATCTATCCCGGCTTCGCCGCTGCCGAGCCCTTCATCGAGAACGGCCGCCTCTGCGGCGTGATTACCGGCGATATGGGCGTCACGCGCACGGGCGAACATGGGCCGAATTTCGCGCCCGGCATGATCCTGCGCGCAAGACAGACCATTCTGAGCGAGGGCGCGCGCGGCTCCGTCAGCCAGCGCGTGATGAAACATTTCGACCTGCGTCAGGGCGTCGATCCGCAGACCTACGGTCTGGGCATCAAGGAAGTCTGGGAAATACCGGCAGAGAACCACAGACCGGGTTTCGTTCAGCACAGCTTCGGCTGGCCGCTCGACAACGGTACCTATGGCGGCGCCTGGCTCTATCATTTCGGCGAGAATCTCGTCTCCTACGGCTTCGTGACCGGGCTCGATTACGACAATAGCTGGCTCTCGCCGTTCCAGGAGATGCAGCGCGTCAAGACCCATCCCGAATTCGCGAAACATCTCGAGGGCGGTCGCCGTCTGATCTACGGCGCCCGGGCGCTGTCAGAAGGGGGGCTTCAGTCTCTCCCGCGGCTCTCCTTTCCCGGTGGGGTTCTCGCGGGGGATTCCGCGGGCTTCCTGAACATGCCCAAGATAAAGGGCACGCATACGGCCATGAAATCCGGGATGCTGGCGGCGGAAGCCGTCGCGGAAGCGCTCGGCTCCGAAGGGCCGGACAAGGCCACGAGCTATACGCGGCGGTTCAAGGGTTCCTGGCTGTTCAGGGAACTGTTCGAGGCACGCAATATCCGGCCCGCCTTTGCCCGCTGGGGCACCAGACTGGGCGCGCTTTATGCCGGGATCGACAGCGTCATCTTCCGCGGTCGTGCGCCCTGGACGCTCCATATGCGCCATACCGATCACGACGCGCTCAAACCCGCGAACGAGACGAAGCCCATCGCCTATCCGAAGCCGGACGGGAAGCTGACCTTCGATCTGAACTCGTCCGTTTTCCTCTCGGCCACCAATCACGAGGAGGATCAGCCCGTTCACCTGAAACTGCGCGATCCTTCTCTCTGGAATGCCGTCAACTGGGGACTCTACCGCTCTCCCGAGAGCCGTTATTGCCCGGCCGGGGTCTATGAGGCTGTCGAGGCGGACAAGGAAATGCACCTGCGGATCAACGCGCAGAACTGCGTGCATTGCAAGACCTGCGACATCAAGGACCCCACCCAGAACATCGAATGGTGCGTGCCCGAGGGCGGCGGGGGGCCGAATTACCCTGTCGGTATGTGATTTTGCATTGCGATAGGGTATGAACCCTGTCGACATTTCCAGGATCGGCGAGAGACAGATGAAGATAGTGGTCCCGGTCAAGCGGGTGGTGGATTACAACGTCAAGCCCCGCGTCAAGGCCGATAACAGCGGCGTCGAGACGCAAGGCGTCAAGATGTCGATGAATCCGTTCGACGAAATCGCAGTCGAGGAGGCCGTCAGGCTCCGCGAGAAAGGCGCAGCCTCCGAGATCGTCGTGGTAACGATCGGCGTGGCCGAGGCGCAGCCCGTCCTGCGTACCGCCATGGCCATGGGGGCAGATCGTGCCATTCTCGTGCAGACCGAGGCCGCGCTCGAGCCTCTGGCCGTGGCCAAACTGCTCAAGACCATCGTGGATCGCGAGAATCCCGGTCTGGTCATCATGGGCAAGCAGGCGATCGACGACGACATGAATGCGACGGGCCAGATCCTTGCCGCCCGTCTCGACTGGCCGCAGGGTACGTTCGCAAGTGCGGTTTCCGTCGAGAACGGACGCATCACCGTCACGCGCGAAGCCGATGGCGGCCTCGAAACCGTCGATCTGGCTCTTCCGGCCGTGGTCACGACCGATCTGCGCCTGAACGAGCCGCGCTATGCCACCATGCCCAACATCATGAAGGCAAAAAAGAAGCCGCTCGAAACCATCGCTGCCGATACGCTGGGTGTCGATCTCGCCCCGCGTCTCGAGACGGTGACCGTGATCGAGCCGCCCGTGCGCAAGGCGGGTATCAAGGTGGCAAGCGCGGCCGAGCTGGTCGGCAAGCTGCGCGATGAAGCGAAGGTGATCTGAACATGACGACTCTGGTTCTGATCGAGGCTGAAGGCGCATCCATCAAGAAAGCCAGCCTCTCTGCCGTTGCCGCAGCCCGCGTTTTCGGCGCGGTGGACGTTCTGCTCGTCGGCGCCGAAGGCGCGCAGGAAGCCGCCCGGATCGAGGGCATCACGCGCGTGCTTCACGCAGACTCGACGCCGCCTCTGGCCGAGTGCATCGCTGCGCTGATCGCCGACCGTGCCGCGCAGTACGACCATATCGTTTCCGCCGCGACCGCCTATGGCAAGAATATCCTGCCCCGTGCGGCCGGACTGCTGGATGTCCAGCCGATCACCGAAGTGATCGAAATCATCGATGCCGATACCTTCGTCCGTCCCATCTATGCAGGAAACGCGCTGGCGACGGTCCGTTCACGCGATGCGATCAAGGTGCTGACCGTCCGCAATGCGAATTTCGAGGCGGCGAAGCTGGGCGAGACGGCATCGGCACCGATCGAGTCCGTTTCCGCTGCGGTCGAGATACCCGATGCGCGCTTCGTCGGGATCGCGCTCACCCATTCCGATCGTCCCGAGCTGGAAACGGCGCGCGTCGTGATTTCGGGTGGGCGAGGCCTGAAGGACGCCGAGAACTTCAAACTGCTCGAGCCCATCGCCGACAGGCTGGGGGCCGCGATCGGTGCCTCTCGGGCTGCGGTCGATGCGGGTTTTGCCCCGAACGAGATGCAGGTCGGGCAGACCGGCAAGATCGTCGCGCCCGATCTCTATATCGCCGTCGGTCTCTCGGGGGCCATCCAGCATCTGGCAGGCATGAAGGACAGCCGCGTGATCGTGGCCATCAACATGGACCCCGAGGCCCCGATCTTCGGTGTGGCCGATTACGGTCTCGTGGGCGATCTGTTCGAGGTTCTGCCCCAGCTTCAGGCAGCACTCGAAGCCTGAGACGCCAGCCCCCGTCCGTTTTCGGACGGGAGCTCTCCCGGGGGCTCGTCCAAGGACTCTCCCAGGTATTCTGCGGGGGGCACATCCCCCTCGCGGCCGGGAGCAGGTCCCCGTTTCCCCAGCCGGCCCAGAGCCCGTCTCAACAGCACGAGACTCAGTCCTGCCTGTATGACGGCCGAAACGTTCGAGACGTGCCAGTAATCCTCAATACGGGTGCCGGGCCATCTGGCGAGGAGACCTATCGGCAGGACGAATGTCACCAGACGACTCGCCGTGCTGATCAGTGCCGGAACGGTGTTGCCCAATCCCTGGAACAGGGCCGAACAGGTAAAGACCAGTCCTACGGCAACGAAGTTCCAGGACACGATACGCAGATATCCGGTCGCGTATCCGAGAACCTGGGGCTTGTCCGTGAAGAATTCGATCATCAGCTCCGGGCGCAGATGACAAAGCGCGCTCAAAGCCAGCATGATGGCACCCCCTGACAGGGCTGCCACACGAAAGACCTGTCGCACGCGATCGACCTGACCGGCCCCGACACTCTGCGCTGCGATCGGCGTTGCAGCAAAGGCGAGGGCCATGGCGGGCAGGAAAACCGCCTGCATCACCCGCGATCCTATGCCGAACCCGGCCTGGGCATCGGCACCGAAACGGCGGAGTGCCCAGTAGGCGCAGCCCGAGATCAGGAACATGACGAAGAACTCGGCCGAAGCCGGCAGGCCGATCGAGACGATCTGACGCCATACGGACAGGCGAGGCATCGCGAGACGAAGCCGGAATTGCGGCGCGAGCCGTCCGAGCAGAGCGACGAGGAAAAGAGACCCGAGCGCGACTGCGATCGAGCTCGCATAGCCCGCACCCGCCACACCGTATGAATGACCCGTTCCCCACCCCATGACGAGAACCGGCGCCAGACCGGCATTGAGAAGAACCGTTGCGGACTGGATCAGCATCGGCACGCCGACCACTCCCCCGGCCCGCAATGCAGCACCGAGCGCCGCATTCGGAAAGAGGAGCGCGAGGGAGGGCATGAGGGCAAACAGATACCGGCGTGCCGCCTGCGCCGTCTCCTCATCCGCAGAAAGCAACGTCACGAAACCGTCTCCGGCCGTCCGGATCCCGACGATCGTGAGGAGACAGGCGAGCACGCTCATGCCGAGCGTCTGCTCGAACAGGGTCTGGGTCCGCCCCATCTCCCTGGCGCCGATCGCCTGTGCGATGAGGGACAGGGCCCCGACCGAGATGATCTGGCTGAGCGCCATGGCGCAGAAGAGCACGCTTCCGCCAGCAGCCACACCGGCCACAGCCCGACCGCCGAGCTGGGATACGAAATAGAGATCGACCAGAACGTAAAGCGTCTGCACGATCAGCCCGAAGCCGATGAACCCGGCCATGCCGACAAGCAGCCGCGCAACCGATCCCTGCGTCAGGTCACGCATGGCGCTTGAACTCCTCTTCCTGTGTTTCGATCGATCCGGAAAAAAAGCGCGGGTCGCATCCCGGCGACAGGAAGGCGCAATCTCCTCTTTCCGGCAATCAAGCCGGGAAACGGATACCGCTCCTTCACGCGATTCGTTTCTCTTCCGGTTTTTCTAATATTACGGGTTTCGAGAGTCTATGCCTCTATTTTCCGGATTCGAGATCTTCGACATCTCTGTCTCAGGGCTCTTTTACCCGGATCCTGCACGGTTTCCCGCCCCCTGCTTTCCCTTCCGCCCGTTTTTCGTGTTTCGGCGAGGTAAGGAGACAGCTTTCGATTGTCATTCGGGCCATGTTGGGACATGCTTGTATACATGACCGAAGCGACGGATAATCCGATACATGGTGCCCGGGCGAAAGCCCGCTGCGACGCGCTGGGCGTCCCCCCGTACAGCGACCAGAAAGACGGGCTGTTCCGGCCCTATCTCGGCCCTGCCCATCACGCGACGCTGGGATGCATCGCGCAATGGATGGATGAAGCCGGGATGAGCGTCGAGATCGACGCGGTGGGCAATATCGTCGGTCATTACGCCGGGATCCCTGCGGATGCGCCTGTCCTGTTGCTCGGCTCTCATGTCGACAGCGTTCGCGACGGAGGGCGCTATGACGGAATGCTGGGGGTGATGCTCGGTATCGAGACCGTCGCCTTTTTCCATGCGCAAGGCCGCCGTTTTCCGTTCGCGATCGAGGTCATCGGTTTCGGAGATGAGGAAGGGTCGCGTTTCTCGACCTACATGATGGGGTCCCGCTCGGCGGCCGGTCTCGAACAGGAGATCGACGATACCATCCGTGACAGCGAAGGTATCACGCTGCATCGCGCACTGGCCGATTGGGGGCTTTCGGTGCAACGCTTCGGGACAGCCCGCAGACAGAATGTCCTTGCCTATCTCGAGGCTCATATCGAACAGGCGCCGCATCTCGAACGGGCCGCACGTCCTCTGGGTCTCGTTCGCGGTATCGCCTCGCAATACCGCTATCGCGTCACCTTCACCGGTCTTGCCGATCATGCGGGCACGGCGATGGGAGAGCGCCGGGATGCCCTCGCTGCCGCTGCGGAGGCGATCGTCTCGATCGAGGCCGTCGGTGCCGCGGGTCCGGACGACCTCGTGACGACGGTCGGCGTTCTCCAGGTCGAGAACGGTGCGCCCAATGTGGTGCCGGGTCAGGTGGTCATGACCATGGATATCCGTGCCGTAACTCCCGGGGCGAGGGAGGCGGCTGCCGGGGAAATCCGTTCCATGCTCGACGCGCTGTCCCGAAAACGCCAGGTCACCGTTCAGGTCGAACGGATCCAGGATCTCCAGGGTGCCCTGTGCGACGAGACCCTGAACAGAATGCTGGGAGAGGCGATCGTCGAGACGACCGGGGAAGAGCCACCGCTTTTGCTCAGCCAGGCCGGGCACGACGCGATGGTCATGGCCCGATGCGCGCCCATGTCCATGCTCTTCATACGCTGTGCTGGCGGGATCAGTCACAACCCGGCGGAATCCGTGACGGTCTCCGATGTCGAGGCCGCCTTCGATACGCTGACCAGAGTTATCGAGAAATTTGGAGAAGACCGGTGAACAGCTTTTTTGGCGAGATCGATCCCCCGCAGCGCCTCCTGATGGGGCCGGGGCCCATCAACGTTCATCCCCGTGTCCTGCGCACCATGGGGGCGGACATGCTCGGGCAGTTCGACCCGGAAATGACCGATTACATGAACCAGACGATGGCCCTGTATCGTCAGGTTTTCATGACCGGAAATCGCTGGACCTTTCTCATCGACGGCTCTGCCCGCGCCGGTATCGAGGCCGCGCTCACATCGCTGATCGAACCGGGGGCCAAGGTCCTGCTCATCCGCTCGGGGCGGTTCGGCATGCTTCTGGGAGAAATCGCCGAGCGTCTGGGCGCCGAGATTGCCTCGATCGATCTCGAATGGGGTCAGGTCGCGTCTCTGGAACAGATCGAATCCGCCCTGGCCGAACACCGTCCCGCCGTTTTCGCCGCCATTCACGGCGATACCTCCACCACGACCGCCCAGCCCCTCGAGGGGGTCGGTGCGCTCTGCCGGAAATACGGCGCCCTGTCCTATGTGGATGCGACGGCGACACTCGGCGGTATGGCCGTTCGCACCGATGAATGGGGGATCGACATCGTTTCTGCCGGATTGCAGAAATGCATGGGCGGTCCGCCCGGAAGCGCCCCCATCACCGTTTCGGATCGTGCGGCCGAATTCATCTTCTCGCGCCGCAAGGTGGAGAGCGGCATCCGCCGGGACGATATTCACGACGGAACCCGGCCTTTCATCCGGTCGAACTATTTCGATCTGGCGATGATCATGGATTACTGGTCCGAAAAGCGGCTCAATCATCACACCGAGGCGACCTCCATGCTCTATGCCGCCCGGGAATGCGCGCGGATCGCTCTGGAGGAGGGGCTGGAGAACCGCTTCGCCCGCCATGAAGCGGCCGGCCGTGCAATGACCGACGGTCTTCGCGCCCTCGGCCTGACCCTGTACGGGCAGGATGCGTATCGCATGACCAATGTCACAGGCGTCTATGTTCCGGAGGGCGTCGATGGCGAACGCGTCCGCACGCGGATGCGTGAGGAATACCAGATCGAGATTGGCACGGCCTTCGGTCCTCTGGCCGGGAAGATCTGGCGCATCGGTGCCATGGGCTACAATGCCGAACCCCACAAGATCCGCCTCACCCTCGCCGCGCTCGGCGAAATTCTGGCAACGGTCTGACCGAAAGCACGAGGCGGAGCGATCTGGCACGAACCATCCGGATCGCTTCCCCCTCCCGGATCTGTCTTACCTGCCGTCCTCCTCCAATACTGCATGAATGGTCCCGAGGAGGCGGCGCAGGGTGCCGAGCTCGATATCCGGGATATCGCGCAGAACGCGGTCTTCGATGATACGCGACAGACGCAGGACGTCATCCAGTCGCGATATGCCCTCTTCGGTCAGGGTGACGTAATAGGCTCTGCGATCGGCTTCGTCCGGCGTCTTGATGACGAAGCCCCTGTCCTCCAGAGTGCGGAGGGTGCGCACCATCGTCGATTTGTCAAGCCGGAGCGCATCGGCGATCTCCTTGGGATGAAGCGCGCCCCCCTGACGCTTGATCTCGAGCATCGGCAGCCAGAGCGCATCCGTCAGGTCGAAGGGCTGCAACCGTTCATCCAGCCTCTGTCTCCATCGCCGCGCGATCAGGTTGATCATGCGTCCGATCGTTGCGCGTTCTGTCGGTTCCTCTGTCACGGCAGGTTTTCCCCTCCTTCCTGTGTCGTGTTCGCACCCAGATCGAGCTGCCCCGTCGCATGTGCGAGGGAGGCAGCCCGGGTGAATGCCTGGGAGATGCTGACCGCAAGGGAGGCCTGAGCCTCGAAAAGCGCTGCCGCCGCGCTGGAAGCATCGGTAATCGTGCCCACGCCATGACGATAGGCCTGAGCCGCCCCCTCATTCGCAATGATGGCCGCCTCGTTCAGTACGCGGGCCGATTTCACCTGAACGAGCGCGGTTTCGAGCGCATCCTGGCTGTCGGCCACCTGTCTCTCCACCTGCAACCTGTCCTTGAGAAGCGTCGCCCGGGCTGCGTCCCGTCTGGATTCGGCCATATGAATGGCGTTGGATCGCAAGCCGCCCTGATAGATCGGCCAGCTCATCTGCATGAACACGCCGGCTTCGGGCTGGGCAATCGCCGAAGCCGGGGCGGACCGTCCCGTGCCATAGGATTTGAGCGCCCCGAGATATCCCTGCGCCGTTCCGGCGAACGAGATCTTCGGCCTCAGAGCCGCCCTGGACCCGGCAACGGCGGCATCCTGAGCCCGGAGCCGGGCGATATCCGCCATGAGATCGGGGCGCGACGCCAGGGCCCGATCCACGAGCTGACGGATTTCGTCTTTTCCGGCACGGGGCAGCCGGGCCGCATTCATGGGTGCAATGCGCAGGGACAGGGTCGCCGGCAATCCGGCGACCTCGAGCAGGGCATGACGCGCCGCATGCTCTCCATCCTTCGCCTTGTCGAGATCGAAGCGGGCCTGTGCCAGATTACGCTGCGCTGTCGCGACATCGGTCACGGTCGCTTCGCCATGAGCGCGACGGGCTTCGGCCGCACGCAGGAGAAGCGCCATGTTCTCGACGGCTTTCTGCGCGGCCGAGGCGATGGCCTGCGCGGCCTGATAGGCACGATACGCACTGATCACGTCCAGGATCAGCTGCTGATGGACCGCCGTGAATCCGAAATTCGCGGCCAGGGTCTGGAACTGCGCCTCATCTATATGCGCCTTCGTACGCCCGAAATCGAAGAGAAGATACTCCAGCTCCAGTTTCGGGAAGACCGCAGCACCGTTCGAAGTCAGATAGCCACGGCTCGAGAGATAATTCGGCAAGGGAAGCGCCATGCGCTGGAATCCGCCCATCACCGAAAGGGTGAGCTGCGGCAACAGGGCCGCACGGGCGATACCGACCCCGATCGCGGCCTGACGGGCACGTTGCCATGCGATCCGCGTTTCCGGGTTGTTACGCTGCGCAAAATCGATCAGCTCGGCCAGCCCTACCGGCTGACGGGTTTCCTCCGGCAGGATCTTTCCCTCCCGGATGCTCCCGGGAACGATCGGTCCCGCAATGTCGGACCGGGCCGGGTTGCGGATATCGGGCGGCAGACTCAGCCCGGCGCGGTTCACCGGTCGCCAGGCATGATCTGACGATCCGGGCGCAAGGTCGCGCGTATCGTTGCATCCGGCCATAAGCCCCGCCACCGGAAGCAGTGCGATCCGCCTCATCGCGCCCGGTCCCATGACGCGCCGGACGGAGACAGGATGCGACCGGCCATGACGGGCCGGACGATCTGTTTTTCGGGGCATGGTGTTCGGGCCTTCGTATCCGGTGGTCATGACGATGCGGCTCCCTCTGCGACCGCTTCCGCCTCAGGCGCGCACGCGTCGAGAATACGTTTCAGACGGGACTCCAGAAGGCCGAACCAGGCTTCGCGCTCGGGATCGTCGGGAAGAGCGGGCGCAGCAGGCAGGGCGCCCATGAGATCGCGTGCATCGCGCGCCCCGTCGAGCCAGTCGGCAAAGCCGGAAAACCAGGTCTGCATTGCCTCGATATGCGCTTTGGCCCCGGGCGTGGGATCCCGGCCGAGATCGGAAAGAACGGCGACAGGAATGGCGATCATCTGGATCTCCGTAACGAGGCGGGGGGTGACGTCTGGCGCATCCGACGCATTCCGCAGGCGCTCCTCCTCGAAAGGCGCGTTCTGGAGTGCCGTGCGCGTGGTGGCGATCGCCCGACCGAATTTCTCGCGCTCCGTTTCCTGTGCGATATCGACGAGCGCGTCCGGTCTCGCGCGACGCAAGGCGAGGAGCGTCGCGAACTGACGCACCGCAGCAGTCAGATGACGTCGGGCGATATTCGTGGTGCTGACCGGCCAGAGCAGGGCAGACATCAGATAGACGATGACATTGCCGATCAGAATGCCGACCACGCGATTGCGCGCCGTCTCCATGTCGAGCGTCGGCCCGTATCCCTGAAGGATCGTCATGAAATAGGCCATGGAGATCTGCACGCCGGCATAGGAAATCCGCTCGCTGCCGCTCTTGACCCATCCCGCCAGAGCCGCGACGGGCAGAACCGCCAGCAGCAGATCCATGACATTGACCAGATGGGGCATGATGACGAGGATCGTTCCGATCCCGAAAAAGGCGCCGATGAGCGCGCCGCTGATCCTGAGAAGCATCTTGTGGACGCTGTCGCCGATCGTGCCGAGCGAGACGAGAAAACAGGTCACGACACAGGTCTGGATCCCCGGCCACGCCGTGAAACGCGTGATCGCGTAACAGATCACGACGGACAGGGCGATACGGATCGCCGCACGCGGATAGGCCGGATTGGTGAAGGCATCCGGCTTGAAGATGTTTTTCGTCGCGGCCCGGATTTCCGGTGCGAGAGCGTCGCCCGCCCGATCCGGCTTGACCAGCAGGGCCTGGATGACGGTCAGGCAGCGCACCAGTTCGAGCGCGAGGGGAAAGAGAACGGGATCGTCCCGGAACTGTCCGGCGGAGTCGTGCAGCCCGGTCTCGTCGAATCCGGCGCCCTTTCCGGCATTTGTTCCGGGCTGGCACAGATCCAGCAATACGCGCACGGCGTCTCCTATACGATGGAGAAACGCCTCATCTCCGGGCTTACGCAGGCGGCTCCATGCCATCATGATCATCACCAGACGGGCAAGCGTGCGGATCATGGCAAGACCGAGATGATGACGCGGCAGATCGGGATGAAGCTTGCTGCTCAGATCGAACAGGCTTCTCAGCCCGGCAACGCCCTGTTCGGCCAGCCCCGCCAGATCGGCGGTGGCCGCGTCTCGCGCCTCTCCCCCGGTGGTGCAGAAGCGCGAAACCGCCTCGAGCCGTGCGACGATACCGCCGCGCAGCATGGTCAGGGGGTCGTGCCCCGCCAGTTTGTTGGCGATGGCGATGATCGCAAGCGAGATCATGAAAACCGCGCCGATCCACAAGAGCAGATGCAGCAACGATTCCTCGGGCGGCAGATAGGCCGCATCGGGAATGACGCTCCCGGTGGTGTTGCCGACATATCCATTGAGTGCGTAGCCGACCGATTCCAGAAGATCGGCATTCATCGCCATATAGACGATCCAGAACAGGAGGATATTGGCCAGCGCGCCCATCGTCATGGCCTGGGAGAAAAAACCCGCCGCAAGGGTCAGCAACAGCATGAGCGGGAGACGCAGTCCGGGTTCGGACAGACTGACCATGAGGAGCACGATGGTCAGCGCCGTGCCCGCAACGATCACCAGCCCGGCCATCAGCGCCGTGCTGGTATTGGATGCGGCATCGTTTCCCGAAAGAAAAAAGCAGATGAACACGAGTACGGGAAGATCGGGAATCCGGAAGGTCTCGCCGATCAGGATCGTCACGACCACCTGGGCGATCAGCAGGGCCGTGTTTCGCGCACGCCCCGGAACCGATGCCATTTCCTTCATCAGGAAGGCCGGAACCGAAGACATCTCGTACCCGCGCCGCAGGGGCGATTCGAGCACCTGCCGCGCCGCTCTCATCGCATCACGACCACAACGACCGTCGCCCCGATACGCATCAGATCCGTCGGCGGGTCGTCCAGCCTGATCCTGACCGGGAAACGCTGTGCGATCCGCACCCAGTTGAGGCTTCGCGGCACCTTGGGCAGGCCGTTCGCGCTTACGCCCTCGTCGGGCAGGACGCCGGCATTGATGCTCTCGAGCGTGCCGGTGATCGGCCGGTCGGGCCGGGCCATGGCAAAGACCTTCACCTTCTGGCCTATGGAAAGCCCCGGGAGCTGCGTTTCGCGGAAATTGGCGATGGCCCACCAGGCCTCGTCATCCACGAGGGTAAAGAGCGGCTTGCCGGTCGTCGCATATTCGCCCGCGGCGATCGTCATATCCGTGACGATGCCGTCACAGGGCGCCCGCACGGTGGTCAGGCGCAGATCACGTTCCGCCTCTCGCAGAACCGCCTGGGCGGAAGCCAGATCGGCACGGAGCGGCGCAACGCTGCGCACGGCCTGGCGCGCTGCCTGTGCTGCGTGCTGTGCGGACGCCAGATTGGCCTCTGCTGTGCTTGTCTCCGTTCTGGCCTGATCGAGCGCCTCCCGCGTGACGAAACCCTGTTTTTCAAGCGGTGCGAGCCGCGCCTGCGTTGCGCGTGCGAGCGCAAGACGCGCGCGCGCCCCCGTGACCGAGCTTGCTTCCGCCCCGGCGTGAGAGACCTGGGATTCCACCTGACGTGTCTGGATATCGATCTGCGCCTGGATCGTCTGGACCTGGGCGCGCGCCTTCTGCACGCGGTAGGTGTAGGGTTCGGGATCGATCACGAACAGGATCTGACCGCGGACGACGCGTTCATTGTCATGAATGGGCAGGGACACGATCCGGCCGCTTATCTCGGGCGCCATGTGAACGATGTTGGCGGCGAGATAGGCATCTTCGGTACGCGGTCGGCTATGGAGCCGCTCCAGCACCAGAAACCCGCCGATCGCACAGGCCGCGAGAGACAGGATCAGGATCGAGATGCCACCGATCCGCGAGAAAAGCGCATGCATGCCCGGTTGTTCCCTGAGCGTTGCCGGACCGCAAAGCGCCGGACCGGCTGCCTCCGGCCGAAACCGGGAGGCTCATTGAATGGGGTTTCGGCAGAACGTCATTCGCCCGGCTAGTGACCGAAAACGAAAAGCCAGACGATAAAGGTCACACCTGTCGCGAAGGCGATATAGGTCAGCATCGGAAGCGGAACCGATTGCTGGATATCGGCCGCACCGAGCAGCGCGCGCAGAAGGGCGGCCGCGATCGTTCCGATAAAGGCGCAGAGCATCCAGGACGGAAAGAAGGAGCCCAGGATATCCTGAAGCGGCGCGCGCGAGCAGCCGCCCAGAACGGGCGCCATCGTCAGAAGCGCGATCGCCTCTCGCGAGGGAAAAGAGGAGGAAAGTCTTCTCAACGTGTGCATGACCTTGCGCCGGATCTGGGAAACGGTTCCGGACTATGAACAAGAGTGGTTTATATATCAACTATACAGACAGAAAAAATCGATACTTTGCGTATCGCCGTTTTCCTGTGATGAAAGCCGGAGGATTTGGTGGAGCCAATCGGAATCGAACCGACGACCTCCTGAATGCCATTCAGGCGCTCTCCCAACTGAGCTATGGCCCCGCCAGATCAGACCGGCCTCTTGGGTCAGGCCGGTGGCGCGGGTATAGCGAGGGGCCAACAGCCTGACAAGCCCAAAAAAACACTATTTTTCCACCACGCCATATTCGCGCAGGACAGAGAGCAGCGGCAGTCGCGGAAGACCGAGAACCGCATCATGCGCCCCGGCAATGCGCTCGAAAAGCTGTACGCCCATTCCTTCGAGACGATAGGCACCGACGCAGGAGAGCACGCTGTCTCCTTCCCGCGCGAGATAGGCGTCCAGAAAGGCGTCGGAAAACCGGCGCATGGTCAGACAGGGTGTCTCGACATGCTCCCAGAGGCATTTTCCGTCCCTGTACAGCACGAGCGCCGTGTGAAGACGATGCGTACGCCCCCTCAGACGGGCGAGCTGGTCCCGCGCTTCTGCCCGTGATCCGGGCTTGTCGAAACCGGTACCGTCACAGGACAGGATCTGGTCGGCCGCAATCACGAAATCGGCGCTCGTAAATGCGTGATTCCTGAAAAACCCTAGGGCTTTGGCATGAGCGAGCGCCAGAGCGAGTGCCTCTTCCTCCGTCCCTTTCCGACGGGCCATCTCGCGAAAAGAGGCCTCGTCGATATCCACCGGGCAGCTTGCGATCGTCAGCCCGGCATCCTCGAGAAGCGACCGGCGCGCGGCGGATCCACTGGCGAGTACAAGCCGCGCATGAGCAGGATCTGTCTGATGCGACTCCATGATCGGGTTCCTTTTCGGACAAGGGGGAAGAGTACCGTCAGTACTGGGGTACATGGGGATTGTACGACCGGATCGGGACGGGGGTACCGAGTACCGTGGATTGTACTTTCGCCCGGGAAAACAGTGGGTTGTACACAGGCCTTCTGTGGGTATTTCGGGATAACTCACGCAAGTGCCTCAAACGCAAGGCTTTATCCTTTGTACACAGTGTTGGTAAGTCGGGGTACGTTTTCGGAAAGATGGGTACCCCGTCATCCACAGGGATCAACCTATCCGACAGGATATCTTTCTTTTTTCTTTCATGGTTATTGGTCGGTATGGATAGCGAAATTTCTCCCCGTATGGCCCAGGCCAAACCCCTGATGCGCGTTCTGGCAGGTGAGGCCGTCTGGCCTCCGCCAGTCTGGCTCATGCGTCAGGCCGGGCGCTATCTTCCCGAATTCCGGGCGGAACGGGCCAGGGCCGATTTCCTGACGCGGTGTACCACACCGGACATCGCAACCGAACTGACCATGCAGCCGATCCGCCGCTATGGCATGGACGCGGCAATCCTCTTCTCCGACATTCTGGTCCTGCCCTGGGCCATGGGGCAGGATCTGCGCTTCATCGAGGGACGCGGGCCGGTCATGGAGCCGATCCGCAACCGTCAGGCGCTCGCGGCCCTTTCGCCGGACAGGGTGGCCTCGGTGGTGGCACCCATCCAGGAGACCCTGCGTCGGCTGAGCACAGACCTGCCGGCGAGCACCACCCTTCTCGGTTTTGCGGGAAGCCCGTTCACGGTGGCCTGCTACATGGTCGAGGGGGGGAGTTCGCGCGAATTCGCCGTGACCCGGACGATGGCACTGCAGGATCCTGCCCTGTTCGACGATCTCATAGCCCTTCTGGTCCGGACCACGACCGACATGCTCATCGGACAGATCGATGCCGGAGCCGATGCCGTCATGCTGTTCGACAGCTGGTCCGGCATTCTCCCACCGTCGCAGTTCCGTCGGCATGTCATCGCACCGACCCGGGAGATCGTCGCCGGGATCCGTGCAGCCCGGCCCGGTACGCGCATCATCGGCTTTCCGCGTCTCGCCGGTCTCATGGCCATCGAATATGCCGAAGCAACGGGCGTCGATGCCCTGGCCTGCGATACGAGCGTCGATATGGCGGCGCTGGCGAAACGCGTTCCCGATACGCTTGCCCTGCAGGGCAATCTCGACCCGGTCATCCTGCGTGCGGGCGGACAGGCGCTCACGGACGAGGTACGCCGGATCAGGAACCCGCTCCGGGGCAGACCCCATGTGTTCAATCTCGGTCATGGCGTGATGCCGGATACGTCGCCGGATCATGTGGGTCAGCTCGTCGATGCCGTGCGCGATCCCGGATGAGAGAGCCCGGATGAACGACACGGCATCTCACGCTCTTTCTCCCCGGGGACGGCTCGCGCTCGTCATTTTCGATTGCGACGGTGTGCTGATCGACAGCGAGGGGCCGACCTGCCGTCTCATCGCGTCATTCGCGCGCGAACGGGGAATCGCCCTGAGCGACGATGCGGCGGAAGCACGTTTCGCAGGCATGGCTCTCGGTGCGGTCAAGGCAGAGCTCGAGGCCGAGAGCGGCCGCGCGCTCGGTGACAGCTTCGTTCAGGACATGCAGGACCGGTTCGTCAGCCTCATGGCGCGTGAAGCGGTCGCCATTCCGGGCGCCAGGGATGCTCTGGCCGGTGTCGCCGCCCTCGGGCTCGGAATCCGGGTCGGATCGAATTCCTCCTGGCCCGAAATGGAAGCGAAGTTCGCGCGCACCGGGCTGATGTCATTTCTCGATCGCTCCCGCATCCATTCTGCGCGGGACATGATGCGGCCAAAGCCGGATCCGTTCGTGTTCCTTCACGCGGCAGGGGAGGAAGGCGTATCGCCGGAGCGCTGCGTCGTGATCGAGGATTCGGATACGGGGGTCAGAGCGGCGCACGATGCCGGAATGGCGTGTATCCTCCTGCGTGACAGCGACACGATGCCCCCGGTATCCTGGCCCGGGCTCCGGCGCATCCGGCATCTCGATGCGCTCGGTCCTCTTCTTGCAGGCATCCGGGAGAGTCAGACGCGATGAGCATTCTTCTTCCATGGCTGGGATGGCTCAAGGTCGTCCATATCCTGGCCTTCACGTCATGGATGGCCGGCAATTTCTATCTGCCCAGGTTGTTCGTGTATCACACGCAGGTCGTGCCCGGCTCGACCGAGGATGCGCGATTCCAGATCATGGAGCGGCGTCTCCTGCGCGCCATCATGACCCCGGCCATGATCGTGACCCTTCTCTCGGGTGGAACGCTCGCCTCTCTTCCGGGCGTGATCGCCTGGTCGGCACCATGGTGGTGGATCAAGCTGTCATCGGTGGCGCTGCTCTGCGGATTCCACGGCGCATGCGCGTCATGGCGTCGGGATTTCGCCAGGGGCGCCCGTCGTCACGACGAACGCTTCTTTCGCATTGCCAATGAGATACCGACCCTTCTCCTCGTCGCGATCGTGATCATGATCGTCGTCAGACCCTTCGGCGACTGAGGACCGGTCAGTAGCCGGAGCCGCTCAGAAGTCTGATGACGATGGTCTGCCATTCTTCCATGACAGCGCCATGCGCCATCGTATGGCCTGCCCGCCTGTACCAGTAGCGGGCATTTTCCTGATCGCCTTCGACCCGATGCAGCCAGCCATGCACCCAGTCGCACTCCCTGTCGCGTTCGTGGCTCTGGACGATTTCATGAGCGGCCGGCCAGTCTGAACGCCCGCCCCACCACAGGGCGAGAAGGGCGGGAGACAGACCGTGAGGGGGAATGTCGTCTTCCAGGCTTTCCTTGAAAACAGAGAATGTCATGCTCATCGAAGGGCCTCCCAGTCGTAGCGGACACCTGTCATCCGTTCGGAAGCCTGCCAGAGCTTCCCGGCCAAAGGAAGCCCCATCGCCACGGGCGGGATTTTTGCCTCTGTCGGTTCACCGCGGCGTTCCCCCCGGCCATCGGGGCCATAATAGCCGCCATCCCTGGCAGACGGAGAGAGCACGGCATGGAGGATCGGTCGGGCACCTTCTGCAATGCTCTGACCCAGAAGGCGGAATACCGCATTGCCGAGCCGATCCTGAAGACAGGCGAGGCCGTGCCCCAGAGCGGAGCGGGACCGGTCGAGCGAGACGCTGTTCGTGATGATGGCGCTCGTGGACCAGCCGGGATGGGCGGCCCGGGCATGAAGCGGTAGTCCCGCCGCTTTCGCCCGACGATCGAGCTCGAGGCTGAACAGAAGATTGGCGAGCTTGCTCTGGCGATAGCGTTCGAACCGTCTGTAGCGATCGCTCGCATTCAGATCCGCGAAAGGAATACGTCCTTTCCATGCTGCGAGAGACGCCACGGTCACGATACGGGCCTCACCGGCGACGAGCTGCGGCAGAAGACGACCGGTCAGGGCAAAATGACCCAGATGATTGGTGCCGAACTGGAGTTCGTAGCCGTCTTTCGTCACAAATCTGCTTCCTGGCGCCATGACGCCCGCATTATTGACGAGAATATGCACGGGCGCATGCTCC
Source organism: Swaminathania salitolerans (assembly GCF_007988945.1). Lineage (GTDB taxonomy): Bacteria > Pseudomonadota > Alphaproteobacteria > Acetobacterales > Acetobacteraceae > Swaminathania > Swaminathania salitolerans. The sequence goes on along the minus strand of NZ_BJVC01000004.1, from coordinate 153,256 downwards.
AGTCGCTCGACGAAACGTGCGACAGAAGCGAGAGAGGCCAGATCCAGCCCTTCGAAACGCAGGCGTGCCTCCGGCAGGATCGCGCGGATATGCTCGAGCGCCAGACGGCCTTTTTCCGCATTGCGCCCGGCGACGATGACGTGCGCGCCCTGTCGCGTCAGACCGAGCGCGGTTTCGAGCCCGAGCCCGCCCGTCGCACCCGTCACGATGGCCGTCTGTCCCGCAAGCGGGGCGTTCATATCCGTGCCCTGAGCGTTCATCCGGGCGCACTCCCGGCATGATCCTCGGCTTCGGCTTCTTTCAGCGCCTCTTCGGTCAGACGTTTCTCGTTCTTCTTGAGGAAGAACAGAGCGACGCCGAGCAGGATCACCACGATCGTGCCGATACCGATCGCAAGCGGACCGGAGAGACTGAAGATCTCCTTGCCCAGAAAATAGGTCGCTACGGAATAGCCACCGGCCCAGAACACCCCGCCCAGGGCATTATGCCAGAGAAAGGATTTCCACGGCATGTGGTTCGCCCCTGCGAGCAGAGCCACGAAGACGCGCAAAACGGCGACGAAGCGCCCCAGAAAGACCACGAGACCGCCATGGCGTTTGAAGAGATAGCGCCCCAGAAGAAGCCGTTCGGTGGAGAGACCGATCCTGGCGCCATATTTCTGCAGGACGCGAAATCCGATCGACCGGCCGATCAGATAACCCAGATTATCGCCCATGATCGCACCGGTCACCGCAGCGACGACGACCCAGCGTATCTCGATATGATGGGTCGTGGCCGCATAGAGCGATGCGCCGATGATGAGACTCTCGGCAGGCAGGGGAAGCCCCATACTCTCCAGCATGACGACGACACCGACGATGCCGTAGCCATATTCCTTCAGGAGATGTTCGAGAAAATCCAGCAGGGCTCGTATCCTTGGCGGGCGGAACAGAACGGAGTCCGACACGATGCCTGAAAGCGGAGCTCAGGAAAACTCGTCAGATCGATCCTGCGGGATTATCCTGATTCGCATGACGAATCCATCATCCAGCTTGCCCGATAGCCCGTATGGAGGCGCAGCCGGCAGCCCATGCGGCAGCTCGCCTTCCGGTATCCGCTCTCAAGGGCCGGAGAGGCCCGGTTTCTGGCCGTCATGGGTCGGGGCGGATCTGGTGGCAGGGCGCAGCGTCTCGCTGTCCGAGCTCCAGGCGCAGGGAGATCGCCTCACCTGGCTCGAGGGGCGCCCCCTCGAAAAAGGCCGCACTGCGCTCGTCTGTCAGGAAAAGGAGGATGCGCCGTTCGATCTGCTTCCCCCCGCCTACGACATAGGCACGCGGGTTCACGAATATGGCGGAGGGGCCTATCGCATTTCCCCGTCCGGTCGTGTCGTGTTCAGCGAGCGTCGCAGCAATGCGGTGCTTCTGAGAGAGCCTGACGGTCGTATCGTTCCGCTCGCGGTCCGGGAGGGATGCCGTTACGCGGATTTTTCCTTCTCTGCGGATGAGAGCGGTGTCTTTGCCGTCTGCGAGGATCACAGCATGCCGGGGGAGCCGCGCGCTGCGATCGTCTGGCTCGATGAGAGGACGGAACGCGCTCTGGTGCAGGGTGACGATTTCTATGCCGCGCCCCGGCTTTCGCCCGACGGAGGCCATCTCTGCTGGATCGCCTGGTCGCATCCGGACATGCCCTGGGATGCGACCCGTCTCGGAGCTGCCGCTCTCGTCTGGAAGGACGGTGAGCCCGAGCTGGAGAAACGGAGGCTCCTCGGCAATGCGGATCGCGCGGTTTCCTATGTCGATCCGGTCTGGGAGGATAACGAGACCCTTCTCGTCAGTTCGGACGAGACCGGTATCTGGCGACCCTGTCGCTTCCGGCCTGCGGAGTCCCCGATTCCCCGGTTTCTTCCCGATCCGGGCGGGGAAAGCGGCTTTCCGCACTGGGTGTTCGGTCAGACCTCCCTGCGTCCCCTCCCCGGGGGACGGATCCTGGCGCAGATCGTGAGTGAGGGATTGTCACGGACGCGTCTGTTCGAGGCGGGAGCGTGGCGCGATCTCTCTCTGGGCGCTCCGGCCCAGGTTCCGGTGTTCCTGCCGGAGCGGGAGGAGTACGCCTGGATCGATACGCCGCCGGATCGCCCGCCGGCCATCGTTCGCGGCCACCCGGAGACCGTGCTGCGCAGCGCCTTCGCGTTTCCTCCCGGAATCGATGCGCAGGACTGTGCCCGGCCCGAGGCCCTGACGTTTCCCGTATCGGATGGCGGGCAGGCTCATGCCCTGTTCTATCCGCCCTGCAGCCGCACCCATGCGCTCGCCCCCGGAGAAAAGCCGCCTCTGGTGGTCATGGCCCATGGCGGGCCGACCGGTCGTGCGAGCACGGCCTTTTCCTTCAAGGTGCAGTGGTGGACCAGCCGCGGCTTTGCCGTGCTCGACGTGAATTATCGCGGATCGACCGGGTTCGGTCGCGCATATCGCACCGCGCTTGAGGGGCAGTGGGGCGTCAGGGATGTGGAGGATTGTATTGCAGGCGTCCGTCATGTCGTGGCGAGCGGCCGCGTCGATCCGGCGCGCTGCGTCATTCGCGGCAGCAGCGCGGGCGGCCTGACCGTTCTCATGGCCCTTGCCCGGTCCGATGTCTTCGCCGCCGGTTGCTCGCTCTATGGCGTGACCGATCTTCGCGCTCTCGCGGAAGACACCCATAAATTCGAATCCCGCTATCTCGACCGTCTGATCGGCCCCTATCCCGAGCAGGAGACGCTTTATCTCGACCGTTCGCCGCTCACCCATGTGGACGCCATCACGGCGCCTGTTCTCTTCCTGCATGGCGACGAGGACAAGGTGGTCCCGCTCGATCAGGCCCGGTCGATGCACAAGCGTCTGCAGGATCTCGGTCGTCGCACGGAGCTGCATGTCTATCCCGGAGAGAGCCACGGCTTTCGTCAGCGCGAAACGCTTCAGGACAGTTTCGCGCGCGAACTGGATTTTTATCGGCGTATCTTCATGGCAGAATAGCCCTCTTCCGGACTGATGTCCGGCTTCCGGTCCCAGCGCAAGGAAACGTCTCTTCATGTCTCTCCGATCTCCCCGTATCCGGCGATCCCCTGAGCAGGAACGGTCCTGCCGGTCGATCCGTCCTGCATGTCCGGGCCGGTGGCTGGCGATCCCTCTGCTGGCGATTGCCCTGGTGCTTTCTTCCGTCTCTGCCCGGGCCGGGACGCGCAAGGTCATTCTCGACGATGACGGTTTCGCCCTTGCGCAATGGATGGTGATCAAGGCGCCGGACGTTCAGGTTCTGGGGGTTACGACGGTCACGGGCGATCTGTGGCAGAAGGAGGCGACAGCCAATGCCCTGCGCGGGGTGGAGATTGCCGGACGACCGGATCTGCCGGTCTATGGCGGTGCGACCTATCCTCTGGTGAATACCGAGGCCCAGACCGAACGCTGGGAGGCGCTTTATGGCAAGCTGGTCTGGAAAGGCGTCTGGATGAAACACTGGGTCGAGCCGACCCGGCAGGCCCTGCCTCCCTATCACGGGCCGGATGTCGTGCCCGATCTGCCCCAGGGCAATCCGACCCTCGAGGCGCGTCCCGGTCGTGCAGCCGATTTCCTGATCGAGATGGTGCATAGCTATCCCCATCAGGTTTCGATCATCGCTACCGGACCGCTTACCAATCTGGCGCTGGCGCAACGTCTCGATCCCGAATTTGCCGGTCTGGCGAAAGAGCTGGTCTATATGGGCGGGAGCCTCAATCCGCGCCAGACCCGCCCCGATGAGGTGGCGCATCAGTTTGCCCGCGAGTTCCTGAACGCGCCACGGCGCGAGTTCAACATACGGTTCGATCCCGAGGCGGCCAGTATCGTGCTGCGCGCGCCCTGGGCCAGGATCACCATGATACCGGTGGACCCCTCGACCGATACAGAACTCACTCCGGCCCTTCTCAAGCGTCTCTCGGCTTCGGCAACGCCTGTCGCGCGCGCCTTGCGCACGCGACCGACCGGCTTTCCTCTCTGGGACGAAATTGCGGCAGGCGTCTGGCTCGATCCCGGAATCGTCACGCGCAAGACCGATCTCTTCATCGACGTGAATACGCAGTTCAGCGGGTCCTATGGCGATATCCTGTCCTGGACTCCGGGTTACGAACCCGGCCTTGGGGAACGCAGGAACATCGTTGTGCAGAAGATCGATGTGAAACGTCTCGAGGATCTGATGACGCAGCGTGTTGCTGCACCGCAAAAGCCCGTCAGCGGACGTCCCCTGCCCGGCTAGGGCGGAAAAGGCTTGCCCGATCCGGGGCAGGAGGGGACGCCGGCGGAAAATCCGTATGTGCGGACCTGAATCGCAATCCCGGTCGAGCGCCCCGGTTCCAGCCATGCGACACCCGTCTTGTCTCGTCTTGGGGAAGAGAATGATGATTGTGTCGCTGGAAGCCTACCGGACGCGGATGCGACGTGTGCTGGAGCATATCGACCGGAATCCGGAAAGCCGCCTCGATCTCGATGCATTAAGTGCGGTCGCGGCCTTTTCGAAATTCCATTTCCACCGGCAGTTCACTGCAATTTTCGGGATGTCCGTCCATTGTTATGTCCTGAGCGTCCGGCTGAAGCGGGCGGCGTATCGGCTGGCTTACAGGGAGGGGCGCATCACAGACATCGCGCTCGAAGCCGGTTACGGTTCTCCCGATGCTTTCGCACGCGCCTTCAGGCGTCATTTCCGGCAGTCGCCATCATCGTTCAGACGGACTCCCGACTGGGACGCGCTGCGCGCGGTTTCCGCGCTTTTCGACAAAACGAGGATGGATCTCATGGAATGCCGGTTTACGCCTGCTGACGTCACTATTCGCGAAGTCGCTGCGACACCCGTCGCGATCATGGTCCATCGTGGCGACCCGTCCGGGATCGGCGCGACCGTTCAGCGTTTCATCGCCTGGCGCAGGGCGAGCGGATTACCCCCCTGGCGCACGCCCACTTTCAACATCTTCCATACCGACCCGCAGGTCACACCGCCCGAGGCATTCCGGCTGGATCTTTGCGTGGGAACCGCAGGGCCCATTCCGGCCCGGGGAGAGCAGATCGAGCATGGTTTCATCCCTGCGGGACGCTGTGCCGTGCTGCGTGTCCACGGTGACGAGGAGGCTCAGAAAGCGGGGATGCTCTATCTCTATCGCGACTGGCTTCCGGCCAGCGGTGAGGAAACGCGCGATTTTCCGCCCTATTGCCAGCGTATCGCTCTCTATCCCGACGTTGCAGGGCATGAGGCGGTTACGGAGCTGTTTCTGCCGCTCGCGGAGGCCGGGTGACGGAACGGGGCTACGGAGCCGGGTTCAGATCCGGCGAATGACCCGGAAAGCCGTGAGCGCAGCGCAGGTGCCGAAAATGACGACCCCGAGCGACTGACCGACGAGAATGCCGATGGGTCCGTAATGGGACCCGATCCAGACGAAGGGGATCGTGCCCAGCGTGGCGCGGCCCCAGTTGAATCCGGTCGAATAGAGGGGATGACCGAGATTGTTGAAGGCCGTGTTCGACACGAAGAGAAGACCGACGAAGAAATAGCTCGCCACCAGCCAGCAGCAGAACAGGGTAACGATGCGTATGGCCACGCCCTTGGCGGCAAAGAGATGCAGAATGGGCACATGGAAGGCAGCAAGAAAGACCCATGTCGCGAGAACGCACAGCCCGGTCAGTTTGAGCGAGGCGTAAAGAGCCTCCCGCACACGATCCTTGCGGCCCGCTCCGAGATTCTGCGACATGATGGGGCCGACCGATCCGGTCAGGGCGAAGACGAAGGCGAAGGCCACGGGAACGATCCGGTCGATCGTGGCCTGGCCCGAGATTGCCTCCAGCCCGAACCGCGCCATGAAATGGGTGGTGAACAACCCTCCGACGGGCGTGGCCAGATTGGTGGCGATCGCAGGAAGAGCGACCGCGCCGATCTGGCGTGTTGCCGGTGCCAGCGCCCAGAGTCGCGGCCGCTCGAGCATGTGATGACCGCGCAGGCTGACAAAGCCGAAAAGCACGACCGCGCTGCGCGACACGAGCGTGCTGATGGCCGCACCCGTAAGTCCGAGATGCAGGCCGAAGATCAGGATCGGATCGAGTATGGCGGATATCACGGCCCCTACGAGCGTGACCTGCATGGAGCGTCGTGCATCGCCCACGGAGCGCAGCAGCGCCGATTGTGCCATGCCGAAACAGACGAGCGGCAAAGCGGGCGAGACGATATGCAGGAAGCCGGCGGCCTGTGCGAGCGCCTCGCCTGACGCACCCAGCAATGTCAGGAGACGCGTGGCCAGAACGGCCGTCAGGCAGCCGAGCACGGCAGCGACCGCGACCATGACGACCATGAATGCCGAGGCGAAGCGTCGTGCCCTGATGGTGCGTCTCGCCCCGACGAGCCGGCCGATAATGGCGCCCAGACCGATGGTCATGCCGATGGAGACGGCGACCTGGACATAACCGAGCGCCGCAGCGAACCCCATCGCAGCGGTCAGGGCCGGATCGTGCAGATGGGAGATATACCAGAAATTCAGCAGATCGACCGCGAAAACGGCCATGAGTCCGATCGCACCCGTCCCTGCCATGACCACGACATGACGCATGATGCTGCCATGAACGAAGCGTGCGGGCCGTGTGGCTGAAAGATTGACCTTGGGCGCAGGCTCCTGCGGGTCCGTCGCATCCGGGGAAGGCGTGCCGGGAGATAGGGAAGTCGGGGACATGTCCCGACGATCCTGCCCTGTCTCGCGGGATCGGGAAACGGAAGAAATGGCCCGAGGGCGCATTTTTTCCCGATGGACCATTTTTTATCGCCTTGCCCCGCCCGGGATCATCCGGCCTCGACCGGCAGATCGGGCAGGGCGCTCCATTCGCTCCATGAACCGGCATAGAGCCGCGCCCCGTGCAGCCCGGCGATCTCGAGGGCAAGCAGGTTATGACAGGCGCTTAAGCCCGATCCGCAACTCGCGATCAGGGCGTCGGGGCGACAGGGGCCGAGAATCCCGAGCCATTCCTCGCGCAGGAGACCGGGTGGCTTGAAGAGACCTTCCGGCGTGAGATTATGTGCGTAAGGACGGTTGAGCGCGCCCGGAATGTGACCGCCGCGCGGATCGAGGGTCTCGTTCACGCCACGGAAACGCTCCGCATTGCGGGCATCGACGATGCGTATCTCGTCGCTGCCCAGACGGGCGGCGATGAAATGGCGATCGACCGCGACATCGGGACGCAGGTCGAGCCTCAGCGATCCGGACGCAGGGGCGGGCGCCGATCCGTATGACGACCCGGATGACGATAAGGGAGTTTCGGCGGTGAGGGGCAGGGTTGCGGCCTGCCACGCCGTGAGGCCGCCATCGAGCACCGCAACGGCGTCATGACCGATCCAGCGCAGCATCCACCAGAGACGGGCCGCCGCTATTCCGCCCGAACGGTCGTAGCAGACGACCTGATCGTCCGGACCGACCCCGGTCTCAGCAACCCATTGCGCGAAAACCCGCGGATCCGGCAGGGGATTGCGTCCGTTTTCCCCCGTGCGGGGGCCGGACAGGGCGGTTTCCATCCTCGCATGGAGCGCTCCGGGGATATGGCCCGAGAGATAGGCGGCGCGACCCGCTTCGGGATCGGCCAGATCGTGGGAGCAATCGAAGATACGCCATGAGGGATGGGAGGCGAGATCCCTGGCGGAGACGATCGTGGTTCTCATGGTGTCTGTTTCCTTGCTGTCCCGGCTCTGTATTACCCCGTCTCGTTCCGGCCCGTTCCGGTAAAGCGTCGATAGGCGAAATCGCCGTCATGCCCGGCTTCTGCGGCCGCGACGACGACCTCGTGACGGTCGGAACGTGCGCAGACCGGATCGGTGGCACGCGCATCGCCGGTCAGGGCCAGAGCCTGACAGCGGCAGCCGCCCCAGTCGATTTCCTTCAGCGCGCAGGACTGACAGGGTTCCGGCATCCATGCCGTGCCGCGAAAGAGATTGAACAGAGCGGAGTCCTGCCAGATCTCACCGAGGGCATGCTCCATGACATTCGGGAACGTCACGTCGGGAATGGTTTCGGCGGCGTGGCAGGGCAGTACCTTGCCCGAGGGTGTGACGTTGAGAAAACGCTGTCCCCATCCCCCCATGCAGGGTTTCGGCTGGTCCGCGTGATAATCGGGGGTGACATAGTCGATGGCCAGGCTGTTCCCGAAACGCGCCCGCGCCTTCACGACGGCGTCGGTCGCGGCGTCGAGCTGCGCTGCCGAGGGCATGAGCAGATCGCGGTTCTTCAGGCCCCAGCCATAATATTGCGTATGGGCGATCTCCACCCGTCCGGCGCCGAGCTCATGGGCGAGATCCAGCATCTGGGCCACCCGGTCGGCATTTTCCCGGTGGATGACGAAATTCAGGGTCAGCGGCAGGCCCCTGGCCCGGATCAGACGCGCCGCCGCGAGCTTTCGCTCCTGGGCGCCGCGCAGGCCGCCGATCCGCTCCGCACCTGTCTCGGTCACGTCCTGAAAGGAGAGCTGGATGTGATCGAGACCGGCCTCGTCCAGAGCCGCGAGAGTGGCTTGCGTGATCAACACGCCCGAGGTGATCAGATTGGTGTAGAGATTGAGGCTGCTGGCATGGTGCACCAGCGCGGGAAGATCGGCCCGCGCCATGGGTTCCCCCCCGGAGAAATGCACCTGGAGCACACCGAGGGCGGCAGCTTCCTCGAGGATGCGCACCCAGTCCTGCGTTTCCAGCTCCGACTGGCGGCGATCGAGCGAAAGCGGGTTCGAACAATACGGGCAGGCGAGCGGGCAGCGATGGGTCAGCTCGGCCAGCAGACTCATCGGAGGGGGAAAGCGGGTCATGATACCGGCCTCATGGCGACAGGATTTTCTGTTCCGCAAGGGAGGCGACAAGCGTCTTCACGTCGGCGGCAATCCGGTCCCGAGGGGCCTGATAGGTCTCGGCCAGAAGATCGATGATCGTGCCGAGCGAGCGCTTTCCGTCCACCAGACGCAGAATGGCGGCTGCGACCGGATCGGCGATGAAGGCCTTCTCCGGCGCCTGGATGAGCCAGACATCGCGCACGCGATCCTGCTGCAGGCGATGGCCGCGCGTGAATCCGGGAATGCTGTCTTCCGCGATGCTCAAGCGCTGAATGCCCCTGGCGTCCCGTCGCCCCGGAATGCCCCCGGGGCGGGGTGGCCTTCCATATAGACGTGCTGGAGCGCGTCCAGCATGGACCACAGGACATTGCACTTGAACAGGAGCGCGTCGATGACCTCCTTCTGCTGTTCGGGCGTCCGGGCATTTGCCCTGACATAGGCAAGGGCGAAGTCGGAATCGCGCGGTGCCTGGGTCAGACGCGGTGCGAAATAGGCCAGCGTCTCTTCCGAGATGAAATTGTAATGACGCAACATTCCGGAGACGCGTTCGCTGATGATCGTTGGCGAGAACAGCTCTGTCAGCGAAGAGGCGATCGCGGCCAGAACCGAACGCTCTCCCACGAAATGGACATAGGCTTCCACAGCGAAACCCGTGGCGGGCAGCATGCCTTCGAGGCTCTCGACATAGCGTCGTGACAGACCGAGTCCATCCGTCAGCTTCAGCCAGCGCGCGATACCGCCCGTACCGGGGGCGTCGCCATCGTGATCCTCCAGGCGTCGCCGCCACTCGCGACGCAGCTCCGCCGTCGGCAGGCGCGCGAGGAGGGTCGCATCCTTCACCGGTATGGACGCCTGATAATAATACCGGTTGAGCGCCCAGGCCTGAACCTGCATCCGGTTCAGGGCGCCGTCATGAAGGGCGCGATGGAACGGATGACGGTTGTGATATCGCTCGGCGCCGATCTCGCGCAATCTCGCCTCGAGGGCATCGGGAGAGAGAACCGTCATGAAACCGCTCCTAGTGTCAGGCGCATGCCGTCCTCGCCGACAGACCAGCCTGCCGCCTCGACCGCGCTGCGCTCGGGAGAACCCGGAAGAAGGATCGGGTTCGAGTTGTTGATATGGATGAAGACGCGATGGGGCGGGGCATCGGTGAGGGTTTCGAGACTCCCGCCGGGACCCGAGAGGGATATGTGACCCATGCGCAAGCCTGTCTTGGGGCTGAGACCGGCACGGATCATCTCGTCGTCGCGCCAGAGCGTCCCTTCCATGAACAGGGCATCCGCGCTTCCTATGCGCTCGAGGATCGGCGGGGTCAGCTCGGCGCAGGCGGGCAGAAAGACCATACGTCGCGTTCCGTCGCCGATATCGAGGCCGATCGTCTCGCCTTCCCGGCTCGGCAGATGCTCGGCATAAAGCGGCGCCTTGCCGGGCACGTCGAAGGCGGTCACGGTCAGGCCGGACGGTGTTCCGTCCTTGTTCGGCAGGGAGAAGGAGATCCCGGTCTCGAGCGTCAGACGCGGTACGATCTCGCGGTTGACGGCCTCGAAGATCGGATTGGCATCGAGCTGGGCATGGGTTGCGCGCGTGGCCCATAGCGTGAAGGCTTCCCGCTCGCGCAGGGTCAGAAGGCCTGTGACGGAGTCGATCTCTCCATTGGTGAGCAGAACGCCCTGGATGGGTGTCGAGCGCAGCGCGTCGCGGGCGTGCAGGGGCGGATTGGCAAGGATCTGGGCCCTCAGATCGGGCGCGGCATTGAGCAGGAACCAGCGCTGCCCATCTCCGCTGACCGCAAGGGAGGTCTGGGTGCGCGCGGGGATCCTGCCCTCCCGGGCTGCGCGACAACCGGGCGCGTTGGAGTTCCACTGAGGGAAACCTCCACCTGCGGCGCTGCCAAGAACGAGAATATCGAGCATGGGGACGGTCCGGGGTCTGTCAGAAACGACAACAGCCGCACCCGGGTGCGGCTGTTGTCGTTACAGGACGGGAAGAAGCGCTTACTTCTTCTGGCCGCAAACATAGGAGTTGATCTCGGCGCCAAGCGGGATCTCGGTGATTTTCGGGGTATTCCAGGCCATGATGATATCCTTGAACGAGAAGGCTGCAGAGAGCTGCAGGTGTCATACGACAGAAACCGAAAATGGGTTGCAAGGAAAAAGGATTCAACCCAATTAAATGTAACGTGCCTCACGTTGAGGGCAACATTCGTGATCCGGAGCTGTTGAACGGCTTACAAGGCTTCTGACACCCGATGCCGCCGCATTCGCCATTGCAGGAAAGAACAGCCCGACATGTCAGGCACGTCCCCGGCCCAGGACACCGCCCTCCCGGAGTCTGCAGACCCTGCCGACCGTGACGGGAGAGAAAAGGCGCATGTCGTGCCCCCTCCGGTTGCGGGAGGAGAGCGCAGGAAGGGCGATGCCGCCCAGCCGGATGCCGGCCAGGCCGGCATCATCCGCAAGGCGATGCTGCGTCACAGTCTGAGCCTGCGCGATGTCTGCGTGCTGATCATCACGCTTCTGGCGCTTTTCTATACCCTCAATTGCGCCGCCGATATCGTCCTGCCTTTCGTCTTCGCCATGGTCGTCAATCTGCTGATGATCGCGCCCATGAGGTTTCTCCATGGGCGGTTGCGGCTGCCGAAACCGATCGCCGCCCTGTTGCTGATCATCGCGATGTTCGTGATCGTCGCCGGCATAGGCACCGCCATTTCCGTGCCGGCCGCAGCCTGGCTCACGAAGGTTCCGCAAAGCCTTCCGGCCTTGCAGGACAAGCTCGCCTTTCTCCAGGGACCGATCGAATCGCTCCAGCGCGGCTATTACCGGGTGATCTCCCTGGTTTCGAGCAGCAGCCATCATCATGTGAGCGCCGCGGCGGCGGCCTCTTCCTCCGCCTCCAACAGCGCCGAGACGCTGAGGCTCTGGGGGTCGTCCGTTCTCGTCGGCACGCGGGCCTTCATGGGGGAGCTCTTCACCATGCTGCTCATGCTGTTCTTCCTGATGACCGAGGGAGACAGCCTGTTGCGCCGGATCGTCGAGATCATGCCGACCTATTCGGACAAGAGACGCCTGGTGCAGATCACGACCCAGATCGAGCGGAACGTCTCGCTCTATCTGGCGACGATCACCATCATGAATCTGCTCGTGGGGCTGCTCAATCTGCTTCAGTGCTGGCTGACGGGCATGCCCAACCCCCTTCTCTGGGGGGTGCTGGCCTTCCTGCTGAATTACGTCCCGATCATCGGTCCGCTGACAGGCGTGGTGGTGTATTTCTGTGTGGCGCTGATCAGCTTTCCATCCTTCCTTCTGGCGCTGCTTCCTCCCGCGATCTATCTCTGCATCCACATCATGGAAGGCGAGACGATCACGCCGATGCTTCTCGCCAAGAGATTCACGCTCAATCCGGTTCTGGTCATGGCCTCCCTGCTTTTCTGGGACTGGATGTGGGGAATAGGAGGGGCCTTCCTCTCCGTTCCCATGCTCGCCGTGTTCAAGATCTTCTGCGACCACATAGAGGCGCTGACCCCGATCGGTCATGTCCTTGGGGGACCGGTGAGACCGCGTTCCCTGAGGACGATCGGAGACCCCGTATCGGGATCGACGGCCAACACGGCGCTCTGAGCCTCCTCATGCCTGCCCCCGATCCGCACAGGGCGGGGCAAGGGCGGGACATGTCATGGATCCGGTCGCGGATCGGCCCTTCTGTCAGATCGTCTGTCGGTTCGTGCCCAGGCCTCATATGTCGGACATTGCCCGATGCATGACATGAAATTATCATGCATCGTTCGTTACGAATCCCTATTAGAAGGCGGGTCGGGCCGTATCGCTGCGTTCTTGCGAACCGGGTCCGTATTCTCTTCAGTCGTGACATCACTGATTTCATATCCCGGAGCCGAACGCCCGATGCGCTTTCCTGACGGCCTTGTCCGCCCATGCCCAGACTCATGCCCAGACTCATGCCCGGCGCCGTGACCCGTCGTCCGGCCGTTGCCGTTCTGCTCGTTCTTGTCGCTCTGGGCGTTGTCCTTGCGGTCCTGCGGTTGCGGCACGGCCCGCAGGACGACTCCGCGCATCCGCAATTCACCCGTGAGGGAAGCACCATCGTCGTTGCAGAAGGGGCGCCTCTCATGGCGCGTCTGCATGTGCAGCCGGTCGAGGCCAGCGTTCTTGCGCATGGACTCCGGGTTCCGGCGACGGTCCAGGCCGAGCCGCGGCGGAGCTATCCCATCCTCACGCCGGTTACGGGACGAGTGATCAGGACGGATCTCCAGCCGGGCCAGAGCGTCAGGAAAGGCGATGTCCTTGCCGTGCTCGCCTCGGGCGATCTCGATCAGGCCTATGCCGATCTGGTCAAGGCCCGTGCACAGGTGACCTATCAGGAGCGGGTCGTGCGCCGGGCACGTGACGTGCTCTCCATCGGGGGGAACGCGCAGAAGGATCTGGACGCGGCCCTGAACGATCTCGCCCAGGCTCAGGCCGAACGCCAGCGCGCCGAGAGACGTCTGGAATCGCTCAACAGCCGTACGGATCGGGACGGAGAGGGCATGGTGCATCTCCTCGCGCCGGTCGACGGACTGGTCGCCAGCACCTCCCTGGCCGAGGGGGTCAACATTACCGATCCCACCGCCGTTCAGGCCGTCATTCTCGATATTTCCCGTCTTCAGATCGATGCGGCCCTTCCGGAGGACACATCCGCGCTCGTGCGGACCGGCCAGAGCATGACCGTGCGGATCCCTGCCATTCCGGGGCGTGTGTGTTCCGGCACCGTCTCTTCCATCGATCCGGCGCTTCATGCCGATACGCGCCGGGTCGTTGCCCATATGCTTTGCGACAATGCCGCGTTCGATCTGCGGCCCAACATGTTTGCCGATGCCGAGATCGCGGTTCCCCAGCCGCCGATGATCATGATCCCCAAGACGGCGCTTCTCATGAACAACGATCGTCTGAGCGTGTTCGTCCAGGAGGGGGCACCGCGTCATTTCCAGCGCCGCGCGATCACGGTCAGCTACGACGAGGGAGAAAACGTGCGCGTGCTCACCGGCCTGAAAGCCGGAGAGCGGGTCGTGACCCGTGGCGCAATTCTCCTCAACGACAACGACTGATCCTTCAGCGCCAACGACAAGAGCCCTCCGACCCGTGATAGCGACTCTTATTTCCTGGTGCTTCGCGCGCCGTCATATCGTTTTCATCTGCGCGGTCTTTCTGGCCCTCGCCGGGGGCTATGCCTGGCGCGTTCTGCCGGTCGAGGCCTATCCGGATCTGGGCGCGGTGAACGTTCAGATCACGACACAGGTCTCCGGGCTTGCGGCAGAGGAGATGGAACAACAGGTCACCGTGCCGCTCGAGCGTGCGCTGGCCGCAGTGCCGGGCGTCACGGAGAGCCGGTCGAGCAGCACGTTCGGTCTGTCGCTCATCACGCTCATCTTTCATGATGGTGTCGATGTGTTCACGGCCCGCCAGCTCGTGCTGGAGCTTCTCGGAACGGCGAGCATGCCCGATGGCGTAACGCCCCAGCTCGGTCCGATCACGGGACCGGCGGGGGAGATCTATCGCTACACGCTGGAATCGGATTCGATGGATCTGATGCAGCTTTCCGATGTCCAGCGCTGGATCGTGATTCCAACGCTCCAGCGCGTGCCGGGCATCGTCAACGTCAATAATTTCGGCGGTCTGACACGCGAATACCAGCTCGTGCTCCGGCCCGACGCCCTGCTCCGCTTCGGATTGAGCACCGATGACGTGGTCAATGCCATCAGGAACAACAACGCCAATGCGGCGGGCGGGCGGATCACGCGCGGCGAGCAATCCTATATCGTGCGCGGCGTCGGCATGATCCATACGCTGGACGACATGAAGCATATCGTGGTCGCCCAGCATAACGGCACGCCCGTCCTGCTCGGCGATCTCGGACAGATCCAGTTCGGTCACCAGATCCGCGAGGGCATTCTCGGCAAGGACAACAATCCGGATACGATCGAAGGGATCGTGACCATGCTCTCGGGGGCCAACCCCTCCGTGGTGCTCGATAACGTGCATCATACGGTCGAGCTGCTTCAGGATCGGCTCAAACCGCTCAATGTCCGTCTCGTCCCCTATATCGATCGCGACAATCTGGTGAAGGCCACGACGCACAAGGTGGGCGAAACCATGGTCGAGGGGGTGGGGCTCGTCCTCGTCATCCTCACGCTTTTTCTGGGAAGTCCGCGCAGTGCCCTGGTCACGGCGGTCACCATCCCGCTCGCGCTCGCGACCGTTTTCGTCCTCATGCATTTCTTCGGCATGGCGGCCAATCTTTTCTCGCTCGGCGCCATCGATTTCGGTGTCATCGTCGACGGTGCGATCGTCATTACCGAGGCGATCCTGCGATTGCGCGAGCAGGCGCCCGGATCGACCCTTACGGCAACCGAGGTGCTGGGCGTCGCCCGGATCGCGGGACGTTCGATCTTCTCCTCCACGCTCATCATCATCGTCGCCTATTCTCCGCTCTTCGCGTTCGAGGGCAGCGAGGGCAAGCTGTTCCGTCCCATGGCCTATACGGTCAGCTTCGCGCTGCTGGGCGCTCTGGCCTGCGCGCTCTGTCTCATCCCCACACTCAGCTATCTCGCTTTGCACAAGCCGCGCCGGATCTGGCACAACCGCCCGCTCGAGGCCCTGCATCGGGCCTATGAGCGGGGGCTGACCCATATGCTCGCGCGACCGCTCGTCACCTTTCTGGGCGGGGCGGCGGCCCTGGTCTGTGTGGTCGTGCTGGGGGCGACGGTCGGGCGCGAGTTCCTGCCCGATCTCGATGAGGGTGCGCTCTGGCTCCAGGTACAGCTGCCGACCGGCATTTCCCTCGATCAGGGAAGTCGTATGGCAGGGGAGATACGTTCGGCCGTGAGGGAGTTTCCCGAAACCTCCTATGCCATCACCCAGCTCGGCCGCAATGACGAGGGCACCGATCCATGGACGTTCTCGCATATCGAAATGCCTGTCGGCCTCAAGCCCTACGATCAGTGGCGCAGCGGCGAGACCAAGGCCGAGTTCATCGGCCGTCTGCGCGAGAGGCTCTCGCGTATTCCCGGGATCAGTTTCGGCATCAGCCAGCCGATCCAGGACGGTATGAACGATCTGGTGGGCGGCGCCCATTCCCCGCTCGTCCTGCGCGTTTACGGCAGCGATTTTCATGAGCTGCGGCGCATCGGGCGCCAGATCGTCGGCATCCTGCATGAGGTTCCCGGCACGGCCGATGCATCGATCTTCCAGGAGCCCCAGATTCCGCAGCTCATGATCACGCCCAAGCGGGAAGAGGCGGCACGCTATGGCATCAGCGTGTCCGATATCGGCACGGTCGTCCAGAACGCCATCGGCGATGCGGCCATCACGCAGGTCTATGTCGAGGATCGCGTCTATAACGCGACCCTGCGCGTCGGGACCCGCGACCTGCAGGATCTCGCCTCGATCCGGGCGCTCCCTCTGCGCTCGAGCGATGGCGCTCCGATCCCGCTTTCGGAAGTGGCGGATGTCGGACTGCATATGGGAGAGAGCAACATCGCTCATGAGATGGGCGAAAGACAGATCACGATCCGGGTCGATAATGGTCAGCGGCCGCTCTCCCAATATCTGGAAGATGCCCGGAAGCGTATCGCCGAACAGGTCCATTTCGATCCGCGCCGCTATCGTCTGCAATGGGCCGGAAGCTTCGAACAGGAGCAGCGCGCCCAGGCGCGTCTGGGCGTGGCACTCCTCGTCATGTTCTCGGTCATGCTGCTTCTGCTTTTCATGGAGTTCGGCACGTTCCGTCACGCCGTGCTCGTTCTGAGCGTCGTTCCGCTTGCCACTCTGGGGGGGCTGATCGCGCTGCACCTGCGCGGTGAGACGCTCAATATCGCGACGGCCGTCGGGTTCATCGCGCTTTTCGGCGTGGCGGTGCAGAACGGCATCATCATGATCGCGGCCATCAACCGCCATCACCGCTCGGGACAGAGCATTCATGATTCCGTGCTTGCCGGTGCTGCAGAGCGTTTCCGCCCGGTGCTGATGACGGCGACCGTCGCCAGCGCGGGCATGTTGCCTGCCGCATTGGCCACCGGAGTGGGGACGGATGTCCAGCGCGGCCTGGCAACCGTGGTGGTGGGCGGTCTGGGCATTGCCACCTTGCTCACGCTGTTCGTCCTGCCCGTCTTCTTCTTCGAGCTCGAGCATCATATCGAGCGACGGCGCGCGCGCCGTTCGGGAGCCGTGTCATGAAGCGTTCCGCTCCGATCGGTCTTCTGGTGCTTTCCCTTCTCGGCGGCTGCGCCATCGGGCCGGATTATCATCGTCCGGCCCTTCTGCAGAAAGCGGGATATCAGAGCGACGCATTGCCGGGAGAAATCCACGGTACGCCCGGCGGCTTCGCGGCAGGAGCGCGTCAGGCTCTCGTGCCCGGCGCCGATCTGTCCGGAGAGTGGTGGACCGCCTTCGGCGTTCCCCAGCTCGATGCACTGGTGACGCGCGCGCTCAGGAACAACCCGTCGCTGAAATCGTCCCAGGCGGCGCTCAAGGCGGCTTATGAGCAGACGCGGGTCGCGGGTGCGCCCCTCCTGCCCAGCATCTCGGCCTCTTTCAATCCGACACGGAACAAGACGTCGCAGGCGCTCTCACCCGTGCCGGGAAACAACGCCTATCTCTACAATCTGCACACGCTTCAGCTCAATATCTCGTATCAACCCGATCTCTGGGGCGGATTGCGGCGTCAGGTCGAGTCCCAGGCGGCCCAGGCGGAGCTCCAGCGTTTCGAACTCGTGGCAACGACGAACACGCTGATCAACACGCTGATCGTGGCGCTGATCACGCAGTCGAGCCTGAACGAACAGATCCGGGCGACGGACGAGATCGTCGCCAATCAGCAGAAGCTGCTTGCGGTGATGGAGAAGCAATATCGTCTCGGCGATATCTCGGAAGCCCAGCTTCTGGCCCAGAAAGCGGCGATGACCCAGGCTCAGGCCACCTTGCCTCCCCTGCGTCTCCAGGCGGAGCAGGCGCATGACCAGATCGCGGCGCTGATCGGCACCACGCCGCAGGAAAGACTGCCGGAGATCCCTCTCGACGCCTACAGGCTTCCGGGCGCGCTGCCCGTCAGTCTTCCGACTGCCCTGCTGGAGCAGCGTCCCGATATCCGGGCGGCGGAATCGCAGATGCACAGTACGAGCGCCCAGGTTGGCGTGGCCATCGCCAACCGTCTGCCGAACGTCCAGCTTTCCGCGACCCCCGGTCAGGCGATCAATGCCATGAGCCAGTTCTTCACGCCCGGTTACGGCAACTGGACGATCGGGGCCATGGTCGCTCAGCCCATCTTCCAGGGATTCGAGCTGATGCATCTCGAGCGCGAGGCCCGCGCGAACCTGCTTGCGGCGACCGAGCAATACAGGAACACGGTTCTGACCTCGATGCAGAACGTGGCCGATACGCTTCACGCCCTGCAGGAGGATTCGGACGGGCTGACGATAAGCGCGGCGAATGAGGATGCGGCAATCCGCAGTCTGGCAATCTCCCAGAGGCAGATGTCCTATGGCGATATCTCGCCCGTTCTTCTCCAGGCGGCGGTCCAGATCGAGCTCGAGGCGCGTCTCTCCCTCATCCAGGCGAAAGCGACGCGCTTCACGGACAGCGTCGCTCTCTTCCAGGCGCTCGGAGGTGGGTGGTGGCATCGTAACGATACGGGTATGAAGATTCCCGGCACAGACTGGCACGCGGCGTTCTGACCGGTTCGGATCGCCATCAGTCCGCTGCGATACAGGAGATCCGATGTCCAAGAGCCGCCCGGGCCGCCCCCATTCCCGTCTTCCCCAACTGGCCCTGATCGGGCTTGGTAGTCTGCTTCTCGGTCACGCGGCCTGGGCTGCGGATCCGTCGTCTTCCTCGCCGCCGGCCGCCGGGGCGGAGCGCCCCGGTCCGGAAGCGGCGGCTTTCGACCGGCTTCTCGATGCGCAATGGCAATACACGCTGAGGAACAGCCCCGAGCTTGCGACATCGATCGGGGATTATCGCTACAATGATCGCTGGACCGATTATTCCCTCGCCCATATCCGGGCATCCGTCTCCGATCTCACCCGGTTCCTGAAGAAATTCCAGGCGTTCGACCCGGCTTCGCTCGACGAGCAGCGCCGGATCAGCCGGGCGATGATGATCCAGCAGCTTGAGGATGATCTGGAGGGAATACGCCTGCGGACCTACGAGATGCCCATCGATCAGATGAACGGCGTCCAGCTTCAGCTTCCGGGTTTCGTCTCGAGCATTCCGTTCGCAACGACCAGACAATACGAGGATTATCTCGCACGCCTGCGGGCCGTTCCCCGCGTTATCGCGCAGATCATCGCGCTTGCACGGCAGGGCGAGAAAGACGGCCTCATGCCACCGCGTTTCCTGCTGGAGAAGGCAGAGAAGCAGATCGAGCAGATCGCCGCTCCCGCCGGAGAGAAAAGCCCGTTCGGCGAGCCTGTGACGCAGTTTCCCGCTTCGGTTCCGCAAGCGGATCGGGCACGTCTGCGCAAGGAGATCGTCGCTGCCATCGATCATGACGTACGGCCCGCCTACCGGCGTCTCGCCGCCTTCATGAAGCAGGGCTACATCGCCCATGGCCGGACCGAGGAGGGCGTATGGGCGCTGCCTGGCGGCGACGCGCTCTATCGCTACGATATCCGCACGCTGACCACCACCACGATGAGCCCGTCGGAGATCCATGCGCTCGGGCTGGCGCAGGTGGCACGGATCGAGGCGCAGATGACGGAGATCGCGCATCGTCTGGGCTTCAGCGATCTTGCCGCCTTGCGGGGCTCGGTCGCGAAGGATCCGAAGCTCTATGCGACCTCACGGGCGCAGATCGTCGACCTCTACCGTCATTACATCGACCAGATGTGGCCTGCGCTGACGAAGGATTTCGACAGGATTCCCACCACGAAGCTCGAGGTGAGGCCGGTCGAACGCTATCGCGAGGCCGAGGCTGCGGGCGCGGAATATCATCAGGGAACGCCGGACGGTTCCAGACCGGGGATCGTTTTCGTCAATACGGGAGATTTCGCGAAACGCGATCTCTACACCATCGAGGATACGGCCTATCACGAGGGCGTTCCGGGGCATCATTTCCAGATCTCGACGGCGCAATCCCTGCCTTTGCCCCCGTTTCGACAGCAGGGATTCTATAATGCCTATATCGAGGGCTGGGCGCTCTATGCCGAAGGCCTGGGCAAGGAGCTCGGTTTCTACAAGGATCTGTACAGCGATTACGGACGGCTGAACGGCGAACTTCTGCGCGCCGATCGTCTCGTTCTCGATACCGGTGTTCACGATCTGCACTGGACCCGTCAGCAGATGATCGATTTCTTCCATGCCCATCCGCCGACGAGCGAGCCGGATATGCAGGCCGAAACCGATCGCTATATCGCCTGGCCCGCTCAGGCGCTCGGCTACATGCTGGGTCAGCAGACGATCCTGCGTCTCAGGGAAAAGGCGAAGACGGCGCTGGGCGATCGTTTCGACATCCGGAAATTCCACGATGTCATCCTGTCCGGCGGCGCGATGCCGCTCACGCTCCTTGGCGATCGTGTCGATGCCTGGATTGCCGCCGTCAAGGCGCAGAAATAGCGCGGCCGGTCCTCCCGGGGAGAGAGCCGTCTCCCCGGGAAGGATAACCCCCCAGGGGAACGATATTCCCCCAGAGAAACGATATCCCTAGGGGGGCAGCCCGGTCAGCCTGCCTGACCGGGCAGGTTCTCGGCGATATAGGGCGGCAGGTTGAACGCCCCGACATGGATTTCCGGCGTCCAGTAGCGGGTCGTTCCGAGAATACCCGCTGCTTCGGCGCGGGCGCGGACGTCTTCCACGGTCTGACGGGTGGGATCGACGCCCTTTGCGGCGACGCCCAGGGTCATGAAGCCCCCGACATAGGTCGGCACGGCTGCGACATAGGCCGAGACGTGGGGGAAGAAACTGGCGCGTCGGGCGCTGGTCTCGCGCAGTTCGTCCGCCTGCATGAACGGCACGCCGCACTGGTTCACGATCAGACCCTGCGCGGAGAGGATCCGGGCACAATCCTTGTAGAACGCATCGGTGAAGAGCACCTCGCCCACCCCGATGGGATCGGTCGAGTCGACGATGATGACGTCGAAGGCACCGTCTTCCGCCTTGGCGACGTAATCGATTCCGTCGCCCACGATGACCTCGGCGCGCGGATCGTTCCAGGCATCCCCCGCGATATCGGGCAGATACTGCTTCGAAAGCTCGATGACGGCACCGTCGATCTCGACCATGACGGCCTTCTCGACCGTCTTGTGTTCAAGCACGCGCCGGAGCACGCCGCCATCGCCAGCGCCGATGATCAGCACGCGCCGCGCATCGGGATGGGTCAGGAGCGGCACATGGGTGAGCATTTCCTGATAGACGAATTCGTCGCGTTCCGTGATCTGGATGACGCCATCGAGCACGAGGACACGGCCGTGGAAATCGCTTTCGAACACGACGATGTCCTGGAAATCGCTTTTTACGCGCGCCAGCTCCCGGGTGACACGGAAGCGTTGACCCCAGTCGGGATAGAGAGTTTCGTTGATCCAGGATTCGGACATGAGACGGCCTTTCCCCAATTCATCAAAAAAAAGGCCGGGCGACGGGCCCGGCCTTGGTCTGCACGACATGCAGCCTATGACGTGTTCAGCCTGCCGATGCAATCGGCTCGCGACCGCGGCGGACTTCCTCCGAAACGACGCGACCGGCCTGGAACAGGCGCTGCATGACCGGAATCGTCAGATTCGGATCGCAGGCACCGCACATGAACACATCCACCGCCGCGAAATTGCGCTCGGGCCAGGTGTGGATCGAGATGTGGCTCTCGGCCAGAACGATCACACCGGACACGCCGGCATTGGGCGTGAAATGGTGAAAATGGCTATGCAGGATTGTTGCCCCTGCGGTAACCGCGGCTTCGCAAAGCGTTGCATCGATTGCTGCGGGATCGTCCAGATTCGTGGCATCCCAGAAATCGATCAACAGATGATGACCGGCAAAGCGTTCACCATCCCGCTCGATGAAGTAGTCCTTGCACACCTCTTCATGAGATGCGTTCGATGCGACAGTCTGGTTATCTCTCGGGAGTTCCGATACCATCCCCAGTTGAGCAAGTGCGTTCATCACGTACCCCTAAACCAGTAGACAGCCTGTTGGGCAACATGCCCCCTTGGGCCAAGGCCGCCCGATTAAAGACCCTGCCTTGCAGATGCAAGGATTTTCTACATGCTGGGTCCAATATTTTAAGCTTTTCCCGATGCAGTCGTTTTCGCGTCCGCCTCCCCGCGATCGTCGGGGCGCTGCCCGAGCGCGCGCTGCCGTCTCAGGGCGAAACGACGCGGAAGGCACCGATGAACGTCATGGTCTGCAGCAGGGGCGAACAGGCCGCATCGAGCGCGGCGAAGGCATCGGGATGATCGTTCTGGAAGGCGAGCCACGCCTCGTGGGAAGACCATTCGTCTATGGCGATATAGTCGCCGCGCTTGGCCATATCGGCAATCAGTCTGGTGCCGCGATAATCGCGGACGTTGCGGTAGAGCCGCGCCCATGGACCCTCTGGTCCATAGGTCGACTCGAAGGTCTCGATCTGGCTCGGCAGGACCGTGAAGGCCCGCACGATCTCGCAGCTCACCGCTCTCAGTCCCCTTGCGCGATCGATCGGCCCCGGGAGCCGAGATCCCGGAAGGCCTCCTCGAGGCGGGTCGCGATGCTCTCTTCGCCGACCCGGAGCCATTTGCGCGGATCGTAGAGCTTCTTGTAGGGAGCATCCGTCTCGGGGTCGATCTGATGGAGGAAGGCCTTCGGATGATCGAGAACGTACTGACCGATACCGTTCGCGAAGGCGAACTGGACGTCGGTATCGATATTCATCTTGAAGACGCCATAGGATACCGCGGCGGTGATCTTGTCCTTCTCGGAGCCGGAGCCGCCGTGGAAGACGAGACTG
This sequence comes from Swaminathania salitolerans, assembly GCF_007988945.1. Lineage (GTDB taxonomy): Bacteria > Pseudomonadota > Alphaproteobacteria > Acetobacterales > Acetobacteraceae > Swaminathania > Swaminathania salitolerans. Next base: position 130,466 of record NZ_BJVC01000004.1, on the reverse strand, counting down.
AGCGGCTTGGGACCGAGGCCGAGTTCCTTCGCCACATGCTCCTGCGAATGCAGCAGGATCTCGGGACGGAGCTGTACGTTGCCCGGTTTGTAGACGCCGTGGACATTGCCGAAAGAGGCTGCCACCGTCACGTGACCGAGCGGGGAAAGCTTGTTCCAGGCCAGGAGAACATCCTCGGGCTGGGTATAGAGATGGGCATTGTCCTCATGGTCTTCGAGATCGTGGCCGACGCCGTCCTCCTCGCCGCCCGTCACGCCGAGTTCGATCTCGAGGCTGATTCCGAGCTTCTCCATCCGGGGCAGGAGACGGGCGCATTCCGCGAGATTGTCCTCGAGCGGCTCGGCGGAGAGATCGATCATATGCGACGAGAAGAGCGGCGGACGACCGGCCCGGACTTCTTCCTCGCTCAGATCCAGCAATCCCTCGATCCAGGGAATGAGCTTGCGGTCGGCATGATCCGTGTGGAGGATCACGCAGATACCGTATTCCTTCGCGAGCATGTGGACATGGCGTGCCATCGCTGCGGCACCCAGAACCCGCGCCTTGTGCTGGTCTGCCAGGCCTTCTCCCGCATAGAACCGGGCGCCGCCATTCGAACACTGGACGATGACGTCGGACTTGTTCCTGGCGGCCGCCTCGAGCACCGCGTTGACGCTGTCGGTACCGACCACATTGACGGCGGGGAGGGCATATCCGCCCGCCTTGCAGGCATCGATCAGGGTGAGATAATCATCACCTGTGACAACTCCCGGGGGCAAGGTCCGGCCATGGCTCGAAACGTTCGGGCTTGTTTTGGTCATAGAACTCTCATTCTGACTGATATCGGGTTGTCACGTCCATTTTATCGTCATCTGCCCCCGAACTGCCTAGACCCTTCATGGACACATTGAAGTCATCCACATTGCAGCTTTGAAGGAAAGCGGCGTCCGGAAGTTAGGCCTTGCGCTGATCGACCCGTTCGGTCAGTTTCTGCCAGTCCACCCCCTGCAGGAAAAAGGCGATCTCTTCTTTCCTGACGGCGAGAGGAAGAGAATGGCGACGATATGGGGAGGATGGCGCGATGACGAGGGACGCGAGAGCTGAAGACGACCACGCGGACCGGGATCACAAGAGCGGAGCCGGAGACGAAAGCGGCTCCGGCAGCGCCAAGAGACGGCAGATCCTCGACGGGGCGGAGGCCGTTTTCCTCGAGCGTGGCTATGAAGGGGCATCCATGTCCCAGATTGCCTGCAAGGCCCGGGTATCCAAGGGCACGCTCTACAATCATTTCGAGAACAAGGCGGCGCTCTTCGGCGCCGTGATCGAGGACCTCAGCCGCGACAAGCTCGCTCCGGCCCTGCAGAAGACGGAGATGAGCGCCGCGCGCTGTGCGGAGGCCTTCGGCGCTCTCGCCGAGCAGTTCATACGGGTGCTTCTCGAGCCGGGTCCCCTGAGACTCTATCGGATCATCGTTTCCGAGGCACCGCATTTCCCCGATCTGGCCGATATTTTCTGGCGCCACGGTTTCGGGCGCACGCTCAGCATCATGACGGAGTGGATCGAGCACTGGATCGGCAGGGGCGCGATCGCGACGGAGGACCCCGTTTTCGCTGCCGAGCAGTTCATGGCGCTCTGCCAGACGCGGCTCGTCCAGAGAAAACGTTTCGAGCTGCCGGTCGATACGTCCGACAGGGAGATCCGCTTCGTGGCCGGCCGGATCGGACAGGCTTTCGTCTCGATCTACGGGGTCTGAATACCGTACCGGCGCCCCGGCCCCACCTCGCTGACGCTGCGGTGTTGGCGGGATGGTTCCGGCACGATCGCGTGCGGGTAGCCTGACCGGCGTCTCTTCTGTACATCACGGGTGCATGACGCAGTTCTTTTCGAGGGCAAGGCGGTTTCTCCTGGCCATGATGCTTGCCGGCTTCCCGGCCGGAACCGGTCACGCCCGGGCGGAGGGGCAAACCGGTGAGGATATTCCGGTCGAGCCGGTCCATGTGCTGGCCGTCTTTCCGCACGATCCGTCCGCCTTTACCGAAGGGCTGTTCTATCGTGACGGCTTTCTGTGGGAGAGCACGGGTTTTTCCGGACGCTCGGTCATACGCAAGGTCGATCCTGCGACCGGAGAGGTGCGCGCGCAGGCCAGGCTGCCCGATGGCGTCTTCGGCGAAGGGATCGCGGACTGGCACGACAAGGTAATCAGCCTGACATGGAAGAGCGGACGAGGCTTTCTCTGGCATTATCCCGGCCTCTCGCGCTTCGGCAGCTTCACCTATAGCGGCCAGGGATGGGGGCTCACCCATGACGATCGGGATCTCTTCATGTCCGACGGAACCTCATGTCTGCGTCGCCTCGATCCCGACACGCTCGGGCAGAGAGGGGAGATCTGCGTGACGGCGAACGGTGAGCCCGTGTCGCATCTCAACGAACTCGAATTCGTTCGCGGAGAAATCTACGCCAATATATGGCTCACGCCCGATATCGCGCGGATCGATCCCCTGACTGGGCATGTCAGGGGCTGGCTGGATCTGACGGAACTCGAGGAGGATATCGCCGCGACCGACACCGATGCCGTGGCAAACGGAATTGCATACGACGCGGTGCATGACAGGCTTTATGTCACAGGAAAATACTGGCAGCATCTTTACCAGATCGAACGCCCTCGATATTGAATGTTCTTCGTCGGGAAATGAGAACTTAGCAAGTCTTGATTACACAGATTTGACTAACCGACGGGGAATAATCTTCAATTGTAACGAAACCGATGCTCCGGCTTTGCTATACCCGCGACAAGCTTAGGTGAAAACTCCGGGTTCGACGCGACAGGGTCAGTGCCGTTCCGGGGACGCCGTTCGAATCAGATGGAGCGGAATGTGGCATATTCGGACAAGGACTGGCCTCAGGGCACTCAGACGCTCGGGCGCGGGCTTTCGATCATCCTTGCAGTCAGGGCTGGTGTGGACACCCTGTCCGAATTGTCTCTCGAGATCGGGTGTACGCGCAGCACGACCCAGCGTCTGACGGCGGCTCTGCTTCAGCAGGGCTGGCTGCGGCTCAAATCGATGGGACGCTACGGTCTGGGCGAGAAGCTTACCTCCCTGACCTCGCAGGCGCAGAATGCCTCGCCGATGCTCGCTCTGGCCGCGCCGATCCTGCAGGGTCTGCGCGACGTGACGGGCGAGATGGTGCATCTCGGGGTACGGTCGGACGGACATGCGGTCTATCTCATGCGTGTCGAGGGCAGAAAGCCGCTCGCCTTGCGGTCCAGAACCGGACAGTACATCCCTCTCGCCCGCAGCGCCACCGGGCGGGCGCTGCTTCTGGATGAGATGGAGACGGATTGGGCGCGCCTCTACCGTGCGAGCTATCGTCATGTGCCGTCCGGCCTTCCGGCATGGATCAACCGGATGCGCGCCTATCGCGCGACGGAATGCGTCTTCGATCTGGAAGATGACGAGATCGGCATCCATTGCGTCGCAGCCCCGGTCCGGGACGCTTCGGGGGGAATCGTCGCTGCGATCAGTGTGACCGCGTCGGCCGCCGAATTGCCGCTCGTGCGGATGCGGATGCTCGCCCCCCAGCTGCGCAATGCGGCGTCCCAGCTCTCGGCCAGGCTCGGCTGGCAGGAATACAGCGACGTCGCCGACTGAGGATCCTGTCGGCGGTGTTCCTGCAAGGGCGCGTGGTCCAGCGCAGGGCGCCCCGTGCGAGGGTCTCAGTGCAGCGAGTACAGAAGCAGGCGGTTCAGGGCGGGAACGAGCAGGAACTGTATGACGAGGAGAACCACGAGCGGGCTGAAATCCATGGCGCCGAACTGGGGAAGCATCGATCGCACGGGCGCCAGGACGGGTTCGGTCACGCGATTGAGAAAGACCGCGATATTATAGATGATCCGGTTGCGGGGATCGAGAACGCCGAAGGCCAGCAGCATGCTCATCAGGCATGACAGGATCAGTGCCCATGTGAAGAGCTGGATCAGCATCATCACGATCTTGTAGAGGAGGAGAATGAGCAAGGCGGTTCTCTGTCTTTTGGGGGGTGAGGACGGGACCAATAGGGTCGGAAGCGCTCTGTGACAACCGGAGAGACGACAGGCATCCGATTATGCTGCGTCCCACGCGCAGGAACAATCTTGACTTTGTATCCTGAGCGTGTAGCTTGCCGCCCATCCGTGGGGCTGTAGCTCAGATGGGAGAGCGCCTCGTTCGCAATGAGGAGGTCAGGGGTTCGATTCCCCTCAGCTCCACCACGGAACTCCTGCAGTGTAAAGTCACCGTAGAGGACACCGCGTTCGAGTGGAAAGCAGGCAATAGTTCGAAAGCCTGAATATCCTCACGTGACTTGTCGCATATATTGCCTTTTCGCCGCTCGTCGATAAAGTGTAATCGCTTTTCTCCGAGGGGAGCGATCGACGGCCCCTCTGTATCGAATTCCTGCGACTGAGAGTGAAGATGCGAATATTGTTGACTGGTGGCTGCGGCTTCATCGGATCTGCCGTGGTCCGGCATCTGATCCGTCATACGACGCATAGCGTGCTGAACGTCGATTGCATGACCTATGCCGCTTCCGAAGAGACTGTTGCCGAAGTTGCCTCCGATCCCCGTTATCGTCACGCTCCGGTCAATATCGTCAACGGCGTCGAATTGCAGACGCTTTTCGAGTCGTTCCGTCCCGATGCGGTCATGCATCTCGCGGCGGAGAGTCATGTCGATCGTTCGATCGACGGACCGGGCGTGTTCGTCGAGACCAATGTGACCGGAACCTACGCCCTGCTCGAGGCGGCGCGGCGTTACTGGCAGACGCTTTCCCCGGAAGCGCAGCGCGCATTCCGCTTCCATCATATCTCGACGGACGAGGTATTCGGGCATCTGGAGCTGGACGATCCGCCATTCACCGAAACCACGCCATACGATCCGCGCAGCCCCTATTCCGCATCCAAGGCGGCCTCTGATCATCTCGTGCGCGCCTGGTACCATACCTACGGATTGCCGACCTTCGTCACGAATACGACGAATAACTACGGTGTCTGGCATTTCCCCGAAAAGCTGATTCCCCTGGTGACCATCAATGCGCTCGAGGGCAAGGAACTTCCCGTCTACGGCAAGGGCGAGAACATCCGGGACTGGCTCTTCGTCGAGGATCATGCCGAGGCGCTGGTGCGTGCGGTCGAGCGCGGCGTGCCCGGCGAGACCTATGCGATCGGCGCCCGTCAGCCCCGTACCAATCTGGACGTGGTGAAGACGATCTGCAGCGTGCTCGATGAATTGTCTCCCGATCCGGCGGGTCCGCGCGAGCGCCTCATCCGGTTCGTCACGGATCGTCCCGGTCACGATTTCCGCTACGAGATCGATCCGAGCCACGCCGAGCAGGCGCTCGACTGGAAAGCGAAGCACGATTTCGAAACCGGCATCCGCCGGACCGTACAATGGTATCTGGATAATCGTGGCTGGTGGGAGGGCATCCGTGCCCGGCGCTACACCGGCCAGAGACTGGGAACGAAGGCATGAGCACCGCGGCGGACAAACCCATGAAGGGCATTCTTCTCGCAGGCGGTTCGGGAACGCGTCTGTATCCCATGACGCTTGCAACCTCGAAGCAGCTGCTTCCGGTTTATGACAAGCCGATGATCTATTACCCCCTGACGACGCTGATGCTGGCGGGGATCAGGGAGATCATGATCATCACGACCCCGCACGACATGCCCCAGTTCAAGCGGCTTCTCGGGGACGGCTCCCAGTTCGGCGTTTCGTTCGCCTATCGGGAGCAGCCCTCTCCGGACGGTCTGGCGCAGGCCTTCCTGATCGCCGAGGACTGGATCGACGGCGCACCCTGCGCCCTTGCCCTGGGTGACAACCTGATCTTCTCGGAGCATCTGAGCGTGCTGCTCCGGGCCGCTGCCGTGCGTCCGGAAGGCGCGACCGTCTTCGCCTATCAGGTCAGGGATCCCGAGCGATACGGTGTGGTCAGCTTCGACGAGAGCGGACGCGCCCTGCGGATTGTCGAGAAGCCGAGCAAACCCGAATCCCACTGGGCTGTGACCGGTCTGTATTTCTACGATCACCGGGTCGTGGAATTTGCGAAGAAGGTGAAACCGAGCCCGCGCGGCGAACTCGAGATCACCGATCTGAACCAGATGTATCTCGAGGAGGGGTCGCTTCAGGTCGATCGTCTGGGCCGGGGATGTGCCTGGCTCGATGCCGGCATGCCCGACAGCCTCATGCAGGCCGGCCAGTTCGTGCAGACGATCCAGTCCCGGCAGGGAATGCTCGTCGGTTCCCCGACAGAGGTCGCGTACCGGATGGGATTCATAGGCAAGGATCAGCTCGTTACCCAGGGCAGGGCGAAAGGAAAGACCGAACTCGGTCGCATGCTCCTGGAACTGGCGGAGCACGGTCATGCCGATCGCAAGGCAGGAGGTCAGTCATGAAAGTCGAACGTCTCGCCATTCCCGATGTCATTCTCGTCACGCCGCAGCGTTTCAGCGATTCGCGCGGCTTCTTCTCCGAGACCTACAACCAGCAGAAGATGATCGAGGCCGGAATCGACATTCCCTTCGTTCAGGACAATCAGAGCCTGTCGGTCCAGAAGGGCGTCGTGCGTGGGCTGCATTGTCAGGTTGCGCCCTATGTGCAGGGCAAGCTGGTCCGATGCACAAAAGGTGCGATCTGGGATGTGGCCATCGATGCCCGTACGGGATCGCCCACCTATGGCAAATGGGTTGCGGCGGAGCTGTCGGAAGAGAACTGGTCGCAGCTCTGGGTGCCTCCCGGCTTCCTGCACGGCTTCGTCACCCTCCGGGAAAATACGGAAGTGCAATACAAATGCACGTCTCTCTACGACAAGGCGTCAGAACGCGCGGTGATCTGGAACTGTCCGCATCTCGGTATCACCTGGCCGATCGGCGAGGATGAGGTGGTCCTGTCCGACAAGGACAAGGTTGCCCCGCATTTCACCGAAGCCAGGGGATGGTTCGAATACTCATGAGCAGCATGGCGCAGCGCCCGATCCTCGTGACGGGCGGTCAGGGACAGCTTGCGACGTCATTGAAGACGCTCGGTGGCGATCGGGTCGTCGTGGTCGGCCGACCGGATTTCGATTTCGACCGCCCGGAGACCATCGAACAGGTCGTGGACTCGATCCGGCCGGCGCTGGTGGTGAATGCAGCCGCCTGGACGGCGGTCGATCTGGCCGAGCAGGAGGAGGAAGCCGCGCGGCGTGCCAATGAGACCGGACCGGCAGAACTTGCCCGTGTCTGTGCAGGCCTCGATATTCCCCTGATTCACGTCTCGACCGATTATGTCTATGCGGGCGACAAGGGTGCGCCTTATGTCGAAACGGATCCGGTCACACCGCAGACCGTTTACGGGCGTACCAAGGCGGAGGGCGAAAAGGCCGTTCTCGCGGCGCAGCCGCGCAGCATCGTTCTGCGGACAGCCTGGGTCTATTCGGGGCATTGCAGGAATTTCGTGCGCACGATGGTCAATGCAGCCGCGAAAAACACCCATCTCAAGGTGGTTGGCGATCAATACGGATGTCCGACGAGTGCCGACGATCTCGCCCGGGCCATCCTGACGATTGCCGATCGGGTCGAAGCGGGTTGGCAGGATTCCTATGCCGGTCTCTATCATGCGACCGGATCGGGAGATACGAGCTGGCACGGTCTGGCCGTGGCGGCGATCGGCGAAGCGGTGAAATTCGGTCAGAAGATGCCCGAGGAGATTGCCGCCATCCGTACGGAAGACTGGCCTACCCCGGCGAAACGGCCGCAGGATTCCCGCCTCGACTGCAGCAAGCTCGAGCGTGTTTTCGGCGTGAGATTGCCGGATTGGCGCGATGGCGTTTCGCGTGCTGTCGCGGCGCATTTTGCGACAAAAACGCCCTGATCTTGCAAAGCCGACAGACCCGTTCCACCGTGCGGCCGCAACTCCGCACGGTCGGGGGGATCGATCGCCTCACCGGATCCCAGGACGGACCGATCGCCATTCTCCTCTCCGTCTATAATGGCGAGGCTCATCTCAATGAGCAGCTCGACAGTTTTCTGGCGCAAACCGATCAGAACTGGTGCCTCTACTGGCGGGATGACGGATCGTGCGATGCATCGCGTGCGATCATGCTCTCGTTTCAGGAGCATCGCGGCCAGGGGCGCTGCGTCGAGATCGCAACCTGCCCCGGCAATCTCGGCGTGGCCTCTTCCTATGCCGTCCTGCTCGATGCGGCTCCCGAAACGGCCCCTGTCGCCTTCGCCGATCAGGACGACGTCTGGGTGCCCGAAAAACTCGCCTGGGCCCGAGCGGCCCTGAGCGGAATTGCAGGGCCCGCGCTCTATCATGCGCGGCAATATCTCACCGACGATCGCCTGACGGTCAGAGGACCTTCCCTGACGCTGCGCCGCGATCCGGATTTCCGTTCCGCGCTCATCCAGAACTGCGCCACCGGGCATACGGTTCTGCTCAATCCTCAAGCTGCCGCGCTGATCCGGTCCCGACAGCCTCCCGCAGGGATCCTGCACGACTGGTGGAGCTACGTTCTCGTTCTGGGGGCCGGAGGACGCGTCGTCTCAGACGCGCGTTGTGTCAGCTTCTACCGGCAGCATCGCCGGAATGCCGTCGGTGTGGAGCGATCCTGGCTCGTGCGGGGGCTGCGTGCGTTGCGCCGGGGCCCTTCCGCGTTTATGAGCCTGCATGCCGGCCTGGCGGCGCGCCTCGGAGAGCCGGATTGCCGGGAGATCCTGACCCACGATGCGCGGGCGTTTCTCGAGCGTCTCGCGCCCGTCTCCCAATGCGGGCTGTGGGGCAGGATGCGCTTTCTGACAGGGGAGGCGGGGTTCGTCAGGCAGAGACAGGCCGAGACATGGCTGTTTCGTCTGTGGTTCGTCCTCTATGGCAGGACGAGACCGAAATCCTGACAGCTCTGTCGCATGTGGGGCGGGATTTCCGCCCGGGCGGAAATCGTCTCGGTCGAGAGTTCGGCGTCGAGACGCCAGCTCACGAGATGCAAGGGGCCGGGAATTGCGCCATAGCGCGCATCGCCGAGTATGGGACATCCCAGCAGGGCACAATGCAGCCGCGCCTGATGGGTTCGACCTGTCAGCAGTCCGAGTTCGAGCAGCGCATGTTTCTTTCCCCGGGAGAGGACGCGCCATGACGTGCGGGCCGGTTGGCCCGCTTCATGGCTCTCCATATACCAGCCCTGCGATGTCGAGACCTTGCGTATCGGCCGGTCGATCAGCCCCGATTCCGCAGCCGGGGCATTTTCGACCACGGCGCGATAGATCTTGCGGATCTTCCCTGTCGCGAAAAGTGCCTGGGCTTCGATGAGAGCCTGTTTGCGCAAGGCGATCATGAGACAGCCCGACGTATCGGTATCGAGCCGATGCGCCAGCCATGGGCCGTCCTTGCGGCGGGAGAGAAGAGGGAAGAGCGTCTCGACCGAGCGCTCCGTTCGCGGTCCGGGATGAACGGGCAGGCCTGCGGGCTTGTCGATCACGACGAGCCGCGGGCTTCGATACAGGATCGGATAGGGAAAGGGCGATGGCATGCGGGGGAGAGGTCAGTCCTCGTCGCGCGGGCGACGGGTCAGGACTTCGCGCTTGCCGACATGATTCGCCGCGCTGACGATTCCTTCCTTTTCCATCTGTTCGATGATCTTGGCGGCCCGGTTGTAGCCGATGGACAGATGACGCTGGATGAAGGAGGTGGAGGCCTTGCCTTCCCGCGTCACGAGATCGACGGCCTGGTCGAACAGGCTGGTTTCCGCATCGAAACCGCCGCCGCCCATACCGTTTCCGCTGCCGCTTCCTCCGCCTTCGTCATCGAGGCTCGAGACCACCTCGTCGTTATAGACGGGTTCGCCCTTGGAGCGCAGATCGGCGACGACGTCTTCGACCTCGCTATCGGCCACGAAGGGGCCATGCACACGCGTGATACGGGCGGCGCCCTGCATGTAGAGCATATCGCCCTGACCGAGGAGCTGTTCGGCACCCTGTTCGCCGAGAATGGTCCGGCTGTCGAATTTGCTGATGACCTGGAACGAGATACGGGTCGGGAAATTGGCCTTGATGGTTCCCGTGATGACATCGACCGAGGGACGCTGCGTGGCCATGATGACATGGATGCCGGCGGCGCGCGCCTTTTGCGCCAGACGCTGCACTGCGGCTTCGATTTCCTTGCCTGCCACCATCATCAGATCGGCCATTTCGTCGATGACGACAACGATATGCGGCATGGTCTCCAGGGCGAGCTGCTGCTCGTCGAAAACCGGCTGACCGGTTTCCGGATCGAACCCGGTCTGGACGCGCCGGGTTACCAGCTCGCCCGAAGCCCGGACCTGACGCACGCGCTGGTTGTAGCCGGTGATGTTGCGCACCTGGAGATGGGCCATCGACCGGTAACGCTTGTCCATTTCCCGGACGGTCCATTTCAGCGCGGCGACGGCCTTGTTGGGTTCGGTCACGACAGGGGTGAGCAGATGGGGGATACCGTCATAGATCGACAGCTCGAGGATTTTCGGATCGATCATGATCAGGCGACACTCCTCCGGCGTCAGCCGGTAGAGCAGCGACAGGATCATCGCATTCACCCCGACCGATTTGCCCGAGCCGGTCGTGCCCGCGATCAGGAGATGGGGCATCTTCGCGAGATCGGCATAGACCGGATTGCCGGCGATGTCCTTGCCCAGAGCCAGACGGAGCTGGGCTCCCTGTTCGTGAAACTCGGGTGTGTCGAGCAGTTCGGAGAAATAGACCGTTTCGCGCGAGGCGTTCGGCACCTCGATGCCGATCACGTTGCGTCCCGGGACAGTCGCGATACGGACGCTCAGCACGGAGAGAGACCGGGCGATGTCGTCCGCCAGTCCGATCACGCGCGCCGAGCGGATACCGGGCGCCGGTTCGAGCTCATAGAGGGTGACGACCGGACCGGCATGGATATCGCCGATCTGGCCCTGTACGCCGTAATCCGAGAGAACCTGCTCGAGAAGGCGCGCATTAGCCTGCAACACCTCGTTCGAGGGGCCGTTTCCACCATGGGCCGGAGCCTTGCGCAGAAGGCCGAGGGAAGGGGGCTGCCAGCCGACCGTATCCCAGCCACCCTGACGCGATGAGGCCGGCGCCTCCTCGATGGCGGCTGGCCGCTCGCTGCGCGCACGCCCGAAACCGAAAAAGCCTCTCTTCGGTTCCTCTTCCCTGCGCTGGGGTTCCGGTGCGGGCGGCTCGGCATAGACGGGCGTATCCTCCGGATCGCTGTACCGTTCGACGGGGGCCGGTCCCGGGACGGGGGTCTGGTCGCGTGCGATCCGGGCGAGCTGGTCGGCATAGGGATTCGAGGGCCGTGGCGCGGTGTCCTGCTCCGCCGGACGCGAGGAGGTCTGGACGGCGTTATTCGCGACCGGGATCGGGTCTTCGTGTTTCTGCGGCGGTTGCAGCCATCCGGTATTGGCCGGGATGAAGGGTGTGCGGTTTTCGCTGTCGCGTCGTGTCGAGGGATAGGGATGCTCGTGCCGATAGGCATTGGCTTCCATGGGCTCGTAGGTGCTCCAGTCGGGAGGCGTGGTCTGCCTGGTCTGGGCGCCCATCCGCCGCGCGAGATGTCCCGAGCCGCGCCCGATCGAACGGGCCCCGCGGAAAAGGGCGCGCCATTCGTTGCGTCGCAGGCCCAGAGCGAGCGGGGTCAGAAGCAGGGCGAGAAACAGCCCCAGAATGGCGAAGATGACCCCCCCCGCACGTCCGAGCGTCGCATGGCCTGTCTCCACGAGGCGATCGGCCAGAATCAGCCCGAGCTGACCGCCGAGCCCGGCCCGGGAGGGCCAGCTCGTCGGCAGGAAAGGCAGCAGGACCTGAAGCGTTGCGAACAGGGACGCAACGACCGGCAGGAAGAAGAGAAAGGCGATCAGACGCAGGACGGGCGCGCTCAGGGCATGGTGTCGCACGATCTGCCAGGCCCAGCAGAGCAGGACGAGTATCGGCACGGCGCTGGCGAGACCCAGCCACTGGACGAGCGCATCTGCCAGAGTGGCGCCGGGCTGTCCGAGAAGGTTCGTGGGAGCGGCGGTCGTCGCCGTGTCGAATGAGGGATCCTGCGGGTTGTAACTCCACAGCGCCACGCCGAGCGCGAGTGCGAGGGCGAGCAGAACGAATCCTCCGAGCTCGGTCAGCCGGTCGTGAAACGGGCTGCGGAGTCTGGATGAGGTACTGGCGGGAGAAAACAAACGGCTGAACGAAGCCAAAGTCACCTCTTCCTGGTCTTGCGCAATACGTCCCGCCCCGCGCATGGGGCATCGGGCATCGTCTGGATCTGTCTTTGTCGTGGTGCGGAACTATAGCGGAACGTCAGGAGGAGACGAGAGCAAAAAAGGCAGAATTCCGCCGGGAACGCCCCGAAATCGTCTTCCGGATCGCCTCTCCTCGTCCGTGTGTCGGGCGCGTTCCCTCAAGGCAGGTTCCGGTCGGGAACGGGCAGGACGGTAAACGGGGCCAGAGCCGGGATGCATTCCGCCTTTCAGCCGACGCGCCAGATCCGGACCCGGGCGACGCCGAAGCGTCGTTCGGCCAGAAGAGGAGGCGTCTCCTCGAGCGCATCCTGAAGAGCGGTTTCGGCCACGATCAGGGCGCCGGGAGCGATCCAGTCCGAGCGCGTCAGGGCTTTGAGGGCGGCTGGTACGAGATCCCTGCCGTAAGGTGGGTCGAGAAAGACGAGCGAGCAGGGACGCGATGCGCGCGGGGCACGGGTCACGTCGCAGGGCAGAACCGTCAGATCGTGCGCCTCGAAACGGCAGGCCCGGATATTGGCAGAGAGCGCCGCTCGTGCACCGCGATCGTGTTCCATGAAAACCGCAGAGGCGGCGCCGCGCGAGAGCGCCTCGAGACCGAGCGCGCCGGTGCCGGAAAAGGCATCGAGAACACGGGCATTGCGCAGGAGGTCCATCCCTGCCCAGGGGGCGTGGGCAAGCATGTCGAAAACAGCCTGCCGGGCACGATCCGACGTCGGGCGGGTCAGATCGCCCCGAGGCGCCTGGAGCAAAACGCCCTTTCTTTCTCCACCGACGATACGCATCAGCCCTCGTCGTCAGCCGGGGGGGAGACGGTCTCACCGGGAGTGCGCCTTGCGCGGCGCGGCGCGGCGGCAATTCCGGGGATCTGCTCGCGCAGGATCTTGCCCTGGACCTCCTCGATCTCGCGTTTCTGGAGCGTTCCGAGCTGGAAGGGACCGTAGGAGACCCGTATCAGCCGACTGACATGGAGGTTCAGCCCCATCATGACGCGCCGGATCTCGCGGTTCTTTCCTTCCTGGAGGCTGACGGTCAGCCAGGCATTGTCGCCCTTGTGGGAGTCCAGTCCGGCCTCTATGGGGCCGTAACGCACGCCGTCGAACTCCGAACCCTGCGCGAGAGCGGCCAGTTTGCGCTCATCGACCACACCGAAGACCCGCACGCGATACCGGCGGATCCAGGCGTTCGAAGGCAGTTCCAGCCGGCGTGCGAGGGCGCCGTCATTGGTGAGCAGAAGCAGCCCTTCGGAATTGATGTCCAGACGACCGACACTGACGACGCGCGGCATTCCCTCGGGCAGGGAATCGAACACGGTGGGACGCCCCTGCGGATCGCGATGGGTGGTCATCAGCCCGTCGGGCTTGTGATAGCGCCACACGCGCGTGTGTTCCTTCCCGCCGACGACCTTGCCGTCGAGCTGGATGAGATCGCCCTCCCGCACGAAAGTCGCCGGGTGCTCGACCGGGGCATTGTTCATCCGGACACGACCGGCCTCGATCATGCGTTCGATGTCCCGCCTGCTGCCGACACCCGCGCGGGCCATCCATTTGGCGATACGTTCGCCTTTCTGTTCTTCGGTCATGATCGTTTGTCCTGTGGTCTCGCGTGACGGGCCGCGTCGATGAAACCAGCCAATAGACGCGCATCGCCCGGATCGATAGCGAATTCCGGATGCCACTGCACCCCCAGACGGAAGATTCCGTCTGTGGTTTCGACGGCTTCGATCAGTCCATCGGGTGCCCGGGCGCCGATCCTGAGCGCTCCGGGAGAGGAGACACCCTGATGATGGGAGGAATTGACCGCCATCGATCTCAGACCGGTATGACGCGCGAGAAGCGTTCCCGGGAGGATCGAGACGTCGTGTCCGGCCTCGTCGCGCGGATTCGGCTGCTCGTGAGCGACAGGGCCGGGGCGGTCTTCGGGCAGATGCTGATGCAGCGATCCGCCCCATGCGATCGCCATGAGCTGCATGCCGCCGCAGATACCGAGGATCGGCAGGCCGAGCGCGCGCGCGGCCTCGAGACAGGCAAGCTCGGCCTGGGTGCGACCCGGTTTGAGGGTCGTGCGCGGATGACGGGCCGCGCCGTAAAGCGCCGGGTCGGGATCGAAGGCGCCTCCGGTCACGACCAGACCGTCGAGCCGCTCCATATAGAGGGGCGCCTGCCGGACGTCGTGAGGCAGGCCGACGGGAAGTCCACCGGCCGTGGCGATGGCCTCGAAATAATTCTGTCTCAGGGCGTGATAGGGCCAGCGGGAGAAATCCTGCGGGCCGCCCGGTTCTATGTCGAGTGTGAGACCGATGAGGGGTGCGCGTGTCATGGTCACGATGTAGACTGGAATGCAGAGATCCCGAAACCGACCTGTACGGAGGTCTTGTCTCTCCCGGAGGTTCCTTGTCCCCGTCCGACTCCGTCCTGACCGGAAGCGCCGCCATGGCGCGTGCGCTCGATCTTGCGAAACAGGCGGCCGCCCGGGGGGAGGTGCCCGTCGGTGCCGTGGTCACGGGACCGGCAGGGCAGATCCTGGCGGAGGCGGGCAACGAGGTCGAGATGCGCTGCGATCCGAGCGCCCATGCCGAGATTCTCGCCATGCGCCGGGCTGCGGCAGCCCTCGGGAGCCGGTCGCTGGCGGGTTGCACGCTCGTGGTGACGCTCGAACCCTGTCCGATGTGCGCCGCCGCCATGGTGCATTTCCGTCTCGGCCGCGTCGTCTTCGGCGCCTACGACCCGAAAGGGGGCGGGGTGGATCACGGGCCGCGTCTTTTCGGGCGACGGGGATGCCTGCATCGGCCCGAAGTGGTGGGCGGGATAAGGGAGCAGGAAAACGCTGCCCTCCTCCGGGATTTTTTCATAAGGTTGCGAGAGCCGGGCAACTAGAGCGGCTTTATCGAATACTGTTGCAAAGACGACGCTGTATGTCTCTGTTTTTGCAAGCATCTTCACCCGTTCGAGCGAAGCGGACCCGGACGGGATTTGTAGCGTCGAAATGGATTACCTTCTTTTTACACCGTCCAATTCTGGACGCGGTCCGGGTCACTTCATAAGTTCAGCCCATCACACCGCACCGCATCGCTTCCAGCGGGTGCCAAAGCAGGAGAGACCATGACCGACGCCATGCCTGTACGTCCGTTGCCTTCACGCAGATTCCGTTCCCTGGCTCTGGTCGCGGCAAGCGCGCTCTCGATCGGGATCGGCGCCAGCGCTCCCGCGCGGGCCGAGGGGCTGATCACGCCCGACACGAAGCTCCAGACCCTGCCGAATTTCGTCGGTCTCGTGAAGCAGGTAAAGCCTGCGGTCGTGTCCATCACGTCGCATATCCGCGCCGATGTCGCCGCACGCGAGGAGGGGGGACCGCAGCAGATGCCGCAGGGAATGCCGCAAGGCATGCCGTTCCCCTTTCCCTTCCCGTTCCAGATGATGCCCCAGCAGCAGAAGCGGACGGTCGAGGCCCGCGGATCGGGCTTCATCATCTCGTCCGACGGTTATGTCGTGACGAACAACCATGTGGTGAACGGCGCGACCAAGGTTTCGGTCACTCTCGATGACGGCACGACGCTGCCAGCCAAAATCATCGGTCGCGATCCCAAGACCGACGTGGCGCTGCTCAAGATCAAGCCGAACGGCAAGCTGCCCTTCATCGAGCTGGGGGATTCCGACAATGTCCAGCCGGGCGAATGGGTCGTCGCCGTGGGAAATCCCTTCGGACTGGGCGGCACGGTCACGGCCGGTATCGTCTCGGCGCGCGGCCGCGATCTCAATGCCGGACCCTATGACGATTTCATCCAGATCGATGCGCCCATCAATCACGGCAATTCCGGCGGTCCGCTGTTCAGCCAGGACGGGAAGGTGATCGGCGTCAATGCCGCCATCCTTTCCCCCTCGGGGGGATCGATCGGAATCGGCTTCGCCATTCCGTCCAATACGGTCAAGAGCGTGGTCGATCAGCTTCGCAAGACCGGTCATGTGACGCGCGGCTATCTCGGTGTGATGATGCAGCGCATTTCGCCGACCCTCGCACAGGCGCTCGGCCTGAAATCCAGCGAGCCCGGAGCCCCGCCCGAGGGCGCGCTCGTCGCTCAGGTCACGCCCGGCGGCCCTGCGGACAAGGCAGGAATCAAGAGCGGAGATGTCATCACCGCGCTCAACGGGGTCAAGATCAAGAGCGTCCACGATCTCGTGGTCCATACGGTGTCGATGACTCCGGGCACGACAGCCACCCTCTCGCTTCTGCGTGACGGCAAGCCGAGGACGATCACCGCAAAGATCGGGAACATGCCCAAGGATGGTATGGATTCCGGATCGGCAACCGGCGATGACGGCAGCCAGTCGGGCAATGGCCGGATCGGTATCTCCCTTGCGCCGCTATCGCGCGACATGCGCCAGCAGCTCGGCGTGGATGAGAGCGTCAAGGGCGCTGTCGTCAATCAGGTGGTCCAGGGATCGCCTGCCGATCAGGCCGGTATCCGCCCCGGCGATATCATCCAGGCGGTCGGAAACACGGCAGTCGAGAATCCGAGAGCGGTGATGACGGCGGTGCGCAATGTCCTGAAGACCAAGCAACCCGTTCTGCTGCGGATCCAGCGGGACGGTCAGCAGCTCTTCATCGCGATCGCTCCGGCCGGCAGCGATAGCGATGACGACGGAAACGACGATTCGAACTGATTTCCGGTCGGACCGGGTTTCCGGCTCCGCTTTCGGCATAATCGCTCGGAAGACGGATGATGAGAGAGGCGGGGTCGAGACGGCCCCGCCTTTTTTCGTCTGTATGCCGGTTCCCTCATATGCCCGGCCCGGTCGGATAGGCAAAACCTTACGAATATGTCATCTTCATCGCGGGAGATGCGTTACCTGTCTCCGAATGCGATTTTCTCCGGATATGACTGCCCCGATATGCAAGACCAGACTCCAGATCACGCTTTGGCCTCTCTCTTTCTCGATGTCAGAAAAGGCGGGGCGCCGCTCCAGACCGTTCCCGAAGCCCTCGTCCCGATCAATGCCCTGGCTGCCTATCAGGTGCAGGATGCCGTCATCGCCCGATTGCGCGAAGCGGGGCGCGGAGAGATTGTCGGCTGGAAGGTCGGCGCCGCCACGCCGACGGCCACCCCTGTCTGTGCGCCGCTGCTTCGTTCGACCGTGTTCGACAGCGGTCACGATCTCACCCCTTCGTTCTGTCGCTATCATGGCGTCGAGGCAGAGATCGCCTTTTCTCTCGCCCGGGATCTGCCGGCACGCGAGACGCCGTGGCGCGCCGATGAGGTGAGCGATGCCATTGCGGCCATTCACGGTGCCATAGAACTGCTCGATACGCGTTTCGTCGCGCCGGACAGCCAGCACGGCCTGTCGCATCTTGCCGATCAGGGCAGCCATGGCGCGCTGATCGTCGGACGCGGTGTCGCGGAATGGCAGCGTTTTTCGCCGCATACCCTGCCAGTGACGATGCTCGTCGATGGCGAGATACGGTTCGAACAAAGCGGAGGCAACAAGGCGGGGGATCTGCTGCGTCTGATGACCTGGCTGGCCAATCATGCGGCCGAACGCGGTTATCCGCTCCGTGCCGGAGACATCGTGACGACCGGTTCGGTCATGGGAACTTTGTTTCTCGATCGTCCCGCACAGCTATGCGTCTCCTTCGAAGGGCTTTTCCCCGTCGAACTGCATCTCGGCGCGCCCTACCGGGCCTAGGGCGCTCCCGGACGGCCCCCGGATCGGTGTCGCGATGGCTTGCCCGGCAGGTTTTCCGATGCGTCTGGACTATCGTGTTCAAACGCGGGCCGCATTGCAGGCGTTATCGTCCCAGGCGGCGTCCGATCGGTGCCTCGTACCGGTCCGGATGTCGTGTCACTCATGCATGATGGAAGACCGATGGCCAGAAAAACCGATATCCTGCTGATCGATCCGATGCCGGACAGTTTCAACGAGCAGCTCGGATCGCCGTTCAGACTGCATCGGTTCACCACGGTCGAGGCCCTGGGGGATCTGGCAGAGCGTATCGAAGGCGTCGCCACGGGGGGAGGCAGCGGTCTCCCCCGGCCGATCATGGATGCGCTTCCCAATCTCAAGGTCATTTCCGTGAACGGGGTCGGAATCGACCGTATCGATCTCGACGAGTGCCGTCGGCGCTCCATCCGTCTCGCGACTGCACAGGGCGTTCTGACCGATGACGTAGCCGATATGGCCATCGGTCTGATGATCGATGCGACGCGCGGTCTCTCCGCGGGAGACCGTTTCGTCAGGGCGGGAAAATGGGGTCATGAGAGCGAGCCCCTGTCTCATACCCTGAAGAACCGGAAGCTCGGCATCGTCGGTTTCGGGGCCATCGGAAAGGCCGTCGCGCGGCGCGCGGCTGCGTTCGATATGACGATCGCCTATTTCAGCTCCCGCGAGCAGACCGATACGCCGCAATATCCGTTCTATCCCACCCTCGACGTACTCGCCGACTGGGCCGATATCCTGATTCTCTGCGTTTCGGGCGGGGCACGCTCGCACAACATGATCGATCGGAGCATTCTCTCGGCGCTGGGGCCGGACGGAATACTCGTCAATGTCGCGCGCGGCTCCGTGGTCGATGAGCCGGCTTTGCTCCAGGCCTTGCAGGATGGAACGATCCGGGGTGCCGGACTCGATGTGTTCGCCGATGAACCGCATGTGCCCGAGGCGTTTTTCACACTGGAAAATGTCGTATTGCAGGGACATCGGGCGAGTGCCACCTGCGAGACCCGCATGGCCATGGGGCGGCTCGTCTTCGACAATCTCGCCGCGTTTTTCGATGGGCGCCCCCTGCTGACACCTGTTCTCTGACATCCGTTCCCGGGGAGTTTTTCTCCGAAATCCGGGGAGCATTATCCGCGATGGTCGAACCGTTTTCGCGGTTGGCCCGCTCCCCGGTCTCTCCCGTTCCTTCCTCTTCCGTCCTGGGGGGAGGGCTCAGCGCAACTGGCTGTCCTTGCTGCCGCGCCGGTTGATGCCGGTAAAGACGGGACGGCTGTCCCGTTCGGACTGACAGGCAACGCAGAGCTTCACCCCGGGCAGGGCACGGCGTCGGGCTTCGGGAATGGGTTCGCCGCATTCCCGGCACTCGGCTTCGCTTTCGCCCTGGGGCATGTTCGCGCGGGCACGGCTGACCGCATCGGCAATCGTGTCGTCAATCTGATCCTGAACGGCTCCATCGGGAGCCCAGCCTGTCGCCATGATCGGACTTTCCTTCTGCTGTTTCACCGGCTCCCTGCGATCGGCGCGACGCGACCGGCTCCCGCACGATCGGAGGCGTGGCCGGAGGAGGGGTCGGGAAGGGGGAGGGTACGATCATGATATCGGTACGAAACCCTCCCTGCGAAAGGGGATGCGGCCAGCTATCCGACGAACTCGCAAGAAAAATCCTGAACTGCCGCGGGGTCATCTTCGTTCAGCGAGCAGGGCCGACCGAGGCCGCGCGCACATCACGACTATCGATGCAGACGGGCATTGCCGCCAACCGGGGGACGGAGCATGGATCGGCTCGAAGGGAGCGCCCACGGTACGGTCGTGCGGGCCTTGCCCCTGCAGGAACTGCTCGATCCGGCAAGCGCTGCCGCTTATCTGGGGCTGGCTCCGGGTGTTTTCCGTATTCTCGCTCTTCTGCGTTGTCTCCCTCGCCCCCTGACGATCCGTGAGGCGCCCTTCTATCGACGGGTCGATCTGAATGCCCTGCGCGAAAGCTGGCTCGGTGCGGTCAATGTCCGGGCCGAGGACAGGATCGTCGCAGCGGTCGATGAGGAGGGCATGGCCGCACCCCTCGATCCTCTCATGCGTCTTCTGGCCCTCAGGGCGATCAGACACCGCATCGTGGTGTCGATCTTCTGGAGCATGGGCATCGTGGGCGGGGCAATCTGCCTGACCCTGTACTGAAAAACCGCAAAGGAACCCCCGTCGATGAAATCCGGCTCCCGTCTTGCAGCGATCACGTTTTACGGCTCCCTCACGACCACCGCGGCATTGCTGCTTCTGGCGAAGCGGCGCACCGGTCATGCCGCACCGGGCGTGAACTGCACCGCACACTGGCTGGATGGCGACGATGCCGCGCGCATTGGGCATTTCGACCTGCGTCATTCCGGTGTGGGCATCGCCACGAATTGCGCGGCCATCCTTTTCTGGGGCGTTTTCTACCAGATTGCCGCAGGGAAGCCCGATACGGGAGAACGGAGCCGTGCCGTTTCTGCCGACGCCTGGAGGAGGCACCGGCGCTTCCTTCTTGCGACGCTCGCTCTCGGCCCTGTTGCGGCCCTGATCGATTACCGGGCGACGCCGCGCCGTTTCACGCCCGGCTGGGAGCTGGTGTTTTCCCGCAGGGAAATGACGATCGTCTATGCGGCCATGGTTGCAGGCATGGCACTGGGCGCCCTGCGTCGTCGGTGACCGGCTCCTGACGGGGAGCCGGTCACGGAGGGAAGGTCAGGCCGTTCCGCCGACGGTCAGACCGGCGAGTTTGAGCGTCGGTTGGCCCACGCCCACGGGCACGCCTTGTCCGGCCTTGCCGCAGGTTCCGATACCGGGATCGAGCGCGATATCCTGACCGATCATAGAGATCCTGTTCATCGCATCGAAGCCGTTTCCGATGAGCGTCGCGCCCTTGACCGGGCGCGTCACGACGCCGTCCTCGATCAGATAGGCCTCGGACATGGCGAAGACGAACTTGCCCGATGTGATATCGACCTGACCGCCGCCGAAATCGACAGCATAGAGACCGCGCTTCGTCGATCGGATCATCTCCTCGGTCGTGGCATCGCCGCCGAGCATGAGCGTGTTGGTCATCCGGGGCAGGGGAACATGGGCATAGGACTGGCGACGCCCGTTTCCTGTCGGAGAGACGCCCATGAGACGCGCATTGAGGCGATCCTGAATGAACCCACGCAGGATTCCGTCCTCGATCATCACCGTCCGGCCCGTGGGTGTGCCCTCATCGTCGATGGTGAGAGAGCCACGGGCTTCGTCGAGCGTGCCGTCATCGATGACCGTGACGCCGGGAGCCGCGACGCGCTTGCCGATCATGGTGCTGAAATTCGAGGTGCCCTTGCGGTTGAAATCGCCCTCGAGCCCGTGGCCCACGGCCTCGTGCAGAAGAATGCCGGGCCAGCCTGGCCCCAGAACCACATCCATCTCCCCTGCGGGGGCCGGTCCGGCCTCGAGGCTGACCCGTGCCCGACGCACGGCCTCGTCGACGGCCTCCTGCCAGGTTTCGCGCCCGAGGATACGCGACAGGCTGTACCGCCCGCCGAGACCGCGACTGCCGCTTTCCCGCTTGTCGTCGCGCTCGAGCACCACGGAAACATTGAGGCGGACGAGAGGCCTCAGATCGGCCGTGCGGAACCCGCCACCCTTGAGGATCTGCACCGCCTGCCATTCGGTCGCGATACTGGCCGAAACCTGCATGATCTCGGAGCCGAGCCCGCGGGCATAGGCGTCGATTTCGCCGAGGACTGCCGCACGCGTGGCAAAATCCGTATCGCTGAGCGGCGATTCCGGCATGTAGAGCCGCCGGTTTGTCGGGCCCGGTGGCGGGGCGAGCGTGCCGCTGCGTCCCTGCCTGACTACGGAGACGGCCTCCGCCGCACGCGAAAGCGCCGCGCGACTGAGTGTATCGGAATGCGCGAAGCCGGTTTCGGCCCCCAGAACAGAGCGCAATCCGAAACCCGACGACGTGTTGAAACTGGCCGAGCGGATCACGCCGTCCTCGAGAACGATGCCTTCGCTTTCGCGATATTCGAGAAACAATTCGCCGTCATCGACATCGTTCAGGGTTTTGCCGACCAGAGCCTCGGCCTCGTCCCGCGTGAGGGTACTGCCGGACCGTTCGAAAAAGAGGCGGTCAGTGACCGCGAGGGCGGAAAGAGAGGTCTCGTCGGCGCGGAAAGGCATGGGTTCGGATGGCTCCTTACGTCTGGGGCAAGACATGGCGTGTTCTTCGGGGGAATGCGAGAGGGAAAGCCGCGCAGCGCGGCAAAAAACCCCGGTCTTTCCCCTACCCCGGTCTTTCCCCTATCGCGCCAGACAGAAACTGGCGGCGATGGCGATCATGAGCAGCGACAGGAGCAGAAATGCCGCCGGAAGGCTGATGCCCATGGCGAGGGCGCCGATCAGCGGCGGGCCGGCAAGAATACCCGCATATCCCATGGTGGTCATGGCGCTGACGGCAGCGTGGGCGCTCATGGCAGTCTGTCTGCCGGCGAGGGTGTAGAGAATGGGGACGATGTTGGCGCATCCCAGACCGATCAGCAGAAAACCGGCGGGAACGAACAGGGTGCCCGGTGCGAAAACCAGAAATCCGAAGCCCAGCGCAGCACCGAGCCCGCCCAGAAGCAGCATGCGGTCGCGACCGAGACGCAGGATCGCGCGGTCACCGGCCAGACGTGCGGCCGTCATGGCGAAAGAGAATACGGAGTACCCCCAGCCGGACTGGAGCGGGACGATCCGTGGCTGGGTCGAGAGATAGACGCCCCCCCAGTCGAGAACGGCCCCTTCGGCAAGGAAGGCGAAGCAGGTCAGAAGGCCGAGAAGCCAGACGAGACCGCTCGGCATGACGAGGCCCTGGGCGGTCTTCCCTTCCGTAAGCCTGCGCGCGAGCAGACCGCGCGCGGCGAGGGCCATCGAGATGCCGATGACGACCTGGCCGGGAACGATCGCCATGGAGGGAGGCAGTCCCAGCGCGATCAGGGCCGGGAAACCGGCGGCGCCGACAGCGCCGCCGATGCTGAAGAACGCATGGAAATTCGACAACATGGGGGTACGCCCCCGCTCTTCGACAGCGACAGCCTGGATATTGATGGCGGTCTCGACCGCGCCGAGCCCACCCCCGAACAGGAAGAGGCAGACCGGCAGCATCCGGAGATCGCCGAGGAAAGACAGGGGCAGAAGCGCGATACAGGCCATACCGAGGCCCGAGAGCGCGACGATGCGGCATCCGTAGCGTGCCACCATCATCCCCGCGAGAGGCATGCCGAGGAGCGATCCCACACCCAGACACAGCAACATCAGGCCCAGCCCGCCATCGTCGAGCCGGGCATGATCCTTCACCCCGGGCACCAGACAGGACCAGAGAGCGAAAACGAGACCGGTGAGAAAGAAGACGCATCTGGTGCTGTTCTGCAACCTCTTCTGTTCTGACCTGTTGTGCATCGAAGCCCCTCCGACCGTCTTTCCGTCCGGTTTTGCGATGGTGCATCCTGTGAACCGGCTCCTCCGACCGGCTGGCGGAAGAGCGCAGACGGAGTACAGACGGAGTGATGACAGCCGATCCCGCGCTTCGGGGTGACAAAGTGATGCCAGAGCAGACAAAACCGGTGCAGACGAAAAGAGTACGAACGGGAAAGAGCGCGAACGGAATGACCGGCACTGCCCGTGGCCCGATCCTGCGCGTTCCTCTCCGTTATCCCCCCATTCAGGAGACTTCATGACCAGGACAGGCCCCTCCTTCTCCCGACTGCTCATGATGGGCTGCATACCGTTGGCCGGTCTCTCGGCACTGGCCGTTACCGCGCCCTGCGTCCGGGCGCAGGATGCCGCCGTATCCGGCATGTCGACCGCATCGCCCCCGGTCGCGCGGGATCCGGCTTCTTCGCGGCCTGTCGGGCATCCGGCCCCTACGGCAGAGCCCGCATCGGCATCGGCGCCAGCACAGGCGACGTCCGCACAGGCGACGGATGGGCATGGTGGCGGGAACGGGGATGACGACTCCCCGCCTGCGCCCCGTGAGACCGTTGCGAGCGAGGCCGCCCAGAGCCTGCATGTCGCATCCGTTCCGCAGGATCTGCGCTCGCCCTCCATCGCGCTTGGCGGGCTTTTTGCGGCGATCGGTGGTGCGCATCTGGCACCCGATTTCAAGACGGTGGCCGATTCCCGTCCGGATGAAGCCCCGGCGACGCTTCTCCAGGACTGGGAGACCCAGCGCAAACGACCCGGCTTCAGTCTCAAGGCGTTTTACGAGCAGCATTTCACCCCGCCCATCCGCCGGGACGTATCCTATCGGCGAACGGCGGATGAAAGCATCTTCGATTACATCCAGGGCATGTGGAGCGTCCTGACGCGTCAGCCGGACAAGCCTCTTCCCTATTCGTCGCTCCTGCCGCTCCCTTATGCCTATGTCGTGCCGGGAGGACGGTTTTCGGAGCTGTATTACTGGGACACCTATTTCACCATGATCGGGCTCTATGAGAGCGGGCAATGGGATCTGCTCCGGGGCATGATCAAGGACATGGCGTCACTCATCGACCGTTACGGACATATCCCGAACGGCACGAGAACCTATTATCTCAGCCGCTCGGAACCGCCGTTCTTCTCGCTGATGGTCGATCTTCTCGCACAGCATGACGGACAGGATGCCTATCGCCGCTTCCTGCCCCAGCTCCAGAAGGAATACGATTACTGGATGGAGGGGGCCGACCGGCTCAAGCCCGGGGACGCCTATCGCCACGCGGTGAGGCTGGATGACGGGACCCTTCTGGCCCGTCACTGGGACGATCTCGACACACCCCGGGACGAGAGCTATCCGGAGGATGTGGCGACGGCGTCGAAAGCCAGCGATCGTGCGCCGTCCGAGGTCTATCGTGACCTGCGCGCCGGATCGGAAACGGGGTGGGATTTCTCTTCCAGATGGCTTGCGGATGGCCACACGCTCTCGACGATCCATACGACCGATCTCGCCCCCATCGAGCTGAACTGCCTGCTCGTTCATCTCGAGCAGACCCTCGAACATGCCTATGCCCTGACCGGACAGCGCAAACGTGCCCAGTTTTACGGCGCGCGTGCCGACGAGCGGACGGCGACGATCAGGCGCGTGTTCTGGGATGAGCGGCGTGGCGCCTTCTTCGATTATGACTGGCGCAAGGGAAAGCTTACCGATGTGCTGTCATCGGCGACCGCCGTGCCGCTGTTTCTTCGTCTGGCCAGCCAGTCCCAGGCGGTTGCGGTTGCGGACACGATCAGCGCCCGCCTGCTGCGCCCGGGGGGAATCATGGCCACAGACCGGGAGAGCGGCCAGCAATGGGACGCGCCCAATGGCTGGGCGCCGGAGGAATGGATGGCCATCAAGGGGCTGAACAATTACGGCATCAGCGATCTGGCCGAGACGATCGCCCGGCGCTGGATGACGCGCGTGATCGGAACCTATGAGAAATCGGGCGTCCTGCTCGAGAAATACGACGTTGCCTCTCCCACCATCAGCGCCAGCGGCGGCAAGGGCGGTGGCGAATATCCCATGCAGATCGGATTCGGCTGGACCAACGGGACGCTTCTGGGGCTGATGCGCCGGTATCCTGAGGTGACGGACCGCATCCTCAAGCGCAATCCTCTCGCAAACCAGGCCTCCATCGAGGCCCTGCCGCCGATCGATCCCTATAGCGCGGTGGGGCCGCGCCCGGCTGCGCCGGCGCAGGGACAGGCGCCCGAGAAACCCGCAGGGGATGTCGAAACAGGAGCTCAACCGCCCGTGACGCCCGCGAAAGCCGCAGGGTCGGGAAACCCCTCCTCGGCCCGGGACGGGATCACACCGCCCCCGCTCGACGATCGCGTGCCGACCCGGAAGATGACGGCTTTTCAGCCCTCCTGACCGAACGTTCTGCCGAGGCGGTCGAGCGCCTCGCGCAGAACGGCCTCGCTCTTGCAGAAAGCGAAGCGGATCAGATGTCGTGGCGGCTCTGCCCCGCCGGTTGCGTAAAAGGCCGAAACCGGTATGGCCGCGACACCGGCCTGCGTGACGAGATCCCGGCAGAAGGCAACGTCGTCGCGTCCTGCCGCATGGGCGCTGATATCGGCGACGAGGAAATAGCTGCCATCGGCAGGCAGGGTCGGAAAACCGAGGGCGCCGAGCCCTGCGGCGAGGTAATCGCGACGGGATTTCAGGCTCGCCGCCAGATCGCGAAAGAAATCGTCGCCCAGATCGAGCCCCTTTGCGACGGCGCGCTGAAGATTGGGGGCGGAGGAAAAAGCGACGATCTGATGCGCCTTGGCGATAACGGCGGCAAGGGCCGGGCAACAGGTGATGTAGCCGATTTTCCACCCCGTGACGGAAAAGCTCTTCCCGGCGCTGCCGATGCGCACGGTGCGCGTGCGCATGTCCGGTCGGGTCATCAGCGGGATATGACGCACATCGAAGGTAAGGTGCTCATAGACTTCGTCGCATACGGCGAAGCAGTCGTGCTCGCGCACGAGGTCAGCGATGAAATCCAGCTCGTCGACGGAAAAGACCTTGCCACTCGGGTTCATGGGCGAGTTGAGAAGAATCAGCTTGGTCCGGTCCGAAAAGGCGGCGCGCAGGGCATCTCGCGGCAGATGCCAGTCGGGGGCCTCGACGCGTACGCAGCGGGGAATGGCGCCGAGCATGCGCAGGACGGGAAGATAGGTGTCGTAGAGAGGCTCGATGAGGACGACCTCGTCGCCCGGCTCGATCAGGGCCATCAGGCTCACGGCAAGAGCCTCGGTCGCGCCCGATGTGACGATCACTTCCCGGGCCGGATCGACCTCCAGCCCGTAATCGCGCGCATTGGCACGCGCGACGGCTTCCCGCAGCTCCGGAAGGCCGGTGAGCGGGGCATACTGGTTGCGTCCGTCCCGCAACGCCGCGCAGGCCGCATCGATCAGGAGCGAGGGTCCTTCGGCATCCGGAAAGCCCTGGCCGAGATTGACGGCGTCATGATCCGCTGCGAGCTGCGACATGGTCGTGAAGATCGTGGTCGGCAGAGAGCCGAGAAAGGCGTTGGGTGATTTCATGCTGGACCTGCAGTGCTCTGGGCGTGGGCGTGGGCGTGGGCGCGTGGCGGAAGGATATCAAGAAGCACCGCCTCGTGGAATCCGCGATCCGGTACGTCGTTGCTCCCGGATTCTTTTCGCTGCGCGGGAAAAAAGAGTCCGCTCGGAACGTTGGACACAGGTCGAAACACGATCACAGGCGTGTGAGATGCAGAAAAGAGCAGGAATACAGGATTATTCTACTCCGATATGCAATTTGTGTTTGGCTGTCATGCATCATTTTGCTTCCGGAAGGGAGTACCCGGGCTCGGGGAGGGGGGAGAACGACGTTTTTCCGCCCCCGTCATGAGCGAAAAAGCCTTCGTAATACTCGACAGTTCGCGAATCCTCGCTTAAGCGTTTTGCAGCCGATCAGTGCGGCCCCTTGAGGCAGAAACAGGTAGTTGACAAATGGCGAAAAAAGCTCCAGCCGCGGCGTCCAAGGCTGCGTCCACCACGAATGCAGCCAAGCCGGGCAAGCCGGACAGCGCCGCTGTAAAGCGCGTCTTCGAGCTGATGCAGGAACACTCGGTCGAGCTGGTTGACCTGCGCTTCACCGACCCGAAGGGCAAGTGGCACCACACGACCCAGTGGCACACCACCATCGAGGAAGACACCTTCGTCGAAGGCTTCATGTTCGACGGCTCGTCGATCGCGGGCTGGAAGGCCATCAACGAATCCGACATGGTGCTCCTGCCCGACCCGACCACGGCCGTCATGGACCCGTTCTCGGCCAAGCCGCAGCTGATCCTGATCTGCGATATCGTCGAGCCCCGCACCGGCAATTTCTATGCCCGCGACCCGCGCGCGACCGCCAAGGCTGCCGAAGCCTATCTGAAGGCCTCCGGCCTCGGCGATACGGCGTTCTTCGGCCCCGAAGCCGAGTTCTTCATCTTCGACAACGTCAAGTTCGGCACGGGCCCCAATTACGGCACCTATCAGCTCGACAGCATCGAAGGCCCCGATGCCTCGATGAAGGACTATCCGGAAGGCAATATGGGCCATCGTCCGGTGGTCAAGGGCGGTTACTTCCCGGTCGCTCCTGTCGACAGCGAAGGCGATCTGCGCGCCGAGATGCTCTCCACCATGGGTGAGATGGGTCTGCCGATCGAAAAGCATCACCACGAAGTGGCGCAGTCGCAGCACGAGCTGGGCACCAAATTCGCGACGCTGGTCCAGTCGGCCGACTTCATGCAGATCTACAAGTACTGCGTGCACAACGTCGCCCATTCCTATGGCAAGACCGCGACCTTCATGCCGAAGCCCATCGCTGGCGATAACGGCTCGGGCATGCATGTGCATCAGTCCATCTGGCGCGATGGCAAGCCGCTTTTCGCCGGTGACAAATATGCGGAGCTGTCTGAAGAGGCGCTGTATTACATCGGCGGCATCATCAAGCATGCCAAGGCGCTGAATGCCTTCACCAACCCGTCCACCAACTCCTACAAGCGTCTGATCCCGGGTTTCGAAGCGCCCGTTCTGCTCGCTTACTCGGCGGCGAACCGTTCGGCTTCGTGCCGCATCCCGTATTCTGTCGGCCCCAAGGCAAAGCGCATCGAGGTCCGTTTCCCGGATCCGACCGCCAACCCTTACCTCGCTTTCTCCGCGATGCTGATGGCCGGTCTGGACGGCATTCGCAACAAGATCCATCCGGGCGAAGCCATGGACAAGGATCTGTACGAGCTGCCGAAGGAAGAGCTGGCCCAGATCCCGACGGTCTGCGGTTCGCTGCGTGAAGCGCTCCAGGCGCTCGAAGCCGATTTCTCGTTCCTGCTGGAAGGCGATGTCTTCACCAGGGACCAGATCGAGAGCTATATCGAGCTGAAGTGGAAAGAGGTCCACAAATTCGAGCACACGCCGCATCCGGCCGAGTTCGAAATGTATTACTCGGTCTGATCCGAGAAAAAAGCCCGGCCATTGTGCCGGGCTTTTTTTTGCGCCGCATCCCTCCCGTTTTCCCGCAAACGGCGCGGCACGCCGGGAAGGAGAACCGGGCCGTGCATGGTCGGTCCCGGGGCCTGCGGAACGACATCGAGGCCGGACGCGGCTCGCGGGGAAATCCCTTGACGATCTCGCGAGAACAGACGAAAAAGCCTTCCATCAGGATGGCCGGGTTAGCACAGCGGTAGTGCAGCGGTTTTGTAAACCGAAGGTCGGGGGTTCAAATCCCTCACCCGGCACCAGAAATCACGCATCGTAAATCATTGGATCTGTCACGTCTGAACGCGTCCGGATTTCCGGAGGGAGCGGGTTCTTACGATATGGCGGGTTGGTTCAGACCCGCTTGGGCAAGCGGGTCTGACGGGTGGGCCGTTTCCAGACGATCTGTCAGGCGTAACGCGCGATCCCGGGCGTTTCTGCCGTGTCGAGGATTTCGTACGGGCCTTCCGAGAGGACTTCCAGCGAGAGAATGCTCATGGTTCCGCTCGCCTGTTCCGGCAGGGTCAGCAGCGCGTTGCCTCTGGTCCAGCGACACGAGCCGTTCTCCCGTGCTTCCCAGCCCGGCAGGGCATCTGCGGAGAGATGGGTCGTGATCTTCCGGGCGTCGACGCTGTCGAACAGGCTTATCTCGCCAATCAGCACGCCGAGATGGCGCCGATCGTCCATGAAAGGCCCGGTCGTATCGCAGGGGCGGGCAACCCGCGACATGATCCGGACCGTGCGGATCGCCTCGGGGAGGAGAAACAGGACCTGTCTGCCGTTCCGGCGCAGGGGGCGCGTGATACGGCCGTCTCCCAGGCCGAGATGGAGATCGCCGTCATGGGTCGTCGGTGCGGGGTGGGGCGCGGAAAAACCCGTGCGTGACGACCGGGCGACCAGTCTCTCATACAGGGGCTGCACGAATGCCCGGTCGGTGCAGACGGGATACCGCTCCCCGTGCGGCAAGGCCGATCCGGTGCCGTCGCGTCTGTAGCTTTCCGTTCGGGCGCCATTGGCGATTATCGCGACATGTCTTTCGCATTGCAGATGGAGATAGTCATAACTCTCCATATCCGTCCGATAGACGATGCTGCCGCCATTGACGAGCATCCGGACCGGTACCATCGCCCCGTCGAAAAGAAAGCAATGCTCGGATGTGACATGCAGATCGCGATGGGGCACGCCGTCGTCGAAGGCATCCTTGCGGATGCAGACGGCATATCCGGCCTGATCGGGGGGAAGATTGCTGATCAGACGCGTATGGATCTTCCCGCGCAGGATGCCCGTGATGCGACACGGTGCTTCGTCTCCGGCCAGACGGACCAGATCGCCGATATGCAGGGTTTCGACCGGAACCTCGCCAGCCGGTGTGGCGATCAGGGTGCCTGGAAGAAAGCAGGGGGCGGGATCGAGATAGGTGACGCCTTTCATGCCGGGAAATCCGGTCGGGACGGACTGGAATTTCGACGGGTCATAGCCGAGACCGATCGTGACGGTCTGACTGAAGCCCGTGCTCGTGATCGTGAGCATGCCGGTCGCGGGGTCGTAAACCCAGCTGTCATCGGCCGAAGTGAACGGAACATCGATGATGTCGCCCCGACCGAATCCGGAAATCGTCACGTTCTGGACCGTCATGGTCGGACGCAGGGCGAGATAGTTACTTCCCCCGTGCATGTTGATCGTCACGTCGCTGAGCATGACCCGGACAGACAGATCGGAGCCGTTCATATTGATGACCTGCCCCCCGCTGATACTGTCGAGACAGAACGCATTATAGTTCCTGTTATTTCCGAAAAAACGACAGTTTTCGAGGTTCAGCGTGCCGGTGCCGGAGATGACTCCGGCGGAATCGGGTGAATAGAGACTGATATTGCTGAATGTCATCACGCCATAATTATGCGTGGTATTCGCAAGCTCGACGAAGTTCGATCCGTCATAGGCACCCGTGCCCGCAAACGAGACGGAACCGGTCGCACTGATGACAGGGCGGGTATATTCGGGTGTCGAACCGACCCCGTAGCCGAACCTGATCGTCGAGAGGGGGTAGTTCATCCGGACGATGAGTGCGCCATCGATATGCATCGGGCCGTTCGGTCTTGCGGGAAAGCCCTGATTACAGATCATGCCGCCTGCCGAGTCCGGATTGGACGCGGTGGCAAGGGTCTGCACCTCGATGGTCTTCGTGTCGCCCCGGGAGACACTTCCGTCACACCAGGGCGTTGCCGCATCGACCTGCGCGTTGTAATGAGCCATGAACACCATCCAGATATCGAAGATTTGTGAAATAAAATTATGCAAATCGACAATAATCAAGTAACATAAACTTGATATGGATGTACAGATTCATCCCATAATATGAGAGAAGTGTAATATCTTTATGTATTCGCAATCTATGTCAGGGATCTTTCTTCGTATTTAACGGATCTCTCGATCGGGTTCAAATCAAGTCTGATCCGACAAATAGAAAGATGTTCTTTATTATAACGTAATTTTAACCTTTACCTGTGCCCATCCCGTGCTCCAGCCCCGGATGAGACCGGGTTCGGCCCGTTCCGTCATCCATGCACCATAGGGCGGCCGCATCGGTGAGGAGGGGGACGCGCTGTCCGGGGTGGAATCGCCCGAACCGCAGGGGCGCGAAGGAAGGCGGGCACATGCGACCGGTCAGGATTGCTACCGGGCGCGAATGCTTCGTACCGGATGGTGGGGAAACAGGGAGCGGTACGAAACACGGAAGCCGGTTTCGTACCGCATGGTGCCGTCTAGCGGCCCAGCTTGCGCAGCTTCACGCCGTCGAGAAGGCGCTTTTCGATCACTTCCAGCGACATGCCTTTCGTTTCCGGTACGAAAAGGAACGTCAGGACGATGAAAGAGGCGTTGAGTATCGCGAAAAGCCAGAACGTGCCGGACGTTCCGAAGGTGTTCATGAGAGTCAGGAAGCTTGCCCCGACGAGCATGTTGGTCAGCCAGTTGGTCAGGGTCGAGACCGAGATGCCCAGATTGCGTCCCTGCATGGGCTGGATCTCGGAGCAGAGCACCCACATCAGGGGTCCAGCCGACATTGCGAAACCGGTGCAGAAGATGAGCAGGAGGAAGACGGCGATGAACTGGGAGGTCTGGCTCGACATATCGGTGGCGAGAAGCATGGCGAGTGCGGCCATGCCGAGCGCCATGACGGTGAAGCCGATATAGAGAATGGGTTTGCGGCCCCATTTATCGACGAGACCGACGGCGATGAAGGTCGCGAGCATGTTCACGAGGCCGATGATGGCCGTGCACCACATCTGGGATGTGGCATCGAAACCGGCGCGCGAGAGAATGTTCGGCGCGTAATACATGATGATGTTGATGCCCGCGAGCTGCTGCATCGCCTGAAGCATGATCCCGAGAGCCAGGGAGCGACGGAAATTCGGATTGCTCTTAAGAAGGGCGAAGCCGTGCTGCTTGACCTCGAGCTGCTCGCGGATTGCCCTGATCTCCTTGGCGGCCTCGAGTGGGTCTTCACGCAGGGACAGGAGCACTTCGCGTGCCTCCTTGTGTCGTCCCTGGATGATCAGCCAGCGTGGGCTGTAGGGCAGGAACAGGACGCCCGTGAGAAACAGGGCGGCGGGGATGGCAGCGACGCCGAACATCCAGCGCCAGTTTCCGCTATAGGAAAAATAGGTGTTGGACAGAAAGGCAAGGAAGATCCCGACCGTGACCATGAGCTGGTAGGTCGAGACCATGGCGCCGCGCGTGTTCTCGCTTGCGATTTCCGACAGGTAGAGCGGTGCAGTGAAGGCCGAGATTCCCACCGCAAGCCCCATGACCACGCGAAAGACGATCATGGAGGGGATCGACCAGCACAGGGCACAGCCCAGAGAGCCGATCACGAAGATCGAGGCGCCAGCGATCAGGGAGCGTTTGCGGCCGAGGACATGGGCCATCCATCCCGCAGCGAGCGCGCCGATCGCAGCCCCGGCCATCATGGAGCTGACGACCCATTCCTGGGCGACGGTAGAGGCATCGAACTGCCGGGCGAAGAATTCGAGGGCGCCGGCGACCACGCCGATATCGAGACCCGACATCAAACCGGCCAGGGCTGCGAGAACGCCGATAACGATGATCTTGAATTTCGTTGCGTCGAAAATCGACGCAACCCCTGCTTCCGTATCCAGCGCCATGGTTCTTTTTTATCCTTTTCCAGCGGCACGCACCATGCCGACTTCTCTTCCGTTCCAGTTTTTCAGCACCTGACAGGACAGGCCGTGGAGCACCTCCTGATCGGCGGAGGACCAGAGGGGGGCTCCCAGTTCGAGCAGCAGGGCCGCGAGAGCGACCTCGGCAGCGCGGTTCGCACCGTCGGACGTCTTGATCGCGATCCCGAGACCGCATTCGGGCAGGGCCGCAACCATCACGCCTTCAGCCCCCATCTTGCAGAAGATGCGCTGGCCGAAATGCGCCATCAGGGTTGTATCGAAGCGTCCGCTTCCCGCCACCATGAACGGTTCGGACGCGACAGCAGAACGCAGTCGCGCCGCAGCCGACGCATGACCGGAAGAAAAATTTCTTCCTGTGCCGAAACGGGCGAATCCTGTCGCCAGCGCCGAGAGCGGAATGGCGTAGGTGGGCATCGAACACCCGTCGAGACCGCGGTTGCGCTCTGTATGCGGCACTGAAGTCGCCATCTCAAGGGCGGATGTGACCTGACGCTGAACGGCATGGGCGGGGTCGACATAGCCTTTCGGGTCGAGACCCTGATCGGCCGCGAGACAGATCAGGCCGGCATGCTTGCCCGAGCAGTTATTGTGCAGCGCCGTGGGGCCCGCTCCATCCGAAGCCACGGCGCGGGCGGCCGCCTCGAAACTCGGCCAGTGCGCGCCGCATTCCAGACAGGCCACGCTCTGCCCGGCTGCAGCCAGCATCCGGGACGCGGTCCGGACATGGGGTATCTCTCCCCCATGGGACGCGCAGGCCAGAGCGAGTTCGGCATCGGTCAGCCCCAGCCTGTCCGCAGCGCCGGTCTCGACGAGAGGCAAGGCAAGCAGTGCCTTGACCGTCGAGCGCGGGAAGACTGGCGCTTCGACCGCTCCCAGACCGCGTATCACACGACCGGTATCGTCAGTGACGGCGATCCGCCCGAGATGAAGGGATTCGACGCGTCCGCCGCGTGTGACTTCGGCAAGAGCGATATCGTCCATGATCGGATCCTTGTCGTGTGATGCGCCTTCGAGGGGGCGTGGTGTTCGGTTGGGATATGCGCCGCGGTCGCCTTGCGGGGGATCAGCCTTGCGGGGCCGGGCCGCACAGCAGATAGCAGGCCGCGCCCCATCGTGCACTCATGTCCGGTTCCGTTTCCAGCCAGGGGGCCACGAGCGGTCTGCGCAGACGGAGCAGATCCCAGCCGGCTGCGTCACCCGCTTCGTCCTCCTGCGCTTCTGCGGCATGAGCGGCCATGAAGGCGAGGCGAGGAAACAGGGCCGGACGCTCCATCAGAACGAGCCCGCGCTCAGCGCAAAAGGGAAGGCCGTCCTGCAAAAGTTCGGCCGTCTCTTCCGGCCGGGTGACAATATAGAGCCATCCGTCTTCCCGGTCGTTTTCGGTGAACTGACGTCCGGTTGCGACGAAAAGCGGGACTTCATCGGGAGAGAGACGCTCCGGAGAAAGGCGCGGGCGCGCAAAGTCCGGGTCTGGGACGCTTCCCGCAGCGCCTTCCGGGCAAGCAGCCGGGGGAGGCGGATCGAACAGATCCGGCTGATCGTCGCCCGCAGTCGGAATCCGGGAAGGGGAGGTGCGGCGTTCCCGCCTGTCGCGGGAGCGAAGCGTCCCGCCCTTCAGCGGCAGGAAATCGGCGTGAGACATCGACTATCGGGCGGATTGGGGCTATCGGGCGGACTGGTGCGGATTTCGGCCGGAGGGATCGACGCGACCGCAGGGCGGGACCCGAAAGGACAGGGACCCGGGCGCGATGGGGAGACAAAGCGCATTTCCGCAGGGACTGTATCCGGCGACGGGCAGCGCGCCATCCGGCTTGCGGTCAGCGGGTCTGGCACTGGGCGCAGACCCCTTCGATCTCGACCGTGGCATGGCTCGGGCGAAAACCGATTGCCTTTGCGGCATCGTGGATCGCGCGGGCGATGCCCGGCTCCTCCAGCTCGCTCACCGTGCCGCAAACCGAGCATATGAGAAACTGGGCGCGATGGCCGCATCCGCCCTCATGCGTGCAATCGAGGCGATGGGCACAGCCCACGAAAGCGGTCAGGCGCTCTATGCGATGGATGAGCCCCTGGGCGAGGAGAAAATCCAGAGCCCTGTAAACGGTCGGAGGGGCCGCGTTTTTCTGGAAGCTTCTCAGATGATCGAGGATATCGTAGGCCCCGACGGGCTTGCTCGCCTCCGTGATAAGCCCAAGGACGAGACGCCGCGTCTCGGTCAGGCGCCCGGCATGAGCGGCGCAATATGCCGAGGCACGATCGAGAAGCTGTCTTGTCCCGGGGGAAAACTGGTCCCGTTCCGTCGGTGGCGCGGTGGTAAGCATGGAGAAAATCCTTTTCCGGCTTGTCCTGACCAGAGTCGAGCCTCTATATCGCGTCTGTCCGTCGTTATAATATAACTAAAGGCGACATTTTTGCGCCAGATATTCCTCCTCCTGGTTTTCTGTCTGATCCTGTCGGCTCCGGTACACGCCGCGCCGGTCAGGGTTTTCTGCGCCGAGGCGTTCTGGTGCGATCTTGCGCGCGGGCTGGGTGGCGATGCGGTGCGGACCGAGAGCATCCTTGTCTCCCCGGCGGTCGACCCGCATGATTTCCAGGTCACGCCCGTGACGGTGAGGGCTCTTGCTTCAGCCGACATCGTCATCTGGACGGGCGGACATTACGACGACTGGATCCCCCCCCTTCTGGCCGCACAGCCCGACCCGGGCAGGCAGGATATCGCGATCGCGGATCTGGTCCCGGATACGGATCGCGCCAATCCGCATCTTGCGGACGATCCGGCGGCGGCCAGGGCGTTGATCGATCGTCTGTCGGCCAGCCTGACGACGCGCCTCTCCCGGCATCCGGCCGGAGCGGAGGATTCCGTCATGATCGAGAGGATCGCCCGGGAAAAGCGGCGATACGACAGGCAGTTCGACGCGCTGACCGGGCGTCTCGATGCGCTCAGAACACGATATGCCGGCCTGCCGGTAGCGGTCGGCGAGCCGGTGGGAGGACCTGTCTTTCGCGCTCTGGGCCTGAGGGTCGTCGATGCGGATTTCGCTCTGGCGACGATGCGCCACGAAGATCCCTCGCCGCGCGATGTCGCCCGGCTGGAAGACGCCCTGAGAGGGAGAGAGGTCCGGGCCTTCGTCACCAATCCCGCCATGCGGGTGCCGTCCGTGATCCGGCTTGAGCGTATCGCCCGCGAGGCCGGTATTCCGGTCGTGTCCCTCGACGAGTTTCCGCCGCCCGGTCTCTCCTGGCAGGACTGGATGACGGACCGGATCGACAGGCTGCAAAGGGCACTCGACCGGCATGAGTGAGACGGCCCCGCCCCGGTTCTTGCCCGGGTTTTCGCCCAGGCTTTCGCCCCGGCTTTCGATCGAGCTTTCGCCCGGATCTCCGCCCGGATCTTCGCCCGGAACGCCGGCCCTTTCCTTCGTCGATGTCACCCTCGCCCAGGGTGCGCGGATTCTTCTGGAAGGCGCGTGTTTTTCCCTGCCGGAAGGAAGCCTCACCGTGCTTACCGGCGCGAACGGTCATGGCAAGACGACCCTGTTTCGCACGATTCTCGGCCTGCATGCCCCGCGTAAGGGCGAGGTGCGGATTTTCGGACGCATGCCGGACACGATGCGCGGGGCGATCGGCTATCTGCCGCAGGATCGTCGCCTGCCCGCCCCGCAGATGACCGGCCGAACCCTGATCGCCTCGTCCTGGAACGGGACGCGTCCCGGCCTCCCCGGATGGGGGCGACGGATACGGCAGCGCGTTGACGGCGCATTGTCCCGGGCCGGAGCGCTGCATCTGGCCGACCGGCCTCTGGGTCAGCTTTCGGGTGGAGAACGGCAGAGGGTGTTTCTGGCCGGAGCGCTTCTGCAGTCGCCCCGCCTTCTGGTTCTCGATGAGCCGCTCAGCGGCGTCGATGTACAGGGGCAGGCAGAGATCGTCGCTCTTCTCCACGATCTCTGCCGGCGCTCCGGTGTCACGATCCTTCTGTCCTGTCACGGTCTCGACGCCGTGCGCGGTCGTGCCGATTATCGTCTCGCCATTGCCGGGCAGACGCTGGAGCTGTCCGATGCTGCATTATGAATTCATGCGCAATGCGTTCCTTGCATCGGGCTGCGTCGCAATTCTCTGCGGGTTCGTCGGATGGTTCCTCGTTCTGCGGGGGCAGAGCTTTGCCGGCCATGCCTTGTCGCATATCGGATTCGCTGGAGCGACCGGCGCGGCGCTGATCGGTCTTTCGCCGCTTTCCGGCATGGCACTCGCCGCCATTCTCGCCGGGGTGGTGCTGGGGTGGGAGCCGACGGGCGATCTGCGCAAGGATCCTGCCGGTGCCGGTCATCGGGACAGCGTGATCGGACTGGTTCTTGCCGCGAGTCTCGGCCTCGGTCTCGTGTTCCTTCAATGGCAGCACGCGCCGGTAAGCAGCGCGACCGCTTTGCTCTTCGGCAATATCCTCGGTATCGATCATGCGACGCTCGGAATGCTGTTCCTGCTCACAGGGCTTTGCCTCGTCGGGCTGGGGGCGCTCGCGAGACCGCTGCTCTTTGCCAGTCTCGATCCCGATCTCGCTGCGGCGCGCGGCCTGCCGCTCAGGACGATGGCCTGCGCGTTCATGGTGCTGGTCGCTCTCGCCACAGCCGTCTGCTCCGAGACGACCGGAATTCTCCTGGTCTTCAGCCTTCTGGTCGGTCCGGCCGCCACGACGATCCGTCTCGGGCTGGCCCCTCTGGCCGGTCTGCTCGGCTCGGCGGTTCTGGCTCTCGCGCTCGCCTGGGGCGGTCTCGCGCTCTCTTGGTATACGGATGCGCCCGTCTCGTTCTGGATCAGCGCCGGCGCGGCACTCTGCTATCTCGCCGCAAGGGGTTATCGCGCCGCCCCGGCCTAGCCCGGCTTGCGGATACGGGTCAGTTCAGATGCCAGTCGATCGCCACGATTCCGGCGATGACCAGAGCCAGAACGATATGCATGATGATCAGCTCCCGGACGTTGATCGTCGGGACGTCGGGCTTCTGTCTGGGAGATGACTTCACGATTTCTTGAGTCCTCTTGGGTTTTTGCGCGAGCGACCTAAACCGCAGCGCCCGTTCCCGGTTATACAGGAATGAAGAATAATACAGAAACACATGGCGCCGGGGCCAGACACCATGACGATCATCCGATCGAGGTCTCGCCCTATGCGAAATATATACTCGTTCTTGCGGCGATCGTAGCGGCAATCTGCGGGGGGCTCTACGGATACGATACGGGTATCATATCCGGAGCCCTTCTCCTCATTTCGGATGATTTCCATCTGGGGAGTTCGATGCAGGAGATGGTCGCGTCCGCGATTCTCGCCGGGGCCATTCTCGGGGCGCTTGCGGCGGGATCGTTCTCCGAGAAATACGGCCGTCGCGCCTGCGTTCTGGTCGTCAGCGGCATCTTCGTTCTCGGCGCACTGGCCTGTGCCTTCTCTCCCGATGTCTGGATGCTGATCGTATCGCGCGTCTTTCTGGGTTTCGCCGTGGGCGGTTCGACCCAGGTGGTGCCGATGTATATTTCGGAGCTCGCCCCTGCCGAAAAACGCGGCACGCTCGTCACCATGTTCAATGTCGCCATCGGTATCGGCATCCTGCTCGCCAATATCATCGGCTTCACCCAGCGCGAGGCCTGGGGCTGGCGGCCGATGGTCGGGCTTGCGGCGATCCCGGCGGCGATCGTCTTCTTCTCGATGTTCTTCATGCCCAAGAGTCCGCGCTGGACGGCCGAGAACGAAGGTATGAAACGCGCCATCATCCAGCTTGGCCGGATCCGTACCTCAAGAAAGGTCATCCGCAAGGAAGTGCGCGAAATGCGCGAGAACGCGGAGAGTGCCGATCCGCGCAATCGGGGCTGGAAGGGGCTGTTCCGTCCCTGGGTCAGGCCTGCGCTCGTGGCCGCGCTCGGTGTCGCGTTCTTCACGCAGTGCGGCGGTCTCGAGATGATGATCTATTACGCCCCGACCTTCCTGCGCGATGCCGGCTTCGGCGATTCCTCCGCCCTGCTGGCCTCCCTCGGTGTTGCGATCACCTATTGCATCATGACCTTCATCGGCTGCCTCATCGTTGACCGGGTCGGGCGCCGTCGTCTGATGCTCATCATGGGGCCAGGCTCGATCGTGAGCCTTATCGGGCTCGGTATCGTCTTTGCCGCGCATCCGGCGCAGGGGAGCATCGGCTCGTATCTCGTCATCGTGTTCCTGCTCCTGTTCATGGCGTTCAACTCGGGTGGCATCCAGGTCTGCGGCTGGCTTCTCGGCGCGGAGATGTTCCCGCTCTCCATGCGCGGTCAGGCCACGAGCCTCCATGCAGCGACGCTCTGGGGATCCGATCTGCTCGTGACAGGCACGGCGCTCACCCTCGTTCATCTCATCACCCTCGGCGGAACGATGTGGTTCTACGCCGCGGTGAACCTCGCCTCCGTCCTGTTCATCTTCTTCTTCGTGCCGGAGACGGCCGGTGCGACCCTCGAGGATATCGAGCTCGCCTTGCATGAAAAGCGCTTCCGTCCGACGCGGGGCCACACGCGCATCGTGTCGGAAGACGCGGAGGACGAAGAGGAACAGGCCGCCTGAGATCCTCCATCCGTCGGGCCGGGTCTGCGGCCCGGCGCGCGACTGGCGATGCGTGCCGATCTGGCATTGCCCGGAGAACCTCGCTAAAAGCGCGGCAACGAGACTGGAGTCCTCCAGATCATGATGCCCCCGTGATCCTGTCCGGATCACGCAGGCGGGACAGGCGGGAATGGAAACGAGATGAGCTGGCTGACCGAATACGTTCGACCCAAGATCCGCGGACTTCTGCAACGCGAAGTTCCGGAAAACCTGTGGACCAGCTGCGATTCCTGCTCGCAGATGATCCTGATCAAGGATCTGGAACGCGCGCAGAAGGTCTGTCCGCATTGCGGCCATCATGGAAAGGCCAATGCGACCGAGCGTCTCGACTGGACGTTCGACGGCGGACACTACACCCGGATCGAGCTGCCAAAGGTTCCGACCGATCCGCTCGGCTTCCGGGATCAGAAAAAATACGTCGATCGCCTCAAGGATGCGAAGGCCAAGAGCCATCTCGACGAATCCCTTGCGGTCGCACATGGCAAGATCGGCGGTCGCGACGCCGTGGTGGCCGTCATGGCCTATGAGTTCATGGCCGGAACGATGGGGACGGCGATGGGAGAGGCATTCGTCGCCGCCTGTCGTCTGGCGGTCCTGCAGAAGGCGGCACTCGTCATCTACACGGCCTCTGGCGGTGCGCGCATGCAGGAGGGCGTTCTCTCGCTGATGCAGATGCCGCGCACGACCATCGGGGTCGAGATGCTCAAGGATGCCGGTCTGCCCTATATCGTGGTGCTGACGAACCCGACAACGGGAGGCGTTTCTGCCTCTTTCGCCATGCTCGGAGATGTCCAGCTGGCAGAACCGGAGGCGCTTATCGCCTTCACCGGCCCGCGCGTGATCCAGGACACGGTGCGCGAGAAGCTTCCGGAAGGATTCCAGCGTTCGGAATATCTCCGGGATCACGGCATGGTGGATATGGTCGTTGCGCGGTCGGAAATGCACGAGACGCTTGCCCGGCTGATCGGTCTGATGACCAACAGCCCGGCGACCGCGTCCGAAGCCGCCGCCTGATTTCCGTCTCGAGCGCGCGGCCCCGCCCGGAGCCGCGCGAGTGCCGAATTCCGGAGTTTTCATGACGATGCAGGCCGCCCCGGCAAAGTTGAGCGACGAGTATGACGGTCGTCCGGGGGCGGTGCTCGCCCGGGTCCAGGCGCTCTATCCCAAACTGATCGATCTCTCCCTGACGCGGCTCCAGACGCTTCTGGCCAGGCTCGGCCATCCGGAGCGCATGCTTCCGCCGGTCATTCATGTCGCGGGCACGAACGGCAAGGGCAGCACCTGTGCCAATCTCCGGGCCGTGGCGGAAGCGGCCGGATTGTCGGTGCATGTCATGACGAGCCCGCATCTCGTCGATGTCACTGAGCGGTTCAGGATCGCCGGCAGGCTGGTCAGCGAGGATGCGCTCGTTTCGACCCTGGAGGAGATCGAGCGGATCAATGCGGGCGCGCCGATCACCGTATTCGAGGTCCTGACCGCTGCCGGATTCCTTCTCTTCTCCCGGACCCGTGCCGATCTCGCCATCGTCGAGGTCGGGCTCGGGGGAAAGCTGGATGCAACGAATGTGATCGACAGGCCGTCTGCCTGCGTGATCACCCCGGTCGATCTCGATCATCAGAGTTTTCTGGGAGAGACGCTGGCGCTGATCGCAGCGGAAAAGGCCGGGATCATCAAACCCGGCATCCCGGTTGTGAGCGCGCGTCAGAAGCCGGAGGTTCGTGCGGTGATCGTCGACCGGGCGCAGCTGCTCGGAGCGCCGCTCTGGTCGGTTGACGAGGAGATCTTCCTGACTGCGTCTCCGGCGCGCGGAACACGCGCATATCGGGATCCGGAAGGGAAGCTCACCCTGCCCGAACCGGCGCTCAAGGGGCCCCATCAGGAAGAGAACGCAGCACTCGCCGTTGCAGCCTTGCGCGCGAGCGGTCTGGCCTTGCCCGACAGCGCCTGGTCGGGCATCTCCGCCACGCGCTGGCCCGCGCGATTGCAGCGTCTGCACGGAAGTCTGGCGCAGCGTCTTCCTCAGGGATGGGAGCTGTGGCTCGATGGCGGGCATAATCCGAATGCGGGCGAGGCGCTGGCCGCTGCCATGTCGGAATGGTCGGATCGACCGTTGCATCTCGCCATCGGCATGAAGCAGAGCAAGGACGCGGAAGGTTTCCTGCGTCCGGTCATGCGTCATGCGCACAGCATCCACGCGATCTGCGAGGAGGGGCAGCATCTCGCCCTGCCCGTCGAGGATATCGTGCGCGCATCGGGCGGTCATGCCCGACCCGGGCCGCGTCTTGCCGATGTGATGTCGCGTCTCGAAGGCCCTCCGGGGCGGCTTCTCGTCTGCGGAAGTCTCTATCTCGCAGGGGTGGTACTCCGGCAGGACGGAACGATTCCCGACTGATTGCCCATCTGTTTCTCGCCTCGTCCGGGTGCGGGCCTGTTTCTGTTCTTGACTTTTTGGCATTTTGCCATTAAGTAAAGAGCCGTGGAGACGACATGCTCCGCAGGATTTCAGACAGTCCATTTCCCAGAAACCAGGAAGACAAGCACAGTGAGCAAAACGGAATGTTCCGTCGAAAAGACGGGCAAGCAGTATCGGCCGTCAGTTCATTTCACGCCGCCGACCGGGTTCATGAACGATCCGAACGGACTCGTTTTCGACGGCACACAGTATCATCTCTATTATCAGCACAATCCCGATGCCGCGTATTCGGCAAATATCTGCTGGGGCCATGCCATCAGCACCGATCTGCTGAGCTGGAAGGATCAGCCGATCGCCGTTCCCGACACGATCGACGGACAGGCCTTTACGGGCTGCGCCGTGCTCGACACGCATAACAGCTCCGGCCTGTTCGCGGGCAGTCATGGCAATAATATCGCGGCGCTCTATACACGGGCGCGGCCCGGACGACAGACCCAGTTCCTGGCGACGAGCCGCAATAACGGCCAGAGCTTCGAGGAATATGCGGGCAATCCCGTCCTCGATATCGAGAGCCCGAATTTTCGCGATCCGCAGGTCGTCTATCATGAGCCCACCCGCAAATGGGTGATGGTGATCGCGCAGGTGGACCAGCACAATATCGGCTTCTATGCGTCCAACGATCTGATCCACTGGACGCATCTGAGCAATTTCGGTCCCGCGGGTCTGCCCACGGTCAATTACGAATGTCCGAACCTGATCCAGATCCGCGACGAGTCCGGCGCCCTGCACTGGGTGCTTTTCGTTTCGATCAATCCGGGCAGCCCCATGGGGGGAAGCGTCACCCAGTATTTCATCGGCACGTTCGACGGTGCGGTGTTCCGCCCCTATGACGCCATTCTCCGTCTGACCGATTTCGCCAAGGACGCCTATGCCCTCCAGGTCTGGAGCAACATGCCGGGCGGCGAGGCCGTGAACATCGCCTGGATGGGCAACTGGCAGTATTGTCAGGAGCTGCCGACGCAGGATTGGCGCGGCGCCATGTCGCTGCCGCGCAGCATGACCCTGCGTCATGACCCCAATGGCTATCTGCGTCTGGTGCAGGTGCCCCGGGGCATCGAGTCCCTGCGTCATCCCATGCTCACCGAGCAGGGCGCCTATCTGCCTGCGGATGGCAGGCGCGAGATCGCCCTGCCGCGCGGCAAGGCCATCGAGATCGTGATCCGTCTGACGGCGGACGAATCCCGACAGACGGATCCGAACGCCTCCGGCCCGGTCATCGAGCGTTTCGAACTCGCTTTCGCCAATGCGGAAGGCGAGCGACTCTCGATCGGGTATGACGCGCCCAGCACGCAGATCTGGCTCGATCGCGGCAAGCTTCGCGGCTTCGATCATCCGTTCTTCACCGGGCGTTTCGCGGCGCCGATCAACGGGGCGGTCTATTCCAACCCGCGCAGCGTCGATCTGCATCTCGTTCTCGATGGCTGTGCCTTCGAGATCTATGCGAACGAGCATCTCGAAACCGCAACGGCTCTGGTCTATCCGGAGCGGCCTCTCGACGTTCTGCGTCTCGAGACGACCGGCGTCGGTTTCACGATCGACAGCCTTGCGATCTATACGCTCGACAAGACCATGTGCCGCGAAACGGCCTGATCTTCGTCTCCGGGGGGGAGGTAAGGCGCCCTCCCGGTTCGTCTTTTCTCCCTCTCCTCTCTTTCCGGTTGTTTTACTCCGCCCCGGTTTGCCTGTATTTCCCGAGCCGGACCGGATGTCCGTCCCCTTCGTGGGACCTGAGCAATACCGCGCCGGAACTGCAGGGGAGGGAGGTTCGGATGCGTTATCTGGTGACCGGCGGGGCCGGGTTCATCGGCAGTCATGTCGTGCTGGCGCTATGCGATGCCGGGCACGATGTGGAGGTGCTCGACGATCTTTCCACCGGTCATCGCGCGGCGATACCCGAAGGGGTCACGTTTCACGAGGTCGATCTTCTCGACGCCGAAGCGACCGATGCGGTTCTGGCCCGCGGTCCCTGGGATGGGGTCCTGCATTTCGCTGCGCGATCGCTGGTTGCGGAAAGCATGGAGGATCCGCTCGGATATTTCCGCCATAACGGCATGGCGTCACTGAATCTGATCCAGTCCTGCATTGTCCATAAACTGCGTAAATTCGTCTTTTCCTCGACGGCGGCCCTGTTCGGCGGGCCGGACAGGGCGGAAGCGATCGATGAGACGGCATCCGTCATACCCGGCTCTCCCTATGGCGAGAGCAAGGCGCAGACGGAGCGCGTTCTGCACTGGGCCGATCGGGTGCACGGCCTGCGCAGCGCCTGCATGCGCTATTTCAATGCTGCGGGTGCCGACGCGCTCGGAAGAGCCGGCGAGGATCATGCGCCGGAAACGCATCTGATCCCCCTCGTCATCGATGCAGCTCTGGGGCGCCGTCCGGCATTGAGGGTCTTCGGAACCGACTATCCGACGCCCGACGGGTCGTGCATTCGCGATTACACGCATGTGGCCGATCTGGCGCATGCGCATCTCCGTGTTCTGGCCCGCATCGAGGACAGAAGCGTGACCTATAATATCGGAAACGGGCTGGGTTATTCGAATCTGGACGTGATCCGTGCGGTGGAGAGAGTGACGGGGCGATCCGTCCCCTGGGAGCCCGCGCCGCGACGTCCCGGAGATCCGGCGGTTCTGGTGGCCGATCCGCGGCGGTTTCACGAGGATACCGGATGGGCGCCCCGTTT
This sequence comes from Swaminathania salitolerans, assembly GCF_007988945.1. Classification (GTDB taxonomy): domain Bacteria; phylum Pseudomonadota; class Alphaproteobacteria; order Acetobacterales; family Acetobacteraceae; genus Swaminathania; species Swaminathania salitolerans. The sequence goes on along the minus strand of NZ_BJVC01000004.1, from coordinate 85,585 downwards.
CCGGGAACTGGAGGCGATCGTGGAGACGGCGTGGCGATGGCGGGAGGCGCATCCAGAAGGCTATGGCGACAGGATATCGGCCTGAGAGAAGCCGCCCGGATCTTCTCTAGTATCTGTCGCCCCGATGCTTCTCTCCCCGATCCTTCTCCCGGATACGCGTCTCAGGGCCGCCAGAGGGAGGCGCGCCGGAGCAGGCTGCGAAGCAGGGTCTTCGCAGCGTCCGAGCCGGTATCGCTGATCGGCCAGGGCGGGGCTTCGGCATCGAGATAGCTGGACTGGGTCATTTCCATCTGTACGGCGTGAATGCCGCTCCCGGGCCGACCGTAATGACGGGTCGTGTATCCCCCCTTGAAACGACCGTCCACCACGAAGCTGAAGCGTTGCTGTGCCGCGAGATCCCCGGCGAGGAGCGCCCTCAGCGATGCCGCGCAGGAAGCGCCGTCATTCGTCCCGAGATTGAGATCGGGCAGTCGTCCCTCGAAGAGACGGGGCACGCGGGACCGGATGGAATGTCCATCCCAGAGCACGGCCCATCCCCAGAGTGATCTGAGGCGGTTCAGCTCGGCCGTCAGGGCCTCGTGATAGGGCGCCCAGTATGTCTGGCGTCGTCTATCGGTTTCCGGAGCATCCGGTCGCTCTCCCTCACGATAGAGAGGAAGCCCGTCGAAACTCTCGCAGGGCACGAGGCCCGTCTTCGGGCGGCCCGGATAGAGCGTCGCATCGTCCGGTCCCCGGTTGAGATCGATCACATAGCGGGAATATCGCGCGGAAAGAACGCCGATCCCGAGGCTGGGCGCGAAATCGTACAGGCGGGTCAGATGCCAGTCGGTATCCGGTCGCGCGCGGCCCGTCGGTGTCATGCGCTCTTCCTGACCGGGCATCAGATCCGTACCGGCATGAGGCAGGGAGACGAGAACGGGCGATTCGCCTTGCAGGAGGGAAAAGGAGACGGATTGGGGCATGATCTGGATCCTTGTCAGCTGCGCAGACGCCGGACGGTTTCGCGAAAGGCTGCGGCGATCCGGTCCTGACCGGCATGATATCCGTCCCGAACGACCCACTCCCCCGCGACCATCACGTCGCGCACGGGAACGACCGGACATGCGAAGATCATCCCGTCGAGAATCGCATCCTGTTCGAGATCGGGAAGCGCCATCGCCGCTTCGTCGAGGATGCAGAGATCGGCCCTGGTTCCGGGGGCGATCCTGCCGCCTGCATGGCCGCAGGCCCGGGTTCCGCCCTCGAGGGCGCTGTCATAGAGATAGCGTCCGACCGAACCCAGCATGTCCGACGGAAGCGCGCAGCAGCGCTTCCGGGCCGTCAGTCTCTGTCCGTATTCGAGCAGGCGCAGTTCTTCCGCCGCCGAGGGGAGGCAGTTGCTGTCCGTACCGATTCCGAATCGACCGCCCTGCGAAACATAGGCATTGAGCGGGAAGAACCCGTCTCCGAGATTGGCCTCGGTCACGGGACACAGTCCGGCCGTGGCCCCCGATGCCGCGAGGCGTCGCGTTTCGTCCTCATCCAGATGGGTCGCATGAACGAGGCACCAGCGCGAATCGACGGGCGCCTCGTCGAGCAGCCAGGCGACCGGGCGGCGTCCGAGATAGTCCAGACACTCCGTGACTTCGCGTTTCTGCTCCGCCACGTGGATATGAACCGGAATATCCGCCCCGACCATCGAGAGCATATGCGAGAGGCTCTCCCTGTCCACAGCTCTGAGGGAGTGCAGGCCCAGCCCGTGACGGATCCGCGGATCCGCGTCGTGACGTGCTGCGATCGTCTCCAGAATACCGGCGATGAAGTCCGGCGTGCTTGCAAACCGTTTCTGCTCCGGTGCCAGGGCTCGCCCGAAACCCGCGTGGCGATACAGGGTCGGCAGGATCGTGATGCCGATTCCCGTCTCCTGGGCGGCATCGACGAGCGCGAGCGCCATGGCGGCAGGGGTGTCATAGGCAGAGCCGTCGGGCGCGCGATGGAGATAATGGAATTCCCCGACCTGCGTGAAGCCGGATTTGAGAAGCTCCAGATAAAGCTGGGCCGCAATGGCGCGCATATCGTCCGGGGTGATGCGCGCAGCAAGGGCATACATCTGTCGTCGCCAGGTCCAGAAGGAATCGGCCGGATCGCGCCGCGATTCCGCAAGCCCGGCCATTGCGCGCTGAAAGGCGTGGGAATGCAGACTCGACAAGGGAGGCAGTGCGATCGCGCAGCGCGTATCGCCCGGTTCCGGCGCGCTGTTGGCCTCGATACGCACGAACTGCCCGTCGGCGATCGACAGACGCACGTTGTGGCGCCACCCACCGGGAAGCAGGGCCTGACGAGCGAAGAGGAAACGGGTTCGATCCTGTGGGGACATGACGGCTCTCCCTTCCCCTCGGGTCATGAAAATCGTTGCGCGTTGAATTCACGACAACTAGACATGTATAGATATGTCGGGTCAAGAATGAAAGGCGGGGCGAGCGCATGTGGGACAGGATCTGGATCGATGTCCATCTCGCAACGCTCTGTCCCGAAGCGGGCGCGGAAGATGAAAACCGTCTCGGAATCGTCCGGGACGGAGCGATCGCCGCTTCGGACGGGAAGATCGTCTGGGTCGGCCGGCGCGACGCGCTTCCGGACCGTCCGGAGACGCTGGCGCGGGATGTCGTCTCCTGCGGTGGCTGCTGGATGACGCCGGGGCTGATCGATCCCCATACGCATCTGGTCTATGCCGGCGATCGCAGCGCCGAATTCGCCGAACGGCTCGAGGGCGTCTCCTATGAGGAGATCGCCCGTCGCGGCGGCGGTATTCTCTCGACCGTACGCGAGACGCGCAAGGCGAGCGAAGCCGCTCTCCTGGAGATGGCGCTCGGGCGCGCGCGCCGGCTCATTGCAGGCGGCGTGACGACGGTCGAGATCAAGTCGGGATACGGGCTGACCCTGGCGGACGAGCTCAAGCAGCTTCGCGTGGCGCGGGCCGTCGCGCGTATGCTTCCCTTGCGTGTCCGCACGAGTTTCCTCGGGGCTCACGCCCTGCCTCCCGAATATGAGGGACGGCGCGATGCCTATCTCGAGGCGCTTTGCACGGATATCCTGCCCGAAATCGCCCGTTCGGGGCTGGCCGATAGTGTGGACGGGTTTTGCGAAAGGATCGCTTTCAGCCCGGCGGAAATCGCGCGTCTCTTTACTGCGGCGCACGCGCTCGGCCTGCCGGTGAGGCTGCATGCAGACCAGCTATCCGATCTGGGAGGCGCCGCGCTTGCTGCGCGTTTCGGCGCGCTTTCGGCCGATCATGTCGAATATACCGACGCCCGGGGTGCAGAAGCGATGGCCAGGGCGGGAACGGTCGCCGTGCTTTTGCCGGGCGCCTTCTATTTCGTGCGGGAAACGCGCACGCCGCCGGTCGGCCTGTTTCGTGCGCATGGCGTCTCCATGGCTCTTGCGACCGACTGCAATCCCGGGACGTCTCCGCTTCTGTCGCCCACCGCCGTCATGAATATGGGCTGCACGCTGTTTCGACTGACCCCCATCGAGGCTCTGGAGGGGCATACCCGTCACGCGGCGCGTGCGCTCGGTCTGGAAAGCGGCTGCGGCGCGCTTTCCCCGGGTCTGGCGGCGGATATGGCATTGTGGGATGTCGCAGCGCCGCACGAGCTGGCGTACTGGATTGGCGGTATCCAGCCCGTCGGGCGTATTTTTGCCGGTATTCCGGATCCGGAACCGTCATGCGCGCGGATTACATCGCCCCCTTTGGCAGTATAGAAAAGCGGCGCGACCAGAGAGAGAGGCGAAAAGCGGGTGACCATTATTTCCGGCAGGGATCGGCCAGCAGCACGGCCAGAGGTACGGCCAGAGGCACGGTACGAACAGGTCAAATCCTATATTGTTGCGCGAATCGAGACGGGCGAATGGGCCGTGGGCGACCGTCTGCCCTCCGAGAGCGAGCTGGTCGAGCTTCTGGGCGTCTCCCGCATGACCGTCCATCGCGCGTTGCGCGAGCTTACGGCCGATGGTGTCGTCACCCGGGCACAGGGCGTCGGCACGTTCGTCGCCGAGCCCGCACAGCGCGTCGAACTGCTCGAATTGCGCGATATCGCCGAGGATATCGTCTCGAACGGTCACAAACACACCACGCGCATCGTCACACTCGACGCGATCCGCGCGGATAGCGATCTCGCCATGGCGTTCGGCCAGCGCCCCGGAGCACGGCTCTATCACTCGATCATCGTTCATTACGAGGACGATACGCCGCTCCAGGTCGAGGAGCGTTTCGTCTCGCCCCATTTCGCGCCCGATTATCTCACCCAGGACTTCACGCTCGCGCATCCCCACCGCCATCTCTCCGCGATCGCGCAGCCGGAAGAGATAGAGCATGTGGTTTTCGCGATCACGCCCGGCGTCGAAATCTGCGCGCTGCTCGAGCTGGACGAACCCGAAGCCTGCCTGCAACTCATGCGTCGCACCTGGGTCGGCGGACGTGTGGTGATGAAAGGCATCTTCACCTATTCCGGCAGCCGCTACAGTTTCGTCGGACGCTACAGGCCGTAAGCCCCGGTCGCGCGACCGTTTCCGGACACATCCGGCGCTCGATGACCGAGCTTTTTCGCGCAAGCGGGTTTTCCGGTTGACAGGACATTCGTCCCTGACGCACCTTCACATGTATATACATGTGAAGGGCATCGAACCCATGACTGAAAGAGCGTCGTCTTCCGATCGTCCGGCCTCGCCTCCCCCCGACAACGCACGGCTCAGGCGCAATGACAGGGTCGTTCGCGCTGCACGCGGGAGCGCGCTCACGGCGCGGTCATGGCAGACCGAAGCCGCCCTGCGTATGCTGATGAACAATCTCGACCCCGAGGTTGCGGAGAAGCCTTCGGAGCTTGTGGTCTATGGCGGGATCGGCCGGGCGGCGCGCAACTGGGCCTGCTATGACGGGATCGTCAGTGCCCTGACGGCGCTCGAGTCCGATCAGACCCTTCTCGTGCAGTCGGGAAAGCCGGTGGGTGTCTTTCGCACGCATGAGAATGCCCCGCGCGTCCTGATCGCCAATTCCAATCTCGTTCCCCACTGGGCGAACTGGGAGCGCTTCAACGAACTCGATCGGGCCGGATTGATGATGTACGGCCAGATGACGGCCGGATCCTGGATCTATATCGGCAGTCAGGGCATCGTTCAGGGCACGTACGAGACATTCGTCGAGATGGCGCGTCAGTCCTATGGCGGCTCGCTGCGCGGACGATGGATCCTGACCGGCGGTCTGGGCGGCATGAGCGGCGCCCAGCCTCTTGCCGCCGTCATGGCAGGAGCCTCGATGCTCGCGGTGGAATGCGAGCCGGGCCGCATCGCGAAACGTCTGGAGACCGGTTATCTCGACCGCAGCACGAATTCCCTCGACCAGGCGCTCGAATGGATCGATGCGGCCTGCAAGGCGGACAGACCGGTTTCGGTCGGGTTGCTCGGCAATGCGGCAGAGATCTTTCCCGAATTGTTGCGTCGCGGAATCCGTCCGGATGCCGTGACCGATCAGACCTCGGCGCATGATCCGCTGAACGGTTACCTCCCGGCAGGCTGGTCGCTCGATCATGCGGCACATATGCGGGTGACGGATCCTTCTGCCGTCGAGCGCGCGGCGAAAGACTCCATGCGTCTTCAGGTCGAGGCCATGATCGCGTTCCACCGCATGGGCGTTCCGACATTCGATTACGGAAACAATATCAGGCAGATGGCTTTCGAGGTCGGCTGCGCGGATGCGTTCGCCTTTCCGGGTTTCGTGCCGGCCTATATCCGCCCGCTTTTCTGCCGGGGTATCGGACCGTTCCGCTGGGCCGCCCTGTCCGGCGATCCGGAGGATATCTACAGGACCGACGCCCGGGTGAAGGCGTTGCTGCCTCACGATACGCATCTGCATCACTGGCTCGACATGGCGCGTGAGAAAATCATGTTCCAGGGGCTTCCGGCCCGGATCTGCTGGGTCGGCCTAGGCGATCGCCATCGTCTGGGTCTCGCCTTCAACGAAATGGTGGCCAGGGGCGAGCTCAAGGCGCCGATCGTGATCGGTCGCGACCATCTCGACAGCGGTTCGGTGGCCAGCCCCAATCGCGAGACGGAAGCGATGCAGGACGGATCGGATGCGGTCTCGGACTGGCCGCTCCTGAATGCGCTGCTCAATACGGCCTCGGGTGCGACCTGGGTCTCGCTTCATCATGGCGGCGGTGTCGGAATGGGGTTCTCCCAGCATGCCGGTATGGTGATCGTGGCGGACGGCACGGACGAGGCGGCGGAACGGCTCGGGCGCGTTCTCTGGAACGATCCCGCGACAGGGGTCATGCGTCATGCCGATGCCGGATACGAAATCGCGCGGGATTGCGCGCGTGAAACCGGGCTGACCCTGCCCATGTTGACCGAAAACTGATTTTCCCTGCGGATACGCTCATGACCTCTCCTCTCGTTCTGACTCCCGGAACCCTCGATTTTCCCTTTCTGCGCCGTTTCCTCCGGGAAGCCCCTCCGGTGACGCTCGCGCCCGGGATCGAACCCCGTCTGCGTGAGGCGGCGCGTTCGGTCGAGCGTATCGTCGCGGGGGGAGAGGCGGTCTATGGGGTGAATACGGGGTTCGGCAAACTCGCCAAAACCCGTATCCCCGACGATAGACTGCGCGATCTGCAACGCAATCTCGTCCTCAGCCATGCTGCGGGTATCGGCAAACCACTGGCTGCGCCTGTCGTGCGCCTGATCCTTCTGCTCAAGGCCAACGGTCTGGCACGGGGATTTTCCGGCGTGCGCTTCGAGGTCGTGCGCCTTCTGATCGATATGCTCAATGGCGGCGTCATTCCCGTCATCCCGGAAAAGGGATCGGTCGGCGCGTCCGGCGATCTCGCCCCTCTCGCCCATCTCTCGGCCGTCGTCATCGGCGAGGGAGAGGCTTTCTATCGCGGCGAGCGCCTTCCCGGGGCGGTTGCGCTCGATCGTGCGGGACTCGTTCCGGTCGAGCTGGGGCCGAAAGAGGGGCTGGCGCTTCTCAACGGCACCCAGACATCGACCGCCCTCGCACTCATGGCCCTGTTCGAGGCCGAGACGCTGCATCGCAGCGCCCTGATTACCGGGGCTCTCACCCTCGATGCGGCGCGGGGCACGGACGCGCCTTTCGACCCGCGCCTGCATGAACTGCGCGGCCAGAAAGGCCAGATCGAATGTGCGGCAATCTATCGCAGCCTCATGGAAGGCTCCGCCATCAGGGCCTCCCATGAGAGCGATGACGAGCGGGTTCAGGATCCCTATTGCTTGCGGTGCCAGCCTCAGGTGATGGGCGCTGCACTCGATTCCCTCCGTCACGCTGCCCGGGTCCTGCTGATCGAGGCCAATGCCGTTTCCGATAATCCGATCCACTTTCCCGAAACGGACGAGATGATCTCGGGCGGGAACTTCCATGCGGAGCCCGTGGCGATCGCTGCGGATCTCATGGCGATCGCCGTCTCCGAGATCGGGGCGATTGCGGAACGTCGTCTCGCCTTGCTGGTCGATCCCGGCATGAGCGGCCTGCCGCCGTTTCTCGTCGATGACAGCGGGGTCAATTCGGGATTCATGATCGCCCAGGTGACGGCGGCGGCGCTCGCCTCCGAAAACAAGACCCTCGCCCATCCCGCCAGCGTGGACAGTCTCCCGACCTCTGCCAATCAGGAGGATCACGTCTCGATGGCGACCTTTGCCGCACGGCGTGTCGGCGATATCAACGAGAACGTGCGTACGATCCTCGGCATCGAATATCTCTCTGCCGTGCAGGGGCTCGACTTCCTTGCGCCGCTCGCCTCTTCGGTTCCGCTCGTCTCTGCGGCCCGTTTGCTGCGCGATGTCGTTCCTTTCTTCGCACAGGACCGGCTTTTCACGCCGGATATCGAGGCCGCCAATGCGCTCATCGCCTCCGGCGCGCTGATCAACAGCATCGGTACGGATCTCGCCCTTCCCGCGCTCGATCCCGTGTGACCTTGCGCGCGTGGAAGTTCATGTGAGGCGGGGCGCGTCCATGATGACGATGTCGTCGGGCTGACGTCCGGGCGCCCGGCAGCCCGCCTGTGGGACAAACCATTCGAAACCACGCGGACAGTGCGATCGGGGAGACCGGGCGACAAGTTGAGTGACGACATACATCGTCGGTTTCCTGTCCGACCGTTATCGCAAGGCAGACTGGCTTATGCCGAAAACAGGGAGACAGGGGAGCAGATCCGGAACCCGGCACAGGCGCTTGCGGGTCCGCTTCCATCCGGTTTGATATTCCCCGTCATCGCCGGTTCACATCATCGTCTGCCCGCAATCCTCTCGTTGCGAAGGCGCTGCCCCCTCTTCGGAGGGGGGATATTTCGCCTGCGCGCCGTCTGCGTCTCGCGTCAGCCTGAGGGAGCGATCACGCCGCAGGCCGGGCATCGTCCCGATCTCTCCTCGCGGTCCATGATGCGAAAACGGCAGAAAGGACCAGAAGAATGGCGCTGGCGGAGAAGGTCGTCCGATATCCGCCGAAATCGAAGAGAACTCCTCCGGTCATCGCACCGAGAGTAATGGCGAGCTGGACGACGGCAACCATCAGACCGCCGCCCGCCTCGGCATCCTGAGGCAGAGCACGGGCGAGCCAGGTCCACCATCCGACCGGTGCAGCAGTCGCGATCAGCCCCCACGATCCCAGCATGACCGCAGTCAGAGCCAGATCGTGACCGGAAGCGGTGAGGGTCAGGGCGATTCCTGCCATCAGGGCCGGTATGACGATCAGGGTCCGGTAGAGCCGGTTTCTGACGAAGAAGCCGATCACACAGGTGCCGAGAAAGCCCGAGATACCGATCCCGAGAAGGATGAAGGAGAGGGTGGAGACGTCGACGCGCGTGGTTCTCTCCAGAAAGGGGCGGACATAGGTGAAAAGCGTGAACTGCCCCATGAAGAAAAGTCCGATCGACGCCATCCCCGTTGCGACGATCGGGTTTCGCAGCACGGCAAGACCATGACGGGTTTTCGAGCGGTTCGGCGCGCTCATCGAGGGCAGGCTGATCCATTGCCAGAAGAAAACGATGACGGCGATCGGCACGAGCGAGAAGAACGCGCCGCGCCATCCGACGATCGCACCCAGAAAGCTCCCTGCGGGCGGGGCGATGACCGTGGCCAGAGCATTGCCGCCATTGAAGATGGCGAGGGCTTTCGGGACCTCTGCCCCAGGGACGAGGCGCATCGCGACAGCGCCCGAGAGAGACCAGAAACCGCCGATCACGACTCCGATCAGCATGCGCCCGATCATGAAGGATCCGTAGCCGGGTGCGACAGCGACGAGTGTCCCGGATGCTGCCATGAGAACCGTGAGGATCAGGAGAAGCGTCTTGCGATCGAGTCCGCCAGCGATGGAGGAAATGAACAGGCTGGTGAGAACGGCGAGGGCACCCGAGGCGGTGATGGCCTGCCCGACCTGCCCTTCGCTGACATGAAAGTCCGAGGCGATCGGCGTCAGGAGACTGACCGGCATGAACTCCGATGCGATCAGCGCGAAGACACAGAGCGACATGGCGAACACCCCACCCCAGCAGGCTGGTCTGTCCCCGGTATGGTCTGTCTGGGGGGCGGGGGACATCGTTGATCGTTCCTCTTCGCTCGGACGGGCGGGCGTCATATCGAAGAGAAAGATTAGGGGAGGACCCTCATCGGAGATACCCGGGCCGGAGCGCATGGCGTCATGACCTGTTTTCATGAGTAAGCGCTTGTCGGGATCGTCCGATCCCGCGATCAGCAGCGAGGGAGATCGATGGATTACGGTCGTTCACGAATATCCGCTGAGGCACGCCGCGCAGGCGCACCATGCGCTGGAGACGGGAAAGACCACGGGCAGCCTGATGCTGGTGCCGCGAGCGAGTGGGGCAGGCCGCGTCCGGCGTCACCGGAGCAAGGGCGATGGCGCCCGCTTATGCCTGGAAGGGCCAGCGGATGGCACCGCCGGCAAGCCAGGCCCACCAGATCGCAAGCGGCTGAAACGGCAGCCTGAACCAGTAATACCATTGTGCCGAGGGCAAATGGGCGGCCTCGAGGCCCTGAAGCGCATTCCTGACGTTCGCCGGGAAAACGCAGACGAAATAGAGTGCCAGCGCCCAGCCGGCGAGCATCCGCGTCTGTGGGAGGAGCAGCCCGATCGCGCCCGCGATCTCGCACAGGCCGGTGAAGGCGACCGTCCCGCTCGGCCACGGCACGAAGCCCGGAAGCATCGGCAGGTAGCGGCCGGGATTGCGCAGGTGATCCGTGCCGGCCAGGAGCAGCGCGACCGCTGGCTGGACAACGTCTTCATCGAGCGCCTGTGGCGGTCGCTCAAATATGAATGCGTCTATCTCCACGTCTTTGACACCGGATCGGAACTGCGGACCGGCCTTGCGGCATGGATCGCGCATAACAACGGGAAGCGTCCGCATTCGTCTTTGGCTGGACGAACGCCCGATGGGGCGTATCACGACGCGCCGACGCCCTTTGGTCCGGGGTTTGATCCCGGACCAGAGGGCCAACAGCAACGCCGTCGAAGCGGCAGCATGACAACGACCGGCTATAGCTTGTCAGGCCCGTCAAACTGTCCGAACGGATGGAGCCACCCCTGTAATCGACCTCTTCATGCAGGCGCTTGGCAGCTTCATGCTTGGCACATGCGGGTATTTCGCGGCGCGATATGCTATGGAGCGCGACATGGCAATTCCCATCCTCCCCGGCCTGTCCCTTTCCGACAGTGAGCTTGAAGTCAGCTATATTCTGGCGTCCGGGCCCGGCGGCCAGAACGTCAACAAGGTTGCAACCGCAGCACAGCTACGTTTCGATGCCGCGCGTTCCGCGTCCCTGCCCGAACGGGTGCGCGTGCGCCTGCTTGAGATCGCCGGTAATCGGGCAACGCGTGATGGTGTGATCGTCATTACGGCCCGACGCTTTCGCACGCAGATCCGCAATCGCGAGGACGCGATCGAACGTCTGGCGATAATGATCCGCGAGGCCGCCCACCGTCCGGCGTTCCGGGTACCCACGCGCCCGGGACGAGCGGCGCGCGCGCGCCGGATGGATGGCAAATCCCATCGTGCGGGGATCAAGCGCGGACGGGCTGCGCCACGGGAATACTGAAACCCGCAGCTCCGGTTTCTGAGAGGCGCTTTCCGTCCCTTCTTCCGCCAATACGCGGCCTGCCCCCTGCTTCCGGAAAAATGAGAAAACGAAAGCAGGGTGGAGCGCAGGATGCCACTCAGGAACTCCTGGTCCGCAATGGGGAGCAGCCGAGTGTCCGCGCAAGATTGACCATGGAAATGGAGCCGACAGTATAAACGCGTGGCCGTCGTACTGATCCTGAAATCTGCGACAGACAGTACCGATTTAGCGAAGACTTCACGCAGTCTCTGATACAGCCTCGATCAAAGCGCGTTCGCCCTTGTCGTCACGTACGACGATGATCTTATCGGACCATTGTCCAATCGTATCGAACAGCATCCTGCGTTCATGACCGTAGTAGTCGGCAGACCAACGCAGCTCCTCCAATAGAGCCTTTACCGTTCCGCGGTGTCCCGCCCCGGAAAAGCGTCGGCGATTGACGAAACGGCGCAGGATACGCGTTATGGTGCGCCAACGTGGAGGATCGAGAATGACGATACGGTTTGCTCGTTCCATCGCTATATCAGTCCACCTGAACTGCACGCCTTCGATGACCCAGGCATCGAGCTGCACGATCTCTCCGAGCATGGACAGGCGTTCAGCAGGATCGCGCCGCCTATCCCCAGAGAGACAGCGGACCCAGTGGATTTCATCGAGCGGGAACAGCGGTACAGCTGTCCTCTGAGCCAGTTTTGCAGCCAGTGTTGACTTCCCACTGCCAGTTGGCCCCGTCACGAACAGGCGCATCGATTTTTACTCACGCAATATTCCCGACAGGACGCTAACCGCGCGGTGGGTCACGCATTCGTCACGATAGCGTTCCACCAATCGTCTGAGAGGTGTCCTGTCGAGGGACGATGTGTCGTTGAACTGCCTCAGATCGACCTCGGCGCGTTTTTCAGTGAGCCAGCGACGAGCCAGAGCTGAGGATGCGAAGGTCTTTCTCAGGCGTTTGCCATCGACCATTTTTCTGCCCGATATCGGCCGGGTCCACGGCATCAGACGTGCTTGGGGAGCGGTTTACCTGTGGACGGACCGATGCCTGAATTTTCTGATTCGCTCATGCGAAGCCCCTGATACCGAAGAGCCAGTATTTCCTGACTGGCTCAGGAATGGCGCGAAACCGATATTTTGGTAAATCAGGATTTTGCTTCTAACCGGCTGCATCCCGCAGAAAACTGCGGTCAATGCCGTGGCGTCCCGTACGGGATTCGAACCCGTGTTGCCGCCGTGAAAGGGCGGTGTCCTAGGCCTCTAGACGAACGGGACTGGAGGCGTGAGCGGGTGAGTATCCCAGCGCGCTTTGGGGGTCAACCCTAAAGTGTGGCGGCGTCCAAAATAAAGAAACTCAGCATGTCCCGCCCTTGCCATTGCTCGCAGCGGAGCTGTCCGGCCACATGCAGGACCGGCATTGCCCTGTCTTCCAGAACTGCGGCGAAAGCCTTGTCCGCGGCACGGAAGACGAGACCGCGCAACCGGCCTCCGTCCTCGCCCTGAAGGACGACACGCAGCGTATTGCCGTCCCTGCCGATGCGCTCGGACTTGACGACGCGAACCCGGGTGATCGCGATGACGGGCTCGTCGTTTCCCGGCCCGAAAGGGCCGAGCCGGGCGAGCTGGGTCGCGATTTCAGGTGTCGCGCCGCGCAGGCTCACGATCCCGTCTATGCACAGAGCGTCGTGACGGGGGCGTGTCAGGGCCGCGGCGAGCTTTTCGTCCAGAAACCGGTGGAAGGCCTCGATTCCGTCCTCCTGAAGAGCAAATCCGGCCGCCATGGCGTGACCGCCTCCCGTCAGGATCAGACCCGCCTGACGGGCAGCGATGATCGCGGCACCGATATCGAGCCCGGGTACGGAGCGGGCCGATCCCTTGAGAACCCCGTCCTGACTCGCGCCGACGAGAACAGGCCGGTTGCTGCGCTCGCGGATACGTCCGGCGACGATGCCCACCACCCCGGGATGCCAGTCCGCGCCATGGAGGAAGAGGACGGCATGACCGGATTCCAGCTGCTGCTCAGCCTGCCGATGCGCTTCAGTGAGAATATCGGCTTCGACGCTCTGCCTCTGGCGATTGATCTCGTCGAGTTTTTCAGCAAGCGCACGCGCCGTGAAGGCATCGTCGCAAAGGAGGAGCTGCACGCCGAGATCGGCCTGTGCGATACGTCCGCCCGCATTGATGCGCGGGCCGAGTGCGAAACCGCACGCCATGGCGCTGGCCGTCTCCCTGACCCCGGCGACCGAGGCCAGAGTCGCCAGCCCGAGGCGTTCGCCTCGCCCCAGAATGCGCAGACCCTGTGCGACGAGGGCCCGGTTGAGGTCGCGAAGCGGCATGACATCGCAGATCGTGGCCAGAGCGACCAGATCCAGCTTGCGCATGAGAGCGGGCTCGGCATGTGTGCCGAACCAGCCGAGATGGCGGAGACTCCGGCAGGTCGCGATCATGGTCAGAAAGGCCACGCCGGTCGCGCAGAGATGACCGAGGCCGGACTGGCAGTCGAGACGGTTCGGATTGACGACGAGACACGCGGGCAGAATGGCGCCGTCAGGTTTGTGATGGTCGAGAACGACGATATCGCCCGAGAGCGCCATTTCACTCAGAAGGGCCACCGCAGCAGTGCCGCAATCGACGCAGATGAGAAGCGTCGCGCCTTTTTCGCGCATCGCGGCGAGGGCGGGCCCGTTCGGTCCGTATCCCTCCTTCTGCCGGTCCGGAATATGATGCAGGACCGGGCAGCCGAGTTCTTCCAGCGTCTCCGCCAGTAATGCGGTTCCGCAGGCACCATCGACATCGTAATCGCCGAAAATGCCGATTGTCTCTTTGGCCTGAACCGCGTCGGCCAGACGCGTTGCAACCGCATCCATGCCTTGCAGAGATGAAGGATCGGGTAGCCAGTCCCGCAATTTCGGGTCGAGAAACTGGGCGGCCCGCATGAGATCTATGCCGCGGGTGTGGAGAATACGTCCCAGAAGTTCCGGAATGCCGGCACGTTGCGCAAGAGCAAGGCTGTGACGGCTGTTTTCCTCGGCCAGACCCTCATCGCGCCAGATCCACCGTCGCGAACTACCGCTTTCAAGAACGTCGAGAACGGCAGGGGCCGGGGAAAACTGGCGGGGCGCATCGGACATGCGCCCCGTTATAAGGGGAGATCAGTGACCTGCCCATGTCTTGGTGGAGAAATCGTGACGCCCTTCGATGAAGCGGACGGTAGCCGATTTCGACCGCATGACGATCGAGTGGGTCCGGGCGACCGTGGGGCCGTAGAAACGCACGCCGCGCAGCAACGTGCCGGTCGTTACGCCCGTCGCGGAAAAGAGCACGTCGCCGCGCGCCATGTCGTGCAGGCCGAGCTTGCGGGTCGGGTCCTTGCCCGGGTCCATTTCCCTTGCACGTTCGACCTGGCTTTCGTCCTCGAAAAGAAGGCGGCCCTGCATCTGACCGCCCACGCATCGCACGGCCGCAGCAGCGAGAACGCCTTCCGGCGCGCCGCCCGATCCGGCATAGATATCGACGCGGCTCTCATCCATGCAGGCGGCGATGGCAGCAGCCACGTCACCGTCGGTGAGAAGCATAACACGCGCGCCGGCTTCCCTGGCGCGGGCGATCAGCTCCTCGTGCCGCTCGCGGTCGAGGGCACACATGGTGAGTGCCGAGATATCCTTGCCTTTCGCTTTCGCGAGATCACGGAGCGTGGTCTCGATCGGCGCGTCGATATCGATGAGATCGGGCGGCAGGTTCGGGCCGACCACCAGCTTTTCCATGTAGATATCGGGGGCGTGCAGGAAATTGCCGCCCTCGGCCAGGGCCACCATGGTCATCGCATTGGGCATGTCCTTGGCGCAGAGATTCGTGCCTTCGAGGGGATCGACGGCAATATCCATTTTCGGGCCGCCAGCGCCCACCTTCTCGCCGATATAGAGCATCGGCGCCTCGTCCATCTCGCCCTCGCCGATGACGACCGTCCCCTCGATCGCCACCGTGTCGAAAGCGGCCCGCATGGCCTGCACGGCCGCACCGTCAGCCTCGTTCTTTTCCCCACGGCCCGTCCAGGCCGATGACGAGATGGCCGCAGCCTCGGTCACGCGAACGAGTTCGAGTGCGAGGTTGCGATCCGTCACTTTGTATTTCGGCGAAAAAGGCATCCCGGTTTTCCTATTCGTACTTCCACCCGGCTCACACCGGGACTGCGATACGCCCTGTTATGCCGGTATGAGCCGCTTTTGCCACATCACACAGTCTCGATTTTCATGAGCAGCGGTGCACCCATGACGCTTTCGAGGGGCTCCAGGGCCTCCAGGACGGAAAGCATGGCCGCCTCGCTGGTTTCATGCGTGACCAGAGCGAGCGGTACAACGCTGTGTGAGGCGGCCTGCGCAGGGCTGGTCGAATCTTCCGACGCGGCGGGTTCGGCGCCGTGCTGAGAGAGCGCACGCAGCGAGACCCCGGACTCGCGCAGGGCAGCCGTGATGTCTGCCACGACGCCCGGACGATCCTGCACCAGAAGGCGGAGGTAGTATTGCCCGCGCAGGGCTGTGCGTGGCGCACAGGAAATCGCCGCTTTCGGCGCCATGCCCCATACGGGAAGGGTCGTGCCGCGGGCGAGATCGATCACATCCGCGACAACCGCACTCGCAGTCGGCCCGGCGCCGGCGCCGCGCCCTTCTATGAGCATGGGACCGCTGAAAGACCCTTCGGTCGACACGGCATTGAAGACGCCGTCCACATTGGCGATCGGCGCGGAATGCGGAATCATGCAGGGGCGCATCCAGGCTTCGATACCGTCCTCTTCCGTGCGCCGGGCCAGGCCGAGCAGCTTGATGCGATAGCCCATCTCCCGGGCGAAGGCCTGGTCGCAGGCGGCGATGTTGCGGATGCCCTCGACATGGAGCGAGTCGAAGCGAACGGGCTGTCCGAATGCCAGACCGGCCAGAATGGCCAGTTTATGCGCCGCGTCCCAGCCATCGACGTCGGTGGACGGATCGGCTTCGGCATAACCCAGGGCCTGGGCCTCGTTCAGGATCGCGTCGAAGCTCCGCCCCGATTCACGCATCGCGGTCAGGATGTAGTTGCAGGTCCCGTTGAGGATACCCCCCACTTTCAGCAGACGATCGGCGGCCAGTCCCTCGCGCACGAGCTTGATCGCGGGAATGCCTCCTGCAACAGACGCCTCGAAAAGCAGCGGGGTGGCATTTTCCCGGGCATGGGCAGAGAGTTCGGCCCCATGGATCGCAAGCAGCGCCTTGTTGGCGGTCACGACCGGTTTGCGCGCCTTCAGGGCTGCCTCGACCAGACCCCGCGCCGTGCCTTCGGCACCGCCGATGAGCTCGAGCACCACATCGACCTGCGGGTCGGATACGAGGGCGAGAGGATCGTCATGCCAGGTCAGCCCCTCGAGATCGACGCCGCGGTCACGCGTGCGGTCACGCGCAGAGACCGCAACGACCTCGATGGCGCGACCGGCCCGGGCGGTAATCGCCTGGGCATTCTCGCGCAGGAGACGGACCACACCGGCGCCGACCGTGCCGAGACCGGCGATACCGAGATGAAGAGTTTGACCGTTCACGAAACCGCCTCTGCCTGTTTGACGCCATGTTTGTTGAAAAAGGTTCTGATCGCGCGTGTCGCCTGCCTCAGCCGCTGCGTATTCTCGACCAGACCGATCCGGACGAATCCTTCGCCATATTCACCGAATCCCAGTCCCGGGGCCACGGCCACGCCGGCCTCCCTGAGGAGAAGCTTGCTGAAATCCACACTGCCCATTTCGGCGAATCGCTCCGGAATCGGTGCCCAGGCGAACATGGAGCCCTGCGGCGAGGGCACGTCCCAGCCTGCTGCATGAAGGCCGCGCACGAGCACGTCGCGACGCTCGCGATACATGTCGCGAATCTCGCTCACGCAGTCCTGCGGTCCGCTCAGAGCCGCCACGGCAGCGACCTGGATCGGGGTGAACGCGCCGTAATCGAGATAGGATTTGATCCGGGTCAGCGCCTGGATCAGGCGGGGATTGCCTGCCGCGAATCCCATCCGCCATCCCGCCATGGAGTAGGTCTTGGAAAGCGAGGTGAATTCCACGGCAATGTCTTTCGCGCCGGGCACCTGCAGGATCGAGGGCGGCGGCTCGTCGCCGAAATAGATCTCGCAATAGGCGAGATCGGACATGATCCAGATCTGTTCGCGCCGGGCGAATGCGACCAGCTCCTTGTAGAAATCGAGCGATGCCGTGAACGCCGTCGGATTGGACGGGAAATTCACGATCAGCGCCGTAGGCTTGGGCACGGAATGACGCACCGCGCGCTCGAGCGCGCGCAGCATGTCCTCGTCCGGCGTTGCGGGGATGGAGCGCACGGAGGCGCCCGCGATGATGAAGCCGAACTGGTGGATCGGATAGGACGGGTTCGGCACGAGAATCGTATCGCCCGGGCTCGTGATGGCCGCGGACAGATTGGCCAGACCCTCCTTCGATCCCAGGGTCGCGATCACCTCGGTTTCCGGGTCCAGCCCGACATCGAAGCGGCGTTCGTAATACCCGGCCAGCGCGCGGCGCAATCCGGGGATACCCCGGCTGACGGAATAGCGATGACTGCGCGGATCGGCGACCGTCTCCACCAGCTTTCGCACGATATGCGGCGGCGTGGGGCTGTCGGGGTTGCCCATGCCCAGATCGATGATGTCCTCGCCCTGCGCTCGGGCCGCGGCCTTGGCCTTGTTGACTTCGGCGAAGACATAGGGCGGCAGGCGACGAATGCGGTGGAACTCTTCGGTCATATTCGGCTCGGGGGCACAGGGTTGAAAGAAAGTTATCGAAGCCGGCATGGCTCCGATAATCTTCCTAACGCGATTTCCCCGATGGCGGAACCGCCCTCAATACGGCTTCAGGTCAATTCTCGCGCCGCGACCCAGCGGCGCTGCGCTCAGGCGCAGGGAGTCGGCCGGGACACCGTGAAGAATGAGGCTCTGCGCGACGACGCGGGCGCGAAGCAGGCCGAGCCGAAGCCCGGCCGCCTGTTCGGAGGGGCGGAAAGAGGTGATCTCACCGAAACCGCGCACGTAAACGGGATCGTGCGGCCCGCGGCCCCGCAGGGCAGCTCCGAACGCACCGTCCTGACCGGGCTGGATCTGATCGGAGGCCTGACCGAACCGGATGAGCGTGCCGTGCGGATCGCTCAGATCGTAGGCCGGTCTTACCGGGTCGGGCAGGGAGGCGTCGCGCGGGATCGAAAACCCGGGGAATCCGGGAGCCTCGGGCGGCAAGGGAGGGATCTGCGGAAGCTCGCCCGGTTTGATCGGAGGGGGCGTGAAGCGCGTCACGGCTGGAAGGGCCGTGTCCTGCGCCCGGTCCTGCGTGCCCTGCTGCGCAACGACGGAGGCATCCGCCCCGCCGGATGCGGCATTTCCGCCGGGAGCGCGGCCCCCGCCGGAACCTTGCCCATTCTGATCTGGCCCGCTCTGGCCCCGCCCGCTCTGGCCCCGCCCGCTTTGGCCATCGTGCTGTCCGGCGGCGACGACGCTCATGGACGATCCGGACCCGTCCGTGTCGCCCGTGGTTTTCGGCCGGGGCGGTGGGGGCGGGGTCTCGATCGCGAGGGAGCCATCGGCCACAGCCAGTCTCTGTCCGTAATTGCGCTGCATGACGAGACGATCGGTAAGGGCCTGACGCGCCTGCGGACTCGGAAGATCCACAGCGTTTGTCGGCGTCAGCCCGACATGGGGATACGGATCATGCGCACCGGGGGCAGGGGGGCGTTGTTGCGCGATCGCGCCGCCCTGATATTGGTGATACCAGTTGCCGACCGTATCGACGGCATCTCTCTGCCCGCACCCTGCCAGTGTCATCATGCCCGTCACGGCGAGGCCCGTGTGCAGCCAGCCTGTTTTTCGCATATCTTCCGATCGATCCTCATGTTTCAGACCCGGCGTGTTTCAGACCCGGCGTGTTTCAGACCCGGCCTGTTTCCGATCCGTTTCGTCCGCGCCGGACGACAATGCGAAGCGAGAGTAACGCGTCTCGTCGCAGCTGGCGAGATGCCAGTCTCGCGGCGCTTGATCTACAGCAAAAACACGGGGGCCTCTTGTGAGCGGGGCATGGGAGGCGCAACATAGTGGCAATGAACATGCTGCACGGACATAGGAAGACAAGCATGCGTGGCACGACGCCCAAGGATCCCACCCGTTTCGCACCGCGCCTCGATGATGACGAGCCCGATCCCCACGCGCCGGACGTGCCCGAGCCCAACGGGCCGGAGCCGACGGAGCCGGGAGACAACAAGACCCTGAACGCGCCTGTCGCGGAGCTCGAGGGCAAGCTGTTCGAACAGCGCAAGGTGCTGATCTTCGGCGGAATCAACGACAAGGTCGCCCGGGATGTGACGGGCCGCCTGCTTGCCCTCGCCGGGGCGTCGGACAAGCCGATCGATATCTATGTCAATTCGCCCGGCGGTCATGTCGAGAGCGGCGACACGATTCACGACATGATCCGCTTTGTCGATTCCGTCGCACCGGTGAACATGATCGGAACCGGCTGGGTAGCTTCCGCAGGGGCGCTGATCTTTGCGGCCGGTCGTCCGGAGCGTCGGCTGTGTCTGCCCAACACGCGCTTCCTGCTGCATCAGCCGATGGGCGGCGTGCGTGGGCCTGCGACCGATATCGATATCGAGGCGCGCGAGATCATCAAGATGCGCGAACGCCTCAACCGGCTGTTTGCCCGCGAGACCGGCCAGCCTTACGAGAAGATCGCCAAGGATACAGATCGCAATTACTGGATGTCCGCCGAGGAGGCGATTGCCTACGGGCTCGTTTCGCGCGTCGTCACCAGAATGAGCGACATCAAGGAATAAAGAAGAGGACACGCGTTCATGTCACGTCTTGAAGCGCTGTACAGCCATCTCCCCGATGCGCCGTCGGACAAAACTCTGGCGAAGGCCGATTTCGAGGCACGTCACTGGAGCAGCTCCATTCCCGGGCCTCTCAAGCCCGGCACGGAGGAGCACAAGCGTGCCGTGGCCGACATGTTCCGCGAGACTTTCAATCCCTACAAGCCGTCCGTGATCGAGTGGCCCGCGCTCGATCCGCAGACCCTGCACCGCATCACCTCCCTGCCGATCTGGGACATTGCCGTGCAGACGGAAGGCAAGGCCCGTCTGCGCATGGCGGCCTATGCCGACATGATCGACGATCCCGACATGAAGGACGCGCTGCGTCGCAATGCCTGGGAGGAAAACCGGCACAAGGAAGTGCTTTCGAAGCTCGTCGAGGCCTACAAGATCCCGATGGCACCCGAGCCGCCCTATATCGAGCCGAAAGACACGGAATGGGCCTATCTCGTCACCGGGTTCTCGGAATGCGTGGACAGCTTCTTCGCGTTCGGTCTGTTCGCCCTCGCCGAACGCGCCGGACTTTTCCCGATGGAGCTGATCGAGACCTTCGAGCCTGTCATGCAGGAAGAGTGCCGTCACATCCTGCTTTTCGCCAACTGGCTCGCCTGGCATCGCGCGACGATGCCCTGGTGGAAGCGTCCCTGGTTCGAAGCCCGCGTTCTGGGCGTCTGGGCGTTCCTCGCCTATGAGCGCATGGATCTGGCGCGCTCGATCGATGCCGAGGGCAACGAGCACACCCAGGACAACAATTTCACCGTCACCGGTGCGAAGGACATGACGGATATGGATATCGCCCTGCCGGAGCTGATGCAGCTCTGTCTGGACGAGAACGACCGGCGCTTTTCGGGGTACGATCACCGCCTGTTGCGGCCGACCACTGCTCCGAATCTGGTAAAGACGGGTCTGGGCGCCTATCGCCTGTGGCAGAAGGCATCGGGTGCTCTGCGGTCGCGCCTCGGTTCGAAGCAGCCCGTGACTGCATGAGTGCGATCGAGCCGGGTTCGGAAGACCACAAGCATTATTTCTGTCAGCAATTTCTCGACACGCATCAGGTTTTCGATCCTGAAACGCTGCCCTGGCCCGAGCTGACCGAAGAGGAGCTGGCCCGGCTCCGCGCCGTTCCCTTCTGGCAGGAGGTCTATCATACGGAGCGCCGGGCGGGGGCGATCGTCGATGCCTTCACGCCCCAGATCTCCGACCCTGTCGTTCGCGAAGCCGTACGTCTCCAGGGGTATGAGGAAGCACGTCATGCCGAGCTGATACGCGTCATGATCGAGCGTTACGGGCTCGATGCGCGCAAACAGCCGATCGAACGCTTCCCCGCCGATCTCGAAACCGCGTTCATCGATTTCGGTTTCGGTGAATGTCTCGATGCCTTTCTCGGTTTCGGGGCGTTCAAGAGCGCCCGCCAGTCGCAGTTTCTTCCGGAGGCGATGTTCGAGATCTTCGACGTTCTGATGTTCGAAGAGACGCGGCATATCGTGTTCTTCATCAATTATATGGCCTGGAGGGAAAAACGCCGTGGCCTCGGACGGGCGCGGCGTTCGGCCAAATCCTTCCGCTTCTACATGCGCGCTCTCGGGCGCCTGCTCGGTATGGTACGTCGCGGGCAGCAGCCCAATGACGGCCATGATTTCGCGGTGACCCAGACCAATCTCTTTCTCGATGGCTTTTCCTTTCGCGGGTTCGTCGAGGATTGCTATCGCGAGAATGCCCGCCGCATGACCGCTTTCGATCCCGCTCTGATGCAGCCTCGTCTGTTGCCCGGCATTGCCGATCTGGCATTGCGCGGGCTGCGCTTGTGGGACAGGCGCCGGACGAAGGCAGGATAGGGCTCCCCCCCCTAGGCTCTTCCCCCGGAGCTCTTCTTCCGGGAGCGCTCCTGCCCCGGGGCGGAACGTCATTCGCTCCGGGGGGAAAGCCCGAGAAACCGCTCCGTATCCGGATCCACCGGAATGCCGTGCTCGCTGCGTGCGTCGAAATGCGCCCATTCGATATCGCCGGGGGCTCTCGGAGGGTGCGCCGCTTCGGTTCCGGGTGATTCGTGCAGAAGCGCGAGATAGCGGTCCATTTCGGATTCGAAGGCCTCCTGCCCTATGAAACGGGCGGGATCGATGGCCAGCATGATATGGCCGACATTCTGCCGCGCCCGGCCTGTCTGGGCGTCCGAGGTCGAGGCCATGACCGGGTCGGGATCGGCGCCCGACAGGATCGCGGAGAGGATCGTCACCACGCCTGCCAGTGCCGCGCCCTTATGTCCGAATGCCGTGCCGCCCAGTGGCTGGAGAACCCGGGCACGATGCGCGTCCCGGGTCGGATGCCCTTCCTCGTCGAGTGCGACATCGGGATCGAGAGTCAGGCCGAGACTGCGGAACAGCTTCACCCGGTTGAACGGGATCGAGGAGGTCGCCATGTCGAGCAGCCACGGCCTGCGGCCGCGCACCGGCGCCGCCATCGCGATCGGGTTCGTGCCGTGAAAGGCGCCGCGCCCTCCGGCCAGGGCCACGGCCGGATCGGAGTTGCTGAGAACCAGAGCGACGAAACCCTGCTCTGCCGCAGGCAGGGCATAGGCGCCTCCTGCCCCGTAATGGGTGGAGCGATGGACCGTGACGGCACCGATTCCGCTCTGACGGGCGAGGGCGACCGCATGATCCATGGCGTCGTAGGACGCCGCATGGGCCAGACCGAAATCCGCATCGTAGCGTCCGGTAGCCGGTGCGGTCCGGACGAAATGCCTGTCCGGATGGCGGTTCACCCCTCCGTTTTCCAGCATGTCGGCGTAATAGCCGATCAGCCGGACGCCGTGACTGTCCGTGCCGAGCATCGAACCGTGCAGGAGGGCACGAACGGTCTGGGCAGCATCCTGCGGAGCGGCTCCGGCCTGTTCCAGTCTCTTCTGGCAGGCGCGCGCGAGAATCGGGGCGGCGTATCGGTTCGGATCGGTCATGGCGGGGGCGTATCGGGCCTTGTGTCTCAGGAGTTTGCCTGTTCCATTACCCGACGGGCCTGTGCCCGGTCGAGCGACCCCTCCCAGGCGGCGATGACGACCGGTGCCACGCAGTTTCCGGCGAGATTGCCCACGGCCCGGGCAATGCCGCTGAACCAGTCCACCGCAATCAGCAGGACGAGACTGGAGAGCGGGATCGACGGCGCCGCCGCCAGGGTGGCGGCAAGCACCACGATCGCGATGCCCGGAACCCCGTGCGCGCCTTTGGAGGTGATGAGCGCCGTGGCCAGCATGGACAGGATCTGGGTCACGGTCAGGGGGGTATGGGTGACCTCTGCCAGAAACACGACGGCAAAGCCGAGATAGATCGAGAGCGCATCGAGATTGAGGCTGTAGCCGGCCGGAACCACGAGTCCCACGACCTGACGCGTCATGCCGAGCGCTTCGAGCTTTGCCATGATGCTCGGCAGAACGGAGTCGGAACTCGTGGTTGCGGTGACGATCAGGATCTCCTCGCGGAAATAGCGGGCGAAGCGCAGGGGATTGAGACCGCACAGGGCCAGCAGACCGCCCAGTATGACCACGATGAAAAAACCGATCGCGGAGAAATAGAGAACGACGAAGCTTGCGAGATGAATGATCGCATCGAGCCCGTATTCGGCGACGGTGGTCGCGACCGCGCCAAAGACGCCCAGAGGCGCGGTCGCGATGATGACCCGCATCATGCGGGAAAACAGGGTAGAGAGACTCTCGATCAGCCGGGTGACCGGCGCGCCGGTCTCGCCGAGACGTGAGAGGCAGCAGCCCAGAAGCACGGCAAAGAACAGGATCTGGAGGATATTGCCTTCCGCAAACGCCGCGACCGGCGACCGGGGGACGAGATTCAGGATGAAACCCGTGAAACCCTGGGCGTGAAGGGCATGGGCGTTTGCCGCATAGCTGGCGACGGCCCGGGCATCTTCCGCGCTCGGCGTATAGTTCATGCCGCGCCCCGGATGGATCAGCAGGGCGGCCCCGACGGAGAGAAGCAGAACGAGTGTGGTCATGGCCTCGAAATAGATCAGGGAACGGCTCCCGAGCCGCCCGACGGAGCCGAGCGAGCCTGCTCCTGTGATTCCGGTCACGACGATGCAGAACAGGAGCGGCCCCACGATCATGAGGATGAGCCGCAGGAAGAGGTCGGTCAGCCATCGGCAGGACAGCGAGAGATGCGGTGCGAACAGCCCGAGGAGGATGCCGGCCAGGGTTGCCACGATGACCTGGATGAAGATGCCCGGCCTGGTCGGGGCGGCCGATGCGGTTTCGCGTGCGCTCAAGAGGGATCTCCGGTCCGGCAGGAAAATGGCTGTGTCTGGCAGGGCGACGTTTCGGATGGCGGTCAGTAGGTTACGTTGATCTTTGCGCCGACGAAACGGGGCAAACCCGGAATGACGCCATAGAAGGTCGCCTGTGTGCCGCCCGACAGCCAGTAGCGGCGATCGGCGAGATTCTGTCCGTAGACCGTCAGCGCCCAGTGCTGTCTTGGCGCGGCAAAGGTCAGGAAGGAATTGACCAGGAAATAGGCTGGCGCACGATAGATCCCGCCATCGCCGATATGCTGGGGCTGGGTCTGGGCGCCACGATAATTGTAATCGACGTCGAAGGTCATGCGGTAATCGCGAAAAACGTGCCAGCTATAGACCGCAGCACCGGAGAGCGTCAGATTGGCGAGCCCCATATTGTAGCCGTTATAGTTGGTATAGATTGGCGACCATCGGCCCGTATTGGCGAATTGCGCCGTCGTGGCGCTTCTGTTCAGGCTCTGGAACTGGGTGAAGACGCCATTCTGGTAACCGAAATTCTGTGTCAGGACGAGACCGTGGAAGGGATGCGCTTCCATGTCGAATTCCGCGCCGTAGATGTAGGAGCGCGGCGCGTTCACATAACCGCCGAGAACGCCGTAGGGAGGCACGAGGATGCTCCCGAGAATCTGCTGGTCGCGATAATCGTAATAGAATCCCGCCGCATTGAAACGCAGGCGGCGATCGAAAAGCATCGATTTGAACCCGCCTTCATAGGTCAGGACCGATTCCGGCTTGAAGGGGCGGAGCTGATTGGCGTTCTGCGTGATATTGGCCGAGAAGCCTCCGGGCTTGAATCCCTTCGAGAAGATCGCATAGCCCATGACATTGGGCGTAAACTGGTACTGCGCACCGACCCTGCCGCCGAACTGGTTCGTCAGGGCGCCGGAATTGCCGAAATTCGTCTGCCCGTAGGCAAGCCCTGTATCGAGATTGACATTGGTGCTCGTCAGATTGAGCATCTGCCGGTCGTCTGATTCATGATTGATCGCGCCGATCAGGGTCAGTTTCGGCAGGATGCGGTAGCTGAGCTGAACGTACTGGTTGAAATTCTGCTGGTTCTGCCGGTAGCTGGTCTCGTTCAGGGGCGTGGTGCCGGGGCGATCCGAACTGTCGTACCAGAAGCTCTGGGCCATGCGCGCGCGACTGTAATAAAGACCGGTCTCCCAGTGAAAGCGCGCTTTGGGATCGCGCGATTCCAGCTTCACTTCCTGCGAAAAGACATTGGTCTGGTTGTTGCGGAACATGTTGCCGAAGGATCTGACCGAGTTGGTCTGATTGGTCAGCTCGTGCTCGTCGACCATCTCATAGGCGCTCTGCGACCACAGGCGCGCCCAGGAGAACGTCTTGGTATAACGGATATTCGCGCCCCAGAAGAGATTGTCCTCGCGCGGTTTGGCATTGCCGGGATCGATTCCGATGATCTTCGCGAAACGCGGATCGAGCCCCCAGGCTGTCTGGTAGATATCGCCGGTGACGGGCACGCCGTAGGAGTTGTACAGATTATGCCCGGATGACGATTCGGACTGATCGGTGGTCCAGTGACCGCCGATATCGAGGCGAGAGGTCTCGTCGATCTGCCAGCGCAGCTTGCCGCGCAGCGCGCCGATATTGCTGTTGCCATAGCCGGTTCCCTGCGCATTGTGCTGGAATCCGCCACCGGTGAGGGATTGCCCCGCAATGCGATAGGAAACGCTGCGCGAGAGCGGCCCCGATACGAAGCCCTCGACCCGGTTGCGGCCGTAACTGGCGATATCCTCGGTCAGTCCGGTATGGAAACGTTCCGTCGGGTCTCCGGTATGGAAATTGATTTCTCCGCCCGTCGTCGACTGACCGTGCGTAAAGCCAGAGGCACCCGGTGCGACCGAGACATCGTCCATGTCGAACAATATGCCCGTCGTCATGATGCTGACCGGATAGGCGACCCCGTCGACATAGGGCATGACCGAGGGCGTGTTGTTCTGGGTGAAATCCATCAGCCCGACGCCGCGGAGCGCGAAATTGAGCGCCGCACTGCCGAAGCTCGGCTGAATCGTGAGATTGGGAGCGACACGGACGATATCGGTCATCTGCCGAACGTTCCGGTTCTGCAACTCCTGGCGAGAGAGAACGGTCTCGGAATGTGCGTTGTGCTGGCCGGCGCTGGTCACGCCCCGTCTCGCCGAGACCTGAACGGTCTCACCCCCGGCCGGTATCGGCTTGTGCGCGCCGGAGGAAACATGACGCGGGCGTACGGTCTGACGATGAGGGGTCGGGTGGTGCATGCCCGTTGTCGTGCCCTGGGCATGAGCCCCGCCGCCGGACCCGGCGAGCGAGAGCACGACGGTAATGCCAAGCGTCATCGAGGCCAGGAGGGTGGGGCGGCTGCAGGAATTCAGGAAAAAGCGTTTCGGCTGACGCGACATCGGAGGTTCCCGGCATAGGCAGGAGGCCGTGGGGCGGCTCCTGATGGACGATCTTGTATACTACTTAGAATACCTGCTGTTTCCATGCCATAACGAAATGAACCGTTTCGTTAATAAATTACAGGGTCGCGATGCGAGGCGGGCAGGATCCTTCGTCTTGCAGCGCCTCCCGGGGAGGCGCATAAAAACGTCATGGACATCACCAGACCAGAACCGGAGCGCGCGAGCGGCCTCGTCATCGAGGAGAAGATCATCCGCGCGGTGCTCTCGGGCCGGATCTCGCCCGGTGAACGTTTCGGCGAGAAGGAACTCTGCGAGATTTTCGGCGTCTCGCGCACGCTGGTCCGTGAGGCCATGATCCGACTGAGCAGCAAGGGCCTCGTGGATGTAACGCCGAGACGCGGCTGGTTCGTCATCGAGCCGAGCGTGCCGGAAGCGCGCGAGGTGATCGAGGCGAGGCGCGCCGTCGAGACGGGGCTGATCATGGATCATGAGCGGGTCGACCGGACGGCGATCCTCCGGTTGCGCCGACATCTCGTGGCACAGGAAAATGCTCTCGCGGGGCAGGATCTCGCCAGGCGATCCTATCTGCTCGGCCATTTTCACGTTCATATCGCCGACGTGCTCGGCAACTCGGTCATCGCGACGATTCTGGAGAACCTGACGGCGCGCACGGTCCTGATCGCGGCCCTCTACCAGTCCGATGAGGACGCCCAGCAATCCTGTCACGATCATGCGGCTCTCATCGAGGCGATGGATCGAGGCGATCGGGACGCCGCGCTTCGCATCACCCGCGATCATCTGGTCCATCTCGAGAGAGCCCTGCGCAATCGCGCGCGCAGCAACCGGCATGACAGATTGCACGAGGCTCTCGCCTGAGCGTGTCGTTCCGCTCTCGTTTCCCCCTTGTCCCTCTCAGATCCCCGGTCTTGCCGGGATTCGACCGCCCTTGACGCCCGGGGAGGAGACGCGACGGGAACGGAGACAGGGATAACCGTTAACTGAGCACGGAATTATCAGTTATACCGCAGAGTGCCGCGGCGTTATCCCCGTACCCATGACGATATCGCCCGCCCGATCCCCGATACACGATCTGCATGGCGCGACCACGCTGTCACCCGACGTGCTGGGGCACCCGCTTTTCGGACAGACGCTGCGTATCGGCACGCGCGCCTCTCCTCTGGCTCTGGTCCAGACGCGCAGTTTCATGGCACAGCTGGGTGAGCGCTTTCCCTTTCTCGAGCTCTTCGGCGGCCTGCGCGAGCAGCGGATATCGACCAAAGGCGACCGCGACCAGATCCGGCGGCTGGCCGAGATCGGTGGCAAGGGCCTGTTCTCCAAGGAGATCCATCAGGCGCTCCGGGCCGGTGAAATCGATTTCGCGGTGCATAGTCTCAAGGATCTCGAAACCTTCCTGCCGAACGATCTGGTTCTCGGATGCGTCCTCCGTCGGGAAGATCCGCGCGATGCGCTCGTTTTGCGCGATCGTGCCTCCCTGCGGCCGGGAGGCGACCCGCTCGATGCCCTTCCTGCGGGCGCCGTCATCGGGTGTGCCTCGATCCGTCGTCAGGCCCAGCTTCTGGCGCGGCGCCCCGATCTGCGATTCTGTCTGATCAGGGGGAATGTCCAGACGCGTCTGGCCAAGCTGGAGGCAGGGGCCTGCGATGCGACGTTTCTCGCTCTGGCCGGGCTGAACCGCCTCGGTCTGGGCGCGCGTGCCGATGTGATTTTCGAACCCGAAGACATGCTTCCTGCATGCGGTCAGGGCATGATCGGAATCACCTTGCGGCGGTCCGATGCGGGTCTCCTGTCCCTGATGCCCGCTATCGAGGACCGGGAAAGCCGGCTTGCGGCAAGGGCGGAGCGCGCATTGCTGGAAGGGCTGGACGGGTCGTGCCGGACGCCTGTCGGCGGGTTCGCCCGGATCGTGAAGGGTGAGCTCGTCCTGCACGGTCTGATCGCGGCGGAAGACGGCAGTTTCGTTCTGCGCCGCTCCCTGTCCGGCGCGCCGGAAGAGGGGGCCGGTCTGGGGGCCGAACTGGCCGCCATCCTGCGTCGCGACACGCCACCGGACTTGTTCGCACGCCTGATCGGACAGCCCGGCTGGTAACGTTCTGCCTCAGGATGGATCGCGAATGGCGGTGACGTAGCCTTGCGTTGTCCCCGGCTTTCTGTCCCCGGCTGCCGTCCCAAGGCGCAGTTTCCGGGCGCAGTTAACGGGTTCGCTTTCCGGGCGCCCTCTCCGGCTGTGCTTTCTGGCCGTCGTCTCCGCTCCCTGTGTCTCACGCCGCTGCCTCTGGCGCCGCTGTCTCTGGCGCCTCTGTCTCTGGCGCTTGCGCTCCCGTTTCATGAGTCGGTTTTTTTTCAGGGTTTCTCCCAGCCTTTCTTTCCCGCGGTCGTACCGGTGACGATCGGTCACGCGATCCCCGCGCGGGCGGATATCGCCGAGAGTCTGTCGACACCGTTCGTCCTCATGTTTCCAACGGGGTAATTCCTGTCAGAGATATAGAAACAAACGGTTGGAGCAATAAGTCGGGACTATCTAGGAGGAGGGCAACAGTAGTGGCCAATAGAGTTTCGAGGTCGCTGCTTCCTGTTGTGGAGTCCGGAAATGAAAATTCTGAAATTCGGTATGGCCGCACTGATTGCGACCACGACCCTTACGGCCACGCCGCACGCCGCCCGTGCCGATGGTATCGAAAAACCCAACGATTTCTTCTGGCCGACCCGCCTGAGTCTTGCCCCGCTGCGGATGCATGACAGTGAATCCAACCCTTACGGCGCGGATTTCGATTACACGCGCGATTTCCAGAAGCTCGATCTCGAGGCCGTCAAGGCCGACATACGCAAGATCCTGACGCAGTCCCAGCCCTGGTGGCCTGCCGATTACGGCACCTATGCGCCTTTCTTCGTCCGTATGGCATGGCACGCTGCCGGAACCTATCGTGCGATGGATGGCCGCGGCGGCGAAGAGGGTGCCGAGCAGCGTTTCGAGCAGCTCAACAGCTGGCCTGACAATGCAAGTCTCGACAAGGCGCGTCGTCTGCTCTGGCCGATCAAGAAGAAATATGGTCGCAACCTCTCCTGGGGCGACCTGATGGTCCTGACCGGAAACGTCTCGCTCGAATCCATGGGATTCAAGACGATCGGCTTTGCCGGAGGTCGTCCGGATGACTGGGAATCGGAGCTCATCTACTGGGGCCCGGGCACCAGGTTCATGACCTCGAACGTCGATGCGCAGGTAAAATCGTCGCGCGTCAATGCGGCCGGACATCTGCAGAAGCCGCTCGCCTCGACCACCAAGGGGCTCATCTACGTCAATCCGGAAGGGCCGAACGGTGTGCCTGATCCGGCCGAATCCGCCAAGATGATCCGGCTTGCCTTCGGACGCATGGCGATGGACGACGAGGAAACCGTCGCACTCATCGCAGGCGGCCATACCTTCGGCAAGTCGCATGGCGCCGCGCCCGCCGATAAATGCGTCGGTGCCGCACCCGCCGGTGCACCGGTCGAGCAGCAGGGGCTTGGCTGGGCGAATCATTGCGTCAAGGGAAAGCTCAAGGCCACGGATGCCATCACGAGCGGTCTGGAGGGCGCCTGGTCGGCCGATCCGATCCACTTCACCTCGCAATATCTCGACAATCTTCTCGGGCATGACTGGGTAAAGACCAGGAGCCCGGCCGGCGCGGTGCAGTGGAAGCCGAAGGATGCCGAAAACATCGTTCCCGATGCGAGCGACCCGAACAAGCTGCATCCGCTGATGATGTTCACCACCGATATCGCGCTGAAGACCGATCCGGCCTATCACGCCATCATCGCACGCTGGGCGCAGCATCCCGAGCAGTTCGCCGATGCCTTCGCCCGGGCCTGGTTCAAGCTCACCCATCGCGACATGGGACCGAAGTCGCGCTATTTCGGATCCGAGGTTCCGGCCGCCGATTTCCTCTGGCAGGATCCCCTGCCTGCCGCCCAGGGGGCTGCCGTCAACAAGGCGGATATCGAGACCCTCAAGCACATGATCGCCGGTTCGGGGCTGTCCGGACGCGAGATGATCAAGACGGCCTGGGCGTCGGCTGCGTCTTTCCGCACATCCGACCATCGTGGCGGCGCCAACGGGGCGCGGATCCGCCTTGCCCCTGAGAGCAACTGGGCGGTGAACGATCCGTCCGAACTGCGCAAGGTCCTGCCGCGTCTCGAGGCGATCCAGAAGCGCTTCAACGCGGGCGATCATCAGGGGCGGAAGGTTTCGCTCGCCGATGTCATCGTGCTTGCCGGCAATGTCGGGGTCGAGCAGGCGGCCAGAAAGGCCGGTGTCACACTCGACCTGCCTTTCGCGCCCGGTCGTGTCGATGCCACAGCCGCGCAGACCGACAAGGCTTCCTTCTCTCTGCTCGAGCTCGATGCGGATGCCTTCCGCAATTATTACCGCTCGGTGCCCGACGAGAAATCGCCGACCCAGATGCTTGTCGATCGGGCGAGCAATCTCGAGCTGACGGTGCCTGAGATGACGGTGCTTCTCGGTGGGCTGCGTGTTCTCGACGTGAATAGCGGTCACTCGCAGCAAGGCGTGCTCACGACCCATCCGGGAACGCTGGACAACGCCTTCTTCGTCAACCTGCTCGACATGTCGACACGCTGGCAGAAATCCTCTGCCCGGCCCGGGGTCTATGAAGGTTTCGACCGCGAGTCCGACAAGAAGCGCTGGAGCGCCTCCTCGGTCGATCTGATCTTCGGAGCGAATGCCGAACTCCGCGCCGTTGCCGAGGTCTATGCCTCCGATGACGGGCAGAAGAAGTTCGTCAACGATTTCGCCAAGGCCTGGACGAAGGTCATGACCCTCGATCGTTTCGACCTGCGTCGCGACTGATCCTCTCCCGAAACCCGGCCCGCCTGCCTCTTCCGGACGCAGGCGGGCCTCCCATCATGAGACACACGATCATGCGTCATGCGCTTTCCGCTTCCCTTTTTCTTGCGTCTCTCGTCGCTGCAGGGGCCGCATCTCCGGCCAACGCCGCCACGGTGGACGTCCGTATGCTCAGCCACACGAAAGAAGGCGGACGCGGTTTCGACCCGGCCGTCGTCCATATCCATTCCGGCGATACCGTCCATTTCATCGCCGCCGATCCGGGGCACAACGTCCAGTCGATCCCGGGCATGATCCCGGAGGGCGCGCAGGGTTTTTCCGGCCGGATCGGACATGATCTGAACGTGACTTTCACGAAGCCCGGCCTGTATGGCTACAAATGCCTGCCCCATTATTTCCTGGGCATGGTCGGGCTTGTCGAGGTGGACAATGCCGATAACGAGGCGAAGCTCAAGGCAGTCTCCCAGCCCGGTGCGGCCAAGGCGCGCTTTGCGAAGCTCTTCGACGATGTCGATCATCACTGAGCCGGAACGGGTCCCGTGAGCGCGATGGCGCGGTATTCCGCTGTGGCGATCGGCTTGCACTGGGCCATCGCCGCCCTGGTGGGGACCCAGATCGTCATCGGCCTCGCCATGGTTCATCTCGCTCTTCCGGGCGAGCTGTCGTTTTCCGTTTTCCTGACCCACAGGGCGCTGGGCGTGACGATTCTGGCTCTGGTCGCATGTCGCATCGCATGGCGCCTGACCCATCGACCTCCCGCCCTGCCGTCCTCCTGTTTCCATGCCGGGCCTGTGCCGTCGCTTCTCCCACGGCTCGCATCGGGGACTCATGGCGGACTTTATGTCTGCCAGATCCTGTCCCCCCTGACCGGCTGGGCTCTGGCCTCGATCGACGATCCCGACATGCCGATCGGCGTTTTCGGCCTGTTCGACTGGCCGCTCCTGCCGCTCTCCGGCGCAATCCGGTTCGAGCCCGTGCTCGGGGTCGTGCATCGCTGGTCCGGATGGATGTTTGCCGCGCTGATCGTACTCCATGCGGGAGCGGCGCTCTGGCACGGTCTGGTGCGACGCGACGGGGTCATGCGGCGCATGATGTTCGCAGGGGATGTTGGAAAGAAAAAAACACCGAAATGATATTCATGTGTCGTTCGTGAATATTATACTGTCACCGATATGAAATTTATCTGAATCGGTAGAAGGAATGCATATTTCTGCCTAATCCGGGTTTTTCCTGTTCAGCCGGATTCTGCGATGAGATATTTTCTTTCTTCGACGATACTCGCTTTCGGGTATCTTTCTTCTGCACTCGCTCGTGGTTCCGAACCTCCCCCGGCACTGCGTCCGGCCGACAAGGCTCCGGTCGAGCATGTACGGGTCACGGCACGCCATCATCAGGCCGGTGGAGGGATGATGGTCGTGCATACCGTGCCCAAGACCGTCAGCACCCTGACCTCGGACTTCATCTCGAAGCAATCGCCCATGTCTACCCCTGCCGGGCTGATTGCCAACCTGCCCGGCGTCGTCGCCTCGAGCCAGGGCCCTCTGACGACATCGTTCGAATCCTTCCATATCCGCGGACTGGACCGGACGGAGATCGGAGTGATCTATGAGGGGATTCCTGCCGCCAATCCGTTTACCTACAGCGTCTATACGACGTCCATGGTCGATCCCGAGAACATGGGGGCCATTTCGGTCATGCAGGGATCGTCCGATATGAATGCGCCGGTCTATAATGCTGTCGGAGCCCAGATCAGCATGAGCCTGCGTCGGCCCGCGACCCATCCGGTGCTTTTTGGTCAGGCCTCGGGCGGAACGCGCAGCGTGAACAAGGAATTCGTCCGTTTCGATACCGGAGAGATCGGACACAGCAAGGTTTACGGCTTCGTCTCGGGTTCGTATTCCAGCGGCAATCTCTGGCGTGGCCCCGGATCGGTGAGCCGGTGGCATATGGATGCTGCCCTGACGCGTCAATGGGGCCACAAGAGCGAGTCCGAGCTGGTCTTCGGCTACACCAAGGCCGACCAGACATCCTGGCTCTATCCGACCCAGGCGCAGTGGCAGCAATACGGCATAGGATACACGGCCAATACCGATCCGACGTCGCCGGGCTATTACCAGATCTACAAATCCAATACCGGCACCGTCTTCGGTGCACTCAAGAACCATTTCGCCTTCGCTCATGGTCTCTCGCTCGACGCCACCGCCTATTCGGTCCGGTTCAACGGACCTTACAGCTGGGGTACGCCGGTTCCCGTATCGAACGGGTATCTGGGCACGCAGCGCTACGATCATCTCGACGGTTATCCGCCCTCCTCCCGGAGGATCCAGGCCGTGGTGAACAATCCCTGGTTCACGATCTCATCGGGTCTCAGCCTTGTCGGTCGCTGGCAGAAATCCTTCAATACGCTCAGCGTTTCCTACTGGTATTCCTATGCGAACCAGGCGGTGGAGCGTTATTATTATCCGCTCAGCGCCCAGGGCCAATGGACGCGGTCTTCGGGATATCTGACGGTTTTCGGCGGAAGGCGCCTGACCGAAGACGCGCAGAATGCGATGCAACAGCTCAACGCCATCGCGCTCAACGACCGGATCAGTCTTCTCGGCGGGAAGCTGACCGTGGATGCAGGGCTGAAAACGGCCATGGTCAGCCGACAATACACGATGGACCTGCCCGGAGCCGATCCCTACAAATCCGTGCGCAATGTCTTCGTCCCGGTGCCCCAGATCCTGCTCAGCTACCGTTTCGCCGACGCGCATCAGATCTATGTCAACGGGACCACAGGGTATCGCATGCCCAATACCCTGTCCTCGCAGGTCTCGACCTATTCCGTGTTCACGGGCAGGCCGCAATCCCGGCCGCTCGACCCATACGAGCCGGAATACATGATCGGGGAGGAAATCGGCTATCGCTATTCCGGCGCCCTGATCGCCAATCTCGCCTATTTCCACTACAACATGACCCATCACCAGATCACGAGTACGAGCTACGTTCCCGGAACGACGAACCTGATTTCACAGGCGATCGATGCGGGCGGGCAGTCGGCGGACGGTGTGCAGCTCGAGCTGGGGACGCGCCCCTGGCATGGGCTCAGTCTGCATGCGTCCGGCCAGTTCATGAAAAGCAGGATCGGCAACAACATTGCCTATCAGGGTGACTATCTGCCGACCAAAGGCAAGCAGGAGCCCGGCGCGCCCAGATTCCTAGCGAATTTCGGGCTGAGTTACGATGACGGAGCCAATTTCGGAACGTTCAATTTCCGCTATTCCGATGCGCAATACGCCACGCTCATGAACGATCAGGGTATTCCCGCCTATATGACGGCCGATCTCTCTCTCGGACGGAGGCTGCCGAAGATCGGGCGTGTTGCGCCCTCTCTCCAGCTGAACCTGATCAACGTGACCGATCAGCATTATCTCTCGTCTGTTTACGGCTACACGGCGGCGGCCAGACCCCAGCGCGGCGTGTTCGGCAGTCGGCTTGCCGGGTCGCAGCCGACCTATGAGATCGGCTCCGGTTTCGCGGCGATCGTCGGTCTGTCCGCAACCTATGAGTGATCGGCCCGGGAGTGATCGGTCGCGTCAGGCGAGGACACGTTCCGGCGAGAACCCTGCGCGGGAATCTCAAGCAGGGCGAGGCTCTCCGGTGGCAGGGTCACGACGCAGCGATCCGCCGCCCTGCATTCGGGGGCGGTCCGGGGTGACGGCAGACGGGCTGCCGATCTCAGGGCTCGGGCCTGAGCCTCTGTCGGGGTGTCGGGGCGCCCCATGGCGTCGAAGCGTGCAGTGGCCGTTCCATGATCGCGATCCAGAATCACGATCCGTGCCTGCGTGGTGTCCGACACGCCCTCGAGCCTGAGGGCGACCGTCTTTTCTCGCGCGTTGTCACGGTTCCACAAGGCCAGGGCGAGTGTGCCCGACCTGCGTCGCGTTGCGAGAATATCGGCATTCGAGGGGGTCTTCAGGCGCTGCGTGCCCAGACGGTGAAGCAGGGCGAAAGCGTTGAAAGCGGGTTTGGGGATGCCATGCGTGCTCAGCAGGCCATAGGCCCCGGGCAGCTCGTTTTCCATGATGCCCTGCTCCTCGAAATCATCGGAAAACGTCCAGTAGGACATGAGGGGAGCGAGACCGTCGCAGTCCCGGATCGTCTCGGCCAGCCAGGGAGCGATCCAGGGACGATCCGCGCTGCCGTTGTGAATGTCCCAGTCGGCACCGAATTCGGAGATATAGAGCGGCAGGCCGGGGCGGGCGGAACGATCGACGATCTCCCGGGCGTGGCGCGTCGCATCGCAGACGGTATTGCCTGTATTCCGGGGCGAGGAAGGGAGGCGAAGCAGAGCGGGCGGATCGTTCGCATAGATATGGGTCGAGACGAAATCTGCGGGAACATGCGCCCGGGCCACATGGTCGGTGAATTCCCTGACCCAGTGTATTGCCCCGGTTGCGGGGCCGCCGACCTTCAGGGCCGGATCGACGCTCTTGATGGTGCGTGCCGTATTGTCATACAGGGCGAAATAGCTGGCCATGCGCGGCGTGCCCGTCCATGTCGCCTGATCCGGCTCGTTCCAGACCTCGAACGGCCAGCGCCGGATTTCCTCCCGACCGTATCGTGTCTCGAGATGGGTGACGAAGGCATGGATGAGGGCGTTCCATTCCGCCATGCGTGCCGGGGGCGTCACATTGGCCCGATACCAGAGCGTTCCCTTGCTGAAATCGGTGACCGGTCTTGCGGGTTCGTTCTCGCCGGTTTTCGTGAGCGGTTCCAGACCGCCATTGCGACGAAGCGGATTGCTGCCGAGCAGGCTGGGCATGAAGGAAAGCTCGACATAAGGCCGGAGATGATGGCGCAGGAGACTGTCATAGACGGCATCGATCTTGCGGAAATTATAGCGCACGCCACCGGTTCCGTCCGGTATCACGATTCCCATGCTGTCATCGAAAATCCCGTGGAACCGCACATAACCGAAACCCGTGGCTGCACGCGCGCGGTCGGCATTCCTGAGATAGCCTTCCGTCAGGACCATATCCGCGCGATCCGATCCGAAGCTTTTCTCCCAGCTGTGAACGAAGGGCGACCCGGCGGCGCGCGTGTCGATCTCGATCTCTTTATCACACGTCGGGCCCGGTAATTGCCCGTCCGTCCGCCCGGGCGGCGCAACGGCTGCGAGGGCTGTGGTTCGCCCCTGAGGCAGGGCGCCGAAAAGCGAGAGTACCGTGAGCGTGACGAGATGTCGCGAGAAGCGCATACCGACCCTTTCTGTCCGTTGTCCCGTGCCTTCTGTCTTCCCGGGGTTTTCGTCATCCGCTGGTTGCGAAAACCCCCGGGTGAGAAGGCCGGGAGGGGGGCGCGCAAGGAGGGCGCCCCGGGCGCGCGTCAGTTTTCCGGGCGCGCATCGGTCTTTTGCGCGAACAATGCGGAAATGGCCGACTGGGCGTCGGTCTGGATCTGACGCAGATGGGCCTCGCTGACGAAGCTCTCGGCATAGATCTTGTAGACATCTTCCGTCCCCGAGGGGCGCGCGGCAAACCAGCCGTTTTCCGTGGTGACCTTGAGACCGCCGATCGGCGCATCGTTGCCCGGCGCACGCGTGAGCTTGGCGGTCACCGCGTCTCCGGCCAGATGGGTCATGGGAAGCTGCTCCGGGGTGAGCTTCGACAGGATGGCTTTCTGTGCCGGGTTCGCCGCCGCATCGATCCGCTGGTAGAAGGGGGCGCCCAGTTCGGCCGTCAGGGCATGATAATGCTCTGCCGGCGTCTTTCCCGTGACTGCGGTGATCTCGGCAGCGAGAAGGCCGAGAATGAGCCCGTCCTTGTCCGTCGACCAGACGCTGCCGTCCTGCCGGAGGAAAGAGGCGCCTGCGCTCTCCTCGCCGCCGAAACCGAGCGTGCCGTCATAAAGACCGTCGACGAACCATTTGAACCCGACCGGCACTTCGACGACAGAGCGTCCGATCCTGTTCGCGACGCGGTCGATCAGGGCCGAGCTGACCAGCGTCTTGCCGATCCTGGCGGTCGCGGGCCAGGCCTTGCGATGGGTGAAGAGATACCAGATGGCCACGGCCAGATAGTGATTCGGGTTCATCAACCCGTCGGGACGGGCGACGATGCCGTGCCGATCCGCATCGGTATCGGTCGCGAAAGCGACATCGAATTGCGACCCCATGCCGATCAGACGTGCCATCGCATAGGGGGAGGAGCAATCCATGCGGATCTGTCCATCCCAGTCGGCCGTCATGAATCCGAAAGCCGGATCGAGCGCATCGCTGACGATCGTGGCCTTCAGATCGTAGCGCCGGATGATCGCAGGCCAGTAATCCAGAGCGGCACCGCCCAGCGGGTCGATGCCGATACGGATCGGCGCGTTGCGGATCGCCTCCATGTCGATCACTGCGCCCAGATCCTCGACATAGGGCGTGATGAAATCATGGCCCTGCACGCAATCGGCGCGGCGCGCCTCCTCATAGGGCAGGCGGCGGACATCCTGAAGGCCGGACGTCAGGAACGCATTGGCCATGGTCTGGATGGTTCCCGTGATGTCGGTATCGGCGGGACCGCCATGGGGGGGATTGTATTTGAAACCGCCATCGACTGGCGGATTATGCGACGGGGTGATGACCACGCCGTCGGCCAGACCCGTATCGCGCCCCCTGTTGTAGGAGAGGATCGCATGCGAGACGACCGGGGTCGGGGTGAAACGCCCGTTGGCATCGATGCGTACCTCCACGCCATGCGCGGCGAAGACCTCGATCGCCGAACGCTGCGCCGGTTCGGACAGGGCATGGGAATCGATGCCGATGAACAAAGGCCCGTCGATGCCCCGTTCCTTGCGATGGCGGCAGATTGCCTCGCAGATGGCGAGAATATGGTTCTCGTTGAAGCTGGTATGGAGCGAGGAGCCGCGATGCCCCGACGTTCCGAACGAGACACGCTGGGTCGCGATGGCCGGGTCCGGCTTGCGGTTGTAATACGCGCTGATCAGGGCCGGAATATCCGCAAGATCGGACGGTGGCAGTGTCTTGCCGGCGAGAGGGCTTACGGAAGTCATGGAAACACGGTCCTCGATCGAAAAACGGTGGGATCTCTTCAGGTGAAACCGCTGCGAAAGGGCGAGTCAATCCCGGGGTTTCGGTCAGATGACCCATGAAGGCGGTCGATTTGAGGCAGGGATGAACTTTCTGACAGAATCTTGATCGTCGGTCGGCTGCGGCTGGCGCATGATGGCAGGGTTATGCTTTCCGGAGATACAGTCATGACATCCCCTGTTCCGCAGGATCCGCCAGGCGGATCGGTCTTTCGTCGTCGCAAGCTCCTGACTGCCGCCCTCGGAGGTGCCTTCGGCGGGACTGTGGGCCGTGTTCTCGGCCCCGTCAGGCACGCGGAAGCGGCAACGGAGACAATGCGCGCCAGTCCGCCGACCGTGATCAGCCAGCCGCCGCGACAATGGGGCGCGCAGGCCGGACCCGCTTTTTTTCCCGATCCCGATGTGATCGCGCTCGATCCGGCCTTTCGCGATCTGACCTATTTCGCGGCACCCATACGGCGCATCTGGAACAAGGGAGACTGGACCGAAGGGCCGGCATGGAGCAGCGAGGGACGCTATCTGGTCTTCAGCGATGTCGTGCAGTCCCGGGCGCTGCGCTATATATGGGAGACGGGAGAGGTCACACAGTTCCGTCCCGACAGCTATTCTGCCAACGGCAATTGCTTCGACTATCAGGGGCGACTTCTGACCTGCGAGGGTTTTTTCCGTCGTCTGGTGCGCTGGGAACATGACGGCAGCGTCACCGTCCTGGCGGATCGTTACGAGGGCAAGGGGCTCAATTCCCCGAACGACGTCGTGCCCCATCCCGATGGCAGCGTCTGGTTTACCGATCCCGGTTACGGGACGAATATCAGCGAAGGTCATGCCGACGAGCCGGGAGGGCCGACCAATCCGGATGGCCGGATCAGGTGGCAGGTGGGGCGTGAGCTGATCGGGGCGATCGGCGGCGTACGGCGTCAGCAGGATCATGTGTTCCGCCTCGCGCCCGACGGAACATTGAAGGCCGTTCTGGACGAGCGCGCGCTCGCCTGTCCGAACGGTCTCGTTTTCTCGCCCGATTTCCGCAAGCTCTATATCGCGTCGACCCCTGCGGGGCCGGGTCAGAAAAAGGGCGGCGATCAGGCGATCCATGTCTACGACGTAGAGGGCGATACGCTGACGAACGGCCGGATATTTGCGGATATGCGCTTTCAGGGCGCCCAGATGAATCCGGATGGCTTCCGGGCGGACGTGTTCGGCAATCTGTGGTGTGGCGTGACCGGTCCTCTCGGGCTTTGCGGTGTTTTCGTCTTCAATCCGCGGGGCGTGCTGATCGGACGCATACGCCTGCCGCAGGGATGCTCCAATCTCACCTTCGCCGGTCCCAAGCGGGATCACATCGTGATGTGTGCAGGGTCGTCCCTTTTCATGCTCCAGGTCGGCGTGCAGGGGGCCGCGCCCTCGTGAGGCGGGCGGTCCGCCTGCGGAAGCGCGATTGCCGCCCGAAATCCCGGGACGCGATTGCGGGGGCGACGTGCTGAAAGGACAATGCTAGAGAGGACGTCATGATCCGCGCCTCTACTGCCCTTTCGACAGCAGATTCTCCCCTCGTCTGGTTCTCCGCCGCGTCGGATGGCGGCGGTGCCGGCCGTCCTGCAGGGGGAGGCGGGTCGTCATCCGGTCGTGGCGCCCGTCCGCCCCGCGGCCCGCGATATCGCCGCTGGCGCCAGGGGCTTGCCGTGGCGGCGGGTCTCGTCCTGATCGGCGCGGCCGGAGGAGGGCTGTTCCTCTGGCACGAATACGAACGGATCGCCTCGGACCTGCCGAGCGTCGAGACGCTCAAGACCTATCAGCCGCCCACGGTGAGCCGTATCTACACCGCGGATGACCGGCTCATGGCGGAGCTGGCCGCCGAGCGGCGGATCTATATCCCGATCTCGGCGATTCCCGAGCGGGTCAAGAATGCGTTCATCGCGCCGGAAGACCAGAACTTCTATACCCATGGGGGGCTCGACCCTCTGGCGATTCTCCGCGCCGAACTGACCAATCTGACGCATCGCGGGCGCAGGGCGCTCGGCGCCTCGACCATTACCCAGCAGGTCGCGCGCAACATGTTGCTCAACAGCAATGCGCGGACTCTCGAACGCAAGGAAAAGGAGGCGCTTCTCGCGCTCCGGATCGAGCAGACGCTCAGCAAGGACAAGATTCTCGAGATCTATCTGAACGGTATCTATCTCGGGAACGGCGCCTATGGTGTGGCTGCTGCGGCCCAGACCTATTTCAACAAGCGTCTCGACCAGCTGACGGATGCCGAGGCG
The DNA here is from genome assembly GCF_007988945.1 of Swaminathania salitolerans. Lineage (GTDB taxonomy): Bacteria > Pseudomonadota > Alphaproteobacteria > Acetobacterales > Acetobacteraceae > Swaminathania > Swaminathania salitolerans. The sequence continues at coordinate 44,709 of NZ_BJVC01000004.1, read as the reverse complement.
GCCTTTCTCGGCGCCCTGCCGAAATCGCCCGCAAACTACAACCCCTACCGCCACCCCGAACGCGCGATCGAACGACGCAACTGGGTGCTGGATCGCATGGCCGAGATTCATGCCATTTCCCGCGAGGCAGCGGAGGCCGGGCAGAAAGAACCGCTCATTCCGCACGACGCGAAGCGATTCGGCCCGCTGGCGAATGCCGAATGGTTCGGCAGCGAGGTGCGGCGCCAGCTGATCGATCGCTACGGGCCGGAACAGGCCATGCAGGGCGGGCTGGAGGTCCATACGAGTCTGAACCGCAGATTGCAGGATGCCGCGACCCAGAGCCTGCGTCAGGGCCTGATGGAATACGATCGCAGCCATGCGCACTGGCGCGGGCCTGTGGCCACGCTGCCCGCAGATGCGATGGGGGACTGGGCGACCGCTCTGGCCGGTGTCAAAGCGCCTGCGGGGATGATCGATCAGTGGCGCCTTGCGGTCGTTCTGTCTCCCGGTCAGGGCCGTGTCGGCTGGCTCGAGGGCAAAACGCCGCGGGAAGGGCAGATTCTGGCGAAGGATATGGGCTGGCTGCACGGACACGGCGCCATCTCGACCGGGGAAGTCGTCATGATCGAACCCCAGGCGGGATCGGATCGCGTTGCGGTGCGTCAGGTGCCCAAGGTCGAGGGGGCGCTCGTCAGTCTCGATGCGCGAACGGGGCGCGTCCTGGCCATGGTCGGGGGCTGGTCGTTCAAAGAATCCCAGTTCAACCGCGCGACCCAGGCGCTGCGTCAGCCCGGATCGTCTTTCAAACCCTTCGTCTATCTCGATGCCATGGAGCAGGGGATCCCTCCTTCCGAGAAATTCGACGATGCTCCGGTTTCCTATGGCGACTGGCATCCGAAAAACTACGAAAAGGACAATTGGGGGCCGACGACGCTGCATGACGCGCTGCGTGAGAGCCGCAATCTCGTGACCATCCGTCTTGCCGCGCATCTGGGTATGAAATCGGTTGCGGACATGGCCACCTCGATCGGCCTCGTGGAGAAGATGCCGCATGTTCTGCCCGCCGCACTCGGCGCGGTGGAAACGACCGTGCTTCGGGAAGCGGCGGCCTATGCCACGATCGCCTCGGGAGGGCATCTCGTGACGCCCTCCCTCATCGACACGGTGCTCGACCGGGACGGCTCGGTCCTGTGGAAGCCGGAGGGGCTGACGCTCGGGACGGCGATGCAGCCGCCCCCGGCCTCGCAGGAGGAAGCCCCCCGCCCGGGAGAGCCGGGCGCAGGCGATCCGGCGTCTCCCGGCAAGGAGCCCGCATCCGCAGCATCTCCGGCATCTCCCATCGGCTCCCGGACTCAGCCCGCTCAGGTTCAGCCCGTTCAGGCCCAGCCGGTTCCGGGCAGCATCGAGGTGCCCCGTCTGATCGACGGGCGACGTCAGGTCGCCAGTGCGGACAGCGCCTATCAGATCGTCGCGATGATGCAGGACGTGATCAAGCGTGGCACCGGTTCCATCGCCGGAAAGGACATCACGCGCGAGATCGCCGGCAAGACCGGAACGAGCCAGGATTTCCGGGATGCCTGGTTCGCCGGGTTCTCTCCCGATATCGTGACTGTGGTCTGGGTCGGTTTCGACACGCCGCAATCCCTGGGCAAGAGCGAGACGGGTGGGCGAATCGCAGGTCCCATCTGGAACCGCTTCATGAAAGTGGCGCTGGCGGGACGTCCTGAGCTGCATTTCCGGGTTCCGGAGGGAATAACCCTCGCCCGCTACGACACCGGACGCCTCATGGCGGTCGATGGCTTCAAGGCCGATCAGGTTCCGGGCATGAGCATCGCGCTTCATGGCTTCGGTGCAGGCACCGAGGCATTGACCGCCGCCGATACGGGAACGGATCTCTACGATTCGGAAAGCGATATGGCAGGAGGATCCGGTACCGCCATGTCCACGGATTCCGGTGGCGAGACATCCGGGGACTCGAAGAAACTTCAGGCCCCGAATGCGCAGCCACAGGGTGACATCGGCATGGGCGGGCTTTATTGAGACGCAACGAACACGCAGGAGCATGAAACATGTCGGCCGAAACCGAGGCCCTATCGGAGCAGATCAAGCAGTCGGTGGCACTGCTGAGGAGGCATCTTTGACTGGGATGCTGCACAGACACGTCTTGCGGAGCTCAATCACCGCGTAGAGGATCCGGATCTCTGGAACGACGCGGAGGCCGCGCAGAAGCTGATGCGCGAGCGTACGCTTCTGGCCACCCAGATCGAGGGCGTCGAGAAGATCGAGCAGGATACTGCCGATATGATCGAGCTCGTCGCGCTTGCGGAGGCCGAGCAGGATCAGGACACCATTGCCGAGATCGTCGCGACACTCAGGAAGCTGGCCGAGCAGGCTCATGCGCGCCAGATCGAGAGCCTGCTCTCGGGTGAGGCCGACAGCAATGACTGCTATATCGAGGTCAATGCGGGCGCTGGCGGGACCGAGGCTCAGGACTGGGCCGAGATGCTGCTGCGGATGTACACGCGCTGGGCCGAGCAGCGCGGCTACAAGGTCACGATGATGGAGACCAGCGAAGGAGAGCAGGCGGGCATCAAGTCCGCGACGCTTCTCGTCAGCGGGGCGAACGCCTATGGCTGGCTCAAGACCGAGGCGGGGGTGCATCGTCTGGTGCGTATCTCGCCTTTCGATGCGGCGGCACGGCGTCAGACCTCTTTCGCTTCCGTCTGGGTCTATCCGGTCGTGGACGACACGATCGAGATCGAGGTCAATGACGGCGATCTGAAGGTCGATACGTTCCGGGCTTCCGGCGCGGGCGGTCAGCACGTCAACAAGACCGATTCGGCGATTCGCATCACGCATATCCCGACCGGGATCGTCGTGGCCTGCCAGACCGACCGGTCCCAGCACCGGAACCGCGCGACTGCGATGCAGATGCTCAAGGCGCGGCTGTACGAGGCGGAGCTCCAGAAACGCGAGGCGGCTGCCGCGCAGACCGAGGCGGCGAAAACCGATATCGGCTGGGGGCATCAGATCCGTTCATACGTTCTGGCACCGTATCAGTTGGTCAAGGATCTGCGGACCGGCGTCGAGAAGGGCAACCCCGATGCGGTTCTCGATGGTGCCCTGGATGAGTTCATGTCTGCGGCCCTGGCCCAGCGTGTGGGGGCGACGCGGTCGGAGGCCAGCGCCACGGCTCAGTAAGCGACGGAGATCGTTACCTGTTTTCCCTCCTCCCGCAGCGCGGCGAGGAGGGTTTTTGCCGCTTTCACAAATATTACTCTTGCAGTGAATTAATGTTCCGTTTCAGTGTGGGCGACGGTGCCGTGCGACGGGACGCAGTGTTGCTCCCCCCTGAAAACGGCAGAGTTGAAACGAAACTGACTTGACAGAGATGCCCTACCTTTGCCCAATTTGCACGGGTGCCATGCATTGGGAGCATGGTAAACATTTCGGGATGTGTCGGCCAGACTGACGCCTGACCGGAACGCAAGTCGCATGGGGCGGTTGCGAATATTTCAAGTCGGTCCGCCTCCTCTCCATGAGAGGGGTGGGGCACAGGACAGAGGGTTTGGAGTGACACAACCGATGAACTACGCCGAGCAGGAGCGACGCCCGACGAAGTACATCGTCGGCATCGCGATCGCTGTGGTTTTCCATGTCGTTGTGATCTGGGCCTTGGTGAACGGGCTGGGCTCGAAGATCGTCGAGCAGTTCCACCCGCCGATCAAGACGAAGATCATAACGGAGCCGAAGAAGCCGCCGCCACCGCCGCCGCCGCCGCCGCCGCCGCAGATGACGACGCCGCCGCCGCCGTATATCCCGCCGCCGAAGATCCAGATTCAGCCGCCGCCGCAGAAGCATGTGATCAAGCAGGTGACGCACGAGAAGCCGCCCGCACCCGTTCCGCCGGCCAATAATGCGCCGCCGGCTCCTGCTGCGCCCAAGGGTCCTCCGGTGCCGGATCACTCGGCCGGTGCAACCCCGATCAACGGGGCTCGACCGGTCTTCCCGGAAGAGATGCTCGAGGAGAACCGTGAAGGCAGCGTGACCGTGGCCTGCGATATCGGAACCGATGGCAGGACCTCGAACTGTAACGTCACGAATTCCTCGGGTGGCCACGCTTTCGTCGAGGCAGCCATGGAGTTCCTGCGCAAGGCACGTTACCAGCCTGCGGTCCAGAACGGTCAGGCTGTGGTCGAGCATCACCATACGCTGCACATCAACTTCACCCTGGGTGACGATTGATGTGAGTCTCCGCTCCTCTTCCGGGAGGGGGGGAACCAGACAAGAGGGGAGGCTCCGCCGGAAGGCGGTCTTCCCGGTTGCGATCGTCAGGCAGGCAGTCTGTACGATCGCGACGAGACCGAAAACCAAGCCGACCTCGCCCGCAAGCGGGGCGGTACTGCCAGAGTCCTGTTACGTTTCGAGGGGCTCTTTTTCAGAGGATTTGGAGTTAATGACGAGACTGTTCCGCCTTCCCGCTCTCGCCGCCCCGGCCCTGGCAGTCACGCTTGCCGTGGCGCAAGGTGTGGTCGTGCCGACCGTTGCTCTTGCCCAGGAAGCGCAGGCTACGCAGCCCGCACCGGATGCCCCTGCTCCTGACGCGGCCGCTCCGGCCCCGGATGCCGCCGCCCCGAATGCAGCTGCCCCCGACGCAGCCGCCCCCGATGCCTCTGCGCCGGCCGGCCCGGATGCGGCAGCGCCCGCAGCTCCCGATGCAGCTGCCCCTGACGCGGCGGCTCCCGCGGCCGATCAGGGCGAGGCTGCCGCGCCTGCCGCCGATGCAGCGCCTGCGACCAAGTCACAGGAAAACCCGTATGGCCTGAGCGCGCTCTGGTCGAACGGCGATGCGATCGCGCGCGGCGTTCTGCTGATCATGGTGATCATGTCCGCCGGTACCTGGATCATCATGGTCACCAAGTTCCTCGAGCAGTCCAAGGTCTTTGCTGCCTCCAAGGAAGCCGCTCGCGAGTTCTGGACGAAGCCGACGGTGCAGGAAGGTGCGGCTGCGCTGAAGCCTGCCTCGCCGTTCCGCTATATTGCCGAGACGGGCATCGTCGCTGCCGAGCATCATGAAGGATCGATGCGCGATTCGATCGACCTGCACAGCTGGACCGCCATGTCCGTTCAGCGTTCGGTCGACACCATCAACACGCGTCTGCAGGGCGGTCTTGCCTTCCTCGGCACCGTGGGTTCGACCTCGCCGTTCGTCGGTCTGTTCGGCACCGTCTGGGGTATCTATCACGCTCTGACGGCCATCGGCATTGCCGGCCAGGCATCGATCGACAAGGTTGCCGGTCCGGTCGGTGAGTCGCTCATCATGACGGCTATCGGTCTCGCCACCGCCGTTCCGGCCGTGCTCGGCTACAACCTGCTGGTCCGCCGCAACAAGGGCGCGATGGATCGCGTGCGCAACTTTGCGGCAGACGTCCAGTCGGTCCTTCTGGGTGGCTTCCGCCATGGTGTCGCGCCGACCGTGACGCCCGACAACAGCCCGACGACCACGACCACCAGCTCGCGAGTTGCCTGATCATGGCAATGAACGTCGGTGGGGGTGGTGAAGAGGACGAAGTCGTCTCGGCGATCAACACGACGCCGCTCGTCGACGTGATGCTTGTTCTCCTCATCATCTTCCTGATCACCATCCCGGTTGCGACGCATACCGTGAAGGTGCAGCTGCCGCGCGATGCCAACCAGCCGACCCAGACCAAGCCAGGCAATGTCGTCCTGGCGGTCACGGCGAACGGTCAGGCATACTGGAACGAGATTCCGTTGCGCGGTCACCAGGATCTGCTCGATCGTCTCGAGAAGATCGCAGTCATCAAGCCTCAGCCCCAGATCCAGATCCGGGGTGACGGCAAGGCCCGGTACGAGGCGGTCGGCAAGATCGTTGCGACATGTCAGGAAGCTGGCATTTATCGCATCGATTTCATCACCGAGCAGCCCCACTCCTGATCCCGGTCAGGATTCCAGTCGAGGAGCCTCCTGCCGCCACGTGACGGCAGGAGGCTCCGGCTCCTTTTTTCCGGATGCCGGCACGCGCCGGCCTTCCGCCTGCTGGAGAGTTCTCTCATGGCCATGAGCGTCGGATCCGACAGCACGCATGAAGACGAGGGCATCGTCGATATCAACACGACGCCCCTGATCGACGTCATGCTCGTGCTGCTGATCATGCTGATCATCACAATTCCGTTGCAGACCCATTCCGTCGCGCTCGATCTGCCGCAGGGCAATCCTCCACCGAGCACCGAACAGCCCAAAGTCGTGACCGTTGCGGTCGATTTCGACAACTCCATCAGCTGGAATGGCGAGCCCGTCTCTTCCGAGGCCGATCTTCAGGCGCGTTTCATGAACGCCGCCAACATGCCCGATCAGCCCGAGATGCATATTCACCCCAATCGACTGGCGGATTATAAGACTGTTGCCCACGTGCTTGCCGACGCGCAGCGTCTCGGTATCACGAAGCTCGGCATTGTCGGCCAAGACCAGTTCATGGAAGGACAATAAGTGCGTTTTCCCCGTCGTCCTCGCGCCCTCCTCGTCGCCGGCTCCCTGCTGGCGATCTCCTCCTCCGTTCCCGCTCTGACGCCGTTCGTCCTTCCTGCCGCCCATGCGGCCGACGAACTCAGCGCCAAGGTAGGCAAGCCTCTTCAGCAGGCCCAGTCGGCTCTGAGCGCGAAGAACTACGCAAAGGCCATGAGCGCGGTCAACGCGGCCGATGCGGTTTCGGGGAAGACCGATTACGAGACCTATACCGTGGCGCAGATGCGCGCGGCCGTTGCGGCACAATCCGGCGATGTCGCGGCTGCGTCGAAGGCCTATGACGTGCTGATCGCCTCACCGCGCACACCAGGTGCGGCAAAGCATCAGATGATGATGGCCAATGCGACCATGGCCTACAACGCCAAGGATTACGCGCGCGCTGTCCCCGCGATCGAACGTTACCTGAAGGCGGCGGGCCCCAATGCGCAGATGCAGGCACTGCTCGTGCAGTCCTATTATCTGCAGAAGGACTACAAGAACGCGGCACGCGTGCAGCAGGACCAGATCAACGCCGAGATCAAGGCGAAGAAGGTCCCGAGCGAGAACCAGCTGCAGTTTCTCGCCACCTGCTATCACGAGATGAAGGACACGGCCAACGAGACGCACGCCTATGTGCTTCTGGCCAAATATTATTCGAAGCCGAATTACTGGGCGATGCTGATCCATAATCTGGCCGCCGACAACCAGATGCCGGATTCCCTCCAGTTCAACCTCGAGCGTCTGCGCATGGCGACGGGCGTGCTGAAAGACCCGTCCGACTACATGGACATGGTCGAGCGCGCGGTTCAGGCCGGTCTGCCCCAGCTCGGGCTGAACCTGATGAACCAGGCCTATGCCTCCGGCGCCCTCGGCAAGGATGCCGGTGCGGCAAGAGAGGCCCGCCTCAAGGCGCTCGTGGTCAAGCGCGTGGCCGAGACCAGGGCGAAGCTTGCCCAGGAAGCCGCTGCAGCGCGCAAGATGCCCAATGCGGCGCCGTCGCTCACCGCAGGATATAATCTCGTGCTCGACGGGAAGGTGGATGAGGGGCTCGCTCTCATGCGCGAGGGGCTCGCGAAACATCCGACCGCGCCGGAAGGGGCGAAGCTCCAGTACGGCATGGCGGAGATGGATGGCGGGCGCAAGAGCGACGCCGTCAAGACCCTCGAGACCGTCCATGGCGATCACGGTTCGCAGGATCTCGCCCAGCTCTGGACCCTTCTCATAACGAAACCATCAAAATGAGGTAATCTGGCGTCGGACGTTGCTGAAATCGTTGTTCTTGCTTCCAACCAGACATAGATTGTATCAAATCTGGTTTACTACAGCATGATCGATGGGATGATGACGACAGCAAACACCACGCCTGACCTGCCTGCCCGTATCCTCATAGTCGAAGATGACCCGGGCATGCGCACCCTGATCCAGCGCGCGCTCCAGGGTGACGGGTTCCGCGTCCGCAGCGTCGCTTCGGGTGATGAGATGTGGGATGCCCTCGCAGTCGGACCCGTCGATCTGCTGGTGATGGACGTCATGCTGCCGAAGACCAGCGGTATCGAGCTCTGCCGTGCGATACGCAACGGTCAGGGCACGAACCATGTCGGCGAATTGCCGCTCGCCCAGACGCCGATCATCATGGTCTCTGCCCGTGGCGAGGAGCGCGATCGGGTTCTCGGGCTCGAGATCGGCGCCGATGACTATGTCGCCAAGCCGTTCGGACAGCGCGAGCTGCTGGCGCGCGTCCGAGCCGTCCTGCGCCGCGGTCAGTCCGCCCCTGCGGCCGAAGTCTCCCGCAAGGAGACGATCCTGTTTGCAGGCTGGAAGCTCGACCTCCGTCGTCGGGAGCTGACCGACCCGTCGGGGGCCGTGGTCGATATCTCCGGGGCCGAGCACGATCTTCTCACGAGCTTTCTCGACAATCCCCAGCGCGTGATTGCGCGCGACCGTCTGCTCGAGCTGTCCCGTACGCGTCTTGGCGATGTGTCCGATCGCAGCATCGACGTGCTCGTCAGCCGCCTGCGTCGCAAGCTCGGCGCGGATGCCGATTCGCTCATCCGGACCGTTCGCGGTCTCGGTTACATTTTCGTCGCCGAAGTCGAACGCGTCTAGGCATATCATGCCGTTAACCATCGGGAGCAAGGCGCATACGCGGACGATCCGCCTGTGGCCTGTCGGGCTGGTCGGGCGGGTCAGCATGGTTCTTCTCGCGGCGGTGGTGCTCGTCTTCCTGGCCAGCGCCTTCTTCTACGAGGAGGCCGAGACCTATATCGACGACGATACCCGTATCACCCAGCTCGCCGAGGAGCTGAGCACGGATCTTCGCGTCCTGCGGACCACGCCGATCAGCCAGCGTGGGCTTCTGGGCGCGTTGCTTTCCGATAACGGCATTACCGTTTCATGGCGTCCGGCCAATCAGCCGGTCGATCTCGAGCAGCCGCATCGGCTCCGCCATGTCGAGGACAGTCTGGTCCTGAACGATCGCGATTTGGGTCGGGCCGATATCAGGGTCTGGGCCGACCGGGCGGATTCGTCGAGCATTCACGGCACCCTGCTTCTGGCCGATGGCAGTCGTCTCGCCTTCAGCGTGCCGGGCATTCTCAAGCACCGGCACATGACGGGCGGGCTCGCCTCCGCTGCGATCACGGCCGGGGCGGTAGCTCTCGCTGCCGCGATGATCGTGCGATCGCTGTCCACGCCGTTGCGTGCCCTGGCCCAGGTTGCCGACAGCATCGCCAAATCCGACGATATGCGATGGACCGTCCTTGACGAGCGTGGCCCGCGCGAAGTCCGTGGCCTCGCCCGTGCCCTGAATGCGATGCAGGATCGCATCAAGCGCCTCATCAACGACCGGACCGAGATTCTCGCGGCGGTGTCTCACGATCTGCGTACGCCTCTGGCGCGGCTGCGGCTGCGGGCCGGTTTCATGGACGATGCAGAAACCCAGGCGGCTATCGAGGACGACATCACCGAGATGGAGGCCATGGTGACCGGCGTGCTCGCCTATCTGGCGGGGGATCTCGATCCGGAGCCCATCAAACAGGTCGATCTCGTGGCCATCCTGAACACCCTGCTGGACTCGCAGAGCGACCGCGGCAGGGAAACCAGCTATACCGGCCCCGACCGGTGTCAGGCCCGCGTGCGTCCGCTTGCCATCAAGCGCGTCTTTGCCAACCTCATCGACAATGCCTGCAATTACGGGGGCGATGCGCATGTCACGCTCGAGGCGAAGGACGGCAACGCGGTGATTTCCGTCGTCGATGACGGCCCCGGCATCCCGGAAGCCGAGCTCGAGAAGGTTCTCTCCGCCTTCTACCGCGTCGAGGGGTCGCGTTCGCGTGCGACCGGCGGCATGGGGCTCGGGCTGGCCATCGTCACGCGAGAGGTCGCCCGGGCAGGCGGTCAGGTTGCGCTCGACAACGTTCCCGGGCGTGGCCTGAGAGTGAGGGTTTCCCTGCCGCTCGGTGCCGCACAGGGCTGAACGGCGGCGCAGTTTTCAGCAATAGGGACTTGCGCAGTCGCGATTGATGGCACATCTCGAGGCCATAACTGAATGCTGAGAGCCGTGATGTTCATCGAGACCGAGGATACCCCCAACCCCGCCACCCTTAAATTCCTGCCCGGCCGTGCCGTGACAGGGCATCGCGGAACGGCGGATTTCGCCGATTCCCGTACGGCCGAGGCCCGCTCGCCTCTGGCGGCGGCACTTTTCGACGTGCATGGCGTCGTTGGCGTGTTTCTCGGATCGGATTTCGTATCGGTCACCAAGAACGACGAATTCGGCTGGCCCGCGCTCAAGCCTCTCCTCCTCGCGGCGATGACGGCCCATTTCGAATCCGGGCGTCCCTGCCTCGATCTCGCGACAGAGACGAGAGAAGAGACGATCGCGCCTGAAGACGAAGCCGTCGTGGCCCAGATTCGCGAATTGCTCGACACCCGGGTGAGACCTGCCGTTGCGGGTGACGGGGGGGATATCGTATTCAGGGGGTATCGGGATGGCGTCGTGCGCCTGACCATGCAGGGAGCCTGCGCCGGATGCCCGTCTTCCCGCGCAACGCTCAAGCACGGTGTCGAAAACATGCTGCGTCACTACGTTCCCGAAGTCGTCGCAGTCGAACAGGTCGAGGATTGAGACGTGAGTGACCCTTCTCCAGAGCAGAATATCCCCGAAGCCCTGGATGAAGCGTCACTCGATCGCCTGTTCCGCGAGGCTCGTACGACCCGGCGCTGGTCGTCGCGTCCGGTCGGGACAGCCCTGCTCGCCTCTCTCTACGATCTCGTCAAGCTGGGGCCGACCTCGGGCAACACCACGCCCGCGCGCTTCGTCTTCCTGACCTCCGACGACATGAAGGCGCGTCTGCGTCCCGCCTTGTCCCAGGGGAATCTGGAGCCGTGTCTCAGCGCGCCTGTCATTGCGCTCGTCTGTCACGATGCCCTGTTTTTCGAACATCTGCCACGGCTGAACAGCGAGCCGGGCCTGAGGGACTGGTTCGCTGCCGATGTCGGGCTTTCGGATGAGACCGCCTTTCGTAACGGAACGCTCCAGGGCGCCTATCTCATCATGGCCGCGCGCGCGCTCGGTCTGGGGGTCGCGCCGTTCTCCGGTTTCGATTCGTTTGCGGTGGAAGAGACCTTCCTCGAAGAGACGGGCTGGCGCATCAATTTCATCGTCGGGCTCGGCTATCCGGAAGAGGGCCCTTCGCCCCCCCGTGCCATGCGTCTGGGTTTCGACGAAGCCTGCCTGGTCCTGTGATGGCGGTGGACAAGGGAGCCCGCTGCCTCGTGTTGAACGGTGCAACGCTCGGCGCGACCGGTTCGGGCGTGCTCGCCCTGTTTTCCGGCGGGCATCCGCTCTCGTCAGCCGCGCTCGAGGGCCTCTCCGCCACGGCCGGAATGGCCTCGCTCTGTCGCGTGCTTCTCGAGCAAGCAGGGTGGGAAGACGGACCCGGGCGTATCGTCGCGGTTACCGGCCCGGGTTCCTTCACGGGGCTGAGGGCGACCCTCGCTCTCGCCCAGGGCCTGGCTCTGGGCTATTCCGCCTCCCTTTGCGGGGTCACGCTCGGTCAGGCCTACCGGGCCCGGGAGGGGTGGAGCGAGGCCTATTGCATCACCCGGGCGCGTCGCGATCGTCTCTTCATGGAGCGGCCGGACGGCACAGTCTGGGCAGGGCCTTCCGGAGCGATCGCCCTTCCGGCGCGGGCTTTCGTCGTGGGCAACGGGGTCTCGATGCTGGATCTGCCGCAGCATGAGACGCTCATCCGTGCGGACTGCACCTCTCCCGATCCGCGCGATATCTATCGCGCGGCATGTCACGCCGACGATCGGCCCTCGCTGCAGCCGCTCTATATCGACGCGCCCGAGGCCAGGCTCCCGTCGCAGGGGTTGCGCCCGTCGCCCGTATGAGCGGGCCGATCACCCTGCATCCCGCCGGAATGGCCCATCTGGACATTCTCGCGGCCCTGCACGAGGCCGGTTTCCCCATCGGGGAGCGATGGGACGTGGAAGCGTTCCGCGCGCTCATGGCAATGAACGGCACACAGGTCACGATGGCCTGCTGCGGTTCCGTACCGGTCGGCTTCCTGATGGCGCGGCTCTGTCTCGACGAAGCGGAGATCCTGACGCTTACGGTGCATCCCGATGCGCGCCGGAAAGGGATCGCCCGACATCTCCTTGACGCCTGTATAAGGACGCTGAAAGAGCAGGATGCTACATCTCTTTTTCTTGAAGTGTCGGTAAACAATCGCCCGGCCTGTTCCTTGTATGAGCGGGCGGGATTCATGTCCTGCGGGATAAGGCGACATTATTATCCGGATGGCAGCGATGCTAGACTTCTCCGCTACGATTTGTTAACTATTATACGATAAAGAAGTTCCTGCTCGTCGAGCACGGCTTCCTGCACGATTTCTTGCTGCAATGTTTTGAGAAGCCGGATGACATTGTCATGCGGCTCTTTTCCTTTCAGAACGATTTCGAGAGTCTGGGCAACCGGCGTTCTGTCGAGCGCAAGGCGAACATATACCGTGGTCATGGGGCATGTCTGTTGCGTTATATCGACGGTATGCAAAACTATGCTTCTCCTCGACTGGGAATCATTGACATACTTCTTGAGAAAAATTGAAATATCATTATATATAAGACGGGATTCATCCAGCTGGGGAATAATAGATGTCTGACGAACCCGATAATTTGGTCCTGCAGAAGCTGACGACGCAGATCATTTCCGCTTATGTCGCGCATAATGAAGTAACGGGTCAGGATCTGCCCAATCTTATTCGTACCGTCCATCAGACCCTTTCCAGCGTTGCTTCCGCCAAGCCCGAAGCGACCAAGCCCGTCCCGGCCGTTCCCCCCAAGAAATCGGTGTTTCCGGATTATATCATCTGTCTCGAGGATGGAAAAAAGCTCAAATTGCTGCGCCGTCACCTGCAGACGGTCTATGATATGACCCCCCAGCAATATCGCGAGCGCTGGGATCTGCCGCCTGAATATCCGATGGTGGCACCGAATTATGCGAGCCACCGTTCCAATCTCGCGCGCAAGATCGGCCTCGGTCATCGGCGTTGAAGGGCATCAGGTGAGAAACCCGGTTTCCGTTCGCGACTTTGCGTTGGCAAAACGTCGTTTTTTCGGCTACGCCATCTTTCATGGTATCTGAAGCGAAAGCTGACGCAAGGCGAAGCGGGCGGGCTCAGGAAGAGTCCCGTATCGGACAATTATGCATCGAACGGGGCCTTAAAATGACAGGGCAGCGCCGTGTCATCGCGCGCGTGCTTTCCGATGCGGAGGATCATCCCGATGTGGAGGAGCTCTATCGGAGAGCCTCCGCCCTCGATCATCGCATCTCCATCGCCACCGTCTATCGCACCGTCAGACTGCTCGAGGAGAAAGGCATTCTCGAGCGTCGTGATTTCGGTGGCGGACGCGCGCGCTACGAGGCCAGCGAGCCGGGACATCAGCATCATTATCATCTCATCGATGTCGAGACCGGGCATGTCGTGGAATTCGAGGACGAAGACCACGCCGCCCTGATGGAGACCCTGGCGCGTCGTCTGGGTTTCGATCTCGTTTCGCATCGTCTGGAACTCTTCGGTCGTCGGCTGCCCGTCAAGGCGGGGGAACCGACAGGTCAGGACGGATGAATACCAAACCCTCTCACGCAGATATCTTCCGCCTTCTCGTTACCGACGGTGCCGAGCCGACGCAAAGCGGGCAGTCCCTCTCGACGCTCGAACTGGCACGCGAGCGCTTCCCCGAGCTCAGGGGCGGACAGCTCGGGGTGCGCATCGCGACCACGAAGGCGGAAAGGGAAGCAGCCCAGGCGTTGCGCTACCGTGTCTTCTTCGAGGAGATGGGCGCCCATGCCGATCAGGAAACCGCACGGCTCAAACGCGATTGCGACGAGTTCGACGAGATTGCCGACCATCTTCTGGTCATCGATCACGCCGTGTCCTCGGGGGCTGAGGGCGTGGTCGGCACATACAGATTGCTGACAAGCGACAAGGCGGCCCAGATCGGCCGCTTCTATACCTCCAACGAATACGATATCTCCGCGCTGACCGAGTTTCCGGGACGCCTGCTCGAGGTCGGTCGCTCCTGTGTCGATCGCCGGTATCGCGGTCGTTCCGCCATGCAGCTCCTCTGGCGGGGAATCGCGTCCTATATCTTCCTCCACCGGATCGACGTTCTTTTCGGGTGTGCAAGCCTGCCGGGCACCGATCCGGAAGCGATGGGCGATGAACTCACCTATCTCTATCACAACCATCTCGCACCGCCCGCGCTGCGTATCCGGGCACTGCCGCATCGCTATGTCGACATGCAGCGCAGCGATCCGCATCAGCTCGATCACCGGAAATGCCTCTCCCGCCTGCCGCCCCTCATCAAGGGGTATCTGCGCCTGGGCGGCTTCATCGGTGACGGGGCGGTCGTGGATGAGCAGTTCAACACGACCGATGTCGCTGTCCTCGTGAAGAGCGAGTTGCTGGCCGACAAGTATTATCGGCATTACGAGCGTCGTCTGAGAGACGCCCTCGAATAATCGGGAGAACCCCTCGAATCATCGGGAGAACAATGTGATGTTCCGGCTTCGGAGAGGATCAGGCTCGCCGGGCCGGCTTCCGCTTTCCTTCTGGAAGATGGTCCTGGCCGATCTCGTCATCGGCGCGTTTTCGACGCTTGCCCTGCCGCCGGTCTGTTTCGTTCCCGCATTGGCTGTCGGACTGCTCTATCTCTATCGCTGTATCGACGATGCCTCGGGCGCGCGCGAACGTGGCATACATGCCTTCTTTTTCGGCCTGGGCTATCATACGGCCGCTCTTTCCTGGCTGACCAACGCCATACTGACGCGCGCTCACGATTTCTGGTGGGCCGTGCCGATCGCAGCCCCTGGCTGTGCGCTGATTCTGGCGCCGTTCATCATGGTACCCGTGCTCGTTGCGGCTCTCGTGCCGGCCGGTATCGCGCGCATGGGGCTTTTTGCCGCAAGCTGGACGCTGGCCGACATGGCGCGCGTCTTCATCTTCACCGGTTTTCCCTGGAACCCGACAGGGAGTACGCTCGAACTCCCGGGTCTGGCCGGGGATATCCTGATACAGCCTGCCGCATTGATCGGTGTCGACGGTCTGGGTTTTCTCGTCGTGTTTTTCGGGCTTCTCGTCTGGCATGGCCATCGTGCCCGGGTCGCGGTCGCGCTCGGTCTTCTGGCCTGGGGTGCGGGGGGCTGGTTCCGGCTCGACCATCCGGATCTTCTGCCTGTCGTCAATCCGGAAGTGGCCCTGATCCAGGGCGATATCCGCGAACAGGATATTCTGTCGCGAGAGGGCGCCATCGAGGCGTTCCGTCTGTATCTGCGGTTGACGGCCGAGGGGGTCGCCAAGGCGCGGGAGGACGCTCCCGATCGGAATGTCGTCTATCTCTGGCCCGAATCGGGTTTCCCAGGGTTGCTCGACGAGGACGAGGCGGCGCGGAATCTGATCGCCCGGGCCGCGGATGGCAGCTGGGGAATGATCGGCTCGGACAGACGGGACGCGCAGGGGCGTTTTTATAACAGCATCATGGCACTCGACGAATCGGGACGGGTGCGGGCGACCTACGACAAGGCCACTCTGGTTCCATTCGGCGAATATCAGCCGCGTTTCATACCGTTCAATCTGCTGCCCGAACAGCTGACTCCCGGGAAGGGGCTTGAAACCTGGACGCTTCCCGCCCTCGGCTCGGTCGGGCCCATGGTGTGTTACGAGATCATCTTTTCGGGCCATGTGACCGGGAAGAAGCGCCCGGACTGGCTCGCCAATATCACGAACGATGCCTGGTTCGGGAACAGTGCGGGGCCGCGACAGCATCTTGCGACCGTCAGGATGCGTGCGGTCGAGGAGGGGCTGCCGGTCGTCCAGGCGGCGAATATGGGGATAACGGCAGCTTTCGACTCGTCCGGACACGAACTCGCGCGTCTGCCCTGGGGCAAGCCGGACAGCCTCGTTCTTTCCGTTCCTCCGCCTCGCGTGCCCACCGTTTTTTCACGCCTCGGTCGTATCGTGCCTTTTTCTCTGTGTATGGTGGTCGTTCTTGTGACGGTTTCGCTTGGGCGTCGGCGTCGGATGATAATAGAAGGTTAATTTTCTGCTTTCGATTCTCGAAATAAACCTTTGCGAGTCCACATAAATGAACAGCGTTGCGAAAAGCGCCTCGGCGGCAGGCCCGATCGACGCCCATGTCGGGGCGAGAATCAGGTTGCGCCGGACTCTTCTCGGCATGTCCCAGGAGAAGCTGGGCGCAGCGCTCGGGCTGACGTTTCAGCAGGTGCAGAAATACGAGCGCGGCACGAACAAGGTCGGTGCAAGCCGCCTCTACGAGCTGTCCCGGGTTCTCGATGTTCCGATCGGTTTCTTTTTCGACGATATCGCCGGGCGTGCGGGTGCGCGCGTCGGCGGGCAGCCGACGGGTTTCGCAGAGATCGTCCCGAGTTTCGGCCTGCTCAAGCCATCGGGCAGCAAGCACGATCTTTACGATCCCGAGGCGCAGCTCGATGACGACACGCTCGAGCTTCTGCGCGCTTACCGGAGCATCGAGGATCCCCGTATCAAGCGCCAGATCCTCGATCTCGTCCGGACACTCTCGGGGGCTGCGTAACGCGGCGCCTCTCCGGTAACGGCCCGGGGCGACAGGAGAGCGTCACTCCCTGCGCAGCACGCGATCCGTCATGAAGGAAGAGAGCTTGCCCGCGACGAAATCGGCCTTGAGGCGGGATTCGTCATATTCGTTCTCGACCCAGTCGAGAAAACCCATTCTGTCCTCCGCATCGGTCTGGTAACGCAGGAAGAACGCGTCGAGTATGCCCGTTCGCGAGCGGTTGAAATGGCCGAACCGCCAGTGCAGCTGCCGCAGCGCGTCTTCGGCGCGTCCGCCTTCGAACATGAGAACGAGGCCTGAGGCGAGCCCGGCACGATCCGCGCCCGATTTGCAATGCATCAGCATCGGCGTTTCGATCTGGCGATACAGGGAGAAAAAACGCAGGATCCGGTCCCGATGCGGGGCGCCGCGGCTCTCGAATGCCATATCCACATGGGCGAGCCCCAGTTTTTCCGCGGCGTTGCGGGAGAGTGCATCCGACCCGCAACGACGATGGCCGCGCAGATTGACGAGCGTTCTGAGGCCCAGACGACGTTTGAGCCGTGCCAGACGCGCCGGGGTCGGATGGTTGCACCGCCAGACTTTCCCGGGCACCACCGGAGCGAGATTGGTCCAGGGAAGACGGAAAATCGCATGATCGACGAACAGGCTGTCGATCCATGCCTTCCGGCGGTCACGGGGAGAAACGAGAGGACCTTCGAACACGGCTGATGCTCCTTGAGACGACCGGAGCTGCCTGCCGCACACGCTTGCATCCGTCAATTGCCGCCGGGAAAGGGGGTTGTTAAGAAAGACTCATGCGCCGAAGCCTGATCCTTGTCGCCCTGACGGTTCTGACCGCCTGCTCCGCAGAGGCTTTCGGCCCCCCCAAAGCGGATCTCGCCGTCGACGGGCCGCCCGGTCATCCTCCGGGTCGTCCTCCCGGGCGGGATCGCGGGGCGCGCGCCTATGCGTTCCTGCCTCCGGCCATGCCCGGCGCTGACGGGCAGTTCGGACCGCCGACCCTGCCCGGTCTCGCCACAGAGACGGTCACACGCGAGGTCAAGCCCGAATATGCCGTGCCGGATGCAGAAGTCTCATACGGCGCGCCCGGATCGCGATAACGCCGGGGCGCCGATACTCAATCGGTGAGGGTTCGTGCTTCTTCTGGGAGCATGATGGGGATGCCGTCCCGAACGGGAAAAGCGAGGCGCGCCGATTTGCTGATCAGCTCCTGGGCGTCCCGATCGTAGATCAGGGCCTCCTTGGTTACCGGGCAGACAAGCATGGAAAGCAGACGGGGGTCGATGTCCTGGGCCATTATGTCGTTCTCGATCTCGCGTGCAGAAACAAGGGGATCCGGTACGACCGGATCAGGAGAAGAGAAGGGCGGAGAGCTTGCGTCTGGCTGCAAGGGTCACGGGATCCGTATGTCCCCAGGCCTCGAAGAACCGCAGCAACTCCGCGCGGGCGGCGCCCTCGTTCCAGTCGCGCTCGGCCCTGATGATGGATAGCAGCGTTTCCGCAGCCTCTTCCCTGTGGCCTGCCCCGTTGAGCGCCCCTGCGAGACGCAGGCGAACTGAGAGATCGTCGGGGGCAGAGGCGGCCTCAGCACGCAATCCGTCCAGAGCGGCAGCTGCGGCAGCACTTTCCCCCTGCAGGGCGAGTGCGGCGCGGGCGCCCGAAATGGCCGGATGCCCGGCGAGTTTCGGCGGCACCTGACTCAGGGCTTCCTCGGCACCTTCCGTATCACCGAGGGCAGTCAGGGCGCGGATCATTCCTCCCCAGCCCTCGGCATTTTCCGGCTCGATCTCAAGGAGAGACGCATAAAGACCCGCTGCCTCTTCCGTCTGTCCGTCCTGAAATGCTGCATGAGCCGCGGCAAGGATATCCGCGCTCGGGAGCGAGGCGCCCGTAGATTTGACGATCTGCTCGACGAAGCGACGCACTCCGCTCTCGGGTTGCGCGCCCTGCATGATATCGACGATCTGGCCCTTGTAGAACGCGGCCACGAGCGGGATGGACTGGATCGGCAGGCCGATCTGGGCGAGCTGGGCCGCGAGGGCGGCGTTGGCTTCGATATCGACCTTGACGAGCTTCACCCGACCGCCTGCCGCAGTCACGACACGCTCGAGCACCGGAGTGAGCTGCTTGCAGGGGCCGCACCATGGAGCCCAGAAATCGACGAGCACAGGGATCTGGCGACTCGCCTCGAGAACTTCCGGCATGAAGCTTCTCTGGTCGGCATCCACGATGAGGGCGCCTTCCCGTGGACCGGCATTCCCTAGACCGGCATTCCCCGGACCGGTATTTTGCAGACCGTGGGGTTCCGCCCCGTTCACGATCGGAGCGGCGCCCGATCCCCGGGGGGCGGTCTGATTCTGCGCGGGGCGGTTCTGGCCGATGATGTATTCCATGGTTTCCCTGTCCTGAGGCGGTGTCCCGAGGCAGCGACGTGACGAAGCGCTGCCGTCTTCGATCATGCCCACAAGATCGTTCCGAAGCGGTGCGCGCGCAAGCCCGCGCATCCGGGCGGCAAGGAATATGAAAAGAAATGGATTTTTTTCAAAAAACCCCCTTGCACCGCAGCGCCTCAGGCAGTATTCACCCGTCCAACGGAACGCGGGCGTAGCTCAGGGGTAGAGCACAACCTTGCCAAGGTTGGGGTCGTGGGTTCGAATCCCATCGCCCGCTCCAGACACACAGGATGTCTGGAGCGGCGTTTTCCGAAAATCATCCGAAAAAACAAAAGACGATAGTGTGGCAGGCAATGCACACGCGGTCTCTTGCCCCGACGGCGAGGTCGTCGTTGCCGAGTCGCATCAGATCCTTACCTTGTCTCTCCGTCTGGAGGGCGAGAGGCTCTTGCGGCACGCGTCGGTCGTTTTTCAGAGAGGTGCGCTTTACGATGGCGAATGGTGAGTCCCGCGACCTGCACCGTCAGCTCGGCCCGGTCAGCCTGCTGCTCATGGGGATCGGAAGCGTCGTCGGCGCGGGTATCTATGTTCTGCCCGGAATCGCTGCGGCACATTTCGCAGGACCGGCTGTCTCTCTCTCCTTCGTTCTTGCTGCGATCAGCTGCGGCTTCACCGGGCTGTGCTACGCCGAACTCGCTTCCGCCCTGCCCGATGCGATGGGAGGCGCTTACGGTTATGCGCGTGCCATTCTCGGGATCGGGGCCGGGTGGTGGGTCGCCTGGATGCTCGTTCTGGAATATTCCCTGGCCGGGTCGGCCGTATCGGTCGGGTTGACCGGGTATCTCTCCGGCTTTCTTGCGTCATGCGGCCTCGTATTGCCCGCGCGTCTCATCAACGCGACGATCCAGTGGCAGGGTGGCGCATTCCATCTCGTTCCCCAGGTCAATCTCGTCGCGTTTCTGCTCGTTGTCTCTCTCGGGATCGTACTGACGCGGGGGATCCGTCAGGCCAGCTGGACCAATGGCTGTCTCGTCCTGCTGAAGCTTGCCGTTCTTCTCGTTTTCGTTCTCGTCGGCTGCGGCCATGTCGATCCGACACTCTGGCATCCGTTTCTACCGCCTTCCGAGGGTGGGTTTTCCTTCGGCTGGCTTGGTCTGCTCCGTGCAGTCGCTGTGGTGTCCTTTGCCTATCTTGGCTTCGATTCCATCTCCATCGCCGCATCCGAGGCACGCAATCCCGGGCGGGATGTCCCGCTCGGCCTCATCGGCGCCCTGGCCACCAGCGCCGTTCTCTATGTCGCCGTGTCTCTGGTCATGACGGGCCTCGTGCCGTTCCGTCAGCTCGGCGTGGCAAGCCCGGTCGCTCTCGCGGTGCAGGCGCTCGGAATGCCCTTTCTCGGTCTCGTACTGCAATTCGGCTCTGTCATCGGGCTGACCTCGGTGCTGTTCGTCAGCCTCTACGGGCAATCGCGTCTTTGCCATATTCTCGCACGGGACCGGTTGATCGCCGCACGATTCGCGCAGGTCGATCCCGGAAGCGGCGCGCCGGTCCCGGCCATCGTGACGATCGCTGCGCTGACGGCTCTGACAGCCGCGTTCCTGCCCATAACGCTGCTGGCCGATCTGGTGAGTATCGGGACGATGATCGGCTTTCTGTTCATAGCGGTGGCTGTCATGCGACTGCGTCGTGAGACGACACGCCCGCCATCGCGTTTCCGTGTTCCCTTCCCGGGGATCGTTCTCGGCCAATACTGGATCGGACTGGTTCCCGTGCTCTCGATTCTGGCCTGTCTCGTGAATCTCGGCACGGTTCTGACCGATCTGGTCACCCAGTGTCTCGGGGGAGACTGGATCCCCCTGTCGTTTCTCGCGCTCTACTGCCTCGCGGGGGGCGTGCTGTGGCGTCGCCTGCCGCGCTGAGCCGAGTTCGGGTGAGCGCTGCCCGGAGGTAAGCCCGGATGACGCCGGACCGGTCGGCACGGGGCCGATACGGGGGAGAGGAAAGCCCGGTCAGGTGCCGGGAGGAGCCTCCTCGTAGCGGGACAGGAATGCCTCGACGTCGCCGCTCAGCAAATCGGGAAGGCGCGATTCGAGAAGCGCTTCGGGCCAGTTCCACCAGGCCAGGGCAAGAAGCCGCGCTATGACGGGTTCCGGAAAACGATAGCGTATGATCCGGGCCGGATTGCCCCCCATGACGGCATAAGGCGGCACCGGACGCGTGACGACCGCTGCCGCGCCGATGATGGCTCCGTCACCGATCGTGACGCCGGGCATGATCGTCGCGCCTGCGCCGATCCAGACATCGTTTCCGATGACCAGTGCGCCCCGGCTCGCATGGTCGGGCGCGCCCGAGGCGGCCGAAGGCCAGAACCGGGAGAGGGTGCGGAAAGGATAGGTCGTGATGAGATCGGTGGCGTGATTGCCGAGAATGAGCGTGACCTCGGGGCCGATCGAGCAGTAATCGCCGATTTCCAGCCCGGCCTCTCCCGATTCCAGAACGCGTGGCGTCCCGTAGCTATGCGCACCGATCCGCCATCCGTATTCGTCGATCTGGTAGGAGAGTGCGTAGCGGGTGAGCAGGGTGAAAGCATTCGTACCGAAGGTCACGGGCGTCTCTTCCTGTTTCGTGCGTCCCGTCTCGTTCGTCATGAGACGTGCCTCGTCGGCACAGAGGGCGATCGCAGGCAGCTCGAGGCGGGCACAGGGACTGGCCGTTCCTTTCCCGACGGATCCGGCAGGCAGGGTCATACCTCGCATATCCCGAAGCGGGGGCGCAACCGCAGCGTCTGCGATGCCGCCCCCGGATCCCGGAGCATGGCCGAACGTGCCAGAAACGGCGTTTCATGCTAGAAGATATATCAGAGTGATGCGTCCTCGTTTTTTTCCCTGATATCGGTTTTCCCGGTGCTCATGATTGGCGCTGTCCCTGGCGCTGTCTCCGGCACTGCGCGCGGTCGTTCCGACCGGCGGCGGTTCCGATATCCGCTGACGACGCGATACAGACTTTGCATCCCGAACCCTGCACAACGACAACGTTTCGGCATTTCGGATCATATGGACTTGTCAACCGGTCCATATGATCCGAAGTATAGGCCGATGACACAAGGAGCTCTCATGCAGACGGCCCTGTCCCTTCCCGCCCCTGCCGGGGACCTGACCAGCGTTGCCCTCAAGGCGGTCAATCGCATCATGACCGAGTGGGCTATGCCCGTTTCGAAGGCGGCGCAGTTATGCGACATGTCCGAGAGTACGTGGAAGCGTGCACGCAAACCCGGTTTCACAGGCGAGCTCACGCGCGACCAGATGCTCAGGCTGAGCGCGCTCATCGGCATCTATAAATCGCTGAGGCTGTATTTCGATGACGAGCTGGCCTTGTCCTGGATCAGGCTTCCGAACGGAGGGCCGCTATTCGGTGGCAGCGCCCCGGTCGATTCGCTCATCGAATACGGTCTGCCGCATTTCCTGAGCGTGCGCGGTCATCTCGATGCCCTGAGGGGCGGCGTATGAAGACGACCGCGATCTGCGAGCGCGGTCTGATCCGTCTGATACCGGCCACCTGTCACAAGCCGCCGATCCTCCGGGGGCTGGTCGATACGGATGCGGAGGCAGATCTTCTGACAGAAATCGAGGCCATGACCAGCGGCAGGCTGATTGCCGAGGCAGGACGCAACCGGCATCTGGATCGCCGGGAGCTTGCGTGGCAGCGTCGGGCCAACGACCTGCGCGTGTATGGAGTCAGTCATATCAACGCGGCATTCACATACACGCGGGCAGGCGGAAGCCGGTTCAATGCGGAGGATCGCGGCGCCTGGTATTGCGCCTGGACCCTTCCGACCGCCATCGAGGAGGTCGCTTTCCACAAGACCAGGGAGCTCGCCCATATCAATGTCTTCAGGGACAAAACCCGTTATGTCGAGCTTCTGGCCGATTTCATCGGTGAGTTTCCCGATATCACCGATGAGCGCGATACGCCCTGCCTCTCCCCGGACGCAAGGACGGGGTATCCTGCCGGTCAGAAGCTTGCCCTGGACCTGCAACGGGAGGGCGCGCGGGGACTGATTTATCCTTCGGTCCGCCATTCCGGCGGCCAGTGCCTCGTGGCGTTCGATCCTTCGGCAATCCAGAATGTACGACCGGGCGCAAAATGGGAGCTCGAGTGGAACGGCAGTCGCGACTTCACCGTGAACGGATTGTGAGAGGGGGCGCTTTCCGGCAATCCCGCGTAGGAAACGGACCCGTTCTGCCGTTCCTCCGCCAGCCGTTCCTCCGCCATGAGTACATCGCGGACGG
Organism: Swaminathania salitolerans; assembly: GCF_007988945.1. Classification (GTDB taxonomy): domain Bacteria; phylum Pseudomonadota; class Alphaproteobacteria; order Acetobacterales; family Acetobacteraceae; genus Swaminathania; species Swaminathania salitolerans. The sequence continues at coordinate 21,401 of NZ_BJVC01000004.1, read as the reverse complement.
AGAACGCCGATATTCCAGCGGCGTCGTCTTTTCCGGCAAGTGACCGCTTCGGGTGGGGAGAATGGTGCCGACACTCGGAATTGAACCGAGGACCTACTGATTACGAATCAGTTGCTCTACCCCTGAGCTATGTCGGCGTCCTTGGCGCGGTGCTATAGCCGAGACTGGCCGAGACTGCAACAGGTCAAACACCTATCTCTTCCCCGATTCTCCGGCTACACTGGTCTCCATGTCTGATCGCTTCCACAAGCGTCTGTGGCGCAATGCCGTCACGATGGCCTCGCCTGCGCCATCGACCCCGACGCTCCAGATCGTCGAGGGGTTGAGGGAATGTCCCTGTTGCGGTCTCTTCCAGACGGTGCCCCGGCTCAAGCCCGGGCATGTGGCGTATTGCACGCGATGCGATGCGCAGCTGGCGCGTCGGCGACGTACGGCGCCCATTGCAGCACCGGCCGCGTTCTGCATCGCTTCTGCGGCATTGTATCTCGCCTTGCTTCTGACCCAGCTCCTGACGATCAACGTGCACGGGCGCGTCAATACCGTCACCATCCTGACCGGGCCGATCGAACTCGCGCGGGAAGGCTTCGGCGAGATCGGGCTGATCGTCGGACTGACGACACTCGTCATGCCGGGCGTGGTGATAGCGCTGATGGGAGCGATCCTGTTCGGTGCCAGCAAACGGCACATGCCCGACTGGACGCCCCGTCTGATGTCCTGGTACGAGCGTCTGCGCGAATGGTCCATGATCGAGGTCTATATTCTCGGCGTTTTCGTCGCCTATACCAAGCTGATCGATCTCGCGATCGTCGATCTCCAGGCGGGCGTGTTTCTCATCGCGGCACTCATGATCACCATGGCGGCAACCGATTCGACGCTGGATGTCGAACGCGTCTGGCATAACCGGGATATCCGCGAGGAGATGGAGGACGGCCAGGGACGCAAACTGCCGGTCGAGCATGTGACGGCGACGGACGAGACCATGCCGTCCGTGACGCATATGCTGTCCTGTCATGCCTGCGGCCTCGTGATGGCGTTCGATCACGTCGTTCCGCGTGAGGCGGATATGGGAGATTGCCCGCGCTGCCATCAGATTCTCCGGCGCCGGAAGACGAAGAGCCTGACCAATGCGGCGGCTCTGCTGGTGGCCGGCATCATCTGCTATATTCCGGCCAATCTCCTGCCGGTCATGACCTATACGAAGATGGGTCAGCCGGACACCAGCACCATCATCCATGGCGTGATCGAGCTCTGGCAGTCAGGGCTCGTGCCTCTGGCCCTTCTCGTGCTGTTCGCATCGATCACGGTTCCTGTGCTCAAGATCATCTCCCTTGCCGTCATGGTGCTCGGCACCTGGTTCGGGCAGAAGCGCGGCCTGCGTCCCCTGACGAAGCTTTACCGGATCATCGATATCATCGGACGCTGGTCGATGATCGATGTGTTCATGATCTCGATTCTCGTGGCCATCGTACATTTTAATTTTCTCGCCAATGTCCTGGCCGATCCGGGTGTCGTATTCTTCACCATCGTGGTGATCGTGACGATCTTTGCGGTGCATTGCTTCGATCCGAGAAGCATGTGGGATGCTGCCGGCCAGAACGGACCGGTGGACGCCCCTCTCGAGGCGCAGGATAATTCCGAAGCGGGAGGCATCTCCCGGCCCTCTCATCCTTTTCCTCCTCACGATATGGAGCCTGAGCGCGCGTGAGCGACCAAAACGATCAATCCCGGAGTTCCTCGCCTGCGCCGAAGAAGGCCGGGATCAGGAAGACCCGTTTCTCGATCATCTGGCTGATCCCGATTCTCGCCATCGTCATCGCGGGATGGCTGGCCTGGCGCAGCCTTGCCAATCGTGGGCCGGATATCACGATCACCTTCGATACCGCTTCGGGTCTGACTGCAGGACAGACCCAGGTCAAGAACAAGGCGGTCACGCTGGGTACGGTGCAGGATATCAGCCTCACGCCCGATATGCGGCGCGTGATCGTCCATGTCCGCATGAATGCCGATACCGAGGATATCCTGACCGAGCATACCCGCTTCTGGGTCGTGCGTCCGAGGATCAACGGTGCCAGCATCACCGGTCTCGAAACCCTGCTATCGGGCGCCTATATCGCGATCGATCCCGGCGAGAAGGGCGGGCGCTACGAGAGCAACTTCACCGGGCTCGAGACCGCTCCCGGCGTCCGCTCGGATCAGCCGGGTTCGACGTTCATGCTGGTGACGCCGACGCTCGGCTCGATCGGCGAGGGCGCGCCGGTCTTCTTCCGCGACATGTCGGTGGGCGAGGTTCTGGGCTACACCATGCCACCCGGGGGCGAAGGCCCGATCATGGTGCAGGTCTTCGTCAAATCCCCCTACGATCACTATCTGCGGACCGATACGCGATTCTGGAACGTCTCCGGCGTGCAGGTCGGGCTCGGCGCCGGCGGACTCAAGGTCCAGCTCACCTCGCTGCAGGCGCTGCTATCGGGAGGCGTCGCCTTCGGTCTGCCCGCCCGTCGCCTGAAAATCGACGCCCCGCAGGCACCGGCAAATTCCGTTTTCAGGCTCTATGCGAGCAAGGCCGATGCCGATAACGCGCGCTATCATCAGCGCGTCAAGGCGGCGACCTATCTCGACAGCTCGGTCAAGGGGCTCACATCGGGCGCCACGGTCAGCATGTTCGGCATCCAGGTCGGAACCGTGACGGATGTCTCTCTCAAGGTGAACGAGAAGGAGGGTTCGGCCAGGGTTCGCGTCGAGATGGAACTCGAGCCGGAACGCGTGATGAATTCCGACGAGGTGTCGCGCGAGTCGCAGCACGCCTTGCTCACCGCCTTCGTGCAGCGGGGGATGCGCGCCTCGGTCGAGAGCGCGAGTTTCCTGACCGGGGAATCGATGATCGGTCTCCAGTTCGTCAAACATGCGAAACCCGCGACGCTGACCTATGAAGGGGATGTCGCGATCCTGCCCAGCCAGCCGGGCGGTCTCGACGGGATCATGGCCTCGGCGGCCACGACCATGGACAAGGTCGCCGCCATGCCGCTGACCCAGATCGGCGAGCATCTCAACGGGCTCCTCGCCCATGCCGACCAGCGCCTGTCCAGCCCGGAGGTAAAGCAGTCGATTGTCGCCCTGCGCGATTCGCTGCGCCATATTTCCGCGCTGACCAGAAACGCCGATCAGGGCATGAAGCCCTTCCTCAAGAAGCTTCCCGCCATGAGCGATGCGCTGGAGGGAACGCTGAGGAACGCGCAGACCGTGCTTGCGAGCTATGGCGGCGATACCGATTTCCATCGGGATCTCCAGGCCATGATCACGCAGCTGGGTCAGGCCGCGCGCTCTATCCGCTTCCTCACCGATTATCTCAACCATCACCCTTCGGCACTGATTACGGGACGCCACTGACGTGAAGATGTTTCTCCCTGCCGGCCTGAACCGGCCCCGTCGCTACGCAGCGCTTCTCGGTCTTTCCGTTCTCGTGGCGGCAGGGCTGGGAGGGTGCGGCAGCGATCCGACGCTGTATGCCATCCAGCCCGTATCCGGCCAGGTTCAGCCGGGCGGTCCTGTCGTGGTGGAGGTGCGTACGCCTGTCGTGACCGCAAGTCTCGACCGGGACGAGATCGTCCGGCAGGACAAGGATTACAAGCTCGGGATCGCACACGGGACCGCGTGGAGCGAACCGATCGGCGATATGATCGGCCGGGTTCTCACGCAGGATCTCGCGCAACGTCTGCCGGGCACGACGGTCTTCGCCCAGAACGATGCCGTTTCGACAAAGCCGCGCGCTTATGTCGAGCTGACGGTCACTGCCTTCAATGCCGACCAGAACGGCAATGCCGCGCTCGTCGGATCGCTCTCGGTTCATGGAGACAAATCCGGTATAGGACCGAATCTCGCTTATCCGGTTCAGCTCCGGACGCATCTGCCCGATGCCAGGACCAACACGCTCGTGGCGGCTCTCAGCCGTCTTACCGGCCAGCTGGCCGATCAGGCCGCGGCGAAACTGCGGGCCTTGCCCGTTCTGCCCTGCTGCTCCCGGCCCTGATGCTTCCGGATCCCCTTCCGACCATTGGAGGGGGCTCATCGGGGGCTCCGTTTCTTCCAGGGGCGTTCTTCCTCTTCCTTGCCAGATCCGGATGGCCCCGATCCGGCAGACAGGCACAAAAAAACCCGCCTTTCGAAGGCGGGTTTTTTATTTGGAGATGCGACCGGGCCCGACACAGGCCCCTGAACGGATCGCTCAGAGTTTCTCGACCTGGGTGTAGTCGAGCTCGACCGGTGTCGAGCGACCGAAGATCGAAACGCTGACCTTGAGGCGGGTACGCTCTTCGTCCACTTCCTCAATCACGCCGTTGAACGAGGTGAACGGACCGTCGGCCACGCGGATCTGCTCGCCGACCTCGAAGGTGAGCGCGGAACGCGGACGCTCGACGCCCTCTTCCGCCTGCTTGAGCATACGCTCGGCCTCGGCCTCGGTGATGGGGGAGGGACGATTGCGCGTCCCGAGGAATCCCGTGACCTTCGGTGTGTCCTTGACCAGATGCCAGGCATCGTCGGTGAGTTCCATCTTGACCAGAACATAACCGGGAAAGAACTTGCGCTCCGCATTCACCTTGCGGCCACGACGCACTTCGGTGACATCCTCGGACGGTACCAGAACTTCCTCGAACTGATCCGTCAGGCCCTTCTGGGCTGCCTGTTCCTTGATATGGGTCGCGATCTTCTTCTCGAATCCGGAATAGACATGTACGACGTACCAACGCTTAGCCATGGTTGTTCGTCCTAGCCTCCAACGCCAAAAAGTTCGCGAACGCCAAGCCCGATGACCTGGTCGACGACGAAAAAGAAAACAGAGGTGAGGGCGGCCATGGCAAGCACGGCGCCCGTGGTGACCAGCGTGTTGCGACGCGTCGGCCAGGTAACCCTGGTCGCTTCGGTCCGGACATCCTTGAGATACTGGACCAGATTGAAGCGTGGGCCGGATTTGGAGGACGGCTTGGGCGTCTCTTTCGATGCGCCACCCTTGGAGGGCGAAGACTGCTGCGACCCGTGTTTTGGGGGTGTGACCGACACCGTCATCCTCATCTATGCTGTGAAAAGCCGCGCGTGGCGGAGGACCGCGCCCGACTCCGCTCGCTGGCGCAAAGGCCAGCGGCTGCGGCGTGGTGGCAGGGGCGGAGGGTCTCGAACTCTCAACCTCCGGTTTTGGAGACCGGCGCTCTAGCCAATTGAGCTACACCCCTGAAGTCATCATCTCCATTCCAGCCATCCGGACCTTGGACCGGGGCGACTGGCTCGTGACGAGACCACTTGCGGCGTAATGCGTCCCTATCGAGATGAAGTCAAGAGCTCATTTCATTCCGATTTGCCGAAACTGCATCTTGCCTCGGAATGCGATCGGCGCTAGGGAAAGCCATCGACAGAGCGCGGGCGTAGCATAGTGGTAATGCAGTAGCCTTCCAAGCTTCTGAGGAGGGTTCGATTCCCTTCGCCCGCTCCAGTCGATCTTCCCCCGAAAATTTCCGATATTGCATCCTGCGCGCAACGCGCTCCCCGTGACGGTCGGCGTCATGACGCCCGGCTCCATCACGCCCGGCTCCGACACGATCGGCTTCGCGCGCCCCGGACACGTGGCGTCCTGCACCGGCGGGCGGGGCGCCGCCGGAAGGGCGCCATTCGTGCCGAATCCACCGTCGGTATCCTGGCTCTAGCGGGTCAGGCAGGGTTTGTTGCGCGCATGTGCCGAAGCGAATTGCGTGATCATGAGCGCCACGGGACCGTCTCCGACATTGCCCGAAAGATGACCGACATGACCCTTGCTGTCGGCAATCGCCTTCACATCCTCGCTCAGCAATGCGTCTCCGGGATTCAGCTCGACGCGCGTTCCATCCATCGTCTCGACGTACCAGATCCCCATGAGCGGGATGATCCACTGCACGTTCTCCGGGGCATGCCATCCTCCCTCCCAATGGGCCGGCTGGACGCTGGTCACCATGCGCGCCATGCCCTTCTGGGCGTGGTTGGTCCAGAGCGGGTCCGTATGCGGGGAGAGACGCGAGAGCGAGAAATTGCTCAGCTTGCATTTCGTCAGATGCGTGACACCGTGCGTGTCGGTCCAGCTGTCCCAGTAGGAGACGCTCGGCGGCTGGGGCTGATCGGTTTCCGCGCGGGCCTGGTGAAGCGGAGTCGCGCTTGCGAGACCGGTCAGGGCAAGGAGAAGAAAGGCGCGTGAACGGAAGGTCATGCGTCGAACCTGCTTTCTGTTTCGATGGTTTTTCTCAGGAGCGGGCTTCTTCTGCCAAAAAAGCCTCGCGAAAAGCAAATCCCCGGGTTTCTGTACCGGTTTCTGACCTGGTTTCTGTTCCGGTCTTTGGCCCGGCAGCGGCCGGATTGCTGTCATCGGACGGGAGTCGCAAGGGCGCTTCCATCCGTCCGGCCCGACATGTCCGCCCGTGGCGACGGTCGTGATCGCGGATCGCAGGATTTGCGGCGCGCTCCTGGCAGTGTCAGTTGCGCTCGATAAGCCCTGCGTGCTAGACGCGCCGCGAGGCCTGATCCGTTATTGCGGAATCGGGACGAACAGTCTCGTTACCTGAGTCATGACCGGTTGTCCCGTGACGGGCGCCATGCCCGACAGGCGTGGGTGGTCATCAGGAAGTTTGTGTAATTGGGGTGGGAACGCCGGACGTGACAGTGGTCGAAACAGCCGAAGCGCCGCAGGTCAGCTCGAATGCGGCAGGCGGTGTAGCGCATCGTTATGCTCTGGCCCTCTATGAATATGCGGGGGACCGGTCGGCGCTCCCCGAGGTGCTGGATCAGGTGCGCGCCCTGCGCAAGCTTCTGGCCGAGAGCGCCGAGCTCCGCCGTTTTCTGGGCGATCAGAGCCTCGAATCGCGTCAGGCCGGAAAGGCGTTCGATGCCGTTCTCCGTGCCCAGGGCTTCGGCGAGAGCATCCAGCGTTTCGTCGGCGTGATCGCACAGAACCGTCGTCTGTCCCGTCTCGACGAAATCCTCGGTGCCGTTCTGGCCCTCGACGCGAAGCGTCGTGGCGAGACCGTGGCCGAAGTGCGCAGCGCGCAGCCGCTGAGCGTTGCCCAGCGCAGCGCCCTGCAGGCCCGTCTGGCCGAAGCGGGCTATGCCCGTGTCGCCATGGTCGAGCACGTTGACCCCGCGCTGATCGGCGGCCTCGTCGTGCAGATCGGCGCGAAGCTATTTGATACCTCCATTCGCGGGCGTCTGGCCCGCATCCAGAATGCCATGAAGGGAGCCGCGTGATGGATATCCGTCCCGCAGAGATTTCGGACATCCTCAAGCAGCAGATCGCGTCCTTCAATGACGAAGCGCAGGTCTCGGAGACGGGCAGCGTCCTGTCGATCGGCGACGGCATCGCGCGCGTCTACGGTCTGAGCAATGCCATGGCGGGCGAAATGGTCTCCTTCGAGGCCACCGGCGATCGCGGCATGGTGCTCAATCTCGAGCAGGACAGCGTCGGCATCGTCGTGTTCGGTGACGGCGACGGCATCCGCGAGGGCGACACCGTCACTCGCACGGGGGCCGTGGTCGAGGTGCCTGTCGGCAAGGGGCTTCTCGGGCGCGTGGTTGATGCGCTCGGCAACCCGATCGACGGCAAGGGGCCGCTGACCGATGTCGTGATGAAGCGCGCCGAGGTGAAGGCGCCGGGCATCATGCCGCGTCAGTCCGTCTGCGAGCCGATGCAGACCGGCATCAAGGCGATCGACGCCCTCGTGCCCATCGGGCGCGGCCAGCGCGAACTGGTGATCGGCGATCGCCAGACCGGCAAGACCGCGATCCTGATCGACACCATCGTCGCACAGAAGCCCGTCAACGCCACGGGTGACGAGAAGCAGAAGCTCTATTGCATCTATGTCGCCGTCGGCCAGAAGCGCTCCACGGTGGCCAATCTCGTTCGCACGCTGACGGAAGAAGGCTCGATGGACTATTCCATCGTCGTCGCCGCCACCGCGTCCGATCCGGCTCCGATGCAGTACCTCGCACCGTATTCGGCCTGCTCGATGGGCGAGTTCTTCCGCGATAACGGCATGCACGCCCTGATCTGCTACGACGATCTGTCCAAGCAGGCCGTGGCCTATCGCCAGATGTCGCTGCTGCTGCGTCGTCCGCCGGGCCGCGAGGCGTTCCCGGGTGACGTGTTCTATCTGCACTCGCGTCTGCTCGAGCGCGCTGCCAAGATGTCCGACGAATTCGGTGGCGGTTCTCTCACGGCCCTTCCGGTCATCGAGACCCAGGCTGGCGATGTCGCGGCCTATATCCCGACCAACGTGATCTCGATCACCGACGGCCAGATCTTCCTCGAGACCGATCTGTTCTACAAGGGCATCCGTCCGGCCGTGAATGTCGGCGGTTCGGTGTCGCGCGTCGGGTCTGCCGCCCAGATCAAGGCGATGAAGCAGGTTGCTGGCAAGATCAAGCTGGACCTTGCCCAGTATCGCGAAATGGCGGCGTTCTCGCAGTTCGCTTCCGATCTCGATCCCGCCACGCGCAAGCAGCTCGAGCGTGGTGCCCGCCTGACGGAACTGCTGAAGCAGCCCCAGACCTCGCCGCTGCCGGTCGAGGAGCAGGTCGTGATTCTCTTTGCCGGAACGCGCGGTTTCGTGGATGTGGTCAAGGTCGATCAGGTCGTCCGCTACGAGGCGGCCCTGCTGGCCGAGATGCGCAGCTCGGGCAAGCCCATTCTCGATGCCATCCGCAACGATCGTCAGATCAAGCCGGAAACGGAAGCCAAGCTGACCGAGCTGCTCACGACGTTCAACAAGCGCTTCGAAGCCTAAGGACGGATCATGCCCTCGCTGAAGGAACTGCGCGCCCGGATCGCGGGCGTGAAATCGCAGCGCAAGATCACGAGCGCGATGAAAATGGTTGCCGCATCCAAGCTGCGCCGTTTTCAGAAACACGCCGAGGCCTCGCGTCCCTATGCCGATGCGATGCGCCGGATGCTGTCCGAGCTCGCGGCCGCCACGGCGGGGCAGGGCGAGTTGCCGCGTCTCATGCAGGGCGGTTCCGGCTCGACCCATCTCGTCGTGCTGCTCACGAGCGATTTCGGCCTTGCGGGCGGCTTCAATGCCAATCTCGTGCGCAGCGTGCGCCAGATCGTGTCCCGGCTCGAGGCTGACGGCGAGATCGTTCAGGTTCTGCCCGTCGGGCGCAAGGGAGGCGATGCCATGGCGCGTCTCTTCCCGACGAAGCTGGTCGAGCGTCTGCCCGGAACGGCAGGGCGGGAGGTCCATTTCCAGACGGCGGCCGATCTGGGCGCGCGCGTGACGCAGATGCTGGAAGCCGGTGAGATCGATCGCGTGACGCTGGTCTATAACCGCTTCGTCAATGCGATGACCCAGACGCCGACAGAGGCGCCGCTGGTACCGCTTCCCGTGCCGGAAAACGACAACCAGACCGAAAATACCGCTCAATACGAGTTTGAGCCAGACGAAGGGGAGCTGCTCGCTCGCCTTCTGCCGCGTAACATCCAGGTCCAGTTCTACGCAGCGCTTCTCGAGAGTGCGGCCGGTGAGCAGGGGGCGCGCATGACCGCCATGGACAACGCGACACGGAATGCAGGCAAGGCGATCGACGATCTGTCGCAGCGCTACAACCGCAGCCGCCAGAGCAATATCACCAAAGAACTTATCGAGATCATCTCCGGCGCTGAAGCCGTCTGAGACCTTTACGCAGGAGCCGAAATACGATGTCCGAAACTCTGTCGTCTGCCAGCAGCAACGTCGTGGGTCGCGTGACGCAGGTCCGCGGTCCCGTGGTCGATGTCCAGTTCGAAGGCACGCTGCCGCATATTCTCAATGCGCTGCATGTCCGGATCGGCGACCAGACCCTGGTGCTCGAAGTGGCCCAGGAAATCGGTGAGCGCGAAGTGCGCTGCATCGCCATGGACAGCACGGACGGTCTCGTCCGTGGTGCCGAGGTCAAGGATACGGGCGCGCAGATCACCGTGCCGGTCGGTCCGGCAACGCTCGGTCGAATCCTCAACGTCATCGGCGAGCCGGTTGACGAGCGCGGTCCGGTTGTGTCCGACAAGCATTACCCGATCCATCGCAAGGCGCCGTCTTTCGAGGATCAGGCAGCGGCTTCCGAGATTCTCGTGACCGGTATCAAGGTCGTCGATCTGCTTTGCCCGTATCTCAAGGGCGGCAAGATCGGCCTCTTCGGCGGCGCTGGCGTCGGCAAGACCGTCATCATCCAGGAACTGATCAACAATATCGCCAAGGCCCATGGCGGCGTGTCCGTCTTTGCCGGTGTCGGTGAGCGTACACGTGAAGGCAACGACCTGTATTTCGAAATGCAGGATGCCGGCGTGATCAAGATCGGTGAAGACGGCTCGACGGCCGGTTCCAAGGTGGCGCTGGTCTATGGCCAGATGAACGAGCCGCCGGGCGCCCGCGCCCGTGTTGCCCTGTCTGCCCTGTCTCTCGCAGAGTATTTCCGCGATGAGGAAGGTCAGGACGTGCTGTTCTTCGTGGACAACATCTTCCGCTTCACCCAGGCCGGTTCGGAAGTCTCGGCCCTGCTGGGTCGTATTCCTTCCGCCGTGGGTTACCAGCCGACGCTGGCGACCGAGATGGGTGCCCTGCAGGAACGCATCACCTCCACCAAGAAGGGGTCGATCACCTCGGTCCAGGCCGTTTACGTGCCTGCCGACGATCTGACCGATCCGGCGCCTGCCGCGACCTTCGCCCATCTCGACGCCACGACCGTGCTGAATCGCTCGATCGCGGAAATGGGCATCTACCCGGCGGTCGATCCGCTCGACTCCACCTCGCGTTCGCTCGATCCCAAGATCGTCGGCGAGGAGCATTATCAGGTGGCCCGCGACGTGCAGCGTATCCTTCAGACCTATAAGGGTCTGCAGGATATCATCGCGATCCTCGGCATGGACGAGCTCTCGGAAGAGGACAAGCAGGTCGTGGCGCGCGCGCGTCGCATCCAGCGCTTCCTGTCGCAGCCCTTCCATGTGGCCGAGGTCTTCACGGGGTCTCCGGGCAAGCTGGTGGCTCTGGACGACACGGTTCGCAGCTTCAAGGCGATCGTGGCGGGCGAATATGACCATCTGCCGGAGAGCGCTTTCTATATGGTCGGCCCGATCGAGGAAGCGGTTGCCAAGGGCGAAAAGATGAAGGAGTCGGCGTAACATCATGCCGGTCCAGGTCGAAATCATCAGCCCGGAGAAGCTGCTCTTCCGCAAGGAAGTCGAGATGGCAGTGCTCCCGGGCGAGGACGGCGATATCGCGGCAATGCCCGATCACGCGCCGATCATGCTCCTGCTGCGCGGCGGTGTCGTCTCCCTGTATGAAAACGGCCAGGTCACCGAGCGCTTTTTCGTTTCCGGGGGATTTGCGGACATCACGTCGCAGCGTTGTACCATTCTGGCCGATGAAGCCCTCCCGGTGACCGAGATCGTTCTCAGCGAGGCGCAGGAACGGCTCGAGAGGCTCGAGACGCAGTTCACCAATGTGGCTGCCGACGACATCTCCCATCAGGACAGCCTGTCCCGCCGCATCCAGTCCGCCCGTGCGGAGATCGAGGCGGCCGAGATCAGTCACCCGACGCATTGACGCGTCCGGGCGGGGCAGGGACCGACAGGGACAGCCCCGCAGGATCGATCTTATCAGGCCGCCCGGGTCATCCTGGCCCACCGACCCGAAAGACCCGGCTCCGCAAGGAGGCCGGGTTTTTTCTGGCCTGTCTCAGCCGCGACCGCGATAACCGGGAACGTCCTGTGCCGGAATCCAGACGCCTTCCGGCGCATTTCCCGTCTGCCAGAACACATCGATCGGAATGCCGCCGCGCGGATACCAGTAGGCGCCGATCCGCAGCCATTTCGGGTTCAGGACCTCGACGAGCCGCGTCGCGATGCTGACGGAGCAATCCTCGTGAAATGCTCCGTGATTGCGGAAGCTCGTGAGATAGAGCTTGAGCGACTTGCTCTCGACGATCCATTCGTCAGGAATGTAGTCGATGACGATATGGGCGAAATCGGGCTGGCCGGTCACCGGACAGAGCGAGGTGAATTCGGGCGCCGTGAAGCGCACGACATAGTCGCGGCCCCGATGCGGGCTCGGAACCTTCTCGAGCGTCGCGGTTTCGGGATTGTCCGGCTGCACGGTATGACGGCCGAGCTGACTCAGCCCGGCGAGATCGTTCTCTGATGTGGTCATGAGGGTCCGCCCTGATGTATGGAAGGAAAATGCAACTGACCAAAGCCGGTTTCCCAGCCCCAGCCATCGTGTCTTCTACCGAGGATTTGGCGCAACTCTGCGCGCGACTCAAGCAGGAGTCGTTCGTTACGATCGACACCGAATTCGTGCGCGAGCATACATACTGGCCGGAACTGTGCCTCGTTCAGCTCGGCGGCGCTCAGGATGTCGCGGTCATCGACACGCTGGCGCCCGGACTCGATCTTGCGCCTCTGGCCGATCTGCTGGCGACGGAAAGCTGCACGAAGGTCTTTCACGCAGCGCGGCAGGATCTGGAGATCTTCCTCCATCTCTTCGATGTCCTGCCGCGTTCGATCTTCGATACGCAGGTCGCTGCCATGGTGGGCGGATATGGCGATCAGGTGGGATACGACACGCTGGTCGGCGCCATTACGGGCGCGACGATCGACAAGACCCACCGCTTCAGCGACTGGTCTGCCCGCCCGCTCTCGAAGGCCCAGATCGCCTATGCCGCCGCCGACGTCACGCATCTGCGCGATGTCTATCTCGCCCTGAGGCAGGAGCTCGAAAAGCAGAACCGCCTGCACTGGGCCGATGCCGAACTGGCGATCCTGAACGATCCGGCCACTTTCCGTCCCGATCCCCGCCGCCAGTGGGAGCGACTGAAGGCCCGCACCAACAACCGTCGTATGCTGGGTATATTGCGCGAGATCGCGGCCTGGCGCGAGCTGGAGGCGCAAGCCCTCGACATCCCCCGCCAGCGCCTGATCCGCGACGAGAGCCTGCTCGAAATCGCGGCCGTGCGTCCGCAGGATGCCGAAGCGCTCGCTCGGGTCCGGGGTGTTTCCCGCGGCTTTGCCGAAGGCAAGGCTGCGCCCGGTCTTCTCGCCGCGGTCCAGACCGGTCTCGCGCTGGACGAGAAAGAGCTTCCGCGCCCCCCGCGCAAACCCGAGGGCGCCAAGCCGTCAGCGGCTCTGGTCGCCTTGCTCAAGGTGGTGCTTGCCGCCGCCTGCGAAGCCAACCGCGTGGCACCCAAGCTCGTCGCGACCGGAGAGGATCTCGATGCCCTCGCACTGGGAGAAACCGACGGTGCGGTACTCCAGGGATGGCGGCGCGCGGTCTTCGGCGAGGATGCGCTTGCCCTGCTCCGCGGAGAGATCCATCTGGCCGTCGATGGGCGATCGGTGCGTTTGATCCGCAGTGACCGGCGCGATGACTGAGATTTTCTTCATAAAGCGGTAATTCTTGCGGGTTCAGATTGACTTGGACAAGAGCTGTGTGTTTATCGGCCAGTCTCAGTAAAGAAAAATCCGCGAGACGGATTGCGCAACGCGTCGAGAGACCCAGTTTTTACGATACGGGACTGAGTGAGGAGCACGGGCGATGGAATGGACTGACGAAATAATTACCCGTCTTCAGACGCTTTGGCAGGAAGGACTGTCCACGGCCGAAATCGGTCGTCAGCTCTCGATCACCAAGAACGCCGTCGTCGGCAAGGCCCATCGTCTCGGTCTTCCGCCCCGTCCTTCGCCGATCCGGGCAATGGCAAAGAGCCGCAAGGACGCAGGGGCTGCGTCGCCTTCTCAGGATGCCGTCGCCTCCGAAGACGCTTCCGGCGCGCCCCAGGCCCGGACGGAGCTGCCCGAAACCGTCATGACGGCGCCGGTCCGGGAGAGCGCGCCGGTCATGGCCCCTGCCGAGCCGATGGTGGCCGCCGAGACGGCTCCGGCGTCCGGGCACGCCGCTTCTGCCGAGCCGTCAGGACGTTCGCCCTCCGCCGCAGGCACAGCCGCGGCTCAGGATCAGCCCGCACCGGCCTCTTCCTCCGCGCCGACCGCCCCCAAAGCCGCACAGACCCGCAAACCAGCAGAGACCAAGACCATGGCGCCAGATCTCATGCTCCGTCCTCTTCTCCGTCCGCTCACGACAGAGACCTCACCGAGGCGCGGTCCCTCCTGCTGCTGGCCGAACGGGGATCCGGGCACGCCGGGTTTTCATTTCTGCGGTGCGAGGCCCGTGCCGGGCAAGCCGTATTGCGCCGAGCATTGTGCGATCGCCTATGTGAAGTTGCGCGATCGGCGCGAAAGCAACGGCTGAAAAGGCGATCCCGTTCCGGCGCCTCCAGCGGGGGCCGGGACCGGCAGGATCGTTCCGATCGAAAGATGAAAAAAAACCCGGTCCTGTTCGAGGCCGGGTTTTTTTTCGTGCTTCGTGTGAGGCCGGATCAGGCGGTGGCTGTCTTTTCCTCGGCGGGTTCCGAAGCGCCGGAATGCGGGGCAGCGAGGCCCGGCTCGACCGGCTTGGCGCGTTCCGGCATGTCGCCCGTGATCATTTCGAGATGACCCGTGATCTGACCGCCATCCTCGACCTGAAGGCGGCGGGTGCGCGTCTTGCCGATCAGGCGCCCGGTGGCGCGAACGGTCAGATTGCCGCGAACGGTCAGCGTACCGTCGATCGTGCCTGCCAGATCGGCGTCCTCGACCTCGATTTCACCACGGAAGACGCCACCCTGGGTTACCGAGAGCTCGGTGGCCTGGAGGAGGGTCGCTTCGACCGTTCCTTCCACGACGAGCCGTTCGGCGTCCTGGATCGAGCCCTGGACGGAAATGCCGCGTCCGACGACCAGTGTCCGGCGTTCCGTTGCATCGCGCCGCGCGGCGGATGCGGGGGCCGAGGCCGCCGGGCGGGCTGGCGTGGCCGGTGTGGCAGGAGAGGGAGGGGCAGGGAACGGCGTACGACCCATCGCGGCGGAGTCCTTGGCGAGAGAGGGGGAAGAGGCGTCCGTCGACTGGTTCGGACGTTCGGGAAAGATCGAGGAGCCGCCCGGGCCTGAGGCGGAGGGTTTCTGACCGGCACCGGCCATCGATCCGGCGGATGAGGCCGGAGGGGCTGTCTCTTCTGGTTTGCGTCTTTTGAACAAGTTAACCCCGCTGCGCGTTCTTTGAGTGTTGGCGGTTCGGGTGCCGCTGGCGGCTTGGATTACGGAGTGAAATCATCGTGAAAACAATTTTCACCCCAACCCGGCTTACACGTTAAGGGACGGGACCGACAAGCCGGTTTCCTGCGGTTTCCCGCGGTTTTTTGACCCTGGCTGCGTCTTGTGTCATGGCCTGTTCCGATCGGCACCGGACCCGTCATTCACGTACCCGGAACATTCCGGCGCGATCGTGTTGATTTCATGGCGTGCATGTCCGTTCCACGTCGAAATTTCCCTCTTCCGGAGACCTCATGACAGCCCCAACTCTCGACCTTCTCTGCATCGGAAATGCCATCGTCGATATCCTTGCGCCGGTCTCGCACGAGACCCTGGCGGCACTCGGCTCGCCTGCCGGCAGCATGACGCTCATCGACGCCGCGCAGGCCGCCGATATCGAGGCGCGGATCGTGCCGGAAGAGGTGATGGGAGGCGGTTCCGCCGCCAATACGGCGGTGGTCGCCGCCCGTCTCGGAGCCCGGGTGGGCTATCTGGGCAAGGTAGCGGCAGACGAGGCCGGTCTCGGCTATGCAGCGGATCTCTCCGCCCAGGGGCTGGCCTATCCGTCCGTGCCGGTCGAGAATGCCGATCGTCCCACGGCCCGCTGTATCATTCTCGTGACGCCGGACGGCCAGCGCACCATGCATACCTATCTCGGGATCTGCACGGAATTCGGCCCCGAGGATGTCGATCGCGATGCCGTCTCCAGCGCTGCGGTGACGTATATGGAGGGCTATCTCTTCGACAAGGAGCGCGCCCAGGAGGCCTTCGTTCTCGCTGCCAGAACCGCCCATGCTGCCGGGCGTCGCGTTGCCCTGACCCTGTCCGACACATTCTGCGTGGCGCGTCACCGCGCTGCCTTCCGTGCGCTCGTGGCCGGTCATATCGATATCCTTTTTGCGAACGAGGCAGAAATCTGCGCGCTGTACGAGACCGAGTCCTTCGATGTCGCCGCAGAAGCGGCGGGTCGGGATGCAGCGCTCGTCGTGCTCACCCGCAGCGAGAAAGGCGCCGTCGTGATCTCGGAAGGGAAAAGCCGCGCCGTGCCGACCGATTCCGTGGCGGTGGTGGACACGACAGGTGCCGGAGATGCGTTCGCGGCGGGCTTCCTTGCCGCCCTGGCAAACGCGCATACGCTCGAGGCCTGCGCCGCGCTCGGCAATCGCGCCGCTGCCGCGATCATCACCCATATGGGCGCCCGCCCGTCGGAAACATTCACTCTGCGCGTCTGAAGACGCACGGTCCGCAACGGGCTGACGCAGGCCTTGCGGGCCGGAATGCATGCGGTGTCCGGGTTCGATCCTGTCGGGTCGACCCGGTCGCGATCCCGATCCGCGCCGCTTCGGTCGCCTTTGCGTTTCCCTCCGCAAAAGGGGAATAATCGACCATCCGATCCATCCCCTGGCCGCTTCCCCGGCGTTGTAATCGAACCTTCGATTGCGTTGCGCCGCGAAATTGTGCAGAACACGGCCAATCCGTCAGTCCCGGCTTTGTATCGTTCCCAGGGAGCGATCCGGCAGGGCACGACCCTGCAAGCCCGATCAGGACCGCTTCATGGAAATCCGTAACATCGCCATTATCGCGCATGTCGATCATGGCAAGACCACCCTTGTCGACCAGCTTCTCAAGCAATCCGGCTCGTTCCGCGAAAACCAGCATGTCGCCGAGCGCGCCATGGACAGCAACGATCTCGAGCGTGAGCGCGGCATCACCATTCTTGCCAAATGCACCTCGGTCGTCTGGAACGAGACGCGCATCAACATCATCGATACCCCGGGCCATGCCGATTTCGGCGGCGAGGTCGAGCGTATCCTGAGCATGGTGGACGGTGCGATCATCCTGGTCGACTCGGCCGAGGGCGCTCTGCCGCAGACCAAGTTCGTGCTGGGCAAGGCACTGGCCCGCGGCCTGCGTCCGATCGTGGTCGTGAACAAGATCGATCGTGGCGATGCACGCCCCGACGAGGTTCATGAAGAGATCTTCGACCTGTTCGCAGCTTTGGGCGCCGACGAGCATCAGCTCGACTTCCCGATGCTCTACGCTTCGGGCCGTCAGGGCTGGGCCGATCTGGAAATGAACGGCCCCCGCAAGGATCTGTCGCCGCTGTTCGATCTGGTGCTGCGCCATGTGCCCACGCCGGGCCTCGACAAGGATGCGCCTTTCGGCATGGTTTCGACCATTCTCGAAAGCGACAACTTCCTTGGCCGCATCCTGACGGGACGTATCGAGCAGGGGCGCGCCCGCGTGAACATGCCGGTGCGCGTGCTGCGTCCCGATGGCACGATAGTCGAGACGGGTCGCCTGACCAAGCTGCTGTCGTTCCGCGGTCTGGACCGCGTGCCGGTGGATGAAGCCGAAGCCGGTGACATCGTGGCCGTGGCCGGTCTGTCCGACGCGACCATTCCCGACACCATCGCCGATCCGTCGCTCGATGCGCCTCTGCCCTCGACCCCGGTCGATCCGCCGACCCTGTCGATGACCTTCCGCATCAATGACGGCCCTCTGGGCGGTCGCGAAGGCAAGAAGGTAACGTCGCGCCAGATCCGTGACCGTCTGTTCAAGGAAACCGAAGGCAATGTCGCCATCAAGGTGACCGAGAGCGCCGAAAGCGAGGCTTTCGAGGTCGCCGGTCGTGGTGAACTCCAGCTCGGCGTCCTTATCGAGACGATGCGTCGCGAAGGGTTCGAGCTGACCATCGGGCGTCCGCGCGTTCTTTTCCGGAACAACGAAGAAACCGGCGAGCGGGAAGAGCCCTACGAAGAGGTTCTGGTCGATGTCGACGAGCCCTATTCGGGCGTGGTCGTCGAGAAGATGTCGATCCGCAAGGGCGTGATGCAGGACATGCGTCCGTCGGGCGGCGACAAGGTGCGCCTGACCTTCCTCATCCCGTCGCGCGGCCTGATCGGCTATCACGGTGAGTTCCTGACCGATACGCGCGGTACCGGCATCATGAACCGTCTGTTCGCGGGCTATAAGCCCTATGCAGGCACGATCGACGGCCGTCGCAACGGCTCGCTGATCTCGGCGGAAGACGGTGCGACCACGCAGTATGCCCTGTTCTCCTTGCAGGATCGCGGCACGCTCTTCGTCGAGGCAGGCGAGAAGATCTATACGGGCATGATCCTTGGCGAGCATTCGCGAGAGAACGACCTCGAAGTGAATGCCATCCGTGAAAAGAAGCTGACCAATATCCGCGCTGCCGGCAAGGACGACGCGCTTCTGCTGATCCCGCCGCGCAAGATGAGCCTCGAGCAGGCCATTGCCTATATCGAGGATGACGAGCTGGTGGAGGTCACGCCCTCAGCCGTGCGTATCCGCAAGCGTTATCTCGACCCGAACGAGCGCAAGCGTATGTCCAAGGTCAAGAGCGACAACTGATCCTGTCGATATCCGTGTTCAACGAAAAGGGCTGCCGGAGTGATCCGGCAGCCCTTTTCGTCAACATGTCGGCATTAGGGCAAAATGGCGCCTTTACTGTGTAATTACCGTCATTTCATCAAATTTTCCCTCGAGACGGCAAGAAAAAAGACTGATATCGTCAGGTCGGTCATTAGAACGCCCCTCCGGATTACGGTCGGGATGCAGGCTGTGACTTTCCGAATCTTTTTTCTGGAGCGCGTTCCATGCTCGTTTTCAATCGTCGGCTTCTCACCGGTGTCACCGCACTCGCCATGTCGCTGAGCGCCCCCGCTTTCGCCCAGACCGCACAGGATCCGGCGCCCGCGGCCGCTGCGCCGACGGCAGCCACGCCGGAAGCGACACCGCCTGCGCCCGCTTCCGAGGCTGCACCCGCCGCCCAGCCTGAGGAGAAGGCCATGTCCTCCAAGGGCAAGCACGGCCACAAGGGCAAGCACAAGCATAAGCACAAGCACAAGCATCACAAGAAGAGCGCAGAAGCCGCCGCCGAGAAGGATGCGTCCGGCAACTGATCGGTCCTGTCATCGACGAGGGAAAAGGGGGACGGAAACGTCCCCCTTTTTCTGTTTCCGCTGTCGGGCCCGGCTGCAATGTCACGGAATTTGCCGGAACTGTCCGACCCGATCCGATCCGGGCCGATCGGTCGTGCCTGACGGGATGGGGCGGGAAAGCGGAGGTGCGATGCACCCATCCGCCTGTCCGGGTGACGAACGCGGCGCCCTCCCGAGGGAGAACCTCCCCCTCGCCCGGAGGCGCCCGCTCCCGAGGCATTCGACTCCGGGCGCAGCTTCAGGAGACGTCCTTCCTCCGCATCTCCCGGGCCGGTTGAATGAGATACGGGCCCGCAGCCCTGATCTCGACCGCCAGAGCCGCGATGTCGCTGCACGAACGAGGTCCGAGCGGCAGCAAGGCGGAACCCGTGGTCCAGCGCATGGTTTGCGATTCGACACGTTCCCATCCGGCGAGGTCGGGATTCGTCAGATGTGCCGTCAGCCTGCGCGCGCTTGCGCCTTCGAACAGAGTGATCTCACCGATCAGGACGCCGAGGGTTCGCCGGTCGTCCACAAAGGGGCCGATGGCGTCGCTGGGGCAGCTCGCATTGGAGACGATGCGAACGCTTCCGAGATCCGACGGAATCAGGAAGATTGCCCGTCCGTTCGACTCGCGCGCCGGTCGGATGACGACGCCGCCCTCCGTCACGAGATGAAGATTGCTGTCATCCGTGAGCTCCGGCCTCTCTGCGACCGCCGCCAGACCGGCATCGCGAGCCCTGTTTTCCAGACGGCGAAAAAGCGGCTCGACCTCCGGACGGGAGACGGCGACCGGTGCGGCTGCATCCCTGTCCCATGTTTTCGCATGTCCGGGGAAGGCGACGATCTTTCTTTCCTGTCGGAAGGCGGAGCGATTTCCGGTATCGAGATAGCTTTCCGTCAGCATGCCATCTGCCATGATGACGGCATGATCTTCCGTTTCCACATGATAGTAGTCGTAAGCGGTGATCGACGTGTCGTAGAAGATCGACCGGCCATTCACGAGCATACGTACAGGGATGAATTTCCCCTCGAAGAAGAGGCAGTGCTCAGCCGTGATCAGCATGTCCTTGTAAGGGACGCCGTCTGAAATGGCATCTTTCAGGACGCGCACGGGATAGCCGGCGGCATTTTCGGGAAGATGCGGGCGGATCTGGCAGCGTGCCTTTCCGATCCAGGCGACAGGGCGGGTTGCGGGGCGATTCGTGCGCCAGTCATGGGTCGTGATGGTGTCACCGATCCGGAGCGTCTCGATCGGTACATCTCCTTCCTCTGTGCGAATCATGCTGCCCGCGAGAAAACACACCTCGGCAAAGGCGCCGCCCGAACCGTCGGAAACGAGAAGGAAGCCGGTGCTCCTGACGCCGGGGATCGTGAGGGTGACGGTCTTGCCATTACCCAGCGTGATGACGACCTGATCGTTGGAGGGATAGGTATAGATCGCCCCTGCGGGGGAGACGCCTGCCAGGGCGATCCGGTCCGAATTTCCGGGTCCGCTGCCGCTCCAGCCGATGATGGCCGTTCCCACCGTGCCGCCGTTTTCCATTCCCGAGATCGTCAGGCCGTTATTGCGATCGCCAACCAGATTGATTGCGCCGCCCGTGGTGCCCCAGATCGTGGCAGTGCCGCCATCCTGGAGCGTGACGACTCCGGTAAGGGAGGCACCGCTGGCTGCGGAGAACGTGGCTCCGCCGGACACGCTCGCCTCTGCGACACTGGCACCAGCCGAGACGATCAGTGAGTTGCCTGACTGCAGGACGGCGCTGGAAAGCCTTGCCCCTGAATTGACCACGATCCTGGCATCGCCTGCCAGCGGTCTTTCCTCGTTATCGACCGACCCGCTCTCCAGAACCAGCGTTCCTCCGCCACTGCCCCAGATTACGGAAGGCGGCGAATTGAAGGCGCTGATCGTTCCGCCATTGAGCGTCACGCCCGTCTCGTCTGCGCCTGCGGCAAAAATGGCCGTGCCGCCGGTATCGATCGTCGCGCCCGAGAGTGTTCCGCCCGAGTTCACGGAAAGGGCCCCGCCATTCGTGACATTGACGTCATGGAGAACGCCACCGGCACTGACCGTCAAGGTGCCTCCATCCCCGATATCGGCACGCGACAGGACACCACCGGAGAAGACATTGAAGCTGGCACCCGAGGTTGCGACCAGGGACGTCTGGTGCTGGTTGTCGTATATCGTGCCCGATCCGATATTCATGGTGCCACCGGGCAGGAGGGTGGTGTAAGCCCCCGAACCGCCTCCCATGAAAGTCAGGGAACCGCCGCGCGAGATCACGGTGCTGAAGG
>NZ_BJVC01000003.1 GCF_007988945.1 Swaminathania salitolerans | reverse complement strand
CATTTCCTCCGGCACTGACCGTCAGGAAGCCTCCGTCTCCGATATCGGCACGCGAAAGGACGCCGCCGGAGAAGACATTGAAGCTTGCACCCGAGGTTGCGACGAGGGACGTCTGGTGCTGGACATCGAGAACCGTGCCCGATCCGATATTCAGGGTGCCTCCGGGAAGGAGGGTGGTCCACCCCCCGATTCCGCCTCCGACGAATGTCAGGGTTCCCCCGCTTGAAATCACGGTGCTGATCGCGATTCCGCCGCTGCCTATGATGAGGGAGCCACCGTTTCTGACGCCGAGATCGGTGACACTGCCGCCATTCGATACGACCACGCTGTCATATCTCGTCGAGCCGGAATTCCATGGTATTCCGGTCCCCGATATCGAGGCGCCATTATTTACGTTATAGATCGCCATATCATCTTCCAATACGGTTTCGTTGTAGCATCGCCGGGGCCGCCAGGAATTTCTTCCGGGATTGGAATCGGAAGAATCGCATATTATTTTCTTTAACTGGGCGTATTATCTCCTGTTCGCATAAATCCGGTAGAACATTGTTGGTTTTAATGAAACAGGAACATTCATTACTCACACAAAAGTGTTTTACTATGACAAACGCATGAAAGTTCGTTATCCGGAACAAGATATGTGATTTATAACCATAATTACTTTTATATACCGGTATATTATCGGTCGGAATCGTTTGGGAAAGCAGGATTTCGATGGGGATCGGTTTTCGGATCGATGTCGGATCGGATCGGATCGGATCCGATCCCGTTCCACGATCTTTCCGTTTTTTTTCCGTCGATAGACGGCGAGAATCCGGTGTTCGCGCGACGTGCACCGGCGGCTCGTTATTCGTTTCGTGCGAGGCGGATACCCGGCGTGTTCCGCTCGCCCGGATCGTCCTCAAAGCTCGGGATCAGGCCTACAGGCCCGGGTCCGCAGCCGCAGGCACAGCCACAGGTAGAGGCCAGCGGTCCGGTGCCATGCGCAGGGTCATGTCATGTGGAAGGAAGGGAGCGTGCCCTTCCCGGGCTTCATCAGGACGTATAGCGGTCAAGAGAAAGGTCGAGCGACGGGATATCCGTGCGTTTGCCGCTGATGCGATCGGCCAGAATACGACCGGAGCCGCATGCCATCGTCCAGCCGAGCGTTCCATGCCCGGTATTCAGCCACAGATTGCCGTACCGCCCCGAGGGCCCGACCACGGGCGTGCCGTCCGGCGTGCAGGGACGCAGCCCGGTCCAGTAGCTGGCCCGGCTGAGATCGGCGCCGCCGAACATCTCGCGGAAGGAAAGCTCCAGCGTTTCACGACGGTCCTGGCTCAGCTTGAGACGCCAGCCGGTCAGCTCGGCCGTACCGCCGATGCGGATACGATCGCCAAGCCGCGTCATGGCGACCTTGTAGGTTTCGTCATTGACGGTCGAGGTCGGAACGCCGCTCTCATCGGTGATCGGCGCCGTAAGCGAGTATCCTTTCACGGGATAGACCGGCAATGTGAGTTCGATCGGTTTGAGAAGGCGGGGCGAATAGCTGCCGAGTGCGAGCACATAGGCATCGGCGGTCAGGCGCCCCGCACTGGTGCGAATGCCGTAAATGGCATCGCTGGCGGCTTCGATCGCCTCGATTTCCGTACGGAAACGGAAGGTCACCCCTTTTTCCGCAGCCAGGGCGGCCAGACGTTTCGTGAAGAGATAGGCGTCACCGGATTCGTCGCCGGGCAGCCGGAGCCCCCCTTTCAGGATCTGGCGCGCTCCCGCAAGTCCCGGTTCGTGGGACAGGACATCCTCCACATCGAGCAGCTCATGCGCGACACCGCTTTCCTCGAGCAGGCGCATGTCCTCATAGGCGTGCTCCATCTGCTTGTCCGTCCGGAAAAGCTGGATGAGACCCTTCTGTCCGTCGTCATAGGCGATGCCTGTGGACTGGCGCAGTTCGGCGAGACAATCGCGGCTGTATTCCGCAACCCGCAGCATCCGGCCCTTGTTGATATCGTAGGCATGATGGGTGCAGTTCGCGAGAAGCTGCGTCATGAAACGCAGCATCGCCCCGTTGACGGCAGCGGCCCGGACGACGAGCGGGGCGTGTTTCTCGAACATCCATCGCGCGGCCTTGAGCGGCAGGCCCGGCATGGCCCAGGGGGTGGAATAACCGGGAGAGACCTGTCCGGCATTGGCGAACGAGGTCTCGAGCCCCACGCCGGGCTGTCGGTCGACGACTTCGACCTCATGCCCCTGTTCCGCGAGATACCAGGCAGTGGTGACGCCGATGACGCCGGCGCCCATGACGATGATCTTCATAGTGAACTCTCGATATACTCACGATGGTAGCGCTGCCCGAGACCGGTGAGCAGCTCGTATCCGATCGTATCCAGGGTCGTGGCCAGCGCGTCCAGCGGACAATGCGGGCCGATCAGTTCGAACGCCGTACCTGCGGGCAGGGGAATATCGCCCAGAGCGGTGATGTCGAGCGTCATGCAATCCATCGAGATCCGTCCGACGATGGGAAGCGCGATCTCCGGTCGCTCCGGCCATACGGCATGGGCGAGCCCTCCGGCCCGTCTCGGGAAGCCGTCTGCATATCCGACCGACAGCGTGGCGATCCGGCTCGGGCGATCGGCCTCGAAACGCGCGCTGTATCCGACGGCATCGCCGGGCGCGATCCAGCGGTCCTGGACGAGACCTGCATGAAGGGTCACGACCGGGCGCATCGTATCCGACCGGCCCGGCACCGGATTGCCGCCATACAGGGCATAGCCCGGCCGAACGAGATCGAAATGGAAAGGGGCCCCGAGAAAGATGCCGCTCGAGGCAGCGAGACTGGCGGGCAGATCCGGCAGAAGCGCGCGCAGGGTTTCGAAACGCAGGCGCTGCGTCTCGTTGCGCGGTGAGGAGGGATCGTCCGCACAGGCAAGATGGCTCATCACGAAAGAGACGGACAGGCGCTCGAGCAGTCTCTCCTGCAATACGGTCCGGAGTTCGTCCTCCGAAAGGCCGAATCGCGACATGCCGCTATCGAGCTGCACGAGACAGGGCGGCCGACCGGGCGCATCCTGCAACGCGGCCCAGCGTCTGATCTGATCGAGACTGTTCAGGACGGGAACGAGCCCGAAACGGGGAAAATCGGCCTCGCTGCCCGGCGGCGGTCCGTTCAGCACGCAGATGGCGCTGTCTGCGGGCAGCAGGGGCCGCAATGCGACGCCTTCCTGAAAGGTGGCGACGAAGAACCGGCGGCATCCCGCGCGATGGAGACAGGGCGCGACGCGTTCGACGCCCAGCCCGTAGGCATCGGCCTTGACCGCAGCGCCGACCGCGACATCGGGGCCGACATGGCTGCGGATCGCGCGATAATTGGCGGCCAGGGCATCGAGATCGATCCTGAGCCAGCCGCCCGCACGGCGGGCGTCATCCTGCGCGCCGTTCCGGTCTTGAGTCATCGGGGATAGCGCCTTATATTCATTTCGATACCATTCTAAACAGACGCCCGGCCTATGCTCAAGACCCGGCAGGTACGCCCTTGCTCGTGGAATATTCGAAATGCAGCGCCTGATCGGGATGAACGATCGGATGAATGGCATGGGCGGCCATCGCCCCCTCGCTGAAGCCCTGGAGAATGAGCTTGAGCTTGCCGGGATAGGTCGCGACATCGCCGATGGCGAACACGCCGGACAGGCTCGTTTCCATGGTCGAAGGGGTGACCGGAACCGTGCTGCGAATCGTGTCGATATTCCAGGTCGCGATCGGGCCGAGATCGGTGGAGAGGCCATAGAAAGGAAGCAGCGTATCGGCAGCGATGCGACGGGTCGCGCCTTCCAGATCGATGATCTCGACGGCGTCGAGCTGTCCCGATGCGCCATGAAGCGCGTGAAGCTGGTAGGGGACGACCTTCTCGATCCGTCCGTCGGCGACGCGCGCCTCGATCTGCGCCAGCGTTTCCGGCGCACCACGGAAACGGTCGCGGCGATGCAGAAGGAAGATCTTCTCGGCGATGTCCGACAGGGAAAGCGCCCAGTCGAGCGCGGAATCGCCCCCCCCGGCCACCACGATTCGCCGCCCTGCGAAATCGGCTCTGCGGCGCACGTAATACTGCACGGCGCCACTTGCCTCATAGGCCTCGAGTCCCTCGAGCGGGGGCCGATTCGGCCCGAAGGCGCCTGCACCGGCGGCGATGATCACGGCCCGGGCGGTGACGACCTGCCCCTTATCCGTCCCAAGCGTGAAGGCACCGCGATGTCCGGCGAGGGTTTCGACCCGCTGGCCCAGAAGGCGGGGTACGCCGAACGGAGCGATCTGGGCGTCGAGCGCAGCGACGAGCGCGCCGCCCTCGATCGCGGGATGGCCGGGAATGTCGTAGATCGGTTTTTCCGGATAAAGCGCCGCGCACTGGCCGCCGATCTCGCTGAGTGCGTCGATCAGCACGCAGGAAAGCTTGAGCATGCTGCATTCGAAGGCGGCAAAGAGAGCGGTCGGCCCCGCACCGATAATGGCTACATCGATGTCGAGAGGAGTCTGACCCATGGCAGCGTTCATCCGTGTCTGTTCTGTCATTCTGTGAAAAGCAGCCAACAGAAACCACATTCCCGGTCCGGATGCACCCCCCGAGATTGCGCGCCCCGAAGGCGTATCCCGAAGGCGCACCCCGGGTGCTTATTCCGGGTGCTTATTCCGGGTGCTCTTATACCGGGTGCTTGTGCCGGGCGCCTATCCCCCGGGTGTTCCGGCGACTGCGTTCCGGCCAGGGCGGATTGCGTGGAGGGCACCGCTTTGATAGGCAGAACCCTGCATCAAGAGCCGGAAACCGTTTTTCCGGCGCCAACCTGCTCCCGGGCAAGGTGGTATCTCCGGCAAGCCGGGGAGATGTGGCCGCTCCGGCAATCTCGGGACATGCCACAAACTGCCGCGTTCCGCCGGATCCAGAACCGATCGAGGATAACCCGTCCGTGGCCCAGATACCCGCTTCACAACAATTCGCCAGCGACAATTATGCCGGGATCTGTCCCGAGGTCTGGGAGGGGATGCGCAAGGCCAATGAAGGCTCGGTTCCGGCCTATGGCGATGACCCATGGACCAATGGCGCGGCCGAGGCCTTCCGGACCCTGTTCGGGACGGCGTGCGAGGTCTTTTTCGTCTTCAACGGCACGGCGGCCAATTCCCTGGCGCTGGCGGCGCTCTGCCAGTCCTATAACAGCGTCGTCTGTTCGGCCTACGCCCATGTCGAAACCGATGAATGCGGGGCGCCGGAGTTCTTTTCCAACGGGTCGAAGCTTCTGGTCGCGCGCAACGATCAGGCCAAGCTGCGCCCCGATGACATCAGGGCGCTCGCGACCTGCCGCAGCGATATCCATTATCCGAAGCCCAAGGCCGTTACCATCACGCAGCCCACGGAAACGGGAGAGGTCTATACGCTCGACGAGATCCGGGAGATCGCCGCGACCTGTCGCGCGCTGGGGCTGCGCCTGCACATGGACGGTGCCCGCTTTGCCAATGCCTGTGCCGCGCTGGGCTGCTCGCCTGCGGAGATGACATGGCAGGCCGGGGTCGATGTCCTGTGCTTCGGCGGCACGAAGAACGGCATGGGCGTTGGCGAGGCCATCCTGTTTTTCGACCCCGCACTGGCGGAAGGATTCGATTACCGGTGCAAACAGGCCGGGCAGCTCGCGTCCAAGATGCGCTTCATATCCGCACCCTGGATCGGACTTCTCGAAACGGGAGCGTGGCTGCGCAACGGCGCGCACGGCAATGGCTGTGCCAAGGCGCTCGCCCGGCGTGTCGCGGCGCTTCCCGGCGTGTCGCTCATGTTTCCCGTCGAGGCGAATGCCGTGTTCCTGACGGCGCCCGTGTCCGTCCTCGACGGATTGCGCGCGCGAGGCTGGCGTTTCTACACCTTCATCGGGGGCGGTGCGCGGTTCATGTTCGCCTGGGATGCGGATCCGGCGCGGGTCGAGCAGCTCGCCGGGGATATCGAGGCCCTCGCGCAGTGACGGCAACGGCCCTGTCGGGGACTGCATCGGCCCTGTCGGGTCTCGATCTGGCCGGGACGGCGGTTTTTGCCATGTCGGGCGCACTGGTCGCGGCCCGGGCGCGTCAGAATCTGGTGACGTTCGCCTTTTTCGCGGCACTTACCGGCGTGGGCGGCGGCACGCTCCGCGATCTGCTCATCGGCGCCCCCGTATTCTGGATGCATGCGACGGCACCGCTCGCGGTGTGCCTCTGCACAGCGCTTCTGGTCTGGTGGACGCCGCATCGTCTCTGGCCGGGACGGGCCATCGAATGGTGCGACGGTCTCGGTCTTGCGTCCTATGCGGCTTATGGTGCGGCGAAGGCGCTGGCCTTCGGCATTCCATGGCTTCCCGCGGTGGTCATGGGTGTGGTGACATCCTGCATGGGGGGAATCGTTCGCGATATTCTCGCAGGCCAGCCTTCCATCATCATGCGTCCGGAGCTTTATGTGACGGCCGCGGCTCTTGCTGCGGGGCTCTATGTGGGTCTCGCCCAGTGTCATGTCGCGCCGATGCTTGCGGGCGGCTGTGCGGTCACGTTCGGGTTCGGGCTGCGCGGCCTTGCGTTGTGGAAGGGTCTCGCCCTGCCACCATACAGGGACTGACGGGGCAGCAACCGGGATGGCGGCGGCAGGAAGGCTGGCAGATCCGCCTGTCATGCCCTGCGCCCGGGTGCGCCCGGCAAGCGTTCCTTTCCCGGTACCCGTTCTCCCCCTACCCATCGTTCCGGCGCGGCTCTAGAGTATCCCCATGACCGAAAGCGCGCTCCCCGATCCGTCTGCAACAGAGGCTCTGGCCGCAAGGCTGGCCGAGCTGGCTCAACCGGGCGACGTGATTGCGCTTCATGGCGAGATGGGCATGGGCAAGAGCGTGTTCGCCCGGGCGTTCCTGCGGCATCTGGCAGGCGATCCGGCCATGGAAGTGCCAAGCCCGACATTTTCCCTGGTACAGCTCTACGATACCCGGAAAGGGCAGGTCGCACATTTCGATCTCTGGCGTCTCGGCGGGCCGGATGCGCTGGAAGAGCTTGGATGGGACGAACTCCAGGACGGGATCATGCTCGTGGAATGGCCCGAACGGGCCGAGGACGCGCTGCCCGGTCACGCGCTGCATCTGACGCTGATGCCCGGACCGGTCGAGACGGCGCGTCGGGTGAGGATCGAGGGGTGGAGCGAGCGTCTGTGACGCTCGCCACGATCCCGTCCGATCGTCCCTTTCTCGATACGGTCGCCCGGCTCTGGCTCGAGGGACCTGCCCTCCAGAATGCCCCCCAGGCCCTGATCCTCGTGCCGGGCCGTCGCGCCGCTCGCAATCTGATGGAGGCCTTTCTGCGCTGTCTCGATGGCCGGGCCGCGCTTCTGCCGCGCATCGTGCCGGTCGGAGATGTGGATGAGGAGGATCTGGCGCTCTCGGGTGCGGAGACCTTTTCCTTCCCTCCTGCCGTGGACAAGCAGCGTCGTCTCGCCGTGCTCGCCGCCCTGGTGCTCCGGGCGGAGGGAATCTTCAATACCGCCCTGACCCTCGAACAGGCCTGGCCGCTCGCCTCGGCACTGGCGGAGCTGATGGACGATGCCGAGCGTGTCGGGGTCGATTTGCGCACCCGTCTGCCGGATGCGGCCGAACCGCGATTTGCCGATCACTGGCACAAGACCCTGCGGTTTCTTCATATCGTCACGGATGTCTGGCCGGCGTGGCTCGAGGAGACCGGCGTGATGAACCCGGTCGCCCGACAGGTGGCGCTGCTTCAGGCGCAGGCGACCCGCTGGACGCAGGTGCCCCCTCAGGGGCCGCTCTGGGCGGTCGGGTTCACCGATGGCATGTTTGCGGTCTGTGCCATCCTGCGTGCCGTGCTCCAGGCCCCTCAGGGATGCGTGATTCTGCCCGGTGTCGATCTGGCCCTTCCTGACGCGCTGTGGGAGACCCTTCCCGAGAGCCACCCCCAGGCAGGGTTTCGGCATCTTCTGCGCGATCTCGGTGTTTCCCGTGAAACCCTCGCGGTCTGGCGGGCGGAGGACGGGCGGCCCGAGCTGCATCGGCGCATGACGCTGGCAGGGCTCATGATGCGTCCGATGGACGGGCTTTCAGCCTGGGGGGAGACGCGCACCCCGCTTCCCCTTGCAGGGATCACGCGGCTGGATGCCGCCGATCAGCAGCAGGAGGCTGCCTGCATCGCGATGATCCTGCGTCTGGCCGTCGAGACGCCCGGACGTACGGCGTCCCTCGTAACGCCCGACCGGAGTCTGGCGCGCCGTGTCGCGACCGAGCTTCTCCGCTACGGGATCGTGGCCGATGACAGTGCGGGCGAGGCGCTTGCCCTCACGCCTGCCGCCATATTGCTGCGTCTCCTCGCAGAGGCGGTGGCCTCGTCTCTCGCGCCGGTCTCGCTTCTCGCCCTTCTCAAGCATCCGCTCGTCGCTCTGGGGACCACGCCGGGAACCTGCCGCGCGACGGCGCGCCGGCTCGAGCGCATGGCCCTGCGCGGGCCGGCGCCGCCTCCGGGTCTTGCGGGGCTGCGTCTCGCCCTTGGGGGAGATGACGACGAAAAGGCGGATACGGCCGACAGTCCCGACCGGGCCGAACCGCTCGATCTCTTTCTCGACCGGCTGGACGATGCGCTCTCTCCGCTTCTCTCGGCTGGCTCCTGCCCCCTGCCGGAGCTTCTGGCGGCACTGGTGAGAGCTGCGGAAGCCCTCGCGCGCACGGCCGATCAGTCCGGTGCGGAGCGGCTGTGGCTCGGCGCGGAGGGGCATGCGCTTTCCACCCATCTTTCCGGTCTCATGACCCATGGCGCCATTCTCCCGCCGCAGGAGCCGGACGTTCTGCCCGCTTTCCTGCTGGCATCGATGGCCGGGCAGATGGTGTTCGGTCAGCGCGTCCTCCAGGGGCGCGACGGCGAATCCCTGCATCCTCGCGTCTCGATCCTGGGTGTTCTGGAGGCGCGTCTCCAGTTCGCCGATCTCGTCGTACTCGGCGGGCTGAACGAGGGCATATGGCCGCCCGCGACGGATCCCGGACCATGGCTCAGCCGTCCGATGCGTACCCGGGCGGGGCTGCCGTCACCCGAACGTCTGATCGGGACTGCGGCGCATGACTTCATCACCGCCTTCCTGTCGGGCCGCGAGGTAGTCCTGTCCAGTGCAGCGCGACGGGATGGAGCGCCTGCCGTACCGGCACGCTGGCTGGTCCGCCTCGCTGCGCTGCTCGAGGGAAGGGGGCAGATGCTCCCGCCCCATCCGGCCCTGAAATGGCACGCACGGATCGACCAGCCCGACGGGCCTGCACGCCCGGTCGCGCCGCCCGAGCCGCGTCCTCCGGTCATGCTGCGTCCCAGACGTCTCTCCGTGACGGAAATCGACACCTGGCTGCGCGATCCCTATGCGATCTACGCCCGCCACGTGCTCGGTCTGCGGGCCTTGCCCGCGCTCGAGGAGGCTGCGGACCGTTCGGATATCGGTGTGATCGTGCATGAGGGGCTCGATCTGTGGCTGGATCCGGAGCGTCGGGCGGGCCGTTCGCTGCGACGTCTTCTGCTGGATACGCTCGCCGCGCGTCAGCTCCGTCCCGCTCTCGCCGCCTGGTGGCGGCCGCGTATCCTGCGGATCGCCGACTGGGTCACCTCGCTCGAGGCCGGGCGCCCGTCTCCGGATCTCTGCAGGACCGAACAGGCAGGAACGCTGGTTCTGACTGTTCCTCTGGCGCCTTTCCGTCTGACGGCGCGCGCCGATCGCATCGAGATCGGCAAGGACGGGCGCGCGACCATCATCGATTACAAGACGGGCAGCCTGCCCAGGATGTCGGATGTGGAATCGGGATGGAGTTCGCAGCTCGTGCTCGAGGCGGCCATGCTGCGTCTGGGAGGTTTTCCCTCCCTTCCGGCGGCGACGTGCGCCGCGCTCGAATACTGGCGTCTGACCGGCGACCGGAACAGGGGCGAGGTTCTCTCCGTCCCGCGCAAGCCCGGGGATATCGAACCTCTCGTCGATTCGGCGCTCGAGCGGTTGCGCATGCGGGTCGAGGCGTTCGACGATCCGCGCACCGCCTATCGGTCGCATCCTCATCCCGATCATGTGCCGCGATACAGTGACTATGCCCATCTGGCCCGTGTGTCGGAGTGGAGCGCCGCCCGCGAGGAGGGAGGAGAATGAGCGAGAGGGAGGAGTCCGGTGCGGTCATCGCCTCCGCCAACGAGATCCAGCGTCAGGCATCGGATCCTCTGGCGTCGGTATTCGTTTCCGCCTCGGCCGGAAGCGGCAAGACCAAGCTGCTGATCGATCGCCTGCTGCGTCTGATGCTTCCCGTGACCCGGAGCGATCCCGCCACCGGGGAGAGGCATGTCCTGCCGGGGAGCGATCCTGCGCGTATCCAGTGTCTGACCTTTACCCGCGCCGCCGCTGCCGAAATGGCCAACCGTCTTCAGGCCCGGCTGGGACGCTGGGTCTCGCTGCCCGATACCGATCTCGATCGCGAGCTCGAGTCGCTTTGCGTGCCTGTCACGCCGGAAACCCGCCTTGCGGCGCGAGGGCTGTTCGTCCGGGTTCTCGATCTGCCGGGGGGCATGAAGATCGGCACGATCCATGCCTTCTGCCAGTCCCTGCTGAGACGGTTTCCGGTCGAGGCAGCGATCAACCCGCATTTCACCCTGATGGAAGAGACGGATTCCGGACTGGCGCTCGCCAACGCGATCGAGCGGACCCTGTCCCGGGCGTCGGACGATCCTGCGATGGAGGCCCGGCTGTCGCTTCTCGCGGGTCAGGTCGGGCTGGAGGATTATCTTGGCCGTATCAGGGCGCTGCAGGGGCGTGTCGCACGGCTGAGACAGGGATTCGCTCTCTGGCAACAGGATCCGCGGGCAATCGAGCGGAGATATCGACGCGTTTTCGGGGCGGGAGACGCATCGGTTGCGGATCTCGAACGCGCGTGCGTCGCGTCGCCGCAGGAAGCGACCCTGCGTGCCTGCGCGCAGGAGGCGCTCCCTCTGGGCTCGCCGACGATGCAGGCCGCACTGACGCAGATGCTCGATATCCTGTCCCGTCCCGTAGCAGAACGGGATGGAGCGCTCTGGACGAATCTCTTCGTCACGCAGACAGGAACGCCGCGCAAGACCCAGGCTTTCTGCAAGGCGCCCATCGCGCGCGATCGTCCCCATCTGCCGGAGGCCTTCACTGCCGAAGGCGAACGTCTCGTCGCCCTCGGGCGGGCGCTCGCTGCACAGCGTCTCGTTGCGCTCAATCTCGCCCTGTTCGCGCTCGCCGCGCCCACGCTTGCGCATTACGCGCAAGACAAGACCCTGCGCGGCCTCGTCGATTATGACGATCTGATCGCCAGCACGCGGGATCTTCTGAGCGATCCCGGTGCGGCCTGGGTTCTCTACAAGCTCGATGGCGGTCTGGACCATCTGTTGCTGGACGAGGTGCAGGATACCTCGGCCGCGCAATGGGAGATCGCAACGACACTGATCGAGGAGTTCTTCGTGGGTGAGGGAGCCCGCGACATGGAGGGCCGACCGCGCACGGTGTTTGCCGTCGGGGATTTCAAACAGTCGATCTACGCCTTTCAGGGGGCCGATCCCCAGGGTCTGTTTCGCGCCCGGGCGCGTTTCGAGGCGCTCGTGACGGGCGCCGGGCAGGACTGGCGCACACCGGAAATCGGCGTGTCCTTCCGGTCCGTCGCGCCTGTGCTGGCGCTGGTGGATTCGGTTTTCGCAAGCCGCGGGGCAGATGCCGGACCGTCCCGGACCGCAGGGGACGCAGAAACGCCGGAGGCAGCGGAAGGATTGCGGGAGCCGGGACGAACCCATGTTCCGCGTCATCGCTCGGCCCGTCCCGGAGAGGGCGGTCGTGTGGAACTCTGGCCTCTGGTCCCTCGCGAAGACAGGGAAACCGTGGACGATCCATGGGCGGCCCCGCTCGGCAATACCGGTCAGAGCAGCGCCCCGCAACGTCTCGCGGACACCCTGGCCCGCTGGATCGCCGAGCAGATCGGAAAGCCCCCCCAGCCGGGTCAGGCGCTCCTGCGTGCCGGAGATATTCTCGTTCTGGTGCCGCGCCGGTCCGCCTTCCTGCGCGCTCTCGTCCGGGCCCTGAAGGGGCAGGGGGTCGAGGTGGCGACGCTTGTCGGTGTGAAACTTACCGAGTCCCTCGCCGTGCAGGATCTCATGGCGCTTTGTCACGCCCTGCTGCTCCCTCAGGACGATCTCACGCTTGCGACTGTCCTGACATCGCCCTTCGGGGGGATCGCCGACGATTCCCTCATGGCGCTCGCGACGAACCGGGAGGGGCGCCCCCTGTGGACGGTCTTGCGCGAGCGCCATGCCGAGCGTCCGGACTGGCGGGCGATCTGGCAGAGGCTGTCCGCGCTCCAGCAGCGCGTCGATTATGCGACGCCGTACCAGATTCTCGCCGATGCGCTCGGCCGCCATGGAGGACGCGCCCGTATCCTTGCCCGTCTCGGTCCCGAGGCGGCGGAGCCCATGGACGACCTGCTTGCCGCTGCGCTGCGCTTCGAGGCGCTCCACGCGCCATCCATGCAGGGGTTCCTGCACTGGCTGGAGGCAAGCGATCTGACGGTCAAGCGCGAGGCCGAGGCGGAGACGGACGCCGTACGCATCATGACCGTGCATGGCGCGAAGGGGCTTCAGGCACGACTTGTCGTCCTGCCCGACATGACCGGCAAGGCACCGGGCGAAACCAGCCTTTTCTGGAAACGCGAGGATGGGGTCGATCTGCCGGTCTGGCTGCCGTCGAAGGATCTGCCCTCCGATGCGGGCGAGCGTCTCAAGGCGGAAGAAAACGCGGCAGCCCGCGCCGAGCGCAACAGGCTGCTTTATGTCGCGCTCACCCGGGCCAGCGACTGGCTGGTCATATGCGGCTGGGAGTCGGGAAAAACGCGCAGCGAAACGACGTGGTACGATTCCTGCCAGGCCGGATTCGAGCGTCTCGGGGCAGAACGGGTGCCGTTCGAGGGCGGCTGGCCGGGCGAGATGCTCAAGATCGAAACTCCGCCCGAGCAGCAGGATCTGGTGCGCCCCTCCGCACAGCCGGGCGTGTTCGTCCCCGTCCCCGACTGTTTCGGCAAACCGCCCGCATGGCGCGCGCTTCCGGCACCGCACGAGGATGCCCTGACCCGTCCTCTGGCGCCGAGCCGCCCGGAATCCGCCCGGTTCGGGATCGATCCTCCGGGGGTGTCGCCCCTGCTTCGTCACGCGGGGCAGAACACGCCGCGGGCGCAGGCGCTCGCCCGCGGTACGCTGGTGCATCGTCTGCTGCAATGGCTGCCCGATCGTCCGCCGCAAGCATGGGCAGGCCTTGCGCGCGAATGGCTGATGCGGCCCGCGCATGGGTTCTCCACCGGGGAGGCAGACCGTCTTGCCCGTCAGATCGTCGATCTGCTCACCCTGCCCGCGCTTGCCCCGCTTTTCGAGCCGGGCAGCCTCGCGGAACAACCCGTGACCGGACTGGCGGAAGGGCAGGTTGTTCTGGGGCAGGTGGATCGGATGCGCGTTGCGGCGGATACGGTCTATTTCTGCGATTTCAAGACCAACCAGTCGCCGCCGCGCGGTGGACAGGTCCCTGCGACGTACCGGCGCCAGATGGCGGCTTATGGGGCCGTGCTGGGACAGCTCTATCCCGAACACAGGCGTGTTGCGGTTCTGGTCTGGACGGAGGGGCCTTCGGCGACGATCCTCGAGGGGGAACTCTAGGACGGACCGGCGCGCGATGCCGGGACGACGCCCGGAACGACGTGAGTCGGCATCCCCGGTCGTTCGGTATGCTCCGTCCCTGTCAGGGGCGTATCGGGCGCGCTCCCGCCGGTCCGGCCGGGCGCGGCCCGAGCGGTCTCGTCGGGCGCGGGGTCAGCCTCCGGCGATAGCCCGGGCCACCCCAGCCACGGCCCGTATAATGCGGCCCGACCGTATAGCCCCCGTTCCATCCATGGCGCCCCCAGCCTCCCGGATAGCCGTAATACTGGCCACCATAGGTGCCATAGGGCCCGGCGCAGCCGCTCAGGGACAGGATCGCGCCGAGGCCGAACACGGCCAGCATCCGGCCGAACCCGCTGCGCGACAGCAGCCCGTGAGGGGGCAAAGGT
The DNA here is from genome assembly GCF_007988945.1 of Swaminathania salitolerans. GTDB lineage: Bacteria > Pseudomonadota > Alphaproteobacteria > Acetobacterales > Acetobacteraceae > Swaminathania > Swaminathania salitolerans. The sequence continues at coordinate 341,031 of NZ_BJVC01000003.1, read as the reverse complement.
CGATACGCGATCGCCCCTCTTCGGGACGCTTCCTGCCGGGTCGTTTCCTGCCGGGCAGATCCGGGGCGCTCGATGCGGCTCATCGGGATTTTTCCTCCGTTCCGGGTTCGATCGCTCCGAAAACCGCGCCTGTCGGGTCGGAGAAAATGGCGAGCATGGCGCCGTCGCGATCCATATGGGGCGGAACGAGGATCCTCCCGCCCAGACGGGCCACCTGTTCTGCCGTGCTGGCGCAATTGTCGACACGCATGAACTGGACCCAGCGCGCCTTGTCGGGGCGTTCATCGCCCGGCGGAAGCCCGGCGATACCCGCGCGTTCCTGACCCTGCGAGACGAGAAAGAACTGCCCCGGTGCGTTTTCATGCGGGAGAGGACGTCCGATGACGGGGTCGGCGACGCGCTTCACGTCATAGTCGAAGAGGGTCTTGTAGAATGCAGCGGACCGGTCCGGGGCGGGCGACAGAAGGGAAGACCAGGCCCAGTCGCCCGACGTCGTTTCCCCCTCGTCGCCGGGATCGCCGGAGGCGGAGCTGAATGCGGCGAAGAGGCCCTTCTGCGGGTCGGAAATGACCGCTTCCTGACCCAGACCGGGAACGGCGCGCGGACCGAACAGGACCTTCCCTCCCTGTCTGCGTGCCTCCCGGGCGAGCGCCGCCGTGTCGGATGTCGAGAGGAAAGGCAGCCAGAAGGGCGTGTCCCGCTCCGGATGACGCAGGACGCGCGGCACGATCATGCCGATGGGACGACCGCGATGGATGATCTCGAGATTGCCCGAGTCCTTCCTGCCGACGGATCTGAAATGCCAGTCGAACAGTGGCCCGTAGAACGACCGGGCCGATGCTGCATCGGGGGTGACCAGAAGGGCAAAGACGATCTTTCCGGGCAGGATGCGATGCGTCGCGGGTGCGGTGAGAGGCTGGAACGACAATGCGGCAGGTGCGGCGTGGGCCTTCTGCCTCAGTGACTCCGGGAGCGGTGAGGTCGGGGCCAGAGGGGCTACCGAAAGGCCGAGCAGGGCAGCGAGACAGCCCATCCGAGGCCGGAGGATGCGACGAACCGGACGCAATGACACAGGACAGACCCCCTAACACCATGACAACACGACAGAAAACTGTTCACCAGGGTGGGCGTTCCCGCAATGGCAGCGATTCCTCCTTCACCAGCTCTTGAACGTGTCGGCTTTCCTGCTGATATGTCGCTCTCGGGTCGGCCCTGCGGTCGCCCCCCCGATTGAGGAGAGTGAAATGAGCGAAAACACGGTTGCCGTCAGCGACAGCGGCTTCGAAAAGGACGTTCTGAAGGCTGAAGGCCCGGTTCTGGTCGATTTCTGGGCGGAGTGGTGCGGCCCGTGCAAGATGATCGGCCCGGCGCTCGAAGAGATCGGCGGTGAATTCAAGGGACGCCTGACCGTCGCCAAGATCAATATCGACGAGAATCCCGAAGTGCCGACACGATTCGGCGTTCGCAGCATTCCGACACTGATGCTGTTCAGGAATGGCGAGGTCGTCGCGCAGAAGACGGGCGCCCTGCCCAAGAGCCAGCTCAAGGCCTGGGTCGAATCCAGCCTCTGATCCCGGCCCGGGGCCGCAGGTTCAGGCGGCCCTCCCCGGAGGCAGGCTTCTGCCTGACCAGTCCGTCAGGGTAACCCCCGAGGCGCGGACGGCCTCACGCATTTCCGTGCTGACCAGCGCGTCGAATTCCCCACGCTGGTCGTATTCCGGCATGAGACGACGCAGCAGGGTGTTCTGCTCGAGTGCCGGGTGAAAATACATCTCGGACAGACCTTCGGGCAGGGCGCGGACCAGTCCCGCGACACGTCCGGGAAGCATCTGGCCGCTCCAGGCGAGGCCGAAACAGGACTCGTTGGTCGTCATCCCGGCCCGGGCGATCTGGGCCCGCAGGACCGCGCACCAGCGGCGCAGGGCCGCCGCACCGAAAGAATCGAAATGCAGCTCCGCCTCGGATAATGGCCCGGGCGGTTCCATCGGGGTGCGGACGTGACGCAACCCGTAATGCAGCCCCGTTTCGACGAGCATCCTGCCGACGGTCGGGTGCAGATGCATGTGCTTGTGGGCATTGGCGTGATCGAGAGGCAGGCCGGATGAGAGAAAGGCCCGGAACTGGGCCTCGATCTCGCGGGCCAGAGCGCGCCGGGCAGCGGGGCGAAAGAAATAGGAAACGCCCAGACCGAGCTGACTGGTGCCGAAGCGGTCATCGGGTGTCGCAATCGCCGGGATGGTCGCGCCGGGCAGCGCCGAATCCCCTTCGATGACGACGAGATGCAGGCCGACACGCAGATCGGGCAGCTTCTTCGCCCTGCGAACGGCGTCGGCACTGGCGGGACCGGCAACCATGAGGCTGGCCGTCGAGAGCAGCCCGTCGCGATGGGCGATCTCGATGGCCTCGTTCACCTCCTCGCTCAGGCCGAAATCATCGGCCGAGACTATCAGACGACGCATGAAGGATCAGGCGGCGTTGCGGTCTTTGAGGAACTGGAAGAATTCCACGCCCTCGCGCAGGCGACGCTTCATCATCTGCGGGCTGCGAACCATCTCGTTGACGATCGAGGCGATCTTCGGCGCGCGGAAGTAGAACTTGCGATAGAATTCCTCGACCGAGTTGAAGATCTCCTCATGCGACAGATGGGGGTAGTGCAACGGTGCGATCTGCACGCCGTTCTCGTCGATCAGCTCGGCCTCCGCCTCGTTGAACCAGCCATTCTCGGTGGCCTGCTTGTGCAGCGCCGTGCCGGGATAGGGGGCTGCCAGGGATACCTGCAGCGTGTGCGGGTTGATCTCGCGGGCGAACCGGATGGTTTCCTGAATGGTCTCCTTCGTCTCGCCCGGCAGGCCGACGATGAAGGTGCCGTGGATCTTGATGCCCAGCTTGTGGCAGTTCCTGGTGAACTCGCGTGCCACTTCGACGCGCATACCCTTCTTGATGTTGTGAAGGATCTGCTGGTTGCCGCTTTCATAGCCGACCAGAAGCAGGCGCAGCCCGTTTTCCTTCATGATCTTGAGCGTTTCATAGGGCACGTTCGCCTTGGCGTTGCACGACCAGGTGACACCCAGCTTGCCCATTTCACGCGCAATGGCTTCCGCACGGGGCAGATCGTCGGTGAAGGTATCGTCATCGAACATGAACTCCTTCACCTGCGGGAAATACTGCTTGGCGAGGCGGATTTCCGCAGCCACATGCTCGGGGCTGCGCGTGCGGTAGCGATGGCCACCGACCGTCTGCGGCCACAGGCAGAAGGTGCAGCGCGACTTGCAGCCACGGCCCGTATAGATCGAGATATACGGGTGCATCAGATACCCGATGAAGTAGTCCTCGATCTTCAGGTCGCGCTTGTAGACTTCCGTGACGAAGGGCAGGGAGTCCATGTCCTCGATCATGGCGCGATCGCGATTGGCGATGATCTCGCCATCCTTGTTGCGCCAGGTGATGCCGTCCACATCCTTCAGCTCGCGGCCTTCGGCGATTTCCTTGATTGTGAAATCGAATTCGTTGCGGGCGACGAAGTCGATCGGGCTGCCCTTGGCCATCGATTCGTCGGGCTGCACGGCAACCTTCGCGCCGACCATGCCGATCATCAGGTTGGGATTCGCGTCCTTCAGCATCTGCGCCACACGCACGTCGGACGCAAAGGACGGGGTCGAGGTGTGCATCACCACGAGGTCGCGATTCATCACGTCCTTCAGGATCGGCTCCATGCCCATGCCGGCCGGAGGCGCATCGATCAGACGCGAGCCTTCGACCATGGCGGCCGGCTGGGCCAACCAGGTCGGGAACCAGAAGGAACGGATCTCGCGCTTGGCCTGGTAGCGCGAACCGGCGCCGCCGTCGAAACCGTCGAAGGAAGGGGGCTGAAGGAACAGCGTGCGCATCATGGTGAAGTGCTTCCTTGGTCAAAAACCTCCCGGGTCGTTGAACCCGGCAAAGGTGGGAATTCAGGGTGCTCTGGCAGTTTCCGGAGCATATGGGGTCGAAACGTCGAAAAGTCTAATCGCCCGGCTCCACCGGATGGGCCGGAGGGGCAATGCCGGAGGAAGCGCGACGGATATGCAGCGTCTGGCCACGCCATTCCACGCGCTGTCCGCGGGCGCTGCCGACCATGATCGCCGCCGACAGCCATTCGCGCAGGGGGAAGAGACCGTACACGACCGGGGTCACGCGTCCGAGCAGGATATCCACGATCAGGGCCGCTGTCGCGCGTACGGCCCAGATCCCGAGGAAGAACCAGAGCGCCCAGCTGCTCTGCCAGCAGCAGACGAGCGTGACGCTGGCCCAGAACAGGGGAAGCTGGATGGCCGAGAGACCGTAGCCGACGGGTTCGACATTCTTGACCGTCCGTCCCCAGCGGAGCTCGTGCTCGATCATCGCGCGCGCCGAATCTTCCGCAACGGTCGTCCAGGTCATGCAGGGTGCAAGCGCAATGGTCTGCCCGAGGCCACGGACGCGCTGCCCGAGTACGGCATCGTCTGCGACATGATCGGCCAGAGCGGTCAACCCGCCGATACGCGCGAGGGTGGACCGGTGCAGGGCCATGGTGGCGCCCAGACAGTCGCGTCGTCCGAGCAGGCGCGACATCATGACGCCGGGCATGAAATTGTGATTGATCTGACAGGCTGCGAATTGTCGCACGAGCGACGCGCTGGCAGGCAGTCCTGCATAGAGCGTCGTCACGAGGCCGACACCCGGCGTGAGCAGACCCCGGACCACGTCCCGCAAATAATTCGGAGGAACATGGATATCGGAATCGGAGATGACGAACAGATCGTGTCTGGCACGGGGGGCCATGTTGATCAGGTTGGCAACCTTGCGATTCGTGCCATGAGGGGTCGGGTCGATGACCAGATCGATCTGACATGACGGAAAGGCGCCGCGCAGCCTCTCGACGACGGCGATCGCCGGATCGTCCTTGCGCTGCACGCCGCATACGATCTGGAAGGCGGGATAATCCTGCATGCAGAAACTGCGCAGGGCCGCCTCCAGCATCGGTTCGTCGCCGTGAAGCGGCTTGAAGATCGTGACCGGCGGAAGCGTGTCTGCGCCCGTCCCGTTCGTGCCATTCTCGTATGCGCCATTCTCATATGCGCCGGTATTGGGCGCGCCGGTTTCAGGCGCGCGCCTCTCCCGGCGCTCGTTGCGCCGGAACGCGGCGATCAGGGCCGCGCCGATCAGGGACTGCGCACACCCGGCGACGGCGAGCCCGGCCGAGGCATAGCCCAGCCAGCTCAGAATGCCGGGCACGCGTATTCCTCCTCCCCTGTCAGGAAGGAACACTGGAAGGGTCCGGCTGGCATCTCAGTCGTTCAGGAACTTGGCGGTCTTGCGGTTCAGAAGGGTCACCAGACCGTCAACCCCGCCGCGCGCGAGAGTCGAGCTGAAATCGGCACGCTGCGCGGCGACCTGACTGATATGACCGTTGAGAAGAATATCGACGATCCGGTATCCGCCGCCCGACGGCATCATCACGTAATTGATCGTCGTGGCCGAATCACTGCCACCTCCGATCGTGGTGTTGACGATGGTGCTGCCGCCCGTCGGTGCGGGACGGGTCACGGGATTGACCGTGAACCGGGCATCGCCCCCTTTCTTGAAGCTCGAGACATAGCGCGCGACGGTGAATTTCCGGAACGCGGCAAGAAGCTTCGTCTGCTCGTCGGAGGACAGGGTCGTGTACCGCATCCCGATCGAGTTGTGCAGGACGGTCGAGAGATCGAAGATCCGGTCGATCACGGGAGCGACCATGGCGGCGCGGGCATCGGGCGTTCCGCTCGTGGGTGCCTGGATCTGGCGCAGAACGGCATAGAGACTGTCGATCGGTGCAACGGCTGCCGAACTGGCGGCACCGCCCGTCGCGGCACCGGTCTGGGCCATGGCGGGGGAGACGAGGGCGGCAGCCCCCGGCGCCATCAGCGCAGCGAGGGCGAGGGACGCGCACAGGGTCCGTCTTGCGGCGGACCGTCTTTCATTGGTGGCACGCGAAGTTCTGGCGGTAACTGATGTCATGCTGCGTCCTCAAATCTGCCCTGATGCGGGATAGACATATGACTGGAGACCCACCCGGAAAAGTGGGGTGAGTCGCATCCCGACCAGATCATCTCCTGCCCGACCTCGACCGGCACCCCTTTTCGAAGCACCCGGCCTTGTCCGGCATATGTCGGATATAACGCTGAAAAGTGCAAATAGGGTGCCGTAACCGGATGGCGAAGGCAGCGAATGCGCGCATCGCCCCATATGTTGCAACAGATTTCAGCTTAAAAATAGGTTAGTTATCCGAAAGACATGTCACTAAAATGACACAGCCTGTTCGCCGAAAAAGATGCGTTGTTGAGAAGTCGTGCCGCGCCGGTGTATAGGCCACGCTTTATCATCCCGTTTGTGTCATTTTGAGTCTTGCACGCCGAACAGTCTTCCGGTGTTGTTTTCCAGAGATTTTCTGATCAACGGGTCTTACGTTTGACGTCGAGGCGGCCTGTCTGCCGGGCCCGATCTGGCTCCGCGATCGCACGTCATCTGGTGTAGGAGCAAAGAGATACATGGCCGTTCCATTGATGCAGGCCGTCCGTGTCGGACGTTATGTGGTCAAGCAGCATCTTCTGGGTCGCAAGCGCTATCCCCTTGTCCTGATGCTCGAACCGCTGTTCCGCTGCAACCTTGCCTGCGCCGGTTGCGGCAAGATCGACTATCCCGCCCAGATCCTGAACCAGCGTCTGAGCGTGCAGGATTGTCTGGATGCGGATGCCGAAGCCGATGCCCCCGTCATTGCGATCGCAGGCGGTGAGCCGCTCCTTCACAAGGAGATGCCCGAAATCGTCAAGGGTCTGACGGCGCGCAAGAAATACGTCTATCTGTGCACCAACGGGCTCCTGCTCGAGAAGAAGCTCGACGATTACGAGCCCAATCCCTTCTTCTCCTGGGATATCCATCTCGATGGCGACAAGGCGATGCACGATTCGTCCGTCTGCCAGGAAGGTGTGTACGAGCGTGCCGTTTCCGCCATTCGCAAGGCGAAGGAACGCGGATTCCGGGTCTCGATCAACTGCACGCTGTTCGACGGTGCGCAGCCCGAGCGCGTGGCGCGGTTCTTCGACGAGGTCATGGCGCTCGGCGTCGATGGCGTCATGACGGCACCGGGTTACGCCTATGAGCGTGCGCCCGATCAGGAGCACTTCCTGAACCGCCAGAAGACCAAGCAGCTCTTCCGCGACATCTTCCGTCTGGGCAAGGGCAAGAAGTGGCGCTTCACCCAGTCGCCGCTCTTCCTGAACTTCCTCGCGGGCAACGAGAATTATCACTGCACGCCCTGGGGCAAGCCTCTGCGTACCGTGTTCGGCTGGCAGCGTCCCTGCTATCTGCTCGGCGAAGGCTATGCCAAGACGTTCAGGGAGCTGATGGACGACACCGCCTGGGAACAGTACGGCACCGGCGCCTATGAGAAATGCGCCGATTGCATGGTCCATTCGGGTTACGAATCCACGGCCGTCATGGATGCCGTCAAGCGTCCCTGGCATATCGCGAAGGTGGCCCTGTTCGGACCCGAGACCGAAAAGCCGATGGTCCCGGAGATCTCTCTCGAGAACCAGCGTCCCGCAGAATACAAATACGAGACGCAGGTGGCCGAGCAGGTCACGTTGCTCGAATCGCGCAAACCCGCCCGCGGGCCGCGCGTGCGTGTCCACAAGGCCGAGACCAAGACGGTCGAGGTTGCCGACGCAGCCGACTGAGTGCGAAAAATGAGGGGCTTCCTCACCCGATGCGCTTCGCTATGCCCGGTGATCGGGGCATAGCGGTCGATGCGCCCTCCCCGGCCGGGGATGTCAGGTTTTCTGCCGGGGTCGCTCTATTCCGGAAAGGCGGGCATACAATGCGTATGTCCGCCTTTTTCCGTTTCTGAACGAAGGACCTCATGCTCACCCCGATCCTGGTCATCTGTCTTCTGATTGCGCTGAACAGCATCTTCGCCATGGGCGAGATGGCGCTCATCTCGGCCAAGCGCCCGCGGCTGGCCGCGCTGGTGAAGCGTCAGGTCAGGGGTGCCGAGCGGGCCTTGCGTCTTGCCGACGAGCCGCATTCCTTCCTGCCGACCGTGCAGATCGGCATGACGCTCGTCTCGATTCTCGAAGGCGCGTTCGGCGGTAGCCAGATCGAAGAGGACCTTACACATCTGATCGTGCGTGTTTCCTGGCTCAGGCCTTTCGCCAACGAGCTCTCGATCGGGATCGTCGTCGTTGCGATCACCTTCACGATGCTCGTCTTCGGCGAGCTGGTGCCCAAGCAGATCGCGCTCCAGCAGCCGGAAAAGATCGCGGCGCGTCTCTCTTTCGTGTTGCTGGCGCTCCTCACCGTTTCCCGTCCGGTCGTGGCCCTTCTGAGCGGTACGTCATCGATCGTGCTGCGTCTTCTCGGCGTGGGCGGGCTGACGCGCGCTGCGATCACCGAGGAGGAGCTGCGTGCCATGCTGGCCGAAGGCGCGCAGGCCGGTGTGCTCGAGAGTGAGGAGCGCGTCATGATCGAGCGTCTTCTGCGGCTCGCCGATCGTCCCGTGCGCGCCATCATGACGCCGCGAAACGAGCTTTTCTGGGTGGAGCGCCATGCCAGCCGCGATGCGCTGATCGTCAAGCTGCGACAATCCACCTATACGCGCATCCTGGTCTGCGAAGGGGATGTCGATCACCCGGTCGGGGTCGTGCTCGCGAAGGATCTGATGGATCGTCTGCTGCAGGGGCTGCCGATCTCGATCGAGGCGGCGCTCAGACAGCCGATCGTCGTGCCCGACAGTCTGACGGCACAGGACATGATCGAGCGTATGCGGGGCGAACGTCTGGGAATCGCCTTCGTCCTCGATGAATACGGGTCCTTCGAGGGCATCGTGACCCCTTCGGATATCTTCGAGGCGATCGTGGGCGACGAGACCTCGGAAAAGAGCAAGACCGAGCGGGCCGATGCCCGCAGGAAGGACGACTATCTTCTCGATGGCTTCATGCCTGCCGACGAGGTGCGCTCGGTGCTCGATCTGCCGGACCTTCCCGCGGCGGGCAGTTATCACACCCTGGCCGGGGCCATTCTGGCGTTGCTGCGCCGCGTCCCGGCCAAGGGAGACAAGGTCGTCTTCGCAGGATGGCTGTTCGAAGTGGTCGAGATGGAACAGCGCCGCGTCACGAAGGTGCGGGCAAGCCGTCAGGTTCTCGCCGAGAACTGAGGCGTTCCGGCGGGGTGCGCCGACCGGGTGGCGCATGGCCCGGCCGGGTCACGCAAGCGCACGGACACAAGCGCAAGGACAAACGCGCAAGGACAAACGCGAGAGGCAGAGCGACACCTCAGGCCGGCCCGGTCGCAAGCCGGGAAATATCATCGAGCAGACCCGGGCCGTCCGGCGACCATGCCAGACGCTGCCGCGTCTTGTCGCTCGATGCCAGCATGTCTTTCGAGACGAATCCGTAAAGCCATCCGAAATGCGCGATGGCCTCGCTCCGGGGCAGAGCCATGACGGGCAGGTTCAGCCGTTTCCCGATCGCCTCGGCAATCGCGCGTACGCAGACCCCTTCCTCCGATGTTGCATGATAGCGTGCGCCGACCGCCCCTTTTTCCAGAGCGAGACGATAGAGCCGGGTCGTGTCGGAGACATGTGCGGCAGACCAGCGGCGCGGCATGCCCTCGATATAGGCGGAGCATCCCTTCTGCTGTGCGAGCCGGATCAGAAAGCTCACCAGACCCTGACGACAGGTGTCGTGAATCTGCGACAGGCGCAGAAGGGAGACGGACATACCGCGCTCGATCATGGTCATGGCGGCGATTTCGGAAAGGGCGCGGGGATTGGGATGCTCCGGATTGAAGACGTCCTCATCCGCGCGTCGACCCGGAACCGCCTCTCCGAACAACGTCGTGGAGGTGATCACGAAAGGTCGGTCCGAGCCGCGCAGGACCTCGCCCAGGGCCGCGATCGCACGTTCGTCCTGCGCGCAATTGACGGCATAACGGGTGAAATCGTGGTCGAACGCCGTATGAATGACGCCATCGCATTTCTCTGCGCCCTGACGCAGGGTGCGCAGCGCCCCGAGGTCGCCCCGATGCTCCTCGGCTCCGGCGGCACGCAGTTTCTCCGCGCCCGCATCCGAGCGCGTGAGGCCCAGAACGCGATGTCCGGCACCGATGAGTTCGGAGACGAGCCGGGCGCCTATGAACCCGTTCGCCCCGGTAAGAAAAATCCGCATCCCTCACATCTCCCCGATTGTCTTCCTCCCTCTCATGAACCTAGGCTGGTTCCTGTTACAGCAGTGACCTTATCCCGGTATGGAAACCAACAGGATGACTTCGGCCCGCTCGGCATCCCTCGGTGCCTATCTCAGGGACAGGCGATCGCGTCTCGACCCGGTTGCGCTCGGTTTTCCCGCAACCCGTCGGCGTACGCCGGGGCTGCGGCGGGAAGAGGTCGCCCAGCGCGCCAATATAAGCCCGACCTGGTACACCTGGCTCGAGCAGGGGCGGGGCGGGGCGCCGTCTCCGGATGTGCTCGACCGCCTCGCGAAAGGGCTGCTTCTGACCGCGCCCGAACGCGAGCATCTGTTCATGCTCGCACTCGGTCATCCTCCCGAGGTGAAATACAGCGCATCGGAGGGAATCACGGCGCGTCTGCAACGCATGCTCGATGCGCTCGCCTTCAGCCCGGCCATCGTGAAGACGCCTCTGTGGGATGTCGTGGCGTGGAACGACGCGGCCGCAGCGGTCCTGACCGATTACGGTCGGCTGGCACCGGAGCAGCGCAACATTCTCCGGATCGTGTTCTGCACACCCCAGATACGGGAGATGCAGCTCGACTGGCCCCGTATGTCCCGATCTGTGGTTGCCGCCTTCCGGGCCGATGCGGTGCGCGCCGGTGCGCCGGAAGACGTTCATCGGCTGATATCGGAGCTGAGTGCGTGCAGCCCCGAATTTCTCGCCTTGTGGCAGGAGAGCGATGTCGGGTTTCATGGCGAGGGGACAAAACGCCTGAACCATCCGGTCGCCGGTATGATCGCGCTCGAATATTCCGGGTTCACCGTGGAGGGACGACCCGATCTCGGGCTGATCGTCTATAATCCCTCGACCCCGGAAGACCTGCTGCGGATCCAGCGATTGATGGATCCGGAGAGGAGGGACCTGGACGCAGGAGGCCGGGCGTTTACGGGACGGAGATCGACGGGCGGATTACCACCCGAAACCGCCCTGTAGGGCGTTTTCCCGCGACGCGCGCCCCTGCGATGCATTGCGCCCCGGCGAGCCGGACCGGACTGATCCGGTCCGGGTGTCGCCACCCGGATGCGGTTCTAGTGATAGGTGACGGCGTGGGTCGACGCGATGGCCCGTTCGTCGGCGAAGCACGGCCATTCTGCATGAGAGAGCGCGCGCAGCGAAGGCGCCGGGAGATCGAGCTTGTCCGCATAGATCCAGAGATAGGCCAGGGCGTGATGAACATAGTCGCGCGTCTCGCCATTCGGGAGCAGCTCCATGAAGAGCAGCGGATCCCTGATGAGGTCGCTCTCTTTCTGGGAGGCGTTTTCCCAGCGCGCGATCGCACCCGGCCCCGCATTGTACGACGCGAGCGTATGGATCAGATCCCCCCCTCTGGGAGCGGTTTCCGAGCGTTCCGACAGGCCTGCGAGATACTGGACATAGAGCTGGCCGATCTCGAGATTCACGGCCGGATTGTGCAGCCGCCCGATCATGTCGGGGGGCACGTTGATGATGGCAACCCCATGCGCGTCCAGGCTCGGTTTCGGACCGCTGACGAAGCTTGCGGTCAGAGGCCGGATCTGCATGAGACCATGCGCCCCGGCGCTGGACGACGCTTTCGGATCGAAATTGGATTCCAGCCGGGTCAGGGCGTAGACGAGTGCGGGATCCATCTTGAACCCGTGACGCGGCGCGAGATGCGGGGTCGGAAATCCGGCCAGATGGGCCGGGCGTCCGTCGCGTGCTGCCAGAATCGTTGCAATCTGTTCGGAAAGGTCATGCAGACCTGCCGCCGCGGCCACGAGCTGGACAGAGTGACACAGGGCCGGATCGGAGACGATATCGGGCCACATGCGCCGGAGCAGCGCTTCGGCCCGGGCTGCCTCGCCGATCTGGAGCAGGGCGAAAAGCCGTCGCCCCTGCGGGGTTGCGGCGACGGCCTCGACATCGATCTCGCCCATGACGGGAATGGGATTGTTCAGGGCCGTCTCGTCATCGGCAGAGAGTCCACCGGCCATGTCGGCATGTTCGGGGGTGGCGCCGGCATGGCGCACGCCGAGCGTCTGGCGAGCCAGTATACCGTAAAATGTCCCGGTTTCCGAAGCGGCGCGCTGGAACCAGTTTTGCGCAAGACCGTGGCGATCGTCCAGACGACGATGAGCGCGCCCCGCCCAGTAGGAGGCAGCCGCCCTCGTTTCGTTCGTGATCGTGCGTGCCCGCGAGGCCTGTTCGAAAAAGCCGAGCGCTTCCCGGATACGGCCCTGTCGCCAGGCAGCCAGTCCGGCCACATACCCGGCATAGCCGAGCTGATGCTTGCTCCGGATAAAGCCGGTCCGCGCGGTTTCGAGCGCAAAGCCGGCCTCGCCGGTGCTGAGCATGCCCAGCGCGATTTCCGCCCTGAGCTGGGCGGCATAGAGGGGGGTCATGCCGGGTGTGGCATCCACCAGACGGACGGCGCTCTGTCCTCCCTTTAGTCCCCAGGAGATACGCTCGTTGACCGTGCGGTCCAGAAGCGGGTTGCGGTTGAGGATTCTGGCCAGAGGGTCCGGGGCGGCGTGCCAGGGGGTGGCGCCGAAATCGGTCGGGGCCAGAGGGGTGGGGAAATTCTGGGAGGGAACGCTGCCCCGGGGGCTGAGGGATACGAGCAGGGCGTGGATGGCTCCGGCATCTGCCAGACCCGAAAAGGTTTTCAGCCACAGGCGGAGCTGGGCAGGCTGGGGATGGTAGGCCGGGTTGAGATAGCGTTCGGCCAGAAGATCGCCCGTCAGCACGCTGTCATGCGCGCTGCGGGCGCGGGAAATGGCGGTTTCGAAATCGCCGGCGCGCTGGGCGCGGAAGGCCTCCTTGAGGAGGGCGGCATCCGAAGCGGATAGCGGATGGGGAAGGCCGTTCGGACCGCCCGGAGACGCGGAATGCGGCGTTGCAAACGCCGTTTCCTCGCTCTGGGCATTGTCGTGATCGGCAGGGGAGAGCGTCGATTTGCTTTCCTGGGCACGGAGCGGATTGAACGTCGCTCCCGCCACCAGCATGGCACACAGCATGAACGCCCGTGCGCTATTGCTCGACGCGAAATAGGAAATTCCTCGCATGATGGAGTTGCTCCTACCCCCTCCTGCGAAGGAAGGCAAGAGAGGAGGAGGTGCACATAGCTGAGGTGATCGCTATGATAAGAGTATTTTATAAGTTCTACCAGAGGGATATCCGCGGAAAACCGCTTTTTTTATCGAGAAAATCACTTTTTTCCGGCTACGTATTATTCATCTCCGCCCTCACCTCGTTTCCGGATCCGTTTTCCGACTCCGGCGTCGATTTCTGGCCCGGTTCCGACCTTCACTCCGGCCCCGGTTCCGATCCCGTTCCAGGCCCCAATTCACGTGCGGATCCGGGCGCCGGGCCGAGCGCCTCGGCCAGAAGAAGCAGGTCTTTCCACATCTCCCGCCGGGCGCGAGGACTCGTGCGGAGCTGTTCGGGGTGCTGCATCGGCAGCAGCGACACGCGCGAGCCGTCGTCGAGCGTGAGCGCGGTCCATTTTCCGCGCGCGCGGGCAAGCGTCGCCTGCTCTCCGAGAAGAAGCCTCAGAGGGGTGAGACCGAACAGCACGAGACGTGTCGGGCGGGCCTGTCCGATTGCCGAGAGGAGCAGGGGGCGGCAGTCGCGCATCTCCAGCGCGGATACGGCCCGCCCGCCCGGGGGGCGCCAGGGAATGGCCGGCGCCTGCGAAAGCTGCGCCCGTGAGAGGCCGATACTCGGGAGGATCATGTCGAGCAGGCGTCCCGTTTCCCCCGCAAAGACGAGACCCGAACGGTCCTCCTCCGCATCCGGGGCGTCGCCGATCAGCATGAGCGACGCGCCCGGGACGAAAACCGGTCGGACGGTCTGTGTGGCGGTACGGGCGAGGGCGCAATCGGGCAGCGTCTCCACCCCCCAGCTCCGCGCCGCCTCGGGATCGACGGGTGCCGGACGGGAAGCGCCGGGAGAGGTCGTATGGAGGGGCGAAATCTCGCGGGACCGTTGTGCGCCCGATGTGGCCCGCTCCCGGGTGACGGGACGGATGGGCGCCATCCGGTCGAGCCTCGCCGGAGGCGTCTCGTCGAGGCAGCAATCGACTCCCCAGTCCCGGTAGAGGTCCAGCAGGGCGATCAGGGAAGCGCGATCCCGGTCGGAGAGCGAACCGGAGGGGGGGAGGGGCATGATCTCTTATCAGTTTGGTGTCTGAACCGGTTCAGTCTAGATTGCCGGACGATGCAAACCAAGCACTCTCCGTCCCTGTACGCGCTTCTCGTCTGTTCCGTCCTCGCGTCCGGATGGAGCACGGCGCGCGCCGCACCGTCTTCCGATTCTTCGCCTTCCGTTTCCTCCCCGGCCGTTTCCTCCCCTTCCGTTTCCTCCCCTTCCGGCGCCGCCATGCACGGCGCATCGGCGGGCACGCATCCGCACGATGCGGGTTCCGGACATTCCGGCCCGGCAGGCGCGCATTTCGATCCTTCCGCCTATTCCCTGACGGGCGGGCTGCTCGGCAGTATCGTCTCGGTCCAGCGCAACAATATCCCCGATGCGGATCGCGCCCTGTACGGGGTCGTGACCCATGGCTATCGCGCGCCCGACCTCATGCTGATGGCCCTGCGTTATGCGGCCATGGATGCGGGGACGGATGCGGCACGTCGGGCCCGGACGCTCGCGCAGCTCCAGCCGAAGGAGAGCCTTGCGCGTATCGTGCTCGGTGTCGCTGCCTTCCATGCGCGCGCATGGCGCAAGGCGGAGAGGTATTTCTCCCTCCACGCCAAGGCGCCCCAGAGTTTCCTGCGTCTCGCCGGTCAGGGCCTGCGTGACTGGTGCCAGTTCGGGGCACATCCCGGCACGGGCAGGCAGGGTACGGGTCGTCCCGCCCTACCGCATGACGCCGTGGGCTATCTCGCTTTGATGCAGGAGGCCAGGATCGCCTCCCTGCGCGACGAGAAACGGACGGAAAAGCTGTTCGCCCTGCTGGATGCGAACGCGCAGGCGGTTCCGCCGCTGCTGCGACTCCAGACGCTGCAATTCGAAGCCGACTGGCTCGCCGCTCATCGCCACGCGGACGAAGCGAGGCAGAAACTCGCTCAGGCGGGCGCCGTGCTTCCGGCCTTCCAGCTCGTCGCCTCCCGGCTGGTTCCCCAGCAGATCGGCTTGTCCTTCCCGCCCGATCAGGGGCTTGCGGAATTCTTCATCAGCGTCACGGCCCTGCTCGGCGATACCACCCCTCATGAGGGCGGCCCCGGGGAGGAGACGCTCAAGGATGTGCGTCAGCTCAAGATCCTTCTGCTGCGTCAGGCGCTCTATCTCGATCCGCATATGACCCTCGCCCGCATTCTGCTCTCGGAAGAGTTGCGGGCCGACGGACAGCTCGACATGGCGCAATCCGCGCTCGATGGTGTCGAGGAGGCCGATCCCCTTGCGCCGCTTTCCGATCATGCCCAGGCGCAGATCGCCCTCAAGCGCGAGGATGTCAAAGCCGCCCTGCATGCGCTCACCCGGGTGGCGCGGGCCAATCCGGACAATCCCGATATCCTCAGCGAACTCGGCATGACCCAGAACCAGCTCGGTCTTGCGAAAGAGGCGGTCGCGACCTTCACCCGCGCGATCGATCATGTCAGCGTCATGCAGGCCCATATCTGGCCCCTTCTTCTCGGCCGGGCCATGGCCTGGGATCATCTCGGCGCCCGTGCGAAGGCCCAGTCCGATCTCGATCGCGCTCTCGCCCTCGCCCCGTCCGAACCCGTCCTGCTCAACTATGCCGGTTATTCCGATGTCGAGCACGACGAGCGACCGGAACAGGCGCTCGCGCTTCTCGGACATGCTATGGTGCTGGCGCCCGACGATGCCGAGATCCGCGACAGTTATGGCTGGGCGCTCCTGAAGCAGAACGGGGACCTCGCCAAGGCGCTTCCCCTTCTGCTTTCCGCCGTCAATGCAGCGCCCGGCGATGCCGAGATCGCCTATCATCTCGGTGTTGCCTACTGGTACCAGGGGCGCCAGCTCGAGGCGCGGGACCAGTGGAATCAGGCACTCAACAACAAGCCCGAACCTGCGACGAAAGCCCTGATCGAGGCCGCGCTCGCGCATGGTCCCGACCTTCCGGTCATGCGCGGACGGCCTATTCCCGCTGCCAGATGAGACCCGAAATGATATCCACTGCCCCCCCCGATCATGCTCCCGCCCATGCCCATGCCAAAATCAATCTTTTCCTGCATGTAACAGGACGGCGGGCCGACGGTTATCACGAGCTCGACTCGCTGGCGGTTTTCGCGGCGAGCCATGACAGCCTCCGCCCCGAGGAGAGATTTGCCGAAGGCCGCGCCGTGACGCTCGCCATCGAGGGGCCATTCGCAGAAGGTCTGGACGCGGGGGGCGACAATCTCGTTCTCAGGGCTGCGTCGGCGCTTGCGGCGGCGGCGGGCAGGCCCGTGCCGGGAGGGCGGTTGCGTCTGACCAAGTCGCTCCCCGTCGCTTCGGGCATAGGCGGCGGCTCGGCCGATGCGGCGGCGGCCCTGCGTCTTCTTGCGGCGCTGTGGCATCTGCCCGACATCGATCTGCCTGCCCTTGCCGCCACTCTCGGCGCGGACGTGCCTGTCTGCGTCGCGCAGGAAGCACGCCGTATGCAGGGCGTCGGGGAGATCCTGTCTCCCGCACCCCGTATGCCGCCTCTGGCGATGCTGCTGGTCAATCCGGGCATCGCAGTGCCGACGCCTGCCGTGTTTCGCGCCTGGAAGGAATCGGGTGCGGCATTTCGTCCCGCAGCAACACTGCCGCGCGCCTGGAACGATGTGGAATCGCTGGTCGATACGCTTGGGTCGACGTCGAATGATCTGGAGCTTCCGGCGATTGCCCTTTATCCTCTCATCGGTGAGGTCCTGAACGATCTGAGACAGGCCCGGACCTGTCTTTTCGCGCGGATGAGCGGCTCGGGTGCGACCTGTTTCGGTCTCTATCCCGATCTCGATGCCGCCGAGTCGGAAGCCCGGCGCATGCGCGCGCGCGGATACTGGGCGGAAGCCGGCCAGGTCGGATCCGGAGCGGACTGAGGCCGGAGCGGACTGAGAAACGAAAGAAACCCCGACAAGAGGGAGGAGCGGTCATGAGTGCGAGAATGCAGGTGATCCAGAAGGAGGACGGTTCCGGAGCGACGCTGCGCTTTCTCGAGGGGAGCGGCCTCGAGGGAGAGATCGACCTTACCCTCGGGCAGCTGAGCCAGCTTATTGCAAGCCTCGGTCGCGTACGCTTCGCCCTGACGAACAACCAGCCTCAGCCCCCGATCGGCAATGCGCCTTTCCTGCCTGTTTACAGCACGAACTGGGCGCTTCAGATCGATGCCCTGACCGAGGGGTCGACCCTTGCATTCCAGCATCCGGCTTTCGGCCCCGTAGGCGTAGTCTTCCCGCCCGGGGATGTCGAAACCCTGATCAAGGGGCTGAAACAGCATCGTGCGCTCATGGCAGCCAATACCAGCCGCAAACCGAGCTGAAGCCTTTTCCTGCTCCCGGCATGGCCGGTTTGCCGCCCCGCGCGAGGCAGCGCGCGCGGGGGATCAGCGAAGCGGACCGGGCGAAGCGGAATCAGGATCTGCGTGCAGGGCGGTACATGACCGCCATGAGGACGGAGAATGTGATGGCGGCGGCGCCGAGACCGACGCGCAGTTTCTTCGTCAGCAGGAGCGGCTTGCGTCCCTGGTCGCGCAGGGGAATGCCCTCATAGGGCCCATGCGCGGCATAGGCTCCGGTCAGCGTCTCGTCGAGGATATCCGCGTCGTCGGGGGCTGCCGCGTCCTTTGTGAATTGTGCGGCGAAACCGCGTCGCGCCAGAAGGCGATCGCGCAATGTGGGCGTGAAGGCGGAAAGCAGGCTGGACAGGATGGAAGACGCGCCCACCCAGATATCGCGGTGATGCCCGAGCACGGCCTGACATATGGCATGGGCTGCGACCTCGGGTTCGTAGATCCGGCCGGCTGGCTTGAGGGCATGACCCGAACGGTTCCGGCTCCATCCCAGACGCGGCGTATTGATCGAGGGGAGATAGACCATCGTCAGGTCGATCCTGTCCGAAAGCGCCCGGATCTCGGGCCGGACGCTGTCGCAGAATGCGGCAATCGCCGCATGGGCTCCGTTGACGGCCGCCTGCATCGGAA
Source organism: Swaminathania salitolerans (assembly GCF_007988945.1). Taxonomy (GTDB): domain Bacteria; phylum Pseudomonadota; class Alphaproteobacteria; order Acetobacterales; family Acetobacteraceae; genus Swaminathania; species Swaminathania salitolerans. Next base: position 322,655 of record NZ_BJVC01000003.1, on the reverse strand, counting down.
GCCCGCGCAGCGGATAGGCGATCCCCAGATTGACGATGGTGCCGCATCCCCGGCGTCTCATGCAGGCAAGAGCCGCCTGCGTTCCGAAAACCGAGCCGAGATAGGTCACCTCGGTGACGCGTCGCAGCGTGCTCGCGTCGAGAGACAGAACGGGGCCGATCGCTGCGATTCCCGCCGCATTGATCCAGACCGTGATTGCGCCGAGTTCGCGCTCGACGCGTTCTGCCGCGGCAGAGACGGCATCGGCATCGGAGACGTCCAGCTCGACGATCAGCGTTCTGATCCGGCTTTCTTCCAGCTCTGCCGCCGCATCGTGCAATCTCTGCCGGTTCCGCCCCAGAAGGGCGATGTCGAACCCGTAGGAGGCGAGCATACGGACGGTGGCCCGACCGATCCCGGCTCCCGCGCCGGTGACGACGGCAATCTGGTTCGGCATGACACAATCCTCGTTCAGTCTCAGAGATAACGAAGGGCGAGAATGCCAGCGATGACGAGAAAGAGAAAGCCTGTCATCACCAGTGTCAGGCGGCGCTCCAGAAAGTCGCGAATGGAGGCGCCATAGAGACGCAGGAGGCCCGCGACGAGAAAGAACCGCGCCGCGCGCGTGACGAGACAGGCACCGAGAAAGGGCAGGATCGGAAAATGGGACGCGCCTGCCGCAAGCGTGACGATCTTGAAGGGAATGGGCGTCAGTCCCTTCAGAAGAATGATCATCACGCCGTAATGCCGGAATTTTTCCTGCAGGACCGCCAGGCTGTGCTCTGCGTGATAGAACTGGACGATCGGCAAGGCGACATGCATCAGCAGGAACGCCCCGATGATCCAGCCGAAAAGCGCTCCTGCGACCGATCCGGCCGTGCAGATCGTCGCGAGCCTGAAGGCATGTTCGCGCTGCGCCAGCACCATCGGGATCAGGAGCAGATCGACCGGCACGGGAAAGAAGGACGCCTCGGCAAAGGCGATACCGAACAGCCACCAGCCCGCATGGCGCGATGCCGCCAGCGCGAGGGTGCGACGATAAAGCGGCTGGAACACCTGGCGGATCTCCGAGATGGACGAACGCCGCGACAGACGAACGCCCCGATAGACGAATGCCACAGTCCATGACCGATCTCCGCACGCATGTCGAGCGCGCGGGGCGGGAGGTCTGTTCAGGTGACGGTCATCCGTTCTGACATTGTCACCGGTATCGATCCGGGCGCGAACCCGTGATCCAGGCCCGGTCATCAGGCCGGAAGGGTGACGATTGCCCTCAGTCCCTTTCCGGGGCGATTGCGCAACAGGACCTCGCCCCCCTGCCCGCGAATGGTGGAGCGGGCGATGGCCAGACCGAGGCCGGTGCCGCCTGTTTCCCGGTTGCGGCTCGTCTCTGCACGGGTGAAGGGTTCGAACATCCGTTCGAGATCGTCCTCCGGAAGGCCGGGACCGCTGTCATCGACCACGATCCGGATCATGTTCTCGGACTCGCCGCCACGGTCGAACGAGACGCTGATCGTTGCCGAGCCGCCATATTTGAGGGCGTTCATCACAAGATTGGTCAGAGCGCGTTTGAGGGCGAGGGACCGCGCCTTTATCCGTATCGCGCTATCCGGAGCGTGATAGGCGATCCGCTCCGCCAGATCCGGCATGGCCTCCGCGGCTTCGTCTGCGATGGTCTGGAGCAGGGCGCCGAGATCGAGAGCCCCCATGGGTTCCTGCATCGCGCTGTCGCGACCGAAGGCCAGGGTCGCTGCGACCATGGTCTCCATTTCGTCCAGATCGGAAAGAAACTTGAGACGCAGCTCGTCGTCGTCGATGAACTCCGCGCGCAGTTTCAGCCGTGTGATGGGGGTACGCAGATCGTGGCCGATCGCCGTCAGCATAAGCGTACGGTCGGTCACGAAGCGGCGGATACGGGCGGCCATCGTGTTGAAGGCCAATGCGGCCTTGCGGATCTCTGTCGGGCCCGTTTCGGGCAGGGGCTGGGTGTTCACGTCCCGGCCGAGCGCCGTCGCCGCATGAGCGAGGGTCGAGACAGGGGCGATCAGACGATGCGACCCCCAGAGAATCAGCCCTCCTCCGGAAATCGTCATGATCGCGAAGGCAATCAGGAATGTCGGCGAACCCAGAGGGTTGGGCGGCCTGATCTTGAAATGCATCACCAGCCAGCGCCGGTCATCCGGCATCTGGAGGGAAAGCGCATAATGCCGTGTTCCCGGCTTATGTCCCGCAAGGATACGCAGCGGCTTCAGGCGGGGGGGGAACATGCCCATTCCCGAAAAACCCGGCGGCATGAAACCGGGCATCCCGGACGCATCGCGCGGGAAACGGCCTGTTCGTTCTTCCGGTGGCTCGGGAGGGAGCCGTCCGCCGAAACCGAAACCCGGAGGGGGAGGGCGGCCTTCTTCCCCCGGGCCGCCCGGCATCGCGCCGAAAGGGCCGTTTCCGGGGCCATTCTCGGGGCCAACTTCGGGACCGCCCTCTGGACTGCCCTCGGGACCGCCGGGAGGCGGAGGCGCCTCGCGCATCAAAGCCCTGACGCCGAGCGGGACCGGGATGAAGCCGCCCGGATAATGCGTATCGGGTCTCGAGGCGAAACGGGCGGAAAAATGCCCCGGTTTGTCTATCGCGGCCAGTCCGGCATCGCGATCCCCCGGCGGCAGCTCCACCAGAGTGCGATAGATCGAAAAGGCGCGATGCAGGGTCTCGTGCATCTCCGCCCGATCGGCGATATTCAGATGATCGAGCGCATGGATCGTGAGCCCGACGGCCTGGATGACGCAGAGCCCGGCAATCAGAAGCAGGTTCGTACGTGCCCTCAGAGAGCGGGGCAGGACATGCATGATCGCGTCAGAGACGTTCGACATCGGCGGCGAGCACATAGCCTCCGCCGCGGACGGTCTTGATCATCTGGGCATTGCGTCCGTCGTCCTCGAGCTTGCGTCTCAGACGGCTGACCGCCACGTCGATGGCACGATCGAAGGGACCTGCCTGACGCCCCCGGAGCAGCTCGAGCAGCATGTCGCGCGTAAGCACGCGGTTCGCGCGCTCCAGAAAGGCGAGCAGCATGTCGTATTCCCCGCCCGTCAGGGACACTTCGGTCCCGTCGGGATTGGTCAGACGGCGCCGGGCGGGTTCGAGCAACCAGCCTGAAAAACGGATCATGCGCGTATCGGAGGCGAACTTCTTTTCGGTGCTGTCCGCGGTGCGACGGAGAACGGCGCGGATGCGCGCCAGCAGCTCGCGCGGATTGAAGGGCTTGGCCACATAGTCATCCGCACCGAATTCGAGACCGATGATCCGGTCCGTCTCGTCGCTCATCGCGGTCAGCATGATGATGGGGACATTGTCCTGGCTGCGCAGCCAGCGCGCGATATCGAGACCGCTTTCTCCCGGCAGCATCAGATCGAGCACGACCAGCTGATAATGCCCCGCCGACCAGGCGCGACGGGCTTCGCGCCCGTCGCGTGCCGAGGTCACGCGGAAATGGTTGCGTTCGAGAAAGCGGCTGAGCAGCTCGCGGATTTCTCGATCATCGTCAACGATGAGAAGATGCGGGGTCGTTTCCATGAATGTAACAATGGTCCGGATCTTCTTCGCGCTTCAAGAGGATGTTTCACTCCGTTGCAAGTTGCGATGCAGCGTCTCAATCCAGCCAGGGAGGTGTCGGCAGGCCCTTTCCTTGCAGAAAGGCCGGATTGAAGAGCTTCGACTGATATCGTGCCCCGCCATCGCAGAGGATCGTTACAATCCGGTGCCCCGGCCCGAGCCGTTTGGCGATGCGAATCGCTGCGGCGACGTTGATCCCCGCCGATCCGCCGAGCGAGATACCCTCGCGATCCTGCAGGGCGAAGATCTGTTCGAGGGCCTCGGCATCCGGAATGCGCTCGGCATCGTCGATGGCGATCCCCTCGAGATTGCCGGTCACGCGCGACTGGCCGATCCCTTCCGTGATCGAACTGCCGGACACGCTCAGATCATTGGCTTTCACCCAGCCATACAGACCCGATCCCTCCGGATCGGCAAGCACGATCTCGGGGCGTGCGCGTCCGTCGCGCGCGGCGCATTCCCCGAGCCCCATCGCAACCCCTGCCAGGGTGCCGCCCGTACCGCAGGCACAGGTGAAGGCATCAACCCGCCCGTCGAGCTGGCTCCAGATCTCCCGTGCCGTCGTGGTGCGATGCCCTTCGCGATTGGCCGTGTTGTCGAACTGGTTTGCCCAGACGGCATTTTCGGTCTCTTCCGCCAGACGGCGCGAGACATGGACATAATTGCCCGGATCGCGAAAGGGTTTGGCCGGGACGAGGCGCAGATCCGCGCCGATCATGCGCAGGAAATCGATCTTTTCCCGGCTCTGCGTCTCGGGCATGACGATGATCGTGCGATAGCCGCGTGCCTTGGCGACGAGGGTGAGGCCGATTCCCGTATTGCCCGCCGTGCCCTCGACGATCGTCCCTCCGGGGCGCAGGGTGCCGCGCCGCTCCGCATCGAGAATGATCGCAAGCGCCGCGCGGTCCTTGACCGAACCGCCCGGATTCATGAACTCGGCCTTGCCGTAGATCGCGCATCCGGTTGCGTCCGACGCTTCGCGCAGACGGATCAGCGGCGTGCCTCCGATCGCGCCGATCATGCCTTCGGAAGGGGTTTGCCAGCCGGTCGGCGATGAGGCTTGCGTGTTCTGGTCGGTCATCTGCATTCCATCCTATACGTCCGGGTTTTGCGAGTTTAACGTCCTTCGATGCAGGATAAAGGAGGAAAAACGATGGTGGAATGTATTTCGGCGCGCGATGCCTGGACGCGTCTCGCCTCCGACCCGCGCGCCATCCTGATCGATGTCCGGACGGAAGGAGAATGGCAGGCCGTCGGTCTGCCCGATCTTTCGACACTGGGTCGCGTCGTCATGGCCCTGAGCTGGGATCCCTACGATGCGCAGGGTTTCGCCGATCGCCTCCGGGCCGAGGTCCCGCAACGGGATATCCCGCTCCTGTTCCTGTGTCGGTCCGGAATGCGTTCTCAGCAGACAGCGGAGCTTGCCGCCCATCTCGGTTATACGCAGAGCGCCAATATCGTCGAAGGCTATGAGGGGCCGCCCGATTCCAGCGGTCGTCGCGGGCGTGTCTGCGGCTGGCAGTTCGAGGCCCTCCCCTGCACCACGCCGGCAGAACGCGCAGGCGCGCAGCCCGGGGAGAAATGAGCGGTCAGAAGCCGAGACCGGTCAGGGTATGGGCGAGCTGGCGCGCCTGAGCGGCCACCCAGGCCGGGTCGGGTGTCGGGACTTCGGGAATCTCGGCCAGGACCGGAATGCCTGACAGGCGTGTCAGGGTCTCGCGGTTATCCGGATTGGGCGGCCCGTTCAGCACCAGTCCCGCAACCCGTATGTTGCGGCTGGCAAGGGCTTCGAGGCTGAGCAGGGTGTGATTGAGCGTCCCCAGCCCGCTCCGCGCGACCAGCAGCACCGGCAGCCCAAGCGTGCGCAGCCAGTCGATCAGGAGAAGATCGCCTGCTAGCGGCACCATGAGTCCGCCCGCGCCCTCGACCACGAGCGGCGCATTGCATTCCGGCAGGGTTACGGTGGCAATATCGATCTGCCTGCCCTCGCGCCGTGCCGCGGCATCGGGAGAGAGCGGCGCCCGGAGCGCATAGGCCGGTGCGACGATGCGCGTGTCATCCAGCGCGGCAAGGGTCCTCACCGTGTCGGTATCGCCGGTTTCATCGGCAAGCCCGGTCTGGAAAGGCTTCCAGTAGTGGGCATCGAGCGCCCGGACAACGATGGCCGAAACCAGGGTCTTGCCGATCCCCGTATCGGTACCGGCCACGAAGAGCCCGCGTGATTTTTGCGCCGCGCCGAAGGCGATCTCATAGGTCATGCTGTTCGCGTTCCTGTCGAAGGTTTCGATCGCCCGCCGGAGGGCGGCGGGCGTTGCGGGGCGGATGTCCGCGGTGCGTGCCGTCGCACCGATCGTCTTGAGGCCGCGCAGGAAATCGCGGCCCGAACCCACCGGATCGTGCAGGGTTTCGCACTGCCACTGCCCGGCGAGGGAGACCGGCCAGTCCTGTTGCAGTCTGTCCGGTCCGGGATAGTCGGGAATGGCGCAGGGCAGGTCCGTCTCGGCGCAGGCGGCACGCCATTCGGCAAAGCTGCCCCGGGCGAGGGTGGTGATCTCCATGCGTCCGTCAGGCACGAGGCAATGCGCCAGCCGGGCGAAGGCCGCCTTGCGGTTCGAGAACCACTGGATGCAGAAATTCGAGCAGATGAGATCGAAGGACTCGTCGAGGGTCGGCCGCTCCGCATCCATGACATGGAAGATCGCATCCGGAACGCGCGCCCGGGCCCGGGCGATCATGCGCGGAGACAGATCGATCGCCACGATCCGCGCCTCGGGATATCTGTCTCTCAGACAGGCGGTCAGCAGGCCGGTGCCGCAACCGAGCTCCAGAATGCGCCTCGGTGCGTCGTCCCGGGAGAAGCGTCCGGCCAGAACGAGGTCCAGACGACGGGCCGCGATCTGCTGCATGCGGGCGGCTTCGTCGTAATGCGATGCCCGATCGAAGGCGGACCCGATCCGGTGTCCGATCGTACGCCCGCGCGTCCCGCGCTTTCCGGTTCTGCGGCCCGTTTCGCCCCCGGTCATGACACGCGATCCAGCGTATCGCGGATGATTCTGGCGCAGGATTCCGGATCGGTCAGGGGCAGGAGATGCCCTCCCGGCAGGATCCTGCGGTCTGCCTCGGGGAACGCCTCGTCGCGCATCGCTGCGCAGAGGAGGGGATCCTCCTCTCCCTCGACGGAGACGAGGCGTCTGCCCAGTGAGCGGGCCGCCGGACGTCCGTCATGCTCCAGAAGCCCCTGCAATCCGGCGCGCAGCGCATCCGGAGCGGGTTCGGGAAGGGGGAAGAGAGGGCACATGATGCTTTTCCTGAAACGCCTCACCGTTGCCGCCGGATCGCTGTCGAGCTGACGGATCATCCGTTCGACGAGCCGGGGTTCGATTCCGTTCTCGAAATCGGGCGCTTTGCAGAAGCGGGAAAAGCCGTTGATCGCGACCACTCCCCGGCATTGCGGGGCTGCGCGGTTGAGGAACCACAACGCGCCGGCGGAATGGCCGACCGCGAGAAAAGGCTCATCCGGAATCCGGTCGGGACATGGCGCGTCCATGTGACTGGGATTCGTCTGACTGGGATCTGTGTGAGCGAGATCCGTGTGACCGAGATCGAGAAACACGGCGCCGTCCGGGTCGGGAAGTGCTTCGCGCACGGATGCCCAGACCCCGCTATCGTAGCTCCACCCGTGCAGGAAAACGGTTTTCACAGGCCCGGCCCGGCGGGATCGGCGGCCCGGCCAGAAGCGAGGCTCGCGGTCAGACGCGCGAGCGCCTCCTGCCCGTGTGCGGCGCTCAGGGCCAGACGCAGCCGTGCCGTGCCCGACGGGACGGTCGGGGGCCGGATCGCCACGGTCAGGATTCCGTCACGCTCGAGTTCTTGTGCGGCCTCGAGCGTCGCTTCCGTATCGCCGAGTATGACGGGCACGATCTGGGTGGAAGACGGACCGACATCCAGCCCCGCGGCGGTCAGGGCGCTGCGCAGGGTTGCGGCGCTCTGCAGGAGATATTGCCGCTCTGCGGCCATGCCGGGCACGAGCTCGAGCGCGGCATCGATGGCGCCGAGCATCGGCGGAGACGGCGCGGTGCTGTAGATGAAGCCCGAGCAGGCAGTCACGATCCAGTCGCACAACGCGCGCGAGCCCGCGATATAGGCTCCCATGCTCCCCAGCCCCTTGCTGAAGGTTCCCATCACGCAATCGACCGCGTGACCGTGCGACAGACCGCGCCCCTGCGGTCCCAGAACGCCGGTTGCATGCGCCTCGTCGAGATAGAGAAAAGCCCCGTGACGCCGGGCGAGCGCATCGAGTGCCGCGATGTCGGCGCGGTCGCCATCCATGGAGAAGACGCTCTCCGTCACGATGAAGCGCATGCCGGGATTCTCCGCATGACGGAGGAGCAGGGAGTCGAGATGGTCCAGATCGTTGTGTCGGAAGCGGATCTGCGTGACACCGGCAGCGGCACAGCCGTGATGCATGCTCGCATGGTTGAGCCGGTCGGTGAAGACGAGAGGTGTCGCACCGTCATGATCTTTCGCCATGCGGAACAGGGCAGGCAGGACCGCGGCATTTGCCTGCCAGCCCGAGGCGAAGACGAGCGCGGCCTCGGTGCCCTTGAAGGCGGCGAGACGGGCCTCGACCTGCTCGTGCAGATCGAGCGTGCCGGAGACGAGCCGGGAAGCGCAGGCGCCCGCACCATAGGACATGGCCCAGTCTGCGGCACGCTCCCGCAACAGGGGATGACCGGAGAGACCCAGATAGTCGTTCGACGAGAAATCGAGCATGTCCTGCCCGTTGCGACGGACGACGCCCGATGCGCGGCGAACGGGACGCAGGGTGCGACGCAGGGATTTCGCGGCCAGACGGTCGAGTGAATCCTGGAAGAATGGGTCGAAACGCGTCATGAGCTGTCCCTGCCGCCGGGCGCGGGGCTTGTCAATGATCCCGGTTCCCTCGTGTCCCGGTCCCTGTGGTTCGGCCCCCTCCTGTACCGGCCCCTGTTACCGGCCCCTGTGGTCCGGACAGGATTTCCGGTTCGTCGGGGGTCTAGAGGCGGCGTGTCGCCCTGCGATAGCCCCTGCGCCCCAGAAAGGTCAGAAGCGGCAGCGTGTAATGCAGAAGACGGGGCGACAACATGCAGAGCCGCCCGAACACACCGTCGATCGCGGGCAGGAAACGCTCCGCACGCGGCCGTGCCAGCAGGCGGATCACGGCGTCGGCCACGCATTCCGGCGCAAGCGGCGTGCTGACGAAATTGAGCATGGAGCCGCCTTCCTCCATCTCACGCTGTAACATGCCGGTCTGGACGGCGCCCGGAAATACGGAGCAGACCGCGATGTTCTCGCTCTGGAGTTCCTGGGCGAGAGAAAGGGCGAAACTGCGCAGCCCTGCCTTGGTCGCGGCATAGACGCTGCTCCCCGCGAGAGGCATGGCGGCTGCCATCGAATTGACGAAGACGAGCCGTGCTCCGTCACGCCGGTTCCTCATGAGCGGCAGCATCCGGCGGGTCAGCAGCATCGGGGCTTCGAGATTGACCGCGATCTGTCGGGAAATTGCCCTGTCGCATGAGGCGGAGAGGGGAGAGGGGACGATGGTCCCCGCGCAATGGATCACGGCATAGATCGAAGGACAGGCGTCTTCTATCGTCGCACAGGCTTCGGCGAGCGCCCCTGTCTCTCCCAGATCGCAGGCAACATGTCTCAGATCGGGAGATTCGAAGGGCGGCGGCGTACGGCACAGGGCGACGACGATATGATTCTGAGCGACGAGACGCTGTGCGATCAGGGCGCCGATCCCCCCCGATGCGCCGGTCAGGATCACGATCTTCCGGGATGCATCGCGGGAAGGGGGCATCGATGAGGGGGATGAAGACGTCATGAGACCGTCTTAACCCCGTTGCCGGGCGCGCCCTAGACGGATTTGCATTTTTCTCGAATCTCCATGTCTCGGGGTCGGGCAGCTGGCACTCCCTTGGCAAGGGGTGTGGAGGGGGGAGTCTCTTCGAGGACGTGGCCGCCGCATGAGCAATGCTTCCAGGCAATGCTTCCATTGCGGCCATGTCCTCAAATCATCCCGCTCACTGAAAGTGCCAAAGTGGTGCCAGGCTCACAGCGGTATCTGGAACTGGACCCAGTACCGGTCGCCGCGTGTGCTGTTCTGCACGCCCATCTCGTGCTGCCATTTGAAGGCAACCGCGTAAGGTGATTTGAAGAACCAGATAAGCTGTGGGCCAAGACCGTATTTGGCCAGTCGGTTGCCATCGCCGACTCGCCGCCCGTTCTGCACGTCATTGGTGAATTGCGACGTCACGAAGCCGTTCAGTCCGAGGCGAAGCCGGGGCAGGGCGGGGGTGAGCATGTAATTCGCGCCGAAATCGATATCGATCACATTGCCTGATTTGTAATCGGTGGTCCCGTTCTTGGCATTTATCTGCAATTGGCCCGCGGCTGAGACATCGAAGCGCTTCGTAGGCATCCAGGTCAGGGCGGCCTCATGACAGAAGGTGAAGACATGGGTCGATTCACTGACGACATCGGTCTTGCTGAAGGAGCCGATGGGAAGAAACGCTCCTTCACCGAGATAAACATGCAGCTTGGGCGTGTGCCATGAGAGATAGAGCGGCGCGAGATAGAACCAGTTGGCGCCGAAAGCCGTGCCGCCTCGTCCCTCCGCGCGCAGTGTCAGGCTGTTGACCGCCAGAATGGCGCTGCTCGAGATCGTGGCGCCAAGAAGCTTGCCGTGCCAGCTGTGAAACAGCCGGGCGGCATTGGCGATGGCGGTTGCCCGGAAGCCCGGCACGGCAGATTTCCGGCGTGTGCCCGAATAGGCGCCGTTCGGATTGACCACAAAGTAATCCTGCCACAGCGTCTGACCGGGCGCTGGTGTCAGGGCAGGATAGATTGTCTGTACGCCGGAGGCCCAGTTTGTCTGACCGCCTTCAGTTGCGGTCGCTTGCGTCACGATGCCCGGACAGAAGGCGCCAATGGAGAGCACGGCTGCGGCAAGCGTGCCTGTGGAGAATGTCGACCAGGAAAGCGCCTTCAGACGGAGTGTGAGGGCCACGCCGGTTTTCAGAATCTGTTGCATCTCATCCCCGCTTGAAATCGAGCGGAAATGTCAGCATGTCGGAGGCAAGCAACTCTTGTCCGGGCGAGAGTTTTCTTTTGTCCGGAGGCTCCGGATTGTTTCAGTGCGGAACAATAACGATACCGCAATGTTCGGCGCTGTGCTAACCGCTGGGTCACGCGGTCGGATGACAGCATTGACGGAGGCAGGATGACATGCCGCTTGTACTGCAGAGCTACGATATTGCCGGTCTTCCGCCTCGGGCGGGGGTCGAGTTCTGGCACGATATCGTCTGCCGGTCTTTTGTGCCGCTTGAGTGCAAGCCGGAGCAGGCCGGGTTTCAGGGGGCTGTCACACGTCTGGCGCTCGACAACTGCAGTGTCTCGACCGTGCGTTCCAGCGCGCAGTCGGTATCGCGCACGCGCCGCCTGATCAGCGCGTCAGAGAAGACCCATTATCTGCTGAGCCTCGGCGTCAGTGGCAGGGGGCAGGTATTGCAGGATGGCCGTGAGGCCATCGTCCAGCCGGGTACGTTTGCGCTCTATCACACGAACCGCCCCTATACGCTGCGTTTCGACCGGGATTTCGAGCAGATCGTCTTCATGCTTCCTACCGATGCCCTGGACGAGCGCTTCGGTCATGCCGAATATCTTACCGCGACCCTGATCGATACTTCCAACCCGCTCGCAGATCTGACCCGTCATTTCCTGACGGGGTTGATGGCCACGACGCGGACCATGCCTGACATGCTCGTATCCAGGCTCACCGCCCAGGCCGCCGAACTGGTGGCGACCATGCTGATCGCCTCAGGCAATCGCTCAGGGGCGCCGACATCCCATCGCATGGCCATGGGGTTACAGATACGCAACGCCATCGAGATGCGCCTGCGCGACCCGGATCTCGGGCGCAGGACGCTTGCCGAACAATTCCGTATCTCCACGCGCCATCTCGATGATCTCTTTGCCGATGGGGGCATGGGGGTGGCGGAATATATCATGAAACGTCGACTCGAATGGGCGCGGGATGCGCTGTCTGACCCGAGCCGTGACCGTTACCAGATCGGCGAGATTGCGCGCATGAGCGGCTTTGTCAGCCAGGCCCATTTCAGTCGGGTTTTTTCTGCGGCCCATGGCTGCGCGCCTCGCGACTATCGCAACAACCGCCAGGACAGGCGCGTCTGAGGGTTCTGCGACGGAGAAACGAGGCAGGCATGTTTTGCTTCCCTCCCGGACAAGACGGAAATCCGTTCGGACCTAAGATCGATGTCGTTCCGGGCATTTCCCGCCCGATCAGACATCAACGGACGGAGCAGGCAAGTGAGTCTCACGCACCCCCGATACAAGGTCGCTGTCGTGCAGGCAGCCCCGGTCTTTCTTGACCTCGATGCCACCATCGACAAGACGATTGCCCTGATCAGGGAAGCCGCCGCCTCGGGCGCCGCGCTGATCGCTTTTCCCGAAACCTTCATTCCCGGCTATCCGTGGCATGTCTGGCTCGACAGTCCGGCCTGGTCGATCGGCAGGGGCTTCACCAGCCGCTACTTCGACAATTCGCTCGCTTATGACAGCCCCGAAGCCGACCGTCTGCGCAAGGCCGTCAGAGAGGCAGGCATCACGGCTGTGCTGGGGCTGTCGGAGCGTTTCGAAGGCTCGCTCTATATCGCCCAGTGGATTCTCGGCCCCGATGGCGAAACCATCGCCACCCGTCGCAAGCTGCGCGTCACCCATGTGGAGCGCACTGTCTATGGCGAGGGGGATGGCAGCGATCTTGCCGTGCATGACGTGCCGGGCCTTGGCCGGGTCGGAGCGCTCTGTTGCTGGGAGCATATCCAGCCCCTGACGAAATACGCGATGTATGCCCAGAACGAGCAGGTGCATGTCGGCGCCTGGCCCAGCTTCTCGCTCTACGAGCCTTTTGCCCATGCGTTGAGCGCCGAGGTCAATACGGCGGCGTCACGCGTGTATGCGGTCGAGGGCGGATGCTTCGTGCTGGCGCCATGCGCCATCGTTTCCGAAACCATGCTCGACGAACTGTGCGACACGCCGAACAAGCGCGAGCTTTTGCGTGCAGGTGGCGCTGCGGCGCGCATTTTCGGCCCGGATGGGCGCGAACTGGCGGCACCGCTCGCACCGGATGAAGAGGGACTGCTTTACGCAGAGATCGATCTAGCGGCGATTCCGATCGCCAAGGCTTCGGCCGATCCGGTCGGACATTATTCGCGCCCCGATGTCACCCGTCTTCTGTTCAACCCGACCAGGGCGCGACGCGTGGAGTATGTGCGACCGGCCGAGCCTGAGCCGGTGGAAAGCGCCTCCTTCTCCTTCCCGCTCTCCGGCGAGGTCTGAGTCCATGGAAAGCGCCATTGCTCCCCATCTCCGCTGCCCGCGAACCCGGGAACGGCGGAGTGCCGATGACTTTCAGCCGGCCTTTCCTGCCTGGACCGCACGCGACAACACAGGGTCTTCCCAGCTCGTCATGGGGTATTTCGGGGTGCAATGGCGCGGGGATGCCGAGGAGGAAAAGGCGGAGGCGCTCCTGTCTGAACTCGTCAGGCAACTCGGCACGGGTGTGTCGGCCCGGAATGTCGAGCGCGCCACGTTCGTGGATGGTGCAGGCTGGGACAATGAGGTGGCCATCGGCTACTGGCCGGATGAGGCCGCCTATCGCGCCTGGTGGCAGCAGCATCAGGCCTGGTGGGCCGATCCGGCACGGGAGAATGATGGGGTCGGATTATATCGCGAGATCTTCCTGCCACGCATGACCCATCTCGAAACGCTGTTCAGTGCCTCCGACCGGCTGGAAGGCGTCGGTGTCATGTTCGGAGAGAGAAGCGCCGAGCCGATACGGGAACATGGCTACTGGGGCGGGATGCGCGATCGTCTGCCTGCCAGTCAGACAGAGGCTCTTGCCTCGTCCGGCGCAAGAAAAGTCGTTTCGGAGACACCCCGACGGCGATGTGTGATCAGCCATGAAGGGGTGGCCCTGATCCGATCCGGTCAGGACTGGACCGATGTCACAGGGGAGGAGCTGGCTCTTTATCAGGACCGTATCGAACCGACGCTGCGTGCCGGCATGGACTTCCTGCGAGATGAAGGTCTTGCCACAGGCTGTCATTTCAATCGCTATATGCATGTCAGTATGGCAGATGGCGGCAAGTCCTGTCGCAGTTTCGGCATGAGTGCCTGGCGCGATCTGGCCGCCATGGAGAGCTGGGCCGAGCATCACCCGACCCATAAGGCCATTTTCGGCGATTTCCTGCAGGTGGTGCAGGCCTTGCAGGGGCGGCTCGATCTGCGCCTGTTTCATGAGGTCGCGGTGTTGCAGGCCGATGCCCAGATTTTCGAATATATCGGCTGCCACGACCGGACCGGCATGTTGAACGGCGCGGTCCAGCATTGCTGAAGGTGATCGCTGATTCACCGGAGGCTGGTTTTGGCTGAGCCGGTTTTGACGGGGCTGGCGATGGACGGGGGCTGGATAAAAACCATTACCGGCCCACCGCTCCAGCCCGGTCCGCCAGCTGTGTTCGCCCGGCCCGGGGCAATCCGGCCCTCGCGACAAACGCGATTGCGTCCCGTCTGTCCGGACCACCGGTCCCGCCGGCGGTCACATCCGGGCCGTATCCTCCGGGTGGTTACGCGCCGGTCATGTCCTGACCGGCTGCGATTCTCACTGGCCGTTACGGAAATTGGTGAAGTCCTGACGCGTCTTGTCCGAGAGGGACTTCAGGCGGTTCTTCTGGTCCTGCTGCTTGTTCCGCCACTGGTCGAGCTTGTCGGTCTGGTTCTTCCTCATCTCCGCAAGCTTGTTCTTCTGGTTGTCGATCTTGTCCTGGATTTTCTGACGCTCGCGCGCCGGGGCATTCGCATATTTGTCGCGCAGGTCGTCGATCTTCTTCTGGCGGGCCTCCTGCGAAGCCTTGTTTTTTTCCTGCCAGGCCTTCATGCGGTCGTTGACGCAGTTTTCGCTATTTGCAAGACGACCGATCATATCGGTCCCGGAAGTATTCTTGTTGCAACCGGAAGTCTGCGCATGGGCGATCGGCGCTGCGAGCAGTGTCGCGAGGGCAAAGGCGGGCACAAAACGGATCTTGGACATATCTTCTCTCGATCGAATACTGATGATCACACTTAGAGATACATAATGTGTCGAGAGTGCGGCGGGTTCCCCTATCTGCGGATATTTCCTGTTTTCGCCGATTTCTCCCGTGCCATGCGCAAGGCGGCTTTCGCCTGGCCGAGCTCGAATTTCCGGGCCTGTCTGAAACCCCGTTCGACGCATTCCGCGCGAAGCGCCGCATCCTCTATGAGGGACAGGAGCGCCTTCTCGAGTGCGCCCGGCGCGTCCGGCAGGGCGAGAAGGGCAGCCTCCCCGACGACCTCGGGCAATCCGCCGCGTGGGGAGGCGATAACCGCAGCGCCGCTCGCCATGGCCTCGAGGGCAGTCAGACCGAAAGGCTCCGGCCACCGGCTCGGAACGACGACGATGGAGGCGCGCGCCATGGCTTCGAGCACCTGCTCGTGCATCTGGTAGCCGCACAGCGTGATTCCTGCCGCATTGGCCGCGGTTTCCACCCGGTCGAGAAAGGTGGTACGCGGCGAGTCGAAACGGAACCGGTCGGCACCGATCATCGCGGCATGCCAGCCGGGCGCCTTCTGGCTGACGGCCGCCCAGGCCCTGACGAAGGCATCCGCGCCCTTGTCGGCCACCATGCGTCCGGCAAAGAGAACGAGCTTCGCTTTCTCCCCGGGGCGCGGGGGCAGGGAGGAAAGATCGAGACAGTTCGGCATGACCGTGACCGGGCCGTCATCGAGATCCTCGAGGAACCGGCGTCTCAGCCAGAAAGAAACGGTGAACACCTTCAGATGCTGCATCAGCGCCAGACGCTGGCGTGGACGCCGCGCACCGTACATGTCCTGCGGATCGTTATGCAGGATCAGATGTACGGGAACGCCACAGCGCGCGAGAGCTTTTGCCAGAGCGGGCCTGTTATGAACCTCGATGAGATCGGGCCGGTGACGCCGGATCTCGCGCTGGCATGCGATACGATAGCGCGTGCCCTCCCGGCGCCAGCGATGAAGTCCGCCCGGCTCGCTCACGGCGACGAATCGCCCCCCCGGCAGCGGGTTTCCCTCGATTTGCGTGCCCAGCACGATGTCTTCCGGCTCGGCAAGCCGCGAGACGAGCAGGGCGATCGCCCCCGCCCGGTCGGGCGCATAGCCCTCGCGACGGGGAAGGATGGTCATGACCTTCATGGGAGTCAGTCGTAATCGGTCGGAAGGCCGGGTCTGTCGTAATGGTCGAACATCCGGCGAAGCTGTGAGGGAAGAAGGCGCGTGAGCGACAGATCGACCGGCAGGCTGTCCCGGTCGAACCAGCCCGTTCCCGATGTTTCCGTCGTTTGCTCATGCGCGACGCCGCCGGTCAGGGTGCAGAGATAGAAAACCTTGGCGCAGCTGAATACATCGGGCGGATGACCCTGACGGGTCCGGTCCCATAATGCCGCCAGCTTGACGATCTCCGCGCGATATCCGCTTTCCTCGAAAATCTCCTTCAGCGTGTTCTCTGCCGTGGTGAGATTCACGTCGGCCCAGCCGCCGGGCAGGGTCCAGCGTCCCTGATCGATGGTCTCGCGGACCATGAGGATCTGCCCCTGCGCGTTGAAGACGGCGCCGCGAACGTCGATCTTGGGGGTCGCATAGCCCATCTCCCCCGCAAACAGGGCCTCGACCGTGGCGGGTTCGGTCTCTCCCAGCGCGCCCATCATCCGCGCGGAAAGGGCACGAAGCTGCTCGTAACGCTCGCGGTCATAGGGGTTGTGGCAGAAGGTGAGGCCATTCTGGGCGATAGCCTGCACATCCCGCGCCCAGGTCAGCCATTGCGGTTCGCTCATTCTCGGGTCCTTCTGCTGGTCGCGAGCATAAACCGGATCGGCCCGGAGGGAAAAGGGAGCCGCACGCGCCTCTGCCCATCACGCGTCTTTATCCATCGTATGTCTCTCGTGCGTCTCTGGTCACCATGTGCTCTGGCCATCATGTGCCATCGACCGGTGCGCGCCGTTGTCCGGTCTTGAGTCCGGGATGCGGATTTGCCACATGATAGCCAGTTTCTTGACGCTCGGAAGACGGATCCTCACGTGAAAATCAATGGTACGCCCTATCGCAGCGTCTGGCGCGACGCTCAGGACCCGAATCTGGTCCATATATTCGACCAGACGAAGCTGCCCTGGACCCTCGATATCCTGGGCCTGAGGGACGAGGCGCAGGTAGCGCACGCCATTCGTACCATGCAGGTGCGCGGCGCGCCGCTGATCGGCGCCGTAGCCGCCTATGGTCTGGCCTTCGCGCTCCGGAAGGATGCCAGCGATCCGGGACTGACGGAGTCCGCCGCCATGCTGGTGGAGACGCGCCCGACCGCAATCAATCTGCGCTGGGCCATCGAGCGCATGGTCGCGCATCTGCGCCCGCTCGCGCCGGAGATGCGGGTCGAGGCCGCCTATCGCGAGGCGGATGCGATCTGCGATGAGGACGTGCAGGTCAATGAATCGATCGGCCGCCACGGTCTCGCCCTGTTGCGCGAACTCTGGGAGAAGCGGCGTCCCGGGCAGGAGCGTCTGAATATCCTGACCCATTGCAATGCCGGATGGATTGCCACGGTGGATTGGGGCACGGCGCTCGCGCCGATCTATATGGCGCACGATTCCGGATTGCCCGTGCATGTCTGGGTGGACGAGACGCGCCCGCGCAACCAGGGCGCCCTGCTGACCGCGTGGGAGCTGGGCGCGCATGGCGTGCCGCATACGCTTGTCGCCGATAATGCGGGCGGGCATCTCATGCAGCATGGCGATGTCGATCTCGTGATCGTGGGAACCGACCGGGTGACGCGCCAGGGCGATGTCGCCAACAAGATCGGCACCTATCTCAAGGCACTCGCCGCGCAGGATAACGATGTTCCCTTCTGGGTGGCGCTTCCCTCCTCGACCATCGACTGGCGCGTGACCGACGGGGTGCAGGAAATCCCGATCGAGGAGCGGGCGGGTGACGAGGTCACCCATGTGCACGGTCTCGACGATCAGGGACAGGCGACGCGTCTGAGGGTGACGCCCCACGCGACCCAGGCGGCGAATCCGGCTTTCGACGTTACGCCCGCACGCCTCGTTTCGGGGCTGATTACCGAGCGCGGGTGCTGTGCGGCCAATGCCGGATCGCTCTCGGCGCTTTTTCCCGATCTGGCGGACTGACCGCCCCCTTTCAGGCGTTTCACGAAGTCCGGCCCGGGTCGTGCGGGCCTGACCGTGCGGGCAGGAACATTTCAGCCTCTTGACCGGAGGCCCGCTCTCGTTCCTATCTCGTTACCATAAAACCGGCGCTGTTCGGCGCCCGTTACGACGCGCAAGGGAGAAAGACCACGTCATGGGCGCCGAACCGTACTCACCAATATCGAACCCTGTGAGCCGAATCGGGCGCATGACCGCCGCGCCGCTTGCGGCCTTCGGGGCAGCGGCGATGCTCGCCGGTTGCACGCCGGCTCCGGTATCCGGGCAGGCTCCCGCCCGTACGCCAGTGGCGCAATATGCCAACGGCGCGACCGGCCCCTACGGTTATGACAGTCATGTTCCCGATTTTGCGACACGCAATTTCGTGCCCTTCAACCGTCAGGATGTCGTGGCCATCGCCATGCGGGAATGGCGCATGTTCGGCAGCCCGGTCAGCGACGACGACCCGGAGGACAGGCCGGAAGCGAGCACGCCAGCCCTCAAGCCGGAACGTTTCCCCGGGCTGTGGCAACGGGTGGGAGAATACTGGTGGATCGGTCAGGACCCCTACGAAACCGAAATCGCCTGGAGCGGGAAATACAACGCGGAAGGCAGGCTGTTCCGCCCGGAGAATGACGGGCATTACGCATGGTCGGCCGCCTTCATTTCCTATGTGATGCGTGTGGCTGGTGCGAACAGCCGTTTTCCGTACTCGCCCAACCATTCCACCTATATCAATGCCGCTGCGTCGGGTCAGTCTTCCGGCCTGCGGGCGCGCGATCCGAAAAGCTATCATCCCCGTATCGGCGATCTGCTCTGCGTCGGGCGCGGCAGAAGCCGCAGCGTGACATTCGCGATGCTGCCGACCTCTTACGGGTTTCCCTCCCATTGCGGGATCGTCGTGGCCACGAACCAGAATGCAGCGCCTTTCGGCCATGAGCTGAGCATCATCGGCGGCAATGTGGACGATTCCGTTTCGCTCACCCATGTGCCGACCGATGCCTCGGGCGCGCTCGCCACGCCCGAGGGGCAGTTCTACGATACGCGTTATCCCTGGTGCGCCGTGCTCGAGGTTCTCTACGATGCCGATCGCGAACCCGATAGCGGACAATAGGTTCGGCCCGGTCATGGCCTTCTCGTTTCAGGAAGCGGTCGCACAGGGGCGCGGTGCGAAGAATACCGGTGAGGGCCTCGTCGTGACGTTCGGTCGGGCATGAGCGGGATGCAGGACGATCCGCCTGCACAGGGTTTCTCACCTGCGCAGGATCTTTCCATGCGGGACCGTTCCGGTCGGGCCATGCGGGACCGCTCCGGTCGGGAGCCATCGACGGTATGGCTCCCCTATACCCAGATGCAGACGGCATCGCCTCCTCTGGTGGCCGCCTCGACCCGGGGGACGCGCATTTTGCTCGAGGACGGACGCGCGCTCGTCGATGGCTGTGCATCCTGGTGGACGGCCTGTCACGGCTACAATCATCCTCACATACGCCAGCGCGTGGCCGGGCAGCTCGACCGGATGCCGCACGTCATGCTGGGTGGCCTCGTCCATGCTCCGGTGCTGGAACTTTCCTCCCGGCTCGCGGCCCTGCTGCCGGGCGATCTCGATCACTGCTTCTTCACCGATAGCGGTTCCGTCGCCGTCGAGGTGGGCATCAAGATGGCCATCCAGTACTGGCTCAATCGCGGTGTGAGCGGGCGTACGCGGCTTCTCGCCTTCAGGGGCGGCTATCACGGGGACACGCTTGCGACCATGTCGGTCTGCGATCCCGAGGAGGGGATGCATCATCTCTTCGCCGGTGTCTTTCCCGAGCAGGTGATCGCAGATCTGCCGACGGACGAGGCGCGCACCGCCGCGCTCGATGCGGTTCTCTCGGCCCGGCGCAACGAGATCGCGGCAATCGTGATGGAGCCTCTGGTTCAGGGGGCCGGTGGAATGATCTTCCATATGCCGGAGGTCGTCGCGCGTGTCAGGGATCTTGCCGACAAACACGGCGTTCTGCTGATCCTCGATGAGATCTTTACCGGGTTCGGACGCACCGGAACGATGTTCGCCTGCGAGCAGGCCGGAATCGTGCCCGATATCGTCACCCTGTCCAAGGCACTCACCGGCGGCACCATGGCGCTCGCTGCGACCGTTGCCCGGCGTCACGTCTATGAGGCGTTCTTGTCCGAATCTCCGCGTCATGCGCTGATGCACGGACCCACTTTCATGGCAAATCCGCTGGCCTGCGCGGCGGCCTGCGCATCGCTGGACCTGTTCGAGACCGAGCCGAGACTGGAACAGGTCGCCGCCCTGTCGGGCTGGCTGGCAGAGGGGCTCGAACCCTGCCGCGCCATGCCGGGCGTACGCGACGTGCGCGTGCTGGGAGCGATCGGCGTCGTCGAACTCGATCGTATCGAGGATATGGCCCGCCTCAAGGCGGCTCTGGTGGCCTGCGGCGTATGGGTGCGGCCTTTCCGGACCATTCTCTACCTGACCCCGGCCCTGACCATCACGCGCGAGGATCTCGGGGTCCTGACCGGTGCGATCCGGCGCGTGATCCGTGAGGGGGCCTTTGCTGCCCGCCCCGCCCCGACGGCGATTCCGACGGCGACTCCGACGGCGCCCACGGTTGAGGCACGACCGGCAGTCGATTCAGAGACAGGAGCAACCGGAAAATGACGAGGCCGCCTCTCCCCCCGTTCACCCGCGAAACCGCCCGGCTCAAGACCCGCAGCGCGGAAGATGCGTGGAACACGCGCGACCCGCATGCCGTATCTCTTGCCTATAGTGTCGATAGTCTGTGGCGGAACCGGGACGAGCATTTTCAGGGGCGGGACCGGATCGTGGCGTTTCTCGCGCGTAAATGGGCAAGGGAGCACGAATATCGTCTGATCAAGGAGATGTTCCTGTTCGGCGACAATCGGATAGCCGTCCGTTTTGCCTATGAATGGCATGACGATGCCGGGCAATGGTTCCGTTCCCTCGGTAACGAGAACTGGGAGTTCGACAGCCAGGGCCTGATGTGCCGGCGTATGGCATCGATCAACGATATGGCCATTGCCGGGTCGGACAGGCTCTTTTTCTGGCCTCAGGGCAGACGACCGGACGATCATCCTTCCCTGAGCGCGCTCGGTCTCTGACGCGCGCACCGCTCTCTTGGGCAACAGGCGTCATCGCCCGCGGCTGCCACATCTGCAGAGGCTCTCCCCGGAGGCTTTGCGTTTTTCGTACAGCGCTGCGAGCTTATTGTCCCTTGAGCACCGCGCAGGCGATACGTCCGGCCGAACCGCCGATGGGCTGGGTGGTATAATCGTCGGGGCGCGCATGGATCACCAGAGCCGAGCCATCCGCATCCTCCAGCGCAGGACGCCCATCGGTCCCGTGCAGGGAGACGAGGGTCGAATAGAGCTCGACCGTCGCAGCGCCATTCCTGTCCACATGGAGATTCGGCAGGTCGCCGTCATCCGTCGCATGGGGTGTCATGAATCCGTGAATGACGGGGGTGACATGATGAACATGCCCCTTGGCGCTGGTAAAGCCGGGTGGGGTGCACGCACCCGTTTCGTGAAAATGCATTCCGTGCCAGCCGGGAGGCAGCCCCTCTGCCACGACGCGCACGATGACGCCGCGAGGGGCCTCGGTTACGGTCACCGTTCCATGAGGCTTGCCTTCCGGTCCGATCAGCGTTCCGTGCACGGAGTCCGCGGCTTGCGCCACGGACAGGCCGGTCACCGCGCCTGAGAGAAGAAGAAGCGTCGTCATCACGGGAAGAGCGAAGCGCATGGGGGAATCCTCGGCAGGTCTGAGAGAAGCGGAAGACAGGTAACGCGCAGGATGCGGCATGGGCGGCAGACAAGGCCCGGCATACAGGCGAGCATGCCGGGGTTGCGAGCGTCTCGCAACGGTTTCGATGCGGATTCGCATGGTTTCACGACGATGGCGAGCCGCAGGCGCGCATCGCCGGTCTGTCTTCCGGATCGGGTTCGACGGTACCGGATCAGGAAGTGCCGGATCCGGCAGTATCGGATCCGGCGCTGTTGCAGCGATCGATACGAAAAAAGCGGCCCGGGGGCCGCTTCATCCGTTGGTCGACCCGTAGCCGCCCCCTGATCTGCCAGCCTCCCGGCTGACAGCATGAGGGCCGCCAGCCTCCGGACCGCCAGCCTCGGGCCGGTCAGTTCTCGAGCTGGAAGGACAGGCCCTGTCCGCCCGCAGCGAGATGGGCGCCGCGTGTCGCGGTCGTGATCTTGATCTTCACGCCGTTGCTGTTGCTGAGAATGGCTCCGCCGATACCGCGATCGAGCGTGGCATCCCCGTTCAGGGCACCGTAACCGCCGTCGAAATCGTGCAGGTTCTTCAGGTTATAGACCTTGCCCGTCGCTTCGATCTTGGAGAAGCCGACCGCCGCAATATTGCCGCCCGTCACCTTGAAGCGATAGGTCTTGTGATCGTAGGTCAGGGTGCCTTCGCCCCAGGTATAGCCGATGCCCACATCGGCCGACTTGGCCGTGAGCGTGACTTCACCGACCGCCTTGCCAAGCGCGTCGGGGGTTTTCGTCTTGGCATGGGCTGCGGGAAGGACAGCGAGAGTCGCTGCGGCGAATGTCGAGGCGGCGAGGGCCCTGCGGGTAAATGCGCGCATTGTTCTTGTTCCTTTCAGAAAGGGAATGCATTGCACGGCGTTAACTCTCGGGCCGGGGGTTCGTTCCAAACTATTTCCAGAACGTCCCAACCGCCCCGGAGCGGTCCGTTCCGCCGCCTGATCGTCCATCCTGCGGCGTTCCGGATCCTTCACGATCGCCCCCCTCCGGAGGGCGATACCTTTTGCATTCAGTCCCCCTGCATTCAGTCCCCCTGCGTTCAGTCCCTCTGCGGGGGTGCCATGAAATCGGGCTGGATCGGATCGGGGACGTGGCGCTTGAGGATCGCATCGATCTCCTTCCGGTCGTCCTCGCCGAGACTCCAGCCGAAAGCCTCGCTGATCCCCTCGATCTGCTGCGGTTTGCGGGCTCCCCAGAGGGCGATCGTCGGCCCCTGGTCGAGCACCCAGCGTATGGCCAGAGCGAGAATGCTCCTGTTGTGACGTGCAGCGAGTTTTTTCAGATCCTCGACGGCAGCGAGATAACGGGCGAAGGCGGGGGGCTGGAATTTCGGATCGCTGCTGCGCAGATCATTTTCGGGAAAGCGGGTCTCGCTGTTCATCTTGCCTGCGAGCAGGCCGCGACAAAGGGCGCCGTACGCCAGTGCGACCGCATCGTGCTTCCTCGCAAACGGCAGGACATCGCGCTCGGCAGTAACCCGCTCGAACAGGTTGTAGGGCGGCTGGATCGTGCTGAGAGGCGCGACCGATGCGAAGGCCTCCATATCGGCGACAGAGAAATTGCTCACCCCGATGGCACGGATCTTGCCTTCCTTGCGCAGCTCCTCGAGGGCATGCGCCGTTTCCTCGACGGGCGTCTTCCCGTCCGGCCAGTGAACCTGTTCGAGATCGAGCACATCCGTCTTCAGGCGGCGCAGCGAATCCTCGACCTCCTTGCGGACGCGCTCGGGCCTGCTGTCTCGATAGACCTTCTCGTCGTCGGTCCAGGCCAGACCGAGTTTCGTCGCAAGCACGACCTTTTCGCGTTTTCCGCCTTCCAGGGCGCGGCCGATGACCTCCTCGCTATGGCCGAAACCGTAGACCGGTGCCGTGTCGATGAAGTTGATGCCTTCATCGAGAGCACGATGGATCGTCCGTATGGCATTGTCGTCATCCGGGCCGCCCCACATCCAGCCTCCGATCGCCCATGTACCGAGGGCGATGCGGCTGACGGGTCGATCGATATTCCTGATGGTCATGGTGTCGGTCGTCATGAGTATGTCCTTTCCTGCCGGAGTCCGGATCCGGGCATGTCTGGGGTATTCGCCGGTCCGGTCTCCCTTCGTTTTCCGCGATGCGAAATCCCCGGGCCATGAAATCCCCGGGCTGTGAAATCACCGGGCCATGGGATCCCCGGGCTGTGAGAGTCTTACGAATGAAACTGCGAAGCGTTGCGTCGATACGTCCTCCGCGCCTTGCACGCGTCGCGTCGAGCGGGCATCACCGTTTTCCATGACATCCAGCCAGAAACTCACCACCGTGCTCGACCGCACCGGTCAGGCGCTGACCCTTCTGCTGCCGATCTTCCTGACCCATGGGCGGCTTTTCTCCGAGATCTGCATGGACGGTCTCGCGCTGGGGCTGCTCCTGCGCTCGACTAACGGTCTGGGCTGGCACTGGAGTCACGGTCTGTGGTTTCGCATGGCGCTGCTCTGGTGGGGATGGCAGATCGTCTGTTCCCTGCCCGGCATCGGACTCGGCTCGGGTCAGGCCCTCACACAGGCATGTCTTGCCATACGGTTTCCCCTCATGGCGGCGGCGCTCGAAAGCTGGACCCTGCGCGACGAGGTGACCCGTCGCCGCATGGTCCGTGTGCTTGTGGCGTGTTGTCTCTATTTCGCGTTCCAGTTCGTCCTTCAGGCAACGACCGGTCGCAACCTGTTCGGTTATCCGCGTTTCATCGACGGGACGCTGACCGGACCTTATGCCCATCCGCGTGCGGCGGCGCCGTTCTCGCGCCTCGTCCTTCCGGTGATGATGCTCGCCTGTGCCTGGCTCGTGGCGCGC
The DNA here is from genome assembly GCF_007988945.1 of Swaminathania salitolerans. Lineage (GTDB taxonomy): Bacteria > Pseudomonadota > Alphaproteobacteria > Acetobacterales > Acetobacteraceae > Swaminathania > Swaminathania salitolerans. The sequence continues at coordinate 298,129 of NZ_BJVC01000003.1, read as the reverse complement.
AGCACCCCGGTTTCATCCAGCCGGACCGCCGGCGGTGAAAGCACCCCGGGGCATACTGGGCATTCCGGCCGCTTCGGCCGGATCGGCGCGTTCGTGGGCATGAGTCTGCTCGCCCTTGCCGTCATCGCGCTCATGATCCTTGCCGGGCAGCGCATCCCGATGGCGCTGACCCTGCTCGGGATCGGCATCTGTGCCCTGTTCTACCGGCCGTTGCGTCCTGCGGCATGGGTCGGGTTATGCGGCCTCCCCGTTCTGGTGCTGCTTGCGCGCATGGTGTCGCCCGGCAGCTTCCATCATCTCGTGATTCTCGCCCGGTTCCAGCTTACCCATTTCTGGCAGTCCCATTACGGATTGCTCTTCACGCGCGCCGTGGTGATGGCACAGGCGCACCCCCTGACCGGTCTGGGCTACGATGCCTTTCGTCATGCCTGCGCGGACCCGCTCTACCGGCACGGCCTCTCATGGATGAGCACGGCGCCCGACGGAGGCGGTACCGTCATCTGTGTCCAGCACGCCCATAATCATCTCCTCCAGGCCGTCACCAATGCCGGTCTGCCCGGTCTCGTCCTGTTCATCGCCCTGGTGCTCGCCTGTCTGCGGGCGCTCTGGCCTGTGAAGGGCCCGCGCCATGCCTGGCGCATAGGGCTGTTCGCCGCATTCTTCGTGCAGGAATGGCCCCTCGCATCGGCCAGCGACTTCCTCAATCTTCCTCTTGGCGGATGGGCGTTCATGCTTCTGGGCGTGGGGCTTGCCGAGGCCGCCTCTGTTCGTCACACCGATGCCGTCCTATATCCTCAGGCGACGTCCATGAACTGACAGGATCCGGAGCGCCGATGTCCGAGACTAAGATACCCGTCACCGTCCTCACCGGTTTTCTCGGTGCCGGCAAGACCACATTGCTCAACCATATCCTTTCCGCCGGGCATGGGCGGAAATATGCCGTTCTCGTCAACGAGTTCGGAGAGCTCGGGGTGGATGGCGATCTGGTCGTCGATGCCGATGAGGAGGTTTTCGAGACCAATAACGGCTGCATCTGCTGCACGGTGCGCGGCGACCTCATCCGTATTCTCGGCAGTCTTCTGCGTCGGCGAAACAAATTCGACGGTATTATCGTCGAGACGACCGGCCTGGCCGATCCCGCACCGGTCGCGCAGACGTTCTTCGTCGATGACAATCTGCGCGAAAAGGCGCGTCTCGACGCCGTGGTGACGGTGGTCGATGCGTTCAACGTGTCCCGGACGCTCGATGAGAGCCACGAAGCCGTCAGCCAGATCGCCTTTGCGGATGTGATCGTCCTGAACAAGACCGATCTGCTGGACGAGGCGGCACTCGAGGCGGTCGAAGCCCGGCTGCGCGGCATCAATGCCAGCGTGAAGATCCATCGTGCCTGCCATGGCAAGATCGCTCTTGAAAACGTGCTCGACCGCGGTGGTTTCGATCTGGCGCGCGCGCTCGAGACCATGCCCGATTTTCTCGAGAACAACGAGCATACCCATGAAGAGGGCGTGACCAGCATGTCCTTCTCGGTTTCCGAGCCGCTCGACGAACAACGTTTCCAGGCCTGGATCGGCGCGCTGCTTCAGGAGCGCGGCGCGGATATCCTGCGCGCGAAGGGCATACTTCATTTTGCCGGACAGAAGGAGCGCTTCGCCTTCCAGGCTGTCCATATGATGGCCGATGGCGATTATATCGGCCCGGCCAGAGCAGAGGAGGGGCAGGAATCCCGGATCGTGTTCATCGGGCGCGACCTCAATCGCCCGCAGCTTCGTCGCGGGTTCGAAAGCTGCCGGGCATGAGCGCGGTTGCGGGAGAGATGACCGAGCTTCTCGCAACGCGCGGCGCGGAAAAGGTATTCGGTTCTGCCGTTACCGCCGCCTCCTGCGCGCGGGACGGGCAGACATTCGCACTGGGGACCGTCGATGGCGACATCGTCCTGGTTCCGGTGGCCGGGCTGAAGCATCCGGAGACCTGGACGCGTGTCGAGGCGCATGACGGGGCGGTGCTCTGCCTCGCGCCCGATACGGGGAAAGAGGGTTTCCTCACGGGAGGCGAGGACAACCGTCTGTGCCGCATCGGACCCGACGGGACGGTGACGGAACTGCACAAGGGGCGACGCTGGGTGGAGTGCGTGGCATCCACGCCGGGTCATATCGCCTTCTCGGCGGGCAAGCAGCTCGAGATCCGCGATTCTTCGGGAGAGACGACGCTCAAGACGCTGGAGCATCCCTCCACCGTCACCGGTATCGTATTCGATACCAAGGGCAAGCGGGTTGCCGCCTCCCATTACAACGGCGTTTCGGTATGGTTCGTGCAGGCCCGGGTCGATACGGTGCGTCCGCTGGAGTGGAAGGGAAGTCATACCGCCATCGCAATTCATCCCGGTGGAGAGGCGATCGTCACGGCCATGCAGGAGAACGACCTGCATGGATGGCGTCTTTCGGACGGGCATAACATGCGCATGAGCGGCTATCCCAGGCGCGTCTCTTCCCTGTCCTTCACCAGAAACGGCCGCTGGCTCGCGACTTCCGGTGCCGATGCGATCGTCCTGTGGCCGTTTTTCGGCGGCGGGCCGATGGGCAAGCCGCCCACGGAGCTGGCGCGCCTTCCCGGGGTCTTCTGTTCGGCGGTCTGCGCCCATCCGAAGAGCGATATCATCGCGGCGGGGTTCGAGGATGGATCGGTCCTTCTCGCCGAGACAGGATCGGAGCGCGTTCTCCCGATCTGCCTCGGCAAGCGGGGCAGGGTCTCCACACTCTGCTTCTCGCCCTTCGGCGGCATGATGGTCTTCGGAACGGAAGACGGATGTGTCGCCGCGATCGATCTCTCGGCCTCGGACTGACCGGCCGTCTTCTTGCCCCGTCTCTCGTTCCCGCTCCCCTCTGCGGGGAAAGGCGGCGCCCGGAGAGACCGGGGTTCGCGCTGGCGGAGAGGGGTCAGCCCCGCCTGGGAGGCGTGTCGAGAACCGCGCGATACATCTCTGACAGACGGGCCTCGTAGGTGGTCATGTCGAATTTGCGGGCCTGCGCCTCGCCCCGGCTGCGAAGCATCCGGACGTGTTCGGGATTGTTCTCGAGTTCGACGATTCCCCGGGCAATGTCGTCCGTGTCATAGGCGTCGACATACAGGCATGCCTCTCCGCCGACTTCGGGAAGCGACGCCTCACGCGAAGTGATGACGGGTGTGCCGAAAGACAGCGCCTCCAGGACCGGCAGACCGAATCCTTCCGTGAGAGAGGGAAACAGGACGGCGAAGGCATGACGTATGAGGGCCTGCAGAGCCTTGAGGGGCAGATACTGCAACTGCACGATACGTCCGCTATCGAGTCCCTTCTGCAGGAAACGCAGTTCGTTTTCCGACTTCCAGGCCATGGCCCCTACGAGAACGAGCTTTTTCTGCGAATGCGTGCTCAGGAAGGCCGAGATGATCCGGCCGATATTCTTCTTCGGTTCGAGTGAGCCGAAAAACAGGTAATAGCTCTCGCCCTCGAGGCCGAACAGGGAGGATATCTCCTCCAGGCTCTGCGCGTGCGGTCGCTCGAACGCCGTCTGGTCCGGCGTGAAGGACTGATAGGTATTGACGATCTTGCTGGCGGCGGCCGGAAAGAAGGAGAGGATTTCCGACCGGGCGAATTCCGAGACAGTACAGATCCCGTCGCTGTTCTCGACGATGCTTCTGATCAGCCGGTAATGATAGTTCTTGTTGTCGAGAGTCGTGTGCGGCATCGTCAGCGGGACGAGATCGTGCACGGTATAGATGTTTTTGCTTCCCGCCATCCGGATCGGCAGGGGATAGGTCCAGTGCATGATATCCGGCGGATTCGGGCTGGTCACGGTCAGGAAGCGCCCCGTGGTCCGGAAGAATCCGGCCGCCGCGCGAAACAGGGCAGGCACGTTCTGTATACGGTCGTATGCGGGCATTCTTCCTGCGAAATCCCGCAGATTGACGCGCCCGCTGATCGGCACGTCGACGACTTCATGTCCAAGGAAATGACGCTTGGTCGCCTTGAACCAGCGCGGGCGCAGCAGTTTGGGGAGACGGGGCGCCTTTTCCTCTCCGAGCTCGTCCGCGAAAATGACCTCGCGCAGATCGCTGGGCGTATGATGGTGGATGTTCATCCCGTAGAGAACATCGATTTCATAGCCGAGATCCCGGAGTGCGAAGCTCAGCGTGCGGGCATAGGAAGCAACGCCCGTCCCCCGGCTCAGGGAGAGATTGAAGCCGTCTATGCCGACGCGCAATGTCGTGGATGAACTCATCGAAACGTCTTTACTCGCGAACTGCCTGAAAACGCCGAGGTTAGCCCAGGCCGTGTCCCTGCACCACCCGCAGCCCTGCAGATCGCCCCGACCGGGTCAGAACGGGAGTCGGCCGAAACCGCTGAGGCTGGCGCCTGTCAGGACGGTCAGTTCGGCCGCAATCGCCGTAGCGCCGAGAACGTCGCCGGTATATCCCCCGACAAGACGATGGGCCAGCCGCGAAATGCCGAGCGCGGCAAGGCAGGCCACGAGGAAAAGGGACAATGCGCCGAGAGCGGAGAGCGAGTCGGCGATGAGGCCCGTCATGCAGATGGCGATCAGGAGACTTCTCGCGGGAAGATGGCGCAGCTGATGGGCGAGCCCGTCGGGGCGTGCCGGCCCGAGCCACAGGACCGGCAACATCAGCGCAAGCCGGGAAAAGGCTCCGGCAGTCATCAGGACCGAGATGACGTGAACCGGGGCGCTGGCCAGCGTTGTCATGGTGCCGGCACGAAGGAGAAGCACAACCCCGAGGGCGAGGGCGCCATAGCTTCCGACCCGGCTGTCGCGCATGATCTCGAGGCGTCGCTCCACGCTGCGCCCGCCGAACATGCCATCGACGCTGTCGGCGAAGCCATCCTCGTGCAGCGCGCCGGTCAGGAGAAGCTGGAAGGTGATGGCCCAGCCCGCGGCAACGATCGGCGGCATGCCGAGCGCGATGCAGCCCACCAGAACGAGACCGGTCGCAGCGCCGATCGCCCCGCCGATCAGGGGCCAGCACCAGCTCGAGCGCGCCAGATTGAAGCGCGCGTCATGCGTGTAGAACCATCCTGTCGGAAGCCGGGTGAGCAGGCTGACTCCTGCGGCGAGATCGGCGCGAATAGGCAGCATCTATCTGGCGGATATCCGGTTGGTTCCGTCGGCGATGGCAACATCGTCGAAAGAGGCCATGCCAGTGTGGCAGGCGATGGCAGCCCGCACAAGAGGAATGGCGAGCGCTGCTCCGGAGCCTTCGCCGAGCCGCAATGCGAGGTCCAGCAACGGCGAAAGGCCGAGCTTCGCGGAAAGGCTCCGGTGACCCTGCTCGTTGGAGTAATGGGCGATACGGACGTGAGCGAGACCATCCTCAGCGCAGAGGGCCAGCGGCGCGACGGCAGCGGTCACGACGAACCCGTCGAGCAGGACGGGGATGCGGCGATGTCTCGCGGCCAGGGCAGCCCCGAGCAGCGCGGCGAGTTCCCATCCGCCGTAGAGGCGCGCCAGGGTGAGCGGGTCGTGATCGCGCCCGTGCAGGGCGAGGGCACGATCGATGGCGCTGATCTTCCGCCTGATGCCGCTCTCGTCCAGACCCGCGCCCAGACCCGCCCAGTCGCGCCCCTCACCCCCGAACAGGGCGGCAGACAGAGCAGCGGCGACCGTGGTGTTTCCGATACCCATTTCACCCAGAGCGAGCAGGTCGCATGTTTCGGGTACGGCATCGTATCCGAGAGAGACCGCCTCCAGAAACTGGGCTTCGGACAAGGCAGGCGCGCGGGTGATGTCGTTCGTCGCCTTCAGCCCGTTGACGGGGATCACGTGGAGAGCGGCATCGGCACAGCGTGCAAGCTGGTTGATGGCCGCACCGCCGCGATCGAAATTGCCGACCATCGATGCGGTCACGCTTCCCGGCCAGGACGAGACGCCCTGGGCCAGAACGCCGTGATTGCCCGCGAAGACGCACAGGGCCGCTGTGTCCAGGCTCAGGGGGCGCCAGGAGCCGAACCAGGCAACCAGATCCTCGAGGGTCCCGAGACTGCCCTGGGGTTTGGTAAGAATCGCCTCGCGCGCCCGAATCGCGGCGCGCGCACCGTTATCGGGTTGGGGCAGGTTGTGGCAGGCATGCGAAAGCGCATCCATGGAGCGAAAACGTGACATTGCGCCTTTCTGTTGGGATAACCGCTGTCCTGCAAGAGGAACCCTGTCATGAACTGCATTCTTGTGCTCGGAGGGGCACGCTCTGGCAAGAGTCGTCACGCCGAATCGCTGGTCACCGCCGAACCCGGACCGTGGCGCTACGTGGCGACCGGCCGCGCCTGGGACGACGAGATGCGTCTGCGTATCGATGCGCATCGCAGCCAGCGTGGAACGGGATGGAATACGGTCGAGGCGCCTGTCGATCTTGTTTCTCCCCTGCAATGTCCGGAACCGGTTCTGATAGATTGCACGACCTTATGGCTCACCAATTTAATTTTGAATGAAGATGACGTCGCCTCGGCAACGGATCGTCTTCTCGAGGCCCTCTTCAGACGCTCGGCCCTGACCGTTCTGGTCGGCAACGAAGTCGGCTCGGGAATCGTCCCGGAAAACGCTCTTGCACGACGATTTCGTGACGAGGCGGGCCTTCTCCATCAGAAACTCGCGCGGCACGCACGGCGCGTTCTTTTCGTCGTGGCCGGCTATGCACTGGATATGAAATGACTGACGAGGCAGACAGACACCGGGAAAAGATGAAGCGCCGCAAGAGTGTGCAGGATGCCGAAGTCGCGGAAAAGACGATCGAGAAAGGCGTTCTCGCCGTTCATACCGGGCCGGGAAAGGGCAAATCGACCGCCGCTTTCGGTCTGGCCCTGAGGATGCTCGGCTACGGTCGCAAGGTCGCGATCGTGCAGTTCATCAAGGGGGCGTGGGATACGGGCGAGAGACGGGCGCTCGAGGCCTTCGGTCCGCTGGTGTCGTTCCAGGCGCTCGGCGAGGGGTTCACCTGGGAAACGCAGGATCGCGCCCGTGACATGGAGGCCTGTCGCAGGGCGTGGGACCAGGCGCGGACGATGCTGGCCCGGGAGGATGTCGCGCTCGTGATTCTCGACGAGCTCAATATCGCCCTCCGCTATGGCTATCTGGACGAAGAGACGGTCATGCCGCCCCTCGTTGCGCGGCCTTTCCGCCAGCATGTGGTGATTACGGGTCGTAATGCCCCGTCATGGCTTGTCGAGGCGGCGGATCTGGTTACGGAAATGACCCTCGTCAAACATCATTTTCGCGCAGGCGTCCGGGCGCAGCAGGGGTTCGAGTTTTGAGCGCTGCGGGGCTGATGTTCCAGGGGACCGGCTCGAATGTCGGAAAATCCGTGCTGGTGGCCGGGCTTGCGCGTGCGCTGACCCGCCGGGGGTACCGGGTGCGCCCCTTCAAGCCCCAGAACATGTCGAACAACGCCGCAGTCACGGCGGATGGCGGAGAGATCGGGCGGGCACAGGCTCTTCAGGCGCAGGCCTGCGGCGTTGCGCCGAGTGTCCACATGAACCCCGTGCTTCTCAAGCCGGTCTCGGAACAGGGCGCACAGATCGTCGTTCAGGGGCGGGTCTGGGGGCAGAGCCGTGCGCGCGCCTATCAGACGACCAAACCCTTGCTCATGCCCTATGTGAAAGAGAGCTACGAGCGGTTGCGCGCCGAGTGCGATATCGTGCTCGTCGAAGGGGCGGGCTCCGCCTCCGAGGTCAATCTGCGTTGCAACGACATCGCGAATATGGGGTTTGCCGAAGCGGTCGATCTTCCGGTCATCCTGATCGGCGATATCGACCGGGGCGGCGTTATCGCGAGCCTTGTCGGGACCTCCGCGGTCCTGACGCCCGGAGACGCGTCACGGATACGCGGGTTCATCGTCAACCGGATGCGGGGGGACCCGGCTCTTTTCGAGAGCGGGATGAGCTTCATAGCCGGGCGGACAGGCTGGACGCCTTTCGGTCTCGTTCCTTTCCTGCCGCATCTTGGCGCGTTGCCTGCCGAGGATACGGGGGATCTGACGCCGGGATGGCAGGGCGAGGGTGCGTTCCGGATCGTCGTCCCCCTCATGCCCATGATCTCCAATTTCGACGATCTGGACCCGTTGCGCACGGAGGCGGGTATTTCCTTTGCCTTCATTCCCCCGGGAACGGCATTGCCACCTTGCGACCTCGTGATCCTGCCGGGTTCGAAGGCGACGATCGCCGATCTGGATTTCCTGCGCGCACAGGGCTGGGATATCGATCTGAAGGCCCATCATCGCAGGGGCGGGCGTATTCTCGGTATTTGCGGCGGGTTCCAGATGCTGGGGCAGCGTATTGCAGATCCGGAGGGAATAGAGGGCCACGCGACCTCCCGCCCCGGGCTCGGCTATCTGGATATGGAGACGCGCCTGACGGGTGCAAAAACCGTCCGGTCGGTCGAGGCCTGTCTTCTTCCCGGGCGACAACGTCTCGGCGGATATGAAATCCATGCAGGGGTCACGCAGGGCCCCGCCTTGTCGCGGCCGGTCATGCAATTCGATGACGGCCGTCTCGATGGGGCGATATCGGAAGACGGCCGGGTTGCCGGAACCTATCTTCACGGTGTCTTCAGCCTCGCCTCATCCCGGCAGGCGCTGTTGGGAGACGCGATCTCCGCTTCGCAGGATACACCGGATCACGCAATGCGCGTCGATCTGGCGCTCGACTGTCTCGCCGATCATCTCGAGCAGCATGTCGGTATCGACCGGATGATCGACGCCTTCCTCCCCGTCTGAACCCGTCAGGATATCCGGCTTTCCGGGGCCTCGTCCGGGAGCAGCATGCGCACGTAATTCGAGGTGTCGAGCATCACGCCGAACTCGCGAACGCCGTATGGGTCGCCTTTCACCGAGAGGCACATGGGAGCATTTACGCTGGCGCGATGGCCGTTCGGGAGGAAAACACGACTGATGTCTTCGGTCTGGTTCCAGACGACGCGGATCGACACGGGCTTTTCCGGTTCCTGCGTGAGAAGGGAGGTATCGGCCCGCAGGAAAGAAATGGCGTCTCCGACACAATCGGGTTCATTCCGGCCAGGAGGGTTATTCGCGCATTCCTGATGAAATGCCCGATCCTCGAATACGAACTTGGACTCATAATATTCGTTCCTGCCGGACGATATGTTGCTTGCGAAGACAGAGCGTTCGCAATCTGAATTCCAGCAATTAGCGTTCGATTCGGATGTATGAAACGTATCATTGTAATCGTGCATGTCCATCTCCCATCTTCGCCAAAAATATGGATGCCGCTCTCCGGGGACTTCTATGAATACATGAAAAACTATGACGGCACCATGCTTGTATAACGATGTGTAACGAAAACCAACTTGGAGTGTTTCGTGATTGATAATTTTTTTACGAAGGCGAGAATTCGCCGAATGGGCGAGCGAACGCAAGCGAAGATTCTGCAACGAACTGTTCGTTTTTCCCGAACGAGGCAAGAGTCGTTTTCATGAGAAAAAAGATAAACTTCAATAGTATAACCTACTTTATGTCGGTCGTTGACGCAGGGTCGATCACGGGTGCCGCCCGTACCCTCGGGGTGTCAAAAAGCGTGATAAGCAAACAGATCAGCGATCTGGAGGCGCTCTTACAAACCAATCTCCTGATCCGGACACCGAAACAGCTGTTACCCTCCCGGGCGGGAGAGGCGTTCTATCGCCGGTGTCTGGCGGGGGTCGAAGCCATCGAGTCGGCTTATCTCGATGCGCAGGATCACGGATCGATCCCGCAGGGAGAACTCAGGATCCTCGCCAATTCTGCCTATGGGAAATATGTGCTCCTGCCGGTGGTCCATGCCTTCTCGGCGCGTTATCCCGCCTGTACGGTCCGGTTTGTGCTTTCGGACGATCTGTCGGAACAGGAGCAGACCTGGTTCGACCTCGCGATAAGAACGCGCCCCCTCGACGATCCTTCGCTTCACGTAAGGCGGATCGACAGCTTCGAACGGCGTCTCGTCGTTGCCGCAGCCCATGTCGAGCGGTTCGGATGCGTCGATGGTTTCGAGCGTCTGGCGGAGCTCCCCTTCATCGGATATGTGAACCATCTCGGTCAGGCGGGGTGGAGTTTCACCAACGGGACCGATCAGCGTCATCTCGTTCTCGAGCCTGCTCTCTCCGTCTCCCCGGTCAGCGTGGTGCTCGACAGCCTTCTCGAGGGCTATGGCTATTCGATCCTGCCGAGCTTCATTTACGATCACCCGGCCTTTCGCCCGAAACTGCGCCTCATTCTTCCGGAATGGTCGGCAGAGACGGGAAGTGTCTACGCTTATACCTATCCTTCACGACAACGTTCCGCTGCGGTGAAGGTCTTTCTCGAATGGGTCGCCTGCGCCGTCCAGGGGCTTCCCTTTCCGGACCCGCCGACGAATGCGATCCGGACAGGCAACGCCTTGCGCGTGAACCCATCCGCCCCTCATGCCGACATCTGAATTGTTTGCATGACGCGCTCGTTCGGGGCGATCATGCGCGGCGATTCCCTGAAAAAAACGACGCGCGTCCGTTGAAGATGAGGTCCGGACATATCTCCATCACGGAGCGGTTGAGCGAGCGCAGAGAGGCTTGTGCTTCGTGCGGCTAGCCCCGCCCGCCCGCGAAGGCCGGGTCCTAGCGTCTGATCCAGTGGCGACGTTCCGCACAGCGTTGTTCCCACCCGCGTCGCTCGAGTTCGGGTGTGCCGTGATCCTGCTCCGGATAACCGACACAGAGATAGGCCATGAACTGCCATTCGGGTTCGGCCTCGAGAATGGTCTTCATCCGGTCCGGATCGAGGATCGAAACCCAGCCAAGACCGACATTCTGCGCCTGTGCGGCGAGCCAGAAGCTGTGAATCGCCATGACGGCGGACCAGTGCACCGTCTCGGGCATGGTCAGACGTCCGAGGCCGCGCCCCTGGGCAGGATCGGGGTCGCAGAAGACGGCGACGTGGTGGGGCGCATCGTCGAGCCCGGCAAGCTTCAGCCTGGCATAAGCCGCGCTGTCGCCTTCGTCCCGACGGGCCAGGGCTTCGGCATTGCAGCGCGTGAATTCCGCCTTGACCGCCTCGCGGCGTCCTGCGTCATCGACCCGCATGAATCGCCAGGGCTGGCTGAGCCCGACCGAAGGCGTGGCGCAGGTCAGGTCGAGCAGGTGATCGAGAACCGGCTCCGGCACGGGGTCGCGTCGGAAATGGCGCACGTCGCGCCGCCAGAGGAAGAGCTCGTCGAGTTTCTTGCGGAATTCCGGATCGAATACTGGAGCAGTCATGCGCGCATTCCTATCAGCAAGCCGAGAAGGCAGGCTCCCAGTATCACGCATGCGAGGCGGTAGAGCACCAGAGCTCCGGCGAGATCCTCGGGCCTCGCCTCGGATCGTCCGCACCCCATCCAGGAATCGGGAACCACGACACCACCATAATGCCGGGGACCCGCCAGACGCAAAACAAGGGCCCCTGCCATGGCTGCCTCGGGCCAACCGGCATTGGGCGAGCGATGGCGGCGCGCGTCGCGCCACACGGACCGAATCGCACCGGGTGCCGAATACCGGCACAGGAAAGCGGCCAGTATCAGCAGGAGGGCGGTCAGACGCGATGCCGGAATGTTGACGCAATCGTCGCACAGCGCCGCTGCCCGCCCGAAATCGGCATGGCGTGGCGTGAGATGGCCGATCATGCTGTCTGCGGTATTGATCGCCTTGTAGGCGACGATACCGGGGAGCCCCAGAACGGCGAGCCAGAAGACCGGGGCGACCACGCCATCGGAGAAATTCTCGGCCAGACTCTCGATCGCAGCCCTGATCACGCCCGCCTCGTCGAGCGTTTCCGGATCTCTCCCCACGATCTGCGAGACGGCCCTGCGCCCGCCCTCCAGCCCAGCCGATCGCAGGGCGGTCCATACCGCCCGCACATGGGTGTAAAGGGATCTCTGGGCGATCAGTGTGCTGGCGGCCATGGCTTCGATCAGGAGGCAGACCGGCTCGGGCAGCGCGGCGTGCAGAACGGTCCGGGCGGCCATCGTCATCGTGACGGGCAGGGCGACGATCAGGACCAGCGCGATGAGCCCCGCCATACGGGAGGCAGGCACGCTGGCCTGTCGGTTGAGTCTGCGATCGAGAAGCGCGATCCAGCGACCCATCCAGGTGACGGGATGGCCGATTGCGGAAAACAGCCGTCCGGGATAGCCGAACAGGCTTTCGATACATACGGCACACAGGGTCAGGAGAGGGAACATCGATTTCAATGACGGCCAGAAAGGATAAAACCAGTAGGGATAAAACCGGACGGGACAGAAGCAGGAAGGATGAAACGGAAGGCGTGCCGGAGGACAGAGCCGGGAACGGGCCCCGGAACAGGCCCCGGAACAGGCCCCGGATCTCGTCGGGTGCCTCGCCCCGGGACATGAAGGAGGACGCGGCGCGCGATGAGCGGAGCGCTGTGCCGGGCCAGCTATCGGATAGGATCCGGGATACGGCAACGGAGGATTTCGCGGATAACGGGTCGGGTGGCGCGATGACGGGTGAGGCGGGTCGGAGGAAGCAGGACGAGGGAGACGATAGCATGACGCCCTGGCCCGTCCATGGCGGAAGGCTCAGCGATCTGGCCCGGTTCTATCCGCAGGCACCCCAGCCATGGATCGATCTGTCGACCGGGATCAATCCCCATGCCTATCCGTTCTCGCCGCTTCCTTCCTCTGCGTTCCGGCGACTTCCGGATCCACGCGAGGAGGCACGGCTCATAGGGGAGGCCGCGCGGTGTTACGGTGTCGAGCCGTCCTGCGTTCTGGCCGGGCCGGGCACGCAATGCCTCATCGGCATGCTCGCGCGTATTCTGGCAGAAAATCCGGCGTCACGCATGATCCGTATCGTCGAGCCGACCTATAGCGGACACGCGGAAGCATGGCGTGCGGCAGGCGCCCGGGTTGCCGCTCTGGCCTGGGGGGACGACCTGTCTCCCGGCGAGAAGGGGGCGATCACCGTTCTCTGTTCCCCCAATAATCCGACAGGTCATGCGCTCGACCTGTCTGCCGTCAGGACGCTGGCCGATGCCCATGGCCGCCTCGACGGTCTCCTGATCGTCGATGAGGCGTTTGCCGATTTCGAACCGCAGAGCGCCGCATCGCTTCTTCCCCATCCGGCCCTCATCGTCTGTCGGTCGTTCGGCAAGGCCTATGGGCTGGCCGGTCTGCGTCTGGGGTTTCTGCTCGGCAGTCATCCCGCGATCGGGGTGCTGCGCAGGATGATGGGCCCGTGGGCGGTCAACACCCCGGCCTGCCTGATCGCAAGCGAGGCGCTTGCAGACACGGCGTGGCGCGAAACCATGAAACGGCGCGTCGAAACCGAGATGACGGCCCTGTGCGCCGTGATGCGCGCGGCGGGACTGGTCCATATCGGCGGCACCTCGCTTTTTGCGCTTTTCCGCTGCACCGACGCGCCCGGGGGAATGCGCCCGGAAACGCATGACGAGACGAGCGGGAAGACGGCCGGGAAGACGACCGGAGAGACGACCGCAGAGACTTCGGGAGCGGCATTCCGGCTCTGGTCGCATCTTGCCTCAGCCGGGATTCTGGTCCGTCGTTTCGCGTGGGACGAGACCGTTCTGCGCTTCGGCCTTCCCGAGGACGCCGCCGCACTCGACCGTCTCCGGGTGGCGCTGGGCTGACCGGGCGGCGCACGTTCCGTCTCCCTTCCGGGTCGCGTTTCCGGGCTGCGTTTCCGGGCGCTGCGCGATCTTCGATTGCACCGGGCTTCTCGCCCCGGTATCCTGCGGGGCATCATGACCAGTCCCGTTTCCCCCGCTCCGGCCAAGGCGAGTCGCGCTTTGCCACTCCCTTCGCTCGATCTGGGCAATGGCGTGGTGATCGACACGCCTGTCATCCTCGCGCCGATGTCAGGCGTCACGGATCTGCCGTTCCGCCAGCTCGCCCGCGAGCTCGGCGCCGGTCTCGTCGTCTCGGAAATGATCGCCTCCTGGGCGATGGTCCGCGAGAACGAGAACACCCTGCGCATGGCCCGGAATGCGGAGAACGGGCCGAACTCCGTCCAGCTTGCCGGATGCGACCCCGAGGCGATGGCGCAGGCGGCGCGGATCGCGGTCGATCAGGGCGCGGATATCATCGACATCAATTTCGGCTGCCCCGTAAAGAAAGTGGCCGTGGGTCAGTCGGCGGGCTCGGCCCTCATGAGAGACGAGCGCAAGGCCGCGGCGCTGCTCGAGGCCACGGTCAGGGCCGTTCCGGTGCCGGTAACGCTCAAGATGCGCATGGGGTGGGACCATGAGTCCCTCAATGCCCCCGTTCTGGCGAAGATTGCCGAGGATGTGGGGATCCGCATGGTGACGGTCCATGGTCGGACCCGCCAGATGTTCTATAACGGCACCGCGGACTGGCATTTCGTGCGCCAGGTCAAGGACAGCGTTCGTATTCCCGTCATCGTCAATGGCGATATCGTGGCCATTCGCCATGCCCGTGCGGCGCTCGAGGCCTCCGGCGCCGATGGGGTGATGATCGGTCGCGGCTGTTACGGTCGTCCCTGGTTTCTCGCACAGGTTGCCCGGTCGCTGCGTTCGGGTGTCGACATGCCGGACCCCGATCTGGCGACCGAGAAGGAAATCGTCCTGCGTCATTACCGGATGATGCTCGACCATTTCGGCGAGCGCCCGGGGCTGCGTCTCGCCCGCAAGCATGTCTCATGGTATTCCCATGGCCTGCCCGGCTCGGCTGCATTCAGGGCCGCCATCAATCGCATGGACCGGGCAGAAGACGTGATCGACCATCTCGTCGCCTTCTACGACCGGGCCGTGGAAGAGGGCGTTGTGCGCAATCGTGAGGCGGCTCATGATCCTGCCGGCTCCCTGGGCGAAGCGGCCTGAATGACGGGTCCTATCCCGGCCCCCCGCCCGCGCGCCATCCGTCGCGACCGGCGACGGCAGGCGTGACGCATCGCGGATCCGTCTCCCGCGATTTCGACGGGGCGTCAGATGCCATTCGTGCGTTCCGGAAGGCCGTTCTCCTCCGGTGCCGTCGGGAAACGGTGCATGGATTCATCGGCGAGACCGGCACCGGAAAAACCCGGGCCGCACGGATGCTCTGGACCTGCTCCGGACATTCCGGCCGTCTCGTTCCGGTTGCCGACCGGGACGGCCTCGACGAGGCGCTGTCCGATCCGGAAACGGGCGGTATCCTGCTCGACGAGATCGGGACGCACGATCCGGCGCTTCGCCTCCGGCTCCGTGCCTTTCTTCATGCAGAGGGGGCCGATCCCGCTGCGGACAGAACCCCGGTGCTGATCGTCACGAGTTCCTGGCCTCTTTCCCGCCTCGTGCAGGATGGCCGTCTCGAGGCGGGTCTCGCGCGCCGGATTGCGCCGCATTGCCTGTCTCTTCCGACCGTGGGAGAGCGGCAGGAGGATATGGCCGCCCTGTGCAGCGACTGGCTGGGGCAGGACGGGACGGGGTGTCGCCTCGACGAGGCCTGTCTCGCCTGGATCGGCGCCCAGGACTGGCCCGGAAATTTCCGCCAGATCCGGCAGCTTCTCTATCAGGCGGCCCAGATGGAGCCCGATACGG
The DNA here is from genome assembly GCF_007988945.1 of Swaminathania salitolerans. Classification (GTDB taxonomy): domain Bacteria; phylum Pseudomonadota; class Alphaproteobacteria; order Acetobacterales; family Acetobacteraceae; genus Swaminathania; species Swaminathania salitolerans. The sequence continues at coordinate 282,577 of NZ_BJVC01000003.1, read as the reverse complement.
TGATTCCGGTCTCGCGGCTCGCCGCGCTGCATCGCATCGGGGCAGGCGCCGAATGCGTCTCCTTCCAGGGGTTGATGGCGCGTTTCCTGCCCTCCATGCTCGATCTGGAGAGCGGCACGCAGGGCACCCTGCATGCCCGTGTCCTCGCCGAGGTGGAACGTCCCCTTTTCAGCCTCGTTCTCAAGGCGACCGATGGCAACCAGCTTCGGGCTGCGGCACTTCTGGGTCTCAACAGGAATACGCTGCGCAAACGTCTCCAGCTTCTCGGAATCGAAACGGGCCGGTCCAGATCATGACAAGTGACGTTTCCTCTGCGACCGGTTTGCGGTCCCTCTTCCGGCGGCTCGTCCGGCGTGTCAGTCGGCTCAAGACGGCCATGATCCTGATCTGCGCCGCGCTGGTGCTCGTTTTCACGACCTTCGTCGTTCTCGCGGGGGGGCTTTCTCTCGCCTATCGTCCCCAGATCGAGGCGATCGTCTTCCTGCTCGATTTTCTCGTGCTGATGCTGCTCGGGGCTGCCGTCATCATCCGCGTGGGGCGGATGCTGGCCGAGCGGCGCACGGGTCTGGCCGGGGCGCGGCTGCATGTGCGGCTCATCACCCTGTTCGGTGTCGTCGCCGTTGCCCCCACGGTGATCATCGGCGCGCTTGCAGCGCTGTTCTTCCATTTCGGGATCCAGATATGGTTCTCCAACCGGGTGAACACCGCGCTGACCGAGGCGCGCGACGTGGCCGCGGGCTATCTGCAGGAGCATAACGACAATATCCGCACCGAGGCCTTCGCGCTCGCCAACATCATCATCACGGCAGAAAACGACGAGATGTACCGGCACGGGATCGATCTGATGCGTGAGCCGGCCCAGCTCTCGATGATGCTGGATGTCGAGGCGACAGAGCGCGGGCTGAACGAGGCGGTCGTCTTCGACTCCTATACCAACAAGGTCGTCGCTTCCGGCGGCCTGGCGGCGCTCCAGGGCAAGCAGCTCGCCCTGCCGCCGAAGGATGCGACGACTCTGGCCCGGACCAACGATGTGGCCATTCTCGACTCCCCGGACGAGAAGACCGTGCGTGCGGTTGTCAGCCTCGGGCCGAGTTCGGGGCTGATGCTGGTCATCACCCGGCCGGTGGACGCGAAAATTCTCGAGCACATGCATCATACCGATGCGGTGGTGTCGGAATATCAGAGGCTGAACGCGCATCGTTCGGCCATCCAGATCAGCTTCGTGCTCATTTTCGCGCTGCTCGGAATGCTGGTTCTCAGCGTCGGCATGTTGACGGGGCTTGTTCTGGCCAACCAGATCACCCAGCCGCTGGGTCTTCTCATCCTGGCCGCGCGGCGTGTCAGCGAGGGGGATCTCAGCGTCCGGGTTCCCGAGGCGCGCGGACGCAATTCCTTCCGCGACGACGAGGTCGGCACCCTGTCCCGGGCCTTCAACCGCATGACGGATCAGCTCTCCACCCAGCGCAAGGAGCTGATGGTGGCGTACGAGCAGATCGACGAGCGGCGGCGTTTTACCGAAACGGTTCTGTCCGGTGTCTCTGCCGGGGTGATCGGGCTCGATCCGGCCCAGCGGGTCGAGCTGCCCAACCGGGCGGCCTCCCGGTTGCTCCAGCGCGATCTGGAATCCTGTGGCGGCGAGCCCCTGCGCGATCTGGTCCCGGAATTTGCGCAGATGCTCGATCTCGCCCGCGTGGAGCCCGGCCAGGCCCATACGGCCGAGATCCAGATCGACGCGCCGGAGAAAGCCGGTGTTCTGGGTGACGGGCCGAGCGTCGGGACATCGGGTCGCACCTTGCTCGTTCGTGTCGTTGGCGAGCAGGGAAGCGATACGGCGCCCGGCTATGTGGTCACCTTCGACGACATCACGGCGCTGCTTGCCGCACAGAGAAAGGCAGCCTGGGCCGATGTGGCGCGTCGTATCGCGCATGAGATCAAGAACCCCCTGACACCGATCCAGCTTTCGGCCGAGCGTCTCAAGCGGCGTTTCCTGCGCGAGATCGGATCGGATCCCGAGACGTTCAGCCAGTGCGTCGATACGATCGTCCGGCATGTGGGCGATATCGGTCGCATGGTGGACGAGTTCTCGTCTTTCGCCCGGATGCCGCAGCCCGTGCTGCGCGACGAGGATCTCTCGCGGCTCGTGCGCGAGGCGCTCGTCCTCCAGCGCAACGCACATCCGGAAATCGTCTATGTGACGGAGGGGCTCCCCGCCCAGGGGCCTGTGGTGCGCTGCGATCGCCGGTTGATGGGACAGGCCCTGACGAATCTCCTGCAGAATGCGGCGGATGCCATCGCGATGCGGGCACGGGAGACGGAGGGCGACCCCGGACCGGATACGGGCGAGGGCGAATCCGCAGAGACGCTGGGCCGGATCCTCGTCTCGCTCGTCATCCAGGGGGAGGAGGCCGTCGTGCAGGTCATCGATGACGGGATCGGTTTGCCTTCCATCGACAGGCATCGCTTGACGGAACCGTATATCACGCACAAACCGAAGGGCACGGGGCTCGGGCTCGCAATCGTCAAGAAGATCATGGAGGATCATGCAGGTGGCATCAGGCTGGAGGACCGACCTGACGGACGGGGTACCGTCTCGACGCTCACCCTGCCTGTGCGTGAGCACGTCGCCGGTCAGGGTACCGGGCGAAGTGCCGGGCAGGCGGTCGGGCGGACGGATGCAGACGAGAGGCAATGAAACGCAGGTGAGGGGTGCGCATGGAGCATGAAATCCTGATCGTCGATGACGAGCCGGATATCCGGCTTCTCATCGAAGGGCTCCTTCGCGACGAGGGATACGAAACGCGCGTCGCCGCCAATTCGGATCAGGCGCTCGCCGCGTTCCGGGCACGTCGCCCCTCGCTCGTCATTCTCGATATCTGGCTCCAGGGCTCGCGTCTTGACGGAATCGATCTGCTCAAGGCGATCAAGGCCGAGGAGCCGGGCCTCCCCGTGGTCATGATCTCGGGGCATGGCACGATCGAAACGGCGGTTTCGAGCCTGCAACACGGGGCTTACGACTTCATCGAGAAGCCGTTCCAGACCGATCGTCTCATCGTGGTCGCCCAGCGCGCACTCGAGGCGGCGCGGCTCGAGAGGGAAAATGCGGAGCTGCGTCTCCGCTCCGGCGCGGAGACCGCCCTTTTCGGTGACGGGCCGGGCATCAGCGCCGTGCGCAACCAGATCGATCGCGTCGCACCGACGAATTCCCGGGTGCTCATCACCGGTCCCGCAGGGTCGGGAAAGGAAATCGCCGCACGCATGGTCCATGCGCGTTCCCGTCGGGCGAGCGGTCCTTTCATCGCGCTCAACTGCGCGACCCTCGCTCCCAACCGGTTCGAGGAGGAGCTTTTCGGAATCGAGGGACAGGCCGAGGGCGTGATGCGGCGCACCGGCGTTCTGGAACGGGCGCACAAGGGCACGCTTCTCCTCGACGAGGTGGCCGACATGCCTCTCGAGACCCAGGGCAAGATCGTCCGGGCGCTTCAGGACCAGACCTTCGAGCGTCTGGGCGGTTCGACACGGGTGAAGGTCGATGTGCGGGTGATTGCCAGCACGAACCGGGATCTCCAGGGTGAAATCTCGCTCGGGCGGTTCCGGGAAGACCTCTATTACCGGCTGGCGGTCGTGCCGCTGCGTCTGCCCTCACTGCGCGAGCGGCGGGAGGACATACCGGCTCTGGCGCAGCATTTCCTCCAGCGTTGCGCGGAAAATGCCGGGCTTGCGCCGCGCGAGCTGTCCGTGGACGCCCTGGCCGCGCTTCAGTCCTATGAATGGCCCGGAAATATCCGCGAGTTGCGCAATCTGATGGAGCGTCTGCTCATCATGATGCCCAACGGGCAGGATCTGATCCGGGCGGACATGCTGCCCAGCACCGTGAGTCAGGGCGCACCGTCCATGACGCGGCTCGATGCCGGTGCCGATGTCATGGCGCTCCCATTGCGCGAGGCCCGGGATCTGTTCGAGACGCAGTATCTCCAGGTTCAGCTCCTGCGTTTCGGCGGCAATATCAGCCGAACCGCCAATTTCGTGGGAATGGAGCGCAGTGCCCTGCATCGCAAACTCAAGCAGCTGGGCGTCACGCCGGAAGATCGGACCCTCTAGCGCCCGCAGCACCCGCACGGCGCCCGGGACCGGGCGTGCCGGAAGTTCGAAGCGAAAACCCGATTTCAACGAAACTGTGTCAGAAGAAGGGAGCCGGAGAAAGGTCTCGTGCGTTTCTCTCCCGGCCCCCCGATGCGGGGATCCGTCGAAACCGCAAAACAAAGAAGATCAATCTTGGCCAGAGCGAACCCCTCCTCACCCGATCAGCTTTCTCCCGGCCCGTCCTCCCGGGCCTCGTCCGTCGGAAGCGCGGCTTCAGCATCTTTTCCCGAATGCGCATCGGAGGATAGCGTGCAGGATCTCTTTCTCCGTCATCTCCAGCATCACGGCTTCCCCGTGACGGTGTTTCTCGTCAACGGCGTCAAGTTGCAGGGCGTGATCCCGCGCTTCGACAACGATACGATCATCCTGAGGCGTGACGGCCATACGCAGCTCGTCTACAAACATGCGGTGAGCACGATCATGCCGGTCGCACCGCTTGCGCTTTTCGCGCAGGACGGCGACGAGCCGATCGAGAACTGAGAGCGAGAGTATAGTCCCCACGTGTCCGTTACGACCAGTACGACTCCCCCCGCCACACGCGCGGCCGTCATCCTCCCTTGGGAGCGCCCGACCCCGCAGGACGAGTTCCGGGCCGCCGAGGCCCGGCTCGAGGAGGCGGTCGGACTTGCCTCCTCCATCGGTCTCGTTGTCGTAAGGCAGGCGGTTCTGGCCATACGTGCGGTGAGACCGGCGACCCTGTTCGGCAAGGGGCAGGTCGAACAGATCGCGGAGATGGTGGCGCAGGACAGCGTCAAGGTCGTGATCGTCGATGCGCGACTCTCCCCGGGGCAGCAGAGAAATCTCGAGAAGGCGCTGAACTGCAAGGTTCTGGACCGCACGGGCCTCATTCTCGATATCTTCGGCGCCCGTGCGGCGACACGCGAGGGCGTGCTTCAGGTCGAGCTCGCCCATCTGGAATACCAGCGGTCGCGTCTCGTTCGTCTGTGGACCCATCTCGAGCGTCAGCGCGGCGGTTTCGGCTTTCTCGGCGGCCCCGGAGAGACGCAGATCGAGGCCGACCGGCGCATGATCGGCGAACGACTCGTTCGCCTGCGCAAGGAGCTGGATCAGGTACGGCGGACCCGCGGCTTGCACCGCTCGGCGCGCAAGAAGGTTCCTTTTCCCGTGGTGGCGCTCGTGGGCTATACCAATGCGGGCAAATCGACCCTGTTCAATGCCCTGACCGGTTCTGCCGTTCACGCCCAGGACCAGCTCTTCGCCACGCTCGATCCGACGATGCGCGGCCTGCGTCTGCCTTCGGGGCGACGGGTGATACTCTCCGACACAGTGGGCTTCATCAGCGAACTGCCGACCGAACTCGTTGCCGCCTTCCGTGCGACGCTCGAGGAAGTGGCCGAGGCGGATATCATCCTTCACGTTCGCGATGTCGCCCATCCCGACAGCGCGGCGCAGCGTGCCGACGTGATCAATGTTCTCGACAGTATGGTGCGGGACGGCATGCTGGACGAGGACTGGCCGCGCCGTACCATCGAGGTGCTGAACAAGGCCGATCTGCTGGGCGGTATCGAGGCTGTACCCCGTCATCCCGATACCGTGGCGATATCGGCGATCACGGGAGAGGGTATTCCCAATCTCTTCTCCCGGCTCGATCAGCACATGACGGCATCCATGTCGCTTGTGCGGGTCAATCTCGACAGCAGCGACGGTGCGGCGCTCGCCTGGTTGTACGAACATGGTGAAGTGCTGGAGCGACTCGATCAGGACACGGGGATCACGGTCGATGTGCGCCTTTTCGAGCAGGATCGCTCACGGTTCGGACAACTCTACCCGGATTGCCTTGTCTCTGCCTGAAAGCTTTCCGATATTTCCCCTGTGACCGGATACCTGTGTCCGGATACCTGTGTCCGGATACCTGTGGCCGGACGTCTGTGTAAGGGCGTGTGCGACAGGACGCCGGAGGGTCGGCACGAGGGAAAGAGGGGAGAGATCGGTGAGGGTCGAAGACCGGGAGGATAGTCTCGAGGAGGCCCGTGCTGGCAGGGCCTTGCTTTCCGATCTGACGGATATCGCCCGCGAGGCGGCTTCCCGGATCATCATGCCGCGTTTCGGCTGCCTTTCCGCGACGGATATCCGGACCAAATCCTCCCCGTCCGATCTCGTCACCATCGCCGATGTTCTGGCCGAACGATACATCACCGAGCGTCTCGCCCTGCTCCTGCCCGGTGTCCTCGTCATCGGCGAGGAGCGATGCAGCACGGAGCCGCATCTTCCCGGTCTGGCGGCACAGGCCCCATGCGCCGTCACGATCGACCCGATAGACGGAACGGCCAATTTCGCCGCCGGTCTCCCTCTTTTCGGCGTGATGATCGCGGTGCTGTCCCATGGCAAACCGGTGGCCAGCGTCATTCTCGACCCTGTGGCCGGAACGGCGGCACTTGCGGCCCGGGGAGAAGGGGCCTGGATGGAGGACGCGACGGGAGGCATTCATGCCCTGCGCGTTGCGGCGCCGGTCGATCGACTCGATGCCGCCGCCGGGAAGATCTCCTGGCGCAGCCTTCCCTGGTGCGATCAGGCCCAGGCCAACAGGACGATGCGCAGCATGACGGGGTTATGCGATCTGCGCTGCGCCGCACATGAATATCGTCTCATGGCGGGTGGCCACGCGCATGTGCTTGCTTATGGGCGCACCTGTTTGTGGGATCACTGTCCCGGATGGCTTCTGATCCGCGAAGCAGGCGGATTCGGCGCGCGTCTCAACGGCGTTCCGTTTCATCCCGGGCTTCCGGGAACGGGGTTGCTCTATGCCTCGGACGAGCGCGCATGGCAGCGTTTTCACAAGGCGCTTTCCTTGCCCGACTGAGGCGGCGCGAACCAGTGCCCATCGCAACTCCTCTGATGCTACAGCGTTGTCATTGCAGGTAAAAAAGGAGAAAGCCCATGCCTAATCAGGATCCGGTCCTCTATGCGATCTGCGATGGAGAGAAGGCACGATTTCTGCGCTATGACGGTCAGCAGATGCGCACGATCCAGAGATTCGGGGCCCATGACAGGAATACGGATGCAGAGGGCGAGGTCGCATCCATCAAGGAGCCGCGTTCCGACCCCAAGGTGCAGGTCAAGGAGCGTTTCGCGCGCCAGATCGCCGAGGAAATCGATGCGGCGCTGAAAGCCAACCCCGCGCTCGAGGGGCTCGTTCTCGCTGCTGCGCCTCATGTCCTGCACGATATCAGGGAACATCTCTCGAAGGCGACGAGCAGGAAGCTGATCAAGAGCGAGAGCAAGGATCTGACCAATATCCCGGATCCGGAGCTCCTGTCGCATTTCGACCGCCCGGCGACAGGGTGGCAGATCCCGCGTAGCTGAGTCCTATCGCCCGGGGACGTCCGGGGGCGCCCGGATGGCACCCCATTCGTATTTCCCCTCCCGCCTTCATTGCGTCGATATGGCCGATGACGCGGATTGTCCGGGCGTTTCATCGTCCGGGCGTTCTGACGGGAATGGCAGTGTCTTCCGCCGCGGCCCACTCCCGCCAGAAAGGACCTCCCAGCAGGCGTACCCGCCGGGAGGCCGGGCCTGCCCGCTCAGGCGGCGAGCAGGGATTCGTCCGGTCCGTAGAACTCGTGATGCAGTCGCGATTCCGGAATGCCCAGTTTCGTCAGCGCGCTGAAGAGGTCGCGCTGGAAGCCGCGCGGTCCGCAGAAATAGAGATGGCCTTCGTTGCCGAGCTGTTCCGCCAGCCATTCGGCCGATACATGCCCTTCATGGACGCGCAGAGAGGTGTCGGGATGGGCGTTCTCGTCTTTCGTGCTGAAGAGATCGATCTCCGGCGCAGCTTCGGTTTTCTGGAGCGAGGCCAGCTCGGCGAGGAAGGGCATATGATCGAGAGACGGCGTGGTATGAACGAGATGCATTGGCCGTCCCGGGTTTTTCTCCTCCTGCTCCGGAAGCATGCTCATGAAGGGCGTGATACCGCTGCCTCCACTGACAAGGAGAACGGGCGCCGATCCTGAAGCTTCGAGCGTGAACTGGCCTGCTGGCGGTGCAACTTCGAGAATGCCGTTTTCATGCAGATTGGCGTGCAGCCAGCTCGAGACCATGCCATGCGGGTCGCGCTTGACCGAGATACGGTAGGCGTGCGTGCTGGGCGCGCTCGAGATGCTGTAGCAGCGTCGGGTGTTGAGTCCGTCCTGCTCGAGGGCGAGAGCGAGATATTGTCCGGGCACATGTTTCAGGACCGGTTTGCCATCGACCGGCTCGAGCCAGAACGACACCATGTCCGGGCTTTCCTGGACGCGTTTCGCTACCCTGAAGCTGCGCCATCCGCGCCATCCGCCCGGCTCTGTCTCCCGGGTGTGGGTCAAAGCGGTCTCGCGCGAAATGAGCACATCGGCAAGGAAGCGATAGGCTTCCGCCCAGGCATCGATGATCTCCGGCGTTGCCGCCTCGCCGAGAACGGTCCCGATGGCCGTCAACAGCGCCTCGCCGACGACGGGATACTGCTCGGGCGTAACCGAGAGCGCCACATGCTTCTCGACGATCAGGCCGAGAGTGTTCTCCAGGGCCGAGGGGTCGTCGATATGCTTTGCATAGGCGAGCACGGCCGCTGCCAGTGCCCGGGGCTGGCGCCCTGTGGCCTGATCCGTCTGATTGAACATCGCTGCGATCGCAGGATCCTGCATCAGCTTTTCGTACATCGTTTTCGTAATGGTGACCCCGTGCGCCTCGAGGGCGGGGATAGTAGCCTTGATGATCGGCGCCGCGCCGGGCTTGAGTGGCTTGATCATGGTGTACTTCCTGTGAGGTGTGTGATGAGCCCACCTTACCGGGATCGCGTCTATCACGCAAACGTTATACATATTTTACACACAGAACATTGTATATCCAATATAATTTCGACCCCATTTTTATTTCGTATTCGGATATACTTGCCGCGTTCCTGTCAGGGAAATTGCCGAGCGCTACGCCATCTCGGATAACCACCTCGTCAAGGTCGTGCATCGTCTCGGTCAGGGGGGATTCGTCAGGACGATGCGGGGCCGGGGCGGAGGGTTGATCCTCGGACGACCGCCTGAGGAGATCGTCATCGGCGATGTCGTGCAATTCACCGAGGAGGATATGTGCCTCGTCGCGTGTTTCCAGGTTTCCGGCGGGGGGCAGGGTGTCGGCTTTCCGGCGCCTGCCGTCTGCAGCACGTTCCCGGAGAGGCGCTGGGCGCATTCATGACCGTGCTCGACGGTCAGACACTCGCCGATCTGCTCGCGCCGCCCGGGCTGGAGGCCATGGCGGCGCGGATCGGATGATCACATCGAAAGAAGCGGCTCGTCCGACTGCTCGGCGATCAGCTTGTGGCGACGGGTCTGCAGACCTTCGACGACGACGTCGATTCCGCGGGTCTGGAGTTTGGTGACGATTTTCTCGAGAATGTTGATTGCGGTGATATCCCAGAACGTCGCATCGGCAACGGATATCTTCACATGCTTGGCCTTGGTGTGAAAATTGACCGCATCGAAGAGGGTCTCCGAAGAGACGAAGAAAACCTGACCGTGCACGATATAGAAATCGGTATCGCCCTCGGTTTTCGTCTCGACGCGGAGCATCTTCATCGCACCCCATGCGAAGAACACGCCGCTCAGAAGCACGCCCACGGCAACACCCGCGGCGAGATCGCTGGTCGTGACCGTGACGACGACCGTGCAGAGCATGACCAGGCTCGACAGTTTCGGATGGCGCAGCAGATCGCGCAGCGATCCCCATGCGAATGTGCTGATCGAGACCATGATCATGATCGCGACGAGGGCCGCCATCGGCACCTGGGCGACGTAATCGTGCAGCAGCACCATCAGAATGAGCAGGAAGGCGCCCGCAGTGAAGGTGGAGAGACGCCCCTGACCGCCATAGCGGAGATTGCCGACCGTCTGGCCGACCATGCCGCATCCACCGATGCCGCCGAAGAGACCGACCAGAATATTGGAAATGCCGAGCCCGGTGCATTCCATCCGTCTGTCACCATGGGTGTCGGTCTGGTCATCGACGACGCCAGCCGTCATGAGGGATTCGAGAAGTCCGACCGAAGCCATGGCGAGCGCATAGGGCAGAACGATCTCGAAGGTTTCGAGCGTGAAGGGGACATGCGGCCAGACGAGGGACGGCAGACCTGTCGGCAGGGCGCCGAGATCGGCCACCTTGTGCACCGGCATGGGAATCCAGGTGACGAGAAGCGTCAGCACGACGATGCAGATCAGAGGCGACGGAATGACCGTCGTCACGCGGGGCAGGAGATAGATGATCGCCAGACCCAGCGCGATGAGCGCATAGGTATGCCAGGTCACATGCATCATCTGGGGCACCTGCGCCGAGAAGATGAGGATCGCGAGTGCGTTGACGAACCCGGTCTCGATCTCCTTCGACACGAACCGCATCAGAACCTGAAGGCGCAGCAATCCGAACACGATCTGCATGGCGCCTGCGAGCAGGGTCGCGAGGAACATGTACTGGACGCCGTGATTGTGAACGAGGGCAGCGACCACCAGGGCGACCGACCCGGCCGCTCCGGAAATCATGCCCGGGCGACCGCCGGTGATCGAGATCGCGATGCTGATGACGAACGAGGCATAGAGGGAAACGGAAGGCGATACGCCGGCCACATAGGAAAAGGCGATGACTTCCGGGATGAGCGCAAACGTACCGACCATGCCGGCCAGCACCTCGCGCAGCGGGCTGTACGCCCACTGTGCGCGATAGGTAGAGAGATTCAAGAGACAGCTCCTCGGGTCTGAAAACGAAAAAAACCTGTTTCGTCGTATTCTGGCCCGACGCGGCAATGGCACACCCAAGGTAGAAACATCGGACCCGGGCTGCAAGGGGAGAGTGACCGGGGAAAAGAGAGAGACGGCGACAATACAGCCATGCGAGAGCGATATGTCGGGGCGCGGCAACGGGAAAAGAATCTGGAAAGGGGGCTAGACGGCGGCCTCGCATTTCTCTAAATCGGGCTTCGCTGTGTGGCGGATGTAGCTCAGTTGGTAGAGCGCCGGTTTGTGGTACCGGTGGTCGCGGGTTCGAGTCCCGTCATTCGCCCCAGCATTTTCCCACAAAGAAATACGTTTCGCGGTTTCCCTGCCCTTACGGGCAGAAAAACCGATGGTCGTTCTATGACCGATGGCGAGCGTAATTATCGTCGAAACGGACGATATCGTCTTCGCCCAGATAGGGCCCGGATTGCACCTCGATGAGGGTCAATGCGATTTTTCCCGGATTGGACAGGCGGTGTACGCAGCCCAGAGGGAGATAGACGCTCTCATTCTCCCGAACCATGATCTCGTCCTGATCCCGGGTGACGATGGCCGTACCGGCGACGACGACCCAGTGCTCGGCCCGATGAAAATGCTTCTGCAGGGACAGGCTGTGTCCGGGATCGACATGGATGCGCTTGACCTGGAAGCGATCGCCCTGGATGAGGCTCTCGTAGAAGCCCCATGGGCGATACATCCGGTTGTGATTTCTGGCTTCGGTCCGTCCGGCTTGCGTGAGTCGGGCGACCATCTTCTTGACGTCCTGCGCCCGATCGCGATGTGACACCATCACGGCGTCATCCGTCACCACGACAATCAGGTCCTCGACCCCTGTCACGGTCGCGACGACACCGTCTGACCGGACATAGCAATTCCTTGCACCGTCGAGAAACACGTCTCCGAATGTCGCATTGCCCTGGTCGTCCTTGGGGCTGATTTCCCAAAGGGCATCCCAGCTGCCGATATCCGACCAGCCGAAGGTCGCCGGAACGACGGCGGCACGTTCCGTGCGCTCTGCGACGGCGTAGTCGATGGAGATGTCGGGGGACTGGCTGAACGCATCCTCGGCCAGACGTTCGAAATCCATGTCCGAAAGCCGCGCCTCGACGGAACGGCCGACATTGGCGTGAAGGTCGGGCTCGAAGCGTTCGATCTCGCCGAGAAGAATATCGGCCCGTGCCACGAACATGCCCGAGTTCCAGGAAAATTCCCGGCTGGAAAGAAAGGTCTGGGCCTGCGCGAGATCGGGCTTTTCCCGGAATCGGGATACGTGAAAGGCTCCGGGGGCCGTATCGATCGGGGCCCCGCGTTCGATATAGCCATATCCCGTTTCCGGTTTGGTCGGTGTGATTCCGAACGTCGCGATATAGCCTTGCCGCGCTGCCGTCGCTGCGATCTCGAGCGTTCCGTAAAGCGCTTCGGGATTGTCGATCGCGGCATCGGCGGCCATGACCCACAGGACGGCCCCCGGGTCCTGCTCGGCGACGATGAACGCCGCAGCCGCGATCGCAGGAGCGGAATTGCGTGCCGAGGGTTCGAGAACGATCCGTGCGTTATCGACACCGATCTCGCGGAGCTGCTCGGCGATGATGAAACGATGCGCCTCGTTGCAGACGACGATCGGCGCGCCGAAATCCGGTCGCAAACCGCGAAGCGCCGTTTCCTGCAGAAGCGTCCTGTCAGAGAGAAGGGGCCAGAACTGCTTCGGAAAGCTGCTGCGCGAAACGGGCCAGAGGCGGCTTCCCGATCCACCCGAAAGGATGACGGGGATGATGGTTCCCTCTCCGGGGCGGGACTCTGAGAGTGACATTTTTCTTTCCTGCAAAGATCGCGGCATCCCGGCGTGAGATGCGCTTTCGAAGGTCGCCTGACATGGGTGGCATGACCGGTTCGTACAGCCCGGTGCGTGACGGCAGCGTCACGGCGTTCATGTCACGAGGCTGGCGCCACGAGGGCCCGGGCCTCCTCGAGGAGGGAGAAAGCGCGCTCGGGCGCGCTGGCTTCCACATAGATCCTGAGTTCGGGCGCATTGCCCGACGGGCGCAGATGGAGAATGTCTCCCCCCGAAAGGAAGAGACGAAGACCGTCGGTCTCGTCGACCGACAGGACGCGATTCCGCTCCGCGCCCAGACCGGGCACGAGTGTCGTCTCCTCTATCCGTTCCCGCAATCCCCTGATCGTCTCGAGACTGACTGCGGATGGAAGGGGGGCCACCCGATCGCTCAGGGTGAATCGCTGGGGCAAGGCCTGCTGCAGACGCCGGAGACTTCCCCCCTGCTCCCTGGCAGCGAGCAGAACGGAAAGGATCGGCAGCACGGCATCGCGCGTCGGCAGAGGCGAGAGGACATGTCCGTCCCGCTCGACCGGGCTCGCAAGAAGAAATCCGCCATTGGCCTCGTAACCGACGGAGGGACGGATACCGTCGTTTTCGGCACGCATCATATCCTGGATCACGAAGGGCGATCCGATACGTGTCCGGTTTATCCTCCGGGCGAATGCCGCCGCCTCGAGGGCCGTGTTGCTGTTGACCGGGGTCGTGACCGCTCCTGCGCCCAGAAACCGGGCCGTGACGAGGCCAAGAATGTCGCCACGCAGCCAGGCCCCCGATTCATCGGCGACGAGCGGCCTGTCTGCGTCTCCGTCGGTCGTGACGATCGCATCGATCTCGTGGGTTTGTGCCCATTCCCGGGCCAGCCTGTGGTCGGCCTCGCGAACGGCTTCGGTATCCACGGGAACGAATTGCGCGGAACGACCGAGAACCAGGACTTCCGCGCCGAGCGCCTCGAGCAGACCGGGCAGGAAATCCCGCCCCACGCCGGAATGCTGATAGAAGGCGATCCGGAAACCCGAAAGCGCCTCCCTCCCGAAGAAACCGACATAACGTTCGAGATATCCTGTCAGGACATCGGTCGGTTCGGGGAGCGGAGGCGGCTCGAGAAGAGCGCCGGCCCGGTCGAAGATTTCCGCAGGGATCGCGACATCGATCCCGAGCATCCCGGCCTCGTCGGACTTCATGAATTCGCCATCGAGCCTGTTGAACTTGATGCCGTTGCGATCGTCGGGAATGTGGCTGCCCGTCACCATCAGGGACGGGATCCGTCGCGAGAAGGCGAAGACGCAGAGCGCCGGCGTCGGGACATGGCCGCAATAGATCGGCGTCCCTCCCATGAAGAGGATCGCCGCGAGGCAGGCGCGCATGATCCGGGGCGTGCTCGGCCTGAGATCTCCCGCCAGGGCGACCGACGTGCCGGGCCCGAACTCCCCGCATCGTTCGAGATGTCTGAGATAGCCGACGGTGTAGGCGAAGCAGACCGAATCCGTCATTGACGAGACGAGACCGCGTGCGCCGCTCGTGCCGAAGCCGACTGCCGAGCGATCCATCCAGTGCGATATTTTCATGTGACCGAGATGCCCTGGTGCGTTTGAAGACGTGACCCCTGACCCGGACGGGATGGTTTACACACGGCCATAGCCGAAACTGTTCCGGGCACGGGGGGCGAGGCGGCAGCAGATCCAGCCGCCCTCGCCCATATCCGGGGTGTTGTTGTCCAGCGCGGGGGTAAGAAAGCCGTTGGGCAGAAGGACATAATGGCTGGTGTGCAGTTCCGGGCCGTGAAGGAAGACGTTCTTCCAGATCTTGCCGTCAACTGTGTAGTCCTTCTGCGTCCAGGTTCCGTCCAGCGTGTCCGAGCGGTTGAACATCATGTCTTCCGCCCAGTAGGACTGACGATGCAACCTGTATCGACCGGACGTTGCCGTCGGAGACCCATCGAGGACCAGCTCGATCGCGACATTGCCTTGTGGGGTCGGGAGCGGATTGAAGCCGAACCAGTCGCCGAATACCGGGCCGGTGGGACTGGTGCATCCCCCGGCGGTCAGTGCGAGGAACAGGAGGCCGAGGCGTGGAAGCGACCGGATCAGGGGGGTCATGTAGATACTCTCAGTCTGCCGGGGCAATATTGCGTGCGGCGACGCGATCATCCGCATCGAAGAGCTGCCGCAGACCATTCTGCAGGGAAACCGGATCGAAGCCCAGACGGGCGCGCATCGGGGCGGAATCGAAAGCCTTGTCTTCCATCAGACGCCGGACCTCGTCACGCCCTATTTCCGGAAAGCCGGGCAGCCGCGAGACGAGAGGGGCCAGATATTCGAGCAGGCGCCCGGGGATGGAGACAATCGGGCGCTGCCGCATGGCCGAGGCATGCAGGATCGCCCTGATGAAATCGCGATAGGCGACCGGATCCGGCCCGGCGATGACAAGCGTTTCCGGTCCGGCGATGGCGCCGCTGGCCGCGAGATCGAGCGCCGCAACCAGCGCGCGGGTGACATCGTCCTGATAGATGGGTTGAACGCGTGCCCTGCCTCCGTTCGGAAGGGGGACAAGGGGCAGGCGCCGCAGCAGGGCTGCCAGACGCTGCACATTGTCCTCTCCGCGCGCGCCGTAGATCATCGTCGGATGAAGGAGCAGCCCCGGGCGCCCGGACTTCAGAAGAGCGGTCTCGCCAGCCAGGACACCTCTTCCATGCGCGTCGGGCCAGTTGGTGAATTTGCGCGTGCTTCCGAGACCGATGAGCACCGTATCGGCGGAGGTCGCTTCGAGAATGGCCGGGATGTACCGCGCATGGGCCGTCGAGACGACCCGCTTCGCATCGGCGAGCGCCTTTTTCAGGGCGGCAGGATCCTCGAGTTCCGCCTGTCTCGTCTCGTTGAAAGCCTCATCGGAAACCGGACGTCGCGTGACCGCGATGACCGTATCTCCGCGCGCATGGAGCGCGCGGCACAGGGCGCGACCGGAGCGACCCGATGCGCCGATGACATGGATCGGTGCGACGGACCTCACTGCAAGCTCGTGGTCAGGACCGGGGGAGACAACCATCGCTGCCGCATCGCGCTGTCGGCCTTGAGTCGTGCGCCGAGGCTGCGCAGCATGTCCAGCGTGAGAGGTTCGGGCGGATGGAGCGCAAAGACGAGGGTATGACCCTGGGCATTCTCGAGAAAGCCCGGCAGGGCACTCAGCCCCGGTGTCGTCTGGATCATGATTGCCATAGGCAGGATGAGCCGCGCCTTGAGCTGGGCGAGCGGCACGTTCTGGCTGTCGGCAATACGCTGGAGCAGCGTGTCCACGGTATTGCCCTCATCCCGGTAACTGATCTGCAGGGAGTCGATCAGAGGTCCTTCAGACGCCCGCCGGGTTTGGTTCGGCAGAGGCACGAAATTCGCGCCAGACATGCCGAACTCCAGGGAAAAGACGCCCGGCGTACTGGCGGTCAGGGCGGTCTCGCCATGGCCGGATTTCATATTGAGATGCAGGCGCTGGACGAGATGGGCCACCCGTATCCCGTCAGGCAGGAAACGCGTGGCCTGAGGGGGAAGCCCTGTCACGACGACATCGCGCATGTCGGTTTCCTTCTTGAGGAATCCGCCCTCTATCCGACTGCCCATCTCAGAGGTATCGATCGTCAGACGCAGCCCTGCGAGCGAGGCTGCGATCTTGCCGCTCTCGAAGGTCGCCGGCGCCTCCCATAGATCCGGTTCGGCCTTCAGGCCCGGGAGAAGAGGCTTCCGGGCGCCCGAATCGATCAGCGCGACCATCCGTGCGAGCCGGAACCCCTTCTCGTGAAGTGTGCCGATCCCGGCCTGTATCGGGGCAAGCTTCAGCCGGGACCGGCGGGAGAGCAGAAGCGCTTGCGGGCTGTCGGTATCGCAGACCGCGGAGAGATCGTGCAATTCTCCGCCATTGCCGTCATCATGGCCGTAATTGTCCAGAATCGCCTCCCGGAGCCGAAAACGGCAACCGGGCGTTGCGGTCTTCAGATCCAGGCGATGGATCTGGCCATGACGGAAGCGGATCTCCGAGGCAGGAGGGAGGGACGTGATGTCCTTCTTGTCCCGGCTCATCGGGGGCAGGCGCAATCTGTTGAGGGTGAGGTCGTCGATGGTGCCCGATACGGGGCCGTCGACAGTCACGCCCTCGGCGCGGATGCGCGAGAATCCGAGGCCGCTGACCAGAAAGCCGGTCGGGTTGTTGACCGTGAGATGGCGCGCGGCAAGCCGGACGGAGCCGCGGGTGAAGCGGGCGTTTTCGAAGCCCGCGCCACGCGCGAGAATCCGGGGATAGGCGCGATCGTATTCGAAACGGGCATCGGGGGGCAGATTGGCCCGGAAGCTGGCGAGCGCCCGTTGCAGCTCTGCCTTCGATTCATGGCGCGCGCCGACCCAGCCCAGCCCGACGATCACGCTGCACAGACCAAAGAAAAGCAAGGGTCTCTTCACGTCACTCTCTTTCCCGGATCGGCCATATCGTTAACCAGGCATAATGTTACCCCGATGCGCGGGCAACTCCAAATCCGGCATGGCGATATGTGGTATCATGATACCTCAACCCCGGAAAGCCCGGAAAACCGCCACGAAACGCGGGAAGGGAATCGCGAAAAAGCTTGACGCGCTTCCCTGCGGCCCGCATAAGGCGCGCCCAATACCAACACATGTTGCTGGATCAGTCTGAATCATGAAGACCACACCTTCGTTGAAGCCCGCAGAGGTGACGAAAGGCTGGACCCTGATCGACGCCGAAGGGCTCGTTCTCGGCCGCCTCGCCACCATCATCGCGACCCGCCTGCGCGGCAAGCACAAGCCGCAATTCACCCCGCATGTCGATTGCGGCGACAATATCGTCGTGATCAACGCCGAGAAGATCGTCCTGACCGGCAACAAGGTCGGGCAGAAGCTCTTCCATTACCACACGGGTCATCCCGGTGGCATCAAGGAGCGCACCATCACGCAGCGCCTCGAGGGCAAGAACCCCGGCAGCGTGATCGAGAAGGCTGTCGAGCGCATGATCACGCGCGGCCCGCTTCAGCGCGCCCAGATGAAGCACCTGTATGTCTATGCCGGTGACAAGCATCCGCATGAAGGCCAGCAGCCGGTCAAGCTGGATGTTGCGTCCATGAACCGCAAGAACACCCTCAATGTGATCGAGGCCTGAGAGATATGTCTGAAACTCAAGAGCGCACGGGTACGCTTCAGGACCTCGCCGGTATCGCGCCCGCCACGCAGGCTGCACCGGTTCACGAAGTCAAGCGCGACGCACAGGGCCGTTCCTATGCGACGGGTCGCCGCAAGGACGCAACCGCCCGCGTCTGGGTCAAGCCGGGCAAGGGCGACATCATCGTCAATGGCCGCCCGGTCACGACCTATTTCGCACGTCCGGTCCTGCGTATGCTCATCACGCAGCCCTTCCTGCTGACCGACAGCTACAACAAGTTCGACGTCTATTGCACGGTCAAGGGCGGCGGTCTGTCCGGCCAGGCCGGCGCCGTGCGTCATGGCATCTCGCGTGCCCTGACCCATTACGATCCCGCCCTGCGCGGTATCCTCAAGGTTGCCGGGTTCCTCACCCGTGACAGCCGCGTCGTCGAGCGCAAGAAGTACGGCCGCGCCAAGGCACGTCGTTCCTTCCAGTTCTCGAAGCGCTGATTCTTCTTCCGGGGAGGCAGGTCTTCGGATCTCCCTCCCGGAAGGATCGCTTACGGAAAAACCCCGTTCTCTTGCGAGAGCGGGGTTTTTTCATGCCTGCGCGGCAGACGGGTCGCGCTCCGTCGTGCCGGCCCGTCGGCATCTTTCCGAGCAATAGCGCACGGAATCCCATTCTCTCGCCCATTTTCTGCGCCATCGAAACGGCCTCAGACAGACAGGGCAGAGCTTTTCCGGAAGATCGGCTTTGGCGGGTTTCGACGCAACGCGCCCTTTTCCTCGTGCCATGGCGTAGGCCTCCTCCGGCGGTTTCCTGCATCCCGGGCCAGGGCCAGGGGCTCGGGGCTCGGGGCTTCGTCATGTCCCGCTCCGCAGCGTATGACGAAGCCTTCATGGAACTGCCGCCCCTCCCGGACGCTTGCGAGAGAACTCCTGATTCGTTCACATAGTTGCGAGGGACCATGCCCCATATCATCGCCAGCGACGGCACGAAGCTTCATTACCGGGAGCAGGGGCACGGGAGACCACTGGTCATGCTGCATGGCTGGACGTTCTCCGGCCGGTTTTTTCATCGCAACGTGCCGGTCCTGTCGGAGAAGGCGCGTGTCATAACCGTCGACCTGCGTGGGCATGGCGAGTCGGACAAGCCGGATCACTCCTACCGGATCGCGCGGCTTGCCGCGGATCTGCGGGATCTCCTCGAAGCGCTCGAACTCGAGGACGTGACCGTGCTCGGCTGGTCCATCGGATGTCCCATCATCTGGTCCTATCTCGAGCTTTTCGGGAAGGCGCGGCTGCGCGATGCCATTTTCGTCCAGCAGACGCCGCGTCAATATTACTCCTCCAGCTGGAAATCCGGTCATGCTGCCTGTTACGATCAGGCCGGACTGAGCGAGACCATCCAGAAACTGACGCTCGATCCGGAAGGATTCGACCGTCAGAACCTGTCGGATTGTCTTGCGACCACGCTGGGAGAAGACGAGCGCGCCATGCTCCTTTCCGAGATGGCGAAGTCTCCTGCCCATGCGCGTGCCGCGATGATGGCCGATCATACGACACAGGACTGGCGCGACGTTCTGCCCCATCTTGACCTGCCATCGCTCATGATGATCGCGGAAAAAGACGCGGTACTCGTCCCCGAGGGCCCGGCCTGGGTGGCGGACAACATGCCCAACTGTACCGCGCTGCGTTTTTCGGAGAGTTCGCACATGATCTTCCTGGACGAGACGGATAAATTCAACAGGGCGGTAGAGGAGTTCATCGGTCGATGACGCGGCTTCCCTTCCGTTTCGGGGTGAACGAGTTCACCACCCAGCCATGGTCCTTCGAGGAGGACGTGGCCCGTTATGCCGCACTCGGTGTCGATGCGATCGAGATCTGTGAGGCGAAACTGGATCGGGACCGCGCTCCGGAACAGATCCAGATGGCCATCGATGCCGGTCTGGGGATCAGTGCCGTCCAGCCTGGCATACGAACCGTGTTCGACAGCCGCATGGCGCCCGAGCCCGAGGGCGTGCCTGCCCGTATGACCGCCTTTGCGGAAAGTCTGAAGCGTCTGGCGCCGATGACGCCGGGGGCGTCTTTCGTCATGAATACCGGTGCGCCCCCCGAAGGGAACATGCAGCGCGCGATCGACGAGACCGCGCGTCAGATGCGCGTGCTTGCGCCGCTTGCCGCCGATCTGGGCGTGACCCTGGCGATCGAGCCGCTCAATCCGACATCGATGAATATCGAGACCGCGATCTGGACCATCGACCAGGCACTTGATCTGCTCGATGCGACCGGTCACGGATCCTGCGGTCTGTGTCTCGATTACTGGAATATCTGGCAGCAACCCGAATGCTGTGCCGCTATCCGGCGCGCGGGAAAGCGGATCTTCGTCGTTCAGGCGAGCGACTGGCGCGTGCCGCGCTCGACCATGGATCGCCTCGTGCCGGGAGAGGGGGTCATTCCGCTCGGCGCCCTGCTCCATGCAACGCATGATGCCGGTTACGAGGGTGTCTGCACCGTCGAGATCTTCTCGTCCGGTGTCGAAGACAGCCTGTACGAGCGCGACCTCGAAACGGTGATCCTCCAGAGCAGGACGGGTCTGGAAGAGGCCTGGCAAACGCCGCGCTGAATCCTCCTGTCCGAAGCAGGACGTGCCGCAGATCGGGCGAAGGGCCAGCGGAGGCCCGGGGATACATCCCGACCCTCTTTCATATTCGTACGACAACATATCTGTGTACATCGACGGTGAAGCTGCCATCGGGTTCGATCACGAGCGTGTCGCGCACGATCTCCGGGGCGGCTTCCTGCAGTGACCGGATCGCCTCGATCCGGACGGGCGGTGCGCCGGTGCGTGCAACCCAGCTCGCGAATTCCATGCGCAGCTTGTGAGCATGTTTTCCGATGATGGAAAGCCCGGCATCATCCAGCATTTTCTCCCATTCCGCGCAACTGTAATCACGAACGTGGGATACATCGCGCAACAGCTCGAGTGTCTGAAGCCAGCTATCGACCATCGGCGATACCGGTGCGGTCACGTCGATGAACGTGGCGAGGCCTCCGGGGACGAGAACGCGGCGCGCCTCGCATAGCCCCGCACGGGGGTTCTCCCAGTGATGTGTCGTAAAGCGGCAGAAGATGGCGTCGAACGATGCATCGCCCAACGGAAGGTTTTCGGCCGGCGCGCAGAGGGTCACGACGTTGGGCAGGCTCCTCTGAGCGGCTTCCCGGGCGATCGCATCGAGCATATTCGGCGTAATATCGCAGGCAAGGACCGTTTCGACATGAGGGGCGAGGCAATAGGCGACATGGCCGCCCCCGGATCCCAGATCGAGGACATGCCCGAAGCTGCTCTCCGCAGCCAGAGCGCCGATGGCGTCCAGATCGTCACCGTGGCGATGCACGTCGCTTGTCACATAGCGCTCGGCACGGGATGCGTAATGCCGGGCTATAAAAGGCTCGTTCATGAGATCATCTCCGGTCGTTTTCCTGAACCGGCAGGGAGAAGCGCCGATCCGGACAGCGGCTACGATGACGTTCTGCCGAAGAGGGTATAAGTTCGAATTTTATCCCGGTATTGAAAATACCATGACATGGCGTGACCCAGATCGGGCTCGAGATATAGGTATTTTTCTGCGCACCCGGCGTGAGGCTCTCACTCCGGCCGATGTGGGATTGCAGCCGGGGTCAGGTCGCCGCCGGGTGTCCGGCCTGCGTCGGGAGGAGGCGGCTCAACTCTGCGGGATCAGTACGACCTGGTACACATGGCTCGAGCAGGGGAGAGACATTTCATGCTCGGCGTCGGCGCTGGGGCGCATTGCCTCTTCGTTGCGTCTGTCGCCCGCGGAACGTGAATATGTTTTCGCATTGGCAGAGCTCAGGGATCCGGACGGATCCCGTTCCGCCAGTGATGAGATGCCGTCCCCTGTGGCCGGGATGCCCGATCTCCTGAAGGTGCCGTGCTACGTTCTCGATGCGTTATGGAATATACGTGTCGCCAATGAGGCGGCATGCACCTTGTTCGGTGCCTGGTTCGGGGCGGGGGACCGCAATCTTCTCGATTACGTGTTTCTCGATCCTGAAGCGCGGCGTTTCATGGACCGGTGGGAGCATAATGCGCAGCGGGTTCTGGCTGAATTCCGGTCGGACAGCCTGCATGGTGAAACGGAGAAAGTGGGCGCTCTGGTATCCAGATTGCGAGCCGCGAGTCGGGATTTCGAGCGTCTCTGGCATCAGCAGGCGGTGACGACGCGAGAGGGAGGGCCTCGCCGGTTTCATCATCCCGCCGACGGCGTACTCGATTTCGAGCAGACCACGCTCGGGTTCACCACATGGCCGCAATATCGCATGGTGGTCCTCAGGCCTGTCGCCGGGCTCCGATAGATGCAGTCAGAATCGTCGGTCACTGCCCGCTCGCTATCGGTTCTCCCGACGGCGATCCTGTCTTGCAGGAAGACGGCCATGCCAGGGAAACGGTTATGTCGGGGAGATGGCTTCGGGACGTACCTGTCGGGACGATGCGCTAGAGCGCATCCGGCAGGGGGATGCGTGCCTTTCGTTCGCTGAAACGATCCACGAGATAATCCGCACGGTCACGCGTGAGACGCGTGAATTTCACCAGCTCCTCCATGACATCGACCACCCGGTCGTAAAGCGTCGAGGGAAGCATACGGTCGTTCTCGTCGAATTGTCTGTATGCCATCGGAACGCTGGACTGGTTCGGGATCGTGATCATGCGCATCCATCGTCCGAGGACCCGAAGGGCATTGACTGTGTTGAAGCTCTGCGATCCTCCGCAAACCTGCATCACAGCCAGGGTTCTGCCCTGGGTGGGGCGTACCGCAGCGGTTTCGAGCGGCAGCCAGTCGATCTGGTTCTTGAAGATCGATGTCATCGTGCCGTGGCGTTCGGGGCTGCACCAGACCTGACCCTCCGACCAGCGGGAAAGGTCGCGCAATTCCTGCACTTTCGGGTGATCGTCTCCCGTCGAGTCCAGCAGGGGAAGACCGGCCGGATCGAAGACGCGCGTTTCCGCGCCGAGCTGTCGGAGGATCCGCTCGGCTTCGAGAGTCAGCAGGCGGCTGAAGGAGCGCGGACGGAGCGAACCGTAGAGCAGAAGAATCCGGGGAGGGTGGTCCGCGCGGCGGGCGGGTTCCAGCCGGTCCTCCTCGATCGGGAAAAGCAGGGAAAGGTCATGGGGTGAGGGTGCGTTCAAGACTGTGTCTCCTCTCGATGAGCCGGACGGGGCGGACACGATCCGCCCTGTGCGGCATTTTCCGCGCAGCATTCCGCAAGGAGAAAGGCGGCGAGCGCTTCCACCTGCGACGGCTCGGCACGACAGGAGACGAACCGCCCGTTCCGGGTGGTGGAGACCAGCCCCGCGCGCTGGAGAATCGCGAGATGGGCCGAGATCGTGTTCTGCGGCTGAACGAGATGACGGGCCACCTCCCCGGCGGCGAGCCCTTGCGGCTCGTGGCGTACGAGAAGGCGGAAAATCGCGAGCCGGCTCGGCTGGGAGAGGGCCGAGAGAACCGGAAGAGCGGTTTCAGTATCCATATATCCAGAAATATGGATATGTTACGTCCCTGTCAATGATGATCTCTTCCCCCAACGGGACGCCGATGAGGATGGAGAGAGAGGCGTCTCTCCATCCGTCACCCTGACCGGAAGCACCATGACCGGGTCTCACCCGTTGCTGCGGGTTTATCCGGGCGGAATCAGCTTCGGTTCCCGGTCGCCGCGCGTATGGCACGCACGACCTCCTCGGCCTGCTCGAGCTGGGGCATATGGCCTGTCTCGGGCAGAATCCGGCATGCGATGTTTCCGGATAGGCCCTGCGTCGCTGTCACGGGCAGGATCTCGTCGTCCTCACCCCAGAGGAGGGTTGTTCGCCCTTCGAAACCGGCCAGCGCGCCTCTCAGGGAGTGTATCTGGCGTGTCCCGTCGAAATTCGTCCGGGCCAGGGTCTCGAGCCCGTGAAGCGCCCCGTCGAGACGTTTGAAGCGAATCATATCCTCGACCATCTGACGCGTGATGAGATTCCTGTTCCGTACGAGCATCGCGAGAACCGGCTCGAGCGTCCGGCGCCGATCTGCGGTGAGGATTCCCTCGATGAAGGCGGCGTTGATGGTCTCTCCCAGACCGACCGGGGCGATCAGGGTCAGGCTCGCGACGCGTGCGGGATGATGTGCAGCCAGGGCGATGGCAATCGCCCCACCCAGGGAGTGACCGACGACATGGACATGGTCGATTCCCCGTTCCGCCAGAAGCGCCGCCGTGACGGCTGCTAGGTGATCGATCGAACCGTCCCCCACGGATTTGGAGGATTCTCCATGTCCGGGAAGGTCGAATGCGATGACACGATCCGTTGCGGCCAGAGCGTTTTCCACGAGCGTCCAGTTCTCGAGCGCACCGGCAAAACCATGGATCAGCAGGACCGGCGCTCCGGTCGGCGTCTCCGGATCGGCTGGCGGGTTGCTCTCACGGATTCTCAGACGCAGATCCCCGATCTCGACGATACGGGTCTCGGGCGCGTGGGTCTCCGCCGCCATGTCCTGCTCGGGTGCTGTCTTCCATGCGGCCAGATAGGACTCGATCGCGTCTTCGGGGACGTCATCGGGCGCAAGAACGCCGATGAGGGCTCCTACAGGAAGCGTGTCCCCCGGCGCGGCGAGACATCGCCGCAGCGTTCCGGCGGCGGGACTTTCGTAGACATTGGTGATCTTCGTCGTTTCGATCTCTGCCAGGTCCTGCCCGGCGGCGAGTGTCGCGCCGGGCTCGGCCAGCCAGCCGACGAGGGTTCCCTCGGTCATGGCGAGGCCGAATTTCGGCATGGTGACGGGCGTGATCCCTTCATGCATCGCTCAGGCCTCCTGTCTCGCGCCATAGCCCATGACGGCCCGGGCGGCGGCTTCGATCTTCTCCGGGTCCGGCATGTAATGCCGCTCGAGCGCTGCGGAGAACGGTACGGGCGTATGGGGCGGTGTCACGCGGCGTATCGGCGCGCGCAGGGTGTCGAACCCTTCTTCGGCAACGAGAGCGGCTATGTCGGTCGCCATGTTGCAGCGCGGGCTCGATTCGTCGACGATGACGAGGCGACCCGTTTCCGCCACGCAGTCGAGGATCGTGCCCGTATCGAGCGGAGAGGTCGTCCGGGGATCGAGAACGGTGCAGGCGATACCGTCCTTCTTCAGGCGGTCCGCTGCGCTATTTGCGAAGCCCACCATGCGCCCGAAAGCGACGATGGTGACGTCCTTTCCTTCCCGGGTGAGGTTCGCCTCTCCGAACGGAATGGTATAGGCCTCGTCCGGGACGTCTTCCTCCTCGTCGTACATCAGCTTGTTCTCGAGAAAGATCACCGGATCGTCGTCGCGGATCGCCTCGATGAGCAGCCCCTTTGCCTCGTAGGGGGATGATGGAATGACCACCTTGAGCCCCGGAATATGGGTGAAGAGGGGGTACAGCGCCTGGCTGTGCTGGGCGGCGGCAGAGAGCCCTGCGCCATACATCGTACGGATGACCAGAGGCGTGCGGGCCTTCCCGCCGAACATATAGCGGAACTTGGCCGCCTGGTTCATGATCTGATCGAGACAGCAGCCGACGAAATCGACGAACATCAGTTCGGCCACCGGGCGCAGACCCGTGGCCGCAGCGCCGGCGGCTGCGCCGATATAGGAGGCTTCGGAAATCGGCGTATCGAGCACGCGATCCGGGCCGAATTCGGTGTAGAGGCCTTTCGTCACGCCGAGTACGCCGCCCCAGGCTTCCTCGACACCCGAGCTGCCGCCTTTTCCTCCGGCAATGTCCTCACCCATCAGGATCACACGCTCATCGCGGCGCATTTCCTGTCGCAGGGCCTCGTTGATGGCCTGACGGTAGCTTTTTCTGCTCATGGTCCTGTCCTCCCTGTCTGGCGGCGGAGCGTTCAGTAGGTCACGTAGACGTTTTCGATCAGGTCCTGCGGCGACGGGACGGGATCGGCCTTGGCCTGGCGCACGGCTGCCTCGATCTCCGCGCGGATTTCCGCATCGATACGATCGAGTGCCTCTTTCTCGACGGTGCTGATCTGCATGACGCGCTCGCGGAAGGAGGAGAGACAATCCCGCTCCGCGCGGAGCTTCGCGACCTCGTCGCTCCTGCGATAGCTCGCGGCATCGCCTTCGAAATGGCCGTACCAGCGCGCGAGATGCACATGCATCATGACGGGGCCCTTGCCGGATCGGGCGTGGTCGATGGCTTCTCCGGCCGTCTCGTAGACGGAAAAGAAATCGGAGCCGTCGCATTCGAGATAGGGCATCCCGAATCCTTCCGCCCGGGCCTTCTGCGACCCGGCACAGGCGTAGGACGCGCCGGTCGCCTCCCCGTAGCCGTTATCCTCGAGAACGAAGACCGCCGGCAGGTGCCAGACCGAGGCGAGATTCAGGCTTTCGAGCGTCGTGCCCTCGTTGGAGGCACCGTCGCCATAAAAGGCAACGGCAACGCCATTATCGCGCAGGAGCTTGTGGGAGAGAGCCGCCCCGCAGATCAGCGGCGGCCCCCCGCCGACGATCCCGTTGGCGCCGAGCATGCCGCGCGAGAGATCGGCGATGTGCATCGATCCGCCCTTGCCCTCGCAGACACCGCTCTTCTTTCCGTAGATCTCGGCCATCATGCCATCGACGGCGACACCTTTCGCGATGCAGTGCCCGTGGCCGCGATGGGTGCTCGCAATCGAGTCGGTCTCGTTCAGATGGGCGCAGATGCCGACAGCCGAGGCTTCCTCGCCGCAATAAAGATGGACGAAACCAGGGATTTCACCTGTGGCGAATTCCACATGGAGTCTTTCCTCGAACTCCCGGATCGTGCGCATCGCGCGATAGGAGCTCAGAAGCGTGTCATGGGGGATTTGCATGTGAGACCGTCCAGCTGGCGCGCCGGACCGGCGCGCGGGGTTGTGCGGAAATGCGTCTGTCGCCCGGCCTGAAAAGAGAAGGACTCCGCTCGAGGAGGCGACAGACCAGATCTGCGCACTCCTGCGCTGCCGTCAGAACATTATAATGTGACGAATAACAGACATGTGTTCGTATCAGGTCCGAACTGTCGCAGTTCCGAGACAGTTTTTCCGGCAGAGACAATTCAATACAGGACAATATTCATGGCAGGACCAGCAGCAGGGCGGGATTCGCTTCGCAGCGATGGACACAATGCCGCGTCCCCCGGAATATGGTCCGGCGGATTGCCCGAGTCCTGGTTGTACGAGTCCTGGGCGCGGTGTCAGGTACAGCATTGCCTTCCGGCACCTGCGCGCGTCATCGGTCCCGTTCTCTGTCAGGCGGAACTCCGTCAGGCAAAGCAGAGAATGGGGCGCATGTTGGGCGTGGCGCTCGAAGTTCTGGAGCATCTCTCCGGTCTGGTCGTTCCGTTCGGTTATGTCGCCCTCCTGTGCGATGCCGACGGTGTCGTTCTGGCGCATCGCGCTCCCGCGTCGCTGGAACGGCGCTGCCGACGATGGAATCTTCATGCCGGGGCGATCTGGTCCGAGGATCTCGTCGGCACCAACGGTGTGGGGACCTGTCTGGTGGAAGGGCGGCCGGTCACGGTGCACGAGGTTCAGCACTGGAGCGCCGCACTCCATCGCCTGACCTGTTGCGCTGCGCCGTTTTACGGTGCCGATGGCAGGATCGCAGGCGCTTTCAACGTTACCATGCCGCATCCCGGCGCCCGGCTTGCCGAGTGCCGCGTGCTGGAAGCCCTGCTGGCGGAGGCAGCGCGTCGGTTCGAGATGACGACATTCTGTTCCGTTCACGAGGGGAGAGACATAACGCTGCTCGCTGCGGCACAACGCCTGTCGACTCCCATGATCGCAAGAGATTCCTCCGGGCGGATCGTGGGAGCGAGCTACGCCGCACGCCATCATCCGTCTCCCGGGGAGAGGGACGTTGCAGCCGGATCGTCCGACCGGCTCGCCCTGAGCGCCCCTGATGTCCGCCTTCCGGATTTCGACCGGGCGGCGCGTGCCGTGATCCGGGATGCGCTTGCGATGAGTTCAGGCAAGGTGGCGCCTGCCGCGCGTCTGCTCGGGATCAGCCGTGCCACCCTGTATCGCCGCATGAGCGCCCTCGAACTCGGGCGGAACCACGAGGGCGGGTAGGGAGACGAAATAATCCGGTCTCTTTCCCCGGTCGGACGAAAAAAAACAGGGTTTTCTCCTGATGGGGCGGATCGCGAGGAAAATGAATAAAACCTCTCCGGTTTCCCGGCCTGAAGCTGGAGGATTCATATGGCAGACCTGATAATTCAGGTAATTCTCCTCTCGTTACCCAATGAAATTTAACGATAATTAACAAAGATGAGAAATAAACAGGAAATCGTTAAAGATTATCACGAAATAGTCATATTTTCATTCCTGAACCGTATGATAGCTCTGAACAAGGGACGAAATATAATGATTAATTAACGATGAAAAGTCGCTCGCAAGGAGAAACGAGATGCCATCCGATACCGTTACGAATACGACATCATCGGGCGTTACCTATCGCGTCACGACGAATACGAATTTCCTCGGCATGACGACGTCATGGGATGTCGTCATTACCGGTCCGGATGGATCGACTTCGTACGATGGCCGAATCTATCCGGTAAGCGGGCAGGTCATTACCGGCAGCGACTTCAGCTTCACCCTGGCCAATCTTCTCGTAGGGGGGACATATGTCGTGCCCCCCGGCGCTTCGGGAGAGGTCAATATCGCCGTCCAGCTCGGAACGGCCTTTCCGACGACGATGTATATCGGTGGCGAGGCCACGATCACGACAGGGCTTTCCGGATTGAGCGGCCTCGATATCTCGGTGGATGGCGGAACCGCCACGCTTGCAAGCGGCATCGTCGGATCGGCCCTGAACGGCACCACCGTGACCATCTCCCATGGCGGGCGCTTCGCAAACGGGAACTCGCTCATCAATGCCCTGACGGGGACGCGCATTGCATTCGGCCCCGGTGGCGGAACATTGACGCTCAATGCGGGCGGTGCGGTACTCGAGCTGACGAGCACGACCATCACCGGCTACAATCCCAGCGAGACGGTTATCGAATTGCAGAATTCCGTGGCGCCGGTGGCGCAATACACGATTTCAGGGTCGGGCACCTCGCGCGTGATCACGCTGATCGGCAGCGATGGAAACACGATATCGCGCTATGCGGTGAACATGGCCGACGGTGTCTCTCTTCCGACCGGGAGTTTCGTGCCCGGGTCGTCGCAAAGCAATCCGCTCCGGATCACCTATAGCGATGGCAATACCTATGTCGGCGTCTGTTTTCTCGCCGGCGCACTCATCGGCACCCCTCAGGGGCCGAGAGCGGTCGAGACCCTTTGTGTCGGAGACGATGTTTTCGTCTTTCGCGGTACGGAGAGGCTGATCCGCAAGATCCGCTGGACCGGATGCGCGACGACGCAGGTGGACCGCGATCGGCCCGACGATCTCGCAGGATATCCGGTGCGGATCTGCCGCGACGCGCTGGCCGAGGGGACACCCTCGCGCGATCTGCTCGTCACTCCCGATCATGCCCTGTTTTTCGAGGGGGTTCTCATTCCTGCACGGATGCTCGTCAATGGACGGAGTATCTATTTCGACAGGACGATCACCCAATATTCCTATTTTCACATCGAGACGGACGATCATGCGGTGATCATGGCCAACGATCTCCTGACGGAGAGCTATCTCGACACCGGAAATCGTCATGTGTTCCGGCAGAAAGGAAAGGTCGCGACCCTTCCCGGTCGGAAGAAAAGCTGGTCGGAGGACGCTGCGGCGCGGCTTGCCACCGAGCGCGCCCTGGTCGAGCCGGTCCATGAACGGCTCCGCCTGCGCGCCGAGGCGCTGGACTTTGTGCTGCAGGTCCGGGAACGCGAGCGAACCGACGATCCGGATCTGCATCTGGTCGATGAGCGCGGACGAAAGATCCGTCAGGCGCGGCGGACCGGCCGTCAGAGCGTCTTCATGATTCCCGACCGGGTGCGCTTCGTTCGCCTCATGTCACGCACGATGCGCCCCAGCGAGACGGAAGGGCCTTTCGTCGATGACCGGCGCAGGCTCGGCGTTCTGGTGGGGCGGATCGGTTTTTTCGATGCGGGGGGATCCGTCGAGCTGACTGCACATCTCGGCAACGCTGCCCTGCCCGGATGGGAAAGCCCGGAAAACGCTTCATG
This sequence comes from Swaminathania salitolerans, assembly GCF_007988945.1. Classification (GTDB taxonomy): domain Bacteria; phylum Pseudomonadota; class Alphaproteobacteria; order Acetobacterales; family Acetobacteraceae; genus Swaminathania; species Swaminathania salitolerans. Next base: position 252,544 of record NZ_BJVC01000003.1, on the reverse strand, counting down.
CCGCTGGACCAGGGGAGAGGCGCTGCTCGATCTGGGTGTCAGGGAACGGAACAGCATCGGTGTGCTCTCGATCGAGATTCTCTCGAGCCAGCACTATCCGGTTACGGAGGATGCGCATACCGACATGGTCAGGATCGCCTGAGTCCTGCATTCCCCGGCCCGACCGGGCCGGGGAATCGTCCGTCGAGGAGTGCGGCAGATCAGATATCGAAGCCTTCCGGGAGGAGGACCAGATCGCGCACGACGGTGCCCTTGCGGCGCGTCAGCATGAAGATCAGCGCCTCGGCCACATCCGAAGGCTGCATCATTCCGCCGCCCTCGAGCGCGGCCTTGCGACGATCCGGATCCCAGTCATCGATGAGCGGGGTCACGACCGGGCCGGGCTGGATGGCGCCGATACGCACGCCGTGCGGCGCCAGCTGACGGCGGCAGGTATGGGTGAAGGCCTGGATCGCATGTTTCGAGCCGGTATAGATCGGCTCCGCGACGATCGGCACGACGCCTGCGACCGAGCTCGTGATGACGATATCGCCGCTGCCCTGTCTGATCATCGGGACCATCGCGACCCGTGCGGAATGGAAGGCGGCGTTGATGTTGAGGTTCAGCATCCGGTCCCAGCTATCCGGGTCGCCTTCCCAGGCATTGCCACCGACATAGGACCCGGCATTGGCGAACATGATGTCGAGGCGCCCCTCGGCATCCAGAACCGTATCGACGGCCTGCTGGATGCTCGCATGACGGAAGAGATCGACCTCGACGGCGTGAACCCTGTCGCCCAGTTCGGCCCGCGCCCTTTCCATCGCGGCCTTGTCCCGGTCGAGAATATAGACAATGGCGCCTGCGGCCACGAGCTGGCGCACGCATTCCAGTCCGATGCCCGATGCACCGCCTGTGACGGCGGCGATCCTGTTCTGGAGGGAGAGAGACATGCCTGACTACCTTATCCGGATGAGGCAGGTCCGGACGAACCTGCCACGACCGCGCGATCATGGCACGCGATTTAGCCTTTGCTAAATAACGATATTGTCAATGAGTCTCACCGATCCGAGAGATGCGGCTGCCAGAAGGCGCAGGGCTCTGCCCTCCTGCTTCGCGGGTTCGGAAGGCGCGAGTGTCTCCGCATCGGCGCATACGAGATAGTCGATCCCTGTAAAGCCGGCTGTCCCGAGCGCCCTGCGGGCCGTTTCGAGGCATTCATCGGCCCGGTCTCCCGCTCTCAGGGCCCTGGCGCAATCCTGCATGATCGCGTGCAGCCGGGGCGCGATCGCGCGAGCTTCCGGCGAAAGGCGACGATTGCGCGAAGACAGGGCGAGGCCGTCGGCCTCGCGCAGGGTCGGGCAGGGAACGATCCCGACCGGCAGATCGAGATCGGCGACGAGCCGTCTGACGATCTGGAGTTGCTGCCAGTCCTTCTCTCCGAAAAAGGCCAGATCGGCGCCGGAAATCCCGAAGAGTTTCGTCACCACCGTCGCCATGCCATCGAAGTGACCCGGACGATGAACGCCCTCGAGACGATCCGCGAGGCCGCGAACCTGCACCTGGCTCGAAAATCCCGATGGATACATGACCTCGACCGAAGGAATGAAAACCGCGTCGGCTCCGGCGAGCAAAGCGATATCCTCCGCTTCGGTGCGGGGATAGGCAGCGAGATCGGTCTTGCTGTCGAACTGCGTGGGGTTGACGAAAATCGAGACGACAACCCGATCGCACCGGCGTCGCGCTTCGTCGACGAGGCTCAGATGGCCTTCATGCAGGGCACCCATCGTCGGTACGAGCCCGATACGGACCTGCTTGCTGTCCGCGCGCCAGGATGAGATCGTGTTTCTGATCGAGGCGATGTCGCGATGGATCACGAGGCAGCTCCGAAACTGTGTTCCTGTGCCGGGAAGCGCCCTGTGCGGACCTCCTCGGCATAGGCGTGAATGGCGGCGCCTGCATCCTCGGCAAGGGTCGCGAAGCGCTTGACGAATTTGGGCCGGAAGTCGGCAAACAGACCGAGCATATCGTCCACGACGAGAATCTGTCCGTCGCAGGCAGGGCCGGCTCCGATCCCGATTGTCGGAACCGGAACCTCGTTCGTGATCGTCGCGGCAAGGGCGCTGGGCAGTTTCTCGAGCACCACGGCAAAGGCGCCTGCATCGGCGACGGCGTGTGCATCGGCCAGAACCCGTCCTGCATCGGCGTCGCGACCCTGGACTTTGTATCCCCCCAGCGTGTTGACCGATTGCGGGGTCAGGCCGACATGCCCCATGACGGGAATGCCGCGCGCGACCAGAAACGAAATCGTCTCCTTCATGTGAAGGCCGCCTTCGAGCTTGACGGCTGCGGCCCCTGTCTCGGCAAGGAGACGGGCCGCATGACGAAAGGCCTGGGCCGGAGATTCCTCATAGCTTCCAAACGGCATGTCCACGACGCACAGGGCGCGTCCGAGCCCCCTCATGACGGCCTTGCCGTGCATGATCATCATCTCGAGCGTCACGCCGAGCGTGGAGGGCAGGCCGTGCAGCACCATGCCGACACTGTCGCCCACCAGGACGATATCGCATTCCGGGTCCACCAGCTTCGCGACCGGGGTGGTATAGGCGGTCAGACAGACAAGCGGAGTGTCTCCCTTCCGGGCCATGACGGCAGCGGGGGTCAGTGCCCTGACCGGGGTCGATACGCTCATGAGAGCCCTTTCACTTTCTGCTTTCAGCCCGTGCGCATGAGGCCGCAATGTTGCGCGCCGCAACCGTGTCGCGACATATCACGAAAAGGTCAGACGCGCGGCCCGTTCTTCTCTCCCTCTGTCAAAGGGTGTCAAGATGGGGGGAACCGGATAAGATGCCGCCAGAGCTTCTTGAAACAATGGAACAGATCATGGCTTCCGAAAGCGTTGCGCTGCCCTTCACCATAGAGCCCACGACCGCGCCGACCCCGGCAGATCATCGTGCGGATCTGATTGCCAACCCTGCATTCGGACGGGTGTTTTCGGATCATATGGCCATGGTCCGGTACAGCGAGGGGCGCGGCTGGCACGATGCGCGGATCACGGCCCGGAAACCGTTTCCGATCGATCCGGCAGCCGCAGTGCTGCATTACGGTCAGGAGGTTTTCGAGGGCATGAAGGCCTACAGGCTCGAGAGCGGGGGGATTGCAACATTCCGGCCCGAGGAAAATGCCCGTCGCTTCCAGGCCTCCGCCGCACGCATGGCCATGGCCGCCCTGCCGCAGGACATCTTCATGACCGCCGTGGATGAGCTGGTCAGGATCGATCGTGACTGGGTGCCGACGGGGGAGGGCAAGAGCCTCTATCTTCGTCCGTTCATGATCGCTACCGAAGTGTTCCTCGGGGTGAAGCCCGCCTCGGAATATCTCTTCATGGTCATCGCCTGCCCGGTCGCCGGGTATTTCGGAAGCGGCTGCGTTTCCGTCTGGGTGTCGGACGCCTATACGCGCGCCGCTCCGGGGGGGACGGGTGCTGCGAAATGCGGTGGCAATTATGCGGCCAGCCTGATCGCACAGCGGGATTCCCAGACCCATGGCTGCGATCAGGTTCTGTTCCTCGACAGTCGCGAGCAGCGTTATGTCGAGGAAATGGGCGGCATGAACGTCATGTTCCTGCGCGACGACAACACGCTGGTTACGCCGCCGCTCACCGGGACCATCCTGCCCGGCATCACGCGCGATGCCATTCTGCGTCTGGCACGCGATCAGGGTCTGACCGTCGAAGAGGCGCCGGTCGCCATCGACGAGGTTTTCGAAGGGGCGGCGACCGGGCGGTATCGCGAAGCCTTCGCTTGCGGGACGGCCGCTGTCATCAGCCCGATAGGGAGTTTCAGGCGCACGCAGGGGGAAGCCGTATTCGGTGACGGCAAGACGCCCGGACCGGTCACGCTCGCGCTCAAGAAAACCCTTACGGATATCCAGGCAGGCCGGACGAACGACCCGCATGGATGGGTACACATGATCGGCTGAACATCAACCATCATCCGGAGGGAGAGGGGCCGGTCCTGTCTCTCTCCGACAATGTCTCCTCCGTCTTCTCCGGCACAGCCCTTTCTTGCACAGCCCTCTACGGCACTGTTCCGGAGCGTTCCGTTTTCAGTAGTTTTCGTCGATCGCCTCGGGTGGCGGTGCGTGACGTGACGGTTCCATCGTGCGGGTCATCGCAGCGACTTCCGCATCGCTTGCAACCGGAGGCGGTGCCGTTCCTTCCCTGTCGGTCCGTCGCTCGAGCAGGACCGATTCCAGCGCCTGCGGATCCGCGGCTTCGGCCTGTCGGAAGAGCTGGGCGGCCTTTTCGCGATCTCCTTCCTCCTCTGCCCGGAATGCCGCTTCTGCCAGAGCGCGGGCGCTGTGATGCTTGTTGTCCTCGCCGTCGAAGGCAGGCGCATCGAACTGATCATTGGCCATGAAACATCTCCTTGCTTCGTAACCAACACCGCGCGCGGGACGGGGTTGCCGTTTTTCTGGACCTCTCTGCTCCCGTACTCTAAGAGCTTCTCTCCTCGCAGACATGACATGAACGGGTGACATGCAGGCCGTCAGCACCTCCGCCGCCGCAATCGCCGGATGGCACCGGCAACGCGATCGCCTCGCGGCTTCGATCTGGCGCGCGCATGAGGAGCGTGTCCCGCTCGTGATGGGGATCGTGAACGTCACGCCGGATTCCTTTTCCGATGGCGGGCAACACGACTCTCCCGGATCCGCGATCGCCCATGCGCGTCGTCTGGCCGACGAAGGGGCCGCCCTGCTCGATATCGGCGGAGAATCCACCCGTCCGGGTGCGCCCTTCATCGCTGCGGAAGAGGAGGCAGGACGCGTTCTGCCCGTGTTGCAGGCACTGGGCGGAGAAGAAACACCGCTCTCGATCGATACATACAAGGCCGATGTCGCCCGGCAGGCGCTCGCCGCAGGTGCCGTCATGGTCAATGACGTATGGGCCATGCAGCGGGACCCGGACATGGCGCCCCTTCTCGCCGAGACGGGGGCTCTGGCTGTTCTCATGCATAACCGGGCGGAGATCGATCCGGCGCTCGATCTTCGTGACGGGTTCCGACGCTGGTTCGACACGGTTCTCGCCCATGCCGGGAGAGCCGGTATCGAAAGAGGGCGGATCGTGCTCGATCCAGGGATCGGGTTCGGCAAGACGGATGCCCAGAATCTGGAAAGCATCCGTCTCATCCCCATGCTGCGCGAGACCTATGGCCTGCCGGTGCTTCTCGGGCTCTCGCGCAAATCCCTGTTCGGGCGTCTCCTCGGACGCGCCGTCGACGCGCGTCTCGCCGCGACGCTTGCCGCCGATCTCTACGGTGCGCGTGCGGGTGCCGCGCTCCTGCGGGTTCATGACGTGGCGGCCCACAGGGATGCCCTCGCCGTCACGACCCTGCTTGCCTGTCCTTCCTCCGGGCATCTTCCGGCCGGGAGGGCATCGTCATGAGCGCGTTCAGGGAAGAGGGACCGGAAGGGGAAATGACGGGCCAGTCCATCATCCGGGTCGAGCGTCTCTGCGTTTACGGGCATCACGGCGTCCTGCCGGAGGAAACCCGGCTCGGGCAACGGTTCGTGATCGATCTCGAGATCTGTGCCGATACGCGGGACGCGGTCGAGGGCGACGATTACACACAGGCGGTCTGCTATGCCGCTCTTTGCGAGCGTGTCGTGGCTCTGGTTTCCGGGCCTCCTGTCAGACTCATCGAGACGCTCGCAGACAGGATCGCCCGCGATCTTCTCGGGGCTTTTCCGACCATCGCCCGGGCCCGCATCCGCGTCGGCAAGCCCGGCGCCCCGATCGCTCATGGTTTCGACACGGTCAGCGTCGAGACCACCCTTTGGCGCCAGCGGAGCGTCGGGTTTTCTCTCGGATGCAATATGGGCGACCGGGCGGCGGCGCTCAGGATGGCGGTGACCTGGCTCGGTCTGGCGCCGGGTCTCGAGATCGAAGCGGTCTCGGGTCTCTACCGGACGGCGCCCTGGGGTGTGACCGATCAGCCGGATTTCTACAATCTGTGCGTGACGGGGCGCACCAGTCTTGCCCCTCATGCCCTGCTGCGTCTGTGCAAGGAGATCGAGACCCGTCTCGGTCGTACGCCCGGGATGCGCTGGGGGGCGCGCGCCATGGATGTCGATCTGCTCTATCTCGACGACTGTGCGGTTTCCGATTCCGTTCTCACCCTGCCGCATCCCCACATGACCGGGCGGGCCTTCGTTCTCGTTCCTCTGGCCGAGATCGCTCCGGCACAGAAAATCAGTGGACAATCCGTTTCGGACATGTTGGACAGGCTGCCCCGCGCGGCCGATGACGCCGTGCCCTGCACGGACGCCCCATTTTGCTTGACCGAGGACCAGACATGACGAAACCCGCAGCCGATCTCGTGGCGCTGGATGCCGCTCGCCACAAGGGGCAGGGCGGGGAGCGACCGATCGCGCCGATCGCCCTGCCGGAAGACGCGCAGGTCCGTATCGCGGCAGCGATGAGGGAAATCCTCCTCGCGCTGGGAGAGGATCCGGATCGCGAGGGATTGTTCGAGACACCGGATCGCGTGGCGCGGATGTATCTCGATGTTCTGGGCGGCCTGCATGAGGATCCGCGCGTACATCTGCACAAGCAGTTTCTCGCCGATCAGCACGAGGGTGCGGTGATCGTGCGCGATATCGGTTTTCACTCGATGTGCGAGCATCATCTTCTTCCGTTCTTCGGCAAGGCGCATGTGGCCTATCTTCCGGAAGCGGGACGGCTGACCGGGCTCAGCAAGATCGCGCGCGTGGTCAATGTGCTGGCCCGTCGGCCGCAGCTTCAGGAGCGCCTGACCGATCAGATCGCTGCCTCGATCATCGAGGTGCTCGAGCCCAAGGCGGTCATGGTGCTCGTGGAGGCGGAGCATATGTGCATGGCCATGCGCGGGATCCGCAATGTCGGCAGCCGTACCGTGACGACGGTCGTGCGCGGTGTCTGGCAGCGCGACACGGCGGCACGGGCGGAGATCATGGCGCTTCTCAAGGGCTGAGGATAACGTGTCCGTGTTTTGACGCTTCATCCATCGTGACGGATACGCGCCGGGAGGAGAGGGACCCATGAGATATTCCCACGCGCTATATCGTCTCGCGCTGCTTGTCCTGGTTCTGGCTTCCACCTCCCCCGGCAATGCTCTGGCGGAGTCGCCCGATAGCGTATCCGGTCCCGCCTCCGGTATCCCGCAAGGAACGACGCCCGGGGCGGAGGCAGGGCAAGGCGTTCCGCTGGTCAGGGACAGCGTGGATGCAGGATATGCGCCTTCGGGCAATGTCGAGGTGATCGGCCGTTTCTGGCAGGCCCAGCCCTCGGGGATCGCCCGTCTGCCCGATGGGCGCCTCGTTCTCGGATTTCCCCGGAGCCTGCGGGATCACGACGGCCCGCGCCTCGCGCTGTTCTGCAAGGGCGCGCTGACCCCCTATCCCGATCGCGAAAGCCAGAGCCGGTTCGTCTCGCCTCTGGGCATGACCGTGGATGCGCACGGCCAGCTCTGGGTGCTCGATGAAGGCATTCTCGCCGGCAAGGGGACCATTCCCGGCGCGGCGCGGCTCTTCCATATCGATCCCGGTGCGGGGCGGATCGTCGAGGAGATCCGCCTCTCCGCCCCGGCGATACGCTCGGACAGTCACCCCAACGATCTCCGGATCGATCTGACCCACGGTGAGAGGGGAACGGCTTTCATCACCGATTCCTCTCTCACCGTTCATCCTGCTCTTATCGTGGTCGATATCGCGACCGGCACCCAGAGGCGTATCCTGGCCGATACAGGCCCGGTCATGCCCCGTTACGGCTTTCTCGCCGTTCTCGACGGACAGGCATCGCGTTACGATCCGGATCACCCGACCATGGCGCAGGCAGGCGCGAACGGGATCGGACTGAGTGCGGACCAGCAGACCCTGTTCTGGCAACCGCTGACCGGTCGCACGCTCTATTCCGCACCTACGGCAACCCTCGCCGATCCGAGGGCGACGGAGACGGAGATCGAGTTCAGCGTCAAGGATGAGGGAGAGGCAGGGATGGGAGATGGCATGGCCACCGCACCCGATGGCCGTCTGTTCCTGACGGATATCGAGCGTCACGCCATCTTCCAGCGTATGCCCGACGGTCGGATCTCCGTCGTCGCGCACGATCCCCGCATGATCGCCCCGGACGGTCTCGCCTATGGCGATGACCATCTCTATGCGACGATCGGCCAATGGTCGCGTCAACCGGCTTTCCATGACGGCGAGGACAGGCAGCGCCTCCCCTATCTCCTTGTCCGGATCGCGCTTCCGCGAATCTCTCCCTGAAAATCGCAAGACTGCAGGAGGGCAAGACGGCGAGACTGAAAGACGGCGAGTTCGTGAGTTTGCGAGATCGTGAACGCCGCCGGCGGGGATCGAGCGTTCAGCACCGCCCAATCAGGACCGCCCAATCAGGACCGCCCGATCAGCATCGCCCGATCAGCATCGCCCGTTCGGAATCTCCTGCCCGGAATCGCTCCGGCCACCGCGCAGACGGTCTTTTCCCGGAGGTGCCCCGCCCGGAATGTCCGGCCAAGAATGCCCTGCCCGCAATGCCCTGCCTCGGGTCAATCCGTGCGGGGTATCCGGGTCGGGCGGTCAGCTGTCGTTGTTGAGCGACCACGATGCCGCGGCGACGCGCGTATCCGCCATGAGGAGGGCGACAAGACCTTCGAGATCGGACGGGTCGTTCGCAGAAACCATCAGCGAGACACAGATGGCGGCCTGTTCGTCATCCTCCTCGCTGATCGACAGCTTGCCGATCGTGTAATCCGCGTCTTCCAGCCGGGTTTTCAGGATCGCCGTCATGTCCTGCACGGATTGACGGCAGGTCAGGACGCGAAGCGCATAGCCCGCTTCCATCGATTTGGCCTGGAGCGGGATACGGTCGATGGCCCGCACGACCGGACGCAACAGGGTATTGCCCGCAATGATGAAAAAGGTGAGCAGGAACCCCTCGGCCAGCATGTCGCTGCCGACGCAGGCGCCGACTGCCGCCGAACACCAGAGCGTGGCCGCCGTGTTCAGACCGCGCACCGTCGCGCCTTCCTTGATGATCGACCCTGCGCCGAGAAAGCCGATTCCCGAAACCACATAGGCGATGACCCGGAGCGATTCGACATCGCCTGCGATGCGTTGTGCGAGATCGACGAAGGCGGCGCCGCCGAGGGCGACGAGCGCATTGGTACGTACCCCGGCCGTTCTCTGGCGATATTGCCGCTCCGCCCCGATCAGGGTTCCGAATACGAAGGCGCTGAGCAGGCTGATGCTCGTATCGGTGAAGGAGTGGAGATCGAAGGTCTCGAGAAAGCGCACGGTAGGTCCAGTCTTGAAAGGGCGGGCCGGCTGAGCCGTGTGTAACGCCAATAGGCGGGTTCAGCCAGAGTGCTCCGGTTATGTCGAGCGCTCCGGTTATGTCCGGCCTTGCACAATTTCTCCTCCTGACGAACGCTGCGTGCGTCTTGCGACTGACAACGATCATCGAGGAGCGGAGAGATGTCGAACCTCGCCCGGATACGGATGCGCTTTCCGGCCTTCGGGGCAATTCATTTCAGCGAGCGGCACGATCGGGTGATCGATGCCGGAGCGGCGGCCGTTCTGGATGCCGTCGGGACGCTTCAGGTCACGGAGGATCCGCTGATCCGGGCGTTTCTGGCGCTGAGAGAGCTGCCCGCGCGGATAAAAGGCGGAAAGCCGGTGACGCCCTTCGGTCTGGATCGTTTCACGCCCCTCGGACGGGAGGGGAATGAATGCCTGTGGTACGGTCTGGCGGGGGATTTCTGGAAGACGGATTTCGGGCTCAGGAACCGCGATATCGTCGCCGGGCTCTTTCATGGCCGTTCCGTGGATTGCCCGCTTCTTCTGCTGGAGTTCACGACGGAAGCGCTTTCTCCCGGGCGCTGTCGTCTCGTGACCCGAACGCGGATTTTCTGTCCCGACCCGCGCGCCAGACGGTTCATGACGCTTTACTGGTTCTGTATACGTCCGGCCAGCGGCCTCATCAGGCGCCGGATTCTGAAGCAGATCGCGCGTCGGGCTGAGACGGACGGGGCGGGAGGGTGTTTCTCGCGCTGATCGGGTTTGCGCTGATCGGGGCGGTCAGAAAAACGAGCGAACTGAGGATCTTGTCTCTAAATTCAGCAAATGAACCAAAAAAGACGAAAATTAATAAAGCGGTAGCGCCTTTTTTATTTTTGAAATCTTCCGACATAATTGATATCACGGAAACGTGAGCGATCTCCTGCAGGCCGGTATCGTCCGTGTGCGGGGGCGATCGCATGCGTGACGTCGACACGACTGCGGGAGACAGGAATGCCGATCAGGCGGAGAGGTACGCGATATACCGTCACGAGCGGTGCGACGCATTATGTCGGGACGAATTCCGTCACGTCCGGCGATCTGGTTTACGGCTTCGGGGCCGGTGGAACCGATCAGCCCGCGCTCGATCTCGCATCGGGTGGCAGCATCGTCGATGCGACCGTGAGTTCCGGAGGTGTCGTGGGCGCCGCGGCCTATGGCACGACCTTCGGCGGTACCGCGCTCGAAAGCGGGTCCTTCGCTGCGCTCAACGAAGGGACCGTGGTCAGCGCGACCGTGACGTCGCGTGCGGGCATCGCCGTGGGGACGCTTTCCGGCTATCAGGGGGGAGGCGGCCGCGCGATCGCCCCGCATCTGCTCGATGGCGGACAGGCGATCGTCGGTGGCGGCTATACCATCAAGGGACAGACATTCATCGGCTCGGGCATCATATCGGGCGGTACGTTCGATGTCGGATCGACGGAACAGCTGACCAGCGGTGGCACGGATAGCGGCAGTCTCTTCGGCGGCACCCAGATCGTCTCTGCGGGGGGGACCGCCCTGAACGATATCTTCAGCGCGGGCGTGCAGATCATCTCGGGTGGTCTCGCTTCCGCCACGGTCGTTTCTGCAGGCGGTACGGTCATGGTGGATCGGGGCGGTACGATCCGCCAGGTCACGGTCGGAAGCAAGGGTCTGGCGGTCGTGAGCGGCGGGGGTGTCGCCTATGGAGCGGTCGTTCAGGCCGGAGGCGGTGTCGTCATCGAGTCCGGAGGGACCGTGAGCGGAAGCGAGATCGCCTCCGGAGGATCGGAGATCGTGGAATCCGGCGGCGTCCTGAGCGGCGCGACGATCGATTCGGGCGGCACGCAGATGGTCGAGCCCGGTGCGACCGTGCGGGACACGATCGTTTCTGCGGGTGGATCCATGGTGATCGCCTCCGGCGCGACCGTGCTGCAGACCGTGGTCTCGGGTGCCCCCGGAGAGGATGGCCCTGCGGGATTGCTTATTGTCGAGCCGGGCGCGGTCCTGAGCAATACATCGGTCGGCTGGAAGGGGCGGATCGACATCGATGGACTGAAATACAGCTCCGGTGGCGCGATCCGCATCAACAACAACGTGCTCACCGTCACGCTGCCCGATGGGTCGAGCTGGTCGACGGTCCTGACCGGAAGCTACCGCGCCAGCGATTTTCATCTCGAGGCGGATCGCGACGGCAGCACGGTTCTTTCCTATGACAAGTGCTTTCTCGAAGGGACGCTCATCCGCACCCCCGAGGGATCGCGTGCGGTCGAGACGCTCTCCGTGGGGGATCGCGTTTCCGTTCTCGTTTCGCAAGACGGTGCGGCAGACGGTGCAGCAGACGGTGCGGGAGACGGGCGGGGGCAAACCCGGTCGGTCGTCTGGGTCGGCGCTACGGAGATCACGGCCGATCCGACTCTCAGGCCGGAGGAGGCGGGCTACCCGATCCGTTTCCGGGCCGGTTCGCTCGCCGAGCATGTGCCGGAGCGCGATCTCGTGGTGACGCCGGAACATTGCCTTCATATCGACGGGGCGCTCGTTCCGGCCCGGATGCTCGTCAATGGCGAGAGCATTGCATATGATCTCTCGCTCGGGACCTACCGGGTTCATCATTTCCGGACCGAGTCCCATGCGGTGATCTGGGCCAATGCCTGCCCCGCCGAGACATTGCTCGACGATGTGGGGACCGCGCAGCCGAGCGACGCCGATGGTTCCATGAGCTGGACGCGGGATGCGGCGGCGCCGCTCCGGGTCGACCGCGCCTTCGTCGAGCCTGTGTACCGGCGTCTTGCCGCGCGTGCCGGGCGCGATCGCCTGTCGGTCGATGCGGCCCCTGCGCCCCGCCCGGAGAGGCCCGACTACGAGACGCCCGGCTTCGAAACGTCCAGCCCGGAACAGCGCGGCTCCGATTGCCCGAATCCGGAGCTGACGAATCCGGAACTGCAGATCCCGGGGGCACCCGACGCCGAAAGCGCCGCCCCGGGCGTGTATCTCGAGGGCTCGGACGGAAACCTCTATCATGCCGCACGTCAGGTGAATGACATGATCGTCTTCCGTATCCCGACGGAGCTCGATGCGGTCCGGATCCGATCGGATGTCGCCAGGCCGTCCGAGACCGTCGGTCCGTTCCTCGACGATCGGCGCGATCTGGGGGTCCTGATCGGCGATATCCATCTCTGGGACACCCATCAGTCGCGCGACATAGACATTCATCTGACGAGCGACTCCCTCGATGGCTGGCACGATACCGAGGCCGGGCCTCTGCGCTGGACCCGGGGTAACGGATTGCTGCCTCTCGGGAAGCGGCCGCAGGGCGCTCCCGGGATGCTCGGCCTGACCGTGAAAGCGCGCGCCGCCTGACGCAGCGTGACCCTGTTACCGGCGGTTGAAGGCGGTCCCGGCGCTTCCGCGTGCCGGCGCCCTTTTCCTCGCGTTCAATCCTCGTTCCGGGCGAAGAGACGCGGCTGTTCGGTGTTCATCGCGCGTCCGGAGCGCAGGGCCGCGCCGCGGCGTACATGTCGTGCGCGCGTGAGTTCGAGCAGGGTTTCGGGCGGTGCGGTTTCGAGCTGTCTCATCAGGATATGAGCCGTCACATAGGCATCCGGCGCGGCTCTGTGCGCGGGTGACGCCAGAGTGCGATCGAGATCGAGGCGCAGCCAGTAGCGCAGGATCTGGTTCGTGTGACGCGGTGCGTCGGGCCAGAGTTTCTGGGCGATGCGCAACGTGCAGAGCCAGGGCAGCGCATCCGTGACCGCATCGGTCAGGAAGTGGCGCTCGAAGGCGATATGATGGGCGACCAGCATGTCGGGTCTGGGCGCGCGCAACACCATTTCACGCAAGATCTGCGGTGTCGCGGAGGGCGATCCGGGAGTGAAATCCGCGTCCGTCAGATGGTGGACGGCCTGGGTTTCCGGTGTGAGCGGCCCCGTGGGAGGAAAAAGACGGCTCGTGATCGCGCCGGTCTGCCAGGAGCCGTCATTCAGCGATACGTCGACCGAACCGAATTCGATGACCTCCGATGTCTGGGGATGGGCGCCGGTTGTTTCGAGATCGATGACACGCAGAAGCATGATCTATCAAGACCACGCTTGTGGCCGATATGACCAGCCCCGTTCTCCCATCCCGACAGGGTTTTGCGCGGTCGCGTCGAAATCCCCGCTTGAGGCGCGCATATGAACGGCAGAATGCCCGGGCGAGGGAAAGGCCGGAAACTTTACGCACGCAATACGTTGAGACCGATGCAGCAACGACATCGTCAGCGGATGCCCCATTCCATTATCGCCCCATTCTGTCATGGCCCCATTTTATCATGGCGACGCCGGATTGAGGCCATGTTTCCCTGTTGGTGTGTCGTAAAGGAGATGGTTATGAGCAAGACGTCGACATCCCCCCAGGACAAGAGCCATATCAGGGACACGCGATCCGATCGTGCTGCGCAATCCGAGATCAAATCGGACGATCACGGCGCATTTCGCGTGCATGTCCAGCTTCTCGGTCCGGAGTGGCCGCAGACGGCCTGAGTCATGGCGCATCCGGATGTTTTCCTGATGCGTCTTCCGCTGCGTGACGTCCGGCCAGATATTCCGGCTTATAGTTCCGTACCGAGATCGGAGATCGTCATGTCGGCCCTGTGCCACCAGACGGAGCGATCGGCCCCGGTTGCGGCTTCGGTCGTAACCGGAAGATAGGGCTCGGGCCCTCCGCTCAGCGTGACCGTGTTCGTCGGGGTCTCCTCAAGGCTCAGGCAGGTGCATCTCAGGATATCTCCGTCGTCGCGCAGGAATGCGGCCAGCTTCGCGTAGAGAAGGGCGGCCATGAGCTCGGTCGTCGGATCGCCCGGGGTGATCACGAGCCGGGTCATGCGTTCCGGCTCCCTCGTGCGGAACCAGTCCAGAAGCGGATCCTGCGACGAGATCTGGAAAGCGTGATCCAGCCGGGTATCGACGAAATCGTGCCAGCGCCTCTTTGCGTCCGCGAAAGGGACGATCACGTTCCCGGCGCCGTCGAGACGGGACGGGCGCGTCGCCTGCAGCGTGACGGTCACGAACTCATTATGCCCGTGAGGGATCGCACAGCGTTCCGAACTGCCGGAAATCAGCCGGTGTCCCATGCTGAAACGTCGGGTAAAACTCAGCTCAAGCATCGATATACTCCGACCATCCCCGGGCGCGCAGTTCGCAGGCCGGACAGGTGCCGCATCCGTAGCCCCAGTCATGCCGGTGGGTCCGGTCGCCGAGATAGCAGCTGTGGCTCTCTTCGTTGATGGCCCGTACCAGAGGCGCCCCCCCCAGAGTGGCGGCGAGGTTCCAGGTCTGGGCCTTGTCGAGCCACATGAGCGGCGTATGCAGCACGAAACGCTCTTCCATCCCCAGATTGAGCGCGACCTGAAGCGCCTTGATCGTGTCGTCGCGGCAATCGGGATAACCCGAATAATCCGTCTCGCACACGCCCGTGACGATGTGACGGGCATGACGTCGCACGGCAAGTGTCGCAGCGAAGGTGAGGAACAGCAGGTTGCGACCCGGTACGAATGTCGTCGGCAATCCGCTATCGCTCATCCGGATCTCGGCCTCGCGCGTGAGCGACGTCTCGGAGATCTCGCCGAGAATGCCGAGATCGAGCGTATGATCGGCCCCCAGACGCGGCGCCCATTCGGGCATCGCCTCGATCATCGTCTCCCGCAGGCGGTCGCGGCAGGCGAGCTCGACGGCGTGGCGCTGGCCATAGGCAAAACCCAGCGTTTCCACGCGCGAAAACCGTGAAAGTGCCCAGGCGAGGCAGGTCGCCGAATCCTGGCCGCCGGAAAAGAGAACGAGTGCGGTCTCGTCTGAAAGCATCAGGGTATTCCGATCAGCTTGTGTGTCTGCAGGGAGAGGCGCCATCGCGGGTTCTTCTGGCAGTAGGCCACGGCAGCCGCCGTGTTGGCGGCGCGATCGGGGCCATCCATCGGCTGCAACCAGAACTGCGAGAAATCCCATGAGTCGAACGTCGAGGGAGGAAGGGACTCCTGGGGAAAGACCAGTTTAAGCTCATGGCCCGAGCGCTGCACGATGCGGCTCGAGGGTTTCGGGCTGACGCAGATCCAGTCGATCCCCTCCGGGGCCTCGAGCGTTCCGTTGCTCTCTATCGCGATCTCGAAGCCCCGGGCATGGACGGCGGCAATCAGGGGCGGATCGACCTGAAGCAGTGGTTCACCGCCGGTGAAGACCACATAGCGCCCCTCCGACTCGCCCGCCGCTTCGTACCATCTGAGCGCCAGAGCGTCAGCCAGGGCTTCCGGCGTTTCGAAACGCGCGCCGCCGGGTCCGTCCGTACCGAGAAAATCCGTATCGCAGAAGGTACAGGCCGCCTTGTGCCGATCCTGTTCCCGACCGGACCAGAGATTGCACCCCGTAAAGCGACAGAAGATCGAGGCGCGGCCGGTATGGGCGCCTTCTCCCTGGAGTGTCGCGAACATTTCCTTCACAGCGTATGGCATCCACCGCATGTCGTCGAGCCGGAAGCAGGATGCAAGCGAAAAAATGCCCGGCTCTGCGCGGGATGCGAAAAGCCATGACGGACCGCAGAAGCGGCGTGGCGGGGAGACCGGGCAAAGGAAAAATAATTAATACGATATAAAAAATAATAGATATGGACGAATTGTGTATTTGATGAATCTTTATTCGAACATATCAGATTTCGCAGCAACAACATCTGAAATGGCCGTCCCCAACATGAAGTTCCGTCTGGTTCTCTGCGTCTCGTCTGTTCTCGCCCTGTCCGCCTGTGCGACCCCGGGAGAGGAAAACCGTGCCGATTCCTATACGGCCGATCAGGTCAACTCGCGGCAGGAAGCCAAGGTCGTCAATATTCTCGCGATTCTGCCCGCCAAGGTGCAGGTCAGCAACGCCCAGAACCAGCGCGCCGCGCAGATCGGCGGGGCCCTTCTCGGTGCGGGTCTGGGTGCAGGACTCGGCGCGGGTGTCGGTGGAACGGCGGGTCTCGGCGCTCTGGCCGGAATTGGCGGTGCCGGTGTCGGCGCCGGTGCCGGATCTCTCGTTCCCGGCAAGGTCATGGTGGCCGGTGTCTCGCTGACCTACACGCAGGACGGTCATACCTTCAACTCCGCACAGGTCGGCAAGATCTGCGAGTTCAAGCTCGGTCAGGCGATCATGGTGCAGACCGCGCCCGACGTCACGCGGATCCAGCCCAATGCGACCTGTCCGACCGGCAAGAACGCGGGCTGATCTCCATGCGGCAGCCCTGGAAAAATCTCGGTCTGGTCGTCGGCTTCGGGGTGCTCTGCGGCGCCGGGCTTATCGCTGGTGCTGCTCCGGGACAGGCTCAGACCGCGCTCGACGCACAGATCGGCGCGGTGGCCAATGCCGAACATGAGGAGCAGGAACGGTATCGGCGTGCCTATGAAGCGCAGGTCAATGCCTACAAGCAGGAAAAGGCAGCCCGGGAGAAACGTGCGGCGGCCCGACAGAGATCGGCAGACGCCCGCGCGCGGGAGGCGGCCGCTGCGGCGGCGGCAGACAAGAAACGCGATCAGGGTTACGAAGACCAGATGCGTGCCCTCGCCCTGGAGGAGCGCCGTCTGAAGCTTCAGGCGGCCAAGACCCGTATCGCCCGGGAAAACGAGTTCATCGATCGGGAACTGCACGAAAAGGATGCGGAAACCGACGTGATCAAATCCCATGCGGATGCCGCTCGCAATCTCAGCGCCGGCAGCAAGACCCTTCTCGAGAAGAAAGGGGAGCAGGCTGTGCTCGAGGGTCAGGCGGCCGTCAAGAAGGAATCCGGCTGGTTCCACTGAGGACCGGCTCCAACGGAGCGGCGTCTCCCCGTCTCCCCTGTCTCAATCGTTCCTTTCCCCGGACAGGGGCCCTGTGAGCTGGCCTTCTCGACTGTCCTGTTCGGATAACCCCGTCCGGATACCCCGTTCAGCCACGCAACAAGGCCTCAGGGATGTGCGGCGCCTGGGGGTGCGCGCATCTCCGAAACATGCTGGACGTACATGGCACCCTTGTAACTGATCCAGACCCGGGTGCTCTTCAGGAAATTGGCGCCGAACAAGGCGTAATCCAGCGTGTCTTCCTCCAGTATGGAGACGCGAGCATGATTGATGACGAAATCGCCGAGCGTTACCGCATCGAATATGTGATGATAGCTCGTAAGCTCTCCGTTCCCGATCGCATGGACGTCGGTATTCTTCCTGTCTCCGGCAATATCCTTGCGCGATAACCCCAGCTTCTGGCGGGCGAGATAGAAGGGAACGACCGTCGTCGAGGCCCCCGTGTCGAAAATGGCCGGAATGTCCTTGCTTCCGTCGATCCTGAAAGTGAGATGGATCTTGTTGTCGTCCCTGTCCAGCGTGATCGGAATGCTGTGGACCGTACCGCCCCAGAAGGGGGTGATGTAAGGACAGCGTTTCATGCCGAGGAGCTGCATCTCGTGATGCGGCATGTCGATCACCAGATCCGAAGACAGGAGGATCTCGGCGCCGAGCAGTCCGACGAGAGGAGGGAGGGGCGGCCTGGTCGAATGGAGCGACGATCGCGACAGGGCGAAATAGTGACCGGTATCCTTCCCGGTTCCGAGATCGAGCGTATCGACCAGAACGATCTGCTGGGTTTCATGGCCGCGCGCGCCGGTGGCGTCGATAAATTTTCCCGTGTAATCCAGTCCGATATCCCTGGTCGCATCCAGATACAGGACCGAACTGAAAGCGCCGGTATCGACCATGAACAGAACGGGTTTCCCATTCAGTCTCGCCTCGACCACGGGAATATTGTCCAGGCTGCGCAGAGGCATGCGCCCGATCGTCTCGACGACACAGTGCCCGTCCGGTGTCGGGGGCGTTGCGTCGCAGCCGCCAAGACCGGACAACGCGACGATGAAGGTCAGGAGGCGACGGATCGCGCAATGGGGCAGCGGATTGCCTGACCGGCTCTTGCCCATAACGGGCGTCATGTTGCTCCTGACATGTGCGCAACGGGGCGCCATGACGGTTCGGGAGGGCAGGGCCTTCATGATCCGGTCCTGTCGGCGGCGTTCATTCCATGGATATCCTCATTGCCACGGGGAAGAGAGAGAATAACATGAACAATAAATACACGCGATACAGACCGATGGAATTATTCCTGCTGCGTTCGATCAATATTTTTATCCTGTTCTTCGGCATATGTTTCTCTTCTCCGGCAATGGCGCAGGATTTCACCGTGACCGTTCTCGGCGCACGAGGCGGTCTGGATGAGAGCAATCTGAGTGCCTATCTGGTCCGCAGGACGGGTTCGTCCCGGGGGGTTCTTCTCGATGCCGGAACGGTTTTTCACGGGCTCGCCATCGCCGATCGGCGCCATGCCTTCGACGATGTGGCCCTCGCTCCGGCTCCCGGCACTGCGCGCACCCTCGCTTTGCTGCATCAGCTCGTCGGAGCCTATCTGATCAGCCATGCCCATCTCGATCACGTTGCCGGGCTCCTTGCCGTCTCTCCTGAGGATCCGGGCAAGACGATCTATGCCTTGCCGTCGGTCCTTTCCGTCTTCCGTGACGATCTGTTCAATCACAGGGTCTGGCCCAATCTGGCGGATCAGGGCGCGGCTCCGGCGCTCGGCCTTCTGCATTACCATCCGCTCGCCACAGGCAGGCGCCAGTCCCTGCCCGGAACGGGGTTGAGCGTCACGCCCTATCCGCTCAGTCATGCCGGGGTGGAATCGACGGCGTTTCTGCTCCGGTCGGGAGAGGACGCATTGCTCTATCTCGGCGATACGGGTCCGGATCGCGACAAGGGGGAAAACAGGCTCGCAGCATTATGGGACGAAGTCGCGCCGCTTCTGCGAACGCATCGTCTGAAAGGGATCGTCATCGAATGTTCCTATGACAATTCCCGACCGGACGGGGCATTGTTCGGTCATCTGACGCCACGCTGGCTGCTGCAATCGCTCTCGATGCTGGAGGAACGATCGGGCGTTTCGCTCAGGGGGTTTCCGGTTCTGGTCTCGCATATCAAGCCCTCGACGATACGGGACGGGGCGGAGACCGACCGGATCGCGTCGGAGCTGGAACAGGGCAATCGCTCCGGCATCGTCTTCACCCTTGCCGAACAGGGCATGACGATCCGGTTCTGAGATTACGCCCCCGACCGCCCGGAACGCGGTTTCGCCCTAGCGCTTTTCCCGGCCCTGATGCTCCTCCTGCTCGAACAGATCGGATCTGTTGATCCGCCTGACGAGAAAGGCAGCGAGGAGGGGGCCGGTCGCATAGGCGACGATCACGAAGGCGATCATGAAATAGTCGGCAGCGTGCATGATCTGGTCCTGCCGTCGGTTCGAAAGGGGAGTATAGTCCCGGAGCGGCCCTTAAATCCATCCCGATCGTGTCTGTCCGCGTCGCCGCGGGCGGATGGCTATTGTGGACATCCCTCTTGGAGGCCCCGGTCTGTCGGGCTAGAGCTGCAAAATGGAACGGATCAGCGAAGAGCGGGGGATATGAAGGCGACATCTGACGCAGAGATACCTGATGCCGGGGCATCCGGCGCGCAGGCACGCAGCGTGACGACATCCGGTTCCGGCGGCGCGGTGCTCGATCTCGCGCCGCTCTCGTTTGCCGGTGGCCTGCGTGCTGCCGGGCGGGATGTGAGAGACGGGCTGCGTCTCCTGCCGCTCGCATTTGCGCTGGGCTGGCTCGATATCAGGATGCGCTATCGCGGCTCCATGCTCGGCCCGTTCTGGCTGACCATCTCCACTGCCGTCATGGTCGCAGCGCTCGGCTTTCTCTATGCCACGCTGTTTCATATGACCTTGCGCGACTATCTGCCCTTTCTCTCGCTCTCGCTCGTGCTCTGGTCGTTCCTCTCCACGGTCATCAGCGAAAGCGCAGGGGTTTTCGTTCAGGAAAGCAGGCTGATTCAGGCCAGCAGAATGCCTTTTTCCGTCTATGCCTGCCGTGCCCTTATCCGCAATGCCCTGATCCTGCTGCATAATGCGGCCGTGGTCGTCGTCGTTCTGCTGATTTTCCGTGTGGTTCCGGGCGATCTGTGGCTTCTCGTGCCTGCTACGGCGCTCTGGATCGTGGACTGCATGGCGATCATGCTCTGTCTGGGCCTTCTGGGCGCGCGATTTCGCGACATCCCGCCGATCGTGGCCTCTCTGATTCAGGTCTTCTTCTTCATCACGCCGATCATCTGGCGCCCGGAGCTGGTCGGCCCCATGCGGCGCTGGCTTCTGCTCGATCCGTTTTATCCCCTGCTCTCGATCATGCGTACACCGCTTCTGGGGGAGAGTGCGGGTCTGATGGTGTGGGGGGCCGCTCTGGCGCATAGCGCCCTTCTCCTCATCTGCGCTTCGCTCGTCTTTGCCCGTTTCCGGGCGCGCATCGCCTACTGGATCTGACCATGAGCCGCATTCTCGTCGATCGCCTGAGCATCGACTTTCCGGTCTATCATGCCGATAATCGCACCCTGAAGAGATCGATGGCCGCGGCGGTCGGAGGGCGCACCCAGAAAAGGGCGGGAAGTGCCCTGATCGAGGACGATCGTCACCGGGTCACGGTATCGGTCCTGCGCGATATCGGTTTTTCGATGCAGGATGGCGAGCGTCTCGGGCTGATCGGCGGCAATGGCGCGGGCAAGACCACGCTGCTCAGGGCGCTGGCCGGGATCTACGAGCCTGTCTCGGGGCGCGTGCGTGTCGAAGGGACGATAGGCACCCTGCTCGATACCCAGCTTGGCATGAACATGGAGCTGACCGGCGTGGAGAACGTGCGTCTGCGGTGCCTGTTTCACGGGCTGGGGCGTCGCGCCTCGCGCGAGGTTCTCGAGGATGTCTCGCAGTTTGCCGGGCTTGGCGACTTCATGGCCATGCCGGTCAAGACCTATAGTGCTGGTATGCTCGTTCGTCTGGCGTTCGGCCTGGCTACGGCAATCACCCCCGATGTTCTGATCATGGATGAATGGTTCATGGCGGGCGACATCACGTTCCTGGCCAAAGCGGAAAAGCGGCTCGAGGCGCTGGTCGCCCGCTCGGACGCAATGGTGATGTCGTCCCATCAGCCGGAGATCATGCGGCAATGGTGCACGCGGCTGATCTGGCTCGATAACGGGCGGATCCGGATGGATGGGTCAACCGGTGAGGTGCTGGACGCCTATCTGGCGGGCTGAAAGCCGGGTCGCGCGTATCACTCGGGCGCGCGACAGGAAACCGCATTGTGGCGGCATGACGAGCCGTGTTTTTCCGTTTTGCTTTTCAGGAAAAGTGGCGCGAGTGACGGGGCTCGAACCCGCGACCTCCGGCGTGACAGGCCGGCGCTCTAACCAACTGAGCTACACCCGCATGAGGCACCTTTCGGCGTCCTGCGACCGTTTCGGAGGGAGATATTCGCCCTCGCCTTCGGTGAAGGGGGAACTACCAGTCCTGGTTTCCTTTGGCAACAGCCAGGAGGAAAATTTTTCCATTTTTTCTTCCTGGCCGCTTGTCCTGCATGACGTATGACGGGAAATGCTGGTTGATCAGCGTGTTGCAGGCTCGAGCAACGCGTCGCGGCAGCTCGCCGGTGCATTGACCGGATTGCAGCGCGTCAGGGCGCCGTTCGGGAATGTCACGACAAAATCGTGCCAGGGGGCCGGCTCGGCCCGTGGGTAATCCGTGCTGATGAGTTGCGCGCCGGAATCGAAAGCGACCTTGCGTCGTGACAGATCGTTCTGACGCGCTTCGAGCGTATCGCCATCCGAGCGGGTCCGGATGAGATAGCCCTCCCGGACGAGCTTCGGAATGACCCGGGCCGCTTTCTCGTTGTCCACCGGTTCGAACTCTCCCACTTTCTTGCCGACGAAGCCTTCATTGACCTCCGTGAAGGCGCATTCGGGGTCGCCCGGCTTGCCATTGGGAAACACGATACGCCCTTTCAGCGCCGGATGACCGACGAGATAGCGCGCCGTGTCATGAGGGCGCTCGAACAGGAACACGATCTTGCCGCGGGCTTTCGCCAGGCTCGGCCAGCCGTGATCGCGTATGGCCGCATTCAGGCTCGGTGCCGCGCCGCGCACATCATCGGGGGTAAGAATGCGCTCCCGGCCGAAAACCGCGATCAGCTCCGCATCCAGTGCGTCATAGGTGGCGGGGGTGAAGATCTCGGGCGCTGTGAACGGGACCTTGCCGCTCGGCGGCGCCGATTGTTTGGTTTCGAGATCGATGAAGATCGGCAGATGGCCCGGATGAGAATCGGACCATCGTCTCACGATATCGAGACAGGAACGCAAAGGCTGGCAGGTCGATCTCTGATCGATATCCACGATATGCATGACCTTGAAATCGCGCCCGTTCATGACGTCCGGCGAGACCGGATCGGGTTGGGGGGCGAGGCCCGAGGCCCGCAGCCAATCCGGTCCTTTCGGGTGGGCGTAGCGGCCTCCCTTCATATCGGCATAGAGGTCGAGTTCGATCTGCCGGACTCCATGATCGAGCTGCGCCGCGAGCGGCTCGTGATGATAGTCGAGGGATCTGGCCGCATCGGGGGCGACTTTCTTCAGCCAGCTCATGGTGGCCGGGTCCATGGCGCTCCGATAGCTGTTATGGGTCCCGATGATCTGGATCTGGTTGATCCCGACGGCCTCGTCCGCAGGAGCGGCCCATGTCGGGGGAGGGCAGAGGGCCGGGGTAAGGCAGAGGATCGAGGCAAGCAACAGGGAGGCTGGGATTTTCATGAGCGGGTCCTGTCAGAAGAAAGAGGAACAGGTCCGTAGAAGTGAAACAGAATGCGGGCATGTCGTAATGACAAAGCCGCCGTCATCAAATATTCACCGGATTTATGAAGCGAGACTTTCCGTCTCCGGGCCGTCGTTTCGTCTTTCTGATCCT
This sequence comes from Swaminathania salitolerans, assembly GCF_007988945.1. Taxonomy (GTDB): domain Bacteria; phylum Pseudomonadota; class Alphaproteobacteria; order Acetobacterales; family Acetobacteraceae; genus Swaminathania; species Swaminathania salitolerans. The sequence continues at coordinate 229,391 of NZ_BJVC01000003.1, read as the reverse complement.
GCCGTTCCGGTAGCAGCGCTCCCCGGGGTTTCTTCCTCTGCCTCGCTTGCGCTCTCATTCCCGTTCCCGTTCCCGTTCCCGTTCCCGTTCCCGTTCCCGTTCCCGTTCCCGGGGGAAGGGGGGAGGATCAGCGTTCCAGAGCGGCGCTTCGGCAGCTCGACGGGGCATTGACCGGGTTGCAGCGTGCCACGAGATCGGGACCGAAAGTCACGCTGTAGCCATGCCATGGCGCGGGCTCGAAGCCGGGATAATCCGTGCTGATGAGATGCGCCCCGCCATCGAAAGCGGCCTTGCGCCGGTCGAGCAGATTGTGACGGGCCTCGATCGTATTCGCGTCGGCCCGCGTACGCACGAGATAGCCCTCTCGTACCCGTGCCGCGATTTCGGTGGCGGCACGGGCGTTATCGACGGCCTCACTGCCATTGCCTTTCGCGCCGATGAATCCCTCGTTGATTTCCATGAAGGCGCATTCATCCGAGCCCGGGCGCGAATTGGTGAACACGATCCGTCCGCGCAGGGAGGGATGGCCTTCGATATAGCGTGCCGTGTCGTGGGGACGATCGAAGAGAAAGACGATCTTGCCGCGCGTGCTGTCGAGGCTCGGCCATCCGTGATCCCGGATGGCTTTCTCCAGTGTCGGGGCCGTCCCGCGCACATCGTCCGGGGCGACGATGCGCTTCCTGCCGAAGACCGCAACGAGCTCTCTGTCGAGGCGGTCATAGGTGGCGGGGGTGAAGGGCTCCGGCGCGGTGAAGGGCAGTTTCCCTCCCCCGAAGGGAATATCCTGTTTGGTCTCGAGATCGACGAAAACCGGAACATGTCCGGGATGGGCATCCGACCAGCTGCGGATCTGCTCGAGACAGGCGCGCAAGGGCTGGCAGCTCGACCTCTGGTCGATATCGACGATATGCATCACCTTGAAATCCGTCCCCAGCATGGCAGCGGGGGGCGTCGGATCGGAATCGGGAACGAGCGCGGCCCGACGTTCCCAGTCCGGCCCCTTGGGATGAGCGTAACGACCGCCCTGACTATCGGCATAGATATCGATCTCGAGCTGACGCACGCCATGATCGAGCTGCGCCGTGAGCGTGTCGTGACGGTAGTCGAGCGCTTCGGCGGCCTGCGGTGAGACGCGTCCCAGCCATTGCAGTGTCACGGGCGAGATATCGCGTCGATAGGAATTATGCGTCCCGATGACCTGGATCTGGTTCAGGCGGATATCGCGGCTTTCCGCCCCGGCCTCGGAACATGCGCCGGAAAGGACCAGCAGGAGCGACAGGAGGGAGAGCGGGCGGGTCATGACGGTCATCCTGAATGCGAATCGTTGCGGGATCTGAGCAGCCGGAACGACAATACAGAAGTCACGTTTCTGAGGTCATTCTTCTGAAATAAAAGTAGAACAGTTCGGAAATGAAATATACATCATTTCATAACCGAACAAAAAACGTATCGGGTCTAGGGTCCTCCGACCTGCCGTCCGGGAGGCATCGGGTCATGAGACGTCACGCATTTTCTCGTCCCCGGTCGTTCGTGACGGGCAGCCGGACAAACTTCTTGCTGAGATGATCGAGACGAGCGGTGCGCGGAAAGACAGAAACAGGACTCGCCTTGCTGGTCGTTGCCATTCTGGGCAACGCTCCCCTGCTCCGGACGGCGGAAGCCCGGGGCGATACGGTGAGGTACACCGGGAGAAATCCCCCGGAATATCCCGTGGATGAAGGCCGGGCCTATCGGGGGGAAAATCCTGCGAGACACCCAGCCACCGGACCCGCCCGCATGACCGGGCGCGATGCTCAGAGAGAGCGGGGGGAACGGATCAGCATCCGCGAGAAGCGCCGTATCGTGGGCGGCGGCCTGATGAAGATCCAGACCGTCCCGCGCGCCATAAGCGAGGTCACGCGGGATTTCATCTCGAAACAGGCGCCGACCCTCAGCCCGACGAGCCTTATCGCGAGCCTGCCCGGCGTTCAGGCGGGTAATGAATCGCCGCTCAGCACCCAGTCGGAAACCCTGCATATCCGTGGGCTCGATCAGACGCAGATCGGCTTTCTGTTCGAGGGTGTACCTGCGGCGGATATGTTCAGTTACAACCCCTGGAACGCCGCGATGGTCGATAACGAGAACATCGCCTCGATCACGGTGACGCAGGGTTCCGTCGATCTGACCTCCCCCCTCTATAATGCCGATGGCGCGCAGGTTTCGATGAAGGCCTTGCGCCCGGCGGATCGGGCAGGGGGATATGTCAATCTGTCCGGAGGGACGCACAGCCTGCAGAAGGAATTCGTCCGTCTCAATACCGGCGCGCTGGGGCACAGCAATATCAGGGCCTATGGGTCCTTCTCCCATTCCGCCGCCAATCTCTGGCGCGGACCCGGTTCCATCCGGCGCTATCACGTCGATGCCAATCTGGAGAAACGCTGGGCACCGGGGAGCACCAGCGATGTCATATTCGGCTATAACCAGGGGCGTCAGACCATCTACCGTTATCCTACCCTCGCCCAATGGCGGGCACAGGGTACGAGTTTCAACTATACTGCGCCCTACACGCCCGGCAGTTTCAGCTATTATCGCCTCAACGAGCGTTTCACCAACGTCGCTTTCGGCACGATCCGCAACGATATCCGTCTGTCCCGGTCATGGATCCTGCATGTCACGCCCTACGGGATCAGCCAGATGGGCCCGAACAATTACGGCATGGCCGTCCCGACCGCTGGCGGATATATCGGCACGCAGCGTTACGATTATCTCGACGGATATGCAGGGCAGAACCGGATGATCCTGGTTCAGAGCGTCCATCCTTGGGAGCAGCGCAGCAGCGGGGTGACGATGGCGCTCGACTGGAAGACCCGTCACAATACCCTGACCTTCTTCTATTTCTATTCCTGGAGCGATCATCAGGAACGACAGGACAAATTCGCGGTCGGCGACGATGGGTCGGTGACCTGGAAAAATCCCCTGACGGCAAACGGGCGCCTGGTGACCGGCTACGACATCAACCAGACGCAGCAGGTCAATGCGCTCGGTTTCAACGACAGGCTCAGCCTCCTCGACGGGCGGCTCCTCTTCGATGCCGGGTTCAAGGCAACCATGGTCTCGCGCATGACGACGGAAAATCTGCCGGGGGCCTCGCCCTATAAATCCGCGCCCAATCACTTCATTCCGACACCGCAATTCCTTGCCAGCTATCGCGTGACGCCACAGGACCAGATCTATCTCAACGCCACCACCTCCTATCGTCTTCCGGCCGGGTGGGCCGCCTATGTTCCGGGCTTTCCCGTCACCTCGCCGACGCCCAATGTCATTCCGCCCCCCAGTCTGGCTCCGGAATATTTCATCGGAGAGGAGCTGGGAATCAGGCATAACGGTACCGTAACGGTATCCATCGCCGGATTTCACTACAACCTGACGAATCATCAGGTCTCCGGTCTGGCCTATCAGCCGGGCACGTCGATCATGATCAGCAGCCAGATCGCTGCGGGGGGCGAGGAGGCCTGGGGAATGCAGGCCGAGCTGGCCACGCGACCGTGGCATCATCTCAGCGCCTATCTGTCAGGCCAGTATCTGCAGACCCGTCTCGGCAACAATATCAGCACCGGAAACGACTATCTGCCGACCGCCGGAAAATCGGCGTCTGGCTCGCCCGAATATACCGGTGCCATCGGTCTGACATTCGATGACGGTCTCTGGTTCGGCAATTTCAATCTGCGCTATCAGGACTCGCAATATTCGACGCTCATGAACGATCAGAGCATTCCGTCTTTCACGACCGCCGATCTGTCCTTCGGTCGCAAACTCCCGGCATTCGGGACTGGTATCCATCCCCGGGCCATGCTCAGCCTGACCAATCTCGGAGGGCTGAACTATCTTTCGGGTATTGGCGGATTCGGGCTTACCGCCCGGGCGAGACGCGGCATTTTCGGCAATGCGGTCAATCCGTCCAACCCCGTCTTCGTCGTGGGGTCCGCTTTCACCGCTGTCGCCAGTGTGTCCGCCGATTTCTGACGGATCGATTTCTGGCCGCCCGATTTGTGACTGGTCGATTCCGGGCCGCTCGATTTCCGATCGTTCGTGCCCCGGCACTCCGTTTGCCGGAATGCCGGGAGACGCGGTTTACCAGCAGCAGAAACCGCCATCGACCAGCAGGTCGATACCCGTGCAGAACGAGGCAGCCCGCGACGAGAGGAAGATCGCCGGACCGACCATCTCGCGCGGGGCAGCGATCCGGCCCATGGGAGTATCGTTTTCGAAAGTCTTCACCCGTTCGGCCCATTCCGGTCGGGTGTTCATGGGGGTGGCGGTATAGCCGGGGCTGATCGTGTTGACGCGCACGCCGCGTCCGGCCCATTCCATGGCGAGGCTCTTGCTCAGATGGATCACGGCAGCCTTGGAGGCGTTGTAGTGAGCCTGCGTCAGCCCGCGATTGACGATCACGCCGGACATGGAGGCGATGTTGACGATCGAACCGCGGCCATTATCGAGCATGGCGCGCCCCTCTGCCTGGGATGAGAGGAAGATGCCTGTCGTATTGACGTCGAGAACGCGCTGCCACTGATCCCGCCCCATTTCCTCGGCAGGTGCTGCATTGGCGATCCCGGCAGCGTTGACCGCCACCGAGAGCAGTCCCAGCTCGGCCTGGGTCGTTGCGATGGCTTCGGCGAGCTGGCTCTCCTCCGTGGCATCGCCTTGCGCGATACGGACGGCGCGACCGAACGCACGGATGCGGTCTGCCGTTTCCTCCAGCCCCTTCCGTGCGGCGGGAAGATCGAAACAGCAGACAGAAGCGCCCGCCTCTGCAAGGCCGAGCGCGATCTGCTGACCGATGCCGCTTCCTGCGCCGGTGACGAAGGCGACGTCGCCCGAGAGATCGAATAGTTCCATGATACCGGTCCTGTTGTGATGCGGCAGCCGGGCGCGCGCCCGACTGTTCCGCGTTGTGTCGTGAGGGGGAAGGCGCGTGCGCGTCATGCCGATGCTGTCATATCGGCGTCTCCGGTCAGCGCCCTCGGTCAACGCTTCTGGTCAGCGCTTCTGGCGCACGCGTGCGATCACCCTGTGTGCCTGTTCCACGACATTCTCGATCGTGAAGCCGAAATGGCGGAACAGATCTTCCGCAGGGCCGGATTCGCCAAATCCGGTCATGCCCACCACGCCTCCATCGAGCCCGACATAGCGCGACCAGTAGAATGTGCTCGCGGCCTCGATCGCGAGGCGCGCACGCACGCCATCCGGCAACACGCTCTCGCGATAGGCCTCGTCCTGCGCATCGAAGGTCTCGGGCGAAGGCATGGAGACGACCCGCACGGCGAGAGGCACGGTGCGCAGGACCCGGGCGGCTTCCAGGGCGAGCGTGACTTCGGAGCCCGTGGCGATGAGGATGAGGTCGGGGGGCGTTGTGCTGTCCGACAGGACATACCCCCCGCGGAAGGCGTTGCGCAGTTGCGTATCGTCGCGGGGATGCTGGCGCAGGGGAAGGCGGGAGAGACTGAAAGCCGTGGGACCGTCGCGTCGCTCGATCGCGCTGATCCATGCGATCGCGGTCTCGACCTGATCGCAGGGGCGCCAGGTGACCATGTTGGGCGTCTGCCTGAGGCTGGCGAGCTGTTCGACGGGCTGATGTGTCGGGCCGTCCTCTCCAAGGCCGATCGAATCATGCGTGTAGACCAGAATCTGCCGCTGTTTCATGAGAGCCGCCATACGGACGGCGTTGCGGGCATATTCCATGAACATCAGGAAGGTCGCGGTGTAGGGCAGAAGCCCGCCATGCAGGGCAATACCGTTGGCCATCGCCACCATGCCGAATTCGCGAACACCGTAATCGACGTAGTTGCCGGCCGGGTCGAAACAGACCGATGAGGAGCCGGACCAGCGTGTCAGGCAGCTGGGCGTGATATCCGCACATCCCCCGAACATCTCGGGGAGGAGGGGGGCAAAGGTCTCAATGGCATTCTGCGATGCCTTGCGGGACGGTATGTCCGCAGGTTTCGCCTGCAACGCGCAAACGTGATCCCGCGACTGGCCGTGCCAGTGCTCCGGAAGCTCTGCGTTCATGCGACGCTCGAAGGCTGCGGCGAGATCGGGATAGGCGTCTCGATAGCGCTCGAACAGGGCGTTCCAGGCATTTTCGGCGTCCGCCCCGCAGGCGCGACGATCCCAGTCCGCATAGATGGCTGCGGGAATGTCGAAGGGGGGATGCGGCCAGTGAAGCCGCTCACGGATTTTCGCAATCTCCTCGGCAGGGAGAACGCCGCCATGGACCTTGTGCGTGCCCGCATAGCCTTCGGAGCATCCCTGGCCGATCGTGGTGCGACAGATGATCAGGCTGGGCCGGTTCGTCTCGGCCCGGGCCGCCGTCAGCGCCGCGAGCACGGCGTCGGGATCATGTCCGTCGATCTCGCCGATGACCTGCCAGTCATAGGCCTCGAATCGCTTGCGTGTATCGTCCGTATAGACACCGTCGATCGGCCCGTCATTGGTGACCATGTTCCGGTCGTAGATCGTGATGAGCTTGCCGAGCCCGAGGGTTCCGGCAAGAGCGCAGGCCTCGTGCGATATGCCCTCCATCAGACAGCCCTCGCCGACATAGGCATAGGTGTGATGATCGACGATGGGCAGGCCGGGACGGTTGAATTGCGCGGCCAGGGTTTTTTCCGCAAGCGCCATGCCGACTGCATTGGCGATGCCCTGTCCCAGAGGGCCGGTCGTGGTCTCTATCCCGGGCGCGTAGCCATATTCCGGATGGCCGGGCGTACGTGAATGGAGCTGGCGGAACCGGCGTATATCCTCGATGGTGAGATCGTAGCCGGTCAGATGCAGCAGGGCATAGAGAAGCATCGAGCCATGACCGTTCGAATAGACGAAACGGTCACGATTGTACCATCGGGGGTTGGCCGGATTGTAGCGCATCACATCGCGCCACAGGACCTCGGAAATATCCGCCATGCCCATGGGCGTGCCCGGATGGCCGGATTGTGCCTTGTAGATTGCGTCGATCGCGAGGATCCGGATTGCGTTTGCCCGCTCGGTTCTCGATGTCATCACACTCGCTCGTTCAGTTCGTGGAAGCCCGGTTTGCCCGTGTTAGCTTTGGGATGAAATGATATGTATTAAGGAAATTTTATGATACGTTCAAAATTTTCTGGAACGGTCACGATTGCGTAATACAAGACAATCCAGGTTCTATTAGAATAAAAATAAAGAAATATACTCAGGAGTGATTGGGTCAATTCCGTATAATATGAATACTATTATATACAGTAAGAAACAGTGTTTATATAACTGGTTAATGTTCGATAGGATTATCTGGATGAGACCATATCATGTTCTTGCGTTGAACTTTCTTCTTTGTCTCTCCTTGGTTGGGATTGATTGTAAACTCAAAATTTTTTCATTAACTTGGCGTCATCCTGTCGGAGCGTCTGAGGCGTATGTCTCATAAGAACACCGCTTTTGGTATATTTAACTCTTTTTTGTGATTTGCAGGGAGGATCAAAGCCGCGCAAAGGAGGAAAGCCAGGCGCGCTGTTCCGCAGCAGGACGCCTTACAGAAAGACCAGGAGACACATTATGGCAGGCGGTACATTCGTCGGGGGCGCACGGCCTTTAGCCGGCACCGTGCCGGAACTCGAGCCGAAAACGGCTTTCGAACGGTTCGTTTCATGGGCGGGTATTCCGCCGGTCATGATCTGGGGTTTTGTCGGTACGTTGCTCTTCATGATCGGAGACGGCGTGGAGAGCGGATATCTCTCCCCCTATCTCGTCGGTCTCGGCTTCCAGGAGCATGACGTCGCCGGTCTCTTCACGATCTACGGTCTGACGGCCGCTATCTCGGCATGGCTCTCCGGTGCCCTCTCCGACATGTGGGGCAGCCGTCGGGTCATGCTGGTCGGGCTGGGAATCTGGATCGCATTCCAGATCGGATTTCTCGGTTTCGCCCTGCCCTCCAAGTCCTGGACGCTGATCACGCTCTTTTACGGTCTGCGCGGTTTCGGCTATCCGCTCTTTGCTTTCGGCTTTCTGGTATGGGTGGTGAATACCGCACCCGTGCAGAAACTCGGCTCCGCCGTCGGCTGGTTCTGGTTCTGCTTCACGGCCGGTCTGCCGACGCTCGGAACGACGCTTGCCGGTCTGCTTCTTCCTGTCCTCGGCAGCTATGCCACCTTGTGGGTCGCTCTGGGCTTCGTGGTTTTCGGCGGTGGTCTTGCCCTGATCGGCATGCAGCGCGTGCCCCGTGTCGAAGCCGGAAACAACGGTGCGCTCAAGACGCTGTTCATGTCTCTGGCCATTGGCTGGCAGCGCCCGAAAGTCGGCATCGGCTGCATCGTGCGCGCCATCAATACCTCGGCCGAATTCGGCTTCCTGGTGTTCATGCCGCTCTACTTCACCCATACGCTCGGCTTCACCATGGGCCAGTGGCTGGCTGTGCTTCAGGCCATCTTCATCAGCAACATCTTCTTCAACCTGTTCCTGGGCATTGTGAGCGACAAGCTGAGCTGGCGCTACACGACCATGATCATGGGCGGTATCGGATCGACTCTCAGCACCATGGCGCTGTATTTCGCCCCCACCATGCTGGGACCCGACCATCTGTTCGTCGTCATGATCGCCGGTGCCTTCTATGGCATGACCCTGGCTGGCTATGTGCCGCTCTCGGCCCTGATGCCCTATCTGGCACCGGAAAACAAAGCGGCTGCGATGTCGCTGCTGAATCTCGGCGCCGGTGCGAGCGTCTGGATCGGCCCGGCCATCGTCTATATCTTCGAGCCGTCCTTCGGTGTCTTCGGTGTCATGGTCGTCTATTCCATCATCTATTTCATCAGCGCCGTGATGACCTACTTCCTGAAGCTGGATCCGGAAGTCGAGGCCCATCTCGCCGAGACCCGCGCTGCGGCAAAGGCGATCAGTCACTGATCGGTATCCCGCCCGGTCGGAGCCGACCGGGCGGAGCGTTTCCCTCCTTGAGACGAGGGGAAAGAAAAGGCGGGGCCGCAAAGCCCCGCCTTTTTTGCGGTTTCCATCATGAGACGACAGGGGGGGCGACGACAGGGGGGCAAACCGGCGGTCAGGGGCATCCGGGCCTCCTATCCCCTATTCCCGGTTCCCCTATTGCCGGTCTCCTGTCCCCGGTTCTCAGTTCTGGTAATCAGGTTGCTCGCGGTCGAGCTTGCGGCGCAGGGCTTTCCAGATCATCTGCCCCTGATCGGGATCGGTCTCGAATTGTCTGCGCGCGCGCAGGATCTCCGCTTCGCTCGGGCAGTGAAGCGCTGCGCCGGTCGATTGCGCGGCGAGCTGTATGCGGCAGGCCTGTTCCAGATAATACATGCGATAAAAAGCCTGAGCCACCGAGCTGCCGACGGTCAGCAGCCCGTGATTCTGCAGTATCAGCCCCATATGATCGCCCAGATCGCGCACGAGCCTTTCGCGTTCGCTCATGTTGTCTTCGGCGGCGATGCCTTCATAGGGATGAAAGCCGATACGCCCGTAAAACTCCATATTGATCTGGTTCAGCGGCAGGATACCGTCTTTCTGGGCGGCTATGGCCATGCCTGCCAGCGTATGGCTGTGCATGACGCAGGCCGCGTCGGGATGGGCGCGATGCACGGCGGAGTGGATCACGAACCCTGCCGGATTGACCGGAAAAGGCGTCTCCTGCTGGGGGTGCCCCTCGGAATCCACCACCACGAGCATGCTCGCCGTGATTTCTTCGAACAGAAACCCGTAGGGATTGACCAGAAAGCGGTGACCCTCTCCGGGGAGACGCACCGAGAGATGGGTATAGACCATATCGGTCAGGCCGAACTGCGCGTAGAGCCTGTAGGCCGCAGCGAGTTCCTCGCGCAGTGCCTGTTCTGTCTGAAGCGTCATGGCGTCACACCCGTTCTGGTGAAGTGGCCGAAGCTATTGGTGCGACGCGTACCCTCCGGCAGGGCGATCTCGCCCCGTTCGCGCCGGGCGATGAGATAGGCATATGTCTGCATGGCCTGTGCCCACATGTGGTCTCCGATCCTGACCGCCGCATATTCCGTATCGCCCTTGTCGAAGGCGGGAAGGGGACGGATCTCATGGTGATAGTCGCAGGCGTAGAAAAGCGGAAAGGAATAGCGCTCCTCCTTCACGCTGCGTACGCGATGCGCCGTGGCCACGAACGCGCCGGCCGTCATCATTTCCAGCATGTCTCCGATATTGACGACGAAGCTGCCCGGAATCGGCGGGGCGTCGATCCACTCCCCGTTCCCGTTCAGGACCTCCAGCCCCGGCTGATCCGCCAGAAGGATGGTGAAGCACTCATAATCCGTATGGGCGCCGATTCCGGGCGCGTCCCGGGCTTCGCCGTCGAAGGGATAGTGGATCATGCGCAGTTTCGAGGGCGGAAATTGCGCGACGTCGTCGAAAGCGTGTTCGTCCAGTCCGAGCGCGAGGGCGAAACCGCGGAACAGCACACGTCCCAGATCGAAGACGGCATTGTAATAGGCCGTGGCGCGCTCGCGGAAACCGGGAAGCGCAGGCCAGTCATTCGGCCCGAGAAGCGGTGTTCCCGCCGTCACGAGCGGGTGGTCGGCCGGAACCTCGTAACCGATATCGAAGGCTTCCTTGTGATCCGGACGCGCCTTGTTGTAGATCTCCTCCCCTTCGGGAACGAACCCCTTATGCGAGGCCGAGGCGCCTATATAATGCTCCATCTTCTTCTCGAAGGGCTGGGAGAAGAAATCCCGGGCGGCGCTGCGTACATCCGCGATCAGATCCTCCGTCACCCGATGGCCGGCAATATAGAAGAAGCCGATCTTGCTGGCGGCATGATGCAACGTATCCGCAACCTTCTGACGATCGGCCTTTTCGGTCGAATACAGCCCGGCGATATCGATCACCGGAATGGACGTGAACGTCTCTTCTGTCATGTCAGGACCTCTCTCTTGTCGGTGATGCAGGGAAGCTTTCTGCAAAGGAACTGACCTGTGCGCGCCGCAACCAGCGATTCATCTCGAAGCGGTCCGCAAGGGGCAGATGGGTAAAGGGCAGGGTCTGGGTGTAGCCGTCAGGACCGCATTCCGGCGTCAGCGTCGTGACTTCGTATCCGCGTCGCGCCTGATCGTGCCATATTTCGCGCCAGAATCCCTGATGGAAAGCCAGGGCGCGCGCGTGTTCGGGAGCGGCGGGGTGGGAGACCTGCGGTCCCTGATCGTATCCGACCCGGGCCTGAACATGATGGACCCGTGCGACGAACGGGCCGAAATCGTCGCAGGGATCGTCCAGCAGGCGCTCGCAGCCCACGACCCAGTGGCTGATATCGGCCGTGAACAGGGCGTCCGGCACCTGTCGGATCACATCGAGGGTCACCCAGGGCGTTGCGCAGATACGCGCGCGATGGGTCTCGAAACTCAATGTCAGGCCGTGTTTGCGACCGAGGCGCAGCGCAGCGCCGATGAATTCCGCCTGCTGCGCAGCCCCCCAGCGATCGTTGCCGCCGAGAATATTGACGAAACGCGGCGCGAGAAGCGTCGCGCGCGCAAGGGCATCGTCGAGATCCGCCAGATGGTCGGCGAGTCCCGCCGCCTGTCGCGGAAGAACGCCGCCGCCCGTCATTGCAATGGCGATGAATGGCACCTCCGCCTCCCGGAGGGCCGCGCGACAGGCCGGAAGAAGGTCCTGCTGCGGGATGCGCCCCTCGATGCCGTCGAATCCCTCGCCTCGTGCCTCGGCGATGCTGTCCGACCACGGGCGGGCATCGCCCCAGAGCGTGCGAAAGGTCTCGAGGCGCATCGTCATCAGAAATTGTAGCGCAGGTCGCACCCGACCCAGCGTGGCGTCTGAAGGAACTGGACCCGGCTGTTGTCGCTTCCGGTGAAGGAATAGGTATTGCCGTGTTTGTTCAGCATGTTGTCGACATAGACGGCTGCCGTCCATTTTCCGGTTTTCGGGCCGATCTCCATGCGCATACCCAGCGCGCTGATCTTGTCCGTGATGCCGTTCGGATCGCCGAGCGCGAGGAGCATGTTGTCCTTCCATGTGTAGCTGGTCTGAAGCGTCATGCGATAGGCGCGGGGCAGGTCGATGCCGTATCGCGCGACGGCATTCCAGGAAAACCGGGGCGCGAAGGGGAGCACCGAATGGGCCGTGACGGAAGAGAGGAGCGGCAGACCGCCGATCGAATCGACTGGGCTGGTATTCTGGGCATCAAGATAGGCAAAACTGCCGCGCAGATCGAGATCCGGAACCAGATCGTGCAGTGTGCTCGAGAGTTCTCCGCCGCGCGTACGCGCCCGCGGGATCGGGCCGAGGCTGAGCGAGGTGATGTTCATCGGCATCTCGGCGACGAACAGGGTCTGGCGGTTATGATACTCGTAATCGAAAAGGGCACCTTCGATCTGGACGTGATTTCGCAGAAGGCTGGTCTTGGCGCCGATTTCATAGGCGATCATGTTTTCGGGCCGCACGTAATCGAGCGCCTGCGGGGCCGAGACAGGCGCCGCGAAATAGGCGCCCGCCTTGTAACCGTTCGAGATCGTCGCATAGACCTGGGTGCCGGGCACGATCGTGTAGCGCAACCCGACACGACCCGTCAGACGCACATAGGCGTGGCTCGTATTGAGCCGTGAGAGATAGGCGCCTTTCGTTGTCAGCGCGCCCGCATCGTCGATCGTCCCGCCATTGAACCCGCGATCGTCCCATGAAAAACGACCCGAGGCGATGAAATCGAGATTTTCCAGAACCCGCGTGACCGTATGCAGATAGAGGCCGGTCGAGACGTTCTGCTGCACGAAGCGATCGGTCAGATTGCCGTTGGGAACGTCCAGAAGAAACGACCTGTAGCTCGTATAGGCACCGTTGATCTTGTCCCAGGACTCGTACACACCGATCTTCAGATGAAAGCGCCGGGTCAGATCCATCTGGAGATGCATGTCATGGGACTGGGCCAGGGATGTATCGTTCCAGTGATAATCCCCGACATTGACCGATTCGCCATCGTAATTGTCGTAATCGTCCCGGCGAAAAGCATCGAAAGCCGTTGTCGAGACGAATTGTCCCCAGTCGAAATCACGCGTGTAGCGGAGGGAAACGCCGCCGCCATTTTCGTTGCGCCCCACGCGGTTATTGCCGACATTGACGGCATTATAGGCGGCATCGGGACCGACGCCGATCGTCCCCGTGGGGAACCCGTTCACGGCGTCGCCATTCGTGTCCTGAGGCGACATGGAGATGCCCTTGTCGCGGGTATAATGGATGTTCAGCAACAGACTCGAGCGATCGTCGATCAGGAAGCGCGTCAGGTTCCGCAGCCCGAGCTGGTCCTGCGAGCCGTAACGTCTGCCGGTATGGATGTCGCGTTGCCAGCCATCGCCGTTGATATAGCTGAACGACACGCGATCCTGGATCCTGTCCGTAACCGGAACGTTGAGTGCGGCGCGCGCCGTGTTCGTGCCATAGCTGCTATAGCCCCAATCGACATAGCCGCCGAATTTCCCGTCCGGTTTGATCGTTTCGATGGCGATATTGCCGCCCGTGCTGCTGCGACCGTATTCGAAGCCCTGCGGCCCCTTTTCGACGGCCACGGATTGCGTGTCGAACATCTGACCCGTGTAGAACACGGGATAAGGGGCAAAGACCCCGTCCTGGTAGATTCCGATCCCACCCATATTGTTGCCGGTGTAATCGTCGAGCCCGATCCCGCGTATGGAAAAAATCGGCGTGCTGCCGGAGGTGGCATTCACCGCGGTCAGACCCGGCGTATAGGCCGCGATATCCTTGGGGCTTACGATGTTGAGCGCGCGCAATTCGCGTCCGCTCAGCACGTTGACCGTGGCGGCCGTGGTCAGGAAGCGTTGCGCTCGCGATCCTCTGACCTGTATGGCTTCGGGGCGGGCATGGCTCTTCCCGGGGCGCGATCGATGGGCGCGGGGCCTTCCATGTGCGGCGCTCTTCGTGCCCGATGCCGCGCCCCGAGCCGTAGCAGATGCCGTGCCCGAAGCAGGGGCAGCTGACGGGGCAACTGTCTTGTGCGGGCTGGCCTCGGCGGGCGTCGCCCCCTGCCACAGCGCGCCGGTAATGAGTGCCCCCGTCAGGATCATCCCGCCCGGAGCGGCTCCGCCGAGCAGAAGTCGCGCGGAGAGGGAGAGCGCCGTGCCTGTCAGAGTACGGAATCCCCTTGGCGGATGGATCGTCATGAAAAGGGCTCCCCGGAGTGGTGTCCTTGTCATTGAAGAGGCGAAACGACATGCCGTTCGATTGCAAAAAGCCAAAGCTCAGTTTGCCCCAATGCTATCCATGGCCGTTATTCGTGATGGATCAACTGTGCGAGGAACTGCTTTGCCCGCTCGGTGCCTGGCGCGGTAAAGAAACGGTCCGGGGGAGCCGTCTCTATCAGGCAGCCGCGATCCATGAACAGGACACGGTCGGCAATATGGCGTGCGAACCCCATTTCATGCGTCACGCATATGATGGTGATCCCGCGCTCGGCGAGCGTATCGATGATCCCGATCACGTCCTTGATCGCCTCCGGATCGAGCGCGGCGGTGGGTTCGTCGAAAAGGATCACGTCCGGCGCCATGCAGAGCGCCCGCGCGATCGCCACGCGCTGCTGCTGTCCTCCCGAGAGCGCGATCGGGAACTTCTCCGCCTGTTCGAGAATACCGACCTGGGCAAGATACTGGCGCGCGAGGGCTTCGGTCGCCTCGCGATGCGCCCTGCGTACCAGTCTCGGCGCAAGGGTACAGTTTTCCAGAACCGTCAGATGCGGGAAAAGATTGTAGTTCTGGAACACCATCCCGACCGCGCCACGCAGTTCCGTCAGGCCGGTGGTTTCATCGACGATGGCGCCATCGATCATGAGCACCCCGCTATCATGGGGTTCGATCCGGTTGAGCGTGCGAATGAAGGTCGATTTTCCCGAGCCGGACGGGCCGAGAACCACGATCTTCTCGCCTCTGGCGATATCGATGCTGATCCGGTCCAGAGCGAGGAAATCCCCGTAGAACTTGCTCATCTTCCGGATCGAGATCGCGGCTTGCGGATCGGGTGGCGAATTAGGCGTCATGAGCGCCCCCTCCGTTGCGGCTGGCCCAGACGAACCGTTTTTCGATGTGTTTCTGTATGTGCAGAAAGACGAAGACCATCGCGAGATAATAGACGAGCGCTGCCGCGTAATATTCGGTGAACTGGAAGCTCCGCGCGACCTGCGTCTGGGTGACGAACAGGAGCTCCTGCAACGAGATGACGGAGGCGAGCGAGGTCGTCTTGAGAAGCGAGATGAACTCGTTGATCGTAGGCGGAAGGGCGACACGCAAGGCCTGCGGAAAGATGACATGTCTGTAGATCTGGCCGGTCGTCATCCCGAGCGCTTCGCCGCCGGCCATCTGCCCGGGGTCGATCGCGCGCAGGGCCGCGCGGTTGATCTCGACCTGATAGGCGGATTCGTTGATCGAGAGACAGATCCATGTCGCGAGAAAGGGCGAGAACCAGCTCTCGTGAAAGATCGGGAAGAATTGCGGCAGGGCATTCCAGATGAACAGCAACTGCAAAAGAGTAGGCGCGCCCCTGAAAACGCCGACATAAAGCGAGAGAAAAGGGTGCCACAGGGAACGGGGCGCATTGAGCTTGAGCGCGATCGGGAGCGAGATCAGGATGGCCATCGCGTGGGATGCGAGCGCGATCACGAGAGTCATGAGCGCCCCTTTGAGGAACGCCCGGGAAAAGAGGGCAGAAAGGAAGACCGGCATGTCGAAGCGGCGGCGCGATGTCGTAACCCCGAGGGCATTGCGGGCCGAGGCGCCGACATTCCATTTATGCTCCAGACGTTCCAGAGTGCCGTCCCGGCGCAGCGCATCGATGGCACGGGTGAGGGCGGCGCGCTCCTGCCCCTCCTTGCGGAGATAGATGGCCAGCTCCTCGTAATCGGGCATTCTGGGCGTGAAGATCACCCGGACCCTGTCGCCGAGCTGTGCGGAGCGGTAGAAAAGCTCGACATCCTGGCTGAGGAAATTCCGCGTTCGTCCGAGCAGGACCTGTTGCACGACCTGGTCTTCGCTCGGATATTGCTGGATCACGATCGGGGGCAGATTGCGCGCGACCAGATCCTTGTTGATGGTCTCGATCCGTGCCGCATAGCTCGTGCCCGATTGCATGGCGAGCGTCTGGCCTGCCAGCGCATCGAAACTCGTGACAGGTTTCGCGCTTCCGTTCGAGACCACGACCGGCGAACTCTCGAGATAGGGCACGGCATCGAACAGCTTCTCCCGTGCCCGCTGCTTGAGCACGCCGCTGATCACGAGATCGCAGCGACCGGCGGCAAGGCTGGGGAACATGCCAGCGAAATCCATGGTCTCGAAGCGCGCCGCCACATGCCAGTAACGCGCAAGCGCTCTGGCCAGATCGATGTCGAAACCGTCCAGCGCGGAGAGATCGTTCCCGTTGATGAAGGTCATCGGCGGGAGCGTCGGGTTCGTGCAGACCGTCAGGGTCCCGTCCCTGAGAAAGCCGGGGCGATCGGCGGCCCGGACGACGCCTGACGCGGCAAGGCCCAGAATGGCGACGAGGCAGAGCAGGAAAAGACGCGGCATCAGCGCGTCTCTTCCAGAGCCGCGCGGAAAGCCTCCGCGAGAAGCCCGTTTTCCGGCGTGGGACGGATCAGGAAATAGAAATGATTGACGAGATGCAGGTCGTTGAAGCGGATATGACGCAGACGGTCCTGCTGGACCATCTGCGTAACGAAAAGCTCGGGCAGGAATCCGACATACATCCCCGACAGGATCAGCAATGCACGCGAATCGATGTTCTCGGCCGTCGCGGAAAACGTCATGGCGGGTTTCAGCTCGTCCCAGCGCGGGGAAGAGGCGGCGTCCGATACATCGATCATCCGGGTGGCAGCAAGGGCTGCGACGTCGATCCTCTCTTCGGGAACATCGAAGAGGGGATGACGGACGCCGCAATAGAGATTGGACCGCTCGCTGAAAAGGGGCGTGGCCTCCATATCGGGTCTTTGCAGCGGGTAGAGAGTGATCCCTGCCGTGGCCGTGCCATTGCGCACGGCGAATTCGACATCGCGCGTCGAGGCCGATCGCACATCCAGCGTGACCGCCGGATGGCGTGTGGCAAAAAGCTGGATCGCGCGCAGAAGAGCGGTTTCGCCGTGAAACTGGATGTTGTCCGGAAGATAGAGGCAGAATCGCCCGGTCAGCGTTCCGCTGACGTCATTGATCCGCTGCTGGAACATGTCGAGATCGGAAAACAGACGCTGCGTGGCCTCCAGAACGCCCTCTCCCTCCCGCGTAAGCGCGAATCCGGCGCGACCGCGATGGCAGAGCACCATGTTCAGGCGGGATTCGAGGGCTGCAATGTCGATGCTGATCGAGGACTTGCTCTTGCCCAGAGCGAGCTCGGCGGCGGCGAATCCCCCGTGATCGGCAACGCAGGCGAATACGCGGAGCAGGCGAAGATCGACCTCGGCGATCCTGCCCTGGAATCCGCTGGAACGGGGGAGGCGGCGAGTCGGTGCCTGCATGCGCATACGGGACAAGGGCGTCGATCCTGTTTCTGAGAACACGCTATGATATCTCCCCTCTCGTCCCGATCAACCGGCCGATGGCGCAACCGGATCCGGAACGAGTATGGACGCGGGCAGGGTTTCGCATAATTTGCGAAACGCCAAACCAAACTCCATCTCATTGTTATCGAGGAACGATACGACGGGCTCTAGCCTCTGTATCCGCCCGAAGCGGGTCAGTTCTGATTATCTGGAGACGATCATGGCGTCGGATCGATGGTTCATCGACAGCGAGACCGGAACCCTGTCGGACGTGCTGCTCTGCCCGCCCGATCACTACAGCTGGAATCCCAGCAACGATATCGCGATACGGACGCTCGCGAGCGGCGCGCGCCCCGATCCGGCGCTGATCCGGAGCCAGTTCGACGGTCTTGTCGCGATTCTGGAGCGCGAGGGCGTGACCTGCCACTTCCTGACGCCGCATGCGGGGCTGCCCTATCAGGTCTATACGCGCGATTCGTCGCAGACGACGCCATGGGGCCCCGTCATCACCCGGCTCATGCGGCCCGAGCGTCAGCCCGAACGCGCGACGGTCGAGGCTTTTTACGGAGAAGAGGCCATCGTCCATCGCTGCGACGAGGGATACGTGGAAGGAGGGGATATCCACATCATCCGGCCGGGGCTGCTCGCCATCGGCGTATCGGGCGGTCGTACGACGCTCGAGGGGGCGCAGGCTTTCGCCCGTCCTTTCGAGGCGGCGGGCTGGACATGTCGCATGATCCATTTTCCCGAGCATTTCCTTCATCTCGACGTGATCTTCACCATGGTCACGGAAGGGCTTGCGATCGGCGTGACGGATGTGCTCGAGGATGACGATCTGGCCTGGTTCGCGGCGCAGGGGATCCGCATCCTTCCGGTCTCCTACAAGGAGGCGATGCGCGACATGGGGTGCAATGTGCTGGCTCTCGGCGGGAATCGCGTGGTGAGTCCCAGGCATTCGCGTCGTATCAACGCGCTGTTGCGCGATGAGGGGCTGAGCGTGTTCGAGCCGGAACTGGATCAGTTCTCCCGTGGCGGTGGCAGCATCCATTGCATGACGATGCCGCTGCGTCGTGAAACGCCAGTCTGAGATTCCGGGTGCCATAGCCGGGGCATACCAACCGGGGCCCGATAGCCGGAGCCCGATAGCCGGGACCTGGGCGATTCGTCCCGAACCGGTGCGGCCGAGGAGGAGAGAGGAATGACGCCCAGACTGACCATCAGTGCCGATGGCCCCGAAGCGTTCGAGGGCTGGCGTCAGGCCTTCGCTGCCTGTGCGCCCGATATCGAAACCGTCTCATGGTTCGATCCCGCGACACAGCGGGAGGCGGCGCATTATGCGCTCGTCTGGGAGGTGTCCGATGCGGATCTCGGGGCCTTGAGCCGGATGCGCGGCATTCTCTGCACGGGGGCGGGTGTCAATCATCTCGTCTCTCGGCCCGGTTTCCCCGACCATGTTCCCCTGATCCGGATGGGGGGAGACGATACCGGCATATTGATGGCCGATTATGTCCTGTGGGCTGCGATCTCCCTGCTGCGCGATGCGCGCGGCTGGGCGTTGCAGCAGGCCGCCCGGGTCTGGTCGCGCAATCTCGTCTCGCGCACCAGCCGCGAGACCGAGGTGACGGTTCTGGGATACGGGCAGATCGGCTCGGTCGTGGCGCAGCATCTGGCGAAAGCGGGCTTCTCCGTCACGGCATGGCGCCGCTCGGGCGAGGGCGGAAAGGACGGGCCTGTCCATCTGTGCACCGGTGACGCGGCGCTGTCGGCCCGGCTGGAAAAGACGGATCTTCTGGTCAATCTCCTGCCGAGCACATCCCGGACCCGTCATATTCTCGATCGCGCCCTTCTGGGCAGGATGAAGCCGGGGGCGGGGCTGATCAATGTCGGGCGTGGCGATCATCTGGTCGAAGCCGACCTGATCGCCCTGCTCGATGAAGGGCGTCTCGGAGGGGCGGTTCTCGACGTGACCGCAGAGGAGCCCCTGCCCGCAAACGCGCCCCTGTGGGAGCACCCGCGGATCATCCTGACACCTCATGTGGCCTCGGAGGCCTCTCGCAGGGCGCAGGTTCTCTATCTGGCCGATGTCATCCGCCAGCTGGAGCGAGGGGAACGGCCTGCATTGCTGTTCGATCGCGAGCGGGGCTACTGAGCGCTCTGCGAAAGGCGTATGCGTAACGATGTCTCCGGCACGATGCCTTCGGCACGATGCCTTCGGCACGATGTGTCGGAGACGATGGGCAGAAACGCGCCATCGGGATATCGTGTCGCAAGATCGGGCGGGAGGGAGAATGCGCAGGCTGGTCATCAACAGGACATGCGATCTTGCACGCCTGTCGTCATTCATGACGGCCAATGCCCATGTGTCCGGTATCGAGAGACACGAGGCGACGGAAGGCCATGAGATCAGTCTCGACCGTCTCGTGATGCGCGGCGTGGCAGAGCCCGGTCTGGCCTACACGCCCGGCGCCCTCGGCGCGGCGCTCTCCCATCTGGGATTATGGGGGCGGGCAGCCCGGGAAGAGGAGATCCTGATGATCTTCGAGGACGATGCCCGGCTCTGCGCGAATTTCGAGAGCGAGAGCGCGCGCCTGATCCGCGCGCTTCCGGATGAATGGGATATCCTGCTGCTCGGCTATAACTTCAATGCGCCCATCACCCTCGATGCCCTTCCCGGCGTGACGGCCGCAACGGTGACCTTCGGGGAAAAACACATGCAGGAGAATGCGGGCCTCTTCTCCACGCTGGAACGGACCGCCACGCTGTGCCCGCTGCTGCAGGGCTTCGGCCTCTGTGCCTATGTGGTGTCGCCGCGGGGAGCGCGTCGTCTTCTGGCGCGCTGCCTGCCGCTCCGCGCCCAGGAGTACCAGCAGCGCGGTCTGGAGCGGATGGTGCGCAATGTCGGGATCGACGTGGTGACGTCCTTCCACTACGCGACCCTGAACGCCCATGCCGCCTTTCCCCCGCTGGCCATCTCTCCGAACGAGAAAGCCTCGTCTTCGACGCGCCGCCCGGACTCTGCCCCGGTCTGAGAGGCCCTCCTCCCCCCGATCTCGCGAGAATCTCCTCCCCCGGTTTTCCGGGGCATCTTTCTGGAAAGGAGAGTTTCATGTAACGTCTTTTTTGCGCTACTTCACCCGATCGTAACGGAGTTACCTTTCGTGAGAGACGTTCCAACGCGATATGGCTCGCTGAAGGTTCCCGACGGAACGCGGGATCTCATCGGCCGTTTTCTTCTGCATTACGGAGAATGGGCCTGGGATGAGGTTTCCTTTGTCGCGTCCGTTCTTCCGGACGATGCGCGCGTTCTCGATATAGGGGCCTGTCTGGGGACCTTCGGTCTGGGACTCTCCCGGGCAGCCAGCCTTTCCCGGCTCTGTCTCGTCGAGGCAAATCCCGCGGTCATGCCCTATCTGCGCAAGAACGTGGAAAGTCTCGCCCCCGAAGGGACGCGGGTCAGGCATTGCCTTGCCGGCAGCACCGATGCCGTCATCGCGTCGCCCCATGGCGATCCGGACAATATCGGATCGGTCTCCTATGCGGATTCGGACGCTCAGGATCTCGATGCGCCGCCGCCGCCGCCGCCCGTGTCGCTCTCAACGCTCCGGGAGGAGGAGGGGCCTTTCGATCTGGTCAAGATCGATGCCGAGGGAATGGAGCTGAGCATCGTGCAGAGCGATGCGGCCCATATCGCGACCGGGCAGACGACCTTGTGGCTCGAATGCAATGAGGATCGTCGCTCGCTCGAGCTGTGTGCGACGCTTCTTTCCTGGGGGCTGGAGATCCATTATTTCGCCTTTCCCTCCCATAATCCCGATAATTTCAATCGCCGGGATACGGCCATCTTTCCCTGTGCCTACGAGGCCGGATTGCTGGTTTCTCCCCGAAAGGCGCCGGTACTCGGCGACTCCCTGAAGGCGCATGGCTGTCTGCTGCGTGCGATCCCCTCGGTCGAGGCATTGCGGGATGCGCTGTGGAAAACGCCCCGCTGGGGACTCGCCGAATGGGAAGGGCAAGAGGGCGCTGCGATCGCGGCTCTGGCCGGGCATTCCCTGCGGGACGAGCATTTCGCAGCCTTTCTCTCGCCGGGCTGGGAGCATGGCACATTGCTGTCGGAGCGGTGTCTTGCGCTCGAAGCGAGGCTTGAGGCGTCCGATCACGCCCGCTCGGGCGCAGAGAAAGCGCTCGCAGAAGCGGATGAACGATGCGCCGGTCTCGCACGAAGCCTGGAGACCGAGACGGCGGCGATCCGGGAAGCCCGGCGAGAGATCGGGCGTCTCGAGGCGCAGCTGGCCGAGCGCGCCGCGCGTACCTACGATCAACTGGCGGAAACCGGTCTCGAGGCCGAAACGCGGATACGACCGAGCATCGAGGCCCGTCTGCAGAACGAGCGCCGCATGATACCGGTTCCGCAGACGATAACGGCATCGACTGAGCAGCTGGCCCATCTGCAACAGAGGATCTTCGAGCTCGAGACCAGCACGGTTTGGCGCCTGACATCACCGATCCGGCATCTCGCCGTCCGACATCCGCTGTTGCGACGCGGCGCGCGCGTGGCACGCCGATGCGCGGCGCGGATACGCGACAAATTGCGTCATCGCTGAAAAAACACTCCGGCCGGACTCATCTCATGCAAGACGATGCCACCAGGACAGAGGCTTTCTTCGACAGGGGCTTCTATCTCCAATCCTATCCCGATGTCGCGACATCGGGGGTCGATGCGTTCGCGCATTACTGCTCGATGGGCTGGCGTGAGGGACGCAACCCCAACGCCGTGTTCGACACACGCTATTATCTCACGCAGAATTACGACGTGGCGTCTGCAGGGCTCAATCCGCTCGAGCATTATGCGCAATCGGGGCGCAAGGAGGGCAGAAGGCCAGCGCATCCCCTGCGTGAGCAGAGAGGATACGTACAGAACGGTTTTCATCTATTGGCTTCGGCGTCCGGCTGCGCGACGCGCGGGCGTCCGGGCGAAAGGGTGCTCGGCAAGACGGAGCTTGTGTCGCTCCTGCGCGAAGCCTGGCGCGAAGGACCGACCGTCCTGTCCGTCAGTCACGACGAATTCGCCAAAAATGTCGGCGGCGTCCAGAAGCTGATCCTCACCGAGGAGGAAAGATGCGCGGAAACGGGCTGGAACTATCTGCATCTCGCGCCGGCCATGCCCGGTGGCGGACTTGCCCGCCGCTCTCCGACCGAGCCCTCCGCTTTGGCGGTCAGGCTCAACGGACGCACTTTCGGTCTGGTGACGCCGCACACCCTGATAGCGGCTCTTCAGGCGGCGATCGAACCCGGATCCGAGACGTACGCGGTCATTCATCATCTGATGGGTCACGATCCTGACGATCTCGGCGATATCATCGATGCGCTGAAATGTCGGCGCGTGGTGGCCTGGGTTCATGATTTCTACACGCTATGCAGCGGGATCCAGCTCCTGCGTAACGACGTGGTCTATTGCGGCGCGCCCGAGGCTTCCTCGATGGCATGCGGTATCTGCCGTCATGGCCAGGGCAGGGAAGCGTTTCTCGCCCGTCTTGCCACGTTTTTCGCACGCTTCACGCCCGATGTTCTGGCGCCTTCGCGCGCGGCTCTTGCCATCTGGCAGGAGAGTACGTCACTGACCTTTCGTTCCGCCGGTGTCCGTGCGCTCGGCAGGCTTCTCATGGCGGGCGCCCAAATGCCCTATGGCAGTCGTTCCGCGGGAGAGAAACTCCGCATCGCCTATCTGGGGCATCGTGTCAGGCTGAAAGGCTGGTCCGTTTTCAGGGATCTCGCCGAGCGGTTTCGTCACGATCCACGATACGAGTTTCATCATCTGGGCATGGATCATGGCGTCGTCGGCCCGGGCAATATCATCCATACCCCGGTCAATATCGCCGAGGATGGCGAAGACGCCATGATCAGATCTGTCGCGGCGCTCAATATCGATGCCGTCCTTCTCTGGTCGCTTTGCGCGGAGACCTTCTGTTATGCGGCCCATGAGGCGATCGCAGCGGGCGCGTTTCTCCTCGCTCCGCGCGGGCCGGGCAATGTGCCCGACCTGATCAGGGAGCAGGTGCCGGAACAGGGTCTGCTCCTCGATGACGAGACCCAGCTGACCGAACTCCTGCGAAGCGGACAGATCTTTACCCTGCTCGACCTTTCCCCCCGTCAGCGCGGGCACCTGATGAAACAGGGCGATACGATCGCCTGGCTCGAGGAGCTGGTATGACGATGTGGCGCGTGCGAGGAGCCGATATGACAGAGCGTGAGGTTCGGGCATGAGCAGAATCCATTGCTTCACGAGCGCTTCCTTTGCCTATCTCGATCGGGTGAGGGTTCTCGGCGAAACCCTGCGGAAGCACCATCCGGACTGGGTTTTTTCCCTCTGTCTGTCCGATGTCGAGCCTCCGGGTTTCGTATTCGATCTCGCCGACGAACCGATCGATTCCGTTGTCAGGATCGATGAGCTGGGCGTTGCCAATCTGAACGCGTGGATGTTCAGACATGACGTCGTGGAGCTCTGTACCGCCGTCAAGGGCGCCATGCTCTGTCGTCTGCTGGACGAGGGGGCCGAGAAGGTCATCTATATCGATCCGGATATTGCGCTGTTCTCCGAACTTGCCGAGGTCGTGCGCGGGCTGGATACGCATGATGTGATTCTCACCCCGCATCTTCTGGCGCCGGATACGTCGGATCAGGCAATTCGCGATAACGAGATCGGTACGCTCAAGCATGGCGTCTATAATCTCGGTTTCGTTGCCGTCTCCTGCCGTACGGAAGGGCGTCGCTTCGCGCGCTGGTGGCGCGACCGGCTGCTCTCCTATTGTTATGACGATGTTCCGAACGGTCTGTTCACGGATCAGAGATGGTGCGACCTCGTTCCCGCGTTTTTCGACAGGGTCATGATCCTGCGTGATCCCGGTTATAACGTGGCGAGCTGGAATCTGAGCCAGAGGCCCATCTCGATCGACGCCTCCGGCCGGATCTATGCCGGAGAGGCCCTGCTCCGTTTCTTCCATTTCACGAAAGTGACCTGGGCGGGTGAGGTCATGCTCGAGCGGTACTGCAACGACCGGATCGAGGTGTTCGAGCTGATGTACTGGTACCGGGCGCAGCTCGCGCGCAACTGCGTGAAAGGATTGCCAGAGCGGTGGTGGGCGTTCGACCGCTATGACAGCGGCGCTCCCATCCCCCGATCGCATCGTTTGGCCTATCGCGAGAGCGAGACACTCCAGGCGCGTTTTCCAAATCCCTTTGCGGACGGGGCCGATTCGTTCGAGCGCCATATGAAGGCGATCGAGGCGGTCTGATCCCGTTGCGTGCGCGATGACCTGTCGGGCGCGATGTCCTGTCAGGGGGCGAGCGCAGCTTGTCGGGACGAGCCCTGCTGTCGGAGGCGATGCATGGCCTCAGCTCCCCTCCCGTACCCGGTTCGTGACCCGGGCCGTCTCAGCCTCGCCGTTCGGCCACTGCGGCAGCGAGGGTGGAGACAAGGACCATGGACGCCGCATTGGATCTGAAGCCCTGAAAATCGGCTTCGTGCACCTCCAGCCATAAGCCCGAGGCCGGAATGACGGGACTTGCGGCGCTGTCCGTCATGGCAATCACCGGAACCGAGCGGGCCTCCAGAGCCCTGAAGAGCTCGATCGTGCGTGGGGCATAGGCGGTGTAGCTCAGAACGATGGCAGCGTCCTGCGGCCCTGCATGGGTGAAGCTCTCTTCTTCCATCCCGGTTTCCAGCCCGATGATCTGATGGCGGATATCGAGTTTGGCCAGCAGATAGGAAAGATAGCGTATCACCGGCATCGAGCGCCGGAGCCCCAGAAGATAGATGCAGTCGGCAGCCGAGAGCGTCGCGATCGCGGCTTCGAGACGCTCGGGAATGAGATGGCTCTGAAGCGCGCGGAGCGACTCCATGGCCGCTTCGAAGAATCCGTTGAATATGGTTGCCCCTTCGAGGGGCTGTCCGTCACCGCGATGGAGCGCGCTCACCCGATCCTTGTAGGTGACATTGCGCAGGCGCAGCCGGTCGCGGAATACCGCCTGCATGTCGGAAAATCCCGAAAATCCCAGCGTCCGGGCAAAGCGGACGACGGTCGAGGGCTGTACGCCTGCCTGATGTGCCAGAGAGCTGACCGTGCCAAGGGCAACCTCGTCCGGTTCTCTGGTCACGAAATCGGCGAGCTGCACCAGTCGGCGCGGCAGGCCTGCATAGCTGAGCCGCAGACGATGATGAAATGCGTCGAAATCGGAGAGCTCCGACGCGTCGTCATTGGGAAAATCGGTCAAAGCGGTTTCATCCATCGGAATATCACGACCCATCCTGCATCTCTGAATGGCGCGATCGGGCGCGCCTGTCGATCCGATAATCACATACGCGTGCAATGTTAAGAGAATTTAGGGAATATACGTTCTATCCCGTGACTGAGAACAGAATGTATGTTCTTATCATGAGCAACGTAACATGCTGCAGGAGTCGGGGATGCGTGAACAGGATCTCGATATCGTCGCAATAGGGCGTTCTTCGGTCGATCTGTATGGCCAGCAGATCGGTGGCCGTCTTGAGGATATGGCCAGTTTCAGCAAGGCCGTCGGGGGATGCCCTGCCAATATCTCGATCGGCACGTCCCGTCTCGGTCTCAAATCGGCCCTCATCACCCGGGTGGGCGACGAGCATTTCGGCCGGTTCATCACCGAGCAGCTGCAGCGTGAGGGCGTGTGTACGGATGGCGTGAAGGTCGATCCCGAGCGTTTCACGGCACTGGCCATTCTCGGGGTGCGGGACAGGGAAAATTTCCCCCTTCTGTTCTATCGCACCGATTGCGCCGATGGCGCTCTCGACGAGGACGATATCGATCCGGCGCTCATCGCCCGGACGAAGGCGATCGTCGTGAGCGGTACGCATTTCTCGCGCCCGCATTCGGCGAAGGCGCAGCGCAAGGCGATGAAACTCGTGCACGCGCATGGCGGCAAGGTCGCCATCGATGTCGATTATCGCCCGAACCTCTGGGGACTGGCCGGGATCGGCGATGGTGAATCCCGCTATGTGCGTTCCGACAACGTAACCCGCCATCTCATGGAAATTCTGCCGGAATGCGATCTGATCGTCGGCACCGAGGAGGAATTGCATATCGCCGGCGGGAGTGAGGATACGCTCGAGGCGATCCGCGCGATCCGCAAGGTGTCGAAAGGCACGATCGTCTGCAAGCGCGGACCGATGGGATGTGTCGTTTTCGAGGGCGAAATACCCGACTCGCTGGATGACGGTATCTCGGGGCCGGGCTTCCCGGTCGAGGTCTATAACACGCTCGGCGCCGGCGATGCGTTCATGTCCGGTTTTCTCCGCGGCTGGGTGAGAGGTGAGCCGATTGCCGAATGCTGCCGCTTCGCCAATGCCTGCGGGGCATTCGCGGTTTCCCGTCTTCTCTGCTCTTCGGAAATACCGACCTGGGAAGAGCTGACATGGTTTCTCGAACATGGCAGCACGCAGCGGGCATTGCGCCGCGACCGGGAGCTCAACCATCTGCACTGGGTCACCACCCGGCGCGCGCAGGCGACGCCGATCATGGCGCTGGCCTGCGATCATCGTCTGCAGCTCGAGGAGATCGCAAGCGCGGTCGGCGCATCGTTCGACCGGATCCCCGCATTCAAGAAACTGGCGATCGAGGCGGCCCGAACGGTTGCCAGAGGGCGTCCGGGGTTCGGTGTGTTCATGGACGGGCGCTACGGGCAGGATGCATTGTTCGAGGCGTCCCATGCCGGGCTCTGGATTGCCCGTCCCATAGAGAAGACGGGTTCGCGTCCGCTCGATTTCGAATGCGGCGGCTCTCTCGGCGCGCATCTGGTGGAATGGCCGGGCGAGCAGGTCATCAAATGCCTCTGCTTCTATCATCCCGATGACTCCGAGGAACTGAAACTCCGTCAGGAGCGGGAACTGATCCGGGCCCAGGATGCCTGTCGCAAGCTCGGCAAGGAAATCCTGATCGAGATCATTGCCGGCAAGAATGGCACCCTGACCGCGGATACGGTTTCCTCGATCCTGTCGCGTCTCTACGACAAGGGCCTGCGGCCCGACTGGTGGAAACTCGAGGGGCAACGCGATCCCGAGGCGTGGAAGAAGATCGGCGCCGTAATCGAGGCGCGCGATCCGCATTGTCGTGGCGTCGTGATCCTCGGACTCGATGCGCCTGCCGAGGAGTTGATGGACGCCTTCCGGGCCTCCGCTGCAACGCCCTGGGTCAAGGGCTTTGCGATCGGTCGTACGATCTTCGCCCAACCCGCCCGCGACTGGCTCGCGGGGAAGACGACCGACGCGCAGGCTGTGGCAGAAATGGCAAAGCGGTTCGAAGCCTTCGTGGAAGCCTGGCAGGCGCGCGATCGCGCGGTTCTTGCCGGTACGTCAGCCTAACGCCAGAAAAGAGTATTGCGGAATGAAAACGATCCGTTTGACCATGAGCCAGGCCCTGGTACGGGCGATGATGGCGCAGAAGACCGAGATAGACGGGCGCATCGAGCCTTTTTTTGCCGGTGTGTGGGCAATTTTCGGTCATGGCAACGTTGCCGGTATCGGTGAGGCGCTGCACGAGCAGCGTCATAAGCTTCCGACCCTTCGTGGCCATAACGAGCAGGGTATGGTTCATGCGGCGACCGCTTTTGCCAAGGCATCGCGCCGCCGTCAGGCCATGGCCTGTACGAGCTCGATCGGGCCGGGCGCGCTCAATATGGTGACGGGCGCTGCGGTTGCGCATGTCAACCGGCTGCCCCTGTTGCTCCTGCCTGGCGACATCTTCGCCAACCGTATTCCTGACCCGGTATTGCAGCAGGTCGAGGATTTCGGCGATGGCACGGTGAGCGCGAGCGATGCCTTCCGCTCCGTATCGCGCTATTTCGATCGTATCACGCGCCCCGAGCAGCTTATCCCTGCTTTTGCACGGGCCATGAGCGTGCTGACCGATCCTGCCGAATGCGGTCCGGTGACCTTGTCGCTTTGTCAGGATGTCCAGGCCGAGGCCTATGATTATCCGGAGCATTTCTTTGCCGAGCGGATCCATCGCATCCGTCGCCCATTGGCGGATGAGAGGGAGCTCGAGGACGCGCTGGCGCTCATCCGGACATCGCGCAAGCCGCTCGTCATCGCAGGCGGAGGCGTGCTCTATGCCGGGATGGAACAGCAGCTCGCATCGTTCTGTGCCGCGAAAGGCATTCCGGTGGGAGAAACCCAGGCAGGACGCTCGTCCCTGCCGACCTCGAACCCGTTGAACATGGGCGGTATCGGCGTGAGCGGGAGTTCCGCGGCGAATGCCATGGCGGCGGAGGCCGATCTCGTGATCGCTGTCGGCACGCGTCTTGCCGATTTCACGACTGGATCCTGGGGGTTGTTTGCCAATCCCAATATGAAGATCGTGTCCCTCAACGTGCAGACATTCGATGCAACGAAGCATCAGGCGCTCGCCGTGGTCGGCGATGCCGCGCGGTCTCTGACCTCGCTCGAGGCCGGGCTTGGCGACTGGAAGGCCGATTCTGCATGGACGGACAAGGCCGGGGCCGAATACCGCGCCTGGATGGAGATCTCGGCGCGGTATCAGGCTCTGCCCGAGGCAAGCCAGACGACATTGCCGACCGATGCGCAGGTCATCGGTGCCGTGCAGCGCGTCGGACGCCCCACCGATACGGTGGTCTGTGCCGCAGGCGGGTTGCCGGCCGAGTTGCAGAAGCACTGGCAGGCCGAACAGCCGGGCGGCTACCATATGGAATACGGGTTTTCCTGTATGGGGTATGAGCTGGCCGGTGCGCTCGGGGTCAAGATGGCCTGTCCCGAACGCGAAGTGATCGTCATGATCGGCGATGGCTCGTATCTCATGCTGAATTCCGAGATCGCGACATCGGTCATGCTGAACCAGAAGCTGATCGTCGTTCTGCTCGACAACCATGGTTACGCCTGCATTAACCGGTTGCAGCAGGAATGCGGCGGCGCGCCGTTCAACAATCTCTGGGAAGATTGCCGTCAGGTTCGCCCGTTCGAGATCGATTTCGTTCAGCTGGCCCGCGGATTGGGCGCGCATGCGGAGAAAGTGACCTGTCTCGAGGCGCTCAGCGAAGCTGTGGACCGCGCGCGCTCGTGCGATCGTACGAGCGTCATCGTGATCGATACGGATCCCGGTCCGATGACGACCGATGGCGGCGCCTGGTGGGATGTGGTCGTCCCCGAGATCTCGTCCCGTGAGCCGGTGAAGAAAGCCCGTACCGATTACGAGCGCAAGCGTGGCGCGCAGCGCATCGGAAACTGAGGGCTCAGGGGATCGATCCGCAAGGACGAGGAGGAAAGAATGACGATCAGAATAGGTGCCAATCCGATCATCTGGTCCAATGACGACATGCAGTCTGTCGGGGCAAGCACCACGCTTGAGATGTGCCTGGCCCAGGCGAGGAAGGCAGGTATCGAGGGCATGGAACTGGGGCATAAATTTCCCCAGACCGTTGCGGAAATGAAAGCGGCGCTCGAGCCGTTCGGTCTCGCATTCATTTCGGGATGGTGGTCGACAGAGCTTCTGACCCGGAGCGCCGAAGAAGAGATCGCCGCGCTCCGGCCGCGCCTCGAACTGCTCAAGGGAATGGGGTGCAAGGTCTGCATCGCGGCTGAGACGTCCAACGCCATTCACGGGCAGATCGACACGCCGCTTTCGCAGCGCCCTGTCCTGGAAAGTGGCGAATGGGACACGTTTGCCCGCCGCATGACCGTCGTTGCGGATCATCTTGCCGATCACGGGATCGATCTCGTCTACCATCATCATATGGGGACGGTCGTCCAGTCGCGGGACGATATCGCGCGCTTCATGGACAAGACCGGCCCGTCGGTCAGGCTGCTTCTCGATACGGGTCATGCGCTCTGGGGCGGATCGGATCCGGCCGAACTCGCTCGCACCTATCGTGCGCGCATAGGGCATGTGCACGGCAAGGATATCCGTCCTTTCAAACGCGCCCAGGCCGATGTCTATGACTGGAGCTTCCTGCGCAGCGTGCTGTCCGGCGTGTTTACCGTGCCGGGTGACGGCTGCATCGACTATGCGCGCGTGTTGCGCGAGCTTCCCGATTATGACGGCTGGATCGTGCTCGAAGCGGAGCAGGATCCCGAGATTGCCAACCCTCTCGTTTATGCGCGGATGGGTCGGAATTACCTGATCGATACCCTTGTAGCTACGGGACATCTGTCATGAGTTCGAAGCTTCTCATTCACTCTCACGAACCTGACGCCGAACGCTGCACCGTCTCGGTGACACCGGACTCGGCAGGTTGGGGCTATATCGGTTTCAACGTCCGCAAGCTCTCGGTCGGTGAGAGCGTTTCCGATCGCACGGGCCCGAACGAGGTCTGCCTCGTTCTGGTCAGCGGCAAGGCGCGCATCACCGGTGCCGGACAGGATTTCGGCGTTCTCGGTGAGCGTATGGACCCGTTCAGCGGTCTGCCCTGGTCGGTCTATCTGCCCTCCGGTGCAGAGTGGCGCGTCGAAGCGGAGACAGAGGTAGAACTGGCCGTCTGTGCTTCGCCTGCCAAGGGAAAATATCCGGCGCGCGTCATCCCACCCGCAGAGGTGGGAGAGCTGACGCGAGGATCGGGCACCAATCAGCGCTTCGTTCGCAATATCCTGCCCGATACGGCGCCAGCCGAGACGCTGCTCGTCGTCGAGGTCATTACTCCCGGAGGACATTGGTCGAGTTATCCGCCGCACAAGCACGACACGGATGATTTTCCCAATGAGACCTATCTCGAGGAAACCTATTACCACCGTCTGAAACGCGGCAGCGGTTTTGCGCTGCAGCGTGTCTACACGAAGGACGGTTCGCTCGACGAGGCCATGGCCGTTGCCGATCGCGACGTCGTGCTCGTGCCGAAAGGGTATCACCCGGTCGGAGCACCTCATGGCTTCGATCTCTATTATCTCAACGTCATGGCGGGTCCGCGCCGGGCATGGAAATTCTCCATGGATCCCGATCAGGCCCATCTTCCCTATTGATCCAGAACGGAGTTCGGAACAATGACTCTCAAAATCGGTGTCATCGGCGCAGGCGCTATCGGTGAAGACCATACCCGTCGTTGCATGCAGGTGGTTTCCGGCGCCGAGATCGTCGCGATCACGGATGTCAATCTCGCCCGCGCGCGCGAGGTCGCGGATAAATATGCGCCGGATGCGAAGGTGCCTGAGTCGGGCGAAGCGCTGATCGCTCTCCCGGAAGTCGAGGCGATCATCGTGACCTCCTGGGGCGGGACGCACGCTCAATATGTGCTCGAGGCGCTGAAGCACGGAAAATATGTGTTCTGCGAGAAGCCGCTGGCGACCGAGGCAGAGGATTGCCGGAAAATCGTCGAGACCGAGGCGGCACTCGGGCGGCGGCTTGTCCAGGTCGGATTCATGCGTCCCTACGATTCCGGCTATCGTGCCCTGAAGAAGCTGATCGATGCAGGTGAGATCGGCGAGGTGCTGATGGTCCACGCTGCGCATCGCAATGCCCGTGTCGGTGAGAACTACACGATCCAGATGTCTGTCACCGACACATTGGTGCACGAGCTCGATGTTTTCCGCTGGATGCTCGCGGACGATTATGTCAGTGCGCAGGTCGTCTTCCCGCGGCGCACATCCAAAGCCCTGCCTCATATGCGCGATCCCCAGATCATCATGCTCGAGACGCGCAAGGGAATTCGTATCGATGTCGAGGTCTTCGTGAATTGTCAGTACGGCTACGACATCAAATGCGCCGTGGTCGGTGAACTGGGCGAGGCAATCCTGCCGCTGCCGGCTGCAGTCGAGGTGAGGAAATCGGCGAAACAGTCTTGCGAGATCATGACCGACTGGAAGGATCGTTTCATCGCGGCCTACGACGTCGAGCTGCAGGATTTCGTCGATGGCGTGAAAGCCGGAAAGCTCAACGGTGCCACGTCCTGGGACGGATACTGTGCCTCCGTCGCTGCCGATGTGTGCGTGAAGGCCCAGGAAAGCGGGCGTATCGAACCGATCACCATGATGGATCGTCCCGCGTTTTACGATCGCTAGGGCCGGGCCTCTTTCCAGAAAGGGGCCACCGGGCCAGGCAAGCGGGCGTCAAACCGTGTTTCCCGGTGCAGCTCCCGTTGCGACAAGGCCGCAGCGGGAGCCTGTCCGGAAATGGCGTGACGCGCATAGTCAATAACATTTCGATTACGAAACTGATTTCCCTACCGGCTCAGGCAGCCGGGCGAGGAGAAGCTGACCATGAAGAAAATCAGAGACGTGGTTATGGTGCAATCCGAGCGTCACGACGTCGGTTATGTGCTGCGCATCTGTGCGATTGCCGCCCTGGGCGGTATCCTGTTCGGTTACGACACTTCGGTCATTTCCGGGGCGATCACGCCGCTGACCGAATATTTCAAACTCTCCCCTGCACAGACCGGTTGGGCCGTCTCCAATGTGGTCGTCGGTTGCATGATCGGTGCCCTGCTTTCCGGTGTCATGGCCGATCGCGTCGGCAGACGCATGACCCTGTTCATCTGCGCGCTGCTGTTCAGTATCCAGTCGGTCGGAACGGCGATTACGGATGATTTCACCTGGTTCGTCATCTATCGCATGATCGGAGGCATTGCGGTGGGCGTCGCCTCGGCCGTATCGCCCATGTACATGTCCGAGGTCTCGCCGAAGGACATGCGCGGTCGAGCGCTCAGCATGGAGCAGTTCGCCATCGTCTTCGGTCAGGTCGTGGTGTTTATCGTCAATTATCTGATTGCCCGGTCCGCCACGTCGGAATGGCTCGTGGATATGGGATGGCGCTGGATGTTCGGGTCGGAAATCGTCCCCTGTATCCTTTTTTGCGCTGTCATATTCTGCATTCCCGAATCGCCGCGCTGGCACGTGCTCAAGGGCAGGCACGACGAGGCGCTCAAAACCCTGACACGTATCTCGAACGAGGGACATGCACGGAACCTCCTCCGCGAGATCCAGCAATCGCTGAACGATGCTGCGAAGACTTCTCTCGGCTTCGCAAGGGTTCTGCGTGATCCCCGGGCGCGCTGGATCATCTTCGTAGGCGCGATGATCGGCGGGATGCAGCAGATCACCGGTATCAACGTGATGATGTATTACGCGCCGATGCTGCTTAAATCGACCAGCGGCAGCTATCAGGCCGCCTTGTTCCAGACGATCTGGATCGGACTGGCTCTTCTCGCAGGATGCGTGATCAATGCCTGGATCGTCGACAAGCACGGTCGCAAACCCCTCATTTTCTGGGGTTCGATCGGAATGGTCATCGGTCTGCTGATCGTTTCTGTGGCGCTTTACACCCAGACGACCGGACTTCTCGCGCTGACCGGCATGATCGTCTTCATGCTGACCTTCGGTTTCTCCTGGGGGCCGATCGCATGGATCCTGATCTCGGAGATCTTCCCCAACCGTTTCCGCGCGGTCGGTATCAGTCTCACGGTCTGTTTCCAGTGGGCGGCCAATTTTCTCGTGAGCCAGTTTTTCCCGATGCTGAACGAGAACAGATATCTGATGGATCATTTCCACGGTGCGTTTTCGATGTGGCTGTTCGCGGGATGCGGGATCCTCGGTGCCTGGTTCGTCATGGGGCTCGTGCCCGAGACAAAAGGGGTCTCGCTCGAAAAGATCGAGGACACGATGATCAATCATCGCACCGGTTCGGCACGCGGTCGGACTGCGGCGCCCCATGACGAGAAGATCGTCTGACGTCTTGCGGAGCACGAACATGCGTAAGACTGTCCGTATCGGCCTGATCGGCACCGGCTTCATGGGCAAGGCACATGCCTTGTCCTATCTGGCGGCAGGCAATGTTTTCGAGGATATATCCCGCCCCGTCCTGCACATGGTGGCCGATCTGGATGCGGCCCGTGCGGAGGCATTCAGGGAGCAGTTCGGTTTTTCCGGATCCACCACGGACTGGGAAAGCCTCGTGACCGATCCCGATATCGATGTCGTCTCGATCACCACTCCGACGCTCTTTCACAAGGAGATGGCGCTTGCCGCAATCGCTGCGGGCAAACATGTCCATTGCGAGAAGCCTCTTTCCGTCAACGCCGCCGATGCCTGGCAGATGATGCGTGCGGCCGAGCGTGCGGGCGTGCGTACCGCAACCGGATTCAACTATCTCAAGAACCCGCTTCTCAAGCTGGCCCGCGAGATGATCGCCTCCGGGGAGCTCGGCGAAATCTACGATTTCAACGGGATTCATGCCGAGGGATTCATGGCCGATCCGCAGACACCCTGGTCATGGCGGTGCGATGCCAGGGGTGGAGCCGGTGCGATTGCGGATGTAGGCAGTCACATCGTTTCTGTGGCGCGCTATCTCGCAGGGCCGATTACCGAGCTTTGCGCCAAGCTCGATACGCCGGTTGCGACACGTCCTGTTTCCGCCGGAGCGACGAAGCGCCGTGAGGTTGCCGTGGATGATATCGCCCGGTTGATCGTGTCGTTCGAGCGCGGGTGCTCCGGCACATTGCAGGCAAGCTGGCTTGCGACAGGACGAAGCATGCAGCTCGCCTTCCAGATTTCCGGAAGCAAGGGCACGCTGGCCTTCACCCAGGAGCGCATGAACGAGCTGCGCTATTTCCGGGCGGGAGAAGACCCGCGCGGGAACGGGTTCCGGCTGATCGAGGCCGGGCCGTCTCACCCTCCCTATGGAGCCTTCTGCGTCGCAGGCGGCCATCAGCTGGGATTCAACGATCTCAAAACGATCGAAATGGCCGAGTTCATCCGGGCCATCGATCGCAACAGTCCCGCCAGCCCCGATTTCAGGGAGGCCTGGGAGATACAGCGCCTGATCGATGCAGCGCTCCGGTCCAGCCGGGAGCGCTGCTGGCAGGTTCTCTGAAACCGGCCCTTTCCCGGTTGGGGGAAGGGATGTCTCGATTCTATCGCAGGAGCAGTTATGCCACTTTTGCATTTTCACGTTTACGAGGGTCGCAGCGAAGACGAGATCCGCACCCTGCTCGATGCGGCCCATGAAGCCATGCTCGAGGTCTTCAAGGTGCCGCGTGGCGACCGCTATCAGCTCGTTTCCGAGCACAGGAAATCTCACATGATTGCGGAGGATACTGGTCTGTCCATTCCGAGGACCGACAAATTCGTTCTCGTTCAGATGTTCACCCGTCCGCGTGGCGATGGAAAGAACGCTGCATTCTACCGCCGTCTTACGGAAACCCTGGAAGAGAAATGCGGCATCCTGCCATCGGATGTCATGATTTCCGTCGTCGAGAATGCGGATGCCCACTGGTCGTTCGGACACGGGCGGGCACAGTTCCTGACGGGCGAGCTCTGATCGCAGCGCGTGCAGGAAAACCGCGCCCGCTGCGTCACGATGCGCCCAGCGGGCGCTCCCCGGGCGGGCGCCTTTGGCGAGACGACATTTCTGTCATATGATAATGACTATCATTATCAATAATCATATGTAACAGGCGCAACTTTCGGATCGTCTTCATCGACAATAACTCTCGATAACGATCCGAAGGAACCCGACCGAAACTCCGGTTTTATAGCTGCAGTTCCTGCAACCGGAGAGTTTCCATGGCTGACGATCGCCCCAAGACGACCACCGACGATTCCGGCATTCCCGTCGCGAGCACCGAATATTCTCTCAGCGTCGGTGCCGATGGCCCCATCCTGATGAACGATCACTATCTGATCGAGCAGATGGCGACGTTCAATCGCGAGATGATCCCTGATCGTCAGCCCCATGCGAAGGGTGGCGGCGCTTTCGGTCATTTCGAAGTCACGCATGACGTCAGCCGCTACACCAAGGCGAAGTTTCTCCAGAAGGGCGTGAAGACCGAGGTCGTGGCGCGCTTCTCGACCGTCGCGGGTGAATCCGGAAGCCCGGATACCTGGCGCGATCCGCGCGGTTTTTCGGTGAAATTCTACACCGAAGAAGGCAATTTCGACATGGTGGGGAACAACACCCCCATCTTCTTCGTCCGCGACCCGATGAAATTCCAGCATTTCATCCACTCCCAGAAGCGTCGTGCCGATAACGGTCTGCGCGACAACGACATGCAGTGGGATTTCTGGACTCTCAGCCCGGAATCCGCCCATCAGGTGACGTGGCTCATGGGAGATCGCGGCATTCCCGCGAGCTGGAGGCACATGGATGGCTTCTCGAGCCACACCTATCTGTGGGTCAACGAGGAGGGTGAGCGCTTCTGGGTCAAGTATCACTTCAAGACCGATCAGGGCATCAAGTGTCTGACGCAGGACCAGGCGGACAAGCTGGCCGGTAGCGATGCCGATTACCATCGCCGCGATCTGTTCAACGCGATCAAGCGCGGAGAAAATCCGAGCTGGACGCTGAAGATGCAGATCATGCCGTTCGAGGACGCGAAGACCTATCACATCAACCCGTTCGATCTGACCAAGACCTGGCCGCAGAGCGAATATCCGCTGATCGAGGTCGGAAAGCTCACCCTCGACCGCAATCCGACGGATTTCTTCGCCCAGATCGAACAGGTCGCGTTCGAGCCGAACAATCATGTGCCCGGAACGGGTCTCTCGCCTGACAAGATGCTGCTCGCGCGTTCCTTCGCCTATGCCGATGCCCATCGGGCCCGTCTCGGGGTGAACTACAAGCAGATCCCGGTCAATGCGCCCAAATGTCCGGTCCACTCCTATTCCAAGGGCGGCACCATGCGTTCCGCACTTGCAAGCGATCCGGTCTATGCTCCCAATTCCAAGGGAGGATCGGCGGCCGATTCCGCACGCTTCCCTGAGGATGCCGTCTGGGCAGCCGATGGCGAGTTCGTGCGTGCCGCCTATACGCTGCGTGAGGACGATGGCGATTTCAACCAGGCGAATGCGCTCGTCAATCGCGTGATGGATGATGCCGCCCGCGAGCGTCTGGTCCAGAACGCGGCAGGTCATATTCTCGGTGGTGTGGAAGAGCCGGTCCTCTCCCGCGTCTTCGAATACTGGACCAATGTCGATGAGAAGATCGGTCAGCGCATCCGCGACGCCGTACTCTCGCAGAAGAAATGATCGCGCTGGCACCGCCTCGTTATCGGGGCGGTGTCGATCGCGCGTCGCGCGGTTTGCGCGATGGAACGGTTCCGGCCGTGCCGATCGGAGAGGAGGCCGTTACAGGCCTCCTTTTTTTGCGTTTGGGAACGGACGCGGGAATGGATCAGTCGAGATAGAGACTCTGGAGTTGGGCCCGCTGCTGCGGTCCGACGCCCAGCTTCTCGCTGAGATAGCGATCGACCGAACCGTAGCGTTCCCGGATCGCCCTGAAACCCGCCTCGAGATAGGCCGGATCGGAATCGAGCATGGCCTGCATGGCAGGGCTTGCGGCTGTGGCGGCTCCCCCCGTTTTCGGATCGTTCATCGCAGCCTTGAAGCTCGGGGTCATATGGGCGCGCAGGAGCGTGCCGCTCATGGCATAATCGGCCAGTATCGTCTTCTCCGGCACGCCAAGCGCGTAAAGAACGAGCGCAGAGGCGAATCCGGTGCGATCCTTCCCCGCCGTGCAATGGGTCAGGGTCGGTGTCCGGTGAGCCAGCAGGCGCGCGAAAATTCCTTTCAGCTCATCCTCGTAGAGTTCCGGCATCCGGGAATAGAACCCAGCCATCATCGCCCTGGCCTGACGGGTGTCCAGCCGGGCCAGCTGGGCGCGGTCGGTCATCTGGCCCGGGAGAACCGGCTTCTTCGATGCGAAAAAAGCGGGCGGTGTGCCGTTCGGTCCCGTTTTCCAGTGCGTGGGCTGCTTGCGCTGTTCGGCTTCGGTGCGCAGATCCGTCACGGTCCGGATACCGAGCGCGTCGATCTGCGCATAATCCTGCGAGGTCAGGCCACTGGGCGCTGCCGAGCGGTATAGCTGTCCCCAGCGCACATGACGGTGATCCTGCGTTTCGTATCCGCCCATATCCCGGAAATTCGCGACCCCCTCGAGGGTGAGCACCCGATCGGCCAGCCAGAGCCCGTCTTGTCCGTTTTGCGGTTTGATGAAGAAATAGACGCGATCCTGCTCCGGGAAGGGAGATGCCAGACTGGCCGTCCCGCCCGAGAGACCGCGTTGCATGAGACGCATTCCATCCCGATCGGGGCGCAGGGCGGCATAGATATCGACCCGGCCCAGCCCGTCCGGCCAGTGCAGGCGGTATTCAGGGGTCATGACCATCCGCACACCGGTGCTTCCGGCGTTTTCGCTTCTTCCGCTATCGCGCCCCTCGCGTGCCGGCACAGCCCCGGCGCTGCCCGTCATCGTCGAAGGGGAAACCGATGCCGATGCAGTCGAAGCGTTCGATGCGGCCCATGCCGGCGTCGCCAGTCCCGGAGCCTGAACGGCCAGGGCCATGAGCGATCCGGCGGAGAAGGAGAGTCTTGTCAGGCGCATCTTGTTTCTCTTCTTGTATCGTTATGGGAGGAGCGGGCGAAGGATCCTCCCGAAATTGCGGAGGAAAGACGACAAATGAGGGGCAGAACGACGTATGGATAGTGAAGTTTTTCTTTCAGAGACACTCAATTCAGTGCAGATAACGCATCCTTCTGCCCGGTTGTGGTGGTGAATTCCTGTCCGTTTCGGTAGGAGTGATCATGAAAAACAGATGTCTCGTCTTTCTCGTCTTTCTCCTTTTTCTCGCTCTTCCTGCCGTGTCCCGCGCCGGGTCGGACACGGTGAGCGCCCTCGATTACGGCGCCCGATGCGACGGGAAGACGGACGATACGGCCGCATTCCAGAGGGCGGTTGATGACAGCGCCATGCATGGGACACAACTCACGTTTCGCGGCGTCTGTCATGTGGCCGCTCTGGCCGTGCCGGACGGAGCCGCCTCGTTTTCTCTCGACGGTCGCGGCAATACACTCGTTTTCTCCAAAGGCGGTCTGTCGCTCCGCAATTCGGGCAGCGGCAAGGCGACCCTCTATGAAATCCGCAATCTCAGGATCGAAACCGTTTCGAAATCCGCGGCCGTGGCGCTGCGCCTGGAAGGCAATGTCAAAGGCGGGATCGATGCGCTGACGGTCGAGGGATTCGGGACCGGGATCGCAATCCGCAACGCGTCGGATGCGCGCATAGCGCGAAGTTTTTTCCGGTCTCCTGCCGGGGGGCGTGCCATCTCCATCGCCGGAACGCTCGATTCCGCGCGCAAGCCGGTCGCTTTCGCGTCCAATAACGACGTGACGGATGTCACCGTTCTTCATGGCACGGGCGTCTTTCTCGGGCCTGCCGTACAGGGAACCAAGATCCGCAATCTGCGTGTCCTCGAAGCACAGTATGGCGTATTTGCCGAGAGCGGCCCCGGAGACGAGGATCTCAGCATTTCGGAGTCCTATCTCGAGGGGAGAAAGGCAGGCATTTTCGCAGACGGTCTTCCCTTTCTCCGCATTGTCGATAGCAGCGCCGATCTGCCGGGAAGCGGCGCGGATGCGCATTGGGCAGCTTTTCATCTGGCAGGAATGTTTGGCGGTATCCTCTCCGGTTCGAATGTCTGGGGCGCATCGGCGGCGCATTCGCCTGTCATCGTGGCAGGAGGCAATATCGCGATCACGGGCAACCAGATCACCGGGCTGACCGGAGGCCCCTGCATGGCGCTGTCTCCCCATACGGATCGGTCCAGGCCGCCTATGCTGGTCGCCGACAATACCTGCTGGGCTGCGGGCGGTTATCGACTGATGAACGAAGGGGGGATTCTGGGCGCGCATAATCTGTGGTCGGGCACGGATAACCACAGCTGGAAGAGCGTGGATTTTTCTCCCGCAGACTGAACGCCACCGGGAGCCATCGGGCGCCCCTCCTGCGGGGCAGAATGCGATCGCTGCCTTTTTCCGACACGCCGCCGAGGCATTCAGACGCCATGTCCCGATCCGCTCGCCTTCTCGAATTGCTGCATCTGCTCCGCCGTTATCGGCACCCCGTTTCCGCGCGCCGACTGGCGGAACGCCTCGAAACCAGCCTGCGCACGGTCTATCGCGATATCGGGGCGCTCCAGGCTCTGGGCGCCGATATAAGGGGAGAACCGGGACTCGGCTATGTCCTCGTGCCCGGATTTCTGCTTCCGCCGCTGATGTTCACGCCCGAAGAGATCGAGGCGCTCGCGCTCGGCGCGGACTGGGTCGCTTCGAGATCGGATCGCGGTCTGCGCGAGGCGGCCCTGAGCGCATTCGCCCGCATCGTTTCCGTTCTTCCCGAGGATGCGCGCGTCTCACTGGAGCATCTTTCCCT
The DNA here is from genome assembly GCF_007988945.1 of Swaminathania salitolerans. Taxonomy (GTDB): domain Bacteria; phylum Pseudomonadota; class Alphaproteobacteria; order Acetobacterales; family Acetobacteraceae; genus Swaminathania; species Swaminathania salitolerans. Next base: position 188,714 of record NZ_BJVC01000003.1, on the reverse strand, counting down.
GATGGCCGGTCCCCCCTGTACGCAGGTCGCGCCCGGCCCCGATCCGGATATCCTGCGTCGGGCGATCCGGCTGAAGAACATCATCCGGCTTTCCTATACCGATGCTCAGGGCAACCGGACCGAACGGACCTTATGGCCTTGCGCACTTGCCTATTTCGACTCGGCTCTCGTTCTGGTCGCGTGGTGCAAGCTGCGAGAGGAATTCCGCCATTTCCGTCTGGATCGCATCGCAGGGCTCGAGATCACGGATGACCGTTATCCGCGAGACCGGAAAGCCCTGATGCGCGAATGGCAGAAAAGCCGGAATATCGAGGCGTGGTACGTCGATCCTGACAGAAAATGACAAAGGGCCGGGTCAGTTTCCTGTCGCTCCTCGCGCGGAGAGGCTTTCATTCATCAACAGGAACAAAACCATGACCGAAATGATGCTTATCACGTTCTACGTCTCCGACGTTGCGCGATCCGTCCTTTTCTACTCCCGTCTTCTGGGCAGGGCGCCGCAATGCGAGACGGTCAATTATGCGAGCTTCGGCGTGTCCTCGTCGCTCTCTCTCGGCTTGTGGGGGCAGGGCGACGTCGTGCCAGCGTTCGAACCGGGGCCGGGTGCGAGCGAAGCGGGATTCGTCGTGGCGCAGGACGATGCCGTCGACCGGGCATTCGCGCACTGGAAGGAAATGAACGTACATATCCTTCAGCCACCGACCCGTCTCGGTTTCGGGTATAGTCTGACGGGATGCGACCCTGACGGACACCGCCTTCGCGTGTTCTGTCCCACCTCCCCCTGAAGACGGCCGGGCTCCCCGTTCGTTTCCGGCTGTTCGTTTCCGGCCGATAGCGCCACCCGATGGGCGAAAATGTCGGCCGGGCGAGCGGATCGCCGCACCGGACGGAGGGATCAGTCGAGATTTTCCGGGGTGACGAGACGGAATTTCGGAGGCTCCGCTTCGACGAGGGCGGGGATGATCCCGAGCTTCTGCAGGCAGAGCGTAAGAGCGATGCCTGCCTGGTGTTCGGGGGTCTGGTCTATGGCAAGGGTCATCGTCCCGTCAGCGAGGCAGCGCCGGGTCACGTCGTTGACTTCATGCCCGATCCAGCAGAGCGCGCGCGCCGCATGTTTTTTCAGAACGGTGCCGATATGCAGGCTGTCCCCCCCGGCGGTGTAGATCCCGACGAGATCCGGATCGCTCACTATGGCCTGATGCACGAGACGGGCCGCCTCGTCGGGATCGTCGCGATCGAACAGGACGTCCCTGAGAAAGAGGCGGTCATCCGTCTGCTCGGCGAGGAAGCCTGAAAAACCCTCGATGCGCTCACGATGATTGGCATAGGCCATCGAGTGACAGAGCGCGATGACCGATCCCCGCCTGCGGCGATGGCCCCCGGTTCTTTCGCCGTCTTCTTCGCGGCCATTGCCGTGAACCAGGCTTCGTTTCATGCACAAGGCCGCCGTCCGTCCCGCGGCATGGTTGTCGATCCCGACATAAGGCAGATCGGGCAGATTGCGCGTGACGAGCTGCACGACGGGAAGGCCGCTATCGGCGACATCGCGCAAAGCAGAAAGAATGGCGGGATAGGCCGGGCAGGCCAGGATCAGGGCAGAGCGTTGATAGGGCGGATGCGTGATCTTCTCGACGAATCCGGCAATATCCGCCTCTTTGACGAAACTGCGATGGATCACGACGTCCTTGCCGAGAGAGGCGGCAAGACGCTCGAAAGCGGAATTGATGCGTGAATAGAACAGGGTTTCCGGTCGGACCAGAAGTACATCGAGCCGGATGACGCCATGATGACCTATGGGCAGGGACGGAAAATAGTTCAGCTCACGCGCAACATTCAGGATCTTGCGGCATGTTTCGGGCCGCACGTTTCCGCGGTTGTTCAGCGCCCTTTCGACCGTCGCCGTTCCGACGCCGGCCAGTGCTGCGATATCCTTCAGAGTAACGCGTCTCTTCCGCTGGGCGTCGTCGACAAGCAGATCGAGCATCACAGAAACCTCATGCGAAGTGATGGAAAAAGATCATCACGATGTTCGATCACTCTACATGAATACTGTTACCGATAGCGGTAACGATCTGATGCGTCTGATCAAACAGGCGTTACACAGAGAATGTGACGATCCGGTTTTTTCTGTGACATCGTCCCGGTTTACGGGCAGCGACCGCAGGATGTCCCGGTGGGGTTGGGAATATACCAGATGAAGAGACTCACGCGCCGAACCGTGCTTGCCTGCGGTGTCGCATGTCTTCCGGCCATGGCGCTGTTTCGCGCCTCGCACGGATCCGGTCGGGCGCAGTCCGTCCATCATGCCGCGCTGCCTCCGGATTTCCTCGCGCTCTCGCAGCTCCTGACCGGTCATGACGATCTCGATACGAGCATCGCGCTCCGTGTCTGGGAGGCTCTTCTGGGCAAGGACCCGGAATTCTCCGGACGTTATGAGCGTCTCGCCCGGGCTGTGGTCGCGCGCAGGCTCCGCGATCATGCGGCGTATCGCGCATCCGATCTCCCTCGGGACGCATTGTTGCATGGCACGGCGGTGGCCATTGTCGGTGCCTGGTATCTCGGGCGCGTGGGGCCGATGAAGCCCCGCTCCGAAACGGATACGCCCGCTTTCATCACCTATGAGGGCGCGCTCATGTGGCGTCCCACAATCGATGCGACGGTCATCCCGACCTATGCGCGCGGCGGTCCGGGTTTCTGGGCCGAGCCGCCTGCCACCCTCCAGACGGATTGAACCCGACCGATGACCTCGACCCAATACGATGCCGATGTAATTGTCGTCGGATCAGGCGTGATCGGCAGTCTCGCCGCAACGCATCTCGCCCGGAACGGAAAATCCGTGATCATGATCGAGGCAGGCACGCGCGTGCCCCGCTGGAAGATCGTCGACAGCTTCCGCGAATGCGGCAATGTCAGTACGGATGCGGGAAACAGGAACCAGCCTTATCCCAACGAGCCCTGGGCGCCGAGTTCCTTCGTTCCCGGCTATATCACCAATAGCGGACCCATCGAATACGTGCCCGGGATGCTGCGCATGGTCGGTGGAACCACCTGGCACTGGGGCGGTGCCTGCTGGCGGCTTCTGCCCAACGATTTCCGGCTGCGCAGTCTGTACGGTGTCGGGCGCGACTGGCCTCTTTCCTATGACGATCTCGAGCCCTTCTATCATCAGGCCGAACGCGAAATGGGCGTCTCCGGCGATGACAGCGCGGATTACAGCGGCCATGGCGGTGCGCCGTTTCCGCCCCGTCAGGCGCCGTTTCCCGTGCGTCCGCAGGCGTTCAGCTATTTCAACAAGCGGCTGCGCGAGATCCTTGCCGAAGGAGGATATCCCTATACCTATCAGCCGAACGGCCGGGCGACCGATCCTTATGACGAGCGTCCGGCCTGCGTCGGCAATAACAACTGCTCGCCGATCTGCCCGATCGGGGCGCAGTACAGCGGCGACCGTCATGCCACGCGTGCGGAGCGCGCGGGTGCGAGGCTGATTACCGACGCCACGGTCTATCGCCTCGAGAAGACGCCCGATGGCAGGAAGATCGCGGCCGTTCACTATTTCACCCCCGAAAGGACATCGGTGCGTCTGACGGCACGCTACGTTCTGGTTGCCGCCCATGCGCTCGAAACGCCGCGTCTGCTTCTTCTGTCCGATGTCGCGAACGCGTCGGGAATGGTCGGGCGGAATCTCATGGATCACAACGCCTTTTCCCTGATGATGATCACGGATGAACCCATGTGGTCGGGCAGGGGGCCGGTCCAGCAGGGCGATATCCTCAAATGGCGGGATGGAGCGTTCCGGCGCGAGCACGGTGCCATAAGGCACGAGGTCGGCAATTTCGTCGGGAACGTCCAGATCACCGAGCGCCTTCTGTCGCAGGGCCTCATCGGCCCCGCTCTCGACGAGGCGATCCGGCATATGGCCGCACGCTGGCTCTTCATGGGCTCGAATGTCGAGATGCTGCCCGAGCCGACCAACCGCATGACGCTGAGCCGCGTCAATCGCGATTTCTACGGGTTGCCGCTGATGAACATCCATTACGATGTCAATGACTATGCCCGGGCGACACGCGCGGTGATCCGGAACGACTACGCCGATTTCCTGAGGCTGATGAAAGGCGAGGTGTTCGAGCAGAACCTGTCTGTATGGGAAAACCGCGACCATCCCATGGGCACCGTGATCATGGGCAGCGATCCGCGCGATTCCGTCGTCAATCACGAAGGGCGAACCCACGATCACGACAATCTCTTCCTGGCGACCACAGGGGTGATGCCTGCCGCGTCGGTGGTCAACCCGACGCTCACCGGATGCGCCCTGTCCCTGCGTTCGGCATCCATCATTCTGCGCGAGGTCTGACACATGCGAGGATACGGGCTTTTCCGGCGGTGCCGGTTTCTCCTCGGCGGTCTGGCGACCGGCATGTTCGCCGCAGCGCCCGGTGCGGCCCATGCGTCGGAAGACGCGCTCTTGGCCAGGGGCGCCTATCTTGCGCGTGCCGCAGATTGCGTCGCCTGCCATACGCGGCCGGGCGGGCCTGTTTTTGGTGGCGGATACGGCATCCAGTCGCCCATGGGCGTGATCTATTCGAGCAATATCACGCCATCGATCCGCTATGGAATCGGGCGCTGGTCGGAAGCCGGTTTCGCACGCGCCGTACGCGAGGGCCTCTCTTCCGATGGGAGACATCTCTATCCCGCGATGCCCTACGATTCCTATTCAGGGCTTACGGATCGCGATATCCACGCCCTGTATATCTATATGCGGCAGGGAGTCGCCGCGGTCGAGCAGCCGGTCGGAGCCGAGACCCGGCTGCGTTTTCCCTATAATTTTCGCGGTTTGATGGGGGTGTGGAACTGGCTGTTTCTCGATCGTACGCGTTTCGCGCCAAGACCCGCAGAAACGGAGCGCGCGGCGCGCGGGCGCTATCTCGTCGAAACGATCGCTCATTGCGGCACCTGCCATACGCCGCGCAATTTCATGATGGCGGCAAAGCGGGGCAAGGCCCTCTCCGGCGCCCGGGTCGGTGGCTGGTTTGCGCCCGACATTGCTGCAGGCAGGAACGGTCCTCTGGCGTCCTGGCGCGATGAGGAAATCGACGCCTATCTGCGCAACGGTCATGTGCGCGACAGAGCCGTTGCGGCAGGCCCGATGGGGGAGGCGGTCGAGCATTCCCTGCGATACCTGACAGACGACGATCTTGCGGCCATCACGTATTATCTGAGACTCATCGATCGTTCCGGATCCGGTGCGATACCCGTCGAGCCGCGGCGGAAAACGATATCCGGAGAGCGCGAATACGGTTTCTCTTCCGCCGGGAGCGAGGCGGTGCTTGCCATGGCGCGCAGGGAACGCGCCGCCAATCCTGGTCCCTATGCCGATCGCAGGGATTATCGCTCCGTCGCGGGCGGTGCCGCTCTCTATCGCGCTGCCTGTGCGTCCTGTCACCAGCTGGACGGATCGGGAACGCAGGACGATTATTATCCTGCCCTTCGCGAAAGCACGATCCTGCGAGGCGGAAAACCCGATAATCTGGTCATGACCATACTCGCAGGTGTGCATCGCAACGGAGCGGACGGTCTCGCGGCCATGCCGGCTTTCCGGCAGGATCTGAGCGATGCGCAGATCGTCGCGATCGTACGCTTTCTGAGCCGGACTTTCGGAGGCAGGGAGATGGCCGTGGACTCCGCTCAGGTTGCCGCCTTGCGCAGGCTCGATACGGCAGATTTCGCGGCTCAGGCGCTGCCATCGGGAAGCAGGGCGCTCAATACGCGCCCCGAAAGACCGTGAGACGGCCCGGACTGCGTCGGGGCAGGGGCGTCAGGACCTGTAGCGCAGGGCCTCGACGAGAAGGCGAAAGACGGCGGAAGACTGGCGGCGGCTGGGATAATAGAGGTGATATCCTGGGAAAGGCGGGCACCAGTCCTCGAGGACGCGCACGAGGCGGCCTGCGGCGACATGATCCATCACCTGATCCTCCATGACGCAGGCGAGACCGAAGCCGTCGAGGGCCGCTTCACGCAGCATCGCCGCATTGTTGAATGTGAGCTGACCTTCCACCCGGACGCGCAGGCTGCGGCGTCCCTTTTCCAGTTCCCATGCATAGACGCCGCCCGAGGTGGACATACGCAGCTTGAGGCAGTGATGGCGGGAGAGCTCCTGGGGCGTTTCCGGCACCGGGTGGGTTCTGAAATAGCCTGGCGCGCCGACCACGGCCATACGCAAGGGGGGGCCGATCGGTACGGCGATCATGTCTTTCGCAATGGTTTCCTCGAGACGGATACCGGCATCGAAGCGTTCCGCCACGATATCGCTCAACCCGGCCTCGATCTCGACATCGACCTGGATGCCCGGATAATCGGGCAGGAGCCGTTTCAGAGCGGGCCAGAGAATACTGGTGGCGGCGTGTTCCGAGGTGGTCAGGCGAATGAGGCCGGAGGGTTTTTCGGACAGGTCGCTCAGCGAGGCGATCTCGCTCGATATCGCATCGAGCGCGGGGGCCAGCGTCCCGAGGAGTTTTTCTCCCGCATGGGTCGTGGCCACACGACGCGTCGTCCGGGTCAGAAGACGCAGCCCCAGACGGGTCTCGAGACGTCTGATCGTATGGCTCAGTGCCGATTGCGACGTGCCCAGGCGACTCGCGGCCCGGGTGAAGCTCTGTTCTTCCGCCACGATCATGAAGGCGTTGAGATCGGCCAGGTCCTCGCGGTTCATTCATGAAAATCCGATATTGGTTCAAGTCGACAATAGCGACTTATCCTCCTTACGCCAGTCTGGTTTTCTCGCGTCATCGATCGGGTTTCGCGACGGGCGGAGCCTGAGGAACGGATGAAAGCCGTCGATGCGGGTCGAACGCGATCGCCGCGTGTTTCCCCGCCGGGGCGCGACAGGCAATTGCGGGCCGGTGCCCCAGCCCTGCGGACGGTTTCGATGAGGGAGCATCGGACATGACAAGGACGACGGTACAGACAAGACGGCTCGGGGCGCATGGTCCGGACGTTTCGGCGCTCGGTCTGGGATGCATGGGGCTCAGCTTCGGTTTCGGCCCGGCCGAGGATCATGCGCGGGCGGTAGCGTTTCTAAGGGGGGCCTTCGACAGGGGAGTGACGTTCTTCGATACGGCCGAGGCCTACGGTCCTTTCACGAATGAGGCGCTTCTAGGCGAGGCGCTCGCTCCCTTCCGCCGGGAGGTGATCATTGCGACGAAATTCGGCTTCCGGGACGGGAAGACGCAAAACGGCGTGGATAGTCGCCCCGAGCGGATCCGTCAGGTCGCCGAGGAGTCGCTTCTGCGATTGCGGACAGACGTGATCGATCTTTTCTATCAGCACAGGGTCGATCCGGATGTGCCCATGGAAGAGGTCGCGGGCGCGGTCAAGGAACTGGTCTGGGAGGGGAAGGTCCGCCATTTCGGCCTCTCGGAGGCTGGCGCACTGTCGATTCGCAAAGCGCATGAGGAGCATCCCGTTTCTGTCGTCCAGAGCGAATATTCGCTCTGGTGGCGCGAGCCGGAGCGCGAGATCCTGCCCCTGCTGCGTGAGCTGGAGATCGGCTTCGTCCCGTTCAGTCCTCTGGGAAAGGGGTTTCTCACCGGCAGGATCGACGCGCAGGCCCGCTTCGGTGAGGGGGATTTTCGCAGCGTCGTACCGCGTTTTTCCGCCGAGGCCGTGGCCGCCAATCAGGGGCTCGTCTCCCGCCTCGAGGCGATTGCCGAAGCGCACGGGGCGACGCCCGCCCAGATCGCCCTTGCCTGGCTCCTCGCACGGGAACGCTGGATCGTGCCGATTCCGGGAACCCGCAATCCCGCTCGCCTCGACGAGAACATGGCTGCGCTCGATATCGTCCTGACCCCGGAGGATGTCGCGCGGATCGACGGGGCGCTCGATGCGATCGATGTCGTCGGGAAGCGTTATCCCGATCATCTCGAATCCCTCGTCGGGCGCTGAGATCCCGGGGAGAGAGGCGCAAGATACGGCCCCCGGGAACTGTAGCCCCCGGAAACCGTCCCCCGGAAAACTCTACCGGAGGGGGCGATGCGCGGGATGCGTTCAGTCGATCCGGTCGAGAATATGGGCGTGTTCGACCCCCCAGCCATAAAGCTGCTCGAGCGGTTCGATGAGACATTGTCCCAGAGCGGTCAGGCGATACTCCACGACCGGGGGCGCCTCCGCCATCACATGGCGCGAGACCAGGCCCTTCGCTTCCAGATCGCGCAGGGTCTGGGTCATCATCTTTTTCGACAGTCCCGGGAGATTGCGCAGCAACTGGCCCGGACGGGACCCACCCCCGGACAGGTGAAGGGCGTGGAGGATCATCGTCACCCATTTCGCGGAAAAAAGCCTGAGAAGCTTCCGGGGTGCGCAATCCTCGGCGAAAGGGGCAGTCCGGTATCCTGCCGGGAGAGAGGATCCGGAATCGGGAGAATGCGTCATGACCGGGTGTGGGAACCTCGCGGTAACCGGGCACCAGAACGTGCCGGATTGTCTTTGCAACGCAAATATCACAGCGTGACACCCATCGAAACCAGCCGGGGAGCATTCCCCGTCATGCACTTCCGGGACGGATTATTCCCGGAGGGTGTCAGGAGTCATCATGCGTGCGCTGATCGTCGGAGCGACCGGACTTGTCGGTCGTAACCTTGCCTCCCGTCTTCTGGCCGAGGGCTGGACCGTGTACGGACTGGCCCGGAACGTCGAGGGGCTTCCCGAGCAGGTCGTTCCCGTCAGGGCCGATACGCTCGATCCCGGGCAGCTCGGGACGGCGCTTGCGGACGTCGCGCCGCATTGTCTGTTTTTCACGACCTGGACCCGAAAGGCGACCGAGGCCGAGAACTGCATCGCAAACAGCGCCATGCTGCGCAACGTCTTCTCGGCATTGCCCCATCCCGAGAGGCTCGTTCATGTCGGTCTTGTGACCGGTCTCAAACATTATCTCGGACCGTTCGAGAGTTACGCAGCCGGTGCGCCGCCACAGACGCCGTTTCGTGAGGACATGCCCCGCCTGCCCGGCGAGAATTTCTACTACGCGCAGGAAGACGTACTTTTCGAGGCGGCCGCACGTCACGGATTCTCCTGGTCGGTGCACCGGCCGCATACCGTCATCGGTCATGCGATCGGCAATCTCATGAACATGGGTACGACGCTTGCGGTCTATGCCAGTCTCTGTCGCGAGACCGGACTGCCTTTCGTGTTTCCCGGCTCGGCGGTTCAGTGGAACGGACTGACCGATGTCACCGATGCGCGCCAGCTCGCCGCCCATATTCACTGGGCTGCCACCGCGCCGGGCGGACGCAACGAAGCCTTCAACATCGTCAATGGGGACGTGTTCCGCTGGAAATGGCTCTGGCCGCGTCTGGCATCCTGGTTCGGGATCGAGGCAGCCCCCTATCCGGGGGCGGTCTCCCCGCTCGAGGCGCGTCTGAAGGGCCAGGAAGAGGCATGGCGCCGTATCGCGAAGGCTCATGCCCTGCAGCTGGACGATCTCTCGAAACTCGCCTCGCCCTGGCATACCGATGCCGATCTCGGCAGGCCGGTGGAATGCGTCACCGATATGACCAAGAGCCGGGAAGCCGGTTTTGCACGCTATCAGTCGACCGAGCGGTCCTTCTGCGATCTCTTCGACCAGTTGCGCGCATCGCGATACATTCCCTGAGAGAGTCCTTTCGCGTCCCCGTTCCGGGCCATGTTTCCAAACGCATGCCGAGCCGCTATGCCTTGCGGGATACGATCAGGGGACCGGGAGGAGAAACGGGTCATGACTAGGGTGGCACGGCGTGGCGTTTGCTTTGTGATCTCGGCACCGTCCGGGGCTGGAAAATCGACCATCGCAAACGCCCTTCGGGCCGGGGATTCCAGCCTCGTCCATTCGGTTTCGGTCACCACGCGCGCGCCGCGCCCCGGAGAGAAGGACGGCGTTCACTATCATTTCCGCAGTCTCGAGCAGTTCCGGACAATGGCGGATGAGGGGGCGCTTCTGGAATGGGCGGAAGTGTTCGGGCGGGGATACGGAACCCCGCGCGCGCCCGTCGAGGCGGCCCTCGCCAGCGGGCGCGATATGGTCTTCGATATCGACTGGCAGGGACATAGGCTCCTGCGTTCGGCCCTGCCCGACGATGTGGTCAGCCTGTTCGTCCTGCCGCCTTCGATGAAGGAACTCGATCGTCGTCTGCGCTCACGTGCTTCCGACGACGCAGCCGAGATCGACCGGAGAATGGCTGCGGCGCTCAACGAGATCTCTCACTGGAGCGAATTCGATCACGTCCTGATCAACGAGGAACTCGATACCGCCGTGCGGGAGGCGCATGCCATCCTGCTCGCTTCCCGCCTCAGAACCAGACGGCAGACGGGCCTCGTCGAGCTCATGAAAGAATACGGCGCAGCCTGAAGCCATCTTCCCGGGATGCATTGCCGGAAGCCCCCGCCCTCCCGGGCTTTGCGCAGGCCCCCCCCGGGCGGCCTGTTCCGGAATTTGTTCCCCCGGAGCTGTGGGCGTGGTGCTGGGTGCGGTGCTGGCATGAGGGGGAGGAAGAACCGGAGAATACGCATGTTCCGCGTCCTCCGGTCCCGGCCCCATGACGCGCGGGTTTATTCGCGCTCGACCTGCAGCTTCTTGATATTGGCGATGGCCTTGGCCGGATTCAGTCCCTTGGGGCAGGTCTGGGTACAGTTCATGATCGTCCGGCAGCCATAGAGCTTCATCGAGTCGTCCAGAGCCGCGAGTCTCTCGCCCGTATGATCGTCGCGGCTGTCCATGATCCAGCGATTGGCCGCGAGCAATGTGGCCGGTCCGAGATAGCGGTCGCCGTTCCACCAGTAGGACGGACAGGACGTGCTGCAGCAGAAGCACAGGATGCACTCCCACATGCCATCGAGTTTTTCGCGCTCCTCGATGCTTTGCAGGCGCTCCGTATCCGGCGGCGGCGGCGTGTCGCTCTTGAGCCAGGGCTGGATCGATTCGAGCTGCGCATAGGCGCCGTTCAGATTCGGGACGAGATCCTTCACGACGGGCATGTGCGGCAGGGGATTGATCCTGATCGTTCCCTTGATCGCGCTGATCGGCTTGAGGCAGGCGAGGGTGTTCTCGCCATCGATGTTCATGGCGCAGGATCCGCAGATCCCCTCGCGGCAGGAACGGCGGAAGGTCAGGGACGCGTCGATATGGTCCTTGATATAGAGCAGGGCGTCGAGGACCATCGGCCCGACCTTGTCCAGATCGAGCTCGTAGCTGTCGAGGCAGGGATTCTCGTCGTCATCGGGCGACCAGCGATAGATCTGGAAGACGGCCTTGCGTTTCGCATCCGACGGGGCCGGATGGAACTTGCCGGGGCGAGGCGTGCTGTTTTTGGGCAGACTGAGTTCAACCATGGTCGGATCCCCTCAATACACGCGTTTCTTGGGCGGGAAGACATCGACCTCATCGGTCAGCGTCTGCATGCGTACGGGACGGTACAGCAGCGAGACCTCCCCGTCGTCATCGAGATAGGACACGGTGTGCTTCATCCAGTGCGTGTCATCCCGCTCCGGATAGTCGTCATGGGCATGGGCACCGCGCGTCTCGTGTCGGGCATGAGCGCTCTCGATGGTGACGGTCGCATTCGCCAGAAGATTGAAGAACTCGAGCGCTTCCATCAGATCGCTGTTCCAGATCAGCGAGCGATCGGCCAGACCCATATGGGCGGCATCCTTCCACAACGTCCTGATCTTCTCGCAGCCTTCGGCGAGCGAGCGTGTATTGCGGAAGACGGCCGCGTGACTCTGCATCGTGCGCTGCAGACGTTCGCGCAGCTCGGCCACGCTGAAACGCCCTTCTGCATGACGCAACCGGTCGAATCTGGCGATGATCTCGTCTCCCGCGCCCTGGGGCAGGGGAGGAACGGGCACGGTCGGATCGATGAGTTCGGCGGCGCGCTTCCCGGCGGCCCGGCCGAACACGATGAGGTCGAGGAGGGAATTCGTGCCGAGCCTGTTTGCGCCATGCACCGAGACGCAGGCCGCCTCTCCCACCGCCATCAATCCGGGGACGACGCGATCGGGATCGTCCTCCGTCGGGCGCAGAACCTCGCCATGCAGATTGGTGGGGACGCCTCCCATGTTGTAATGCACCGTGGGAAGGACCGGGGCGGGCTCCCTGGTGACGTCGACGCCTGCGAAAATCCGTGCGGTTTCGGAGATGCCCGGCAGGCGCTGATGCAGCAATTCGGGGCCGAGATGCTCGAGATGGAGCATGATATGGTCTTTTTTCGGACCGCAACCGCGCCCTTCATTGATCTCGATGGTCATGGCCCGTGAAACCACGTCGCGCGAGGCGAGATCCTTGGCCGTGGGGGCATAGCGCTCCATGAAGCGTTCCCCCTCGCCATTGGTCAGATAACCGCCCTCGCCGCGGCATCCTTCCGTCAGCAGGCAACCGGCAGGGAAAATGCCGGTCGGATGGAACTGCACGAATTCCATGTCCTGGGTCGGGACACCGGCACGCATCGCGAGACCGCCGCCATCGCCGGTGCAGGAATGGGCGGATGTGCAGCTCTGGAAGGCCCGGCCGTAACCGCCAGTCGCAAGAACGACCGTCTTGGCGCTGAACCGGTGGATCGATCCGTCATCGAGGCACCAGGCGACGATCCCCCGACAGGCGCCGCTCTCGTCCATGATGAGATCGAGGACGTAATATTCCACATAGAAGTCGACGCGATGCTTCAGGCATTGCTGATACAGCGTATGCAGGATCGCATGGCCCGTGCGATCGGCGGCGGCGCAGGCGCGTGCGACAGGCGTCTTGCCGTATTCGCTCATATGGCCGCCGAAGGGGCGCTGATAGATCTTGCCGTCTTCGGTGCGGGAGAAGGGCACACCGAAATGCTCCAGCTCCATGACGGCGCTTTCCGCCTCGCGACACATGAATTCGATGGCGTCCTGATCGCCCAGCCAGTCCGATCCCTTCACGGTATCGTACATGTGCCAGCGCCAGTTATCCTCGGCCATGTTCCCCAGAGCGGCGCCGATTCCGCCCTGGGCGGCAACGGTATGGCTACGGGTCGGAAACACCTTGGTGACGCAGGCGGTACGCAACCCGCCGGCGCCCATGCCGAGCGTGGCGCGCAGGCCGGACCCGCCAGCCCCGACCACGACCACGTCATAGGCATGATCGACGATGCGGTAATTTCCCGGGCGTGTTTCGCTCATTGTTTCGCCTCCGGCGTGCGGGTCATGATGATGCGGGCGAGCGAGGCGGCGCCGATCGCGACGAAAACCAGGGTCGCCAGACGGATCAGGAGGCGCAGGCCGACGCGCCGCCACCCGCGTGCGTAATCGGAGGCGATCACCTCCAGACCGAGCTGTGCGTGGCGCGCCGTCAGCGCGATGAGCAGCCCCAGCGGGGCGGCGTTCTGCACGCGTCCTGCCCAGGCGAGAATGGTCTCCCGGTCGCGCCCGGCAAGACGCAGGATCTGGGTCACACCCCACAGGGACAAAGGCGCCAGAAGCAATGCGGAGACCCGCTCGGCAGTCCAGTGTTCGGCCCCGTCGGGCAGGCCGCCCAGGCCCTTGGCACGCGCGAGGGGCGTACGCATGTCGGAGAGACGCGTCATGGCGTTATCCTTTGCGAATGCGGGAGAGCGTCACGAAGGCAGCAACCAGTCCGACGGACAGCCCCCCCGTGAGAAAGAGAGAGCGTTTGCCGTCCCGGTCGATCTCCTTTTTCTCGAAGCGGGCTCCGCTATCCCATATCAGGTGACGGATCCCGGCGACGAAATGGTAGAGCGTCGCGACGCCCCAGCCGAGAAACACGAGCCGGCCCAGCGGATTGGTCGCGATTTTCTGGGCGCGCGCGAAGCTGCGCGGCCCCTGCGCCAGGGCGCCGAGCCAGGAAACGGCCAGAAGGGCGCCGAGCGCAGAAGCGACACCCGCCATGCGGTTGCCGATGGAAAGCGCCATAGAGAGGCGAAAACGGTAGATGTCGAGATGGGGAGACATGGGCCGCCGGATGGCCTGCCCCTCAGTGTCGGTGCCGTGATAGAACGCTTCACGTCCGTCGGAAGCCATGGCGATACCTCGGAATTCTGTCAATCGGGCTATGCGATGTCTAACCCACATAGTCGCATTCGTGTTGTCCGTCATGTGCATATTGATGTGAGAATGGGCACTGATTTTGTCTTGTATTTGGGATAATCCCGTTCTGCCTCACACAGGCGTGACGGTACTGGCCCGCTCCCTGTATCGACTGCGCATGCTAGGACGGACATGCGCAAAACCATGCGTCCGGCACAAGGAAGCTTCATGTCGTATTCGAGCCCCGTTCCCTCCCGTTCCGGCGATATGCGTCCCGATATGACCCCCATCCGCGGCAAGGGCGTGTTCGCCACCTATGAGCAGCTGGTTTCGAGCGGGACCCTGCAACCGGATCCTGCGCAGCGGGCAGCGGCGATGGCGCTCGACCGGCTCGCCACGGAGCTGACCCGACGACATGAGGGCGGCGACGGTTTTCTGTCGCGCCTGACGCGCCGAAGGCCGCAACCGCTCAGGGGGCTCTATCTCGTCGGAGATGTCGGGCGGGGCAAGACCATGCTGATGGATCTCTTTTGTCGCGAGATCGCTCTGGAGAAAAAGCGCAGGATCCATTTTCACGTCTTCATGCAGGAGGTCCTGCGTGTCCTGAACAGGCCCCAGAGCCGCCAGACGCGGCGCGAGGACCCGGTGCGCGATCTCGCCGGAAAGCTCCATGCGCAGTACGATCTGCTCTGTTTCGACGAATTCCAGATCAACGACATGTCCGATGCGCTTCTCGTCCTGCGTCTGCTGGATCTGACCATGGCGCTCGGAACGGTCGTGGTTGCAACGTCGAACACGGCTCCGGATGCGCTGATGAAGTCGCAGACACAGAACAGGGCGACCATGAAGCCCTATCTCGAGGCGTTTTCCGCACATATGGATGTGCTGACGCTCGAGGCCGTCCGCGATTACCGCAGAGGGCGTCTGCCCGACGAAACGGTCTGGCTCGTGCCGGACTCTGCAGAAAACAGCACGTTGTTGCGTCAGGCTTTCGAGGCGGCGACAGGAGGAAGGGCCGAACCCGGAACCGTCGCGGTGGGTTCGCGTCGCATCGCCGTGCCCGCCTGTCGCGACAGGGTCGCCTGGTTCGGTTTCGAGGATCTGTGCGGCACGCCGCTCGGACCGGCCGATTATCTCGCGCTGGCCTCGCAGTTCCATACGCTCTTTCTCGACGCCATTCCCGCGCTCGTGCCGGACGATTTCGACAAGGTGCGCCGTTTCATCACGCTCGTCGATGTCCTTTACGAAAACCGCGTCCGTCTCCGCGCGAGTGCCGCCTCATTGCCGGAGACGCTTTATCGGACGGGCGAAAATGCCCGCGCCTTCGAGAGAACGGCCTCGCGTCTCGACGAGATGCGCGCCCAGGGGTGGGGAGAGGGGCAGGACGAGGAATAGGGGCGAGGACTGAGCGGGACCCGGATACAGGCCCGCCGTCATCGTCCGAGTGCGCCGGTCAGGGTCCGGAGGGGACATCCGTTCGGATCCGTGCCGCAGATCGGGACATGGGGAAAAGCCATCGAGGGCATGGCGCTATCGGGCGCCTCACGCATGGCCACCGGCATCTGCGACAGGAAGAGCGTCCTGACGAAGCCGTTGCCGTCCCGGTCCCGATACAGCGCAAAGCCAAGCGCCGAGCCGACCGGGATCTCGTCTCGCGCATAGCCGGGGGCATCGACATGGATGTCGAGCATGCCGAGGAGCGGCACGATCGTATCGTCATGACCGACATAGACCTTGAGCGCCGGTCCCTCCCCGGACAGAAGGTCTTGCACGATCCTCCGTCGCAGGGAGCGGGAAAGCGGGGCGGCGATGGGGGGCGGGCGCAGGGTTGCATCGAGCATCGCGGCATGAAGCGCTGAAAGCCTGCCCAGTATATGCGCATCGAGCCAGCCTCCACCCGGTAGCGGATGCAGGGGTTTTCCATCGAGATAGGCCAGCATGAGCGCCTCGGCGATCGACGAGCCTTCCTGTATCGGTCCGGAGAGGATCATGCGGTGACCGGTTCCATCGGGCGAAACCCGGCCAGGCTCCCGGAGAAAGGCGCATGGGCCACCGGAACATGAAACGAGATCCGCGAGACGATCGATGGCCTCCCGAAGCGGCGTGGAGGACCGGTCGGGATCTGGCAGGGACGGGATGATGGATTTCATATCGAAACGTTCCGGATCGGTCGCGCGCGGAGAGAAGAGAGGATCCGCAATGCCGGAATCGCGGTGGTCGATCGACAGACGGCACGAGGGCACCAGCCCGTCCCGCAAGCTGCGGGCGCTGGCGATCGTGCGGGGTTCCGAGTTGGCGATCAGGGCGATCGTGCCCGGGGGCGGGCAGTCCTGCCCTTCGAGCAGGCCCGACCGGCTCAGCCACGAACGCAGAAACACGCCATTGGCCCGCATGGCCTTGCGGCCGCGCGCCGTCAGGGCGCCCGGAGGCTCCGTCCATGCGGGCCAGCCACCGGGAAGAGCGACGCTTGCCGGTTCCTGTCCCGGCAAGGGGGTGCGGAGCCCGTGTCTCATGACCAGCACGATCCGGACGAGAGCGGGCATCGAATCCGACGCGATATCGAGCCCGACGGAATGACGGGACGGCGAGGGAGGCGAACCCAAGGCGTGAGAGGCGCCGGGAGGAGAGGAGGCAGGACAAGGCAGGGGGGCGGTGACGGGATTGCAGCGCAGCGACGCGCCGGAGAGAAAGCCGACGCGATAGCCACTCCACCACGCCGGTTCGCTGTCCGGGTAATCCGTGCTGACGATCTGGGCGCCACTGGCAAGCATGGCATCGCGCCGGGCAATTGCGCCCGACCGCCCTTCCTCCGTATCGGCATCGGCCCGCACGCGCACGAGCAGATGGCGCCTGACCAGAAGGGAGACGGCTCCGGCCGGGCCGTCATTCATTTCGGTAAAGGCCGCGTCGTCACTCTGCGGGCGGGCATTGGGGAAGGCGATCCGGCCTTTCAGCCCTGCATGTCCTGCCTCGTAGGCAGCGGTATCGCCCTGCTGGTCGAGGAGGAAGACGATCTTGCCACGAACAGCCTCCAGAGGCGGCCAGCCATGAAGGGCAACGGCCTGGCCGAGGGTTTCCCCCTGCGCATGGAGGGCATCGGGCACGAGCAGCGCGGCCGGTCCGAAGACCGACCGTATCTCGGAATCGAGCGCGTCGAAGTGATGCGGGGTCATTCGCTCGACCGGCGTACCGCCTGCGAGATCGTTGTTGCGGGCAATTTCGAGAAGAACGAAAACCGGGGTGTGGCGAGGATGGCGTTCGGACCAGGACCGGATGAGGCGCAGGCAGGCCGTGAAGGGCTGACAGGTCGCGTTCTGATCGATATCGGGGATATGCATCACCTTGAAGCCGGGTCTGCGCATGATCGCGCGCTCGGCGGCAGGCAGGGGCCATGCCTCTCCCGGTCTGTCGGGATTATGGGGGGAGGCAAATCGCCCGCCTTCTGAATCGGCATAGAGATCGAGCTCGATCTGGCGGATTCCGTGATCGAGCTGGATGTCGAGCGGCGCGTGGCGATAATCCAGAAGGCGCGCCAGAGCGGGATGTCGAGCGGCGATCGCGTCGAGGTGCCGGCTTCCTGCATGGTAGCTGTTATGCGTACCGATGAGCTGGATCTGGTCGAGACGGAGCGCGTGGATATCCGCGCGTTCTGTCGCGCTTTCTGCTGCCTGGGCGCTTCTTCCGGCGGTGGCGCCGCAGAGCGATGCGCCAAAAAGCAGAACGCCCGGAAGCAGAATGCAGAAGCTCCCCGTGCAACGGCCGCGCGCCTCGAGGCTGCGCGGATGCAGGGCACGGGCTCCGTCGGTTCCGTCACGCGCGCCCGGCCCGCCCGGGCCGGAGAAGGGGAAGGAGAAGAAGAAGGGGAAGGAACGACGCCGCGACGGCATCAGAATTCTCCGGTCAGTCCGGCGAGATACATGCGGCCCGTCTGCACGAATGCGCCATTCGCCGAGCTGTCATAGGCGAGATAGGATTTTCCCTTGCCCATCGTCTCCCAGAAAGCGGGGGTGTTCAGCAGGTTCTGCATTGCCAGCGTGCCGGTCAGCCCCCATCCGAAGCGGTATTTTGCGCTCAGGTCGAGGCGCTGTGTCGGCTGGAGATAGAAATCCGGCACTCTGGAATTCACGCTGAGAAGCTGCGTGCCGATATAATTATAGTTGAGATCGAAATGGATCCGGTCCCGACTGTAGTAAAATCCGAGATTGTACATCATCTCCGGCGCGCGCGGCAGCGCCGTGTCGGGATGTCCGGCGATATTGCTGGTTGCGTTGGAGTGCTGCAATGTCACATTGCCGTTCACGCCGAACCCGCTCAGCCATCCGGGAAGAAAATACAGGGTTTGCTGGGCGGAGAGCTCGATGCCCTCGAGTGTCGCCCCCCGACCGTTGACCGGCATTCTGTATGTCGTGTTTCCGTCTGTGGTCGCGTTGGTCGGCACGTTGCCACCGAGTGTCGCGCTGTTATTCGCGTTGGATACCGACGTGAAAATGAATTTCTCGATCTGCTTGTAATAGACCGAGGCCGAGACGACACCTGCATGACGGTTATAGAGAGCGGCCGAGAAATCGAACATCGTTGCCGTGGTCGGTCGCAGATCGGGGTTCGGTTGGGAAACCGAGAGAATGGCGTTGGTGACCGGGTCGAGGCTGAGGGTCGATGCGCCGTTGATCAGCCCGTAGGCCGGGCGCGTCAGACCGCGCCGGACCGAAAAACGGAGCACGCTGAGCGCGGTGGGGCGCCAGTTCACGTTCAGATAGGGAAGCGGCGTCCCGTAGGACTGGCCGATACGGACGAAGCGTCCGGTCGCGTTGTCGCCATTGGACTGCCAGTGCGTGCCGCCGAAATCGGTGAATTCGTATCTGAAACCGGGGCGGATATCGACATCGCCCGCCCGGAGTGCCAGGGAGACGAAACCGGCATAGATCTTCTCGGATCCCGTGCTGGTGTTGGCGTTCCAGTCGTTGCGCGTGTAATTGCCCGCACCCTGCGGATCGTTGCTGTATTTGTACGGCACGGTCGTATCCTTGATCCAGTCGCGATCGAGAATACGGAAATCGCCGAGTTTTCCGCCGAAAGCGTCGACCTGATATCCCGGAATATTCCCGACGCGCGGACCTGCGCCATTCGTATAGGGCCAGTTCTGCCCACCGAAGAACGGGCCGTCATAGATGAAATTGTTGTCGCTGTGGAAATAGGGATGGGACCAGGCCCGTCTCTGCGTGTTGCTGAACTTGAAACCGAACTGGATCGTCTGGAGGATCGTATTGCCGAACCGATAGGCCGCATCGGCATGCACGCCGTACATATCCGCCGTGCTCTGCGCGTCCCGTCCCTGCGTTTTCCAGAAACGGCTGAAATTCTGGTCGCGCAATTCTGCGAGCGCGCCGGAGGGACCGACCAGTGCCGGAAGGGTGGTGTTCGCCAGTTCGAATGTAAAAGGCCCCGGGATCGAGCCGTTGCCATACATGCTCGCCTCGACCGTGTTGGGGCTGGCCTGTTCGCCATAGCTGTTGAAGACGTCGTAACTGGCTGTCCAGCGTCCGATATGACTGATTCCGCCAAGTTTCTGGGTCGTGAGGAGCTGGGCGGAATCGTTGGTCGTGAAATATTGCGCTCTCGCCATACCCTGGGAGCGATACAGGCCGTCGGCACCATATCCCGCATCGGCGCCCCGTAACCCGACCTGGTTGTCGTCGATACGGGTCGTGTACTGGCCCCAGGTGCCCAGGGCGTAGAACTCATGTCGCTCGCCCTTGAAATTGAGCGAGAGAGAACCGCCATAGCGTTTGATGCTGCTGGTGAAGAGATCGTATTTCACCTGGGTGGTCGTGAGCTGCGATGCCTGATCGAGAGTCGCGACGCCCGATTGTGCCTCTATCGCCGGAACATAGGCCCGGTTTGGCGCCACCGCATTGGCGAGAACGTGTTTGGACGTGTAATACCCCGTCGCATAGACGCCAAAGCGCCCGTCCCGGCCGAAGCGACGTGCGAATTCCGCCTGGGCGACACCTCCGAGATCCGGGGTGCCTGTCCGTGCGGCATTGTCATTGAGCTGGCCTTGCAGGATGATCTTCCGGTAAGGGCCGGAGAAATCGAAGGCGGTCGGCGTGCGTATGTCGATCGCACCGCCGATCGCGTCGCCATCCATCTCTGCATTCGTGCTTTTCGAGACCTTGATGGCCGTGATGCCGTAAGGGGCCAGCATGTCGAAGGAGATGGCGCGGGTGGAGGGATCGGCTGGTGCGATCCGTTCGCCGTTGAGCGTATAGGCGTTGTAACTCGAATCCAGACCCCGAATGGTCATGAACTGGGATTCGCCTGTCGCCGCCTGTCCGCCGGCCATGTTGCTATAGGCCGAGACGCCCGGCAGGCGCGTCAGAATGTCAGCGAGATTGGTTTCGGGGGCGCGTTCGATCTGCTCCCGCGACAGGATCGTCGTCACCTGACTGGATCGTCTCTGCTCGTCTAGGGCCGCGGCAACCGTGCCGCCGCGTTGCGCACGAACCCGGATATGCTCCATGACAACCGGCTTGCGAAGCGCCGTCTTCGCGCGGTCGTTTCGGGTCTTGTCGACCGATCCCGTGCGATCGGCGCCTTGCTCCGCAGCAAGAGCCGGAGGGACGGCGCCCAGCGCAACGAGAATTGCGACGTGACGGGATCGTAACGAAGCATAGGTGCGCGAACGACGCGGCACATGAAACGGGACGTGCAACGGGAAGGATGGGATCATGAAACGGCAGACTCCGGTAACACAGAACGACGAGGCTCGGCATTGCGGCGACAGGGGTCATGGAAACGGGCTGCTATGTCCCTATGACGCCGGGAGAAGGCAGGCAGAGGCCTCCTTTCCCGGCACACGCACGAAAAAGCCGAATTCTTGTTATTTTTAAGTAACGAACAAATAGGCGCGTGGACTCGTGATCCCAGGGCACGGTTATCGTGCGGAGAATCGAGTCGACGTGATCGTTCTAGTCTGTCGAAACGGGTGCGTGTGTGAAGGCTTTATTAAAAGTAATCTTCATCCCGCCCGGAAGCGTGGCGTGGCGTGGCGCGGCCTGCGGTCTGGCATGTCGGGCGAAAAGCCGTCTTCTCCCCAAAGGGGAGGCGGGCGAACCCGCCCGGCCAGATGAATGCACCGGATGGATGCATGAGGCCGGACGGCGTCGGGCTGCGCTCGCCTGCCGCGCCATGGGCGCAGCAGGCGGAACGGGTCAGTTCCCGGTGCCTGTATCGGTGTCCGTGTCTGTGAGTCCGCGATGCGAGAGCATCGGGCCGATCTCGGGATCCTTGCCGTAGAAGGCACGGAACATCGGCCCGTAATCCATCGTATGGCCCTTCGAGAGGATCATGTCGCGGAAGCGCTGACCGTTTTCCCGTGTCAGGCCCCCATGCTTCATGAACCAGGAATAGACGTCCTGATCCAGCATCTCGGTCCAGAGATAGGCATAATATCCGGCCGAATATCCGTTGGACCAGATATGCAGGAAATAGCTGGAACGATAGCGGGGCGGAACATGGGCGACATCGAGCCCCGTCTCGTCCAGAGCCTTCTTCTCGAAGGCGTCGACGTTCTGGAGCGGGGCCGATGCGGGCAGTTCGTGCCACGACATGTCGAGCTGCGCCGCAGCGACGATCTCGCCCAGCGCATAGCCCTGATTGAAATGGGCCGCCTTCTTTATCTTGTCGAAGAGGGCCTGCGGCATCGGGGCGCCGGTCTTGTAGTGCTTCGCATAATGGGCGAAGACCTTCGGATCCATGGCCCAGTTCTCGTTGAACTGCGAGGGGAACTCGACGAAATCGCGCGCAACACTGGTGCCCGACAGGGTGGGATAGGTCTGGCTCGCGAAAAGTCCGTGCAGCGCGTGTCCGAATTCATGGAACATCGTGGTCACGTCGTCCGACGTGATCAGCTGCGGCTGACCCGGAGCGGCCTTCGTGAAGTTCGCGACATTGTAGATCACCGGACGCGTTTTCAGCAGATCGGATTGTCCGACGAAGTTCGACATCCAGGCCCCGCCGGATTTGTTGTCGCGCTTGAAGTAGTCGAAATACATCAATCCGAGAGGGGAGCCGTCCTTGTCCCTGACCTCATAGACCATCACGTCGGGGTTGTAGACCGGAATGTCCTTGCGCGGCCGGAAGGTGATTCCATAGAGCTGGTTTGCGGCGTAGAAAACGCCATCGGTCAGAACCGTATGCAGTTCGAAATAGGGTTTGATCTCGTCCTGGTCGAGAGCGAATTCCTGCTTGCGCAGCTGTTCCGCGTAATGCGTCCAGTCCCAGGGCTGCAACGCGAATTTCTGATGGTCTGCGGCGATGACCTTCTGAAGCGCGGCAACCTCGCGATGCTGTTCGGCGGCAGTGGCCGGGACGAGCTTGTGAATGAAGGCGTTGACCGCTTCCGGCGTTCTGGCCATCTGATCGTAGAGCGCATAGGCCGCGTAGTCGGGATAACCGAAGAGTGCCGCCTTCTGCGCGCGCAATCTGGCAATTTCCGCGATGGTCTTGCGCGTATCGTTTGCATCGCCCCGTTCGGCCCGGGTCCAGCTCCTGTCGAAAAGAGCCTTCCGTGTCGCCCGGTCCTTCATCGCGGCGAGCGCCGGCTGCTGGGTCGTGTTCTGGAGCGGGATCAGGTATTTCCCGGTCAGCTTGCGTCCCTCGGCCGCCTTGGCGGCAGCGGCGATGGCGCCGTCATCCATGCCATCGAGTGCGGCTTTCCGGTCGACGACCAGCGCGCCCGCCTTCGCGCTTGCGACGAGCTTCTGGCCGTATGCGGTTTCCAGCTTCGTCAGACGGGTGTTGAGATCGCGCAGCGTTTTCTGGTCTGAGGCGGAGAGTTCGGCACCGGCATGGACGAACTGCTTGTAATACACGTCGAGCAGCATCGCCTGCTCGGGGGTGAGGGAAAGCGTGTCCCGCTTCTCCCAGAGGGTCCGGACGCGTCCGAAGAGTTTCGGATCGAGATAGATCTCATCCTGATGCTGGCTGAGCCTCGGCGCTTCCTTGCTGTCGATCGCGTCCATGGCGTCATCCTTGTCCGCCGAATAGACGCCGTAGAACACGTTCTGCACACGATTCAGGAGCTGCCCGGAGCGCTCCATTGCGACGATCGTGTTCTCGAATGTCGGCGCGGCCTTGTCGTTCGCGATCCGGCGGATCTCGGCGAGATGCTCGGCCATGCCTTTCTCGAAGGCTGGCACATAGTCGCTGTCCTTGATCCGGTCGAAGGGCGGCGCCTGATAGGGCAGGCTGCTCGGAGTGAGCAGGGGATTGGATGCCGGCGCTGCCAGAGAGGTCGAGGCAAGCATGGGCAAGGCGAGCGCCGAAAGGGCAAGGGCGCGTCTGGGAGACATCATTCTGTGACTTTCTCATACAAATCGTTTCGCAAGACCGTAGGAAGGAAAGACGGGAGCGTCAAACGAGGGAATGCGTTGGGTGAAAGGGACGTTCGCACGCCATGCCGGGATTGTCATCCGTGCGGGAAACCGTGATAGGAAAGGGCACTCGTGCCCGGCGCAGGGCCGGGAACGGACCCATAACGGCAAACAGCGGTGGTCTCGATCGTGGTTGCACATCCTCGTTGCAATGATCGGGGCTGCGAAAAACGGGGGCGCGACGATCGGGGGCATGAGCCGGATTGAGAACGACCGGTGCCGATGGTAGGGAGAGCGAAGACATTGCTGAGAGACCGAACATGAAAAATTTTCCGGTGCTGAGAGGGTTTCGGAAACAGATCGACGTCATCAACGCGCTGGTCTTCCGTGAAATGCTGACCCGCTACGGCCGGGGCAATATCGGTTTTCTGTGGGTGATCGGCGAGCCTGTGATCTTTTGCGTAGGGGTGTCCGTCATGTGGACGCTCACCCGTCCGGCGCGGGAGCACGGGCTCGGGATGACAGCGCTCGTCGTGACCGGCTATGTACCGCTCACAATGTGGCGTCACTGCCTCATCCGTGCGGTCAAGGCCTTCGAGGCAAATGGCAGTCTCCTCTTCCACCGGCAGGTCACACCACTCGATATCATCACGGCGCGGTCCTATCTGGAAGTGATCGGAACGATCATGGCTGGCATCATCGTCTGGCTCGCTGCAATCGGTCTGGGTTTTATGAAGCCTCCAGCAGATATCGGACTTCTTTATCTCGGTTTCTTCTTTCAGTCGGTATTTTGCATGATTACCGCGTTTCTAGTCGCAGCTCTGTCCGAGATTTCGGACTTCGTCGAGAAATGCGTTAATATTGTTTCCTATCTGGCTCTTCCCTTCTCGGGAGCTTTCATCATGGTTTCCTGGTTGCCGCCCAAATATCAGTGGATACTCATGTTGTCTCCCATGGCAAACAATATAGAGATGATCAGAGGGGGGCAGTTCGGCGGTGCCGCTTCGGTCAAATACAATATCCTTTACGACGCATACATAACGGCGGCGCTTCTCATCATCGCTCTGTATCTCACCCATCGCGTTCGCAAATATCTGCACGTGAACTGAAGACGCCCGGCGCGGGCAGAGCGCGCCTTGCAGTGCATTCCCTGCCGGGCGGTGTGCGTCCCGAAGGTTCAGTCCTGCTCGACGATCTTGCCTCCGCGCAGGAGATCGCCCAGCGCAGCGCGCACGGTCGCGCAGTCTTCCGCGGGGACGGCGAGGCGGAAGCTGGCTCCCTCTTCATCGAAGAGGCACTCCTCCTGGGTCGCATGCCATTGCGACAGTTTCGACTGGATGATCGGGATCTGACTGAATCCCGCATGAAAGGAGAGGCTCTTCGTCTCGATGAGGGGAGAGGCCTCGCCCTGTCTCAGGCAGGACGCCGCAGCACCGCCATAGGCCCGCACCAGCCCTCCCGCGCCCAGCTTGATGCCGCCGAACCAGCGCGTCACCACGACGATCACGCGATCGAAACACTGGGCGTCGATTGCCTGCAGGATGGGACGCCCCGCAGTGCCGCCGGGCTCGCCATCGTCGAAGCTGCGATAACGCGCACCCAGCCGCCACGCCCAGCAATTATGCGTCGCATCGACATCCCGGACCCGCTCGAAAAAAGCCTGTGCCTCCGCCTCGGTGTCGATGGGCGCGGCATGGACACGAAACAGGCTCTTTTTAACGATCGTATCCAGCTGTGTTTCCGTCAGCAGGGTCTGGGTCATCCGCCTATCGTCCGTTTCGCCTTCCGCAAGGTCCGGGCGCCGCTTCTCTTCCGGCCTCCCGCTTCATCGCGGTCAGGAAGCAGCCCTGACCGGGTTTTGCAAGGGGCAGGCGGGGTCTTGCATCCCGCAATCCCGTGCTATCCAGAGTCTCCGGCATGAAGGATGATCCTGTGAGAGATTCGCCCGATACGATCCTGTTCTTCCCCGGGGCATCTGGCAGTGCCGATTTCTGGCGTCCGGCTGCCAGGAGTGCGGGACTGGAGGGGCAGTTTTTCGCCTGGCCAGGCCTCGGGGTGGAACCGCCTTACGTCGAAGTGAACGGGTTTGACGATCTGCCCGCTCTCTGCGGGGATGCAGCTTGCGGCATCGATTCCCGGCGCACGTCTGCACGTCGTCTCCGGAGGCACGCATGATCTCGCACGCGAACATGCAGCCGAGACAGGCAGGGAAATACGGCGTCATCTCCTGTCGGGGTGAGTGGCCGCGTTTCAGGATTCGGGCTGGAAGAGCTCGACCAGATCGTTGAGATGGCCGATCTCGTGCAGGGTGAGGCCTTCGGGCGGCTTGACGCGCGCCGTCGTCGACGCCACCCGACGGGGGAGAACCGCCAGATCGAAACCGAGCTTCCGGGCTTCCTTGAGGCGCAGCCCCGTCTGCGAGACCTGACGCACTTCGCCGGAAAGGCCGACTTCACCGAAATAAGTGGCGCTCGAGGATGTCGGAACGCCCGTAGCGGCCGAGACGAGTGCCGCGGCGACGGCCATGTCCGCAGCGGGCTCGCTGATCCGGAGACCGCCGGCGATATTGAGATGGATGTCCATTCCCGCCAGTTTGAGACCGCATCGTGCCTCGAGCACGGCCAGGATCATGTTGAGACGGGCCGTTTCCCAGCCGACCACGGCGCGGCGTGCGCTGCCCTCTCCTGCTTTCGGAGAGAGGAGGGCTTGGATCTCGAGGAGAACGGGGCGCGTGCCCTCCATCCCGGCGAAAACGGCCGATCCCGCGATATTGCCGCGTCGTTCCGCAAGGAAGAGCGCTGAAGGATTCGTCACTTCCGCAAGCCCGGTATCCGTCATGGCAAAAACGCCGATCTCGTCCGTGGCGCCGAAACGGTTCTTGGCAGCCCGCAAAATGCGGAACTGATGCCCGCGATCGCCCTCGAAATACAGCACGGCATCGACCATGTGTTCGAGCACCCGCGGCCCGGCAAGCGCGCCCTCCTTGGTCACATGCCCGACCAGGACGAGAGAGAAGCCGATGGTCTTTGCCAGACGGATCAGCTCGAAGGCACAGGCCCGGACCTGTGCGACAGAGCCCGGTGCGCTCTCGATGGTTTCGAGCCACATCGTCTGTATGGAATCGATGACTACCACCCCGTGATCGCGATCCTGCTCCAGACTGCCGGCAATTTCCGATACATTGATGCTTGCAGCGAGATCGAGCGTCGGCGCCTCGAGATTGAGGCGACGTGCCCTCAGACGGATCTGGTCGACGGCCTCTTCGCCCGAAACGTAAAGGACACGTTTCCCCGCCTGGGCGAGCGCACAGGTGGCCTGCAGAAGCAGGGTCGATTTTCCGATGCCGGGATCTCCCCCCACCAGCACGACGGAAGCCGGAACGAGCCCCCCTCCGAGCACGCGGTCGAATTCGCCTATGGTGGTCCGGATCCGGGGCGGAGGCGTCAGCTGGCCGTCGAGATGCATGAGCGTGAGCCGGCCGGCCCGCGCCCGGGTGTCGCGTCCGGTCGGGGCGCTGGCTTCCTCGACGATGGTATTCCACTCGCCGCAGGCGTCGCAGCGCCCCGACCATTTGCTGGTCACGGCGCCGCAGGCCTGACACACGAAACGGGAAGCGGGGCGCTTGGCCATACGGATATCCTTGCTCCTGCAGGTTTCCGTTATCAGATAGAGCGCGAACGGAAGATGAACAAGACCGGGATCCCCTCCGGAATGGCGTATTGCCGGTACGAACCGATGTGCCACCGGAAAGGGCGAGGCGCCCGGTCGCCAGAGAATGCGGGCATTCTCCGCATGACCGGAGCGCACCGGGGCTGTTCTAGCGCCTCAATTCCATGCTGATCGGACCGTCCTTGCGCCCGTGGGTGAACTGATCGACCATGGGATTGCCGCTATGCATCAGCTCGGAGGCCAGTCCCTGCCAGACGAGCTTGCCCTGATACAGCATGGCCGCGCGATCGCCGATCCTCTGGGCCGAGGCCATGTCGTGGGTGATCGCGATTGCGGTGGAGCCGAGACGCTTGACGCAGTCGACGATCAGCCCGTCGATGACCGCGCCCATGATCGGATCGAGACCGGTCGTCGGCTCGTCGAAGAACAGGATGGCCGGGGTTCCGGCGATGGCGCGTGCGAGCCCCACACGCTTTTGCATGCCGCCGGAGAGCTCGGACGGGGCGAGTGCACCGACGGAGGGGTCGAGGCCGACCTGACGCAATATCTCCCCTGCCTGCGTACGGGCCTGAGCGGCAGAAAGGCGCTTGTGCTGTGCGCGGCACTGGGCGCGCAGCCCGAAGACGATGTTGTCCGCAACGGTCATGCTGTCGAACAGGGCGGCATTCTGGAACAGCATGCCGATCTGCCGTTCCAGTTCCTCGCGTCGTTTGCCGGAGGCCGTCAGCACATCCTCTCCGTCGATCTCGATCGAGCCGGAATCGGGCGTGACGAGACCCAGAATGCAGCGCAGCAGAACGGATTTTCCGCTGCCCGACCCTCCGATGATCACGAATGAGGTTCCGGTCTCGACGTCCAGATCGATCCCGTCGAGAACTTTCTTCGGTCCGAAAGACTTCGTCAGTCCACGGATGCGGATCTTGGGCTGGGCGTTCATTGTGCGAAAAACAGATCCGTAAGGAGATAATCGAAAGCGAGAAGCAGGATCGATGCGGCCACCACGGCGGCCGTGGTGGCGGATCCGACACCTTCCGCTCCCCCCCGGCTCGTGTAACCGTGATAGCATCCCATGAGGCTTATGATGAAGCCGAACACGGCGGCCTTGGAGAGACCCACCATCACATCGAGCGGCTTGAGCGCGTTCAGCGTCGCGGTAACGTAGCTGTGCGGGTCGAAGCCGAGCTTGGAGACCGAGACGGTGAACCCGCCGAGCACACCCAGAATATCGGCGACGAGCACCAGAAACGGCAGCGCCAGGGTCCCGGCGAGGAGGCGCGGCGTGACCAGATATTTCATCGGATCGGTCGAGAGCGTGCGCAGCGCATCGATCTGGTCGGTGACGCGCATCGTGCCGATTTCCGCCGACATGGCGGCGCCGACCCGCCCTGCGACCATCAGCCCCGCCAGAACCGGGCCGAGCTCGCGCACGACGGCGAGCACGACGATTCCCGCAATTGCGCTCTGGACGTGATATTGCGCAAAGCCTGCATAGGATTGCAATGCGATGACCCCGCCGGAGAAAATGGCGGTGAGCGCGACGACGGGCAGGGAAAAGAAGGCGATCTCGATCAGTGCGTTGAAAAACACCTTCCAGTAGAAGGGCGGACGCAGCAGATGCGACAGACCGGCCAGAGCGAAAAGCGCCAGCGCACCGGCCTTGCGTATCATGGCAAGGCAGGCGCGCCCGATGGCCGCCACAGGATCGAGCAGGATGTTCACGGTCAGATGGCGCAAGATGGGACGATCATTCCCAAGCCGTAGCCCGACTGCGCGCCGTCGTCAAAGCCCAAACGGAGGGTCGGGCCGCTCCCTGTCTATCCGGGCTGTCTGTCGAGCGCTTCGAGCTGGCGATGCAGATGAAACTCCCGGGAGGTCAGACAGCTTTCGACGTTGCCCACACGCCGGTCGAGGCGCTGGAGCCGCTCTGTCAGCGCGAGCAGCTCAGGGAGCTGCGTGGACGGTTCGGGTTTCGATGGTCTCGCCGCAACGGCCATGAGCGCGGGTTCGAGCCGTTTTCCGAGGGTGGGGCTGATCCTGTGCAGCCAGCGGATCAGAGGCGGAACGATCCGGCGTCGCAAGAGTGCCAGAGCCAGGACGACGAGCAGGACGATCCCCGATCCCAATCCCGACTCTTCCTCCGACTCTTCATCTGCGACTGCGGGAACGGGAGCATGAGCGGCGCCGGTCCCTGAAGGTCGCTCCGGAGGGGAAGGCGGCCCGGGCGGAGAAGGGGTCTCCTCGGTTCCTGTCGACCCGGAGGAAGAGGATTGGGAGGAAGAGGATCGGGAGGAAGAAGGTCGGGGGGAGACGATGGCGCGCGCACTCATCTGGCGCAGAGCGTCGAAATCCACGACCGTCCCGTCGGCTTTTGTCATGCGATGCGCATCGATGACCGTCCCGTCGGGCAGGATGAGGGCAGTCTTTCCCCGGGCGCCTTTTTTCGGGGAGTGCGGGGACTGCTGAGGGAGCTTGTGCGTGAGCCGGGGCGGGGGCGTGACGACCGTGATGGTCCCCGGGCCAGTGCTGTGGCTGTGGAGGGCGTCCCGTACTTCCCTTACCCGTATGTCGCCCGGGCCTCCGGTCTGAAGAGCCGCCTCATGGGCAACCCCGTCGAAAAAAGCATCGCCCGACCCCGACAATGCGAATGTCAGTCGATCGATCGTTCCATGGCGGATTTCCAGATCGCCGGGGCCGGTCTGGCTGAGATCGAAAGATGGCGCCCTGGCGGTGCCGATCGTGATATCGCCCGGGCCGGACAGGGCGAGCAGGGCAGGACCGGCAAGCGTATCGAGCGTCAGGTCGCCCGGGCCGCTTCCGCGATAGATCAGGGCCGTCGCCTTGTCGATCCGGAGCGTTCCTCGCCCCTGTCGGGCGGCGACCGGTCCATCGACCCAGCCGATGGTCAGCGAGTCGTAATTCATCGCGGTGACGACGACGGCGGTTCCGGTTTTCACCCGGATTGTCGCGTCTTCTCCGCAGGCGTCGCCCGTCAGCCAGGCGTCGTGTGCCGCCGCCGACAGGGAGAGGCCCGATGGGATGTCGCGCATATCGACCATTCCGTCGAGGCGATCCAGCCCCCGGATACGGATATCCGCGGCACAGCCGGTTGCGACATGAAGCGTGTAGGGGGCCGCGGAGAGCACCGCCTGCGGTGAGATCCGGCCACCGGGCGCGGTCGGGGAGACTGCGGCAGCGGTTCCAGGCGGCCCCGATTGTGCCGGAAGAGGCGCGGCACGTGCAGATATGGCAGGCAGGGAACAAAGAAGGACGGATGAGAAAAGGAGAGACGCAGAAAGGACGGATGGGAAACGGACCCGTGCCGGATGGTCCGCGATGCGCGCAGGAAGAGGAGAAACGGGCCGCCGGGGGGTACCACAGGTGATTTCGGCTCGCGCGGATCGTGAGACGGGACGCGTCATCCGTGCCTCCTGTCGAGATCGCGAAACTGGCGAAGAAGATGGAAATTGCGCGATGTCACACAGGATTCCACCCGCCCGACACGGTTTTCGAGCCGGGCGAGGCGCGTGGACAACGCAGGAAGATCGACGCCGTCTGCCCAGCCATGGGGCCGGTCGGCCCGGTTTGCGGTGGAAGACGCGCGACGCAGGGGGCCTGTTGACCTGTGCGTCGGCCCTCCCGGGGGATGCGTCGGGGGGCGGCCCGTCAGGCGCAGAAGGAGCGCGTGGATGAAAGGACGGGTCCTGGCCCGGAAAAACCAGAGGAGGCAGGCAGCAGAAATCAGGACGACCAGCCAGTCCGGAATGGACAGATCGAGCGTGATTCCCTTCGGTGCTCCGGGTGTGTGTGTGTCGGCAGCCTGAATCTCGGCAGCCTGTGTTTCGGTGGGTCCGGATGCCGGGGTCGTGGCGGAATGAAGGACGTTGATCGTCCCATGCGCGTCCGCCTGCCGATCGAGCGTGCCGGTGACACGGTCTACCGTGACCGTACTGTACCCGTTCGCCGAGAGATCCGCAGACCCCGAAGTGCCGAGGAAGGAAAAGCGTCCGCTGCCACTGACCCGGGCCTCGATGCGATCGATGGCGCCCCGGCCGATCGCAACCGTGCCATATCCGGACTGGCTGACGCGCATGAGGGGTGAGGCGACGGAATCGATCCTGACCGTCGGCGAGCCGTCGAGCGTCAGGCTTGCGGGGCCGTCCAGACGCTTCAGATGGACCGACGCATAGCCGTCATCGACGAGGTCGAGCGCCCGGGCCCGATCGATGTCGATTGCGGGGCTTCCTGCGACCCTGAGCGAGACCGGCCCATCGACGTGACGGAGGCGTATGCTGCTATAGCCCTGCACTGTGCCCGAGACCGCGGTGCCGGGCCTGACGCGGATGCGTGCCGTGCTGTCGCAGCTGCGCCCCTCCAGGGTCGCCTCGTGAGCCGTGGAGATAAAGGAGAGACCGGCCACGGCGCGACTGAGCGTTGCGCCTTCCTCCTGCGATTCCACGCCCTCGATCTCGATTCCGCCGGAGCAGGCCGTGTCGATACGCAGCGTGTAGGGTGCCGCCTCGAGTTGCGCCTGCGGTGTTCCGGGGCTTGCGAGCGCTGCCGGGATGCCGAGACCGAGCGTCAGGATCAGGGAAAGCCGGATCACCTGGGAGACCCTTCTCTTTGCGGTGATCTGGCCGTTCCGGCGGTCGCTGTGTCATCAGAGGACGATGCGCCCGTGTCGGATGTGCCCGTGTCGGATGTGCCCGTGTCCGAGGCACCGGTGTCGGATGCCTCCGGTACAGGCGTTCGCGGCGAAGCTGCTTGCGGTCCCGATCCCGATCCTGCCGATGTCGCTGTGCTGCCGGTCGTGTCACCGCTGTTTTCCGCGGCGGCACGGCCATCGCGCCTCCCGGAAACACGGGAGGAGGCAGCAGGCAGGGAGGCGCCGGGCGTAGCGGCGCCGGGCATGGAAGCGCCGGGCGAGGAAGAGCCGGGCGAGGAAGAGCCCGGGACAGGCGGGTCCGGAATGACCGGTCCGTCAGACGGTGGGGACCGGCGCGCGGCGATCGGGGGTGTCGAAGGTCCGGACGCGGATGGCAGGGGGCCGGAAGAACCGGGCTGGGATGTACCGGGCTGGGAAGAAACAGGCGGGGAAGAGGTGGACGCGGAGGATCCGGAGGCCGGAGACCCCGTCACACGGGATTCCGGCACCAGGGGCGTGGCGGGGGGGCGTGCGGAGGGCGCGCGCCCGGGCTGTGCGGGTTCCGGGCGTGCTGCCCCATGCGTGCTCGACTCCGTTTGGCCGGATGAAGGCGGTACAGGAGTCGGTCCGGATGCCGGGACGGTGGAGGAGCTCACGGGCGGAGAGGTAATGACGGCGGTTGCCGTTGCCGCCTCTTCCGGGCCTATCTGCACGTCTCCGGTGCGGGTGAGCGCGCCGCTGACACGCGGTATTCTCACGAGGCCGGTGCCGTTGGCCGCTACCGTTGCCGTATCGGCGGTTCCGCCGATGCGGGTGCTTGCTGCGTTGTTGACGGTCAGCGTGAGGACACCGAAACGACCATCCGTGATCGTCAGATGGCTGGCCTCGGAAAGCTGGGCGGAGAACGCATCGAGATCAGCATGATCGATCACGAGACCGGATGCGCCGCTCGCGACCACCTGCGCGGCGCGGTTGAGATGGCCAATATGGACCTGCTCGGTCCCGCGCAGGCTCAGATCGAGCGACTGGATCGTGTCGGCATCAAGCTGTCCGGCCTCGAGGCTGGCCTCGAGAGAGGCGAGCCTGCCATTGATGACGATATGGCTGTCATGGCTGTCATGGATCAGAACGCCGACATTGGGCGCGACGAGGATCGAGACATGCGCCTTGGGCGCGCAGCTCTTGCTGGCGATCATGACGCGCGGCGAGCCCTGGGTCTTGCCGGTCCGGATCGTGACATGCGCGCCGCCCGTCGCTGCGCTGTCGAGCGAAACGCCGTCCTGCATCGCGGGATCGACCGTGATCTCGACGCGACCGATACAGGGCAGGTTGAGATCGAGATCCTCGGCATTCACCACCTGGGGGGCGGCCCGTGCAGGTGCCGACCCGAGTCCGAGCCCCGATCCGGGCCAGAACCCGGACCCGGCAAGCGTGGCAAGAAGCGTCGTCGCGAGAAGGCGTCGCGACAGGCGCGCGGCTGGTGGGAGTGCTGCGCTCATGAGAAATTCCGTGTTCTCCAGCCGGGAACGTCCTCGTCGAGAATCCGCTCGAGTTGCTCGACTCTCTCCTCGAGGCGTCGCGCCTGGACATGGGCCTGGTTGAGTACGACCAGATCCGCTTCCTGCAGGCGGCTCGCCGCTGCACGGGACCGGCTGCGTACCGTCACGATGTACATGATCATAACGAACGGCATCACGACCGCCGCCAGACCGATCAGGTCGTGGAGGCTGCTTGAAGAACTATGCATCTCGATGATCCGTCCGTTCCCTTATCGGCGATTGTGTCGTCTTGCCTGCGATCCGGTCCGTTTCCCGGCTCATCCCTTGCGGCTCCGGATCTTCTCCCGGAGCGCCTCGAGCTCGTTTTCGACGGCCAGATCGGTTTCCAGCGTCGCCAGCTCGTCCTGCAGGCTCGGCTTGCGGGTTCCGTCCATCCCGCGGCCGAGTTCATAGGCTTCTGCCTTCCCTTCGAGCGCGTCGAGCGCGCGCTCGACCTGTTCGAACCGGTTGAAGGCGTTCTCCACCCGGGTGTCGTAGAGGCGCTCGCGCGTCTTCACACGGTTCTGTGCGGCCTTGTGACGCAGGGCGAGGGATTTCTCGCGCGATTTGGCGTCTGCCAGCTTGGCCTGGAGCTTCGCGATGTCGTCCTGCTGCTGGTCGAGACTTTCCGTCACGAGACGGATCTGCTGATCCAGCGCCACACGCCCCTGCTCGACGCTCGCCTTGGCCGCGAGAGCAGCCTTGGCCAGATCCTCGCGGTCGCGCGTCAGGGCGAGCTCGGCCTTGCGGAGCCATTCGCTTTCTTCCTGCATCATGGCGCGCGCACGTCGTTCGAGCGTCTTGCGCTCGGCGATCATGTGCACCGCCTGACTGCGAACTTCGACCAGCGTGTCTTCCATTTCCTGGATGACGAGCCGGATCATCTTTTCCGGATCCTCTGCGCTGGCAAGTATGGCGTTGAGATTCGAGTTAACGATATCGGCAAGACGGGAGAAGATACCCATGGGACGTTCTTTCTTTGCTTGAGACTGATTTAGCAGGAAACCGGGGAGGAGCGACAGATGCTTCTCTTGTCAGCGTAACGATCCGGGGTGAAAGTCGGACCGTCGACAACCGAAGATGCAAGACAGGCCCGATAATGGCGCGATCTGCCCGAACCGAAGAAATGCCGACGCCGATCGGACGATCCCTGGCATTTCTCGGAATGCTCGATCATGTGTCGCGCCTCGCCCCGCTCGACCGGCCCGCCCTCATCATCGGCGAGCGCGGCACGGGAAAGGAACTCGTCGCCGCGCGTCTCGCCCTGCTGTCGCCGCGCTGGGACAAGCCGTTCGTCAAGCTCAACTGCGCTGCCCTGTCGGAATCCCTTCTCGACAGCGAATTGTTCGGTCATGAGGCGGGCGCGTTCACGGGCGCGCAAAAACGCAGGATCTCGCGCTTCGAGCAGGCGCATGGCGGCACGCTGTTTCTGGACGAGATCGCTTCGGCCTCGCGCGCCGTGCAGGAAAAGCTTCTCAGGGTCATCGAATACGGCAGTTTCGAGCGCGTGGGCGGCAACGATACCCTCCATGTGGATGTCCGCCTGATCGGCGCGACCAATGCCGATCTGCCCGAACTGGCACGGCGCGGCGATTTTCGCGCGGATCTGCTCGACAGGCTCGCCTTCGATGTCGTGATGCTGCCGCCTCTGAGAATGCGTCAGGACGATATCCTCATTCTTGCGGAGCATTTCGCGACCCGCATGACGTCCTCTCTGGGACGCAGGCTCTTTGCCGGTTTTTCCGACAGGGCGCGGAGCACCCTCATGAGCCATGACTGGCCCGGCAATGTCCGTGAATTGCGCAATGTCGTCGAGCGCAGCGTCTATCGCATGGAGCGGCCCGAAAAGCCGCTCGAGGATATCGTGCTGGATCCGTTCCGCTCGGGGCCGGACTGGCTGCGTCCACTCGTCGCCGATCGGGCGGACGATCCCGATGCTGCATCCGCGTCCGGACAGGCAAGGGCGAGCGAGGCCGCTCATCCGGCGCCTGCCCCGGATGCGATTGCGGGCATTGCCCCGGGCATTGCTCCGGGGGCGGTTCCGGGCGCGATGCCCCCCGCGTCTTCCTCCGTGCCAGCTGCGTTTTCCCTCGAGGAGGGATTTGCAGGAGCGATCCGGGCTCATGAACGCAGTCTTCTGGAATACGCCCTCCGGGAAGCCCGCTTCAACCAGAAGGAGGCAGCGCGTATATTGTCGCTGACCTATTACCAGTTCCGGCATCTCTTGCGTCAGCACGGTCTGGCGGAAAAATCGGCGCGGCGACGGATCACGCCGTCGGGATGAGAGAGCATGGATCATGAAGCACGTCATGCAAGTTTCGTGCCAAATGAGCGATATCGTGCCCTTTCATGATCGGGCCCGGACAGGAAAGGGCGGATAATCCCATCCAGTGGCGCATTGCGCCATATCGTCCGGTATCCGCTTCTCCTCTTGCGGGGTGTCCGTCATGTCCCTTGGCGGGAATCTGTCATGTCCTCCGGCGGGAGCCGGGCGCCCCCGGTGTCAGGGACGCCCGATGGAGTGATAGGAAAATCCTGCCTCGCGCATGGCGGCGGGTTCCCAGATATTGCGGAAATCCGCGATGACCCGTCCTCTCATGGCAGAGAGAAGACGCGCGGGGGCCAGGGCACGGAACACGTTCCATTCGGTCAGGACGATCAGCGCATCGGCACCGAGCGCCGCATCCTGCGCCGACAGGGCATACTCGACCGCGCCGGGAAGGAGAGGGCGCGCGGCATTCATACCCTCGGGATCATAGGCGCGGATCGTGGCGCCTTCCTCCACCAGACGATGGATCAGGGGAAGCGATGACGCCTCGCGCATGTCATCCGTATCGGGCTTGAACGTGAGGCCGAGCACGGCGATCGTCTTGCCATGAACCGATCCGCCGCAAAGGGCGATGACGCGTTCGGCCATGGCTGCCTTGCGCGCTTCGTTGACGGCCACCGTCGTCTCGACCAGACGCGACGGCGCTCCGGCATCCCGTGCGATCGCAGTCAGGGCGCGCGTGTCCTTCGGGAAGCACGACCCTCCATAGCCGGGCCCGGCATGGAGAAACTTGCGGCCGATTCTCTGATCCAGCCCCATGCCGCGGGCGACGTCATGGATGTTCCCCCCGAGACGCTCGCACAGATCCGCCATTTCGTTGATGAAGGTGACCTTCATGGCGAGAAAGGCGTTCGCCGCATATTTCGTGAGTTCCGCCGTCTCGAGATCGGTCATGACGATCGGCGTTTCGATGAGATAGAGCGGGCGATAGAGCTGACGCATGAGCGCTGTGGCATGGGCGCCGCCGTCGCGGGCAGTCCCGTCGATTCCGATGATCACCCGGTCCGGGCGCATGAAATCGCCGATGGCATTGCCTTCGCGCAGGAATTCCGGGTTCGATGCGACGCTGAATGCGAGATCGGGTCGCTCGCTCCGGAGGATACGGGCCACTTCGCGTCCGGTGCCGACCGGAACGGTCGATTTCGTGACCACCAGAAGACCGGTCCGGGCATGGCGGGCAATCTGGCGCGCAGCTTCGTACACATAGGTCAGATCGGCATGACCGTCACCGCGGCGCGTCGGTGTGCCCACGGCGATGAAGACGGCATCCACCGTCTCGATCGCAGAGGCCAGATCCTCCGTGAAGGTCAGGCGCCCGGCTTCCGTATTGGCCGAGACGATCTTGTCGAGCCCGGGTTCGTATATGGGAATGGAGCCGGCACGCAGCGCATCGAGCTTGTCCCGGTCGGTCTCGACGATCACCACTTCGGTGCCGAATTCCGCGAAACAGGCGCCGGAAACAAGACCGACATAGCCGCCGCCAATCATCGCAATCCGCATGGTCTCTCTCTTTCTGACCCGTTATCCGTGGTGCAGGGCGTAGCCCAAACGGGGCGTGGGATAAAGCGCCCTGCATCCGCGTGCGGATTGCCGGACCGGCCCGACGCGTCCTTTTCCGCACAAATCCGTGACTCCCGGGAGGAAGGCGGGATCGGCAGAAAACTCCGGTTGCCTTTCGCCCGATGGAGGAGGAGAGTTACGCGGCATGTCCGCAACAAGACGCTCCCCCGAGGGAAGCGGCGCCGATAGCGGCGCTACGGACACGAGAAAATCCGGTTTCCTCCGGTCGCCTTCCTCTCCGGCGTTTTCATGAAGAGACTGATTGGATCCGGCGTTTCCGTGCTGACCTCCCCCTCCTCTCCCAGACCCCGCTTCACCACCGGGCAGATCGTCCTTCTCGGCCTGGTCAGTACGATCGGTCCGATCTCGACGGATATGTATCTTCCGGCTTTTCCCCAGCTCGAGCGCGATCTCGGGCAGGGTCCGGGTTCGGCGCAGCTCACCCTCG
The DNA here is from genome assembly GCF_007988945.1 of Swaminathania salitolerans. GTDB lineage: Bacteria > Pseudomonadota > Alphaproteobacteria > Acetobacterales > Acetobacteraceae > Swaminathania > Swaminathania salitolerans. The sequence goes on along the minus strand of NZ_BJVC01000003.1, from coordinate 151,120 downwards.
CAGCCTGGTTCATCGGTCTTGCGATCGGGCAGTTCTGTCTCGGCCCGCTTTCCGACCGCTTCGGTCGGCAGAAGCCGCTCGTGGCCGGGTTGCTGCTTTATGTCGTTGCGACCGTCGCCCTCGCGACGACGACCAGTTATTGGGGTTTTTGCGGGCTGAGGCTCGTCGCGGCGCTGGGGGGTGCGATTACCAGCGTGGTCCCGCGCGCCATCGTGCGCGATATCGCGACCGGTCACGAGGCGGTGCGTCTCATGTCCCAGCTGACGCTCGTCTTCGGCGTGGGGCCAATCCTTGCGCCGACCCTCGGCAGCGCGCTGCTCGCCTTCGGGAGCTGGCGCATGATTTTCTGGGCCGGGGCGATCGCCGCAGGGATCCTCGCCCTGTTCTGCATGACCGCCATGCCGGAGACGCTCCCCGAGGAGCGGCGCTATGCGCTTCCGCCGGTCGAGATCCTGCGTCGCTACATCCGCCTTGCGCGCGAACCCGTCTTCATGTCCTCGGCCCTGCTCTCGAGTTTCAGCACATTCGTGATGTTCGCCTATCTGTCGAACGCGCCGCTTCTCTTCGAGCATCTCCTCGGATTTTCTCCCCGGGGCTTTGCGATCTTTTTCGGCATCAATGCATCGGGATTCATTCTGGCGACCCAGATCAACGGGCGGCTCTCGCATCGCTTTGCGTTCACGTCCGTCATGCAGGGCGGGTTGATCGCCTGTCTGCTGTCCGGGCTGACGCTGCTTGCCGTGAGTGCAAGCCACGTCGTCGGGGCGGCCGATCCGTGGCCGCTCTGCGCCCTGATCGTGAGCACAACGTTCACGCTCGGCTTCATCGGGCCGAACGCGAATGTGCTCGCCCTGACCCATCACGGCCATCAGGCGGGCGCCGCCTCTGCCCTGATGGGAACCCTGGCCTTCGCCATTGGCGGCTCGAGCGGGATCGTCATGGCCCTGCTACCGCCGACGCGGCTGAGTTCGACGGCGATCGGCATGCTCGTCGGCATCTGCGGCATGTGGCTGTGCAATCTCTGGCGTCGCGCCGCTGCCAGAGCAATGCAGGACCCCCCACCCCACACGATCCCACCCCACACGATCCAGCGTCACGACGATATCGCCCACTGAACGCGATCGCCACCGGACGCGATCGCCCACCGGACGCGGCATCGTGCCGGTTCAGTGATAGCGGCAGGGCTGGTTCGTGACAGGCGCTGCGTCCGACTGGATGACGAGAAGCGTGACCTCGCCATCGCCGACATTGCCCGCGTCGTGGCCCTTCTTGCCCTTGTACGGTCCATCGCGCATCGGCTGGACGTTCTGGTCCTCTCCGAACAGGATGTCGCCCGGCCCCATCTCCACCCGTGTGCCGTCCATGGCCCTGACCCACCAGCGTCCCTTGAGGGGCACGATCCACTGGGGCCTGGGGTCGGGATGCCAGGCGCCGTTCCAGTGCGCCGGCTGGACCGTCATCATCATGGTGGCGGTCCGGGGAGGCATCGGGTCCTGCCATTGCGGCCCGGCAGGGGGCGACATGCTCTTGAGAAAGAAATTCGAAACCGGACAGCGCGCGATATGGCTGATGCCCTGCGCGTCGGTCCAGAGATGCTGATAGCTGCGCAACGGCTTGGGTGGGGTTGCGCTCCCTGCGAACGAGGCCGGAGCGGCGGCGAGAGCGAGCAGCGTCGCCAGGCCGGAAGGCAACAATTTCTTCATGGAGCGGGTTCTCGACAAGCTGGTCACGCGGCGTGACACTCCTCCTACGTTCCGTTTCTCCGATCGTTCCTGACAGGATTGCGCTTTGCTGAGCAGACTTCTGATCGTCACCCTGGCCGCGCTCGTCGCCATTTACGGTCTCTGCATGATCGTTCTCTATCTGCGACAGGACCGGCTCGTCTTTCCCGCAGGAACGCAGAAGCTGGGGGCGCCGGATGCGGCGATCCCCGGCGCATATGCGATCACGCTTGTCACGAAGGACGGCGTGACGCTGGACGCCTGGTACAAGCCCCCTGCTTCCGGCGCGCCGGTTCTGGTCTATCTTCACGGCAATGCCGGGTCGCTCGCGACGCGCGGGCGACGTCTTGCGATGCTGGCGGAAGGAAAGACGGGCCTGCTCGGTGTCGAATATCGCGGCTATGCCGGCAATCCCGGAAAGCCGAGCCAGACCGGCCTCGTGCGCGATGCCGCCGCCGCGATGACGTTCCTGCATGAGCGGGGGATCGCACCGCGTCGTATCGTGCTTTATGGCGAATCGCTCGGTACTTACGTTGCGGTGAAAACGGCCCTGGATTGGCCCGTGGCCGGGGTCGTTCTCGATTCGCCCTATACGAGCGTCGCCGATGTCGCTGCAAAGCGGTATCCCTACGCCCCGGTCCGGGCGCTGATACGCAACCGCTTCGATACGGATCGGATCGTCGGCGGTCTCAGGGTGCCGCTTCTCGTCATCCGTACCACGCAGGACAGGACCGTGCCGCCGGAGGAGAGCCTTGCCCTGTTCGAGGCGGCGCCCGAACCGAAGGAGGTCTGGACGACCGCCCGTGGCACGCATTCGAGCGTGCTCGAGAATGGCGGTCTCGGTCCGGTGCTTCGTTTCGTGACCCGGGTGACCGCATCGCCCGCCACAAGTCCCTGACACCACAAACCCCTGACACCACGAGGCCCTGACGCCGGGAGCCCCTGCCGCCACGATTTCCTGATGCCGGGCGATCGCGCGCACCGGGCGTGACACGGTCAGGAGGGAATGGACCGAAGCGCCGGATAAAGGGCGCGATAGCGTGCGTAGGCCTGGCCGTAGGGGGCGATGAGACCGGGATCCGGCGCGATGGCCGCGACACGCTCGGGAGGCGTGCAGACCGTTTCCACCGGCTCGCCCGTGACCGCCAGCCTGGCGAGACGCGCTGCGCCGAAGGCGCCTCCCTGCTCGCCATGAGCGAGACGATGCAGGGTGACGTTCAGGACCGAAGCGAGGATGGCCGTCCACAAGGGTGCCCGCGAGCCTCCGCCGATCACGTCCGCTTCGGTCACGCGCGTTCCCGAGGCGGCAAGCCCCTCCAGAGCATCGCGGAAGGAGAAGGCCACGCCTTCGAGAACGGCCTGCGTCATTTCGGCGCGTGTGGTGTCCTGCGTCAGCCCGACGAAGCCCCCGCGGATCGTGCCGTCATTATGGGGGGTGCGTTCGCCGGAAAGATAGGGGGCGAACAGGACGGGCGAGGGCTTTTCGGGGCGGTCGGGCAGCTCGTCCAGCAGGCTCTTTTCATCCAGCCCGGTCACGCGCGACCACCAGGCCAGAGAGGCGGCGGCGGAGAGCGTTACGCCCATCTGGTGCCATTGCCCGGGGACAGCGTGACAGAAGGCGTGGATGGCGTGTTGTCCGCCGGGATGGAAGCGATCGGTCGTGACCCAGATGACCCCCGATGTGCCCAGCGAGAGGAAGGCGTCACCCGTGCGGATGGCGCCGAGTCCGACAGCCCCGGCCGCATTATCCCCGGCGCCACCGGCGAAAACGGGGGGTGTCTTCATGCCCCAGCGCGCGGCGAGTTCCGCAGAGAGATGGCCTGCGGGATCCGTTCCCTCGACCAGGCGGGGCATGGAGGCGAGACGCAGCCCCGTCGCCTCGAGCGCCGCATCCGACCAGAGGCGCCGCCCCGTATCGAGCCAGAGGGATCCCGATGCATCGGACATGTCTTCGATCAGGGCCCCGCTCATCCTGAAGCGCAGCCAGGCCTTGGGCAGGACCACATGGCGCGTACGGGCGAAAAGCGCGGGCTCGTGGCGGGCGACCCAGAGGATTTTCGGCGCGGTGAAACCCGGCATGGCAATATTGCCCGTGATCTGGCGGCACATCGGAAAACGATGCTCGAACAGGGAGCATTCCGTTTCGGCACGGGTGTCGTTCCAGAGAATGCAGGGGCGCAGTACGCCGCCCGCCTCATCGAGCAGCACCGCGCCGTGTTGCTGTCCGGACAATCCGATCCCGCGTACCGCCGAAACGGCATCGGGGTGATCGGCCCTGAGTGCATCGAGCGCGCGCAATGTTGCCTCGTACCAGGATTCGGGATCCTGTTCGCTCCATCCGGCATGAGGGCGCGAGACGGACAGTCTTTCCGTGCGGGAGGCGACGACATTCTGCGCCGCATCGACCAGAACGGCCTTGACGCCAGAGGTGCCGAGATCGATGCCGATATACATATGTGCTTCCGGGCCTTTTTCTGGGGGCGCTCGCGTTGGACGATAAGACGTCCGGGGGCAGGGATGTCGCGTCACAATCGGGTGAAAGCCGCAGCGCCTCTCTCATTCTTCATGCGTGCAACCCCTGACAAACCGTCTCGCAGACCCCATAGATCAAGGCATGACCCGGACCGGGTGTCAGGACGGTTTCATGACGGGATGGAGTAGGCACACGCTTAGTTCCTGTCTATGGTCGCCGGGCTGTGGTCGCAGGATCGGGTGCGCGATTGCGATCCTGAAAGGCAAAGGGAGAGACGATGTCGGTCGAGATCAAGGTGCCGGTTCTAGGAGAAAGTGTCACCTCGGCGACGGTAACCCGATGGCTCAAGAAGACCGGCGAGGCCGTCGCGGCAGACGAGCCGGTCGTTGAGCTCGAGACCGACAAGATCAGCGTCGAGGTGCCTGCGCCGCAGGCTGGCGTCTTGTGCGGCGATCTCGTCAAGGAGGGTGCCGAAGTGGCCGTCGGCAGCGTTCTCGGAGCGCTGGACCCGAACGGGAAGGCGACTGCGACCGGAGAGAGCGCATCCGGGTCGAAGCCTCCTGTCGACCAGAACAGTGGCGACAAGAACGACGGCGATAAAAATGACGGGCACAAGAACGACGGGCAAGCGAAGGCCGGCCAGGCGTCAGGCAAGGCATCGGACGAGACAGGATCCGGCAAGACCGGTTCCGGTCAGGATGACGCCTCCCGCTCCGGTCATGCGGGCGGCGCGCAGGCACCGATGCCCGCCGCATCGCGCCTCATGGCGGAAAAGCGGGTCGATCCCTCGATCATCGCGCAGGGCACCGGACTGGACGGGCGTATCACCAAGAGCGACGTGATTGCAGGGCTCGCGCATCCGCGCCCGGCCGCCTCCCGCGGAGACACGTCTTCACCTGCCGCAGGGCGGGAGACGACGCGCGAGAGCGTGCCCGCGCAGTCGGGCGACCCGTCGGCGCGTCTGCCCGACAGCGAACGCGATACCCGCGAGCAGCGTATGCCCATGACGCGTCTGCGCCAGACCATCGCGCGTCGCCTCAAGGAGGCGCAGAACACGGCAGCGATCCTGACGACCTTCAACGAGGTCGATATGAGCGCCGCCAAGGCCCTGCGGGCCGAATATCGCGAATCGTTCGAGAAGAAACACGGTGTGAAGCTCGGCTTCATGTCGATTTTCGCGCGTGCGGTCATCGAGGCCCTGCAGGAGTTTCCGGCTCTCAACGCGACGATCGACGGCGACGAGATCGTCTACCGGCGATTCGTCAATCTCGGGATCGCGGTCGGCAGCGAGCGCGGTCTCGTGGTGCCGGTCCTGCACGATGCGGATCGGATGGGCTTTGCGGAACTCGAGCGTCGCATCGGCGATTTCGGCGCCCGCGCCCGTGCGGGCACGCTGAAGCTCGACGAGCTGTCGCGCGGGACATTCTCCATCACCAATGGCGGCATTTTCGGATCCCTGCTCTCGACGCCCATCCTGAACACGCCGCAATCCGGCATTCTGGGCATGCATGCCATCCAGGACCGGCCCGTCGCGATCGACGGTCAGGTCGTGATCAGGCCGATGATGTATGTTGCCCTGTCCTACGACCATCGCATGGTGGATGGGCGCGAGGCGGTGAGCTTCCTGGTGCGCGTCAAACAATATGTGGAAGATCCGCGACGCCTGCTGCTCGATGTCTGAGACGAAAGGGACCCCCATGTCCGAGACCTATCAATTCGATCTGGCCGTTATCGGGGCCGGCCCGGGCGGATATGTCTGTGCTCTGAAAGCAGCGCAGCGCGGCCTCAAGGTCCTGTGCGTCGACCGGCGCGAGACGCCGGGCGGCACGTGCCTCAATGTCGGGTGCATTCCCTCCAAGGCGCTTCTGCACAGTTCCGAGCGTCTTCATGAGGCGTCGACCGAATTCGAGGCGCTCGGGATCGAGGGCGTTACCCCGAAGCTCAATCTGACCCGCATGATGGAGCGCAAATCCCGCGTGGTTGCCGATACGGTCAAGGGTATCGGCTATCTCTTTCGCAAGAATGCGGTGACGTTCCGGGTGGGAGAGGCCGCGCTCACCGGGCCGCATGCGCTGACCGTGGGGGGCGAGGTGATCACCGCGGCGTCCATCGTGATCGCGACGGGAAGTGCTCCCGTCTCCCTGCCGGATGTCGCTTTCGACGAAAAGCAGATCGTCTCCTCGACCGGCGCGCTCGCCCTGGACGCCGTACCAGGGCGTCTGGCGGTGATCGGCGCCGGGGTGATCGGTCTCGAACTCGGCAGCGTCTGGAAACGTCTGGGCAGCGAAGTCACGGTCGTGGAATATGGCGATCATGTCGCGCCCGGCTTCGATCGCGGTCTGGGCAAGCAGTTCCAGAGGTCGCTGGAGAAGCTCGGGCTGAAATTCCACCTCTCGTCCAAGGTGACCGGCATCGAGAAGAGGGCCGACTCGGTTTCCCTCACCGTTCAGCCGGTCGGCAAGGAGGAAACCCGGACGATCGAGGCCGATGTCGTGCTGATCGCCATCGGGCGCAGGGCCTATACGGACGGGCTGAACCTGTCGGCGGTCGGGATCGAGACCGACCGTGCCGGTCGCATTCCGGTCGATCAGTCGTTCCGGACATCGTGTCCCGGCATCTATGCCATCGGCGACGTGATTGCCGGGCCGATGCTCGCACACAAGGCGGAGGAAGAGGGGCTCGCTCTTGCCGAGCAGCTTGCCGGGCGTGTGGGTCATGTGCCCTATGACGCCATTCCCTCCGTCATCTATACCCAGCCCGAATTCGCCATGGTCGGCAAGACCGAGGAGCAGCTCAAAAGCGAAGGCGTGGCGTACAGGACGGGCAGTTTTCCGTTCATGGCCAGCGCCCGCGCCCGCGCCATCGGCGCGACCGAAGGCGGGGTGAAGGTTCTCACCGACGAGAAAACGGATCGCGTTCTCGGCGTTCACATTCTCGGAGCCTGCGCCGGAGAGCTGATTGCAGAGGCGACGCTCGCCATGACCTTCAGGGCGAGTGCCGAGGATATCGCGCTGGCCTGTCACGCACATCCGACCCTGTCGGAAGCCCTGAAAGAGGCGTCGCTCGGCGCATTCGACCGTCCGCTCCATCTCTGACGGCGCATCCCGCCCGGTGCCGCGAAAGCGATCGACCCGGTTGTCTCTCCCGGGCGTCTCTTGCCGGGCATCTCTTCCCGGGGCTTCCCCCGGTCGCTTCCGACCGGCCGTCGTTCAGGCTGCCAGCAGCCTGTCGATCGCGTTCTGAAGCAGGGTTCCCGTCAGGGGCGTCCCGGTCAGATCGAGCGTCATATAGGCGATATTGCGACGCGAGGCGATCAGATAGAAGCACGAACGCAGATGCTGCTGACCGTCCAGACAGCGATTGAGTTCGAGCACCCGGGTTCTCCTGCCACTCATGAGGAGATTGGCAAGGCCGGCGCCATGCGGTGCGATGACGAGCTCGGCCTGATGGAACAGGGCGCGCTGTGTGGCGAGATCGCATGTGGCAAGATCGATGAGCGGCAGATCGTTCTTTCCTGCGATGTCCTCGAGAACAGCGACATCCCCCTCCGTAAGGCGAGGGTCATGGACGTTCCTGCGCATGATGACGAAACGGGCAGGGAGATCCGGTCGGGGTAAAGCAGGCTCCAGACGATCGAGCAGCATATGGGGTGCTGTCGTGTTCAGGAAGTTCTCGGGCATTCGCGGCGTATGCCAGAAGAAATGAAGCCGCCGGACCGGATAGAGACCGTCTCCCAGAAGGCGAACCCGGTCCGCAAGGCCGAAAAGCGCGAGACTGTCAGCCTGAAGCCGGGGCGCATAATTGAGATGGCGCCCCTCTGCGGATCGCATGATGTCGGGAAGCAGCAGCTCCATGGAGGGCGGCTGAAAGGTCGCGGCGATTCCGGTGCGCAGCAGGGCATAGGCGAGCCAGTGATAATAATTGGTCCATGCAGCGTCGAACCCCGCAAATGCCTCCCCCAGCGACGGGTGTACGGTCATGGCGGGCAGACGGAAAAGCGTCCGGTCGCGATAGAGCGCATGTCGGCAGAAGCAGGACGGCTCCTCGATGACCCGTCGCTCCCTATCGACGATCAGGCCGTCGAGTCCGGGATATATGACGAGCCATGCCTGTTCCAGCGTGAAGAGACGCAGACTTGTCGGCGTGAACACGTCGTATTGCTCGCGGGGCGACGCAGCATAGGGATCCATACCCGCGGCGAGGCGATCGAGATCCTGATCTGCGAAGGCCGGGAGAGGGGGCGGGCGCGGGCGTGAGGGACCGGAGAGGGAAACGAGGCGCCCCGCACCCGTGTCGAACGCGCTCCTGCAGCCCGCGATCTGCAGTCCCGTTTCGTCATTATCCATGGCGTGGTCCCGCCTCTCTGCGCGACCCGCGATCGGGGCCGTCCGGTTGTCGTTTCCTCAAGTGGTTCCCTGTCGCGAGAACCGTTTCCTCCCTCCCCCCCCATCGGAGGGATTACCCGTTCGGGATGACGCGATGCCCATGGCCTCGGCGTACGAGGCCAGAATGCACGGGGCCAGAATGCACGGGGCCCGAATGCCCGGGGCCGGAATAGATGGGGCCGGAATGCATGGGATCGGGGCGCATGAACGCCGTCGGCCCGGCGGGAGCCCGGGTGCACCGTTGCTGGCCGGGCAGGTCTCGTTCGCGCATCGGGGGGCGGAGGCGTTTTCCGTTGCAGGAAAGGTCCGCCCGCCGGAATTTCCCGGAGCGCCCGCCGGTTCCGGCCTCGCTCAGCCCAGCGCGTCCCTGACGAGCCCGGCCTGCTCGGACGCATGTTCGCTCGCAAGTCCCGTCGCAGGCGAGGCGGCTGCCTTGCGCCCGGCGAAGACGGGGCGGGGATGGGCATGATCGATCCGTGTCGCCGAATCCTCGATCCGCCGATCGACGAAAGTCCAGGCGCCGGCATTTTGCGGCTCTTCCTGACACCAGACGATCTTCGCATTCGGGTAACGGGCCAGCTCGCGGGAGAGCACGTCTCTCGGGAAGGGATAAAGCTGCTCGATCCGGATGATTGCGACGTCCTTGCGCTCCGCATCCCGGCGTGCTGCGCGCAGATCGTAATACACCTTGCCCGAGCAGAGCACGACCCGCGTGATGTCGCTGTCGGGGGCAAGGGCATCGGTTTCCGGCAGGATCGTGCGGAACCGCGTCTCGGGGCCGAAATCCGAAAGGTCCGAGACGGCTTCCTTGTGACGCAGAAGCGATTTCGGCGTCATGATGATCAGCGGCTTGCGGCACTCGCGCGCGATCTGGCGGCGAAGCGCGTGGAAGTAGTTGGCCGGGGTCGTGATGTTGCAGACACGCAGATTGTTTTCGGCACAGAGTTGCAGATAGCGCTCGAGCCGGGCGGAGGAATGCTCCGGTCCCTGTCCCTCATATCCGTGGGGGAGAAGCATGACGAGCCCGGAGGTGCGCAGCCATTTCGTCTCGCCGGAGGCGATGAACTGGTCGATGATCACCTGCGCGCCATTGGCGAAATCGCCGAACTGGGCTTCCCAGAGAACGAGGGCATTGGGTGCTGCGAGCGTATAGCCGTATTCGAAGCCGAGCACGCCGAATTCGGAAAGCAGGGAGTTATAGACCTCGATCCGCGCCTGACCGTCCGCGATGTTGTTGAGGGGCACATAATCGCTCTGGTTGAGCTGATCGACCAGAACCGCGTGACGCTGGCTGAAGGTGCCGCGCTGGCAGTCCTCGCCCGAAAGACGGACGGGATGATGCTGGAGCAGGAGCGATCCGAATGCCAGAGCCTCGCCGAGCGCCCAGTCGATACCGCTGCCGGACTCCACGGCCTGAGCGCGGCTCTGGATGACGCGGCGCAGACGCGGATGAAGGGCGAAATCTTCCGGAATACGGGTCAGGGCCGCGCCGACGCGTTGCAGGCCGGAAAGGCTGATGCCGGTGACGGGCTGTTCGCGCAGGGGCTCGTCGGAAAGGCGCGAGGGATCCTGATTGCATTCGAGCCAGTCTTCCCGGCTCGGCTGATAGGATTTCGCGGCCTCGAACTGCGTCTGGAGATGATCCTGAAAGGCCTGGAACTGGTCATCGGCCGTTTCCGCATCGATGATCTTCTCGCGTGCGAGGCGCTTTGCATAGAGTGCCCGGGTCGTCGGACGCGCGGCAATGGCCTTGTACATCGTCGGCTGGGTGAAGGCCGGTTCGTCGGCCTCGTTATGGCCGTGACGGCGGTAGCAGACGAGGTCGAGCACGACATCGGCCGCAAATTCGCGCCGGTAATCCGCGGCGAGACGGGCGCAATAGGCAGCCGCTTCGGGTTCGTCTCCGTTGACGTGGAAAATGGGCGCCTGAACGGCCTTCGCGATATCGGTGCAGTAGAACCCGGAATGGGCATGGGCCGAGATGGTCGTGAAACCGATCTGATTGTTGGTGACCACATGAACCGTCCCGCCGGTGCGATAGCCGATGAGCTGGGACATCGCCATCGTCTCGTAAACGATTCCCTGACCGGCAAACGCCGCATCGCCATGGATCAGGAGGCCGAGATGACGGTAGCGGTTCTCGAGGCCCTGACAGCCTTCCGAGTCCTGGATGGCGCGCACTCTCCCGACCACGACCGGGTCGACGGCCTCGAGATGGGAGGGGTTGGGGAGAAGGGTCACGCGCACCTTCTCGTTTGCGACCTGAAGCGTTGCGGCAGTGCCCAGATGGTATTTGACGTCGCCCGAGCCCTGTACGTCGGTCGGCTTGAAGGAGGCACCGGCAAATTCGGAAAAGATCGCGGCAAAAGGCTTCTGGACGACATTCGCCATCACGTTGAGTCGCCCGCGATGGGCCATGCCGACGGACACGCTGCGCGTGCCATGGAGCACGGATTGCTCGATGATGGCATGAAGGGCCGGTATCGTCGTTTCGCTGCCCTCCAGCCCGAAGCGCTTCGTGCCGGTGAAGCGTTTCTGGCAGAAGCTCTCGAAACCCTCCGCCTCGGTGAGCTGCTCGAGAATGGTCTTTTTCTGCGCTGCCGAAAAGGCACGACGCCAGTCATCGCCCTCGAGGCGATGCTGCAGCCACAGGCGCTGGGCTGCATCCTGGATGTGCATGTACTCGACCCCGATGGGGCCGCAATAGGTCTGTCGCAGGGCGGCGAGAAGCTCGTTGATGGTTGCGCTCGCACGCTCCGGCAGCAGCGAGCTGACCATCTGGCCGAGATAGATGGGACGATCCCGGTCCAGCGGCCCGAAACCGTAGGTCGCGGGATCGAGCTCTGTATAGGATTTCGGAACCTGGAGGCCGAGCGGATCGAGGCGGGCTTCGAGATGGCCGCGCACGCGATAGGCCCGCACGAGCTGGATCGCGCGCACGCTGTCATCGACGCTGGCGAGAAGATCCGTGGCCGAGAACTCCGCGCCCGCGCGGGCTCCGGACGCGCCATTGGCGCGTGTCTCGAGCAGGGAGGCATGTTCGCCCCAGCTGGCCCGGTCGATCGCCGCTTCGGTTGCGGCACGTTCGGCATCGAGCGCCTGGAAGAGGGCGGCAAAGGACGGGTCGACGCTCCGGGGGTCCGAGGCCCATTTGGAATGCAGATCCGCCAGATAGACCGTGTTGGCCCCGTTCAAAGCGCTTGGCAGCGGTCCGATCTCACCCATACTTGCAGCCCTCCCCGGCTGTGTCTTACGGACGTCGATATCGTCCCAGAATGGCATCGTCGTGGCGCGGTCGTCCATGCAACTCTTCTTGTTCGACAGCGACCGCCGCCCTTTTCCGGACGATTCCGGTTTACAAACGCATTTCCGGCAGACGACACCAGAAAGAGGCGCAACTTTCAATCCGGCAACCCGTCTATTGACTCCGTGCGAGACGATGCCGAGTTCTAGCGGATCGGGGCACGTCCCGACATTGCAGTTTGGAAGGGTCTGTCATGCGCCGCCTGTCCGCGCTCGCCGTAGTCACGTTTGCGCTATCCCTTCCGACCCTGAGCGGGCCGGGGCAGGTGGCGGGTCCGGCATCTCCTTCCTGGTCGATCCTGTCTGTGGCCTCGGCCATGCCCGAGCGTCCCGTCACGGAATCGGGGCGACATCTCGCTTTCGACAGTCGCGCATCGCTTCGCTGCACCCGTGCGCCGCGTCTCGTACGCACCGCCTTCGAACCGTCCGCCTATGCGCAACGGGCGGAAGGCGGAAACATGAACGGACGAAATGCGGGGGACGGGCAGCGCAGGAGTGAAAACGTCCCCGCCCCGAACACCCCCACGCAGAACGCAGCCGGGGTCCGGTCGCTGAAATCGTGCTTCTCCGACGCCGACAGGATCGGGGCGGGATACACGCAGTTCGTGAGCAACAGCGCCGTGCGTCATCCCCATCACCGCCTGCGTGGCTGAACCGGCATAACCGGGGCGACCGGATCCGGATGCCGCCCGATGCGCGCAAGACCCGGGTTTCGTCCGGCGGCCCAGACCGGAGCCTTGCCGGAGGCCTTTCCGGAGATGTGTGTGCCGCGTGAGGGTCCGGCGCCGATAAGCGTCTTGTGCGGAGGGCGGAGCGGGAATAGGCTCGCGTGTCATGTCACAGATCGCTCTTCAGTATGAAGCTCTTGAACGGACCCCGGTAACCGAGGCGCCCTTCAGGCATGTCGTGGTTCCCAACTTCGTGCGCGAGGAGGATCTGCAGACCCTCATCGGCCTCATGCCCGACATGCAATCCGGAGGATCCTTCCCTCCCGAGGGGCTGAAACTGCATCCCGTCGTGCGCGCCCTGACCCGGGAGCTGCAGGGGCCGAAACTCAAGCGTATCGTCGCGCGCAAATTCGATCTCGATGTCGAGGACGCGCCGAGCATGCTGACGCTGCGTGGGCGTACGCGCGAGAAGGACGGGCGCATCCATCGCGATTCCGAGGCGAAGCGCGTGACGATCCTTCTCTATCTCAATCCGGAGAGCGCTGCCTGGTCCGCACAGGAAGGATGTCTGCGCCTCCTGAACGGCCCTGACGATCTGGAAGATTACGCTGTCGAGGTGAAGCCGGCGCACGGGACCCTGCTGATTTTCCCGAACGGGCCGAAAACATGGCACGGTCACCGGCAATATGTCGGGCCGCGCTTCACGATCCAGCTCAACTACATGGCTACGAATGCAAAGGCACGCTATGAGCTTCGTCGTCATCGCCTGTCGGCACTGCTCAAGCGGCTGCCTTTCGCACGGTGATCATCGAATTCTGACTGGGGTAGTTTGACAATGGGATATCGCGTTGCGGTCGTGGGCGCGACTGGTGCTGTGGGCCGTGAGCTTCTGCGCATTCTCGCCGAGAGGCATTTTCCCGTATCCGAGGTGGCCGCTCTGGCTTCGGCCCGCTCGGTCGGACAGGAAATTTCCTATGGCGACAAAAAAGTCCTGAAAATCCAGAATCTCGAGACGTTCGATTTCGAGGGATGGGATATCGCCCTGTTTTCCCCCGGCGCTTCGGTTTCGGCCATCCATGCCCCCCGTGCAGCGGCGGCCGGGTGCATCGTTATCGACAATACGTCCCAGTTCCGGATGGAGCCGGACGTGCCGCTGGTGGTTCCCGAGGTGAACGCGAACGCGCTCAAGAAGATGAAGCGCAGGATCGTCGCCAATCCCAACTGTTCGACGGCCCAGATGGTGGTCGCTCTCAAGCCGCTTCACGATCTGTTCACTATCAGGCGTATCGTGGTTTCGACCTATCAGGCCGTGTCCGGTGCGGGCAAGGATGGCATGGATGAGCTGTTCGCGCAGAGCAAGGGGAGCTTCGTCGGCGATCCGCCGACCATCGCCCAGTTCACGAAACAGATCGCGTTCAACGTGATTCCCCATATCGATCGTTTCCTTCCGGACGGATCGACCAAGGAAGAATGGAAGATGGCGGTCGAGACACGCAAGATCCTCGATCCGGACATCAAGGTCGCGGCGACCTGTGTGCGCGTTCCGGTTTTCATCGGCCATTCCGAGTCGATCAATATCGAATGCGAGGAGAAAATCGATCTTGCCAGGGCGCGTGAGGCGCTGCGTGAGGCAGAGGGCGTCATCCTGCGCGACGAGCGCGACGATGGCGGTTATGTCACCCCGATCGAATGTGTCGGTGAGGATGCGACCTATGTCTCCCGCCTGCGGATCGACGATACGGTCGAGAACGGGCTCGCCCTGTGGTGCGTATCGGATAATCTGCGCAAGGGAGCTGCGCTGAATGCGGTGCAGATCGCCGAGGCGCTGGTGGCGCTGGATCTCGTCCGGCCGGGACGCTGATCTCCCCGTTTATTACATCTCCGTCATGTGCGATTCCGGTGTTGCACGCCTGCCGCGTCATGCCAAAGTATTGACTGGTGGCGAATGCGGGGCAGTCCCGCAATGGCCCGGACGGAGATGACAATGCTCGTTCTCGAGACGCTGGTCGCTGGTCTGTTCACCCTCGTGGCACTGGGGACCCTGCGTGCGGCTCCGTCCCTTCGCCCGATCCCGGTTCGCGCCCGTCGGAAACCTCCACAGCGTTGAATGCATTATCGTCTCTCTGTGACCCTGCATACAAACGATAGAGAGACATGGCGTTCCTGCACAAACCTTCTTCGGCCCCTGTACCGGAGGCCGGAAAGACCGGCTATCTGATTGCCAATCTCGGGACGCCCGATGGCACGGATTATCGCTCGGTCAGGCGGTATCTGTCCGAATTCCTTTCGGACAGACGCGTCATCGAGGCGCCTCCCGCAATCTGGCAGCCCATTCTCCAGGGCGTGGTCCTCACGACGCGCCCTTCGCGAAGCGGCGAAGCCTATGCCCGGATCTGGAACGAGGATGAGGACGCAAGTCCGCTGCGGGTCTATACCCGATCCCAGGCCGAGAAGCTCCGGCTCCGGCTCGGGGACGATCGTCCCGTTGCCTGGGGGATGCGCTACGGACAGCCCTCGATTAGCGAAGCCGTCGAGTCCCTGATGGATCAGGGCTGCGATCGTATCGTCTTCCTGCCGCTTTATCCGCAATACAGCGCGACCACGACCGCCACCGCAAACGACCAGCTTTTCCGGGCCCTGATGAAACTGCGTCGCCAGCCGGCGATCCAGACATTGCCCGCTTTTCCGGATCATCCGCTTTATATCGATGCGCTGGAAAAGAGCGTACGCGCCCATCTCGCCTCCCTGTCCTGGAAACCGCAGCAGATCGTGGCGTCGTTCCACGGCCTGCCCAAAAGCTGTGTGGAGAAGGGCGATTACTATCCGGAAGATTGCGAACGCACCCTTCGTGCGCTCCGCGAAAGGCTCTCGGTGAGCGAAGAGCAGATGCCCATAACCTATCAGTCCCGCTTCGGACCTATGGAATGGGTGCAGCCTTATACGGCGCCTTTCGTCTCGGCGCTTCCAGAACAGGGCATCACCCGTATCGCGGTGATCATGCCCGGTTTCATCAGCGATTGTATCGAGACGCTCGACGAGATCGGCAACGAACTGCGTGAGTCGTTCCTAGAGGCCGGTGGAGAGGAACTGACCCTCATTCCATGCCTCAATGACAGCGACGATGCGATCGACCTTCTGGAAGCGCTCCTGATCGGGTCGGAGGAGTCCCGGCAAAACCGGTCGCGCTGAACCGCCGGTTATCTGCCGCCTGCGTCGTCCGTGTTCGGTACTGAATATTTCCGAGCAACATAATGTCTGCCGGTTTTTCCGGCAGACATATGGATTAACTCAGGCCCGTCTGCGATAAGAGATTGTTATTCCCTGTAATGGATCAATCTTTTCGATGACTGAAAATCTTCCGAGCGTTGCGGTCGTCCTGTTTGTAAAGGATGAGTTTTCGGACATAGCGGGATGGATCGCCTGGCATGCCGCGCTGGGTGTCGAAGCCTTCTTCGTGTTCGACGACCACTCCTCCGACGGGACATGGGAGATTCTTCAGGCTGCCTCGAAATGCTACGATATCAGGCTTTTCAGGACCGATCCCCTCTCCGAGCCTGATTTCTATCTGAGGCAGCGGGATTCGTTCATGAAGGCCGCCGCGCTCAGTCGCAACGAGTTCGACTGGATCGGTTTTCTGGATGGAGACGAATACGTCTATCTCAGGCATTTCGACAGCCTTCCCGAGTTTCTGTGGCGATTCGAGGATGCCGACGGGATTGCCTTTTCCTGGCGCATACATGGAAGCGCCAATCGTGTCGTCAGACCGCGGATCACGACGATCGAAGCCTTCCCCATGCATTCGACCGAGGCTCTGGGCGACAATGTGCTCGTCAAGAGCTTCGTTCGTCCGGAGAAGACGAGCGAGACCTATATCAATCCCCACTGGTTCGATGTGCCGACGGAACGTTATGCGCGACCGAGCGGGCGCCTGGTCGAAAGCGCAAATGCCGTTCAGGAAATCGAGTGGTCCCATGGTTTCGTGCTGCATTTCATCTGCCGAAGCATGGAACACTATATCCAGAGGATCAAACGTCGCCTGAATGCCGATCTGTCGGACTCGGTGGGATATTGGGATCATTTCGACCGGAACGATGAGACGGATGCCGGACCGCTTCGTCTCGTTCCCCGAATGGAGCAGTTTCTCGCGCCGATCTACGAAGAAGCGGTGGGTTCGGCGATCCGGCGTCTGCAGTCGGGTCAATACGGTTTCGAACCCGCAGGACGGCGTGAGACGACCCTGTCGCCCCGGACGGCGTCCGTCTCATGGGTGGCCCTGCGCTCCTATTTCGACACCTGTCTCTATTGTCTGCCCGGTTCCGCAACGATCGTCCATGCCGATGGGGAGACCGCACAGCGCGAGGGGCTTCTTCCCGTTATCGGCTATATTTCGGACGATACACCGGACCTGATCGTGCTCAGCATTCCCGGATGCAACAGGAGCTTCATGAAGTTCGAGGGAGATGCGCGGCTCATGGAGCGGGCAATCTTCCGTCTCGTCACCGACGAAAACGGTGCTGTCGCCCTGCGTAATCCCGTCGAATCCTTCTACATGGCCTTCCAGCCGCCGGAGAATGGAATCGGAAAGATCGAGGTCAACAGGCACCAGGCCCGGGAGTGGGAGCAGATCGCGCTGGAGCCGACCGAGCTGATGGATGCCGGCCCGCAAAGATCGCTTCCCTTCGCCCCGGGGCATGGGGTCTCTGCCCGGGATATCCTCCACTGGCTTCGTGAAGAGGCGCCTTGTCCGCCTTCGAACGACGTGTTCCTTCGGGCTCTCTATGCCGCGCAGCCTTCCGTCCGGGCGGAAATCTCACGAATGGTTCCCGGTTTGCTCTGGAACGCTCTGGCCTGATTTCTAGGTGGATCATCCGGAGTTATGATCTTGTTTTGTTCCTGAGAACGATGTCATAACCGGGGCATGCTCCCCGGAGATTCCCCCCCGACGACGCGTCGCATCATTCACATCGATATGGACGCGTTCTATGCGTCCGTCGAGCAAAGGGACGATCCGGATCTGAGGGGGAGGGCCGTTGCGGTGGGCCGCGGCGAAGGGCGCGGGGTGGTCGCCGCAGCGAGTTATGAAGCGCGCCGTTTCGGGGTGCGCTCGGCCATGCCCTCGCGTACCGCTTTGCGGCATTGTCCCGATCTCGTCTTCGTTCCTCCGAGATTCGATGTCTATCGTGCGGTCTCCCGGCAGATCCACGCGGTGTTCGCGCGTTACACCGCGCTGATCCAGCCCTTGTCCCTGGACGAGGCTTCTCTGGACGTTTCCGGAACCTATCGCGATTACGGGTCGGCCACGCAGGTGGCGCGTCTCATCCGGGCGGCCATTTTCGAGGAAACGGGCCTCACGGCATCCGCCGGGATTTCCTATAACCGCTTCCTGGCCAAGCTGGCCTCCGATCATCGCAAGCCGAATGGCCAGTTCGTGATCACACCGCAGATGGGGCCGGGTTTCGCAGCCGCCTTGCGCGTGGAGCAGTTCCACGGCATCGGTCCGGCGACGCGCGCGCGCATGAACGCGCTCGGCATCTTTACCGGGGCGGATTTGCGAGACGCACCCATCGATGTGCTGAAACGGCATTTCGGCAAGGCCGCGGCGTTCTACGCGGCAATCGCGCGCGGGATCGACGACCGGCCGGTGGTGGCCGATACGGTCCGCAAATCCCTGGGGACGGAGACCACGTTCGAGCGCGATCTGTCGGACTGGAACGAGGCGCGAAACGTGCTCGAGGATTTATGCGCGAAGCTCTGGCGGCTTCGGACCGCCCGCGCCATTTCCGGCCGAACGCTCGTTCTCAAGATCAAATATGCCGATTTTCGCAGCGTGACCCGCACACGATCGGAAAGCCGCGCCATCGCCACGGAGGAGATGATGCGGGATCAGGCTCTGGTTCTGCTGAGGATGTTTTTCCCCCTCGACCGACCTATACGGCTCATGGGTGTGACCCTGACAGGGCTCGAAGGGAATTCAGGCGAAAATCTGGCGCAAATGACACTTTTCGATGATTCGACATGCTGACTTCTGCGGGTTTGCTGCGTTTACCGAAGCTCACGCAACCCCTCTTCTCCCGGGAAACAGGCCCATGCTCTCGGTCTTCTCCAATTCCTCGCTCTGGCTCGGCGCCTTCGTCTCTGTTCTCATCTGCGCGCTGGGCGCCGGATAGGACGCGCCAGCGTGTAGCGCCAAAGAAACTGCGCCAGAGAAACCGCGCCGGAGAAGCAGCACCAGAGAAACCGCATCCCGCAAGCAGCGCCGGGACTGCGTGCTGTCGCGGCAACAGGGCATGTGGTATGCCGACCGGTGCCATGCCGGCTGGGGAGCCTTGCGTGACAGCTCAGGAAAGCGGGGCATTCCGGATCGTCTGCGGGGCGGATCGCAGGAGGCGGAGCGGGGATACCGGCCTTCCGGAACGAAGAGATCCCACTCTGTGGGATGACTTCGGGCCGCCGGAGTGGCATTCTGCACAGAACGGCACTTTCTAACTCTGCCGAACTCTACCGAACTCTTTGGGGGATCTGATCATGACTGCGGGGCAGGAAACGGCGCATCGGTCGCCGATCGGACGAATCCTGCCGGTCGTCCTGCTCAATCTCATCATCTATATCGTCATCGGTCTGCCGATGGCCGTCATCCCGATCTTCGTGCACACCGTGCTTCACTTCAACACGGTGCTCGCGGGCTTCGCAGTTTCCCTGCAATATTTCGCGACCTTCGCGTCACGGGCATCGGCCGGCCATCGTATCGATACGGGCGGGCCGAAACCCGTCGTCGTCTCGGGTCTCGCGCTGGGGACGCTGTCGGGAGCGCTCCTGCTCCTTGCAGGGCTGAGTGCCTCGATCACATCGCTCTCCCTGCTTTGTCTTCTCGTCAGCCGCCTTGCGCTGGGCTGGGCGGAGAGCTGGGCTTCGACCGGGGTGATCGTGTGGAACATACGGCGTGCCGGGGCGGCCAATACGGCTCAGGTGATCTCCTGGAACGGGATCACCTCCTATGGCGGTATTGCCCTGGGCGCCACGCTCGGCGAGCAGCTTTCCCATCTGGGCGGAGGCTGGGGCGGGCTCGTGACGCTCGGGATCGTCTCGGCGCTTCTGCCTGCGATCGGGACGGCGCTCGCCTCGTCCTATCCGGGTGTCGCGCCGCTCAAGAGCGACCGTCCTGCGATGCCGTTCTCGCGTGTCTTCCGTCTCGTTCTTCCTCATGGCTGTGCGCTCGCGGCCGGCTCGGTCGGGTTCGGCGCCATCTCCTCATGTCTCGCGCTCTATTTCGCGGCAGAGCACTGGTCGGGAGCCGCCCAGGCTCTGGCCGTGTTCGGCATGGTCTTCGTCATCGTCCGCTTCGTCTTCGCGCGTCAGATCGGTCGTATGGGTGGAACGAAGGTGGCGCTCATTTCTCTGGGCGTCGAAGCGATCGGCCTGTTGATCCTGGCGCTTCTGCCTTCGGCTGAGGCAGCCACGCTCGGCGCTGCGGTGACGGGGGCAGGGTTTTCTCTGGTCTTCCCCGCTCTCGGCGTTCTGGCGGTCGATCGCGCCGGTGCCGAAAACCGCGGCGCCGCCCTCGGTGCCTTTTCGGTCTTTCTCGATCTGGCAATCGGAATATCCGGGCCGGTCCTCGGGCTCGTGATCCATGCAGCAGGGTATATGGCCCTGTTCATCTTTACCTCATGCGTTACACTCCTCGGCGTCGTGCAGGTGCTCAGGTTGCAGCGCGCTGTCTCTCGCTGACACTTCCCAGGAAAGGTAATCTCCAGATGACGATCGCCGCCGCCGCCGTTTTCTGCGGCTCGCGCCTCGGAATTCTTCCCGCGTTCACGGAGGCCGCCCGGGAGACGGGGGCCGGCCTCGCAGAAAGAGGCATCCATCTCGTTTATGGCGGCGGTGCCGTGGGGCTCATGGGGGTGGTGGCAGAAGCCGCTCTCGAGGCCGGAGGCTCGGTCACGGGGATCATCCCCGAATTCCTGCACGATCGCGAGGTGATGAACGAACGTGTGACGGATCTCGTTGTCACGGGTTCCATGCATGAGCGCAAGCGCCTGATGTTTGCGCAGGCGGATGCGTTTCTCATCCTGCCCGGCGGTCTCGGGACATTCGACGAGCTTATGGAAATCATGACCTGGCGTCAGCTTTCGCTGCACGACAAACCGATCGTGATCGTGAATGTCGCAAACTGGGCCGTGCATGTGATCGCCGCCCTCGAGGCCGCGATCGAGCAGGGACTGGCCGACCCGTCCGCGCGTGCGCTTTATCAGGTCGTCAACGATGTGCCCGCGGCGTTCGATGCCCTCCGCAGCATGAAAAAGCGTGAAGAAAAAGAGGAAACCCACCGACTTTGATCGCAGACCCCCCTTGCGGAGGGGGCCGACCGGAGGTATAGCCCCATCCATCGGTTCGGAGTGTAGCTCAGCCTGGTAGAGCACTGTGTTCGGGACGCAGGGGCCGGAGGTTCGAATCCTCTCACTCCGACCAGATACCCCCTCGGCGAGGGGTTTTTCTTCCCGGAAAATCTGTCGGATCTGACGGCTGGCCAAATCCCGGCCGGTCATGTCAATGTGGCGATTCCCGAATCTGACGGGGAGGGGATCGTAAGCTGAATGACCGCACGGGTCTGTTTTGCGACGGCAGGTGTCGCTCTTCTCCTCGCTGCGCTGGTCGCTCTGTGCAGCGGGCGCTACGCCATCGGGCCGTTGGCTCTGTTCGCTTCGCTCGGCCATGATGGCGATATCACCACGCGTGCCGTCCTCCTTCAGGCGCGTCTTCCCCGCCTCGTGGCATCGGTCGGTATCGGCGCAGCCCTCTCCGTATCCGGTGCCGCCTTTCAGGCCGTGTTTCGCAATCCTCTCGTTTCCCCCGATCTTCTGGGCGTTCTGAGCGGCTCCGCTTTCGGGGCTGCCGCTGCCATTCTCTGCCATGCGACGCCTGTTACCATCCAGCTCGCCACCTTCGCAGGCGGATGCTGTGCGGTCGGATGCGGTTTCTGCATCGCGCGTCTCGTCGGGTCGGAGGGTATCCTGCCCCTGCTGCTCGGCGGGCTGATCAGCGCCGCGCTGTTCACGGCGCTGCTGTCGCTGCTCAAATACCTGGCCGATCCGTTCGACACCCTGCCTGCGATCATTTACTGGCTTCTGGGCAGTCTCGCCCAGACGCGCTGGCCCGAACTCGCCGTCATCATGCCGATACTCTGTCTCGTCATGGGGGCGCTCTGGATCGGCGGGCGTCTTCTCGATGTTCTCGGGCTGAGCGACGATGAGGCGCATAGTCTGGGTCTGCCGATCGGGGCGATGCGCTGGGGCGTATTGCTGCTCGCGACGGCGCTCGGAGCCCTTACCGTCTCTCTGGCGGGCATGATCGGCTGGATCGGATTGCTCGTGCCTCATATCGCCCGGCTGCTTGTCGGTCCCGATCATCGTCTTCTTCTGCCGTTTTCCGCCATGCTCGGTGCGGTCTGCCTTACCCTTGCCGATACTGCGGCCAGAACCCTGTCTCCTTCCGAAATGCCCCTCGGCATGATGACGGAACTCTTCGGCGCGCTCGGTTTCATCTTCGTGCTGCGCCGCCTGCGTCGCGAGGGCAGTCTGTGACCGCATCTGATCCGCCTCTCTCCCGTGATCCGCCTCTCCCTGATGGGGCTTCCCTCCCGGGCTCTGCGCCCGGTCTGAGCGCCGAGGCTCTGAGTCTCTTCCGTTCGGGGCGGGCGGTGCTGCGGGCGTGCTCCTTCACGCTCGGCGCAGAAACGCCTGTCGCCGTGCTTGGTGCGAACGGCGCGGGAAAGACCAGCCTCCTGCGCGTGCTTCTGGGGCTGGAGCGGCCGGCCAGCGGAACGGTGCGGCTCGGCGGCCGCGCTCTGACCGAACTGTCCCGCCCGATGCGGGCGCGGGCGATGGCATATGTCCCGCAATATCGCGAGAAACCGCCGGGTTTCACCGTGTTCCAGATCGTGGCGCAGGGGCGGTTTCCGCATGGCGGGCTGTATCGCGCGCTATCGCCCCGCGATCGTGACGAGGTCGAGGCGGCGCTCGATATCATGACGCTGTCGGCTCTGCGCGACCGGCCATGCAATACCTTGTCGGGCGGGGAATACCAGCGCGTCCTCCTTGCCCGGGCCGTTGCACAGAAGACGGATATCCTCGTGCTCGACGAGCCGCTCGCGGCTCTCGATTACGGTCATCAGAGACGGTTCATGGCGCTTCTCTCCGCGCTGGCCCGGGAGGGGCGTCTCGTGATCATGACGATTCATCAGCCGGATCTCGCTTTTCGTCACGCGCGACGCATACTTCTCATGCAGGATGGGCGTCTCGTTGCGGACGGTCCGCCGGAGCGCGTCCTCGACAGCGCCACGCTCGGTGCCTTCTGGGGCGTGCCGCTTCGGCATCACGATATCGGTCGCGACCGCTTCTATACCGACCCGGAGGAGATTCGATGAGTTGCAGGGCGCCTTTCAGGAGTCTTCTCGCCCTTCTCGCGCTGGCAGCCGTTTCGTGTCCCGCTTCGGCGCGCCCGGCGCCCGCGCGTATCGTCGATGGCTGGTACGCGCATAATGCGACGCTCATCATGCTCGGAGCATCGCGCAGGATCGTCGGGACGGTGGTCGCGCCGGATCGCTTCAGATGGATGTATCGCGTGGCGCCATGGCTGGCGAAAGCGCATCTGTTTCCCAGCATGTCGCTCGGTGCGGAGGCCGTTCTTGCCTTGCATCCCGATCTCGTTTTCGTCACCAGACAGTCGAATGTCGCTGCCGGATTGCGCGCGCTCGGTCTGGATGCCGTGCCGGTCGGATTCACCGATTTCGCAGGTATGCTCGATACCATCGACGATACGGCTGCCCGTCTGGATACCGACGAAGCGAGGCAGCAGGCGCAGCGCTATCGCGCGGCCTTCACCGCCCTCCTCGGGGAGGAAACGGCGCATCCCGTCGGCCATCGACCGCGCGTGCTGCATATTGCCGCCTTCGATCCGCTCACGGTGGATGGCGACCGCACCATCATCGATGAATGGATCCGGCATGCGGGCGGGGTCAACGCTGCCGAGGGGCTCCACGGCAACAAGCGCCCTGTTTCCATCGAACAGATCCTGGCCTGGTCGCCGGATGTGATCATTCTCGGCGCCGATGCGGGCATGCCGGACCGTTCGGGCGGGGCGGGTTTGTGGGATCGTCTCGCGGCGGTCAGAAACGGACAGGTCTTTCGCAATCCCGCCGGGGTCTTCAACTGGGATCGATACAGCCCCGAACTTCTCCTTCAGCTTTCCTGGGCGCGACAGATCGTCGCGACGGGGCGGATAGACCGCCCTGACATGATCGACCGGATACGGAAATTCTACCGGAGCTTCTACGATGTCGCGCTCACGCCGGACGATGCCGGGCGCATTCTGGACGCGATGCCGCCGCGCTGATTCCGGTCCGGAGCGCCGGGGGCGGATGCAAAGCGGGGGCGGAAAACCGCAGGGTCAGGCGTGACCGGTATGATGCGACAGGGAGAGCGGATCGATATTGATGCTCGCCAGTGCCTTGCGCCATTTGGGCATCTGGTCGCGCCCGAACACCAGATCGTCCAGCGCCGGGGCGCAGAGCCAGGCATTCTGTCGCACGACCTCGTCCTCGAGCTGACCGGGTTCCCAGGAGGCATGACCGAGTGCGAGCAGGGCATGACGGGGGCCGTCTCCATTCGCGATGTCGTGCAGGACATCGAGACTGGCGGTCAGGCAGTTCTCGTCATTGATGACGAGACTGTCTTCCCGTTTCCAGTCGGCGGAGTGCAGTACGAACCCGCGCGAGGGCTCCATGGGGCCGCCCGAGCAGAGATTGATGCGCCGCCGGGGCGGAGAGGGTGTGATCTCGAGCTGATCGAACAGGGCCTCGAGGGTCGGATGAGAGGCCCTGCGGTTGATGATCAGTCCC
Source organism: Swaminathania salitolerans (assembly GCF_007988945.1). GTDB lineage: Bacteria > Pseudomonadota > Alphaproteobacteria > Acetobacterales > Acetobacteraceae > Swaminathania > Swaminathania salitolerans. The sequence continues at coordinate 126,677 of NZ_BJVC01000003.1, read as the reverse complement.
ATCGCGCCATCCTGGGGCGAATGGGCGCAGATATAGACGACGCTGCGGGCAAACTCCGAATCGCCGAGCATGGGGCTCGAAATGAGCAACCGGCCGGTAAAACCGGTTTCGGGGGAGATGAACGCAGAGGCCATGGCAGAAAATGTCGGCGATCGGCGGAGGTTTTGCAAGAGCGCGTCATTCGGGCAACCATGACATGTCTGGGCCGTCTGGATGGGTGAACAGGGCGCGTGATCCGCCGCATCCCGCAATGACGGTCGGCGCGGCGTTAACGTCGCGCATCGAAATCTGCGGTGAAACCCGCAGTGAAAGAGGAAGAAGATATGGCCATCGTATTGGTGACCGGCGCTACCGCCGGTTTTGGTCGGGCGATCGCCCAGCGTCTCGTCAGCGAAGGCCATCGGGTTATCGGCACGGGGCGACGCAAGGCGCGTCTGGACGCCCTTCGCGAGACGCTGGGCGAGGCGTTTCTTCCGCTCGAGCTCGACATGACCGACAGGACCGGCATACGGAGTCTGCCTGACACCCTGCCTCCGGAATGGCGCGAGGTGGCGGTGCTGATCAACAATGCGGGGCTCGCGCTCGGTGTCGGGAAGGCCCAGGAGGCGGATATCGACGACTGGGAGACGATGATCGACACCAATGTCAGCGGGATGGTCGAGATGACCCGCGCCTTCCTCCCGGGCATGGTGCAGCGCAATGCCGGCTATGTGCTAACCATCGGCAGTATCGCAGGCAGCTATCCCTATGTCGGTGGCAATGTCTATGGCGCGACGAAAGCCTTTGTCGCGCAGTTTATGCGCAATCTGCGCACGGATCTCCTCGGTACGGCTGTCAGGGTGACGAATATCGAACCGGGCATGTGCGGCGGGAGTGAGTTCAGCGCCGTCAGGCTGCGCGATGAGGAGAAGGGCCGGGATGTCTACAAGGGAACCGATCCGCTGACTCCGGAGGATATCGCAGCGACGATCTCCTGGCTCGTCGCTCTGCCGCCGCACATGAATGTGAATGCGATCGAGATGATGCCCGTGTGTCAGGCTGCGGGCGGACTTGCGGTGGATCGCCGTCGTGACTGAGCTTACGCTGGATTTCGCGCGCACGCTTCCGGCGCGCTATCGGGTGCGCGAAGGCAGTGCGTTCACGCTCGATTCGTATCCGACACGCGATCATGGCGATCTGGACAAGAAGCAGGTCAGGAAATGGGTGCGCCAGAGGCGCGCGCATCTCGGCGCGCTGCAGGAGCGCATCGCGGCCGAGCACCGTCATGCGTTGCTCGTCGTGCTGCAGGGTATGGACGGTGCCGGAAAGGACAGCCTCATACTCAACGTTATGACGGGGATGAATCCGCAGGGAACCAGGGTCGTCTCGTTCAAGAAACCGAGCGAGATCGAACAGGCGCATGATTATCTCTGGCGCGTCCATATGGCGGTGCCCGCGCGCGGGCAGGTCGGCGTCTTCAATCGCAGTCATTACGAGGATGTGCTCGTGGCGCGCGTTCATGCGGACCGGCTGGATACCGCCGGTATGCAGGGCAACCCTGAAACGGAGGCGTTCTGGGACGGTCGATTGACCGATATCCGCAATTTCGAGAGTTATCTCTCCCGTCAGGGCATACATACGTTCAAGATCATGCTGCACATGTCGCCGGAATGTCAGCAGAAACGCCTGTTGAGACGGCTGCGCCGACCGGACAAACGCTGGAAATTCGACGAGAGCGATCTGGCGGAACGCCAGTTCTGGCCCGCCTATCAACAGGCCTATCAGGAGGCGATCCGGGCCACGTCCTGCAAGCATGCGCCATGGCTGGTCGTCCCTTCGGACAAGAAATGGTACGCGCGGCTCGTCGTGATGGAGGCGCTGATCGAGAGGCTCGAGGGTCTCAGCCCCGAGCCGCCTCCGGCCTCACCGGAAATCCTCCGGAATCTCGACCGGCTGGAAGCCAGAATCAAGGCAAGCAGGATCGGATCCTGAAGGCGGGTCAGGGGGAGCCCCCCTGACCTGAAGATCAGGGTTTCGCCGCGCGGGCGGCCTTGATCTGGGCGCGCATCTCCTCGGTGGAGACCGCGCCGGGGATGATCGCGTTGGTACCGAAAACGAAGGTCGGCGTTCCGTCGAGACCGATCAGGCGTGCCTGGGCGAGGTTCTCGTTGATTTCGGCCGCGACGGACGGGGCATGCATGTCCTTTTCCAGCCGGTCGGCATCGAGGCCATTGGCTTTCGCAAGCTGGCGGATCCGCTCCATCGTCGGCGGGGCCTTGTCCTGCATGAGGGCGCGTTTCATCTTCTCGTATCCGCCCTGCAGGGCTGCGGCGAAGATAGCCTGCGTATCGAGAACGCTTTTCTCGCTCAGGACCGGTACGATCTTCTCGACCAGACGAAGCTGCGGATCGGCCTTGAGAAGGGAATCGACCACCGGCACCATGCTGCGGCAATAGCCGCATCGCGGATCGAGAAACTCCACGAGCGTGAGATCGCCATGCGGATTGCCGCGCACGGCATAATCGGGCGCTTTTTCCAGCCGCGCATGATCGGCCCTGACATGGGCGAGCGCATCGTCGGCCGCCTTCTGCTGCGCACCGGCGCGCAATGCCATGATCGCATCGCTCAGAATGCTCGGATCCTTCCTGAGCGCTTCGCGCATGATCGAGACGATCTCGTCCCGCTGCGCGGGCGAGAATTGCGCGGCGGGCGCCGCCATGGCGGGCGGGGCGAACGGAAGCGATGCCGGAAGGGTCAGGGCGAGGGCGAAAAGAGCGCTGCCGAGGCGGGCGCAGGTCGGGCGGATCATCAGGCGGTATCCTGCGAGGCGTGAGGAGCTGGAGCCATCCTGCATAGGGCAGTCGTGGCGTTTTCGCAAAACCGGGGGAGGGCTGGCAGGTTGCCCATCGTCCGGATCACGGTTAGATGCGTAAACGAACCCAATTTCCCGACAGTTGCCGTGTCGTCCGGAAGGACATGCTGTCGCGAACAGAGAAAGAAGGCTTGCCGGGTCATGAAGACACCGCATGTGGCGCATCGTGATACGAACGCACCCTGTCGTCCCGGACGTCGGATGAGACACAGATCCGGGCTGCGTGGCGTCTGCATGCTGATGACGGCAACCCTTCTCGCCGGGTGCAGCGATGTCTCGCATATCGGTCACAGTCTCTTCGGCAAGACCACGCCGATCGTGACCGGCTATATCGGGACGGTCGTCGCGGACGAGCCCCGGGCGGCTCTGGTCGGTCGCGACGTTCTCGTGCACGGGGGCAATGCCGCCGACGCTGCGGCCGCTGTCGGCATGGCGCTTGCCGTGACCCTTCCGTCCCGCGCATCTCTGGGCGGGGGCGGGGCCTGTCTCGTGCGACGTCAGGGCGAGGCGCCGCAGGCATTCTCCTTCCTGCCGGCGGCTTCCGCGACCGATGCCTCTTCCCCCCTGCCCGCGACCCGGCCCGCAGCGATGCCCATGACGCCGCGCGGCCTTTTCACGATGCAACTGCGTTACGGCAGCGTCGAATTCGCCGATCTGATCGGCCCCTCGGTGCAACTCGCCCGCAGTGGAGCGACGGTCAGTCGCGTTCTGGCCCAGGATATCGCGGCGGTGCATACGGCCCTGTTCGCGGACGAGGCAGCCCGCACGGTCTTTGCCCGGGCCGACGGAACGCCGTTGCAGAATGGCGATGCCCTGATCCAGCCGAGACTCGCGAGCTTTCTCGAGCGCATGGGGAATGTCGGGGTCGGCGATCTGTATAACGGCGCGCTCGGCGGGATTTTCGTCGAGGGTGCGAACCGCGCGGGCGGAGGGCTCGACCGCGCCTCGCTGCGCAAGGCATTGCCGATACAATCGGCGCCGCTTCGTCTCGCACGCGACGGCGTGACGGCCTATTTCCTGCCGCCGCCCGCCGATGGCGGACTCGGGGCGGCTGCGGCCTTCAACGGAGATGGATCGGCCCAGGGCGCGGTTGCGCTCTGGCGTCAGGAGGCCCGCGCAGGACTGAGCAGCGAGGCGCTGCTGGCGGCTGCCCGGACGCTGGTGACACAGGGTGGCGCAAAAGGCGGAGTCCTGCCGCCGCTTCCGGCTTCGACCTCCTTCGTCGTGACCGACCGGCAAGGCGGAATGGTTGCCTGCGCCCTGACCGACAACAATCTGTTCGGTACGGGGCGTATGGCGGTGGGAACCGGCGTCCTTCTGGCAGCCGCTCCGGGCCGTTACCCTGCGCCGCTCCTTTCGGCAGCCCTGCTGATGCGCCGCAATACGCCCGTGGCGGCACTCGCCAGCTCGGGTCAGAACGATGCCGCCGATGCCCTGGCCCGCGCCGCCCGGGCCGTGCTGGCCCATTCGGCTCTTCCGAGGGATGGCGAGGGGCGGGTCAATGCCTCTCTTTGCGATGGCGATACCTGTCATGGCGAAACCGATCCCAGAGGGGGAGGGCTGTCGGTCGGCAGCTTCAACAACTGAGCGCATCCGCGTGTCGGCCCCTCCTCCGGGAGGGGCTTTTTTTGTTGCGGATGCTCTTGCGCGCCTTGGGTATGATCATGATATGTTCTCCCGGAACAAAAGCGAACAACTGAAACGAATCGCGTCATCGCGGATTGCCGACCGGCAGGGTTTGGGCGAGAGTGATGAGAGCGGAGGACAGAAGATGAGCACGGACAGGACGAAAGCACTCGAGGGTGCGCTGAGCCAGATCGAGCGGGCTTTCGGCAAGGGCTCGATCATGCGCATGGGGCAGCGCCCCAAGGAGCAGGTCGACGTGATCTCCACAGGATCGCTCGGTCTCGATATCGGTCTCGGTATCGGCGGTCTGCCGCGCGGGCGAATCATCGAGATCTACGGTCCCGAAAGCTCCGGCAAGACGACGCTGGCCCTCCATGCCATTGCCGAAGCCCAGAAAAAGGGCGGGACCTGCGCCTTCGTCGATGCCGAACACGCGCTCGATCCGGGATATGCGCGCAAGCTCGGCGTCGATGTGGACAATCTCCTTCTGAGCCAGCCCGATGCGGGCGAACAGGCGCTGGAAATTGCCGATACGCTCGTGCGTTCCGGTGCCGTCGATGTGCTCGTGGTGGATTCCGTGGCTGCTCTCGTGCCGAGGGCCGAGCTCGAAGGCGATATGGGAGACAGCCATGTCGGCCTGCATGCGCGTCTGATGAGCCAGGCACTGCGCAAGCTGACCGGAACGGTATCGCGTTCGAACACCATGGTCATCTTCCTGAACCAGATCCGTATGAAGATCGGTGTGATGTTCGGAAATCCGGAGACCACGACCGGCGGCAACGCATTGAAGTTCTACGCATCGGTCCGTCTGGATATCCGCCGTATCGGCTCGATCAAGGATCGTGACGAGGTGGTCGGCAACCAGACCCGCGTGAAGGTGGTCAAGAACAAGATGGCCCCGCCTTTCCGTCAGGTCGAGTTCGACATCATGTACGGCGAGGGGATCAGCAAGGTCGGCGAGCTTATCGATCTTGGCGTGAAGGCGAATATCGTCGAGAAATCGGGTGCGTGGTTCTCCTATGACAGCACCCGCGTCGGGCAGGGGCGTGAAAACGCCAAGCAGTTCCTGCGCGATCATCCCGAGATGGCGTCCGATATCGAACGTCGTATCCGTGAACAGGCGGGTGTCGTCGCGGATGCGCTCATGACCCCGCCGGACGAGCAGGAAGACGGGGCGGACGAATAAGGCCGGACGAACCGGGCAAACGAACCGGCCAGATGAACCGGGTAAACGCGGAGACGATCCGGAACCGGCGCGGCAGGAAGCGCGGTACTTCCGGATCCGCGTAACCGGGAAACAGGAAAGCCGGGAAACAGGAAAAAAAGGCCGCCCCCATCATGGGAGGCGGCTTTTTCCGTTTGCCTGCGGAATGCGGTGCAGACCCGATCCCACCGGCGCCGGAGGCGTGTCGGAACCGGCTGCGCGTCAGAAGTTCACGCCGATGGCGAGCTGGAAGTTCCGGCCGATCAACGTCTGGTAATACCGGTTCGTATCGACCGTTCCCGGATATTCGGGCAGCGCGCCGGTTATGTTGTTGACGACGAAATGCGATGAGAGATTTTTCGTGATGTCGTAGGACAGCGAGAGATTGAAATAGGCGAAGGACGGACGCTCGTTGTCCTGATAGCGCGTTGCGGGGACCTGAACCTGATACCGGGTCGGGCCGTACCAGAGCGTCTGCCATTGTGCGGAGAAGGGGCCGCGCAGATAGGTCAGGTTCAGGGTGAAATTGTCGTTCGGGGCGTCTGTCGTGCCCGAGAGGTCATAGGTGCTGCCGAGATAGGATTGCTGGCTTGCGAGATAATGCACATAGTTGCCGCTCAGATCGATATCGCCCGCCCCGGTGCCGAGGCCGAACCGGGTGAGAGGCGTGAAATAGTCGAGACTGGCCTGGAGTGCCTGGGTCTCGAAACGCGCGATATTGTAGAATCCCCCATCGAAGGTCGTGATCTGGCCGCCCGAATCCCGGGTGAAGGTGGAGCAGAATGCATTCGAGGGGTAGCTGGCGGAGTCGTAGCACGCATTCAGCAGATCGGTCGGATACAGATAGGTGATGGCGTTGCGCACCGTCACATCGACGAACGAGGCCTTCATATCCAGACCGCGCACGAAATGGGGCCTGAATTCGAGACTGCCCGTATAGCTTTGCGACGTCTCGTTCTTCAGGGTTACGTTGCCGCCAGTGGTTCCCGGTATGGTGTAGAAGTTGAAATTGGAGATGAAGGGCTGACGAATGCCCGCCTTCGCGCAGTTGGCCGCGCGCAGGGCGGGATTGGGGCCGGAGTCGAGTCCTGCATCCGAACACGGATCGATACCGTAACCGTAGCTGGTCGAACGGGGCGAAAACAGTTCCGTGACGGAGGGATTGCGTACCGAACGGGCATAATTCCCGCTCAGTCCGAAATCGCGCGTCGGCCACCAGGCGCCTCCGAACATATAGGTCCAGAAATTGCCGGTCATGCTGTTATTGATGAACCGGCCATTGGCCGTGGCGGAAAGACTATGGACGCCCGGGACGTGCATGACCGGTGAGACGAGGGGAACATCCAGCTCGCCGAAGGCTTCATGCGTGTGATAGGCGCCGCCCGTGGGCGGAAGCGGCAGGCTGTTGCCATATTGCCGGTACGTGCCGTCCGGCTGTGGCCAGCCACGGAAAAAGTCGCCCGGATCGAAGCGATAGCTTTCGCGCCGGTGCTCGTATCCGAGATCCCATCTCATGTCTCCCGCCGGGAGACGGAAGACGGTCGAGCCGAGTTCGGCCTGGAGATCGCGCTGGCTGTTCCTGTTCCTCGAATGGGCATCCGCGATGACGTAGTCCCTTGCGCCGGGGGTCATGCGGTCGAAGCCGAACGGGTTGAGGGGCGCGCAGCTTGCAGAGCGGGTCGCGATCGGTGCGTTCTGATAGCCGGGCGCACAGACGATGGCGCCGCCCGGATCGCGAACGGCGTTCAGCGCGTTGATCAGATTGGGGACGACGATCGATGGCGTCCAGGTGTCGTTCATGTAGCGCGTGTATTCGCCGCGGATTTTCCATGTGAACCGTCGTCCCACCGCGTCGAAGTCGCCGTTCAGCCCACCCTGGAAGCGATACATCTGCATGGTCGTTCTGAACATGCCCGCATCGAGATCCTGGTTGAGGCGCGTGAGATAGAATGTGTCCGTCGGTTTGCCGTCGGCAGCGAGGGCATTGCGGATCGTCTGCTGTTCTGCCGGGGTGAGGAAGGGATTGCCGGTGCTCAGAGCGAACGGGCCGTTGACCACGCCATTGGTATAATAGCTGCTGCTCATCGGACCGGACGTATTCAGCGTGACGGGATCGTCGAACTGGGGCGTGTTCCAGGTGCCTTGCCCCACCTGATTGCGCGCGCTGCCTCGCGCATACCAGCCCTGCCAGCTGGCATGGAGATGACGGGTGAAATCGTAATGACCGAGCAGGGTCAGGTTCAGCTTGTCGTTCGGCGCGATGAGCTGGTTGTAATCCTGGATGGCGAGACCGTCGCCACCGATGCCGTGGCTTGCGTCGTTCGTAAGCAGCGTGCCCGTCTCGAGCGGGATGAGAGACTGGCCGTTGCGGCTGAACATCAGCGGGATGTTGCCCGTACCGGGCACGGCCGCATTGGCCTGTCCCGCCAGGCCCGGGGCGGCACTTCCGGCAAAGACGGGCAATACGCCATAGGCGCCGGTCGTCATGGGAATGCCGGTCACCGTGTTCTGTATGGTGCGCTGCCCGGCACCGAGGACATAGAGCGTGGGCGCGCTCTGCCCGAGCGGCACCCTGTGATAGAGAACCGCGTCGCGCCCATAGATCGTCGGACGATCATTGGCGACCATTCCGCCCGTATTGCGATACTCGACGTCGAAAACCAGCCCCCCTTTCCCGTGATCGAAGGGAGTCCCGGCCTTGAAGGTCAGCTTCTCGGCCGGCGCGTCGAGCTTCTGAGACCAGTTGCCCTGGGCGTTGAACGCCACGCCCTTGAAGCGATCGTCCAGTGTGTAGTTCATCACGCCTGCCACGGCATCGGAGCCGTAAGCGGCACCGGCGCCGCCGAGACGGGTATCGACGCTCCTGATGAGGGAGGTCGGTATGGTGCTCACATCGACCTGGGAGCCGGAACCGGCTCCGTAGATCGAGGCGGAGGCGCCCCCGCCCATGCGCATGCCGTCGACCAGGGTCAGGGTTCTCTGGGAGCCGAGATTGAGCAGGCCGATGAAGGATTGTCCGGCGCCGAAACTGCCCTGATTGCCGATGGGGGAGTTGTCGCCTTCGCTGATCGCGGGATTTTCACGTAACAGGGCTGTGCCGAGATCGTAATACCCCCTGCGACGGATCTGCTCCCCGCTGAGGTCGGTTCCCGCCATCACGTTCGTCAGACGCGATTGCGACAGGCGCGTACCCGTGACGAGAATGACCTCTTTGCCATTTCCTCCCTGTCCGTTTCCTCCGTTCCCGCTCGCTCCGTGTTCCGGCACGACGCGTCGCAGGGTCTTCTTCTTTTCAGCGCGCGTCTCTCTCGCAATGTCGTCGTTCCTGCGTGACGTTCCGGTAACGGTTTCCGGGGGCGGGGCCGGAGCCGGGGCCGGGGCAGGGGCAGGGGCAGGGGCAGTAACCGGTGGACGCAGTGCTTTCGCAGCAGAGGGAGTAGCGGCCCCCGACCGCAACGCCGGGGTCTCGTTCTGCTCCTCGCCCGGAATCTCCCGGGTGGGGCGTGCCTGCGCCGAAGGGTCGAGCGTGAGCGCAAGCGTGCCGCCCAGAAAGGCGACGGTCAAACGGGGCGATACGGTTGTTTTCCTGTGCGTTGGGCTCATCACGACGGCATCTTTCGTCCTCGCCCCTCAGTCGGGCATAACTCTGTCTCAAGGGACGAATTATGAAGCACTTGTTAGAAAAGGAAATTACATCCTGCCGCTTTTGTGTTGTTTTCGTTACACTGTGTCTTGACCGATACAAGCCCGACCGCACTCTGGACGCCTTCCTGTTGCCTAAGGCATGTCGGGCGCCATGGGTGCGTGCGTTTGCCGGAGGATGAGCCGGGCGCCGGGGGCTCGCGCAGAACGAGGGCGTTACGGAGAAAGAACATCCCGGAGCGGGGCGAGATAGGCCTCGAGATCGACGCGCAGCGGCATCAGATAGGCATTTTCGTTGCGGGCACGGATTTCGCGCAGCATCATCGCGGCGAAGGCAATATTCGCCTCGAGACCCGGGTCGAAATCACGGGGAAAGACCACATGATTGACCCGCTCCCAATAGGCGCGTGCCTTGGGGCCGATGACCGGTGAAATACCCCAGAATACCGTGTCCTTCTCGAGCCAGCTCGCGCTCAGTTCGAACATCCTGCGGTCGAAGAGAGGCTGGGTGAAAAAACCCGCGGCCCCCGCGTCACGCTTGCGCTGGATATCCTCGAGCTCCTGCCAGGGCGCGCGACGATAGGGATCGAACGCGGCATAGACGGCCAGATGGGGCGCCTCGCGCCTGTAGCGGGCGATGATGTCGGCGCTGGTATTGGGAAAGACGCGATGGGTCGAATCCGGCGGCGGGTCCCCTGCGATGACGAGGATTTCCCCGATCCCCTCCTGCCCGGCGCAGGGAAGCGGGAGATCGGGATCGATATCGACCGCGCGGATATGCGGGATCGCGGCGAATCCCCGGTCGCGGGCGATGGCGCCCCCCTCCCAGGACCGCAGATCGAGGCGAAGCAGATCGGGAATGTTGATGGTCCCGATCCCGGGGAGGAGAGTCCGGACGGTCTCGAGATCGCGTTCCAGCGTTGCGGCATCGCGCGGGACGAGTTCGATGGCGATGCGGCTCATGAAGATTGGCCGTTCAGATAGATGCGTGCCGCCTGGAGCGTATTATGCAGGAGACAGGCGATGGTCATGGGGCCGACGCCGCCCGGCACCGGCGTGATATGCCCTGCAAGCGGCAGCGCCTCGTCGAAGACGACATCGCCAGCGAGGCGTGTCTTGCCGTCGGGCAGGGCGATACGGGTGATACCGACATCAATGACGGTCGCTCCGGGCTTGATCCAGTCGCCACGAACCAGACCGGTCTTGCCGGTTGCCACGACGAGGATATCGCCCTCCCTGGCGAGTGCCCGGGGGTCTTTCGTGTCGATATGCCCGACCGAGACCGTACATCCCTCCCTGAGGAGCAGTTGCGCCATGGGTTTGCCGACGAGATTGGACGCGCCGATGACGACGGCATTGAGACCGCGCAGGGTCGGCAGCGTTTCCTGAAGCAGCATCAGGCAGCCGAGCGGCGTGCAGGGGACGAGGCCGGGAATGCCGAGGCTGAGGCGCCCGGCATTCACTTCGCCCAGCCCGTCCACATCCTTGTGCGGTGCGATCGCATTGGTCACGACGATGGGGTCGAGATGGGCGGGCAGGGGGAGCTGGACCAGAATGCCGTGAATGCGCGGATTGGCGTTCAGCAGAGCGATCAGGTCGAGCAGTTCGTCCTGTTCCGCGGTTTCCGGCAGCATGTGCATGAAGGAGCGCATACCCGCACGATGGGTCTGGATGGCCTTGTTCTTGACGTAGACTTCGCTGGCGGGGTCATTGCCCACGAGCACCACGGCGAGACCGGGAACGACGCCGTGCTCCTCGCGGAGGGATTCGACGTCTGCCTTGACGCGATCCGTCAGACGGCGTGCGACGCCCTTGCCGTCGATGAGCTTTCCCGAAAGCGCCGGATCGTGTTTCATGCGGATCTTCCTGTTGCAGGGGCCAGAAATCGAGTGAGGAACGGACGTGACCGAGGCAATACGCAAGAACTTCGCCAGTGACAACATCGCGCCCGTCAGCCCCGAGGTGATGGCGGCGCTCGCACGGGTCAACGCGGGAGAGGCGCCTTCCTACGGGGCGGATGACGAGACGGCCCGGCTGAACGACGCGATGCGCGCAGTGTTCGGCTGCGATGTGTGGGTATATCCCGTTGCAACGGGAACCGCAGCCAACAGTCTGGCGCTCTCGGCCGCCACGGCTCCCTTCGGGGCGGTGGTGTGCGATCAGAGCGCGCATATCGCGACGGATGAGGGCGGCGCCCCCGAGTTCTTCACCCATGGCGCCAAACTGGTGCCATTGCCCTCTGCCGACGGGCGCATGGCGCTGGCCGATCTCGATCGCGCGCTGAGCGACAACGCGCTGGGCGGGGTTCATACCAGCCCGATCCAGACGCTTTCCCTGACCCAGAGCACCGAATGGGGGACCGTTTACGAGCTCGATCATCTCAACGCTCTGACGCGCCGCGCCCGCGCCGCTTCCTGTGCCACCCATCTGGACGGGGCGCGTCTCGGCAATGCGATCGCGAGCCTTAGCTGTACGCCTGCCGATATCACCTGGAAGGCCGGTTTCGACATGGTGAGCTTCGGCGGCACCAAGAACGGAGCCATGGCCGCCGAGGCCGTTCTGGTCTTCCGCGAGGATCTGGCGAGGAATTTCGAGCGTCGCGTCAAACGCGGCGGTCATCTGTGGTCGAAGCAGCGCTATCTCAGCGCGCAGCTCCTTGCCCTGCTCGAAAACGACCTCTGGCTGCGTAATGCCGCACAGGCCAATGCGATGGCCCAGCGCCTCGCCCATGGGCTCCGGCGCCATCCGGCTGCCTCCCTGCCGTTCGAGGTTCAGGGCAACGAGGTGTTTGCCCTGCTTCCCGAACGCAGCGTCGCCGCGCTCGAGGCGGATGGATGGGGTTTCTATCGCTGGACGACCCCACCCGGCATAGAGGGCGTGCTGATCCGGCTCGTGACGTGTTTTGCGACCGAGCCTTGCGATGTGGACGGATTTCTGGACAGTCTCTGAAGTTCGTTTCCGACGGGAAGGACGCGGCAGGATGACGGAACGGCATATTCTCTGTTTTGGGGATTCGCTCACCTGGGGATGGGTGCCGGTGCCGGAAGGTCACCCCACCACCCGCTACGACCGGGCGCAGCGCTGGCCCGGCGTGATGGCCGAAGCGCTCGGGCCGGATTTCCGCGTGATCGAGGAGGGGCTGAGCGCGCGCACGACCTCGATCGCCGATCCGGTCGATCCGAGGCTCGACGGTTCGGCCTATCTCCCTGCCGCTCTGGCAAGTCACATGCCGCTCGATCTTGTGGTGATCATGCTCGGAACCAACGATGCCAAGCAGGGCTATCGTCGTACCCCGCACGAGATCGCACTCGGAATGGGCAAGCTCGTGCGTCAGGTTCTCGCAAGTGCGGGCGGGGTCGGCACGGCCTATCCCGCGCCACGGGTGCTGGTCGTCTCGCCGCCGCCGCTCGGAGAGATACCGGGCGCGTGGCTTGCGGCCCAGTTTTCCGGTGCCCACGACCGGATTCGTGCCCTGGTCGAGCAATATCGTGCCCTGAGTGCCGCATTGCGGGTCGATTTCTTCGATGCCGGATGCGCGGTCGCGACCGGGGGCAGCGATGGCGTTCATTTCACGCCCGGGGATAACCGGGATCTCGGTCTGGCGCTCGCTGCCGAGGTCAGACGTCTCCTGCGCTGACCGCGCCTGTGCCGGGCGGCGCGACGAAGGCGCAATCGCGCCGTATCGCACCGATCGGCCCCCATGTCTCCGGAAGTCTCCGCAAGGTCGGCCCGGGACAGATCAGGCCCGGTCAGGTCGGATCAGGCCCGACCGGATCGCGGCTCGACCGGATCAGGGCAGTCGGGCCAGTCTCTCCGTCAGAACGGCATAGAAACCGTCGGAATCGACATCACGCAGATAGAGCGCATTGGCGGGGCGACCGGTCACGCTCCAGTAATCCACCACCGTCTGGCCGGAGGAGAGGGGGCTTTGCGTCTCGATCTCGACATTGACCTGTCTCCCCTGGAAGAGGTCGGGTCGAAGCAGCCACATGATCGTGCAGGGATCGTGCAGCGGGGCGCCGGGCCAGTTGTATTTCTGGAGGTCGAACCGCTCCGAGAACCCCAGCATTCCGCCGACACATCGTCCGGCGGCATTGCCGAGGGCCCTGATACGGCCCAGGCGTGCCGGGGTCGTGAGAACCTTGTGGGTCACGTCCAGAGGCAGGAGCACCACGGGAATGCCCGCGCCGAGCACGATTGCAGCGGCCTCGGGATCGACATAGGCATTGAATTCGGCATTGGGCGTGATGTTGCCGCCCTCGAAACAGGCGCCCAGCATGGAGACGACCCGGTTGATCCGCGGCGCGATATCGGGCGCCTGCACCAGCGCGGTTGCGAGATTCGTCATCGGCCCGAGGGTCACGATGGTCAGGCTTCCCTCGGGCTCGTGGCGCAGGGTCTCGATCAGGAAATCCACGGCATGGGGAGAATCCGCCCGTTTGACGGGAGCAGGCAGATCCGCACCGTCCAGCCCGCTTTCGCCATGCACATGATCGGCCCTCACGGGCGGGCGGGTCAGGGGCAGGTCGCACCCGCTATGCAGGGGGATATCGGTGCGCCCCGCCAGCTCGAGAATGGCCGCGGCATTGCGCGTCGTGTTGGCGATGCCGCTATTGCCGCCCACGGTCAGGATCGCCTCGACCGCGATATCCTCCGGCGAGGCCAGCGCCAGAAGAATGGCGACGGCGTCGTCCTGACCGGGATCGGTGTCGATGATGATCCGCGTGGGCGTCATGGGCCTACTCCTTGCCGTCTTCTCCGGTGCCCTTGATCCAGGCCTCGACCGTGCCCGAAACCTTGATCGTCATCGGACGGCCCTTGCGATCGAGCGTCTTGCCGACGGCAAGGCGGACCCAGCCTTCGCTGATGCAGTATTCCTCGACATTGGTCCGCTCTTCGCCGTTGAAACGGATGCCGATTCCCTTCTCGAGCAGGGCCTCGTCGTGAAACGGGCTGCCCGGTGTTGCGCTCAGACGGTCTGGCATGGTGTCGCTCATGGAATATCCTTACTGCTTTCCGGGCCAGAGTGACCCGCTCAGGGCTTCGGACATAGCCCGAGTTTTCGCACAGGCAAAGCGCCGCAACGCAGAGCCGTGACGTGAAACGGGCGCGAGACGACATGCCTCGCGCCCGTTCGTGGCCATTTTGCGGCGCGCGATCAGCCCAGGGTCGGCATCACGAAATCCGCGCCCTGCCGTATGCCTGTCGGCCAGCGCGAGGTGACGGCCTTGTATCTGGTGAAGAAGCGCACGCCTTCGGCTCCATGCATGTGATGGTCGCCGAACAGCGAGGCTTTCCACCCGCCGAAGGAGTGGAAGGCCATCGGCACGGGAATGGGAACATTGACGCCGACCATGCCCGCCTGGACCCGGTGGGTGAAAGCGCGTGCGCTGTCGCCGTCACGGGTGAAGATGGCCGTTCCGTTTCCGAATTCATGATCGTTGACCAGCTTCAGCGCGGTCTCGAAATCGGGCACCCGGACGATTGCCAGAACCGGACCGAAGATCTCCTCGCGATAGATGCGCATCCCGGGGGTGACATGATCGAAGAGAGACCCGCCAAGGAAGAACCCGCCCGGCTCCCGGTCCGGTTCGAAACCGCGACCGTCGACCAGAAGCGTCGCCCCTTCCTCGGCGCCTGCGGTCACATAGGCGGCGACCTTGTCGCGATGCGCCTTCGTGACCAGAGGCCCCATCTCCGTCGCCTCTTCCGTTCCGCTGCCGATCTTGAGCGCCTTGACGCGCGGCACCAGCTTTTCCACCAGGGCATCGGCAACCGGCCCGACAGCAACGGCGACCGAAATCGCCATGCAGCGTTCTCCGGCAGAGCCGTAAGCCGCCCCCATGAGGGCGTCGACCGTCTTGTCGAGATCGCAATCGGGCATGATCACGGCGTGGTTCTTGGCCCCACCCAGCGCCTGCACCCGCTTGCCGCTGGCGATACCCGTCTCGTGGATATAGCGCGCAATGGGGGTGGAACCGACGAAGCTGATGGCCTGTACGCCGTCATGACGGAGCAGGGCATCCACTACGGTCTTGTCGCCATGAACCACCTGGAACACGCCGTCGGGCAATCCGGCCTGTTTCAGGAGGTCGGCCAGAACGAGCGAGGCCGAGGGATCGCGTTCCGAGGGTTTGAGGATGAAGCAGTTACCGCAGGCCAGTGCCATGGGGGCCATCCAGAGCGGCACCATGACCGGGAAGTTGAAGGGCGTGATTCCGGCGACCACGCCCAGAGGCTGCCGCATGGACCAGGCATCGATTCCACGGCCGACCTGTTCGGTAAACTCTCCTTTCAGGAGTTCCGGCGCGCCGGTCGCGAACTCCACGACCTCCATGCCGCGTGTGACTTCGCCCAGTGCGTCCGACAGGACCTTCCCGTGTTCGGAGGTGATGACGGCAGCGAGATCGCGCGCGTGTTTTTCGATCAGATCGCGGAAGCGGAAGAGAATGCGCGCGCGCGCCAGAGGCGTGGTCTGGGACCAGGCCGGAAAGGCGGCCTGTGCGGCCGAGACCGCGTCATCGACATCCTGCGTCGTGCCCAGAACGAGTTGTCCGGTCACCTTTCCGGTCGCCGGATTGAAGACATCGCCCCGTGCGGTCCCGTGACCGTCGCAGCGCGCCCCGTTGATGAAATGCTGAATCAGAGTGCTCATGATGCTGCTCCTCTCACCTGCGATGATCGCAGTATGTGGTGCCTGACTGGAAAAGGCCGATCCGGGCGGGATCTCTGCCCTGTTCTCTCGCCGGACCGGTATCGGAAATGAAACAGAGGCGTCCACCCTCCCGGCATGGCGTCGTTGGCGTTGGTGACGGGAACGAAAATGGAAAGACGACAAGAAAAGGAAACCCGCATTCCCTTTCTTACAAATAAGAGAAAAAATATTCCCGTCCTATGGGGGTGGTTTCACGTTCGGGTGACCATGGGCGGCTCTTTACGGCGTGGCCCGGGCTCGGGCATCGTTCCCTGGCTTCCTGCAAGGCCGGGTCTTTGCAGGGCGTTGCGAACCGTGCCCGTCATCCTGCGTTTTCCGCGCCGGGTCGCATCGCCGTCCTGTCGTTCTTCCCCGGCTTTGCCTCCCCCGCCGAATCAGTTCCTCCGAAATCAGCCCGTCCGAAATCAGCCCCCTCGAATTCAACAACGAAGAGAAGCGATGCGTTCTGTATGTGCCGTAATGGCGATCTCAGCCCTGACCCTCGCCGCCTGTGCCATGGATGCGGATGAGGACGCCGAATCGCGTTTCGCCCCTGTCGCGGCCGGGCAGGCGATCAAGCTCGATCGCAAGCACGTCGCCATACCGGGATCGGCCTATCGCATGGCCTATCGGAGCACGAACGCACAGGACCGGACCCGTCTCGTTGCCGTGTCTGCCGAGGTGATGATCCCGCAGGGAACACCCCCCGCAGGTGGGTGGCCGGTTCTCGCCTGGGCACACGGGACGAGCGGTATCGGTCTGACCTGCGCCCCTTCGGTCATGGGGATCGGCGGGCCGCAGGCACGGTTCTACGGCGCCTGGCTGCGACGCGGCTATGCCGTGGTCGCCACGGATTATCCCGGTCTGGGTGAACCCGGCGCGCCGCTCTATCTCGACTCGCGGTCGGAGGCCATGGCCGTGCTGGATTCCGTGCGCGCAGCCCGGCGGCGTTTCAGCGCGCTGAGCGGACATGTCGTGCTGATGGGGCACGACCAGGGCGCGCAGGCAGTGCTGGCTGCGGCATCTCTTGCCGGATCCTATGCGCCGAGCTTGCAGATCAAGGGGGCGATCGCTCTGGGGGCGCCTTATTTCGATGGAGATTCCGGTCATATCCTGACGCACGCCCATGGCCCGCATCGCTTCGCACCCGGTGTCGTGTACGGGCTGCTTCTGGGCGCTTCGCTCGGCGCCGCAGATCCGTCTTTCGATCCGTCTACCGCCTTCAAACCCAAGGCACTGCCCTATTACCGCAAGGCCTCCAGACTCTGTCGCAGCGAGTTCTTCGGAGCGGTGGAGCATGCGGGTCTCACACCCGATACGACGTTCCAGCCCGATGCGGAAAACGCGCTCGCCCCCGCGCTGCAATGGGCGCGCTATCCTTCGCTCAGGCTCGCTCCCCCGGTCATGCTGGGCATCGCCACCGGAGATACCCAGGTGCCGCCCACCCAGCAGGAGAAGCTGAAGCAGGCCCTGTGCTCCGCGGGCACACGGGTCAGCGTGCATCGCTATCGCGTCGAGCACTCCCCCTTGCTGAACGCAGCCGCAAGCGAGGCCGCATCCTTTGCCGATCGGAGTCTCAAGGGAGAGTCGATTTCGTCCGACTGCCCGTGAAACGCGGTTTTCCCGAAAGACGCGACGCCCTTGTGAAACCCGGCACTCCGGGGGCTTCGCCCTGAACCTGCCAGAGGGCGGGAGTCCTTCGCAGATCTGGCTCTGCGCGCTTTCGCTGTCTGGCCGATCATGGGGAGCCTGTGGTTTGTCAGCGCTGTCTTTACCAACCGGAAATACCGGTGAAAAACCGCATGCGCGATCTGCGTCTGGCTCAGGGGCTCAGCCAGAATGCGCTGGCCGAGGCGCTGGGCGTCTCGCGCCAGACCATCAATGCGATCGAGAACGGGCGTTACGACCCGAGCCTGCCTCTGGCTTTCGCCATCGCGAAAATCTTCGATATGAGCATCGAGGCCATCTTCACCCCATAGAAAGAAGGGGATGAAAGGGGTGCGCCCCTTCCCGGGGGATGGGGCAGCGCCCCATGACCCTTTACTCCACGAAAACGCTTGCCGGATAACCCTGAGCGAACAGATGGGCACGCAGGGTTGAGTGATTGACCTGCATGTCGATCATCTGGCGGATTCTGGGCTTGGCCTTGTAGGCGATTCCCAGACCGGCCAGAGCCAGCATCGGGAGATCGTTCGCCCCGTCTCCTGTCGCCAGGGCAGCCGACGCCTTGACGCCGCGCTCGTCCAGAAGCCGTTCGAGATGCTCCTGTTTGCTGTCGGGGCCGAGTACGGGGGCATCGAGCGCGCCCGTGAACCGGTTTGCATCCATGCCGAGAACATTGCCGTGATGCTCGTCGAAGCCGCAGGCCTCGGCCACTCTGGACGTAAACCAGGTGAAGCCACCGGAGACGAGCGCGGTGCGGGCGTTGTTGGCGCGCATGGTCTGGACGAGGCAGCGCGCGCCTGCATTCAGATGCGAAGACTCCCAGACGGCTTCGAGAACGCCGGTTTCACGACCCTTCAGCAGGGCGACGCGCGCCCGGAGAGAGTCCTCGAAATCCAGCGTACCGTTCATCGATTGCCGGGTCAGCTCCGCAACCTCGTCACCGCAGCCCAGAAGGGCGGCGAGCTCGTCGAGGGTCTCCCCGGCGAGAATCGTGCTGTCCATATCGGCGATCAGGACCGCCTTGCGTCTGCCACGGCTTTTGACCATCAGCGCATCGGTCCTGTAACGGGCAAGCGTTGCGCGAATGGTCGCGATGGTCGGTGCGCCGGGCGACGGGGCAGGGCACGGTATCTCGACCGCCTCGCCCGGCGAAAGCACGATGGGGTTCTTGCCCTTGACCATGTTCCGCGCAATGTCGATGGCATCTTTGGACAGGGTGCCCTGTGCAGGGTCGGCAACGAGAACGAGAACGTAAGGTAAGGTCATCTTGGCCCATCTGGTAGAAACGCTTGGGACAGCAAGACAGCATGGCTGACGCCCGGTTTGCCCTCGCCCCGACAGCCCTCATTGTGGCGGGGCCCACCTGTTCGGGCAAGTCGGGGCTTGCGCTCGCTCTTGCCGAACGGTTTCGCGGGGCCGTCATCAATGCGGATTCCATGCAGGTCTATGCCGATCTTCATGTGCTGACCGCCCGTCCCGATGCGCAGGACGAGGCGCGCGCGCCGCACCGCCTCTATGGCGTGCTCGATGCGGCCTGCCCCGGTAGCGTCGCCTGGTGGCGCGAGGCGGCTCTGGCGGAAATGACAGCTGCGCATGCGCAGGGCCTTATGCCTATAATCTGCGGCGGTACGGGGATGTATCTGCGTGCCTTGCTCGGGGGGCTGGTCGAGGTGCCCGACCCCGGCGATGCGGCGCGCGACTGGGCGCGCGCGCTCGTCGAAAGCGAGGGGAGCGAAGGGGCGCATGCCATGCTGCTGCGCGACGACCCCGATACCGCGCAGACCCTGAGGCCTGCCGACAGCCAGCGTGTGGCCCGCGCGCTGGAGGTGCTGCGCGGGACGGGGCGCGGGCTGACCTACTGGCGCAGCCAGCCGGGACTGCCCCCGGCACCGTTCCGCTTCGTATCCGTCAGGCTCGATCCACCGCGCGACACGCTGCGCGCGGCGATTGCGGAACGGTTTTCGCGCATGATGGCCATGGGCGCCATGGAAGAGGTCGAACGCCTCATGGCGCGGGGTCTTTCGCCCGCCCTGCCCGCCATGCGCGCCCATGGCGTGCCGGAACTGGGCGCCGCCCTTGCCGGAAATCTTGCGATGGAAGACGCTGTCGCCCGCGCCGTGATCGCCACCGGCCAATACACGCGGCGCCAGGCGACGTGGTTCAACCACCATGCGCTGGGCGCAGAGCAGGACTGCATGATTTCCTTGCAACGTTATGTGGATGGTACGCAATTTTCGAAAAGGGAATTCGAGAAAATAGCAACTTTCATACAATCGACCATTGACGAATCCTTACACCCATCATAAACCCGCCCGCTCAATGAAAGGGGTGCGCTCGCATGAACGCGTCAACACAGCAGAACGGAAAAACTTCGACAGCGCCGCTCAACGGTGCCGAGGTGCTCCTGCGCGTGCTTGTGGAGCAGGGTGTCGAGGTCATTTTCGGCTATCCCGGCGGCGCGGTGCTGCCCATCTACGATGCGCTGTTCAAGCAGGATCGTATCCGTCACGTTCTGGTGCGCCACGAGCAGGCCGCCGTTCATGCGGCGGAAGCCTATGCGCGCTCCACCGGCAAGGTGGGCGTGGTGCTGGTCACCAGCGGCCCTGGTGCCACCAATGCCGTGACCGGTCTGGTCGATGCGCTGATGGATTCCATTCCGCTCGTCTGTCTGTGCGGTCAGGTGCCTACGGCGCTGATCGGCAACGATGCGTTTCAGGAAGCCGATACGACCGGCATCACGCGCCCGGCCACCAAGCATAATTATCTCGTGCGTCGCGGTCAGGATCTGGCGCCGATCGTGCGTGAGGCGTTCGAGGTGGCCGCAGGCGGCCGTCCCGGCCCTGTGCTGATCGATCTGCCCAAGGATATCTCGGTCGGAAACGCCCCCCTGCCTGCACCGGGGGAGGGGCGTCTGCATCGCCCGTATCGCCCCAATCTGGACGCCGATGGCGAGGCGATCCGCCAGACCATTGCGGCCATGAAGCGTGCCAGACGCCCGCTTCTCTATACGGGTGGCGGCGTGATCAATGCCGGCCCCGCTGCCTCGGACGCCCTGCGTCGCTTCGCCCGCCGCACCAATTTCCCGGTCACCTCCACGCTGATGGGTCTGGGGGCTTTCCCCACCACCGACCGCCAGTTTCTGGGTATGCTTGGTATGCATGGCAGCTACGAGGCCAATCTGGCCACGCATGGCTGCGACCTGCTGATCGCGCTCGGCTCGCGTTTCGACGACCGTGTGACAGGGCGCGTGGATGCGTTCTCGCCCAACTCGTTCAAGGTCCATGCCGATATCGACCCCTCGCAGATCAACAAGATCATCCGGGTGGATGTGCCGCTGGTCGGCGATGTGGGCCGCACCATCGAGGCGCTTATGGCCGCCTGGGATGATGACGGGCAGGATCTGGGTCCGTGGTGGGCGCAGATCGAGGGCTGGCGCGCGCTCGATTCCTTCGGTTTCGTTCAGGACCGGACCCCGAGCGCCATCATCCGCCCGCAATATGCCATTCGCCGCCTCTACGAGGCGACGCAGGCTCTGGGGCGCGATACGTATGTGAGCACGGAAGTCGGCCAGCATCAGATGTGGGCCGCGCAGCATTTCCAGTTCGACAAGCCCAATCGCTGGCTGACCTCGGGCGGCCTCGGCACGATGGGGTATGGCCTGCCCGCCGCAGTCGGCGCGCAGGTGGCGCATCCCGATGCGCTGGTGATCGATATCGCCGGTGAGGCCTCGACGCTCATGAATATCCAGGAGCTCGGCACCATGGCGCAGTACCGCCTGCCGGTGAAGCTGTTCATCCTGAACAACCGCTATATGGGCATGGTGCGCCAGTGGCAGGAGCTTCTGCATGGCTCGCGCTATTCGCAATCCTATAGCGAGGCGCTGCCCGATTTCATCCGTCTGGCCGAGGCCTTCCATGGCAAGGGGCTGCGCGCCACATGCGTGGGCGAGCTGGATGGCGTGATCGACGAGATGCTGCGTCATGACGGCCCGGTGGTGGCGGATATCTGCGTGGCGCAGGATGAAAACTGCTTCCCGATGATCCCGTCAGGCGCGCCGCATAACGAGATGCTGCTCGGCCCCGATCAGGAGGCCAATGCGGCGAAGGTCACACAAGAAGGCATGATGCTGGTCTGATGGCACAGGATATCCAGAGAGCCGTTATCGCGGTTCTGATCGAAAACGAAAGCGGCGCCCTGGCCCGTGTCGTCGGTCTGTTTTCGGGCCGTGGCTACAATATCGAGAGCCTCACCGTCTCGGCCATCGATGCCGCGCGCAACCTGTCGCGCATCACCATCGTGACCTCGGGCACCGAGATGGTGATCACCCAGATCAAGGCGCAGCTCGACCGGCTCATCCCCGTGCATGGCGTGAGGGATCTGACGGAATGCGGCCCGCATGTGGCGCGCGAGCTCGCCCTGATCAAGGTGGTGAGCAAGGGCGAGATGCGCACCGAGGGGATGCGTATCGCACAGGCGTTTCGTGCCCATCCTGTCGATACCTCGGCAGGGTCTTTCGTTTTCGAACTGACGGGAAGCGCCGAGAAGATCGACGCTTTCGTCGAACTGATGCAACCGCTCGGTCTTGCGGAAGTGTCCCGGACGGGAATTGCCGCCATCGGGCGTGGTTCTGACGTCTTTCAATCCATCGAGGAGTCTTTCTGATGCGCGTCTATTACGATCGTGACTGTGATCTGGGCCTGATCAAGGGCAAGAAGGTCGCCATCATCGGCTATGGCAGCCAGGGTCACGCCCATGCCAACAACCTGAAGGACAGCGGCGTGACCGACATGGTCATCGGCCTGCGTCCCGAATCCTCGGCCGTTGCCAAGGCAGAAGGTGCCGGCTTCAAGGTCATGACTCCTGCCGATGCCGCTGCCTGGGCCGATGTCGTGATGGTTCTGACGCCTGACGAAGGCCAGGGCGCACTCTACAAGGAATCGCTCGAGAAGAACCTGAAGCACGGCGCAGCGCTCGTCTTCGCGCATGGTCTGTCGATCCATTTCCGCATCATCGAAGCCCGTCCCGATCTGGACGTGTTCCTCGTGGCACCCAAGGGCCCCGGCCACACGGTGCGTTCGGAATACCAGAAGGGCGGCGGCGTGCCGTCGCTCGTGGCCGTTGCCCAGAACGCAACGGGTCAGGCGCTCGAAATCGCCCTGTCCTATGCCTCGGCCAATGGTGGCGGCCGCGCCGGCATTATCGAGACCAGCTTCAAGGAAGAGGTCGAAACCGATCTGTTCGGTGAGCAGGCCGTGCTGTGCGGCGGTCTGGTCGAGCTGATCCGCGCCGGATTCGAGACGCTGGTCGAGGGCGGCTACGCTCCCGAAATGGCCTATTTCGAGTGCCTGCATGAAATGAAGCTGATCGTGGATCTGATCTATGAAGGCGGCATTGCGAACATGAACTACTCGATCTCGAACACGGCCGAGTATGGCGAGTATGTCACCGGCCCGCGTATCGTGACGGCTGAAACCAAGGCCGAGATGAAGCGCGTTCTGACCGATATCCAGGACGGCACTTTCGTGCGTAACTTCATTCTCGAAAACCAGTCCGGCGGCGTTGGCTTCAAGGCCATCCGTGCCCGCAACGACGCGCACCAGATCGAGAAGACCGGTGCGAAGCTGCGTGAGATGATGCCCTGGATCGCCAAGGGCAAGCTGGTGGACAAGGCCAGGAACTGAGGCACGCGCCATCGGAGTCCGATCGGCGGTCCGATAGACCCGTTCGGGCGGGGGAGTGTTCTCCCGCCCGAGCCTGCCCCTCTCCGGAGGGGCCCGGCCCCGGATGCGCGCTGCGTGTCCGGGGTTTTTGCTGCCTACGGGCCTGCGTCGGACAAGTCCGGACACCGCGTTCGATGCGGAACGCTCGAAGATACCCTCCCTCTCCCTCTCCCTTTCTCTGTCGTCGATTCCGTTCGGGCGTGTTTCCTGGACGTGTTTCCCGGGCGTTTTTGTCGGAGGAACACATATCGGGGCGGGTCTGTTGGCGTATCAGGATGTGTTTTTAAAACTATAAAATATTAAATGCATTATTTTGAAAATACAAATAGAGGAAACTTTTCAACCTGAACTATAGGCACAAACCGTTCCAGAATCGTCATAAATGATTATATTTTCCGATGACGGAATAAACAACGAATATAGATTCGTGTCCGTACTGATCGTTAATATAGTGTTAACGAATTGCGAAGCAGAACTGATTATGCGGCGCTATTCGAAGATGGATTTTCGACTTTGTAGTTATATAGAGCATTCTTGCACGGGAAAGAACGTTATAAATACAATTATTGATCAATGAAAACATGAGAATATAGGCATCCTCCATCAGGGATACGATGGTCTTCGTATCTCGTGTCGTCCGACGTCTTCGATTCCCGAAACCGTCCCAGATTGATGAGAAGCACATGATCTCTGTTCTCAGTGGTACCTGGTCTGCCTATAACGAAAAGGGCACGACGATCTATCTGAGCAATGGTGTTGCCAGAAAGGCGCCCGCGACGCTCGCCAATGGCGCGACCCTGATCGTGCAGAGCGGGGCCACGGTTTCGGGGCTCACCGGCTCGAATGCGGTCATACACGTGCTCTCTGGCGGCGCACTGGTCGATTCGGACATCGCCAATGCCGGAATCGTGGTGTCCTCTGGCGGCGTGACCCAGAGCAATCGGCTGAACTCCACCGAGACGGTCTATGCCTCGGGTGCGCGGTCGCTCGAGGATACCTGGTTCAACAGCGGATACGACAATAACTGGGCCATCTTTGCCAACGGCGCCACGGTCACAGGCGCGACCGTCTCGTCCGGGGGCTATCTTCAGGTCCAGAATGGCGCGGCGGGTGCCGATATCACTGTATCGGGTGGCGGCTCGGCCGTTTTCGTTTCCGGCACGGTCAACGGATTTACCGCCACCGGCGGCGGATACGTCCAGTCGGGCAACAGCTTTCATTCCGGTCTGGTCATCGGCGGGGCGTTCTACGATACGGTTCCCGTACTGAACGGAACCTGGAGCGCAGTCGCGCTCAGCGGGGCAACCGTCTATTCGAGCAACGGGACGACCGTCGCCTGGCCTGCCATTCTCGGCAACGGAGCGGCGCTGATCGTCGAGAGCGGCGCAGTCGCGTCCGGAATGGTCGGAACGAATGTCTCGATACAGGTGCGAGACGGCGGCACGCTGCTCGCCTCGGAAATCAATAACGGGGCGATCGTTGTTCTTTCAGGCGGCGTGACCCGGGACAACGCCCTGAATTCGACCGAGACCAATTATGCGTCCGGGGCCCGTTCTCTCGACGATACCTGGTTCAACAGCGGATATGACAATAACTGGGCGACCTTTGCCAATGGTGCGACGGTCACCGGTGCACAGGTTTCGTCCGGCGGCTATCTTCAGGTCCAGAATGGCGGTCGGGGTACGGACATCATCGTGGCAGGAGGCGGCTCGGCCGTCTTCGTTTCCGGAACGGTCACGGGATTCAAGGCGATCGATGGCGGTAATGTCCAGTCGGGCAATGCCTATTACTCCGGGATGACCCTGGAGCAGGTGCCGCAGAACAACGTCAATATTCTCTACGGTACCTGGTCGGCCGTTTCTCTCAGCGGCGCGACCGTCTTCCAGAGCGGGGCGGTTTCCCTCCAGTGGCCCGTTGCACTCGGCAACGGAGCCTCTCTGCTGGTGCAGAGCGGCGCGGTGGCTTCCGGCATCGTGGGGACCGGTGTTGCGATCCATGTCCAGAATGGCGGCACGCTGAGCGATTCGAAGATCGATAACGGGGCGATCGCGGTTTATGCTGGCGGTACGACCCGGGGCAATGCCCTGAACTCGACCGAAACCAACTATGCGTCCGGGGCCCGTTCTCTCGACGATGTCTGGTTCAATAGCGGATACGACAATAACTGGGCGATCTTTACCAACGGGGCCTCGGTCCAGGGCGCCCAGGTGCTCTCCGGTGGCTATCTCCAGGTCCAGAACGGGGGAAGCGGGCGCGATCTCATGATTGCCGATCACGGCTCGGCTGTTTTCCAGCCCAATTCCGTGACCGGCTTCACGGCGACCGGAGGCGGATATGTCCAGTCGGGCAATGCGTTCTATTCGGGTATGACGCTCACCCACAGCACCTATGACAATGTCACGGTTCTCAACGGGTCGTGGTCGGCTGTCGTCCTCAGCGGAGAGACCGTCTACCAGAATAACGGCACCACGGTTCGCTGGCCGGTGGCCATGGGGAACGGCGCCTCGCTGATCGTGCAGAGCGGTGCGGTCGTCTCCGGGCTCACGGGTCAGAATGTCGCGATCCATGTCAGCTCCGGAGGAACGCTGCTCGAATCCGAGATCAATAACGGGGCGATTGCGGTCTATTCCGGAGGGCTGACCCGGGACAATGCGCTGAACTCGACCGAGACGACCTATGCGAGCGGTGCCCGTTCTTTCGACGATACATGGTTCAACAGCGGATATGACAATAACTGGGCGACCTTTACCAACGGGGCGTCGGTCCAGGGCGCCCAGGTGCTTTCCGGCGGCTATCTCCAGGTCCAGGGTGGAGGGAGCGGTCAGGATATCGCCGTGGCAAGCGGAGGCTCCGCCGTTTTCGTTTCCGGCACGGTCGTCGGCTTTGCAGCCGTCTCGGGCGGCAATGTCCAGTCGGCGACCCGGTATTACTCGGGCATGTCTCTGGCTGGCAGCGCGTACGAAACCGTCAATGTGCTCTACGGCACCTGGTCTGCGGTGAATTCCGGTGGGGCGACCGTCTTCCAGAGCAACGGACTCACCCTCCAGTGGCCTGCCACGCTCGGAAACGGCGCGGCGCTCCATGTCATGAGCGGCGCGGTTGCATCCGGTATGTCGGGCTATGGGGCTGCCGTCTTCGTCTCTGCGGGAGGAACGCTCGAGAACTGCTATATCTACGATGGCGGCGTCAACGTGTTCTCCGGCGGCGTAACCAGAGAGAACCAGTTCAATTCGATCCCGACAAACTTCTATTCCGGCGCGTCTTCGGTCAAGGATGTCTGGTACAACAGCGGCTATGGCGATGACGGCATCAACGTGCTGTCCGGCGCCTATCTGCAGGAGATCACGGTCGGCAACGGCGCGTTGATGAACGTCCAGAGCGGTGTCAGGATCGTGGGCGACGTGGTCGTCGGATCGTCGGGCTATCTCGAGAGCCGTTCGCCTTATGGCGGAGCCGTCACGATCCCGCCCGCTCTGCCTCCGTCGAGCGGAACGACGCTCGCAGGGGTCTGGTCGGCCGTCTTCGTCAATGGCGCCACCGTCTATCAGAGCAACGGCGCCACCGTGCAGTCGCCGGTAGCCCTCGCCAACGGAGCGGTGCTCTACGTCATGAGCGATGCCGTGGCATCGGGCCTGTCGGGATATGGCGTCGGTATCCATGTCTCCTATGGTGGTACGCTCACGGACTCCTATATCCGCGACGGGGGCGTCGTCGTTTATGGCGGCGGCACGACCAGCGCCAACGCCTTCAATTCCGTCCCGACACATGTCCTGCCGGGTGCGCGATCCGTCGACGATGTCTGGTACAACAGCGGCTATGGCGATGACTGGGTCGTGGTGCATCAGGATGCCACGGCCGTGAACCCCTCGGTCGGCAAAGGCGGTATCATGTATATCGCCCCGGGTGCCGAGGTCACGACGCCATCTCTCGCCGAGGGTGCCGTGCTCTATGTCAACAGGACACCGGTCGAGACCTGTTTCGTCACCGGGGCCATGATCAGGACCGTGTCCGGTGCCAGAGCGGTCGAGACGCTTTCGGTCGGTGACATGATCGCCTGTCGCGAGAAGGAGGGCGTGACCTATCGACCCGTGACATGGATCGGCAGCAAGGAAACCCGGGCGAAACCGAATCTGCCTCTCGATCAGTCCGGGCTCCCCGTACGTATTCATGCCGACGCCTTCGGGGAAGGGCGGCCATCCAGCGATCTGCTCGTGACCGCTGAGCATTGCTTCCTCGTCGACGGGCGCTTCGTTCCCGTGAGAATGCTCGTGAACGGCCGGTCCATCCGGTATGACGAGGAGATGACGGCCTATAGCTATCATCATATCGGGCTGGATCGTCATTCCGTGATCTTTGCCAACGATCTCGAGACCGAGAGCTATCTGGATACGGGAAATAGCGGGGTTTTCGACCGGCAGACCGGAGCGGATGGCGTGATCCGCATGAGACTGTCCTCCTGGGAGCACGACGCCGCAGCGCCTCTGGAAACCGGGCGGCACTTCGTCGAGCCGATCTTCAGGGCACTCCAGACCCGTGCGGAGGACATGGCGGGGCTTCCCTGCGCGCCCAGCGCGCCTACCCTGACAGAAGATCCCGGGCTGCGTCTCGTCACCGGGGCGGGTACCGAGCTTCCGCTTCTGCGCCGTGTGGGCGATATCCATCTCTATCGTCTCCCGGCGGGCACCGGAAAGCTCTGGATCGTCTCGCATGCGGGGCGGCCATGCGATCTCATCGGGCCGTTCGTGGATGACCGCCGTGCGCTTGGCGTCAGGATCGGACAGATCACCCATTATGCGGGAGAGATGACGGCCCTGGTGGAGACGCATCTCCGCGAACCCGCTCTTGCGGGGTGGCATGGGCTGGAAGGCGGCGACAGCCGCTGGACCGATGGCCACGCCCTGATACCGCTCGATCCGAACCTTGCACGAAGCGAGGGGCTGCTGGGCATCGCGCTGGTCGGAAGCGCGGTCTATGCGGTCGATCCGGCCGAGGACGTCCTGCGCAGATCGGCCTGATCTCCCCGGATCTCCCCGGATCTTTCCGGGAGGGGGCAGGGAGGGCTCCCCCGTGGTGCCCATCCGGCGCGGGACCACCCGGGGTGGGCTTCCACTGCCTCCCCCGGGTGCCTTTTCTGGCCTTTTCTCCCGGTCTTTTTCTCCCGGACTTTTTCTGGCGGCCTTTTCCTTTCCGGCCGTTCCTTTTCTGAGGAATGTCAGGCCGCGCCCGTGAAGCGATCGCGAAGCTCGCAAAGGCGGGCGCGTTCGTGTTCGGTGGGGAGGGTCGTTTCCGCCCGGGCGAAAGCGAGGTGGAACTGACGGATCGCAGCGGCCCGGGCCGTCGGCGGTCCGAGACGGCTCAGCGCTTCGAGCGCCTTGAGGAGACGCAGGGCAACGTCGATCTGGCCTGCACCATCCCGCCCGATCAGATTGAAGGCATCCTCATACAGATCGCCGCAGGCCAGAGGCGGAACATGGAGGCGCGGATAACGCGGCTCGGTATCCGCCGGAGCGGGGTGCTCCGTACACCACAGCGTCATGAGCCGTGTCTGCCGACCGATGACATCGATGGCCGTTCCCGGGTCGTTCACCGCAGGAGAGAGCGCGCGCAGGGCAACCTCGGTCAGGGTGATCAGACCGAAACGCGGGTCCTGATCGAAGGAGCGTGCCGTGCGCAGGACAAACGCGTTCCGGAACTGTTTCGAAAGCGTCGGATCGAGGGGTGACGTGCCGCCATGCAGACGCAGGAGAATGCTGTCGCGATAGACGAAGGCCCCCGGCAGAACCTGAAGCACCGCCTCGAATGCCTTTTCCTCGCACAGCTCGGCGATGTGCCCCGTATCGATGAACGCGATATAGCCGACGTCCCCGGCCTCGATCTTCCCGGTCGCGGGGGGCAGTACGACCTCTTCGCGCAGAGGCGCTCCGCCGAGATAGGGTCGCGCCATCCAGGCTGTCATGGCGCCTTTGGTCGCCTTTTCCAGCCGGTCGATCGTGTCGCCGACCCGTCCCAGCTTCGCGAGATGGCCGATCCAGCGGATCAATGCGAGCACGATCAGCACGATGATCGCGATGGTGACGAGAAACAGCACCGCGCGCCCCTCGGGTCCGTAAGCGCTGACCTTGAGGGCAATGAGCGCCACGATGCTGAAAAGGAACGATCCGATGAAGGTTGCGAGAACCGACTGGACGAGGCGGTCCTGCTCCTGGAGGATCGTGGCCCGGGGCGTTCCGTTCGAGGTCGCCGAGCTATAGGCCGAGGTCAGGGCATTCACCGAAAAGGTCGTTACGGTCAGCATGCTCGAGGCGATGATGCCAAGCAGGCTTTCGATGGCCGACGGGGTGATGTCGAACGGCATCGCCCAATGGACGTAGTGGGAAAAGAGCGAGGCGATCGAAGCGGCGGCCACACCGAGCAAAGCGTAAAGCGAGACCTTGACGCTCAGGGTGCGGTCGAGCCTCGAGAACAGCCATTCAAGTCGTGACATGGGTCGATGCGCACCTGCCGGAATTGACGAAAAGAAAAGAGGCTTCGAACTGCGAAGCGCTCGCCCCCTCCCTGCGACGGAGCCGTATGACGGGACGGATAGCCGCATGTAAACGACCGTGCAGGGAGGCGGTTCGCCGAAGGGGAAATCAGGGGGGGAATCAAGGGGGAGGGATCGAGGGGGATCAGGAGGAATGACGCCGCAGGGCCGGGCGCGGCATTGCCTGTGGCGGCGGTTACAGAGTGCTCATTTGGGGATCGCGTGGGGCTGGTCTATGTTGGGACCCGGTTCTGAACGGGAAGAAGTGGCGTGCTTGCGGAAACAGTAACAGAGAGTTTGTTCGCGGCGCTCGATCGCCCGGATCTGCAAAGTCTCTCGGATCAGACGGTTTTCAGCCTTTCGCCGGGTCTTTCCCTTCCTTTCGCCGTGACATCGTCCCGGATCACGCTCGGTGCCATGGCGTTCGAGCGTCCGGATATTGCCCCGACCCTTCTGCGCTACGCGCTGGAGTGGTGCTTTCTCCTCCAGATCCTCCCGGACGAGGATCGTCCTCTCGCGGCCCTCGTTGCCGCCCGTGTCGCATCCCTGTTCCATCGGCTGGATTGCGATGAGCACGACCTTCCGGCCGGGCTGGACTGGCTGCCCGATTTCTCGGGGCCTCAGCCTCCCTCCTCGTTCGTCGTGACCTCGCTCTGGCCGAAACTGACCCAGTTCTGTCCGGAGGCTTCCGTCACGATCCATTCTCCCGGGACGCTTCTTGCGCGTCTGCGTCCCTTCTGGGAAAGCATCGCCCCGGCGGAATATCTCATGGCCGATGGCGGGGACGAACGACTTGTCATTGATCCGGGAACCGGACTGAACCGCTACGGATGTTCGCACAGACCCCGTCCCTGGGCGGTGACGTTCTCGTCTTCCACGGCGTCGTCTCTTTCGGAACGCGGCTTTCTGGGCGCCGAGCAGGCGCGGCGCCGCTACATGCAGAACTGCCTCGACGGCATGGCGCCCGTCCGGGCGCGCGAGGCAGCAAGCCAGAAGACGCGCCGCCAGATTGCGGCGCTGCACGGGCTCAAATCGGGAGAGTCGGTGGTGCTCGCGGCCTCGGGCACGGATTGCGAGCTGGCAGTACTTGCGATCGGGCTCATGCAGGCCCGCGGGCGTCCCGTTCGCAACATCCTGATCGCCCCGGATGAAACCGGCAGCGGTGTTCCTCTGGCCGCGCGCGGCTGTCATTTCGCCGACGGGACCGCTCTCGGCACAGCGACCGACAAGGCCCAGACCCTGCCGGGATTCCCGCAGGATACCGAGGTCGCAGGGATCGCCATCCGCAGGGAAGACGGCACGCCACGCACCGCCGACGAGATCGACGCCGATTGCCTCGCTCTGGTGCAGCGTTCGATCGAGGACGGCTATCACGTCATTCTCCACCAGCTCGACATGTCGAAGACGGGTCTGGTCGGCCCGCGTGCGGCGGTCCTCACGGCGCTTCGTGCGCGCTATCCGGAGCAGCTGACGGTGGTGGTGGATGCCTGTCAGGCGCGTCTTGCGCCCGAGCGTCTGCGCATGATGGTGGCCGATGGCATACTCGTCATGACTACCGGATCGAAATTCCTGACCGGACCGCCTTTCTGCGGCGCGCTGCTTCTGCCGGAATGCTGTGTCGATGCGCTCAGGCATTTTGCCCTGCCGCGCGGTCTATGCGCCTATTTCCACCGATCCGAATGGCCCGAGATGTTCGGCGCCTGTTATCTTCCCCGCGACGGCAATATCGGTCTGGCGCTGCGATGGCAGGCCGCTCTGGCCGAGAGCGAGGCCTTTGCCTCGGTGCCGGACGGCCGTATCCGCGACACGCTCCGGCGTTTCGAATGTGCGGCGCGCACCGAAATCGCCGCGCATGACGATCTCGAGCTCCTGCCCGTGCCCGAACTCGCGCGCGCACCCCTGCACGGACGGGAGGGATGGGACAGCGTCCCCACGGTTTTCTCGTTTCTGCTGCGCGATCCTGCGGCGCCGGACAGACCGCTCGACCTCACGCGCGCGCGCGCCGTTCATCGCTGGCTGAACGCCGATCTCTCGCCGCATCTTCCGGGCGAGCCGCTCGCCGCGCTGCTCTGTCATCTCGGCCAGCCCGTTCCGATTCCCCATCCGTCGCTCGCAGGTGCCCCGGCCGGAGCCCTGAGGCTGTGCGCCGGCGCGCGTCTCGTCTCCGGAGAGCCTTCCCATGCGGGGTTGACCGACGAGGTACGTCTTGCGCGCGAATTCGCGGATGTGGGGCGGGCGCTTGCGAAGATCACGCTCATCCTTTCCCATCTCGACATGCTCGAGTCCGTCGATCCCGTTCCGCGTTATGCGCCTTATTCACATGCTTTGCGAAGGTCCCTGATCTCATGAGTCAGAACCCGTCGATACCGTCCGAGACCGCTCCGGGGCACGGGCATTTTCTCGATTCCATGCAGCTGCCTTCGGGCGTGACCCGTTTCTGGCTGGTGCGTCATGCCATTGTCGAGGCGGCCGCGCGCATGCGTGTCTACGGTGCGATGGATGTGGAACTCTGCAGCGAGAGCCTTGCCTTGCAGGTGCCCTATTATGCCGCTCTCGGGCGGCGTCTGCCCTCCGGGGCTCGCTGGGTCGTCTCGCCGCTCAAGCGTGCCCAGGATACCGCGCGCGCAATCTTCGCTGCGGGATACGGCACGCGCGATCTGACCATCGAGCCGCGTTTCACGGAACAATCGATGGGTGAGTGGCATAATCTGCCCCATCACGAATTGCCGCTCCGCCTGCGCCAGACCGCCCATAATTTCTGGTCCCTCTCGGCCTCGGAACAGCCTCCCGGTGGCGAAAGCATGCTCGATGTCTGCGCGCGGGTGGGTCATGCTCTCGACGAGCAGGCCGATCAGAACGAGGGCCGCGATACGGTCGTCGTCAGCCATGGCGGAGCGATACGCGCGGCTATTTCCCACGCGCTGAACGTGCATCCCGACACGGCCCTGCGCTTTTCGATCCAGAACCTGTCCCTCTCCATTCTGGAGCGTATCGGCGGTGTCTGGCGCGTCGTGACCGTGAACGAGCTTCCTGCAAGTCTGGTCGCGGACTGAGCGCACCCGATAGGGCACGCGCGAAGGCTCACGCAACGGACAGGGCTTTCCAGATCGGGCTTTCCAGATCGGGCATCCAAGATCGGGCGCATCCGGTTCTTCGCGTTGCCGCCGTGACAAAAAATAACATGAACGTCATTCGCTGTTCATTTCGGGTTCATCTAGGCTTTTTCCGGGGTCGGATGGCCGATCCCGGTGGAGTCCGGATATCGCGTCTCCGCGCCTGACGGATGCCCTGACCGGGACCTCGCCTGCCTGTGTCCGGCGGATCCCCGCCGGGATCCGGCATGCCTCTCGAGGGAGGCTGGCGCGCTGGCTGATCGCGGTTCGGGTTGCATCTCCCCACGGAGGACCGGATTCATGAACAAGCTCGGACTTCACGCTTTCGTCTGGACGCCGCACTGGACCCCGGACGACGCCGCAAAAGCCATCGAGGCGACTGCTGCGCTGGGATACGATCTGATCGAGGTCTCGACCATGGATCTCGCGGCCTTCGACGTGGCCTCGACCCTGCGTGAGCTCGAACGGAACCGGCTTGGCGTCACGATGTCCTTCGGGCTCACGGCCGGGATGGATATCTCCTCCGAAGATGCCGATTGCGTAAGGCGCGGGGAGGCGCATCTCCTCGATGCCGTTTCGCTCGCGCGCGATCTGGGCGCCACTCATGTCTGCGGTATTCTCTATTCGGCATTCCGCAAATACGAGACCCCTACGACCGAAGCCGGATTGCGCAACTCCGTGGCCGTGATGCGCAAGGTGGCCGGGAAGGCGCAGGCGAGCGGGATCACGCTCGGCATGGAAGTGGTCAATCGCTACGAATCGAATGTGCTCAACACGGCGCGACAGGCCATCGCCTATGTCAGGCGCGTCGATATGCCGAATGTGAAGCTGCATCTCGATTGCTATCACATGAATATCGAGGAGGCGGATCCTGCCGAGGCCATTCGCGAAGCCGGTTCGCTTCTCGGCTATTTTCATACCGGTGAGTCCCATCGCGGCTATCTCGGCTCGGGTTCGATCGCGTTCTCCCGTATCTTCCGGGCGCTGAACCAGATCGCCTATGAGGGGCCGATCACCTTCGAGTCCTTTTCGAGCGCGGTGGTCGGGCAGCCTCTCGAGGGCATTCTCGGAATCTGGCGCGATCTGTGGACCGACGGATACGATCTGGCCGCCCATGCACGCGCCTTCACCGAGGTGCAGATCAAATCCGCACGCGAGGCCGCCGCCTTGCGCGTGTCGTCATGATTCCGGGGTCACCGTAACCCCGGTGTCGCTGTGACCCCGCTCACCCGGTAATTCCCGCGGCCCGATAACCCCCACGGCCCGGTGACTCCCACGACCCGGTAACTCCCACGGCCAGGTAGCCCCCGAGGGTCGGTAACCGGGACGGGCATGGGGTCGGAAACGCACTCAGTCCTTCGAGGGACGCGTATCTGCCGGGATCATGGTTTCATAGGGCTGGGCCGAAAGCCGGGCGGCATGGTCTGCCTTCGCCTCTGCGAGCAGATCCGGCTGGAGGATCAGATCCAGCCCGGTCATCGCCATGATCTTGGCGACATGGACCATGCCCTTATGGGCGATCGACGATTTCCCCTGCGCCGTCATCTGCCAGGAGTGCAACTGGGTGCCGATGGCGCAGGTCGCGCCGAGCGCCTGGACCGTTGGGACCGTCCAGCTGACATCCCCCACATCGGTCGATCCGAGAGAGGCGTGTGTTCCCGATGCCGGAAGAACGAAATCCGCCAGGGGCCTGTCGAGGGCTACGTCCTGCCCGACCATGCGGAAAGCCGAAGCGATATCGGTTTTCGGGAAGGTCTCCTGCATTGCCCGCGCGAACTGCCGATCGTCCTCGTCGAATGGTGGAGGGCCAAGACGCTCGAGATTCGCCTGCATGAGGCGTTCGAGAGGCGGGCAGGGCAGAAGATTGGCCATGGCACTGATCACGCGCTCCTCCACCCGTGTCTCCGTCATGAGGGCGGCGCCTTCGGCAATCCTGCGCACGCGTCCCAGCAATGGCGGGAGCTCCGACAGGTCGAGCGTGCGCACGACATAGCGGATGGTCGTCCGGGCCTGGACGACGTTCGGTGCTGTGCCGCCCGCGTCGAGATAGGCATAATGGATCCGGGAACTGGGCAGCATATGTTCGCGCAGATAATTGACGCCGATATTCATCAGTTCCGTCGCATCGAGCGCGGACCGTCCGAGGAAGGGAGCGGCGGCGGCATGGGCGGCCTTGCCGTGAAAGGTGAAATCGAGGCGTATATTCGCGAGCGAGGCGGGAGGGAAAACCCCGGTGAAATAGAGAGGATGCCAGGAAATTGCCGCGTCCACGTCCCTGAAGACTCCCTCGCGCACCATGAAGGCCTTGCCCGCACCGCCTTCCTCGGCGGGACAGCCGTAATAGCGGATACGCCCCGGAAGCTTGTGGGCGGCAAGGAAATTCTTGAGGGCGGTGGCAGCCAGAAGGGCCGCAGAGCCCAGAAGATTATGGCCGCAGGCATGGCCATTGCCATTGCCGGGGAGGGGCGTGTGTTCCGTCGCACCCGCTGCGTTGGTCAGATCGGGCAATGCGTCGTATTCGCCGAGGAAGGCGATGACAGGACCGCCTTCCCCGGCTTCTCCCATCACGGCAGTGGGGATGTCCGCGACATTGCGGGTGACGCGGAAGCCTTCCTCGACGAGTTTGTCCGTGTGCAGGGCGCAGGAACGGATTTCCTCGAAATTGGTTTCCGGCACCTCCCAGACCGCGTCGCTGAGGGCGATCAGACTCTCGGCGCGATCATCGACGAAGGAGAGAATGGCATCGGAATTCTTCATCGGCAGGGTTTCCTTCCAGGCGGGAGACATTCACGCAGTGTGGTCGGTTGCGGGATGGGCGGTCGCGGGATGGGGGACGGGATATCGGTCTGCGGCGGGAGCCACGAGGCGCCGCAAGGCCAGATAGGTGAACAGGGTGAGCGGCGTCAGCCCGCCGATCATCCAGGCCGGGACCATCGGATCATGGAACCGTGCGATCAGCAATACTGTCACGGGTTGGGTGAGACCTCCGAAAACCGAGACTGCGACGGCATAGACGAGGCCGAAGACGAAGGCCCGGCTATGGTCGGGAATGGCGTCGAAAAGAAGGCGCCAGACCGGAGCGATCAGCAGGCCGGAAGAGAGGAAGATGGTCGCGTTGAGCCCGATCTGGGTCCACAGACCCGGATACATCAGCGAAAGGGCGTAATATGCGACACTAAGAGGCGTTCCGATGATGGAAATCCAGATGACGAAACGGACCGGATCGGGATGACGGCTGGCGATACGCATTCCGGCAGCGACAGCGACGATACCGCAGAGCAGACCGACTGCCATGGCCGACATGGCGATGTCGGGCGGCAGGTGCAGGACGGTGACCGCGTAGCTGACCCCGAACGCACGCAGATAGTTGGTGATGGTTCCGAAGACGATGAGCAGGAAGATCAGGAGGGTTCTGGGCACGAAGAGAAGGCCGAGCGTGACGGAGAATGGCGGTGGCGCAGCATGATGGGCATGTGAGGCCAGCCCCCTGCGCAGCCAGAAGCCGAAGGGAAGGATGGCGATTCCGCCGACGAAGGGAAGGCGCCAGCCCCAGCTGTAGAGGGCCTCCGGTGAGAGGATGAGAGACAGGATCAGCCCGAAAATGACGGCAACGCCCATGCCGAGAAGCTGCGTCACATATTGCATGACACTGACGATACCGCCTTTCCCGGGCGGTGCCGAATCGTAGAGCAGGGCAGTCGCCGGACCGACCTCTCCCCCATCGGAAAATCCTTGCAGCATCCGCGCGAGAACGATCAGTGCTGCGGCACCAACGCCCATGATCCGGGTGGGCGGTGTGACCGCGAGAAGGAGCGACCCGGCGGCCATGATCGCGAAGGTCAGGATCAGCGCCGCCTGATGACCGAAGCGCCGTGCATAGAGCCCCACGCAGAATGCGCCGAGCGGCCGGAGGACGAAACCGGCCCCGAAGGTGATGAGTGCATCGAACAACCCTGCGAGACCGACGCTGTCCGGAAAAAACGCCTTCGCGATCATCGGGGCGAAGAACGCATAAGCCATGAAATTGTAGAATTCGAGGAAGTTTCCGATACAGGCGGCCAGAATGACCCGTCTTCTTTTTCGATCCGTATCCGTTCCGGTCATGATGCGTCATTCCTTCGCGGGCAAGAGAGGGGTCAGTAGGTCAGGCCGACACGCCCGCCTATGAAGCGGGGCGGGCCGGGAATCCGGAAATAGGTCGTCGTGGATTGCGAGCTGGTTGTGAAATACTGTCTGTCGAGAATATTCGACGCGTAAACCGTCGCTGTCCATGGGCCTCTCAGCGGATGCATCGTTATATGGGCGCCAAGAAGGAAATATGCCGGAAGCTGGTAGTCGCCCGTACCCCCGGGGGTCATGGGCTGGGCCGATCTGAAGTTCCAGTCCAGTCCGGCTTCGGCTTCGTAATTCTTCACGATACGATGACGATAGCTGCCAGAGCCGTTCAGGGTCAGTTTGGGGTTCATGCCGCCGGTTCCGGCATAATCGGTATAGATTGGCGCCCAGATGCCTGTTCGCGTATAGTTTGCATTGACGGCGGAGACGTTCACCGCCTGGAAGTCGAGAAATTTGCTGCGCAGATAGCCGAGATTTTGCGTCAGATAGACATGGCGCAGGGGTGTGATCTCGGTGCTGAATTCCACGCCCCATAATTCCGATTTGGGAATATTCTGATAGCGCCCGAGCGGCCCGTATCCCGGCACGACATAGGTGCCGATATATTGCTGATCGTGATAATCGTAGTAGAAGGCCGCCGCGTTCAGTCTGGCTCTGCCTGGTACGATATCGGCCTTGAAACCCGTTTCGTAGGCAAGCACGGTCTCGGGCTTGAACGGATCGAGCTGACCTTGCACGACCGTATTGTTGGCTGTCATGCCGCCCGGTTTCACGCCCCGACTGACCTTGAAATAACCCATGAACCGATCGACCGGCTGCCACTGGAGGCCGAGCGTTCCGGAGAACTGGTTCATATTGGCACCCGTCGACCGGAACCGGAGGGCGCGGCGACCGAACTGGACCGTACGCAGATCGAGGAGTTGCCGGTCATCGGCCTCGTGGCTCAGACCGCCGAGCAGACGAAGATGAAACGGCAGGCGATAGCGCATATGGACGAATTGCGAGAAGGTCTGTTGATTCTGACCGAAGGACGTCTCCTGCATATAGCCCCGGGTCGGGACGTAATCGGTGAAATCGAAATAGGATTGTTGCGTCATGCGGACCCGGTTGTAATACGCTCCGAGCGTCCATTGCAGATGCGTTTTCTTGCGAGATTCGAGACGCAGCTCTTGCGAGAAATTGTTGGCCACGATGTTGCGGTAATTATTTCCGGTGGCCCAGGCCGTCCCGTCCTGATCGGTATATTCGCCCACGCGTTCGGTTTCGAAAGCGCTGATACTGCGCAAGGTCGCGAAGGAAAAATCGTGCGATCCCTTGAGGTCCGCCCCCCAATATGTGTCATGGGCGCCCGGTTTGAGACCCGGTGAACGGCCGATCAGCTTCGAGAATGCCTGTCGATAGTCCCAGGCGGCCTGCTGATAGCCGAGATCGGGATAAGGACGGGATGGCAGGAAGTTGATGACGGGCTTGACGCCGATCGCCTGGGAGTCGTCCTGTACCCAATGTCCGGTGAGCATGAATTCGGTTTTCTCAGCCGGTCTCCATCTCAGTTTCGCGCGAAGCGCCCAGAGATCGGCATCGCCCAGATGGTCGCCATTTGCCGGGTTGTACTGCCATCCCCCGCCATGCATCGTTTGCGCGGCGAGACGAAAAGCCAGGGTCTCGCCGAGCAGGGGACCGGAGACGAACATGTTGGTACGGCTGCGTGCACGGCTTGCGATGTCCTGCGTGACGCCCGTCTGCCAGTGCGCTGTTGGATCGGCGGTGCGAAAACTCACCTCGCCGCCTGTATCCGTCTGGCCGTGTTCGAACCCGACCGGTCCCGGATCGACGCTCGCGCTGGCCACGTCGAACATCAGCCCCGATGCCATACGGGCGAGAGGAAAGGCCACGTCGTCGTAATAGACCAGGACGGACGACATGTTGTTCTGGGTATAATCGTTGAGCCCGACACCGCGCAGAAAGTAATTGGTGGTCCCCGTTCCGTTGACGCTCTGCACAGTCATGTTGGGCGCAATACGTGGCAGATCCAGCACCGAGACCACGCCCTGACGGATTAGTGTCTCGCCGGTGACATGGGTTGCCGCATCTGCTTCATGTTGTGCGGCGTTGAACCGGAAATGATGACGCCCGACCGTGACAGTGAGCGTCTCGGATCGGCTGGATGCGGAATGCGCCCCCGGTTTCGTGGCATGTCGGTTGCTGGCAGTTACAAATTCGTTTCGCCTGCGCATCGATGAAACCTGCGAGGCGTCGGGAGATGCAGCATATGCCGGGCGGACCGGCTCGAGGGTGGGAAGAGCGGTCGTCGAGACGAGAAGGGCGATGAGCGCCTTTCGCTTTGAAAGGGACGATCTCTTTGCTGCCACGTTTCTCATCCCAGCTCCTGGCGTTGTCCTGTTTTTCCTGAGCGCTCCGATCGGAGGGGATCGGAGCGATCTGTTGATTTAATTCCAGGAACGTTACGATATAGAAGCGAAATGCGGTTGCTGTGCGACAACCGCCGGGTTGAATGAGAGGAAGGCGGATATGGCGGGGCGGAATATTTCGCTGCATCGCAGGCTCAAGCTTCGACATCTGCATCTGCTGGACATGCTGAATGCGACCAGAAGCATGCGTCTGACGGCCGATCGTCTCGGTATTTCTCCCGCTGCGGTTTCGAAATCCTGTCTCGAGATCGAAGGGATTCTCGGCAAGCGTCTGTTCGATCGGGTTCAGGGTCGGCTGGAACCGCTGCCGGGTCTCGAACGCGTTCTGATTGCTGCCCGGAGAATCGATAACGAACTGACCGCTCTCGGTGAGGATTTTGCCCGGGAAGCCGCACTTTTGCATGGCTCGGTGCGGATCGGTTTTCAGGCCCCGATGCTGGAACGACCGCTCGTGAGCTGGCTTGCAAGGATGAAGCGGGAGCAGCCTTTTCTGACATTGCGCATAGAATACGGAATGCGTGGTCGACTTCTCGAGGATCTGCGTGCCGGGCGTCTCGATCTGGTGGCGATCAATCTGCTCGGTGTCGATGAGCGTGGCGATTTCGAGACGCGGAGCCTGTGCCTCGAGCATTGTCTCGTCCATGTCGATGGGGTGCTGAGCCCGGTTTCCTCGATCCTGGATCGATGGGATCGCTTCGTCGATCGTCTGTGGCTTCTGCCCGTAAAAGGCATGGCGATGCGGGACATGTTCGAGGCCGTTCTTTCCCGCCGCAGATTATCGATGCCCGATCGTCTGATCGAACTCGCCGTACCGACTCTGCTGGGGCAGATCCATGCCGCTTGCGATGCTGCAACGCTCATCCCGGTCTCTATGGTGTCCGATCCCGAAACTCTCCCCTTTCTCGAGGGCGGATCGCCCGGAGACGCGTTCTATATGGAGCACGGCATAGCCTGGGCACGAAGGCCCCGGCCGAGCGCCCAGCTGCGTTATGCGCTCGATGTGATGAGCACGCTGCCGTGCTCCTGAAATGCGGAGGGAGTCCAGGATCGATCTGCGTGATCCGCCGGGTCCGACGCGACAGGAGAACACGTCACTGCCGCTTCCGGAGAGCGATCCGGACCGGGGGGAACAGGGCGCGTCAAGCGCGCGTCAGGCGGATCGACCCAGAACTGCATCGTATATGCGTGCGAGTTCCTCTGCCTGATCCTGATAGCGCGGAAGCCGATCCTTGAAGGGGTTGGTGTAGGTCTCGAGCATATCCTTGCGATCCAGCATGGCCTCGATGGCCCGTTGCAGGGGCTCGGGCTCGTCGATGATCGGGATCAGGCTGCCGTTCACCCCTTCTACGATTTCCTCTGCCTGTCCTCCGGGAGCGGTCGAGATGACCCATACGTCGCGCGACAAGGCTTCACGCACGGTAAGACCGTAGCTTTCCCGCCATTGGGAGGGAAAAAGAAGGATGTCGATCCCGTCGTAGAAATCATCCAGCTCCGCCTGGGTATAGGCCGGGATCGTTTTCACGGTGCCGCGGACGAGCCAGGAAGAGACGTCGATCGACGGGAATCCGAGATTGAGCGTATTGTCCACCAGGACCAGTTCCCAGTCGTCCCGCGCGGTTTTTTCCAGAGCCTGGCGGATCAGGCTGTAACCCTTGACGTCGACGGCCCCACCGACGAAGCCGAAACGGAGCTTGCTGCCCGGATCCCGCTTCCTGCGTGGTCGGCTGGGCCAGGTAAAGCCGTTCTTGTTGATCGCGATCCGGTCTGCCGGAACGCCGTTGCGGACATGAAGCGCCTTGTGCTCCTCTGACGGGCTCAGGATCGCATGCGCACCGGACAGCGCCTGACGCATGAGGCGACGGCGATCGCCGAGATAGATGTCATGAGACGAGCGTTCCTCTCTCGTGGCGAGCTGGTCGCGGTCGAGATGGTAGCGACCGTCATCCTTGGAAATGAAGAGCTGATCGGTCAGCCACCAGCAATCGTGCAGACTGATGACATAGGGAATGCCGAGGTCCTGACAGGCACGCGCCATGCCTGTACCGAGTTCCTGGATGGCGTGAAAATGGACGAGATCGGCACCCCAGGACCCGATCCAGCGCTGTAATTGGCGCGCGACCGAGAGGTTATCCGCGCCGCTATGACGCCCGGCCACAACCGAAAACACATCGGTTCCCTGGATGCGATAGCGCAGGGCGCCGTCCGGCACATCCTCGAGAATCGGACGTGTCGTCAGGACACTGCTCTCATAGCCAAAGCGTGCGAGCTCGGGAATGACCGCTTCGACGACGATCGTGGCACCACCGAAGGTGCGGGGCGCCATATAGACGTTGACGTGTACGACGCGGGGCGCCGCAGATGCGAAAACGGGCGGAGATCCGAAGATCGGTTCTGCCTGACGCTCCTGGATCCGCTCCGGCGCGTAGAGCGCATAGGCATCGCTGCGCGCCTGTTCGCCCATGGCCTCGCGCCGCGTCCTGTCGGCCGAGAGAGCGAGCAGGGCGTTGCGCCAGTCCTCCGGCGTACGGGCCAGCATTCCGTTCTCGCCATGCCTGATCACCCCGGCATAAGGCGCTGTGGGAGAGCACACGCTCGGAACACCGAGCACGGCCGCCTCGAGAAACTTGATATTGCTCTTGCAGTCGTTGAACACCGAGAGCTCGAGCGGCGCAAGCGCGATATCGGCTGTCGCGAGAAGCGCCATATAGGCTTCATAGGACATCTGCCTCTTGCGGCGGATACGCGATTCGAAACGCGCAAAATCTTTCGAGAGACCGAGTGGACCGATGATCAGAAGCTCCAGCCGCGGCTCTGCGTCCATCGCTGCCAGCAGACCCGCCTCGGCCTCGCGGAAGTCGATATCGTGCGTGCGGCTTCCCGATCCGTAACAGATCAGGATGGATTCGGAGTCGGGGGGCGAGGGCAGTCGCTCGACGCGTTCAGCGATGGCGATCGTCTCGCGATCGAGCGCGTTTTCGAGGATCGCCACATCCCTTATCCCCATCCGGCGCATCTGCCCGGCAAGTGCCTCCGTCGAGGCGATACCTCGTCCGCAGGCCCTGAGTGCCTTGAGGAACAGGGTCGTGCCGCGCAGATAACCCCGTTTCTCGCCAGGGGTGAGGGTCGCCAGATTGCTGTTGAGCTGACAGGAGCGTCGATCGAATATCAGATCGTCCACTTCCCAGCGTGGTGAAAGGCCGACCCGCTTTGCCTGTGCGATGAGGGAAAGAACCGGCGTGAAGCCAGGGGTGCGATAGAACACCACCTCGGTCGCGATCTGCAATTCCGAGAGCGCAAGACCGGTGTCGCGCCAGTCCACGACCTGAACCGACCAGCCGAGGTTGCGAAGAAACTCGGCTTTCTGATTGACCCGGTATTTCACGCATTGTGGAACCACGACATCCGCAATGATGAGGAAATGCGGCCTCAGCATCCCGCGAGCCGCGGGAACCGGTTTCTGGAAAAAGGCGGAAACCGCCTTCGTCGCTCCGAAGAGGGGATCGTGCGCGATCGTCTGATAACGCGCGATTTTTCTGGTCTCTCGTGCGCTCCTTACGAAGCGTCGGGCGGCTTTCGACAGGCCCTCACTCTCTATGGAGACCGAGATTTCGTCCCAGGCCTCGTCGAAGGGTGTGCCCCAGGGCAGACGTTTGAGTGTCAGCGCCCGCACCCAGCGCAAGGGCTCCAGAATACGCCACGAGAGGGAGCCGCGCATGAGACGCATCTGGCGTCGGGCAATCGTCAGTTCGGCCTGAAGCGTATCGGCTCGGATCGTAGCCAGCCGCGCGGAGGCGGCGAGGGCTTCTTCATGCATATCTTCCGGGGGAGACGAAGCAGAACAAGACGTGGAAACTGAATCTGGCAAAGAACCCGTCACTTTAATCAGATTTCGAAATTTACTGCCTTCTGACTAAAGCAGAGGGCGTAAAAAAGGAAGACCCGGCCTTTTGGGCCGGGTCCTCGCAATGTGACTAACCAGAATGTCGAAAATAGGGCGTCAGCTGATGATGAAATTCGACGATTTCAGATCGGTAACACCGAGGAAGGTAACCTTCATGTTGTTGTCGAGCTGGATCGTGGTGTTGCCACCCGACACGCTCGCGGTCGCGAGGATATCGGCGATCGCCTTGTCCGCATCGGCCGGCTTGTAGTTATACATGAAGAACATGTTACCTGCGGCACTGCCGAAATCGGTGATGGTGATGTCGCCACCCTCATGCCCGTTGAGAACGCCGAACATGTTGGCCGCACCGCTGCCGCCGGTGACCGTCGCATAGCTGTCGCCCGAAGAGCCTTCATATTGCGTGCCGAAGACGAACATATCCGCGCCGGAGCCGCCGATGATCGTGTTGTTGCCCGCGCCCGTCCATGCATCGAGCGTGCCAGCCGATGCCGAGGCATTGATGCTCTGATCGCCGGTCGAGTTCGGCTGGTTGCCGGTGAAGAGCAGATTGTTCGTCGTGTTGAGATTCGCGTTGAGCCCGTTCGCACCCCAGATCGTACCGGTTCCGGCCGTAATGGAGGTGTTGCCGGTGCCCGAGATGAACTGCAGGGCGCCCGAGACGCTGATCGACTGATTCGTGCCGTGATAGACCATCAGGTCTCCGGCAGCC
Organism: Swaminathania salitolerans; assembly: GCF_007988945.1. Classification (GTDB taxonomy): domain Bacteria; phylum Pseudomonadota; class Alphaproteobacteria; order Acetobacterales; family Acetobacteraceae; genus Swaminathania; species Swaminathania salitolerans. The sequence goes on along the minus strand of NZ_BJVC01000003.1, from coordinate 82,481 downwards.
GAGATGGTATCGCCGACGGCACCGATGATGGTGCCCGTGCTGCTGGCAAAGGTCACGGTCGAGCCCGTGCCACCGAATACGGTGCTGTTCAGACCGACCGAGATCTGGCTTCCCGTCAGCGCCGCATCGACGACAGCTGCGTTGGACTGCAGCGTCACGATCGAGTTGCCGCCGAGAAGGGTTACGGTATCCGTCGCGTTTTCGACGCCGGTGATCGTGTCCTGTCCTTCGGAGGCGACGAAATTGGTGCCCGTGCTCAGGGTGATCAGGTTCTGACCGTCACCGGCGCGGATATTGTTCGTGCCGCTGCCCGCATGAATTGTGTCGTTTCCGTCACCCGTCGCGATGGTCCAGCTTCCGCTCTTGCCGCTGGCATCGAAAAGGTTGTTGCCCATGGTCGCAACGAACAGACCGTTCTGATTGCCTGCATAGAACGTAACAGCTGCGGTATCGCCGGCGAGTACCGAGAGGCTGCTGACCGTCGAGCCGGCGGCATTGACCGTGACGGGATCGTTGAGCGAGGCCGGATCCGCCGATCCGACAGGAATGTACTGCCCGCGATCGTTCAATCGGGTCGTGATCAGGCCGCCATCTGCACCGATCACGACGTGGTCGAAATCCCCTCCGATATCGTAGGAGCCGCCTGTCGTGATGACGCCCTGCATCATCTGGATGTTCGACCCGGTGCCACGGGTCTGATTGTTGGCGCCGAAATGGAGGTCGTAGTCTCCGAGCGTGCCCTCCTGATTGGCGTCGGATATCGCCTGCGCATAACTGGAGGCGAGCGACAGCATCCGGGCACCTTCGACAGTGACCTGCACTGCGTGGCCTGACGCACCAACTACCGTTACGATCGCCATGCGATCAGCTCCTTTATATTTATGAGGGCTTCGAGCACTTCATCTGACGTAACATTGCGTATCAACGCTCTCATCACGTCGCTGTCGATCAAGCGTTTACCAAGCCCGGGGGCGGAAATTCAATGTTTTTTATAGATGTCTTAACTCTTCCGTGGAGTCAATAAAGGCTGCGTAATGGAGACAAGATGGAAGAGAAGATCGGGCCGGGGTCTCGATATGCATCGTGTTTCCCGGCATTGTTGTTTTTGAAATCCCAACACATGGGGATAGTTACTGAAAACATTGTCTTATTTTCGACGTCTCTGTTTCCAGGTTTTTTGTTTTGCAGGAAGGTTCGTAGATAATTCAGGGATTATTCGTTGATTGACGATGCGCACGCCGGACAGTTTGTGATTTATATTTCATAAATCGGAAAAATCAGGTGTGTCCGATCGTGTCACGAAGATGATGTATTATGTTCTCGGTAATCGGTTTTGTAATATTGCGACACGAAGCCTTCTTTGTGGAAGAGCGACGTTAACATCTGACGTTAACGAATGCCGGTCTTGCGAGGCATTCCGCGTTCTTCGTGCTCTTCAGTAAAAACGGGGAGCGGTCATGAGTCCCGCCTTTCTATTCCCGTATCCCGTCCAGCTCGGCCAGCCAGGCCGCAGCCGTTCCATCTGAGGGCGCGCGCCACTCGCCCCGGGGGGAGAGACTGCCTCCGGGGGAGAGTTTGGGGCCGTTCGGCATGGCGGATCGCTTGAACTGGCTGAATCCGAAGAACCGACGCAGAAAGACGTCGAGCCAATGCGTGATTTCCGCCCGGTCATAGGCGCGCTTCGCGCGTTCCGGGAAATGTGCGGGCCACGCGCCCTTATCAGGGTCTTCCCATGCCTGAAGCGCGAGAAACGCGATCTTGCTCGGTCGGAAACCGTAACGGAGAACATAATAAAGAGTGAAGTCCTGCAGGGCGTAAGGCCCGATCCGGTCTTCCGTTTTCTGCACCCCTGCCGAATCGGCCGGAACGAGTTCGGGCGTGATCTCTGCGGAGACGATATCTTCCAGAATGGCCGGAGCCTCGGGCCCGAGATCCTCCTTGCGGGCAAGCCAGCGTATCAGATGCTGGATCAGCGTTTTCGGCATCCCCGCATTGACGTTGTAATGGGCCATCTGGTCACCCACGCCATAGGTACACCACCCCAGGGCCAGCTCGGAGAGATCGCCCGTGCCGATCACGATTCCCTTTCTCTGGTTTGCGAGACGGAAAAGGAAATCCGTGCGCAATCCGGCCTGGACGTTTTCGAAGGTCACGTCATGCACGGCCTCACCGGACGCGAAGGGATGACCGATCGTCCGCAGCATCTCGAGCGCGGTGGGTCTGATATCGAGCTCGTTGGACTCGACACCGAGCGCATTCATCAGGGCATGAGCCAGACCGAGGCTCGCCTCGCCTGTCGCGAAGCCGGGCATGGTATAGGCTGCGACGCGGTCGCGGGGCCAACCCAGCTCGTCCGCCGCACGGGCCGCGACGAGCAGCGCCAGCGTCGAATCGAGCCCGCCCGAGACGCCGATCACGGCCCGGCGGGCGCCGCTGCTCTCCAGACGCTGGATGAGCGCCCGGACCTGGATCGTCCAGGCCTCGTAACAGTCGCGATCCAGCCGGGTCGCATCCTCCGGCACGAAGGGGAAGCGCGGCACGATGCGGTGAAAGCCGATATCGCCCCCGGGAGGCGAAAGCGTAAAGCCGATACGCCGCCATGAGCGGCTATCGAGCGCACGGGCACAGTCATGGAAGCTGCCCATACGCATCCGTTCCTGACGCAGGAGATCCAGATCGATATCCGCGAGCGTCATCTGCGCCTCCCGCGGGAAGCGGGACGATTCGTTCAGGAGACGACCTGCCTCATAAACCGAGACCTGTCCGTCCCATGCGACATCGGTCGTGGATTCGCCGGCACCAGCGGCGGCGTAGACATAGGCGCACAGGGCTCTTTGCGACTGGGCCCGGCAAAGAAGATGCCGATCCTCCGACTTGCCGATGGTGATCGTGCTGGCTGAGGGATTGGCTATCACCGTCGCGCCTGCGAGGGCGAGGAAGGTGCTTGGCGGGCAGGGAACCCAGAGATCCTCGCAGATCTCCAGGCTCAGGACGAAGCCGGGTAGATCCTCCGCCTCGAAAAGAAGATCCGTTCCGAAGGGGATGCTTTCGCCTGAGAGACGCATGGTCTCTCCGGTAACGCCCAGCCCCGCCGTGAACTGCCTGCTTTCATAGAATTCCCGGTAATTCGGGAGATAGGATTTCGGCACGATTCCGAGAATCCGCCCCCGATGAAACACGATGGCGCAGTTGTAAAGGCACCCACGATGGGCGAGGGGGGCGCCTGCCACGATCACGGCGTTCCACGATGTGCTCGCCTGACGCAGCCGGTCGATCGCGCTCAGGACCCGGTCGAGAAGGGCATCCTGCTGTCGGAGATCGTCTATGGCGTAGCCGGAGAGGCAGAGTTCGGGGAACACGGCCAGAGCCGCTCCGGCCTCATCGCATTGCGCGGCAAGGGAGACGATACCGGAGAGATTGTGATCGGGGTCGGCCAGACGCACCGGCACGGTACAGGCAGCGACACGGGCGAAGCCGTGTCTATATAGAGAACGGAATTCGCTCATGATCGTATCCCCCCGCGACAGCGTCCCGCACAGAAACGTCTTTCAGGAACAAAAGACAAGCTTTTGGTAACAGGATCAAACTCCTGCGGTCCTTGTCCGTTCAGCCATCATTCCCGGTCATGACGATTCTGTCATGATCCCAACCGGAGTAGTCGCCGATGGATCTCCTGCGCTGGACGATCGTGTTCCTGATTCTCGCCCTTCTCGCCGGCTTGCTCGGTTTCGGCGGTATTTCTGCGGATTTCGCCTCGATAGGAAAAATCCTGTTCTTCGTGTTTCTCGTCCTGTTCGTCCTCAGCTTCATTTTCGGCCGCGGTCGTAAAAGCTGAGTCCGGTCCTGCATGCAGCAAGCGCGTCGCAGGCAGTCAACGGGAAACGGGGGAGGGAGATCCTCCCCCAACCGTCCATCGATATCCCCCCGTCAGTATCCGTCCGTGAGTATCGGCCCATCAGTATCCGCCGGGATCGGGATCCGGAGGCGACACGTCTCCGGCCTCGCAGCCGGGATACCCCCCGCATGCATAGACATTTCCGCTACCATAGGATCCGCTACCGTAAGGCGCAGGAGCCGCATAGGCGGGCACGCCACCGGGCACGCTGAAAGGCGGGGCCGCGGGATAGGGCGGATAGGAGGAATAGGCCGGATAGGGCGCCGGAACGGCGTAAGACGGCACCGGGTAGGGTGTGGCGATGGTTGCGCCGATCGCCGCGCCGCCAATTGCCGTGCCTATAACGGCTCCGCTCGCAAAGGCGCCCGTGGCCAGCCCCCAGCCGGGAACGCCCCAACCCCAGCCGCTCCACCCCCATCCTCGTGGGCCCCAACCTCCCGGAGCCCAACCTCCCGGGCCCCAGCCCGGAGGGCCCCATGGTCGGCCTGCCCAACCCCCGGGCCACCCCCCGACCCATCCGGCACGAGACCAGCCGAAACCGGGTCCGAAGGGTCTGTTCCATCCCCATCCCGGTCCCCGGCGCCATTCATGGCCCCAGGGACGATAACCGTATCCGCCCCGGAAACCGGGGCGTCCCCTTTCGATCCCCCTGCCGGTCGGAAAAGGGCGGCCGAAACGCCCGATACCGGGACCGTACGGTCCGCGGCCGCCCGGACCAGCGGCATGATATCTGCCGCGCTGGGCGGAAGCGGGAGACGGGGTCAGGGCGAAGGAAGCGAACAGCACGGCGCAGATGCCCCATGCGACGCGTCTTCCCCGCAGGCCGTTGGTGCGTCGAACCGTCTGCGGCACCGTCTGTGTCATTGTCTGGAGCGGCCCTGTCGCTGCGGGAGGTTCCGGCGCGCGGGGTCGTCCGGTCCGCAACGAATCCGTTATCGGGGCATGACCTGTCGCGGGCATTGGCGGGATATCCTCCGGTTCGCACAAGAAGCAGCCTGAAACCTTCGTCTTCCGGGCAGAAGACCGTATCGCTTCCGATATCGTATCGCACAGGGGCGCGAAAAAGGCCCGGACCTGCGTGAAAACGCGGATCGCCCGGGAAAATTCCCCCTGTAACGTCTTTCGTGATGGGCGCGGGTGAGATGACTCGACGGATGGGGAGGCGCCTCGTCTTTCGGAGGAGCGCCCCCTCTCTTCGCATCCATCCTGCTCGCATTATCCCCGTCTTCGTCTCCTGATGTGTCCTCCGAGCCGCGCGAGAACGTCATGCAACTCTCCCTGCCCGAGATCGGGCACAGGTACTTCCGGCGGCGCCGGACGGCTCGCAGGCGTGGCGGGGCGCAGAAGCGCCGGGTCCTGCACGATCCGCAGGCGCCTGACCAGAGCTGTGCCATCATCGAAGCGCAGATCGCGCCCTGTGCGCAGGGATCCGCAATGGGTGTTGATTCGCTCGAGCAGTTGCGGGGCCAGATGCTGAAGCTCGAGGGCAACCGGCCCCGTGCACGCGATGGTCAGTGTGCCGCCGGAGACGCGACGCGGTTCTGTCTGCGCCGCGAGTGCCGGCCCCACGATTTCCGCCCAGTCCAGAATGAGTCTGACCGCAGAAGCGGGGCGTTTCGCAAAGGCCGGTCTGGTCACGCCCGGAAGAATCGCACCGAGCGCGCGTGTCTGCATGAGCCGCCTGTCGCTGTTGCGGCCCTCCGTCTCCGCTGCGTTCGTGCGGGGCTGCGTCCTGCTTCTTCCTTTCGCCCCGCTTGTCCTTGCGCTGCGTTCGCTGAACCCGGACCCGCTCGCGTCGTGTTTTTCCACCCCGGTTCCGGTCGCTCCGGATCCGGCCGTGTCGCGACGACTGCGCCCTTGTCTCTTGTCCGATGGAGGAACAGCCTTCATATCGCCTCTGTGACTCCTTCTGCTTCCGACCTGCTCGCATGGTATGCCCGACACAGACGCGTGCTGCCCTGGCGTTCCCTGCCCGGTGCGCCGACGGATCCCTATGCCGTATGGCTCAGCGAGATCATGCTGCAGCAAACCACCGTCGCAGCCGTTGTGCCCTATTACGAGCGGTTTCTGAAGATCTATCCCACGGTGCGCCATCTCGCGGAAGCGCCGCTCGACGACGTTCTCTCGCTCTGGGCAGGACTCGGCTATTACAGCCGCGCGCGCAACCTCCATGCCTGCGCGCGCCAGATCGCGTCTCTTGGGTCTTTTCCCGAAACGGTCGCCGGATTGCAGGCTCTGCCGGGAATCGGCGCCTACACGGCCCGCGCCATCGCATCGATCGCTTTTTCCGTGCCGGTCGTTCCGGTCGATGGCAATGTCGAGCGGATCGTGGCGCGTCTTTTCGCCCTGGATGCGCCTCTGCCGGGCGTGCGCAGAACGCTCGATGCGCGGGCGGCGACGCTCAACACGGAAAGCACTGCCCGCAATGCGCCGTCGGAGTTCACCCAGGCGCTTTTCGACCTCGGCGCCGGTATCTGTACGCCGCGTCGTCCGGGTTGTCTCGTCTGTCCCTGGCAGGATCCCTGCCTCGCCCACAAGACAGGGACACCGGAGCGGTTTCCCGTCCGGGCGGTGAAAAAGCCGAAGCCCGAGCGATACGGAACCGTGTTTCTTCTGCGCGACGACCGCAATGCCGTCTGGGCCCGGCGTCGGCCCGAGAGCGGTCTTCTGGGCGGGATGACGGAGCTGCCGGGCACGGCGTGGCTCGACGCGCCTCCGGAGGCTTCGACGGTCGATGCTGCGGCTCCGATCGAGGCGGATTGGCAGGAAATAGGCAGGATCCGTCACGTCTTCACCCATTTTTCATTGCAACTGACCGTTCTTGAAGCGCGTATCGGGCGTTTCGAGTCCCTGCACAATCAGGCAGGCTTCGCCTGTCCCGAGGAAACGCTGACCCGTCAGGCTTTCCCGAGCGTCATGCGCAAATGCCTGATGCTCGGGCCGAACGGCATTTCCGGCTGAACAGAGAGTAATCCGTCCATGTATTTCTCGGCCTCGCGTTACTGGCTTCTCGATTATTTCGGGCATGTTCTCGATCATGACGTGCTGCGCGACTGCCTTGTTCCGGTCGTGCCGCCTCCCGGGCGATATCCCGGATTGTTCTTCTTTGCCGATGACGTGACGCTCGACCGGTTCCCCGTGGCGCTCCGCAAGGTCGTGTCCCTGCCGCGTCCGTTCCCGGCGCTGCAGGCCCGGAAACTGCCGTCCGGTCTCGTCACGCTCGAGGCTCAGGATGGCTCCGGTCGCTATCTGCGGAGCGTCGAGAATGAGGGGATCGATTTCCGGGTCGTTCCACCCCAGGACTGGGAGCACTTCTTCGTGCTTTCCGAGCCGATGATGCATGCCTATGCGATCCTCGGCCAGCCGGAGATAGGGACGATACGCGCCATGTCTGGCGAAACGCTGGAGGCTTTGCGTTTCGTGCGCGGGCATGGAGGGCAGATCGGCCCCTATGCGTTTTCCCTGAGCAGGAACACGCCCGCGCTCGAGGCGCTCGCCTCCTTGGCGCCCGGAACGGAAGAGTCTCTCACCCTCGTCACGCGCGAAGACGAATCGATCGTGCTTTCCGTCGCCCGGGCATGATCGCCCTGCCGGTCATGCCCTGCCGGTCATGCCCTGCCGGTCATGCCCTGCCGGTCATGCCCTACCGGTCATGCCCTTACGGTCATGCCCTTACGGTCATGCCCTTACGGTCATGATCGTCTCGTGGCGCGATAGGCCTTCATGGCCCGATCGCGCCCGATGCCGAGATCCACGATCGGCGCGGGATAGGTCTCTCCGAGCGTGACCCCTGCTTTTCGCAGGGTGGCTTCCGGAGCATCCCATGGCGCGGCGATCGCCTCGTCGGGCAGATCCGAAAGCTCGGGGACCCAGCGCCGGATGTAATCTCCGTGAGGATCGAACGTCGCGGCCTGTCTCACGGGATTGAAGATCCGGAAGAACGGGGAGGCCTCGATCCCGGTGCCTGCGACCCATTGCCAGTTGACCGCGTTCGACGCCACATCGGCATCGACCAGCGTATCGCGGAACCACGCCTCTCCCTCGCGCCAGTCGATGAGCAGATGCTTGACCAGAAAAGAGGCGACGATCATGCGCGCCCTGTTATGCATCCAGCCGGTCTCCCAGAGCTGGCGCATTCCGGCATCCACCACGGGAATGCCCGTCCTGCCTTTCTGCCAGGCATTCAGGGCCGCGGGATCCGTGCGCCAGATCAGCCTGTCGAATTCCGGTTTGAGATTCCGGTATGGCAATTGCGGCTGATGGAACAGGACGTACCAGGAAAAATCGCGCCAGCCGAGTTCGGACAGGAAGCATTCCCGGTCTTCGGGGCGCCCCTTGCCCAGACAGCGGTGCCAGACCTGCCGGGGGGAGAGAACACCCAGGTTCAGATAGGGAGAAAGACGCGCGCTGCCATCGGCGGCCAGCTCGTTACGTCCGCTTTCATAGGTGGTGAGACCATGGGTCACGAAATCGGATAGCGCCTCCAGAGCGGCCTCCTCGCCCGGCTCCCACTGCGCCTGCAGGCCGCCAGACCAGTCGGGATGGCGCGGAAGAAGGAGATCCTCCTCCCGGGCGGGACGGAAACCCCCTTCCAGGGATGGAACCCGCGCGAAAGAGAGGCGATCCGGAATCCCGCAGGGCTTTGCCGGTTCCCCGCATGCCCTGAACGCTTTCCACCACGCGCCGAACACCCTGTAGGGCGTCCCGCTTTTCGTCGCGACGCTTTCCGGAGGGCGGAGCAGCGTGCCGTGGCTACGGATCATCGTGCATTTTCTCTCGCTGAGAGCCTCTGCAATTCTATCGTCCTGCTGCCGCGCCTCCTCCTGGTAGCGGTAATGACAGAAGAGCTGTTCTGCCCCGCTTCGTTCCGCCAGTGCCGGGATGAGGGTCTCAGGATCGCCATTCAGGACGAGGAGCGTTCCCCCTCTTTCTTCCAGCGCCTTGCGGAGCGCGGCCAGCGCGCCGTGCAGCCACCATTTGAGGGCTGCACCCGGCGCCCGCGTCGCTCCGGATTCGTCGATCACATAGACGCAGAGAAGAGGCAGCCCGGTCGCGCTCGCCCGGGTGAGCGCGGGGTGATCCCCGAGGCGCAGATCGTCGCGAAACCACAGAAGGGCAGGGGGCGTGTCGGGCATGGCAATCCGGAACGGGCGGAGAGGAAAACGGCGTTCAGCGTCAGCGTCTTTCCGGCGCGGCGGTTCATCCCCGGGCGGGGGATATGAACGCATCGTCATATATCGGAATGTTTAATGTAACTTTCCGAACCGCGTTCGTGTCGAAGCGTTTACGAAAAACACAGTTCCAGAACAGGATATTTTCCCATGAACCGCGTTTCTTTCCTCCGCATCGGCGCTCTGGCCGCCTTCCTTGCCTTGCCGGCTTTCGGACTGACCGCGTGCAATACGGTCGATGGTGCAGGCAGGGATGTCAGCTCTATCGGGCATGACGTCAGCAACGGCGCGAATGCGACACAGGGCGCGATCCATGATGCGGCGCCGGGCGCAGCAACGCATTGATCCCCGGACGCCGCTAACCCCGAACGAAGCCAGCTCCGAACGACGCTGGCCTTCCGGAGGGCTGTATACCGGTCCTGTATCGAGCGTCCCCGGAAAGGGGCGGGATTCCGATCCCGCCCCTGTCTCGTTGCCGGGAGGGGTTCCTTGCCGGAATGCACGGGCCGGAATGCCCACCCCGGATCGCTCGCCCTTTCGTCTCCGCCTGAATGCCTGCGGATGGGGGCCTTGCAAAAAAGACAATCCGGGGATCATATGCATGTCCGGCTCTCGCAGCCGGTTTTGAAAATGACGTTCTCGGGGCGGGGTGAAACTCCCCACCGGCGGTAGGTGATATGGGAGGCGACTTCCGTTCATGAGCCCGCGAGCGCCTGTGGCGACCAGCCTCAGGGTCAGCAGATCCGGTCGAATTCCGGAGCCGACGGTTATAGTCCGGATGAGAGAGGACGGACCTTGCCGACGCGGTGTCGAACCGCGCGGAGAGGCCGCGTGTTCGCGCCCGGAGACCGTCCCGAGTAAGGGGTGGGGTCCTGAAAGACGTGACCGAACGATCGTCCTGCATCAAGTCGCGCCCCGATGGAGCGATCGACGAGGCCCGTCTGCCCGCGTTGCGGGCGGGTTTCGAGGCTGCCTTGCGCGAGGCGGCGCAATATCTCGGTGCGACATCGCCCAATCCGGCAGTCGGGTGCGCCCTTCTCGATGCGCAGGACCGTATTCTGGTCGTCGAGGCCCATCATCGTGCAGGTACGTATCATGCCGAGGCGCGCGCTCTGGAGCGCGCCCGTGCGCTGGGCGTTCTTCACAAGGCGGTCACCGCCCTCGTGACGCTCGAGCCGTGCAACCATACCGGTCGTACCCCGCCCTGCTCCGAGGCCTTGCGCGCCAGCCCGGTCGGGGAAGTCTGGATCGGCGCACGCGATCCGAATCCGGAGGCAGGCGGAGGCGCTGCGCGGCTCTCCACGATGCCCGGCGGCAAAACCGTCGTCATGCTGGAGTCCTGCCGCGCGCTTTCGGACATCCATCAGGCCTGTAAGGCGCTGCTCGCGCCGTTCGCCGAGCGGATTACGCGCGGGCGCGCCTGGATCACGGTCAAGCAGGCGCTCGACGGACGGGGGTCTATGATTCCTCCGCAGGGACAGAAAACCTTCACCAGCGAAGCGTCTCTCTTGCTCGCGCACCGGTTGCGCCGCGCGACGGATGCGATCGTCACCGGTATCGGAACGGTGCTCGCAGATGCGCCGATGCTGACCGTGCGACGCGTTGCCGATCACGACGGTCCGCCGCGCCGTATGGTCGTCGTTTGCGACCGCAAGGGACGCCTGCCGTCCTCGTGGCGATCGACCCTCGAGGGGAACGGCTACCGGGTCGTCGTTTCGCGCTCCCTGGAGGAGGTGCCGAGCCTGCTCGCCGGGCATGGCGTGAACTGGGCGATGGTCGAAGCCGGGCCCGGTCTGCTCGACGCCCTCGACCGGCACGGCCTCTGGAACGACTGGCTGACCCTGCGTGCAGGAGCATCCGGTAACGATACCGTGTCCGCGCGGATATCCGCGCGGGCCCAGGGTGTGACACCTCTTCGTTTTCTGTTGAATGACGGGTTTTCGTCCGTCTCTTCCAGCGAGGCTGAATTCTGATGTTTTCCGGAATCATCGACCATATCGGACATGTCCGCGCCATCGAGACCCGCGATCAGGCCATCCTGCTCAGGATCGCGACGGGGCTTTCCGATCTGGATCTCGGCGAGAGTATCGCCGTCAACGGGGTATGCCTGACGGTTGCCGCCTACGATTCGTCGGGACTGGCGGATTTCTACGTCAGTTCCGAAACCCTGGCCCGAACGGCGCTCGGTCGTCTGGTTTCGGGAGCGCGCGTCAATCTCGAGCGGGCGAGCACGCCTGCGACCCGCCTTTCGGGGCATATCGTGCAGGGCCATGTCGACGGGCTCGCGCAGCTCGTCTCGGTCGCCGATGTCGGAGAGTCGCATGACATCGTCTTCAGCCTCCCGGCCAGCCTGCGCGGCTATGTCGTCGAGAAGGGGTCGATCGCGCTCGATGGCGTGAGTCTGACCGTCAATACGGTGAGCGAGGTCGAGGACGGGCGTTTCACGATCGGTCTCATGATCATTCCCCATACCTGGATCCATACCGGCCTGTCCGAAATAGCGCCCGGCGCCCCGGCCAATGTCGAGGTGGACGTGCTCGCCAAATATGTGGAGAGCCTGCTGAAATACGGCGTGCGGTCATGAGCAGCGCGGGACATGCCGCCATGACGCCCTCGCTGGCGCGGGCTGTCGCCGCCATGCGCGAAGGCCGCATGGTGATGATGGTGGATGACGAAGGACGCGAGAACGAGGGCGACATCGTCATTGCCGCGCAATTTGCTACCGCGGATGCGATCAATTTCATGGCGACCTACGGACGCGGCCTTATCTGCCTGCCGCTCGAGCCGGAGCAGATCGCGCGTCTCGATCTGCCCATGATGCCGCGCCGGGGACACGATCCGCGCGGGACGGCCTTCACCCTTTCCATCGAGGCGACGACGGGGATCACGACCGGAATCTCCGCAGCCGACCGCGCCCGCACGATCCGGATTGCCGCCCATCCCGACGCGCAACCGCACGAGATCAGCACGCCGGGTCATATCTTTCCCCTGCGTGCCCATCCCGAAGGCACGCTTGCGCGCGACGGTCATACCGAGGGGTCGATCGATCTTGCGCGTCTTGCAGGGCTCACCCCGGCAGCGGTGATCTGCGAGGTGATGGATGACGACGGTACGATGGCCCGTATGCCGTCCTTGCGGCAGTTCTGCCGTCGTTTCGACATGCCTCTCGTCACGATTGCGGAGATCGCCGAATGGTGCCGCGCCAATGGCCGTGCGCCCGTCGTCGATCTTGCCGCCATCCCCGAGATCCAGCCGACCGTCGAACGCATCGCCGAGGCGGCCCTGCCCAGTCTCTATGGCGGGCACGATTTGCGGATCCATGCCTTTCGCGCGCCTGACGGAATCGAGCATGTCGCCCTTGTGAAGGGGGATCCCGCAACGGGAACCCCTCTGGTCCGTCTGCATTCCGAATGCGTGACGGGCGATGCGCTGGGCTCGCTGCGTTGCGATTGCGGCCCCCAGCTCCGCGAGGCCCTCGAGCGGATCGCCGCAGCCGAGAGCGGCGTGCTGGTCTATATGCGCGGCCATGAAGGCCGGGGGATCGGGCTGGGCAACAAGATACGCGCCTATGCGCTCCAGGATCGCGGCAAGGATACGCTCGAGGCCAATCTCGCGCTCGGTCTGCCCGGCGACGCACGGGACTGGGCAAGCGCTGCGGCCATCCTGCAATCGCTGGGTGTGGATCGTCTGGCGCTTCTCACCAATAATCCGAGCAAGGTCTCCGGTCTCGAGGATGCGGGCGTGCATGTCGTGCGGCAGGAACGGCTGGAAGCGGGATCCAACCCGTTCAACCGGGCATATCTGCATGCCAAGCGCACACGTATGGGCCATCAGCTCAGCGATGTCTTGCCGGAACTCGTCGAGTCCCTTCTCAAACCCAAGGATACCCCATGAGCAAATCGATCCCCGTCGCCCCCGATCTGACGCTGGTGCCCTCGCCGAAACTCGCGCTTCTGGTCAGCCGCTTCAATACCGACGTCACCCACGGGCTGCGCGACGGCGCGCTGGAATGGCTCGGGGAACACGGGATCCGCGATGTCGATGTCTTCGACGCGCCCGGTGCCTTCGAGCTGCCGCTCATGGCGCAGAGCCTTGCGAAAACCGGCGTTTACGAGGGGATCGTCTGTCTCGGCTGCGTGATCAAGGGCGATACCGCGCATTTCGAGTTCATCAGCCTGGGCGCGACCATCGGACTCATGCAGGCGCAGCTCGCGACCGAAACACCGATCTCGTTCGGCGTGCTCACCACCTATACCGACGAACAGGCCCAGGTCCGGTCGCGCAAGGATGTGCACAACAAGGGGCGCGAGGCCTCCGCCGCCTGTGTGGAAACCCTCGCCTTTCTGAGGAACACGCGCGGCTGAGCGTTTCCGCTCCGGAGCGGGGCGCCGGGTTCCGCTTTCCCAATCGGGTGACAATGTTCTAAACCTGCCCGGATCAGGACGCGTTTGCGTCGTTCCGAGGCAGGGTCATCCGTAGTCAAATGCTAGCAAGCTCAATCGGTCGTATCGTCGCTCTCTGTACAAGACGCGCCTGGGGTGTCGTGCTCCTTTTTGCGCTTCTGACGGGTGGGAGCCTGTATCTTACCGCCCAGAAGCTCGGCGTTACCACCAATACCGACGAGATGTTCGCCTCCAGTCTCCCTTGGAAGCAGCGCAATGCCGAGCTGACCCGGCTCTTCCCGCAGAACGACGATCTGATGGTTGCGATCATCAAGGCGGATCTGCCGGAACAGGGTCGGGAGACCGCGCGGGCACTCGCGAAGATCCTGAGCCGCGATCACCGGAACTTCCGGAGCGTCCGCCTGCCGGACGATTCGCCTTTCCTGCAGAATCACGGGCTTCTCTATCTCGACAAGCCGACACTCGCCTCGCTGCTCGATTCCATCGTCGCCGCGCAGCCCTTTCTCGGAACGCTTGCAGCCGACCCTTCGGCACGGGGCATCTTCTCGGCTCTGGGCCTCATGGGAGACGGGCTCTCGGCCGGTGAGGACATTCCGGAGAGTTTCACGCCGGAGCTCAGGGGCTTCGCCCAGGCTCTGACCCAGGCTGCGGATGGCCACCCCCGGGATTTGTCCTGGCAGAACCTCCTGACCGGCCCTCTGGGCGATCTCGCCGGGAATTACCAGTATGTTCTGACCCAGCCGCATCAGGATTTCGATTCCCTCCAGCCCGGAGGCGAGGCGAGCGCGGCCATGCGCCGCGCGATCGACTCCCTGCCTTTCGTCAGAAGCGGCAATGCGATCGGAATGATCACCGGGCCGGTCCAGCTGAGCGATGAGGAATTCGCGACCGTAGCCCACGGTATGGGGTTCGGTCTGCTGACCTCTCTGGTGCTCGTGGCGTGCTGGCTCGTTCTTGCCGTGCGTTCGGTGCGGGTCATCGTGCCCATTCTCGTGACGCTCGTGATCGGCCTCTTGCTGACCACCGGCTTCGCGGCGATCGCGGTAGGCAAGCTCAATCTGATCTCGGTTGCCTTTGCCGTTCTGTTCGTCGGTATCGCCGTCGATTTCGCAATCCAGTTTTCCGTGCGTTTTCGCGGCCAGCGTCTGCCCTCGGGCGAGGAAATGCCGACTGCGCAGGCTCTGGCAGAAACGGGACGCGAGACCGGGCATCAGATCCTCGTGGCCTCGCTCGCCACGGCAGCCGGGTTTCTGGCCTTCGTGCCGACCAGCTTCGTCGGTGTGGCCCAGCTCGGTCTCATCGCAGGGATCGGGATGCTGATCGCCTTCGTCTGTACGATGACGCTCCTGCCGGCCCTTCTCCATCTTTTCCGGGCCAGACTCAGCCGCGGAATGCCCGGTTTCGCTTCCATGGCGGGGGCGGATCATTTCCTGAGGCATCATCGCAAGCCGATCCTTGCCGTGTTCGCCATTCTTGCGGTCGTCGGTGTCGCGCTGATCCCGCGTCTGACCTTCGATGCCGATCCGCTGCACACCAAGAATCCGAATACCGAGGGCATGCGCGCCCTGCATCTTCTGGAACAGGACCCGCGCGCCTCGCCTTATGACGGCGAGGTGATCGTCCCCAATCTCACGATAGCCGCCGAACGCGTGCGTCAGTTCGAGGCGCTGCCGAGTGTGGAATCGGTCATGTGGCTCGGCATGTTCGTGCCGGAAGATCAGGATCAGAAAATCGCGATGATCCGCGATACGGCCACGATTCTCCTCCCGACCATCGTAGGGCAGGAGATCGAACCCGCGCCGGACGCGGAGGCACTGCGCAAGAGTGCCGCCCAGGCCGCGGCCAAGCTTGGCGGCGTTCTCGACCGGACGGCCCCGGATTCGCCGCTCCGCACGATCCAGAAGGCGCTGGCCCGGCTCTCCTCCGCGCCCGATGCGCAGATCCTTGCGGCCAACGAGGCGCTGACACGTTTCCTGCCTGCCCAGCTCTCCGAGCTTCGCGACGTGCTGCAGCCGACTCCCGTCACGATCGGGTCCATCCCGAAGGAGATCGCACGCGATTATCTGTTGCCGGACGGTCGTGCCCTGCTCAAGATCATGCCCAAGGGACGCATGTCCGATAACAAGGTGCTCTACCGCTTCCTCGACCAGATGCAGTCCGTCGACAAGAATGTCGCGGGTACCGCGCTCGAGGTTGTGGAAAGCGCGCGCACCATGGTGAACGCGTTCTCGATCGCCGCGATCTCGGCTCTGGTGATGATCGCCATCATCCTGTTCATCGCGCTGCGCCGCCTGCAGGACATGGCGCTGGTTCTCGCGCCTCTGATGATGTCGGCGCTCCTGACGGTCATTCTCATCGTCACCGTGCCCGAGACGCTCAATTTCGCGAATATCATCGCCTTGCCGCTCCTGCTCGGGGTCGGGGTGTCGTTCAACATCTATTTCGTCATGAACTGGCGGGCCGGTATCCAAAAACCCCTGACGTCGCCCACTGCGCGTGCGGTCCTGTTCTCGGCTTTGACCACCGGCACCGCCTTCGGTTCCCTCGCCGCGTCGGAGCATCCGGGGACGGCGAGCATGGGGCGCCTGCTTCTGATGTCTCTTGCCTGCACGCTGATTGCGACCCTCGTTTTCATTCCGGCCCTGCTGCCGAAACGGGCGATCGACAAGGAATAGGCGGGTTGGAAACAGGCGGGCAGGAAATAGTCTGGTGAAGTGCAGATCTGCGTTGCGTGTCGCCCATGGCCGGTGAGCGGCTCGCAATGCTAGGGCTGAGCGGTCGTGTCATCGGTCGGTCCGGAGTGGTCGTGCTGGGGTCTTTCTTTCGCTGGGGTCTGATCGTCGCTTCCGTAACCGGCCTCGTCTGGTCCGAGCCGGCAGCGGCGAACGACGATGACGACGAAGAGACCGGATCCGAGCCGAGCTACCAGATCAACGATCCGTTTCCCGACCGGCCGATGCGTCCGACGACCGTGCCGGAATTCGGTCAGCCCAAGGCGATATTCTACAATCCCTACGGTCTGACCGACTGGCTCAGGCGGCACGGCATCGGCCTGCTTTTCGACACGACCAACGAATATACCGGCGCCGTGACTCCGCCGACCCGCGGCTTTCCCGAGTATCGCCAGGGATCGAGCAATGCAGGGCAATATGCGGTCTCGCTCAACATGGACTGGGAGCGCATCGCCCATGTGAAGGGCTTTGCCACCCATATGGTGGTCACGGGCCGATACGGTACCCCTGCCAATCGCATGTTCGGCGACTGGCTCAATCATTCCTCCGAAATCTACGGTGGGGGCGGCAATGTGGTCGTCCATCTCGTCATGGCGTACGGGGAAGAGACGCTTTATGACGGCAAGCTCGCGATTGCGGCGGGTCGCATGGCAGAACTCTCGGATTTCGTCGCGAGCCCGCTTTATTGCACCTTCCAGAACAACGCGATGTGCGGGCGTCCCAGGGCTGCCGCCGATACAGGGTATGCGTCCACATTTCCCGCCGGGGTATGGGGGACGCGCGTGCGCGGCAGGCCACTGCATCACGCCTATATCCAGTTCGGCCTCTATCTGACCGAGGAGGGTATCTTCTCCTATGCGATGAACAGGACGGGATTCAAATTCAACAGCGCCTATATCAACGGGGTGCGCATGCCGCTCGAAATGGGCTGGGAGCCGAAGATCGGCGGTACGCTCGCGGGTCATTACAAGATCGGCGCCGCGCTCACGACCGCACCCCAGCCCGATTCCTTCGAGGACATCACGGGGCGGCCCTACGCCCTGACAGGCCTGCCGCAGCGGCAGCACCGGGCAAGCTATAATGCATGGGTGCTCATGGATCAGAAATTCGTGACCTATCGTCACCGGCCTGACAACAAGGACCCGGGCCTGACCGGTCTGTGGGGATTTCTGTATAACGACAAGCGCGTTTCCCTGCGCAACTGGCAGGTCTTTGCAGGGCTGATCAGCCGCGGAACGTTCAGGGGGCGGCCCGATGACACGCTTGCCCTGGCGTTCAGCTATACGGCCATGTCTCCGGGCGTGCAGCGCAGCCAGGAGCTGCTGCGCGCCCAGGGCAAGGCTCTACCCAACCGGGCAACCGGCATCCAGCGTCATGCGGTGGTGATGGAACTGAATTACGGCGTGCATCTCTTCCGCGGCGTCCTGTTCCAGCCGGTGGCCGAGCTGTTCATGCGCCCGAACGGGCAGGGCAATCTGAGGGACGCCGTTCTTCTCGGTTTCAAGAGCCACGTGGAGTTTCTCTGATCGCACCGCGCCGGCGGGGGGATGCGACGGATCGTTCGTCCGGTGCCCGGATGACCACCGGATAACGGCCGGATGGCGATCAGATGATGTAATCCACCGGAGGCAGGCGCTGGTCCATTCCAAGAGCGGGCATGTTCGTATGTCGCGTTCCGATGCGTCGGGCGGGATTGCCGACAACCGTCGTATAGGCCGGCACGCTCTCGAGAACGACCGATCCCGCGCCGATCTTCGCGCCTTCGCCGAGCTCGATATTGCCCAGAACGATGGCGCCCGTTCCTACCAGCACGCCGCGTCGCACCTTGGGGTGACGATCTCCCGTCTCCTTTCCTGTGCCGCCGAGCGTAACGCCCTGGAGGAGCGAGACGTCGTCCTCGATGATGCAGGTCTCTCCGATGACGATGCCCCCTCCATGGTCGAAGACGAGCCGACGTCCCAGCCTTGCCGCGGGATGAATGTCGAGATTGAAGCGCTCGCTGACCAGACTCTGGAGATGACGCGCGAGATGTTTCCGGTCATTGCGCCAGAGCCAGTGGGCGATACGATAGGCCTGAACCGCGTGATAGCCCTTGAAGAACAGGAAGGGCGTCACGTAGTCGGGGCAGGCCGCATCGCGCTCGAAGATCGCGATCATATCCTCGGCAGCCGCTTCCGCGATCCCGGGACATTCCGTCAGGGCGGAAGCGACGAGCGCCGAGAGAACGGGGGCGGAAATGGCGCGATCTGCGAGTTTCGTGCCCAGAAGGGCGGCCAGAGCGCCCTGGAAGCTGCGATGATCGCTGATGCCGGTTGCGAAGACGCCCTGGATGAGAACGTCGCAGCAGACATCGCTCTGAACCAGCATGTCCTGCCAGACAGCGTCGAGATCCGGCGTCGTCGTCATACTCCCATCGCCTTTCGCACGAAAGCGCGTCTCAGACCGGGGAGACGGCTCATGGCGTCGAGACCGAAATCCCGTCCCATTCGCAGGATCGGATTGTCGTTTCCGAACAAACGCTCCAGACCGTCACAGGCTGCCATCATCAGCATATTTCCCGGGCGTACACGACGCTGATAGCGCATGAGCAGATCGGAAGCCCCGAGATCGCCGCCCTGGGCGAAACGCGCCTCGAGCAGATCGCTCAGGGCGACCACGTCGCGAAATCCGACATTGAGCCCCTGTCCGGCGATGGGATGCAGTCCGTGCGCCGAATCCCCGGCCAGAGCCAGACGGGGCGCGACGTAGCGCTGGGCATATTGCGCGGAGAGCGGATAGATCCAGCGGCGCCCGACCGGCGTCGCGGCGCCGACATCGTCGCCGAGGCGTTGCATGATGGCATGGGCGAATCCCGCCTCGTCGAGGGCATGGAAACGCTCGGCGCGTCGCGTTGCCTCCGCCCAGACGATTGCCGAGCGGTGCGGATGCGCATCTGTCGCCGGCAGGGGCAGGCGGGCGAAGGGACCTTCCGGCAGGAAATGCTCGAGGGCTCGCCCCTCATGGGGGCGTTCGTGATGGATGATGCTGATCAGACCGCACTGGTTGTAGGGCAGACGCGTGATCATGATGCCTGCCTGCTTGCGTAGCGGGCTCCGGCGCCCCTCTGCCGCGACGACCAGCGGCGCGACATGCGTGGCCCCCGAGGCGCGCGCGATATGGACGTGATCGTCACGGAAGGAGAAACGCGCCGTATCGGGAGCTGCGACGATGAGCCGTCCCTCATGCGCCGCAAGGGTCCGGTTCAGGGCCAGTCGCAGGTTCCGGGCCTCGATCATCCAGCCGAGCGGGGAAGGCGCTCCGTCGATTTCGGGTGCATCCTCCTGCCCCAGAAGGAGGCCCGGGCGCGAGGCGGAGCGACCGGGACGGCCATCGGTGACGGTGATGCTCCGTATGGGCTGGGAAGGGCCTGGCAGATTCTTCCAGATACCGGCGGCCTCGAGCATCCGCCGCGACCCTTCGGCAATCGCATAGGCGCGGCCATCGAGAGAGGGATGCTCCATCCCCGGCAGGGGCGCATGATCGATCAGAAGCACGCGCAGCCCTGCCGTGGCGAGGCGACAGGCAAGGGTCGCACCGACCGGACCGGCACCATTGATGCAGATATCGAGTTGTCTCATGTGTTCTCAGTCCCCCGGCACCATGATGCTGCCTTTTCTAGAGCAGCGGAAGGAAATGGGGAATGCCGCGCTATTGCTCTTGCCAATCTCGTTATGAAACTGGCACGATTTACGTTCATGTGAATCGATGGGACCGCCTGTGAAAACAGGGTTCTGTCGCGGCGGGGAGGAATAGAATGAAGCTCGTTACGGCGATCATCAAGCCGTTCAAACTGGACGATGTCCGTGAGGCTCTGACACCGCTCGGCGTGCAGGGACTAACGGTGACCGAGATCAAGGGTTTCGGCCGTCAGAAGGGACAGACGGAAATTTATCGTGGTGCGGAATATCAGGTGAGCTTCCTGCCCAAGGTGAAGATCGAGATTGCCGTGACGGACGACATTGTCGACGAGGTCGTGGACGCCATCCTGAATGCGGCGCGCACCGGCAAGATCGGTGACGGCAAGATCTTCGTCTCGCCCATCGACCGGGTCATCCGGATCCGCACGGGCGAGACCGGAGACAGCGCGCTATGAGCCGTCTTTTCAGGGTCGTCCCCCTGCTGGCGGGCGCCGTCCTGCCTGCCGCCGCCTTCGCTGCCCCGGCACCCGCCCCGGCGCCCATCGATACGGGCGACACATCGTGGATGCTGATCAGCACCACCCTCGTGCTGATGATGACCATCCCGGGTATCGGGCTGTTCTATGCCGGGATGGTGCGCAAGAAAAACGTCCTCGCCACGCTGATCCAGTCCTTTGCGATCTGCTGCATCGCCAGCATCGTCTGGCTCGTGGTGGGATACAGTCTCGCATTCGGGACGGGCACGCCCTGGATCGGAGACATGTCGCGCTTCATGCTCAACGGCGTCGCCGAGCATATCAGCAAGGGTGTCGATCAGGCGTTCACCATGGGGGCCGGGTCCGCCAATCCGGTGGCGATGACGATCCCCGAGAGCGTCTGGGTCATGTTCCAGATGACGTTCGCGATCCTGACGCCCGCGCTCATCGCGGGCAGCTTCGCCGAGCGCATGAAATTCTCCGCCCTGTGCGTTTTTACGGTGCTGTGGTCGCTCCTCGTCTATGCGCCCGTCGCCCATTGGGTCTGGAGCCCTCTCGGCTGGGTGGCCGGAATCGGCGCGGTCGACTTCGCTGGCGGTACGGTCGTTCACATCAATTCCGGTATCGCCGGTCTGGTCGCGGCACTCGTTCTGGGCAAGCGTCGCGGTCTCGGCCATGATGATTTCTCGCCCTACAACCTGACCTATGCCATTATCGGTGCCTCGCTTCTCTGGGTCGGCTGGTTCGGCTTCAACGCCGGATCGGCGGGCGGCGCCAACGGGCGCGCGGGCATGGCCATGCTCGTGACCCAGGTCGCGACTGCCGGTGGCGGGCTCGCCTGGATGGCCGCCGAATGGATCCACTCCCGCAAGCCGACGGCGCTCGGAATCATCTCCGGTGCCGTTGCCGGGCTCGTGGCCATCACCCCGGCCGCCGGTTTCGTCCTTCCCGGTCCGGGGCTGATCATCGGGCTGGTTGCGGGCGTGGTCTGTTTCTGGGCATCCGCCATTCTCAAGCCGCGTCTCGGTTATGACGACAGTCTCGACGCGTTTGGCGTGCATGGAACGGGCGGGATCGTCGGCGCACTTCTGACCGGTGTGTTCGCCTATGGGCCGCTTTCCGCCACCGATGCCAATCCCGAGGGCGTGGTCGGCTCCTTCGGCCAGCTCGTCCGCCAGGCGGAAGCGGTCGGTGTGACGATCGTCTGGTGCGTCGTGTTCACCTATCTGATTCTCAAGGCCATCGATCTGACGATGGGTCTGCGCGTGACGCGTGATGAGGAACTCGAGGGGCTCGACATGGTTCTTCATGGCGAACGGATCAACTGATCCGCAAACCGGCAGGAGTGAGGGATCTCACATGGCGTCGAAATCATCTTGTCGCCGCGGTATCGCCGCGGCTCTCCT
Organism: Swaminathania salitolerans; assembly: GCF_007988945.1. GTDB lineage: Bacteria > Pseudomonadota > Alphaproteobacteria > Acetobacterales > Acetobacteraceae > Swaminathania > Swaminathania salitolerans. The sequence continues at coordinate 60,721 of NZ_BJVC01000003.1, read as the reverse complement.
TCTCTGCGGGGGGGCGACCGTCGCCCCATCGGCCATGGCGCTCTCTGCAAAGGCGTGTCATGCGAAGTTCCAGGACGCGAAAAAGTCCGGAACACTGAACGGCCAGTCCTACAAGGCGTTCAAGGCGGCCGAATGCGGTGACGTGAGCGCCGGCAAGGCGAAGGAGGCCATGCAGCCTGCCGAGCGTCAGGCGGCAAACGACCGCCCGGTGACCCATGAAGCGCCTGCCGCGCCCGGTGCCGGTATCGCCTCGAAGCCCTCGACCACCGCCACGGGCAACGTTGTCTTTCCGACAGCGCTTTCAGCCGAATATGCCAAGCTGTCCCCCGGCAAGGCCCGGATGAAAACCTGTCTTGACCAGTATCATGCCAATCAGAGCACGGGCGGAAATGGCGGATTGAAGTGGATCCAGAAGGGCGGCGGCTATTATTCGCAATGTAATGCCAAGCTGAAATAATCCGCATCCTGGTTGGCAGGCTCCAACCAGTTGGCTCCGGTCGGAAGGCTTCTTTCCCTGAGGGAGTTCTGTCGGAGCGTGACGAGATCGGCCCGTTCGCCATGAGGCGGACGGGTTTTTTCGTGCGTAGCGACCATGCGTTCCGGGGTGCGTGCGTCTTCGGCGGTCGTCCCGGTATCAACGAAGTTGTGTTTTCCGTTCGGGTACGGATTTTGCCAGTCTTCCGGTCCTGATCGACATTGCCGATCGTTCGATGACCCGGGAGAACATCATGGCCCCTCGTGCTTGTCCTGTTTCTGCAACCGGCCTGCGCCTGTTTCTGGATACGGCGGATCGGGATGCCTGGTCGCGCTGGCTGCCTACCGGATTGTTCCATGGCGTCACCACGAACCCGACCATCCTCGCGCGGTCCGGTCTCTCCTGCACCATCGAGACGCTCACGCCGCTTTTGCGGCGCTGTCTCGATTATCCGGTTGCCGAAATCCAGGCCCAGTGCTGGGGCACCGAAACGGACGCCCTCATCGAGACGGGGCTAGCCCTGGCGGCGATCGACCCGCGTATGGTCGTGAAAGTCCCGATCACAGAGAACGGCATCCGGGCTGTGGCGAGGCTCCATGCCCATGGGGTGCGCACGACCCTTACTGCGGTCTATGCGGTGCATCAGGCCGTGACCGCCGCCGCTGCCGGTTCCGATTATGTCGCGCCCTATTTCGGCCGGATCGGCGATAGCGGGCGGGATGCCTTCGCGACGATCGATGCGATGCGCGCGGTGCTGCGTCACGCGGGAGACCGGACGCGTCTCCTTGTGGCGAGCCTGCGTCAGGCAGACGACCTCGCGGCCCTTTGCGCAGCCGGGTGCGATACGTTCACGTTCAGCCCCGCCGTGGCCGAACAGCTTTTCGCCGATCCCCAGACCGTAGAGGCAGCCGCCACCTTCGAGCGGATGGCCGCAGGCCTCTGAACGCCTCGTCCGGGAACTGTGTTTCCTCCACCATTCCTTCTGCAGCGGTTTGCGGTCTGCCATGATGCACCGTCTGCCATGATACCCTGTCTGCGGGGCGTCAGCGGTCTGCCTTTCGTTCTGCTTTTTGCCCGTTCCGGTTATGCGGAACGCGCAGAAACATAGCCTGTCCCAACAAGGAAGTTCCGTCATGAGAGCCAGTATTCTCTCCCTCGGTGAGGCTGTCATCGATTTCATCCCTGCCGCTACGGAGGGAGAGGGAGGGTATCGACCCTGCCTCGGTGGGTCGCCCTATAACGTGGCGCGCGCCCTCGGTCGTCTCGACATTCCGGCCGAGTTCGGTCTGGCGCTTTCCACGGACATGTTCGGCGATCAGTTCATGGAGGGATTGGCGCAAAGTCAGGTGGGCACCCGCTTTCTCGAGCGTCTGGATGCCCCGTCCACGCTGGGTTTCGTCAGCCTCGACCGGACGGAACCGGCTTACGCATTCTACGATACGGGTGCTGCCGACAGGATATGCACCGGGATTCCCGATGACGACGCTCTTGCGCCGGTCGGGCTGCTCCATTTCGGTTCTATCGCCCTCGCGAGAGAGCCGGCCGCGTCTGCCTATGAAACCCTGTTTCTGAGAGAGGCCGGCGGGAGGAGACTGGTCAGTATCGATCCGAATATCCGCGCGAGCCATATCCGGGACGAAACCGCCTATCGCGCGCGCCTCGACAGTCTTCTGAGCCAGGCCGATATCATCAAGATCAGCGGCGCCGATCTCGAATGGCTCAAGCCGGGCGTATCGCACGATTCTGCGGCTGCGGCCTGGCTGCAAGGCCGCGCCCGCTTCGTGGTGATCACCCAGGGCAAGGACGGCGTCAGCGGATGGAGCCGTGTCGCACGGGGTCATGCCGATGCCATACCGACCGAAGTGGTCGATACCGTCGGCGCGGGCGACAGTTTCACGGCCGGATTCCTGGCCGGGCTGCATGACCGCGATCTTCTCTCGCCGGAAACGCTGGGCGATCCGTCGGGAGATGCGATCGCAAGCGTTCTGTCATGCGGGCAGATGGTTGCAAGCGCGACCTGCGCGCGCCGCGGCGCGAATGCCCCGTGGCGGAAAGAACTTCCCGGTTTCGGCTCGCTCAGGTTCTGAGACCGTTCAGCCCGACAGAGGGCGCTCCCGTGCAGGGGCGTCTCCTGTCGGTGGAGTGCGCGTCACGAACATCGACCGTGCGGGCGGATGTCTGTCATCACACCGGATGCACGACGTGCGCGATGCGGCCATGAGCCGTCGTCACATCTGGACTCTGTCGGATTTTTCGAAGGTGACCTGGTGGAGAGAGTTGGATTCGAACCAACGTAGGCGCACGCCAGCGGATTTACAGTCCGCCCCCTTTAGCCACTCGGGCATCTCTCCGGGTCGGCACGGGAATTATGGTGGATCGGCTGCGGTGTCAACGGGCTTTCTTCATTTTTGTTGCAAGACGAGGGCGTTCCTCTAGAAGAGCCTGCATGTCGAAACGTCCTTTCCGCTCTCCGTCTTCCCGCACCGCCCGCTCAGCAGCAGGGCGTGAAGCTGCCCATGGATACTGGATGTACGGGCTCCATGCCGTAGAGGCGGCCCTGCGCAACGACCGGCGTCACCTGCATGAGCTTCTGGTCACGAAAGAGGGCCTTGCCGCCCTCGAAGCGAAGCAGGTGCCGGTTCGTATCACGCCGAATATCGTCGAGCGTCAGCGTCTCGATCAGCTTTGCGAACGGGATGCGGTCCATCAGGGCGTTCTTCTGCGGGTCGAGCCCCTGACAGCCCCCTTCCTCGACGAGATACTGGAGCAGCGCGAGGGGCCGATCCTGATTCTCGATCAGGTGACGGACCCGCGCAATATCGGTGCCATCCTGCGTTCTGCCGCCGCTTTCGGCGCTGCCGCTCTCGTCGTCCAGGACAGAAACACGCCGCAGGAAGGCGGTGCTCTGGCGAAGGCCGCGTCCGGCGCGCTCGACAGCGTCCCGGTCCTGCGCGAGGTGAATCTGTCGCGCATCATCGCCCAGCTGCAGAATGCCGGTCTGTGGACCGTCGGGCTGGATGCCGGGGGCACACGTCTCGATGGCGCTGCGTTTCGCGGCCGACGCGTTGCGCTGGTGCTCGGGGCGGAGGGCGCGGGCCTGCGTCGCCTCACCCGGGAGAGCTGCGACGAGATCGCGAGCGTCTTCATGCCCGGCTCCATGGAGAGTCTGAACGTGTCCAACGCGGCGGCAGTCGCGCTCTACGAACTCGTGCGCGCAGGCTGAGCCGCGTTCGGGAGCACCTCTTCGTCTCTTCTCTCCCGCCTTGCGTCGAGACCGTGCTAGGCTTTTCTGTCTCATGCGCGCACGGGATGCGCACGGGAGATATGCACAGAGGGAGGGTCGCCCGATGAAAGCCGTTGGATATGCCGCGCCCGGCGATGCCGGCGTTTTGCAGGATATCGAGATACCCGATCCCGCACCGCCCCGGGGACGCCAGATCCGCGTCCGGGTCCGGGCGGTTTCCCTCAATCCGGTCGATACCAAGATACGGAGCCGGACAGGCCCCTTGCCGGGGGATGAGTGGCGTGTTCCCGGCTGGGATGCCGCCGGGATCGTCGAGGCGGTCGGCGCGGATGTCGCCCGGTTCCGCCCGGGCGACAAAGTGTATTACGCCGGAGCCCTGATGTCCCAGGGCAGCAATGCCGAGCTTCAGAACGTCGACGAGCGCCTTGTCGGCCACATGCCCGCGCGGCTCGACTGGGGGCAGGCGGCGTCGTTGCCTCTCACCGGTGTCACGGCATGGGAAATGCTGTTCGACCGGATGCGGATCGCATCGGGCGATACGGGTACGCTACTCGTGGTCGGGGCTGCCGGCGGGGTCGGGTCCATTCTTGTCCAGCTCGCACGCAAGCTGACCGCGCTTACGGTGGTTGCTACGGCATCGCGTCCGCAGAGCGAAGCCTGGATCCGCGAGATGGGCGCACATCATGTCATCGATCATCGTCGCGACATGATGGCGCAGCTCCGGGAGCTGGGGCTGGATCGGGCGACCCATATCGCATCCCTGACCGCCAGCGATCGTCATGCGGCAGCCTATGCGGAGAGTCTCGCGCCCCAGGGACATCTGTGTCTGATCGACGATCCGGAGACGTTCGATATCCTGCCTTTCAAGCGCAAGAGCGCCACGCTCTCATGGGAGTTCATGTTCACCCGCTCGCTGTTCGGCACCTGGGATATGGACAGACAGCACGATATTCTCGAGCAGATCTCGCTTCTGGTCCAGTCGGGCGACATCGTGCCGACCGAAACCCGCCGCGTGACGCGGTTCGATGCGGCGACGATGGCGCAGCTTCATCGCGACAGCGAGACAGGGCGAAGCATCGGCAAGACGGTCGTTCTCCTCGACTGACATTTCCCGCCCCACCCCCCGGCCTTCCGCTCGGGCCCTGCTTCAGGCGAGAATTTCGGCGCCTCGCGCCACGGCATCGGGAGTGCGCCAGAACATTCCTCCCTGGAGGCGATCCACGGTGGCTGGCGGGAGGATCGTTCGCCTCGGCTCGAAGCGGATCTGCGGGCGCACGACATGCAACCCCGGTGTCGCCAAGGCGGTATCGTAGGCATGCGCGTCCATCTGCGTCAGATTGTCGGTGTCGTAATCGTGACGCGGCAGATCGAGAAGACGTTCGAGACGGCGCAGCACATCACCGGGATAGCGCGCAAGATATTCGTAATCCACGAGAATGAGACGATCGGCAAAGGGGCCATGAAAGGCCTCCGTCAGAACGCGCCACGCATAGCCAAACACGCCGTCCGGGGAGAGGAGATGCTCGAGCCTGCCATGCTGCGTCGCTCTGTGTCCGACGGGCACGATGCGGGACGAAAGAAGCGGGTCCCGTATGATCAGACGTTCGAGCGAGTCCAGAATCCAGACCGGGTCACGCACGCAGCAGACGATCCGCGCGGAGGGAAACAGCGCCTCGATCAGGTTCAGGCGCGCACACCAGTCCCTGTGCGTGTCGATCAGGACCGGGCGCCGGGAATCGGTCGGAGAGACGCCGAAATATCCGTCGACAATCTGCGTGAGGATCCGGTCGCGTCGCGCCGGAGGGAAATCGTGCCGGTATTCGCTCTCCGTCATCACGGATGTCAGAGTGAGGATCATGGGCGCGATCGGAGAGGAGCGCCCCGAGACCCGCAGACCGGGATTTTGCGAGAGAAGCGCATTGAGAAGTGTCGAGCCCGATCGTGGCAGGCCGGAAACGAAATGGACACGGGAATGCGCAGTCATGACGGTATTCGATCTCTCCCTGAAGACGATGCGGCTACCGTTCGGAAAGAGCCTTGGCAATCTGGCTTGTGTGCCGCAGATACGAAACAATTATGCAACATATCTGCAGGTGTGTTCCGAAATTTCGGGAGTTTTTACTTCGATAACGCTCATATATGTGACATTACAGCAACGTCTCACATATTATTACTCCCTGAAATATCCTTTCGGGTCCAGACCTGGATGATGGGGCGCAGCGTCGAGCATCGCGGATGAGGCAACGAAAGCGGGGGCGCTGCGTTTTTCTGCGCGAGGTCCTCAAGGTCCCCGGGGCTTCCGGGGACATCGGACCCGGAGCACCCTGTTCCGGGACGACCGGAGTAGAGAACACCGCCCGCGAAGCCCGGAGAGCATATGCCTCCCCGGATGCCGGACGGTCGATGCAAAGGATATGTCATGGGTATTTTCAGCACAATCATGTCGAAGATCTTCGGTCACGCCGATGCCGCCCCTGCGAGCGGATCGACGGGCTCGGCAGGAGCCGCGTCTTCCGGGGCTACGCCATCCGGCGCGACCTCCGCTTCGGGCGGCGCGACGAATGCCGCACCCCCGACGGCGCCGGGCGCTCCGGTCGATGTCGAGGCGGTGCTGACGCGTCTTGCGTCCGGGAAGGGACAGACCCTGAACTGGCGCACCTCTATCGTCGATCTGCTCAAGCTGCTCGACATGGACAGCTCCCTCGACGCACGCAAGCATCTGGCGCAGGAACTGCACTATACCGAAAGCACCGATGACACCGCGACGATGAATGTATGGCTGATCCGTCAGGTCATGCAGAAGCTGGCGGAAAACGGCGGCAAGGTCCCCGAGGATCTGCGTCACTGAACCGTTGCGCTGAGTCAGTCTCCCGGCTGTCGGAACCGGAAGCATCCGGTTGCCCATACAGGCGGAGAACGGCTACGGAAGAGGGCGATCCTCTCCTGTAGCCGTCAGATCGCGCAGACATCGATGCGAAAACGGCCGTTACAAAAACGACCGTTACAAAAACGATCGCCGTGAAGACGCCTAGAAAGACAGAGTGAAACGTCCCTGCAGCGTGAGCGCATCGTCGTGGAATCTCGAAGCCACCGGCTGCGTCGTGTAGCTCGTCGTGCTCACGAAATAGATCCCGTGGCGAAGATGGGCAGCATAGGCGACAGAGGTCGTCGTACTATGGTCGAATTTACGGGGTGAAAGCCTTTGCAGACGCTGCTGTGCAGCGGATCCGATCTTGTTGTAGGTGAAGCCGATGGAGAGCATGTCCTTCTTGCGGCTGGGAAACGGACCCAGTGCATAGAGGGTCGCGGCATAGTCGTCCGTGAAGACGTTCTTCTCCCTCGCTGCGTGATCGGTCTTCAGATCGATATACCAGCCGAGATAGGGTATCTCCGCATTGGTCTTGAGCAACTGCCGGTCGAAGACCACGTAGAAAGCCCAGTTCGAGCGATCGTAACGATTGGTCCGGTAGTTGTAATACGAAGAACTGTTATAGATCCCGCCAGCGCGGAACCATGTCATGGATTTGTCCTTGCCCGGCTTCTGACGGAATCCGATCTCGTCCACATAGATCGGACGCGCGCCATTGACCTTGAAATTGACGCCGGACGGATTGGCTCTCGAATCGGCCCCGAAACCTTGCGGGCTCTGACTGCGTGCGAAACCGAAATGGTTGTAGAAGCGCCGGTCGTGCGCATACATGCGTATATCGATGCCAGGGGTCGGGATATACATCGACATACCGACCTGGTTGGGGATGATGCTCAGCGGCCCCAGAGCGCTGGATGCGGTGCTCGTGCCGAGATAAAGGCCGTAGAACTGCCCCAGAAGACCGTAATATCCGTACTGGGCGGTTACGCGCCCGTTGAAAAAGGTCTGCAGGATGGTCGCCTGGCTGAGCGCGGTCGCCCGGATACCGGCGCCAGGATAGGCAGACTGCCAGCTATTCATCGAAAGCGTCAGCTGCGAACCCTTGTTCATGCCTATACGCGCCATGTCGTAGGTCATGTTCAGCCACAGATTTCCCGAGAAATTGGGGCTTTGACCGTTATAGGCCTGCGGCTGGGCCTGATGGCCGAGCACATCGTAGATTTCTCCGAACGTGTAATAGCCTTCGAACAGCAATCCGCGATCCGCAAGCCAGTCCCGCGCTCCGAACTGATCGGGGACGAGCGTATCGCAGGTGGTGATGATCGGCGCTTCGGACCCTCTGGTGATGAGACTGTCATAGTCATGACAGTCATGTGACGGGTGGACGGTGGTTCTCTGTTCGGCCAGAGAAGGGAGGTTGGAGTAGTTCTCCTCCTGGGCCATGGCCGGTGCGCTGACGAGAGGGAGCGACGCGCCGAGAATTGCGCAGCCGAGACAAAAGCGCGTCGAACGCACGCGCAGGGTCTGTCGGGTTGACATGACGGGGGGCCTCCTCAGCGTGCTTCGATCTGGACGGTGCTGGCCGGACCGTTCCGCTCTTCTGCGTTGTGGGCGAAGATGAAACGATATTGTCCGGGGATGCGCTTCCATGCGGAACGGGCATCATCGAAGCGCGAGACGGCATAGGGCGAGAGTGTGACCTCGACCGTTTTCTGTTCGCCTGCAGACAGGGGAACACGCGTGTATCCGGCCAGACGCAGCGGGCTGTGATCGGGCCCTTCGGCGTAGATCTGCACGATATCGTCGCCGGGGCGATTGCCGGTGTTCCTCAATGTGACCTTTGCCACCAGATCCTTGCCCTTCCGGGAAACCGATATGGCGTCATGTGCGAAGGACGTGTAGCTCAGACCGAAGCCGAAGGGGAAAGCCGTGGCGAGAGACTGTCTGGCAAACCAGCGATAGCCGACATCGGCGCCTTCGATGTTGAAATCGATGTTCCTGAGGAAGGGGATCGGACTTTCGTCATCGCTCATGACCCCTGTGTGATGGCCGGCCCCCGGGATGACCGGGCGAGGCAGATCCTTCAGGCTGCGCGGCCAGGTGGTCGTGGTCCGGCCGGAGGGATTGGCTTTTCCCGTCAGCAGGTTGGCAATGGCCTTTCCGCCCGCGGATCCCGGATACCAGGCCTCCAGAACGGCACCGACCTTGCTCAGCCAGGGCATCGTCACGGGGTTCCCGGTCTCGAGCACTACGGTCACATGATCGTTCGCATCGGCAACCCGCCCGATCAGCGCGTCGGTTGCGGGGTCGAGCGAGAGGTCGGCCGCGTCGAGCGTTTCCCCCTGCCATTTCGTCGCGAAGATGACGACGGCATCGGCCTTCTTCGCCAGAGTTGCTGCCTTCTGTGCATCCGAACCGTCGATATACTCGATCCTGGCATTGGGGAGTGCGGCTCTGAGAGCATCGACGGGCGCATCGGGATCGTAGATGGTCGGATGAGGCATGTTCAGGAGGCTTGCCGGAACCGGATCGGGTACGGCGTTGCCACCGCGGGGCAGGACCGCCGAACTGCCTCCACCGGCGATGACGCCCTTGTCGGCATGGCCGCCGATGATCAGGATATGAGCGTCATGGGTGGAAAGAGGGAGCGTATCCCGCACGTTCCTGAGCAGCACGGCGCCTTCTTCCTCGACCCGGCGTGCGACATCCCTGTGCGCGGCGATATCGTCCGGCGTTTCAGTGGGTCTGGCATGATCGTCGAACAGACCGTTCGCGAACATGGGTGCGAGAATGTGGCGCAGTTTCTCATCGAGGCGTTTCGCGCCCGATGTCGTCTCCGCGTCGCGACGGACGGCGTCGACAAATCCCGCCTTCGCATCGAGCACGACGGCAGAATCCTGATCGAGGCCCGCATGCGCGGCTTTCGCGCCGTCATGCACCGCGCCCCAATCGCTCATGACGAAGCCGTCATAGCCCCATTCCTTGCGCAGCACCTTGTCCAGAAGATAGGCGCTCTCGCAGGCATAATCGCCGTTCACCTTGTTATAGGCGCACATGATGCTGCCGGGATGACCGCGCTCGACGGCGATACGAAAAGCGAGAAGATCCGATTCCTGCAGGGCCGGAATGGCGATATCGGCACTGCTTCTCATGCGTCCGGTCTCGTAGGCGTTCAGCGCGTAATGCTTGACCGTCGAAATGACATGGCGGCTCTGCACGCCGTCGACGGTGGCCGCTGCGATCTGACCGGAGAGAATCGGATCTTCTCCGAGATACTCGAAATTGCGCCCGCCCCGGGGATCGCGCACCAGGTTCATTCCTCCTGCGAGCAGGACATTGAAACCGCGATGGCGTGCCTCGGTGCCGATCATGGCGCCCGCCTCGCGAGCAAGCGTCTCGTCGAACGAGCCGGAGAGCGCCTGTCCGGAGGGCAGGGACGTTGCGCCGTCGCCGGGCCGCGTGTCGAGGGGGTTCGTGACACCGAGACCTGCATCGCTGATCTGCAAGGCCGGGATGCCGAGGCGGGGAATGGGCGGCACATAGGCAGCCGATCCGATCGCGCCTTCGGGCTTCCTGTTCGATTTGAGCTTCAGCGCGAGGGCGCTCGTGACGAGGGCAAGCTTCTCCTTCTGGGTCATGGCCTTGAGGAGCGCGTTCGTCCGGGCTTCGGGAGTCTGGTCGGGATCCTGCCAGACGGGGGCCGCGACAGCGTGCGAGGATGAGAGTGAAGCGACCGAAAGCAGGGCACTGAGGCATGTTGCGAGCGTGGCCTGACGGCGTGCGGTGAGGCGGAGGAATGCCATGATGCGTCTCCTGATGCTGCGTTCAGCAGAGTGGGATGAGGGATGAGGGGGGAGGGCGCGCGCTTCAGCGCCCGATCTTGCGCAGGCGAATGCCCCTGTTGAGCTTCTGCTCGATGGATTCGAGCGAGACGCCCCGGGTCTCGGGCACGAAGGCGAGGGTGACGAGAATGAAGGCCGCGTTCAGAGCCGCGTAGAGCCAGAAGGTATGCGAGGCGCCGAGCGTGCCGAGCAGGGTGAGAAAGGTCATGCCCACGACCCAGTTGGCGACCCAGTTCGTCACGGTTGAGCAGGTGATCCCGAAATCGCGGCCCTGGAGCGGCTGGATCTCTGCACAGAGGATCCAGATCAGCGGTCCGGCGGAGAAGGCGAAGCCGGTGATGAAAAGCAGCAGCACCGCGACGGCGAGATAATGCATCATGACGCTGGATCCGGCACCGAATGACAGCAGCACGGCCAGGGCGCCCATGCCGGTTGCCATGATGATGAATCCTGCGATCAGCATCGGGCGACGGCCCCAGCGATCGACGAAGCTGATGGCGATGAAGGTTGCGAGCATGTTCACGAGACCGACGACGGCCGTGCCCCACATCTGTCCGTCCTGTCCGAAGCCTGCGACCTCGAAGATGCGCGGTGCGTAATACATCACGACATTGATGCCGGTGAGCTGCTGAACGATCTGCAGGCCGATGCCGAGCATCACGGAGCGGCGGAAATTGGGGTTTTCGCGGAACATGGCGAGGCCGCGCTGCTTGTGATCGAGGCTGCCCTCGATCTCGCGGATCTCTGCCTCGGCGGCGTTGCGCGAGGGGCGCAATGCGGCGAGGGTCTCGAGCGCCTCGTCCGGACGGCCCCGCAGCATGAGCCAGCGTGGGCTGTCGGGCAGAAAGAGCGATCCGATCAGGAAGACGGCCCCCGGAATGGCGACGATCCCGAGCATCCAGCGCCAGGCGCCGGAATAGGAGAAGAGCGCGTCCGAGATGAAGGCAAGCAGGATGCCGAGCGTGATCATGAGCTGATACACCGAGATCAGCCCGCCGCGATGCTGCTCGTCGGCCACTTCCGAGATATAGAGCGGGGCGACGAAGCTTGCGATGCCGATGGCGAGGCCGAGCAGGGCGCGTGCGATGACGAGCACCGCGACCGACTGGGCGATGACACAGAACAAAGCGCCGAGCATGAAGAGAATCGCGCTGAGCACGAGCGCCTTCTTGCGCCCGAGCCGGAAGGAGAGCTGCCCGGCGAACAGCGCGCCGAGTGCCGCGCCGAGCATCATGGACGAGACGATCTGCTCCTGCTCTGCATCGCTCGCCTTGAATTCCTGCGCGATGAATTTGAGGGCGCCGGAGATCACCCCGATATCGAGGCCGAACATCAATCCGGCCACGGCGGCGAGCACGGCCGCCAGCATCATTTTTCCGACCAGGGGAATTTTGGGGTCTGTACGCCCGGTCATTGTTTCTTGATTCATTCGACCCTCGTTTCTGGTCCCCCGTTCCGCAACGCGGAATGTGAGACGTTAAACACGGGTAATGTGATAGTTTAACAAATATTCAGATTGGATATCACGTAATCGCGATTGTTTAATGAATGAAATAGGGGTAATCGCCGACCTCTCGCAAAGAGAGATAGACGTCTTCCTCGCTCGATCGGGACGCTTTCGTCCCGTTTCAGGTCGATATCAGGTCGACAGATCGCCAGTTTCTGTGATTTCGGGTGGAGGATCGAGGCAATCGATCGGAAAACGGAACAGTACCGCCTCGCGCTCACTCATGACTCAAACCGCATTAATCTGAAAACGAAGTATGCATCGCACGTATGATTCCGATCATGGAGATGATCTGTGTGCATAACTCTCGATGAGGAAAAGACCGAAAAAATCGATGGAGATGAGAGAGATTTAAGATTCCGTTTATCTTGGAGAGGCGAGAATCGTGTTCTGGATCACTATAACCGGTCAGTCAGGAAAGAAATCATCGCCCCGGAGAGGCAATATTGCCTCGCGGTCCGGTCCGAAATCCTGCGTTGCGTGAAGGGTGAGCGCCGGATACCGGTCGGCTCCGGTCCTCAGGCGGCGAACTGACTGACCATTTCGTGCAGCTGCACGGGATCTTCGGTCAGAATGGCGCGGCGATAGAGATCGTCGCAGGCCTCGATGGTCAGGGAGCGCACCATGCGCTTGACCTGCGGCAGGGAGGCCGCCGACATCGAAAACGAGCGCAACCCCATACCGATCAAGAGAGGAACGGCATGGGGATCGGCAGCGATCTCGCCACACACGCAGACGGAACGACGGGCCCGAAGACCCTCATCGACCGAGAAGCGAAGAAGGCGCAGGACCGCGGGGTGCAGCGTGGTATAAAGCGCCGATCCCATCGAGGCCGCACGATCCACCGCAAGGGTGTACATCGTCAGGTCGTTGGTGCCGAGCGCCAGAAAATCGGCCTGCATGACGAGGGCGCCTGCGGTCAGGGCAGCGGCAGGCGTCTCGATCATGACACCAAGCGGGGGCAGCTCCGCAGGAAGCCTGACCCCGCGGCGGCGGAGGCGTCTCGCGCAGCGTTCGAATATCTGCCGGGTGGCGATCACCTCGTTGACCGAGCTGACCATGGGCAGAAGAATACGGACAGGACCGTCGAGGCTGGCACGCAGCAACGCGCAGAGCTGCGTTTCGAGAATTTCGGGATGCCGCAGGAGAAGCCTCAGCCCCCTCACGCCCAGTGCCGGATTTTCCTCTTCCTGATGGTCGTCGATTCCGAGCTGCCTGAGGCGGGCCAGCCCTTTCTCCCCACCCCAGTCGAGCACGCGTATCGTCGTGTTCATCCCCGCCATCTCGGTCACGATGCGTGCATAGACCGCGTATTGCCCGTCCTCATCGGGCAGGGGAGCGCTTTCATCAAACAGGAATTCGGTGCGAAGCAGCCCGATCCCGGTCGCTCCGTTCCGATGGAGCAGAGGCAGTTCGTTCGGGATTTCGACATTGGCGAGGAGCTCGATATCCTCACCGCTCAGCAGGCGGCTGGGCAGCCGGCGCAACCGGCCGATTCCCTTGCGTTCGCGGGCCTCTTCCGCCATGGCCTCCCGGGCCGAGGCGAGGGTCGCGGAATCCGGATGTACCGTCACGCGTCCCGTGCTGCCATCGACGATCACGAGACTGCCGTCGCTGACATGGGTGAGGAGATCGGGCACCGCCAGCACTGCGGGCACGTTGAGCGCCCGGAGCATGATCGCGGTATGATCGGTCACGCCGCCGCCTTCGGAGACAACGGCGGCTATCCGGTTCGGATCGATGACCGCGGCATCTGCGGGACGGATCTGTTCGGCCAGCAGGGCCGAGCCGCCCGGAATATCGCTGAACGCCCTGAACGAGACGCCTGTCAGATTGCGCAGGAGGCGCCTTGCGACCTCGCGGAATTCTCCCTCGCGGCGGCGCGCACCCTCGATTTCCTCTTCCGGCATCCCGGGCTGCGGCCCGGCTTGCGCTGCCAGCACGTCGCTCTCGAGCTGGACGGCGGATTCCGCAGTCAGCCCGTCTTCCGTCAGACGGCGATGCGCTGCACGCACGAGGCGCGAATGACTGAGCATGCGCTCATAGACAGAGAGCAGGGCATCGATCTCGATGCGCCCTTCCTCGGGAAGCGCATCGAGCTTCGACCGCAGCTTGCGCAGCTGTTTGAGCGTCAGGGTAATGGCCTGGTCGAGACGCTCGCGTTCGGCCTCGACCGTGCGCTGGGTGGGAGTCGGTTCGATATGCGGGAGCGGCCGCTCATGAGCGAGGCTTGCCCGGGCGATCACCACACCCGGCGAGATGCCGAGTCCCTGCAGGGAGATCATCGGCAGGCCGTCAGGGAGGAGCGTACTGCCCGCAGGCCGTCTCAGACGCTTAATCACGCTCGCCGAAGCCGTCGGCTACGAGGGCGACGAGCGCATCGAGGGCCGCCCCGGCCTGGGGGCCGGTCGCGCTGAGGGCAATCGTCTCGCCCCGTCCGGCGCCGAGCATCATCAGCCCCATGATCGACAGGGCGGAAACGGTCTGACCTTGTCGGCTCACCTCGATCTGCGCGTCGAAGCTCTCGGCGAGAGTCACGAATTTCGCCGCTGCCCGTGCGTGAAGCCCGAGGCGGTTGACGATGACGACATCGCGTTCCAGCGTCGGGGCCGCATTCATTGTGCCGCCTGACGCCGCGTGCCGAGATGGGGGGAGAGGGGAGGAACATAGCTCATGGTTGTATTGACCACCATTTCACAGCTTTTTCCACCCTGAAGGCAAGATGGGGGCAGCTGATAGGCGGCGGCGATATATTTGCGTCCCGCCAGTGTCGCGAGTTCGGCGCATTCCGCAAGGTTGAGCGTCCGTCGCGTCTTGGCAAGCTTGACCAGCATGGGAACGTTGACGCCGGCAAGAACCTCGATCCGCCCCTCTACGCGCAGGGAGAGAGCGACATTGGAGGGCGTGCTGCCGAATATATCCGTCAGAAGAAGCACGCCGTCGCCGGAATCGACCGCGCGGATCGCGGCGGTCAGCCGGGCACGGGCAATCACGACATCGTCGTCGGGCAATACGCCCAAGGTCGCGATCTGGGCCTGCGGGCCGACGACATGGGTGACGATTTCGAGAAGGGACTGGGCGAGCGAGCCGTGGGTGACAAGGACGATCCCGATCATCGGGGCATTCCTTCAGGGGGCGTGCCAATCGTCGGAAATGACGAGCTCATGACATATTGGCAATCGGAAGGCGTTATCAAGACGGCTCGATCCGTATCTGTTCATCCGGCGTGGCACGAGGGCTGGGAGGACGCACCCAGCGCCAGGCGCTGCGTCCCTGACGTGCCAGTTCCCGATGCATGACGACGATCGGTCCGTCTGACAAGTGTGTAATGTCCGCAGAGTGGCCCAGAGCCGCCGCAATCTCTTCAACAAGTGTTACAGACCGGTGCTGACCGCCCGAACATCCCACGGCGATCGTTGCGTGTTTCTTGCCTTCGGTCACGAAGCGCGGCAGCACGAGACGCAGCAGATCCATGATTCTGGAAAAGAAGACCGGATAATCCGGATCGCCATGGACATAGTCGCGTACGGCCTCGTCGAGTCCGGTCATGGCCTTGAGGGCACCGTCATAATGCGGATTGCGGAGGAAGCGGGCGTCGAACACCATGTCGGCCTCACGCGGAAGCCCCGCAGGATAGGCGAACGACATCAGCGTGACGGTCAGGGACTCGGCGTCATCGGGCCGGCCGAAGCGCGATTCGATCAGCCTGCGCAGATCTGGCGGCGGCAGGTCCGAGGTGTCGATCACCAGATCCGTCGCGGCACGCAGGGGGGCGAGGAGCGCGACCTCCTGGGCGATACTGGCGCTGAGCCCGGGCGCCGCTCCCGTCGAATTGTCCAGAGGGTGGCGCCTGCGCGTGGCGGTGAAGCGACGCAGGAGGATGTCCGTTTCTGCCGTGGCGAAAAGCAGTTCGACATGCAGTCCTGCCAGTGCACGCAGACGCGCAAGGGCATCGAGCACTGCCCGGGCCTCGAAACCGCGCGTGCGCACATCGATCCCGATCGCCAGCGGATTGTCCGAACGCGTCACGAGCGCCTCGAGCAGGGTCAGGGGCGGATTATCGGTTACCTCATAGCCGAGATCCTCCATGATCCTGAGAATGGAGGATTTTCCGGCGCCTGACAGCCCCGTGACGAGCAGGATGCGTCGCACTGCGGTCACTGACATTGTGGTCACGGGCGGGCCTTCTCCATCTCGGGTCGGGGGTGCATGATCGCAGTCTAGTCCTCTTCCGTTCCGAAGGGGAGAGGTTTGCTGAACGCCGTGCCGCCATTGACCCCGCAAACCAGGGTATATCGCCCCTCCGCGCAGTGCAGGGCCGTACGGATGATCGAGACCGCGTCTGCGTGGAACGCGTCGAGCCGTATCGACCATGCGCCGCTTGCGACATGCAGCGCGGATCGGGGCAGCCGCTCCGGAGGCGTTTCGGAGTCGAGCTCGACATGAAGGCGGATACGGCATCGCGGGAGGCTGGGCATCGAGACGATGCCAAGGCCGCGTATCTCCATCAGCCCGGCAAGAGCGGGCGGGGCGCAGGCCTCTCCCCCCCGCAACTCCACCCGATCGTCGGCGACGAGAGCGAACCCCGCATCGACCAGACGCAGCAGGAGGCTCGATTTTCCACTGCCGGAGGCGCCGGTCAGCAGCACGCCCTGTCCGTTCCACGCTGCGCAGGAGGCATGGATAAGCGATGTGCAGGGCGGGCTTTGTGCAGTATGCTCGGCGCCATGCATGAGTATCCTTCCTCTCCTTCCCGTCCGGTCCTGAAGGACTGCGTGACGTATTATGGTGTGACAGGGCTGGACCAGGACGGTCGGGCGCCCGAAAGCGTCATCGAGGAATGCCAGAACGCGATGGCCCGCATCCGGGCCATACTTGCGACCCATGATCTCGTCCCCGAGGACATCACCCATCTGGCCTACATGATTCCGGACAGTTCCGTCTTCGCGTCCTGCCAGAGGATCGTGGCCGAGGTTCTCGGCCCGGCCCGGCCCGCGCTGACCCTGCGCGTCAAGCCCGGTTTCGACACGCCGGGTCAGCGTCTGGAGTTCAATTTCATCGCCTCGCCGTAAGGCCCGGCATCCGTCTTCCCGCCGGGCACAGGCGAGGCAGGAAGACCCGGGTGCGATGCCCGATGCCCGATATCTGGTGCCCGATATCTGGTGCCAGATATCTGGTGCGCGCGCGGCGGACGCCGCAGCGCGTGACGGCTCAGCGCGGCGAGAACAGGGTTGTCAGGCGGTCGGGCGTATTGCCGATCCGCTCGAGATGCGGATAGCGCAGACCGTCATGATAGGGGATCGTGACGGTGTGCAGATGGGTTCCCGACCTGACGATCAGCGTGATCGGCGTCTGTCCGGTCTTTGCCTCCTTTACGGCATCGATCATCCTCTCCTTCGAGAAATCGGACCCGTTGACCCCGACGATCACGTCGTGAATGGCAAGACCTGCCTCGAACGCAGGGCTGTCCCACGCCACCGTCGTGAGCGCGCCGGTCTTTTCCTTGACGGCCAGACCGAGCGAGAAGCGGAAATCCAGCTGGTGGCGGATCTTCGCTCTCTGAGCCTCGAACGCGTTTTCCCGGTCGGTGAAGACCAGCCTGTATCCACCGGCTTCCAGACCGCCCAGCGGCGCGCGTTTCTGCACGCGGCTGATCCTGTCGCGCAGGAACGTCGCCCAGTCGTAGGGAACGACCTTGTTCAGGGTCAGCACGACATCGTCGAAGCCATATGTGCTGACGATGATGCTGCCGTCATGGGTCCCGAAGAAAGCCTTCGCGAAATCGTCGAGCGACTTCGTGTCCTTCGAGAGTTTCCGGATCATCATGTCCGCATCGAGCCAGATCAGCTCGCCTTCGACATAGTAATCCTCCGAACGCTGGAAATCGCGCCAGGAGAGCGGGGCTCTCTGGGCGATGATGGGGTCGTTGGTCGTATCGGCCACCGGGCGCCAGCTCCGGCCGGATTGCGCGTCATAGGTCGCGGCCATGAGCGCCAGCGAATCGAACCCCTGGTCCTTGCTCACGAGGCCGGAACGCGCAGCCAGGATATTGCCCCAGAATTCCGTCTGACCCTCATAGACCCAGAGCAGGGATCCGCGCTGGGGTGCGTTGAAGGTCGCGCCGTACAGATCGGCGGGTCTGCGATATTTCCCGTTCCATGAATGCGTATATTCATGAGCGAGAAGATCGCGCTGGGGAAAGGAGTGCGCCCAGTCCGTGAAGTAATCCTCGGTGACGCTGTCTTCGCTCGACTGGTGATGCTCCAGACCGATGCGTCCGAGTTCGTCGGTCAGCGCCATCAGGAAATCGTAATGCGCGTAATGCTGCGATCCGAAGGTCAGAAGCGCCTGACGAACGAGATTGCGATGGATCTGGAGTTCGGCATCCGTATAGGCCAGATCGCCCGGCTTGTCGGCAACCATGTTGAGCGTGACCGGCACGCCGCCCGGCGCATTGAGCGCAACCTTGCGGAAATACGCCCCCGCGAAGATCGGGGAATCGACGAGCGTGTTGTAGGACACGGTCTGGAAGTGAAGCGTGTCGCCCGTGGCCTTGCCCCGGGGGCGCAAGGCCGTGCCGGCCTGCCAGCCATGCGGCAGGGTCACATCCGGCTGGACCTGTATGTCACGCGAATAATATCCGGCGGGATAGAGCGAGACCTCGTTCCACTGCACATTCACGATATGAGGCGTCATGACGACACGCCCTTCCTCGTCGCTGACCGGTGAGAGCAGCTTGAACGAGACGTCGAGCTGCTTCTGGTCCTTCGTGACGGGGATATGGAATGCGAACACATCGACCGTATCGCGCTGCCAGGGCAGGATCTTGTCGCCGGATCGCACGACCAGCCCGCCGAGCTGGGTGATGGTCCCCTCCGGCGCATGACCGCCCGGGATCCATTTCGGATAGAGCAGGATCAGTTCGCCAGCCGCGCGCGCCGCTTCGGGAACGGGCACGGTTTCCGAAACCGTCATGACGTGATGGGCAAGATCCGTGGCGTCCACGGACAATCCGATCGTGCCCGGAAAGGCGACGTCCTTCGCCTGGGGCAGGGGCGTCGGCAGGGGAGCGGCCTCCGGCTGCGCCTGGGCCTGATCTTTGGACTGGGACTGATCTTTGGTCTGGGACTGGGGATCGGTGGATGCCGCGCGGGCGAGGGATATCTGGGAGCAGAGCGCACAGGTCGCCAGAAAGGTCCCGGCGCGAAGGAGGCGGGTCGTCAAGAAGGCATACTCCCAAAAAGGATCGGATCGGTATTTTTCGTTACCAGACCGGAAAGCACCGGTCGTGGCAAGCCATGCCGCCCGATCGGAGGCGATAATCTTCGTCATAGGGTGCCGCGACGGAGGGACGGAGCCCGATGCATGACTGCGGAGGACTGCGGAACATGAATCCGGCCAGTGGCCCCTAGCGCAGGGCGAGCAAGGCGGCATCCGCCCCGAGAACGGCTGTATTCGTGGTCAGCACCACCTCGCTCAGGAGCCATTCCGGGCGCACCGTGTCGAGATCGTGGACGGGTACGACCCTGCCCTCGCGGGCCGTGACCGTGAGGGCAGCCTGATCCGCCAGAGCCGTGCCCCGCTGGATCAGCATGGCATCGCATTCGGGCAGGGCGCCGGGATCGACCCGGGTGATCATGTCGGAAAGATGCCGCGAGACCTGCCCCAGCCATTCGACGGCGGAATCCGGCGCGAGGACGAGCACGGTGTTTCCGGTGGCGAGGGCGAGACCCACGGCATGCAGGACGGCAGGCCAGCTCTCGCCCGCACAGAGTATCGTGCCGCGAGGCTGGAGGCTGTAGCGGTTGGTCTCTCCCGCCGGACCGGGAAGGGCGATGGTATAGCCGCACAGACCATGAGCGATCGCGCCGCGCAGACGTCGGGCCGAGGGTGGGTCGCGCGGCTCGAGAAAGGCGAGCAGGGCGCGGGCGGCGGGAGGAACGAAGGCATTCGGCAAGGGCTGCAGCGGGCATGGCGCGCCATAGGTCAGGCGAGGCAGCAGCAACGGTCCCCCCGCCTTGGGGCCCGAGCCCGACATTCCCTTGCCTCCATAAGGCTGGCTGCCGACCCGCGCACCGATCATGGCCCGGTTGACGTAGAGATTGCCGGCGCGGGAGCGGGCGCAGCAGCGGCGCAGGGTCGAGGGCACGCGGCTCTGCACGCCGAAAGTCAGGGCGTAGCCGGTCGCATTGAGCGCGTCGATCGTCCCTTCGAGCTCATGGCGGGCAAAGCGTCGTATATGGAGAACCGGGCCGAAGATCTCGGTCCCGAGATCGGCGATGCGTCCGATCTCGATGAGGGTCGGGGGAACGAAATGCCCCTTGAGGGTCGCGGCCTCGAGCGGCGGCTGCCATATGCGATGCCCGGCCCGGCCCATACGCGCGACATGCTCCTCGATCCGCACGCGCGCAATGGAGGAGATGACCGGCCCGATATCCGTATCCGGGGCTTCGGGGGCTGCCACACGCAGTTCGGCCATGGCGCCGAGAAGCCGCTCGATCAGGGCATCGGCGCAGTCCTCCTGCACCAGCAGGATACGCAGGGATGCGCTGCGCTGCCCGGCGCTGTTGAAGGCCGAGCGCAGAACGTCGCTGACGACCCGGTCGGTGGCGGCCGTGCTGTCGACCAGCATCGCATTCTGCCCGCTCGTATCGGCCAGAAGCGGGACGGGTTGTCCCGTGCGGCCGGTCCGGCCGAGAAGCTCCCGGCTGATCGTCTTTGCGACGGCGGTCGAGCCGGTGAACATCACCCCGTCTATGCGGGAATCGGCGACGAGCGATGCGCCGACATTGCCCTCGCCGGGCAGAAGCTGAAGCGCGCCGGGCGGAAGCCCGGCGGCAAGGAACAGACGCACGACATGAGCCGCGATGAGGGGCGTTTCCTCGGCCGGTTTCGCGATCACGGCATTGCCTGCGCCGAGTGCGGCGGCGATCTGCCCGGTCAGGATGGAGAGCGGGAAATTCCAGGGGCTTATGCACAGAACGATTCCGAGCGGTGCACCGAGGCGGGAGGCGCCGTCCAGCGCGCGGAGTTCGGAAGCGTAGAAATTGAGGAAATCGATCGTCTCGCGCAGTTCGTCGCGCGCATCCGCGACGGTCTTGCCGGCTTCGCGGATCAGCAATGCGAGAAGCGCGAAACGGTCTTCCATCACCGCCCGGGCCATGGCTTCCAGACAGCGCGCGCGCGCGTCGGGGGAAAAGCGACGCCAGTCCCGCTCGGCCTCCGCGGCATTGAGCGCGGCGTCTATGTCCCGGGGGCGGGCATGAAGGACGGTGCCGACATGATCTTCCTGGTCCGCCGGGTTTCTCACGATGCGCGCGCGCATGTCGGTCCGTGGCATGGCGGGGCCGATCGGCCCGGAGAGACGGTGCATATCCCGGTCTGCAAGCGCTTCCCCGAGGGCGATGCGGAACACAGGATCGTTTACGTCCTGTCCCCAGCTCTCCCGGATCTCCCGGGTTTCCCAAGTTTCCCACCTCTCCTGCAGCGTCGGCGGATCCTGTTTCACGGCGTCGAAGACCGGACCGGATGCGCCGGGAGCGATCGGCAGGGGAAGCTCCGGATTGGGCGCACCCCGCGGCAGGATCGCCCGGGCCTCGATGGCAGGATCGGCGGCCCATGAAGTGGCGGCCCATGTATCCGTCCCGGAGGTTCTGGTCGTTGCCCGGTTGAGAAAGCCGGAAGGTGCGGCGATCTCGAACAGACGGTCCATCACATAGGGGGAAAAAGCGTCTTTCTCCCCGAACGGGGTGAGCATACGGAAGCGGACGCTGCCGTCTCCGTTTCGCGGTCTGTCATGAGCGGGGAGGCGAGCGGGCGATGCATGAAGCGCCTCGCCGATACCGCGACGGCACTGGAATTCGAGCCGCGCTGCGCTGTCGGGCTCCGGCGGAACCAGATCGGCCAGAGCCCTGATCGTCGCGATTGCCCGCGCATCCTGGGTCGCGAATTGCGGGAAGATCGCATCGGGTCGCTCGAGGAGCTTTCGCGCGCAGGCGATATAGCTCACATCCGTGTGGCATTTGCGTGTGAATACGGGATATTCGGGCAAAGCCAGCGTCTGGGCCAGCCTGATCTCCTCTTCCCAGTGCTGCCCCTTGACCAGACGCAGCATGATACGCCGGCCGGTACGGGTTGCGAGATCTGTCAGGAGATCGATCAGGGGCATCGCCCATTTGCCCGAAGCCTGCACCGTAAAGCCGAGGCCATCCCATCCGGAGAGTTCAGGCGCCTCGCACAGGGCCGTGAAGAGACTCAGGGAGAGATCGAGCGTCCCGTATAATCCTGCATCGAACTGAAAGCCGATATCATGGGTGCGCGCGCGTGCCGCCAGAGCGATCAGGACGGGGGCCAGGGATTCGACCACCCGATCGTGAAAGGCGGTCTCGAAACGCGGATGCAGGGCTTCGGGGGCGAAGGTCACGCCCGGCCGCCCGGTCGGGGTGCTGCCACGGGCATGACGCCCCACCGTCTCGATGGCATCGGTGAGCAGGTGAACGGCCCGCTCGGCCTGTTTCCTTGTGCGGGCCTGAGGGGCCATCAGCGCGAAAAGCGTGACGAAACCGCCTTGCGCGTCCCGCTTGCAGTGTCTGAGCGCCCGGCCGAGCGTGTCATCCGGGATGAACTGTGCGCCAAGGCGCCTTATGGCGCGTTCGACGCCGTGGCGGATGAAGGGCGCCCCGCTGCGTGCGGCGAACCCGCGCAACCCGCCCGGACCCGGCTCACGCCCGCCCGCCTCTTTCGTATCCGGATCGGAGAGGTCCCGGTCGGTCGCGCTCGCCATTGCCCAGGCCGCCGCGCCGAGAAAGAGAGGCCGGTCATGCCCGGCATGATGCTGCCAGTCGCCCTGGCCGACCATCTCCCGGATGAAGAGATCGCGTGTTGCCGCGTCGGGAATACGCAGAAGCGCCTCGGTCAGGGAGAGCAGGGCGGTGTTCTCGACCGTCCCGAGCGGGAAGGCCTGCATCATCGTTTCCGCACCGTCCTTGTCGAGACGGGCGCGGAGCCGCTCCGTCAGGAAGCGCGTATCCGCCTCGACGCGCGCGACACTGTCGGCGGGCAGGGTCGCCCGGTCGATCATCGGCGCGAGGCTGCTCGCCTCCGGGAGGGATACGGCCTGTCGGAGAGCCTCTCTCTCCTGTATCGACCGCGAGACCGTGGAGAGGGGGGTGGCGAACGCTGTCATGCTGTCTCAGTCGGGCAGGGACCTAAAACGGCACGATAGAGGAGCGCCGGAGAGAGGAAAACCCTTCCGGCCCTGCTTCATGACCGACGTTGCGTCAGGAGCACGCCGGGCCGGGAAAACGGGTCAGGGATGACGCCGGGTAAAGAAGCGTACATTGCGCTCCTCGATCCCCAGATCGCGCAGGGCGGTGGCGAAGGTCTCGAAATGGGGCGTCTTCAGATGGATGTCGAAGGCGGCCCGGCTCGTATAGACTTCATGCAGCACGATGATGTCGGGAGCGTCTTCCTGCGTGAGAACGTCGAAGGCGAGACAGCCCTCCTCATCGGCCAGGGAGCGCTCGCTGTCGAAACGGCAGATGTCGAGGAAAGCATCGAAATTGACCTTCGGAGCGGCGAACTCGGCAATGACCGTGAAATGCTGTGACATGGCATGAATTCCTGATGGTTGGAGAATTGACTTTTCTGCCGCAAACCTGCCAAGAGTAAACACCGATTTACGGGAGAGACCGGACACATTTTCCGGCGCCGAAGGAGCAACCGCCCCGGAAACTCTCAGGCAAAAGGACCGGGATCGGCTGGAACTTCTGGAGAGAGGCATCCCTGGGGGATGTCCGCCGACGGGATAGCGATCTCAGGCAAAGGCGACAGAAGGGGCGACGATTTTTCTCGTTTCCTGTCCCTGGGGAGTCCACCCTGTGTCCGACGCTCTCTCTCTCACCCCGCTCGATGCCCTTCATCGCGCGCTCGGTGCCCGCATGGTGCCGTTCGCCGGTTACGCGATGCCCCTGCAATACAATGCGGGGCTGATGGCGGAACATCTCCACACGCGCAACAAGGCAGGCCTGTTCGACGTGTCCCATATGGGGCAGCTGCGGATCACGGCGCGGGTTGGAGGCTGTACGGAGGCCGCGCTGGCGCTCGAGAGCCTCATTCCGGTCGATCTGGCGGGCCTTGCCGCCAATCGTCAGCGTTACGGCTTCCTGACCAATGAGCGAGGCGGCATCCGCGACGATCTCATGGTTGCCAATATGGGCGACTGGCTGTTCGTGGTGGTCAACGCATCCTGCAAGGAGCAGGATACGGCCCTGCTGCAGGACAGGCTGGGCGATCGTCTCGTGATCGAGACGCTGGCGGATCGGGCGCTTCTCGCGCTCCAGGGCCCCGAGGCGGTCCATGTCCTGTCCGAGCTTTGCCCCGAGGCGGCGACCATGCGGTTCATGGATGCGATCGAGGCCGATATCGATGGCATTCCCTGCACGGTGACCCGGTCTGGCTATACGGGTGAGGACGGATTCGAGATCGGTATCCCGGCAGATCACGCCGAACAGATCGCCCGGGCGCTTCTGGCCGATGAGCGCGTTCTCCCTGTCGGTCTCGGTGCGCGCGACAGCCTGCGTCTCGAGGCAGGGCTCTGTCTCTACGGCAGCGATCTCGACGAGACGACGACCCCGCTCGAGGCCGCGCTCGGCTGGGCGATACAGAAAACCCGGCGCGAGGGCGGTGTCCGGGCAGGGGGATATCCCGGCGCCGATATCGTGATGGCCCAGGCCCGCGAGGGGGTCGGTCGCCTGCGTGTCGGGCTTGCGGCGGAGGGGCGTGCGCCGATCCGTGCCGGCACCGAGCTTTTTGCCGATGCGGAAGGACGGGAGAAAGTCGGTCATGTCACTTCTGGCGCATTCGGCCCGAGCGTGAGCGCTCCCGTGGCCATGGGCTATGTCGCGACATCGCATGCCGCGGTCGGCACGACGCTTTTCGGTGCATTGCGCGGCCGTCTGGTCCCGGTCGAGATCCGTGCCCTTCCCTTCGTTCCTCCCGGGTTCAAGCGCTGAGCCCGCAGGAGCGCCGCTCCCCGTTACCGTCCGCATCCGCCGGACGGCATCCGGTCGTAATCCGCTTCAACTGACAAAGAGATCCGCTCATGAGCACAACCTATTACACGCCTTCGCATGAATGGCTCCGGCTTGACGGCGATATCGCGACCGTCGGCATCACGGCGCATGCCGCCGAGGAGCTGGGCGAGCTCGTCTTTGTCGAGGCGAAGGACGAAGGCACGGAACTGTCGCAGGGAGACGCTGCCGCCGTCGTGGAATCGGTCAAGGCCGCATCCGATATCTACGCGCCGGTCGGTGGCGTTCTGGCCGGGTTCAATACCCGCCTGTCGGAAGAGCCGACGCTGATCGGTGCCGACCCGGAAGGGGAGGGATGGATCTTCCAGCTGCGGATCAGCGATTCCGCACAGCTCGAATCCCTGCTCGATTCCGACGCCTACAAGGCTTCGCTCTGACCATGATCCGGGGTGGCGCCTCCACCCCGCTATCGCCCCGTTCCTGACGAGGATGAGACGCCCAGTGACCCGTACCGCCCCCACCCGTAACGACGCGCTCTGGCCGGCGAACGACGCCGACCGGTTCGTCTCGCGCCATAACGGCCCCCGGGCCGACGAGATCGACGCCATGCTCGGGACGCTTGGCGTCGCGAGTATCGATGCGCTGATCGAACAGACCGTTCCCTCCGCGATCCTTGACCGCAGGGCGTCGGGCATCGGTGCGGCGATGACGGAGACCGAGGCTCTGGCCCGCCTGCGGCAGATCGCCGGGCGGAACGTCGTCATGCAGTCGATGATCGGACAGGGCTATTACGGGACGGTGCTCCCGCCGGTCATCCAGCGGAACATTCTCGAGAATCCGGCCTGGTATACGGCCTATACGCCCTATCAGCCCGAAATCAGCCAGGGCCGTCTCGAGGCGCTTCTCAATTTCCAGACCCTGGTCTGCGATCTGACGGGGCTCGATATCGCCAATGCCTCGCTGCTCGACGAGGCGACCGCCTGTGCCGAAGCCATGGCGCTTGCCCAGCGCAATGCGAAAAACAAGGCGACCGTCTTTTTCGTCGATTCCGATACCCATCCGCAGACCCTGTCCGTGCTGCGCACCCGGGCCGAACCGCTGGGCTGGACCATCCGGACGGGCGATCCGGAAACCGAGCTCGATCCGTCCTGCGTGTTCGGCGCGCTTCTCTCCTATCCCGGAAGCTCGGGCGCGGTGCGCGATTTCCGCCCCGTGATCGAAGCGCTGCACGAAAAGGGTGCGCTCGTTGCCATGACATGCGATCCGCTTGCGCTCGTCCTGCTCGAGGCGCCCGGAGCGCTCGGCGCGGATATCGCGATCGGCTCTATGCAGCGTTTCGGCGTTCCCATGGGGTTCGGCGGCCCCCATGCAGGGTTCATGGCCGTCCGTGACGCCTACAAGCGTACCATGCCCGGGCGTCTTGTCGGTATCTCGCGGGATAGTCGCGGTGCGCCGGCCTATCGGCTTGCGCTTCAGACCCGCGAGCAGCATATCCGCCGCGAAAAGGCGACGTCGAATATCTGCACGGCACAGGTTCTTCTGGCGGTCATCTCCTCCATGTATGCCGTCTATCACGGTCCCGAAGGACTGCGGGCGATCGCCGGAAGGGTGAACCGCCTTGCCGCCATCCTGGCGGAGGGGCTGCGGGCCCTGGCCGTCAGGGTCGAGACATGCGCGTTTTTCGATACGATCACGGTGCAGGCCGGCGAATCGGCGGCGCTGGTGCTCGATCGCGCCCGGAAGGTCGGGATCAACCTGCGCGATCTGGGCGATGGCCGGATCGGTATCGCGTGCGACGAAACGACGGAACCCGCTCACATCAAGGCGCTATGGCGTTGCTTCTGTCCTGACGAGGCGCGTCTTGCCGCGCTGGAATCGGGTCTCGAGGCGCAGAACACCCTCCCGGTCTCGCTTCGCAGGCAGGGCGCTCTCCTGACGGCCGAAGTCTTTCACGCCCATCGTTCCGAAACCGACCTGCTGCGTTACATGCGCCGTCTGTCGGATATGGATCTGGCGCTCGACCGGACGATGATCCCGCTCGGCTCCTGCACGATGAAGCTCAACGCGACTGCCGAGATGATTCCCGTGACCTGGCCGGAATTCGGAGCGCTTCATCCCTTCGCGCCGCCGGAGCAGACCCGGGGGTATCATGAGCTTTTCGGGATTCTCGAACACGCGCTCTGTGCGGTGAGCGGATACGATGCCGTGTCGCTCCAGCCGAATTCGGGCGCCCAGGGTGAGTATGCCGGGCTTCTCGCCATCCGGGCCTATCACAAGGCCCGGGGAGAGACGGAGCGCGATGTCTGTCTGATTCCGGCCTCGGCGCACGGGACCAATCCGGCTTCGGCCCAGATGGTCGGGATGCGCGTGGTGGTCGTGGGCTGCGACTCCTCGGGCAATGTCGATCTGGACGATCTCCGTCGCAAAATCGCCCAGCATGAGGGGCGGATCGCGGCCCTCATGCTGACCTATCCCTCGACGCATGGCGTCTATGAGGAGGCTGTCGTCGAGATCTGCGATCTCGTGCATGAGGCGGGCGGGCAGGTCTATCTCGACGGCGCCAACATGAACGCCCAGGTGGGCCTCGCGCGTCCGGGTCATTACGGTGCCGATGTCTCCCACTTCAATCTGCACAAGACCTTCTGCATCCCGCATGGCGGTGGCGGTCCGGGAATGGGACCGATCGGCGTCAAGGCCCATCTCGCGCCCTATCTGCCCGGACGTCCCGAAGCAGGCGACGCGCATGCGGTTTCCGCGGCACCATTCGGCTCGGCCTCGATCCTGCCCATCTCCGTGGCCTATGTGCTGATGATGGGCGATGACGGGCTGCGTCAGGCGACGGAGACGGCGATTCTCAATGCCAATTACGTCGCAGCGCGGCTGGAGGGGCATTATCCGGTGCTCTATCGCGGGTGCAAGGGACGCACGGCGCATGAATGCATCATCGATCTGCGTCCGTTGAAGGAGGCTGCCGGAGTCACGGTGGACGATATCGCGAAACGCCTGATCGATCATGGCTTCCACGCTCCGACCGTCAGCTTCCCTGTTGCCGGAACCTTCATGATCGAGCCGACCGAGTCGGAAGGCAAACGCGAACTCGACCGTTTCTGCGATGCCATGATCGCGATCCGGAGCGAGATCGCGGCGATCGAGAGCGGCGCGATCGCTCTGGAGGCGAGCCCGCTGCGTCATGCGCCGCACACCACCGCCGATCTGACGGATTCGTGGGATCGCGCATATGACCGGATGCAGGGCGTGTTTCCCGGCGGTATGGATCGCGTGAAATATTTCGCGCCGGTAAACCGGATCGACAATGCCTGGGGCGATCGCAATCTCGTATGCGCCTGCCCGGAAACGACCTCCTACGCCGAAGCCGCCGAATAGCGCACGACACCCCCGGCAGACGCTCGCCCCCCCCTCTTTCCCCCGGGGGGGGGCTACTCCGTGAGAGGGGCCGGACAGGACGCCCGGTTCTCGACGCTTTGCAGGCCGAAGCGTCGATGGAGTTCATCGAAACAGCTGCGCTCGCGCAATGCGTGATGAAACTCGCTGATGGTCACGGGAAACTCATCCGAGATCTTCGTTCTGAGCCGGTCCCCTATATGGGATTTGCTGCGCGTGTGCGGGCGGTGATTCAGATAGAAAAACGGGCTCGATACGGCATAGGACAGGGTCGCATCGCGATCCTCGGGGTCGGGCATCTGCGTGCGGAAATAGGCGAGCGCATCATGCATCAGGGTAATGACCCTCGGCTCGTCCAGCTCCTCCGGAATGCAGAAAAGCCCCGCCTTGCGTATCCAGCCATGGCTCTCCGAAGAGAGGCGGACCAGGAGCGGGCTCAGGGTCAGCCCGAGGATGAGGGGCATGAACCAGAACAGGATCGACATCGGCGTCAGCCGATGATTCGAGATCGCGGCAAGCATGGCGATCTGCTGCTCCGGAATCCGGTTGATCTGGAAAAGCACATATCCTGCCAGAGCGAGGCCGGTGAGACTGACCCATCCGAATTGCGCCCAGCTGTCTTTCCACGGTGTCGCGGCGTCGTCGCGTTGCTGGGTTCCCCATGAGATCGTGCTGCGACGGAGCCAGAGCCAGAAGAAGCGGCTCAGACAGACCATGATCACGGGGGAGATGAAGAAGAAGAAGACGACCTCGATCAGGGTCGAGATGATGATCTTGTCCTGTCCTGCATAGCGCTTCGCCTTGCTGCTTTTCATATGCGTGCCGATGGCAATCAGACGCGGCAGGAAAAGGAAGATGATCGTCGCACCGAGAAGCATGAGTGCGGGGAGTTCAATCGCGGTGATGAATTGCGGCGCGATATGGCCCGATCTCAGGAAGGAGGTGGAATTATGCAAGGCGATCAGGAGAAACACGCACCAGATCGGGCAGGTGAGATATCCCATCACGCCCGTGAAGAACGTCTCGCGATGCAGCCCGGTGATCCCGTCCATCAGCAAGAAGCGCATATGCTGCAGATTGCCCTGCATCCAGCGTCGCTCACGCTGCAGGAATGCCCCGAGATTGGAGGGAATTTCCTCGTAACTGCCCTCTATCTCGGGAAGGAACCAGACTTCATAACCCGCTCTGGCCATCATGGCGGCTTCCAGAATGTCATGGGAGAGCGGCTTGCCGCCCCAGGGAGCGGATCCCTCGAGCGATGGGAGCATGCAATGTCTGACGAACGGCTCCATTCTGATCATCGCATTATGGCCGATATACGAGGCGTGGCCCATATGCATGGCCGTCATAGCGTGTGAAAACGCCGTGCCGCATATATGGGACGTGAATTGCTGCATCCGGCCGAAAATGCTGCTGCGCAGAATCGGTTTGGGATTGGTCTGCAGAATACCCAGACGATGATTGCCTTCCATCATGCGCAGGGTGGTATGGATTGCCTTGCCGTCCATCAGCGAATCGGCATCCATCATCCACATATAGCGATATCGACCGCTCCATCGGCGGCAGAAATCGACGATATTGCCGAGCTTCGCGTGGTGATTGGATGGCCGCCAGCGATAATAGACACGTGCATCCGGGTAGAGCTTGCGCAGCTTGTAGACCGCGGCCTGTTCGGCCACCCAGTATTCCAGCTTCCGCGAATCCGAGATCAGGAAAAGATCGTAGAGATGTGCGTGTTCGGGTGCGTGTTCGGTCAGCGTCACCCAGGCCGCCGCGAGGCGGGCGGCCACGGCAGCCGCATCCTCGTGATAGACGGGATAGATGATGGCGACCCGCGCCTCGGGTTCCGGATCCCGGGCCGTATGCATGGGGTGATGGGGGTTCTTTTCCGGTCCCCGGGCGGCATGATAGCTGCCGATGACCAGTTTGTAGAAGCTGGCAACCATCAGATAGATCATGATGGCGTTCAGGACGCTCCAGACCAGATAAAGGCTCTGCCCGAGCCGGGTATGCTGGTCGATCTGGAATTTCATCGTCGTGGCCGTCAGCCAGACCATGACGAAGGTCGTCAGCAATGTGGCGAGTTTGGCTCTCAGCCGCCGTCTCTCTGCGACCCTGATCCAGTCCGGCGCGGCGCCGACAGGAGCCCCCCGGCTCTGCATGCGCTGGAACATGCTCCGGATATTGCGTTTCCATCGCGTCTCCATGGGAGGCGCGCCGATGGGCAGCCGGTCCGGAGCGGGATGCTGCTCGTCGGGATAATGGCTGTCGAGCCATTCCCGGAGATCGTCCTGACTGCGGATGAGAGGGCCGATCCGGGCGGCATCGACAGGATCGACCCCGCCCTCGATCAGGTAATGTGTGTAGTCGGGCATGCGTTCCACCGGTGCTGATCCAGTCTCGTCGAGGGCGATTGGAGATAGGTCAACGGGCGACGGCAGCGATGAGGCCGAGCTGGAGGAAGGCAGTAATGACCCGCTCGACCGGGACGATCGGCGCTTCTCCGATATATACGATATCCTCGTCCTCGACCGGGAAGCGTTGTGCCGTGATCAGCCCTTCGCCGCTGTTCATGGGAAAACTGTAGAGAGACGGACGCGCGCCGTTTCCTTTTTTCCGGAGAACGAAGATCTCGCGATCGTTCGCCGTATTCGGGTTCAGCCCTTCCGCTGCGGCGACGACCTGTACGAGTGTCGGAGATTCCGAAAAACCGAGAAGCGTATTATGCGAAACCCCGCCACCGAGCATGGTGATCCGTACGCTGGCATCGCGCCGTACGATCAGATGGTCGCCCGGTTGCAGGGGAATGTCCTGCTCGAGGGCTTCGAGCATGGGGAGGCGGGCGATACGACGGTTGTTGCGCGAGACGCTCACCCATGCATCGGCATGATCACCTGCTGCATTGTGCTGCGCACCGAAAACGGTGGTACCGTCGCCCATCGCGGTGGTGAGGGCGCGTGCCATGGTAACGCCGCCCGCATTCCACGGCAGGATCGTCGGATGACCGGTCGCTCCGGTCACGATGATTCCATCCGTATCGGCCGATGCGCCGGTCGCAGGTCCCGAGGTGAGGGCCACTGCGGGATTCTGCATGGTGCCAAGACGCCTGTAGGCGTCGGTGAGAACCTCCTGCGCTCTGGGAACACTCAGTCCGACGATCCTGACCTTGCGGACATAAGGAAGCGTGATCGTCCCGTCGCTTGCCACCGGAAACGTTCCGATATCGGTGACGGTCGGCCCGGGGGCAGAGCTGACATCGCCCTCCTGTCCGGCGCCCTGGGAAAAGATCCACAGGCTGACATGAACCGTGTCGCCGATACCGAGACGATGATCGTGAACATGACCTCCCGTGCCCCTGATGGCGCTCAGCGCGTTCTCGAGGCGCGTAGTGCGGCGTATCGCAGCATCGCGCGCAAGAGCATCGACGAGCGCGCGCGTCGCGGGGACGAGCGTGACATCCGCCGTCTTCCTGAGGGCAGCGACAGACGGACCGGCTTCGGGAAGCGTGCAGGCGCCGAGGGCAGCGAGCAGGGAGAACATGGAGAGAGAGCGAAACGCAGTCGCGCGCATGGGGAAAACTCCTGACGATGAGGTCAGTGCTGGAGGGGGAGGAAAAAGTCCGGGAGGAAGCGTCCGGCCGATACGAGGCCTCTTCGCCTCGAGGGGCGGTTCAGCGTGTCGGACGTGCGATAGCGAGGAGCAGGGCGCTCAATCCGAGGACGAGCAGAATGCTCAGAATGCGATGGGGATATTCCGCACCCTGGAGTTTCGAGGGATAGCCGATCTGATGGATGTAATAATGATCCTGGCTCGCCTTGATCGTCGATTGCAGCAATGCGGTCCGTGCCTCACCCAGAAGGCGGGCATCGATTTCGTGCCGTGTCTCGAGGGCTGCGAATTCGGACGATCGGCCATTCATGTCTCGCAGACGGGAATCGGCGTCGGAGATCATGGTCTCGACGATGTCGAGTTGCGACCGGAAAGCGCTTGCGGCTGCGCTGTTCGGCGTGGCTCCGAGCAGGCCGGCGATCTTGGCGGACGTATCCAGTCGCTTCAGCAACAATTCCGTCCTGTGATTCATCATCGCCGTATAGAACGTATCGGGATGGTATATCCCCGTTGCGGATCGGAAGGTCTGCAGGTTCCGGTCGTCGTCCTGCAGGGCTTTCTCGAGTGTATCGACCTGCAGTTTTGCGGCCCGCGTATAATCCTCGTTTTCGCGGCTGTTCAGCTCTCTGATATGCGCGATGGTATCCGTCAGGATGAAGAGGGCAATGGCGTGCGCATCCTCGGGTGAGGGCGCACTGACCATGATCTGCGCGATGCCGCTCTTGCTGATCGCAACTTCGGTCGCTTTCCGATAGGCATCCCACAACGAGACGTCGCTGCGTGAAAACCAGCTCCCGAAGCTTCCGAACCGGCGAATGAAATCGTACCGTCCGTAGAGTCTCGCCAGATCGAACTTCTGGTTCACGCGCGCGAATTCGTCAGGTGTCGCTATGAAATCCTGCACGACATAGGCGCCGCCTCCCGACGGTTCGGAAGCGGCACTCAGAAGCGACGTCAATGTCTCGCTACTCTTCCCCGATCCGGATACTTCGAGGGACGCATGCGATACATAGACGGGAGAGGCGATCAGGCCGAAATAGGTGATCGCGCACAGATTCGGAATTCCGAACAGACTCCAGAAACGCGCATACTTCCAGAGCGGTTTCGGTCTGGACGCGACGGGGCCCGTACCGTTCTGGACGAGCGCCGGAAACGCACGGAGCTTGGACTGCGGCTCGATATTCACCTTGTTCTTGCTGCTGGACAATTCGGACAATCCTGTTCCTGGGATCGCGGCAGTGGTGTTTCGTTCGGTATCCACTCCGGAAGCGGCAAAACTGCTCGTCCTGAAGCGCAAGGGGATAGCGCTCTTCGTGAAAACTGACCGACACGACAAATAAGCGACCAATTCTCGCTGCCGGTTAATGATCGAATGTGCAGGAAGCAATAGATAGAATAGTGATTCGGATAAATTTAGATATTTTGATAAATATCCTAAATATATTATATTGTGTAAATAAACCCATATAGCGTGCGATAGTAAATTCAGAAAATATCTCCAATGTAGCTCGGAGATCCGGACTTGCTTGTATGCGTGTCCGGTTTGACGGGTTTTCATTGCAACAAGGTCGTGTTCTCGTCTGGCCCGGCGGTCTTCCGATTTCGGGAGGAGCCGGGCGGTATGATGCGACTCCGTGTCATCGGTAGCGCCGGGGCTTCGGCTTCCCATCCGTCGGGGGAAGCGCCTTTCGCCGGGCGATATTGGCGCGCGCGAAACTGTCGGCGTGCGCCCGATCGGGCAGACTACCGGTTACGGCATACCGGATTATCCGGACTCAGGTCGCCTGTCGGACATTCACCCATACGCCGCCTGTCAGGGCGATCAGTCTGGACGGCGACAGGCGAATCGATGCGGTGACCGCACCTGCCGCGGGGATAATCTCTCCGAAGGCCTGAAGCGAGAGATCGCAATAGATGGGCAGAGGCGAGGGGAGGCCGAAAGGGCAGACGCCGCCGACGGGGTGACTGGTCGCGTCCATCACTGCCTCGGCCCCGAGAAAGCGCGGTTTGCCACCGAGAACCTCCCGGGCACGCCGGTTATCCAGCTTCGCCGTTCCCGCCATCACGACGAGTGCGATCCGGCCGCCGGCCTCGACACAGAGGGTCTTGGCTATCTGGTCGGGTGCGACACCGTGGACGGCAGCGGCCTCGAGCACGGTCGCCGTGCTGCGACCGTCATCCACGATCGTGAGGTCGGGCGCGATCCGGGCGAGTTCCGCCCTGACGGATTCGAGACTCATGACGCCCTCATCGTCTGATCAGGATATAATTGATCGTCAGATCGATATCGAAGTGATCCCCCTTCATGTCCGGCGGGACGGGCGGAAGATGCGCGTTCTGGAACATGCCGGTGGTCGCGGCATCGAGCGAATACGAGCCCGACTGGCCGGTCAGGCGCACCGAGCGCACGCGGCCCGATCGGTCGAGCACGACATGGACCGAGGACGGGCCATCTTCTCCGTTGCGGATCGCATCTTCGGGATAGTAGAGATGGGCCCGGATCCACCTGTCTATCTCGGTTCCGTAATCGTCGCTCACACCCCTGATCGAGTTGCGCGTCATGAACGGAGCGTTGATCTTGCCGTTCGTCGAGAGCGGGCCGAGCGACATGTCGATGGGGCCGCCCGATCCGCCACGATGGCCGCGACGACGACGCGGGGTCGAAGGCGCCTCGCTGAAATCGAGCGTCGTCATGTTCGCAAACGGATTATCCGCATGTTTCGGGCTGGGCTTGCGGCTTGCCCGATGGCCATGCGCGTTGTTGCGCGTCTTCCGGCCCGGTTTGGCCACGCCGGGAGAGACCGGGCGATCGGTATCGGTCCTGGGAATCTCGGTCGATGGACCGTCAGGCACAGGGGGGGCCGCTGGCGGCGTGGGTGTCGGCATGGCAGGCGTGGGCGCCGATTCCTCTTCTCCCGGCCGGTTCTGCGCATCGCTCGGCGCGGCTGCGCCGTTCGACGGGGAGTCCTTTGCGGGAGAGGGGGTCTCTTCGCCTCCGGGCGAGTCCGTATGGGGGCCCGCCATACCGCTTCTGGACGGAGGGGCGAACATCATTTCGACCTGGGGCGCTTCCATGCCGTCGGGCAGGCCATGCGCATGATGGGCGCCCTCGTAAAGAAGCAGCCCGATCAGGAGCGCATGGGCCAGGGCCGAAGCGACGAGAACCGTGACGACTCCGGGATCCTCGAGGATCTGCGGACGGATGAGCGATGCGCTCGCGGGACGGAGCGCGTGCGTTCCGTCCGTTTTCGGCTCGTAATGGCGCAGCGGAACGCGCACGCCGCGCATGACCGGGGGAGTACGCGGCGGCGCATGGGGCGTGGCGAAAAGTGACGGCTCGTTACGGGTGCGCTTCCCCTCTGGGGGCACCGCGTTGGTCGCGAGCGGGTCCATATCGGCGGGCTGGGCGCGTTTCAGAAGAACACCTGTCGAGAATCAGACCACACGCCGCCACACGACCGGGGAGGAAGGCAAGCTCCACAAGGCGACATGATCGGGCAATTGGCGCTATCATGGCATTGGAGCCGTCATCTTGCCAAGCATCGGAACGTTACGCGGCAGCGTTCCGGAGGGAGAGCCTTCATGACCGAGGACAGGGGCATGTACGATTGCCTCTCGCAGGACCGGGATCTTGCCGCGCTCATCGCGCGGATCGGCCCGTGTCGCCTGAGAGGGCGCGACGGGAAAACGCCTTATGAGGCGCTGGTGAGGGCCATCGTCGGCCAGCAGCTTCATGGCCGTGCGGCGGAGGCGATCCTTGCGCGTATCTGTGCGCTTGCGGGCGGGACAACGCCGGAACCGGAAATGCTTCTCGCGTTCTCCGAAGATGCGCTCAGGGGGTGCGGCCTCTCCGCTGCGAAATACATGGCCCTGCGCGGGCTTGCCCGGGCGACGCAAGACGGGATCGTGCCCGATCTCGCCGGGGCGGCACGGATGAGCGACGAGATGTTGATTGCCCGCCTGCTTCCCCTGCGCGGGATCGGACGATGGACCATCGAAATGATGCTGATCTTCACCCTGGACCGGCCGGATGTCCTGCCCGTCGATGATTTCGGGGTCCGTGCGGGCTGGCAGAAGCTGCGTGGGCTCGATACGCCACCGCGGCCTGCCGCCCTGCGAGCGGAAGGCGAGCGCTTCTCTCCCTTCCGCTCGGCTCTGGCGTGGTATCTCTGGCGGCTGAGCGAGGAAGGGAAATCCGTCAGGAATGCGCTGACAGGGGATTGAGGGTCACGCCGGTCCGATGCCGGGGCAGCCGCCCGTGTCGTTCTGCGTGTCGTTCTGCGTGTCGTTCTGCGCGTCGTTCGTCGCGTGGTTCAGCGTGTGGCTCAGCGTGACAGGGCCGGGATCAGGGATTCGAAATAATGCATGCCGGGCGTGATGGTCGAAAGCGGACTGCGCTCGTTGAGACCGTGGCTGAAATTGTCAGACGCCTTGATGAAGATCGGACTCGCCCCGTAGCTCGGCACGCCGCGCTGGCGGAACCACATGCTGTCGCTCGCACCTGCGCTCATGCCGGGAAATACCGGCACGTCGGGGAAGGCCGCATCGGCGGCTTCCGAGATCGCCGACGAGAAAACGGGGTCGAGAGGCGATGCATCCGTCTCGACGGAATTCGCCGTTTCATCGGTGATCTTCACGCTCCCGTCTCCGATGGCAGCGGAGAGTTCGTGCAGGATGTCACGTCGCGAGTGACCGGGGAAGATACGGCAATTGATGTTCGCCTCCGCGCGTTGCGGAAGGGCATTCAGGGCGTGACCGCCCCTGACGGTCGTGACGACGCAGGTCGTTCCGATCATGCCGGTCAGGGAAGGCTCGGCCCGCAGGGTCGCGATCGCCTTGCGATCGCCCGGGCTTGCCGCAAAGGCGCGCATGGCGGCAGCGAGCGGTGCCGGGGAGAGGCGTGCCGCATTGACGAAATAACTGCGGGTCAGTGCGTTGAGCTCGGGCGTGAATTCATGTGTCTCCACCCTGATGAGCGCTCGTGCCAGAACGTCGATGGCGTTTCTCGCGCGCGGTTCGGAGGAATGGCCGCCGGGATCGGTCACGACCAGCCGGTAATCCGCATAGGTCTTTTCCGCGCCTGACCAGACGAAATAGAGGGGCTGGCCCGTTTTTTCGTCCAGCGTGCCTCCGCCGACATCGATATTGAGCACCATGCCCGCATCGTGCAGTTTTTCCGCAAGGATCCGGCTGGTGACCATGGCGGTCTCCTCATCGCCGGAGAGAGCGAGAACGATATCGCGGCGCGGCCTGTATCCATGCCGGTGCAGATTGACGAGCGCGGTGATGACGAGGGCATTGCTGAGCTTCATGTCGGTCGCCCCCCGCCCGTAAAGATAGCCTTCCTCGACGATCGGCGTGAAGGGGTCGCGCGTCCAGTCAGCGGGGTTTGCCGCCACCACATCCATATGGCCCGAAATCACCAGCGGCTTGAGGCCGTGCGTTTGCCCGGCCCAGCGGAAAACGAGATAGGCCGTATCGCCGACCCGGGCGATCGCAATGGCGCCCGGCGGAAAGCCGCCCGCAATGAGCGCACGCCGGTAGAGGCCCGCTACATCCGGTGTCCGGTTGCCAGGACCCGCGACGGAACGCAGGGAGATCGATTCCTTCGCCAGCGTCAGGGCCTCGAGTCCCTCCTGCGTGAGGGAAGGCAGAGGCTGCGCGCGGGCGGCCTCCCGGAACGGGATGCCTCCCATCACGGAAGCGAGCAGGAAAGCCAGTGCGGCGCGTCGGATCATGGGCAGGTCTTGCTTGTCGGTATCGGGTCAGATGCTCTCGATGAAGGCGAGCATATGGTCGGAGAAGACACGGGGATTATCGGCATGGAGCCAGTGCCCCGCATCGGGCACGGTCTCCAGACGGAAATGCGGAAAGAGCCGTCTCATGACCGGCTCGTGATCGCGGCTGATATAGGGAGAATGCTCTCCCCTGAGGAACAGGGTCGGTCCGTCATAGACATAGCCCTCGGGCATATAGGGCCAGTTCTCGATATTGGGCATTGCGTTCACGATGTCCTGCAGGCCGATCTGCCAGCCCGGCTCGGTTCCGAGCCGGACGTTCTGGAGCATCAGGTCGCGGACACTGCGATTGGGAATGGTCCTGGCGAGCAGCTGATCGGCCTGCTGGCGATCGAGCTGATCGGGGAAATGGACATGGAGCATCGCCTCGCCCAGAGCGGCCTGTCCGTATCCCGTCCGCGCCGGTGCCATGTCGCCGATCAGCAGCCCGGCGACGAGTTCCGGATATTGCAATGCCAGGATCATCGCGAGCTTGCCGCCCATCGAGTGGCCGATGACGATGGCCGGAAGCGCCTCATGCGCGCGCAGGGTCTCGACGACGTCGTCGACCATGGTCGGATAATCCATCGGACCGTGCGGGCTGTCCCCGTGATTGCGCAGATCGAGAGCGAGGGTGCGATGGGTTCTGGAAACCTGACGCTGCAGGAATCCCATGTTGCGCGCGCGTCCGAAAAGGCCATGCAGGAACACGACCGGCGGATGTCCGCCCGGTTGAGCCGGAAGGCGTTCGATGACGTTGAGCTGCACGATCAGGAAATCCTTGTGTCACGGAAAGAAGAGATGCGGGTCAGAGGGCGTGCCCGGGCCGGACTGGCCACGCTTCTGACCGGAGCGGGCGTTCCGGGCAGGACGTCAACTCTGGGGTTTTCTGTTGCCTGCGGCAAGCCGGAACGATCATAAGGGCCTCGTCTCGCGCCTGTCTTTAAAGCCATGTCTGGATCTTCCGTGACTTCGAGGTTCCCCAGAACTGCCAAACGGTTCCGGCATGTGGTTCATGCTCCGTACTATGTGCGCGCGCTCGTCCGATCCAATGAAATCTGGTTGACCGGGCTCGCGGGATGCGTCGGGGTTCTGGCCGGGCTGAGCGTCTGGGTCGTCACGCGGGCAACGCTCTGGGCGCATCGGGTGCTCTACGCCCTCCAGAATGACGGGCGTCTTTCCGGTCTCGAAAGCCTCGATCCCGTCAGGACATTGCTGGTGCCCACCCTGGGCGGCCTCGTTCTCGGGCTTTTCGGCCTCTTTCTGTCCAGGCATTTCTCCCACCGTCCCGTGGATCCGGTCGAGGCGAATGCCCTGCATGGGGGACGCATGTCCCTGCGCGACAGCGCCATCGTGGCGTTCCAGACATTCCTGTCGAATGGATGCGGGGCCTCTCTGGGGCTGGAGGCGGGATTCTCGCAGATCGCGGCCGCGTTCGGATCCCGGGCGGGGCTGCTGTTTCGCGTCCGCAGGGCCGATCTCAGGAT
The DNA here is from genome assembly GCF_007988945.1 of Swaminathania salitolerans. GTDB lineage: Bacteria > Pseudomonadota > Alphaproteobacteria > Acetobacterales > Acetobacteraceae > Swaminathania > Swaminathania salitolerans. Next base: position 21,478 of record NZ_BJVC01000003.1, on the reverse strand, counting down.
TCTGGTCGGTTGCGGCGCCGGGGGCGCGATCGGCGCCGCGTTCGACGCGCCGATCGCAGGCTCCTTCTATGCCTTCGAACTCGTGATCGGCACCTATTCCCTCGTCAATCTCGCCCCGGTCGCCCTGGCGTCGATCACGGCGATCGGTACGGTCCGGCTTCTGGGCGGGGTGACTGCGAGTCTCGCTCTTCCGGCGCATGGCGCGCTCGCGGCGGGGGATGTCGCAACAGTGACCGGGATCGGAATCGGATGCGGTCTGCTCGGCATTGCCGTGATGAGAGGCGTTACCATCGCCGAGGCCGTGTTTCGCCGGACAGGCGCTCCCGCCGTCCTGCGTCCCGTTCTGGGCGGTGCGCTGGTGGGCGGCCTTGCCCTGTATTCGCCCTCGATCCTTTCTGCCGGTCATGCCGCAGCGACGAAAGTGCTGGCAGGCGGCGTGCCGCTGCAAACCCTGGCCGTGCTCCTGCTGTTCAAGGCGCTTGCGTCCTGCATCTCGATCGGGAGCGGCTTTCGTGGTGGGTTGTTCTTCGCCTCTCTCTATCTCGGGGTGCTGGCGGGTTCTCTCATGGCGGCGATACCGGGTGCATTGTGGTCCGGGGCCCTGCCGCCTCCGACCTGCGCGGTTCTGGGCATGAGTGCCATGGCCGTTGCGATCATCGGCGTGCCCATGACCATGACCTGCCTCATTCTCGAAATGACAGCGGATCTGACCCTGGCCAGCGGGGTCCTTCTTGCCAGCATTCTTTCCCTGCTCACGGTAAGGCGGCTGTTCGGCTATTCCTTCGCGACCTGGCGGTTCCACCAGCGGGGCGAGACGATCCGGTCTGCGGTGGATGTCAGCTGGCTTCGACGCCTGAGCGTTCGTCGCATGATGCAGGAGCCCGTAACGCTGTATCCGCCGGAGATGCCGCTCTCCCGTGCCCGCCAGTTGTGCCCGCCCGGCCATGCGCCCCAGATCGTCCTCGGCGATTCCGACCGGCGCTATCGCGGAATCGTGCTCGTGCCCGATATCCATCTGCCCGGCACCCCGCCGGACCGGCCGCTTGCAGCGCTCGCCCAGAACGAGGGGACGATGCTGCTCCCCGGTATGGATATCCGCGATGCCGCGCGCGCCTTCGAGCAGGCCGAGACAGATGCCCTCGTCGTCGTCGATTCTCTCGAGACCCGGCATGTCATCGGGCTTCTGACGGAGCGTTACGTCCTGCGGCGCTACGCCGAGGCACTCGACCGTACCCGTCGGGAGCTGGCGGGAGAGACGCGGCGCGACCTCTGCACCGGCAGACCCTCCTGAACCCGGGCAAGAAATCGGTTTCATGCCGAGACGAGACGTTGACAGAACAACGCTTCATGGGTAGCAACCGCCCACCAAGGACTCCCTCATGAGAGGGAGGCGAGTGAGGTAGGGACTCGTGGGCGCACAGGACGACCTGAACGTTTCCTCGCAGACGGACAAGGGCGCGGAAAGCTTCGATCGGAGGCTGGCCGAGGCCGAGGCCCGCATGCGCGGCAAGAGCGTGAAGGACGACGCTGCGACCGGAACGAAGGACGGAAATGCCGATTATTCGGCATTCGGGCTGGCGATGCGGCTCGGCACCGAGATGGTTGCCGCTCTGATCGTCGGTGTGGTCGTGGGGTACGGGCTCGATCGCCTGTGCGGCACGAAACCGGTCCTGCTGATCCTTTTCTCGCTCGCTGGCGGCGCGTCGGGGATGCTGAATGTCTGGCGCGCGGTCAGGAATGCTCAGGTCTGAGCGCATGACGCGTCAGGCCTCGCCACGGTGATGGATTTAACGATCGACCGGTTCGCCGGAAGATCAGCAAGGGTAGCGGGAGAGGCAGCTTGGCCGCCGAATCAACGATTGACGCGCTCGGCCAGTTCGAGCTTCATCCTGTTCTCGGGCAGATCGGCGAGGCGCTTCGCTTCAGCCAGTCGCCGCTTTTCATGCTGATCGCGGTCGTTCTCGTGCTGGCCTTCCTCTATCTGGGAATGCGTCCTGCTGCCGTCGTGCCCGGTCGTCTCCAGGCGGCTGCCGAAATCGGCTACGATTTCATCCATAACATGGCGACGGACACGATCGGCGAGAAGGGGACGGCATTCTTCCCCTTCGTCTTCGCGATCTTCTTCTTCATTCTCGCGGGCAATTATCTGGGTCTCGTTCCCTACAGCTTCACCTTCACGAGCCATATCGTCGTGACGGTGTCTCTGGCGCTGCTCGTGTTTCTGGTGTCGATCCTCGCGTCCCTGAAGGCGCAGGGCATGAAGTTCTTCGCGCATTTCATGCCCGAGGGAGCGCCCGTCTTCCTCGCGCCGCTTCTCATTCCGATCGAGATCCTTTCCTTTCTTTCGCGACCTGTCAGCCTGTCGATCCGACTTTTCGCCAACATGATGGCCGGTCACGTTCTTCTCGAGGTTTTTGCCGGCTTTACGCTGATGCTGGCAGGTCTCGGACTTTTCGGGCCTGCGCTGGCCGTGGCGCCCGTCGCCATCAACGTCGCGCTGACGGCTCTCGAATTGCTGGTGGGCGTTCTCCAGGCTTATGTGTTCGCCATTCTCACCTGCATCTATCTGCGTGAGGCCGTGGCGCACTGAGCGATCATCGCCCCTCACGTTTGCTCGTTGTTCAGTCGTATTAACCAAGGAACCTGACTCATGGACGTCTCTGCTGCTCGCGAAATCGGTGCCGGTATCGCTGTTATCGCTCTTGCCGGTGTCGGCATCGGTCTCGGCAACATCTTCTCCACGCTGGTGAGCTCCATCGCCCGCAACCCCGCCGCCCGCTCGCATGTCTTCGGTCTCGGCATGCTCGGCTTCGCCCTGACGGAAGCCGTTGCGCTCTTCGCTCTTCTGATCGCCTTCCTGATCCTCTTCGTCTGATCGAAAGGCAGGTTATCGTCATGCGCCTTCCGTCTCGAAATCTCGCTGCCTCGCTGGCCGTTGCGCTCGCGCTCGGCGCTGTGCCGGGACGGGCCTGGGCAGCAGGCATGCCGCAGCTCGACTTCTCGAACCCCCTGCTTCTCGGGCAGGTGGTCTGGGGAGCGATCATATTTGCGGTCTTCTATGGCATTCTGAGTCGTTCCGCCCTGCCGCGTATCGACCGGGTCCTGACCCACAGACGCAATCGCATCGAGGGCGATCTGGATATCGCACGTCGTGCGCGTGACGATGCCGACCGTGCCGTCGACGAGCTGCGTCGTGCCCGCCACGATGCTGCGGCGCAGGCTCAGGCCAATATCGACCGGGTGGTCCAGGAAGCCCGCATGGCTGCCGACGCCCAGACCCAAGAGATGAACCGTCGGCTCGTTTCCGACATCGCCGATGCGGAAAAGCGCATCGCGAGCGCCCGGGAAGAAGCGCTGGCCAGCCTGCCGGCCGTAGCGACGGAAACCGCACAGAGCCTCATCGAGAAGCTCCTGCGCCCGGCGGGCCTCGATGCGTCCGTCTCCCGTGCCCGGATACAGGACGTCGTCCAGGCCGGGCTTTCGTCCAGCAAAGGCTGAGGAAACCAGAGCGATGTTTCACGACCAGCGGTTTTATGTCGCCGTTTCCTTCGTCCTGTTCTTCCTGATTTTCGGACGCAAGCTCTGGGCGGCCATTGCCGGCATCCTCGATGCGCGCGCCGAACAGGTGCGGAGCAATCTCGACGAGGCCAGCCGCCTGCGTCGCGAGGCCGAGAAGATGCTCGAGGATGCGACCCGCGAGCGCGAGCAGGCACTCGCCGAATCCCGGGCCCTGATCGAGCGTTCCCGCGAGGAAGCTGCGGCCATTGCCGAGCGTGCCCGCCACGAGGCAGAGGCCATCGCAGCCCGGCGGGAGCAGATGGCGCGCGACCGTATCACCGCATCCGAGCGCGCAGCCGTTCGCGAGGTGCGCGAGATGGCGGCCAGTGTCGCGATCCAGGCGACACGCACGTTGCTGGCTCAGCATTTCGCAGACGAGCACGCCAGTGCCTCGACGCTTCTCGATCGTGCGATCGGCGATCTGCCCGGCGCATTGAAGGCGTCGAACGAGACAGGACCGCGCGATCGGAGCGCGGCCTGATTACCCGTCCGGGCCAGTTTCCGGCCCCGGACGAGAGCCGGGAGCGGTTCCAGCCATGACCATCCGTCTGTCCGTCGTCATCGCCGTGCTCAACGAGGTGGAGAACATCCAGCCCGTCTGCGCGGAGCTGGCGGGTGTTTTCGGAAGCCGATCCGATACGGAAATCGTTTTCGTCGATGACGGAAGCACGGACGGCACCGGCGATGCGCTGCTCGCTGCGCGGGACGCGTATCTTCCCTCCCTGCGCCTTCTCGTTCATGACCGGCGTCTCGGAAAATCCGCAGCCCTGCGCACGGGCATCGAGGCCGCACGCGGGCACTGGATCGCCACCCTCGATGGAGACGGTCAGGACGATCCCTCCGTCATCGTCACCATGCTCGACAGGGCCGAGGCCCTGTCGAAGGGCGCAGGCGGCGCAGCACCTCTTGTCGTCGGCGTCCGGCTCAAGCGCAACGACTCCCTCTCCAGGGTCATCGCAACCCGTTTCGCCAACGGTCTGCGCCGGCGTCTGCTCAAGGATGGCTGCCCCGATACGGGCGCGCCCATGAAGCTTTTCAGCCGTGCGGCCTTCCTGCGTATTCCCCAGTTCGAGGGGGTGCATCGTTTCCTGCCTGCACTGCTCGGCTGTTACGGGGCGGAGCTGATCTGTGTCGAGACCCGTCACAGGGCGCGCCTGCACGGTCACTCCAAATATACCAATTTCAATCGCGCGCTCGTCGGCATCCGGGACCTGCTCGGTGTCATGTGGCTGCTCAACAGGACGAGACTGCCGGGCCGCGTGACAGAACGCTGAGGGTTTTCATGACACTGACCTGGCGCCACTATTGCGGTGTGGCTCTGCTGACCCTCCTCATCTTCCTTCCCGGACGCATGAGCCTCGTTCCCCTCGATCGTGACGAGCCGCGTTATATGGAAGCCTCGGCGCAGATGATCGAGAGCGGCAATTTCGTCGATGTGCGCTTTCTCGACCAGCCGCGTTACCTTCAGCCTGCCGGAATCTACTGGCTCGAGGCGGCGGCGCAGCAGATCTTCTCGGGTCGCGGCGAGCGTCATGTGGCCTGGCCCTACCGGATTCCGAGCCTGATCGCAGCCGTATCCGCCGTCACGCTCACGGCCTATCTCGGCGCCTCCCTTTTCGGAGGGGTGGCCGGTCTTCTCGCTGCGGCCCTGCTTGCGGTCTCGACGCTCCTTACCGCCGAAGGGCGGATGGCCACGATCGATACGGTGCTGCTGCTCGATATTCTTCTGGTCGAGACGGCCCTGCTGCGCGCCTATATGGATGACAGGCAGGGGCGTGACACGCCGGTGGGTTTCGCCTGGCTCTACTGGGGCGCCCTGGGTTGCGGTCTGATGCTCAAGGGGCCTGTGGTTCTGATTCCCGGCATTGCGACCCCGCTCGCCTTGCGTGTGATCGAGCGTCAGGCGCGCTGGTTCTCGCGTCTGCGCCCCCGTTGGGGCTGGCTCGTCACCCTCGCAGTGGTCGCGCCCTGGTGTATCGCGATCGGTGTCGTCAGTCACGGCACGTTCTTCTCACGCGCCGTCGGAACCAATTTCCTCGGGAAGATAGGCCATGGTCAGCAGGCACACGGCCTGCCACCCGGGTTTCATGTCGGCGTCTTTCTTCTCGCATTCTGGCCCGGTTCGCTGTTCTTCGTGCTTGGGCTGCCGGCCATCTGGGCCCGGCATCGCGAACCCGCAATACGGTTTCTCCTGTGCTGGATCGTGCCTCACTGGCTCGTCTTCGAGGCCATAGCGACCAAGCTCCCTCATTATGTCCTGCCGACCTATCCGGCCATTGCGCTTCTCACGGCAGCAAGCCTCGTCTGCTGGCCCCTGCGTCGGCCGGCTGCGGGTTGGGCCAGAGGGCTGCTGGGGCTGTATGCGGTGCTCTGGTCCGTTCTCTCGCTCGCCTTTGCCGTCGCCGGAACGGTTCTGCTGTGGAAAAGCGAGCATCGGATCGAACCGGCATCCCTGATCGCTTCGCTCGGTGCGCTCCCCCTCATTCTCGGGGCTCTCTGGCTGCTCTACCGCGCGCAGCGCCTGCGGGCGGCATGGATGGCGATCGCGTCGGCCGTCATCATTCATGCCGGGATCTTCCTGACCGTCATTCCCAATCTGGGCCTGCTCCAGCTTGCGCCGCGTGCGGCCTCGCTTTTCGACGATTACCGTCCCTGCAATGAGAGCATTCTCGTCTCGGTCTCGTATTCGGAGCCGAGTCTTGCCTTTCTGACCGGGTCGAACACGCGGTTTCTCGGTGTGAGGGATGCAGCGGAGTTCCTGAGCCGGCACGACGCCTGTGCGCTGGTGCTCGTCGATCGCAAGGACCTGCCCGCTTTGACGACGGCCATGACGGCGCAGGGATACGATCTGACCGAGTACGGCCGGGTCAACGGTCTCAACTATTCGAACGGCCATCATCTGGATCTCGGCCTCTACGCGCCGATGAAGAGATAGAAGCGCAGGAGAAGGACCTGAGAGGCCACGGGACCGGAGAAAGGGCGGGACCGGGAAATCCGGTCGGGTGGGGTGTCCCGCATGCGTGCCCGCGGGATGATCGGGCTTGTCGGAAGAGAAAAGCCGGGGGAGAGGACGAACCGGAGACGGGGCGACCCGTAACAGGATGCGAACTGCGCCCCGGTCGCAGTCCACGAAGTAACGGGAAGTCCGGAAAGGAATCCGTTACTTTATCGATACTCAGGCGGTACGGTCGGCCGCGATCGTTGCGACGAGAAGTGCGCCAATGACGGGGATGAACGAGATCATGGTCAGAGCGCTGAGCGCGCTGAGCGGATGAGAGACGAGCATGAGGAATTCGGCGGAGAACATTGGTTTTTCCTGATTTGGTCTGTGTGTGGCTGCGCTAACAACGCTCAAACCCGAACCGGGACAATCGCCTAAAACGCGCTCCAGCAATGCAAGAAGCGCATGGAACACTCCCTGTTTTATTTTCCTCTTTATTTATCGGCGCAAATAGAAATTAAATTACGCTGCGGGCACAGGCAGCCGCTATCTTGTTGCCTTGACGACGGAAACGGGCTTTGGCAGCGCACCGTCCCTTTTCAGCCCGTGCCACGCGAGAAGCGTATCGGCGAGAAAGGCCGAGAGCGCGGCAACCGTGCATCCCAGCGCGCCGCCGAACAGGACGATGAGCCACGCAACCGTCTGACTGTTGTGGAGACTGCCGAAAAACAGGGCCAGAGCAGCCCCGCATGTCGAGGCGCCGCCGACCCCACCCAGCATGATCGCGCAATCCAGCGCAAAGACGCGCTGACGCAGACGCGCGCGATGCCGCTCGAGCCGCGCTGTTTCCCGGGGGTCGTCCGTCTGGTCCTGCAGACGATGCGCCACTTCTTCCACATGGTCGGAAACCCGTGCAAGGCGCGTGTTGAAGAGCGTCAGCAGGGAGGCCACGCCCGACAGCATGAAGACCGGGGTGAGAGCAACCTGAATGACATGGGCAACGCTGTCGATCGGTTCCGGCGCGAGAAGGGCGTTGAGCCCGACGGGATCGAGAGCCATGAGGACGGCATTCCTTGCAGGGAGGGAAGAAGGGAGGGGGGAGATATGGCCTGCGAGGCAAAACTCTGCAACACTCGATGCAAGACCGGCCCGGGGGATAGGCCCGGAGGACCGACCCTGGGGATCGGTCCTGGGGATCGTCCCGGAGCGGGCGTCCCGGGTGAAGATGCGGGTTGGATATTCAGGATGGCGGTTCGGGGTGGCGGTTCAGGTGGACGGTTCAGCGACAAGGGTCCGGGCGGAAGAGACGGGTGCAGGAGACGGTCGGTGGCGCACCGCCACCGCGTCGCTTCGTGTTCCGTTCTCTCCGGTGCGGCTTTTCTCATCGGGGCGATATCGCTGGCGCGGGATCTGTTCCAGAAGCTTTACCTCTGACAGGGCGGGATATCCGGTCGTGCACGTTCTCCGACGTCTGAAACAGGCCGTTCGTTCCGCGGTATTCTGCGGTCTGGCGACCGTCATCTTCTCCGGATCCGCCGCAGCACAGGCCGGCTCCGGCAGCGTGGTGCGGGAAAGAACCGTTGCGTTTGCTGCGCTGACCTGGACCGAAATCGCGGCACGTCTTCGTGAGGGCACGCGCACGATCATCATCCCTGTAGGCGGTACGGAGCAGAGCGGTCCCTATATCGCGGTCGGCAAGCATAATGTCCGGGCGGCGGCCCAGGCCGAGCGCATCGCGCGCCGTCTCGGCGATGCGCTCGTCGCGCCCGTCATCGCCTATGTTCCCGAGGGCAGCACGACGCCCCGGACCTCGCATATGCGTTTTCCCGGCACGATCTCGATTCCCCCGGCAGTGTTCGAGGGGCTTCTCGAGGGGGCGGCGGAGAGCTTCCGCGTGCAGGGATTCAGACGCATCGTTTTCATCGCCGATCACGGCGGCTATTTGTCCTATCTCAAGGCAGCGGTCGCGAAGCTGGATCATAAGTGGCACAATGCGGCCCAGGCCCTCTATCTCGGTGCCTATTACGACAGTATCGGCACGCGCTATGCACAGGCGTTGCGCGAGAGGGGGTTCGGTGGCGATCTCGGCAAGCATGCCGATCTCAGCGATACCGCGCTCATGCTCGCCATCGACCCCACGATGGTGCGGCAGGACGCTCTGCGCAAGGCCGGTCTGCCGACCGCCGCCGAGGGCGTCTATGGGGGAGATCCGCGACCGGCCACGGCGGCGCTCGGGCGGATCGGCACGGATATCCAGCTGGAGGCGGCGCTTGCCGCTCTCGGCAAAACCCGCTGAGGCGGGGTGTCATCAAGGAGTATCGATGAAGTTCTCACGTCACTCAGTCATCGCGTCGCTTGCCGGGTTGATGCTCGCGACCACCGCGCTCGCGCAGGAGACCACCCCCCCGGCTGCCACCCCGGCCGCTAACCCGGGCGCTAACCCGGCCGCTACTGGCACCTCCCCCTCAGGCACGCCTTCCTCTGGCACCCCCTCCTCTGGCGCCGGAAATGCCTCGACAGCATCGGGCCAGACAGAGCGCGCCGCCCTCCCGGGTTCGTCCGCAGCAGCCGCCAGTGCGGCTGTCGAGACGATTCCCGGAATGCCGCCGGTCGTCGATCCGCACAACATCTACAGCGAGACCGAGGCAGGCAAGATCGCTCCGGCCGTCGCGGGAGATCCGGCCCGGGTCTATGTGCCGAATCTGCGCGGCAACAGCGTCTCTGTCATCGATCCGGCCAGCTTCAAGGTCATCGATACGTTCAAGGTCGGTCGCAGCCCGCAACATGTCGTGCCGAGCTGGGATCTGCGCACGCTATGGGTCACGAACAATGCCGAGGGCAGCAATGACGGCAGCCTGACACCGATCGACCCGCATACGGGCAAGCCCGGCCCGGCGGTGACCGTCGACGATCCGTACAACATGTATTTCACGCCGGACGGAAAATATGCCATCACGGTGGCGGAGGCGCACAAGCGTCTGGACTTCCGCGATCCGCACAGCATGGCGCTGCTCGGTTCGGTCGAGGCCCCGCAATGCAAGGGCATCAATCACGCCGATTTCTCGATCGACGGTCGTTACGCCATCTTCACCTGCGAGTTCGGCGGCTATCTGGCGAAGGTCGATACGGTCAATCTCAAGCTCATGGGCTATCTCAAGCTTTCGAGGGGCGGCATGCCGCAGGATATCCTGACGGCACCGGACGGGCATAAATTCTATATTGCCGACATGCATGCCGATGGTGTCTTCGTGGTCGATGGAGACAGCTTCAAGGAGACGGGCTTCATCCCGACCGGTCCGGGCACGCATGGCGAATATCCCAGCAGGGACGGCAAGTTCATGTATGTGGCCAATCGCGGCTCGCACAGGATCCACGGTCCGCGTCACAGCCCGGGCAGCGTCTCCGTGATCGATTTCGCCACGGACAAGGTGGTCAGGACCTGGCCGATTCCCGGTGGTGGCAGTCCCGATATGGGCAATGTCAGCGCCGACGGAAAGCTGCTCTGGCTTTCCGGACGCTTCGACGACGTGGTCTATGCGATCGATACCCAAACGGGGGCCGTCAGGAAGATCCCCGTTGGCGCCGAGCCGCACGGCCTGACGGTATGGCCGCAGCCGGGGCGCTACAGCGTGGGGCATACGGGTATCCTGCGCTGAGCCGGTCGTCCCGGGAGCGGGGAAGAACAGGAAAAGGAAGGGGGACCGAACCATGCTGATATCCGCGCCGACCGATTTCCGCGAGGCTGCCCGCCGCAGGCTGCCGCCATTCCTGTTCCACTACATCGATGGTGGCGCCTATGCGGAACACACGATGCAGCGCAACCAGCTGGATCTGTCGGATATCGCGCTGCGCCAGCGCATCCTGCGCAACGTGTCAGGGCTGGACTGCTCGACCACGTTGCTGGGTCAGAAACTGGCCCTGCCAGCCGCGCTGGCGCCGGTCGGGCTGACCGGTATGTACGCCCGCCGGGGTGAGGTTCAGGCAGCCCGCGCGGCGGCACGCAAGGGCATACCGTTCACGCTCTCGACCGTCTCTGTCTGCCCGATCGAGGAGGTGCAGAGTCAGTCCCCGGCACCGATCTGGTTCCAGCTCTATGTCCTCCGGGACAGGGGCTTCATGCGCAACGTGCTCGAACGGGCGCAGGCGGCGGGCATCACGACCCTTGTCTTCACCGTGGACATGCCGACGCCCGGCGCACGGTATCGCGATGTTCATTCGGGCATGTCGGGTCCGTTCGCGGCCCTGCGGCGGATCGTCCAGGCCGCCACGCACCCGCGCTGGGCGTGGGATGTGGGGCTGAACGGAAGGCCGCACGATCTCGGCAATATCTCGGCCTATCGGGGCAATCCGACGGGGCTGGAAGACTATATCGGCTGGCTGGCCTGCAATTTCGATTCCGGGATCAGCTGGCGGGATCTGGAATGGATCAGGACGTTCTGGAAGGGGTCGATGATCATCAAGGGTATTCTCGACCCGGAAGATGCACGCGACGCCGTTCGTTTCGGCGCCGATGGCGTGGTCGTCTCCAACCATGGCGGCAGGCAGCTCGACGGCGTTCTCTCGAGCTGTCGCGCCTTGCCTGCCATTGCCGAGGTCGTGAAGGGGGAGATTGCGGTTCTCGCCGATTCCGGAATCCGCTCGGGGCTCGACATCGCACGGATGATCGCTCTGGGCGCCGATGCCGTGCTGCTGGGGCGCTCCTATATCTATGCCCTTGCCGCTGCCGGGCGGTGCGGCGTCGAGACCCTGCTCGAGCTGATGGAAAAGGAACTGCGCGTTGCGATGACCCTCACCGGTGCCCGTTCGATCGGTGAGCTGTCTTCGCAGAGTCTCGCGCGTCTCTGACCGGTTGCCCGGCTGCGATATCACCGGCTGCGATATCCCGGGGCGCGGCGAGGCGCGTCCGGGGGGTCAGGCGAGAGGAAAGCCCCGCGCCGCAAGGCTCTCGCGCATGGTTTCCCGCCCACCGAGACGTTCGGCTCCGGACAGGCGCTCCGCGACCGTGAGGGACCATGCGCGCGAGGGGAGGCCCTGCTCTTTCTGGAAGGTATCGGCGCAGGCATCATAGGCGGCGATCAGTGCCTCCTCCTGTCGTGGGTCGTAATGCTCGCGATGCAGAACGACGTCCTGGGGCAGGCGCGGCTTGATCGATGCGGGATGCCCCGGATCCGGCCATCCGACGCACAGGCCGAACATTCCCATGCAGCGCTGCGGCAGGTGCAGTTCCTTTGCGATTTCTGCCGGATGATTGCGCAATCCGCCGATATAGACGGTGCCGAGCCCTGCTGCCTCCAGGGCGGCCACCGCGTTCTGGGCGGCAAGAGCTGCATCGATGGTGGCGACCAGGAATGTCTCCGTATGGTCGAGCGCCCCATGGTCGAGCCCGGCGCGCGTGGCGATACGCTCCACGCGCGAGAGGTCGGCGAGCCAGACCATGAAGAGCGGCGCAACCGCGATATGCGCCTGGTTCCCGCACAGGGCGGCAAGGCGGGACCGTCGGGCCGCATCCTCGACCGCCACCACGCTCCAGCTTTGCAGGTTGCTCGAGGTCGCCGCCGACTGGGCTGCTGCGACGGCTTTCTCCAGCGTGCCCGGCGGGAGCGCGTCGGGCAGATAGGACCGGACGGAACGATGCCCGAGCAGGCTCTCGAGCAGATCGCCCCCTGCCTGAACGGCACGGTCCACCCTGTCGGGCAGGGCGTTGCGATATCGTGCGTGCCACAGGGCCTCGAGGCGGTCCGTCATGGGTCTTCTCCTTCGATGGAAAAAGGCAGGTCCGTCCGGAAGGCCTGACCGTCCGGGATGGGAAAGCGCTCCTCCTCCAGACGGTTCAGTCCGGGCCTCCGGTTCGGCCGGGGCCTGCGGCTCAGGCCGGGTAGGTCAGAAGGGAATGGAGCGGAACATCGAGCCTGTCGCGCCCGCCCAGACCGTCGAGCTCGACCAGAACCGACGTGCCGACCACTTCGGCACCGACCTTCTGGAGCAGACGGATCGAGGCCGCGAGCGTGCCGCCGGTTGCAAGAAGATCGTCCAGAACCACGACGCGCTGGCCGGGCTTGACGGCATCTTCCTGGATATGCAGCTCGTCCTGACCGTATTCCAGGCCGTATTGCAGCGAGATCGTCTTGCCCGGAAGCTTGCCGGGCTTGCGCAGCATGATGAACCCGCAGCCGAGACGCATCGCGACAGGTGCCGCCGTCAGAAAGCCACGGCTTTCGATTCCGGCGAGCAGGTCCGGCTGCCAGGGCGCGATCGCGCGGGTGAGGCGGGCCGTTGCGATCTGCCACGCATCGGCATTCCGGATCAGGGTCGAGATATCGTAGAACAGGATACCCGGCTTGGGAAAATCGGGGATCTCGCGAATGTAGTTCTTCAGATCGAGTTCCGGTTGCTCACCGCGTTGCGTATCCTGGGCCATGATCCTGCCTGTCTCCATCGTCAAGGGGCGCGGCATCTAGCCGCGTCGCGTCCCGGTTGTAAATGTCAGGAGGCCTCGCGGCCCGTTTCTGCGAGGGCCGCCATCAGCTCCGCACGCCGGAAAGGTTTGGGCAGGATGATCGCACCCGGGACAAGATCGTCCCGGCGCGACGAATCCTCGAAATCACCCGAAATGAGAACGATACCCAGCGTCGGAACGGTTTCGCGCAGCGCGAGCGCGAGCGCATCGCCTCCCATCCCGCCCGGAAGATTGAGATCGGAGACGAGAATGGCCGGAGGAATCTCCCCCGCCAGGACAAGGGCTTCGTCTGCGCTGCGGGCCTGCATGACCCTGTAGCCCGCACCGGTCAGGATCGTATCCACGATCAGGGCTATCGAATCGTCATCCTCGACAAGAAGTACGGTGGCAGCGGGCATGGGGACAAACTCCCTGTTGGGGGATGTCACGCATGGACATGCCCTCGTTGAACGGATCCGGGGCTAACCGGGCTGGGCCGGGGGGGCAACATGCGGGCGCATGACAGCGAAGACCCCCATCATCAACGCGGCAAACAGCATCAGGGCTGCCATCGGCATGGGCGTATCCGCAGGAAGAAGCCCGATGGCCGTGCTGGCGAGCGAGCCGAGAGCATATTGCATCGTCCCGGCAAAGGCGGAGGCGCTACCGGCATAATGGGACTGGTTCGAAAGAGCGCCCACCATCGCGTTCGGACCGATGATTCCGGTCATGCCGAGTGTGATCATCATGCAGCCCACGATCGGAACGAGCATGATCTGCCGGATGTGATGTCCGGAGCCGGGATATTGCTCGGCCAGCATGACCACCACCAGCAGGGCGATCGCGCCGAGGATGGAAATGACGAGAGCCCATCCCAGCATGGCAGAGGAGCTGACCCGTCCGACGAGGGCGGCGTTGATCTGGGAGGAGCCGATCATGCAGACCGCGAAGAGGCCGAAGAGCATTCCGTAATGGGCGGGGGTGAACCCGAAGATATGCTCGAAAACCGTTGGCGCGGCGGTGAGATAGGTGAAGGAGAGAAAACCGCAGAACCCCCAGACGAGCGCATTGGTGATGAAGCTGCGCTCGCGTGCGATGATGGCGTAGCGATGAAGCAGGGACAGGGGACGAAGCTCCCGTCTCTTTTCCTGAGGCAGGGTTTCCGGAAAGGCGCGCAGAAGGAACAGTACGCAGACAGCGCCATAAAGCGACGAGACCCAGAAGATGGCCCGCCAGCTTATGTAATCCAGGGCGATTCCTCCCAGCATGGGGGCGAGGATGGGAACGATGCCCTGGATCAGGATGAGTTTGGACATCAGACGTGCGGCCTCGTTCCCGGAGGAAAGATCGCGCACGCAGGCACTCGGGATCACGATACTGGCCGAGGCCGCGATGGCCGCGACGAGGCGGAAGAGACACATCGAGGTCATGGTCGTGGCCATGGCGCAGCCGACGCTGCCGATCGTATAGACGATCATGCCGATGAGCATCGGAATGCGCCGTCCGAACCGGTCGGCAAGGGGCCCCATGGTAATCTGGCCGATCGCAAGCCCGACCATCCAGGCCGAAAGCGTCATCCCGGCACTGCCCGCCGGTGCGTGAAGAGAGCGCTCGAGCGCCGGGAAGGCGGGCAGATAGATATCGGTCGAGACGGGACCGACGGCGGTCAGAAACCCGAGAAGGAGCGGAAGCCAGCCAGGCAAGGCTGCCGTTTCCGGCGAGGGCGCGTTCGCCTTCGACACGGTGTCGGGAGTGACAGTGACAGGGATCCCGTCGGGAGAGGCCATGAGGCGCTCCTGCTGGATGTTTGAACTGCGAGAATTGTGGTCCAGATTTCCCCTGCCGGTCGGCTGAGCCGGTCGGGTGATACGCATACGCCCATGACAGAAAGGCGTTTTTCGGGCCGGTCTCTGACGATCCCGTGTCAGATATCGCAGGCGCCGGGTTTTTCAATCTCTTTTTTTAACTTTCCTCCCGGTGTCCCGATCTTCCGGGCATGGCCTGCGCGCGAAATGGCGGGATGCGGTGTCAGGCGGCTGGGGGCGGTTCCGTCTTCTCGGCCAGGGCGGCTATCGCGTTTCCTTCGCGCCGTGCCCGGGCCAGCAGCATCGCGGCGAGCAGGGACGACCCCGCGAAGAGAAGGATGCCGAGACCGATCTGGAAGCTCTGGCCGAGTTCGGTGCCCGCGCCGATGAGGACGAAGACCAGATTCTGGGGTAGCGCGCCGAGGAATGTGGCCCAGGTGAAGGCCGCAAGCGGAACGCCATAGAGACCGGCTGCCGCGGTGACCATGACGGCGGAGCCGACGGGAAGAAGCCGCAGGGTCAGAACCGCCTGGAACGGGGTCCGCTCGAGGATCCGGCCGATCAGGGCGAGCCTGCCGCGGAAGCGGGTCTGGAGATGGCGGCGCTGGGCATGGCTTGCCAGACGGCGAATCCATACGAAGCCGAGAACGGCACCCGAGAGACTGGCCGCACTCGCCAGAACGAATCCTGTCAGCGTGCCGAATACGAGCCCTGCTGCGAGACAGAGGCCCTGCCGGGGAAGGCCGAAAAAACTGTACGGGATACCGACCAGCAGGAAGAGGAACGGCGCGCCTCTCTGGTCCTTCCACCCACGGATCAGCGCCAGCAGCGAGCGTGTCACCGAAAATTCATGCGCAAGCAGAAGCAGACAGGCGAGAAGGACGAGCGTTCCCCCCGTTTTCCAGAGGGCGGCGGGCAGGGCGAAACCCGAATGCGAAGAACCGGCCAGGGGAAGAGCCTCCATTGATCACGTCTCCGGCGACTTAGCAGCGGGGGCAGGGGCAAGGGAAGCGCGCCGATGATGCAGATTGGTGACACCGCGTGACGATTCTGTCACCCCGCGGCCATATCTGAATGGAGTTTCGTTGCCGTCCCGTAAGGCAACTGGTAGCCCGGGAGGGTAGTTCTGTTTGATATCGTAACGATAATTCACGCGCGCAACAATCGCTTGCGCAACCTGGTTCCGAGGGGAAACACCGTTCTATGCCGTCCAGTTTCACGCATCGTTGTCTTTTGATGCTGCTCGGGGGCACCGCCCTTGCCGGCAGCATCCAGGTCTCGACCGCTGCGCCGACCCGTCACAAGCACCATGCGTCCAGCCATCGGTCCGCTCATCCGTCCCGGACGGGAGCGCCGGCGGCAGTGCCTGCGGCACAGGCCACGGCAACGTCCCCCCGCGCCGCAACGGTCTCCGCGCCGCTCATGGCCAGCGCGCGCCCCGAAGAAATCGCCGTAACGGGACGAAGCCAGCGCACGCGTCAGCCCGGTGGCGGGCTGCTTCGCGTCGAGACGGCGCCCAAGGCCGTCCAGACCGTCACGCATGATTTCATCGCGAAGCTCGCCCCATCCGTGAACGTGCAGCAGGTTCTGGCCATGCTGCCGAGCGTCAACGTGGCGCAGGCCGACCCGTTCGGCCTGTTCACCGGTCAGGTGAACGTGCGCGGCTTCGACCAGACCGAAGTGGGCTGGCTGCTCGATGGCGCGCCCCTCAACGATATCGGCGGCGGCCAGTTCTACTCGAACGAGGTGCTCGAATCCGAAAATCTCGAGACGGTCTCGCTCCAGCCCGGTTCGGTCGATATCGGCTCTCCGGTCACGAGTGCCTCGGCCGGTCTGACCTCCATGACCATGAGCAATCCTTCGCATCATCGCGGCGGGGTGATGGATGTCTCGTTCGGCTCCTTCGATACGTTCCGTCAGTTCCTGCGTCTGAATTCCGGCGATATCGGCAATAGCGGCGTGCGCGCCATGTTCGCCTTCAGCCATACGAAGGGCAATAACTGGCGCGGTCCGGGGCAGGCGGAGAAATATCACTACGACTTCAAGCTGGTGAAGGATTTCCAGAACGGGAGCCATACCGGGCTGACGGTCGCCTATAACAACCAGACGAACGACTTCTATCTGGCCCCGAACTACACCCAGTGGCTCAGGACCGGATACAGCACCAATTATGCGGCGAATTACGCAGGGCCCAACGCCGCAGGTGCCGCGTATTACAAGCTTCACGTCAATCCGTTCGAGAACGTGGTGGCGGTGCTGCCGACCCATCTCGTCATCACGCCCAAGCTGACCCTCGAGGACTCGCTCTATTTCTGGCACGGTATCGGTAACGGTACGGGCGCGTCGGTCATCCCGTCCCAGGCCTATATGGGGAACCAGCCCGTTTCCCTCGATCTGGACGGTGCGAAAAGCGTGCTCGCTTTCGCCCCCTCGAATCAGGAGCAGTTCCGTACGGGCAATACGATCTCCCTGCATTACCGACCCAACAATCATCACGATATCCAGTTCGGCTGGTGGTACGAATATTCGAACCAGTCCCAGTACTCACCCTATGGAATCGTGAACCAGCAGACGGGCGTCCCGAACAATATCTGGGGCACGACCGATCTGATCACCACGACCGACGGCCAGCCCTTCAAGGCACGCGACTTCCTGTCGCTCACCCAGGTGAACATGCTGTTCATCGGCGATACCATGAAGTATTTCAACGATCGCCTGAACATCACGGTCGGCTTCAAGGAGGCCATGATCACGCGTCGGGTGTACAACTACACCCCGGGAACGACCTATAACCGCAACCTGCACACGCCTGAGCCCCTGCCGCAGATCGGTATTGCGTGGAACTTCAACCGCCATCACCAGATCTACGTGGCCGGGAATACCAACTTCAAGATCCCGTCCAGCACCTCGCTGGTCGACTACTACAACATCGCGGGCGTGCAGACCCAGCGCGGCGGTGCGTCCAAGCCGGAATACACGATCGAGGAAGAGCTGGGATATCGCTATAACGGCGACCTTCTGGTGGGTTCGATCTCGTTCTTCAACTACAACCTGACCAACCGTCAGCAGACGCTCAACTATTATGACGGCGCGTCGGGCGCGAGCTACAGCCAGACGGTCAATGCCGGCGGTCAGACCACGCGCGGCGTCGATATCCAGCTCGGCACCCGTCCCTGGCACCATCTGCGTCCCTATGTGACGTTCGAATACCTGCACGCGACCATCGACAACAATATCCGCGTGGGCGCCGATCTCCTGCCGACCAAAGGCAAGATCGCCATCCGGTCTCCCAAGCAGCAGGCGGGTATCGGCCTCGACTGGGATAACGGAAGCTTCTGGTTCTCCGGTCAGGTGAAATATGTCGGCAAGCAATATGCGACCTTCATGAACGACAACTCTGTGCCGCAATACATCACCAACCAGGTCGGCATGGGATACCGGTTCAAGAATGCCGGTTATCTCAAATCGCCCCAGATCCAGCTGAACATGACCAACCTCACGGGTGCCAAGTTCCGCAACGGCGTCTATGGCTTCTCGACCAATGCCAACCCCGTCAAGGGCGTTTACGGCACGACCATCGCGTCGGGCGGAATGCCGTCCTATTACCTGAACCCGCCTTTCTCGGCCATGGTCACGCTTTCGACCGGCTTCTGATCACTCTGCGACAGCCCCGACTGTCCAGTCGAAACGACTGGCAGCGGCGGCGGGGTCGATCTCGCATTGCAGGCCCCTGCGCCCTGCATTGACGAAAATCCGCTCCTGACCGAGCGCGTGCTTGTCCAGCAGGACGGGCACGCGCTTTTTCTGCCCGAAAGGGCTGATTCCGCCGGTCTTGTAGGCGGTCAGGCGCTCGGCGTCGGGTGGCGCCATCATGGCGGCCGATTTGCCTCCCAGCGCCGCGGCAACGGCCTTCAAATTCAGCTTGTGATCCGACCGGATGACGGCGCAGGCTGGCTTTTCCTTGTCCAGCCAGATCATCAGCGTCTTGAAAACGCGCTCGGGCGAGACGCCGAGCGACTCTGCCGCCTGCAATCCCTTGCGACCGGCTTCGGGGTCGTAATCATGGCTGTGCAGCGTATAGGCGATGCCCGCTTTCTCCAGCAGGGCGAGGCCAGGCGTCTGGCCAGAGGCGGGTTTCATCAGATCGTCTCCCGATTATGCAGTCCGGACGACCATCAGAAAACCGGGCTTTCATTCTGTCAAACCGGTCAGCCCTGCTCCACCTCGACAGGCTGGGGGAGGGGTTTCCTGCGCAGGAAGGCCAGGACATTGCCGAGCAGGATCAGAAGAAGCCCGGCCAGCATGGGCACGGACCAATAGACCCTCTCGAAGAGAGCCGAAATGCCCAGCGCGATCACGGGCGAGAGGATGGTGGCATAGGCGGCCTTGTCGGCGCCGATGCGTCGCACCAGCTCGAGATAGAACAGAAATCCCGCCACCGAGCCGAACAGGGCCAGATAAAGCAGCCCACCCAGCCAGCGAGATGTGAGGGGAAAGCCGTAGCCATGTCCCGAAAGCGGGATGATGACGGCCAGCAACGCAATACCGCAGAGCATGCCCCAGAAGACGGTATTGGTCAGGCTGATCTCGAATCCGGCCAGATGACGCGAGAGCATGTTGCCGCAGGAAAACAGATAGGTGCCGAACAAGGCAAACCCC
This sequence comes from Swaminathania salitolerans, assembly GCF_007988945.1. GTDB lineage: Bacteria > Pseudomonadota > Alphaproteobacteria > Acetobacterales > Acetobacteraceae > Swaminathania > Swaminathania salitolerans. Next base: position 2,079 of record NZ_BJVC01000003.1, on the reverse strand, counting down.
ATCCCCGCCAGCATGAGATGCCAGTTCTCATGCGCCATGTCGCCCGCCAGAAGCAGGGCCACGCCACAGACACCGAGGATACCGCCTGCCAACACGCGCAGATCGGGTGTCCTGCGAAAGAACAACCAGAGATTGAGTGTGTTGAACAGCGTCGCCATGCTGAACACGACGGAAACGGTACCGCTCGGCAGAAAGAGTTCCGAGCTGTAGATCCCGAGAAAGTTGCAGGAAAACAGACACACGCCCATGCCGGCGATCCAGGGCCATGCCGCCTTGGGGGGCGTGCGCAATTTGCCCGTTGCTGCCAGACCGCCCCCGATGAGAGACGCCGACAGGACGAACCGCCAGAAAATGGCGACGTCCGCGCTCGTTCCCCCGATCTGGAGGTGGATGGAAAACCAGGTCAGCCCCCACAGGATCACGACGGCGAAAAACAGGAAAAGGGCCATTCGCGAGCTTTCTCGTTCGGGGGTTTCTCGCTTCGTGGCGAGGGGGGCCTCATCTTACGGGAACGGACCCCGGGAAAAAAGACGGAGTTTGTCCGGAAAAAGCGCCGCCGATGCGACTTTGTCCGGGATACTGCGTTGAATGGTCAGTGCTGCCGGAAGCAGACCTCCAGGGGGATGTACCCAGACTATCCCCACGCGGTAGCCCCGACCGGTAGCTACAGGCGAGAAGGAACAGTGTCATGAGTTCAATCACGGACAAGGTCAGCGGAACCGTCAAGCAGGTGGTCGGCTCGATCAAGGAAGAAGTCGGCAAGCTGACGGATAACGAGAAGCTTCAGGCCGAGGGCGAAGGACAGAACCTCGAAGGCAAGGCCGAGAAAACAAAGGGCGAGGTGAAAGGTGCCGTCAATGATGGCATCGACAGCGTCAAAGACGGCCTCAACAAGCTCTGAGTATCCTCATTATGTGAGAAAGCCGCCGCGCATGACAATGCGGGCGGCTTTCTCATATCTGCATCCGTGCGAGAAACCTGCGTCAGACGAGCATGGTGAGAGCCGATGCAGCCAACAGAGCACCCATCACGCGATTGATCCGGATCATATGCTCCGGCGTCCCGCCCGGCCGATGCAGGTGCCGGTACAGATAAAGACCGAGCGCCGCCCAGCCGAGTTGCGCAGCAAGTCCGATGACGAGTTTTGTCGCGATAGTGAAGGCCACTCCCCATTGCCCAGACCGCAAGCATCGAACCGAATGCTACAGTGATGGCCGCAATGCCTGGCAGAGTATTTCTCAGGCCCGAACGTGCGGCGATGGTCATGATGAGCAGGTTGTTCGGCCCCGGACTTGCAGAGCTTGTCAGCGCGAAGACCAGAAAAGAGGCCGTGGCCTATGGAGAGAGGCCCAGGGAAATCCCGGAAAGGAACGATGCTTGCATTGAGGACAGACCTTTAGAAGGCCACCCGGCAAGATCCGAACGCACCCCGCCGTGGCGGCGGGGCTGGGGGGAGGGCTCAGAAGACTTCCTGTGCGCACACCGATCCGGCCCTGCCCTTGCAGGAAACGGAGACGACGACGACGGAGGAGCACTGCTTTGCCATGGGGAGTCGAGATTATCCGGTTTGGAGGCGCCCGCAAGACGGTCTCTTTCCCGTGTTTGTGAGGAATCTGTTTTCCGGACGATTTTTTTCCCTGTTTTTTGTGAGTGGTTTTGTCGGGAATCGGGTGTGGTCCATATGTGGCGTGGGTTTTGGGGGGATTGAGGAAGTGTTTGACAACCCCCCCCGGTTTCCGTAAAAGCCCGTTCACCGCAGCGGAACATGCTGCGGCGACTGCCTGAAAGACTGAGTAAGATCAGTAGGTTAGGTAGGTTCTTTGACAAGTGAAGATGGAATGGAAGGGATATGTTGGCGGCGCTTTGGTGTTGTCTGAACCAGTGGTTCTGATGATGAGAGTGCTGACTGATTTATTCTTTTTTTGGAAAGAACTACAGACGTCAGTTTTTTTTGTTTCGGGATCTATAGTTTGGTTTTGGTTGGCCTTTGTGCTGGCTGGAATTGAACCTGAGAGTTTGATCCTGGCTCAGAGCGAACGCTGGCGGCATGCTTAACACATGCAAGTCGCACGGACCTTT
>NZ_BJVC01000002.1 GCF_007988945.1 Swaminathania salitolerans | reverse complement strand
TCAGCAGACGATGCAGTTGCATGTCGTGCACAAACGCGTCGAACAAGGCGTATCGCGGGGTTTCGTGAGCAGTTCGATGTGCATCGACCTGCATAATATGTCGGTTCGAGGCCCCGTTCCCGGCACTGGTATCGCTACCGGGCTACTCGGAAATTACTGTTTGCTCGCGCAGGGAATGGCAATCGGCAACGCCCATCAGGCACATATCCGTATGGATCTCGCGTTGCAGAAGATTGATGGCGTGTCGAAGTGCCGGTTCACCGCCCAGAGCTGCAGCGTAGAGAAAGGGGCGGCCGATCAATACGCCGTCCGCGCCCATGGCGAGCCCCTTGATGATGTCGGTTCCACGTCTGAACCCACTATCGACGAGCAGGGTCATACCGCCGGAAACGTCCCGTATGCGGGCGAGGGTTTCGACTGGCGATACAGCGCAATCGAGCTGCCTTCCTCCATGATTGGAGACCACGATACCGTCGGCGCCCATCTCCCGGGCCAGTCGCGCGTCTTCGGGCGAGAGAATGCCCTTGATGACGAACGCGCCTTTCCAGCGACGCCGGATCATCTCGGCATGTTTCCAGCTGAACTGCGCGTAGCCGGTCACGGCGCTGATCTCGCGTGAGAAGATGGAGGGACGAGCGACCGGGTCGATATTGCTGATACGAGGCATCCCGCGTTGTCGGAACGTCTTCCATCCTGTGCGGTAGAGCCAGAAAGGATGGCGCATCAGGTCGAGAGCGAGGCGGGCGGTCGGTCGGAACGGCATGGTATATCCATTGCGCCGGTTGTTTTCCCTGTTGGAGCCGACCGCAACATCTGCCGTCAGAAAATAGGCCGAAAATCCGGCATCGGCGACGCGTCCGAGCATTCGCTCGATATTGCTCTCGTCGGGCTTCTGGTAACCCGCAAACCAGCATCCCGGGTAAGTGCGTCCGATCTCTTCCAGTGGTGTGATCGCGTTTGCGCTGAGGATATACGGGATCCGGGCAGACCTGGCCGCCCGTGCCATGGCATTATCGGCGTCAGGGCCGATAATGGCCGATGCACCCATGGGCGCGATCATGAACGGGCTCGCAAAACCCTGACCGAAGAGTGTGACCTGCTGGGAACAGGAAGACACGTCGCGCAGGACACGCGGAACCATACGCAGCCGGTCGAGTGCGCGCCGATTATGCGCGATCGTGCTGCCATCATCGGCTCCGCCCTGGACATAGCCGAATATTGCCCTCGGGAGATAACGACGCGCCAGATTCTCGAACTCGTTGAGGTTGAAAACCGCTTTTTCGGCGGAACGGCGTGGTGTCAGCATGGTGTCGATACTCGTGCTGCTAGAGCGGTTCGTCCGACCGCATTCTTTCCCGGGAGATCGAGGGGAAGCGGCTCGATCGGTCCTACGATGAAGAGATACGCAATGGCGCCGAGAAGCCCGAACCCTCCGGTTGCACAAAGCGGGATGAGGAACGATCCATGCGTCAGGCTGACCATCAGCCCCGTGAAGCTTGCGATCATGATCCCGGCGATGTTCGCAGCGCTGTTCTGAAGCCCGCCCAGGGTCGCGACAAGATCCGGGCTCGGCGCGATATCGGCAGGAAGAGACCAGATATTGGCCCCGGTAAAGGCAATTCCGCCAAAGGAAACCGACAGGAGAGTGATGCACAGCCAGGTCTGGGTGACGAAGGCGGTCAGCGCGATAACGGAGGAGAGAACCAGTCCGCCCACGAGGCAGGTCTTGCGAGCTGCTGTGAGGGTCCAACCGCGATGATGCAGCCGATCCGATGTCCAGCCGCCCAGCCAGGCTGCCGGAATGGCGACAACGCCCGGGATCATGCCGATGAGCCCCAGATCCTTGAGCGAAAACCCATGCGCACTGACCAGATAGCTGGGAAACCAGGTGGCGAAAAAATAGAATACGAAATTGGCGCAGAAGAAGCCCAGCATCATGCCCCATACCGTGCGATGTCTTAGCATCGACCGCCACGCTCCCGGAGACGCATGTATGGGAGCAGGCTGGGCCGCTCTCAGCGCGGACAGTCCGCCTGGGGGCAGACGGGGATGTTTGTCCGGGTCATGGTAGAGCGCAAACCAGAACGCAACCCAGACCAGACCGAGCGCTCCCGCTGCGACGAAGGCAAGCCGCCAGCCCAGAAGAGCGATCAGCAGGGCGACAAGCGGCATCGACACTGCGGAGCCTGCCCGGGACCCGCTATCGAAGATCCCGGCTGCAAGCCCTCTCTCGCTTTTGGGGAACCAGAGCGAGGCGACCTTGGCATTCGAGGGATAGCTGCCCGATTCACCGATACCGAGAAGGAGGCGAAGCCCGAGAATGCTCAGCGGTCCGCGTACCAGAGCGGTCAGGGCAGTGCAGACCGACCACCATATGACGGCCAGCGCATAAGCCGAACGGACCCCGACACGATCCACCACCAGGCCGAACGGCAACTGCATGAAGGCGTAGGTCCAGAAGAAACCGCCGAGGATAATGCCGAGGAGGGCCGGGTCTATGTCCAGTTCGCGCGCCATGAACGGGGCGGCAATGGCGATGGTCGCCCGATCTATATAGTTGATGGTGGTCGCTGCAAAACAGAGGATGATCATCAGCCAGCGCAGACGGGGCATGATCTCTCTCCTGCACCAGAGAGGAAGGATGGCGAGAGGACGGCCTTGCGCGAGATCCGCATGTCGGGACCTCGCGCAGGGTGAGCCGCATCATCTCGGCAGGATGCGACGCAGATAGTCGCGGTTGGTGGCGCTCACGCTCAGGCCGTCACCGCCATAATGCTCGACGAGGAATGCGCTCGCGAACCCGTGGGCGAGCGCCATCCTGATGGCCGCCCTGTAGCTGATGACACCGAATTCCAGCGGGGCGGGGGCCGTGACCACCATGCCCGTACTGGCGTCCTCGGTGCGATAATAGTTCTTTACATGCCAGTAGCGCGCGAACGGGGCCACTTTCTGCATCATCGACGCCCAGTGTTCGACCGGGCGATGCAGCCGGACCAGATTACCCAGATCGGCGTTGATGCCGACGCAGGGATGATCCACATCCTGCACGAACCGGACGGCGCTGTCGGCCGTGCCGAGATAGGTGTCCTCGTACATCTCCAGAGAGAGACCGAGGCCGACCTCCTGTGCGTGACGCGCCAGCTCCCGGATGCGACTGACCGCCTTGTTCCAGACGGCAGGATCGTCCGGGCTGGTCGTGCCCTGAGCGGTCCAGAACCAGAGCGCTTTCTTCTGTGCGTCCGTCAGGGGATAGAACAGGCCGAATGACACTTCCTTGATCCCGAGACGCGCAGCCGTATCGATCACGCGATGACTATATGCCAGATTGTCATCCGCCCGTTCCGGGTCGATCACCGAGCGACGCGCGGTCGAGAGCCCGGGCATGGTCAGGCCGGCCTCAGCGACGCAGGCTGCAAAGCGCTCGAGCCTTTCGGGTCGGAGATCCGCGAGCCTGATCCAGGAATCCGTCGGATCGATTTCGGTGAACCCGGCTTCCGTCACCTCGCGTAATGTCGCTGCCCATTCCTCGGGCTTCTGATCCTGAACGGATGAGCCATCTGGCAGGATATTCGGATACTGGATCATCGCTGCGGCGATGGGCCAGTTCGTATGCGTATAGGCGTGAGGCATCGTTCGTCTTCCTTCTTGTTTGCGGGGGTGTCAGGCAATCGGATCCGGGGCGACCCGAGGCGCCCGGGGGAGGAAGGCCGCTATCGCGAGGCCGATCAGTCCGGCGAGGGCGACCGCATAAAGGCCTGCGACCGGCGTTTCCCAGAGATGCGAGGCGTAACTGCGGATATTGGGTGCGGCGAAACCGCCGAGATTGCCGATTGCATTGATCAGCGCGATCGCACCGGCTGCCTGCACGCCCGAGAAATGGGCGAGGGGAAAGTTCCAGAAAATCGCCTGGACGGCGACGACGCCGGCAGCGGCCAGACAAAGGCCGAGAATGCTCAGCACGCCCGCTTCCTGACCCGAAACGAACAGTCCCGTCGCGGCGGCAGCGAGGCAGAGCAGCACGCCCATGCGGGGCGCTGCATAACGATGGACGAGGCGGGTCGCGACGAGCGTTGCCACGATCGCACACGCCCAGGGAAGGCCACTCACGACCCCCACGCGAAAGCCGATCTGCTCGTGCAGGATCGAGGAGACCTGCTCGGGCAGGTAGAACACCACGCCGTAACTCGCGACCTGCATGACGGTATAAAGCGCGAGAAACTGGAGAAGCTTGCCCGAGGTCAGGAGTGCCCCGAAGCCGTGTCCGTGGCCGACCGTCTTTCCGCTGGCCTCGCGGTCGAGAATGGTCGCGAGAGCCTGCTTCTCGCGAATTGTCAGCCAGGATACGTCCGAGGGGCCGTCGGGCAGGACGAAATAGGTGAGGCATCCCATGACGACGGCGAGACCGCCTTCGAGCAGGAACATCCATTGCCATCCCGCAAGACCGAAAATCCCGTGAAGTCCCAGCAGGGCCCCCGAGAGCGGATTGCCGAAGGTCATGGCCAGCGGATAGCCGAAATAGAAGATCCCGAGGACGCGCGTGCGCTCCCGCTCGGGAAACCAGAAGGTGAGATAGAGCATGATCCCGGGAAAGAATCCGGCCTCCGCAACGCCCAGCAGCATGCGCAGGGCGATGAAGGATGTCTCTCCGGTCGTGAACATCATCGCCGAGGAAACCAGTCCCCAGGTGATCATGATCCGTGTCATCCAGCGTTTGGCGCCGACACGGTACAGGATGAGATTGCTCGGCACCTCGAACAGGGCGTAACCGATGAAGAACACGCCCGCCCCGAAGGCGAATACGGCGTCGCTCAGGCCGATATCCGCATGGAGCGCCTGTTTTGCCGATCCGATATTCGACCGGTCCAGAAACGCCACGATATACATGAGGATGAGGAAGGGCAGCAGCTTGGCGACGGCCTTGCGCGTCGCAGTCCGACGCAATACGTCTTCCCGATCCGCTTCGTCGGCCTTCGCCACAGGAGGTGTGGCGGTTCTCGAGGAATATGTGCTGGGGGATGTCATGATGTCAGCTCCCGGGTCCGATCAGGGCTTCGGCGCGGAATCACGGCATGCGCCCGTGACACTCGTCCTCGATATAGGCCTGGATGATCGCCTCGAAATTGTCTTCGGCCCTGAAGCCAAGGGCGAGCGCACGACGTGGGTCGAACCCTCTGGCCCAACCGGCCACGATACGCGCAATGGCCTCATCCGGCTCGCGTCTGATATGAGCGAGCACGCCAGCGCCCGCGACGCGACGAAGCGCCTCGATCTGCTCTCCGACGGTGATCGACAGGGCGGGCATGGTCAGATTGGGGCGATCCTCGAGGCTGGCCGGGTCCAGCTCAGCCGCGTGGCGCAGGAAATGGACTGCCGAACGCGGGCTCGTCATCCAGTGACGTGTGGTTTCGGGAACGGGAAGAATGGCATCCTGTCCGTTGAGCGGTTCGCGGATGATCCCGGAGAAGAAGCCCGAGGCAGCCCGGTTCGGTTTGCCCGGACGCACACAGATCGTCGGCAGACGCAGGCCGACGCCGTCGAATATGCCGCGGCGGGTATAATCGGCAAGGAGCAGCTCTCCTATCGCCTTCTGCGTTCCGTAACTCGTCTGCGGTGTCAGGATATAGTCATCGGGAATGAGATCCGGAAAAGCGCCGCCGTAAACGGCGTTGGAGGATGCGAAGACCACGCGCGGCTTCCAGTCCTCCTGCAGTCCGATACGACGTATGGTCTCGAACAGGGCACGCGTTCCGTCCAGATTGACGCCGTATCCCTTCTCGAAATCGGCCTCGGCTTCGCCGGAGACGATCGCGGCGAGATGATAGATCACATCCGGCCGCTCTCCGATGAGACGGTCGAGCGCATGCCCGTCGGTGAGTGTGCAGGCCAGCGTCTCGCATGCTCCCGGGAAGCCCTCGGGGGCGGCGGGGGGCACGATATCGGCGAGTGTCAGACGAAGGGGCGTCCGGGATCCACCGGTGGTCGGTGTATCCAGGGTTTCACGAACAAGACTTCCGGTCAGTTTGCGACCGAGCATGCCTGCTGCGCCAATGATGAGGATATGCATCCGTATCACCTCGATAGTCGGGAGAAGACCCGCGCTTCAGATGAACGAAACCTATCCTTGTTGTAATGTATGGCTAGACGGAAGTTTGAATGGTGGTATTCCGAATCCTGATCGCTGCGTCTTCCAGGGCGGTTCTGACCAGGTTCGCGGCGGGAGAAAGCTGTCTGTCGCGGATCGAGACGAGCGAGTAGGCACCGAGAAAATCGGGAATTGCGACCGGGAGTCGTCTGATCAGCCCGGCCTTTTCGTAATGTCTGCTCACACTGCAGGGAATCACGGCCAGCAGGCTGCTGTGAAGGAGCAGATCGATCGTCGCAAACATCGACGAGGCCTCGATCGGATGGGCGGGAAGGGGCAGAAGCGCTGCCGTGAAGGCGGCCTCGATCGCCCTGCGCATAGGGCTTGGCTCGGTCTGGAGAATCCACCCCTGATCGCTGAGGTCGCGCAGGCCGAGAGCGGCCTTGTCTGCCAGCGGATTATGCGTGCTGGTGACCACGCAAAGCGGTTCCGGGCCGAGTTCGCGGCAGGCAAGTGCGTCGGGATCGTAGCGGCCGAGCGGGCGGCCGAGGATGAAATCGAGACGTCCGCTCTCGAGCCCGATGAGAAGAGCATCGCTCGTATCGATCGTGAGCGAGAGACCGATACCGGGGCGTGTCTCCGCGATTTCTGCCAGAACGGGCGAGATCAGATCGGGTACGGCGGCAACGATCGATCCGATCCTGACGGTTCCGGACAGTCCCTCCTGCATCGCGGCCATGTCGCGTTGCAGGTTCTCGATATCATTGAGCATGAGTCGTGCATGCCGTGCGGCGAGCATGCCGCTCGGTGTGGGCGTGACCCCGTGCGAGGTCCGTTCGAAGAGCTTTGCCCCCAGGGCATGCTCGATTTCCTGCAGAAGCTTGGACACCGAGGGCTGGGAGAGATTGAGACGCTCCGCTGCGCGATGAAGCGTGTGGGTGGTCTCGAGTTCGAGGATGAGGCGCAGATGCCTGAGCTTGAGCCGGTTGATGAGCGCATGGGTGGACATCATCATGGCGTGCTTCGTTCGACGTCACGAACGGCGCCGGGGACAAGGAATGCCGGGCAGACCGCTCGGTCCTCGTCTTGTCTGCGGCCGTTTTGCGTCGGTGCGTTCGCGGTACGAAACTCAGGCGAAGGGCAAGGCTCGTTCGACGAGGCGTCGAGCCGGAAGCGAGCGGGCAGGGTCGTCGGCATGAAGGAGCATATCCCGGACAGAAAACACGGTGCAGGACGTGCCCTGCCTCTTCTAGCGCATAGGTGTTCGCCCCGACACGTCCAGAAAATTCCCTGTGAGCTATGCGGGTGGAGCTATGCGGGTGCGAGCGACGCGGGTCCGCTGGATGAGACGGGGAGGATGCGCGGATATGGCTTTTTCCCGCAACGGTCAGCGTCCGTCCCGGGTCGAAGCGGAGAATTCTGCAACATAAAGCGGATTTTGGTTCCGGAATGAGGTGGCAGAAAGAGGGGTAGTGCAAGAATGAAACGCCCGGGATTTGCATAAGATGTGCTGTTTGTTTCGAAATGCGTAATCTGTAGGGTTCGCAGTCATTATATTAACGATATATAATGCTTTATGGAGCATCTATTGAAATGTTGTCATTTCTTTAGTCGATTATATTCATCCGTTCCTCAGGTTCATGCTTCATTCCATAATTTAAAAAGCATGAGTTTACATGATGGGCAAACATGCATTAATCCTGAGTCTCTGCAATGCCGGTGAAACAGGACGAAACGTTGGATGTTCGCAGTTACGCGCCCGCCTGATTTTCCGTGCTTACTCACGTGACACCACGTCGCAACGCACTGCGTCTGCGCATGCGCGATACGCATGAGCAACTCGACGATGCGCTCGGAGCCTTCGCGAGCGTTTCCGATTATTATCGCTATCTCAGGGCAATCGCCGGGTTTCGTCTGGCGGCAGAGCAGCCTTTGCACGGCTATGCCTATCCCTCATGGTTCGGAGCGTGGCGCCCGGCGCTGATCTCTCCCTTGCTCGAAGTCGATCTCGCGCATCTGGCGCTCGCTCCTCCAGTGATGGAACCTCTCGCTCCGCCGCAGACGATTTCTGCGCTGCTGGGCTGGATCTATACTCTGGAAGGGGCTGCGCTGGGGGCACGCCTCATAGCCAGACGGGCGCACGCTCTGGGTTTCGGGGAGATGACGGGTGCCGGCCATCTGGCAGGGCAGATCGGCCATCCGGAACGCTGGGCGGTTTTCCTTGATGTGCTCGAGGCAGCTCCGGTATTCGAGATCGGAGAGGCCGAGCAGGCCGCGCGGGTTGTTTTCGGGCATGCCCACAGGGCCGTGCAACGGGTGGACGGACGGGAGGGCCGACAGAATGGCTGAATTCGGTCAGGTCGATCTGACGAGCTGCGATCGGGAGCCGATCCATATCCCGGGCAGCATACAGCCACATGGCTGCCTTGTGACATGCACCGTCAATGATTTCACGGTCCTGCGTCATTCTGCCAATGCCGCGTCGATGCTGGGCTTCGACGCTCTGGCCGTCGGCATCAATCTCGTCGAGCTCTTAGGCGCGGATGTCATTCACGATATCCGTAACGGCCTGACCCTGAGTGTGACGCAAAGGCGGCCCGTCTTTCTGCTCAATCAGGAGCTCGGGCCGGAGCGTCTGTTCGACATGGCCGTTCATATCGTGAATGGCGAGGTCGTTCTTGAATGCGAGCCGGCATCGGCGACGCATCGCGCGACGAAATTCCTGACCCAGCTTCACGGCATGATGGACCGTGTGCGCAAGACCAGCGACATCACGCGTCTGTTCGATGTGGTCACGATGCTCTTGCGCGGTCTGCTCGAGTATGACCGCGTCATGGTCTATCGCTTTGCCGATGACTGGTCCGGCAAGGTCGTCTCCGAGGCAAGGGCGCTCTCGCTCGAGAGTTTTCTCGGGCAGCATTTCCCGAGTGCCGATATCCCGGCCCAGGCGCGCGAGCTTTACCGTCGCTCGCCCATCCGCATGATCGGGGATGTGGGATATAAGCCCGTGCCGATCGTGCAGGGCGAGGGCCTAGCGCCGCTCGACATGTCTCTCGGGCAGTTGCGCAGCGTATCGCCGATCCATTGCGAATATCTGACGAATATGGGCGTCCGCGCCTCCATGTCGATCTCCATCGTGATCGACGGCGCGTTGTGGGGCATGATCGCCTGCCATCATTACGCGCCGCGCGTTCTTCCCATCGCCGAACGGGCCGTGGTGCAGATGTTCGCCGAGTTTTTCGCACTCCAGATCATCGTCATCCTCAAGACGACCCGCCTCCAGGTTGCCGAGCGCACCCATGGCCTCATCGAGAGCGTCTTGCGCAACGCCGCTTCCGTCTCGGACATGCCGGCCTATCTGCGCAGCCAGATCGGCCGTCTGGCGCCACTCATCCAGTCCGACGGGATCGCGATCTGGATCGATGGGGAATGGACCAGTCACGGTATCTCCGCGCCGATCGACGTGCAGCAGAAATTCGTCGAACTTGCGCTCGAAAAGGCCGGAACCCAGATCTGGCAATCCGATCATCTGGTCAGGGATCATCCCTGGATCGCCGCTCACACTGCCCATGTGGCCGGGGTGCTGATCATCCCGATTTCGCCCCAGCCGGAAAACTACGTCTTTCTGTTCCGCCGCGAGATCGTGCAGACGATCAACTGGGGAGGCGACCCGAACAAGACCTATGAACACGGCCCGCATGGACCGCGCCTGACGCCGCGCCAGAGCTTCGCGATCTGGAAGGAACAGGTGCATGAGCGCTGTCTTCCCTGGTCGAGCTTCGATATCGAGGCCGCTGGCCAGCTTCGCTCGGCCCTGATCGAGGTCATGGGGGTCTATCACCAGCAGCAGCTTTCCGAGCGGGCGGATGCGGATCTGCGCCAGCGCATGCTGAACGAGGAGCTGAATCACCGGGTCAAGAACATCCTTGCGGTCGTCCAGTCCCTCATCGGCCGCCCGGTCGCTCCGGATCGTTCCATCGACGAATATGTCGAGGTCCTGCGCGGACGCATCAAGGCGCTGGCGAGCGCGCACGATCAGGTTGCCAGAACCGATGGCGGCGGACTTCTGCGCACGCTTCTGGAGGCGGAGCTGGAGCCGTACCGGCATCAGCCGATCGCCGTTTCGCTCGACGGCCCGAATCTCTGGCTCTCCGGTCCCGCGCTCTCGGTCGCCGCGCTGACCCTGCACGAGCTCGCGACAAACGCTGCGAAATACGGGGCGCTGTCTCTCCCGAGCGGACATCTGAACGTCACCTGGCATCTTGATGAGGAAAAAGGGGACTGGGTTCTCGAATGGACCGAGGCCGGCGGGCCCGCCGTCACGCCGCCAAAGGGGAACGGCTTCGGCTCGATCCTGCTGGAGCGTGCGATTCCCCATGAGCTGGGCGGTACATCGTCGCGCGAGTTCCGCCCCGAAGGTCTTTTCATCCGCCTGACCTTCCCGGTGCGTCACGCCGTGCTCGTTTCCGAGATCCAGTCCGAAGGCCCGGAAGATGTCGCGGTGGCCGTAACGACCGCACAGTCGGACCGTCTTCACGCCGCCTATGTGCTGCTCGTCGAGGATCAGCTCCTCATCGCCATGGAGACGGAACAGGCTCTGAGCGCGTACGGGGTGCGGCACATCAGAACCGTGTCTTCGGTTTACGAGGCCGTGCAGGCCATCCGCGAACGGTGTCCGGATGTGGCGCTGCTGGATTTCAATCTCGGCAAGGAAAGCTCGCAGGAAGTCGCGACCCTTCTGCGCAAGAAGAACATTCCGTTCGTCTTCGCCACCGGTTACGCCGACCGGACGATGATTCCGGCCGAGTTCCAGGATGTTCCCGTGCTGCGCAAGCCCTATGCGATCAAGAATGCCGTGCAGGAATTGCTGAGAATCATGCCGTCCTGACCCGTCGCGCTGTCACGACGCGGGAGCCGGTTTCCCTGTCGGGTTTCGAGCAGGAATATCTCTCTGGCGACCGGGGGATGTTCTTGACTCGTTCTTCTGGCATGCCCATTTCAGGAGCATGAAAAAAACCCTCTCCGAACGACTGGAAATCCTGTCCGATGCGGCGAAATACGATGCGTCCTGCGCGTCGAGCGGGGCTGCGTCGAGCCGGAAGGGGAAGGAAGGCGGGCTCGGCTCCAAGGCGACGAACGGGATATGTCACGCCTATACGCCTGACGGGCGGTGCATCTCGCTGCTCAAGGTGTTGATGACCAATTTCTGCATCTATGACTGCGCCTATTGCATCAACCGGTCTTCGTCACGGATCGAACGTACGCGTTTCTCGGTCGAGGAAATCATCTGGATCACGCTGGAATTTTACCGTCGCAACTATATCGAGGGGTTGTTTCTCTCATCCGGCGTCATCCGTTCTTCCGACTATACGATGGAGGAGCTTGTCAGGGTCGCGCGGGAACTGCGTCTGAAGCATCATTTCCACGGCTATATCCATCTCAAGACCATTCCCGATGCCGCGCCCCATCTGATAGAGGAAGCCGGTCTTTATGCCGATCGTCTCTCGATCAATGTCGAGATGCCGACCGAGGCCGGGTTGCAGGCCTATGCGCCGGAGAAAGACGCGGGTCACATCCGTCAGAGCATGGGTGTGCTGCGGCTGAAAATCGACGAGGCGACGACGGACAGGACCTTTTCGGGGCGACGGGCACGCAGATTCGCTCCGGGCGGGCAAAGCACCCAGATGATCGTCGGGGCCGATCTTTCGTCCGATCGTGATATCCTGCGCAGCTCGGCGGCTCTTTATTCGGGTTATCAGCTCAGACGCGTCTATTATTCGGCCTTCAGCCCCATTCCCGACGCATCGCTCGTCCTCCCCGTCAAGGCGCCGCCGCTTCTGAGAGAGCACCGGCTCTATCAGGCGGACTGGATGGTCCGGTTCTACGGTTTCTCCTTCGAGGAGATCGTGGCCGAGCGTCGGGATGGCATGCTCGATCTCGACATGGACCCGAAACTGGCCTGGGCGCTTCAGAACCGTGCGCTGTTTCCGCTCGACATCAACAGGGCGGGGCGCGAAATGCTTCTGCGGGTGCCCGGTCTCGGTCCACGCAGCGTTGAGGCCCTGCTCTCCGCGCGCCGTCACTGTTCGTTGCGTCTTGCCGATATAGAGCGGCTCAAGGTCTCCCTTCGCAAGGTCAAGCCGTTCATCGTGACCCCGGACTGGTCGCCCGGACGCATGATCGATCGTGTCGATCTCGCGCAGCGTTTCCGGCCTCAGCCGGCGCAGATGAGTCTTCTGTGAAGCGTATCCTTCTGCCAGCCGATGCCGGATTTCCGGTCTGGCGCGACCGTGCGCGCGCCGCCTTGCAGGCGGGGCTTGCCCCCGGCGACGTCGTCTGGCAGGTGCAGGGCGCAGAACAGGCCGAGCTCTTTCCCGAAGAGGACGCGCCGCTTTCCCCTGTGGGTGAGGCTGTCGGCCATATTACCAGACCGTGTCTGGTTCTGCTGGAATCCATCCTGCGGCATAGCGATCCCGAACGTTTCGCGCTCGCCTATCGCATCCTGTGGCGTAGCCAGCAGGAACCTCATCTGCCGGCGATCGCGACGGATCCGGATATACGCCAAGCCACGCAGATGGACCGCCAGATCCGCCGCGACGCCCACAAGATGAAGGCGTTCCTGCGTTTCCGCGAGGTCGTGGACGATGCTTCGACGCGGCGCCGTTTCATCGCCTGGTTCGAGCCGGAGCATTTCATTCTCGAGACGGTCGCGCCTTTCTTTGCAGAGCGCTTCTCGGACATGGACTGGCTCATTCTCACCCCGATCGGTGCGATTGCGGCGTGCGACGGCAGGATCACGCGCGATTCCGAACCGCGCGAGGCGCCCGAGCTCACCGACGATGTCGAGGGTTTATGGCATCGCTATTACCAGTCCATCTTCAATCCGGCCCGGATCAAGACGAAGGCCATGAGATCCGAGATGCCTGTCAGATACTGGAAGAACCTGCCGGAGACGCGTCTCATTCCGACCATGCTTGCCGATGCGGGGAAGCGCGTTGCCGCGATGGCGGCGCAACAGGCCGAGGACTCCGCAGCGCGAGGCGAAATCCCCGCATTCCATGCGCGTCACCAGGCGGAATGGTCGCGTCGCAAGGCGGAAGAACATGCCCGTGTCGAGGGCTTGGAGGGGTTGCCGGCTCTGGCTGCTGCCCTGCGCGGGTGCGATCGTTGCGATCTCTGCCGCCATGCGACCCAGGTCGTGCCCGGTGCGGGACCTGCGGGCGCGGCACTGATGATGATCGGTGAACAGCCGGGCGATCAGGAGGATCTGCACGGCACGCCGTTCGTCGGTCCGGCGGGCGCCGTTCTCGATCGTGTGCTCGAGCGGGTCGGCATCGCGCGGGAGAGCGTCTATCTCACGAATGCGGTCAAGCATTTCAAATTCGTCTCGAAGGGGCGTCGTCGTATCCATCAGACGCCGGGACGCACGGAACTCGTCGCCTGCTCGCCCTGGTTGCAGCAGGAGATCGCCCTTGTCAGGCCACGCCTCATCGTGACGCTGGGGGCGACCGCCTTGCAGACGCTCGAGGGGCCGTCTGCGCGCCTCGGTTCCGTGCGGGGCCGCGTTCGTGATGCCACCGCGCAGCGGCCGCCGAGCCTGGCCACGGTGCATCCTTCCTATCTCCTGCGGCTGCCTGACGCGCAGAGAGCGCAGGAAGAAGAGGCGCGTTTCGCACGCGAGCTGATCGCGGCGCGTGACTGGCTCGAGAGCGATCGTGATGCCGCGCCGTCGCCCGGGCCGGATCGTGAACCGGATCCCGGCTCCTTCCCGTCCGAGCCCGGATAGGGCCCGGACAGGGGAGCCGGTTCTGGCACTGCCCCGGAGGAAGCCCGGTGCCCCGTCAGGACTCTCCGGTCCTTATCCAGACAGCTGCATTGCCGGGGAGCCTGCCTGGGGTCCCGATCGCGCAGCTCGACAGCAGGATTTCACCGTCGGGGAGAGGCACCTCTTCGTCCCCGCAATTGAGCACCATCTGGATCGGCCCGTTGCGAAAGCTGATGACGCTGTCCGGGAACGCCTCACCCGACGCCGCATCCATCCAGACGAGCTCTCCCATACCGAGCGCGAATGCCTTCCGCTCCCGCAGCAGGGCGCGGTAGAGGGCGAGGGTCGAGTCGGGATCGTCTTCCTGCACCGATACGGCATAGCGCGCATAATGCTCCGGCTGGGGAAGCCAGAGCTTGCCTGTCTCGTTGAACCCGAGCGAGCCGCCTTCTGCCGTCCAGGGGAGGGGGATGCGACATCCGTCCCGACCGATCTCCTCGCCATCCGTCCGGAAGAAGGCGGGATCCTGACGATAGCGCTTCTCCAGCGTGGTGTGATCGGGCAGGCCGAGCTCCTCGCCCTGATAGAGCGTGACCGACCCCGGCAGGGCGAGGGTCATGAAGATGACGGCTCTGGCGCGACGCAGGCCGAGCGCCTCATCGGGCTGTTCATGCGCCGCATCGATCCCCTGGGGGCGGGCACCGGCGTCTTTCAGGCCAAGACGCGAGGCATGACGTACGGAATCATGATTGGACATGACCCAGGCGGTAATGGCGCCCACGTCATGCATTGCCTCGAGAGACTCCGCGATCACCTTGCGATAGCGTTTCGCGTTCCAGCGGCAGAGCAGATAATCGAAATTGAATGTCTGCTGCATCTCGTCCGGACGCACATACCGCGCCAGACGCGACAGGGGTTTGACCCAGGCTTCGGCCACCAGCATCCGGTCTCCCGGATAGGATGCCAGCAAGGCGTGCCAGCTGCGATAGATCTCGTGTACGCCGTCCCGGTCCCACATCGGGGCATCGCTCGGCGTCTTGTCCTCGTCATCGCCGACCATGGTGGCGCGTTCCGTATAGGGAGGGAGCCCCTTTTCCTTGATGAGGCCATGGGCGACATCGATCCGGAAACCATCGACACCGCGATCGAGCCAGAACCGCAGGACCGACTCGAACTCTTCGCGGACCTCGGGATTCTCCCAGTTGAGGTCCGGCTGGCAGGAATCGAACAGATGCAGATACCATTGCCGGGGCAGCCCATCCTCGCGCGGAGCCTCACGGGTCCAGGCGGGGCCGCCGAACACGCTCTGCCAGTTATTGGGCGGCGTGTCGCCTTGCGCGCCCGAGCCGTCGCGGAACATGTAGCGCGCGCGTGCCGCGCTGCCGGGAGGGGAGGCAAGGGCCTCACGAAACCACGCATGCTGGTCCGAGGTATGGTTGGGCACCATATCGGCGATGACGCGCAGCCCGCGATCATGCGCCTCCGCGATCAGGGTTTCGTAATCGGCGACCGTGCCGAAAATCGGATCGATCTTCCGGTAATCCGAAATATCGTATCCCGCATCGCCCTGCGGCGACTGGAAGCAGGGCGAGATCCACAGCGCATCCACGCCGAGCCGCGAAAGATAGTCGATATGGGCGATGATGCCGGGAAGATCGCCGATACCGTCACCGCGTGCATCGGCGAAGGAGCGCGGATAGATCTGGTAGATGACGGCATCTTTCCACCAGATGTGATCTGGATCGTTCTGTGGCATCGCCGGTGCTTTCCATGATGTGGGAGGCAGGAAAACACCGGGCGGACCGGAGGGTTGTCGCAGTCACGATATGTTGTCGCAGCGACGGTGCGGAACGAACGGAACCCAGGTCCCGGCGGGACATCGACCCGCCGGGGGCAACCTCGTCCCGCACCGGCGAGGCTCATTTCTGATAGCCTGCCTGACGGATCATGCGGTTGGTTGCCGCATTGGCGGAAGCGAGCCCGGCATCGACGCTGAGAGACCCGGCCAGAATGGATGCGATGGTCTGTCCGACCTGGGTGCCAATGCCCTGGAATGGCGTGATATCGACGAATTGCGCGCCGATATAGGGGCGCGGCTGGGCGGTCTTGCCCGAGGGATTCGAGGTCTCGATGGCCTTGAGCACGAAAGAGGAGAAGGGGGCGACCTTCTGATAGGCCGGCGACTGATAGGACGAGCTGCGTGTTCCCGGAGGAATGTTGACCCAGCCATCGGTTCTGGCGACGAGCTGGATGTAATCCTTCGAGGTTGCCCACTGGATGAAGCTGCTTGCGGCCTCAGCATGGCTAGAGGAGGCCGGTATGGCGAGATTCCATGACCAGAGCCAGGTCGGCCCCCCTTTGAAGCTCCCTGTCGGAAGGGAAGCGAAACCGACCTTGTCGGCAACGCTGCTCTGCTTGGGGTCGAATACGGTACCGGCCGCGCTCGTCGCGTCGATCCAGATCGCACAATGACCGGTGGCGAACAGCGAGAGGTTTTCGTTGAACCCGTTCGCGCTCGCACCGGGTGGGCCATATTTCTTCATGAGCGAGGCGTAATAGGTAATCGCCTCGTGCCATGCGGGTGCGGTTAGCATCGGCTTCCAGTGCATATCGAACCACTGTCCTCCGAAGCCGGTCACCATTGCCGTGACGATGGTGATATTCTCGCCCCAGCCCGGCTTTCCTCTCAGGCATATTCCGTAGGTGTCGCTGGCCTTGTCTGTCGTCTTGGCGGCAAAATCCGCGATCTGCTCGTAAGTCGGGGTGTCGGGCATGGTCAGCCCGGCCTTCGCGAAAAGATCCTTGCGATAGAACGTCATGACGCTCTCGGCATAGAAGGGGAGGGCATAGACGCTTCCCTGGTAGGAGACGCTCTCCCGCACGGGCGCGATGATATCGGCAAGATCGTAAGAGGCCGGGATCTTGTCGAATTTGTAAAGCCAGCCCTGTTTGGCCCAGAGCGGAACCTCGTAATTGCCTATGGTCAGGATATCGAACTGGCCTGCATGGGTGGCGATATCGGTCGTGACCCGCTGGCGCAGCACGTTTTCCTCGAGGGTTACCCAACGCAGATGGATATCGGGATGCGCCGCCTCGAACACATGCGAGAGCTTGCGCATTTCGATCATCTGGACGTTGTTGACCGTCGCGATGGTCAGGGTCGTGTCGGCACGGGCCGAAGCCAGAGAGGCGAGACCGAGACCGAGTGAAACACCCGTGAGAAGAAGGGAGGCTTTCATTGAGAGACTATCCTTGAGGTGCAGCATGCCTTGAAATGAAATGTGAAAGGGATGCTGCCGGGAGAGGTCGTGCGGGAGGAAATGTCCCGGGAGGCCAGAAGGCGGGAACGCAGGCGCGGGGCCAGCAGGGTTCTGCTTTCCGGAGGTGGGCTCGCGCCGGGCCGGATTGTAACAGCGGGCGGCGACGGTCTCGTCGGTATGCCTCCCTGTCCCTTCCTTTATCTGCGCCCCGGCCATGACCGTATCTGCACCGGTGACATGGGTGGGAGGGAAGCAGTGGAGCGAGGCGTGCGGGGTGGAAAGCATCCGGCATTCTTCCGATCGGGAGAAGACACAGCCGAGCGTCTCATCCTTTCCGTAGATTAACAACGAAATGAACGATATTTCACATGATCGTGTTATTCCTGACGCTGCCCGTCCCGCCGGGGGCGTGTGCGTCGCGCGGGATACCGGTCTCTGTTACAGGCTATACACTCTGTAGTCTTTTGAACCTGTTTACGGCCTCTCTTCTTGCTAGATCGGGGACAAGGACATCTCTTCCGATGTCTTCACATCATCAGGGAAGAACACGCGCATGATTTCCAGAAAAACGTTCATCCTGTTGTCCCTCGCGGCCATGCCATCGCTGGTGGCGGTCGCAGAGGCCCAGCCTCCCGCTCCCGTCGGGTCGGCTATGCATCCGGGCATGCATCCGGGCCATGGCCCCATGATGCCGCCGCCGCTGATGGGGCTCCTGCGCAATGTCGGTCTCACGAAAGCACAGCACGAGAAGATCCATGCGATCCTGCATGCGGGACGCGCAGAGCGTCGCGCCGCCATGCAGCAGCATCGGGATATCGACCGGCAGATCGAGGGGCTGCTTCTGTCTGCGGGCGCCGTGGACAAGACGAAGTTCGCCGGTCTTCTCCGCCAGAAGGAGGCTCTGGATGCGAAGCAGGATGCGGCGATGGCCGAGGATGCGGTACGTATCCATGACGTCCTGACCCCGGAGCAGCGCGACAAGGCGCGCGTAACCCGTGAAAAGCTGATCGCGCTCGAAAGCCAGATCCACGATCTGCTCAGGCCGCATCGTGACGGTATGGCTGCGGGGAAAGGCGATGCCGGGAAGGACGATGTTGGGAAGGACGATGCGGAGAAGGGGGGAGAGGGCGACCTGTAATCGCGTCCTCCCCTCCCGGCGTGACCTGCTCTCTGGCAGGGACTGCGCCGGTATCCTGCCGGGAGAGGGGTGGAGGGCGCGGGTTCCGGTGGCGGGGTGGAACGCGATCGTATCGGCTCCACGCCTTTCGCCTTGACTTTATCGGTCTCGCCCTTTAGCCACGGCACTGGATTTGAAACGCCACCTCGCGAAGGCTCGCGCAGTGGCGTATTTCTGCTGCGTATAAGGGTATCCTGTGTTCGACACGCTTTCTGGCAAGCTTTCCGGTGTATTTGAGGGTCTTTCCAAGCGCGGCAGACTGTCCGAGGCCGATGTCGCCGAAGCCATGCGCGAAGTGCGTCTGGCCATGCTGGATGCCGACGTTGCGCTTCCCGTGGTTCGCGACTTCGTCAACAAGGTCAAGGAAAACTCGGTCGGGTCCGAGGTTCTCGAGAGCATTTCTCCCGGTCAGGCCGTCGCGAAGATCGTCAACGATGCCCTGATCGAGGCGCTGGGCGGTGCGGGCAACGTTCCGCTGAATCTCGCTGCCGCCGCCCCCGTGCCCGTGCTCATGGTCGGCCTGCAGGGTTCGGGCAAGACCACGACCTCGGGCAAGATCGCCCTGCGTCTTCTGACCCGCGAGCGCAAGCGCGTGCTTCTGGCCTCGCTCGACGTGCAGCGCCCCGCCGCCCAGCTCCAGCTGCAGCAGCTTGCCGAGCGCGTGGGCGTCGGCTCGCTGCCGATCGTGGCCGGGCAACAGCCGGTAGAGATCGCAAGGCGTGCGCTCGAAACCGGGCGTCGCGAAGGATATGACGTCGTCATCCTCGATACGGCGGGTCGTCTGTCTATCGACGAAGCGCTGATGCAGGAGGTGCGCGAGGTTCGCGACGCGACCAACCCGGCCGAGACCCTGCTTGTGGTCGATGCCATGACGGGTCAGGACGCGGTGAACACGGCGCAACGCTTCAACGAGGCGGTGGGCATCACCGGTGTCGTGATGACGCGTATGGATGGCGATGCGCGAGGCGGTGCGGCGCTCTCGATGCGCGCCATTACCGGGGCCCCGATCAAGCTGGTGGGTCTGGGCGAAAAGCTCGAGGCGCTGGACGATTTCTACCCCGAGCGCGTCGCCGGGCGTATTCTGGGTCTCGGCGATATCGCGGGGCTGGTCGAGAAGGCCAGCGAGACGCTCGATCACGAAGAGAGCGAGCGCGTCGCCAAGAAGATGATGTCGGGCAAGTTCGATCTCGACGACTATGCCTCCCAGCTTCGACAGATCGGCAAGATGGGTTCGATCTCGGGTATTCTGGGCATGTTGCCGGGTATGGGAAAGCTCAAGGACAAGCTGGGTGACCAGGAACTCGACACGACCATCTTCAAGCGTCACCAGGCCATCATTTCCTCGATGACGAAGAATGAGCGCAAGACGCCCTCGATCATCAAGGCCTCCCGCAAGAAGCGTATCGCTGCCGGTTCCGGCACGACGGTTCAGGAGGTCAACAAACTGCTCAAGCAGTTCGACGACATGTCCACCGTCATGAAGCGCATCAGCAAGATGGGCCTCGGTGGGATGAAGCAGATGCTTTCCGGTCTCATGTCGGGCGGTGGTCCCGGCGGACGGCCCGGCGGAGGCTTCGGCGGCATGAATCGCCGCTGAAACCTCACACGCATGGTTTTTACGTTTTTCCGTTTCTCAGGAGTGTATTCATGAGCCTCAAGATCCGCCTTTCCCGCGCAGGTGCCAAGAAGCGTCCGTACTATCACATCGTGATTGCCGACAGCCGCAGCCCCCGCGACGGTCGTTTCATCGAGAAGGTCGGCGCCTATAACCCGATGCTGCCTTCCGATCATGCCGACCGCATCCGTCTGAACGACGAGCGTATCAAGCACTGGCTGTCGAACGGCGCGCTCGCGACCGACCGCGTTGCCCGTTTCCTCGGCAATGCCGGCCTGATTGAGAAGCCCGTCTGGAACGAGCAGCCGAAGCAGTCCGCGCCGAAGAAGCGTGCGCAGGAGCGTGCAGCTGCCAAGGCCGCAGCCTGAGCCATAGAACAGGGACAGGCTTCAGCATTCCATGACGACCGGCAACGCCTCTTCGGACGTATCGAAAGATATTCTGGTCGCGACCGTGGGCAGGCCCCATGGCGTGAAGGGGCTCGTTCATCTTTTTGCGGCAACCGACGATCCGGCCTCGGTCGAGGAAATCGGCGCGCTGCATGACGAGCGCGGCGTCGTCTGGCGGGTGGAGTGGCAGGGGCACGGCATCGCGCGTCTTTTCGACGCGACGGGTCGCGCCATCGCCGATCGGGATGAAGCATCGCGTCTCGTGAATCTCAGACTCTATGTCGCGCGGGATCGCCTGCCCGACACGGATGAGGACGAGTTCTATCATGCCGACCTGATCGGACTGCGCGCCGAGACCCGAGAGGGCAAGGTGCTGGGTACGGTCGCGGTCGTTCACGATTACGGCGCGGGTGTCAGTCTGGAGATCGCGGCCGCGGCGCCGGAGAGGAAAGGTCAGGATCTGATCGTTCCCTTCACCCGGATCTGCGTGCCCGAGATCCTGTTCGATCAGGGCAGGATCGTCGTCGAGCCGCCGCATGAGGTGGAAGTCGAGGGCGATCTGTCGGGCAGGGGCGATGTGGCGGTGCGGTCATGACCTGGCACGCCGACATTCTTACCCTGTTTCCGGACATGTTCCCCGGCCCTCTGGGGTTTTCCCTGGCGGGAAGGGCGCTCGAGGACGGTATCTGGTCGCTGGGCGTGCACGATCTGCGCGATTTCGGCCGCGGACGCCACCGCGCCGTGGACGACACGCCTTTCGGGGGCGGTGCGGGCATGGTGCTTCGGGCCGATGTGGTCGCGCAGGCGCTGGACTCGATAGAGCCCGGGGATCGTCCGGTCATCTATCCGACCCCGCGCGGCGCGCGCCTCACTCAGGCGAAGTCGCGTGACCTCGCTTCCGGTGAGGGGGTGGTGGTGCTGTGCGGGCGTTTCGAGGGTGTCGACGAGCGGGTGCTCGAGCGACGCAACGTTCAGCAGGTCTCGCTCGGCGATTTCGTGCTGTCGGGTGGGGAGATCCCTGCCTATGCGCTGCTCGATTCCTGTATCCGGCTTCTGCCCGGTGTCATGGGCTCCACGCTCAGCGATGCCGAGGAGAGCTTCGGAAACGGGCTGCTCGAATATCCGCACTACACCAAGCCGGCCCGCTGGGACGGAATGGACGTTCCTCCGGTTCTGCTCTCGGGGCACCATGCGGCGATTGCGGCGTGGCGTCACGAACAGTCCTGTCAGATCACGCAGACCAGACGCCCCGATCTCTGGGCGGCTTATGCTGAAGCCAAGACCAACCGATAAGTTTTCGATTCTGGGAGAGTAACATGAACATTATCCAGCAGTATGAGGCGCGCGAAATCGAGCGTCTGAGCACCGCCCGCGCGGTTCCCGATTTCCAGGCCGGTGACACCGTGCGCGTCGGCGTGCGCGTCGTCGAAGGCACGCGCGAGCGCGTCCAGGCTTATGAGGGCGTCGTGATCGCGCGTTCGAACAAGGGTCTGAACAGCAACTTCACCGTTCGCAAGATCTCGAACGGCGAAGGCGTCGAGCGTATCTTCCCGCTCTATTCCCCGAGCATTGCGGAGATCACCGTCGTCCGTCGCGGCAAGGTGCGTCGTGCGAAGCTGTATTACCTGCGCGAGCGCAGCGGCAAGTCGGCCCGTATCGCCGAGCGTCCCCGCGACACGGCCAAGGCTGCATCCTGACTCTGTCAGGGCAGTCCGACCGTTTCGCAGACAGGTAGTCAAGACAAAGGAGAGTAAGGTGGCGCGAACATTGTTCGATAAGATCTGGGATGACCATGTGGTCGAACGCCTCCCGGACGGCACCTGTATTCTCTACATAGACCGGCACCTTCTTCATGAGGTGACGAGTCCCCAGGCCTTCGAAGGCCTGAGGATGTCCGGGCGTCGCCTGCGCCGCCCGGATGCGACGGTTGCCGTGGTCGATCACAACGTGCCGACCTCGGACCGCTCGCTGCCGATCGAGGAGCCGGAATCCCGGCTCCAGATCGAAACGCTGGAAAAGAACGTCGCCGAATTCGGCGTCCCCTATTTCAGGCTGCGCTCGAAAGACCAGGGAATCGTGCATGTGGTGGGGCCCGAACAGGGCATTTCCCTTCCCGGCATGACGATCGTCTGTGGCGACAGCCATACCTCGACCCATGGTGCCATGGGGGCTCTGGCCTTCGGTATCGGGACCTCCGAGGTCGAGCATGTCATGGCGACCCAGACCCTGCTGCAGAAGCCTGCCAGAAACATGCGCATCACGGTGTCTGGCCAGGTCGGTCCCGGCGTGACGGCAAAAGACATCATGCTGGCGATCATCGGCAAGATCGGCACCGCCGGCGGCACCGGTCACGTGATGGAATTTGCCGGAGACGCCATTCGCGCGCTCGACATGGCAGGACGCATGACGCTGTGCAACATGTCTATCGAAGCCGGTGCGCGCGCCGGGCTGATCGCGCCCGACGAGACAACCTTCGCCTATATCGAGGGCCGCCGCTTCGCCCCCAAGGGCGATGATTTCGAAAAGGCCTGCGCCTATTGGCGTACGCTGGCAACCGATGACGATGCCGTGTTCGACACGGAAGTCACGCTCGATGCCGCCTCGATCCAGCCCAGTCTGACCTGGGGCACGAGCCCCGAAGACGTGATCGGCATCGATGGCGTCGTGCCCGACCCCGCGGGATTCAGCGACCCCGCCCGGGCGCGTCAGGTACAGCGCATGCTCGATTACATGGGTCTCGAAGCCGGTCAGAAGATCGCCGGGACCCGGATCGACGTGGCCTTCATCGGCTCCTGCACCAACAGCCGCATCGAGGATCTTCGTTCCGCTGCCGCCATTGCCAGAGGCCGTCATGTGGCACCGGGCGTACGCGCCATGGTCGTGCCGGGATCGGGCCATGTGAAGGCGGCCGCCGAGGCCGAGGGGCTGGACCGGATCTTCGTTGAAGCCGGGTTTGAATGGCGCGAGGCCGGATGCTCGATGTGTCTGGGCATGAACCCGGACAGGCTGACCGCGGGCCAGCGCTGCGCCTCGACCTCGAACCGCAATTTCGAGGGGCGTCAGGGACCCGGGGGGCGCACGCATCTGTGCTCGCCAGCCATGGCGGCAGCCGCGGCGGTGTCCGGCTGCTTTGTCGATGTACGGGAGATGGTATGATGGACAGGTTCACGACCCTCACGGCTGTGGCAGCCCCCATGCCCGCCGAGAATATCGACACCGACCAGATCATTCCGGCGCGTTTTCTCAAGACCATCCAGCGTAGCGGCCTCGGCAAGAATGCCTTTGCCGCGCAGCGTTATAACGACGATGGCTCCGAAAACCCCGATTTCGTCCTGAACCGCGAACCCTATCGTCATGCCGAGATCCTCGTCACGCTCGACAATTTCGGCTGCGGTTCCTCTCGTGAACATGCGCCCTGGGCGCTGCTGGATTTCGGAATCCGCTGCGTGATCGCGCCGAGCTTTGCCGATATCTTCTTCAATAACTGCTTCAAGAACGGCATCCTGCCGATAAGACTGCCGCGCGAGATCTGCGAGGCACTCATGGAAGACGCAGCTCTCGGGAGCAATGCCCGCCTTACGGTCGATCTTCAGGCCCAGTGCATCCATCGGCCGGATGGCTCGAGCGTGGCGTTCGAGGTCGATGGCTTCCGCAAGCATATGCTGATCGAGGGGCTGGACGATATCGGTCAGACCCTTCAGCATGAAACGGCAATTGCCGGTTTCGAGCGCAAGCGTGCCCTGGAAGAAAGCTGGAGACCCAATATCGTGATGGAGGATGCCTCGTGAGCCAGGCCAGCAAGCTTCTCGTTCTTCCCGGTGACGGGATCGGCCCCGAGGTCATGCGCGAGGTCGCGAAGCTGACCCAGTGGCTCTCGACCGCCCGGGGATTGCGCGTCGAGATCGCCGAAGAGCTGGTGGGCGGCGCATCGCTGGCCCGGCACGGCGTTCCCCTGCGCCCGGAGGTCGTGACCCTCGCGAAGGAGGCCGATGCCGTTCTGTTCGGCTCGGTCGGCGACCCGAACTGGGGTCATGTGGCGTTCGACAAGCGTCCCGAAGCGGCCATTCTCGGCCTGAGACAGGCGCTGTCGCTCTTTGCCAATCTGCGTCCCGCGCAGGTTTTCCCGCCGCTCGTGAGCGCCTCGACGCTGAAGCCCGAGGTGATCGAGGGGCTCGATATCATGATTGTCAGAGAGACGGTCGGCGGCGTGTATTTCGGCGAGCCGCGCGGTATCGAGACGCTGCCCGACGGCACCCGCAGGGGCGTCAATACGGAGGTCTATACCACGCCGGAGATCGAGCGCGTTGCCCGCGTTGCGTTCGATCTGGCGCGTCTGCGCGGCAATCGCGTCTGCTCCGTCGAGAAATGCAACGTGATGGAGAGCGGGCTGCTCTGGAAACAGGTCGTGAGCGCGCTTCACGAGCGGGAATATCCGGATGTGCAGCTCTCGCACATGCTCGCGGATAATTGCGCCATGCAGCTCGTGCGGAATCCGAAGCAGTTCGACGTGATCGTCACCGGCAACCTGTTCGGCGATATCCTTTCCGATCTGGCGTCGATGCTGACCGGATCGCTCGGCATGCTTCCCTCCGCGACGCTCGGCGCGGTTCAGGAAAACGGGAAGCGCCATGCGCTGTACGAGCCTATTCACGGCTCGGCTCCCGATATCGCCGGTCAGGGAATCGCCAATCCTCTGGCGCAGATCCTCTCTTTCGCCATGTTGCTCCGCTATTCCCTCAAGCGTGAAGACGATGCGCGCCTGATCGAACAGGCCGTTTCCAACGTGCTCGCGAGCGGGTTGCGTACGGCGGATATCATGTCCGAGGGTATGGCGCGCGTCAGTACGGAGACGATGGGCGCCGCCGTACTTCAGGAAATGCAGAAGCTGGCCTGAGCCAGCCGGAGGAAACCATGTCCCTGATCGCTGCCCGGCTCGACCGGATCTCTCCCAGCCAGACGATCGCCATCTCCCAGAAAGCGCGGGCGCTCAAGGCGGCGGGGCGGGACATCATCAGCCTTTCGGCAGGAGAGCCGGATTTCGACACGCCCGACAATGTCAAGCGCGCCGCCTGCGATGCCATTGCCCGTGGCGAGACCCGCTATACCGATGTGGCGGGAACGCCAGCCTTGCGTCAGGCGGTCGCGGCCTGGCTCAATCGCGATTTCGGTCTCGATTACCGGCCGGAGGAGATCGTGGTCTCCACCGGGGGCAAGCAGGTCATCTATGACGTGTTCACCGCGACGCTCGACAAGGGCGACGAGGTGATCATTCCGGCTCCGGCCTGGGTTTCCTATCCCGATATCGTGACACTGGCGGATGGCAAACCCGTCATCGTCCAGACCCGCCCCGGGAACGGGTTCAGGCTCGAGGCCGATGCGCTGCGCGAGGCCATCACGCCCAGAACGAAATGGCTCGTTCTCAATTCGCCCTGCAATCCGACCGGCGCGGTCTATTCCGAATCCGATCTGCGGGCCCTTTGCGACGTTCTTCTCGATCATCCGGACATCTGGGTTCTGACCGACGATATCTACGCAAAGCTGGTCTATGACGGTCTGGTCAGCAAGACGCTGGTGCAGGTCGAGCCGAAACTGCGCGAGCGCGTGGTGACGATGAACGGCGTCTCGAAAGCCTATGCCATGACCGGCTGGCGTATCGGTTTTTCGGCGGCCCCGGTGGCGCTGACCCGGGCGCTCGTCAAGTTGCAGGGACAGAGCACGAGCAATGCCTGCTCCATCGCCCAGGCGGCGGCGCTCGAGGCCGTGACGGGACCTCAGGATTTCATAGGCGAGATGGTTTCCGTCTATCAGACACGGCGGGATTTCGTTCTTTCCATGCTTGCGCAGGCGCCCGGTCTGTCCTGCACCCGTCCGGAGGGGGCGTTTTACGTCTTTCCTTCCATTGCGGGCCTGATCGGCAAGAAAACTGCCTCGGGCAAGGTGATCGAGAATGACGAGATCTTCGTCACCGAACTCCTCGAGGAGACCGGTGTGGCCGCCGTTCACGGCAGCGCCTTCCTGACGCCGGGCTATTTCCGCATTTCCTACGCCACCGATACCGACAGTCTGCGCGAGGCCTGCGCGCGCATCCAGCGCTTCTGCGCCTCGCTGGGCTGAGGCGATGGATCTGCGTCTCGCGCAGCGCCTGCAGGGCCTGCCGCAGCCTGCGACCATTGCCATGTCTGCCAAGGCGCGCGCTCTGCGCGCTGCCGGAATCGACGTGATCTCGCTGGCACTGGGCGAGCCCGATTTTCCCTCCCCGCCCGAGGCGGTGGAGGCGGCCTGTCAGGCCGGGTTGCGTGGCGATACGAAATATCCGCCCGTCGGCGGTCAGCCCGCGCTCAAGGCGGCGGTTGCCCGGAAGTTTCTCGATGAAAACGGGCTGAGCTACGCGCCTGAGGAAATCCTGATCGGCAATGGCGGCAAGCAGCTCATCTACAACGCTTTTGCCGCGACCATAGACCCGGGTGACGAGGTGATCGTGCCCGTGCCCTACTGGGTGAGCTATCCCATCATCGCGCAGATGATGGGGGGCGTCACGGTGCCGGTGCCTTGCCGGGAAAGCGAGCGATTCCGCCTGAAGGCCGAGGCGCTTCGTGCCGCGATCTCGCCGCGCACGCGTTGGCTCGTGCTCAATTTCCCCAATAATCCGAGCGGTGCCATTCTCGAGCGCGACGATCTCGAGGCGATTGCTGCCGTTTTGCGCGATGCGCCGCATGTGCTCGTCATGGCCGATGAGATCTACGAGCATCTGACCTTCGACGGGCGCGCTCATGTCTCTCTGGCGTCGGTCGCTCCGGATCTCAGGGACCGTATCCTGACGATCAACGGTATGGCCAAGGCTTATGCGATGACGGGATGGCGCGTCGGGTTCTGCGGCGGCGCACGACCGCTCATTGCGGCCATGACCAGCATCCAGAGCAATGCGACCTCGGGCGTATGCACCCTCGCTCAGGCCGGTGCCGTTGCGGCATTGTCCTCCCCGGTCGCGCAACGCGATGCGATGCGCGAGACCTATAGGCGGCGGCGGGATATCGTCGTTCCGGCGCTCAGGGCCATGGATTATGTGAGCTGTGCGATGCCGGACGGTGCCTTCTACGCCTTTCCCGGCATTGCGGCGGCGCTGGGGAAGCAAAGCGCTGCGGGGCGCAGTCTGGCGAGCGATCGGGATTTCGCAGAAGCCTTGCTCGAGGAAGCGCATGTGAGTGTCGTGCCCGGAAGCGCTTTCGGGCAGCCCGGTCACCTGCGGCTCTCCTTCGCGGCATCGGATGAGATCCTTGCGGAGGCCTGTACGCGTCTGGAGCGGTTCCTCTCGGCGCTCCGCTGACTTTACGCCTCCCGCGCGGGATGCGACCATGCGGGCATGATCACATCCTTTCCCGATTTCCGGACGCTCGATTTCCCGACGCCGGAGCGCGATGCGCTCGAGGCGGAGTACGCCGCCATTCATGCCGCGATAGACGCCGACGATCTTCCCCAGGCGCTCGATCTGTTCGATCGTCAGCGGCGCGCCTATGAATCCTGGGCCTCGCTGGCGGGGCTGCGTTTCTCGCAGGACACGAAACACCCCGGATATATCGCCGCACGCGATCTTGCCGACCGGCTGACCCCTTTCGTCACCGGTCTGGAGACCGGGGTCAAGCGTCGCTTTCTCGAACGGAGAGACCAGGCCGCCCGATATATCGACGCCTATGTGCTGGCGTTATGGGATACCGACATCACGACGTTCGATGACCGGATCGAACCGCTTCTGGCGGAAGAAGCCCGTCTGTGTTCCGAATACACGGCGCTTCTGGCGAAAGCCGAAATTCCGTTTCGCGGGGCCATATACAACCTCTCGGGGCTGGAGCCTTTCCAGCAGGAGCCCGATCGTCAGACCCGTCATGACGCGGATGCGGCGCGCTGGGAGTTCTACGAATCCCAAAGTGCGGCGCTCGATGGCATATTCGATGCTCTCGTCCGCCTGCGCACCGAGATGGCCCGTACGCTCGGCTTCTCGTCCTATACCGAGCTCGGCTACCGGCGGATGCGCCGGACGGATTATACCCCGCGTGATGTGGCGGGCTTTCGCGAGCAGATTGCAACCCATGTCACGCCGCTCGTGCAGGCCCTGCTCCAGAGGCGCCAGCTCGAGATGGGATGGGACCGCGTGAAGGCATGGGACGAGGCGCTTGTCGATCCTGCCGGAAATCCGGCGCCTGCCGGGAACGTCCCGGTCATGCTCGCGCGTGCGGCCGAGATGTTTGCGAAGCTCGATGAGACCGGCGAGCTGGCTGCCTTTTTCGACGCGATGGTGCAAGGACGGTATCTCGATCTCGAGAACCGCCCGGGCAAGGCCGATGGCGGATTCTGCACGTCCTTCCCGTCGAACGGCACCCCGTTCATCTTCGCGAATTTCAATGGCACTCACGGGGATATCGGCGTCTTTACCCATGAAATGGGTCACGCATACCAGAACTGGAAAAGCCGCGATCTTCCGGCCTTCGACAGTTTGTGGCCGACCATGGAAGCGGCCGAGATCCACTCGATGGGTCTCGAATTCCTCTCTTGGCCCGAAATCGACGGGCTCGTCGAGGAGGGGGGAGCCGATCGGTATCGCAGGCTGCATCTGACGGAGAGCCTGTGCTTTCTGCCATATGGCGCGTGCGTGGATCACTTCCAGCACGAGATCTATGCACGGCCCGATATGAGCCCGGCGGAGCGCCACGCGACCTGGCAGCGTCTGGAGCGGCATTACATGCCCTGGCGTGACTGGGGCGATCTGTCCTATCCCGCCCGGGGGGCGCGCTGGCAGGCCCAGCGTCACATCTATGAGGCGCCGTTCTATTACATCGACTATACGCTGGCTCTGTGCGTCGCCCTGCAACTCTGGCTGATCGGTCAGGTCGACGCGCCGCGTGCGATGGATATCTACCGGTCTCTCTGCGCGGCAGGAGGAAGCCGCCCGTTCTGTCGTCTGGTCGAGGAGGCCGGGCTTACGGTGCCGTTCGCCGAGGGCGCACTGGCCGAGAGCGTCGATGAGGCCGAGCAGATCCTGATGAGCTGAGCCCCGCCGCCCGCCTCATCTCCCGGACGGGACGGATTTCGCTCCGGCCGGGGGGAGCGTATCGCCGGTTTCAGCGCCCTGTTCGGGGGAACGGTATAGGCCCGCGCGTTCCCGGCAGGGCTCTGGCGGTTCTAGTTCCGGCGATTCCACTGATCCAGCAGCGTCAGCACGGCCTGGGGCGACATGGCACGGGCGTGACCCAGTGTGGTGGTGCCATCCGGATTCAGCAACTTGCCGCCCGCCGTGACGATCAGCACCGTAGGCACTTCGGTGATCGTCACGCCGTATTGTCTGGCAAGATCGAGATTCCGGTCGATATGCCCGACATTGACCGGGACGATGACGAATTGCGACTCCAGCCACTGGTTGACCGAAGGCTGGTTGAAGACGCCTGCCAGCATACGGCAGTCAGGGCACCAGTTCCCGCCGAAATCGAGCAGCACCTTGCGATGGGATTGCGCCGCGGTTTTGAAGGCTTCCGAAACCTGTGTCTTAGCGAGAGCGACGTCAGGATAAACGTCCCTGGCCGGTGCGATGCTCGTGTCGCTGTCCAGAACGGGGGGCGAAGGAGGATTGTCCCCGGCGGGTGCCGCGCCAGCGAGGGAAGTCATGCCCGAGAGTGCGATACCGAGCGAAGCCAGGATGCCGAGTTTGCGATGCAGCACGATAGGGGCCTTTCCGGGTGTGGAATTCGGGGGGGGCGGAAATCGGTCAGCGCGGGCGCGCGCGCAGGCAGGATAATGGCGGATGTTCCAAAGTCTGTCAGAGTATGAAATATTTCCCATCCGAAGGAAAGACCGGAGAGGATAAGGTGTCCTTGCGTAAACGATCGAACACAACCGGTGCCCAGTCCGGTACCCCAACCGGTGTCCCTCCCGGGGAGGTGACCGTCCGGGCGACGCTCCTGCGGACGCTGACCCTGGTGCTGCTTACCCTGGCGTTCGCTTTCTGTATCCGGGCTCTGCCGCCGCTCATGCATGGCGTGCAATATCTTGCCGGGACATCGGCCTGGCAGACGCTTTACGACTGGTTCGGCATACAGAGCAGTCTCGGGCGCGAACAGATGATCCTGATCGGGATCATGATGGTCTGCTTCTGTCTCGCGCTGGTCGTTCAGGGTGTCGGGCTCGTCCTGTGGGCGAGGCTGCGCCGCTGAGGAAGCAGCGCGAGCACTGTCAGCCCCAGCCAGGCCAGCATGAGGATCGTGCCGCCGACCGGAGCGAGAAAGGCGCTGTGGGTGGCCTTCAGGGCAAGGCATGAAACCGGGACCACGAACAGGAATGTGCCTGCCGCCATTGGCAGGGCAACCCAGAAGAAGCGTGGGCGCGCCGCGAAGGCGATGATCATCATGGCGAGAACATGCCATATGAGCATGCTCACGGCCCGACCCAGCATTGCGCGACCGCCCGCGATGAATGCCGTTTCGGGCAGATGGGCGGACAGAGCCGCAAGCATGACGGCAGAACATCCGCCGAGACCGCAGAAACCGAGAATCAGACGTTGCCAGATCACCATGGGCGCGACACTCTTCCGGAGAAACGGGAGCGCGAGGAGCGACAAGCCCTCGCAGCGTCCTTATATCCAATCGGCCATGATGAGAAAGAGAGAGGTTCGCACGTGAGAACAGGATTGATGATCGGCGCCGCAACGCTCCTGCTGTGCGCCTGCACGCCGGACTACCCGAAGCTTCCGCCTCTGCCGGCCAAGGCAGCGCCCTTCTCGACGGCTGACGCGGCATTCCTGCAACAGGCCAATGAGCACGATCTGACCGAAGCGGCGATGGCCAAGCTCGCGGACGATCATGCGCGTTCGTCCGACGTGAAGGCTCTGGGGGCCAGATCCGCCACGGATTACGAGGCGCATCGCAAGACCCTGGCAAGCCTCGCCGACAAGCATGGTCTGGCGCTGACGGATACGCTGATGGCCAAGGATCAGGAGCGCGTCGACCGTCTCTCCGGGCTGCACGGCCGCGCCTTCGATCGCGCCTATGTCGAGGCCATGGAACGGGAAGCGAAATCGGTCCAGCCGGTGATCACGACCACCTATACGACGACGAAGGACAGCGATGTGAAAGCGGCAGCGACGGCCATGCAGAAACTCGATCAGCGCTCGATCTCCTCGGCCTATAGCTGGCTTCCCCAGCTTTCGACGCGCAAATACGGCAAGAGCGCGCGCTGATGAGCGTTCGGCTCGACCGGATCGTGACGCGGGGCGGGGATGGAGGTGAGACATCGCTCGCCGACGGATCGCGCCTGCGCAAGGACGCTGCCGAAATCGAGGCGCTGGGAACGCTGGACGAGCTGAACGCAGCGGTCGGACTGGTGAGGCTGCACTCCTGCGCACAATCCGAGCTGTTG
Source organism: Swaminathania salitolerans (assembly GCF_007988945.1). GTDB lineage: Bacteria > Pseudomonadota > Alphaproteobacteria > Acetobacterales > Acetobacteraceae > Swaminathania > Swaminathania salitolerans. The sequence goes on along the minus strand of NZ_BJVC01000002.1, from coordinate 696,974 downwards.
AAGGTGCAGAACCTCCTTTTCGATATGGGCGCGCTGCTCTGTGTGCCCGATCGCGAGGCCGATGCGGCCCGTTTCGCAGACGCACTGGAATGGCTCGAAGGGGCGATCGTTTCCCTGCGCGAGGCCCAGTCTCCTCTGACCAGCTTCGTCCTTCCCGGCGGCACGGAGGCTGCGTGTCGGGCGCATATGGCCCGGACGGTGACGCGACGCGCGGAGAGACGCGTCGTCGCCATCGGGGAGGAGCGTCTGGGTCCGGTCGTCATGATCCTCAATCGCCTGTCCGATTATTTCTTCGTTCTCGCGCGCCATGAAAACGACCGGGGGCGCGCGGATGTGCTGTGGCAGCCCGCACAAACGGGCTGAGGCGCGGGCAGCATCCCGGATGACGCGGTTTTCCGGGATGTCCTGTTTTCAGGATCGAGGCCTGATCGTGAGTCTCCCTCGCTGCTATCCGAATCCGGTTACAAGATCGCGTGAGCGTGGCCGCGCAATCATGCTTTCTAAAGCGTGAATAATGGGCAATAAAATGACCTGTGCTCATTTTTTCAGCAAGTAAAATAACAAAGCAGCCTCTAATGTCATTTTGTGAGAAGTATTATCCTGTAAATTTCATGTATCTTTACATCCGAAATCATAAGTATAACTCTCATTTTTATAAGTATGTCATGCTAACGTCTTGCTTGTGTGGGCGTGACATTCCACGAGGGTTGAGATAAAGGAAGAGCTGTCTCGGCTGTTTTGAATTAATCAACAGTCATGGAAAACGGGATTTCCGTTTCGCACTGTCTACTTGCATTACGTTTATTTTCTTGGGCCTAGGCTTAAAATAGTGGGTATAAACTTGTCTTTTTCAGAAAAAGATCCAGGATCCGACCCGGAAATCAGCGAAGATTCCCTGCGTCTTGCGCTGGAGCGTCTCGGATCGGGTACAGCCAAGCGATCCGCCGCAACGACGCAGCGGAAACCATCATCCGATCAGCGCCGTCGTCGTTTCGTGCAGGAAGGGCAGGTCGTCGTCGAGCATCACCAGCCTTCGCGGGCGGCCATGCGTGCACCGGTGACCGTCGGGGAAGATCAGGGTGAGGAGCTGTCCCGGCTGCGTAATCTCCTCCGTCTGGAACAGCGCCGCGCCGAGGATGTGCAAAGAGAGCTGAGCGACCTGCAAGGACAGCAGCGTACGCTCGAGACCCATCTGATGCATGAAAAGCTTCATGTCACGGAGCTCGAGAAGAAAGGCCGCGAAAGCGCCCAGCTCCTGCACGAAGCCCAGATCCAGATCACCCAGCTCAGGGAAGAGGCGCTCATGCTGCGTCGTCAGCTCGATGTCGCGCTGGCCGATGCCCACGCGGTAACGCGGCGAGCACGCGGTCCCGGGCGTCCGCGTCGGGTGGAACTTGCCGATCCGACCGGACAGGAGCCGGAACCCGTCCAGTGGTGGAAGGACTGACAGCGACGGAACGGGTCGGGATCAACCTGCCCGGACGTCGCCCTTATTGAACCGCCCTGTCCGGAGCAGCCCTGTCTGGAGCAGCTTTGCCCCGGAGCAGCCTTTTCGGGAGTAGCCCTGCCCGGGGCTGTCCCGTTCGGGGCTCTCCTGTCCGGGGCAGCCCCGTGCGGAGGGCGGTCGGGGATTCTCAGCGCGCGCGTCGCAGCTGCGTTGCGAACCATACGAGACAGGCGAGGAAGACGATCAGGCCGAGGATCGTGCCTGCCGGGTTCGGGAGAGATACGGCCATGAGATCGGCATGTCCGCTCAGGCCGCTGATGGTCGCGATCAGCACGCCGATCAGGCTCTCGCCGACGATGAAGCCCGAAGCGATCATGGTCCCGCGACCGTCCTCGCGATCGCTCTCATGCGTGCCGTCGCCAGACGTCTTCCGGCGTCGGGTCGGATCGAAAAGGCGCGCGAGAACGGCGCCGAGCGCGATGGTGACGGACACGTCGGCGGGAAGATAGATGCCCATGCCGACGGCAAGCGGCGGAAGCGCGAGCCCCTTCGCGCGCAGGAGACGATCTGCGACGATGAGCCCCATCCCCAGTGCGGCGCCGACAAGGATCATCGTCCAGTCGAGATCGTGACGCAGGATTCCGCGCGCGATATCGACCATGAGGCCGGGCTGCGGCGCGGGGAGCGCCCGCGATACGTCCATCGAGGGCCTCGGCATGGCGCCCACGAATCCGTAGGCATTGTAGAGAACATTGAGCACGGGCGGAATGACGAGGGCCCCTGCGACGCATCCGACAAGCAGGACGACCTCCTGCTTCCAGGGAGTGGCGCCGACGAGTTGTCCGGTCTTCAGATCCTGGAGATTGTCGTTCGAGATCGCCGCCGATCCGGTGAGGGCGGTCAGGACGAAGAGAATGAACGCGATGGCGCCGTGCTGTCCCGATTCCGTCATGCTGTCGGGCACGAGATGGACCGTTTCGAGCGCGAGCAGGACAAGACACAGCGTGACGACGCTGATGATCGAAATTCCGGAGATCGGCGAAGACGAGGAGCCGATGATTCCCGCCATGTACCCACATGCGCTCGCAACGAGGAATCCGATGAACAGACATGCTCCGATCCCGAGCGCCACCATCGCCATCAGCAGTCTGTCATGGGCGGTGATCGGCCAGAGAAACGACGTGAAGACGAGACCGAGCGCCACGACGATCACGGCAAGAAGGGCGTTCATCACGACGGGAGGCAGATCGCGATCCGTCTCAAGCGCCGTGTGACGGTGCTTTCGGGAAAACGCCTCGCGCAGACCGCGCACCACCGGACGGAACAGGGCTGCGACCGTCCAGATCGCCGCGACGGCGATCGTGCCTGCGCCCATGAAACGTATCTTGTGCACCCAGAGCGCTGTCGCGAAGGCGTCCGGCGAAAGCCCGGCGGGATGCAGCGAGAGGGCGCTGAGCCAGGGAACGGCGACCCACCAGCCTATGGCGACGCCGGCCAGCATGGCGATCCCTCCGCTCAACCCGACCAGATATCCCGTTCCGATCAGGGCGAGGGAGAAAGATCCCTCGACCCGGAAGAGAGACGCACCGATGCCGAAGGTGGCGCTCCAGCCATCGCGAATGACGCGAAGACCGGTCGAGAGGAAGGTCACGATTGCGGCCACCGCGCTCCCCTGGACGAGGGCGCGCAAGGCATTGCCGTTCCCCTCAGGGGATGCTGCACGCAGGATCTCGGCGCAGGCCACGCCTTCCGGATAGGGAAGCTCGCTATGGGTCACGAGGGCGCGTCTCAGGGGAATGGTGAAGAGCACGCCCGTCGCGCCGCCGCAAAGCGTGATGAGAAAGCTTTGCCAGTAGGGAAAACCGCTCCAGAATCCGATCATGACCAGGCCCGGAATGGTGGCGAAGACGCAGCTCAGCGTGCCTGCGGCAGAGGCCTGGGTCTGGACGAGGTTGTTCTCGAGGATCGAGCTCCCGCCCAGCGCGCGCAGGGCAGCCATCGAGATGACCGTCGCCGGAATGGAGGAGGCGAAGGTCAGGCCGATCTTGAGACCGAGATAGACATTGGATGCGGTGAAGACCACCGTGATCAGGGCGCCGAGAATGACCCCTCTTATGGATAATTCCCGTATCGCCTTCTGCATTCCGTCTCTCTGTCCCGATTGCGTAAGGGACTGCTCCTACGACGACGACGCTAGAAACGGAAGACGAAGTTGGACTGGTAATAGCTGCCGCTATGTCCGCCCGCCTTTCGCACACCGTCCGAGCCGATGAAGCGGGCGCCGTACTGCGTCCATGTCAGATGGCGGTCGAGCTGGATCGTGAGGGAAGCCTGGGGCACGATGCCCACGAAACCGCCATGGAGCCCGTGCAGGGCATAGGCACCCGACGGGCCGTAGATCGGGTCATCGGTCGAATCCCGCCAGAAGAGAGGGGCCTTGAGCTTGAGGCTCAGCCATTTCCGCGGCGTCAGCCGGATGACTGGCGACAGGCTGACGAGATTGCTCGGCGAGATGTATGTGGTCGTATCGAGGTAATTGGTCTGCGGGTTGAACGGTGCGATATACGTGCCCAGAGCGCCGCTTCCGCTGCGGGACGACCCACCGGAATAGAGATCGGCCTGCAGGCCCAGAAAAGGATGCAGGGGGGAGGGCGTATGCCGGTATCCGGCAATCGCGTTGAAGGCATAGGCCGCGACCGGTCTTGTGCGTCCGGTACGGTCGGCCTGGGCGCTCCCTCCCTGATACAGGCCGCCGACCGAAAACTCGAAAGACGGCGCACCGCCATACCAGCGGAATCCGTAATCCTGCCGCGCTGTCGTCCCCGCGAGGGTCGTGCCGTTCACATGCTGGGCGGCTGCGGTGCCGCCAAGGCGAAACGCGATGAGAAACAGATCGAGATAGCTCGAGACCCGCTCGCGACCGAGCGCAAAGGAGGGCGGCGCCCAGGTGATATCGAGACCGTGCAGCCGGGTGCTCCAGTCCGGCCGATCGTGGAATGCCTTGTTCAGGCGAAGATCGGTCGCGACGAAATCGTAGAGATCGATCCTGATCCGTGGCCAGATGGCATAGCCGCGCACGCCGTTCCACGAGCGGGGCACGTTCGGCGTCTCCCGGTTATAGAGAATATAGGACGGGGCGTCGAGAAACTGCTGTCGTCCCACCAGAAGCCCGGTCTTCGCGCCAGCCAGTTTTCCGCGCAACTCTGCAAAACCCTGTTGCAGGCCGAGCCGTTTCCGGTACGTCGCATTGTAACCGAACCCGCTCCACCCCCCGGCATTGCCGTTGACGAGTTGGCCGAACAGCCTCAGATGCGGCCCCAGATGCAGATCCGCACCGTAGAGATTTCGCACGGTCATGCGACCGCTCCCCGGAGAGCCGCGGGTCCCGAGGAAGGGGGCCTCCTCCCACCAGTTTCGCAGGCGCGTTTCTCCGGAGAGGGTCAGCCACCAGTCTCCCCGCCGGTTGAGGCGGATATATTTGAGCGGATCGAACGGATCGTCATGATGGCCGACATCCCGGAGGAAGCTCCAGTCTTCCGCCCAGGGGGCCACGCCATAGCGTCCGACGGGGCCGAAACCGGCCGATTCACCATTGCCATGCGTGAAAATGCCCCAGTCCTCCTGCGTTCCGTGAGGCGGGCGGTTCTGCCTCGGCGTGACGCGGCGTGGCTGCCCGACCGGCCCTGCATGCGGATAGGTCTGGATTTCGGGACGCTGACCGCCATCGACGGTGATCTCCTCATCGGCATTGGTCGGATCGATGAGCGTGCGGGATCGCGCGTGATGGGGAAGGGCACGCCTGTCATGCGCAGGAGAGATGGCGACCCGGCCACCGGAGCGCGGGGAAGACGGGTGCGGATGCGAAACGGCGATGGATCGGGCACTGGCCGGAGAAAGGGAGAGGGTCGCAATAATGCTGCTATCCGGCTGCGCCGCCGCCAGACAGGGCGTTGCCTGGGAGAGCAACAGGGCAGCAGGCAAGGCGGGGTACAGACGCATGGCGAAAATCCGGGGGCAGGGAACGCCCCCAGACTAGCAAGATTAACTCATCTTGCAACGTGTTTTATATATTACACGAAATACGTCCGTTTAATTGCTCCGGTAGCGGAAGGCGGCGGGGCGGAGATGCGTGCGGTTGTATTCGAGCTGTTCGCGCGACAGCTGGAACCCGATCTTGAGGGCGTAGTTCGTCTGCTGGATGTCCGGAGCCGCCGGGACGTCGATGATCCTGACCGGGGTTCTGAGGGATACGGTGGACTGGTTGCCGCGGAACGTCACGGGAATGGAGAATTCCTTCTTGTCCATGATCTTCCCGTCGTGAAGAACCGCGACGAAGAACGGCAGGGTGACGTCGCGTCCGTCGGAGGCCGGTCCGCGTTCGACCGTCACACCGAGGCTGAGCCGCGTGCGAACGCTTTTCTTGGGGCCGGCCTCGCAGTTTCCGGTCAGTCCTCCCATACCCGCATGGGTGACGAGACTGCCCGCATCCAGACCCTTGCCGTCATACTGATAGAAATCCGCCGCTTCTCCGAGGATCTCGACGGACGGGCAGGCAGGCGCGAAGGCGCTCTGATCTTCCTGGTCGCAGGCTGTCAGCGTAACACCTGCTCCGATCAGGGCGAGAATGGGAAGGAACTGTCGGGCGGATCTGGTCATGGACAAGGCTCTCGTCTGTACTACCGGTGCGCAAACCATGCCCGGTATGGTATGTCTGCGGCGTGCCGGTGAATGATGTTGCGTTCACGGGCTTGCATAGTGGCGACGGGTTGCGTAGCTCCCATATGCGAGCCCATATCGCCAAACGATGCATCATTCATCCTGCGTGCCGCATCGGACTCTTATCGCCTATACCGCCTGCCGCCAGATTGGGGAACACCATGCCCGACACCTTGACCACTTCACGCCCGCAAGCGTCCCCGGAAACAGGGTCTGAGGCAAAAACCCTGCGCGTCCTTCTCGCGGGGCCGCGCGGCTTCTGTGCAGGGGTCGATCGGGCCATCCGCGTGGTGGAGGAAGCCCTGCGTCGCTACGGCGCGCCGGTCTATGTGCGCCATGAAATCGTACACAACCGCACCGTCGTCGAGAATCTCGAGGAGCAGGGCGCGATTTTCGTCGAGGAGCTGGATGAGGTGCCCGAGGACGGGCATGTCGTCTTTTCGGCTCACGGCGTCCCGAAATCGGTACCCGCAGAGGCGCAGCGTCGCAATCTCCTCTATCTGGATGCCACCTGCCCGCTGGTTTCGAAGGTTCATCGCGAGGCGGAGCGTCATTTCGCCGGCGGTGGCCCGGATGCGCGTCATATCCTCATGATCGGCCATGCCGGTCATCCGGAGGTGGTGGGCACGATGGGCCAGCTCCCGCCCGGGGCCGTGACCCTGATCAACGACGCCGAGGAGGCGCGTACGGTCCAGCCGGAAGATCCGTCCCGTCTTGCTTTCATCACCCAGACCACGCTCTCCGTGGACGATACCTCCGAAATCGTCGAGATCCTGCGCGAGCGTTTCCCGCTGATCGAAGGGCCGAAAAAGGAAGATATCTGCTACGCGACCACGAACCGTCAGGAAGCGGTCAAGGCCATCGCGCCGGAAAGCGATCTCGTGATCGTCATCGGTTCGCCGAATTCCTCGAATTCGCAACGCCTTCGTGAAGTGGCCGAGCGGTCCGGTGCGAAGCGGGCGCTGCTCGTCCCGAAACTGGCCGCGCTCGACTGGGCCGTGCTCGACGATGTGGAAACGGTCGGGATCACCGCGGGCGCGTCCGCTCCCGAATCGCTGGTGCAGGAAATGGTCGATGCCATGTCCACACGGTTCCGCCTCAATATCGAGGAGCGTATCGTGAAGAAGGAAAACGTGGCGTTCCGTCTTCCCAGCCCGCTCGGCGAGCCTGTGTGAGGCACGCCGCTCGATCATGACACTGCTCTTTCCCGCCTGACGTCATGGCGGTCTATACGCCCATTCCTCCCGATACGCTTCTGGCCTTTCTGGCAGAATACGATCTCGGCGCCCTCATACGATGCGAAGGCATCGCCGAGGGGGTCGAGAACACGAATTATCTGCTCGAGACCGAGCGCTGCCGCGCCATCCTGACGCTGTATGAAAAACGTGTCCGGGAGGAGGAACTTCCCTGGTTTCTCGGTCTGATGAACCATCTTGCCGCACGCGGGCTGAAATGCCCGGTGCCGGTCGCGGCGCGTGACGGTGTGGCGCTGCGGCGCCTCATGGCAAGGCCTGCCGCCATCACGACCTTTCTGCCCGGGCGCCCGGCAGGGACGATCACGCGCGCGTGCTGCGACGCGCTCGGTCGCTCTCTGGCGCGGTTTCATCTTCTGGGGCAGGGTTACGAGGCCCGGCGTCCGAACGGGCTCGGCCCGGGATCGTGGCAGGGGCTTCTGGACTCGTGCGAGGGCGCCGGAGACAGGATCTCGCCTGGGTTGACGTCATCCCTGCAGACCGCACTCGGGCACGTTCTTTCATCCTGGCCGCGCGCGGGCAGCCTCCCTGCGGGGCAGATCCATGCGGATCTCTTTCCCGATAATGTCTTTTTCGAAGGCGGGGAGATCTCGGGGCTCATCGATTTCTATTTCGCCTGCACCGACGATTTTGCCTATGATCTCGCCATCTGTCTCAATGCCTGGTGTTTCCCGGACGAGGCGACAGCCGATCCGGCGCTCATACGCGCCATGCTCACGGGATATCGTGCGGTCAGGGCGCTCTCACCGGCAGAGGAAAAAGCGCTGCCGGTTCTGGTTCAGGGGGCGGCACTGCGCTTTCTCCTGACCCGTCTCTATGACTGGATCAATACGCCGGACGACGCATTCGTGACGCGCAAGGATCCACTGGCCTATTACCGGCGCCTCGGGATATGGCGCCAGAATGCGGAGCGTCTGCTCGATGTCTGACGACACGAAACCGTCTCTTCCCGACGATGCGCCCGATGTCGAGATCTGGACCGATGGTGGATGCAAGCCCAATCCCGGGCCGGGAGGGTGGGGTGTCCTGTTATGCGCGAAAGGCAAGGAACGCACCTTGTCGGGCGGCGAGGCCGAAACCACCAATAACCGGATGGAGCTGACCGCCGCTGCCGAGGCGCTCGAGGCGCTGAAGCGCCCCTGCCGGGTCAGACTGCATACGGATAGCGAATATCTGCGTAACGGGATCACGCGCTGGCATACGGGCTGGGTCAGGCGCAACTGGCGCAATGCCGCAGGCGATCCGGTCAAGAACATGGATCTCTGGCAGCGTATTCTCGCGGCCGAGAAACGACATGAGGTGACGTGGCTCTGGGTGCGGGGCCATAGCGGCGACGTCAATAACGAGCGTGTCGACCAGCTGGCAACCCAGGGACGCGAGGCGCTCGGCCTGTAGGGCCGCGCTGCCTCCTGTTCCGTCCGGCGTTTCGCTGCGCCCCGGTTCCCGCCCGACATGGCGCCCGGCCTTACAGCCTGAGACAGAGCCTGTGGGCGATCTCGCCCGGATCGTCCGCATCCTGCATCAATCCGAGAAGCTTGAGTTCGTCCGTGTACTGCTCGACCTGGACACGCAGCGCGTGGCCTGTCACCGGGGCGGTGGGGATCTCGCGCATCAGCATACCCCCCGGATCCTGAGGGGCCTCCGGATCCGCCCGCCAGAGTTGTGCGATGGCCTTTCTCTGTGAGGGAAAGGCACGCTGGGCATCCTCGAGCGCCGCTGTCAGCGCGGCGGCCAGCCCGGGATCCGCGTTTTCCGCCCGGCTGGAAAGCCCGAGCGTGAGATCGATCCGGTCGCGCTCCGCTCCGGTCATGCTGTCGAGCATGTTCCAGCTGATGCCGCGCGTCTGTTGCAGGATCCGCCAGCCGACGGGATCGTGTACGGCCACGGCGTCGAGCTCGCCCGCGCGCAGGGCATCCGCCATATCGTCCGCCGGTATCGCGACCCAATGCACCGAATCGGTTGGATGCAGTCCCCGGCGTCGCAGCTGGATGCTGACGAATCGCCTGTCAGCCCCTTCGAGGCTGACGACGCCGATCTTCTTTCCGGCGAGATTGCCGATCCTGTGCAGGTGCAGGGCGCGGCGCACCAGAAGTCTGTAGCTCCCGCCGCGGAGTCCGCAGGCGAGATGCGCCGGTAATTCGCCGCCCTCGTCGCGATACAGTGTGGGCAGCCAGTCGAGCAGGGGGGCGACCGCCGCATCGGACTGACCGCTGAGCACCGTCTCGATTGCGGCATTTCCTTCCTCCGCATCCACGATCTCCACGTCCAGCCCGTATCGAGCGAAGGTGTCGCGCCTGCAGAGAAAGAGCAGGGGATCGTAATCGGGTTCGGGCCAGGCGAGGCGAAGGCGTCGCGGCTTGCCGTCGGTGCGGACCGGGTGATGACGGGTGAAGAAACGACGCGATTCCAGGGCGGTAGCAAATGCAACGGCACCGCCTCCGAGGAGGAGGAGGCGCCGGGAGGACGCTGCCATCAGGTTCGGAACTCCATGTTGGAAAAAAATGACAAAGGGGGGTTTACCCCATGAAAAGGTTTCGCTACACACTGCCTCGCCGGTCCCGAATAGCTCAGTTGGTAGAGCAAGCGACTGTTAATCGCTGGGTCGTAGGTTCGAGTCCTACTTCGGGAGCCAGGCATTTCCCCACAAGTTATCATGGTTCGTCAGGTCTGATCGTATCGAGACGATCGAGTGACCACAGGCGTGGAAACATCCTGATCCACAAGGCGGCGACGATCAGCGTCCCGATCCCGCCGGTGACGACCGCCGCCTCCGTACCGATGGCCGAAGCGAGCATTCCGCTTTCGAATTCGCCCAGCTGGTTGCTGGACCCGATGAACAGCATGTTGACCGCCGAAACCCGTCCTCTCATGCCGTCCGGTGTTGCGAGCTGGGTCAGGGCGCCCCGCACGACGACGCTCACCACGTCGGCAGCACCGAGCACGGCCAGGGCGACAACCGACGGGATGAGTGTGTGCGACAGGCCGAAAAGAATGGTGGCCAGCCCGAAAATCCCGACCGATGCGAACATGATCGGCCCCGCATGACGGCGCAGCGGATAGCGCGCCAGAACGAGCGAGCCGAGCAGCGCGCCCAGCGCCGGCGAGGCGCGCAGGATACCCAGACCGACAGGGCCGAGATGAAGGATGTCGCTCGCATAGACGGGCAGCATTGCCGTGGCCCCTCCGAGAAGAACCGCGAAGAGATCGAGAGAGATCGCTCCCAGAAGATCGCGTCGCCGCCTGAGAAAGGCGATACCGCCAAACACGGATTCGAGTGTCACGGGCGCGCGATTGGCCACATGCCTGCCCAGATCCAGCAGGCTGGTCGAGACAAGGGCGAGGGCGAAACCGCAGGCGCAGGTGAGATAGCAGAAATCCGCCCCGAGACCGTAGAGCAGCCCGCCGAGGGAAGGCCCCACGATCGAGGCAGTCTGGAACAGGGAGGCCGAAAGCGCGGCCGCGCGCGGAAACTGGGACGGGCTTGCAATGGCGGGCAGAAATGTCTGCTGGCATGGCCCCTCGAAAGAGCGCAGAGCGCCGAAACATGCGACGAGACAATAAAGTGCCCAGGGGGCGAGCTGTCCTGTCAGGGTCGCGGCGGCAACAGCGAGGGCACCGAGAATCTCGATGAACTGGCAGATCTGCACGATCCGCTTGCGGTTGTAGCGATCGGCCACATGCCCGGAGACGAAGACGAGCGCGAGCATGGGGAGAAACTGGGCGAGACCGAGCCAGCCGAGCGCCGTGACGCTGTGTGTAAGCGCATAGGTCTGCCAGGCGACGGCGACGGCCAGCACTTGCGCCGACAGGGCCGACAGCGTGCGACCGGCGAGAAACGGCTTGAGGCCGCGAATGCGACCGAGCGCGATATCGGATGAGGAAGGGGAGGGGTCGGGCATGATGGCCCCACTATAAGCAAAGCCGCGCGCGGGAAGGAACGCGTACCGGCAGGAAAACATGCCCGGGCCGGGAGATGCATTTTCAGGAACACAAACCGGCAGGAATACGCGCTGGCTGGAGCACGCTCTGGCAGGGACGTGCGCCGATTGCATTTCGCGGGCCGGACGGGCAACGTCCGGCCATGACCTTGCACAGCGATCCCGTCAGCGAATCGGCCCCCGGGGATCGGGGCACGACCCCGGCAATCCCCGATATCCGCGTCGGCACCGTCTCCTCGGCCGAGCGGACCCAGGATAAAACCCATCTCTGGATCGATTTCGGCGCACATCTTGGTGTCCGTCGTGCCACAATGACGCTCGCGAAGCGTTACAAACCCGCGCAGCTGGTTGGCAGGCAAGTTTGTGCTGTGGTTAATCCGCATCTGCACACCGCTTCTATCAATCAAGTGCTGGCGCTCGGCATGCCGGATCACTCCGGAGACACGGTCCTGATCTGTCCGGACCGCCGCGTACCAGACGGGGGAAAATTGTTCTGATGGCTACGAATTACGCGACTGTTACATGGGATCAGTTGCATCGCGATGCGCGCACCCTGTCATCGGCGCTCATGGCACGCGCGCCGTTCAAGGGGATTGTCGCGGTCACGCGGGGCGGGCTCATCCCGGCCGCAATCATCGCCCGTGAGCTCGATTGTCGTCTCGTCGAATCCATTTCCGTCATCAGCTATTCGGGAGAAAGCGCCGAGGACCAGAAAGAGCCGCGCGTCGTCAAGGCGCCTGTGGCCGCCGGTGACGGAGAGGGCTTTCTGATCATCGACGATCTCGTCGATTCCGGCGAGACGGCCAAGATCGTTCGCGACGTGCTGCCGAAAGCGCATTTTGCCTGCCTGTATGCCAAGCCGAACGGCAAACCGCATACGGATCAGTATGTGATGGAAGTGGCACAGGACACCTGGGTTCTCTTCCCCTGGGATACGGCGCCGCTCTTCGTTCCGCCTCTCGCCCGTAACCTCGGCTGATTCCTGTCTTTTTTCCGCGACGGCACCTTTCACCCCGACGCGAGTTGGGGTAGGGTCCGCGCGTTCGGGGCGTGGCGCAGCCTGGTAGCGCGCTTGTTTTGGGTACAAGAGGCCCCCGGTTCGAGTCCGGGCGCCCCGACCACGGTCTGAGACCGCATTACGGCTTCAGACGCTCCTCTCGGGCGCCCTTAGCTCAGTTGGATAGAGCAACAGCCTTCTAAGCTGTGGGTCGCTGGTTCGAATCCAGCAGGGCGCGCCATTTTCCGCTGTTTCTCGCTCATCCGGGTTTTCAAGGCGCGCAGATGAGTCGTGCGCCCTTGCCGCGGGAGGATCCCCGGAGGTTTCCTGCATGCGCGTAAAGTGCCGGCGTGACGGAGGCCGGGAGGGAGGGAGACGGTCGGGCGGCTCAGACCGTCAGGGGCGCTGCAGGGCTATTCCCCGGTGAAGAAATCCTCATCCAGCCGTTTGACTGCGATCGCACGACTGAGACGGACGCCGACGCCATACTCGATCATCAGTTCGGTGAGCCGCTCTCCGTCGATCAGGATGACGCGCTGTGTCAGATGCCTGACGTACTCCCGTGCCTGATTGCTGAATCCCGAGGTCGTGACGAACACGCCCTTGGTGGCACCGTGCCCCACCAGACTGCCGACGAAACCCTGCACATCGGGGCGGCCGATCGTGGCATCGGCATAGCGTTTGGCCTGAACATAGACCCGGTCGAGGCCGAGCCGGTCTTCGTTGATCACACCATCCACGCCGCCATCGCCCGAGCGTCCCAGCTGTGTCGCCGCACTTCTCTGCGAGCCGCCATAACCCATGGCAATCAGCAGATCGACGATCAGGCGCTCGAAAAACGCCGGGCTGTTCTGGACGATGCGCTCCAGCAGCTCTGTCCGCAGGGCCGAGTGCATGGCCTGACAGGCGGTCTCGATTTGTTCTTCCGGTGTCGCGGTTTCCATGGTCTGGGGAGATTCTGCCAGAGGGAGGGCCGATACCGCGCTCTCATCCTCTGCCGGTTTCTGTCCGTTATAGAAGTCGTTGAAGCTCCGATAGTTTTTCAGCTCGTTGACACCGAGTTGCGCGGGGTTGGTGTCCAGCAGGGCTATCCCGTTTCCGGTAGCCACGAACCACCCGCGTCTGGGCGAGGCGATCAGCCCTGCTTTCGTCATATAGGATTTCGCCCAGTGAATGCGGTTATGGAGCACACGCTGATTGCCGCTCGGGAGCAGCGCCTCACGTTCCTCTGCGCTCAGACCGAGCTCATCGGCAATATGTTCGGCTGCGTCGGTCACACGCTGTTCGCCCGTGGCAGCAAGGCGCAGAACGGGCAGCATCAGATCCTGATAGGTTGGAATGGTCATGAACTCAGGCCGTTTTCTTTCGTCTGCGTCTGGCTTGTGCCGCTATCGTTGTTTTATGTGCACATGTATTCAAATACAGCAACACAGTGAGATGCGTTGAGTAAATATTTTACAAACTAAGACCCAGAAGATTACCTGATTATACTGGTCCGAAAGGCATTTTCTCACAGTATGAATTCTGGCTGACAGTCAGCTGCAAGACAGGAAAGTGCGACCCGGCCATGTGGTCCCGCATGAGCGACGAAGACATCACCAGTATTGATGACGATTTCCATTGATGACGATTTTCGAGCGCGGCACGAGAGATGCGGATAAACGCCGGTTCTCTTCGGAGACACATCCGATCGGCTGTATCGTCGTCGTTTTGATCACTCCCCGGTTTCCGGTGTCTGCCGGATTGCTTTCGCATCCGGGACACGCGTCCCGATCGAACGCGATCATGCCTGACCCTGCGCCAAGGGGACCTGTGCGATTGGTCTTTTCCGGGCTTGCTTCGTTGCTCCGGTCCTCGCTACAACAGTTTGTCATAACAATACGGTGAGATTGCTCCGGGCGGTCAGCCGGGATCCCATTCGGGCAGGGTCAGGCATGATCGGGAAGATGGGTAATTCGTTCGATCTCGGCGCTTATGATGTCATCGATACATCTGCCGAACGCGGTTATGACGATCTCGTCGCGCTCGCCTGCGAGATTTGCGGCACCTCGGGCGCTGTGATCGGCTTCGTCGACGGGCACCGGTACTGGTTCAAGGCGAAATCGGGCATAGATGTCTCCCAGCTGGGAGCCGATGACGCGATAACCCGTTTCGTTCTGGAACAGGATTCATACGTTGCGTTTCCGGATCTTTCGCGTGATCCGCGCACGGCATCCGCGCAACTGGTCGCGGGACCGCCTGCATTGCGGTTCTATGCGGGAACCCCGCTTCGTACGCCTTTCGGAACGATCGGGGCGCTTTGCGTGGTCGATCCCGTGCCGCGCCCCGAGGCGCTGAGCGAGACGCAGCGTTCCTCCCTGCAGAAACTCGCCTGTCAGGTGGTCGATCTTCTCGAACTGCGTCGCCAGACGGCGGCCCTTCAAAGGGTCGAGGCGCGGTGGAAACATCTCTTCCAGTCGATGGAAGAGGGTGTGTTCCTCGCGGTCGTCCTGCGCGATGCGGAAGGGCGCGTCTGCGACTGGCGCTATGAGGAGGTCAATCCCGCCTGGGAGCGCCATATGTGCATCCCGTCGCGTATGGCGGTCGGCCGTTCCGTCAGGGAGCTTTTCGGCGCCGAGGCGCAGGAATGGATCGATCTGGCCGCCCGGGTGATAGAGGAAAGGCGGCGTCTTCCTTTCACCAAGAGGATCGGTTCCACAAAGCGCTGGTACGATGGCGCCTTCCAGTGTCTGGGGGCGGAGCATTTCTATGCGACGTTCCATGAGGTATCGGAGCGCGTCGCGGCAGAGGCACGCCAGGAGGGGCTGATCCGGCTTGGCGATCTGTTGCGCGAGGCGCGCGATATCCAGCCGATGATCGACACGGCCATGGTCATCATCGGCGAGGCCCTCGAGGCGGATCGGGTCACCTATGGCGCACTCGACCACGATGTGGAGACGCTGACCGTCATGGAAGGGTGGAAGCGCCCGGACATGCCGCCGATCGCCGGGTTCTATCGTTTCGACGAATACGGTCGGCTCCGGGAGACGCTCCTGAAGGGCGAGGATCTGGTGATCGAGGACGTGCTGACCGATATCCGCACCGTCAACGAGGCCGATGCTTGGCTCGCGCTCAGGGCGCGCGGTGTGATCAATATCCCGGTGCGCGAGAGCGGCCGGACCATTGCCCTTCTGCTCGTTCACTTCGCGCAGCCCCATTGCTGGAGCGCTGCCGAGCGCCACTGGCTGCGCAATGCCGCAGACAGGATCGAAGTCGCGATCGCGCGTCGCCGCGGCGAGGAGATGCAGGCCGTCATCAACGGCGAGATCGCTCATCGCCTGCGCAACACGCTTGCGATGGTTCAGGCCATCGCCCGGATGACCCTGCGCAACGTTCTCTCGCGCGAGGAGGCCGACCGCTTCAGCGAACGGCTGCAATCCCTCGGGCGGGCGCATGATCTCCTGCATGGCGACGATCAGCGCGCCGCGATCCTCGGCGAGCTCGCCGCGGGCATATTGCGCGATGCCAGCGTCAGCGATCGATGCCATCTTTCGGGGCCTGTTGTCAGGCTGGGGAGCCGTGCCTCGATGTCGGCTGCATTGCTGCTCCACGAAATGACGACCAACGCGATCAAGCACGGGGCCCTGTCGTGTCCGGAGGGGCGTGTCGAACTCTGCTGGCACGTGGAGAGGAGCCGCGAGGGTCATGACCTGGTGATGCGCTGGCAGGAGCGCGACGGGCCCCGCGCGCATCCGCCCGAGCGGACGGGATTCGGCTCGAGGCTCATTTCCTTCGGTCTCGCCGGAACGGGGGGCACCGTCCTGCGCTATGACGCAGACGGGCTGAGCGCGGAATTCCGCGCCGATATCGAAAAGATCAAGGGGACCTGATGCCGCCTTCGCTTTCCTGTTGCCCGGAACAGGGCGCGCTCGTGCTGATCGTCGAGGACGAAGCGCTCCAGCGCATAAGTCTGATGGATCTGGTCGAGGAGGCGGGGTACCGCGTGCTCGAGGCGGCGGATGCCGATCAGGCGATGGACGTTCTCGAGCGGCGGTCCGATATCCGGATCGTGATGGCCGATGTGGATATGCCCGGGACGATGGACGGGCTTGGACTCGTGGGCATCGTCAGGGCGCGCTGGCCCTCCATCGATATCATCGTCACGAGCGGGCGCGGTATTCCGCATAGCGGGACCATCCCGCCGCGTGCGACCTTCCTTCCGAAACCGCTCAACGAACATCGCGTGCGCGGCGCGCTGGAGGCATTTGCCTGAGTACCCGTCCCGGCGAGACCTCGCATGAGGACCGGCCGGGAAGGACTGCCTATCCGGCCGGGGCAGGACCGACCGGCTTGCGATGCGCGGCGATGCAACTCGTGACGCTGGCCACGATGAACCCGAAAGCGGCAAGTTCCGGCAGGCTGGGCCAGCGCCAGGACCAGAGAAAGCCGTAGGTGAGCGCAAATGCCGTCTCGAAAAGGATCATCTGCCCGGTCATGGTCAGCGGGAGGAGCCGGCTCATGCGGTTCCACAAAGCATTGCCGCACAGGGACGCGATGACGGCCACGGCAAGCGAAAGCCCCGCGAGAAAGAGCCAGCGCGTTGCGTCATGCGCGGCCGTATCGGTCAGCCGTGCCAGAGGAATGAGGGCAATGGCCTGAAGTCCGGTCATCACCCCGGTCAGCAGGTTCCAGTCATGGGGCGATATCGCAGGATGTGCGGCAAGGGCCCGGCTGTTGCCGACGGCAAATCCGGTCCAGGAGGCAAGGGCCAGCAGCGCACAGATCAGCCCGGTCAGACGCCGGGAGAGCCCGTCATGGCCTGTCACGGCCTGCCAGCCGATGCAGCAGGCGCCGGCAGCGCACAGGGCAAGCGAGGGGAAAAGCCTGCGCAGCGAGGGCGCATGCCGGTCGCGGCTGCCGATAACGGTCACTGCGACCGGCATGAAACCGATGACGAGAGAGGTCAGGGCAATGCCGCCTTTCTGTACCGCCGCCGAAAGCATCACATAATAGAAGCTGTTGCCGAACAGGGCGAGCCCGGCCAGTACCCACCAGTCCCGCAGGGTGAGCAGGCGCCGGTAATGGCCCAGCCGGGGAAAGACGAGCACGAGCGCAATCAGGCCATAGGCGCAGTAGCGCCCCGCAGCGAGATCGAGCGCAGAAAAATCGCGTGCGAGTTCGGGCGCGAGAAAGACCAGCCCCCATAAGGCTCCGGCTCCCGCACCGCTCAGGATCCCGAGCGGGATATCGTGAGCGGTTTCCGTCTGACGGGCCGATGCGGTCATGGTCGGGACTCTCTTTCCTTCTGCCGGACCGGCCTGCGGCCAGGCCGGCGGCGCCTCGCGCTGCGACGATGCCGGTCCAGCATGTAGCCCATGCGGCATATCCCGATCCATAACCCGCAAAGGCAGAGCAGGGCTACGCCACAAAGCAGGGGCAGGAGCAGCAGGATGCGGCTCGACGGCGCGCGCAGGAATGAGAGGAAATCGAGATCGTGCGGACCGTACACGATCCAGCGCGTCTCGCGTGCGGCCTGGCCGACGACGAGGAGCGGTGCGCCGGAAACGGGGTCGAGATAGAGACGCGTGCCGTCAGGCCCCGCGATCCTGAACACCGGAAACGGTCGGGTGCGATGGCGGTTCGAGAAATAATAGGCATCGTCACGGGCGAGCCTGTCGACCCGTGCCTCGATGCCGTTCTGTGCGAGCTGCTGCCTGAGCGCGTCTGCGCTGAGGGGCGCGGGACGTGCCCTGTCATCGGTGCGTCTGCGCGTCCCATCCCGGTTGAGACGGGTGAGGAAGAGCCCGGGGCCGATATGATCGAGTTCGACGGCGACGATGCCGGGTTCTTTTTGCAGAGCGGGGAGGGCAGCGGCGACCGCTCTGGCATCGAGAGGGCCGCTGATCTGCTGCGTCCAGTCGGGGGGAGGGGTCTTCTCGAGGAAACCGGCGGGATTCATGCTCAGAAAGCCCGTCGTGATCCAGCTCAGTGCAAAAAGGCCGAAGGACAATCCCGCCAGATGATGCAGCATGGCAGCACCGCGATAGGGAGAGGCCCGGAACCTCCGGCGGCGGCCTCCGTCCCTGTTCCCTGCGCCGGTCCTGCGGCCTCTGCGGGAGCCGAAACGCCTCAGGCCGATCCACAGCCCGGTTACGGTCAGGAAAATGGAGGGCGCGGAGAGAAGGATCAGCGTGTCGGCCCATAGCCGGTCGTGACGACGCAGAAGCGAGAAATACAACCAGTGAGGCACGGGGCCGATCCATGCCCAGAAACGCTCTCTGCGTGTCGTTGACTGAACGACGTCGCCGCTGACCGGCGCGATATAGAGGGATGTGCGTTCGGGGTCTGCGAAATCGTAGCGATAGAATCCCTGTGCGCGCCCTTTCGTATTCATGATCCACTGGTCGGTGCGTCGCAGACCGGCTGCATGGAGCGGCGCATCCCGTTCGCCTCCGGGGAGATAGGCGCGTGCATCGGGCACGAGGGCCTCTGCCCGGTGCGTTACCGCCCGCCCCGAGCGGAGGGAGAACCCCGATGCGTCGCTACTGCCGGGGGCATTGTCGGGCAGCACGGTCACGACTGCGTCGTCGCCCGCCATGGCGATCCGTGCCCTGCGCGCGACGTTGAGCGCCGGTGGAAGAATCGTTGTAGCCGGGAGATGCAGATCGGGATGCGCACGCAGGACGCGTTCGGCGTCCGGCGTGGGCCATGGGTGCCAGAGCATGACGATGCCCGAGAGGCACCACATGACCATCAGAGGGGCGAGACCCATGCCGAGCCAGCGATGAAGCAGGAAGATCCGTCGGATCGTGGCTTTTCTCCCCGTTGGCATGAAAAGAATCCCGCAGCTTCGATGCACCGTTCCGGGTGCGTTGCTTCCGATGTCCAGCCCATGTCGACGCGCCCCTCTTGCCGGGCGCGGTCGATCAGGGCGCGAGGGTCGTCCCGAGTCCGATTCCGTGCTTCCGGAGCATGGACAGGCAGGCCCCGGTATCCGGTCGGACGGCCCGGCAGGCGGGAAGGACGATGGACGCCCCGAAGCCGCATCCGACCGCGTCCATTGCGGTGGCGGCGACACAGACATCCAGCGCCAGTCCGCACAGAACCACCCGCGTGATGTCCAGATCGCGCAGCAAGCCCTCGAGGCCGGTCCGGTGGCGGCGGGCATTGTCGAAGAACGCCGAATAGGAATCGCACTGCGGATCGAGGCCCTTGTGCACGATATGGGTCAGCCGGCTCCGCTCCAGCGCGGGAGGGAAGGCGGCGCCTTTCGTGCCTGCAACGCAATGCACGGGCCAGGGGCCGCCTTCGGGCTGGAACGAGACATGAAGCGGGGGATGCCAGTCGCGGCTGGCGACGATTGCGGCAAAGGGCAAGGCCATGAGCGCGTTGACGGGGGCGAGGATCGAGTCAGCGTCGGGGATGGCGAGGGCGCCCCCGGGCAGGAAATCGTTCTGGACATCGATGACGAGGAGCGCAACGCGGGAAAGATCGGTCAAGAACGGCTCCGGAAGAAGGGCGGGAGGAGAGTGACAGGAAGGGCCCGGTGGTGGCCCGGTGACGCCTCGACGATGGATCAGTGACCGAACACATGCGCCATGTCGTCGCCGAAATGATGCAGGGCTTCTCCGGCTGACATATGCCTGCGATGGCCATTTTCGGAGACTATCGTGACCGTCGCCGTCATGCCAGCCGCAAGGTGAACCGAGGGAGGCAGGGTGTCGATATGGACCCGTACCGGAATACGCTGCGCCAGCCGGACCCAGGTATAGACGGGGTCCACTGAAGGCAGGCCCTGTGTCGCGGTCGAGGCATTCATGCTCGAGATACCGCGGGTGATGCTCTCGACATGACCGAAGATCGGGGTGTGTGCGCCCATGAGATCCATGCGGACCCTGTCGCCGACCTCGATATTATGGACCTTCGTTTCCTCGAAATAGCCATCGACCCAGTAGGAAGCGGAGTCGATGATCTGGATGTTGACGTGGCCTGCGGTTGCGAAATCGCCCGGGCGCATCATCAGATTGGTGACATATCCATCCAGAGAGCTCCGCACGACCGTGCGCTGCAGGTTGATGCGCGCCTGACGCAGCTCTGCCTTTGCTGCGTCGAACTGGGCTTTTGCCTGTGCCGCGGCGGCCTCGTATTGCTGCTTTTCCTCTCCCGATACCGCAACGCCGGGGATCGCCCGTCGCCTGCGGAACTGGGAGGTGCGGAAGTCGAGATCGGCCTTGCGCTCGGCGACGGTTGCCTCCGCCGAGGCCACACGGACATTGAAGTCGAACGGATCGATCACATACAGCACGTCGCCACGATGGACGAACTGGTTGTCATGCACGCGCACCGAGACGATTTCGCCGGTAACCCGGGGCGCCATGTTCACCACCTGGGCACGCACCTGCCCGTTACGGGTCCATGGTGCGGCGGTGTAGTAATCCCAGAGAATCACGATGACGACGCCCGCCACCAGCAGAACGGAGAGCGTGATCAGTAACCGGATGAAACGCGAAGCGCGAGCGAGCAAGACGGGGTTCTTTCACAACAACCAGGTGTACAGACCGAGCAGGCAGACCAGAAGGCCGAATTGCGCGAGCGGCGGATTCCAGAAGAAGCGCCAGAGATCGAGCCGGCCGAAGCTCCACCGGATCACGGCCAGGGTCAGGAGCGCGAGAAACAGATTGGCGACGAAGGCCGAGATCAGAACGCCCTCGATATCGATGACATTACTCATCCCTGCGTCTCCCGGCCGGCCCGGTTCGCCCAGCGGGGCCGGGCCAGCCCGAAATGACGCAGGGTCGAACGGTTCTCGCCGAGCGTCTCGCGAACTGCCTCCAGGCTCCCCGCGCAGAGAACGGCAACGGCGCATGCCTGTGGCGGGGCTTCGTCTGCCCGGGCAAGAAAACGGGAGGCGAACCGGGCGAGGGTCTCCTGCAGCGCGTCGAGCGACGCCGTCTTCATGACGCGGCTTGCCTGGTCCGAAAGCGATGCGAGCTCCGGGCAGTCGCGTGCCTGATCGAGATAATGGTGGAGCCGCGCCAGGGTGGAAGTGAGATCTTCCAGCATGACCAGCCGGTCGAAGACATGGCGATTGACGGGGCGCCCCGATCTGAGCCGGTTGGTCCAGTCGAGAAGCTGGGTCAGACGGTCATATTTGCGCGTCAGAAGCGTGGCGCCGGCGGGCAGGCCCTTTCCTTCCATCTGTCTCTCGAAATCCCGGCCGATGGCGGCGGCGATACGAAACCGCCTATGCGCGGGTGTGGGTGGAAACAGGAGAACGAGGATGACGAAGGAGACCACCCCCGAGAGGAGATAGAAAAGGTTTCTGGAGATGAACGCGGACGGATCGTATTCGTGATGATTGCCGAGACCCAGAATGACCGGAAAGAACGCCCCGTAATTGAAGCCCATCGCGCTCGTGCGCGCGTTCATGAGCATGAGGCACGCAAAGACCGTGTGGGGCAGAAAGACGAGGGAAAGGGCGCCGAAGGCCGCGACATAGGGCAGGACCCAGTAATTCATGCCGATAGCGACGCCCACTGCGAGGGAAAGTCCGAGAATTGCCCCCATGCCGAATTGCGACGTATCGGCCGAGGTCGAGGCAAGCGTCAGGATCAGCGCCGCCTGCGACAAAGCGGTCATCGAGGCCGGAAGGCCACAGGCGATACACAGACCCGCCGTGATCGAGAACCCGATCAGGACCCGCATCGCATTGACGAAGGCCGCGACATGGTCGGGATGCTGCGCGATACGGGCGAGCCTGAGCGCTTTTCCAGCCGGGGTCGCGTGCTGGAGCGTCCTCGTGCCTGTGCTGATATGCAGACGATTGCTGAGCATCACCGCAGCGCGTTCCAGATAATGGGCGTCCACGGGCGTCAGACGATAGGCGGGATCTTCTTCGCGCATCCGTTCGAGCACGGAGCGGACGGTTTCGAACCGGTCGAATCCTTCGTCACGCTTTTCGTGCCAGGCGAGAACATGGCGTCTGGCGAGACCGGATACGGCTTTGTTCCGGAGAATATGGGCAAGAGACCGGCTCGCCCCGAGCACGGTCAGCATGCCGATGATTGCAAGTCTCGCGCCCGCCATGCGGCGCGTGCTCCGGTCGATTTCGGTGCGTGCGTAACTGATCTGGGCGGAAAGCGAGAGGACCTCGCTGGCAAGCGCCGTCGTCTCCATGGCATCGGCGATGGCAGCGCCCTCCATCGCCTTGCGACCGAGCTGTCTGACCTTGCCCGCCTTTGCCTCGAGATTATCCGCAAGTTTCTGCCACGCCCTGGGCGAGCCGGTGAGCATGTTCACCAGAGCGACCGAAGCGATGCCGATGGCCACGCAGCTCGCGCGTGAGAGGGCAACATCGAA
Organism: Swaminathania salitolerans; assembly: GCF_007988945.1. Taxonomy (GTDB): domain Bacteria; phylum Pseudomonadota; class Alphaproteobacteria; order Acetobacterales; family Acetobacteraceae; genus Swaminathania; species Swaminathania salitolerans. Next base: position 674,285 of record NZ_BJVC01000002.1, on the reverse strand, counting down.
AACCGTCTGGGGCGTATCGATGACATTGATGGCGACCAGTCCGACCGTATATCCGGCGAGCAGCGCGCCATAGGAGCGGAAATGCCGCTCGAGCGTGCCGACATAGGTGCAGCCTGCGAGCCAGAGCGCACAGCCCCCGAGCAACATGCCCCGATCCTGGCTGAAGGTCGCGATCAGGACAATGGACACCGCGACACCGAGCGCCGTCCCGATGAGGCGGTACATCGCCTTGGAGAGCGCCTGCCCCCTGAGGGGCTGGGCGATGATCATGACCGTGACGGCCGCCCCGGCAGGAGAGTCGAGCTGGGACCAGAAGGCCGTGGCGAGAGCGAGACAGACCGCAGCCCAGGTACGCAGCGAAAAACCGATCCATCCCGGCTGGAAAGGGGGGGCCGGCAGATCGCTCGGCAGCGGCCACCAGCGCGCGCGCATTTGCACCCCTTCCGTCATTCCGCTCCATCCGGTTTCGCGTGATCGTCACAGGAACGCCGGGCGGGGCCGAAAGGTCAAGGAAAGGTTGATGGCAGGGCGGGAGAGTAACGTTTTGTCAGTTACGGCCCGGGAATTTTCTCGCCGACCGTCCCGGGCAGGCGCGAGACGAGAAGCTGGTTGATCCGGAAGCCGTCGACATCGACCACCTCGAAACGGTAGCCGGCCGCCTCCACGCGATCGGCCTTGCGTGCCATGCGACGCAGACGATGCATGACGAAACCTCCGATCGTGTGAAACAGGTCCCTGTCCGCATCGAGGGCGATATCGAGCTCGCGGGTCACATCGCCAATGGGCGCCGCACCGTCGATCAGCCAGGAATTGGCATCGCGACGAACGATGGCCTGCTCCTCGAAGGGGCTTGCCAGCCCGTCCATCAGGGCGCCCATGATGTCCTTGAAGGTGATCAGCCCGACGACGAGACCGTATTCGTTGACGATGAGCGCGAAGCCCGCGCCATGGGTGTCGAACTGCGCGAGCGTATCCCAGAGATTGAGCGTGTCGGGCAGGGAGAGCACGTCCCGCCGCATACGGAAGATCTGGCTGCTTATCGGCTGGCTCGGATCGGCATCGGGGGGAACTTCGTCCACCACGGCAACGAGCACATCCTCGGCGCGGATCGAGCCGATGACGTGATCCAGCCCGCCATCGCAGAGCGGATATCGGGAATAGGGGCGTATCCTCACCTTGTCCCGCTGGGAGTCGAGGCTCTCCTGCATGTCCAGATAGACGATCTCGTCGCGTGGGGTCATGGCGGAGGTGACGGAGCGATCCTGAAGCGCCAGAACGTTCTGGATGAGCTGATGCTCCTTCTCCTGCAGCACGCCCGATGCCGTTCCCGCGGCGAGCATCGCATTCAGATCCTCAGGCGTGACGGGTTCGACCGTCGAGGCCGCGGGAATGCGCAGGAGGGACAGGAGCCAGTCGGACACGATCGAGAAGATCCAGACGACCGGATAGAGAAGACGCAGCGCCGCCGAAAGAAACCAGGCCACGCGCAGGGCCACGCGATCGGGATTGTTCAGGGCGATACGCTTGGGCAGCAGATCGGCGAAGAGCACGAACAGCCCGGTGACGACGATAAAGGCGAGAGCCGCCGCCGTCTTGCCTGCAATCGCGGGGGCGAGCCCCGCTTCGATCAGGGCATGGGTAAAGGCCGGGGTGAGCAGCTCGCTCGAGATCACGCCGCCAAGAATGCCGACCGCGTTGAGGCAGATCTGGAGAACGGTAATGACCTGACCGCTGTTGCGGCGCAGCCTGAGGAAGGCGCTTGCGCGGCTGTCTCCCTGCTCCGCCAGAGCCCGGAGCCGGATATCGCGCGCCGCGGCGAAAGAGATTTCGGAAAGCGATATCAGGATGGAGACGGCGATGGCCGCCACCATGGCAACCAGCCCGAGAAGCAGCAATGTCATCGCGGACATCCCGGATGGAGAAGAAAAGAGAGGCTCATTGCCCTTCTTGTAGTCGCCTCATCTCCGCTGCGCCAGTATTCCCGACCGGATACCCTGGTCGCGCTGCGGCATTTCCGTGAACCCGCCGCGCCGGAGCGATGCGCCCGGCCCCGGAACGGGCAGGTTCCGATCGGGCATGTTCCGGCTGCGGATCCGGTGTCTCCCGGGTTGGGGTCGTCAGGCACTCTCTGCGGGAGGCAGCCCTGCGAGACGACGCCATCCGGCCTCGTCGCAGGTCTCGAGCCCGAGATCCGCGGCTTTCTTCGCCTTGGAACCGGCTTTCTCCCCCAGCACGACGAGGCCGGTCTTTTTCGAAACGGAATCGCTGACCTGTGCGCCCAGCCGCTCGGCGATGGATTTCGCCTCCGGACGGGTCATGCTGTGCAGGGTTCCGGTGAACACGATGGTTCTGCCCGAGAGCGGCCCTTCCTCGGGGCGGGCTTCGGGCAGGATCGTCAGCTCGGTCGCGAGATCGGACAGGGTGTCACGATTATGCGGCTCGGCGAAGAAGGCGAGAAGATCGGCGATGATCGTCTCGCCGATGCCCATGATGGAGCCGAGAGCGAGGCGCTCATCCGAGCCGATGATGACCGCAGCCTGCATCGCTTCCTGCCATGCCTCGAAACTCTGGTAATGTCGGGCGAGCAGCTGCGCCGTTCGCTCGCCGATCCGCCTGATGCCCAGGCCGAAAAGAAAGCGGCTGAACGCTATGCTGCGTCGCGCCTCGATCGCCCGCAGGAGATTGCCGGTGGAGGTTTCCTTCCATCCGAAACGTCCGAGTATCTGGTCACGGCGACGATGGAGACGGAAGATGTCGCCCGGGCTGCGCACGAGACCGGCCTCGTGAAACTCGCGGATCGACTGCTCGCCCAGACCTTCGATATCGAAGGCCGGGCGGGAGACGAAATGGATCAGGCGCTCGACGACCTGGGCCTCGCAGGTGAGCCCGCCCGTGCACCGACGGACCGCTTCGCCTTCCTGACGTTCCGTCTTCGCCCCGCAGACGGGACACAGGACCGGAAAGACGAAAGCCGGGCCGCGTTCGGCGTCTTCGGGCACAGGGCCGAGAATCTGGGGAATGACGTCTCCGGCGCGCTGGACGCGCACGAGATCGCCCGGCCGCACGTCCTTGCGTGCGATCTCGTCCTCATTGTGCAGCGTCGCCCGGGAGACGATCACACCGCCGACATTGACGGGTTCGAGATGCGCCGTCGGGGTCAGGGCGCCGGTACGCCCTACCTGGATCTCGATACGCTCGAGCCGCGTGATCGCCTGTTCCGACGGGAATTTCCACGCGATCGCCCAGCGCGGTGCCCGACCGACGAAGCCCAGACGGGCCTGAAGCGCGACATCGTCAATCTTGAGAACGACACCGTCTATGTCATAGGGCAGGGCGGAGCGTTCGCGCCCGATGCGTTCGATATAGGGGGCGATATCGCGGGCATGGGCGAGAAGGGTGGATTCCGGATTGACCGGAAAACCCCAGCGGCGCAGCGTCTCGAGATAGGCCCAGTGCGTCGGCGCGACCGGCGCCGAGGTGAATCCCTGCGCGTAGGCGAACAGGGAGAGCGGCCGTTGCGCCGTAATGCCCGGATCGAGCTGGCGCAGGGATCCAGCCGCCGCATTGCGCGGATTGGCGAAGATTTTCTGGCCCTTCGCCTGCATCGCTTCGTTCAGGGCAAGGAAATCGGCTTTCGCCATGAAGATCTCGCCACGGATCTCGATATCCTCGGGCGCATCCGATGGCAGGGTCCGGGGGATGGCATCGATGGTCAGCAGGTTGTCTGTGACATCCTCTCCCGTCATGCCGTCACCCCGCGTGGTGCCGCGCACGAGTTGCCCCCGGTGATAGCTCAGGCTGATCGAAAGTCCGTCGATCTTCGGTTCCGCGACGAAGCAGAGCGCATCGGCAGCCTTGTCGTCCAGCCCGAGGAAGCGCGCGGCTCTGGTTACGAAAGCGGTGAATTCCTCCGTCGTGAACACATTGTCGAGCGAGAGCATCGGCACGCGATGGGCGATCTTGCCGAAGGCGGAATCGGGTGCCGCGCCGATCCGGGTGCTGACATCGTGCTTTTCGCGCAGGGCGGGGTGGGCATCCTCCAGCGCCAGAAGCGCGCGTCGGGCGCTGTCATACTCCGCGTCGGAAACTTCGGGAGAATCGTCCCGATAATAGGCGTCGTTCCAGCGTGCGATCAGGCTGGCGAGCCGGGCATGTTCGGCGCTGGCGTCGGTCGGGTCCATCAATCGGCTTCCAGAAGGCTGTCGGCAGCGATACGTGCCGCATCGGTAATGGTTTCGCCTGCGAGCATCCGCGCGATCTCTTCCCGGCGCGCAGGGCGATCAAGGGGTTCCGCCAGGGTTTCCGTCCGCTCCCGCTGGACACGTTTGCTGATCCGCAGATGCTGGTCGCCCCGTGCGGCGACCTGGGGGCTATGGGTCACGACGAGCACCTGAACGTCGCGCGCCACGCGATGCAGCCTGTCGCCGATCGAGGAGGCGGTTGCACCGCCAACCCCGGAATCGACCTCGTCGAAGACGAGCGTCGGGATCGCCGACCGTTCCGCGAGAACGACCTTGAGCGCGAGCATGAGCCGCGAGAGCTCGCCTCCAGAAGCCACCTTCGCGAGCGGTCCCGGTGGCTGACCGGGATTGGCGGCAATCAGAAAGGAAGCCTGCTCCTTGCCGCGCAGGTTCCACGCCTCGGGTGCGAGGGGGAGGAGAGAGACGATAAAGCGCGCCCGGTCCAGACGCAGGGGTTTGAGTTCTGCCGTAACCGCGTTTTCGAGACGGCGGGCCGCCTTCGCACGATCGGCGCTCAGCAGTTCGGACGCGGCCGCAAAGGCCTCCCGCGTGACCCGCGTCTCCTGCTGCAGCTGCTCGATCCGGGCATTGCCGGAATCGAGCGCCTCGAGCCGGGCTTTCAGAGAGGCGAGAAGGCCCGGCAGAGCCGTGACCGCGACACCGTGTTTGCGACCCGCCGCGCGCAGGGCGAAAAGACGCTCCTCGGTTTCCTCGAGGAGGCGCGGATCCGTATCGGCATCGGCCGCGAGACGCGAGAGCAGGGTTTCCGCCTCGGCAAGTGCCTCCTCGGCTTTCTCGAGCGCAATGAGGGCTTCCTGCGCCTGGACCTCTTGCGACGAGCCGGGTGCGGGTGAATCCCCGGGCGCGGGAAGAAGGCGGGCCAGGGTCCGGCTCGCGCTGCGCAGGGCTGCGGCTGGCGCAGCGGAGCGGCGATCGCGCGGGGTCAGTTCCGACAGGGCCGCGGCGATGGCCTCGCCCCGGCGTTCGTTCTGCTGGAGTCCGACGCGCAGGGCCGCCAGCTGCTCCTCCTCGTCTTCCTGTGGGGCGAGGGCGCCGAGATCCTCGACGGATTGACGCAGCCAGTCTTCTTCGCGTCGCGTCGCTTCCATGTCCGATTGCGCGGCGGCGAGCGCCGCGGTCGTCTCGATCCAGCGGCGATAGGCCCGGGCGACAGCCTCGCGCCGTGAGGAAGAAACGCCGAACGCATCGAGCAGGTCGAGATGGGTGGACTGGTCGGCCAGCCCCATCTGGTCGTGCTGTCCCTGGATTTCCACGAGGAGGGATGCGATGCGCCTCAGAAGACCGACACCGATCGGCTGATCGTTGACATAGGCGCGCGAGCGGGCATCCGCCGTGACGGTGCGACGCAGGACGACAGGCTCGCGCGGATCGTCCAGCACGATATCCTGTTCGGCAAGAAGCTGATGAACCGGATGATCTTCCGGAATCTCGAAACAGGCGGAAACGGCAGCCTGATCCGCACCGGCCCGCACGAGGCCGCCACTCGCCCGATCGCCGAGCGTGAGACCGAGACTGTCGAGCAGGATCGATTTTCCGGCACCCGTCTCGCCGGTGAGAACGGTCAGCCCGGGGCGGAAAGGCAGCTCGAGCCTCTCGATCAGGACAACATCGCGAATCGAGAGATGGGTCAGCATGATCTGGGGTCCTGCAGGGTCCGGCCGGAGATTACGCCGGGCGCGCTCCGGCGCTCCGGCGGAAAAGCGTCGGAACGCTCAGAAAACGGCGTGCCACATGCGCCCGAAAAATCCCCGTTGCTTCGAGGTGGGCTTGACGCTGTGATCGGGCAGGAGGCCGTGATTGCGGAGGATATTGTAGCTGTAACGATACCACTGGCTGTCGGGATAGTTATATCCGAGAACAGCGGCATTCTTGCGCGCCTCGTCGACGAGGCCGAGTTCGAGATCCACCTCGACCAGTCGTTCGAGCGCCTCGGCCACGTGATTGGTCGTCTGGAAGTCCTGCACCACGCGCTGATAGCGTCCGAGTGCGGCCTCGTAGATATGCTGCTGCTGGTAATAGCGCCCGACCAGCATTTCCTTGCCCGCGAGATGATCGCGGCAGAGATCGATCTTGAGCTGCGCATCGCGGGCATAGGCCGTCTGCGGGAAGCGGGTCACGACCTCCTCGAGGGCGTTCAGGGCCTCGACGGTTCCCTGCTGGTCGCGCTGGACCTCGGCGATCTGCTCGTAATAGCAGAGCGCGCGCAGATAATAGGCATAGGCTGCGTCGGGGCTCGTCGGATGCAGGAGAAGATAGCGTTCGAGCTGCTGCACGGACAACGCATATTCGCCCTGGAGATAATATGCGTACCCCTCCATCAGCTCCGCATTTCCGACATAGCCGGAATAGGGATAATTCTGCTGGAGCAGTTCGAATTCGCCGCTCGCCAGCGTATAGCGCTTCGAGTGCAGGGCATCGATGCCGTAATTGTACAGTGTTTCGGCGCTCGCCACCTTGGGGGTTTTCGGCTGTTCCTTGTTGGAAAAGAGCGCACATCCGCTCAGCAACAGGAAACTGCTGGCCATCATTGCGCAGCCGATACGCTGGATTGCGCGCGCAGGAGTTACGTGAGGATCTGTGTTCTGATGCATGCCGACTCTTCCACTGACGAAGCGTCTTATATCATGCCTTGCCATTCGCGGAAGACCTGCCCGTAAGCGCGTCGTTTCTCAGGCCGACACGGCCAGTGTCTGTGCGGCGGCCCTGTCGGTCCCGACGAGACGCCAGTTCTCCTGCGAGGCGAATACAGCGCGCAGCAGGCGGTTGTTGAGACCGTGACCCGATTTATGTCCCATGAATCCGGCCTGGAGCGTGTGTCCCGCGAGATAGAGATCGCCCACGGCGTCCATCAGCTTGTGGCGGACGAATTCCTTGGGATGACGCAGGCCGCACGGATTGAGTACGCCATCGCCATCGACGACGATCGCATTGTCCAGAGAGCCTCCCCGGGCAAGGCCGATCTTTCTGAGGGCCTCGATTTCCTGCCGGTCGACGAAGGTGCGGCAGAAGCTCACCTCCTGCCTGAAACGCTCCGGCGTGAGGGGCATGGCATGACGCTGCTGGCCGATCACGGAGGCATCGAAATCGATGGACATGGCGAGAGCGAGCCCCGAACGCGCCGGGCGCAGCTCGGCGAAGGCGCCGTTGGCCTCCTCGACGACGACATGGCGGAGAATCTCGATAACCGCGCGCGGCGCGTCCAGCACGCGCGACCCGGCGCATTGGAGCAGGAAATCGAACTCGGCAGCAGAACCGTCGAGGACCGGAGTCTCGGGGCCGTCGATATCGATCAGCGCGTTGTCGACCCGGTTGGCGTGCAACGCCGCCATGAGATGCTCGATGGTCGCGACACGGATGGACGGGGCATCGGGATGAGCGATGACCGTGCTGAGCCGCGTATCGACCACATGGTCGTAAAGGGCGGGGATGAGGGGCGTGTCCCCGCAATCGGTACGCCGGAACACGATCCCGTGTCCTGCCTCGGCTGGATGGAGGGTCATGCGGACCTGGGCGCCGCTGTGAAGCCCGGTGCCGACGCAGGTGATGGCTTCGTTGAGAGTGGTCTGGTGAGAGGCTGCCACCCGGGTTGCGCGCGATGCGCGTCCCGGAAGGGCTGTGGAAGATCTGGCAGGCAAAGAGGGCGTGGAAGGAGCGATCGGCGTGCGGTACGGAATCTCGGCCGTGATCTGCATGACTGATATATGCTCCTTGCTGCCCGGTCTTATAAGTCCAGTATCCGAATAAAGCAGTAACCGGGAAACGGGCGCGCCGACCAGTCAATGTTTATTGCCAAACATTACGGGCTAAGGCCATGATTCAAAACGTTTTTAATCGTTTCGTTCTGTGTCTTGCCCGCAAATGCCTAGCGTCGCAGGAAGGCGGGAATATCCAGTCCGTTTTCGTCGCCGGGCTCATGACCCGAGCCGTGACCGCTGCCTCTGACGCTCTCCTCGCGCTCGACCACCGTGGGCTCCGTCCTCTGTTCCTCATAAGGGGCAGGTGCGGGCTGCGACGAACGGCCACGCAGCGCACCGGTCACGATACCGAACAGGCTGCGCGGCTGGCTCTGGGGCTCCGGTGCCTGACGCTGGGGCTGGTCGGAAAACAGACCCGAACGGGGCGAGGGTGCGGAGCCGTTCTTGGCGGCCTGAGGCGGAACCGAATGCGGAGAAGGGGCAGACTGCGCCTGGCCCTGATTGTTCCCCTGGTTCTGGCCATCGAGGGCGTAATGAGGCTGCTGACGCGGAACCGAGGCATAGGTCGATGCGGGCTGGAACGGCGGCTGGGTGCCTCCCTGGGTGATTTCCGCCCCGTCGGGAGCCACCGGTGCGTCCTCGACCGGAGATTCGGGAAGCTCTTCCGTTTCCTCTGCCTTTACGGGGCGGCTTCCGTCGATTCCGGTTGCAACCACCGAGACGCGGATACGACCGTTGAGAGAGGAATCGATGGCAGACCCCCAGATGATCGTCGCGTCCTCGGCCACTTCCTGCCTGATGCGTTCGGCAGCCTGATCGACTTCATAAAGGGTAAGATCGTCACCGCCGGTGATGTTGATCAGAAGGCCCTTGGCGCCCGACATGGACGAATCGTCGAGAAGCGGATTGGAGATGGCGCGATTGGCGGCCTCGAGCGCGCGATCCTCGCCCTCGGCTTCGCCGGTTCCCATCATGGCCTTGCCCATCTCGGCCATCACGGTCCGGATATCGGCGAAATCGAGATTGATGAGCCCCGGGGCCAGCATCAGATCCGTCACGCCGCGCACGCCCATGTAAAGGACTTCGTCCGCCATCTTGAACGCTTCGCGCAGCGTCGTGTGCATGGTGGCCATGCGGAAGAGATTCTGGTTCGGGATCACGATCAGCGTATCGACATATTGCTGGAGCTCGGCAATCCCGGCATCGGCGATCTTCTTGCGTCGCGCGCCCTCGAAGCCGAAAGGCGTGCTCACGACGCCAACCGTCAGGATCTTGCGATCCCTCGCCATCTTCGCGATCACCGGCGCGGCGCCCGTTCCCGTACCGCCGCCCATACCGGCCGTAACGAACACCATATGCGCGCCGTCGATGTGACGGCTGATCTCGTCGGCAGCCTCTTCGGCCGCAGCCTTGCCGATCTCCGGTTTCGCACCGGCGCCCAGACCCTGGGTCAGATGCGGGCCGAGCTGGACCCGTCTCTCGGCACGGGAGCCCGCGAGTGCCTGCGCATCGGTATTGGCCACGACGAACTCGACGCCCTGCAACTGCATCTCGATCATGTTGTTGACGGCATTCATGCCGCCACCGCCCACACCGATCACGGTGATGCGCGGCGAGAAGTCAGAGTAATTATATTGCGGTGCGGTAAGATTGAGCGTCATGGCGAAATCCGAAAAGGGCTGGAATCAGTCCCGAAATTCAACGAGATGACTGAAGAGCGTAATTCACAATAAGTGACTTTTTTCTTACGCGCGACCCCTAATGAAATGAACGAGCCGCTTTAGCATGCCATTCGGTCGGGGTTCGGGTGAGTCTGCGTCGTGAAATCCCCGATCGGCGCCGGCCGCCCAGGCGAGAAGGCCCGAGGCTGTCGAGAAACCGGCCGAATTCGCGCCGATCTCCGGCAGGCCGACGATGCCCAGCGGGCGTCCGAGCCGCACCGGCCGGTCGAGAATACGGGCTGCCATCGGTCCGACCCCGTCGAGAAGGGAGGCCCCTCCCGTCAGAACCACCCGTTCGCGCCCGGTACGGCCGAAACCGGCATCGTCCAGACGATCCCGGACCAGTTCCAGCGTCTCCTCGATGCGCGGTCTGATGGCCGAGACGAGTCGGGCCCGCGATACGGTGGTCAGGCTGCCCGCATTCTCGCCGATCTTCTGCAGCGTCACGAGTTCGCTGCTGTCCTCCGATGACAGTTCGGCGGCGCCGTATTTCGTCTTGAGCCGCTCGGCCTCGTCGAGCGAGGTCGAGAGCATGCCCGCAAGATCGCGCGTGACATGCAGCCCACCGACCGGAAGGAACGCGGTATGCAGCAACATGCCCTCGCCGAACACCGCAAGCGAGGTGGTGCCGCCGCCCATATCCACGACCGTCGCGCCGAGCTCGCGCTCATCGGCATCCAGAACCGAGAGCCCGGAGGCGAGAGAGGAGGAGACGAGGCTCGTCATCTTCAGTTCCGCACGGGTCAGAACCGAGTCGAGCGTACGGACCGCAGCCGTCGCGGAATCGACCACATGCAGGCGGGCCGTGAGCTGCTCGCAGACCTGCCCGCGCGGATCGACGATCCCGTAGGTATCGTCCACCGCATAGCCGATGGGCAGGGTATGGATGACCGTTCGCCCCTCGGTATAGGCCCGCGCCTGCCCCTCGGATACGACGCGCGCCATGTCGGTATCGCTGACTTCGCGGCCGCCGATCGGCATGCGTGCATTGAAGAGCCGGCTTTCGGGATGGCCGCAGGACAGATTGACCGCAATCGTGTCGAGACGCCGGTCGGCGGCATCTTCCGCCTGGCCGACCGTGGCCCGGATCGCCTGTTCGGCCTCCCTGAGATCGACGATGTTGCCATTGCGTATGCCGCGTGAACGACGCCAGCCATAACCGAGAACGCGCAGGCTCCCATCCGCCTCGCCGCGTCCGATCAGGCAGGTCATCTTGGTCGAGCCGATATCGAGAACGCCGAACGTGCCGAACCGCCACCCGCGCGGAATGGCAGGCTCGTCGGCGGGAGGCAGGGAGAGGATATGCTCTTCCGGGCGCTCATGACCCGACCGTCCCGTGTTGACCGGCAGGAGCGCGCGGCTGCGGCGTCGGCGCTTGCGGGGGGGCTCCTTCTCGGTGACCACGAGATCGTTCATCGGGGTGTGGCTCCATCTGGACTGGGGGAAGAGGGATGGCGGGTCTGATGCGACGCGGATGAAGAGGATGGCGGGGCGGATTCCGGCCGGGCTTTCTGCCCCGAGGCGGAGGATGCGCCCTGCGATCCGGGTGCCTGGTGGATGATCATCCTGTCGGGCAGTCTCATATCGATGGAGGTGACGGGGCGTTCCAGAAGCCTGAATCGCGTCTGGTATTCTCCGAGCCGGCCGAGGGCGACATCCTCGCGCCCTTCCGGCAACAGGACCGAGGTGCCGTCGCGTAGTGTCAGGGTCCAGCGCCTCTGCCCGATCCGGGTTGCCGCGATGACGAACGCCCTGACATCCGGATGCGCGTTGAGCGCATCGACCAGAGCGGAGGCCGCGGTATTCGCGCCTTCACCCACCACCAGGGGGAGCTTGAGAAAGGCCTGGCCGTTCTTTCCCTCCAAACCCTGATCGGGAACCTTTTCTCCGGCGCGGTTGATCAGGATGAAACGCCCGCGATCCTGCCAGACCGCGATGGGACTGCGCTCGACGATCTTGATCACCACCGTGTCGGGCATGTGGCGTTCCACCGTCGCGTGATCGACGAAAGGCAGGGCGTCGATACGGTCGCGTGCAGCCGAGACGGAGAACCCGAAAATGGGCTGTCCGACCGTCGTGCCGAGCGCGTTCATGAGTTCGTTCTCTCCGGTGAGGCTGCGGCCCTCGACACGGATCGTCTGGATCCGGAACGGGATGTACTGGACGAGCTTCGCCCGATAGGGCGCAAAGCGCAGATCGGAGGTGGAGAGCCGCAGGGCCGCCGCGCCAGCGAGGCAGAGAACCAGAACGAAAGACAGGCCGAGCAGCGTGCGCAACCCGCGTCGGTGGCGCCGCACGAACAGGACGAGCCGCGAAGGGCGATCCTGGTTCATGGCGCCACGGGTCGGCATGTCCTCCCGTCGCTTCATTGCGTGGGCAGCCCCCGTCTTTCGAGTGCTTCCCTGACGATCCAGTCGCAGAGATCGGGATAGGATATCCCGCAATGCGCCGCCTGCTCGGGCAGGAGCGAGGTCGGTGTCATTCCGGGTTGCGTATTGACCTCGAGAAGGACCAGACGCGACGTATCCTCATCGAAACGGAAATCGGACCGCGTCGCGCCCGAACAGCCGAGCGCCCGGTGAGCTGCCTCCGCATGGCGGAGCGCCTGCTCGAAGATTTCAGGCGGGAGCGCGGCGGGCAGATGATGCACCGAGCATCCCGGGGCGTATTTGGCATCGAAATCGTAGAAATCTCCCGTCGGAGAAGCCGCCACGATATCCGTCACGGTCAGGGCGCGATCGCCGAGCACGGCAACGGTAAGCTCCCGGCCCGGAATGAAGGCCTCGACGAGCGCTTCGCGTCCGTAGGCCCAGCGTCTGGCGATATCGGCCCGTCTGTTGTCGCCCTCACGCACGATCTCGACACCGAAGGAAGACCCCTCGGCCACGGGTTTGACGACATAGGGCGGGGGGAGAGGGTCGGCCTCGGCCAGCGCCTCCATCGTGACCACCCGCCCTTCCGCGACAGGCAGTCCCGCGGCGGCGAAGACCCGACGCGATGCATCCTTGTCCATGGCCAGCGCCGATGCCCGCACGGAGGAATGCGTATAGGGAAGGCCGAGCCATTCGAGCACGCCCTGTATGGCGCCATCCTCTCCGAGCGGCCCGTGAAGGGCATTGAACACGACGTCGGGCGCAGCCGCGCGCAAGGCCTCGATCGTCGCGATCAGATCCGCTCCGGCATCGACCGTCGTGACGCGATGCCCGGCTTCGTGCAGAGCCGCCGCAACGCCGGCACCGCTCCGGAGGCTGACGGAACGTTCGCTCGATGTGCCTCCCTGGAGGACCGCGACGGAAAGGCTCTTGCTCATGCCAGTTCTCCTGTTGGCGACAGAGCGGGGGCGGGCTCGCCCAGACGCTTGATCTCCCATTGGAGGGAAATGCCGCTCTTTTCCAGTACCCGGCGGCGCACTTCCTCGCCAAGTCCCTCGAGCGCGCTGCTCGTGGCATTGCCGAGATTGAGGAGGAAGTTGCAGTGTTTCTCGCTGACCTGCGCGTCCCCCATACGAAGCCCCCGGCATCCGGCTTCATCCACCAGTTGCCAGGCCTTGTATCCCTCGGGGTTGCGAAACGTCGAACCGCCCGTGCGGGCCCGGACGGGCTGTGCCGCCTCGCGCGCGGTCTTGATCCTGGCGATATGGGCGCGGATGGTTGCGGGATCGCCCTTGCGGGCATGAAGACGCGCGCGCAGCACGATGCCGCCTGCAGGCAGCGTCGCATGACGGTAGGAAAACCCGAGCGCCTCGTTCGACAGGCGTCTGATCGCGCCGTCCGGCGTCAGGATCTCGGCCCAGTCGAGTACGGTCCTGATATCCGACTCATAGGCCCCGGCATTCATCACGACTGCGCCGCCGATGGAACCCGGAATGCCGGCGAGGAACTCCAGCCCCTCGAGACCAGCCTGCGCCGCCCGCTCCGCGACGATCATGTCGAGCGCGCTCGCACCCGCGACGAGACCGTCCTCCTCGATGAGGATTTCGGAAAACCCGCCCGCCATCCGGACGACCAGCCCACGGACGCCGCCATCGCGCAGGATCACGTTGGAGCAGGCGCCGAGCATCGTGACCGGCACCGTCGCGGGAAGAGCGGAGAGAACGTCCGCGAGATCTTCGGCATCATCGGGGACGAAGAGCGCTTCGGCAGGGCCGCCGGTGCGAAACCAGCTTCTCGGGCCGAGCGGCGTCTCGAAGCCCAGACGGCCGCGCGGCGTCAGCCCGCGCAGGATCTCCGCAACGGACCCGGTCACGATACGCTCTTCCCGTTCAGAGCGGCGAGCTGGCCCGGAAGCGCATGCGCCCAGTTGGTGATGGTACCCGCGCCGAGACACACGACGAAATCGCCGGGCTTTGCGATGGCATTGATCATCTCCGCCAGATGTTCCGGCCCCGGAAGCGGCACGACCGAACGATGACCGCGGGCGCGGAGACCCTCGATGAGCGCATCGCGATCCATCCCCTCGATCGGTGCCTCGCCTGCCGCATAGACGTCGGTGACGATGACCGTCCCGGCATCGTTCATACAGGTGCAGAATTCGCCGAACAGCGCCTCGAGGCGCGAATAGCGATGCGGCTGCACCACGGCGATCACGTCGCGCGCGCCTGCCTGACGCGCGGCGCGCAACACTGCGGCGATCTCGACCGGATGATGACCGTAATCGTCGATCACCGTGATGCCGTTATAATCGCCGCATCGCGTGAAGCGCCGTTTGACCCCCCGGAATCCTGCGAGGGCAAGGCGGATCGTCTCGTCGCTGATATCCATCTCGCTCGCGACTGCGATGGCCGCGAGGGCATTGAGCACGTTGTGCTGGCCCAGCATGGGCAGGCGGAAAGGACCGGCGCGCCGCGTCGTCTTCTGGGTGCGGTTGGTGATGACGACCTCGAAAGTGGCTCCGAGACGGTCGGTAATCAGCTTGTCGGCGCGGATATCCGCCTGGGGGCTGAATCCGTAGGTGACGATGCGATGATCCGAAAGCCGGGGAATCATCTGCTGAACGGCTGGATGGTCGATGCACAGGACGGCAAAACCGTAGAACGGGATATTCGAGACGAACTGATCGTAGGCCGCCTGCATCGCCTCGGCCGTTCCCCAGTGATCCAGATGTTCGGGATCCATGTTCGTGACGACGGCGATGACGGCGGGCAGGCGGAGGAAGGAGCCATCGCTCTCATCCGCCTCCACGACCATCCAGTCTCCCGAGCCCATGCGCGTATTGGTGCCATAGGCTTCGATGATGCCGCCATTGATCACGGTCGGATCGAGACGGGCCTGTTCGAGAACGCAGGCGACGAGGCTGGTCGTCGTCGTCTTGCCGTGGGTTCCCCCGATGGCCACGGCCCAGCGCAGGCGCATCAGCTCGGCGAGCATTTCCGCACGTCGCACGACGGGAATGAGCCGGGCCCGCGCCGCCACGACCTCCGGATTGTCCTTCCGGACCGCCGTCGAGGTCACGACGACCTGCGCCCCGCCGAGATTGGCCTCGTCATGGCCGATCGCCACGGCAATGCCGAGCTTGCGCAAGCGCGAGACATTGGCGTTCTCGCTGATGTCCGATCCCTGCACCTTGTAGCCCAGCATATGGAGAACCTCCGCGATTCCCGACATGCCGATACCGCCGATACCGACGAAATGGATGGTTCCAATGGAAAGAGGCAGAGCACGCATGAACCGGGCTTTCACAGTAACGACAGAAACAGAAGGAAGGCGGGCGGGGGCGGAGGGGGGCGGAAGGACGCGGGAAGAAGGACCGGACGGAACGATCGCGACGTCAGAGGCGCCGCGCGGGGAGGAGAGGAAGACCTCCGTTCAGTCCTCTCCGGCCCGGGCTATTCGTGCCTCGACCAGATCGGCGAGAAGGCGCGCGCTGCCGGGATGGGCGAAGCTTCGCGCCGCGCGGGCGGCAGCCGAGAGACGGTCGGGATCGCCGAGGAGCTGTCCCAGAAAGGCGCTGAGGGAATCCGGGGTGAAGGCGTCCTGACGCATCATCCACGCGCCGCCGTGATCCATCAGCTGTTGCGCATTGGCGCCCTGCTCGTCCGAGGCCGCGATAGGAAGCGGGACGAGCAGGGAAGGGCGCCCCGCTATGGCAAGCTCGGCCACAGAGGAGCCACCGGCCCGCCCGATGACGAGATGGGCTTCGCGCAGGCATTGCGCGACGTCGGTAAAGAAGGGCGAGAGCGTACAGTCTATCCCCGCTGCCTCGTACTGCTCACGGACCTTGGGAATATCGTTTTCATGGACCTGCTGGGTGACGTGCAGTCGCGCGCGGAATCCTGCCGGCATCAGCGCGAGCGCGGCCGGAACGGTTTCGGAAAACACGCGCGCGCCGAGCGAGCCGCCCCAGACGAGAAGATGGATCGCTTCCTGCGGCGGCGTATATGTCTCCCCGGCGAGGGCCTCGATCCCGGGGCGCACGGGCATGCCCGTCAGCGTCGTCGGCAGCCCGAGCGGCAGCCTGGCCACGGTGGGGAAAGACGTCGCGATCGCGGATGCGAAACGCGAGAGCAATGCGTTCGCCTGTCCGAGAACGGCATTGCCTTCGTGCAGAACGATCTGGATATCGTTCCGACCGGTCAGGAGACAGCAGCCGAGAATGGGCGGAACCGAGGGATAGCCACCGAACCCGATGACTGCGGCAGGGCGCAGCGTGCGATGAAGCGCGCGCGCCGCCCAGGCACCCCGCAAAAGCGCCGTTACGCCGCGCAGCTTTGCCAGCATGCCTTTTCCTGCAACGCCGGTCCCGGGCAGGACATGCTGGGGACGATCCGCGAATATGCCGCTCGTACGCCGTCCGGCTCTCTTGTCCGTCATGAGAACGAGATCGTGGCCTCGCGCGGCGAGCTCTGTCGCCAGGGCTTCCGCGGGGAAGAAATGCCCTCCCGTACCCCCGGCGGCGATGACGATCGGTCGGCTCATGAGATCGGTCCTTCCCGAAGCGAGGTCCAGTGACCTCCGGTGGCGTACTGGGCACTGATCGGACTGGCCGAAACCTGATGCCGCGTGAGGGCCAGTACCATGCCGAGGGTCAGCGCGATGGAGATGGCGGAGGAGCCGCCATAGGAGATGAGAGGCAGCGTCATGCCCTTGGTGGGAATGAGATGCAAGGTCGAACCCATATTGATGAAGGCCTGGAGCCCGAACCCGGCCACCAGACCCGTCGCCGCCGTGATCACGAAGGGGTCGCTCTCGCGCATGAGCTTGAGGAGCGTGCGGATGACGATCACGAGAAAGACGAGAATGATCCCGAGACAGATGATGAGCCCGTACTCCTCTCCGGCGACGGCGAAGACGAAATCGGCATGGGCGTCGGGAAGCAGATCCTTGACACGCCCCTCGCCCGGACCGCGCCCGGTCAGGCCGCCATTGCCGAAGGCACGCAACGCCGTATCGATCTGGTAGTGATCGCCGACATTGGGATGAAGGAAGCGCTCGACGCGCGAGCGCACATGCGGGAAGGCGACATAGGCACCTGCGAAGGCCGCAATCATGGCGCCCACCCCGGCGCCGACGAAAAGAAGGGGCAGACCATCCACGAAGAGCTGGATGAAAAAGACCATCGTGATGACCGACAACATGCCGATATCGGGCTGCGCCTTGAGCAGAAGGAGGATGAGCGCGAAACAGGCAAAGGCGATCAGCATCCCCGGAAAGCGGATCGATCCGAAAATGACCCTCCGGCGGCGCTCGGCGAGGAGCCAGCCCGTCATGACCGCAAAGAACGGCTTGAGGAATTCGGAAGGCTGCACCGACATCAGGGGAAGGGCGATCCAGCGGCGTGCGCCCTTGATCTCGACACCGTGGACCAGCGTCAGAAAGGTCGCGCCAAGGGCCAGAATGCCGCCGATGAGCGCGAGACGCTGGACGGCCTGACGCGAAAGCGAGGAGACGACGAGAACGACCCCTCCGGCCAGAAGAAGAAAGACCACCTGCTTGAGGATGAACATCTCGCGCGAGGCGCCGATGCGGACCGCGACGGCCGGGCTCGCTGCCAGCATCAGGATGTAGCCGAGCGCGATGAGAATCCCGACACAGCTCAGGGTGACGCGATCGATATTGCGCCACCAGCGTCCGATTCTGGATGTGTCGACACGCGAGAGTCCCGCCATCGATCCCTACTCCTTCATGCCCGGTCCGCGGGCGTTTCCGATGCGATCATCTCTTGGACTTGCCGGACGAAACGCTCGCCGCGCGCCTCGAAACTCGCGAACTGGTCGAAGCTCGCACAGGCCGGAGAGAGCAGCACGGTCCCGACGTCGAGCGCTCTGGCCGTATCGGCCGCACAGGTGACGGCACGGTCCAGCGTGCCCACGCATTCGAAAGCGACGCCATGTCCGGCGAGGACCGAGGCGAGCGCTTCGGCATCGCGCCCGATCAGAAAGGCTTTCGCGATGCGGGGGAAGAGCGGTGCAAGCGAATCGATCCCCCCCGACTTGGCGATCCCGCCCGCGATCCAGATGACCCTGTCATAACAGAGCAGCGCCTTTTCGGCGGCCTCGGCATTGGTGGCCTTGCTGTCGTTGACGAATCGTACGCCACCGCTTTCGGCAACCAGTGCCTGCCGGTGAGGCAGGCCGGGATAGCTGGCCAGCCCGTCTTGGATACGGGCATCGCTCAGTCCGAGATGACGGGCCATGGCGGAGGCGGCAAGCGCGTTCTGCAGATTATGCGCCCCGGGAAGAGCCGGCGATCGACAAAGGAACCCTGCGATCCGCTCCCTGTCGCTGCCTTCGTGGACGCAAAGCGTCTCTACCCGCAGACCGAGGGAGGAGAGGCGCTCGGCCTCCTTTCGGCAATACGGATCGTCGATGGAAATGACGGCAAGATCGTCCGGCGTCATGTTGTCGAACACATGACGTTTGGCCGCGGCGTATCCGGCCATGTCGCCGTGCCGGTCCAGATGATCGGGTGTCAGATTGAGAAGACAGGCCGTATCGGCGTGGAACCGGTCGAGACGCTCGAGCATGTAGGAGGACATCTCGATGACATAGACGCCATCATCCGGCAGGAGCGGGAGGCCAAGTGCCGCGGTACCGAGATTGCCGCCCGCCGCAACGGGCACGCCGGCTTCGCCCAGCATATGCGCAAGCAGCGCCGTGGTGGTCGATTTGCCGTTGGTTCCGGTCACGGAGGCGAAACGCGCTTTCGATCCGCTTTCGCGTACGGCGCGGTAAAGGATCTCGGCATCGGAAAGGATCGGCACGCCCATGGCCCGTGCGTGGATGGCCACAGGATGAGGGTGAGGAAGGTCGTGCGGAATGCCGGGGGAGAGAATCAGGGCCGAGCAGCCACCCAGATCGTCGAGCGGAGCCGCAATCAGCCGGGGTCTGTCGGGATCGGGAGCCGGAGGGGACCGGTCGTCCCAGGCAAGCACCTCCGCACCCATGGAGAGGAGCGCATCCACCACGGCGCGTCCGTTGCGACCGAGGCCGCAAACGGCGAAACGCCTGCCGCCGAACAGAGCGGACGGGAAGGAGCCGCCGGTCATGTCAGCGCAGCTTCAGCGTGGCGAGGCCGGCAAGACCCAGCAGGATGGAGACGATCCAGAAACGGATCACGATCTTGGGTTCCTGCCATCCCTTCTTCTCGAAATGATGGTGGAGCGGTGCCATCAGGAAAACGCGTCTGCCCGTGCGTTTGTACCAGAAGACCTGGATGACGACGGAGAGCGTCTCGACCACGAAAAGTCCTCCGACGATACACAGCACCAGCTCGTGCTTGACGGCAACTGCCACCGCACCCAGAGCGCCCCCGAGCGAAAGCGAGCCGGTATCGCCCATGAAGACATCGGCAGGTGTCGCATTGTACCAGAGAAAGCCGAGCCCCGCCCCGATCAGGGCCGCGCAGAAAACCGCCAGCTCGCCCGTACCCGGCACCAGATGGAGCTGGAGATAATCGGCAAAGACGCGATTGCCGACCAGATAGGCGATGAGCGCGAAGACGAGCGCGGCGATCACCACGGGTACGATGGCCAGCCCGTCCAGCCCGTCGGTGAAATTCACGGCATTGCCGAACCCGGTCATGGTGATCATGGCAAAAAGCGGAAACGCGAAACCGAGAGGAAGCAGGAAATCCTTGATGAAGGGAAAGGCCACCATGTTCCGCAACTCGGGCGGCATGAGGCTTTCCATCCAGTATCCCGCGATCAGGGATGTGGCGAATTCCGTGCCGAGGCGGGCGCGTTTCGAGACGCCCTTGGTGTTGCGTCTGGAAAGCTTGAGATAATCGTCTGCGAACCCTACCGCGCCGAAACTGGCCGTGACGAACATGACGGCCCAGACGAATCCATTGGTCAGATCCGCCCAGAGGAGGGTCGATGCGAAAAGCGCGATCAGGATGAGCATGCCGCCCATCGTGGGGGTGCCTGCCTTTTCGAGGATATGGCGCTCGGGGCCGAGCGTCCGGATAGGCTGGCCTTCGCGCTGGATGCGCTTGAGCTGCGCGATGAAGGGGCGGCCGAAGACGAGACTGATCAGGAAGGCGGTCAGACAGGCCCCTCCGGAACGGAATGTCAGATAATGGAAGAGATTGAAGAAACCGCCATGGGTCGTGTCGTGGATGGCGATCAGATTATAGAGCATCAGGCTTTGGCTCCGCCTGCAAGTAGGGGGGACACGACATCGCGCATGCGACTGCCAAGGCTGCCTTTCACAAGAACCACGTCACCGGCTTTCAGATGGGAGAGCACGAAGGGCGCGAGACTGGCCGCGTCCTCCTGCCAGATGCCACGTTTATCGGGCGGCAGCGAGGCAAAAACATGGCCCATATGAGGGCAGCAGCAATAGACGAGATCGGCATGGGCGATCAGATCGGGGACGAGCGAGAGGTGTTCGCGCTCCGCATGGGCGCCGAGTTCGCGAATATCGCCCAGCACCGCAATGCGCCGGCGGGCGGGAAGCAGGGCGAGGGTCTCGAGCGCCGCGCGGATGGATTGCACCGAGGCGTTGTAGCTCTCGTCGAGGAGGGAGGCCTGCCCCTGCAGGATGGGCTGGAGCAGCCCCCGTCCGGCACCGGGGCGATATGTGCGCAGGGCCGCGATCGCAGGGTCGATCGCAAGGCCGGTCTCCTGTCCGAGCACGTCGAGAGCGGCGACGACAAGTGCGGCGTTGCGCACGAGATGTCGGCCCGGCGCTTCCAGGGCGACATCGCGCGTGTTCAGCCGGAACGACGACCCCTTCGCATCGCACTGTATCGCCGTGATCCGGTATCCGGCCCGTTCCGTCGCACCGACCTCGACGAGCCGACAGCCCGATCCGTCTCCGGCCCGCGCGGCAGCGCGCGCGAGGATCGGGTTCATCCCCGTATCGTCGGGCACGATTGCCGTACCGCCCGGGGAGAGGGACGCGATGAGGTCGGATTTTTCCTCGGCGATCGCATCGAGGCTGCCCATATGACCCAGATGGCTGCTTCCGATCGTCGTGACGATTGCGAAACCGGGCTTCACCATGGCGGCGAGCGGCGCGATCTCGCCACGATGGTTCATGCCGATTTCGCAAACGCAATAGGCGGCCTGTGACGGCAGGCGGGCGAGGGTCAGCGGAACGCCCCAGTGATTGTTGTAGGAGGCGACCGCAGCGTGAGTCGGGCCGAGGGCGGAAAGGGCCGTCCGAAGCATGTTCTTCGTCGTCGTCTTGCCCACACTGCCCGTCACGGCGAACATCTGCCCCTGGAAGCGCGCACGCGCGAAACGGGCGAGCGCGCGCAGCCCTTCCATCGTATCGTTCACATGCAGGATGCGCGGATCGTCCATGACCGGGCGATGAACCATGACGGCCGCCGCTCCTCTCGCGAGGGCGTCCGCGACATGGGCATGACCGTCGCCATGCTCGCCTGAAAGGGCGATGAACAGGTCGCCCGGTGCGAGACTGCGCGTGTCGATGGAGACGCCGTTTGCAGCGATCTCGCTTGCAAGGGTTCCTCCCGTTGCGGCGCGGAGCTCTTGGGATGTCCAGAGTGCGGTCATGACGCGATGCCTGCCAGATCACGGATGACGGCGCGGTCGTCGAAAGGCACAGTCACGCCCTGAGCCGTCTGACCGCTCTCATGGCCTTTCCCGGCCACGACGACGACATCGCCCGCGCCTGCTTCGGAGAGGGCCGCCGCGATCGCTGCCCGCCTGTCCCCGATCTCGATCGCATCGGGACAGGCCGCGCGAATGGCAGCCCGGATCGTTTCCGGGTCTTCGCTCCGGGGATTGTCGTCCGTGACGATACTCAGATCGGCCAGTCTTGCGGCGACGGCGCCCATCAGCGGCCTCTTTCCCCTGTCCCGGTCTCCGCCTGCGCCGAAGACCACGATGAGACGGTTGCTGGCATGAGGCCGCAGGCTCCGGAGGAGATTTTCCAGCGCATCGGGCGTATGGGCGTAATCGACATAGATTCCGGCACCGCTTGCAAGCGTGGCGGCGTGCTCGGCCCGTCCGCGCACGCCGGAAAGACCCGGGAGGAGGTCCAGAACGGTCCGGGCCGCGCCGTCGTCATCCCAGGCCATCGCGGCCGCAAGCAGAACGTTATCGACCTGAAAACGACCTGTAAGGGGAATTTCATAATCCGGGAGAGGGGCGCCGAAGAGATCGAGCGAGACGACCTGTCCGTGAGGGAGAGGGCGCGCCTTGCGCAGACGGATGGTCGCTCCCCGCTCGCCCACGCTCCGGGGGCGCAAAGCCCGCCGGCTGATCAGGGTGCAGAGCGCATCGACGGTCACGGGATCCATATCTGCGTTATAGGCGGCGAGGCTGCCCTGCGGCAGGAGCCGGTCGAACAGACGGAGCTTTGCCGTCCGATAGGCGTCCATGCTGCCGTGATAATCGAGATGATCGCGGGTGAGATTGCTGAATCCTCCCGCCTGCAACGCGATGCCGTCGAGCCGTCCCTGTTCGAGCCCATGGGAGGAGGCCTCCAGAGCGACATGATCGACGCCGACAGCCCTGAGCGCGGCGAGCGTTCGCGAAAGCGAGATCGCGTCGGGCGTGGTCAGGGCAGCCGGGGCTTCCACGGGGCGGTCGCTGATGAGGCCGAGCGTTCCGATGCTGGCAGATGCCATCCCGCCCAGAGACCAGAACTGGCGCAGGAAATCCGCCGTGCTGCTCTTCCCGTTGGTTCCCGTGATCGCAGCGACATGGCGCGCCGCCGGTCCTGCCAGCAGGCTCGCTATCCGCGCGAGGGCATGACGCGGATCGGGAACGGCCACGATCGCGATGGACGGGTCGATCCCGTCACTGGCGCCGCCCGCCGTGACTCTTCCCTCGGGAACGAGAAGCGCCACGGCGCCGCGTGCGATGGCCTGCGGGATGAACATGGCGCCGTCAGCTCCGCCTTCCTGCCCCGCCCGGGGGCGTGCGGCGCTCGGCAGGGCAGCGAATATCGTGCCCGGTGCGACCTGTCGGCTATCGGATGCGATCCCGGCGATGTCGGGGTCGACGTGCAGAACGGGCGTGGAGAGGCCCGCATGGGCAAGAAGCGTTGAGAGACGCATTGATCAGCCTCGTTCAGAATGGCGACGGGCGGCGCGGGCCGCTTTCTCTGCGGCTTTGCTCGCAGCCTTTTCCGCCTTTTCGCGCCTTGCGGCGATGCGCGGATCTCCGGGATCGTTGCCGGGGCCGAGGGCGCGGCGCCCGGGGGGAATGCCGGGCTCGAGCGGAATCGCCATCTCGGCATCGATCCGCGCTGCATTCTTGATGTCGGGAAACAGCCCGAGCATCGGACCGATCCGCGCGATCAGCTTTCCGGTCGTGGGTGCGGCGTTCCAGCCCGACGTGACGAAGCCATGGGTCTTGGGTGTCGGATGCGGGGAATCGAGCATGACATAGACGGCATAGCGCGGCGCGTTCATGGGGAAGATCGACGTGAAAGCCGATATGTTGACGTGTTTGAGATAGCGTCCGTTCGGGCCGACCTTTTCGGCGGTTCCGGTCTTGCCGCCGACGAAATAGCCGGGCACCTCGGCACTGCGCGCGGTGCCCTGGGTCACGTCCAGACGTAGCATCTTTCTCAGAAGCGCCGAGTTCTCTTCCGAAACGACCCGGATGCCTTCCGGCCGGGGCAGTGCAGGGGAAGCGCTGGGTGCAGAGCCCGTGGCGGAGCCTCCCGAAGGCCGGAAGGCCGTCGGGACGACCGCGCCGCTGGCGTCGATCTTCCCGGCGCTTCCCGTGGCGCCGTCCTTCATGCCCTGGCCTATGCCCGAGCCGGGGCCCGTTTCGGTGTTCGTGCCATCCGGGTTCGCACCGTCCGCTTCCTGCGCGCTGTTGTCGTCCTGGATACGGGCAAGCAGCGTCGGCTTGATCAGGATGCCTCCGTTGACGAAGGCGGCGGTGCCGCGAACGATGGAGAGCGGCGGCTCGGCAACGCCATGGCCGAAGCCCACCGTCATGACGGTCGAGAGCCCCCAGTTACGCAAGGAGGGCACGATCGGACGGCTGGCTTCCGGCAGTTCGATCGGCACGCGATCGAAGAACCCCATCAAGCGCAGCCAGTCCTGCTGCTTCTTTGCGCCGACATCCAGGGCGATATGGGCCGCCGCCGGGTTGGACGATTTGGCCAGAACGTCGGGAAGGGCCAGCCAGGGCGCGAAATGGTCGCTCTTGATATCCGAAATCGTGAAGCGGCCGATATGGATCGGGATGGTCGAGAACCGGTCCCAGATATGGGCGATGCCGTACTGGATGGCCATCGCGGCGGTCTGGAGCTTGAAGGTGGATCCCGGCTCGTACATGCCGGTCACCGCCCTGTTGAACCGGGAATCGGCGGGCGCCTTTCCGAAAGCGTTCGCGTCGTAATCGGGCAGACTGACCATGGCGATGATCTCGCCCGTATTCACGTCCATCACGATCGCGGCGGCGCCGATCGCCTGGAATTCGTCCTTCGCGGTCTGGAGCACGTCGCGGGTGACCGCCTGCACACGCACATCGAGAGAGAGACGCAGCGGAGTGCGGTCCGTATTCAGCCGCGTATTGAAATGACGCTCGACCCCGGCGATGCCGTGATCGTCGATATCGACCCCGCCGAGAATATGCGCGGCTGTCCGGCCGAGCGGGTAGTGCCTGCGTTCGCTCGCCTCGAAATAGATCCCAGGAATACCGAGATTGTTGATCGCGATTTCCTGAACCGGCGAGATATCGCGCGCGATATAGACGAATTGCTTGCGTAACGAGAGGCGTCTTGCCGTCTCCGCCTCGTCCAGATCCGGTAAGACCGTCTTGAGCTTGCGCGCGGCCTCAGCCGGGTCGATCAGCTCCATCGGATTGGCATAGACCTGTGCCACGGGAAGAGAGAGCGCGAGGGTCTGGCCGTTCCGGTCGATGATCGTCGCGCGATGGATGTCGGGCAGGGCGAAATCGCCGGTCAGCTGCCCTTTGGGGTCGCTCTTGGGAATGTCCGGAACCTGGGAGGCGATCTGCCGCTTCTCGGGCTCCATGGGCATGATGACCGTCGCGAAAGCGAGCTTGAGCGCGACCGCGCCGAACAGCCCGAAGAAACCGAGCCCGACGCCGAGCAGACGCGTATGCATCTGGTCGAGCGAAGCGCGGGCGCGTTTCGGCGATCTGTCTTCCTGCCGTACGGGACCGCCCCGATCCTGACCGTTGCCGGTGGGGCTGCGGGTGGGGCGCGTCCTGTCGTTATGAGGGGGGCGGTTGCCTGCCATGATCAGGCGTCTTCAACGCCGCTCAGTTGGCGAGAGGTGTCGGCGGCGGCAGGGCATCGCCATAGCCGCCCAGCGCGGAATGCGATCCGGAAGACCCGGAGGCTGCAGGCTGGCGCGCCGGGACATGCGGCGTCACCGCTCCCGGGCGGGTCACGTGCGAGGAGACCGCATGTTCCGCCGGACGCCAGGCAGTTGCGGGCATGGCTTGCGGACGATGGCCGTGGAAGGTCGCCAGACGCACGGCTGTCGCGTCAGTCGCGCCGCCTGTCGAAGCGGAAGCCGTGCGGGTCGTCGCATGGACCACCGCGTCGTAGCGATGGGCGCGATGGCTGCTCTGTCCCCGCTCGTCCGAAACGACATGCTGGTGCGGTGTCGCGCGTGCAAGCTCGACTCCCGGACGCGGAACCGGACGCTGGACGGAACGCGTCGGACGAACGGCGCTTGCGGTCCGCAACGCGACTTCCGGCGCCGGGGTCTCGTTGCGCGCGAGCGTGGCTGCGACGTCATGCGTCCGGGAAGAGGCAGCTCCCGGATGCTGGTTTCCGGAGGGCGTGTTTCCGGATGTCACGCGCCCGGGAGCGTTTTTTGCAAGAGCGGGCGGCTGGGTAGGAACGACCCCGGCAGACGGAACAACGGCAGAGGGAACAATGGCAGACGGGGCGACAGCAGGCGCCTCGCGCGTGGGCACTGCATCGCGGGGCGCCTTCGCGACAGCGATGCTCAGACCCTCGCGCGGATCCCGCAGGGCCGGACGGGAGCCGGGCGGCGGCAGGACATCGGTCAGGGAGGCAAGCCGGACATACTGGGTGGGCGCCATCGGGCGCAACTCGGTCAGAAACCGCGTGGAGAGCGTGCTCAGCCGGTCGGGCTGGTTCAGCAGCGCCCATTGCGTGCGCAGCATGGCGGTTTGCTGCCGTACCCGCTCGGTCTTCCTGACCACCGTCGTGATGTTCTGATCGAGAACGGTCGTTTCGTGCTTCTTCGTATAGAGGAAGAGTCCCGAACCGCCAGCGAGAAGCGCGCAGAATACTGTGAAGGGCCGAATCATGAGCGGGGTCCGGAAACGGAGTTGAGGGAGCGGAAATGCGGCGCGCGATCCGCGCCGGAGAATGCAGGGGCGACGGGGTCGGAGCCCGGGGAAGCAGAATGCGTCGCGACCTCGGTGCTGCGAACGAGGCTGCGCAGCTTCGCACTGCGCGCACGCGGGTTCCGGGCGATCTCGTCTTCGGAGGCGAGGACAGGGCGCGCGTGAGGAAGATGATAATCCGGGCGGATATCCCGCTCCGCCATGGGCTCGTGCCGGGACGGACGGCTGACCCGGCCCGCGGCTTTCGCGAAGGCGCGCTTGACCAGACGATCCTCGAGCGAATGGAACGTCACGACGACGAACACGCCATTCCGGTCGAGAAGGGCGGGGGCGTCATCGAGCGCGGCCTGCAATTCGCCCAGCTCGTCATTGACCGCGATGCGCAGCGCCTGGAAGGTGCGGGTCGCGGGATGAATGCCGGATTTGTCGGGGCGAACGACCCCGCGCACGATATCGGCCAGGCGCGCTGTCGTGCGGATCGGCTCCTCTGCGCGGGCGCGGACGATGGCAGCGGCGATGCGCCGGGAAAGCCGGTCCTCGCCATAATGATAGATGATGTCGGCAAGCGCGCTCTCGTCGCTTTCATTCACCAGATCGGCGGCCGAGCGCCCCGCGCTGGACATGCGCATGTCCAGCGGGCCGTCCTGACGGAAGGAGAAGCCGCGTTCGGCCTCGTCGAGCTGATAGGAAGAGACGCCGATATCGAGAACGATCCCGTCGAACGGTGCCTCGGAGGCGAGCAGATCGGACATCGCCCCGAAAGTGCCCGATACGGGCACCAGATGGCGCGCGGCCGTGCCGGTCCGTCCGGCGTCATCGTCCCTCAGCGCGGCCGCAAGAGCCTCGGCACGATGGATGGCGGTCGGATCGCGATCGATTCCCCAGACGGTGCAGGCAGCTTCACGAAGCACGGCGCGGCTGTAACCGCCGCCTCCGAACGTTCCGTCCACATAGCGTCCACCCGCTTTCGGAGCGAGCGCGGAGATCACTTCGGCGAGCATGACGGGGACATGGCCCGGATCGTGCGCGGTGAGGGCGTCGATCGTCGATACCGTCATGGTGCGGCCTCCTGCTGACGGCTGTTCATGCGGCGCGCACGGGCGCGCGCCTCTTCGCGTCGCCTTGCGGCCGCTTCCGGCTCCCAGATCTGGAAAACACGGCCGAGCCCCATGAAGGAGACGTCGTCGTTGAGGCCCGCATGACGGCGCAGCACATCGGGCAGGATGATCCGCCCCTCCTTGTCGGCATCGATGGGATAGGCGTCCGCATAGAGGCTGGCCGCCAGATCGTCGTGATCGTCGGAAAAGATATCGAGCGATTCCACGGGGCCGGCGAGGGTCGCGAAGGCGGCGCAGGGCCAGGCCTCGATGCAGGGATGCAGATGGGAGGGGCGCAGGATCACGAGCGATTCATCGGGTTTGGCCTGCGCACGAAGGGCAGATCGAAACGCAGCCGGAATGGACACGCGTCCCTTGGCGTCGAAACGGTTCTGATGCGTGCCGAGGAACACACTCACGCCGTTCGATGCCTCCTCTTTCTTCTGGAGCGATTTGCACTGACGTTTCTGGCTCCGGGACAGGATTCAGCCTTTATGCGGCATGTCCGGCAGAGCCTCCCGGTCTTGTTTGGGATATCATGGGATTTTATGGGACGTCAAACAAATCGCGCCTGAAATCGGCAGAATTCTAGGATTTTTCGCCTGATCTGCATCAAGATAGTTCTTGTTATGTTCCAATCATTGAGAAAGGGTTGCCAGATCGGCCTTTTTTAATGTGTTTCTGTTATGTTCTTATTGTCCTTCACTGCATGAGGACTGCGTCATCATTATGGCGCTGCCGCGGCGGACATGCAGCATAGTGTCTTTTTTCTGTGAGCGTTTTTCCTGCGCGTTTTCTGTACCGCCCGTGCGCCCGATCCGGTTAGCTGGTCCGCATGTCGGTCTGGCAGATGGCGACATGCCTGTGCGGCATCTGGCGCGGCGTCCGGCACAGGTGGCGGGCGCAGGTGGCGGCCGCAGGTGGTGGGCAGGGAGCTGTGTTGCCCGGTCGCACAAGGCTGACGGTTCCGGTGCAGGAGCGAAACGGATCGGGGTAGATGGGTGGAGAAAGGTAAGCGTCAGACGGTCTGTAAGCCGGGTTCTGTCCGTCTGGGACGGGGCGATCATTCCTCTGGGACCGGACTTGCGACCGGCCTCACGCAACCAACCCGAACGACAAGGCGGGAGAGCCTCTGATCCCATCCCGGAGGACGGATCCGCCATTCCTATTCGGTCTTGCTCCCGATGGGGTTTGCCCTGCCTCCCGCGTTACCGAAGGAGCGGTGCGCTCTTACCGCACCGTTTCACCCTTGCCTGCAGCCCGAGGGCCGGGCAGGCGGTTTGTTTTCTGTGGCACTTTCCCTGGGGTCGCCCCCGCCGGCCGTTAACCGGCATCGTTCTCCCGTGGAGCCCGGACTTTCCTCCATCGCACCGGTTCTCACCGGGGCAACAGCGATCGCCCGACCGTCTGACGCGCGCAAACTGACCCATGCGCGATAAAGGGTCAAGGCATGGGCAATGTTTTCTTCCTGTCGTCGCGGCTACAGAGTTTCCGCTCCCGTCATGCTAGATCCACCCGATGACCGATCGAATTCCAGACCGTCCGGGCCTGCTGTACCGGCTCTTCCTGCGTCGACTCAGAACGGCCTCGGGTGGGCGCGACGGATTGCCGCTTCCCGAACGGGTGACGCCCGAGGCGCTGGCTTCATTGCGACGCATGACGGGGCTGCCGAGTTTTCCGCAGCGTCTCTCCTCATTCCAGATAAGGCGGTGGTCGGACATTGCCGTTCCGGGTGCCGCGGGACCGCGCAAGGCGCGGCTCTATCGTCCCCGGGGCAGGGTCGGCGGTATCGTGCTCTTCCTGCACGGAGGCGGCTTTGTCCATTGCGATCTCGTATCGCATCACGGAATCTGCTGTCGTCTGGCCCGGCATTCCGGAGCGATGGTCCTCTCCCTCGATTATCGTCTCGCGCCGGAACATCCCTTTCCAGCGGCGGTGGAAGATGGCTGGGAGGCCTTGCGCTGGGTCTTCGGACAGGCGCGCGCGCTGAACCTTCCGGTTGCCGTATGCGGTGACAGCGCGGGGGGCAATCTGGCTGCCGTTCTGGCGCGTCGCGCGCGCGATGGCGCAGGGGCGCATGCCCGGGAGAATGCGGGAGAGGCCCTCGCGGCCCAGCTTCTCTATTACCCGGCCCTGACCGGCCTCTGGTCGCCCCGGAGCCGGATCGATCACGCCGAAGGCTACATGCTCACGGCCCGGCTTCTGGACTGGTACGGCAGACAATACGTGCAGGACGATCGCAAGGTGATCGACCCGGATTTCGCCCCCGCATTCGCGCCTTCCCTGGAAGGACTGCCACCCGCGATGATCGTCACGGCGGGGTTCGATCCTCTCCGCGGGGAGGGGGAGATCTATACGGCGCTCCTGCGGGAAGCCGGTGTCGAGGTCAGCTTGCGGGGTTTCCCGTCGGCGATCCACGGTTTTCTGAATGGATATGCGGTTCTGGTGGAGGGGAGGCGCGCCCTGCGCGAGGGGGGGGCGTTCCTGCGACGGCGCTTTGCCGCTGCAAGAGCGGGATCGCTCTGGCGATCGGTTGCGGAACCGGCAGCGATCTGCCGGACCGGCGACTGCCCCCCGACCGGTGTCCCTGACGGAGAGACCCGGATCGGGGCGGGATCGCCCTTTATTGCGGCATGGCGTGAAAACGCCCCGGTGTGCCCTGATCCGTCGCCAGAAGCCGATCGGCCCGGTTGACCTTGATCGTGAAGAGCCGGTCGAACGTGCCCGGCTTGCCCGGGCACCCCTTGGAGCTGCGCTCCATGAAGTCGATCCGTGTCGCTTCCGGCGGGTCGTTGCCGTTCAGAATCGGCACGAGACATTTCGCCGGGACATCGGTCATTCCGTTATGGGTGACCATGACACGGAGATGCTCGACGAGCTTGGTGTTGTCGAACCAGGCAAGACGATCGAACTGGATCTTGTCGGCGGCCTGATCCAGCCAGCCCATCTTCATGACCAGAATGGCCAGAAGAGAGGCAGGGATCAGGACGAGCATACGCCGCAGGAGATGCTGCTTGAGTGTCCGCGGTTTCCTGCGGCCGGAACCGAGTTTGGGTGCGGGTTTCGGGTCTGATGCCACGGGCGTGCCTTATTCCATGTCTTCGTGCCAGAGCTGCCCGTCGCGGGCGAGCATCGCGCGCGCCTCTTCGGGGCCCCAGCTTCCGGCGGGATAATGCGCCATCGGGACGTCGTTGCGGGCCCATGCCTCCATGACGGGGGCGACCCATTTCCATGCAGCCTCGACCTCGTCCCTGCGGATGAAGAGCACGGGATAACCGCGCACGGCGTCGAGGAGAAGACGCTCATAGGCATCGGGATAACGCGTATTGAAGCTCTTTTCGAAATGGACATCCATGGTCGACTGCCACAGCGCGAAATCGTCGTTCGTCGGATCCTTGACGTTGAACGACCATGACACGCCCTCATCCGGCTGGATGCGGATGACGAGCACGTTGCGGCCGGGACGCGCGGGAAAGAGCGACGTCTCGGGCGACCTGAAGGTCACGACAATCTCGCTGACCTTCTTCTTCAGGCGCTTCGCCGTACGGATGAAGAACGGCACGTTCTTCCAGCGCGGCGTGTCGATCTCGGCACGCAGGGCGACATAGGTCTCGGTGTTGCTTTCATGGCCCAGCTCGTCGAGATAGCCCTCGACCGTCGCGCCCTTGATATGGCCTGCCGTGTACTGCGCGCGCACACTCGCGTTCCTGAGGGTGTCCTTGTCGAGCGGCACGAGCGATTTCAGCACCGAAACCTTGGCGTCGCGGACGGCATCCGCTTCCAGGGAGGCAGGCTTCTCCATCGCGACGAGGCACAGGACCTGGAGCAGATGGTTCTGCACCATATCGCGCAGAGCGCCCGAATTGTCGTAATAGGCGGCACGCCCTTCGACGCCAACGACCTCACCGGCCGTGATCTGGACGGATTCGATATGCTCGGCCGACCACACGGCTTCGAGCAGCGGGTTTGCGAAACGCAGCGCAATCACGTTCTGGACCGTTTCCTTGCCCAGATAGTGATCGATGCGGAAGACGTTCTTCTCCTTGAAGAATTTGCCGACGCCTTCGTTGATCTCGTCCGCCGTCTTCAGGTCGATGCCGATCGGCTTTTCCAGAACGACGCGGCTATCGTCGGTGACGAGGCCCTCCTTGGCGAGATTGGCGGAAATCGCGCCATAGAGATCGGGGGCGGTCGCATAATAGAAGACGCGCACATGTTCATCGGCCTTGTGGCTGAGAACCTCGCGCAGGCCATCCCAGTTGCTCTCCGCCTTGGAGCCGTCGAGGCTGACATAATGGACCATGTCCAGAAAGCGCTCGACCGTGTCCTCATCGAAATCGTCGGCCTTGACGAAGCGCTTGAGCGCATCGCGCGCACGGCCCTGATATTCCTCGCGGGAGAGCGGGGAGCGCGCCGTTCCGATGATGCGGGCCGTATCGGGCACCTGACCCATGGTAAGACGATAATAGAGGGCGGGCAGCAATTTGCGCATGGTCAAATCGCCGGTTGCGCCGAATATGATGTAGTCGAAAGGGGCGACCTGGTGGGACTGGGACATCGGCCTGGCTCTCCGGTTATCGATGAAGTGCAGTCCGGCCGTTATGACACGCTGGCCTTGGCCCGGTAAAGATCGTGCCGGCATACCGGGCCCCTGGGCTTCTGTGCCCGAACCCCAGCCCGAACCCCAGCCCGAGCCCCGACCCGGGCGCGCGCATGAGCCGGATCGGGCCGGATCGGGCCAGCTCGGGCCAGCTCGGGCCAGATCGGAAATCCCCCATGCGGTCTGTCTGGCGCGATATGCGTTGACCCGTTGGGGCCAGCCGCGATAAGCCGCCGTTCTTCCCGTGCGCATCGCCCCGGCGATCGCGCGTGCGCCGCTCCGCTTCCCGGGGCCGTCTTGTGCAACGCCAGAATTCGAGGACACCATGTCTGACACGCCTTTTGATACCGATGCCGCTGCCGCCAGCCGCGCTCGTCAGGCCGCTGATCCGGAATCGAATGTCGGAGGCATCGCGGTCGATCGCCTGCGCAGTGTGATCGAGCGTGTCGAGCGTCTCGAGGAAGAGCGCAAGGCGCTTGCAGGCGATATCAAGGATATCTTCAGCGAAGCGAAATCCGCAGGTTTCGACGTGGCGACGATCAAGAACATCATCAAGCTCCGCAAGAAGGAGCCCAACGAGATCGAGGAGCAGGAAACGCTTCTGGACATCTATCGTCGCGCGCTCGGCATGTGATGGCCCCCGTTCCCGTTCTGTTAAGATTTCGAGACAGGCGGGAACAGGAAAGGACAGAACGATCCGCTTTTGATATGACAAACCCGCTTTTCGGTCATTCCTGGAGCGGGTGGGAAAACGATGTCAGTGGCGGAATGGCGTCTCGGTCACGCCGTCTGGATCTCCCTGCATAACCGGCTTCGCAGCAGTCTTCGCCGTTCCGATACGGACGATCTGTTGCAGACAGCATTGTTGCATCTGTTCGAACGCGGTCTGGACGGTATCACCCATCCGGAAGCCTATATCCTGCGTGCCGCGCGCAATCTGGCCATCGATCGAGCCCGCAGGGAGCGATGCATCGCGTTTTCATCCCTCGACGAGGCATCCCTGCCCGAAGCCGCATGCAGCCAACCCGGACCCGAACGGATCGTCCTGGGGCGCGAGCAGCTCGCGCGTGTGAAATCGGCCTTTCTCGCGCTCGATGCACGGACGGCCCGTATCTTTTTCCTCCACCGCATGGAGGGCGTTTCCTACAGCCAGATCGCGATCCGGATGAAGGTCAGCGTCAGCACCGTGGAGAAGGCGGTCGCACGGGCGGTCTCCGGTCTCGCGCTTGCGCTGATCGATCCGGCTGAGCTGCATCCTTCTCGTGCCATCGGTCGATGACGGCGGGACAGGCCTCATGACGACGCCGACACTGAACGAGTCCGTCGAGCAGGCGGCGCAATGGCAGGCACGGCTTCATTCGGATCGCTGCACCGCCGGGGATCGCGAACGTTTCGCGGCCTGGCTGGAGGGGGATCCCGTCCATCGTCGGGCTTTCGAACTCGTATCCCGCATATGGGAGATGGACCCGCGCACGCTACCCGATCCGGATGGTGCGAGGGCGGGGCGTTCGCGTTCCGCAGCCATGCGCGATACGCGGCGGCGCGTCGTTCTCGGCGCTGGTGTCCTCTTTGCCGGGCTCGTCATCGGGGGGCGCACCGCCGATGCGCGACTCGTAAGTACGGGGTTCGGTGAGAGAAAACGGATCGAGACGCAGAGATTTTCCCTGTTGCTCGACGCGCGCAGCGCGGTCGCTCTCGGCCCGGACGATACGGACCCCGACCTGCGCACGGGGCGGTTCGCCCTCACCGTGAAGCCGGGGCGTTCTGTTGTGAGCCTCGGATGCGGAGACTGGCGGTTCTCGTCGCGTCAGGGGGAATTCGACATCGTCTCGACCGGCACGCGGTTCAGCCTCACGACGGTGTCGGGAGAAGCATCGGTCGTGCGCAAGGGGCGGGAAGCCCATATCGTCAAGGCGGGCGATTGTCTGGCTGCAACGCTCCCCCGGGGGGCGGGCGTCGTCACGCGCCCGGCGCTCGATCTTCTTCTGGCATGGCGAACGGGCAGGGCGATTTTTCGCGACACCCGGCTCGATGTGGCCGTTGCAGAAATGGCCCGGTATTCCGCTCTTCCCGTCAGGATCGAGAATCCTGCCCTGTCTGCGCTGCATGTGAGCGGCGTTTTCCATACGGCCCGACCGGGCGGATTTTTCGCGGCTCTTCCTTATCTGCTGCCGCTCAGGGTGGAGCAGCGGGACGGCGCGATCAGGATTGTTAAGCTTTGATGAAAGAGCGTCTCCCCGCTT
Source organism: Swaminathania salitolerans (assembly GCF_007988945.1). Taxonomy (GTDB): domain Bacteria; phylum Pseudomonadota; class Alphaproteobacteria; order Acetobacterales; family Acetobacteraceae; genus Swaminathania; species Swaminathania salitolerans. Next base: position 639,945 of record NZ_BJVC01000002.1, on the reverse strand, counting down.
GAGGGAGACCCGCTCTGCTTCGTCCTCCGGACAGAGGGACCATCACGGTCCGATTCCAGGGGGATACGTGCTTCCATGACTTCAAGATTCCGGGCGGGTGTCCTACCGGCGCAGATTCTCGCTTTCGCACTCGCCGTTCATGCCGCGCATGCGCAGACACCGCCATCGGATGCCCGGCATCTCGCCATGCATCAGCCCGCAGCGCCGCTATCGGAGGCGCTGACGCGGCTCGCCCGGGTCAGTGGACGCGATATCCTGTTTTCGGGCGATCAGACACGCGGGATTCGCGCGCCTGCGCTCGACGGCGTCTTTACCTTCGAACAGGCGCTCGCGCGGCTTCTTTCGAAATCGTCCCTCATGTCGCGCATCCAGCCCGATGGCGTCGTGCTGATCGTAACGCCAGCCTCGGGCCTGCACGACCGGGACGCGGCGGGGCACGCCCGACCCGGACATGAGCAGATCACGGTCATCGGGCGTGCGGAGCGTCTCGCACCATCCACCGTTCCGCTCACCATCACCGAGCCGACCTCGGTGATCCAGAAGCGCTTTCTGACCAATAATATCGTTCCTCTCGCGAGCGTTGACGATATCATCAGGTTCCAGCCGAGCATCTGGTCCCAGAATCCCAACGGCCCGGGGATGGGCAAGGCGGAAACGATGAGTCTCCGCGGGTTTCAGGATGGACAGTACAACATGGTTTTCGACGGCATTCCCTTCGGCAATGCCAGCGATCTGCATCATACGACATCCTCTCTTTTCATCGCGCATTTCCTCGGGCAGGTGCAGGTGAATCGCGGTCCCGGAACGGCTTCGACCATCGGAAACGCCACATTCGGCGGAACGATCGGCTATGAGTCGCGAAGCCCAGCGAAGAAATTCGGCGTCACGCCCTACGGGACATATGGCAGCTTCAATACCCGGGCAGGCGGTATCGAAATTGATAGCGGCAAGACGCGGTTCGGCTCGATGGTGCTCGATCTGCAGCATGAGGAAACGGACGGCTATCTGACCGGATCCGGGGAAAGACGCAGCAATCTCCTGTTCAAGGATGTCGTGCCGCTGGGAACACGGACGACGCTTACCTTGCTGACGACCTACAATATCGAATGGCAGAACACCACGCAGGGAGCCACGCTCGACCAGTATCGTCGCTATGGCAAGAATTACGGTCTTTGCGCCAATCCGGCCCTGCAATGCTATGCGGGCTATAATCCGAGTTCGTATACGTCGGATTTCGACTATATCGACCTCAAATCGCGGGTCACGGACTGGCTGACCGTCGAAAACCGTCTCTATACCAACGGTTTCGAGCATGACTACACCAAGACGGTCGATGCCTCGGAGGATCGGTCATCGGTCAATGGCGTGACCTTCTATTCTGCGACGGGGAAGAAGCTCGCCGTGTATCCCAGGGATATTCCTGCGAAGTATGCCAATGCGAGTTTTCGTGACTATGGCGATACACTGACCCTGAAGGGGCATACGAGCCAGGGGGATATCCTGCTGGGCGCCTGGGCGGATCTCCAGGACGATCGTCGCTATACCTATGCGGTCGATCTCAGCCGGGGGGGCATCATGGTTCCCGGCAAGAACGGCTCCGCCTTCAATTACGATATTTCCGATTTCAATACGACGGTTCAGCCTTATCTCGAATTCGACTGGAAGCCTTTCCCTGGCACGGTCATCAAGCCGGGGATCAAATATTCCTATTTCAGGCGCGATTACGATGCTGCAGTGAACAAATCGACCAAGAAGCCGCTGGATACGAGCCAGACATTCACCTCCTGGCAACCGTCCATAGCGGTCAACCAGATCCTCATTCCCGGCTGGAGCGTATATGGCCAGATAGCCCGGGGATTTCTCGCGCCGCCGATGAGCGTCTTCCAGACCGAGGATGTCGGAAATGTCCGGCCGGAAACGACCCTGAACTATCAGGTCGGCACGGTCCTGCAGCGCAAGCGCTGGACCCTCTCATTCGATGCCTATTACATCGATTTCTCGAATTATATCGCCTCGGCGCAGATCAAGGTGCCCGGTTTCGGCACGCAGACCACTTCGGTCAATAGCGGTGGTGCCATTTACAAGGGGCTCGAGGTCGAGGGGCAATATGCACTGGGCAAGGGCTTTTCGCTCTATGGAAATTACAGCGTCAACGACGCCCAGTACAAGAAGAGCAGCGTTCGCGTGGCTGCGAGTCCCAACGCGCTCGCAAGCTTCGGCCTGCTTTACGATGACGGAAAGGGGCCGTATTTCTCCCTGATCGGCAAATATGTCGGCAATAGCTGGGGCCTCGACAGCACGACCGACAGTGCCGGAAACGCCGTTTTCGCCAACCAGTATCGCATCCACAGCAATGTGACGGCGGATCTCGCTCTCGGCTGGCATATCAGACATGTGGGCGGTTATCTGCGCGACGTGACGCCCAGCCTCAAGATCTCGAACCTTTTCGACAATCGCGCCGTCAATGCCTTCGCCGGCAACCAGAATTCTGCGAGCCCCGGTTATCCCGAGGGCGCGCCGCTCTACTGGCGGATCGCCGGGAGGAGCGTCTTCTTCAATCTGACCGCGACCATACCATGAGCCCGAACAGGATCAGCCCGAACAGCACGAGCCCGAACCTCGGGAGTCCGAACGTCGTGAGTCCGGGCAACACCAGACCGGATATCGCGCGCTTGCCGGTATCGCATCGCGTGAGGCGGCGAGGCGTGCGCGCCGTCCCGATTGCGTTTCTGGCCGCCAGCCTCCTTGCCATACAGGGGTTTTTTCCGGTGGCTCGTGCCGCGCCCGGTGAGAATTCCGCCCCCGTCCGGCAACGGGCCATGGATGCGGGTTTCCTCCGCACTGCGCCGGCGGAGGAGGGCGCACGGCTCGAACGTCTCGTGCTCGTGGCACGCCATGGCATACGCTCACCCACCCAGGATCCTCTCGTGCTCGGTCGTCTGACCGGTCGCGTCTGGCCGCGCTGGCCGGTGGGGCCGGGGCAGCTCACCCCTCATGGGCGGGACGCGCTTCGTGCCATGACCGAGGGGCTTGCGGAGTGGTACGATCTCTCCTGTCACGGGGACGATCATCCCTGTCTTGCGGATCCCGAGCCGGTGATCTGGGCGGATTCCGCCGATGCACGAACCCTGGAAAGCGGTGCGATCATGGCGCGGGGGCTGGGGGCGTCGCGCATCGTCTCGCATCATGCGGGAGAGCACGATCCGGTTTTCACCGGTATGGCGCCTGACGGGGCGATACAGAAGGAAAAGGACCGGAGCGACGGCAGAGACGAAGCGCATGACGTGCTTCTTGCCGATCGTCATGAACGACCTGAAGCGGTGAGGGAAGGTCTTTCGCGTCTGCAAGCCCTTTTCGCTCCGCAGGGTTGCGGTGCGGGACAATCCCCCTGTTTTTCGGCACCTCTGCGTAGCGCGTCGGACGGACGGCTCGACCGGAGGTCGGGACCGGCGCTCGGCGCGAGCGTTTCGGAAAACCTGCTGCTCGTCTATCTCCAGAAGCTGGGGACGGAAGGCGACAGCCCGGCCTGGCTGGGGCGGATCGACCCGTCGCTCCTCGCCGCCGTTCTGCCGGTCCATACCTATCTTTCGGATCTCACCCGCAGGCGCGGCGTGCGGGCGCTCCGTCGGGGAGAGGGGCTCGCCGCTGTCATCGGAAAGTTTCTCACGGGTGAGGGGGTGCGTCTGCCCGATGGGAGCGGTCCCGCTCGCCGAACCCGTCTTCTGGTTCTTGCCGGGCACGATACGACGCTCGACGCTCTGGCAGGGTATTACGGTCTGAGCTGGAACTTTGTCGATCAGCCCGATCCGACGGCACCGGATACGGTGCTCGCTTTCGAGCGCTGGCGCCTGCGAGACGGCAGGGCGGTCACCCGCGCCGTCGTGTTTCACCAGTCCCTCGATGCACTGCGCCAGGCGGCGGCGCCGGATATGGAGCATGGGGGGAGGCTGTTTCTGGGTGAAATCACCCGTCAGGTTCCACGGGTCGATTCCGGCACGGGGGTGAAAAGGCCCGGAGCGGGGTAAGAGCCGCGGCAAAGCTGCCGAAAGATCTCTCTTGGCGGAGTCGCTGAAAATAGCATAGATCGCAGATCATGACGACCACGCTTCTTACCCTGCCGCTCTGGATGCAGTTCCTCGCAGGTTTTGTCCTGCTCGGGCTGGGGCTCATGTTCATTCTCATGCCGTTTTCGGTTTTCGGTGTGAAACCGCGGCTGGAGGAGGTCGAACTCCAGCTGAACGAAGTGCGGGCCGAATTACGGATCATCGCCATGCGGCTTGCACAGGGAGGAGCCGAAACCGGACCCTCGGGCGAACCTGTCTTTACCCCGCCGCGCCGGAGCGCCGGAACCAGGGACGGAGATGCGAAAGAGGTGCCTGTCCAGCATGGGGGCGCCGCACATTCCCCGTCATCCGCCGAGGCGATGCCCTGGTCCAGCGAGGCAGCCCGTGCCGCGTCGCATCGTCCGGCCGTGTACAGGGAGCCTCCGGCCGCAGGGGAGCGAAGAGAGCGGCCTGCGCCGGTGCCTCCGGCGCGTGACGATTACAGCTATGCGGAGTCCGGGGCTCAGGAAACGGTCGAGAAAATCCTCCGTCCGACCCATTTCGATCCTCCGCCCCAGCGCGAGGCGCCCCGTCCTCCGCGCATGGCCCCCGGGACGGAAAACGGCGCGACAGAGCGCATGCAGGGTTATCAGGCCTATACGAGCACCGGACCAGCCTCTTCATATCAGCGGGCGGAGCGGTCCGCCCCGGAGCCGGCAGCGCAGACGGACCGCGATGCGGCATGGCGCCTGAAGGTGCAGAGACAGGAAATGGCCCCCCGGGCGACGCAGACCGATGCAGAGCGTCTGCGTCAGGCGGAGGATCAGCGCAGGGTGAGGTCCGAACCGACCTTGCGCTGGCCGCCGCGTCCCTGACGGGACGCCTGCCGACGCAGCAAGGACGCAGCGCGCGGCGAGTGGGCAAAGCAGAGGCGGCCCAGGCAGTGGCGGTCAGTGCAGGAGCGGCCGGTGCAAAGGGGGCAGTGCGAAAGGGATCAGTGCAGCAGAACGAGATCGTCCCGGTGGATCAGTTCGTCAGGGCCGTCATGACCGAGACAGGACGAGATCTCCCCGGAGCGATGTCCAGCGATCCGGCGTGCCTCCGTGCAGTCATAGGCGCTCAGCCCGCGTGCGATTTCCCGCCCTTCACGATCGACGATGGTAACGAGATCTCCGGGATCGAAACGGCCCTCCACCAGACATACGCCCGCCGGAAGAAGCGAACTGCCGCGCCGCAGGGCCGAAACGGCCCCGTCATCGATCGTGAGCCGCCCCCTGGACCCGAGAGAGCCGACGATCCAGCGCTTGCGCGCCGAGCCCGCATCGTCGGAAGCGAGAAACCATGTGCAGCGCCCCGTCTCGACGAGGGCGCTCACCGGATGGTCCCCGAGGCCGGAGGCGATGGCCATGCGGGTGCCAGCCCGGGTCGCGATCTGTGCGGCCAGAAGCTTCGTATGCATGCCGCCCGAGGAATAGCCCGGAGGAGGGGCGCCACCCATCTCCATGATGCTGTCCGTCAGGGTCTCGACAACGGGGATATGAACGGCGCCTGGATCGCGCCGGGGATCGGCCGTGTACAGACCGTCGATATCGGAGAGCAGGACGAGCGTGTCGGCACCGATCATCTGCGCGACCCTGGCCGCCAGACGGTCATTGTCTCCGAAGCGGATCTCGCTTGTGGCGATCGCATCGTTTTCGTTGATGACCGGAACGCAGCCAAGCGAGAGAAGGGTGCGCAAGGTTGCGCGCGCGTTGAGATGCCGTTCCCGATCCTCGGTATCCTCCGGCGTCAGGAGCATCTGCGCTGCGGTCAGATCGTGGGCGGCGAGGGCGAGTGACCAAGCCTGTGCCAGCTCGATCTGTCCGACGCTGGCGGCGGCCTGCTTTTCGTCGAGACGAAGGCGCCGTCCGATCAGGCCGAGACGGAAGCGGGCGAGCGCGATCGCCCCCGAAGAGACCACCACCACCTGCGTGCCTCCGCGGCGCAGGCGGGCGATGTCGTCGCAGACGGTCTTCAGCCAGGCATGACGAAGCGCAGCCTCGGCGGGATCGACCAGAAGGGCCGAACCGATCTTGATGACGACACAGCGCGACTCTGTCAGCCGAATGTTCACTTACGAGGTCTCGCGTTCTTTCAGGCGGGTTTCCGTAACACGATCCTGCACGATCCGGAGCAGCTCCGCCAGCCCCTCATGGGTCGCGGCCGAGAGGGTGAGGATCTCGGCATCGGATGCCTTGGCGAGCGCCTTCTTCTTGGCGGTGATCTGGGGTCTGGTCAGGGCGTCGCATTTGTTGAGCACGATGATTTCCGGCTTGCGGGCAAGCTGTTCGTCATAGGCCTGGAGTTCCCCGCGGATCATGCGGTAGTTCCTGACCAGCTGGCTTTCCGTGCCGTCGAGCAGATGGATGAGCATGGCACAGCGCTCGACATGACCGAGGAAGCGGTCGCCGAGTCCGGCGCCCTCGCTTGCGCCTTCGATCAGCCCCGGAATATCGGCGATGACGAATTCTTCCGTGGCCGAGAGGCGCACGACACCGAGCTGCGGATGCAGCGTGGTGAAGGGATAATCGGCAATCTTGGGCCTGGCGCGCGAACAGACCGACAGCAGGGTGGATTTTCCCGCATTGGGCAGGCCCACCAGACCGACATCCGCAATCAGTTTGAGACGCAGCCAGACCCAGCGTTCCTCACCCGGCCAGCCCTTGTCGGCGCGACGCGGGGCACGGTTGGTGCTGGTCTTGTAGTTGGCATTGCCGAACCCGCCATCGCCGCCCTTGCAGAGCAGCACTTCCTTGCCCGCCTCATCGAGGTCGGCAAGCATCGTTTCGCGATCGTCGTCGAAAATCTGTGTGCCGATCGGCACATTGATGATCACGGTTTCGGCCTTGGCGCCGGTACGGTCGGATCCCGCGCCATTGCCGCCCTTTCGGGCGCGGAAATGCTGCGTATAGCGGAAGTCGATCAGCGTATTGAGGTTCGGGACGGCACGGAAGACGATATCGCCCCCGCGACCGCCATTGCCTCCGTCTGGACCGCCGAACTCGATATATTTCTCACGACGAAACGCGACGACACCATCCCCGCCATCGCCGGAGCGCACATAGATCTTGGCCTGGTCGAGGAATTTCATGGTCTGTCTCGTCTTCGTCCAACAATAACGGTCTAAACGAGAAAGGCCGGCCCAAGCGGACCGGCCTCTCCCGTCAACTGGTCCTGACCAGTTTCTTACTCTGCGGCTTCTGCCAGCGTCACGGAAACGTGGACGCGGCCTTCGGCGCGGCGCGTGAACTTCACGGCGCCGTCGGCGAGAGCGAAAAGCGTGTGGTCGCGACCGACGCCCACATTCGGGCCAGCCATCATCTTCGTGCCGCGCTGACGGACGATGATGTTGCCAGCGAGAACGGCTTCACCGCCGAACTTCTTGACGCCGAGACGGCGGCCTGCACTGTCGCGTCCGTTACGGCTCGAACCGCCTGCCTTTTTTTGTGCCATGGAGGTCTCTCCTTCTCTCTTGCGTCAGTTACGCTGCGTTGATCGCGTCGATGCGCAGAACGGTGACCGGCTGGCGATGGCCGTTCTTGCGGCGGCTGTTCTGCCGGCGGCGCTTCTTGAAGATGATGACCGTGTCCAGACGATCCTGGGCGATCACGGTCGCCGTGACGGTGGCGCCAGCCACCAGCGGCGCGCCGATCTTGATTCCGGCGTCGGAACCGACGGCCAGAACGTCGGAGAAGGTGATGGTCGTGCCGGCTTCGGCTTCGAGCTTCTCGACCTTGAGCGTAACCTGCGGGGTAACGCGATACTGCTTTCCGCCGGTGCGGATGACTGCGAACATGTTCAAACTCTCTATCAGTCCGATCTCTTGGCAATTTTGCCGGGGTTTTCCCCGGTCGGCATCGCCCAGTCGCTTTTTGTTATTGGCGGGCGTCCGAAGCGTTCCCCCGCGAGGGGGCGTCACTACAGGAGCGGCAACGCCCGCGTCAATCATTATTGCGTCCGGGCCCTCGAAACCTCTCCCGGGTGGAATAGCAGGGGGCCCAGGGATACGGGCCCCGGGAAAAGACCGGCGAAAGAAAAGATTAGCGAAAGAATCGTCTCTTCCCCTCTTGCGCGCCCGCCGCTCTGCCTCCTATAAGCCGCCCACGACCAGGTAAGCCTGCTGCGGAGAGGTGCCAGAGTGGTCGATTGGGACGGTCTCGAAAACCGTTGTACCTTCACGGGTACCGTGGGTTCGAATCCCACCCTCTCCGCCATCCCCCCCTTGATAATCTGATAATTCGATTATCCGAGACCGTGAGATGCATGCTCCCCGGGGCAAAGCGCCGGGAACGGCGTTACGCGCATATCTGCGCCCCGTCCCTGTGTCCGCGCCTCGACCGGCGGTGGGGTGCACCGGCTTCGTCGCTTTTCAAAACGATCTCCGGCTCCTAAGAACAGGGGCATCGAGCGGGAGGCGGCTTCCGAGTCCTCGCCTCCCTGGAGGGGCGGCGCCTCCCGGCAGAAGAACAGGATCGTTAAAATCGTGAAAAGCGATGTGTGTCCGCAATGCGGCTGCGAACATATCTATGAAGATGGTGCGCTCTGGGTCTGTCCCGAATGCGGGCTCGAATGGAGCCTGAGCGCGGAATCGGACGGCGATGAGGCGGATGGCACGGTTCGCGATGCGCATGGGACGGTTCTCGCCGACGGCGACACCGTGACCGTGATCAAGGATCTCAAGGTCAAAGGTGCCTCTTCGGTCATCAAGGGCGGAACCAGAATCAAGAACGTGCGTCTGGTGGACGGTCATGACGGGCATAATCTTGCCTGCAAGATCGCCGGGATCGGAGCCATGAATCTCAAATCGGTGTTCGTGCGCAAAAGCTGAAAGCCGGGAAGGGCGGTTCATGAGGCGGCGCCCACCGGGGGCGATCGGCCGGTGGGGGATGGCATGGAAGGAGAGGCATGGGAGTGAAAGAACGCGCTTCGTGCCGGTATCCGGTGTCTCCCGTTCCTTTCCGCAGCTTCCGGAAACGACGCTTTCTCGTGCGTCTCCCGTGGTTCGCTCTTCTGCTCCTGCTCGTCAGCTGTATCCGGCCCGATGCGTCTGCCGGACCGGTTTGCGTCGCGCTCTGGCCGGATACGCCTCCCGCCCCATGGCGATGGGGTGGTGACGGTCCGTCCGCGCCTGAGAAGCGAGGGCGTTCCGGAGCGCTTTCCCGCATAGCGATACCGCGGATCGAGATATTCCGCCCCCCGCATCCGAACGGTGCTGCCGTGATCGTGGCGGCGGGCGGCGGATATCACCGCATCGCCATGGGGCGGGAGGCGTATCCGGCCATGCGCTGGCTCACGGCGCGCGGCATCACGGTCTATGTGCTCGTCTATCGTCTGCCGCCCGAAGGGTGGCTCGAGGGGCCGCGCGCGCCACTGGATGACGCGCGTCGCGCCCTGGAGATCGTTCTGCAGCGCGCGCAGGGGGACGGTATCGATCCTGCCCGGATCGGTCTTCTCGGTTTCTCGGCGGGCGCGCATCTCATGGGAATGCTGGCGACCGGCTGGAGGGGTTCCGACACCCTCGCGGGATCCCCCTCCGGGGCTGTTTCCCCGGTTCCTCATGCGTCGCTCGCCGGCGTGGCGTTGATCTATCCGGTCATCACGCTCGAGAAGCCTTACGATCGTACCGCAACCCGGCGCGCGCTTGTCGGACGGAAACCCGATCCGTCTCTTGCACGAGCCTGGTCGGTGCAGACCCATGTCGGGAAGGGGTATCCGCCCGTCTTTCTGGTTCAGGCAGATGACGACCGCATTGCATCTCCGGCCAATGCGGCCCTCATGGCGAGGCGCTGCGTTCGGGCAGGGGGAGCGGTCACCTATGTTTCTCTCCCTGCAGGCGGGCATGGTTTTGGCATGGGAAGGGCCGGTACCCCGAGCGAGGACTGGACCGCACGCTACGCGCTCTGGTTGAGGCAGATCGGATTGCTGGAGCCGCCCTACGGTGAAGCGCGTGACGCGGCTTCATCCGGTCCGGGGAGATCCTCCGGCGGTCCGGGCCGAGGGGATCACGTCTCGCGGGCCCAGCCCCGGGGGCGGGGCTGACGCACGCCCATGACATAGGTTGCGCGTACGGCCCGATCGTCCCCCAGCATGGAGAGGGCGAAAAGGAGATCCGCGACCGATTCGGCCCGGGCCGATCTCTGTGCCAGAACGGGCGTGCAGAAAGGGTCCAGAATGCACAGATCGGCTTCTATCCCGGGGGTGAGATGGCCGATTGAAGCCTCGAGCCCGAGCGCGCGTGCCGCCCCCAGCGTTGCCAGCCAGTACGCCTGAACGGGGTGCAGGCGCCGGTCGTGGCTCTGGGCCGCGCAATAGGCATCGTTCATGCCACGCAGCATCGAGAGCGCGTTTCCTCCGCCGATATCGGAACCCAGTGCGACATGCACCCGTCTGTCGGGGCGGAGCGCCTCGAAGAGATCGAAGGCCCCGCTTCCCAGAAAGGCGTTCGAGGTCGGACAATGTGCGATCGCGCAGCCCGCGTCGTGACAGCGATGCAGATCGGCATCGTGGATGTGAACGGCATGACCGAACACACTGCGCGGCCGGACGAGCCCGGCATGGTCATAGACATCGAGATAGGAGCGCCGCTCGGGAAAGAGACTGCGCACCCAGCGCTCTTCCGCTGTTGTTTCGAGCAGATGCGTCTGCATGAACAGCGTCCCGGATGTGTCGAGCAGGGCCCCCGCCAGCGCGAGCTGTTCGCGTGTGCTTGTCGGAGCGAAACGAGGCGTGACAGCGTAAAGCTGTCTGCCCCTGTCATGCCAGCGTTCGATCAGTGCGCGTGACTGGTCGTATCCGCTCTGGGCGGTATCGCACAGGAAGTCCGGCGCATTGCGGTCCATGAGAACCTTGCCCGCAATCATCCGGGTATTGCGGCGCTGCGATTCCGAGAAGAAGGCGTCGACCGATTCGGGATGCACCGTGCAATAGACGCAAGCGGTTGTCGTGCCGTTCGCGAGAAGGGCATCCAGAAAGGCGGAGGCGATCTGTGTCGCGTATCCGGGATCGGAGAAGCGCCGCTCTTCGGGAAAAACATAGCGCTCGAGCCAGGAGAGCAACTGTTCGCCGTACGAGGCGATGACGCCGAATTGCGGATAATGGACATGCGCGTCGATAAAGCCGGGGCCGATGAGGCAATTGCTGTAATCGTGGAGTCCCGTTCCCGGAGGCAGGCGGTCCTTCAGCCGCGCGAAGGGGCCGGTTTCGACGATATGCCCGTCCCGGATCAGGACGATCCCGTCCGTTTCGATGTCGAGCGCCTCGTCGGGGGGCATTTCGAAGGGGTCGCCCCGGAACCGGAGGAGCGTGCCGCGAAGGGCCAGATCGGGCTGGGAAGCGCTCATCGGAGCTCCTGCAAGGCGCGGTGGCTGGTATAGCCATGCATTTCGTCGAGGAAGGCGGCATTGGCCGTCAGCTCGTCGCGTATCACGACGAGATAGGAAATGCCCCGGATCAGCTCCAGCCGGGTGACCAGATCGTGCTCGGTACGGTCGAGCGCGCGGAGCCTGCGCACTGCCGCCGCCGCGACGCGCGCCGGGCGATCGTGCCGGTCGCGGGTATATTCCATGCGGTCGAGCAGCAGCGCGATCGGGCGACGCGCCGTGTCCGGAAGATGGTCGCGGTCGAGGAGCGTACGCAGCCGGATGACGTTGAGGCCGATCGTCATGACGGCAAGCGTGCCTTGCAGATAGTTCTCGACGATCGGCAGCGGAGACGGACCCGCATGGCGGATCAGGCGGGCGAAACGGTCGATGTTCCGCCCGATCCAGCGTCGCGTTTCCGGTGCCTTGCGCAGGTGGCAGAGCGCGCGCAGTTCGGCAAGCATCTGCATCCTGAGACGATGACGCTCCGATTGCGGATTGAAGGGCAGGAAGGTGTGGAACACGAGCACGGCGGCGCAGGCTGCGAGCAGCGTGGCACTGGCTCCGTTGAAGAACGCGATCTCGTTCAGGCGATGATGGTTCTGGACGTTCACGGTTGCGGGCATGAGAAGCCCGTAGGCGGCGGCCGCGCCCGCCGTGGCCGGGTTGATCCGCGCGAGGCCTCCGATGAACATGGCCGGGCCGAATGCCATGATGAACATCTCGTAGGTATCGAATTTCGGCACGAAGATGAAGGTCAGGATTCCCCCGGCGATGATGGACCAGACCGTGCCCTTGAGAAAGGACGTCGTGCCGAGAACGGGATTCTCCTGGGTGGCGAAAAGGCCGCAGATCAGGGCGGTGATCGAGATGAAACCGGCGCCGTTCGGCCAGGCGGTGATCTCCCAGACCAGCGCTGTGAAAAGGATCGAGGCGGTGACGCGCAGTCCGTTATTGATGGCGTTGCGGGGGTCGCGATGGGTCTGAAGACGGAAATGGAAGCGATCGCCGGGAATCAGATGGGTGCTCGCATCGTATTCGATGACGGCAATCTCGAGATCGTGCAGCAGCTCGCCCAACGCCACATGAAGCACGCGCTCGTCGACGGGGCCGACCATCGGCGTGTGCTCGTGATCGGGCACCATGAATGGCGCTGCATGGGCCCGGCAGCGCTCGATGAGCACATGCAGATCCGCAAGAATCGACTGGACGGGCTCCTGTGCCTTCAGGCGCCTCTCCAGCCCCCTCAGGAAGATCTGCGTTTCGTCCGAAGTCTCGCGGAAACTGCCATGGCTATGGGCGAGAGCGGCCAGGCGGGACGCCATGCCGAATCCGCGCGACAGCAGGATGGAAACGGCCGCGAGGGCTGCGCGTGCATGATCGCCCTCATGTCCGTGCGGCCCCATTTCGATCTCGGCGAATTCGATCTCGCTGTTGAGACGCAGGATGGTCGCAAAGAGATCCCGGGCCTTGCGCTGGGTCGAGGCGGCATCGGAGAGGATATCGGCAATCGATGCGGAGACGAGGGACAGGGCCGTCTGCAATTTGGTTCTGACCGCGATTCGGGCCTGTCGTTCCTGACCGGTCGCGAAGATGAGGCCCATTCCCGCCTCGCAGACCACGCCCAGCCCGATATAGGTCGAGCGTGAGATCGCAATCATGAAGACGTTGTCCGGGTCGTGTACGGCGCCCATGGCAATGATCGCGCAGGTATAGCCGGAGAGGACGAGCGCATAGGCGCGAAAATTGCTGACGAACGTCGCGAGTCCGGCGCACAGCCCCATCCAGATCGCGAGGGTCAGGAAGAAGAGCAGGGGCTGCTGGGGGAAAAGGGTGAAAAGTCCGATCGCTGCGGTGGCCCCGATGACGGTGCCGACGATACGCCATCGTGCCTTCGAGAGGCTTTCTCCGCGGGTGCCCTGTGCGACTGCCCACACCGTCATCGTGGCCCAGATCGGGCTGTCGAGCTCCATCCACATGGCGATACCGAGGGCGAGGAGTGCCGCGATCGTATTGCGAAGCGCGAATTCGACGGCCTGGGCAGACGGGGCATAGAGCCAGGACCAGCGACCGCGTGCGGCCGTCGCGCGGCTGCGCGATCCGGTGGAAAGGGACGGGGTCAGGCGAAGCGGGATACGCACGGAGGGCATGAACTCACGATCTGTGATTCTGCAGGGAAGCAGGGAGCAGGCTTAGCCGGATATGGTGAAAACCCGATTGAAACCAGAAACACGGCCTTAAGTTTGAGTAATGCCCGGTTGCGGGAGGAGAGGAAACAGGCGCGTCCCGCTTGTCGCCGTGCTGTCTCCGATACGACACGATGCGTTTACGCTGCGGCTTCTCATGACGCGCAACATGGACGATGCGCGCGCAGGCCCCGGTCTCGCGATCCTGCATGGGCTGGAACAGAATCGCTCTCTTGCGTCGGATCCGGGTCGGTTCTGTAAAAAAAAATATAATAAGCCTCTCTCTTCCTGATGTTCTCTGGGCGAATCGGGAAAAGAAACGCCGGTCATATCGTCCGGATCGACAGGGATACTGGAAATACCCGCACAACCTCTCCAAATCCCGGAACTAGAGCGGGCGCGTGGGCATGTCGCGCGTGTGAGACGGTTACGACGAGGGGAGGGAAATGTATGAACCAATACAGTTCGGGGCGTTTTTCTTTCGAAACTCCGTGATTAGGAAAAAATTTACCTGTTTGTTCTATTATAGTTTCACGATAGTTGACGGTCATACCGCAAGAGAATGTTAAAGAATGAAACTGATTTTGAAGATTTTCTTTTCTTTCCATGGAAACATTCTATGTTTCGCGAGTTTTTAACGAAGAGCTCAGGAAAGTATAAAAAATGATGGAAAAACGTTAAATCTATTTACTCGTCAGATGAGCTGATATAAAAGACCCGGTTAAAAGAGTTAAACTTCGACAAAGAGAAAATAAATGTCTGAGATCGAGAACAACGTAGCCCTCCTTGAGCTGACCGCACAGATCGTCTCGTCGCATGTGGCGAATAATCCGATGTCGGGTGAAGAGCTGCCGGGCATGATCAAGCAGGTCTATAATGCGCTTCAGGGCGCCGGTCAGGCCGAACCGGAGCCGGAGCGTCCGCAGCCGGCCGTGCCGATCAAGCGCTCCGTCTTCCCGGACTACATTGTCTGTCTGGAAGACGGGAAGAAGCTGAAGATGCTCAAGCGTCATCTCCAGAGCGCCTATGGCATGACGCCCGAGCAGTATCGCGAACGCTGGGGTCTGCCCGCCGACTACCCCCTCGTGGCGCCCAATTATGCCGAGCGTCGCTCGCATCTGGCGCGCGAGATCGGTCTTGGACGCAAGATCAATGCCGGTCTCGATGCCGCGACACGCGCTTCTGCGGAAGAGGGTGCGGAGTCGGAAGATCGCCCCTCGCGTCGCGGGCGTGCGAAAAAGGTCTGATTTCTGCCTTTCGCCAGTAGACGTCCTCAAAAAGGCAACTCATCCTGCGATGAGTTGCCTTTTTTGCTTGTAAAGGAATGTCTCTGCGATGGAACAGGCGGATAATCGAGCCGAGGCCGGAAACGGGGCCGGGCCAGCCTCCGACGATACGCGCGTGGCCTATCGCCTGCAGCGCCGCCGTCTCCTGTTCTGGCGCGTGCTGGCGCTCGTCGCCTGTGTTGCGGCATTCTGGATGCTGTTCCTGCCGGGCCATCGGCAGGGCCCCACCGATTCGATTGCGCGGCTCGAGATCAAGGGAATCATAAGCGACCGGATGCAGGCCACCGTCGAGGCGATCGATCGCCTCGCGTCAGATCCGCATACCCACGGTCTGCTCCTCGTCATCGATAGCCCCGGAGGAGGGGTGACGGGGGGCGTTGCGATCCACGATGCGATCGAATCCTTCGCAGCCCGCAAGCCTGTCGCCGTTTCCATGCAGGGCGTTGCGGCGTCTGCGGGCTACATGATCGCAGCGCCTGCGCGGCGTATCTTCGCCTATCCCTCCACCATCACGGGCTCGATCGGGGTCATCATGATCCGGCCGGATGCCTCGACGCTGCTCGAGCGCATCGGGGTGACCGCAGATACGATCACCTCCGGCCCCATGAAGGATCAGTCGCAGCCATTCGTGCCATTGAAACCCGAGGGGCGCGCCATGTTGCAGGGTGTGGTGGACGATCTTTTCGATCAGTTCGTCGCGATCGTCGCCAAAGGGCGTCATCGCCCCATGGAGGAAATCCGGAAGCTCGCCGACGGGCGTCCCTATACGGGCCGGCAGGCCCTTCCGCTCCATCTCGTCGATCAGTTGGGCGATGAGAAGCAGGCGCGGCTCTGGCTGGGGGCGCAGATCAGGGATGGCAAGACCATGCCGGTCCGCGAGGTCTCGACGCAGAAACCTCCGAAGACGGTGTGGGAGTTCATTCACAGGCATTTCGGCGGTGACTGGTTCGCCATGCCGGAGGCGCTGCGTCAGTTTGCGCGTTATCACGCGCTTGACGGAGCGGTCGCGATCTTGCCACGGTAAGCACGATCATTCGATGCTGGCCGGGCCGATCGACCGCCCGGCTTCCCAGAGGGCCGAAGCATTTCACTATGACGAAATCAGAACTGATCTCCGCGTTATCTGCTGCTCATCCTCATCTGAATGCCCGCGATGTCGAACTGATCGTACAGACGATCCTGACCGAGATCTCCACGGCGCTCTCCCGCGGCGATCGGGTCGAGATCCGGGGGTTCGGCGCCTTCGTGGTCAAGAAGCGCGATGCCCGTCAGGGGCGCAATCCGCGCACCGGCTCGACGGTCGCGGTGAGCGAGAAGACCATTCCGTTCTTCAAGGCGGGAAAAGAACTGCGCGAACGCGTCAACGCGCAGGTTTCCGGGGCTCATCTCCCCGGGACTCATCTTTCCAGAAGCAAGCGCGGCTGACCGGCTCTATCCGGATCGCGCCCGGTTCCGGCCATGGGCGATCCCGACCCTACGCGGTTCGTTGCGCTCGCCCCGCGCCCCCCGTTGCGAAAGGGTCAGTGCTTCCCGGGGTTGATTTCGCCAAGCAGGAAATCGCGTAGAACGGTGATCCGCTTCGACATCTTGAGTTCCTCGGGATAGACGAAGAAGGCCTCGATCGTCGGGACCGGTTCGTTCGGCAGAACGCGCACGAGATCCGGATGGGCAGCCGCGAGATAGGTCGGCAGGGACCCTATGCCGGCGCCATTGGCAATCGCGATCGCGATGGCGGGATAGCTGTTGATAGAAAGCCGGTTACGGACGGATCCATGGCTCTGTCGCCGAACGAGTTCGATCAGCCAGAATGCATCCGGCAGGGGGGGAGAAGCCCCTGCGAAACCGATAAGGCTGTGCTGGGCGAGATCGGCGATGCTCTCGGGTGTGCCGTGCTGATCGAGATAGGATCGGCTTGCATAGATGGGCATGGTGAAATTGGCGAGATGGCGCTGGATCAGATCCGCCTGACGCGGAGGATGCATGCGGATTGCAACATCCGCCTCGCGCATCCCGAGATCCAGATCCGTATCCTCCATGATCAGCCCCACCTCGATATCCGGGTGAAGGGTCATGAACCGCTCCAGACGCGGCGCGAGCCAGCCGAGACCGAAACCCGAGGTTGTCGTGATCTTGAGCTCTCCCTTGGCCTTGATCTTGCTTTCGCTGAGATAGGCCTGGGTGAGGGAAAGTTTCGAGAAGACCTCGCGCACCGTCCGGTTGAGCGTCTCGCCCTGCTCCGTGAGGATCAGCCCGCGCGCATGCCGATGGAAAAGCGGCACATTGAGAGAATCCTCGAGCGCGGAGATCTGTCGCGATACCGCGGACTGGCTGAGATTGAGGCGGTCTCCCGCATGGGTGAACGAGCCGGCTTCGGCAACGGCATGGAAGATGCGTAATTTGTCCCAGTCCATGCGTCTTCCCTAGAATTCATCCTCGACCGGGTGCGAGGCGTTTATTGAACGAAGAAGGTAATTGTCCACGATCGCTGAGGTCATGACGTGTCAAAGCATTGACTTGGCAGCATTCGTCACCGCTGCCAAGTCATTTTTATTCCCTTCCTCTGCACGTCCATTTCCCGGAGTGCCGCCCCGACATCCGGCCCCGACAACCGGCCCCGACAAGCAGCAGAGGGAAGGGCCGGAAGACGCGGCGTCTGGCGCATCGGGAGCCGATGCCCGGGTATCGGTCCGCACGCCCTTCTGCCCGGGGCGCTTACCGGAAGGTCGTGAAGACAGGGGCACAGGAAACGAGCAGGCTTAGGAAACGAACAGTCTCAGGGAATGAACAGGCTTAGGGAACGGAAGCGGGCAGGCCGGCGAGGAAATGCTCCGCTTCGAGTGCGGCCATGCATCCGGTGCCCGCAGCCGTGATGGCCTGTCTGAACTTCTTGTCCTGCACGTCGCCTGCGGCATAGACACCCTCGACCGAGCAGCGCGTGCTCCCGGGGGTGGTCAGGATATAGCCTTCCTCGTCGCAGGCGATCTGGCCGCGGAACGGGCCGGTATTGGGCGTATGTCCGATGGCGATGAACACGCCATCGACGGCCAGCGTGTCGAGGCTTCCATCGACGGTATTGCGCAGGCTGAGCCCGCATACGGTCTCCGGCTTGCCCGAACCGAGTACTTCCTCCACAGCGGTGTTCCACATCACGCTGATCTTCGGATTGGCGAAAAGTCTTTCCTGAAGAATACGCTCCGCCCGCAGGGTGTCGCGTCTGTGGATCAGGGTGACGTGGTCCGCGTGATGGGTGAGATAGAGCGCTTCCTCGACGGCCGTGTTGCCGCCGCCGACGACGGCCACGCGTTTTCCGCGATAGAAGAAGCCGTCGCAGGTGGCACAGGCGGACACGCCGCCGCTCTGGAGGCGTGCCTCGGAAGGCAGGCCGAGCCATCTGGCCTGGGCGCCGGTCGCAATCACGACGGTACGCGCGAGATAGATGGCTCCGGAATCGGCTTCGAGCCGGAAATACCCGTCCTCGGTCTTCCGGGAAAAATCGCAGGAGGTGATGAGATCGTAGTGGATCTCGGTGCCGACATGCTCGGCCTGCAGGCGCATCTGTTCGACGAGCCACGGCCCCTGCACGGGCTCGGCGAAGCCGGGGTAGTTTTCCACATCGGTTGTGATGGTCAGCTGGCCGCCGGGCTGCAGCCCGGCCACGAGAATGGGCTTGAGGCTGGCGCGGGCGGCGTAGATCGCAGCGGTATAACCGGCTGGTCCGGCGCCGATGACGAGCAGATCGGTCTTGAAGCTCTGGCTCACGTAGCGTGTCCTTGGTGGTGGGCGGGTGAGGGGCTGGGGTAAATCCATCGAACCAGTGTGATGAGACATGGCTCTTGGGTCGGGATGCAGATATAGGTATGGCAATCTACATGCCAACAGATCCGTTGCGACCGACCCTTACGGTGATAATGACCCATAGCGATCAGGACGACCACCCCGCTGCCTCCGCGTCGTCGAAAGACATACTCGCCGCCACGCCCTCATCCGTGGGTATCGTCGATCTCGATTCGATCGATCGCCAGATCGTTGCCGAGCTGCAGGCCGACGGACGCATGACCAATGTGGAGCTGGCGCGCCGGACCGGAATCTCGGCGCCGCCCTGTCTTCGCCGTGTGCGTCGCCTCGAGGAGATCGGTGTCATCGAAGGATATCATGCGGATGTCGATGCCGGGAAACTCGGCTGGTCCCTCGTCTTCTTCGCGCTGATCGGTCTGGAGAGCCAGAAGGGAAGCGTGCTCGAAGCCTTCGAGGCCGAGGTTGCAGGCTGGGCCGAGGTGCGGGAATGCCACATGATCCGGGGGGGCGGGGATTTTCTGGTCCGTCTCGTGGCGCGCGACGCGGCGCACCAGAATTACCTCACGAAGAATCTGACCGATCTGGACCATGTCGTCCGCGTCCAGACTCTCCAGACCATACGGACCAGCATCGACCGTGCCGGGGTTCCGGTATGAGCCACCCGCTCCCGGCGGACGTGACCCTGATCGTACCCTGTTACAACGAGGCCGAAAATGTTTCCGCCCTCGTCCGGGGCGTGAGAAAGGCTCTGGACGGAATCAGCTGGGAGCTCGTTTTCGTCGATGACGATTCTCCGGACGGCACGTCATCCGAAGTGGTCCGCGAAGCGCAAGACGATCCGCGGATCAGGCTGATCAGGCGGGTCGGGCGCAGGGGGCTTTCTTCTGCCGTCATCGAAGGAGCGCTTTCCTCGACCGCGCCCGTTCTCGCCGTAATGGATGGCGATCTGCAGCATGACGAAGCCATCCTGCGCGATCTTGTGACACCGCTTCTGGCCGGAGACGCGGATATCGCGGTGGCGAGCCGTCACATCGATGGCGGTGACAGCGCGGGGCTCGCCAATCGATGGCGACACGCGCTCTCCCGGGCCGGAATCAGACTGGCGCAATCCATTCTCCCCGTGCCGCTTTCCGATCCGATGAGCGGTTTTTTCGCCTTGCGCCGGTCCGTATTCGAGGCCGCAATTCCCCGTCTCACGGGAACAGGATTCAAGATCCTGCTCGAGATCGTCCTCTCGGTTCCCGGTCGGGTACGTATGATCGAGGTTCCGTTCGTGTTTCGTCCGCGCCTTGCCGGCGAGAGCAAACTGAGCCCGCTCGTCATGGTCCAGTTTCTGGGGATGCTGATAGAGCGGGGCTGCAAGGGATGGCTGCCCACGCGATTCGTTCTTTTCGCGTCGATCGGTGCTGTCGGTATCGCGGTCAATCTGCTGGTCGCCGAGATGGCGCGCCTTGCGGGTGCCGATTTCCGGACCAGCCAGATTCTCGGGACGGCCTGCGCGATTCTCGCCAATTTCCAGCTCAATAACCGGATCA
The DNA here is from genome assembly GCF_007988945.1 of Swaminathania salitolerans. Lineage (GTDB taxonomy): Bacteria > Pseudomonadota > Alphaproteobacteria > Acetobacterales > Acetobacteraceae > Swaminathania > Swaminathania salitolerans. The sequence continues at coordinate 619,703 of NZ_BJVC01000002.1, read as the reverse complement.
CCTATCTCGATCGGCCCCTGCGCGGACGACGCTGGCTGCCGGGGCTGTTGGTCTTCGTCCTCGGATCGGCAATCGGCGCGTTCGGCAATGTCGGGGTGGCGCAGCTTCTCTACGATACGCACGGACACTGGAGCCGATCCAGCGCCGCCGGTGCCCTGATCGGCGTGGTCTGGAATTATGCGATCGCCTCGACTCTCGTCTGGCGCTGACATGATGCGGTTCTGGCGTTTCGAGACCCGGCAGGCCCGCATCGGGGCCTGGGCGCTCCTTTTCGTTCTGACCGGGTTGCGTCTCGGGCTGGCGGCCCGCGTAGGCGTCACGCCCGATGAAGCCTATTATCGTCTCTGGGCGCTGCACCTCCAGTCCGGTTATCTCGATCATCCGCCCATGATCGCGTTATGGATACGGCTCGGCACGACGCTTTTCGGCGATGGAGGCTTCGGTATCCGGGTTCTCGGCCCGGTTTCGGCACTCGCGGGATCGGCGTTTCTCATCCAGGCCGGGCGGGATCTTTTCGGCACGCAAGAGGCCGGATATCGCGCAGCCCTGCTTCTCAATGCGACTCTCATGCTCGGCCTCGGGGCGGCAACGGCCACGCCCGACACGCCGCTCGTCTTCTTTCTGGCGCTCGTTCTCGCCGCATGCGGGCGGCTTCTGGCTACGGGAAACCCGGTCTGGTGGCTCGGGATCGGGGCAGGCTTCGCACTCGCTTTCGACAGCAAATATACGGCCGTCCTGCCCGCGGCGGGGTGCGGTCTGTGGTTTCTTACCTCCCGGGTGCAGAGGCGTTCCTGGCCATTCGTTCTGAGCGGGGCCGTGCTGGGCGCAGCGATGATCTCTCCGGTGCTCTGGTGGAATGCGACCCATCACTGGGCGAGTTTTCTCAAGCAGGGCGGCCGGGCCGGAGACTGGAATCCGCTCCGGGCCCTCAATTTCCTTCTCGAGCTGGTCGGCGGGCAGATCGGCCTTGCCACCCCGCTGATATTCGCGCTGTTCTGCCTCGGGGTCGTATGGTGCGTGCGACACCGGCGCAGCAGCCAGGCCGCGTCTCTCCTTGCCTGGATGAGCCTCGTTCCTGCGCTCGTCTTCGTCCAGCACGCTCTGGGCGCCCGCGTTCAGGCGAACTGGCCGGTCGTGATCTATCCGGTCATGGCGCTCGGCGCTGCCGCTACCGGCTATCGTATCGGGACGGCCTGTTGTCTCGGGCTTTTCATGACATCGCTCGTGACCCTCCAGGGTATTTTCGCACTGCTTCCCCTGTCTGCGCATTTCGATGTGATCGCACGTCAGAGCGCGGGCTGGGACGGGCTGATCGGCGAGATCCGGCAGGCGGCGCCGGACAGGCCCGCTCTGGTTGCAGGCGACTACGCCCTGGCTTCGATCCTGCGCTATCATGCCAAGGACCAGCCGGTTCTGAGCTATGACAGCCGATGGCGCTATCTGGATGGCGCCACCGGGGGAAAGGCTCCGGAGGATCGCTCCGACCTGTCTGTTCTCCCTTCGCGGCGCGCGGTCTCCGGCAGGGCGCCGGAGCGTATGCCCGATATCCCGTCCGGTATGTCCTCCGATCTCCCATCCGGTGCCGGTACCGGCGGGCGATCGATGCTGCTCGTTCTCCGGGAAGGCGAGCGGGCCGATCTGCCAGCGCTCTGGCTGAAGCCCGCTCTGCCCGGTCATGTGTGTCGCAGACTGCGCGGTATGCCGGTTGTCTGCTATCGCCTCGTTCCACTGGCAGTTATGCCCTTGAAACCCACGCATCGGCTGGGCTTGTATCGTCTGCCATAGGACTGCGGGTGCGACAGGGTGGAGCAGGCGTGGCTCCGCTCCTTTCTTCCGCATGTCTGTCATCGCGTTCAAGGAGAATAACGTGCGGCGTATCCTGCCGGTCATGACAGCGCTTTTCTGCGCTCTGCCCACTGCCAGCCTGGCCTCTTCCGGGCCGTCTTCCTCACCATCGTCGCAAGATACTCCTTCCTCCCGGGCGGGGGCAGCGCCGCCCCGCGAAGCGCTCGAACAGGTCGATGGCGCCCGTGCCCTCGCCTGGGTGCGCCAGGAGAACAAGCGCAGCGCCGACCTGCTCACTGCAGATCCCCGCTACGAAAGGCTCTATCGCGATGTGCTCGCGGTGGAGCAGTCGCCGGGGCGGCTGCCTCTGCCCGACCAGATGGGCGGTCGTATCTGGAATCTGTGGCAGGACGCGCCGCATCCCAAGGGACTCTGGCGGGTCACCGACCGGAATTCCTTTGCGACGCCACATCCCGCTTGGCAGGTGATGCTCGACATCGATGCCCTCGCGCGCAAGGAAAAGAAGGACTGGGTCTTCCAGCAGGCCGAATGCCTGCCTCCGGAGGCGTCCCGCTGTCTCGTGGGGCTTTCGGTATCCGGAGAGGACGCCGTGACCTACAGGGAGTTCGACCCGGCCAGCAAAACCTTCGTGGATGACGGATTCATCCTGCCGCGCTCGAAGCAGCGCGTCGTCTGGGTCGATCGCGACACGCTTCTGGTCGCGCGCGACTGGGGGGCAGGGAGCATGACGCAATCGGGCTATCCGCTCAGCGTGCGTCTGGTTCGCCGCGGCACCCGGCTCGAGGATGCCAAGGAGATCTATCGGGGGCAGAAAGGCGATATGATCGTCGCGCCCGAGATGCTGCGTGACGAGACCGGTCGCCAGCTCGTTCTGATACAGCGCAATCTCGACTTCTTTCGCAGCGAATATCGTGTCTATGACCCTGCCGCCGGGACGCTGCGACAGATCGCCCTGCCTGAGAAGATCGGTTATCTCGGCTTCTATGCAGGCAAGCTGATCGTGCGCCTCGATCAGGACTGGAACGTTGGCGGGCATTTTTCCCGTGGCAGCATTGTCGCTGTCGACCCTGCGGCTTCCGGCGCGGCACCAGCACTGGTTTTCAAGCCCGAGGCCGGCGAAACGACGACCGATATCGGCGTCACGTCCAAGGGTATCATCGCGGTGGTTTATCGCGATGTTCATCCTTCCGTGCGGCTCTATACACCCTCTGTGAAGGAGAGCGGCTGGCAGGAGAAATACTATGTCCTGCCACGCATGAGCTCGGCGACCCTGCAATCGTCGTCAGCCTCTGTCAGCTATGCCTATCTCAAGGTCGAGGGCTATATCATTCCGCCTGAGCTCTGGAGTTTCGATACCGACACGGGCAAGTCCCGGAAGGTCAAGACGACCCCGGCACTGTTCGATGCCAGGGGGCTGACGACAGAGCAGTTCTGGGCAACATCCAGCGATGGCGTCAGGATCCCCTATTTCGTGACCCATCGCCGGGACTGGAAGAAGAACGACCGGAACCCGACGCTTTTCACGGCCTATGGCGGGTTCGATCTCTCCTATCTCCCGACCTATTACGCCGATATCGGCAAGACATGGCTCGAGCGGGGCGGCGTCTATGTGGTTGGAAATATCCGCGGGGGCGGCGAGTTCGGGCCAGCCTGGCACGAGGCGGGCATGAAGTCGGGGCGTCAGCACGCCTATGACGATTTCGCGGCTATCGCGCGCGATCTCGCAGCGCGTCATATCGCCGACAGGGATCATCTCGGTATTCGCGGACGCTCGAATGGCGGCCTTCTGATGGGCGTGGAATTCACGCAGCATCCCGAATTGTGGAGGGCCGTCATCATCGGCGTGCCGCTTCTCGACATGGAAAACTTCGAAACCATGGCGGCAGGCGCGTCATGGGCTGCGGAATACGGTCACATGGCGATCCCTGCCGAACGCGCGTTCCTGCGCAGGATCTCCCCCCTGCAAAACCTGAAGGAAGGCGTGTCCTATCCCGTACCGTTCATCTTCACCTCGACGAGGGACGACCGTGTCGGGCCTGTGCATGCCCGATTGTTCGCAGCGAGACTCGAGGCGCTCGGGAAACCGTTCTTCTATTATGAGGATACGGAAGGCGGTCATGCAGGGACCGTCAATGCCAGGGAAATCGCCTATGAACGGGCGCTCGAGGCCGTCTATCTGTCCAGGAGCCTGATGGATCAGGATCCGTCTTTCAGACACTGAAAGCACAAGGCGCACCGCGCGCCGGCGATGCCGACCCTGTGGCGGGCCAACCGTCCGTCACAGGGTGCGGCTTGCAGCGTTGTCCGGGCATCGGCCGGACCAGAGGCCCGGGCAGGGTCGTAACATTGCGCAGGGCGGGACTTCATGCGCAGGGCGATCCCGGAGTCATGCGGCGATCGGACATAAAAAAACCGCCGGATGAACGGCGGTTTTTTCTGCTCCGGTCCGGGCGAGGGATCAGAACCCTTCACGCTCCAGACGCTTGCGCTCCATCTTGCGTGCACGACGCACCGCTTCGGCAGCCTCGCGCGCGCGGCGCTCCGACGGCTTTTCGAAGTGGCGACGCAGCTTCATCTCGCGGAAAACGCCTTCGCGCTGCATCTTTTTCTTGAGCGCCTTGAGCGCTTGATCAACATTGTTGTCACGAACCAGAACCTGCACGGGTCTGCCATCTCCTGTCCGATCATGAAATTCATGATCTTGCTTGTGAATGCGATGTCCAGAACGCGGTACCGATGGCAATGCGTTCCAAAGAGGCCGCCGCCTTAGCACGATCTTTCGAACGGACACAAACGGTTTGATCAGTATCGCCCGAAAATTATTCGTGTCACCATGAACGAATTGTCGGGAACTTTCCTGCCCAGTAAGGACGAGCACGCAATATGGCGCTGTTGAAGATCGCGCGTATGGGTCATCCGGTTCTGCTTCAGAAGGCGCAACCGGTTGAGGATATTCATTCTTCCGCCATAAGGCAGCTGGTTTCGGACATGATCGAGACCATGCTCGATGCCAGGGGGGCAGGGCTCGCCGCACCCCAGGTTCACAAATCCTTGCGTCTGTTCGTCTATCAGGTGCCGGAGCCGCGCTGTGCCCCGGGGGAAGCCCCGATTCCACCCGGCGTTCTGATCAATCCCGAGCTGGCTCCCGTCGGAGACGCCATGATGATGTGTCAGGAAGGCTGTCTTTCGTTGCCCGAACTGCGCGGCAGCGTGCCGCGTCATGCGGAAATCGCGTTTCGCGGATTCGATCTTGAGGGTGCGCCGGTCAGCGGCATCGCGCGCGGCTTTCATGCCAATGTGCTCCAGCACGAGCAGGATCATCTGGATGGCATTCTCTATCCGATGCGCATGACCGATTTCACGACATTCGGCTATGCGAGCGAATTTCCGGTATTGCGAGCGGGCGAGGGCTGAGCATGTCGGGATTGCGGGTTCCGCGCGATGCGCCGGGTCAGGCCCATCTCTATCTTCGCGAAGAGCAGATCCGGCAGACCTACGAAGCCATGCTGCTCGCCTGGCGGGAGCTGGGAGCGACCTGCGAGCCCCTGCAGAGGGAATACGGGCTCGGCGCGGCGCATCATCGTGTCCTGTTCCTCGTTTCCACCCATCAGGGTCTTACCATGAGCGACCTTCTGCGGCGCCTCAACATCACCAAGCAGAGTCTCAACCGGGTGTTGCAGGACCTCATGGCGCGCGGATTGCTCGAGCAGCGGGCCGATCGCCATGACAGACGCCTCAAACGCCTGCATCTGACGGTGCAGGGCGGCGCGATAGAAGAAGAGCTCTTCGCCTCCCTGCGCGATCGCATGACATCCGCCTATCGTGCGGCAGGGGGGCAGGCCGTGGAGGGGTTCCGTCGCGTGCTCGCGACCCTGCAGGGAGAGGAGACATCATCGTGACTGCGCCGCATGTTCTGGTCGTCGATGACGACGCCCGTCTGCTTCGTCTCCTGCAGAGATTTCTCTCGGAGAACGGATTCCGGATCACGACCGCAGGCAATGCGGAAGAGGCGCGCAGGATTCTCGGTATCACGCATCCCGATGCGATGGTCGCCGATATCACGATGCCGGGCGAGGACGGTCTGAGCCTGACGCGATGGCTGCGCGAGCAGGGTCAGAGCTGGCCCATCGTTCTCCTGACGGCCCGTGGCGAACCGGCGGACAGGATCATCGGTCTGGAATCCGGAGCCGACGATTATCTGGCCAAGCCTTTCGAACCCCGGGAGCTGCTGCTCCGACTGCAGGCGCATCTGCGACGTCAGGCGCCCCCTCCGCCGGGCAAGCCGCGTATCCTGCGTCTGGGCAGGCTGGAATTCGATACCGGACGCGGTCTGCTGAGCGGGCCGGAAGGCACCGTTCATCTTACCAGCGGGGAAGCCGCGCTTCTGGGTGTCATGACCCAGACCCCGGGAGAGGTGCTTTCCCGCGAGGCGATCGCCGAAGCTCTGGGCATGGAGGAGATCGGTGAGCGCGCGGTGGATGTACAGGTCACGCGGCTGAGGCGTCGCATCGAGCCCGATCAGAAGGAGCCACGTTTCCTGCAGACGGTTCGCGGCAAGGGCTATGTTCTGAAACCCGGGCTCTGAAGGGGGGGGGATCCGGTGTATTCGGCCCGTTTTTTCGAGCGCCTCATCCGGCGGGTTCTGCCGCGCTCGTTTCAGGGGCGATCGCTCCTGATCGTCTCCATGCCGCTTCTCGTGACGCAGATCGTCGCGCTCCAGCTGTTTTACGGCAATTATCTCAATGTCGTATCCCGTCGTCTTGCCGACAGTGTGGTATCGGATCTGGCCATCGCGCTCGATTCGATCGAGCATATGCCGCAGGATACCGGCTGGATCGTCCAGCGCGCCCGCGCGCGGTTGCAGCTCGAGATTGCGTTCCGGCGCGGTGCGCACCTTCCCGCGACGCCCGCTCCGTTCGTTCTGGGACCGATGGACGAGGATCTGACGGATTCGGTGCGCCGGATTTTCGGCGCGCCCTGCCATATCGACTGGAATGCGACGCGGCAGAGCGTCCGGCTCGAGATCCCTCTGCGCGACGGCGTGCTCGATGTCATCGTTCCCCGCAAGCGCCTCGATGTCGGGCCTGTCTGGCTTTTCGTGGCCTGGGAGGTCGGCAGCGCCCTGATCCTCTTCCTGATCGCAAGTCTCTTCGTCGGAAAGCAGGTCCGCGCGATACGGCGTCTTGCCCGCGCGGCAGAGAATTTCGGGCTGGGCCGGGATGACGGGCCGATCCGTCCGCAAGGAGCGCTGGAGATCCGCAAGGCCGCTCTGGCCTTCAATCGCATGCAGGCCCGCGTCAACCGTTTCGTGGCGCAGCGAACGGCCGTACTGGCCGGGGTCTCGCACGATCTGCGCACCCCTCTGACGCGGTTGCGTCTGACCCTTGCGATGCTGCCCGTGGAAGGGAGCGTCGACGCGCAGGAGCTGCGTCCCGATATCGAGGACATGATCACCGATATCGGCGAGATGGAGAGGCTGATCGGCAGTTATCTCTCCTTCGCGCGCGGTGAGGGGGAGGAAGATCCCGTGCCCACCGATCTCGTCGCGCTGCTGGAGGATGTCGCAACGGCAACGACCCGTGCCGGCGGTGTGGTTCTCGCAATTCACGCCGACGACTCGCTTGTCGTCCCGGTGCGTCCGGACGCGATGCGTCGCGTCCTGATCAATCTGGCGGAAAATGCGCGCAGACACGGCGGACGCATGGCGTTCACGCTGAGCGGCACCGCGCGTATGGCAGAAATCACGATCGACGATGACGGGCCGGGAATCGCCCAGTCCCGGCGGAAGGATGTCTTCCGGGCGTTCAGCACCACCGGCCCGGGCACCGGGCTCGGCCTGACCATTGCGCGCGACATCATGGCGGCACATGGGGGAAGTGTGATTCTGCGCAACAGCCCTCTGGGCGGGTTGCGTGTCGTGCTCAAACTGCCGCGCTGACGCAGGCGGTCAGGCATGGCGGGCGGCCGCTGGGAGGCGCGACCCCCGGGAAGGCGCAACCGCGACAAGGCAGGTGCCGCTACAGGATGCAGCGGCGAGGCATCAGGGGATGGAGTTGCCCGTTCCACCGTGGCCCGTGCCGACGCCGGCGCCGAGCGGACCCTGGGTGCCGCCGAAGGTGTTGCCCATATTGCTCATCGGGTTGTAGCGGCCGACATTGCCGAGCAGCTGTTGCAGCACGTTGACCTTCGTGCCCGGCGTCGGGGTCGTCTCGCCGACCATGCCGACATCATAGCCGTTCTTGCGGTGCAGCGTATCCATACGCCGCAGCACGCCCGTATTGTCGAAAGCGAGCACGAGCACGTTCTGCTTGGTGATTCGCGGGAAACCGAGAGGCTGCGGCACGGTCACGAGCGAGACATAGACCCAGGTGTTGTCGTCGAACGTCGCATGCGCGGTCGGAGAGCCGAGAATGTCGGTCACGTCGTTGCGCGTGCTCGTGCCCGGCTGAAGCTGGGCGTAATCGTCCTTTTCGATCAGGGATCCGCGATTCTGCGGGATCGGGCCGAAAACCGAGCACCCGGCGAGGCTCAGGGGCATGATGCAAAGCAGGGCGCGCACGCGACCCGCATGCGTTTTCTGCCGCGGGGAGGTCTTTTCGAAGGCGCTCGTCATGGCGGAATGTGTCGTCCTGCAGTGATCGGTAAGGCTCGGATCGCGCATCCTGTTCCCTTCTTGCGCGATCGTGCGGAAGACAACATGAGGCAAACCGACTCTTCTATATTGCGGAGTGCGACGTTAAGGCAATTCGTAAAAGGAAATCCGTCCCGGCGCTTCGGGGGCGAGGCGCGGTTTTCTTCCCAATATCGTGTCAGGAAAGCAGTCATGACGGACAAGCCGGAATTCGTACGTACGATCAGGATCAACCGGATCGGACATGAGGGGATCGTCGAGACGCTCGAGGCGAGCCGGAGCGAATGCACAGCGCTGGCCCGTCGCTTCGGTATTCCCGACATCCATGCCTTCGGGTGTCGTTTTCGCGTGACGCCCGAGAGCGGGGACCGTTTCGTACTCGAGGGCGTGCTGACGGCCCATGTCGTGCTCGAATGCGTCATCACGGGAGAACCCTTCGAGGATGTCGTAAACGAATCCTTCGTGGTCCGCCTCGTACCCGCCCATCGTTTTTCGGAAGAGACCGCTTCGGATATCGATGCCGTGGATGAGATTCCCTATGAAGGCCGGGATCTGGATCTGGGCGAGGTGGCAGCCGAGCAGCTCGCACTGGCCTTGCCTGCCTATCCCAGAAAGCCGGGCGCCGGTCTCGAGAACGCTGTTGACGAGGCGCCGCGCGAGATGCAGGAGGAGGCGGGCGAGCGGCCCAATCCGTTCAGTGCGCTGGCCGATCTCTCTGCCCTGAAAAAAAGGTCAGATATCGAGTAGAAACGCACAGGATGCTTGCGACCTCGCCCGGGGTCTGCTAGAGCCGCCCGCCTGATCATAGTGAACAGTATCGCTTCCTGTAACGGTCGAGTGGCGACCGGGCTCGGGTGCGATCTCAGAAGAAAGAGGCTCCAGCCATGGCCGTCCCCAAGAGAAAGACCACGCCGTCCCGCATGGGCATGCGTCGCAGCCATCATGCGCTGAGCGTTCAGGCTCATGCGGAGTGCAGCAATTGTGGCGAGCTGAAGCGTCCCCATCACGTCTGTGCGCATTGCGGTCATTATGACGGGCGCGAAGTCGTGGCCGCCGGAAAGACGCTCAAGACGACCGTTCGCGTTTGAGGCTTGATCGAGCCGGTGCCCGGGGTGCCGGCTCATCTTGTTTGAATGACACGCGGGGCGGAGCATGACTGACTCTAGTGCGCCGGCCTACGAGGCTGCGCCTTATAGTTTGGCTATCGATGCGATGGGCGGGGATCATGCTCCCGACATCGTTCTGGCCGGTTTGGATCGCGCTGCCGATCGACATCCCTCTGCCAGAATTCTCCTGGTCGGAGACGAGGCCGTTCTGGGAACCCTGCTTCCCCGGTTTCCCAAGGCGAGACGGATCTGCGAGATCCGCCATGCACCCTCCTCCATCTCGATGGAAATGAAGCCGACTGCGGCCCTGCGTCTGCGGGATTCGTCCCTGCGCATGGCCATCGATGCCGTCGCCTCGGGTGAGGCCGGGGGCGTCGTTTCCGCGGGCAATAGCGGGGCGATGCTGGCTCTGGCCAAGATCGTTCTCAAGACGTTGCCGGGCATTACCCGTCCGGCGATGGCTGCGGTCAATCCGTCTGCGCGCGGCGATGTCGTGATGCTCGATCTGGGCGCGAACATCGCCTGCGACGCACGCAATCTCGTCGAATTCGCCGTCATGGGCGAGGCCTTCGCCAAGGCGGTTCTGGGTCTTCCGGCACCGAGCATCGGCCTGCTGAATGTGGGCGCAGAGGAACTCAAGGGCGATGAGCGCCTCCGTGTGGCCGCCGAGATCCTCAGGAATTCGGCCCTTGCTTCGCAGTTTCACGGATTCGTCGAGGGGCACGACATTACCGCCGGGACGACGGATGTCGTCGTGACGGACGGGTTTTCGGGCAATATCGCCCTGAAGACGGGAGAAGGCGCGCTCAAGCTCGTTTCTCTCCTGCTTCAGCGCGTGTTCAGGACCAGTCTCCTGACCCGTATCGGTTATCTTCTCGTGCGCCCGGGGCTCGAGCGCATGAAGGAGTGGATCGACCCGCGCCGCTATAACGGCGCCGTGTTCGTCGGTCTCAACGGAATCGTTGTAAAGTCCCACGGTGGTGCGGATGCCGAAGGATTCGCCGCTGCCGTCGATGTTGCGATGGACGCCGTGACGCATCAGATCAACGAAAAGATCCGTGACCGTCTCGCACAGGTCGAAATGCTGATGGCCTCGGCCCCGGAAGGCGAAGTTGCGGCTTCCTCCTCCGCCGCCTGAGAGGCGGGGCGAGGTCCGTGCAGACAGCGGTCTCAGGGCCCTGAGGGCGTCAATTCATGAGGAAGTTCTATGTCCGTGCGTGCGCGTCTGAGCGGATTTGGCGGGTACCTGCCCAAAAACGTCGTCACCAATGCCGAGCTGGCCGAGCGGATCGATACGTCGGATGAGTGGATCCGCACCCGCACCGGCATAGCCCAGCGCCATATTGCTGGCGAGGGCGAGACCGCCGTCAGCATGGCCAGCGCCGCCGCCCGGCAGGCACTCGATTATGCCGGTGTTCCTGCTACCGGGATCGACGCGGTCATCGTTGCGACGGCGACGCCCGATCAGAGCTTTCCTGCGGTCGCGGCGCGTGTTCAGGCCGAGCTGGGCATCACAGGAGGATTCGCCTTCGATCTGAGCGCTGCCTGCTCCGGCTTCGTCTATGCGCTCTCCACGGCTGAGGCATTCATTCGGAGCGGTCAGGCCAGAAAGGCGCTCGTGATCGGCTCGGAGGTCTATTCCCGCATTCTCGACTGGGAAGACCGGGCGACCTGCGTCCTGTTCGGGGACGGTGCGGGTGCCGTCGTTCTCGAGCGATGCGAGGATGAGGCGGAGGCCGGGATTCTCTCCACTCATCTGCACAGCGACGGTCGCCATGGCGATCTCCTGTTCGTCGGTGGCGAGGACGCGACGCGTCCCGTACTGCATATGCAGGGGCGGGAGGTCTTCCGTCATGCGGTAGCAAAGCTCTCTTCGGTGGTCGACGAGGCGCTCGAGCGTCACGGGCTCAGCGGGCAGGACATCGCATGGCTCGTGCCCCATCAGGCCAATCTGCGGATCATCGAAGGCATGGCCAGAAAGCTGGCCCTGCCGCTCGAGCGCGTGGTCGTGACCGTGGATCGTCATGCCAATACCTCCGCGGCCTCGATTCCCCTCGCTCTCAACGAGGCCGTCCGTGACGGCCGGATCAAGAGAGGCGAGCTCGTTCTGCTCGAAGCTCTCGGCGGCGGTCTGACCTGGGGATCCGCACTTTTCCGCATGTGATCTGTCGGGATGAGGCCAGGGATTGCCCGACCCTGAGTCAACCCGCCTTCTTCCCTGACGCGCCGGGGCGATGATCGCCGCGGCTGAAGTCTCGCGCGCTCATCGCCCGAACGGGCAGGGGAGGCGTGGATCCGATTGACCTCCCTTGCCGTCATGATACGGTGTCGTCATGACCACGGTGACTCGCGCCCAGCTCGTCGAACATATCTATAGCCAGGTCGGGCTCTCCCGGCATGAATCTGCCGATCTGCTCGAATCGGTGCTGGAAATGATCGTCTCGCGACTCGAGCAGGGCGAGACGGTCAAGCTGAGCGGCTTCGGGACCTTTTCCGTCCGTCAGAAGGGCCGCAGGGTCGGACGCAATCCGAAGACCGGCATCGAGGTCCCTATCCTGCCACGCTCCGTGCTGGTCTTTCGACCGAGCCAGATCCTGAGGGCGGAAGTCAACGGCGAGTCCACCGAGGGGCTTGCCACAGAAAGCGACGAGTCATGACCAGTATCTCCCCCGGAACCGATCTTGCGCGCATGTCGGAAGACAGGGCCGCCCTCGATCGACTCGAAAAGGGGCCGAACGCCTACAGGACCATCAGCGAGGTTGCCGATGAACTCCACGTCCCCCAACATGTCCTGCGTTTCTGGGAGACCCGCTTTTCCGAGGTGAAGCCGCTCAAGCGGGGAGGGGGACGCCGGTATTACAGCCCGGAGGATATTGCGGTCCTGCGGCGGATCACAGACCTGCTCTATGTGCAGGGCTACACCATAAAGGGCGTGCAGCGTCTCCTCAGGGAAGGCGCGGAAGAGCGTTTGGCAGATCCCGGCCGACCCGAAGACGCATCGCGCGCGCAGCCCGACATCCACGATACGGAAATCATGTCGGACACACAGGGAGATGAGGTCGGAGACAGGTCGGAAAGGCGGATTCCCCTCGAGATCCCGGAGCCTTCCGGGAGCCCGGAGTTTTCAGGACTGGAGTCTTCCGGCCCAGAGTCTTCCGGGTTGAAGTCTCCCGGGCTGGAGTCTCCTGGGCAGCAGACGGCGGAAATCGCACATGCAGACGATTCGCCCTTCACAGGTGTCTCTTCTCCGCACGGACATGAAGACGGGCGCGAGTCGGCTGCTACCGGTTCGACCCCGGCCTATACGCCGTCGGGAGCTGATGACCTGTCCGGCGCGGAGCCGAAGCCTGCGCCAGCGACGCCCGAAGCAGGATCCGAAGCGACTCACGAGGATGAGTCATCGCTCCCGGTAAGCTTCGAAGACGAGTTGCCGGAGGCGCAAACGCCAGCACCCGCCGGCGACACCGTGTCCGGTCTGCATTCGTCCGGAGAGGCGAGGAATCGCGATGCGGAAGATCCGGCGGATGTCGCATCGGACCGGATATTCCTGGATGTGCGCGGGACCCTGTCGGAGACGGGCGCAGAGCTCCAAGCCGGAAGCGAGGATGCCTTTGTTGGCGAGGACCGTGCCGGGGAAACGGAACGCGAGGCTCCGGGCTCCGAAGAGGCATCGCGCGTGGAAGAGGCGCTCGGCGCGGAAATTCTCGCATTGCAGGAGCATCGGGCGCAGCTTCTGCGGGAGCGTCAGGAGTTGCGGCTGGCTCTCGAGGATATTCTCGGTGAGCTCGACAATCTCCGGGCCCTTCTGCCTGCCTCCTGAAAAGGGCGTCAGCGCAAAAAACCTTGCCGGGGGCGCTTGCGGTCCGGTCTGACCCCTGCTAAACGGCGCTTACCGCAGGACAGACGGGCAGTAGCGCAGCCTGGTAGCGCATCAGTCTGGGGGACTGGGGGTCGTGGGTTCGAATCCCGCCTGCCCGATATCGTCCTGCGGTTCATCTTTTTTCCCGGTTATGCACAGCCTCTTCATCGGATGAATCGATCCGGTCGGCGCTCCATATGCGCCAGAGCAGATGCATCGCCGCCATGATGGCAGGCCCCAGGAAAAGTCCCAGAAGACCCCAGGTCTCCACCCCTCCCAGAATACCCAGAAGCACCCAGAGGAACGGCATCTGCGTGCTGCCGCCGATAAGAGCGGGGCGGATGAAGTGATCTGCCACGAAGATGACGATGGAGCCGAGCGCGATTACGATGATCGCGGCGATCATCTTGCCCTGCATGAGGATGAGGAGGGCGGCCAGTATGACCGTGGGCAGCCCCAGGAACGGGATCATCGCGGCGACGCCGGTCAGAAGGGCGAAAAGCAGAGGCTGTGGCGTATCGGTCAGGACATAGGCGATCCCCATCACGAATCCCTCTCCCAGACCGACCAGAACCAGCCCCGCGACCGTTCCATGCACCGATGAGATGATCTGCCGGGCGAGGGTTTCCCCACGCTGGCCGAAAGTCCGGTTCGACACGACGAGCACCCGGTGGATGATGTCGGCACCGTCGCGCAGCAGGAAGAACAGCGTCAGGATCGAGAACAGGAACAGGGTCGCACGCCGGGCAACCTGCGACGTGATCTGGCGGGTGAATGCCATGCCGTGACCCGCATCGACCGAATGGAAGAGCCGGTTCAGATGCTCGGGATTGACGAGGTTGTTCTGCCACCAGCGCGCAACCTGAACGCGCTCGAACGGCAGTTCGTTGAGCCAGGCGGGCATGGGTATGCCTGTGTGACGCACGGTGTCGATCCAGTGGAGCGCGCTTTGTGCCTCTTCCGCCGCCTTCACGCCGACGAGGCTGAGCGGCACCAGGAAGATCAGGGCGATGACCGCGGTGAAGATCATGGGCAGCCATTCCGTGCGCCCGAAACGGCGCTCCGTGCGCCTGTAGAGCGGCCAGGAGGCGATTGCGAAGACGCACCCCCAGAGCAGCGCCGGAAGGAAGTTCTTCAGCGTGTAGAGGGCGAGAATGACGAAGAACAGCCCCAGCAGGCCGCGTGAGCGTCTCTGGGCGCGTCGGATCGGCGAACCGACCATACCGCTCTCACCGCGGGCGTCATCTTCGGAACATGAGTGTCCGCACATCGGATCGCCCCGGTCCGGATCGATCGTTGAGGCGGGGTCGTGCTTGTTCATACTGGTCCTCGAAAGGGACGGCGTCCCTGTTCTGCTGCGCTGTCCGGGATCGGTTTCCGGTAAAAAGGCTTCTAGCCCGAAAGACTATCAGAAACCGGAATAAGTATTCATTTCTTTCAGGTTACGGTCGTTCGTCAACAGGCCGCCTTCTCTCGGGGTAGTGCCGTGGCATTGCCGTGGCATTGCCGGGGCACTCCTGAAGCCTCCCCGGGGACGCGTTCCGTCCCGGGAACGCGCTTGGGGAAAAAGGCCGTCATCTCCGGGCCCGGCAAAAGCGGCGACGCTGCGGATCAGAACGAAACGCACCCCGGATGCACGAACGCGGCAACCGCCTTCTGGTTGAATCGCGCCTCGTAGATCCGGCGGATCTCCTGCACATGCCTTGCCAGATCCGGGGAGCGCGGTGCTACGATCCAGACGAGACGTGACGCCTCCCGTATGACCGGACCGGAGTCCGGATCCCGCCAGCGTCCTTCCGCGTCGAGCACGGTCAGTCCGTCCGGGAATACCGGGACGACGACCCGATCGAGAAACTCATGCCATTCCGTCTCCGTGACAGGGGCGCCGTTCGGACGTGAGAGACCGAAGGCCAGGGTCAGCGCCACTGCCGGTTTGCCCCCATACAGCGCACATTGTCCGTTCAGGGCGGTCGTGTGCGTGGCTGAATCCCCGGGTGCGGTGCAGCCCGGGAGCAACGCTGCCGGGAGCCATGCGATGCCCGGGAGAAGGAAGAGGCGCACGCTTCTGCGCCACGGGTTGGCAAGCGCACTGGAGGGCTTGAGCGCAAGGGCGGGATACCGGAAGACATCCATCGGGCTCTGCCTCATTCCGTGTCGAGCGCCTCACGGAGAAGGCAGGCGGCGTCGGGAGCGAACATGCCCTCGCGCAGGAAGAGATCGATCAGAACCAGATTGACGTTGAATTTCACGTCCCGGGTATCGCGGACGATGCGAAATACGGTCTCGAGGGGCATCAGCTCGAAAAATGCCACCTCTCCATCGACGGGTTGCGGAATGAAATCCTCAGGCAGGACCAGATCGTAGCAATAGAGCGTATCGCGTCGCAGGCCCTCGGGTCGATCCATGGCGTACCGGATCGTCGCGACCTCTGTGGCGTCCCGAAGCAGTTCCGGCTGGATTCCGGCTTCTTCCCCGGCTTCCTTGACCAGCGCCTCGGCCGCAGTCAGACCCGCGCAGAGCCCGCCCGCGGCCAGATGATCGAGTTTGCCGGGGTCGAGACGCTTGTCGGCCGCACGATGCGCCACCCAGAGGAAAAGCGCGTCGTCGCGCCGGACGAGCCCGTTGAGATGAACGCCCGCCGCGCGACAGCCGAGAAGGGGAAGGGCGCCGCGATCGATCTGGCCGATCACGCGGTCTTCGTCATCCCGCACATCGAACAACTCGCCATGGGATCGGTACAAACCCAGAGCCGCGAGATGCGCGCCCAGCTGCTCGAGCCCGGTATCGGGCGGCAGGCAAAGGCCGTTCCCATCTTTGGTCGCGAGCGGGGCAAGCGCATCGAACAGGCGAGGATCGACCCAGCCGAAGGGGGCGTCTCCCAGCCGGATCGGTTTTCTGCCGCCCGGAAGATGTGCCGTACGGCAGCGCGCGATATGCGCAAGGAAACGGTCTGTCGCGTCGTCTGGCATGGATGATCCTGCTCTCCTCTTCACGATACGAGGATATCGTGTCTGTGCGTGCGATTGCAAAACGGCCCTGCAATGGACAGGGTACCGCAATGCGTCTCTCCCCAAGGTTTCCACTTGCGATCTCGAGCCTGTTCCGGGCCTGGCGTCTCGTTCTGTCGCATGACATAGGGTTTTTCCGGATCGGCATCGCGGTGACGTTGGCGGCTCTGGTTGCCGAGAGGCTGTGTCTTCTTGCGACGCCCTATCTTTTCGGCAAGCTCGTGGGTCATTTTTCCGACACCGATCTGCGGCTGGTCGTGCCACTCGGGCTGATCCTCTCCTATGGAGGGCTCATTCTCCTGAGGAGCCTGTTCTCGGCGCTTCAGGAGCGCGCCTATCAGCCCGTCGGCCAGAGAGTTCAGGCGCTCACGGCCCAGTCGGCCTTCCGTCATCTGCTCGCACTGCCGCTCCGGTTTCATCGCGACCGGCAGACCGGGGCACTGACCCGCTCGATCGAACGCGGGTCGGAGGCGGCGGATACGTTGCTGCGTCTGGCGATCTTTAATATCGGCCCGGCTCTGCTCGATACCGTGTTCGTGACCGTCGTGATGTCGCAACTGTTCGGGCCGCGCTATGCCTGCGTGATCCTTGCCGCCCTCGGGGCCTATATGCTCGTCGCGCAATGGTTCGTACGCCGCAGGGTCGGCGCCCGGAGACGGCGCAACGAGGCCAACGGTCAGGCGCAGCATTTCCTGCTCGACAGCCTGCTCAATTTCGAGACGGTGCGTCATTTCGCGAATGAGGCCCATGAGTTTGCGCGGTACGCGCGGGCGCGCAGGGAGCAGGAGCGCGCAAGCCTGAAGATGACGACTGTGGCGGGTCTGTCCTCCGTGAGCCAGAACGCGATGATCGCTCTGGCTACGGTGATTCTCTTTCTGATGGCGGCGCGCGATCTCGCGGCGGGCCGTGTCGATGTCGCCGCGTTCGTCATGATCGGCACCTATCTGCGCACGCTCTACATGTCGATCGTGTCCCTCAATCTCGTCTATGCCGGATGGCGCAATGCCTGCGTCGATCTCGAGCATCTCCTGACCCTGATGGACGAGCCGGTCCGCAAGGAAACCGGGGAAGCGTCACGGGCGGAACCGGAGACGGCGCGGGGGATGGCTGTGCCTGCGACGCAGGCGGCGGCACCCGCCAGTCTCGTCTTCGAGAACGTCCGTTTCGGCTACGATGCGCGCGAGATCCTTGCCGGGATCTCGCTGCACGCCGAACCGGGACAGATGATTGCGCTCGTGGGACCGACCGGGGCGGGAAAATCCACGATCGCGCGTCTGATACTGGGGGCCTATCCCCCATCCGGCGGACGGATATTCCTGGATGGGCAGGACATCACCGGTATCCCCCCGCAGATCCTGCACGACACGGTCGGCGTCGTGCCTCAGGAGACGCAGCTCTTCAACGATACGATCGGCTATAATATCGCCTATGGCCGCCTCGATGCGACCGAAGAGGATATCGTCGAGGCGGCCAGGGCTGCGCAGCTCCACGATTTCGTCGAGGCTCTTCCCGAGGGATACGACACGCGTGTCGGCGAGCGCGGGCTGAAGCTCTCGGGCGGCGAACGGCAGCGTATCGCGATCGCCCGGATCGTCCTGCGCAAGCCGCGTCTGCTGTTGCTGGACGAGGCCACCAGTGCGCTGGATACACGCACGGAGCGACGCCTCATCCGGGCGCTTGCCACGGTGGCGGCCCGTCAGACGACCATTGCCATCGCGCATCGTCTGTCCACGATCCGTCATGCCAGCTGCATTCTCGTGATCGAAGGCGGACGGATCAGGGAGCGCGGTACGCATGATGCGCTGATGCGACAGAAGGGGGTGTATCACGCGATGTGGAGCAATCAATCGACACATGACACTGGTTTTCCGGCCGGCGCGGCCCTACGTGAGGAGGCGCCGCAACCAGACGCAAAGGAGAGCACGCATGACCAGATCCGCTGAAACCGTCGCAGAGTCGTTTCATCCGGACCAGGCCCTGGAGGAGGAAGTGCGCGCACAGGCCGCAGAGGCGATTTCCGATACGCCGGACGATGTGCAGATCCCCGAGGAGCTGCGTCAGTGCGGTGCCGTGATCGACAAGGCAATCGGCTATCTCGTCGAGCAGGGTCTGCCGGTCGAGCTGATCGCCTCGGCCCTGCTCGGCGGATCTCTGGGTGTTCTCGCCAGAACGACGGACCGGGAGACCATGATTCGTATGCTTCATACGGCCATAGAGGGAATCCGGGCTGGCGAACTGGTCTGCGACGAGGCGCTTTCGGACGGCGAATGACGTCCGGGCGACGCTTTCGGCTTGACGGAAGCGGGGGGGTCCGTCATAAGCCGCGCCTTAACGCGTCGTCGTATGCCGGGAGTGGTCTCGGCGAACATATTACTACCGAGGATCAAGTCCATGTCACGCCGCTGCCAAATCACGGGCAAGGGTGTGCTGACGGGCAACAACGTCAGCCACGCCAACAACAAGACCCGTCGTCGCTTCCTGCCCAACCTGCAGGAAATCACGCTTCTGTCCGACATTCTGGGAACGGGCGTTCGTCTGCGCCTCTCCACCCAGGGTATCCGTACGGTCGAGCATAACGGCGGTCTGGATGCCTTCCTGATCGGTACGCCGAACCGCAAGCTCCCCATCGAGGCGCAGGTCATCAAGCGCCGTATCCTGCGCGCGCAGGAAAGCAAGGCCGCCCAGTCCGCCTGAGACCGAGGCCCCCCGTCTCCCGCCTCGTGCGGTCGAGACGGGAATTAACGAAAATTGGCCTTGAAAAGGGATGCTGGTTGTTTCATTCCAGCCCCGATCACAAGGCCCGACTTGGTCGATCCGGCTTCGACGTCCTCCCGACTTCCCTCTGGAAGATGAATCGATCTGTGACGGCCACGGCAA
Organism: Swaminathania salitolerans; assembly: GCF_007988945.1. GTDB lineage: Bacteria > Pseudomonadota > Alphaproteobacteria > Acetobacterales > Acetobacteraceae > Swaminathania > Swaminathania salitolerans. The sequence goes on along the minus strand of NZ_BJVC01000002.1, from coordinate 600,416 downwards.
AGGTGTTTCGGGGCGGCCTGAAGCACCTTCATCGCATTCTGGAGGTATCCCGTGTCCGAAAGCAGCGTCGCAGAAGCCAAATCGGCTCTCTCGAAGATCCGCAATATCGGTATTACCGCGCATATCGATGCCGGCAAGACCACGACGACCGAGCGTATGCTCTATTACACCGGCATGTCGCACCGTATCGGCGAAGTGCATGACGGCAACACCACCACCGATTACATGGCCCAGGAGCGTGAGCGCGGCATCACGATCACCTCGGCAGCCGTGACCTGCGAGTGGGCCGACCATCGCATCAACATCATCGACACGCCGGGCCATATCGACTTCAACATCGAAGTGAACCGCTCGCTCCGCGTGCTCGACGGCGCCATCTTCATCATCGAAGGCGTTGCCGGTGTTCAGCCGCAGTCGGAAACCAACTGGCGCCTGGCCGATCGCTACAACGTTCCGCGTATCATCTTCATCAACAAGCTCGATCGCACGGGCGCCGATTTCTATCGCGCTTTCGATACGCTGAAGGAAAAGCTCGACATCGTCGCGATTCCGCTTCAGCTCCCGATCGGAATTGAAGAGAACTTCGTGGGCGTGGTCGATCTGGTCGAGATGCGCGCCATTGTCTGGGAAGGTGGCGAGCTCGGTGCGAAGTTCCACTTCGAGGAGATCCCTGCCGATCTGAAGGAAAAGGCCGAGGAAGCCCGCCAGAACCTTCTCGACACCGCGCTCAGCGTCGACGAGAAGGCCATGGAAGAGTATTTCGAGAAGGGTGACGTGGATGTCGCGACCCTGAAGAAATGCATCAAGAAGGGTGCCATCTCCGGCGAGTTCCGCCCCGTGCTCTGCGGCACTGCCTTCAAGAACAAGGGCGTTCAGCCGCTGCTCGATGCGGTCATCGACTATCTGCCGGCGCCGGACGAGGTCGAAGGCATCCGTATCGCTCCGCCGGAAGACGAGGAAGTGGACGAGAACTTCCTGCCGATCGTTCCGGTCGATCCGGATGGCAAGTTTGCGGGTCTCGCCTTCAAGATCATCTCCGACAAATACGGCACGCTGACCTTCGTGCGCGTGTATCGTGGCGTCCTGAACTCGGGCGACACCATCATGAACACGACGAAGGGCCACAAGGAACGCGTTGGCCGCATGTTCCAGATGCATGCCGACAAGCGTCAGGAAGTGAAGTCCGTCGGTGCCGGTGACATTGCCGCCTTCGTCGGTCTGAAAGACACCGTCACGGGCGATACCCTGGCCGATGGTGCGGACCCTGTCGTTCTGGAGCGCATGCAGTTCCCGGTGCCGGTGATCGACATCTCCGTCGAGCCGAAGACCAAGGATGCGGTCGAGAAGATGACGCTGGCGCTTCAGAAGCTGGCGGCGGAAGATCCCTCGCTGCAGCTGAAGACCGACCAGGAAACCGGTCAGACCATCCTTTCGGGCATGGGCGAGCTGCATCTCGACATCATCGTGGACCGTCTGCGTCGCGAATATGGCGTCGATGCCAATGTCGGTGCGCCTCAGGTTGCCTATCGCGAGACGATTTCCCGTCCGCATGTGGAGACCTACACCCACAAGAAGCAGTCCGGTGGTTCGGGTCAGTACGCCGAAGTCAAGATCGAGTTCGCCCCGGTCGACCGGAACGACGGCATCTCGTTCGAGAACAAGGTCGTCGGCGGTGCGGTGCCGAAGGAATACATCCCGGCTGTCGAAAAGGGCATCCGTATGCAGTCCTCGACGGGCGTGCTGGCTGGCTTCCCGACGGTGGACTTCAAGTTCACCCTGCTCGACGGCAAGTACCATGACGTCGACTCGTCGGCTCTCGCCTTCGAAATCGCTGCCAAGGCCTGCTTCCGTGAAGGCATGAAGAATGCCGGCCCGGTAATCCTCGAGCCGATCATGGATGTCGAGATTACGACTCCGAACGACCATGTCGGTGACGTGGTGGGCGACCTGAACCGTCGTCGCGGCATCATCCAGAGCCAGGAGACGGCCGGTTCGACCGTCATGATCCGCGCTCAGGTGCCGCTGAAGGAAATGTTCGGCTACATCTCGCATCTGCGTTCGGCCACCAAGGGCCGCGCGTCGTTCACGATGCAGTTCCATCACTACGATCCGGTGCCGCGCAACGTGGCCGACGAGATCATGGCCAAGAGCGCCTGATCCGTCCCGGATCGGTCTCTGGACACGGAAAAGCCGCCCGCAAGGGCGGCTTTTTTCGTTCGGTTTCCCTGCCTCGGTTTCCCTGCTTCGGTTTCCCTGCTTTGGCTTCCCCGCCGGTGCGAAATCGGGGGGTGAGCCTCAGGCGGTTCCTTTCCGACGGAGGCAGAAACGATAGAGACGAAAGAGAGAGGGGCCTGCGAAACTGGCAGCGATCATGGCGACCAGGCTGATCCTGAGGACCACTCCTCCCACCGGATCATGCGCCGGTATCCGCGCCATATCGACAAGAAGCGCAGCACGTGCTGCGAAGAACCCGGCCCAGATCCGGGTATAGACCCTGAAAAACCCGTCCAGATGCGGAACGTCGCTCGTTATGTCTGCGGCGGATCGATGAAGCCGCCTGCCTTGCCGTTGCTCGGCGAGATGCTGCACCAGAGGCACACGCCAGAAACTGCCCCATAGAAAGAGCCCTGCAAGGGACGATGCGCAGAGCGCGCCGAAAGGCGCCGCTCCCATCCTCTCCCGGAGCAGCAAACTCGCCAGCCCGAAGCCGATCGCTCCTCCGTTTGCCGCTATCCAGAAGGGTGGAAACCCCGCGCCCTTGCGGTAGCGGTTCAGCGCATCTCCGCCCGCCAGAACGATACTTGCTGGCAGGGCATACGCCTCAAGCCCCGCCATCTCGCCTCCCCAGATCACCGCCAGTCCTCCGAATTCCCCGATGAGGGCACGCCACGAGGAACGGGTGTCGTGGGAAGCGTTGGACTCAGCAGATGCGCTCATGCGGAAACTTCCTTGAAAGAGACTGATGTTTACATCGTAAAGATACGCATAAGCGCTTCTGTATCGTCAATCCCTCCCTGATCGGGATCCCGGGATAGCGACCCCGGATATACGGTCTCCTTCAGACGCGCGCATGATCCCGGATCGCGGCGGTCCAAATCCGGAATTGCCCCATCCTCCGTTCAATCCACTTACCGGAGCTTTGCCTGTGCTTTCGATTGCCCTTGTCAGGCGCCTAGCCAGGATTTTCATGCAGCCGCGCGACCGGACCCGCAAGACGGGATGCTGCCTTTCCGAAACCGGCACGCTCTGTCGCTCTTCCGGGGCGAGGATCACGTCTCCGTCATTAAACGTCATATTGCCAAAACATTATATATTTTTAACAAAACATCTGCTTTCCTCCCGGAGGGCGGAGGGGACCAGCGCGCCAGGTCCCGCCGCCCGCACCATAAACCGGGAGACCGATCCCATGTCTTTGGCCCAAAACCCACTTTGCGACAGGCAGGACGGACCGCCGCTTCTGCAGCTTCGGGGTATTTCTAAAACCTTTTCCGGCGTGCGGGTTCTCAAGGATGTCTCTCTCGAGGCGCATGGCGGAGAGATTCTGGCACTGATGGGAGAAAACGGGGCGGGAAAATCGACCCTGATGAAGATCCTGTCCGGGGCCTATACGGCCGATCCCGGAGGAGAAGTCCGTATCGCCGGTCAGATCGAGAAAATCACCAATCCGGCGTCGGCGCGCGCCCTCGGTATCGGGATCATCTATCAGGAGCTCGCTCTTGCCCCGAATCTGACGGTCGCCGAGAATATTCATCTGGGATCCGAGTTGCGCCGCAACGGCATGATCGATCGTGCCGCCATGAGCGAGGCGTGCCGTGCGCTCCTGCTGGAGCTCGGTGCGCCCTTCGGTCCTGATGACCGGCTTTCCGCAATGTCCGTGGCGGAGCAGCAGCTTGTCGAGATCGCGCGTGCCCTGCATCGCGATGCACGTATCCTCGTTCTGGACGAGCCGACAACGGCGCTTTCGGCCCGCGAGACGGAAAGGCTCTTCCTGCTGATCCGCAAGCTGCGCGCCCGGGGACTCGCGCTTATCTATATCAGTCATCGTATGGACGAGATCGACGAGCTGGCAGACCGTGTCTCCGTTCTGCGTGACGGTGCGCATGTCGGGACGCTCGAAAAGGATGAGCTTTCCTCGGCGCGCATCGTGAGCATGATGGTCGGACGCGATCTGTCGAGCTTCTACGAGAAGGACGGCAGTCACGTCCGGGCCGATCTGCCGCCCGTGCTCCAGGTGGAGGGGCTTACGGATGGCCGACGGGTCCAGCCCGCGAGTTTCGTGCTCCAGCCGGGAGAGGTGCTCGGCATTGCGGGTCTCGTCGGCGCCGGTCGTACCGAACTCGCACGGCTGATTTTCGGAGCCGATCCCCGGACGGGCGGGACCGTCAGGCTGGGTGAGCGCGTTCTGGATATACGCAGTCCGCGCGACGCCCTCGCCGAGGGCATCGCCTATCTGACGGAAGACCGCAAGGCGCTCGGGCTGTTTCTCGACATGTCGTGCAGCGGCAACATCAATCTGGGCGTGGTGGAGACCGATGCGCGGCTCGGCGTTCTGGATCGCGCAAGAGGAAAACAACGCGCGACAGGCTCGTTCGCGGCGCTCCGGATCAAGGCGCAGACCCTTCTGACAACCGTTGGCGGGCTCTCGGGAGGCAATCAGCAGAAAGTCCTGCTCGGACGCCTGCTCGAAACCGGACCGCGCGTTCTGATACTCGACGAGCCGACCCGGGGCGTCGATATCGGCGCCAAGACCGAAATATATCGCATCATCAACGACCTCGCTGCCAAGGGACTGGGAATACTGGTCATTTCCAGCGAAATGGCCGAGATCATCGGCGTCAGCGATCGTGTCATCGTCATGCGTGAGGGGCAGCTGACCGGGGAATTGACCGGTAGCGCGATCACGCAGGAGGCGATCATGTCGCTTGCCGTCGGCCTTGCCGCCGCGCCTTCCCCTCTCGCGGCCTAGGATATCACGATAATGAGCAATAGCCTGACCTCGACAGCTTCTGTCCCTCCTGTCGCCAGACACGATGCACGGAGCTCGGCCCGCAGCCTGTTTCAGGCGGCCGGCATGCTTCCGGCCCTGATCCTTCTCGCTCTGGGCTTTCATTTTCTCGGTGGCCACCGGTTTCTGACCGGGGCGAACCTCTCGATCATCGCCCAGCAGGCCTCGATCAACACGGTTCTCGCATCGGGTATGACCTTCGTCATTCTCACCGGGGGGATCGATCTCTCGGTAGGCTCGATACTCGCTTTTGCCGCGATGTGCGGTCTGATCGTCTCTCTCATGCCCGGTCTGGCCTGGCTCGCCATTCCGGCCTGTCTCGGCGCGGGTCTCCTCATAGGGCTTTTCAACGGCGCCCTGATCGCGGGGGTCAGGATCCCGCCTTTCATCGTCACGCTCGGAACCCTGACCGCAGTGCGCGGTCTGGCGCGGCTGATGGGGAATGACCGCACCATCTTCAACGCCGATCTTTCCTTCGCCTGGATCGGCAATGACGGCATTGCGGTGACATCGACCTTCACCATCCCGTGGCTTGCGGTCATCGCGCTGGCGGTCGTGGTCGCAAGCTGGTTCATCCTGCGACGGACCGTGCTCGGCGTGCATATCTATGCGATCGGCGGCAACCCTGCGGCTGCGCGTCTGTCGGGTATCCGGGTCGGCGCCGTTCTGATGTTCGTCTATGCCGCGTCCGGCGTTCTGGCCGGGCTCGGTGCCGTGATGTCCTCTGCCCGGCTCTACGCCGCCAACGGTCTGCAGCTCGGTCAGTCCTACGAACTCGATGCGATCGCTGCTGTCATCCTCGGCGGAACGTCCTTTGTCGGCGGGATCGGCTCGATCTGGGGGACGCTGGTCGGCGCGCTGCTGATCGCGGTGCTCAGCAACGGTCTCATTCTCGTTGGCGTGTCGGATATCTGGCAATTCATCGTCAAGGGACTGGTGATCATCGTCGCCGTGGCTCTGGACCGCTTCCGTGCGCCGACCGCCCGGACCTGAGTCCGGGCCCGGCCCGCTCTCCCATCCACTATTTTCTTCTTCTCCCCGTCATTCCCGATCGGAAATCTGGTCATGTCATCACGCTTCAAAACGCTTCTCGGGACCCTCGGCATCACGACGTTCCTTGCGAGCGCTCCCGTCTGGGCGGCACCGATCGCACAGGTAGGGGTCTCGGTCGGCTCGCTCGGCAATCCCTATTTCGTGGCGCTCGTCAAAGGCGCTTCGGACCAGCTCAAGGCGCAGGCGCCCGACGTGCGGATCAACGCGCTCTCGGCGGATTACGACCTGAACAAGCAATTCTCGCAGATGGACAGTTTCGTCTCTTCGGGAGTCAATCTCATCCTGCTCAACGGTGTGGACCCGCAGGCGGTGCTACCTGCCGTCAAACGCGTGCAGAAGGCGGGGGCTACGGTGATTGCCGTCGATGTCGGTGCGGCAGGGGTTGATGGCACCGTGCAGACCGATAATACCGCCGCCGGGCGGATGGCGTGCGATTATCTGGCCAAGCGTCTGGACGGTAAGGGCGATGTCGCCATCGAGAACGGGCCTCAGGTCTCGTCCATCATCGACCGTGTGAAGGGGTGCAAGGAAGTTCTTGCCGGATATCCCGGAATCAGGATCGTCAGTGACGATCAGAACGGAGGCGCGGAGCGCGATCTCGGGTTCAAGGTCATGCAGGGATTCCTGGTGCGTTTCCCGAATCTGAAAGGCGTGTTCGCAATCAACGACCCTGAGGCGATCGGTGGCGATCTTGCGATCCGTCAGGCGCATCGCAAGGGAATCCTGATCACCTCGGTGGACGGCGCCCCCGATATCGTGGCCTCGCTGAAAGACCCGAAATCCTCGATCATCGCATCGGCGAGTCAGGACCCCTACCAGATGGGCAAGGACGGTCTGCTCATGGGGCAGGCGATCATGGATGGGAAACAGGCGAAGGGGGCCGTGAAACTTATGCCCCCCTCACTGATCACCCGCGATAATGTCGGACAGTACAAGGGCTGGACCGAGCACTGACCGAGCACTGACCGGGCGCACTCCGATCTTGCCCGGGAGAAGGAGACGCATCGGATTTCTCCCTTGCCGTCTCCGCTCTCTTCTCCTGCCTCGATCTGGCAGGAGCGATCCTGTTCAGCCTTCTTCGCGATTGCGGGCGAACAGACGGTAGATGAAGAGCAGGATCATCGCTCCGATGACCGAGGCGATGAATCCGGCCGACTGGCCTTCGTGATAGAAGTGAAGCTTCTGGCCCAGCCAGCCCGCGAGCAAGGCGCCGGCAATGCCCAGAAAGATCGTGATGATGAAACCACCGGGATCACGTCCCGGCATCAGGAATTTCGCGATAAGCCCCACGAAAAAACCGACGATCAAAGTCCAGATCAGATGCATGATGGTATTCCTGATTGCCGCACGGGCAGGTTGAGGGTGGTGGGAGGCGGACTCCGTGCCTCGATGTTTCACGCATGAGGCGCCCGACAGTTCGATCCCGGCCCGGTTTCTTCGCGTGTCAGTCCGCCTGATCGGCCTTGTTGAGGGCCCAGCATCGCGATGTCGGCACGTTACGCCCGTTCCGGAGATCCGGCGGGGTCAGGGCGCACAGAACGGTTCGGTCACGATGGTTCATCACGAAGATCTGGTCCGGGCCCGAGAGCGTCGTGGCGAGAATCCGATAGCCTGCGTCCAGAAACTGCTCGAGCGATTTCTGCTGGGGTTTCAGCGACGTCGGCACTGCAAGGGGGCTGAACGGCGATTTGGCCCCCGATTCGGGAAGGATGCTCCCGGTTGTCTGACCGAGGGCGATCCGCGGGACGAGCATCAGGGCGAGGATCGGTGGAACGCAGAGCCTCATCGATTGATATCCTTTTCCCTGTTACAGGTTTCTTCCCGCAGGCGCGCGCCCCTCGCTGCGATCGGCCCGGGTCGGGCGTTCAGCCGAACGAGCCGTTCGCATGCATGATGGCTACGCTGATCTCGCGCAGGAGTGCGAACAGGCGGGCCATCGGCTTGAAGATCTCTTCATGCTCGCGCGTGAAACCCTGATCGTCACGCGGCCCGCTCGGTTCGTGGAAATCGAGATCGGTCACGATCCCCGCCGATTGCGGGAAGATCTCCGCAAGGCGGCGCAGAACTGCCGGAATCTCGAGTTGCAGGACGAGGCGCATCAGGGTCTCGCGATTGATGTCGTTCCGGGGGCTGAAATAGGGGATCCGCGTCGCCAGAAGCCATATCTGCCCGATCAGCGCATGGCGGATCGCATGGAGGGTCCGCTCCTGCGCGCTCATCTTGAGCGTATGGCTCCAGCTCGACTCCAGCGCGATATGATCGGCTTGGATACGACGGAACATCGCAGGGAGACTCCGCCAGAATTCCAGTCCCTCCAGGCCCTGGGCGAGTTTGAGATGCTGCGTCCGCAATTCCTCGTTCCGTGCTGCCGCCGCGCGATCGAGCCATGTGCCCGGATCGAGCAGGCGGACGATGCCGCGCAGGGCACCGATATCGGAATGCGCGGCTGCCTGACGGGCAAAATCCAGAGCGAGGCCGAACCGGCGGCTGCTTCGCGCCAGCTTCTCGAACGTCTCCGGATGACGAGCCGCGGCCGTGCCGACACCCTGCAGGACGTTCGTCCACCAGCCGAGCTGCTCGAGAATGGCATTGTTCGGAATGGCCCTGAGCTGGCTGGGATGGGTGATGCGCGTGACGCTGATCCCGTCTCCCTGCCGGGCTGAGGGGCGCGACCCGGATTTGTCGATAAGGGCAGGGCCGAACGCGCCGAGAAGACCGGCATAGCCCGGGTCTTCCACCAGACTGCTCATGTCGAGGGCGATGGTGGAAAAGAAATCGGCGGAGAAATCCGGCTCGTCATAGATGGGGTCGCGGGTCGTCGAGAGCGGACGCACCAGATGATCGGCCAGGCTGGCGATGGTCGCCGTGGCGAGAGGGGCCGTTCCGAACAATGTATAGCCGTCTCCCCCCTGGAAGGCGGCTTCCTCACGCAGATGGATGCCGGCCCGGGCGAAAAGGCCGCGCGTATGGTCCGGCGAGAAATAGCTCAGCCGGTCCGAGAGGCTGAACGGATGCGCGCCGCGGCCGATGCTCTCGCCATGCGTGTCGAACAGCACGAGTTCCAGATCCTGGAGATCGTGCTTCTGCATGAGCTGCAGGGTGCGCAGGCGCAGACGCTCGACGAGATTGGTGGCAGCGAGCTGCCCGATATAGCGGCCCGAGTCGGAATAGCCGAATTGCAGGCAGAGCCGGCCGTTGCGTCGGAGATAGTCGCGCCAGTGCGGCGAACGGAAGGCCTCCTCGAGGATGACCTCTCCGCGCTCGAGTGCGCTCTGTGTCTCGAAAAGGGGAGAAATCTGGATCTGCTCGTCGCGGATGCCGAGCATTCTCGCAAGCCAGAGCGTGGCCAGCAGCGTATATCCGCTCTCCGTTTCGGCGATCAGGAAGCGGATAGGCGTGTCGGCATCGATATGCTTGAGGATCTGCGCCATCGTCATCATCAGGCGACCGGCGGAGGACTGCTCCACCATGAGCGCGCCGAAATCGACGGGCAGGGGCGCCTTGAGCGCATCGAGCGCCTCGTTGATCTGCGCGAGCACGAGGCGACGCCTGGAGGGGATCGTCGGGTCGTCCTGGATGTCCAGGCGATGACGGACCACGTTATAGATCTGGGTTGCGTTCAGGCGCGTGTGGATATGCGCGGCACCGAGGCCGTGAGCGAGAAAGCCGGATCGGGCGGTAAGGAGCGGGATCCGTCCCTCGGCGTCGATCTCCGCCAGAGCTTCGTCGAACAGGGGATCGAGCGTCGCGCCGGAGACGAGCGCGGCCTCGCGGCGACTGACCAGCGCCCCCGCGAAAGCCGCGATCGACGCAGCATCGTGACGGGCCCCGGTCGGACAGGCGCGCTCCTGCTCGCGAACGGCGCCGAGCGCGACATCGATTCGCGAGACGAGGCGGGAGCAGCACGGGAGGAGCGATTCGAGCTGCGTGCGAAGACGCTCGAGCTGCGTGCGCTTGAGCGCGAGGCGGATGCGCAGCGTGTCCCACCAGTGGATGTCGCTGCGTCCGTCCGTATCGAAGCCGACCCATGTCGCGAGGATGAGCGAACGCACGACCGGGGCCGTATCGGGCCAGCGTTGGCACGCATGACGCAGGACGGCCGCATTGAACAGGTCGAGCGCGTCGCGTCCGCGCAGAATGGCCGTGAGGGCGAGCGCCTGCTCGTCCGCAAGGGTCGGGGGGGCGGCGCGACGATGGGTCTCGAGCGCGGGAAGGGGATGGGACGGATCGGTCGCCATTTCCACGATGTGACGATAGACCGTATCGTCCAGGGCGAATGTCGGATGGGCCGTGAAGACAGCCGCAAAGCCGGGGCGCCCCAGTCGCTCCGCGAGCGCCTCCGGCGTGTCGCAGCTCTCGACGATTCTCCGGGCCGTCTCTTCCAGCCGCGCCTCGGGGGTCATGTCATGGCCCAGCCCGACATAGTTTCGCAGACGTGCCGCACGATCGTGCAGATTGGCGTCGCGCAGGACCCGGACCACATCTTCGAGGCGCCCGATCGAGAGGCTGCCGTCGATCAGCTCATCCTCGATCTGGCTCGACAGCGCCTCTATGGGATCGGCTGCGTGACGTTCCTGTGCGGCGCGATCCAGAAGTGCCTGCATTTCATGCGTCAGACGCGAGACGGTTTCGCCCGCCCCGGTTTTCACGGTCGTTCCGGCACCATCGGCGGTCCGAAGTTCGGGATGGCTCTGGGATTGCGTTCCGGAAGAGACGTGATGCGGCGCGGTATTGGACAAGGCACTCTCGCTTGAGATCGGTTCACGGACTGCGCCCGGTGTTCCACGCAAAAAAGACGAAGGCAATGGAAGATAGAGGAGCCCGGGACTTTTTTTGTCGCAGATGCTAGTCGCTTGTCCATGCACAATGCTTCTACCGACACATCCAGAGGTTCAGCACGGCGCGCAGGTATGGCGGGCACAGGCATGGCAGGCGCAGGCAGGGCGGGAGAGGATCCGACCGCCGAGGCGCAGATGCGCGCGGGCCTGCGTTCCGCCCGTCGCTTCGCCGGCGGATTGCTCCTCGGCATGGGCGGGCTGCTCGTGGTGTCGGCCGGGCTTCCGGCGTCCGGGCTCGTGCAGGATCGCTTCCTGCTCGAGATTCTCCGCTCTGGCGCGCGGGCGGGCGTGGTCGGAGGCATTGCCGACTGGTTCGCCGTGACCGCGCTTTTCCGTCATCCGCTCGGTCTGCCCATTCCGCACACGGCTGTCCTGCCCCGTCAGCAGCCCCGGCTGGCCCGTGCGCTTGGGCGTTTCGTCTCGAGTCAGTTCTTTACGGAAGAGGATGCGACACGCGCGCTGGCCGCGGCCGGTATTCCCCGGCATCTGGCCGATCTGCTGCGTCAGCCGAGAACGGTCGCCGCGACCGCCTCGGCCCTTCAGCGCAGTATTCCGGCCATGCTCGATCGTTTCGAGGATGGCCGGGCCTCGGCCGCCATCGGCCGGGCGATTCCGGTTCTGGTCCGTGGCGAGGCAACCGTGAAGGTCGTTACGCGGGCCTTGCGGGCCCTGGTCGATAACGAGGCGCATCAGGAGGTCCTGTCGGCCCTGCTCGAGCGTTTCAAGCAGGGAGTACAGAAGCGCGAGCCGGTATTGCGCGCCTTCATCGAGGACCGGGTGCGCGAGCAGGGGGGGCGGGTTCTCGGCTGGGCCATCGGCCCTTCGGTCGCGAGCCGCGTCATCACGGCGCTCTATCTGGAGCTGGACCGTGTCGATCCCCAGGATTCCGAATTGCGCGAAGGATTCACCACCTGGATCAGGCAGGAGATCGATCGCCTCGAACAGGATCCCGATCGGCGCAGCCGGTTCGGCGATGCCGTTTCGGGCTATCTCGGGCATGACAGTCTGCGGGTATGGTGGTCGGAGATATGGCAGCGTTTTCGCGGGCTGGCGGAAAGCGATCTCGCCTGTGAGGAGGGCTGGAGCCGCAGCGTCATCGAGACGGCGCTGGGCAGTCTCGCCGATCAGCTCGACCACGACCCCGCGATGCGCGCGCGTCTGGAACAGACGCTCCGGACGACCTTGCTGCGTCTTCTGCCGTCTCTGCGCGACAAGCTCGCGGCCTATATCGCCTCGGTCATGGAGCGCTGGGACCCCAACGAACTCTCCGCGCGTCTGGAACAGCGCGTCGGTCGCGACCTGCAATATATCCGCATCAACGGGACGCTTGTCGGGTTCGTCGTGGGCGCCCTGCTCGATCTGGTCATGCGTCTGACCTTCGGTCCTCTGGGCTGAGTTCGGTTTTTCTCGTCTCCGGACCCGGCAAAAGGGTTGACGCAGGCCCCTCGGACGCGCATCTGCTAATCAAATAGCACGATTTTAGTCTTTAATTTATGTCCATGTGGGACTGATCGAGGGAGCAGAATGCTCAGGTTATCCAAACTTGCCGATTACGCAACCGTTCTCCTCGTGCAGCTCGGCCATCACGACACGCTGATGACGGCAGCGGCACTTGCAGGCGCGACGGGCGTGCCCGAGCCGACCGTCGCCAAGCTTCTCAAGGGGCTGGCTGCGGATGGTCTCGTCGCATCCCATCGCGGCGCACGCGGCGGATACAGGCTGGCCCGGTCGCTTTCGGATATCTCGATCGCCGCCGTCATCACCTCGGTGGACGGACCGATCGCCCTGACAGCCTGCGTGGAAGGCCGCGTCTGCGAGGCGAAGTCGCTTTGCAGTCTGTCTTCGGGGCAGTGGGACATGGTCAATCAGGCAATCCGCTCCACCCTGCAATCGATCAATCTCGCCGATATGAGCCGCGCCTGCCCGCCCGGGCATATGGCGCTGGCGGAGCGCGCCGCGCCCGCCGAACAGCATCCGGAAAGGGAGGGCTGACATGCCAGCCGTAACGGAAACACGCGAAGCCGTCGAAACCCTGGGTCAATCGACCTATAAATGGGGGTTCGAAACTGATATCGAGATGGAGTTCGCGCCCAAGGGGCTGAGCGAGGAGACGATCCGCTTCATCTCGGCGCGCAAGCAGGAGCCGGACTGGATGCTCGACTGGCGGCTGCAGGCTTTCCGCGCCTGGCAGGCGATGGAGGAGCCGAGCTGGCAGAAGCCGCATTATCCGGCGATCGACTATCAGGACGCGTTCTATTTCGCAGAGCCGAAAAAGAAGCCCGGCCCGAAATCGCTCGAGGAAGTCGACCCGGAATTGCTGCGGACCTATGAGAAACTGGGCATTCCGCTTCATGAGCAGGCCTTGCTTGCCGGAGTCGAGGGAGCCGAGACCGGCGACCGGTTGCCTGTTGCGGTCGATGCGGTGTTCGACAGCGTCTCTGTCGTGACGACGTTCCGCAAGACGCTCGAAGAGGCGGGGGTGATCTTCTGCCCGATTTCCGATGCCATTCGCGAGCATCCGGAGCTGGTGAAGCGTCATCTCGGCTCGGTCGTGCCGGTCAGCGACAATTTCTTCGCGGCCCTGAACTCAGCCGTCTTCACGGACGGCTCTTTCGTCTATGTGCCCGAGGGCGTTAGCTGTCCCATGGAGCTGTCAACCTATTTCCGCATCAATGCCCGCAATACGGGGCAGTTCGAGCGCACGCTCATCATCTGCGAGGACCGGGCAACCGTTTCGTATCTCGAGGGATGCACGGCCCCCATGCGCGACGAGAACCAGCTCCATGCAGCCGTGGTCGAGCTGGTCGCCATGAACGATGCGCGGATCAAGTACTCCACGGTCCAGAACTGGTATCCGGGCGACGAGAACGGTCAGGGCGGCATCTACAATTTCGTGACCAAGCGCGGTGCCTGCCGCGGTCGCAACGCGAAGATTTCCTGGACGCAGGTCGAGACGGGATCGGCCATCACCTGGAAATACCCGTCCTGCATTCTCGCAGGCGAGGGATCGGTCGGCGAGTTCTATTCGGTCGCGGTCACCAACAACCGCCAGCAGGCCGATACCGGGACGAAGATGATCCATCTCGCGCCGAATACCCGCTCGACGATCATCGCGAAGACCATCTCTGCGGGCCGTTCGGACAGCACCTATCGCGGGCTGGTTCGCATGACGCCCAAGGCAAGCGGCGCGCGAAACTTCACGCAATGCGACAGTCTCCTGATCGGCGATCAGTGCGGCGCTCATACCGTTCCCTATATCGAGAACAGGAACATGACGGCGCGCGTGGAGCATGAGGCGACCACCTCCAAGATCTCGGAAGACCAGCTTTTCTATTGCCGGTCACGCGGGCTTTCGGAGGAGGATGCCGTGGGTCTCATCGTCAACGGATTCTGCAAGGATGTTCTCAAGGAACTTCCCATGGAGTTCGCAGTAGAGGCGCAGAAGCTTCTGCAGCTCAGTCTTGAAGGTAGCGTCGGGTAACAAAGGCCGCATCATGAACGATTTTCTGAAAATTTCCGGTCTCTGTGCGCAGATCGACGATAACGGAACCCCGAAAGAGATCCTGCGCGGACTGGATCTGGATATTCCCAAAGGCGAGATCCATGCCATCATGGGGCCTAACGGATCGGGCAAATCCACCCTGTCCTATGTGCTCGCAGGCCGCGACGATTACGAGGTGACGGGTGGAAGCGCCACGTTCGATGGCGCGGATCTTCTGGCGCTCGAGCCTGAGGAGCGCGCCGCTCTCGGCGTGTTTCTCGCCTTTCAGGCGCCGGTCGAACTGCCCGGGGTCAATAACGCGAATTTCCTCCGCACGGCCGTCAATGCGGTGCGGCGCGCGCGCGAGGAGCCGGAGCTGGACGCGGTCGGTTTCCTGAAGGCCGTGCGGGCCGAGACGAAGCACCTGCACATGTCCGACGAGATGCTCAAGCGCAATGTCAATGTCGGGTTCTCCGGAGGCGAGAAGAAGCGCAACGAGGTGCTTCAGATGCGGATGCTGCGTCCCAGATTCGCGATCCTCGACGAAACCGATAGCGGCCTCGATATCGACGCACTGCGTATCGTTGCAGAGGGCGTCAACAGCCTGCGCGGTCCGGATTTCTCGGCGCTCATCATCACCCATCACCAGCGTCTTCTGGATTATATCCAGCCGGACCGGGTGCATGTGATGGCCAAGGGGCAGATCATCCATAGCGGGGGTGCCGAAGTGGCGCTCGCGCTGGAGGCCCAGGGCTATCAGCAATATCTCGAGGCGGTGGCATGAGCGGGGCGGAGATCTCCGCACTCGGATCCTTCATGGCGCGCGCCCATGAGGGGCAGGCCCGCACGCTTCTCGAACAACAGGGCCTTCCGGGCCGTCGTCTCGAGGCGTGGCGTTATACACCGCTGCGCGCGCTCGAAACGACCGGTTTCGCAGCGCCCGCGCCGGTCGCGCCGGACGAGGCGCGCGCGCTTCTGGCCCGGCTTGCGCCAGAGGCAGACGCAAGCCATCGCGTCGTGTTCGTGAACGGGGCGCTGGTACCGGAGCTGACGAGTCTGCCGGAGGGCGTGCGCCTCGTTGCGGCCGATGCGCCGCTCGTGGCAGATCGACCGATCAGCGTTCTCAACACGGCGTTGGCCCAGCCCGGGCTCGGTCTTCATGTCTCTGCCGGGGCAGACGCCGGCCAGATCGCTCTGGTGGCGCTCGTGACCGGCGACGCACCCGTTTCGACCCATCTCGCCCATCAGGTCACGCTCGAGGCGGATGCGCGTCTGACCCTGCTCGACATCCAGTCGGGCGAGGGGCCGTATCTCGCCAATCCTGTGCTGGGCGTTCGGGTGGCCGAGGGCGCCCGGCTTACGCATCTGCGCGTTCAGCAGGACAGTCAGGACGCGGTCAATCTGGCCTTCGTGAATGCCGATGTATCGTCCCGCGGGCTGTACGACAGCTTTACCCTGACGCTTGGCGCGCGCCTGTCGCGTCATGAGGTTCTCGCTCATCTCGGCGGCAGCAACGCTGCCGTGCATGTGAATGCGGCGCAGCTTCTCGCAGGAAACCGTCACGCCGATCTGACATCGGTCATCAGACATGCCGCGCCCGATTGCATCTCCCGCCAGACGGTCAAGAACGTGATCATGGAGGGCGGGCATGGCGTCTTTCAGGGAAAGATCCACGTCGATCGTATCGCCCAGAAGACCGACGGGTATCAGATGAACCAGGCGCTTCTTCTTTCGGAGCGGGCGCAGATCGACAGCAAACCCGAGCTCGAGATCTATGCGGACGACGTGAAATGCAGCCACGGCGCGACGGTCGGTGCGCTGGATGACGAGCAGCTTTTCTATCTCAGGGCGCGCGGCATCCCTCATGACGAGGCGCGTGCCATGCTCGTGCGCGCGTTCCTGCTCGATGCGCTTTCTCTGGTTCAGGACGAGACGGCAAGTGCCCTGCTGGACAGGCGCGTCGAAACCTGGTGGCAGAAGAGGGACCCGGAATGACGTCGTCACACGACGCGCGCGCCTGCTTCGAAGCGATCCGGTCGCAGTTCCCCATCCTGCGCGAGCAGGTCTACGGGCGGGATCTCGTCTTCCTCGATTCGGCCGCCTCGGCCCAGAAGCCCGATTGCGTGATCGATGCCATGAGCCACACGATGCGTTCGCAATATGCGAATATCCATCGCGGGCTCCACTGGATGAGCGAGCGGACCACAGAGGCCTATGAATCCGTCCGGACACGCTGCGCGGCGTTTCTGAATGCGCCGGATCGCCGCGAGATCGTCTTCACGCGCAACAGTACCGAGGCGATCAATCTCGTTGCCCATTCCTACGGGGCGCTGCTCCGGCCCGGTCAGGCGATCCTGATCTCGGAGCTGGAGCATCATTCCAATCTCGTGCCCTGGCAGATGCTGCGCGACCGTGCAGGGCTCGAGCTGCGCATCGCGCCCATAGACGGAAATGGGGATATCGACCCCGAGGCCTATGAGGCGCTTCTGGCAGATGGTCGCGTCGGTCTGGTCGCGATCACCCATATGTCCAACGTTCTGGGAACGCTCACACCGGCAAAGGATCTTGCCCGGCTTGCGCATCGTTACGGGGCGAAGATCCTGTTCGACGGATCGCAATCGGCCGTGCATCGCCGGATCGACGTGCAGGATCTGGATGCGGACTTCTTCGTCTGCACCGGTCACAAGCTCTATGGCCCCACGGGAATTGGCCTGCTCTGGGCACGGGCCTCGCTCCTGGAGGCGATGCCGCCTTTCCTGGGGGGAGGGGAGATGATCCGCAGCGTCAGCTTCGAGCATGCCAGCTGGGCGGATATTCCCCATAAATTCGAAGCCGGTACGCCGCCCATCGTCGAAGTCGTCGGACTCGGTGCCGCGCTCGCGTTCATGGAGTCGCTCGGCGCGACCGCCATTGCCGAGCACGAGGCGGAACTCGTCTCCTATGCACGGCATCATCTGGGTGGGGAGGATGGCGTATCCCTGATCGGTGCGCCGCGCGAACAGGGAGGCGTGCTCTCTTTTCTGGTCGAGGGTGCGCACCCACATGATCTGGCAGTGCTGCTCGATCGGCAGGGTATCGCCATCCGGGCCGGGCAGCATTGTGCCGAGCCGCTCCTGCGGCGGCTGGGGCTTACGGCAACGGCACGGGCGAGCTTTGGCGTCTATACGACGACGGGCGATATCGATGCACTCGTGGCAGGCGTCCGAAGGGCGCGTCGGATGCTGGTCTGACAGGGAGATCGAACATGTCTGAAGAAGGTCATATCCTGACCCGGCCGCTCGGCGCATCGTCCGAGGCGGACGCCCCCCGGGTCGCACCCGGTCACGTCGATGAGGACAGTGTGATCTCGGCGATCGCGACCGTGTACGACCCGGAAATCCCGGTCAACATATACGAGCTCGGCCTGATCTATGCGATCGACCTGCATGACGATGGCCGGGTCGATATCGAGATGACTCTCACGGCTCCGAACTGTCCGAGCGCACAGGAGCTGCCCGAGCAGGTGAGGGCGGCTGTCGCCGCGCTCCCCGGTGTGAGCGCGGCCACGGTCGAGATCGTCTGGGATCCGCCCTGGGATATGAGCCGCATGAGTGACGATGCGCGTCTCGCCCTCAACATGTTCTGAACGGGAGGTCCCCATGAGCCAGACAGAAATCGGGAAGGAAAACCCCATGGCGGCGGATAGCGCCCCTTTGCAGGAGAAGGCGGCGCCCCGGGCGCTCCCGCCCCTGATGCAGATGACGGATCGTGCAGCGACCCGGCTGCGCCAGCTCTACGAAGGCGCCAACAAGGGGCAGACCCTGCGTATCGGCGTCAACACCAAGGGCTGCTCTGGCATGGCTTATGACATGAGCTTCGTCACTGCCCCATCGGCGGGAGACGAGCGCGTCGTCGATCACGGGCTCGAGCTGCTGATCGACCGGAAGGCCACGCTTTTCCTGATCGGCTCGGTCATGGATTACGAAGTGAAGGATCTCGAATCCGGATTTACCTTCAGCAATCCGAATGAGAAGGGTCGTTGTGGATGCGGGGAGAGCTTTCACGTCTGACGACGTGAAAGTCTTTTCCGGCTTCTGGTGAAGGCGACGACCGATTCGACTTCGGTAGACCAGAGGAACTGGTCGACGACCGTCAGAGAGAGGATCTCGTATCCTGCCTGACGCAGCAGGGACGCGTCCTTCTGCAATGCCTGCGGATTGCAGCTTACATAGATGATGTCCTCGACGCCTGAGCGGGCGATATGAGGCATCTGTGTCATGGCGCCGCCATGCGGCGGATCGAGAACGATCACGCGGGCCTTTTCGAGTTCCTTCGCGATGAGCGGCTGGCGGGTAAGGTCACGGTGAATGGCCTCGATCCTTTGCCCCTTCGCTCCGGAGCGCAAGGCGGCGATCGCATCATGGTGCCCCTCGAAAGCGAGAACCCTTGCTTTCGTCGAGATCGGCACGGTGAGCGTGCCCAGTCCCGCATAGAGTTCGAAGACAGGATCGCGCCGGTTCAGGGACGGAAGCGCACCGAGTACGGCATCGGCAATCGCCTTTTCACTCTGTCGCGTTGCCTGAAGAAAGCCGCCCGGCGGGGGGGTAAGGCGGACATCGCCGAAAACATGAAAGACCGGCTGCTGCTGCGCGATGACTTCCCAGCCATCCAGAGGACGTCGCTTCGAGCGCCAGGACATGCGCGGTATCGCATGGGACCGACCGAAAGCCGCGAGCTTGACCCGATCCGTCGGTGCCAGAGCTGCATCGGTCGAAAGGAGAAGATCCGGTCCCGAATCGTACAGATTGATCTGCAGATCGCCGGTACCCGTCACGACGCCAAGGGTTGCGAGTACCTCCCGCAGGGGCGCAAGCAGTCCGAAGAGAGCGGGTTCGATCACATGACACTCGGTCATGTCCACCACGTCTCCGTGGCGTCGGTGCAGTCCGAGTTCGATCCGGCCCGGAAGGCGGCGGAACGCCAGATCGATCCGTCGGCGCGTCTCCGGCGCGACCTGAAACGTATCGGCTGACGGAAGGGCGGCGAATCCGGCCTTTTCCAGCGCCGATACGACCCGTCCACGCTTCCAGTCGAGCAATGCGGGGCGTGCGGAAGACTGCATGGCACAACCGCCGCAGGCCCCGAAAAGCGCACAAGGCGACTCTACCCGGTCGGGAGACGGGGCAAGAAGGGCGCGGAGTTCGACATGACGATCGTCGCCGACCAGAAGCTCGAGACGATCTCCCGGAACCGCGAAGGGGATGAAAGCGGGCTTGTCACCGAGTGAGACAAGCCCGTCGCCATCCGTCCCGTATCCGAGAACGGTGGCTTCCTGACATGAGGGCATGGAAGATCAGACGGTGCCGCGATGCTGGATCGGGCCTGTATGCTCGTCCTGCTCCGCATGTTCGGCCTTCCTGTTCCTGCGTGGGAGCAGCATGAAGGCTGGCGTGTCGTGACCGAAACCCGTTCTCGGCGTGTCATGATCGAAAGGGGCCGCCGGGCTGATCGAATGAGGCTCGGGCTTTGC
This sequence comes from Swaminathania salitolerans, assembly GCF_007988945.1. GTDB lineage: Bacteria > Pseudomonadota > Alphaproteobacteria > Acetobacterales > Acetobacteraceae > Swaminathania > Swaminathania salitolerans. The sequence goes on along the minus strand of NZ_BJVC01000002.1, from coordinate 580,530 downwards.
GGCACGCGAGGCGTGGCGGGGTGCCCGCTCCTCGCGCGTGGGCGCGGGGGCATCTTCGGGACGTTCGATCGCCCGCTCGGCCTCGTGGTCCCGGTCCGTCTCTCTGCTCCGGTCGGCCTCCCGGCTCCGGTCGGAACGGCGATTGCCACGACCGCCGCGATCCTTCCGCCGATCCCGATCGCGATCCTGATCCCTGTCGCGCTCCCGCGCCTTGGGACGACGATCCGCGGACGCGTTCCTGTCCTCCGGATCGGCCCAGGGGAGGGTTTCGATTCCCTCGATCTCCGCCAGGGGAATGGGCGCGTGTTTCAGCTTCTCGATCCCCTCAGCGAGGAGCTGCTGACGGGGCGAGGCGAGGCTGAAGGCATGGCCGGTCTTTCCCGCACGTCCCGTCCGACCGATACGGTGGATATAATCCTCCGCATTGAAGGGCAGATCGAAATTGAAGACATGCGAGAGCCCCCCGATGTCGATCCCGCGCGCCGCGACATCCGAACAGACGAGGATCTGGATCTCACCGGCCTTGAACCGTTCGAGCGTCTTGAACCGCAGGGACTGGGCCAGATCGCCATGAAGGTGACCCACCGCGAATCCATGCTTGTGCAGGGATTTGTACAGGACATCGACGTCGCGCTTGCGATTGCAGAAGACGATGGCGTTCTGGACGCTCTCGCGCCTCAGGAGCTTTCGCAGCACGCGACGCTTGTCGTGCTCGTCGACCACGAGAAGCGCCTCTTCGATGGTGGTCGCAACCGAAGACGGACGCGAGACCGTGATTTCCTCCGGATGATGGAGGAACTGATCGGCCAGGGTCCGGATTTCCGGCGCCATGGTCGCCGAGAACAGCAGGGTCTGACGCTGCGAGGGCAACAGGGACACGATACGCTGGATATCGGGTATGAAGCCCATATCGAGCATGCGATCGGCCTCGTCGATGACGAGGATTCCCGTCTGGTTGAGCAGCAGCCCGCCCCGGTCGAAGAGATCCATCAGACGACCAGGGGTCGCGATCAGGATATCGACGCCCTGATTGAGAACGGCTCGCTGATCCGCCATGCTCTCGCCGCCGATGAGCAGCGCGTGGTTCAGACGCAGATGCTTGCCATAAAGCGCCAGATTTTCCGCAACCTGCAATGCCAGTTCGCGCGTCGGCTCGAGAATGAGCGAGCGCGGCATCCGTGCGCGCGCTCTCGAGCCCGCGAGGCGCTCGAGCATCGGCAGGGTGAAGGATGCCGTCTTGCCCGTTCCGGTCTGGGCAACACCCAGCACGTCCCGTCTTTCGAGCACCACCGGGATGGCGCGCGCCTGGATCGGGGTGGGATGCTCGTATCCCATCTCCGCAATCGCGCGCATGATCGGCTCGGAGAGACCCAGATCGGCGAATACGGGTTTCGCTTCGGATGCGTTGTCTTCGGCAGCGCGCTCCTGCGATGGGTTTTCGGACCCCGTCACCGGAACCGGCGTCGGCACGGTGTCCGGCATCGCTGGCGCGTCCGCTGTTGCGGTTTCATCCCTGGCGGGAAGCGGAGAGTCGGCCTGGGACTTGCGTCCGCGGCGTTTCGCCGGCTTTGCCGGAATGGCTGCGGTCGTTTCGTCCTGTGCGGGCATGTCTGTCGCATCGGACGGCTCGGCGGCTTTTCTGGCAGTGCGCTTGCGAGCGGGGGCTGTGTCCGGTTTCGGTGTCGTTTTCCCGGGCCCGGAGGGTGCCAACTCGTCGCCGGTCTCGCGCTTCATGCCGGACTCAGCGGCATCGGAGGCGATATCCGGCGCAGCCTTGCCCGACTTCCTCGTGGCGGCTGACGCGCGCGTTCCGGTCTTTGCCGGAGCGGACTGACGCGCGGACCGACGGGCAGACTCGCTGGCTGGTTTGCGAGCGGTCTTTTCTGCGGCGTCCGCAGATGTCGTCGCGCCGGTTTCCCCGGGCAGGGATGCGTCTGCCGCAACCGGGCCCGTCACCGGAGTGGAATCCGTCGCCGGATCGGCTGCGCCGCCTGCGTCCTTCGCGGTTTTGCGGGGGCGACCGGGTTTGCGCTTTGCAGTCGGGGTTTCCCCGACGGAATCCGTGGCGACCTGTTCGAACTCGACCCCGACGGTCTCGTCAGGCGCGGATTCGGCCGTGACACTGGCCTTGCGCCGTGCACGGGCGGGCTTGGCAGCGGCCTTTGCCGTCGCCTTCGTCGCCGCAGGCGCATCTGCTGCAGCATCGCGCGCCGTGGATGGCCGCCCGGCCCGCGGCGTGCGGGCGCGGGTCGTTTTCACGGGAGGGGTTTCGAGAGGCGCCGCGTCTGCGGGCCCCGCCGCCTCAGTCGCGGTCGTGCCCGCTTCTGAGTCCGCAGCAGCCTGCTCCGTCTTGGAGTTGGAACGTTTCTTGCGCGTGAGGGAGGTCTTGGCGGAACCTGCGTTCGATTTTGCGGTCAAACTGCTCTCTGATAACTGTTGAGGTCTCGAAATGATGTGACGCAGCTGCGCCGCATGTTTTCAGAAAAATCCGGTCCGGATTGTGACCGATCGCCTGTGCGTTATCTGGAAATACGCCAAAAGGCAAGAATTTCCGGCCTCTGCGGCGACCGGTCGTTACCGGGGTCAGACGTTTCCGCTCATGGCGCCGCAAACGACCGTGACGACGCCGAGTGCCACCATGATCAGCACGCGACGGCGCACCGTTGCGAACAGGGCGGGCTGGGGACGGATGGCGCGGCGGAGCGACTGGAAGGGGCCGAAATAGATGCTGAGAAAAAACAGCGTCATGATGAGCCCGAGCCCCTGCATGATGTTGACGGGCAGGCTCATGGCGCCGAATCCGCCCATGTGGATCACGAGGAGCCAGCCAGAAACCAGAGCCGTCGGAACGACATGCAACAGCGTGCGGAAATAGCGTCCGAGCAACTGCAACTGGACGGTCTGGCGCGGAGCGGGTTCGAGCAGGGCTGCGGCACTCCGGCTTGCGAGCGCTGCATAGACTCCCCCGCCGACCCAGTAGGCCATGCTGAGCAGGTGAAGCGCGAGAATCAGGCTCCAGAGAAAGGGGTTCGACATATCGTCTCCGAAAACAGGGGTCGAGAAGAGGGAAAACGAGGCGTGTCTCGCACGTTCCCAATCCGTATGCCCTACCAGTATGCATGGATTCATCAACAGGGGAGTGAAATGGCCATGAGCGCGATCCGGGATTTTTCCCTGCCGACACCGGCCCAGTGCAGCGTTATGGATGACGAGGCCCGCGCGACGGTCGGCATCGGGACCCTGATGGAACGGGCGGGCTGGGCGGTCGCCCGGGAAATCCGCAAACAGTTCCGGCCATGTCGTGTCCTCGTTCTCTGCGGCCCGGGGAATAATGGCGGAGACGGGTATTGCGCGGCCCGGCATCTCGAGCGGGCTGGCTGGCCGGTTTCGGTTGCGGCGCTCGCCCCGCCCCGACCGCAAAGCGAGGCGGCCGCCGCCGCATCCCGGTTTCGCGGTCCGCATGTCCCTTTCACGGCCGAATCCGCGCGTCGTGCCGATCTGGTCGTCGATGCCGTTTTCGGCGCGGGGCTGAGCCGGGCCCCCTCATCCGATGTCATGGAGGTCCTCTCGGCATCCCGGATGCTGGTTGCCGTGGACATGCCGAGTTTCATCGACGGAACGACGGGGGAGGTTCTGTGCGATGGGTCCCACGATGCGCTATCCGGCGATGGCCCGTCCCGCGATGGCCCGTCCGGTGATGCCCTGCCCGATTATGCCCTGCCCGATTATACTCTGACGGTGACGTTCGTACGTCCGAAACCCGGGCATGTGCTGCCAGCGGGGCGCAGGAAATGCGGCACGGTCGTCTGTGCCGATATCGGCATGCCTCTTTCATGTCTGGAGGCGGCCCGGCCCGATATCTTTCTCAATGCCCCCGGGCTCTGGCACGTTCCTGCCATGTCGCCGGAGGATCACAAATATACGCGTGGCGTCGTCAGTCTGTGCGCGGGTGCGGTCATGCCCGGCGCCACGCGCCTTGCCGCGGCGGGCGCGCGTGCGAGCGGTGCCGGTCTCGTCCGGATCAGTGCCGGAGAAAATGCGTGCGCCTATCGGCTCGGCGCGCCCGGCCTCGTCATCGACGACGCGCCGCTCGCGACCCTGCTCGAGGATGTGCGGCGCAAGGTCTGGCTGTGCGGTCCCGGTCTGACGGGCGCGGAGGTGGAGGCCAGTCTGCCGCTCCTGCTGGATGCCGGTCGCATTGTTCTGGCCGATGCCGGTGCCCTGGGATGGGCGGCAGGGAATCCCGGGCGTCTCGCTGGCGTTGCGGTCGTGACCCCTCATATCGGGGAATTCACCCGCCTGTTCGGCGCGCCCGGTGCCGATCGTGTCTGTGCAGCGCGTCGGGCAGCCAGAGAGCTCGACGCTGTCGTGGTGCTCAAGGGCAGTGTCTCGATCGTCGCTGCGCCCGATGGCAGGGTTGCGCTGAACGACCATGCGAGTCCTGCGCTTGCGACGGCGGGGTCCGGCGACACGCTTGCCGGGGTGATCGGCACGATGCTCGCTGCGGGTATGCCCCGCTGGGAGGCCGCCTGCGCCGGGGTCTGGATTCATGGCGAGGCGGGGCGAAATGCCGGGGACTGGCCGATTGCCGAGGATCTCGATCGCTGTCTCGGCGCAGCGCGTGCGGAAGCGATCCGTCGCGATGCCGCGACCGTGGAACCGGGTGCGGGCGGGCTGGCTTGTGAAACGCAGGATCTTGCTGTAAAGCGGCCCGCTTGATGGCGCAGCTCTGCTGTGCCGTGCGTGCGGGCGTGGTGGAATTGGTAGACACGCCAGATTTAGGTTCTGGTGGCGCAAGTCGTGGGGGTTCAAGTCCCTCCGCCCGTACCAATCATTTCTAATCCCATGTCGGGATGTCCTGCCTCCGACCGGCTGCGAAGAAGCCGGGCGCAGGGTCCCGATGGCAACCCGGTCAATAGAGGATCGCCTGACAGATGCAGGTTACGCAAACGCAATCCGAAGGTCTCAAGCGCGGCTTTACCATCACTGTGCCGGCTGGCGATCTGGAGGCGCGCCGCGCCGCTCGTCTCGCCGAGCTCGGCCGGACCATCAATCTTCCCGGGTTCCGCCCCGGCAAGGTGCCCGCATCCCTGGTAAAGCAGCGCTACGGCGCCGCGCTCACGGGTGAGATTCTCGAGCAGGTCGTCAACGACTCCACCACCAAGGTGCTAGAAGAGAACAATCTCCGCCCTGCGACCCAGCCCAAGATCGAGCTGGTTTCCGGCGCCGAGGGTGAAGGCGATCTCGAGTTCAGGATCGATGTCGAGGTTCTGCCCGAGATCGCGATGCCCGATCTGTCCGGACTGGAACTGACCCGCCTGACGGCAAAGCCGAGCGACGAGACGATCGACAAGGCCCTTGCCGAGCTGGCGAAGCGTCAGCGCAGCTTCGAGACGATCGAAGAGGACCGTCCCGCACGTTCGGGCGATGTCGTGAATTGCGATTTCGTCGGCAAGCTCGACGGAACGCCTTTCGATGGCGGCACCGCACAGGACGTCAATGTCGAGATCGGCGGCGACGGCTTCATCCCCGGTTTTGCCGAGCAGCTCGAGGGCATGAAGGCTGGCGAAGAGAAGGTGATCACGGTCACGTTCCCGGCCGAATACCAGGCCAAGGAGCTCGCCGGAAAGGAAGCGACGTTCGATATCAAGGCGAACGCGCTGAAGACCCCGGTCGATCCCTCCCTCGACGACGAGCTCGCCAAGAAGATCGGCTTCGAGACCATCGCTCAGGTTCGTGAGATCATCGTCAAGCAGGCCGAGGGTGAATACGCCCAGCTTTCGCGTCTGCGCATCAAGCGCGAGCTTCTGGACGCCCTGTCGGACAAGACCGATTTCGAGGCGCCCGAGAGCATGGTCGATGCCGAGTTCGGTCAGATCTGGCAGCGCGTCGAGCAGGACCGCGCTTCGGGCGAGATGGACGAGGAAGATGCAGGCAAGGACGAAGAGACCCTGCGCGCCGACTATCGCAAGATCGCCGAGCGCCGGGTCAAGCTCGGACTTCTTCTGGCGGAAATCGGCCGTGCGAAGGAAATCACGGTCAGCCGTGAGGAGCTGATGCAGGCAGTGCGTCAGGAAGCCATGCGCTATCCGGGTCAGGAGCAGGCCGTATTCGAGTTCTTCGGCAAGAACCCGCAGGCTGCCGACGGCCTGCGCGGTCCGATCCTGGAAAACAAGGTCGTCGATTATCTGATCGAACTGGCGAAGGTGACCGACAAGGAAGTCACGCCGGAAGAGCTGGCAGAGATTCCGCCGGCCGATCTCTGATCGTCTGATTCGCGCCGCGACTCCCGGAGTCCGTTCGTTTTTTGACGGACGGGCTCTAGGCGTTCATGGTGGCCATACCAAATTGTAGTGAGTGATGAACCGGCCCGTCTTGAGGGCCGGTGCCAGTTTAGGAACGGAAATGGCCATGAGGGATCGCGATCCTGTCGAGATCTTCAACAACGCGCTTGTGCCGATGGTCGTCGAGCAGACGTCACGCGGCGAACGGGCTTTCGATATCTATTCCCGTCTGCTCCAGGAGCGGATCATCTTCCTGACCGGGCCTGTCTACGATCAGGTCGCTGCCGTCATTTCGGCCCAGCTGCTCTATCTGGAAAGCGTCAATCCCAGCAAGGAAATCTCGTTCTATATCAACAGCCCGGGCGGCGTCGTTTCTGCCGGTCTCGCGATGTACGATACGATGCAGTACATCCGCTGTCCCGTCAGCACGGTCTGTATCGGTCAGGCGGCCTCGATGGGATCCCTGCTTCTGGCAGCGGGCGAAAAAGGGCGCCGGTTCTGCCTTCCGAATGCCAGGGTGATGGTGCATCAGCCCTCCGGCGGCGCACAGGGGCAGGCGTCCGATATCGAGATCCAGGCGCGCGAGATCCTGAACATCCGCCAGCGTCTGAACGAGATCTACCGCCATCATACCGGTCGTTCGCTCGAGGAAATCGAGCAGAAGCTCGAGCGCGATTCCTATCTCTCGGCAGAAGAGGCCAAGGCGTTCGGTCTGATCGACGAGGTCGTGCAGGCGCGTCCGAAGAACACCGGCGAGGCCGATTGATCTCCAGTCCTGTTGCGATCCTGCCGACCCGGAAACGGGCTATCGGCGACGGTTCGGGGGTGGTCATCCGGCGATGCGACCCCCATATATTCGGTCCCTGCCCCTTACCGGAGGGGCTTGCCGGGCTCTCATCGCCTGGCCTAAGTTTTGAATTCCCCCTGTCGTTTTCCGGCCGCGAAGCCAGTGCGATCGGGGAGGAGGAGCAGCGATGAACAACAAATCCGGCGATTCGAAAAACACTCTGTATTGCTCGTTCTGCGGCAAGTCGCAGCACGAGGTGCGCAAGCTGATTGCCGGTCCGACCGTCTTCATCTGCGACGAATGCGTCGAGCTTTGCATGGATATCATCCGTGAAGAGCACAAGACGCATCTCGTGAAGTCCCGCGACGGGGTTCCGACCCCCAAGGAAATCTGCAAGGTCCTGGACGATTACGTAATCGGGCAGTTCATCGCAAAGCGTGCGCTCTCGGTCGCGGTGCACAATCATTACAAGCGTCTGGCCCATGCCCAGAAGAGCAACGATATCGAGATTGCAAAGTCCAATATCATGCTCATCGGGCCGACAGGGTCGGGCAAGACCCTGCTCGCCCAGACCCTTGCGCGTATTCTCGACGTGCCGTTCACCATGGCCGACGCCACGACCCTGACCGAAGCCGGTTATGTCGGCGAGGATGTCGAGAACATCATTCTCAAGCTGCTCCAGGCCGCCGATTACAATGTCGAGCGCGCGCAGCGGGGCATCGTCTATATCGACGAGATCGACAAGATCTCGCGCAAGTCGGACAATCCGTCCATCACGCGCGATGTCAGCGGCGAGGGCGTCCAGCAGGCGCTGCTCAAGCTCATGGAAGGCACGGTCGCCTCCGTGCCGCCACAGGGCGGGCGCAAGCATCCGCAGCAGGAGTTCCTGCAGGTGGATACCACGAATATGCTGTTCATCTGCGGCGGTGCGTTTGCTGGCCTCGACAAGATCATCTCGGCGCGCGGCAAGGGGTCGGGTATCGGGTTCGGTGCCGAGGTCCAGAATCCGGATGACCGGCGTCTCGGTGCGGTTCTCCATGACGTGGAGCCGGAAGACCTGCTCAAATTCGGTCTGATTCCCGAGTTCATCGGACGTCTTCCGGTCGTTGCGACGCTCGAGGATCTGGATGAGGACGCGCTGGTCGCCATTCTCTCCAGGCCGAAAAACGCGCTCGTCAAACAGTACCAGCGTCTTTTCCAGATGGAGGGGGTCGATCTGACCTTCACCGACGATGCGCTGGTTCAGATTGCCCAGCGCGCGATCGCCCGCAAGACCGGCGCGCGCGGTCTGCGCTCGATCATGGAAAACATCCTGCTCGGTACGATGTTCGATCTTCCCGGTCTCGACGGGGTGGAAGAGGTCGTCATCAACAAGGATGTCGCGGAAAACCGTGCGGCCCCCGTCTATGTCTACGGCAAGGGCAAGACGAGCGAGCCTGCGGAGCAATCGGCCTGATCGTCGGGTTCCCGATGCGGGCAACGGCTTGCCGTGCCCGCTCCTCCACCACATATCAGGCTTGTTCTGCCTCTCACGGCAGAAAAGACGCGGCGAGGTTTACGCCACGATTGGGTGACCACGCCAGGATCGTCCTCAAGGAGATCAGAAGTTCATGACAGAGAAAAAGAGGAAGACTGCGGCGAGCAAGCAGAGCCCCGCGTCCAGGCAGGATGTCCCGGAGACCGGGCACAAGAGCGAGACGGTTGCCGTCCTGCCCCTGCGCGACATCGTCGTCTTCCCGCATATGATCGTTCCGCTTTTCGTGGGGCGTGAGAAATCCGTACGCGCGCTCGAGGCCGTGACGCGTGACAACAAGCAGATCCTGCTCGTTGCACAGAAAAACGCGTCCCAGGACGATCCGCCAGCCGAGGATATCTACCGTTTCGGAACGGTCTCCACGATCCTCCAGCTGCTCAAACTGCCCGATGGAACCGTCAAGGTTCTCGTCGAGGGCATGCGCCGTGCGCGGATCAAGGAATTCCGCGACGTCGATGGCCATTTCGAGGCCGAGATCGAGGAGGTTCCTGAGGCCGAAGAGGCAGGAAGCGAAGCCGAGGCACTCGGACGCACCGCCATCTCCCAGTTCGAGCAGTATATCAAGCTCAACAAGAAGATCGCGCCCGAGGTCATGGTGTCGCTCAACCAGATCGAGGACCTCTCGAAGCTGGCCGATACCATTGCGAGCCATCTCAATCTCAAGATCGCCGAGAAGCAGGAAATTCTCGAGGGCGCATCCGTCAGCAAGCGTCTCGAGCAGGTCTTCGCTCATATGGAGCAGGAGATCGGCGTTCTGCAGGTCGAGAAGAAGATCCGCAACCGCGTCAAGCGGCAGATGGAGAAGACCCAGCGCGAGTACTATCTGAACGAGCAGCTCAAGGCGATCCAGAAGGAACTCGGCGAAGGGGAAGACGGCCGCGACGAGACGGCCGAGCTCGAGGAGCGTATCGCCAAGACCCGTCTCAGCAAGGAAGCCCGGGAAAAGGCGCTGGGCGAGCTGCGCAAATTGCGCGGCATGAGCCCGATGTCGGCGGAATCCACGGTCGTGAGGAACTATCTCGACTGGATCCTCAGCATTCCCTGGAAGAAGCGCTCCAAGGTGTCGCGCGACTTCGCTTCGGCGGAGCAGGTGCTCGAATCCGAGCATTACGGCCTCGAGAAGGTCAAGGAGCGCATTCTCGAATATCTCGCGGTCCAGACCCGCTCCCAGAAGCTCAAGGGGCCGATCCTCTGCCTCGTCGGGCCGCCCGGCGTCGGCAAGACGTCGCTTGCGCGTTCGATCGCGAAGGCCACCGGGCGTCAATATGTGCGCATGTCCCTCGGCGGCGTGCATGACGAATCGGAAATCCGGGGTCATCGTCGTACCTATATCGGTTCGATGCCCGGCAAGATCGTGCAGGGGATGAAGAAGGCCAAGACGTCCAATCCGCTCTTCCTGCTCGACGAGATCGACAAGCTCGGTTCCGACTGGCGGGGCGACCCGTCCTCGGCGCTGCTCGAGGTTCTGGACCCGGAGCAGAACAGCACGTTCAACGATCATTATCTCGAGGTGGATTACGATCTGTCGGATGTGATGTTCGTCACGACGGCCAACAGCTTGAACATGCCCCAGCCCCTGATGGACCGGATGGAGATCATTCGCCTGTCGGGTTACACGGAGGACGAGAAGGTCGAGATCGCCCGTCGTCACCTGGTGGGCAAACAGGCCGAGGCGCATAATCTGAAGCCGCACGAGTTCTCGATCAGCGATGACGCCCTGCGCAGCCTGATCCAGCATTACACCCGTGAAGCCGGTGTCCGTAATCTGGAGCGGGAGATCGCCAAGATTGCGCGTCGGGTCGTGAAGAAGCTCGTGACCTCCTCGATCGAGACCATCGCGATCACCCCCGAGAATCTCGGTGAGTATTCGGGTGTGCGCCGGTTCAGGCATGGAGAGACCGAGGCGGAAGATCTGGTCGGTATGGTGTCCGGACTTGCCTGGACCGAGGTCGGCGGCGAAATCCTGACGATCGAGAGCGTTCTCCTGCCGGGCAAGGGGCAGGTGAAGGCGACCGGCAAGCTCGGCGAGGTCATGCAGGAAAGCGTCTCGGCAGCCGTTTCCTATGTTCGCTCCCGTGCGCAGAGTTTCGGGATCAAGCCGACGGTCTTCGAGAAGCGCGATATCCATGTGCATGTTCCCGAGGGCGCAACCCCCAAGGACGGACCGTCCGCCGGTGTCGCGATGGCGACCTCCATCGTGAGCGTCATGACCGGAATTCCCATCCGGCGCGATGTTGCGATGACCGGCGAGATCACGCTGCGCGGACGCGTTCTTGAAATCGGCGGGCTGAAAGAGAAGCTCCTCGCTGCCATGCGCGCCGGGATAACGACCGTGTTCATTCCCAAGGACAATGAGAAGGATCTGGCCGAGATCCCCGCCAATGTGAAGGATGCGCTCAAGATCATCCCGGTGGCTCATGTCGATCAGGTGCTTGCCTCTGCGCTCGTTCGACCGCCGGAGGCGATCGAATGGGACGAGGAGGACGATGTTCCCGCGACCCGGCATGGCGACAATCTGACGAACCAGCTGCCGCACTGAGTGCGCATCCGGAACGGATCATGACAGGAGGCCGCCCTTCGGGGGCGGCCTTTTTCATGTCCTGTCGGGCGCTCTCCTAAGGTGTTTCCCGAGAGCGTTTTTTTTTGGGAGGAGGGCGTCCCGGTGCGGTGTTCCGGCGAGGCCTTCGAAGGTGGCTCGCAAGGATCGATCCGTCGGTCGCCGGAACGGAGGTTCGGTAAGGGCGGTCCGCGCGGGGCCGTGCAGGAAAGACGCAGTCTTTTCGAAACTTCACTGCAGCCGGGCCCGGGCATGGGTATGGGATGTTGACGTGCGATCAAACGGCTTCATAGTGCCAGTTCTGTGAACGCTGGCCCGTGAATACTGACCGGTCGGTGCAGGACGACATCGTGACAAGATCTGTGAGGTATTGAGGATGGAAAAGCCCCTGAACAAGCAGGAGCTCATCGCAGCGGTGGCCGAAAAGGCTGACCTTCCCAAGGCGAAAGCCGGAGATGTCGTGGAGGCGCTTTTCTCGAGCATCGAAGAGGCGCTGGCCCGCAAGCAGGAAGTACGCCTTGTCGGTTTCGGCACCTTCGTCACGGCCACGCGCAAGGCGGCCAAGGGACGCAATCCGCGCACCGGCGAGGAAATCGACATCCCCGCATCGGTTTCTGTACGTTTCCGCCCCGGCAAGGGCTTGAAGGACGCAGTGAGTTAACGTATTCACTGCCGCAACGCAGCGGGGTTTCTACCCCGGTCCTGCGGGCGATTAGCTCAGCGGTAGAGCGTCTCGTTTACACCGAGAGGGTCGGCGGTTCAATCCCGTCATCGCCCACCATTCCCCCGAAGCCTCCTGTCCGTCGCAACGGCAAGCGACACGAGGCATGCCGGCCGGTCCGGCGGCAATCTCCAAGATCGCAACCCGTATGGCTTTCATCTGGTCGCTGACATGCCACGAAACCCTGGGCTCGACATCGGATCTCTGTAAATCCGAAGCCGAGAAGGGGGCAGCCGACGGAACGGCCGTTCTGGCCTATCGTCAGACATCCGGTCGCGGAACGCGCGGCCGGCTCTGGCAGGCGCCCGAAGGCAATCTTTCCTTCTCCTTCATCTGTCGCGACCGTGACAGCGATTCCCTGATCGCGGTCCTGCCCTTTCTCGTTGCGGTTGCGATCCACGATGCCCTCGCCCCCGTCGTGCCCGACGCCGTTCTTCAGCTCAAATGGCCCAACGATCTGGTTTGCGAGGGTGCGAAGCTCTGCGGCGTTCTCATCGAGCGGGGCGGGGCAGGGCGATCGGGCTGGATCGTTGTCGGTATCGGCGCGAATCTGCGCACCGCTCCGGAAATTCCGGGGCGCCGGACCATCTGCCTGGAGGCGCTCGGCAGATCGATCGCCCCTCGTGAGGCGGCCGAGCGCATTCTTGCCGCTTTCTCAGCCCGCCTGTCGCTCTGGGAGCGCGAGGGATTCGAGCCCTTGCGCGCGGCCTGGCTCGAGCGCGCCCACCCGCTCGGGACACGACTTGCGGTGCAAAGGGGGGATAACTATATAGAGGGTTTCTTTGCGGGTCTCGACGCAAGCGGTCGGCTACTTCTCCAGACCGACCAGGGCGACCTTCAGGCATTCCTCTCGGGGGATATTCTACTGCTAGGATAAAGGAAGGTCTGTGCTCCTCGTCGTCGATGCCGGTAATACGAATATCGTCTTTGCTGTCCATGACGGGCGCGAATGGCGCGGCGCCTGGCGTATCTCGACCAACGATCAGCGCACTTCGGACGAATACGCAGCCTGGCTTCTGGCCCTCATCGATCGTTCCGGTCTTTCGCCCCGCTGCGTCACCCGGGCCATTATCGGCACCGTCGTGCCCGCCGCGCTCTATCATCTCCGTCGCCTGTGCCGCGAGTGGCTCGATGTCGAACCGCTGATCGCGAACACGGCCCTCGAATGGGGATATCCCCTCAAGGTTGATACACCTTCCGAAGTGGGCGTGGACCGGCGTCTCAACGGTCTTGCCGCACAGCATTTTTTCGGCGGTCCGCTCGTCGTGGTCGATTTCGGTACGGCGACGACCTTCGATGTCGTCGATGAAGAGGGTGCATTTTGCGGCGGGGCGATCGCTCCGGGGGTCAATCTCTCGCTTGAGGCCCTGCATCAGGCGGCGGCGCGCCTGCCGCGCATCAGCGTTGGGCGCCCGTCTTCGGCAATCGGTCGCAACACCTCCGTTGCCATGCGGTCCGGTCTTTTCTGGGGGTATGTCGGTCTGGTCGAGGGAATCGTCTCGCGCATCGCGCTTGAGATGGCGACCCCGATCAAGGTGATCGCCACGGGCGGTCTGGCCCCGCTTTTTTCCGAAGGAACGGATCTGTTCCAGCACGTCGCTCCAACGCTCACGCTCGACGGTCTGCGGTTGCTCGCTGCACGCAACGACCCGGGCGAACTTATTCCGGCACCAGGATGAAGGTGCATTTTTTCTCGACTGGGATTTTTTCATGACAGTGACCGAAAAAGGTCTCGCATTCCTGCCTCTGGGCGGAACCGGCGAGATCGGTATGAATTTCAACCTCTATTGCCTCGACGGGAAATGGCTTGCCGTCGATTGCGGGATCGGCTTCTCGGGGAACGATACCCCCGAGGCCGAGATCCTCATGCCCGATCCGCTCTTCATCGCGGAACGCAACAAGGCGCTTTGCGGCCTTGTGATCACCCATGCCCATGAGGATCATCTGGGCGCGGTCGCCCATCTCTGGCCCCAGCTGCGCTGCCCGATCTATGCGACGCCGTTTGCGGCCTCCGTCCTGCGTCGCAAGCTCGGCGAGGCGCATCTGCTCTCGCAGGTGACCATCCACACGGTTCCCATGGGCGGACGTTTCGAGGTCGGTCCGTTCGATCTCGCCTTCATCAACGTGACCCACTCCGTGCCCGAAGCCCAGTCCCTGGTCATTCGTACCGCCTACGGTACGATCGTCCATACAGGCGATCTGAAGCTCGACCGCGACCCGGTCGTCGGCCCGCTGACCGATCTCGACGCGTTCAAGGCGGTCGGGGACGAGGGCGTCCTCGCCATGGTATGCGACAGCACGAACGTCTTTCGTGAGGGCATTTCCGGCACCGAGGGACAGGTGCGCGATTCCATGGCCGGGCTCATCCGCACGCTCAAGGGACGTGTCGCGATCACCTGTTTCGCCAGCAATGTCGCACGCGTGGAGTCGATCGCGCGGGCAGCGAAGGCCGCAGGCCGTCAGGTCATGGTCGTCGGTCGTTCGCTGCGCAATCTCGAGATTGCGGCGCGCGAATGCGGCTATCTGCAGGATATCCCGCCTTTCCTCGATGAGCGCGAGGCGAGCTCTGTCCCCGACGATCGGCTGCTGATGATCATCACGGGCAGCCAGGGCGAGCCGCGTTCCGCACTCTCGCGCATCGCTGCCGATATTCATCCGAACATCACTCTGGGCGAGGGGGATACGGTCATCTATTCCTCCCGCATGATCCCCGGAAACGAGCAGGCGGTAATGGCGGTTCAGGACAATCTGACCCGTCGTGGCGCCACCGTGCTGACCGACAAGGACCATCTGGTTCATGTGTCGGGCCATGCGACGTCGGACGATCTGCGTCATCTCTACAGCCTCGTTCGCCCCAGGCTGAGCGTGCCGACCCATGGCGAATGGCGCCATCTGACGGCCCATGCGGCGCTCGCGCGGGAAACCGGGGCCGAGGCGATCCTGCTCGAGGATGGCGATCTGCTCCGTCTGGGGCCGGATCGGGCCGAGGTGGTCGATACGGCGCCCACCGGACGTCTGGCTCTGGATGGCGGACGCCTGCTCCCCATGACCGGCGGCGTTCTGGCCGCCCGGCGCAAGATGCTGTTCAACGGCATGGTCATCGCGAGTTTCGCGGTCGATGACGAGGGCTATGTGATCGGCATGCCCAAGATCAGCGCCCCCGGCCTGCTGGAAGCGGAAGACCCCGAGAGCACCCGCATTTCGGAGGAATTCGCCGATGCCATCGACGAGATTCCCGACGATCTGCGTCAGGATGACGATGCTTTCCGCGATGCCGCCAAGACGGCCCTGCGCCGCGCCCTCGGGCGCAAGCTGCAGAAGCGCCCCCTGGTCGATGTCCATCTGCTGCGGGTCTGATCCCGCAGCTTCTGCCTGATGACGCGCCGAGCCAGGCGCGTGATGTCTCTCTCTAGAACGGTCACCCACGATGCGTCTGTCCCGCGGTTTCCTGCCCACCCTCAAAGAAGTGCCTGCCGAGGCCCAGATCGCGTCGCATCGCCTGATGCTGCGCGCCGGCCTCGTGCGTCAGACCTCGGCCGGTATCTATGCCTGGCTGCCTGTGGGCCTGCGTGTGCTGCGCAATATCGAGCAGATCGTGCGGGAAGAGCAGAATGCCATCGGCGCGCAGGAAGTGCTGATGCCGACTGTCCAGTCCTCGGAGCTGTGGAAGCGTTCGGGGCGCTACGACGCCTATGGTCCGGAGATGCTGCGTATCCGCGACCGACAGGATCGCGAGCTGCTCTACGGGCCGACGAATGAGGAGATGATCACCGATCTTTTCGGTCAGGTGATCAAGTCCTACCGTGAGTTGCCCCAGGCACTGTATCACGTCCAGTGGAAGTTCCGCGACGAGCTGCGCCCGCGTTTCGGTGTGATGCGCGGTCGCGAGTTCTTCATGAAGGACGCGTATTCCTTCGATGCGTCCTACGAGGATGCGGTTGCCACCTATCGCCGGATGATGCTCGCCTATCTGCGTACCTTCCAGCGTCTGGGTGTGCGCGCTGTGCCGATGAAGGCCGATACCGGGCCGATCGGTGGCGATCTGAGCCACGAATTTCTCGTTCTGGCGCCCACGGGCGAGAGCGGCGTCTTTTTCGATGCGGCGCTCGAGGAGCAGGACTGGCTGCATGAGAATGTCGATATCGCCGATCATGCCAGCCTGGAGGTGTTCTTCAACGGCGTCACCCGGTTCTATGCCGCGACCGATGAGATGCATGACGAGACGTCGTGGGAAGACGTGCCTGCCGATCGTCGCCGCGAAGGCCGCGGAATCGAGGTGGGTCATATCTTCTATTTCGGCACCAAATATACCGAATCCATGGGGATCTCGGTGAGCGGGCCCGATGGCGCCCAGTTCTTCCCCGAAATGGGTTCCTACGGCATTGGCGTATCGCGTCTGGTCGGGGCCGTGATCGAGGCAAGCCATGACGAGGCCGGGATCATCTGGCCGGATTCGGTTGCGCCCTATCGCGCCGCCATTCTGAGCCTCAAGCCCGGCGACGAAGCCGTGGATGCGCTGTGCGAGCGGCTTTACGGGGCTGCTCCGGACGCATTCCTGTACGACGATCGCAGCGAGCGTGCCGGTGTGAAGTTCAACGATGCGGATCTGATGGGGCATCCCTGGCAGATGATCGTCGGTCCGCGCGGCGCGAAGGAAGGCAAGGTCGAACTCAAGCGCCGGGCCACGGGCGAGCGGTTCGAGCTTACGGCAGAGGACGCGCTTGCAAAGGTGCTCGGCACCGATGGCGCCGGCAAGGACGCCGCCTGATCATGTTCAACCGCTTCGAGCGCGCGGTGGCGGGGCGCTATCTGCGCGCCCGTCGCGGGGAACGTTTCGTTTCCATCATCGCGATATTTTCCCTGATCGGTATCGCGCTCGGCGTCGCGACGCTGATCATCGTCATGGCCGTGATGAACGGGTTCAGGGCCGATCTGATGGGGCGCGTGCTCGGTCTGAACGGCGATCTCAATATCTTCAGTGCTGGCCACAGCATTCCGAATTATCAGGATGATGTCGTCGCCATTCGCGGGGTGAAGAATGTCACCCGCGTGACGCCCATGGCCGAAGGCACGGTTCTGATCGATGCCGGAAACTATTCCACCGGCGGCGTGGTGCGCGGCATCCTGCCGGGCGATCTGCGCGATCTGCACGCCCTGAGCGACAACATTACCGATGGTCGTCTCGAGGATTTCCGGGGTGACGATGCGATTGCCGTCGGTGCCACGCTGGCAGCGCGCGCAGGGCTCGGGATCGGCAGCAAGGTCACGCTGCTTTCGCCCAATGGCCGCGCGACCCCATTCGGAACGATGCCCCGGATCCGGGCCTATCACGTCGCACTGGTGTTCGATGCAGGCGTGAACGATTACGATACGAGCGTGATCCTGATGCCGCTCGGAGCCGCCCAGCGTTTTCTCATGATGCCGGATGCGGTCTCTCTGATCCAGGTCGCGACACGGGATCCCCTTCAGGTGCGCGATGTCACCCGCGCCATCGCCGAGCGCCTCGACGATCCGAGATTGCGCGTGATGGACTGGACGCAGAGCAATAACGCGTTTCTGGGGGCTCTGACGGTGCAGCAGAACGTCATGTTCCTGATCCTCACCCTGATCATCCTGGTGGCCGCGTTCAACGTGATCTCGTCCATGATCATGATGGTCAAGGACAAGACGCGCGACATTGCCGTGCTGCGTACCCTCGGTGCGAGCCGGGGCGCGATCATGAGGATATTCCTCATGTGCGGCGCATCGGTCGGTGTCTCCGGCACGGTGATCGGCTTCGTCATCGGCGTGGTGTTCTGCCTCAATATCGAGCGCATCCAGCATGGGGTCGAGCATCTGACCCATACCAGCCTGTTCAATCCGGAATTCTACTATCTCGAGCATCTGCCGGCCCGTCTCGTCTGGTCGCAGGTCATCGAGGTGATGGTCATGGCGCTCGCTCTGTCTTTCGTCGCGACACTTTACCCGTCCTGGAGAGCGGCCAGGACCGATCCGATCGAGGCGCTGCGTCATGAGTGAAACACCGGTTCTGTCCCTGGTCGACGTGACCCGCGCCTATCGCTCCGGCGAGGAAACGCTCGAGATCCTGCGCGGCGCCTCTCTCGACCTTCATCCCGGCGAGATCGTGGCGCTCGTGGCGCCGAGCGGGACCGGGAAATCGACCCTCCTGCATATCGCCGGGCTGCTCGAATCTCCCCAGAAGGGGCAGGTGCGCGTGGCCGGAAACGACACGGGAACGCTTTCCGACACAGCCCGAACGGCGCTGAGGCGGGACGAAATCGGTTTCGTCTATCAGTTCCATCACCTCCTCGCCGAATTCACGGCGCTGGAAAACGTGCTGTTGCCTCAATATGTCGCGGGCGTCTCACAAGCGGATGCCAGGGCGCGCGCGACGGGCCTGCTGCACCGTTTCGGTCTCGGGCATCGTCTGGGCAATCTGCCGGGCAAGCTGTCCGGAGGAGAGAAGCAGCGCGTTGCGATCGCCCGGGCTCTGGCCAATCGGCCCAGGCTCCTGCTGGCCGACGAGCCGACCGGCAATCTCGATATCCACACCTCCGACGCGGTTTTCGAGGAGCTGCTTCTGGCCGTGCGGGGCGAGGGGGTGGGCGCTCTGATCGCCACGCATAACGAGGCTCTCGCCGCGCGGATGGATCGGGTGGTCACGCTGAGCGAGGGGCGTATCGTCGCGCGTTGATCCGGAGCCTGCTTCCCGATCCGCGCGCAGCCGGGGGCAGGAGCCGATGCCCGACCGGACTCGGCCCGAGCGCGGTTCCGATGATGGCTCCGCTTTCCTTTCGACACGGTTGTCTCGTGCGGTATCGAGAAGAAAGGGATGTCGGGCAGGAGCGGCTCTGATACATCTGTCTGCATGTCTCATGCCTCCTTCGTCCATCTCCGCAACCATTCTGCCTATTCGCTGAGTCAGGGGGCGATCCGTATTCCGGATCTCGTGGCGCTCGCAGCCGATTGCGCCATGCCCGCGGTCGCCTTGACCGATACGGGCAATCTGTTCGGTGCGCTCGAGTTCTCGCAATATTGCTCGGGCAAGGGCGTCCAGCCGATCATCGGCTGCCAGCTCTCCCTCCCGCCACATGGCGACAAGCCCGGTCTTCCGGCCGAACCTCTGGTGGCCCTGGCCCGCAACGAGACCGGCCTCGCCAATCTGCAGTTTCTCTCTTCCGAAGGCTTTCTCAAGGGCGATCCGTCGGACCCGACCATCGCGCTCGAAACGCTCTGCTCCCATGCCGACGGGCTTTTCCTGCTCACCGGCGGGACGCGCGGCCCGCTTTTCCGGCGCCTTGCAGAGGGGCAGGAGGATCAGGCTCTGGCGCTGCTCCGGAGATTGCAGGACGGATTTGGCGATTACCTTGCCGTCGAGCTGCACCGTCATGGACTTGCGGAGGAACGCGCGGTCGAACCCGGGATGATTGCAGCGGCGGACCGTCTCGGCATACCGCTCGTCGCCACGAATGAGTGCTTTTTCGCGCGCCCGGCGATGCATGAGGCGCATGACGCGCTTCTCTGCATCGCGCAGGGACGTACCATGGCCGAACAGGAGCGATGGCGCGTCACCCCCGAACACTGGTTCAAATCCCCGGACGCCATGCGGGCGCTTTTTGCCGATCTGCCGGAGGCCTGCGACAACACGCTCGCGATCGCGCGGCATTGCGCGGTGAAGGTCTCTACCCGGCCGCCTCTCCTGCCGGTCTGCCCGAAGGTCAATGAGGGCGCGACCGAGGAGGAAACCCTCCGTTCGATGTCGAAAGAGGGGCTCGTGCGACGCCTCGATCGCATGGATGCCGATGCCGACACCCGCAAACGCTATGAAGAGCGCCTCGAGATGGAGCTCGGCATCATCGTGCGCATGGGGTTTCCCGGTTACTTCCTGATCGTGGCCGATTTCATCCAGTGGGCGAAGGAACACGATATTCCCGTCGGGCCGGGACGCGGCTCGGGGGCAGGCTCTCTCGTCGCCTGGGCGCTGACCATCACCGATATCGATCCATTGCCCTTCAATCTTCTGTTCGAGCGTTTTCTCAATCCGGAACGCGTCTCGATGCCCGATTTCGATATCGATTTCTGTCAGGACCGGCGCGACGAGGTCATCCGTTATGTGCGGACCGAATATGGCGGCGAGCGCGTGGCGCAGATCATCACCTTCGGCAAGCTGCAGGCCCGCGCCGCCGTGCGCGATGTGGGCCGTGTGCTCGGCCTGCCTTTCGGTATGGTCAACCGGGTGGCGGAACTGATTCCGAACAACCCGGCCAAGCCCGTCACCCTCAAACAGGCCATCGACGGCGAGCCGCGCCTGCAGGAGATGCGCGATAATGACGAGGCGCTGCGTCGCCTGATGGAAATCGCGCTCCAGCTCGAAGGGCTTTTCCGGCACGCCTCCACCCATGCTGCGGGTGTGGTGATCGGCGATCGCGATCTGGTCGAGCTCGTTCCGCTCTATCGCGATCCGAAGAGCGACATGCTGGTCACGCAATACAACATGAAGTTCGTCGAGCAGGCGGGGCTCGTCAAATTCGACTTCCTCGGGCTCACGACGCTCACCATTCTCAAGCGCGGGATCAATTTCATCGCCCAGCAGGGTGTCGAGGTCGATCTCGCCGCCTTGCCTCTGGACGATGCCGCCACATACGAAATGCTCGCGCGCGGCGATGCGGGCGGGGTGTTCCAGTTCGAAGGCGCGGGCATGCGCGACGTGCTCAAGCAGATGCGTCCGACCAGACTCGAGGATCTGATCGCTGCGGTGGCTCTCTATCGTCCGGGGCCGATGGCCAATATCCCCGATTACTGCGCGCGCAAACACGGCGCCTCCTGGGAGCCGCCCCATGAGGAGATCCGCGATATCCTGTCCGAGACCTATGGCATCATGGTCTATCAGGAGCAGGTCATGCAGATCGCGCAGAAAATGGCCGGGTACAGCCTCGGTGGCGCCGATCTGCTGCGTCGCGCCATGGGCAAGAAGATCCGCGCCGAGATGGACACGCAGCGCGAGATCTTCGTCAAGGGTGCGACCGGACGCGGGATCACCCCCGAGAAAGCCGCCGAGGTATTCGACCTCATGGCGCGTTTTGCCGATTACGGATTCAATAAATCCCACGCTGCCGCCTATGCGCTCGTGTCGTATCAGACGGCCTGGATGAAGGCGAATTATCCGGTTGCCTTCCTTGCCGGCTGCATGTCGCTCGCGCGCGAAAAAACGGACAAGCTCGCCTCGCTCTGTCAGGAGGCGCGCCGGATGAAGATCGCGGTGCTGCCGGTGGATATCAATCGCTCCGAGGCCGATTTCACGCTCGAGCGACAGGCCGATGGCAGCTGGGCCATACGCTATGCGCTGGCCGCGGTAAAAAGGGTCGGATTCAGCGCGATGCAGGCGATTGTCGATGCGCGCGGCGACAGGCCGTTCACGAGTCTTGCCGATCTCGCGGCGCGATGCGATGCGCGGCAGCTCAACAAGATCCAGATCGAGAATCTTGCCAAGGCAGGGGCTTTCGATTCCCTCGATATTCCAAGGCATGTCGTTTTCGCCAGCGCGGATATCATCATGCGCCGCGCGCAATCCGAGGCGCAGGAAGCCGCCTCGGGCCAGATCGGATTGTTCGGTGCCTCGGCCGAGCCAGAGGAACTCCGCCTTGCGGAAGCCGAGTACTGGCCCGAGTTCGAACGCCTCGCGGCCGAGGCGGAGGCCATCGGCTTCCATATGTCGGCGCATCCTCTGGATGCCTATCGTGCCGTGCTCAAGCGCGCCAATGTTCTGACGTCCCAGAACCTCATGACGGCTGCCGAAAACGGCTCGTACCGGGTGCGCATCGCAGGCTGTGTGGTCGACAGGAAGGAGCGCCCGACGAAGAGCGGCAGCAAGATGGCATGGGTGCGCCTTTCGGATTCGACAGGCGGCTGCGAAGTCACGCTGTTTTCTGAGGTGTTGTCCCGTTGCCGGGATCTCCTCGTGGCCGGGCAGGCAGTCATGGTGACGGCGGATCTGAAGCTCGAGGGGGACGCGTTGCGAATCACCGCGAGCGATGTGACCGATCTGGAAAAGGCCGCCGCACAGGAAAGCGGGGAGATGCGGATCTGGATAAGCGAGGCCTCAGCCGTGACCCGGGTGCGCGACCTTATCAGCAGCCAGGGCAAAGGACGGGGCAAGATCGTGCTCGTGCCAGCGGTGGATGAAACCAAGGCGATCGAGGTGACGCTCAGCGGCTATTTCCCGGTGACGCCGCGCCTTGGCGAGCAGTTGCGCACCATCAGAGGCGTTTCGCGCATCGATCATATCTGAAGCGTTGCGCGATCCGGATATCCGGACGGATCGCCCTACGTTTCCCGTTTCCCGTTTTCTGGCCTGGGGGGGCGCGTCGTATCGCGCGTCCCGGAAATACCGGGCCGTTCCCGACCCGGTAAGGTGGCGGGCCGCAAAGCCCCTGCCACCGTCTGTCTCGCTCAGAAAGAAAGACAGATCTTGCCGAAATGGCGGTTGCTTTCCTGATAGCGGAATGCCGGTACGATCTCGTCGAGGGCGAAGGACCGGTCGATTACCGGGCGCATCTCGCCATGGGCGTCGAGGGCGCGGATCATGTCGATCTGGTTTTCGCGGCTTCCGACGAGCACGCCCTGCAGGCGGAACTGTTTGAGCAGCATCGGCACGAGTTCGAGCGAGGCGGATACGCCGCTCAGGATTCCGATCGTGCCGATATGGCCCCCGACCCGGACCGCCTCCATGGATTGTGCCAGAGAAGCCGGGCCGCCAACCTCGACGATATGATCGACACCGCGCCCTCCGGTCAGCTCCCAGGCCGTGCGGCCCCATTCCGGATTGCCTCGGTAGTTGATCAGATGATCGGCCCCGAGCCGGGCGAGGCGCTCGAGTTTTTCGTCACTGGAGGAGGTCGCGATCACGGTCGCCCCGGCCATCTTGGCGAATTGCAGGGCAAAGACGGACACGCCGCCGGTCCCCTGGACCAGAACGGTGCTGGAAGGCGAGACCCGATCATCGACAAAGAGCGAACGCCAGGCGGTCAGACCGGCTGTGGTCAGCGTTGCGGCCTCGGCGTGGCTCCAGTTCTTCGGCGCATGCGTGAAGGCGTTTGCCGATGCTGTCACTTCCTCGCGCGCATAGCCGTCGATACCGTCGCCGGGCACCGACGAAAAACCGATCACCTCGGGACGACCTGAAAGCCATGTCGGGAAAAACGTGCTGACTACGCGGTCGCCCGGCTTGAATTCGGTGACAGCGCTTCCCGTTTCCACGACTTCCCCGGCGCCATCCGCCATGGGGATCCGCGGCGTGGTGGGCGCCCACATCCCGCTCACGACGGCATAATCGTGATAATTGAGCGAAGACGCATGAAGCCGTATCCGTATCTCGTCCGGACCTGGCGCCCTTCCATCGATTTCGCGGAGATGGATATTCCCGAAGCCGCCGGGTGGGGTGATGACCATTGCCTTGACCATGAGACGCTCTCGCTCCCTGATGTTTCGATGAAAGTCGAAATAGTGACGTGACCCGCCGGGTTCAAGAACGTAAACGCGACCGCTCCGACGGAGGATCCGTTTCATCGGGTTCATCATCCGGTCAGAAGGATGCCGGCTGGCTGGATGCTTCGTTTTCCACGGCAGCCGTCAAATCCCGGGCGGTGGGACAGGGCATTCCGTGAGGCATCCCGGTATGTCCAGCCAAGGATCCTCGCGCGGCATTCGCCCCGGTTTCCGATCATTCAATCATTCAATTGATTCATCGGAAACCGGGATGTAGAAAACAGCCCATGATCGATTTCACGAGCATGGCGCAATGCGCCGCAGCGATGTCCCATCCCCACAGACTGAAACTGCTGAACGTGCTGGAGAGCGGCGGTTGCAGCGTCGAGGCTCTGGCTGCGAATGCCGGGCTTTCCATGGCCAATGCGTCGCGGCACTTGCAGATTCTGAGAAGAGCCTTTCTTGTCGATGCCGCTCGCGAGGGAAAGAACGTGATCTACACCCTGAGAAACAGGGCGATCTATGGCAATCTGATTGGTGCTCTGGCGGCGGCTCAGGGTGAGCTCGATGCCGCGATGGACGATCTGAAGACGGATTATCTGCAGGCGCCTGAAAAGCTCGAACCCATTGCGCGCGAGGAACTGCTTTCGCGGCTCCGAAAAGGCGAAGTGACCTTGATCGACGTGCGTGCGGCGGCGGAATTCGAAATCGGCCACATCGAAGGGGCCTTGAATCTGCCGCTTGCGGATCTCCGTCGGCGCCTCGCTCTCATACCGGGCAATCGGGAGATCGTCGCCTATTGCCGCGGACCGCATTGCGTCCTCTCGCGGCAGGCTGTCCTCATCCTGCAGCATTACGGTTTCCGGGCGAGGAGGCTGGCGCCTGATTCCGGCGGCTCTCCCGGTCATTTTGCGTCTCCGGCTTCGTCATGACGGGGCCAGATCAGAAACGCTCTGACCAGATACGATCGGACCAGACGCGGGACGGGCGTTCCGTGCTGACGGCGAGCATCGTCTCGCTCGCCATGTCGATGGGTGTCGGACGCTTCGCTTTTACGCCACTCATGCCGATCATGATACGCGATGGCAGCTTGAGTCTTCATGGCGGAAGTACGCTCGCCAGTGCCAATTATATCGGATATCTGCTCGGCGCGATGCTCTGCATGGGGCTTCCCCGCCATTGGTCCAGTGCGCCGATCATCCGTTGGGGCCTCGTATCGACCAGTCTGCTGACCCTTGCGATGGCAATGGACGACATGATCGTCTGGATCGCTCTGCGTTTTATCGGCGGTATCGTCAGTGCGGTCGTTCTGATCCATACGACGCGCTGGTGTCTCGCGCGGCTGGAGCCGATGGGCCGGGCCCGCGAGGGAAGCATCATGTTTACCGGAGTGGGACTCGGGATCGCACTCTCGGGTCTGGCGGTTTCGGGCCTGACCCGTCTCGGGCTCGATGCACAGCAGGGTTGGGTCGTTTTCGGCGTGACAGCCGCTCTGATGACGGCTCTGGTCTGGGGGCGCTTCGAGGAGCCCGGTCCGGATCCGCTCGGGCAGCATGGGACGCAGTACCGTTCGCAGCAGTTTCAGGGTCATGAGGCAGTGGGCCGGGATGGAGAGGTGCGCCAGCGCGTTGACGATCTGGCCGGTCTGCCCGATCTTGCGGCTCCGCGACGGGACAGCCCGGGCGAGATGGCGCTTTTCGCTTTTGCGTATGGCCTGTCCGGGTTCGGTTACATCGTCACGGCAACATTCCTGCCGATTATCGCCGGGCGGACTCTTCCGCCCGCGGATTCGGGCTGGATCGACATGTTCTGGCCGGGTTTCGGTGCAGCTGCCGTCATCGGATCGGTCATGGTCGCGCGGGTGAGAGACGATCGACCCACGTATCGCACTTGCCGTATGCTATCTGATGGAAGGGGCTGGCGTATGCGGCGGTCTGATTGTCCCATCCGTGACCGGTTTTCTCATAAGCAGCGCTCTGGCCGGATTGCCTTTCAACGTCATCAATTTCCATGCCATGCGCGAGGTGGCCCGCCTGCGCCCGCTCCACGCGGCGCGCTATATGGGACTGCTCACGGCGCTGTTCAGCATCGGACAGATCTGCGGTCCTTTTCTTGTCTCGACCCTCGTCCATGTCATGGCGTCCGAGACCCGCGGTCTGGTCCTGTCTCTCGTGATCGCAGGCGGAGCCCTGCTGGTTGGCGCAGGGCTCTATGTCCTCATTCGCATCCTCTGGCCTGTCGAGGCGGTACTGGGGAGCAGCGAGATGCGGGCAGCGCTCCGACACAGGCGGGAAGAAGGGAGAGTTTCATGAGTCCGGTTCTGGCCTTTTCACTGTTCGTCGGGATCGGCTCGACAGTGGCGCTCGATTTATGGGCTCGTCTCGTCGAGGCTGTCACCGCGCGCCCGGCAACCTCATGGCCTGCCGTCGGCCGCCGGCTCATGGGTCTCGCAGAGGGGCAATTCGTTCTGGATCGCAGCGATAAAGCCGCATATTCCCTTCTCGAGGCAGTTTGCGGCTGGGGGTTCCATTATGCTGTCGGTATCGCCTACGCGCTGATCATCGCGCTTCTATGGGGCCATGTCGTATTCAGGACGCCGACATTTCCGCCCTTTCTCATAATCGGCGTAGGGCTGAGCACCGTGCTCGGGCTGGTCATTCTCATGCCTGCTATGGGAGGCGGCATTCTTGCGCTGCGCACAGCGTCCCCCATGACGTCGATATGCCTGATCCTTCTCGCGCATGGTATCTTCGCCTGTTCCCAATACGGGCTGGCGCGGCTGCTCGCTTTCCTCTCCCTTTCGTGTCGTGCGTGACCGGACTCTGTCGTTGCCTGGGTGTCCCGAAGATTCATGCCCCCGAAAACCCGGCTGTCGGAGGGGGCATACGACGCAATGTTATCGGGAGCTCGCTCGCCCCGGGGCCCGGGTCCCGAATACGCCCGCGGGGAGGGTGGCAATCGATGCCGCCAGCGTCCCGTTTGCGCTTCCTTCTTGCCTTTTGAGCCAAAAAAGGCGATACCGCGCCGGTCTGCTTCCCCTGAAGGCGATCCCGGAAGGGAAGGAGGCAATTCGCACGTATGACGTCAGACCCTCTGGTGCCCGCGAAAGCGCGCAATGTCATACGGAGGCACAACCAGAAGAACAGGAATTTGCATCATGGCGATGCCTGAATTCACCATGCGTCAGCTGCTCGAAGCCGGCGTTCACTTCGGTCACCACACGCGTCGCTGGAACCCGGCGATGGCACCGTATCTGTTCGGTGTCCGCAACCAGGTTCACATCATCGACCTGCAGCAGACCGTCCCGATGCTCGATCGCGCCCTTCAGGCCGTTCGCAACACGGTGGCCGGTGGCGGCCGCGTGCTGTTCGTCGGCACCAAGCGCGCTGCTGCCGAGCATGTGGCCGAAGCCGCGACCCGTTGCGGTCAGTACTATGTCAACCATCGTTGGCTCGGCGGCATGCTGACCAACTGGAAGACCATCACGGGTTCGATCAAGCGTCTGCGCCAGATCGATGAGATGCTCTCCGGCGACACGCATGGTCTGACGAAGAAGGAAATCCTCGACATCACCCGCGACCGTGAGAAGCTCGAGCGTTCGCTCGGCGGCATCAAGGAAATGGGCGGCCTTCCGGACATCCTGTTCGTGATCGACACGAACAAGGAGAAGCTGGCGGTCGAGGAAGCCAACAAGCTCGGTATTCCGGTCGTTGCGGTGCTCGACAGCAACTCGAACCCGGCTGGCGTGACCTACCCGATCCCGGGCAATGACGACGCGATCCGTGCGATCACCACCTATTGCGACCTGGTCGCTCAGGCGGTTCTGGATGGCATCTCGGCGGAAATGGCGGCTTCTGGCGCCGATTTCGGTTCGGCTGAGGAACTGCCGGTCGAGACCGTCGTCGTGGAAGAGACCGCGGCGGAAGCTCCGGCTGAAGCCTGAAATGCGGGTGGGAGATCGTGAGGTCTCCCCTGCATTCGAAATTTTCTGGCGTGCCCGGCTGAAAGGCCGCGGCGCGCCGTTTCGTTCCTGAAGGAGTTTGGAACATGGCGGAAATCACAGCTGCCCTCGTTCGTGACCTGCGCGAGAAGACGGGCGCCGGCATGATGGACTGCAAAAAGGCCCTCACGGAATCTGCGGGCGACATGGATGCGGCGATCGACTGGCTGCGTGCCAAGGGCCTGTCCCAGGCTGCCAAGAAATCCGGCCGCACCACCGCCGAAGGTCTCGTGGCCGTTGCTTCGGGCAAGAACCGCGCTGCCATGGTGGAAGTGAATGCCGAGACCGATTTCGTCGGTCGTAACGAGGCGTTCCAGAATTTCGTCGAAGCCGTTGCCCATGCAGCCCTCGAGGCCGGCGACAATCTCGAGATCCTGTCCCAGGCGAAACTGCCGAGCGGTCGTACGGTTGCCGAAGAGATGACCCATCTCATCGCGACGATCGGCGAGAACATGTCGCTGCGTCGCGCCAAGGTGCTGACGGTTCCGTCGGGCGTGGTCGCCAGCTATGTCCATGGCGCGCTGCGTCCGGGCATCGGCAAGATCGGCGTGCTCGCAGCGGTCGAGGCACCTTCCGAGTCCGACGCGCTCCTGACCCTGGGTCGCCAGATCGGCATGCATGTCGCAGCCACCCGTCCGGTAGCGCTCGAGATCGCCAGCGTCGATCCGGAAGCGCTCGAGCGCGAGCGTCAGGTTCTGGTCGAGCAGGCCCGCGAATCCGGCAAGCCGGAAGCCATCATCGAAAAGATGATCGAAGGCCGTATCCGCAAGTTCTACGAAGAAGTCGTTCTTCTGGAGCAGGTCTGGGTGCATGATGGCGAGACGCGCGTTGCGAAGGTCGTCGAGAAGGCCGGTGCGAAGCTCATCGCTTTCGACCGCTTCCAGCTCGGTGAAGGCATCGAGAAGGAAACCAGCGACTTTGCTGCCGAGGTTGCCGCTGCTGCGGGCGCCTGATCGCCAGACAAAGTCAGGCGCATGAATTTCGAATGCGCCGCGATCGTCCTCTCCGCGCGCCGCTATGGCGAGGGAGGGGCGATCGCCCATCTCTTCACTGAAGAGTACGGCAGGATTGCAGGGCTGGTGCGTGGCGGTTCGTCGCGACGCCAGTCCGCACTCTGGCAACCCGGCAATATCGTTCTGGCCCGTCATGCTGCCAGACTCCCCGATCAGCTCGGCCATCTCAGCGGCGAACCGGTTCAGGAAACGGCCGTGCGTGTGCTGGACAGGCCGCTCCAGCTGGCCCTTGTGCATGCCGCGACCGAGCTTGCCGATGCGGCCCTGCCGGACCGGGAAGCCCATCCCGATTTCTTTCTCAGAACGATCAGGGATCTGACCTCGTTCTGCGTTCTGGTCGATCCCCCGCCGGTTGGCGAATATATCCGCTGGGAGGCAGCGCTTCTCTCGGCACTCGGCTATGGGCTCAGTCTCTCTTCCTGCGCGGTGACGGGCGAAACCGGCGATCTCCGCTTCGTTTCGCCGCGCACCGGGCGCGCGGTGAGTCTCTCCGGGGCAGGCGACTGGAAAGACAGGCTTCTGCCTCTTCCGGCCTTTCTGGCGAGAGATGACGAGAGTCTTTTGTCAGAGGCGACGCCCGAAGACTGGCTCCATGGTCTCGATCTGACCGGACATTTCCTCTCCCGGGATCTGTTCGGCGTGCGGCATCGTCCGGTTCCCGATGCCCGGGCGCGCCTGCGATCGCGCATCGCCGGGCTCATCCATCCGCCGGAATGAAAGCAGCGCATCGAACAGGACATGCGGCAGCGTAAGCGCCGCCAGCAGCTGAAACGTGACGGCGATCAGCCGCGTCTCCCTCTCTCCTGCAAATTCCGGCCAGATGGCCGCACCGATCAGAAGGGCGCCGATCGTAAGCGGCAGCGCATGGAGGAGGATTGCTCCGAAGCTGCCAAGGCGGGGCCAGCATCGATCCAGCACAAGCGCGTGCATGTGACGCGATGCGTGGATGAAGACGAAGTAGAGCATGAAACCGGGCAGGGGCGGAAAGGCGAGAAAGACAAGGAAAATGACCGCAAGCTCGGTGAAATCGCGTCTTCCGAGGCGATCGTTCCCCCAAAACGAGGCGAGAGCGAAGCAGGCCAGCCAGAACGGCGCGAGCGATATGAGCCAGAGCGGGGGCGCATCGAGTGTGACGGGGGCGATCATGGCGCTCAGCAATGAGGCTGTCTCGGTCGGTCTGAGAAGCGCCGGAAACAGGAGAGGTGCCGCGCCGAACAGGAACACACGCGCAAGGCGTGAAGACGATCCGCAGGCTTCCCGGCCGAAATGATAGAGGGATATCGCGAGAAAGCCGGAGAGGGTCGCCCGCGGCCAGGCATGAAAGAGAAGAAGTACGGCGGCGACCAGAGCGAGATAGGGCAGGGCGAAGACCGCAAACCAGACCCGCCCATAGCGCCCGAACATGAGCGTTCGCGCCATTTCCCCGTCGAGCGCGCCGTGAGGCAGGCCGAACAGGAGGATCGTCGCAAGCATCGCGACGATATCGTTCGTCGCGATGCTGAAAAACGCACAAGCCGAGGCGACCGCCCAATAGGTCGCCTCCGCGCCGGATACCGACCCCATCCAGCCGGGGAGCCGTGTCCCGGACCGGGTCATGTCACGCGCGTTCCAGCTTCCTGTCATCCGACAGGCTGAGGAAGCCGAATGCTACCTTGGCGAGAACATCGGTGATCGCGATCACCAGCACGCTTACGGAATCGGCCACGAGACCGAGGCCGTCAGGGGAGATGGCGAGAATGACCGGATAGACCATCCACAGGACGGAAAGGATCGTCGCGCTGCGCTTGTAGGCGCTCTGGACTTCGGCGCTCTCCTTTCTGTTCGCTTCCATCTGGGAGACCCAGATAACGTAATAGACGCCGAGAAACGCAACACAGGAGAGAATGAACCAGATCCAGCGGCTGACGACGTTTTCGGACGCGCTGAAGGCGAAGGCGGTCACGATCATCAGGACATCCGCCGTCACGGCACCGAGCAGGAGATCGGCTCTCTTGCGACCCTGCAACATGCCGAGGCAGCCGAGCGAGACCAGCAGCAGGGGCGTTGTGAAGACCCAGTCGATATAGCGTCCGAACCAGAAGATGCGGGTCGTGTTGGCCGCGCCGGCAAGGGTCGCATCGGTCGGGAGAAGCACGGCGCCCTGGCCCGTCGCCATGGCGACATAAAGACATCCGGCGATGATGGGCACGATGCCGTGCGCCAGACTCATCACGCCTTCCGTCTCGTTGCGTCTCTTGCCCATGAACAGAAGCGCCGTACCACCGGCAAACATGATCAGCGCAGTGATCCAGAGGACAGATTCGGTCATTTTCGCTCACTTTTCGGTAGAGGTGAGTCTGCTGAACGGGAGCTGACATAAAAAGTTGTAAATCTGCCGTAATATAATCGTTATTTTATGACCCGGTTTGCATCCCTCGACATTCGCTCGCGATGCGATCATCCCGCCGGCGCCTGGGGCTGTCTCTGCCTGAGCGTCCATCCTGTGCGAGATGGGAGGCGTATCGTCCGGGCCGGTTCCGACAAGAACAAAAACGGGGTATTCGCACTGGACACGCCCCGGCAGGGCGCTTTATCTGCCCCCAGACGAAAGGGGATCGGAAGAGTCACGACATGGCAGGACATATCGAGGATACCCGGCTCGCGGATGCATTGAGCGAGCGTTACATTGCCTATGCCATGTCCACGATCATGGCGCGCTCCCTTCCCGATGTGCGCGACGGCATGAAGCCCGTGCATCGCCGCATTCTCTATGCGATGCGCCAGCTCAAGCTCGATCCGGGTGCCGGATTCAAGAAATGCGCGCGCGTGGTCGGTGACGTGATCGGCAAGTTCCATCCGCATGGCGATGCCGCCGTCTATGAGGCTCTGGTGCGCCTCGCCCAGGATTTCGCGGTCCGGTATCCTCTGGTGGAAGGGCAGGGTAATTTCGGGTCGATCGACGGCGATAATGCCGCGGCCATGCGCTATACCGAATCCCGTCTGACGGCGGTCGCCAGAGCGTTGCTGGAGGGGATCGAGGATGACGCGGTCGATTTCCGGCCGACCTACGATAACGAGGATTCCGAACCGGTCGTGCTGCCCGGTGCCTTTCCGAATCTTCTGGCCAACGGGGCTGCGGGCATCGCCGTCGGAATGGCCACCAGCATCCCGCCGCATAATGCTGCCGAGATCTGCCGTGCCGCCCGTCATCTGATCGACGAGCCGGAGGCATCGGTCGAGACGCTTCTCACCTTCCTTCCCGGGCCGGATTTTCCCACGGGTGGCGTTCTGATCGAGGACCGGCAGTCCATCATTGCCGCCTATGAGACGGGCCGGGGCAGTTTCCGTACCCGGGCGCGCTGGACGGTCGAGCAGGGGCGTTTCGGCACCTGGACCGTCATCGTCACCGAGATACCCTATCAGGTTCAGAAATCCCGTCTGATCGAGCAGATCGCCGAGCTGATGGAGCAGAAGAAGCTCCCTCTTCTCGCGGATATACGCGACGAAAGCACGACGGATATCCGGCTCGTCATCGAGCCGAAGAACAAGACGGTCGAGCCCGGGATCCTGATGGAGACGCTGTTCCGGGTGACCGCGCTGGAAAGCCGGTTCAGCCTGAACATGAACGTGCTCGATGCCCAGTGCGTGCCACGCGTCATGGGGCTGCGCGAGGTCATTCGCGCCTGGCTCGATCACCGCGAGGTCGTTCTCGTCCGTCGTTCCCGCCACCGGCTCGGCGCGGTCGAGCGGCGGCTCGAGATTCTCGAGGGGTTTCTCGCGGTCTATCTCAATCTCGACGAGGTCATCCGGATCATCCGGGAGAGCGACGAACCGAAGGCCGCGCTCATGCAGGCCTTCTCCCTGTCGGACCTGCAGGCGGAATATGTTCTGAACATGCGCCTGCGTTCGCTTCGCAGGCTGGAGGAAATCGAGATCCGCAAGGAACGCGACGCGTTGCTGAAGGAAAAATCGGGTCTGGAGGGTCTGCTCGCGAGCGAGAGAAAACGCTGGACCCGGATCGGCAAGGAACTGGACGCCACGGCGAAGACTTTCGGCGAGGGCGTGCTCGGCGCGCGTCGTACCGAGATCTCGGTACCCCCTTCTCCGGTCGATCTCTCCTCGGCCATCCAGATCGAGCGCGAACCCCTGACGGTGCTTCTCTCGAGGGAAGGCTGGGTGCGTGCCATCAAGGGACATAATCTCGATCCGGAGACGCATCGCTTCAAGGAAGGGGACGCTGCCGGAACGTCTCTCGAGTGCCAGAGCACCGACAGGCTCTGTCTCATGGCCAGCGGTGGCAGGGTCTTCACCCTCAAGGCCGCCGATCTCCCGCGGGGACGGGGCTTCGGTCAGCCGATCCGCATCCTTGCCGATCTTCCGCAGGACGAGGATATCGTCTCGTTCCTCGTTCTGGACGAGGACGGCCGTCATCTCCTCGCAACCGAGGCCGGGCGTGGCATGATTGTCCGCAATGCGGATATGGCGGCGGAAAAACGCACCGGAAAGCAGGTGCTCAATCTTCGCGAAGGCGATCGCGCGGCCTTCTGCGTGGCGGTCGAAGGCGACCGGGTTCTTGCACTGGGGAGCAACCGCAAGGCGCTGTGCTTCGCGCTCGATCAGCTTCCGGAAATGACCCGGGGGCTCGGGGTTGCGATCCAGAAACTGCCTGTCGGAGCGAGACTGCTCGATCTGCGGTGTTTTTCTGCCGAAGAAGGGCTTGTCTGGCATACGGGCCAGAAACCGCGCGCGCAGAACGATCTTGCTGTGATCACGGGCAAGCGCGGAGACCAGGGCAAGGCGGCACCGCAATGGATGACGCGCAAGGCTGCCACGAAAGCCTGAGGGGCATCTGCCGATAGCCGCCTGTAGCTGCCCGCCTGTAGCTGACCGCGTAGGACCGGCGGGAGGAGGCGGGCGGCGCGGTGTCAGATGAGGGGCGTGTCGGGGGCACGTTCCGGATCGGGCGTTTCGGACAAACGCTTCCACAGGCCGTTGCGCAGGATCTCGGCCGGAGCGAAGCGGGATTTGTAAGCCATCTTGCGACTGCCCGGTACCCAGTAGCCGAGATAGAGGAAGTTCCTGCCGCGCCGGTTCGTCTCCTCGATCAGCCAGAGGATCGAGGCCGTTCCGTAGGAGCGTTTCGGCTCGGACAGGGAATAGAACGTATAGACCGCCGATAATCCGTCGGAGAGATGATCGACGAGCGAAACGCAGACCAGACGGCCCTCTTCGTTGCGGAATTCGAACAGGCTCGTCTCGACCGGGCTCGTTTCGATCATGGTCTGATAATCGTCGAGTCCCATCAGCGCCATGTCGCCATCGCCATGGCGGCTCTCCTGATAGAGCCGGAACAGGGCATATTGTTCCCCGGTCGCAATATTGGGACGTTCCGCAACCCGCAGATCGCCATGGCTGCGCCGGATCCGTCGCATGGTCCGATCGGGCAGGAAAGCCGCAACCGGAATCCGGATCGGTATGCAGGACTGGCAGTGGCTGCAGACGGGCGCATAGACGATGCCGTGGCTGCGCCTGAACCCGGCACGCGAGAGCCGGTCATGCAGCATGTCGGCCTCGCTGCCGAGCAGCTCCGTCATGACCTTGCGCTCGAGTCGCCCCGGCAGATACGGGCAGGGCGAGGGATCGGTCGTGTAGAAAAGCTGCGGACGATGTGACGACATGACCACCCTTTCTCTCCCTCACGCCCGGAAATTGCCCCGAGACCGCCCCGAGACTGCCTCGAGACCGCATGATGCTGAAATCGCACCGCGCCCAAATCGCCAGCTTCTCATATTTTACGATCGTTTCCGCGCATACAAGATGCCGCAGTTTGTTTTTTGCCCGGAAGGGCTTCGAATACGTTAACGTCCCGGATGATGTCTTTCGATCTGACTTATGCCGATTACGGTCTAGCCGCACTGAGAGGGTCTCTCGCTCTCGCCGTCACGCTTCATGTTCTGAGAACGAAACAGAATACGGCGGCGAGCGCAGGGTGGATCGGTGTGGCCTGGCTGATGCCGATCTTCGGTGCGCTCGTCTATGTCATGTTCGGCGTCAATCGCGTTCGACGTCTGGCGCGCCGTCTCGTCAGCGACCACCGATGGAACGGGCGCGGACACGCGCTGCAAGCGCGGCATCAGGTCGAGGGGCAGTTCGCGCCGCTGGCACGGATGGTCGGCACCCTGACCGAGCGCCCGCTGCTCGGGGGCAATGTCGTGACCTGCCTTCATGATGGCGATAACATCTATCCGAGCATGCTCGAGGAGATCGCCACGGCGCGCAGCTCGATCCTGCTCTGCTCCTATATCTTCCGCGCCGACAGGATCGGCCTTGCCTTCGTCGAGGCCCTGTCCGCGGCGAGGGATCGGGGCGTCATCGTGCGCGTGCTCGTCGATGGCATAGGGGGCGGCTATTTCCGCAGCGGAATCGTGAAAGCGCTGCGTCGGCACGATATTCCGTGTCGCCGGTTCATGCATTCTCTCCTGCCATGGAAGATGCCGTTCATCAATCTGCGCAATCATCGCAAGATACTCGTCATCGACGGGCGATGCGGCTTCATGGGCGGATTGAATATCGGGGAGGAAAATCTCCAGCGTCTGCGGATCAAGCATCCGGTTGCGGATACGCATTTCCGGCTCGAGGGGCCCGTCGTCCATCAGCTGACCGAGGCTTTCGCGCGTGACTGGTCCTTTACGACAGGAGAGGAACTCGATGGGGAGGTCTTCTTTCCGTCATTGTCCCGATGCGGCGAGGTCCCGGCCCGCGTCGTGACCTCGGGGCCGGATAACGATCTGGAAAAGATCGAATTCACGATGCTTCAGAGCATCGCCCTGGCAAGGCGATCCGTGAGACTCATGACCCCCTATTTCCTGCCCAACGAGCGGATGGTCTCGGAACTCTGTCTGGCTGCCCTCAGAGGGGTTTCGATCGACATCATCCTGCCCGGCAGCAGCAATCACAGGCTCATCGACTGGGCGCGCGACGCGGGTCTGGCGCCGTTTCTGGCGGCCGGATGCCGGATCTGGCTCGCGAGCCCGCCCTTCAATCATGCGAAGCTGCTTGTCGTGGACGATGCCTGGTCGTTCGTCGGAAGCAGCAATATCGATGCCCGCAGCCTGAGGCTGAATTTCGAGATCAATCTCGAGATCTACGGGGAAGAAACGGCCTCGCGTCTGGCTGCGTTCATGGACCGCCATCGTTCGGGCCGTCTGACCCATCACGATCTCGACAGCGTGCGTCCCTGGCGTGCCTTGCGCAATGCATCGGTGCGCCTGTTCATGCCCTATCTCTGATCCTCTCTCCGTCGGGCATCCTGTTCCGGGGGAACCCGCTCCTGAGGGTCCTGTCGCGCAGTCTCTGGAACATGGGGCGATGTCTGTCCGGCGCTTCGAGCCGTAGCGTGACGCTGATGGGATGATGATCCGAGCTCCTGCTCGGCATGACCGCCCGGTCAAGCGGGGTCATGCCCCGAACGAGACAGCGATCGATACGGATCGGGAGCATGTCCGCCATGCGATGCGTCGCCTGACGCGGGCCGACATCGCGAAAACCAGGCAGCATCGTCGGGCCGACGAGGTTGAAATCCCCCATGACGAGCGCATGAGGCCGAAGCATCGGGGCGATCCGGCGAAGTTGTCTGCGATTGAGGATCTGTCCGTGTGACAGATGGACATTCGCGATGGAAAAAGAGCCGAAATCGATCAGCTGCGCCGTACGACGAACCATGAGGCCCGAGGGGAGCGTGCAGGATACGGGCGCGCGCGCAAAGGGAAACCGGCTCCAGCAGGCGGTGCCATGGATCCGGTCGGGCAGGGGGATGCGGGCGTAATGCCCGCCCAGAATCTCAGGGAGACGATCGAAGGCGCCAACCGCCTCCTGCATCAGGAAGATATCGGGTCGTACGGCGCGGGCCAGCTCGACCACCTCGTCGAGCGGGGCACCGACCACACGCAGGAGGTTCCAGCTGAGGATCCGGAAGCTCTGGCCCAGTCCCGGAACCGGCGCGTCCGGCATGGGGGAGGAAGAGGGAATATCCGCAGAGGGAAGGCTCATGGCAGCATTTTCTTTTCGGTCTGATACGCCCCACGTGCGAATTCCGTGGTCAGGGTATAGCCGACGCCGAGCAGGACCGGGCCCAGGAAGATCCCGAGACCTCCGAGCGTGACCACGCCCCCGAGAACGCCGAGTACGGTAAGGAGATAGGGAAGCTGGGCGCCGCGCGCAATGAAGGCGGGGCGAATGATGTGATCGGCGCCGGAGATGAACACGATCCCGTATCCGGCGAGGAACAATCCCCAGCCGAGATGATGATGGAGCGCGAGCCAGATCGCGGCCGGCGCCCATACCAGCGGCGCCCCGATGGGAAAGACCGCGACGAAGGCAGCGACACCGCCGAGCAGGACCGGCGCCGGAACGCCGGAGATCCAGAATCCGATGGCGGTCAGCACGCCCTGAACGATCGCGGTGCCCAGAATGCCGTAAACGGTCCCCCGGATGACGCCACCGATGATGGTGATGAGACGCTCGGCGTAGCCGCCCGTGATCCGGGTCAGCACCGCCATGATCACCCGCCCGAGGGAATCCCCGCTGATCCAGAAGAACAGGGCGATGAAAAGCGCCATGACCAGTTCGGCGATGCCGCTTGCCATCTGCATCAGGGCCTTGAGGGCAAAATGCGCGATCTGTCCCGCATAGGGATGCAGGGCCTCGCCCAGACCGCGTACGTCGTGGCTCCAGTGCAGATAGGCACTGGAAAGCTGCGGGCCGAAGGCAGGCAAGGAGGTCAGCCAGGACGGTGGCGGGTGAGATCGCCCGAGGGCTTCGATCTCGCTGTTGATACCCCCGATGATGAGCGGCAGATCGGCAATGCCCGTGGAGGTCAGGAGAGCGAGCGGCATGACGATGGCCACGGCACTGCCGAGCATCATGATGACGGCGGCGATGGAGGGCCGCATATGCCGACGCAACCGCTTGAACAGCGGCCATGTCGTGAAGGTCAGGATCGCCCCCCACAGAATGGCCGAAAGAAAGGGCCAGAGCACGACGCCGCAGCCATAGGCCACACCGACGAGAAGCAACCCCAGCATGATACGTTCGGTCGTCACGAAATCTCCCGTAGCCTCCCCTGGCGCCAGTTGACCAGACGGTCCGGATGCCTGCTATCGTGCGGCTCCCGACCCGTTCTTGCAAGGCCAGTTCATGAACGCCCCAAATCCTCCCCCGTTCGGGAGAGTGGTCTTCCCGGTGCGAGGAGAGATTTCCCCCGCTTGCGGTTCTCCGGGCGATTGTTTGCCCGGGAGACATTCCGCAGGATTCATCCCGACCGGAGAAGACGGCCCGTAACAGGCGGCCTCCGGGAGAAACCTTCCCCACCTTTCATCCGATTTCATCCCGGGCCGGATCGCGTCCGGAAAACACGAGGCAGGAGCTCAGACGCAGTGGAAAACGCCATATCGCAGGTAACCTCGGGCTGGAGGCGTCTGTCCTCGCTTCTCGTGCAGGGGGGGCGTCCCGAAATCGTCCCGACCGAGGGAGGGTTCGTCAACGCGCCCGTCTCCCGCGGTTCGACGGTCCTGTTTCCGTCCCTCGCGGCCATGAAGGCGCAGGGTCAGCGCAGCCACGAACACGAGCTGATCTACGGGGCGATGGGGACACCGGTCCAGCACGAGCTCGAGCGTGTCATCGCCCAGATCGAAGGAGGGTCCCACAGTCAGGTCGTCTCTTCCGGTCTGGCCGCCTGTACCCTGCCTCTGCTGGCGTTCCTGAATACGGGCGATCATCTTCTTCTGCCCGATTCGGTATACGGTCCCACGCGGCGCTTTGCCGATACCATGCTCGCGCGTCTCGGGATCGAGACGACCTATTACCCGCCCCTGGCCGATGCCGGAACGCTGGAGGGTCTGATGCGCGAGCGGACGCGCGTGGTCTTTGCCGAGAGCCCGGGAAGCCACACATTCGAGGTGCAGGATGTTCCGATGCTCTCCCGCGTCGCCCATGCGCATGGCGCGATCCTGATGCTCGACAATACCTGGGGCATCGGCATTTTTCGCCCCTTTCTTCATGGAGTCGATATCTCCATCCAGGCACTGACCAAATACCCCGCCGGGCATTCGGACGTGATTGCCGGTGCGGTGACGGTGGATGACGAGACCCTGTGGCGGACGCTGCGCGATTCGGCGATCCAGATCGGTCAGCTCGCCGGAGCCGATGAGTGCTGGCTGACCCTGCGCGGCTTGCGCAGCATGGCCGTCCGGCTCGAGCGTCAGGCGGAATCGGCGCTTGTCGTCGCGCACTGGCTGCGGGGGCGTCCGGAGGTCGCGCGGGTTCTGCATCCGGCTTTCGACGAATGCCCCGGTCACGCGTTCTGGCTCCGGGATTTCGAGGGGGCGAGTTCGCTTTTCGGCGTCGAGTTGCGCAGCGATATCTCCGTCGCCGCGATGCAGGACATGATCGATGCGCTCGCGATGTTCGGGATCGGCGCCTCATGGGGCGGGTATGAAAGCCTCGTGCTTCCGACGACGGGCGGCGTGCGGCGCAGCATTCCGGGCGGAATGCCGGAGGGGCCGAGTTTCCGTCTGCATATAGGCCTTGAAAACCCGGACGACCTCATTGCCGATCTCGAAGGGGGGCTCGAGGTGCTGCGCGCCTCGAGTGCCGGGTAAAAGCGACGCCCGGCAGGAGGTTTTCTCTCTCCCGACCGCGCGCTCTGCGAATATTCCTGCCGGATGTCTCTGCCGTACGTCTCTGCCGAACAAGACCGGCGGAGGCCGGCCGGGGGGAGATTACCTCATCCTGAAGCCCAGCGCCTCACGGATATGAGCGGTGTCGACCTCGGACGCGCCTGCGAGATCCGCGATGGTTCGCGATACCCGCATCACGCGGGTGAGGCCACGGGCCGAGAGCCGCAGCCGGTCCCCCGCTTCGGTCACCACATCGCGCGCCGCCCCGGTCAGGGCAATGGTTGTGGCATCGACCGTGGCATTCGTGCGCCCCTGTCTCTCCATCTGTCGGGTGCGTGCGGCGAGCACCCGCGCCCTGACCGGCGCGCTCGCCTCGCCCTCCGGCGTTGCGACCATCTCGACCGGCGAGACCGGGGTGACGAACAGCGACAGGTCGATCCGGTCGAGCATGGGGCCGGAGAGACGCGCCAGATAATCCTCACCGCATTGCGGAGCCTTGCGGCAGGCCCTAGCCGGATCGCCCAGATAGCCGCACCGACAGGGATTCATCGCGGCGACGAGCTGGAAGCGGGACGGATAGAGCACGCTCTGGCGCGCGCGCGCCACCGTGATCGTTCCCGTCTCCACAGGCTGGCGCAGGGATTCGAGGCAGACCCTGCTGAATTCGGGCAGCTCGTCGAGGAACAGGACGCCGTTATGGGCCAGGCTGACCTCGCCCGGACGGGCTTTCGCTCCGCCTCCCACAAGAGCGGGGGGACTCGTGGAATGATGGGGCGCACGGAACGGGGGATGGGTCACGAGCGTGCTGCCCGTGGCCTGCCCGCCCAGACTGTGGATCCGGCTGCATTCGAGTATCTGGGTATGGGTGAGAGGCGGGAGCAGGGAGGGGAGACATTGCGCGAGCATCGATTTGCCAGCGCCGGGCGGCCCGCTCAGCAGGAGGGAGTGCTGACCCGCCGCCGCGATTTCGAGCGCCCGTCGTCCCATCGCGAGGCCTCGCACCGCAGCGAGATCCGCAAGCTGGGGAGGGGGCGGAACGGGCATCAGTTCCGGCGGCTCCAGAACGTGGTCGCCGTTGAAATGGGCAAGAAGCGCGTGCAGGCTCTCGGGCGCGAGAATGTCGAGTATGTCGCTCGCCCAGCGCGCTTCCTGCGCCTGCGCCCTGGGGCAGATCAGACCGCTGCCGATACGCGCCGCCTCGAGAGCGGCGGAGAGGACACCCCCTGTCGCCTGGAGGCGCCCATCCAGCGAAAGCTCGCCTATTCCCGCATAGGAGCCGATGGCCTCGTGCGAGAGGATGCCCATGGCCGTCATCAGGGCGAGGGCGATCGGGAGATCGTAATGCGACCCTTCCTTGGGAAGATCGGCCGGGACGAGATTGATCAGGAGACGCTTGGGCGGCAAAGCGA
This sequence comes from Swaminathania salitolerans, assembly GCF_007988945.1. Taxonomy (GTDB): domain Bacteria; phylum Pseudomonadota; class Alphaproteobacteria; order Acetobacterales; family Acetobacteraceae; genus Swaminathania; species Swaminathania salitolerans. The sequence continues at coordinate 540,086 of NZ_BJVC01000002.1, read as the reverse complement.
GGCCGAGGGCGGAGAGCGCGGCACGCACCCGCTCGCGGGCTTCACCGACCGCCTTGTCGGGAAGACCGACGATGATGAAGGCCGGCAGCCCCTGGGAGATCTGGATCTCGACCGTGACAGGAATCGCGTCGATCCCGGCAAAGGCGAAGGTCTGGATCCGGGCAATCGATGAGGCGGAGGTTTCGGACACGGCACCAACTGCAGAGAGGAACAGGGTCTCTATTGCCTCTCATTATTGGTGCCGAGTCAATAATACGACTCTTTTACCTTATCTTCTGTAGATGAGTCGTGCCCGCAGCGTGCCGGTCAGGCCGCGCAGCGCGTTGAGCAGGCGCGTATCCAGCTCGGAATCGGGGCTCGCATCGGTTTCGACGACGACATAGCCGACTTCGCCATCGGTCTGGAGATATTGCGAGACGATGTTGCAATCCTCCTTCGAGAAGATCTCGTTGATCTGTCTCATTATGCCGGGACGATTTTCATGCACATGCATGAAGCGGGTTCCCCGAGGGCGGTCGGGAAGCTGGACCGGGGGGAAATTGACCGCTCCGAGCGTGGAGCCCACATCGGAATATTCCACGAAACGCTTCGCCACCTCGACCCCGATCCGCTCCTGCGCTTCCATCGTCGAACCGCCGATATGCGGGGTGAGGATGACGTTGGGCAGGCCCTGCAGCGGAGATACGAAGCTCTCTCCGGCGCCTTTCGGCTCCTTGGGGAAGACATCCACACCCGCGCCCATCAGATGGCCGTCCTTCAATGCGCGGGCCAGGGCGTCGAGATCGACCACGGTGCCGCGCGCATTGTTGAGCAGGATCGCGTTCGGCTTCATGGCGCGGATTTCCGCCTCGCCGATCATGTCCTTCGTCTGCTCCGTCTGCGGCACATGCAGGCTCACGATATCGGATTGCGCGAGCAGGGTATGAAGGCTGTCCACGGGGGTTGCGTTGCCGTGGGGCAGCTTGTCGACCGTATCGTAATAGATCACCCGCAGGCCGAAGGCTTCCGCGAGAACGGAGAGCTGCGAGCCGATGGAGCCGTATCCCACGATTCCGAGGGTCTTGCCCCGCACTTCCCAGGAATTGACTGCCGATTTGTCCCAGCCACCCTGATGGCATTGCTCGGAGCGGGACGGGATGCGACGCAGCAGCATCACGATTTCCCCCATGACCAGTTCGGCCACGGAGCGCGTATTGCTGAAAGGAGCGTTGAAAACGGGAATGCCAGCCATACGCGCCGCGTTCAGATCCACCTGGTTCGTGCCGATACAGAAACAGCCGATGGCCATGAGCCGGTCGGCCGCCTCGATGACCGGCGCAGTGAGCTGGGTGCGGGAGCGGATCCCGACCATATGGACACCCTTGAGCGCCTCTTTCAGAGCGTCGCCCTCGAGCGCGGTCTTGACCCGCGTGACCTCATGATAGCCCTGAGCGGCCAGATGCTGGGCGGCGCTTTCATGAATGCCCTCGAGAAGAAGGATGCGAATTCGATCTTTAGGGAGGGAAAACGTCGTTTCCATAATCTGGCTCCTGTCAGCAGCGCAATTCCGAAATGGGGTGCTACCCTATTGTCCGGTCAGGGGGAAGATCCCGGTTCCGACGGGCCAGTCTCTCCACCGCCCGGGCATGAAGGCCGGGATCGCCGCAGGCGAGCACGGTGCCGTCGCTTTCGAGGGTCAGGGCCTTGCCCTGCCAGTCCGTGACGATCCCTCCCGCGCCTTCGACGACCGGGACGAGCGCCGCCCAGTCCCACGGCTTCATGGTGCATTCGGCAATCAGGTCGATCTGCCCGAGTGCGAGCAAACCATAGGCATAGGCGTCTCCGCCCCAGCTCGTGCGTCTGACATCTGTCTGGAGCTGACGGAAGGATTGCCCCCAGGGAGGGACGAGCATCTCGGGCGAAGTGCAGGAGAGCTCCGCCCTGTCGAGCGCGGGGCAGGACCGGGTGCCCACCCGCCCGGGCATGGCGGGGCTCTCGAAGCGAGTCGTCCTGCCCTTGACGCCGATCCAGCGTTCCTGCGTGAAAGGCTGGTCGATGATGCCGAGCACGGGGCGCCCGCGATGGAACAGGGCGATGAGTGTCGTGAAGCTCGGCCGCCCCGTGATGAAGGCACGCGTGCCGTCGATCGGGTCCACCACCCAGACATATTCGCTCGCGGCTATATCCGTTCCGGTACCGTCGCAGCTGGCGCCGCTCAGTCCGTATTCCTCTCCGAGAATGGCATGGTCGCCGTGGCGTCCGGCGATGAGACTGCGCAGAGCCGTCTCGGCCGCCCTGTCGGCCTGGGTGACAGGGCTTTCGTCGCTCTTGTCATCGATGGCGAGAGCGGTGCGGAAAAGGGGACGGATCGCCGCACGCGCGGCATCGGCACAGAGCAGGGCGGTCTGAAGGCAGGCTTCCGGAACGGGGAGAGACGACATGAGAAGGGTCCGTGGGCGGTTGGCGGGATCCGGTCTCCGGTCTGGAAGGGGCAGGTCACGCGACAGATTGACGCGCCCCGGGGGGTGCGGCATGTCTGAAACGCCGTCTGGCCAAGACAAGACAAGCGGACATCCAGCTCTTATCCCATGACCCCGATCATCGTCATCCCCTCGCGCCTCGCCTCCACTCGCCTGCCGGAGAAACCTCTCGCCGATATCGGAGGCCTGCCGATGGTGGTTCAGGTGGCATTGCGCGCCCGTGCCTCCGGCCTCGGCCCGGTTCTCGTCGCCGCGGCCGACGCGGCGATATGCGACGTCCTTCTCTCCCACGACATTCCCTGCGTTCTCACCGATCCTGACCTGCCCAGCGGGTCCGACCGGGTCCATGCCGCCCTGTGCGCGCACGACCCGCAGGGGCATCATGATGTGGTGATCAATCTGCAGGGCGACCTGCCCCTGATCGCGCCTGCGAGTCTCGTTTCCGCGCTGCGTCCGGTTTCCGAGGGCGGTTATGACGTGGGAACCCTGGTCGCGCCGGTCGAGACGCAGGAAGAGGCGCATCGCGACTCCGTCGTGAAGGCCGCCTGCGCGTTCGAAGCGCCCGGGAGCATCGCACGCGCTCTGTATTTCTCGCGTCGGGCCATTCCCTGGGGTGCGGGACCGCTCTGGCATCATGTCGGTGTCTATGCCTGGCGTCGCGCCGCTCTGGAGCGCTTTGTCTCCCTGCCGCAGACCGCGCTCGAAAGACGGGAATCGCTGGAGCAGCTTCGCGCGCTCGAGGCCGGAATGTCGATCGGCTGCGCCGCCATCGACGTGGCGCCGCTCGGTGTGGATACCCCCGAGGATCTCGTACGGGTCCGCGAGGCGCTTGCGGCATGAGCGGAATCATCGCCTTCCAGGGGCGGCCCGGGGCCTATTCCGACCTGGCCTGCCGGATCGCGCGTCCCGGATGGACCACGCTGCCTTGCCCGAGTTTCCAGGCCGCCATCGATGCCGTGCGCGACGGTCGCGCAGATCTGGGAATGCTGGCGTGCGAGAACTCCCTTGCCGGACGTGTGCCCGAGATCCACGCCTTGCTGCCCGAGGCCGGATTGCCGATCGTCGGTGAGCATTTCCAGCGCGTCGAGCATTGCCTCGTCGGAGTGCCGGGGACGCGTATCGAGGACATAAGACGCATCCACACGCATCCCGTGGCTCTGGGGCAGGTACGCAACCTGATCCGCGAACTCGGCGTCGAGCCCTGTTCGGCTTTCGACACGGCCGGCGCCGCGGAGCTGGTGCTCCAATGGCAGTCGCGTGAGGATGCTGCGATCGCCTCGGCGCTGGCCGCATCGCTCAACGGGCTGGCGGTACTGCGCAGGAATGTCGAGGATGCGGCGCATAACACCACGCGGTTCTATATCGTCGCGCGCGAGGCGGTCTGGCCTTCGTCCGACTCCGCGCGGGTCATCACGACTCTCGTCTTTCGTGTTCTGAATCAGCCGGGGGCGCTTTATCGGGCGCTCGGCGGATTTGCCGAGGCAGGGGTGAACATGACCCGGCTGGAAAGCTATATGAGCCCGGGAACGCTCACGGCCACGGGTTTTCTTCTGGATGTCGAGGGTCATCCCGATCAGCCCGGGCTAAGACGGGCCATGGAGGTTCTCGAGCCATGTTGCGGGAATCTCTCGGTTCTCGGCGTGTATCCCGGCAGCCCATCACGCTATCCGGAGTAAGGTGCCTGCCGGGCTTATCCATTTGACAGCGGCACCGAGAGTTCTATTTAGCACCTAGATTTTTCATGAGCGGCAGGTGGAGTGTCATGGCACGGAACAAGGAATTCAGGGGCTCTCTGACGGCTCTGGTGACCCCTTTTCGTGAGGATGGCACCGTCGATCTCGCCGCGCTCGGCCGGTTCATCGACTGGCAGATCGATCAGGGGACCGCGGGTCTCATCCCCGCTGGAACGACGGGCGAAAGCCCGACCCTGACCCATGACGAACACGCGCTGGTCGTCGCCCATACGGTGAAGGTTTCGGGGGGACGCGTTCCCGTGATGGCCGGAGCGGGGTCGAACTCGACGCATGAGGCGATCGGCATGGCCCGCCATGCGAAGGCGGTCGGCGCCGACGCGCTTCTTGTCGTCGCGCCCTATTACAACAAGCCGACCCAGGAAGGGCTGTATCAGCACTTCATGATGGTGGCCGATGCGACCGACCTGCCGCTTTATGTCTATAACGTTCCCGGGCGGTCCGTCGTCGAGGTGCTTCCCGAGACGCTGGCGCGGCTCGCCGGGCATCCGAACATCGTCGGGACGAAGGATGCGACGGCGAATCTCGTGAGACCGCTCCAGTTCCGCCAGCTTCATGACGGCCCGTTCACGCTGCTGACCGGCGATGACGGGACGGCCGTGTCCTTTCTCGCGGCGGGCGGAACCGGCTGCATCAGTGTGACCGCAAACGTGGCGCCGCGTCTGTGCGCCGACATGCACGAGGCCTGGCAGAGAGGCGATGTCGCAACCGCCATGGACATCCAGCAGCGTCTGACGCCGCTGCACGATGCGCTTTTCTGCGAGAGCAATCCCGGCCCGGTCAAATATGCTGCGTCCCGTCTGGGGCTTTGCAACGCGACCCTGCGCCTGCCGCTCTGCGAACCCTCTCCCGCCTCATGCGCTCTTATCGACGAGGCTCTGAAGAAAACCGGCCTGACAGGATAGACAGTGGCAGAAAAGAAGAAATCCGGTCTGATCTCGCACGGTATCGCAGCGCAGAACAGAAAAGGCCGGTTCAATTACAGCATTCTCGAAACCGTCGAGGCGGGCATCGTGCTGAAGGGGCCGGAAGTCAAAAGCCTCCGCATGGGTAGGGCCGCGATCAACGAGGCCTATGCCGGAGAACGGGACGGGGAAATCTGGCTCTTCAATTCCTATGTGCCGGAATATCAGGGCGGTGTGTTGTCGCGCTTCGATACGCGGGCGCCGCGCAAGCTTCTGCTTCACAAGAAGCAGATCGCACATCTGCTCGGGGCGGTGTCCCGTGCCGGTGCCTCTCTCGTTCCTCTCGACATCCATTTCAACGCACGCGGTGTCGCCAAGCTGACTCTCGGACTCGGTCAGGGACGCAAGAAGGAAGACAAGCGTCATGCGATTGCCGAGCATGACTGGCAGAGAGACAAGGCGCGACTGATGCGCAGCAAGGGAAGAGATTACTGAAACAAAAAAACCCGGCCGAGGCCGGGTTTTTCGTAACCGCGATCGCAGGGCGATCAGGCGATGTTGATATCGGCGGCTTCCGGACCCTTCTGGCCCTGAACGACCTTGACATCGACGGCCTGGCCTTCAGCGAGGCCGGTCAGACCCGAGCGCTCGAGAGCGGAGGCATGGATGAAGATGTCCTTGCCACCGTTTTCCGGCGTGATGAATCCGAAGCCCTTGGTGGCATTGTACCACTTCACGATGCCGCGCAGATCCTGGGCCTGCGAGAGATCCGGAGCGGGACGGGCCGGACGGGCACCGCCGAAACCGGGACGCGGGCTGGCACCGAAGGCGGCGCGCGGACGGGGGGCTTCCGCCGTGCTCGTGTCGACGTTCAGCACTTCAGCAACCTGCCGGCCCTTGGGGCCCTGTCCGATGCGGACATTCAGCGTGGTGCCGGGGTTGACGCTCGTGTGACCGGCGCTGGAAAGGGCGTTGGCGTGCAGGAACACGTCGCCCGATCCGTCCGACAGCTCGACGAAGCCGAAGCCCTTCTCGCTGTTGAACCATTTTACGCTGGCTCCCACTTCCGGGCCTGATGCCAGAACCTGTGGGCCGCCCGAATGGGGACGACGATTTTGCATCCCACCACGATCGCCGAAGGAGGGGGTCATGAAATCGTCATCGAATCCGCCGCGGCGCGGGGAACGTGGGCTGCGGTCGGTACGGTTGCTTCTCAACGGTCTAATCCCGAGATCTGTGCGGTGAGCCGTCTTATATCGGTCTCACCAGTGGAGTAGGTCGAAACGATGTGCACGGGCCTGCCGGCTGGAACGGTACGGGCGGTGTCCACGAGAGGTTTCGCAGGGACCCTAACACGCTTTTTTCGGACTATGCCACTGGAAAACGTGGCTCGATTACCACGATCGCAGGCTTATCGCGATTTTATGAGGCGATAGTCTTGGCGTTCCTGTCCTGCTCTGTTTTCTGTAGGGGAGAATGAGGTAAGGTAACCGCCAAATATTAGGGAAGGGGTCGGATTTGCGCCGTACTAAGTCGCGCTGGCAGGGCGCCAGACATTTCAAAAGATGTTCGCTTCCGGTTGTCGGTGCGGCGCTCGCTGGTCTGGGTGTGGCGCATGCGACGCCGAAGCAGGACCCTTACGGGACCTGGACCCTTCAGGGCGAGAACGACGCCGTCTCGACTCTCAAAGGCACCTCCGACCAGTATTATACCTCGGGCCTGCGGTTCAACTGGACGTCCGGTACCGATAACCTTCCCAAACCCTTCGCCGATCTGAACCGCTTTCTTCTGGGCGAGGGGATGCAGAGGGTGAGTCTCGGCGTGCAGCAACTGATCTTCACACCGAGAGCGACCCAGATGGATCGTCCGCCTTCGGGCGATCGTCCCTATTCGAGTCTGTTGCTGGGGACCGTCAATTTCATCAACGATACCGATCTGTCGCGCAGCGTCGCGGGAATCCAGTTCGGCGTGATGGGACCGGCGGGTCTGGGCGAGCAGCTCCAGAACGGCTTCCACGGCGCGATCGGTGACACGAAGAATCGCGGCTGGAGAACGCAGCTCCAGAACCAGCCGATCTTCCAGATCCAGGCCGGGCGGATCTGGCGTCTGCCGGTCGCTCATCTCTACGGGATCAGCGCCGACGTGTTGCCTGCCGTCTCCGGGGCGGCGGGCGATTACCGGACCTATGCCGATGTCGCCGGGACGTTCAGGATCGGCCAGGGGCTCGACAGCGATTTCGGCAATGCGACGATCGGGCCGGGGCTCGATGGCACGGACGCGTTCGCGGCGACCCGGCCTGTCGCCTGGTATGTCTATGGCGGTGTGGAGGGGCAGGCGGTTGCCTATGATGCGACGCTTCAGGGCAACGCCTTCCGCAACAACTCACCCCATGTCAGCAAGACCTGGGATGTCGGCTCCATCCATGCCGGCGTTGCGGTGATGTGGCACGGTGTCCGTCTCTCCTACAGCCAGAACTGGCAGACAGCCCAGTTCAACACGGCCAAGGCCGGTCTGTTCAATTACGGCTCGCTGAAACTCTCGGTGAAGTTCTGAACACAATCCCGTTCATGCGTCATGGCGTGAACGGGCGCTCCCCGCCCCGGAAAGCGGAAGCGTCAGGGGCTGACCAGGCATCGGGTAAGCCCGGTGCCAGGCTGTCCCGCTTCCAGCGGGTCGCCGGATAGGGGCGCGCGCTGGCCTAGAGATAATCGGGCGTCGGTATGCCGAGCAGATAGCCCTGTACTTCCTCACAGCCATGGGAATCGAGAAAGGCCATCTGCCGCTCGGTCTCGACACCCTTTGCACAGCAGGAAATGCCGAGACGGCGGGCCATCTGGATCGTCTGTCCCATGACCTCGTTGACCCGTCGGTCGTCATTGAGCCGCATCATGAAAGAGCGGTCGAACTTGATCTGATCGACCGGGAAATTCGCGAGACGCTCGAGAGAGGAATAGCCCGCGCCGAAATCGTCCAGCGCGACATGCACCCCGAGGGCGCGCAGACGCGACAATTCCTGATAGGCGAGGTCGCGCGGGCCGAAAGAGCGTTTTTCCGAAAGCTCGATCTGCAGACGCTCCGGTGCGAGTCCCGTTTCCCCGAGCAGGGCTTCCACCGTGACCGCGAGATTGCGTTTGGCCAGCCAGGTCGGCGAGATATTGACGCAGACCCTGAGCGGATGGCTCCAGCCCGATGCGGCGGTGCAGGCGGCGCGCAGGCTCCAGAGATCGATCGTCTCGATCAGCCCCGCTTCTTCGGCACAGCGGATGAAGATTTCGGGGGGGACCTGTCCGCTTTCCGGACGTTCCCAGCGCAGAAGCGCCTCGAGTGCCACGACCGTTTGCGTTCCCGGTGCGATGATGGGCATCCAGTTGAGGCTGAATTCCTGACGCTCCGGAGCCTTGGCGAGATCGCGCTCCAGACCCGAAGTGCCGATCAGGGCGGCAATGCTGGTTGTGGTCGCGCGTCGCTCATGCGCGCCGCCATGGCGCCGGACATCGGCCATGGCAGCATCCGCGGCCTGGAGAAGCGCTGCCGAATCGTCGCCATCCTCGGGATAGAACGCCCATCCGATGGAGAAGGCCGGATGAACGACATGTCCGTGAATGGGCGTCGGTCGCGTCAGGGCCGTCCGTATCGCAGCGATGAGACTGCGCGTGGTGACGAGCGACGTGGCGGGAGGAGACACCACGAGGAGGTTTCCTCCCCCGGCATAGGCCAGGAATCCGCGGGGCGGGATCATGGCCTGGACACGCCTGATCGCGGCGTCGATCACCAGGTTCGAGGTTTCCCAGCCGTGACGCAGATTCAGCGCGTTCAGATGGTCGAGATCGATCTCGATCACGGAGAAGGTCGATTTGCGGGTTTCGGTCGGTGCCGTCCCGATGAGATGCTGGATATGGGCGCCGCATTGCCCGCGATCGGGAAGGTCGGGGCGGCGTGTCTGATACCCCTGTTTGCCGAGAAGGCTCCGGGCGCATACGAGAAGACTCGGTGCCAGCTCCCGGATGGTGCTTTCGCTTACCGAAAGCGGAATGCGGGCCAGAAGGGTCAGGTCGCGATCCAGAGCGAGACCGAGATCGTATCCGGTCGGCGTCCGATCGAGATAGAGATCGTCCGATCCGGCTATGACGGATTTGATGCAGTCGACGGTGATATCCGCGATGCCCATATTCTGGTTTGCGAGCTCGACGAGTTCGTCCTCGGCGTCGAAACCACAAATGCAGATCGCGGTTGCATTCAGTAACCTGCGTGCAATCTCGACGATCGCTGTCTGTGGCTGAAGCACGGTACTCGCTGACATGACGCCTCTCATAAAGGGGGAGCTCCCGCTTATGAAAGACAATCTTTGAATGAGCAAGCATTACAAATTACGGGTTATTAACCCATAACATGGTTTATTTCAAAGGATTAAATAATTGGAGTGATTGAAAAGAATGACTTTTCTATCCTGCATGAGTCAAACGCGTCATATCGTTGCGATCGAACAGTATCAGAAGCGATTCGTCGGCGATGCGTTTTATGCGGGAATCGGGCGCTGAATCGGCTTCACTCGCGCTCTTTTCACTGCCCGTGCGTTCCGCTTCCCGATGGGCTTCGTCCACGAGCGGCATGAGATCGATCCCTTCTCCGAGCCTCAGCCCGGGATGACCGGACTGGCGGTTACCGGTCAGATCGCCTCCGCCACGCAGGCGGAAATCGCGATCGGCTATGACGAAACCGTCTTCCGTTTCACGAAGCAGGGTCAGTCGTTCCTTTCCGGCCATGCCGATCGTGTCGTCATAGAGCAGGAGACAATAGGAGGCAGCTGCGCCGCGCCCGACCCGCCCGCGCAGCTGGTGGAGCTGCGCCAGCCCGAAGCGTTCCGCATGTTCGATGACCATGACCGACGCATTGGGAATATCCACACCTACTTCGATGACCGTCGTTGCAACGAGAAGTTGTGTCGCCCCGGATCTGAAGCCATCGATCTGTCGCTCACGCTCGGCGATATCCTGACGACCATGGGCAAGGCCGATCGCACAGGGGAAACGCTCTGCAAGCGCGGCCCGGCGCGCTTCCGCGGCTGCGATATCGAGCGTTTCGCTCTCCTCGATCAGCGGACAGACCCAGAAAACCTGTGCGCCGGAGCGGATCACGCGCCGGATGCCATCGAGAACAGTGTCGAGACCGGAAAGCGGATGCAGGGAAGTCCGGACGGGTTTGCGACCGGGTGGCTTTTCGTCGAGCCGGCTCACCGAAAGGTCCCCCCACTGGGTCAGGAGCAACGTGCGGGGAATGGGGGTTGCGGTCATGACCAGAATGTCGGTCCGCTCGCCTTTGGCTCCCAGCATCGCGCGCTGCCGCACACCGAAGCGATGCTGCTCGTCGATGACCGCCAGGGCGAGATCGTGAAAGGCGACCTTTTCCTGGAAGAGGGCATGGGTGCCGATCACCAGCTTCGCCTCCCCCCCGGCGATTGCGGCCAGTGCCTGTTTGCGTGCCTTGCCCTTCACGCTGCCGGAGAGATAGACGCAAGGCACGGGTGCCAGACGCGCCACGGTCGCGAAATGCTGGCTTGCGAGGATCTCGGTCGGCGCCATCATCGCCGCCTGGGCGCCGCTTTCCACCGCGCGCAGCATGGCCAGCAGGGCGACGAGGGTCTTGCCTGCGCCGACATCGCCCTGGAGCAGGCGCATCATGGGGGTGGGAGCGGCAAGATCGGCGTCGATTTCTGCGATCGCCCGTTTCTGGGCGCCGGTGAGCCGATGTCCGAAACGCGCGAGAGCTTCTTCCCTGAGGGTGCCGTCACCCGAGAGACTGCGCCCGGGGCGCGAGCGGGCATGACGCCGACCGCGCGCGAGCGATATCTGGTCTGCCAGACATTCGTCGAAAGCGAGACGTTCGCGCGCCTTGTAGATCCGGCGGGACCAGGTCTCCCGGCTTGTCTCTTCCTTTTTCTCGCCCTCGCCCTCTCCCTCTCGGGATGCCGGTCTGTGCAGGCATTCGAGAGCGTCGCCGAAAGAGGGCCATGACCTGCGCCGGAGCAGGGAAGGGGCGATCCATTCCGGTGGGGAGGAGAGCCGGTCGAGTGCCTTGTGCATTGCGCGTCGCATGACGGACGGGAACAGCCCGGCAGTGAGCGGCCATACGGGATCGATCTTCGGTATCGTCCCCCGACGTGCCCAGGAGACGAGATAATCCGGATGCGGCATGGTGAGCGTCGAACCGTAGCGCTCGAATTTGCCCGATACCGCCAGAACGTCCCCGACGGCGATGCCCCGGAGGAACGCCTGATGGAAGAAGAGCAGCTCGACGTCATCCGTGTCGTCGGATGCGCGGATGCGAAAGGGGTGTCTCGGCCGGGTCGGATGAAGGATGGCGGAGACACGGACGCGGGTCGTCAGAATGGCGCCCGGGTCCAGGCGCGCCCGTGCCTCTCTCAGGCTCAGCACCGCGCTGCGATCGATATGGGCCGAAGGAAGGACGAAAAGCAGATCGATGATACGCGGGCCGTTCGCCACTTTTCTGAGCAGACCGGCATAACGGGGGCCGATTCCGGGAAGGCTCGCGATCGGCGCCGTCACGGGCGTCAGGCTCCGCATGGCGATCGTTTCCGGTTCCGTTTCCGGGGGGAGCGCCTGTATGGAATCGGGGAGGGTGGGGTGTTTCACGAGGGCTTGAGGCTCATCCTTGAGGGATTGATGGGCTGACAGCGGGAAAGCCTCACGCTATAGGACGAAACCGTCATGGAACAAAACGAAACCATTGCCTGGCAGTCTGACTGCGACATGGCGCGCGTGCTCCGGATTTCTGAATGACCGATACCGTGAATTGGCCCATCATCTGGGGTGTGCCGGAAGCTTATACCGCGTTTCTTCTTCGCCGCCGTCTGGGAGAGCACGAAGGCGCGCTCATCCATGTCGCGCGTGACGATGCCGCGGTGGCTGCCCTTGCCGACATGCTGTCCTATGTCGAGCCCGAGGTGACGATCCTGCGCTTTCCTGCCTGGGACTGTCTGCCTTACGACCGCGTTTCCCCCAATCCGGCCATCACCGCCGAGCGCGCGGCGACCCTGACCCGTTTGCTCGAGAGCGGAAAGCGGGGCCGGTATATCGTCCTGACCACCGTCCATGCACTCGTCCAGCGCGTGCCGCCCCGGTCCGCCTTCCAAAACCAGTCGCTGTCCATCCGCAAGGGAGAATCCCTCGATCAGGCGATGCTGATCGAGTTGCTGGTCGCGAGCGGCTATACCCGCACCGATACGGTCATGGAGGCCGGGGAGTTCGCAACACGCGGCGGCATTTTCGATCTCTTTCCCGCTGGCGAGAACGAGCCCGTTCGTCTCGATCTCTTCGGGGACGATGTGGATAATATCCGCCGCTTCGATGTCGCGAGCCAGCGCTCCACCGAAGCGCTTCCCGCTTTCGAACTGCGTCCGGTGTCGGAATACGCGCTTTCTCCCGAGGCGATCAGTCGCTTCCGCTCGGCGTGGCGCGATCTCTTCGGTCCGTCCTCGGCCTCGGACGTTCTCTATCAGAACGTATCGGACGGGCGCCGCTTTCCCGGGCTCGAGCATTATATCCCGCTCTTCCATGAGGAGATGGAGACGCTCGTCGATTATGTGCCCGACGCCTCCGTGAGCATGGATCATCAGGTTCCGGACATTCTCAAGGCGCGTCTCGAGATGATCGGCGATCACTACGAGGCGAGAAAGGCCCCCGCGCGCGAGGGCGAGGCCATCTATCGTGCCCTGCCGTCTCATCTTCTCTACCTCAACCGGACGGGGTGGGACGCGATGCTGACGCGCGTTCCCTGCGTCATGCTCAATCCCTTTGCCAAGGCGGATCTGGCGCAGGGGATCGACGCAGGCGGGCGGCCCGGCCCGCTTTTCGTCAGGGGCAAGGACGGCACGCGGGAAGGGGCCTTCACCGCGTTTGCCGAGCAGCTTTCCGCCTGGGCCAGGTCGGGGCGGCGCTGTTACGTCACGGCCTGGACGAAAGGATCGCGCGAGCGAATCGCAGCGCTTCTTCGAGAGCATCGCTTCGAGGTCGAGCTGCATGACAGCTGGGCTTCGGCGGCGGGGCTCGCGCCCGGGGTGGTCGGGCTGATCCTGCTCGGGCTGGAGCGGGGATTTGTGGCCGAGCGTCTGGCGTTCGTCTCGGAGCAGGATCTCCTGGGCGAACGGATCGCCCGTCCGCCGCGGCGCAGACGCCGGGCCGAGCAGTTCATCACGGAGGCCTCCGAAATCGCCGAAGGCGATCTGGTCGTGCATGCCGATTACGGAATCGGGCGTTACGAGGGGCTCGAAACCGTCAGCGACGGCGTGGCACCGCATGATTGTCTGCGTCTGCTCTATGACGGCGCGCAGAAGCTCTTCCTGCCTGTGGAGAATATCGAGCTTCTGAGCCGTTTCGGCTCCGAGCAGGGGGGTGTTGCGCTCGACAAGCTCGGCGGTCAGGCCTGGCAGGTGCGCAAGGCCAGGATGAAGGAGCGGATCCGCGACATGGCGGGTGAGCTCATCCGCACGGCGGCAAGCCGCGCGATGAAGGAAGCCCCTGCGCTGATGCCCGCTGAAGGGATGTGGGACGAATTCTGCGCCCGTTTTCCCTTCGTCGAGACCGACGATCAGTCACGCGCCATTGCCGATGTGCTCGAGGATCTCACCTGCGGACGGCCCATGGATCGCCTCGTCTGCGGCGATGTCGGCTTCGGCAAGACGGAGGTAGCGTTGCGCGCCGCTTTCGTGGCCGCGCTTTCCGGCGTTCAGGTCGCTGTGGTGGTGCCGACGACTCTCCTCGCGCGACAGCATTTCCGCAGCTTCTCCACGCGGTTCGAAGGGTTTCCGGTCCGGATCGCGCAGCTTTCACGCCTTGTGACGGCCAAGGAGGCGGCCGAGACGCGACGCGGGCTGGAAGAGGGGACGATCGACGTCGTCGTCGGGACCCATGCGCTGATCGCCAAATCGGTCGGCTTCGCCAATCTGGGACTGCTCATCATCGATGAGGAGCAGCATTTCGGCGTGGGGCACAAGGAGCGTCTCAAGACGCTGCGCGAGGATGTGCATGTCCTTACGCTGTCTGCAACGCCTCTGCCGCGTACCTTGCAGCTCTCCCTGACCGGCGTGCGGGAAATGAGCCTGATTGCGACTCCCCCTACGGACCGGCTCGCGGTGCGCACCTTCATCACGCCGTTCGACAGCGTGATGATCCGCGAGGCGATCCAGCGCGAGCGCTTTCGGGGCGGGCAGGTCTTCTGTGTGGTCCCGCGTATCGAGGATATGGATCGCATGGCGGAGCGGTTGCGCGACATCGTGCCCGATGCCCGCACGGTGCAGGCACATGGCCGTCTCACCCCGTCGGAACTCGAGCGGGTCATGACCGAGTTTTCCGACGGCCGGTACGACATTCTCCTCTCCACCAATATCGTCGAGAGCGGCCTCGACATGCCGGCGGTCAATACGCTGATCATCCATCGGGCCGACATGTTCGGCCTCGGGCAGCTCTATCAGCTGCGTGGCCGGGTGGGCCGCGGCAAGCAGCGCGGCTATGCCTATCTCACCTGGCCGCAGAGTCATCGTCTCTCTCCGGCTTCCGAGAAACGGCTCGAGATCATGCAGACGCTCGATACGCTGGGAGCGGGCTTCACGCTGGCGTCCCACGATCTCGATCTGCGCGGGGCGGGAAATCTGCTGGGCGACGAACAATCGGGCCATATAAAGGAAGTCGGAATCGAGCTCTATCAGCAGATGCTCGAGGACGCCGTGACCACGATGCGTCTGCAGAAGGATCAGAAGCGACAGGAGGACAAGGACTGGACCCCGAACATCATCCTCGGTCTCCCCGTTCTGATTCCCGAAACCTATGTCCGCGATCTTCCGGTGCGTCTGGGCTTGTACAGACGCATTGCAGGGCTCGAGAACGAAGCCGAGCTGGAGGCCATGCGTGCCGAACTCGTCGACCGCTTCGGCACGCTGCCTCAGGAAGTGGAAAACCTGCTCGACGTGGTGGTGATCAAGCGCCTGTGCAGCGCGGCCGGGGTGGACAGGCTCGAGGCTGGCCCCAAGGGGATGGTCATCCAGTTCCGCAACCGGAAGTTCCGCAATCCCATGGGGTTGCTGAAATGGGTCGAGCGACACAAGGATCAGGGGATCAAGCTGCGCCCCGATCACAAACTCGCCGTCCAGCGCGAGATGACGAATGCCCAGCGTATCTCGATGGCCCGCAAGGTCATGACGGCGCTCAGGAAACTCGCCGACAAGGCCGAAGCCTGAGGCGTTCGTCGCGCCTCCCGTCCCGGCGCACATCACGAAACGCGATCATGCGTGTCGCTTGTGCGCCGTCTTCCCGCGCTCAGTTGATCGATAGCGGGATCGGGAAGGAATTGACCTTGAGCTGCCCGTTTTCGAGCGCGAAATCCCAGGCGACGCGATTGCCGTCCCGGTGCCCCATGAACTGGGCGACGGAAAGAGCGGTCGTCGTTCCCGCAGGGACATAGGGTTTGATCGTGGCGAGAAGATCGCTCAGATCGGTGATCGTGACATTCAGCGTGCCCCGCGTGGTCGCGATATCGTGCCCGGGCGTGACGGCTCCCTTGCCGCTCAGGCTGCCTTTCGTCCAGAAGGCGTCGAGGCGGGAGATCGTGATTTCCCCGGGCCCGGGCGTAGGGGTGGAAAGGCTCCGTTCGGGCACGATGAGCCGCGTGCTCACACGACCGGGCAGAGCGGAACCGCCCGGCGCCGTGAGGCCGGACGTATCGGCCGCAATCGCAACCGTGCCGGGGGTGGGGCCAGCGCGCAGGGTTACGACCAGCCGATCGGCTTTGTAGCGCGCCGATCCGTCATCTATCCCGATCGACGACCAGGTCAGTTCCGCCACGGCGCCTTTGTGAAGGGCATCGCGCAGGGCTTTCATGGACGGGCCGGTCTCGACCGCACGGCACGGGGCCGGGGTCGATCCATGGACCATCGAGAGCAGGCCGAGAGAGACCAGGGTGTTGGCGTCCCGCAGGGACGGAAGGGTCAGAGTGCCGTTTCTGTCCCTGACCGACACGGTTCCCACCTGAAGATGCGTGGCCGTGCCGACGAGTGTGGCCTTGTAGCCGGTCGCGGCGAAGGCAGCCCTGTTCAGGGTGCGTTGCGCCGATTCCGAGGCGAGGCAGGCGGCCGGTACGGTTTCCCCGCGAGCCGGGAGAGACGAGACCCCGAGGAGGAGGATGGCGAGGAACGGAGCGGCATTGCGTTTCATGGCCGCGAGGATGAAGCGTGCGCCCGGGCGAGGCAACCGGATTTTGCGCGCGGTCTGGGAGGTCCGGACGCCACGCGGTAAGAGAGACGGATCGGGTTATCGATCGTCGAGAGAGAGGGAAGAACAATGGCCGGACTTGATCCCGAGATCTGGGATGATTTGCGAGCGCTCGGTCACCGGATGCTCGACGATGCATTCGATCGCGCCATGACCATGGGGGAGGGGCCGGTCTGGCAGCCGATGCCGCAGGAATCGCGCGATCATTTCCGGCAGGAACTGCCCCGGAACGGGCAGGATGCCGGAGCGCTCTATGAACAGTTTCTCACCCATATCCGGCCCTATGCCAACGGCAATACCCATCCGGGATTCATGGGGTGGGTGCAGGGGGCGGGAACGCCGATCGGCATGCTGGCCGAATTGCTCGCGGCCAGTCTGAACGACAATTGCGGCGGGCGCGATCACGCGGCGATCGAGGTCGAGAGACAGGTCATTGCCTGGGCCGCCGAAATGGTCGGTCTGCCGCGCAGCGCATCCGGGTGTCTCGTCACCGGATCGTCGCTCGCAAATTTCATCGGTGTGATCACGGCAAGCCGTGCGGCCGGAACATCCGCCATTCGCCATGCGGGAGTCGGCAAGAGCCGGCTGGTCGGCTATGCGGCGCAGACCGCTCATGGCTGCGTCAGCCGGGCCTTCGATCTTGCCGGGCTCGGAAGCGATTCGCTGCGGCTCATTCCCGTCGATGCCGCGCACCGGATGGATGTCGCGTCGCTGAAGCGTCGCATCCATGAGGATCGCGCGGCGGGGTATCACCCTTTTCTGATCGTGGGTACGGCCGGGAGCGTCGATTGCGGAGCCATCGATCCGCTCGACCTCCTCGCCGATCTCGCCCGGGAGGAACGATGCTGGTTTCATGTCGATGGCGCGTTCGGCGCCTTCGCCTGTCTGTCTGCGCAGCAGGCGCCGCTCCTGACCGGAATCGGGCGGGCGGACAGTCTTGCGCTCGACTTTCACAAATGGGGGCAGGTGCCCTATGACGCGGGCTGCGTGCTCGTCCGCGATCCTGCTCTTCATGCGGCAGCCTTTGCCCAGACGCTGCATTATCTGACCCGTGCCGATCGCGGTCTGGCCGGAAATGCCCCCTGGCCCTGCGATTTCGGGCCCGATCTCTCTCGCGGTTTCCGGGCGCTCAAGGTCTGGATGACCCTGGCCCATTACGGAACCGGGCGTATGGGGGAGATGGTGGCCTCCTGCTGCGCGGTCGCGCGTTACCTCGCGGATCGGGTCGAGGCGATGCCGGATTATGCGCTGATGGCGCCGGTGACGCTGAATATCGTGTGTTTCAGGCCTCTCGCGCTTGATGAAGCCGCGCTCGATTCTCTGGTGAAGGATCTCCATGAGAGCGGTATCGCGGCGCCCTCCACGACCCGTATCGACGGGGTGCTCGCGATACGCGCAGCCATCGTCAACCATCGCACGACCCGCCGGACGATCGACCTCATGCTCGAGGCGATCGACGGGATGACCCTGCGCGCGCTCGGCACGGCCTAGCCGGTAGGGGGGAACGGGTCTGGCCGATCGCCTGGCCCGTTCCGTGATCCGGTCATTGCGTGACGAAGAGATCCGACAGCTTCTGAATCATCGTCCCGCCCAGTTCCTCCGCGTTGTTGAGCGTGACGCTGTTGCGATAATAGCGCGTGACGTCATGCCCGATCCCGATGGCAAGCAGCTCCGTATCGGTGGAGGCCTCTATGCGGTTGATCACCGAGCGGAGGTGATCTTCCAGAAACGACGCCGGATTGGTCGAGAACGTGCTGTCATCGACAGGTGCCCCATCGGAAATCACCATCAGGATGCGTCGTTTTTCCGGGCGGCGCGACAGTCTTTTCCACGCCCAGAGCAACGCTTCTCCATCGATGTTTTCCTTCAGCAATCCCTCGCGCAGCATGAGACCGAGATTGTTTCTGGCGCGCCTGAGAGGCGTATCTGCGTTTTTATAGACGATATGACGCAGATCGTTCAGGCGTCCGGGATCGGGCGGACGACCGGCAGCAACCCAGCGCTCCCTGCTCATGCCGCCTTTCCATGCCCGGGTCGTAAAGCCCAGAACCTCGGTCTTGACGCCGCATCGCTCCAGTGTCCGGGCGAGAATGTCTCCGCACATGGCCGCGACCGAAATCGGACGACCGCGCATCGAACCGGAATTGTCGATCAGGAGCGTGACCACGGTGTCGCGGAATTCAGCCTGGCGCTCCGTCTTGTAGGACAGGGTGAGGGTCGGGTTTGCCACGACGCGCGCGAGACGCGCCGCATCGAGAATACCCTCTTCCTGATCGAAGGCCCAGCTGCGCTGCTGCTGCGCCATGAGCTTGCGCTGCAGGCGATGGGCGAGCCGTGAGACCACGCCCTGCAGATTGCTGAGCTGCTGATCGAGTTGCTGGCGAAGGCGCGCCAGCTCCTCGGGATCGCACAGCTCCGTGGCATCGGCCTCTTCGTCGAAGGCCGTCGTGAAGATCCGGTAGGCGGGACCGGAAGCGCCACTTTCCGGTGTCCGGCTCTCCTCATCCTCGAGCGTGCCAGCCGGCTGCTCGGCGCCTTCATCCTGAAGATCGCTCTCGCTCGTGTCCTGACTGTCGGTCTGCTCGGTCGGTTCCGGCTGGAAGCCGTGCGTCTCGGGATCGTCCTGGTCCTGAGGGGCCGATTCGGAGTCCGATTGTTCCGATTCTGCCTGCGTATCGTCATTCTCGTCCGGATCGTCCGGGGTCGTCTGGTCGTCCTCTTGCGGATCCTCGGTCAGATCGAAGGCGCGAAAGACACGGTTGCAGGCTTCCGCAAAGCGATTCTGATCGCTCTGGGCGACGGCCAGATCGGCCAGAGCGGCCCGGGCTTCCGGAGAGAGGGATGTGCGCCAGGCTTCGAACGCCGGCCCGGCCTGTGACGGTGCCCGCTCTCCGGAGAGTGCCTCGCGCACGAGCAGGGGCAGGGCGGACGCAGCTGGCATGTCGTCGCGTCCGGTCATGCGTGCAAATCCGGAATCGACGCAATCCTGCGCCAGCTTGTGACGCAGATTGGCCCGCACGCCAGCCATGTGACGCGCGCCATAGACCTCGCAGCGCACCTGTTCGAGGGATTCGCTCAGCGCCCTGGTATCGATGGGTCCCGTGGCGGAACCCCCGGTCGCCCCTCCCGGGGGCAGAGATCTGACGAGCGCCGGGTCGTGATGCTTCAGACGCAGGGCTGCGGCATCTGCTGCGCCCCGGACGCGAAGAATATCCTGATCGGTAAGCGCACGTGAAAGATGCGGGAGCTGAACGCCGTTTCCGCCGTGCGAGGAGGAGGAGGACGAAAAACTGATTTCCGTTTCCGGCGCATCGGCCATCGCGCGCAGGGCGGCGCTCGTTGCGCGACGGAAACCGTCCGAGAGGTCCTCCGGCAGGCGGGGCGTATCGGCGCGTTCGCGGGTTGACGCCCCCGGATTGGCGGTTTTCGGGCGCGTGGCCATGGAGACCCTCCCGTTCAGGAATCCAGCGGAGACTGGTTGAAGCAGCGCTGATAATATTCGGCGACGATACCGCGTTCCGCCTCGTCGCATTTGTTGAGGAAGGTGAGACGGAAGGCAAAGGCGAGATCGCCGAAGATCCGCTCGTTTTCCGCCCAGGTGATGACCGCACGCGGCGACATGACGGTGGAAATATCGCCCGCCATGAAACCGGATCGGGTCAGATTGGCGAGGGCCACCATGCTTTCGAGGCGGTTCGTTACCTCGGCGGAGTCATCGAGGCCGAGTTTGGCCCGGACGATGCCGACTTCCTGTTCCAGAGGCAGGTAGTTGAGCGAGGCGACGATGTTCCACCGGTCCATCTGGCCCTGGTTGATCTGCTGGGTGCCGTGATACAGGCCGGTCGTATCGCCGAGGCCGACGGTATTCGCCGTCGCAAAGAGCCGGAAACCGCCATGAGGGCGGATGACCCGGTTCTGGTCGAGAAGCGTGAGATGGCCCTCCGCCTCGAGCACACGCTGGATCACGAACATGACGTCCGGCCGCCCGGCATCGTATTCGTCGAATATCAGGGCGCAGGGATGCTGCAGGCACCACGGGAGGAGCCCTTCGCGGAATTCCGTAACCTGCTTGCCGTCGCGCAGCACGATCGCATCCTTGCCGATCAGATCGATGCGCGAGATATGGCTGTCGAGATTGATACGCACGGTCGGCCAGTTCAGCCGCGCCGCGATCTGTTCGATATGGGACGATTTGCCGGTCCCGTGGAAACCCTGCACCATGACGCGCCGGTTCCAGGCGAAACCGGCCAGAATGGCGCGGGTCGTATCGCGATCGAACTGGTAGCTGGGATCGATGTCAGGAACATGTTCGGTCTTTATGGAGAAGGCCGGAACCTCCATGTCGCAATCGATCCCGAAGACGTCGCGGGCGGAGACGAGCCGGTCCGGCGCACCGAGCACATGGGTCGGCACCGCACTCTGCTCGGCCGTCACGACCGTTTCCGGAGCGTCGATAGAAGCGAGGTCGCTCATGGTTCAATCCGTCTTTCACACAGCATTGTCATTCTCTCCCGCAGAATATGGGCATGATCGCGTCGATGGCCAGAGGCAAAAACGGGAGGAGGCGGATATCAGAGGCTGGAGAGATGGGCGCGAATCGTCGCATAGGCGACATTGACCGTCTTGAACCGGTCCTCGGCCTCTCGATCCCCCGCATTCGTGTCCGGGTGGTGTTTCCGGGCCAGCTCGCGATATCGCGCCTTGAGAAGATCGAGCGTCAGGGGCCAGTCGAGAGAGAGGGTCCTGAGATGGTCGCGTAGCCCGGGCGGCGCGGCTTCGGCCTCCCGCTTGCTGCGATGGCGCGCGGCCTGGGCCCTGCGGGCGCGTGTGGCGTTGAGAAGATCGAGCGGATCGAGAATCTCTTCCTCGTTGAAATCCTGCCCGCCCCGCGTGCCGAGTTTCCATGACGGACGCTGCCATGAGACATCCGCACGAAGCTGGGCCTCGATCTGCCCGGGGGTCATGCCCTTATAGAAATCCCAGCGCGCATTATACTCGCGCACATGCTCTAGACAGAACCAGAAATACTGTCGCAACTGCGTTCTGTCTTTGGGAGCACGATACCCGGCCTGATTGGTGCAATCGGGCCAGTCGCAATACCTTTCCGGTGCGTCGGGATCGGGATCGAAGGCCCGGTGTCGGGTGGATTTGCGGCGCATGATCGGGCTTATGTGCGTTGGAAGACGCCGGGATGCAAGCATATGGGGAAGATATCATGACGGAACTCAAGGAACGGGCGCATCGCATGACGGCCTGTCTGGAAGAAGCACTGAAGCCCGAGCTGCTCCAGCTGCGGGACGACAGCAAGCGTCACGCCCGTCACGCAGGCAGACAAGGCATCGAAGGCGACGAGACCCATTTCACCCTCACGATCGTCAGCACACAGTTTTCCGGTCTGTCGCCTGTCGCGCGCCACCGTATGGTGA
This sequence comes from Swaminathania salitolerans, assembly GCF_007988945.1. GTDB lineage: Bacteria > Pseudomonadota > Alphaproteobacteria > Acetobacterales > Acetobacteraceae > Swaminathania > Swaminathania salitolerans. The sequence goes on along the minus strand of NZ_BJVC01000002.1, from coordinate 518,266 downwards.
ACGCCCTTCTGGCGAAGGAATTCGAGAGTGGCATGCATTCGCTCTCTCTTACCCTGACCGCGCCGGGCGAGAAATGAGGGCGCAGCGATATGCGAGCGGTATCGCGACGGCGTTACTGTTGTCCGGCTGTGCGACGAGCGGCCTGACCGGTCTTACACCTGACCAGAAGCGCAACGCGAGGCGTGTAGAGGCCTATCTCAATCGTCCCGTCGCGGTCGTCGGTACGTTCGAGCAAAGCGGTACGGCCTTCGGTGAGGGCAGCGGACGATTCGTCTATCGGCCCGGTCAGATCGCGCTCGACTATATCCGTCCCCATCCCATGAGATTGCGTGCCAGAGGCGGTCATCTCCGGATGGAGGATCTTTCCAACGGAGCGGTGACGCAGCTGAGTCTTGCGCGCAATCCGCTCGGATTGCTGCTCCATGTGCCGGTGCGCTTTGCCGGAAGCATCCGGGTGAGCGATGTCAGCACATGGAATGGCGGGCTGCAGGTCTCGCTTGCCGAAGCCAATAATCCGTCGCAGGGACTTCTCAGCCTGCGATTCTCGGATCGGGGGGGCGGGTTGCAGCTCGCCGCACTGGATGGCGTGGATGCCCGGCGCCATCGCGTGGTCATCACGCTTCACGATATGCGCGATGCACCCGCAGCAAGCAGCCTCTCCGGGGAGGGAACTGGCGTCTCTCCGAAATGATCCGGCCAGCTCGCGAGGAGAGCGTCGTCCAGATCAGCCATCGTCATGCCGGGATGAAAACGCGCAATGCTCGTGACGCCGTATTCCCGGATGCCGCACGGGACGATCCCGTCGAAATCCCCCAAATCGGGCGCGAGATTGATCGAGATACCGTGCCATGAGACCCAGCGACTGACCCGGATGCCGAGCGCCGCGATCTTCGCCTCGCATCCTGTCAGCGGATCGTCGACCCATACGCCGATCCGCCCCTCTTCGGTGCGTCCGGCGATTCCCAGACGGGAAAGGGCCGAGATGATCCAGCGCTCGAGCCCCTGAACGAAGCTCCTGAGATCGCGGGGCTTCGTCGGGCCGTGCGGCTTCTGGAGATCCAGCATCACATAGACGATTCTCTGGCCGGGTCCGTGATAGGTCCATTGCCCGCCCCGTCCGGCCTTGAATGTCGGCAGGCCCTCCGGATTCACCAGATCCTCCGCCCTTGCGGATGTACCCGCCGTATAAAGGCGCGGATGCTCCAGAAACCAGAGATGTTCAGCGGTCTCCCCGGCACGGATGGCCTCGATACGCTGCTGCATGACCGCGAGCGCCCGATCGTAAGGAACCGGGGTCTTTTCCCGTTTCCATGAAATTTTCTCAAAAATCGCCTTTTCGGCGATTGCCTGCCCATCAGTCATCGGCTATAGCCCCCTTCACACGAGCGGTATCGCCCAGAGCGGGCCGCTTGTCACGATGCGGTCGTGGCGGAATGGTAGACGCGCAAGCTTGAGGTGCTTGTGGGGGCAACCCCGTGGAAGTTCGAGTCTTCTCGACCGCACCATCTGAACTGAGAGCACCCCTTCGGGGGTGCCAGTTCGAAACAAAAAATCCCGAAAAATGAACTTTTCTTAATGGCAGGCGCTTGCTCGCAATGTCCTCTGCCGCGTGTTTTTTGCTGTGACTGCCATCACTTTGCCGAAGTCTCGGGTAAGGTATCTTGCCTATCGCGTCAGGAACGTAGATGACATATTCCTTGATGAGCAGTTAATCTCGCGGGATATTGTTCATCGGTCAAATATTCTCATGATCTGAAGGTTGGACAACGTGATCAAGCCGCTAAAGAAAGCAGTACTTCCAGTTGCCGGAATGGGGACACGATTCCTTCCTGCGACCAAGGCAATGCCTAAAGAGATGCTGCCGGTCGTTGATCGTCCCCTGATCCAATATGCGATCGACGAGGCGCGCAAGGCGGGAATCGAGCAGTTCTGTCTGATTACGGGTCGAGGCAAGGACAGTCTGATCGATTATTTCGATATGGCATTCGAGCTCGAGACCACCTTGCGCGAACGCGGGAAGACCGCGCTGCTCGAGGCGCTCCAGCCGAGCTCGATCGAGGCTGGCTCGCTAACCGCGGTGCGGCAGCAGGAGCCGCTCGGGCTCGGACATGCCATCTGGTGCGCGCGCTCGTTCATCGGTGACGACCCGTTCGCCATTCTTCTGCCCGACGATATCGTTCAGGGTGAGCAGGGCTGCGTGAAGCAGCTGGTGGATGTGTATAACGAGACGGGCGGAAACGTGGTGGCCGTATCGGAAGTGCCGAAAGAGCACACCAACCGCTACGGAATACTCGATGTCGGGCACGATGACGGCAAGCTCGTCGAAGTAAAGGGACTGGTCGAGAAGCCGGATCCGGCCGATGCTCCGTCCAATCTCTCGATCATCGGGCGCTATGTGCTGCTGCCGGAGATCATGACCCATCTGTCGAAGCTCGAGCGCGGCGCGGGTGGCGAGGTCCAACTGACCGATGCCATGGCGAAGATGATCGGCGGCGCGCCTTTCCATGGCCTGCGTTACGAAGGTATTCGCTACGATTGCGGAGACAAGGCCGGCTATCTCGAAGCGCAGATCGCCTTTGCTCTGGAGCGTCCGGATCTGCGCGAAGCGATGCGTGGCTTCATCAAGAAATATGCCGATGCATGATGGCGAAGTCTTCTTGCCATGACTTCGGAGGCGAAGCCTTTTCGCCATGATTTCGATCCGACGATTCTCCGGGCCTATGACATCCGGGGAATCGTCGGAAAGACGCTGACGACCGCCGATGCGTACGCACTCGGGCTGGGGCTCGGGGCTCTGAGCGATCTGCATGGAGAAAAGCGGGCCGTTACAGGCCATGACGGTCGCCACACCTCTCCGGCACTCGATGCAGCACTCGTGCGCGGGCTTCTCCTTTCGGGGTTCGATGTTTCCCGTATGGGATGTTGCGCGACCCCCGAACTCTATCACGCCTGTCACGCCCATGCCTTTCCCGTTGCCGTCATGGTCACCGGAAGTCATAATCCGCCAGATTATAACGGTTTCAAGATTCTGGTATCCGGGCGCCCTTTCAGCGGCGCTGCGCTTGGCCGCCTCGCATCGCAGCTCTCTTCCGGTGTGATGCCGGAGAACTGCCCGGGCGGGGAAAGGCGGCTCGCGACGTGGGATGCCTATGTCGAAGCTCTGAGCGGAGGGTATCGGCCGGGTGGTCGGGCCTTGAGGATTGTCTGGGACAACAGTCACTCCTCTGCGGGGCCCGCTTTGTCGAAGCTGATCGCACGATTGCCCGGCACGCATAGCGTGATCAACGGGACCATTGACGGATCCTTTCCTTCCCATCATCCCGATCCTTCCATCCCGGCCAATATGAGGCAGTTGCAGGATGAGGTGCGCCGTGTCGGCGCCGATATCGGTCTCGCCTTCGATGGAGATGCGGATCGCCTCGGGGTGGTCGATGAAAACGGCGCGATCGTTCCGGCCGACCGTCTGGGGCTGTTTCTCGCCACGGGCGTGCGTGCGGAGAAACCGGGTTGCGTCATTCTCGGAGACGTCAAGACGTCGCGGGTCTTTTTCGATTTCCTTCGGGAAGGCGGCCCGGTCCTTATGTGTCCGAGCGGGCATTCCGAGGTGAAACAGGCGATCGCACGAGAGCGGGCATCGTTCGCAAGCGAGATGTCGGGCCATTTTTTCTTCGCTGATCGCTGGCCTGGCTTCGATGACGGATTATACGCGGCGGTGAGGGTGCTCGATCTCCTTTCCCGTCAGTCGTGCCCGCTATCGCAGTGCCTTGCGCGCTTCCCCGTATGGGCCTCGACGGAGGAGATCCGTCTCGACTGCCCCGAGAGCCGGAAGCATGGCGTGGTGCGCGAGGTCGAGTCCATGCTCGGATCCGGGACGGCCGGGATCACGCGCATCGATGGTCTGCGCGTGCAGGAGGAGGAGGGATGGTGGCTCCTGAGGGCTTCCAACACACAGCCTGCCCTGAGTTTGCGCGTGGAGGCGGTGAGCGTTGCCGCTGGACGGCGGCTTTACGCCTATCTGACGGATCTGTTGAGGGCCTGCGGTCTGGCGCTTCCTGCGCAGGATCCGTTTGAAGGAGCATAGGAGAAAACGATGCGGAAACCTGCCGGTTTTGCCTTGTACGAGCCCGGGCAATATGTCTCGCATCCCTCCTGCCCGGATTGGGGCATTGGCCAGATACAGAGCGTGGATGGAGCGCGTGTGACGGTCAATTTCGAAAACCGGGGCAAGGTCCTCGTCAATACCGAGCGCGTCCTGCTCACTGTCGAGGCGTGAGATGCGCGGAGGTTCCCTCTCCGTAGCCAGACGCACAGCGCGTCACGCCCTCGATCTGTTTTTTCCGCCTGTCTGTCTGTCCTGCGGTGGCGAGACGTCGCGGGACGGTCTGGTCTGTGTCGACTGCTTCAGGGGGCTTCACGCACTCATATCCGCCTGTCGCATCTGCGCCCTGCCGCTTCCGGCGCCGGGATTTGCGGATTCGGAGGGGCGGTGCGGAGTCTGTGCGGGGCAGACCTTTCCATGGAAGCAGGCTGCCGCCGCTTTTCTCTACGAGGAGACCGCGCGAGAGCTCCTGCTCCGCATGAAATATGGCGATCGACCGGATATCGCGCGTTTCTTCGCGGGCGGCATGATGCATTGCGCGCCCGATCTGATCGGGCGTGCCGATATGCTCGTGCCTGTCCCTCTGCATCGGACACGGTTCTGGCGCAGACGATACAATCAGTCGGCCCTGCTTTGCCGGGAGATAGCGAGAGCCAGACGCATGTCAGAGAAAGGCGAGGCCAACGCGTCGTTGCACGTGATTCCCGATCTGCTCTCGCGTCATCGCGCGACCGGGACGCTGGCGACCCTGACGCCCGACCAGCGTCAGAAGACCCTGCAGGGCGCATTTCATGTAACCCCGCGTCACAGGGCCGTCGTTACCGGGCGTGCCATTCTCCTGATCGATGACATCTTGACCACCGGGGCAACCGCCTCCATCTGCGCAGATCTGCTGCTGCGGGCGGGTGCGCGTCGTGTGGATCTGCTTGTCGCGGCGCGGACGGTCAGACTGGCCGAATCGTTCGAAAGCAGCGTTCATGAGTGAGGAAACGGTGGCCGATATCGAGATCTATACCCAGCCGGGTTGTCCCTTCTGCGTGAGGGCGCTGCAGATACTGGCGTCGAAAAATGTGGCTTTTCGCGAAATCGATGCGCCGCATGGCACGCCCGAGCGGGCGGAGGCGATCCGTCGTTCCGGCGGGAGCCGTACCGTACCGCAGATCTTCGTCGGGGACCGTAGTCTTGGCGGGTGTACGGAGCTGATGCAGCTCGACGCTTCGGGCGCGCTCGACAGGCTGCTCGGCCGCGCATGATCTGCTACCGTCTGCATTGCGTGCATGGGCATGAGTTCGAGGCCTGGTTTGCGGGGGCGGAGACGTTCGAGACCCAGGCCCGGAACGGTCAGGTGCTCTGCCCGCAATGCGGTACGCCCGAGACGGCCAAAAGCCTGATGGCACCCGCGGTCGCACGTATCGCGGCAGACCCAGCGCAGATATCGCCCCGGATATCGCCCGGGGATCAGGTCAGGATGGCCCTGAGAACCTTGCGACGCCATATCGAGACCTCATGTGACGATATGGGAGACAGGTTTGCCGAAGAGGCGCTGAGACGGCATGATGAGGCGGAACGGGGAGGGGGCCAGCCAGAACGTGGCATCTATGGCACCATGAACGACTCCGAACGGGAAAGGCTGGAAGATGAAGGCGTTGCGTTCACTGCGGTGCCGTGGGTCGATCACTCGGATGCGTGAGCCTCCGGGAGGTCGCGGTTCCGGCGAGCGCCGGGGTCCAGCCCCGGGTTCATCCCCGGGTTCATCTTTGGGTCCGCCTTTGGAGAAGCCCGCAGGTCGGTGCAGGGGTCATTCCGGTGTTCTGTCCGCGCTTGGGCATATGGTGTGCTGTCTGGTCGCGATATGTCTTTTCGCGGCCCTCCCGGCATCCGCCGCGGGGAGGACATCCGTGCCTGAGGAAGGATTGTGGCTCGCTCAGGATCACGATGGTGTCTTTCGCATCGGTCAGTGCGGCGATACGCTTTGCGGGCAGCTGATCGGGATGCAATACGATGGCCCCGTTCCCAAAGATGTGTGGGGTCGTTCACAATGTGGGCTGGTCATGCTCACGGATTTCCGTCACATCAAGGATGAGAACGTGTGGCGGGGGCATATCCTCGATCCGGAGACAGGACGCACCTACGATGCGCGTATCTGGGCCGAATCGCCCGATGTGCTGAAGCTGCGCGGTTTTATTCTGGGTATTCCCCTGCTGGGCAAGACGCAGACCTGGACCCGTTACCGCGGTACGATCGGTCCGGAATGCAAGCTGCCCTGACGCGGGGTATCCCGCCGCAGTTTGCCCTGACAGGGCAGGGTCGCTCCGAGGAGGTCGAGATCGTATCATGAAGACAAAGCTTTCCCGTCGCAGTTTCGCGCTGGGCACTCTTGGCCTGCTTGGAGCCGGGCATGCACATGCGCAGGATGGCGCGGAGAAGTCACCGGCGGTTCCGCCGCCTCCGCCCAAGCCGGTGTCCCGGACGATCTGTTTCGTAGGAGGATATACGAAGCATGCGCCTCCGGGTGGCGCGGGGAACGGGGAAGGAATCGCCGTATTCGAGATGGATCGCGATACGGGCGTTCTCACGCCGGTCACGACTTTCACGGATATCGCGAGCCCGTCATTCATCACGCTCTCGAAAGACAAGCGGTTTCTCTACGCGCTGAGTGAAATCGACGATTTCAACAAGGATGGTGACGGCTCCGTCACGGCATTTGCCGTCGATCGCAAGACCGGGTCGCTCAAGAAGCTGAACACGATCAGCTCGGGCGGCGCGGTTCCTGCCCATCTCAGCATTCACCATTCGGGCAAGTTCGTGCTGGTCGCCAATTACATGGGCGGATCGGTCGCGGTTCTTCCCATCCGGCCCGATGGATCCCTCGGCCCCGCCACCGATGTCGTGCACAATACCGGACCGCGCCAGCCCGAGCGCGCTGCCGATAACCCGCAGGGAAATTTCGCCGTCTCGGATCACTCCGGTGCACATCCGCACATGATCCAGAGCGACCCGAGCGGGAAATATGTCATCGCCGACGATGCAGGGCTCGACCGGGTCTATGTCTGGACGCTCGATCTCGCCAACGGCAAGCTCGTCCCGGCAAAGACGCCCTATTACGACATGACGCCCGGCAGCGCGCCGCGTCATTTCCAGTTCAATCGCGCAGGCACGCTCATCTACAATCTGTGCGAGCAGGACTCCAAGATCGTCGTCTCTGCCTTCGATCCCCAGACGGGCGCGATCAACAATCTGCAGTCGGTCAGCACGGTGACGTCCCATTTCCGGGGCAGTACGCTCGCTGCCGAGATCCTCATCTCGGCAGATGATCGCTATGTCTATGCATCCAATCGTCTCGGCGATTCCCTGGCGGTCTTCAAGGCGGGCGACGATGGTACGCTGACCCTGCAGGACGAGACATGGATGCATGCCGATTACGGCCGTGCGATGATGTTCGACCCGTCCGGCAACTTCCTGTTCTGTGCCAATCAGAGGAGCGACGCCGTCACATCGTTCAAGGTCGACAAGGCGAGCGGTCAGCTCGGTTTTACAGAGAACTTCACCCCTGTAGGCAGCCCGACGACTTTCGCCTTCATGGATACCGAGGTCTGACCTGGCCCGGATGACGAAGCCAGGACCGGATCCGATCCTGTCGGTCCGGCGCCTTTGGCTTCAGTCGCGCACGAACATGGCGATATAGTTGATGCTGGTGTCGCGCGTGATCCGCCAGTGCATCGGGCGGTAGCTCATGCCTGCAACGTCGATCATTCTCAGACCGGCATTGCGCGCCATGCGGTGGAGTTCGTCCGGCCGGATGAATTTCTGCCAGTCATGCGTTCCTACCGGCAGGAGGCGCGCAATATATTCGGCGCCGATCTTGGCGACCGCCAGTGAACGCAGCGTGCGATTGAGGGTCGAGATCGCGACGAGGCCGCCGGGTTTCGTCAGGCTGTGCAGCAGGGCCAGGAAAGCCTGGGGATCGTTGACATGTTCGATGACCTCGAGCGCCGAGATGGCATCGAAGCTGCGCCCCTCCCGTGCGAGGGACTCCGCATTGCCATGCAGATAGGCGAGATGGCCCGAGCCCTCGGGCAGGGGATGCGCTGCAAGATGCGCCTCTGCCGCCCTGATGCCCTCGCCGGAGGCGTCGAGGCCCAGAACGTCGTGACCCATCCGGGCAAAGGCCTCGCTTGCGAGCCCGGCACCGCACCCGACATCGAGCAGCTCGATCCGTCCTCCGCGCAGCGACTGGAGACGCTGGAGATGCCGATCGACCCATTCCGTACGCATCGGATTCATCTCGTGCAGTGGGCGCATGGAGCCCTTCGGATCCCACCAGGTGGCCGCAAGCTGATCGAAATGGGCGATTTCGCGGTCGGAAACGGAGGAGGCGTCGCGATCTGGCATGGAAACTCCGGGAGAAGAGGAATCAGGCGGGAGGCGCCGGGGTATCTGGACGGCGCGGCCCGGACTTAGTATGTGACCGGCCTTTCCTTGCGCAACATCGCAGGCTGGAAAATCCGATTTCGGCACTCTGTGATAGACCGCTTCCTGTTACGTACGGAGCCAGGTGCACACAAATGACGTCATCAGACCAGTGCCCATGCCGGATCGTCATGAAATTCGGCGGAACCTCAGTCGCGGATCTCGACCGCATTCGCGCCGTGGCGGAGCGGGTGCGCAAGGAACGCGAGAAAGGTCATCAGGTTGCGGTGGTCGTTTCTGCCATGGCTGGCGTCACGAACCAGATGGTCGGTTTCGTTCAGGCGCTCGATCCCATGGCCGATGCCCGGGAATACGATGCGGTCGTGGCGAGCGGCGAACAGGTCACGAGCGGTCTGACCGCGATCGCGCTGCAGGCTCTGGGTATTCCGGCCCGATCCTGGCAGGGATGGCAGATCCCGTTTCACACCGATGATGCCCATGGAAAGGCCCGTATAGGCGATGTGGAAGGCGCTGCCCTGATCGCCTGCATGGAGCAGGGCGAGGTACCGGTCATCGCCGGTTTCCAGGGCGTTGCGCCCGAGGACCGGATCAGCACGCTGGGCCGTGGCGGATCGGATACGTCGGCCGTGGCGATCGCTGCGGCGATCCGCGCCGATCGTTGCGATATCTATACCGATGTGGACGGGATATACACGACCGATCCGCGCATCGTGAAAAAGGCCCGCAAGCTGGACCGGATCACCTTCGAGGAGATGCTCGAGCTGGCTTCGGTCGGTGCGAAGGTGCTCCAGACCCGCAGCGTCGGTCTCGCGATGAAGGAAAAGGTACGCGTGCGCGTGCTATCGAGTTTTGAACCCGAGACGGAGCTTTCGGGATCGCTGGTTGTTGACGAGGACGAAACGATGGAAAAGGAACTGGTTACGGGGATCGCCTACTCCCTGGACGAGGCAAAGATCTCTGTAAGCCGTATTCCGGATCGTCCCGGCATCGCCGCTGCGATCTTCAGCCCGCTCACGAAGGCGCGCGTCAATGTCGACATGATCGTCCAGAGCGTCGGCTCCGACGGTTCGACCAACATGACCTTCACGGTTCCCAAGAACGACCAGGCGCGTGCGCTCGCCGCCCTGGAGGCCGCGCGCGGCGATATCCAGTACGGCGAGATCCATACGGCCAACGACGTCGTGAAGATCAGTGTCGTGGGGATCGGCATGCGTTCTCATTCCGGCATGGCAAGCACGATGTTCGAAACCCTCGCCGAACGCGGGATCAATGTTCAGGTGATCTCGACGAGCGAGATCAAGATCTCCGTGCTGATCGATGCCGCTTATATGGAGCTCGCCATGCGCGCTCTTCACACAGCTTACGGCCTGGACGGGGAATGATCATGACAGGGCAGGATCCGCGTCTCGCTGCACGGGCAACCCTCGACCGTCTCTGGGCGCCGGGCTGTCGTTTTCTCGGTACCGAGACGGCCATTCTGGCCGGAGCGATGTCCTGGGTGAGCGAGCGCCATCTCGTATCGGCCATCTCCAATGCGGGCGGGTTCGGTGTGATCGCCTGCGGCGCCATGACGCCCGAGCGTCTCGAGGAGGAGATCGTCGCGACCCAGGGGCTGACGGACAGGAATTTCGGCGTCAATCTCATCACGATGCATCCCGAGCTGGACCGGCTGGTGGATGTATGCGTCGCCCACAAGGTCGGCCATGTCGTACTGGCCGGTGGCGTGCCGAGCGGTGCCACGATCAAGCGCGTGCGCGACGGTGGCGCGAGAGCGATCGGCTTTGCGCCCGCGCTCGCTCTGGGAAAACGCCTCGTCAAGCTGGGTATCGAGGCTCTCGTGATCGAGGGATCCGAAGCGGGCGGGCATGTCGGACCCGTATCGCTCAATGTCCTGGCTCAGGAGATCCTGCCTCATATTCATGACGTGCCGGTCTTTGTCGCTGGCGGGCTCGCACGCGGCGATGCCGTGCTCGGCTATCTCGAGCAGGGGGCGGCCGGGGCCCAGCTCGGCACGCTTTTCGCGGCAAGCACCGAGAGTATCGCTCATGAGGCCTTCAAGAAGGCGTTCGTTCGTGCCAATGCGCGTGACGCCGTTACCTCGTCCCAGCTCGATGAGCGTTTTCCGGTCATTCCCGTGCGCGGTCTGAGCAACAGGGGTACGCGGCGGTTCATGGCGCATCAGGCCGAGACGCTGCAGCGTTTCCAGAATGGCGAGGTCAGCCGGGAGGATGCCCAGCTCGAGATCGAGCATTTCTGGGCGGGGGCATTGCGCCGCGCCGTTATCGAAGGCGATGTCGAGGAAGGTTCGGTCATGGCCGGGCAGTCCGTCGGCATGGTCAAGGCCGTCCGGCCCGTCGCGGAAATCCTGCATGATCTGGTCGAGCAGGCCGTCGATGCGCTGGTTGCAAGAGAGGCCCGGACCGGGCATCCTGCGGACCGCGAGATCACGGCCGGGTAATCATGCCACAGAAGAGTTCAGACCGAATGCCGGGATGGCAGGGGAACGAAGGCGATCCTGCCTCAGGACTGGGCGCGCAGCTGCGTGCCCGGCGCGAGGCGCAAGGCTGGTCCCTGAAGGCCGTTGCCGAGTGGCTTCGCATCCGCGAATCCTATCTCCAGGCGCTCGAGGACGGCAATCCGTCGGTGTTTCCGGGAAGTGCCTACGCGCTGGGCTTCCTGCGCACCTACGCGCAGGCGCTCGGTCTGGATCCGGATGAGGCGGTTGCCCGTTTCCGGCACGAGACCCGGGGTGTCTTCGATCGCAAGCCCGAACTCAGCTTTCCCGAGCCGGTTTCGGAGCGCGGCGTACCCGTCGGACTCTGGGTCGGTGCAGGGCTTGCGGTGCTGGTGGGCACCTATATCGGCTATTATCATTTCTTCGGAGCCGATCCTGCTCCGACCCGACGCATGCCGCCAGTGGCCGAGATCATGCCCGGTGTCACGCAGCACGGGACTCCTTCGCCCCAGATCGCGGCTGTCATGCCCGACAGGGGCGGTGCGCCCTCGCCCGAGACGCCATCCCGGGCCGCGCCCAACGCTCCCAACGCTCAGGCGCCTGTCGGGTCCGGATCATCTCCGGGGGATGACGGTCTGCCGGACGCGCCGTCCCTGACCGGTTCCTCCGCCGCGTCGCAGGCTGGGTCCGGCACCGGTGGAGCGTCTCCTGCAGAGGGGGCTGCCGGAGACAATCCAGCCGGAAATAGTTCACCCGGAGACAACCCACTCGGGAACGCGCCCGGGACCGGTGCCGGGACGGATGCAGGAGCGGGGCAGGCAGGCCAGCCGGGGGCAGGCACCGCGCCCGTGCAGGAGAGCATGAAGCAGGACCCGTCGAGCGCACCCGGCACGAAGCCAGACGGCATGGGCCCGGGTGGTTCGGGATCGGACAATACCGCGCTGGACAGCGCCGCTGCTGCGGTCTCACCCGATGCCGTGCGCCTTCATGCCCAGGCCGATGCCTGGGTGCAGATTCGCGACAAAACGGGCGCAACGGTTTTCAGCCGCGTGCTGAAGGCCGGAGAGAGCTGGACGGGAGAGGCCGCGGATGCACCCTATCGCATGACCCTCGGCAATGCCGGAGGCCTGACCCTGAGCGCAGGAGACGTGACGACCGGAGCGCTCGGCCGCAATGGCGCGGTGAGGCGTAATCTCGTGGTCACGCCGGAGGCGGTTCGCGAAGGGCGCCTCGGTCAGGAGGCCGTGCGGCCTGCGGGCGATTCAGCCGAGCAGGGCGGGGCCGGTCCGGGCGGGAATGTTGCCCGGGATGACGCGACTTCGGAGACACAGTCCGCGGTTGCAGTGCCGCAGCCCCCCTTGAAAAGACCGGTGCCTGCCCCGAAAGCAGGGACGTCGTCGGGAGAGTCGGAAACAGACCGCCTGAACGCCCGTCAACTGGAACGAACGGCGCAACCGCGCTAGAGAGAGCATCCCGGCCGTATCCTGCCCGAGGGCAGGGTGCGACCGGGCCAGCATGATACATGACAGCGTGGCCGGACGGGATGCGCCCCAGGCCACGCCCGGACATATGGCGCAACGCCATGTCGTCCGTTTTGGAGACGAGATTATGAGCGGATATCGCCCCTACCAGTACATCGAACGTCGCAAGTCCCGTCAGATCCATGTTGGCAAGGTGGCGGTCGGCGGCGATGCGCCGATCTCGGTGCAGACCATGACCAATACGCTGACCTCCGACGCGAAGGCCACGATCGAGCAGATCCGTCTCGCGGAAATCGCGGGGGTCGATATCGTGCGTGTGTCCTGCCCTGACGAGGAGAGCACGGCGGCGCTGGCGGAGATCGTTCGCGAGGTGAACGTACCGCTCGTGGCCGACATCCATTTCCATTACAAGCGCGCCATCGAGGCGGCGAAGGCCGGAGCGGCCTGTCTGCGGATCAATCCCGGCAATATCGGCAGCGCCGAGCGCGTTCGGGAAGTGGTCAATGCGGCGCGCGATCACGGCTGTTCCATCCGTATCGGCGTCAATGCCGGCTCGCTGGAAAAGCATCTGCTCGAGAAATACGGGGAGCCCAATCCCGATGCGCTCGTGGAAAGCGCCCTGGAACACGCGAAAATCCTGCAGGATCACGATTTCCACGAATTCAAGATCAGCGTGAAGGCATCGGATGTCTTCATGGCGGTGGCCGCCTATCAGCAGCTCGCCGAAGTCTGCGATCACCCTCTCCACATCGGGATCACCGAAGCCGGGTCCAAGCGGGCCGGAACGGTGAAGTCGTCGATCGGTCTCGGCAATCTCCTCTGGGCGGGGGTGGGCGACACCATGCGCGTGTCGCTTTCGGCCCCCCCGGAAGAAGAAGTGCTCGTGGGCTGGGATATCCTCAAATCCCTCGGTCTTCGCCATCGCGGGGTCAAGATCATCTCCTGCCCGTCCTGCGCGCGTCAGGGCTTCAATGTGGTCGAGACGGTCCAGACGCTCGAGGATCGCCTTCAGCACATCAAGACCCCGCTGACGCTTTCGATCATCGGTTGCGTGGTCAACGGCCCCGGAGAGGCGCTCATGACGGATCTCGGCGTCACGGGCGGTGGTGCGGGACGTCATATGGTCTATTCGGCTGGAAAGCAGGATCATCGGCTCAATGAAGGTCAGGACATGATCGAGCACATCGTCGAGCTGGTGGAAAAGCAGGTGGAGAAGATCGAGGCGGCCAAGGCACAGGAAGCAGAGACGGCTCTGGCGGCGGCAGGCGTCTGAACGGATGAGCCAGCTGCAACCGGTCCGGGGAACGCATGATCTGATCGGCGAGACGGCACGCCGCCACGCCCATGTTGTCGATACGGCGCGCGAGATCGCACGGCGCTACGGCTACGAGGAATGGGCGACACCGATCTTCGAGGATACGCGGGTGTTCTCGCGCACGCTGGGCGATACCTCCGATGTCGTGACCAAGGAGATGTACACCTTCGAGGACCGGGGCGGAGACAGTCTGACCCTGCGGCCAGAAGGCACGGCGGCGATCTGCCGTGCCTTCGTGACCAACGGTCTGACCCAGGCCCTGCCGCAGCGCGTTTTCTATCAGGGGCCGATGTTCCGCTACGAGCGGCCGCAGAAGGGGCGTTTCCGGCAGTTCCACCAGATCGGAGCCGAGCTGCTCGGTGCGACCGATCCGCTCATGGATGCCGAAACCATCGCGATGGCCCGCGATATTCTCGTGGCCCTTGGCCTTGGCGGATGCGTGACCCTGGAGCTGAACACGCTTGGCGATGTCGAGAGCCGTCAGGCCTGGCGCGAGGCGCTGATCGCCTATTTCCGAGCGCATGAAGCGGCTTTGTCGGAAGAAAGCCGCCTGCGTCTCGATGCCAATCCGCTTCGCATTCTCGACAGCAAGGCACCGCAGGATCGTGCCCTTCTTGCCGATGCGCCGCAATTCTCGTCCTATCTGAATGCCGCTTCGGCGGAATTCTGGGACTCGCTGCGTCGTCATCTCGAGCGTTTCGACGTCGCTTTCGTCGAAAATCCCCATATCGTCCGCGGGCTGGATTATTACAGCCATACGGCTTTCGAGTTCGTCACGGATCGTCTCGGTGCCCAGAGCACCGTTCTGGCGGGTGGACGTTATGAGGGGCTGGTCGCGCAGATGGGTGGGCCATCGACACCCGCCATCGGATGGGCGGGCGGAATCGAGCGTCTGGCCCTGCTGCTCGAAAACGCTCCGGAGAAGGTGGCGCCGGTCGCAGTGCTGCCGACGGGCGAGCCGGGCCTTCCCGCCGCGATCGCCACTGTCCAGGCCCTTCGTCATGCCGGGCTGGCCGCATCCCTCGAGACCCGCAGCAGCCTCAAGAAACGTATGGAACGGGTGGTGAAATCCGGTGCGTCCCATATGGTGCTGATCGGCGAGGACGAGCTTTCGCGCAACATGGTGACCGTACGCGATCTGACGACCCGTACCCAGAGCGAAATGCCGATAGACGCTGTCGCGGGTCATCTGCTGAAAGCGCTCTGATCGTGGCTCTCGATGACAGGCTGGAGCGCATCGTCGCGCGCTCCGAGGAGTTGCAGGCGCTCATGTCGAGTGGCGAGCTCGTGGGAGACGGATTCGTCAGGGCTTCGCGGGAGTTTGCGGAGCTCGAGCCGATCGTTTCGTCCATCCAGGCTTTCCGGGCTGCCGAGCGCGAACGCGAGGACATCCGCGCGCTTCTGCAGGATCCCGAGATGCAGGAGCTTGCCGAAGGTGAGTTGCGCGCGGTCGAGGAAACGCTCGGAACCCTCCAGCAGCAGGTCAGACTGGCATTGCTGCCGCGCGACGAGGCCGACGAGCGCAGTGCCATTCTCGAAATCCGTCCCGCAGCCGGAGGAGACGAGGCTGCGCTGTTCGCCGCCGAGCTGTTCGGCGCCTATCGACGCTTCGCCGATCTCCATGGCTGGCGATTCGAGGTCATGGAATATGACGAGAGCGATCTCGCCGGCCTGCGAGAAGGGGTTGCGACCATTACGGGGCGTTCCGTCTTCGCCCGGCTCAAATACGAATCGGGCGTGCATCGCGTCCAGCGTGTGCCTGCGACCGAAAGCCAGGGGCGCATTCATACGTCAACTGTGACGGTCGCCGTCCTGCCGGAGGCCGAGGAAGTGGACGTGGCCATCGATGAGGGCGATCTGCGTATCGATGTCTATCGTGCCTCGGGGGCGGGCGGGCAGCACGTCAACAAGACCGAAAGCGCCGTGCGTATCACGCACATGCCCAGCGGAATCGTTGTGGCGATGCAGGAAGAGAAAAGCCAGCACAAGAACAAGGCCAAGGCGATGAAGATCCTGCGTGCCCGGCTCTATGAGCGCGAGCGTGCCCAGGCGCATGCCCATCGTGCCGCAGACCGCAAATCGCAGGTGGGAACCGGAGACCGCTCCGAGCGGATCAGGACCTATAATTTCCCGCAGGGTCGGGTGACCGATCACCGGATCAATCTCACTTTGCACAAGATCGATCGCGTCATGCTCGGCGAATTCGACGAGATCGTCGATGCGCTGACCCAGGAGGAGCAGACTGCGCTTCTCGCTGCGGAAGGGCTCTGCTGAGAAAACCCCGGCCCGACAGGCGCGGCCGCCACGCCCGGGCGTTCGTTCCGGGTCTTTTTTCGCAGGCTTCGCCCCGGAGACAGCCCGGCTCAGCTTATGGGCGAAGCGCAGATGCCTGAATGTCCGGGGAGACGCTTTGCAACCGATGGATCGAGCGGATCGCGCAGGAAAAACTGCGTGAAGTTGTCATCTCCGAGGGCGACGAGATGATGGCCGTCGGGATTGAAGAGCGTCCCCTCGCTGCTGACGCGATGGGTTTCCGAGCGACCTTCCGCATTGACGATCGTGATCTGGCCGCACAGCGCGTAGCTGTGATTGACCCGACCGGAAGGTGTCGTGATCGTTCGGGTGAGGCTCGGGGTCTTGTCGTCCAGTCTGAATATCGCGGCGAGATTGCCGTCGAGATACAGGCGGGAGACCTCCGATACCTCGTTGGGCGCCCGGTCATCCGTTACGGTGAAACTGCCCGCACTGGCGATACGCGGTATGCTGGCGATCAGGGCGAGGAGGAGAAGAATCGGTTGTCTCATATCTTCATACTAGCCCCTCGAAGGAGGAAAAGGTGAGCGGGAATCCGTATGGCGTGCGGGAAGTTCTGCAGGAAGCGACCCGTCGTCTCGCAGAGGCGGGGCTCGAGGGGCCACGCATGGAGGCGCGGCGCCTTCTTCGCTGGGCGACGGGATGCGATGCGGCGTCTCTGCTGACCCGCGACGAGCTGACAGGGCCGGAACTGTCGCGGATGCAGGACGGTCTGGCCCGTCGATGCGCGCGCGTGCCGCTCGCGCTCATAGAGGGGGAGGCGGAATTCTGGACCCTGACGCTTCGCGTCTCTGCAGCAACCCTGATCCCGCGCGGTGACAGCGAGACGGTGATCGATACCCTTCTGGCGCTGCGCCCGGTACGCTCGGCGCCGTTCGCTTTTCTGGATCTGGGCACCGGCACGGGATGTCTGCTTCTCGCGGCCCTGAGCGAGTACCGGAACGCGACCGGAGTGGGACTCGATCTCTCGCCGGAGGCCGCAGCCCTCGCACGGGAAAACGCGCGGCTCAACGAACTGGATGACCGCGCCAGCTTCGTTGCGGGCAACTGGTTTGCCCCGCTCGAGGGCAGGTTCGACATCGTGCTGAGCAACCCGCCTTACATCCGGATCGCCGATATGGACGACCTCATGCCGGAGGTGAGGGATCACGAGCCCCATCGTGCCCTTGTCGCTGGTGAGGACGGGCTGGATGCGTATCGGGAGATCCTGTCCGGGGCGGGGCGTTTCCTTGCCGCCGGAGGGCTGCTCGTCTTCGAGATCGGAATAGGGCAGGAGGACGATCTCGTCCTGCTGGCGGCGGGCGCGGGGTTCGTCTGCGTCGCGATGCGCCGCGATCTGGGCGGGATCGTGAGAGCGCTGGCCTTCGAGCGAAAGATCTGAGGAAAAGCGTTGGCAGACGGTATCGGAGTTGCTACTCTCGGGCAACCGGGTCATCGCGGTCACTGATGCGTGCATCAACCGACGGGCTGTTCAACCGCCTTGTCGACATGGTCGAAGCGATCATGTCGTGCGGACAGACAGACCGGCCCCGGATTCCGGCCTGCCAGAAAGAAACTCAGGGTTACTCATGCCCTGCAATTCCCATCATCCCGAGGCAGTGCGGGGCGGAATTGCGAATACGAAAGTGCTACGCGGATCCATGAACATGAAACGTATGAGAAGCCGTCATCATCGACCGAGCGGTGGCGGCTCGCGTCATTCCAACGGGCAGACGCCTCTGAATCGTAACCATGTCTTCGACAGCAATGGCCCCGACATGCGGGTTCGCGGGACCGCACAACAGCTTTTCGAGAAATATCTCCAGCTCGGACGCGATGCGACGGGAACCGGAGACCGTATCCTGGCCGAGGCCTATTTCCAGCACGCCGAGCATTATTTCCGGATCCTGAATGCGATGACCCAGGCGGCGCAGCAAAGCCAGATGGAACGTCAGGAGCGGCACCAGCAGCGCGTTCGGTCGCAGCATCAGGATCAGGAAGAGCGTCGTCAGGGAGATGAGCCCGCTTCTCCGGATCAGGAGAGCGAGGAAAACGCGTCCGAAACGGCCGAGTAGGACTGCGACGCGCCAGCCGTTCAGAAAACCGGACGAAAACGCTCGGGCAGGCGCCATAGCCGGTCACCCGAGAGGCCGAGATCGAGAGGGTAGGGGTCCTCGGCGCGGGAGCGCCCCTCATCTTCGATACGCTGGCGCCAGAGCGAGACTGCCGGATCGTCTTCGAGCAGGCTTGCAGGTTCGAATGCCAGTCCCGCCATGCTCTGAAGCATGGCCGACCAGGCGGAATTCTCCATACGCTGATGCGATCCGGCATCCGGGCTGACCCATGGTTGATTTCGGGTGCGTGCAAGACGCACCAGTCCCTTATCCCGATCGACATATCTCAGATGAAACAGCATGAGCGCAGGGTCGGGCCTGGGGGGCAGGGCCTCGACACTATGGAAGCCGGGGGACCAGCGAACCGGCGCGCCGATGAGGCAGGGCTTGCACATCGCAGCCGAGAAACGCAATGCCACGCGCTGACGGGCGATCGGCGCCGTGAAATCCAGAGGTGGCTCGCAATCGGGCCGGTGGATGATATCGAATCCCGTTGCGGTGACGGCTCTGGCCCTGCGGGCTCTGGCGAGTGACGTGACGGAGGGAAACACGACAGGATCCGCGACCACGATCTCGTCGACATCGCAATAAAGGACATGCTCGTACCACTCGAGGAGCCCGGCACAGATGCGCCCTATCGCGCGCGCGCGCCGTGCGTCATCCTGGGGGGAGCGCGGTATTCTCAGGCGGTTGCAGGCAAGGGTATCGGTCGATCCGTCATCCGTGCCGTGATCGATGACGAAACAATGATCCCGACCGACCATCTGCGCGTAATATCCGAGCCAGACCGGCAGGAATTCCGGCTCGTTATACACCATCGTGACCGCGGCAAGAGGAGCCTTCATGGAGGAATTACTATCCTCCGCCGACAACGATGTCCATTCGGGAAAGCCGGTCGGATGGTAGCGGCGGACGGATTTGAACCGCCGACCAAGGGATTATGATTCCCCTGCTCTACCGCTGAGCTACGCCGCCATCGCGACCGGTGGGCGTGGAATTAGAAGGGTTCGGGGCAGGTGTCAACACTCGGTCGAGAGGTTTTTTCGCGCGTTCATTTTTGCGGCTGTCGCAGTCTGTGTCATGGTGCGCTATCGGCATTCCCAGATCGGCCCGCTCTCGCCGGCCGGAACGCGCCACCCATCCAAAACCCTGGATTCCGGATTTGAAGCAGCAGTTTCTCAGTTCCCTTTTCGCATTGCGCGCCTATTTCGACTGGCTCCCGGCCCAGCTCGTCTCGGTGCTCATGCTCGTGCTTCTGGCGCTCATGGCCTTCTATGCCAGCAAGCTCGTCTCGACCGTCATCCTGCGGATCTTCGGAAACCGCAAGGATGCCGTGTTGCGCAAGATCATTCTCGCCATGCGTCGGCCGGTCAGGGTCATGGTCGTCCTGGCCGTGCTTCTCACCGCTCTTCCGGCGGCTTCCGGTTTTACCTGGGAAACCACCCAGATCCTCCAGAAACTGCTTCTGTTCATCGGGATCCTGATGATCGGTTATGCTGCCATCGTCGCGTTCCGGATCATGACCGAAGCCTATCTGCAACGGATCACATCGCGCGATCACAGCGACGATATCATGATCCGGACCCATCAGACCCAGATCAGGGTCCTCAGGCGTCTTACGGAGATCCTCGTCGGTATCGTGACCGTCGCAAGCGCCCTGATGACGTTCGATTCCGTGCGTCAGTACGGCGTCTCTCTCTTCGCATCGGCCGGTGCCGCCTCGCTCATCGTCGGTCTCTCCGCGCGTGGGCTGCTCACCAATCTTCTTGCCGGCGTTCAGATCGCCATCACCCAGCCGATCCGCATGGAGGATCTGATCATCATCAACGGAGACTGGGCCTGGGTCGAGGAGATCACCTCGACCTATGTGGTTCTGCGCGTCTGGGACTGGAGACGCCATATCGTGCCGATTTCCTATTTTCTGGAAAATCGCTTCGAAAACTGGACCCATAACTCAGCGGCGATCATCGGTGTCGTTTTCCTCTACGTCGATTACGAGGCGCCGATCGACCGGATACGCGGCTTCCTGAACGACATCATCAAGACATGTCCTCTATGGGACGGGAAGGTCTTCGACTGCCAGATCGCCGATTGCGATGCGCACACGCTGAAGATCAGGATCATCGCAAGCGCCCGTAACGCGCTTCAGAGCTGGGATCTGCGCTGCGACATCCGCGAGCGGATCATTCTGCGGATACGCGAGGAGTGCCCCGAGGCGCTCCCGCGGAGCCGCTTCGCCATGGTCCCGCCAAGGCCCGGAGAGGATGCCTGGCCCGGCAACGAGATCGTCTCGCCGCCGATAGATCGTCCCCCGCCGGGATCCTATATGGGACCCGGCACGACTATGCCTGCAGGAGGCGTAACGCCGTGAGGGCCTGACGGTGCGTCCAGCGACGGAAACTTCGCCAGTGAGTCTCGAATATGGTCATGCATTGGTCTCCTCGCGCGAGAGAGATACGCGAAAAAAGGCCGGTATATGGCAATTATTTCAGGTTCCGGTAACAAAAGGGTCAGATACGGCGGGGCTCGGTCGTATAATCGTTTATAATCAGTTGGTTATATAAATTCTTTGAGTGAGTGCATGAAGATGACAATTTACATCGTGGCCTATCAGAAGGAGGAAGGACGTTCCTACGAGGCGCTGGAGGAGAAGCTCTCCGGCTTCGGCGATGTCTTCCACGAGATCGACAATGTCTGGATCATCGGATCGAATTTGATCATCTCCGATCTCCGGGACGTTCTGGCCAAGCTGGCCCCCGAAGAAACCCGGTTGATGGTCACGAAATACGTCCCGCATAACAGTATGGAGATGGGGGCCGCCGCCTGGCATGGTTTCTCCCTCGCGCAGGAGGACTGGCTGGCCGGGCGGCTGTAAGCGCTGCAGGAGGCGTCACGCCTCCCTCGGGGAAGAGGGCAGCAGAGCGCTCGGGCGCAGAGTCCCGCAACCGGAAGGCGGGCGCCTTTTTTTGCATGCATTCGCCCCGGAGGCGCCCCGAAGGCGCCCGGAGGCATCCGGAGGTTGCCCGGAAGGTCGCCCGCGAGGCGAGGCGCCCCGGTTCAGGCTCGGTTTCCCGACTGGAGGTGGCGCGCATAGAGCGCGCCGATCGCCGCCGAGGCGAGGCGCGCCTGGGCGTCGTCCGCGCGGCTTGTGAGCAGCACGGGCACCTTCGCGCCAAGCACGATCCCCGCCGAGGCGGCGCCGGCCATGAAGCTCAGGGTCTTGACCAGTATGTTGCCCGCTTCCAGATCCGGAGCGATCAGGATTTGCGCGCGCCCGGCAACATCGGAGACGAGGCCTTTCGTCCTCGCAGCCCCTTCATTGATCGCCACATCCATTGCGAGAGGTCCATCGAGAACGCCTCCCGTGATTTCACCACGATCTGCCATCTTGCAGAGGCTGGCTGCGTCGAGAGTCCCCTGGATCCTGGTGTTGATCGTCTCGACGGCGGAGAGAAGGGCGACGCGCGGTGTACCGAGCCCGAGACCGTGATGCAGATCGATCGCGTTCTGGACGATATCGCGCTTGGTCATGAGGTCGGGACCGATATTGATGGCCGCATCGCTGGCGAGGACGAGGTCGGGATAGCCCGGGACGGCCAGCGCGAAGACATGACTCATACGACGCGAGGTGCGCAATCCGCTGTCGCGCGCGATCACACCCTGCATGAAGGTATCCGTATGCAGGCTGCCCTTGGTCAGGCCCTGGGCTTCGCCTGCATGGATCAGCTCGATTCCCTTGCGAACGGCGGAGGCAGGATCTGCGGCATCCACGATCCGGCATCCGTCGAGCGAAAGCCCTGACTCCGCAGCGGTCTTCTCGAGCGTCTGACGGTCTCCGACGAGGATCGGCTTCAGGATGTCGTGTTTCGCTGCCTCGATGGCCCCGCCCAGAGCATGGGCGCTGCATGGCCAGATCGCCGCATAGGGGACCGGACCGAGGCGGCTGGCCTTGTCGATGAGGGTCGTGAGCGGTGCGTGATCGGCAGTCATTGAACCGGGTCTCCATCATCCGGGGTGAGATCCGATCGCCCCATGAAGGCGGTTCCGGGCGTGTCTTCGGCTCCGGAGGCCGGCAGGGCGAGGCGGGACCGGGCACTGGCGACCCTTTAGGCGCCAGAGACGGTCGAAAGATGATACCGCATGACTATAGCGCATTCCGCCATGCACCCTATTCAGGAAATCGTGCGCCGGTTCCCTGTCCCTTCCATCCGTTTTGCCGCCGGTTTTCCTGCTGGTACTTTCGTGCCCGGAATTCTCTCGCGAATCTCTCTCGCGTCTTCCTGCCGGAGCGCCATGCGGTCATCATCTGCGTATCGTCGGAAAGGGAAGCACGTTCCCGGAAAAACACAGGGGCGCAGCTTGCCGGGGCGAAGACGACCCGATGGAAGGACGATGCCGGAGCCATGCTCGCGGGAGCGATATTCTTTTCCAGGGGGGGGGTATTCGACGGACCGGATGGTGGGCGCAACAGGGATTGAACCTGTGACCCCTACCATGTCAAGGTAGTGCTCTACCGCTGAGCTATGCGCCCATCCGGTCCGTGAGCGGCCTTTTAGCGGGCGTTGACGGGGCTGACAAGATAGGTTTTCTAAAAAAATCACCAGACCGGAAGAAAAATGACGCACGCCGCCCGGCTGGAGCCAGAACCCTGTCTTTCCAGCATGTTTACCCTGTTCGACGTTCCCGAGCCTCGTGCTCCGCTCGTCATTGCCTCGCCTCACTCGGGCCGTCTCTACCCCGAACGGTTTCTCGCCCAGGCCAGGATCGATCTCATGCAGCTCAGGCGCAGCGAGGATGCCTATGTCGATCTCCTCGTCGATCATGCGCCGCAGCTCGGTCTTCCCTTCTTGCGGGCCGAATTCCCGAGGTCCTTCTGCGATGTCAATCGCGACGCGCTCGAGCTCGATCCGGCGATGTTCCGCGGTCGGCTTCCCGAGGGGAGTCTGACCGGCACGGCCAAGGTGAGGAGCGGTCTGGGCATGATTGCCCGTGTCGCCGGTGCCGGACGGGGAATCTACCGTCATCAGCTCCCGGTGAGCGAGATCCATGAGCGGATCTCCGGCTACTGGCTGCCCTATCACCGGGCGCTTTCCGCGATGATGGGGCGCTGTAGGGAGAGATTCGGTGCCTGCCTGCTGCTCGATGTTCATTCGATGCCCAGCCTGCCGCATCACTCCATGCCCGAGATCGTGCTCGGCGATCTTCACGGAAAGAGCTGCGATCCCTCGCTGGTCGCCGGGCTGAGAACGGCCCTGGAACGGCAGGGCTTCAGCGTCGGGATGAACGATCCCTATGCGGGCGGATATATCACCGCGCGCTACGGTCGTCCGCGCGAGCAGAGGCATGTCATCCAGATGGAAATCAGCCGCAGCCTCTATCTGGACGAGTTCCGCTGCGTTCCGCTGCCGCGCCTGTCGCAGGAGCGTCTGCGTCTGCGGGCCGTGCTCGACGATCTCTCCCGTCTCTCTTGCGCGGTCCTTGCAGGCAAAGGCGCCCGGCAGCCGATCAACTCCGCCTGAGGCGCGGACAGGGAGGGGCATTTGATGCTATGAGAGCGCCTCCCGCTGTGCTGCGGCCGGGAGATGCACCGGATATCCCGACCGGATCGGCCCTCGTTTTCCGGTGTCCTTGAGTCTGAAGACTGGAAGAGTTTGTATATGTCTCCGTCCCGCCTAGACCGCACGGATATCGTTCTGATCGGTGCCGGTGTGATGAGTGCGAATTTTGCGGCACTCATGCGTTCCCTGGATCCCGGTCTGTCCATGACCGTCGTCGAGACGCTTCCGGGATGTGCGCAGGAGAGTTCGAATGCCTGGAACAATGCAGGCACCGGGCATGCGGCCTATTGCGAGCTGAATTACACGACGCGGCGCAAGGATGGCAGCGTCGACATTGCCAAGGCGCTGGACGTCAATACGGAGTTCGATCTCTCCCGCCAGCTCTGGGCGCATTTCGTCCGGACCGGCTGGATCGGGCAGCCGGAAACGTTCATCCGGCGCTGTCCTCACATGAGCTTCGTTCGTGGCGCCGACAATGTCGATTTTCTCCGGGCGCGTCACGCGGTCATGAGTCGCCATCATTGCTTCGACACGATGGCCTATTCCGAGGATCCGGCGCAGATCGCGGAATGGGCTCCTCTGATGATGCGTCGTCGAACCGGCGGGGAGGTCGTTGCGGCGACACGGGTCGAGCAGGGTACCGACGTGGATTTCGGTGCCCTGACCCGTGCCTTGTTCGATCGCCTGGGGCGTGAGGACGGCGTGGAGATCGCCTATGGTCACAAGGTGATCGCATTGACGCGCGAGGACGGTCCTGTCTCGGGCCCAGGCCCGGGCGGGCAAGGTGGGGGCAGGCAAGGTGGCGGCGCGCAAGGAAGGTGGCGTCTGACACTCGAGAACGTCGCGACCGGAGAGCGGCGCCAGATCCTCGCGGGCTTCGTTTTCGTCGGAGCCGGTGGCGCGGCGCTCGATCTGCTCAAGACGGCCGATCTTCCGGAAGCGCATGGTTATGCCGGCTTTCCGGTCAGCGGTCTTTTTCTGCATGCCGACAATCTCGATCTCTGCAGCAGGCATCACGCCAAGGTCTATGGAAAGGCTGCGGTCGGTTCGCCTCCCATGTCCGTGCCCCATCTGGATACGCGGGTAATCGGCGGTCGTCCCTATCTGCTTTTCGGGCCTTATGCCGGATTCACGACGCGCTTCCTCAAATCGGGTCGATGGACCGATCTGCCGCGCTCCATCACCGGCGATAATGTGAAAGCCATGACCGATGTCATGTTCGAGAACCGCGATCTGGTGAAGTATCTGATCGGTCAGGTGCTGCAGAAGCCCTCCGCGCGGTTTTCCGCCCTGCGCGATTTCTATCCTGCCGCACGGACCCAGGACTGGCGCGTGGCCGTTGCGGGACAGCGCGTCCAGATCATCAAGACCGAGCAGGGCAGGGGCACGCTGAAATTCGGAACCGAGGTTCTCAGTGCGGGAGACGGGAGTCTCGCCGCGGTGCTCGGCGCCTCGCCCGGCGCCTCGATTGCCGCTTCCGTCGCGTTGCAGGTGGTGAAGAAGAACTTCGCGCACAGGCTGCCCGCCTGGGAGGCGCGTCTGCGCGAGATCGTGCCGGGCCACGATATCGATCTGCGCCATGACGAGGCAGCCTGCCGACGGATCCGTGAGGAAACGGGTGCGGTTCTCGGGATCTGAGCGCGGCTCGCAGAAGGAGCGAAGACCTGCAGGGCTGATGTTCGTCGCGAGGTTTGCGGCCGGTCCTTCGCCCGGGTTTCAGATCCGGGGGGGAGCCTCCGCCTCCCCGGGGTCTTCACTTGGGTCCTGATCGGCATGTGCGGTGGCATCGAGCCAAGACTGGAGCGTATAGGCCGCGGCCATCTTGTCCACGACCTCGGCCCGCCGCCGCCGCGTCATATCCGCCTCTCTGATGAGAAACCGGTTCACGGCGCTTGAGGAGAGCCGCTCGTCCCAGCAACAGGCGGGCAGGGCGAGGCGGGCGGAGAGTTCTGTCATCCAGTCCTGGGCGGCGCGTGCTGCCGGGCCGAAGCTCCCGTCCAGAGAGAGAGGAAGGCCGCTCACCAGGCCTCCCACATCTTCCTTCCTGACGATCCGCGCGAGCTCATCGAGCGTTTCCGCGAATTTCCTGCGTTTCACCGAGCGATAGGGAGAGGCCAGCATGAGCGTAACATCGCTCAGGGCGATGCCGATCGTCTTCTGACCGGGATCGATGCCGAGTATGCGTGAGCCATGCGGCAGGGCGGCCCTCAGGGCGTATGGATTGAACAGAGTCATGGGAAGGCGTTATGATCTCGCGAAATTCTGGTCCTTCGGGATTACCCGCCCACAAGCATGAAAGTCGATCCTTTATGTCGTTGGAAACGCGCACAGTCAGGCGCATAGCGAAACTGGCTCGGATTGGTCTGAGCGACCGGGAATGCGAAGCCATGCGCGAGGAGCTGAACGGTATTCTCGGCTGGGTCGATCAGCTCAACGAGGTCGATGTCACCGATGTGCCTCCCATGATCGGCACCGGCCTCGCCATGCCGCGCCAGCGCGAGGACGTCGTGACCGACGGAGACAAGCGCGAGGCGATTCTTTCCAACGCACCGGATCGCGTCGGACCCTATTTCACCGTACCCAAGGTTGTCGAATAATGCATGACCTGACCCTCGCCGCCGCGCGCAAGGCACTCCGGTCCCGTAGTCTGTCCTCCGTCGAGCTGACGGATCATTTCCTGTCCGCCATCGAGAAGCATGACGGGCAGATCAACGCCTATATCACCGTAACGCCCGAGCCTGCGCGAAAGGCGGCCCGTGCGGCCGATGCCCTGCTGGCGGAGGGCGACGCCCCGGCCCTGTGCGGCCTGCCGCTCGGTGTGAAGGATCTGTTCTGCACGAGCGGAACGAAGACCACCGCTGCGAGCAATATCCTGCGCGATTTCGTGCCGCCCTATGAGAGCACGGTGACCTCGAACCTGCTCGCCGATGGCGCGATCTTTCTCGGCAAGACCAATCTCGACGAGTTCGCCATGGGCTCGACGAACATGACCTCCGCCTTCGGCCCGGTCACCAATCCCTGGAGACGGGCCGGTTCCGATGCGAAACTCGTTCCGGGTGGCTCGTCGGGCGGGTCGGCCGCAGCCGTCGCCGCCGGACTGGCGCTGGGCACGACGGGCACGGATACGGGCGGATCGATCCGTCAGCCCGCCGCCTATTGCGGGATTACCGGCGTGAAGCCGACCTATGGGCGCTGCTCGCGTTACGGCACGATCGCGTTTGCGAGTTCGCTCGATCAGGCCGGGCCGATGGCGCGAACGCTCGAGGACTGCGCGATCCTGCTCGAATCGATGGCCGGGTTCGATCCCCGTGACAGCACATCGGTCGATCGTCCCGTTCCCCGTTACGAGGACGCGCTCGAGCGCGGTGCGAAGGGGCTGCGGGTCGGTATCCCGCGCGAATATCGCACCGATACCCTGCCGGAAGAGATCGCTGCCCTCTGGGATGAAGGGATTGCGTGGCTGCGCGATGCCGGGGCGGAGATCGTCGATGTTTCCCTGCCTCACACGAAATATGGCTTGCCGACCTATTATATCGCAGCCCTCGCAGAAGCCTCGTCGAACCTTGCCCGCTACGACGGCGTCCGGTTCGGTGCGCGGGTCGAGGCGGATACGCTGGACGAGCTCTACGAAGCGACCCGCCACGCGGGGTTCGGCGAAGAGGTGCGACGTCGCATCCTGATGGGAACCTATGTGCTCTCCTCCGGATATTACGATGCCTATTATCTGCGGGCCCAGAAAGTCCGCACGCTGATCCAGCGCGATTTCCTCTCGGCGTTCGAAACGGTCGATGTCCTGCTGACCCCGACCGCACCGTCCGCTGCCTTCGCCCATGAGGAGCGTCCCACCGACCCGGTGCAGATCTATCTCAACGATATCTTCACCGTGCCGGCGAGCATGGCGGGTGTTCCCGCGCTTTCCCTGCCCGCCGGGCTGGATCGCAGCGGCCTGCCGCTCGGCCTTCAGCTTATCGGGCGGTATTTCGAGGAGGAGACATTGTTCGCCGCTGGACGTGTCATGGAAAAAGCGGCGGGTTTCACGCACAGACCTGCCCTGCATGCGGGAGCCGTCGCATGAGCAGCTATCGTATCGAAGGCAATACCGGTGCCTGGGAAATCGTCGTCGGCCTTGAGGTACACGCCCAGGTCATCAGCCATGCCAAGCTCTTCTCCGGCGCATCGGCTGAGTATGGCGGCGAGCCGAACACCCATGTGAGCCTGGTCGATGCCGGTTTTCCGGGCATGTTGCCGGTCGTGAACCGCGAATGCGTGGCGCAGGCAGTGCGCACGGGTCTCGGGCTGAATGCCGAGATCCATCTGATGAGCCGGTTCGACCGCAAGAACTATTTCTACGCGGATCTCCCGCAAGGGTATCAGATCAGCCAGTTCGCCCATCCGATCGTGGGTGAAGGCAAGGTCGAGATCGAGCTTGCCGATGGCACCACGCGCCATATCGGCGTGACGCGCCTGCATCTGGAGCAGGATGCGGGCAAGTCCATGCACGATCAGGATCCGCTGCGCTCCTTCATCGATCTGAATCGTGCGGGCGTGGCCCTGATGGAGATCGTAAGCGAGCCCGATATCCGTTCGCCGGAGGAGGCCGGGGCCTATCTGCGCAAGCTGCGCCAGATCCTGCGCTATCTCGGGACATGCGACGGGAACATGGAAGAAGGCTCGATGCGCGCCGACGTGAACGTTTCCGTGCGCAAGGCAGGCGAGGCCTATCGCACGCGCTGCGAGATCAAGAACGTCAACTCGATCCGTTACGTCATGCAGGCCATCGAGATCGAGGCGCAGCGCCAGATCGAGATCTGGGAGGCAGGCGGTACGGTCGATCAGGAAACGCGGCTGTTCGATCATGTGCGCGGAGAGACACGCTCGCTCCGCTCCAAGGAGGACGCCCATGATTACCGCTATTTCCCCGATCCCGATCTGTTGCCTCTCGTCATCGAACGCGACTGGGTCGAAGATCTGCGGGCGGCACTGCCCGAATTGCCGGAGGCGAAGCGGACCAGGCTCGAACAGACCTATGGCATATCCCGCTATGAATCGGGCGTGCTGACGGTCGAGCAGGGAATTGCCGATTTCTTCGAGCAGGTGGCGCGGGATGCGGATGCACGGCTCGCGGTCAACTGGATGCTGGGCGATTTCTTCGGCGCCCTGAACCGGACGGGGGCCACGATCGAAACCAGCCCGGTCTCTGCGGAAGGATTGAGAGAGCTCCTCGGGCTGATCAGCGACTCGACGATCAACGGCAAGATCGCGAAGGAAGTCCTTGAGGACATGTTCGAGAGCGGTGAATCCGCCTCTGCGATCGTCGAACGCAAGGGTTTGCGTCAGGTGACCGATACCGGTGCAATCGAATCGGAAATCCGCACGATCCTGCAGACGCATGCCGACAAGCTTGCGGAATACAAAAGCGGGAAGGACAAGCTCTTCGGTTTCTTCGTGGGTCAGACCATGAAGGCCATGAAGGGCAAGGCCAATCCGGCTGCCGTCAACGATCTTCTGAAAAAGCTTCTTTCAGAATGAGATAAATCTGCTTCCGGGGGTTTGACGCGCGCCGCAAATCCCCCTAGAAGCAGTCCAGCAAACGCCGTGAAAACTGCGTCCCTCTAGGCGGAGGGGTGGCCGAGTGGCTGAAGGCGGCGGTTTGCTAAACCGTTGTACGGTGTCAAGCCGTACCGTGGGTTCGAATCCCATCCCCTCCGCCATTTTTTTTCGAAGCAGACCTGCTGATAATTTCTGATGTTTTGCGAGTAACCAAGGCAGGAATGCATGGTAGTTCGCCCATCGATCACATGATGAGAACACGCAGCTCTCCTGCATCAGCGCGCTGGGCAGCAGCATGCAGGTGATCCCATCGTTTGCCGCTACCCTCCTGGCAGCATCGGTGCCGGGCAGTCGTGCCGAACCTGCGTAGACTCACATCTCTCCCTGTTTTCAGTCCCGCTTTCTGGTCGATGCCTCAGCTGCTTTATATGCTTTGCGTGTACCATGTAGATGCCTCAAGACTAAATTGCCTGTATGCCCTGCACTTCAGTCGTGCTTTCATCGTGAGGCGAGCGTAGTATGCGTGGGAAAGCGAGCGGGCTGTAACGAAAGAAGGCTCCATCGTCGCGGGCTTTCCACAGCGTCAAAATGTGCGTGAGATTGATTAGAAATGCTGAAATGTCGCAGCGTGGGACAAGATCGGACCCTCTTAAGCCGCCAAGCGAATGTTAGCCGATGCCAAGGGGGGGGAGCGCCCCCGTGCGATTCCTCAAAAGACGTGTGAGGGGAAAGTGGTGGGAGTTCAATTCCGTCTGCCGCCGAAATATTGCACACAGCTCAAATCGGATGACAGGTCAGAAATCCTGAAGAGCGATGCGACGCCAGTGATTTGGCGATGTGCAGACATAGTGAAAATTTTTATCGTCTTGCGACTGGCCGGGATCGCAAGGTGCAGAAGAATTGGCGGGGGTGCCCAAAGTACCGATTACCGAGTCTACACGAATATAGCTCCATCCTCCCCTTGAATTGCTGATGTGCAATTGGGGGGACTTTTGAACGAGTGATACGTCGCCATACGCAAACACGAAGGGAGCATTTTTCGCTTCTGGCACAAGTAATAACGATCTCCCATTGATAATATTCAAGTTTCCTCCGAAAGTCCCTCCACCGCTGGCGTCGATGTTACCTATCACGTGTATCCCGTTATGGGCAGTGATTGAGCCGCTCGTTGATGTGTCGCCCCAATCACTAACAGTTAGACATGCTGTTGCTGGGAAGCCTTTATTTGGAAGCTGCGGCGCATTGCTCCCGCAGAGAGCAACGCCACCTTTCGCCCATCCTGGATTGTAGACTGTTGCCCCTCCGTTGGAGGCGCTCTTGCTCATGGAGTAGATGCTATCTCCGTATCTCGGCCCCATCCACCACGATGTATCATGCTGATTCTGGTATCCGTTAGGATCATTGAAACCGTTAGAGTCAATTTGCTGCCACATTTTGAATTGAGACGTCCAGCCAGAGCCCTTGAAGGGCTCTTCGTCAAATTCGAATACCTCTTGTCTGGATCCTATTGACTTGTCTGGCCCTAAACGAGGTGCGATTTTGAAAGCGTCTCCGTCAATATCCATGCTCGAGCTATCGACATTTATTCTCATGCCTGTGGGCCATTGACCGCTAATACCGAGTCCATAGCTGTCGGAACTTACTTTGTTGTTAAATTGGCTCCCTATGGTAAGGCCGTGCATTGTCGCCCCATAATCCGGTCCCGTATACCAATTGTCGAGCTCCTCGTCGCAATCTCGGGACGGAGAGAGATTTTTCGGATTGGTCTCGTCATTATCCACTTGGACAGAGCAGGTCGTATTCCGCGTGAAGTGCTTTACGTAAGTTCCTATTTCGATAAAAGGTTGTTTTTTCATTGGCCAAAACGAGTTTTCGATTACATCAACACTGTCTCTCATGGTTGCAATATTATTCGATCCAGCAAATGGTGAATGTCCGATATCGACATTTCTTGCACCATTTTTCAATAAACCAGTAAACGGCTGCCACTGACCTTCCATCGTGAGAACGGTATAAGTTCCTCGATTATCTGTCGAGCTATGCCAGCTAGCGAGATTTTGTGCGTAGAGCGGATTAATAAGCCCACGATGTGCGTCAATGCCATCAATAGCAGGCCAACCACCTCGAAAAGCGCTTCCCGCCGCGATGTTCGTCAATACATGTGCGCCAGCGTGCATGAATTGCACATAAGTTATTGGTAATGCAGGGCGCAAAAATGCCTCATGATCGGAAAAGGTCAAACTGTGGGATATGCCATTTTCATCTTTAAATTCAGCACCCGCAACATACCAAGGGGGATTGTTAATGGCTAATGTATAGTTGGCGACCGATTCATACGCTCCTGCACCACAATTTGTTCCGGTCAGGGGGGCATAGGACATCAATATGGAGAATACGCAGCCACCGTTATCGCCAGCTCCGTATGGAAGAGCTGTGAATTTCGAAAAGACGCTATCGAGCAGTGTGTGTCCTCCTGCTAATAACAGTTCTGGTGCCATGTTTTTGTAAGAGACGCCAACAGTGAACTTGCGAGATGCTAGATGAACATCGGGATCATCGAGCCATCCTAAGTTGGGAGATGGCAGGTTTGGTATAGCTGGTGCCAAGAGGGCCGACAATGATCCTGCCGTGTCGAGCGAAGCGACGTATGATCTCGCTTCGCTGTCGGCTGTGACTTTTTTTTCCTGCGCAAGCGCACTACTGATGACTGCTAATTGAAATAAGAATATAGAAAATTTGATCATTTCATTTTCTCTCTATGAAATACATATGATACCGCGGCTTCAATTAAATAATATACATTATAATATGAGTAGTAATTATTTATTATATTAGGTGGGAGAATAATTTATAGTATCATTTTGGGAGATACAAAAATTATTTACATGCGTGTGGTAGTTCCTCTTGATCGTGACGTTCGACAAAGGTGCCCCGGTTCTCAGGCAAGGGTGTAAGCTATAGACCGATCTGAGAGGGGACGGATTTATGGACAAGGTTACGCGGAAAAGCTACTCGGGCGTGTTCATGTCGCGGGTTGCGCTGGAGGCGATCCGGGGCGAGCAGAAGCTGGTGGAACTGGCGTCGAAGCACGGTGCGCATCAGACGATGATCGCCCAATGGAAGCGGTAGGCGGTTGAGGGCATTGCGCCTGTCAAAGACCATGGATGCGGAGCGCTGCGCCGAGGTGCTGCAGGAGGCTCTGATGCGCTACGGCGCACCGGAGATCTTCAAGATGGGTTAGGGGTTACGATTAACCGCGCCACGGTTTGCTGAGGTTCAGAAAGCGCGCCAGACCCTGATCAGTATGGACCGGCGCGGCCGATTAGATACGAACGCGTCTATTTGCATGCGCTCCAGGCCCGGTTCGGAGCTGCGAACCGGGCCTATTCCATGGATTGCGCACTACAACGTAGAACGCCCGCACCGAGGATTGGCTGCTTGAACGCCAGATGGGGTATATCATTCCGTGCCAACGCGATTGGGGCTTGGGGATTGACCCCGGACTCAGTGGCCGAGGACGGTACCGTCAAAATGGCGACATAACAACCACCGGCGATAGCCTATCAGGTCCGTAAACTTGTCCAAACGGATGCGGCTACTTTTGACATCCAGAACTCGAATCGTCCCTCGATCAGCCCGCCAAGCATATTCTCAAACGCGCTCTGGGTCGGACTTCCCTTCAGAAGTCGACTAACACAACTCGCTTCCAATGATTTGGCGATGTGCAGACGTAGTGATAGTTTTGATCGTCCTGAAACTGACCTGGCCGACACGACGCGCTAGATGAACTCGGGGTTCTTAGATCAGACTCAAATGAGTCAGCTGAGATGGACTTGTTCGCAATTATCGGAGAAGTTAACACAAGATTTTCGGAGTCTGTGAGCGCACCAATGCTTCTGGTATTGATATAGGGAATGCCCATACCCGCAGATCCTGGAAATATCACAGAGCAATTGCCTGACCCAGCACACAGACGGAGTGATCCGTCACCACCGAAACTTATATCTGCGCCTCGGGCCCCGCTATTTGGCAAACTCATATTTTCATCTTCTGGCCTACTCGCAGCTACGCGGATGCCGATATGCCAAGACATGTTGCTATGGTCGTTGCAAGTAGCTCCGCTCTTAGCATCGCATTGCTCCCAGTGATCCTCACGAATGGATGTCTTTCCCGCCATTTTATAAAGACTAGCGGCGAGCGCTTTCGATCCCGGCACGGGGTCGGCACTGATAGGGTTCGTGACGCCTAAGGTATTTCCCTTGATTGCCCAGACCAGATTACTTGAAAATGGCTCAAGCTGAAGCAGGTTTGGAAACTGGCCGCCTATGTAGACGCCCCAAGAACTCAGTTCTGGCCACGCGTTGAATCCGTCATGTTGTGCTGTGCCATCCAACCATGATTTCCCAATTGAATGGCTCTCCAATCCGATGGTGAGTCCATTGTAGTGATATTTCCCGCTGATTGTCGTATTGAGCTCGTTGTCGTATTCGCTATTTTCGCATTCACGTATCAGACTGTGTTGCGCTCCAGAGGATTGCGCCTCGAGAGGGAGGGAATCGTTGTCGGTTATGGAACAAGTATCGAGCAGATTGAACATTTTCGACCGCGCGCCGACATAGATGACAGGGGAGGTCACACTTTTGTCGTAATGCGTATCGATATTTTCGCGATTATGCGCATAATTTTGTGGATTGAGTGATTGCGAAGCAGTCTCTGGGGCATTTGGTATCACCCATTTATCTACATCAAGTCGATCACATTTATGCGATGAACCGAAGTAATCTGGGCACTTGATGCCAAATTCCCAGTTGTTTAACATTCCTGAGAAGCTATTTATTCCCGTAAATTTATAGGACGATAATCTATCTATGTAGCTTTTCATAGATATATTTGTAGTTATTGTTTGATGTTGTTTCAATTTTGCGCGGTCGTCATGTGTCAGTGATGGATATAGATAAACACCTCCGGTATAAAAATAGAGATTGTGATGACTCCCTTGAGAATCTTGAATATCTGTCCCGACAACAATCTTCGGAGTAGTATTTTTGGTCCCGTTATCGAACACTACGCTATCGAATGTGTTTATGTACGTAGCAATCTGATCTCCTGTCGTGGGACTTATGCCTGGACGGTTTCCGGTATAAACAGAGTTAGCGTTCCATAGGCTCAGGCAGGTCCCAAGATTCATGCCGCCCTCATTTTGACACGTCATCACAACGTGCGATCCTCTTCCCTCATCAAAGCCTCCGATTGTTACTCCGTCAGGATCTGTCCAGTTGTCTTCATCGGTTAGATTGGCTTGGCGATGAGTGCCCGTAATTCTCATGATCGTTCGGCCATCGATCATGCTGTTGAATCTCGCTCTGCCAGTATACAATAAGTCTTCGTTTGGAGCAGTTGGCGTATCTAAACCATTCGTCCGAACATGTTGAGTCAAGCGTGATGATGCATCTAGGCCAGCCACGCCACTCGGAGCATTGATCTGCGACTGCGTTACCGGGTTATCGTTGGCGCTCGCTAGTGACGCCCTATACATTGTAGATATACAGATTATCAGAACTATAGTATGAACTCTACTAATCATAATGATCACCAATATTCATATAGTTTATTTCGAGAAAGGTGTTGCGCAGCTCAGTGTTGTGAGTTTGCAATTGTGCAAGCGAAGTAAATCTTTCTTGCTCTTTTGTGGTCTGTCTATAAGGGTATTCGGCTTGTTTAGATTCTCTCTTTATCTGTTAATTGGGACTAGGCTCAGGACTCATTACGGCGTCCAGTAGATGACTGTTGCGGCGAGGCAGATTGCCGAGAAGAAGGTGTGGGCGCAGCGGTCGTAGCGCGTGGCAATGCGGCGCCAGTCCTTGAGGCGGCCGAACATGTTCTCGACCTTGTGCCGCCGGCGATATCGGGACTTGTCGTGCGGGATCGGCACTTTCCGGCTCTTCGTGGACGGGATGCATGGCTCGATGCCTCTTTCGGTCAGATTGCGCCGGAAACAATTGCTGTCGTAACCGCGATCGCCGACCAGGTGGCGAGCGGAGGGCAAGCGTGGCAGCAGCAGGGCTGCGCCCTTGTGGTCACTCATCTGACCTTCGGTGAGCAGCATCGCCACTGGACGGCCATGCCCGTCGCAGACGGCGTGCAGTTTCGAGTTCAGGCCGCCTCTTGTGCGTCCGATCCGACGCGCAGCACCCCCTTTTTGAGCAGACTTGCGGCAGTGCGATGCGCCTTCAGATGTGTGCTGTCGATCATCAACTCCTCCGGAACGCCAGCATTACCCGTCAGGACGGAAAAGATCCGGGCAAATACGCCAAGACGGCTCCAACGGATGAAGCGATTATACAGCGTCTTATGCGGACCGTAGCCCGACGGCGCGTC
This sequence comes from Swaminathania salitolerans, assembly GCF_007988945.1. GTDB lineage: Bacteria > Pseudomonadota > Alphaproteobacteria > Acetobacterales > Acetobacteraceae > Swaminathania > Swaminathania salitolerans. The sequence continues at coordinate 482,593 of NZ_BJVC01000002.1, read as the reverse complement.
CTTCCATTGCAAGCCATGCCGGATCACGTAGACGATGCCGCTCAGCACGCGGCGATCATCTACGCGTTTCAGACCGCGCGTTTTCGGGAAATATGGTCGTAACGCGCGCATCTTGCTCACAGGCAGCATCGGCAGATCAGACATCGGGTTCTCCTTCCGATGACCGTCGAGTCACATCATCTCAGTCTCGTAAAGGGTCCTGAGCCTAGGCTTGCCCCTGATGACAGATGGCGCCTGATCCTGAAGGTGATGGATCGGTACATGCTAGGGTTCGATCCCCCCCCCCCCGGGGGCTGACGATCTCCGCCTAGAGGGCCGGGTGCAACATCGCCTTGACATCGATCCAGGGGCTTCGACGACTGACGCTTGCAATGCTGACGCTGAACCGTGATGCCACAATCGAGTTGGTGGTTTTCCCCACCGCACAGGTCCCAGGGGCCGATATGTGTCTGCTCTGCCCGGCTGGGGCGTCGGTGGGCGGAAAGCGCATCCGGGCTCGTCCACGCAATACGGGGAAACCGCGATCCTGCACCCTCGTTCACGATCCGGGCAAGCGGCACCGTCATGGTCCCGTTCCGCCCGCAAGCAATGAGGAAAAATCATGCATCGAGCCAGCTGGTCTCTTTTGGGGATCGTGTCCCTCCTGACCTCGTGCTCACCCGCCCATGCAGGAAAACCCGCGTTTTTGCACATACCGCTCGATCCCGGAACGGAGGTGACCCGTCTCGACGTGGTCTATCGATGCGATGGGGACGAGGGAAAGGCCAATCGGGATCTTCGTTCGCGGCTACCGGCAGGTGATGTGGAGGTGAGCTATCTCAACGCGGGGGAAAACAGCCTCGCGGTCGTGCCGGTAACAGGGAAAAAGCTCATCCTCAGCAACGTGATTTCCGGGAGCGGAGTACGATATGCCGGTGGGGTATATATATGGTGGAGCAAGGGAGACACCGCGCAGTTTGCGGATGTCACCAGCCCGGACGTCTCTGTTTCCTGCGTCGAGAAAACCGGTCCGAAATAGACCGCATATCCCGCGAAGTCCGTCACGCGATGGCCCGGAAGACATCCGGTCCCCCGTGTGAGCCTCTTCTCATCCCGGTTCCCTCGTCAGGAAGAAAGCCAGAAAAAACGGGTCGGAGAAGCCTCCGACCCGTTCTGGAAAAAACCGCACAACTTTAAGGATGATGAAGGCGATCACGACATCGGGGGAAGTTCCTCATCGACAGTCAGAAGCGTCTTGCCCTCGATGAAACGTTCGGCTTCGTCCTCGCTGCCAACGGCAGGCGGCGACCCACGAAGCGGGAGGCCGGCTGTCTCACGCACGGTGAACATCGTGATGAAACCGACCAGAGCCGCAGCCATGAGATACCAGGCGGGCAGATCGAGATAACTGGTCTTTTTGACCAGCCAGGCCATCAGCAGGGGGGTCGTGCCGCCGAATACCGAAACCGAAAGATTGAACGCGACCGAGAGCGCCGTATAGCGGATCGGCGTGTAGAAGAGAGCGGGCAGGGTCGAAGGCATCGAGCTCGTGAAGCAGACAAGCGCGAGACCCAGCAACATGAGACCGATGAAGATCGCCGCGAGACTGCCCGACTGGATGAGGTGGAAGCACGGGATGGACAGCACGACGAGTGCGATGCAAGCGCCCATGATCATCGGTCGACGGCCCAGACGATCGCTCAGATATCCTCCAAGGACGTTCAGCGGCATCATGAGAAGCATCACGATGATGACGAGGATGAGCCCGCGATTTTCCGGATAGCCGAGCGACACAGTCATGTAGCTCGGCACATAGGCGAGCAGCATGTAGTCCGTCACGTTGAAGACGAGCACGAGCCCGACACATTTCAGCAACTGTCGCCAGTGTACGGTGAAGAGATGATGCCAGCCCGGCCTGTCATGCTCGCGTTTTTCGGCCTCGGCGGCATAAGCCTGAAAGGACGGGGTCTCTTCGAGCTTCATCCGGGTATAGAGACCGAGCAGACCGAGCGGCCCGGCGATCAGGAAGGGCAGGCGCCAGCCCCAGGACAGCATGGCCTCCTCGCTGATCCCGACCTGAAGCGCCGTGACGACCCCGGCGCCGGCCACATATCCGGCAAGCGTTCCGAATTCCAGCCAGCTCCCCATGAGGCCGCGATTGCGATCGGTGGAGTACTCGGCGATGAAGGTGGCCGCACCGCCGTACTCGCCCCCGGTTGAGAACCCCTGAACCAGCCGGGCGAGGAGCAACGCAATCGGCGCCCATATCCCGATCCGGTCATAGGAAGGGATCAACCCGATAGCAAATGTGCCGAGCGCCATGCAGACCATCGTCGCGGCGAGAACCTTCTGGCGGCCGTACCGGTCGCCCAGCGGCCCGAACACCGCGCCGCCGATCGGTCGCACGAGAAAGGCAACCGCAAAGGTCGCAAAGGTGGAGATGAGCTGCACGGTTGCATCTGTGGACGGGAAGAAGACCTTGCCCAGAGTGACTGCGATATAGCCGTAAACGCCGAAGTCGAACCATTCCATGGCATTGCCGAGTGCTGCGGCGGCCACGGCACGCTTGAGCATGTCGCCATCGACGACCGTGATATCGTCGGGTTTGAGATGCTGTCGCTTCTTGAACCATCCGAAATAGGGATGTGGACTTCGCGGACGACTCATATGTGCTACCTCTCTGCTCTTGCGGCGTCTTTTCGGCCCTGGGGTATTCTTCCCCTCGGGAATCTCTTCCCTACCGGGCGAACAACGCGGTTTGTTCACGCCCTATAACAAACTTTTATTCCTGTTGTCGAAAAACAGGGTTCGTGCGTGTTCAGCGATCTTCTCGCCGTGACGGTTCCTTCACGAGCTGGTCATCAGCGTTAATCGCATTGCGACTGTTCATGGCAATACTGTTCACGACGCGGTAAAGGAGCAGCCAACGCGATCCCGGAGCAGGGCGCGGCCAGTATCGGGCAGCAATGGCACACAGAGAAACCAGAAGCGATCCGATCACCGCGAGATCGCCTGCAATCCGTGAAGGAATAAGGGGCGCAATGGATGCGAAAAGGTTCTGCCAGTCAAGAGGCATGGCACTCTGTCCTTTCGATTGTGGGAGAGCGTTGATGGTGAGCGTTCGTCAGGCGGAAAGCGTCGATGAAAACGGCTCCGACCGGTTCGGCAGGGAAACACCGGCGACGGAATGTCCCTGATAGACCTCATGTTCGACATGGCGTCGGCGCTGCAGGCCGGTCAGAGTGACGAGCCGTCCATCCACGGTGGCCTTGTCCCAGCGCAGGAGCTGCATTCCGGCTGCTGCGTAAAGCCTGCGGTTGAGCAGCCGCATCAGGGTCGATTTGCGCATTGCCGCGCTACCGACGTTGAATTGCCAGGAAAGCAATGCGCCCTTCTGCCAGGGCAGGAGCGGCACGACCGTCGCTTCGGCCAGCACTTTCTGGAGCCCGGCGACCGTAATCTCGAGCAGGGCTGTCGCTTCGTCCCGGGTGATCGGCGGCGTCAGGCGCGTGACCGGTGTTCCATCGGCCAGAGTGCGGTTGCCGTAGCCGATGGTCCAGAATCCTGCAGGACAGAGATAGGGCGCAAGGCGCAGCCCTTCGAAGTCGTCACGGCGCAACAGGGCCATGGCGATGTTCAACGACACGCTCATTTTTTCTCTCTTTCCGGATCGATCGTGTTCCCGATCGTGTTCCCGATCGTTTTCGGGAGGGCATAGGCGCGGCAAATGCGCGCCTGCATCAGTCTGCGGCCTGTTCGACCATGGCGCGTTCCGCACGCCCAAGCGCCTCGCGCAGCATCGCGTTTTGCCTCCGCAATTCCTCGATCAGCGCGAGATAATCCTCCTCGCGTTCCTCCAGCTTGTCGACACGGGCGTTGAGACGGGCGAGATCCTCCTTCTGGGCTTCGATGGTGGCTCTCGCACTCGATGCTCCTACGCCGATGAGCCAGCGCACGGTGAAAAGGAGTGTACCGGCGACCGCCACCCACCAGGGCTGCGGCTGCAAGGGATCAGACATGATGACGTGTTTCCCTCTCCCGGTGGGGTTTGCGCTTCGTTCGGGCTCTCCCGGAGGGATGCGATTTCCCGTTCCTGTCGCGATCTCTCATCGCCGCCCCGTATCCGAACGGTCTGTATCCCGATGAATGGATGTGCCACTTCCCGGGGCCGTAATGCCCATCGGAAAGTCGAAAATGTGGTCGCCCTGGGCCAGCAGACTGTCGAGATCGAGGCTTTCGGCGCCCCTATCGCCCGGCGGGGATGAGGAAGAACCGGAAAGGCCCGGTCCGGCCGACAATCGGATAGCAGGCAGGATCTGCCGTCCCGCTGCGGGGCGCAGGATATTGGCGCGCGTTCGCCATGTCATGATGTGATCTCCGGAAGGAAAGTCCCGCAGCGATGGCGGGTGACGATCGCCCTCCGTTTCGTTCCGGAATCGCAGCCTGGGCTGCATGCGGGATCAGGAGGGACAATACCTGTCGGGGAAGACGCGATGGGCGCCATGCAGGAATACGGGAACCGGGCGCGATCCCGGGCCGACCGCAAGGCGTCGCGTAGCGCCAGAAAGTGGATGCTGCCCCATGACCGTCGTTCTTGTATTGTTCCAGAGTTCTAGCACAGAATGACGATAAGTTTCCAGCTGGAATTTACGGCCCTGGACGTTGCGTCTATGGTGGCCCGCAGCATGACGACGTTCCTGCCCCAATCGGGATTTCAAGACCGGGACGGCCCGGCATTCAGTCTTGACTGACCGTGTCTGTCCTGAGGGAGGAGAGGGCCATGCCCTGGATCGTTTTACTCATCGCTGGTCTCTGTGAGGTCGTCTGGGCGACGTCGATGAAACAATCGGCGGGATTCACGCGGTTCTGGCCGGGGCTCATCTCGATCGTCACAATGATCCTGAGCGGGTTCCTGCTCTCCTGGTCCATGAAAACCCTTCCGCTCGGAACCGCCTACACGGTCTGGACGGGTATAGGCGCTGTCGGCGCGTTCCTCGTCGGCATCATATGGCTGGGTGAGGAACTCAGCCCGGGGCGGCTCGGCGCGGCCCTGCTCATCCTGACCGGCATAGGGCTGATGAAATTCGCCACCTGACATCCATCCCTAGACAGGGATGCGAGACAGAGCCTGTGGGACACCCCCTGCCTCCCTTGCGCGCAGGACATGCCTGTCGGGTTCTGGAATCGCGCGAAATCCGTAGAGAAAACCGTCGGGTTCTGGTGAAAGGCGCACATGCCAGAGACAGGCTCAGATCATGAAGTCTGGAGGTCCGGGCGGGAATCGAACCCACGTACGCGGATTTGCAGTCCGCTGCATCACCATTCTGCCACCGGACCGGCTGGTGCTGTCGGCTATATCCCTTTCCAAGGCTTTCCGGTCAAGAGGGTGGGGGGATGAAAAAAGGGAAATAAGAAGAAATTTCCGCACCGGCCGGAATATGGCATAGAAACGGAGACGGATATCCTTAAACAGGCAGATCGAACGTAGTGCGTCACGCTGCAGCACAGCCGACATTCGAAAGGGCTTCCATGAAACGGGATCAGCTGAAGATCTATACTTCATTCAGCGTCGGAGCCGTCATGCTCCTCAATGGTTCGACTGTGCTTGCCCAGAGCTATGACGGGAAAGGCTCGCCCGAGTTCATTCCCCATACCCTTCAGGAAGCGCTCGCAACGGCTTATCTGACGAATCCGAGCCTGCAGCAGCAGAGGGCGCGTCTGCGCGCGGCGGATGAACAGGTTCCCACGGCCCTCGCCGGGTGGCGTCCCACCATTCGCGGCCAGTTCGGACTGAGTTATTATCAGGGCATCAATGCCTACGGAGCCCAGAGTGCGCAGCCCGGCTCCCCTTTCGGCACGCCTGCCTATAGCCGCCAGTATGCGACTCCCGGCTATCAGGGCGGTGTCACCATTAACCAGCCGCTCTATTCGGGCGGGAGAACGACGTCGCAGACGCATCAGGCCGTGAATACGGTCATGGCCGAACGTGCTCAGCTGATCGCGACAGAGCAGGATGTCTTCACCGATGTGGTCAACGCCTATCTCGGCGTCGTCCGGACCGAGCAGCTCCTGCAGATCAACATCAACAACGAACATGTTCTGGAAGAGCAGCTCAAGGCAACGCAGGATCGTTTCCAGCAAGGCGAGATCACCCGGACCGATGTCGCTCAGGCGCAAGCGGCGCTTGCAACGGCAAGAGCGTCGCGGCAGCAGGGAGAGGGCACGCTCCGTGCTGCGCAGGCGACCTATCTTCAGGTCGTGGGCGTGCCGGCAGCGCCCAATCTGGTGGCGCCGCAGCCGCTGGTTCTGCCGGTCAAGGATGTCAAGCACGCCGTCGAGGAAGCATCACGCAACAATCCGTCGGTAATCAGCGCCCTGTTCCAGGCGTCAGCGCAGAAAGACAATTTCTCGGTCCAGATGGCGGCCATCCTGCCGAAGATCTCCGCGACCCTCGGCTATTCCTATGTCAAGAACCAGGGCTATGGCCGCATGGTGACCGACAACAAATACGGCACGGTCAATTTCGACGTTCCGATCTATCAGGGCGGTTCGGAATATGCCGCAATCCGTCAGGCACGTCAGCAATATCTTGCCGCCCGTCGCGCGGTCGATGTCGCGCGGCGCACCGCCACGCAGGCGGCAGCGTCGAACTGGCAGCAATTCCACTCCTATCACGACTCCATCTCGAGCAACCGCATGGCGATCGCGGCCAACGTGGTGGCTCTCGATGGCGTGGAGCGTCAGGCCATCGTCGGCACGAGCACGACGCTCGAGGTGCTCCAGCAGCAACAGACCCTGCTTTCGGCCCAGACCGCCCTGATCCAGAATCTCAGCGGTCTCGTCCAGTCATCCTATGCGGTGGCGGCGGCGATGGGGCGTCTTACCGCGGCAGATCTCAAGCTGAACGTGCCGATCTATGACGACAAGGCCTATTACAAGGCGGTCAAGGACCGGCTGTGGGGGATCAGCGACTACGCAGTCGGACAGCCGGGCCGCTGAACGGGCAGGGGCCGGGTTTTCCGGTCTTGAAACTTGGTCTTCCTCTGGCCATACGCATGGTTCGATAACGGAAATGGAGCGTGCCCGTCCCGTCCTGCGGGGCAGGGCCGCCAGAGTGACAGGAAGACAATGCTCGAGAAGTCCTTCGATCCCGCTTCGTGCGAGGCCCGCCTTTATGCACAGTGGGAGGCGGCAGGTCTCTTCCGGGCCGATCCCGATGCTCCGGGCGCGCCGTTCTCCATCATGTTCCCTCCGCCGAACGTCACGGGCACCCTGCATTTCGGTCACGCGCTCGATTTCGTGCTCCAGGACATACTGATCCGCTGGAAACGCCTCGAGGGGCGCAATGTGCTCTGGCAGCCCGGCACGGATCATGCCGGAATCGCGACTCAGATGGTCGTCGAGCGCGTGCTGGACCGCGAAGGGCTCGACCGCAAGGCGATGGGTCGCGAGGCCTTTCTCGACAGGGTATGGGACTGGAAAGCACAGTCGGGCGGCCAGATCATCACCCAGCTCAGACGTCTCGGAGCCTCGGCCGACTGGGAGCGCGAGCGTTTCACGATGGATGAGGGCCTTTCGCGCGCCGTGCGCGAGGTCTTCGTCACGCTGTATCGTCAGGGGCTGATCTATCGGGCCAAGCGCCTCGTGAACTGGGATCCGGCCTTCCGCTCGGCAATCTCGGATCTCGAGGTGGAGAACCGTGAGACCAGGGGCTCGATGTGGTATCTCCGCTATCCCGTCGAGGATGGAAGCACGATCGTTGTCGGAACGACCCGGCCCGAAACGATGCTCGGAGACACCGCCGTTGCGGTTCACCCCGAGGATGAGCGTTATACGGGGCTTGTGGGTCTGAGTGTCACCCTCCCGCTTACGGGACGTCGGATCCCGATCGTTGCCGACAGCTATTCCGATCCCGAGAAGGGAAGCGGTGCCGTAAAGATCACACCGGCTCATGATTTCAACGATTTCGAGGTCGGCAAGCGTCACGATCTTCCGATGCCCTCGATCCTCGATGCCGGTGCGGCCATCTGTCTGGACGAGATTTCGGGCGAAATGCGCGATATCGAGGGTCTCGCCAGCAAGGCTTTCGTCGAATCCCTGAGCGGCATGGATCGCCTCGAGGCACGCAAGACGATTGTCGCGGAGCTCGAGCGTCTCGACCTCATCGAGAAGATCGAGCCTCATACGCTCCAGGTCCCTCATGCCGAGCGCGGGGGCGCCATCGTGGAGCCGCGCCTGACCGAGCAGTGGTATTGCGACGCGGCCACGCTCGCCGGACCCGCGATCGAGGCGGTCGAATCGGAGCGCATTCGATTCGAACCGCGCCAGTGGGAGAACACGTTCTTTGCCTGGATGCGGGACATCCAGCCCTGGTGCATCAGCCGTCAGCTCTGGTGGGGGCACCGCATTCCGGCCTGGTACGGTCCGGAAGGCAGTGTTTTCGTCGCTCATGACGAGGCCGGGGCACTTGAGGAGGCGCGTGCCCGGTTCGGTGCCGATGTGACCCTCACGCGGGACGAAGATGTGCTCGACACATGGTTCAGTTCCGCACTCTGGCCGTTCTCGACGCTCGGCTGGCCCGAGAAGACGAGCGAGCTTGCCCGATACTACCCCACGAGCGTTCTCGTGACCGGGTTCGACATCATCTTCTTCTGGGTCGCCCGCATGATGATGATGGGGCTCCACTTCATGGACGATGTCCCGTTCAGGACGGTTCTCATCCACGGGCTGGTCCGGGACGAGCGCGGGCAGAAGATGTCCAAGAGCAAGGGGAACGGTCTCGATCCGCTCGAGCTGGTTGCGGAATTCGGTGCCGACGCGACCCGCATGGCGATCTGCGCCCTGACCGGGCCCGGTCGCGACATCAAGTTCGGACGCAAGCGCGTTGAGGATTATCGGACCTTCATCACCAAGATATGGAATGCCGCGCGGTTCTGCGAGATGAACGCCGTGCGACCGGTCGAGGGGTTCGATCCCGCCTGCGTGCGCAGCGTGCTGGGGCGCTGGATACTCGACGAGGCCGCCGGCGCAGTGAAGGCTGCGAAGGACGCGCTCGACGCCTATCGCTTCGACGAATATGCGGCGACGTGTTACCGGTTCGTCTGGAATGTCTTTTGCGACTGGTATCTCGAGCTTGCGAAATCCGCCCTTTCGGCTGAGGCGGATTCAGCGGAGCGCGAGGAGATACGTGCGGTTACGGCTCATGTCCTCGGGCTGATCCTGCAGGTCATGCATCCAGTCATCCCGTTCGTGACAGAGGAATTGTGGCAGGCTTTCGGTTACGGGGGCAGCGTCGCGCAGTCTCGCTGGCCGGAGGAGGCGCCGCTTTCTCATGCTGCCGAAGCGTCGCGCGAGATCGACTGGCTGATTCGTCTGATCGGCGAGATCCGTGCGATCCGCTCGGAAATGAACATTCCTCCGGCGCGCACGGTGCCTGTGCTGATCCGGGATGCTTCTGCCGAGACGCTCGACCGGGCCGGGCGCTGGGCGGGCGTGATCGGTCGCATGGCGCGCGTTGACTCCGTGGCGGCGCTTGCGGGAGAGACACCGAGAAATGCAGCGCTTTCGGTCATCGACGAGGCAACCCTCGTTCTGCCGCTCGAGGGGCTGATCGATATCGCTGCGGAAATCCAGCGTCTCGGCAAGGAGATCGAGCGTCTCGGCAAGGAAATCGACAAGGTCGAACGCAAACTCGGCAATGCGGATTTCGTGGCCCGCGCGAAGCCGGAGGTTGTGGAGGAAAACCGCGAGAGGCTTGGTAGTTTCAGCCACGACATGCAGCGCCTGCAGGCGGCCCTGTCGCGGCTTTCAGAAGCCTGAGGATCCCGGGCGCGCTGTCTGGCCGCGTGCATTTTTGCGCACGGCCAGACAGGCATAAGTCCAGACAGGCATAAGTCCAGACAGGCATCAGCCCGGACAGGTAATCAGTAATGACCGCGCAGGGTGAAGGTGAAGCTGCGCGGCTGCCCGTAGATCATGCCGTCATAGAAGCCGGCCTGGCGCACATAGCCCTTGTTCGTAAGATTGGTGATGTTGCCCGTGAGATCGAGCCATTTCATCAGACGATAACGGGCCATCAGATTGACGAGTGTATATCCGTTGACGTTGAGATTCGAGGAATCGTATTTCCCGTTTCCGAGCGGTCTCCCGGGATTTGTCGCCCATTGTGTCGTGGTCTGGCTCGATACTCCGCCACCGATGACGAGATTCTTCAGACGCCCATGGAAATGATAGGTCGTCGTGAGCCTGACCAGATGACGCGGGTCCTGACGATAGCTCAGTCCCGCTTCGCTGAGATAGCTGTATCCGAAAAGGACGTTCCAGCCCGGCAGGATTTCTCCTGACGCGTCGAAATCCACGCCCTCTGTCTTGACCCCGTTCATCGATCGATAGATCGCCTCTCCTGTCTGGAGGTTCGAGGCACCCGTGGCCTGTGCAACGTTGTCCTGCCGGTTCAGATAGAATGCGAGACTGGTGTTGAGGCGTCCCCCATAGAAGGCGCCCTTGAGTCCCGTCTCGTAGCTCTTGCCCATGACGGGAGAAAGCGGCTGGTTGTTGGCGTCGCGCAGCTGGGATTGCGGCGTATAGACATCCGTATAGCTGCCATAGACCGAAAGATTGCGGGTCAGATCGTACACCGCTCCGGCATAAGGTGTCAGAACGCCGTTCTGACGGCCGTTTCCGCTCTGACCGGAATACACATTTGCCAGGGTATAGCTGCCGCTATAGGCCTCATAGGTACTGACGCGCCCCCCGAGAATGACCGATAATCCCTTGGCGAGGACGAAGCGGCCCGAGGCATAGGCCCCGTAATTGCGGGTGACATCCACCTGACGGGCCCGCGTGCGATGGGTCCTGAAGCCGGGATAATCGCCGTTCCAGCTGCGCCAGTCGGCAATCGGGAGCCCCGTGGCACGATACTGACAGGCATTGAAGGGCACGACCCCGGCGATGCTGCAATTGCCATTGGCATGGCTGAAACTGTAGGTCGTCAATGTGTCGTTGTAGCCGCTGAAGCCGAATACGAGCTGGTGCGTGTGGCCCAGCGCATGGAACGGACCGCCGATCCGGATATCGGCATTGTCACGGGAATCGTGATATTCCGCGTGGAGCGCGTTCAGATAGGCACCCGATCCATCCTCGTTCCAGAAACCGGCATAGCCGCCTGTTTTCCTGGCTGCGTTATTGACCTTCGCGACCCCCAGACTGCTGATCGAGTTGCCTTCCGTGCGCATATACCCGATCTTGAGATGCCATTCCCCACCGAAGCTGTGATCGTAATTGCCGAAGGCGGTGTACTGGTCGCGCATTGTCGTGCTCCAGTTCGCGACCGGGTTGGTGCTGCGCGGGAGTTTGGCCGGCGTGCCATCCGCAAACCAGATCGGCACGTTGGAGCCCCAGGACGCGCCGTCATTGCGGGTGCGTTCGTACTGGAACCCGTAATGCAGGGTATCGCGCCGGGAGAAATCGACGGCGTAATTCGCGAGGGCGCCGAGCCTGTTGACGTGCTCGCGCACGCGGAACGTATCGGTATCGTCCCATGAGAACACATAGCGGCTGCGCACGGAGCCCGAGCGCGTGATGGGAGCGTTGACATCGGCCATGACCCGTCGCTCGTTCCAGTTGCCCAGACGCAGAAGGCCATTGACGGTGAAATCCTTCATGGGCGCCTTGCGCTGGAGATAGATCGTCGCGGATGGGTCGCCCGTTCCTCCGAGCAATCCGTTCGCGCCCCTGACGATCTGTACGTTCTCGTACAGATCGGTATTGATCGAGCTGCCTATGCCGCCGAAACTGGTCGTCGCATTGATGAGCATCCCGTCGATCTTGTAATTGGTGATGTCGAAGCCGCGTGCCCGGTAGGTGGTGCGACCGGCATTGTCATTGGCAAAGGACGTCACTCCGGGTGTCAGCCCCAGCACGTCATCGAGTGTGTTGACCTGCTGGTCGTCCATCAGCTGGCGCGAGATCACCGTGACCGTCTGCGGCGTTTCGCGCAGGCTGAGCGGCAGCCCCGTCGAGCTGCGCGTCTCGGAAAGGGTATAACTTCCCTTCTCCCAGGCACGCGCGCGCACATCGATCGTTTCATGTCTCCGATCGCGCGATTCTTCGTGGTTCCCGGTGCGGTCTCCGACGCGGTCCCCGGTGCTGTTCCGGGGGCTGTTCCGTGTCGTGATGCGTTTGCGTTTCCCGGGCTCATGCCCCCGGGCGGCGGGGGCGTCCTGCGCGGGAGAAGCGCCGGCTCCCTTCGTCATCGTCCCGGCCTGAACCGGAGAGGCCAGTGCGAGGAAACACCATCCCACGATTCCCCCCAGCCCGGGATGCCAGGCAAAGCTCATTCTTGCAGTCACAGATCCGCCTCGAGTTTCTTTTAGTGATAATCATTCTCATCAGCTTCCTAACAGGAGCGTCATGAAATAGAAAGTCACCAACTCGAATTAATCCGTCACATTTTCCGCGATCGTTCCGTCGCGCTACCCGGGGAGGAGGCGCGGGGCGTCGCGCTCGACGATGAAACGCGCCATGTCGCGCGCCGCGCTGTCCGGATCGCGTACGTCGTCCAGACCCTTCATCCGGATATCGGCACGGTCTCGCGTGAACTCGGCAAGGATATAGCCACGCTTGCGGCTGTCGTAGAAATGGATGTCGGGGTTGATCGGAAGGACGGAGCGGATCGCTGCATAGGATGGACCGGGAGAGGTAATGGACGTGCCGAGAAACTCCGTCGCTACGACCGGGCTCGCAGGATCATGCGGGCGCTGCCTGATCTCGCTTGCGAAATGGGCATGATAGTCGCCGCTGAAGATCACCGGGTTCGGTGTTTTCAGGTCGTGCAGAAGATCGGTCAGCCTGTTGCGCGCCGCCTGGAAGCCGTCCCAGCTATCGGTCCAGTAGCGATAATGCCCTGTCGCGCGATCCGGCGCGCGCAGCGATGCCACCATCAGATCCTGCGCGATGATCGACCAGATCTGTCCCTTGCGGGCGAGGTTCCGTGCGAGCCATCGCTCCTGGTTCGCTCCGAGAAACTGTCGCCCGGGATCGAACAGGGCGCTGCACGAATCCGGTTCCATATGTCCCTCGCCCGCATCCGGCCCTTCGGGGCAGGGCTGTTGCGCGCGGTACTGTCTGCCGTCCAGACAGTCGATCGATGCGAGATCCCCGAAATACATTCGGCGATAGATCCGGTACCGACCGTTGGAGAGCCGTGTCCCGGGCCTGACCGGCATGTTTTCATACCAGGCCCGGTAGGCGGCCTGCCGTCGCCTCAGGAAGGCAGTGCGTGTTTCGGTCCGGGCAGAGGAAAAGATGCCGGAGTAATCGTCCAGAACCTCATGATCGTCCCAGATGCTGATCCAGGGCGCTGCTTCATGCGCGCGTTGCAGGGCCGGGTCCGTTTTCTGGATCGCGTAGCGCCAGCGGTAATCCTCAAGCGTATGGGCCAGCGGACCGCCATAGGACCGGACCGTTTCGCCTGCACGTCGGGGCGGGGCATTGTGCTCGTAGATGTAATCGCCGAGGAATGCGATCAGATCGGGCGAGTCCTCCGCAATGCGGTCATAGGCTGCATAGTGACCGAACTCGTAATGCGCACAGGAAGCCACGGCGATACGCAGGCGCGATGTCCGGATCTCGGGAGCCGGGAGCAGAATCGTCCGACCGATGGCGGAGGCGCATCCCGCCGCACTGAAACGGTACCAGTATGGCGCGCCTGTCGGCGGCAGCGCCACCACCGCTCTCACGCAATATCCCTCGCTGCGCCGGGCGGTTACGAGGCCGGTACGGATGGGCGAACGCATGAGCGGATCGCGGGAGACTTCCCAATGCACGTCCACGGTCGCGGGCAGGGCAGGAGAGACGCGGTAACGAAGCGGCAACGTGCCGAGGCGCGTCCAGATAACGACGCTGTTCCCGTCCGGATCGCCGCTCGCGACGCCGAAGGGGAAGCATGTGTCGATCCCGGGATGGGCGAGGCTGGACGCGCGCACCAGCGCCGGTCGGGCGAGGGCGGCAAGACCGCCTGCGGCACCGAGAACGAGAAACGATCGTCTGGCGGGGGTGATCATGGCGCGCGTCCTGCAATGGACCGCGGATCCGGTCCGTCGGGGGGGAAGGGGATCAGCATCGGGACTGCCTCTAGAGATCGGCTCTGAAACGCAAAAGCCAGGTCGCGGGCATCCCGGCGAGTGCTATATTGTCACCGCTGATGAATCGACCGCGCGTGACATCGTAACGCTTGTCGGTGATATTCCGCCCGATGGCCTCGATCTTCCAGTGCCCCTTGCGCGGCGCGAATGCGACATACCCGCCCCAAAGCGTGTAGCCAGCCAGTCGATTGAGCGGGTTCAGGAAATTCAGCGTGGTACGCAGGCTGAAATCCATCCCCGTCATGAGCGCGTAGCGTCCGAGAGGCCAGGAATAATCGGCCGAGCCGTTCGCCGTGAACCGGGGCACCGCAATCTGCTGCCCTGCAGCGTCGGTCACGACACCCTGCCACAGGCCGTTGACCTTGATGGCGCGGGTTACGGTCGTGAACTCGTCATAGGCGCCGGTGACGTAAGCGCCCGACTGACGGATATGCAGTCTCTCGACCGGAGACCACTCGAACTCGTATTCCCCGCCATATTGGTGAGAACGCGGCGCATTGACATAGATGCCGATCGCGCCGCTCAGGGGGCTTACCGTCTGGGACTGAACCTGACGGTCGAAATAGTCGTAATAGAAGAAATCGACGTTCAGTCTCATATCGTAGCGCGGTACGACCAGCTTGTTGCCGATTTCGAAGGCATAGAGCTTTTCCGGGCGGAAAGGCCGGGACATGTCGGCGGCGTTATTCGTATTATAGACCGTGAACCCTCCGGATTTCACGCCCCGGCTGAAGGTGAAATACAGCATGTCCTGATGGAAGGGGGTATATTCCGCACTGAATCTCGCCGAGGGCAGGGTATAGGACAGGGCCCGGTGATCGACCCGGTTCCCCGGATTGGTGATGCGATCGTTCACGATGTAATGGGCGTAGAGCCTGTCGAGCGATCGTCTCTCATGTTCGAGCCGTATACCGCCGATGAGGGCGATACGGGGTGTGAGGTGATAGGTCGCCTGGCCGAAACCGCTATAGGTGTTCACGTATTGCGTATAGCGCACGTCGCCATTCGTCCGGTTCAGGTCGTAGAATCCCGATTGATACCGGTCATTGAGCCATTGATGGGCGTAATAGAAGCCGCCTATCCACTCCAGGCGATCCTTGCGCGACGATGAAAAACGAAGCTCCTCCGAGACGACATTCGCCCGGGTTCTGAAAGAGACATCGGCGATGGCGCGGGAGGAGCCGTCGTAATTGCCGTATTCGTCCCGCTGCATCGAATCGAAGCTCGCAAGATTGACGATGGATACGCCGCCGAGGGTTTTTCGCGCTCTGAGATTGATGCCCCCCGTATCGATATGACTGAAGGGCTTGCTGTCCGGCGCGATTCCGATCTGCCGCGCGAATGAGGACGAAGTCCCCCAGAAGGTCCGGTAGCGGTCGGTCGGCGCCGGTATCGGGTTCGTGCTGCTGAGCGCCGTGATGGGCGACCAGGGACGAACGCCATTGGCTTCGGACCGATCGCGGCTGCCGTGAAGGTTGAGCAGCACGCTCGTCGTTTCATCGGGATGAAAATCGACGAGGAGCCGCGCGCCGCCGCGATCGAGATCGCCAAGCCGCTTGCGACGGACCGGCTCGTACTGCCACGCGCCTCCCTGCTGGGTCTGACCCGACAGGCGCATCGAAAGGCTGCGCGATACGGGGCCGGAGAGATAGCCATCGACCGTTGCAGCGCCGAACCGTCCATCCTGAACGGAAAACCCCGCCTCCCGGGATGTGCCGGGCCGGTTGGTGATATAGTTGATCGCGCCGCCTGTCGTATTGCGCCCGTAAAGCGTTCCCTGCGGCCCTCTGAGAACCTCGACCCGGGCCATGTCGAACATGAGACCGTTCGTGCCGAAGGGCACGGGATTTGCCACTTCGTCGATATAGAGACCGACGGTCGGGCTGTTATTGGACGAATAGCCACTGAAACCGACACCGCGGATCGTATAGGTAAACTGGCCGCCCCCGTAGGAAGGCTGTATCTGCAGGGAAGGCGTCATGTATTGAAGATCGAAGACCGTGTTGACATTGCGGTTCTCCAGCACCTTCCGGCTTATGACACTCACCGAGCCCGCGATTTTCTGCACGTTCTGCGTCTTGCGCTCCGAGGTCACGATAATGGTCTCGATGCGGTCTCCGCTTTTCCCGGCTGTTTTTCCGGATGCCCGCGCGGCGCGGAAGCTGTCAGTGGCAACGAGCGCGCCGAAAATGCAACTCGTGGCAAGACTTCTCCGAAGGGGAAATGAATGACACATCGTACCACCGTCTATTCAGGTAAAGGTGGCATCCGGATACGCGCTATCGGATGAAACATGTCATTATAGAAATAAGAATATTTGCTATCACGATGTTTCATCTAACGAACATTTTGTGAATATGATGAGTCTTTGACGGAGATGCGCGCGCTCTCACGGCACACGTCACAAATACGGCATTTTGGGGGGCGTAAACACCGATACAGAAACGGCAGGAGAGGGACGCGCTCCCCGTCTTTTTCCGGGCCTGCTCCGGTTCCGGGGTCTTCGCGTCGCTGCGACGGGGGATCGCACGGGATCGGCGTCGCAAGCCGGTCTCTTCGCCCGGTCGGTCAGGCGGGTCTATATGTCATTCGAGACGAGGAATGCCGATACCCCAGGGCACATCGCTTTGGCCCCTTTCGGTCCGGGCTGCCCCCTGCACCCGGGCCGAAACCTGCCGGGAAGGGGGGCGATCGGAGACCGGCCCGGAGAGTACGGGGCAGGACCAAACGCATGATCATGAACATCGCGGGACAAACCCGCGCACATCCGGACATGGCGCCCGAAGCCATGTCCGGCCCGGGTCAGGACTGCGTGTCGATCAGGCCTTGCGCGCGATCTGCGAAAGATCGCGTACTGCGCCATTGGCCGCACTCGTGGTGAGAAGGCCGTAAGCCCGCAAGGCGGGCGAAACGACGCGTTCGCGGTCCGGGAGCCAAGCCCGTTCGCCGCGCGCCTCCATGCGGGCGCGCCGCTCCGCCAGGGTGGCATCATCGACGAGCGCGCGCAGCACGCGGTTCGGTATGTCGATCTCGATCCGGTCGCCATCCTCGATGAGACCGATGAGACCACCCTCGGCAGCCTCGGGGGAGATATGCCCGATCGAGAGGCCGGAACTCCCCCCCGAGAAGCGACCATCGGTGATCAGTGCGCAGGTCTCGGCGAGATTCTTCGATTTGAGATAGCTGGTCGGATACAGCATTTCCTGCATACCCGGCCCGCCCTTCGGCCCTTCGTACCGGATCACCACGACATCGCCATCCGTGATCTTGTTGCCGAGAATTCCGGCGACGGCATCTTCCTGGCTTTCGAAGACGCGCGCGCGGCCCGTGAAGGTCAGAAGCGCGTCGACCACCCCCGCCGTTTTCACGATCGCACCCGCCTCGGCCAGATTGCCGTAAAGGACGGCAAGCCCTCCATCCTGCGAGAAAGCGTGGCTTCTCCTGCGCAGAACGCCGGTCTCGCGATCGGTGTCGAGACTGAGATAGCGGCTGGACTGGGAAAAGGCCTCGGTCGTGCGGACGCCGCCCGGCGCTGCGAGGAACCGGGTTCTCGCTTCCTCATCCCCTTCGAGAATGTCCCATTTCGCCAGTCCCGCTCCCATCGTCGGAGCGTGGACGGTCGGGACATCCAGATCGATGAGGTCGCATCGGGCGAGCTCGGCCAGGATGGCGGGAATTCCGCCGGCACGATGGACGTCCTCCATGTGCACATCCGCCTTGGCAGGAGCGACCTTGCACAGATTGGGCACCTTGCGCGAAAGCCGGTCGATATCGGCCATGTGGAAATCGACCCCTGCCTCGCGCGCGGCTGCCAGAAGATGGAGTACCGTATTGGTCGATCCGCCCATGGCGATATCGAGCGTCATCGCATTTTCGAAGGCGGCCTTGGTGGCGATGCTGCGGGGCAGGGCCGAGACGTCGTCGTTCTCGTACCAGCGTCGGGCGAGCGACACCACGAGGCGCCCGGCCTCGAGGAACAGGGCGCGGCGATCGGCATGGGTCGCGAGAAGGCTTCCGTTGCCCGGGAGCGAGAGACCGAGGGCCTCGGTCAGACAGTTCATCGAGTTGGCCGTGAACATGCCCGAGCAGGATCCGCAGGTCGGACAGGCGGAGCGTTCGATCGCCTCGGACTCGGAATCCGTCACTTTCGGATTTGCCGCAGCGACCATGGAATCGACGAGATCGAGCTTGCGGTTGATGCCCGGTCCATCGAGTTTCCCGGCCTCCATCGGCCCACCCGAGACGAAAACGACAGGAATATTGAGGCGGAGCGCCGCCATCAGCATCCCTGGGGTGATCTTGTCGCAATTGCTGATGCAGACGAGCGCGTCGGCACAATGCGCGTTCACCATATACTCGATCGAGTCCGCGATCAGCTCACGGGAGGGAAGGCTGTAGAGCATTCCTCCATGCCCCATGGCGATTCCGTCATCCACCGCGATCGTGTTGAACTCGCGCGCGATCCCGCCTGCCTCGGCGATCGCCCCTCCGACCAGCGCCCCCATATCCTTGAGATGCACATGGCCCGGCACGAACTGGGTGAAGGAATTGGCAACCGCGATGATGGGTTTGCCGAAATCCCTGTCCGTCATGCCGGTCGCGCGCCAGAGCGCGCGTGCGCCGGCCATGTTGCGGCCATGGGTCGTGGTGCGGGAGCGATAGGCGGGCATAGATCGGATCCGGTCGTTCTGGGCTTGGCAGGGCCATGGGCACCGAGGCTGGGTGAAGGCGGTAGCGCGCACGATATGCAATGGAAAAACGGCAGCGCGGGTATTTTTATTGCCGGGACTGAAATAACGTGGCCGCCCGCTTGCCGCAAGGGGAAGACTGGCGGATCATCCGGGCGATTTCGCAAGACCCGTCATCGTCGCAACATAAAGGATCGCCGCGCGTGCATTTGTCCCCACGTATCAAATCCGTCCTCATGATGTCGTCCTGTCTGTTCGGTCTGTCCGTCGCCCATGCCCAGTCGGTCACGCCCGACATGGTGCAGGGCGGTTCGGACATCCCGGCGGAGGTCAGGAAGGCGGAGGCGGGGCGGGACTACGTCAAGCACGAGGTGATGATCCCCATGCGTGACGGAGTCAGGCTCCATACGGTCATCGTCATTCCGCGGAGCGCGAAACCGCATGAGGCGCCGATCCTTCTCACTCGTACGCCGTATCACGCATCCGAGCGCGCGAACCGCGTGCCCGATGCGTATCGCATGAGGAATCTTCTTCCCCAGGGCGACGGCGTATTCGTCGATGCGGGCTATATCAGGGTCTTCCAGGATGTCCGCGGCAAGTTCGGATCCGAGGGCGACTACGTGATGACACGACCGCCGATCGGCCCGCTCAACACAAGCAAGACGGACGATACGACCGACGCCTTCGACACGATCGACTGGCTGGTCAAGAACGTCAGGGAGAGCAACGGGCGCGTCGGCATGACCGGATCGTCCTATGAGGGGTGGACCGTCGTCATGGCGCTTCTCCACCCGCATCCCGCTCTCAAGGTGGCCGCACCGGAAAGCCCGATGGTCGATGGCTGGATGGGAGATGACTGGTTCCACTACGGCGCCTTCCGTCAGGGGAGCTTCGACTATTTCACGATGGAGATGAGCGCCCGTGGCGAGGGAGACGCGATCCCCCGTCATAACGCGGACGATTACACCAATTTTCTCGAAGCCGGCTCGGCCGGTGCGTTCGCCACCGCAGCGGGGCTCGACCAGTTTCCATGGTGGCAACGTCTGAAGGCCCATCCGGCCTATGATGCGTTCTGGCAGGATCAGGCGCTGGACCGGCTGCTTGCGAAACATCCCCTCTCCGTCCCGACGATCTGGGAGCAGGGATTATGGGACCAGGAGGATATGTGGGGTGCCATCCACAGCTGGATGGCCCTGCGGAAGGATCATCCGAAGGTGCCCAATATCCTCGTCATGGGACCCTGGCGTCACAGCGGGGTCAATTACGACGGCTCGACCCTCGGGCCGCTCCATTTCGACGGGGATACGGCGCTCTGGTATCGCAAGACGATCATGCGTCCCTTCTTCGACCAGTATCTCAAGCCGGGAAGCCCGAAGGTCAATCTCGAGGACGCGATCATCTACAATACGGGTGAGAACCACTGGGACAGGCTGAGGGGATGGCTTGCCGATTGTCAGGAGACCTGTCTCGGGACGGGCGAGCGTCTGTATCTGCAGGACGATCGCGGACTGGCATTCGCGCGGGCCAAACCCGGTGTCGACAGCTTCGTGTCCGACCCTGCGCATCCCGTGCCCTTCGTGACGCGACCCTATAATTTCGACGACAGCAAGCGCTGGAAGCCCTGGCTCGTCAGCGATCAGCGTTTTGCCGAGGCCCGTCCGGATGTGCTGACCTATGAGACAGCGCCTCTCGATCATCCCGTGCGGGTTTCCGGGGTTCCTTCCGCGAGCCTCTTTGCCGCCACTTCGGGCACGGATGCCGACTGGGTCGTCAAGATCATCGACGTCTATCCCGGGATCACGGCCGATCGTCCGGAAATGGGCGGCTACGAACTCCCGATTTCGATGGATATCTTCCGGGGACGATACCGCCACAGCTTCGAGCGCCCCGAGGCCATTCCGGCAAACAAGGTCGAGGAATACCGTTTCGTCCTGCCTGCCGTGAACCACGTCTTCCTGCCCGGGCACCGGATCATGGTGCAGATCCAGTCCTCGTGGTTCCCCCTTTACGATCGCAACCCTCAAACCTATGTCTCGAACATCTTCGATGCGAAGCCCGCCGATTACCGGATCGCCACGCAGTCGGTTCACCGTGGCGGCGCCCAGGCGAGCAGCATCTATCTTCCTGTCGTGACCCAATGAGGCCAATATGAGTGAGGCCAGTATGAGTGAAGCGCAGTTCGACAAAGCCCTTCTGGGAGGCGGCTGTTTCTGGTGCACCGAGGCCATTTTCTCGGGGCTTCGCGGTGTCCTGTCCGTCAGGCCCGGCTATGCAGGCGGACGGTGGGAAAACCCGAGCTACGAACAGGTATGCACGGGTGCGACAGGCCATGCCGAAGTCGTCGAGATCGTCTTCGATCCCGGTCAGATCAGCTATGAGGATCTGCTCAGGATCTTCTACACCACGCATGACCCGACGCAGCGAAACCGTCAGGGAAACGATATCGGTACCCAGTATCGTTCGGTGATTTTCGCGCTGGACGAGGGACAGGGGAAATCGGCGCAGGCGGTGACGCAGGAGATCGAACGATCCGGTATCTGGCCCGACCCGCTGGTCACGGAGATAGCCGGTCCAGCGCCTTTCTGGGAGGCGGAGGAGAAGCATCACGACTACTTCGCCCGCAACCCCGAAACGGCCTATTGCAGCGCGGTCGTCGCGCCGAAGGTCGCCAAGGCGCGCAAGATGTACCGGGACAGGCTGAAAGCCTGATCCCCCCGGGGCTCAGTATCCGGCGTTTTCCCGGTCGAGCATGAACTGGTCGGCTTCCTCGTCGAAGTCGAACAGCTCTGTATAGCGCGCCCAGTTGATCGCGGTCATGAGTGTCTGTTCGGCATAATCGGGTGACATCGACTCCTCGAGTTCATGCCTGAACCGGCCCGCGCCCGTCCTGTGTCCCGAGCGCTCGTCAAGCACGGCGCGGATGGACCGGATGAGCGGGATATGATGCAGAAGCGCCGTTCGCATGATCTCGCGCCGCTCGTCCTGATCCGCGAGAACGAACCGCGTGCCGGTTTCCGTCATGAGGATATCGCCGTCTTCCAGTTCGGCGAGTCCCAGAAGCTGCAACGACTCTCCGAGCGGAAACAGATCGTCGAGCGCCATCTGTAGCCGCTCCGTCAGAAGAGGCAGATCCGCGCGTCCCAGCAAGGGCGCCGCGGCGATGGTCTCGAGCAATCCGACAAGGACATTGATCGGGATCGGGGGCAGGACGAGCGCCATCGGATTCGGCGGCGGCGCACTCGCAGGACCATCGAGACTCGCTTCGGAGACGAGCGGCGCGCGTCGTGTCATGAGGGTGTAGATATGATCGACGAAACGTCGGAATTCGGCATCGTCGCGGTTGCGCGGATGCGGGAAGGGGACGGTCAGCTCGTGGGAAACCCGTCCGGGATTCGAGGAGAAGAGCAGGATCCTGTCGCACATCAGAACGGCCTCCTCGACATTATGGGTGACCATCATCATCGCCCGGGTCGGGAGGCGGTTTTCGTACCATAATTCGATCAGATCGGTTCGCAGGTTTTCGGCAGTCAGCACGTCCAGTGACGAGAACGGCTCGTCCATCAGCAGGAGATCGGGCTGCATGACGAGCGCGCGCGCAAGGCCGACGCGCTGCTGCATCGAATCGGAGAGTTCTTTCGGCAGGGCATTCTCATAGCCGCTCAGCCCGATCAGATCGATCATCTCATCGGCGCGTTTCTCGCATTCGATCCTGGCCAACCGCTTCGCCTCGAGGCCCAGCATGATGTTCTGGGCGACCGTCAGCCAGGGGAACAGGGCGAAGGACTGGAAGACCATCGCAATATCCGGCGTCGGGCCGGTCAGGGCACGTCCCTTCCAGAGAACCTCCCCGGCGCTCGGTTTCACGAGGCCGGAGGCAATCCGCAGAAGCGTGCTCTTGCCCGATCCGGAGCGTCCGACCAGCCCCACGATTTCACCTGTATGAAGATCGAAGCTGACGTCTTCCAGAACGGGAAGATCGGTGCTGCTCTGCTTCTGATAGACCTGAAGGCAATGACGGATCGAGAGCAGGCTTTCCTGCATGACAGGCTCCATGATCATGACGATGAGGCGCTCATACGGCGACGTATCTGAAGGCGCACCGGATGCCAGACGAGAATTTCGCCGAGCGCGATGCACAGGGTGAGCACCGCCGCGCCGAGCACGACGCGCGGCAGATCCCCTGTAGCGATCGCCCGGGCCACGAAGGCGCCGATACCGCCGCCATCGTGACTCTGAAGGCGCCACGCATTGCGTTCGGCAAGGATCAGGATCGACCACCCGGCGAAGGAGGCGGCGCTGACACCTTCGAGCAAGGCGGGTGCAAGCCCGGGGAGGAGAACGCGACGCCACCAGAGCCAGCCGCGAAGCTGGAGGTTCTGTGCGGCCCGGAGCAGATCGGGCGGGAAACTGCGCATGCCCCGCAGAACCTGCGCGAGGAACACGAACTGGACGTGAAAGAGCACGAGCAGAAGCGGCCAGACCGTGTTGCCAAGGCCGATGGCGATGGCGAGCAGGACCAGAAGCGGAAAGAGAACGTTTTTCGGATAAAGCACGCAGAACCGCGCAACGGAGCGAATGCTCCCGCTCCGGCTCGGCGGCAGGCTCAGCCAGACGCCGACGGGAACCCAGACCAGAAGGGCCACGCAGAGCGCGAGGGTGACGCGCAGGGCGGAAAGCAGGCTTGCAAGCGTGACGCGTTCCAGATCGCGCAGATCGAGCGCGTGATGCCGATAGAAAAACCCGAGCGCGATCAGAAGAAGGAAAAGGAGCGACGAGAGCCCGATAAGGGGCGAGGCGCGCGTTTCCGCGCGGGTCGCGCGCGCGCCCGTGCCACCCAGACGCAGCGTTCCCACCCAGCCCAGGCCCTGTCGGAAGCGTTCCGCACCGCGTTTGAGAAAGCGGGTACGACGCCACAGACGCAGGGGAAGCGGGTCCGTGTTGTCGTCGAAAACGGGCGAGATGCGATAGCGATCGGCCCAGATCTGGGAGGGAAAGACGAGGCAGAGATCGTACGCCGCGACGAGAAGGGCCAGCAGCCCGGCCGAGAGAAAGCTCTGTTTCACGGAGCCGAGGGCTGCGGCCTGCATCGCATGGGTTCCAAGGCCGGGACGGGTCGGGAGCACGCCATCGACAGGGAGCATTTCCGCCCCGATCAGCACACACCAGGCGAGCGGCATCGCTCGGGCAAGTGCCGTCACGCAGTAAGGAATGGCGAAAGGAGCCTCCAGACGCCACAGGCGCTGCCAGCTGGTCAGACCGAGCGCCCGGGTCGCATCGTCGAAGGCGCGCGGGATACGGCTCCACGAGTCCAGCGCCGCACTGGCCACGGGCGCAGCGAAGCACAGCGCGGCGACGCCGATCAGCGCGACTTCGGTGCCGAGGAGATGCAGAAACGGAAGAAGACACAGCAGGGGCATCATGTGCAGCCCGCCGAGACAGACGCGGATCGGCCCTTCCAGTGCGGAAACCCTGCCGGCGAGCAGCGCGAGAACGCCGCCCATCGCGCTTCCCGTTCCGGTTGCCAGGGCCATGCGCAAGGTTGTGTGCCCGAGATCCCCGCCCAGAACCGCGAGCCCGCCCAGCGCGCGGAAATGCGGCGCCTTGATCGCGCCGTGGGGCAGGGCGATCTGTGCAGGCAGGAAGCGCGAAAACGCGGCGAGCGCAGCGACCACGACGAGAATGCCGATCAGCGATGCTGTCAGGCCGGCCTTGCGGTCAAGGCTTCGTGTGCCGCGTCTCGCCCGGAATGGCGACATGATCTCCCTACCTCGTTACCATGCTTCGGCCCGACCGGTCCGGGGGCGGCCCAGTGCCGGTCCCGTGACGTCCAGCCGTTTTCAATGTCAGTTCCGGCTCCGATATCCCGGACCGGCCTCTATCGGTCCCGGCCGGTCTTTTCGCCCGGATGCCGGATGAAGGCGTCTTGTCCGGCAGGGACTGGCGTTCAGCCGGGGCGGCACAGGCCGGTGCTTCCGAACCCGCCCGTACCGCGTGAGGTCTCATCCAGTTCAGAAACCTCGACCCATGTCAAACGCGTGACGGGTGCGAGCACGGCCTGGGCGATCCGCATGCCGCGGGTGATCGTGAAGGACTCCGTACCGGCATTGAGAACGATGACGCCGATTTCTCCCCGATAATCCTCATCGATCGTACCCGGCGTGTTCGGCAGGGTAATACCGTGTTTCAGGGCGAGACCGGAGCGCGGGCGGATCTGAAGCTCGTATCCCGAGGGAAGGCCGACACGCAGGCCGGTCGGGACGAGGATGCGGGATCCCGGGGCAACGATGCGGGGTTCGTCGATGGCCGCGAGCAGATCCATCCCGGCGGCACCGCTGCTTGCATAATGCGGGAGGTCGAGCCCTTCGGCATGGGGCAGTCTGACAATCTCGACGGGGAGGGGAGACATGATGGTGTTACCTCGTTTCGGCCGTACCGGCCGGGGACTGATCGCCTGGGGAGGCGGGTGCAG
The DNA here is from genome assembly GCF_007988945.1 of Swaminathania salitolerans. Classification (GTDB taxonomy): domain Bacteria; phylum Pseudomonadota; class Alphaproteobacteria; order Acetobacterales; family Acetobacteraceae; genus Swaminathania; species Swaminathania salitolerans. The sequence continues at coordinate 457,313 of NZ_BJVC01000002.1, read as the reverse complement.
GGTCGATGGCAGGGTCGGTGGCAGGATCGGTTTCAGGATCGGCAGCGGTGGGGGAGGCGGAGTGCCGTGTCCGGGCGATGTGACCGGAGAAAAAGGCGGCGATACGATCGGCGAGAGCCCTGCCGATCGTCGCTTTGGGAAGCTCCGGCCAGAGGGTGGTCTCGGTCGCGGTCAGAAAGAGAATCGTGTTCCGGTCTCCACCGAAAACCGAGCTGCCTGCGCCCACATCGTTCGCAAGAAGCCAGTCGCATCCCTTGCGTTGCCGTTTTTCCCGGGCATGGCTCTCGAGCGCCTCTGTCTCTGCGGCGAAACCGACGACCAGCGCGGGCCGATCGGGGCCGGGCCGTGAGAGGCTCGCGAGAATATCCGGGTTTTCGACGAGTGTCAGGGTGAGAGAAGACGCAGGCTGCGCCGCCGTTCCTGTCCGGGGTTTCTCGTGGGGCTTCTTGCGTTTCTGCAATGCGGGTTCCGCGACCCGCCAATCGCCCACGGCTGCAGTGCAGATCGCCGCATCCACGGGGAGGGCCGCCTTGCAGGCGGCATCCATATCGCAGGCCGTGGTCACGTCGATACGTCTGACGCCTTCCGGGCAGGGCAGATTCGTCGGTCCGCTCACGAGCGTCACCTCGGCGCCGAGTGCGGCACAGGCCGCCGCTATGGCATAACCCTGCCGCCCGGAAGAGCGGTTGGCGATGAACCGGACGGGATCGATCGGTTCCTGGGTCGGACCGGCCGTAACGAGAACGCTGCGCCCGGAGAGAGGCTGCCTGGCAGGAACCCGCTCCGCAGGCGCCTGTCCTGCAAGCGCCTGTCCTGCACGAGCCTGCCCCGCATGTATCTGGCTTGCAGAAGCCTGACCCGAACGGGCAAAGCTGCGCGGCAGACGGGCCTCGATCGCATCGACGATGGCATCGGGGGTGCTCAGCCGCCCTGGGCCGAACTCGCCGCAGGCCATCTCGCCTTCATCCGGACCCACGAAATGGCAACCCTGTGCGCGAAGCAGGGAAAGATTTCGCTGCGTGGCCGGATTCTCCCACATCCGGACATTCATGGCCGGGGCGGCGAGAACCGGCTTGTCCGTGGCGAGAAGCAGCGTGGTTGCGAGATCGTCCGCAAGGCCATGGGCCATTCTGGCAAGGAGATTGGCCGAGGCAGGACACAGAACGAGCAGATCGGCACTTCGCGAGAGCGCAATGTGATCCATGCTGCTGTCTTCGGCGAGGGAGAGAAGATCGCGATGGACGGCTTCACCCGACAGGGCCTGAACGGAGAGCGGGGTCACGAAATGGCTCGCCGCCTCGGTCATGACGCAGGTCACGTCAATGCCTCGCCTGCGGAGGATCCTGATGACATCCAGCGTTCGATAGGCGGCGATGCCGCCCCCGATGATCAGGATGACGCGGGCTGCCATCGAAGGACTCAGAGCCTCCAGCCGGAGTGAATGGCGGCGATGCCCCCCGACAGGTTCTGATAGCCGACCTTCTCGAGCCCAGCCTTGCGCATCATCTCCGCCAGGACGTCCTGCTCGGGGAAGGTGCGGATGCTCTCGGCGAGATAGCGATAGCTCTCCGAATCCTTTGCGATGATCTGGCCCATTTTCGGCAGGACGCCGAAGGACCATGCGTCATAGATCGGCGCGAGCGCCGCAACCTGGACGTGGGAGAATTCGAGGCAGCAGAATCGCCCGCCCGGACGCAGGACGCGGCGCGCCTCGCGCAGGACCGCATCCTTGTCCGTGCAGTTCCTGAGACCGAAGGCGATCGACACCCGGTCGACGCTGCGATCGGGCAGGGGAATCGCCTCGGCATCCACGACCGAGAACTCGATATCGCGCAGATAGCCCTTGCTCGCGGCCCGGGAGCGACCGACCTCGAGCATCGAGGCATTGATATCGGTCAGCAGGGCCGGGCCGCCGCCGCCGCGCAGCCAGCCGAAGCTGATATCGCCCGTGCCCCCCGCCAGATCGAGCAGCTTGAGATCGCCGCGCGGTGCGAGGGTCGAGATGAAGATCCTCTTCCATACACGGTGAATGCCGAGCGACATCATGTCGTTCATCACGTCGTAGCGTCCGGCGACGCTGTCGAACACGGCGCGCACGAGCGGTTTCTTCTCGGCTCTCGGGACGGAGCGATATCCGAAATCGGTTGTCTCCTCCCTCTCGCCGCTGGCTGAGTCGGGATGGGGAAATGATGCGTTGTCGGTCATGCTCTTCTGGATATAGTGTCAGCTCCCAAGATGCCAGAGCTACCAGAAGTCGAAACCATCCTCCTCGGTTTGCGGGCTGCCCTGCGGGACCGGCGCATCATCAGCAGCGAGACGCGGGCCGATCTCCGCTGGCCAGTGCCGGACGATCTCTCCATCCGTGCCGATGGCAAGCGGGTCAGGGAGGTCACGCGGCTCGGCAAATACCTGCTGGTCGGCCTCGTTCGCGGGCCGACCCTTCTCATCCATCTCGGCATGAGCGGCCGCATCCGCATCACGCCGGGAGCCGAGGCGCGGGCGGGCTATACCCCGCTGCGTCACGAGCACGTCACCCTGACCTTCGACGATTCCTCGCGGGTCGGCCTCGTCGATCCGAGACGGTTCGGCTGTTTTCTTCTTCTCGACGGCGGCAGGGAGCTTGCACATCCGCTTCTGAGAGATCTCGGGACCGATCCGCTCGAGAGCGGGTTCGATGCGGCGCATCTCGTCGCGCAGCTGCGGGGGAAGCGCGGTCCGATCAAGATAACCCTTCTCGATCAGCGCGTCGTGGCGGGGCTCGGCAATATCTATGTGTCCGAGATTCTCTATCGGGCGCGGATCCATCCGGAACGTGTCTCCGCCTCCCTGACGGTCGAGGAAGTGACGCGTCTTGCCGAAATCATTCCGGCCGTGCTCAGGGAGGCCATCGAGGCGGGAGGATCGACCCTGCGGGATTATGTGGATGCCCAGGGCAGGCCGGGCGCGTTCCAGCATCTCCACAAGGTCTATGCGCGCGAGGGGCAACCCTGCCCGGAATGTCCCGGCTATCCGGCCTGCGGTGGCATACGGCGTATCGTCCAGGCGGGGCGGTCCGGTTTTTTCTGTCCGCGTCTCCAGCCGCCACTTTCTCTGCTGGACGCTTGACTGGCGCAGGCGAACTGGACTAAAGGCGAGCCCTCCGCTGGCTCTGCGTCTCCTTCGAGAGGACTGGCTGGCACGCTTTATCGTTGTCGCAGGGCAACCTAACAAGCCGAACAGAACAGGGCTGAAGAGTAGAAATGGCTAACACCGCCTCCGCGCGCAAGCGCATCCGTCAGAACGAGCGTCGTCGCGAGCGCAACGTGTCCCGCATGTCCCGCGTCCGTACTTTCGTGAAGAAGGTCGAGACCGCTATCCTTTCCGGTGACAAGCAGGCTGCGAACGAAGCGTTCCGCGCAGCCCAGCCCGAGATGCAGCGCGCTGTCGGCAAGGGCGTTCTCGCCGCCAACACCGTGAGCCGCAAGCTTTCGCGTCTTTCCGCGCGTATCAAGGCTCTGGCTTCGGCCTGATCGCCCTCCCGCATCTCCGTCTCCGGGCGGGGATGCGCGGTCGAGAAAAGTGGGAAAAGAACGGGTGTGGCCTTCCGGTCGTATCCGTTCTTTTTTTTCGCCCGGTTCCGGACCTCGCCTGTCCGGGGCCGGATAGCGGGACCCGGGCGTCGTACAGGCCGTGTCCGGCGATGAATGCCGGGGACGGACCTCCGGTCGGGCTTGCCTCGATCGGTGCGGTTGCCGTATCCTGCCCGCCCTTTCCGAAGTCCTGGCCCTGTGGCGTTTTCCGCATCGCGGCGGCTTCTCGTGTTTTCAGTTGCAATTTGGGGGAGTGATGGCAGACGAGGGGTCGCATGCGGATCTTCCTGCAGTGACGGAAACGGTGTCCTGCATGTCCGGAACCGAGCCGATGCTTGCCTCCCAGTGGGTCAAGGTCCGCGAGCGGCTGCGCGTCGAGGTCGGCGATGTGGAATACCGGACCTGGCTGCAACAGATCGTTCTGGGGCCGCTCGAGGAAGACGAGATCACGCTCTATCTTCCGACGCGTTTCCTCCGCGACTGGGTGCGCGGGCAGTATGGCGACCGGCTCCAGGAGCTCTGGCGCAACGAGAACCGTGCCGTCCATCATGTCGAGCTGCAGGTCCAGAGGGCCGGAGACGCGCTCGCGACGCCGGTCCCCGTGGAAACGCCCGCTGCTGACGAGGAGGTGGCGCCGCCACCGGCGCAGGTCGCCGTCCAGCCCGATGCACGGCACGATCTTGCCGCGCCGCTCGACCCGCGTTTCACATTCGACAGTTTCGTGGTCGGCAAGCCGAACGAGTTTGCCTATGCCTGCGCCCGGCGCGTGGCCGAGAAGCCGTCCAGCCCGGGTTTCAATCCGCTGTTTCTCTATGGCGGGGTCGGGTTGGGCAAGACGCATCTCATGCATGCGATCGGCTCCGAGCTGACCAGCGGCGGACGGGTCTCGGTGGCCTATATGTCCGCCGAGAAATTCATGTACCGGTTCATTGCCGCCATCCGCTCGCAATCGACCATGGAGTTCAAGGAGCAGCTCCGCTCCGTCGATGTGCTGATGATCGACGATCTCCAGTTCCTGATCGGCAAGGACAACACGCAGGAAGAGTTCTTCCACACCTTCAACGCGCTCGTGGATGCGGGCCGCCAGATCGTCGTCAGCGCGGACAAGTCCCCTTCGGATCTCTCCGGGCTGGAGGATCGTCTGCGCACGCGTCTGGGCTGCGGTATGGTGGCCGATATCCATGCCACGACATTCGAGCTGCGTATCTCGATCCTGGAGGCGAAAGCACAGGCTTCGGGCGTTTCCGTTCCGGGGAAGGTGCTCGAATTCCTCGCGCACAAGATCACCTCCAATGTCCGCGAACTCGAGGGCGCGCTCAATCGTCTCATCGCCCATGCCAATCTTTTCGGCAGGCCGGTCACGCTCGAAAGCACGCAGGATGTCCTGCACGATATCCTCAAGGCGCATGACAGGCGGGTCACGATCGAGGAGATCCAGCGCAAGGTTTCGGAGCACTGGAACATCCGGCTCACCGACATGTCCTCGGCGCGTCGCGCGCGCGCGGTGGCCCGTCCCCGTCAGGTGGCGATGTATCTTGCCAAGCAGCTCACGAGCCGCTCCCTGCCGGAAATCGGCCGCAAGTTCGGCAATCGCGATCATACCACGGTCATGCATGCCGTATCCCGTGTCCAGGAGCTCATGGAGCGCGACGCCGCATTCGCGGAAGACGTCGAGCTGCTCCGTCGCATGTTGGAGGGCTGACCCCTTGCGGGGAGGACGCCCTCTGCTAGACTAGATCAACTGTTTTCATGGTGCTCGAGGGTCCATAATTCGATGAAATTCCAGGCTGACCGTACAACGCTGATCCGGGCCCTTGCACATATCCAGAGCGTTGCAGAAAAGCGGAACACCATTCCGATCCTCGCCAATGTGATGCTCTCGATCGAGGGAAATCTCCTGCGTCTGACCGCCACCGACATGGAAATTGCCGTGGTCGAGGAGGTTGCCGCCGAGGGAAGCCGGGATGGCGCCGTTACCGCGCCGGCAAGCGTGCTGTACGAAATCGTGAGGAAACTGCCGGACGGCTCCGTCGTCGAGCTGGATCACGGTGGCGGCGATGCCCCTCTCGCCCTGCGCGCCGGTCGTTACGCAACCAGCCTCAACGTGCTTCCGGTCGAGGATTTTCCCTCGATGGTCGCCGGCGAACTGCCGCACGGTTTCTCCATTCCCGCGCCTGTCCTGCGCGGTCTGGTCGACCGGACCCGCTTCGCGATCTCGACGGAAGAAACCCGCTACTATCTCAACGGTATATACGTCCATGTCGCGAAGGATGGCGATCTGCCCATGCTGCGCGCGGTCGCGACGGACGGGCATCGTCTCGCCCGGGTCGAGACGGATCTCCCGGCAGGCGCTTCGGATATTCCGGGTGTCATCATTCCGCGCAAGACCGTTGCCGAGCTGCGCAAGCTGCTCGACGAGGGCGCCGGAGCCGTCGAGGTGGGGCTGTCCGACACGCGGATCCAGTTCCGCGTCGGTGCGGTGATGCTGACGTCGAAGCTGATCGACGGGACGTTCCCCGAATACGAGCGTGTCATCCCCAAGAACAATGACCGTTTCCTCAGGGTGAACAAGCAGGCCTTCGCCGATGCCGTTGCGCGCGTCGCAGCGATCAGCCAGGAGCGTTCGCGTCCGGTCAAGCTTGCGGTGCAGCCCAATCTCCTGACGCTTTCCGCGATCAGCCCCGATCAGGGGATGGCAAAAGAGGAACTCGACGAGACCAGCGTGAGCTATGACGGTCCGTCGCTCGAGATCGGGTTCCAGGCGCGCTATCTCAACGACATCACCGATCAGATCGACGTGGAGGCGGAGTTCGTCTTTGCCGACAGCGCCGCGCCGACCCTGGTCCGCGATACGAATGCGCCTTCGGCACTCTATGTCCTGATGCCGATGCGCGTCTGATCCCGGGGGAAGCAACGTCTCCCTTGCGTGTCGCGCGTCTCGTTCTCACCGATTTCCGCAATTACGAGCGGCTCGTCTGGGAACCGCAGGCGCGGCTCTCCGTCCTGTTCGGCGAGAATGGCGCGGGAAAGACCAATCTCCTGGAGGCGCTGTCCCTCCTCGCTCCGGGGCGCGGTCTGCGTGGCGCGGGCAATAGCCAGATCCTCAGGCAGGGCGCGCATGTCTGGGGCATAGCCGCCCGGCTCGGCGCGGAAGATCCGGTTTCGATCGCGACCGGCAGCGATCCCTCCAACCCCGCCAGAAGACTGTTCCGGCTGGACGACATGCCCGTGCGGGCCCAGAGCCAGATCGCCGCACATTGCGCGGTGACATGGCTCACCCCCCCGATGGATCGTCTCTTCTCCGATCCTGCATCGGGACGACGCCGTTTCCTCGACCGTCTGGTTCTCGCTCTCGATTCCAATCACGCCCGGGAGGCTGCGTCGCACGAGCGGTCGGTGTCTCAGCGCAATCGCGTTCTGGGTACTCATCCCGGGCAGGCCGTCTGGCTGGACGGGCTCGAGGACAGCATCGCGCGCCATGCAGTCGCCATGACGGCGTCACGCCTCGCTCTGGTCGAGGCGATGAATGCCCGCGATCTGGCGTATGGCTCGACCTTTCCGGCAACGCGTCTCAGGCTGCGATGCGCCATCGGCGCTCTTCTGTCCGAGCGTCCGGCGATCGCGGTCGAAGAGCAGCTCAGGGACGCCCTGCGCGCCTCACGGGGGGCGGATCGCGAGCGCGGCGCGACCTCCTCAGGGGCGCATCGGGCGGATTTCGCTCTGGAAGACGTGCGGACCGGGAGAGACGCGACCCTTTCGAGCAGTGGACAGCAGAAGGCGATGCTCGTCCATACGATACTCAATCACGCAGGCCTGCTGCGCGCGATGGGTCATGCCTCGCCTCTCATCCTTCTGGACGAGCCGCTCGTTCATCTCGACCGGCAAAGACGCGACGCGCTGCAGGATTTTCTGGCACGCTCCGATATGGCCGTGACGATGACCGGAACCGACCGCGCGCATTTCGCGGCGCTGGAGCGACATGCGGAGTTCCGGCAGATCAGCGACGGCGGATTCGTTTCCTGATTCGCTTCGCGATCGTTATATTGTCATAAAATTGTAACAGAAATCGCGACTTCCTGGCGGGAGTTGAGCCGACCGTCCGATCCTTTCCGGTATCGCGGTGATCATGTCCGGCGATGCGTCTCCGCCCCGCGCGTGCCGGGACGACCCCGGCGCGAAAGTGCCGCAAGACCGCCATCCCGCGCTGCGGGCGGCGGAAGCGGGGACGCGTTTCATCCATTGCCACTTCGACACGGGATCTGGCGAAGAAGCCTCCCGCATGCGCAACTGCACGAGGCCGCGGCATGCAACAGGCCCGACCCTTTCCCGCGCCGGTATGGATCGGTGAATCCTATCGTTACAATGCGTTACGTGGGATGGTTCTAGGATCGCGGGGATGAAGATCACGTCGCGCCCCGTCTCATGAAGATCGCGTTTCTCTACGTCGCCGAGCCCTATCAATGCTATCATGTCGCAAAGGTTGCGTCCGAGCTCGCGATGGCGCCCGGGTGCGAAGTCACTGAATTCGTGAGCTTCCCGGAGACCTGTAGCCATCTCGATTCCATCCGGAGAGACGATCCTGCCCGGAGCCGCATCGGCAGGGAGCGGCTCGCCATGCCTCCCGCTGCGCGCGTGTTGAGAGCCGCTCGCCGGTTCGATGCGGAGCGTCTGCGCGTCATGAAGGCCGCCATAGGACGCCTCGAGACATTCGATGCCGTGGTCGCGACCGAATATTCTGCCGGTATCCTCCGAGAAATGGGGCTGCGCAAACCTGCGCTGATTCTCATCCAGCACGGCGCCGGCGACCGTGTGGTCAATGACGAGCATCTGGTCCGGGCCTTCGATCTCGTCCTGCTTCCGGGGCGGAAGGTCGCGCGCATGATGACGGAGGCGGGTCACACGACGCCGGACCGGATACGCCTCGTCGGTTATCCGAAATTCGACGCTGTCTCCGGGCGTCGCGCGAATCGCGAGGCCACCGGGGAGAAGAAGACGGCGCTTTACAATCCGCATTACAAGCGCGGTCTCTCGTCCTATCGGACCTGTCTCGCTCCGCTCGTCCAGGCGATCTCGGCCATGGAGGAGTACGATCTCCTCGTGGCGCCCCATGTGAAGATCTTTCACCGGGATCTCGGGATGCGCCGCCACTTCTTCAGGAAAATGGCGGGACCGGGAATCGCGATCGATACCTGTTCGACCGCCATGCTCGACATGACCCATACCACGCAGGCCTCTCTCTACATCGGAGACGTAAGCAGCCAGGTCTATGAGTTCCTGGTCGAACCGCGCCCCTGCGTCTTCCTCAATCCCCATCGCGTCGCCTGGCGCGGCAATCCCCGCTTTCTTCACTGGACGCTCGGTGACGTGGTCGAGCGTATCGAGGACATCCCGCAGGCGCTCTCTCTCGCCTCCTCCCGTCACGCGCTCTATCGCGGACGGCAGGAGCGGGTCATCGAGGAGACGTTCGGCCCGTCTCCGCTCGCGGGCGCATCCCTGCGGGCGGCGGGGGCGATCCGGGCGTTTCTCTCCGCCTCGGCCGGACCCGAGCGCATGAGGCTCGCCGCCTGAGGCGAAATAAGCGCGCATGCGCGCGATAAGCTGTTTCCAACTCCGTGCCGATTGGTCTAAGAGGACGCGCCAACGGTGGGGAAGCCGCGGGCTTTCCCGATTGACTTGCGGGGAGGTAGCGGCAGATGACGACGACCAATGAAGGACCGACCGGAATGGCCGGCGAACGTGTCGGTGATTACGCATCCCGCTCGGTATCCCACGCCCGGATCCGTGAAGCGCTTGCCTTCGACGACGTGCTCGTCGAGCCCTCCGAATCGAACGTGTTGCCCGCACAGGCCTCGACACGGACCCGGCTGACCCGTTCGATCGAACTCAATATTCCGCTTCTCTCCTCGGCCATGGACACCGTGACCGAGGATGCCATGGCCATTGCCATGGCCCAGCAGGGCGGCATGGGCGTCATTCACAAGAACCTCTCGATCGAGGAACAGGCGGAGCATGTCCGCCGGGTGAAGCGCTTCGAATCCGGCATGGTGGTCAATCCGGTCACCGTGGGCCCCGATCAGACCCTCCGTGACGTCCATGTCATCATGGCGCAGCACGGCATCAGCGGTCTGCCCGTGGTGCTGCCCGAGAGCGGCGAGCTCGTGGGTATCCTGACCAATCGCGACATGCGCTTCACCCGGGATCTCGAGACCCCGGTGCGGGACATGATGACCCGCGACAATCTCGTGACCGTTCGCGACGGGGCGGATGCTGCCGTCGCCCAGGAGCTTCTGCACCGTCATCGCATCGAGAAGCTTCTCGTGGTCGATGAGCATAATCGCTGCATCGGTCTCATCACGGTCAAGGACATGGACAAGGCCGAGGCACATCCGCTTGCGATCAAGGATCGCTTCGGTCGTTTGCGGTGTGCTGCCGCGATCGGTGTCGGCACGGACGGTCTCGCCCGGGCCGAAGCTCTGGTCGCCGCCGGTGTGGATATCGTGATCGTCGATACGGCGCACGGTCATTCGCGCGGCGTGCTCGATACGGTGGCGACCCTCAAGGCGCGTCATGACGGGATACAGGTCATTGCGGGGAATGTCGCGACGCCGGCCGCTGCGATCGCCCTTGCCGGGGTCGGTGCGGATTGCGTCAAGATCGGTATCGGCCCGGGCTCGATCTGCACCACCCGCGTCGTGGCCGGCGTGGGCGTGCCGCAATTCTCGGCTGTGATGGAAACATCGGCCGCCTGTCATGACGCCGGCATCTTCGCGATTGCTGATGGCGGCATCCGGACCTCGGGCGACATCGTCAAGGCGATCGGCGCCGGTGCGGACGTGGTCATGATCGGGTCTCTTCTCGCCGGATGCGAGGAAAGCCCGGGAGAGGTCTTCCTGCATCAGGGGCGCTCCTACAAGGCCTATCGTGGCATGGGCTCGCTCGGTGCCATGGCCCGGGGCTCTGCGGATCGCTATTTCCAGGCCGAGGTCAAGGACTCGCTCAAGCTCGTGCCCGAGGGCATCGAGGGGCAGGTGCCCTACAAGGGCAGCATGGCGGCGGTCATCCACCAGCTTGTCGGCGGCCTCAAGGCGGGAATGGGTTATACGGGCTCCGCGACGATCGCCGATCTGCAGGTGCGCACCCAGTTCCGTCGCATCACGAATGCCGGTCTGCGCGAGAGCCATGTGCATGACGTGACCATCACGCGTGAAGCACCTAACTATCGCCAGGACTGACAAAAGCCTGTAGGTGCGGGAGCATGACTCCCGCCGCCAGACTTTCTGCCGCCATCGATCTGCTTTGTGCCATCGAGGCCGCTCCCCGCCGTCCTGCCGATGCGACGGCAAATGCCTATTTCCGCGATCGCCGTTATATCGGGGGCGGCGATCGCCGTGTCATTTCCGCCCGCGTCTGGGACGTCCTGCGTCAGTGGCGCCGTCTTCACTGGCATCTCCGCGCCATTGCGGGAGGGCCGTCGCCCCGGACGCTCTGCGCCGCATCCCTCCTGCTCGGCGGGGAGGAACTCGGGACCGTGCGCGGGCTGTTCAGCGGCGAGCGCTTCGCCCAGTCCCATCTCACCCAGCGCGAGGACACGGCGCTCGCTGCCCTAGCCGGTGCGGCGCTGAACGACCCTGAAATGCCGGGGCCGGTGCGGCTCGAATATCCCGACTGGCTTCATCCTTATCTCGTGCGGGCGTTCGGGGCCTCGCTCGAACAGGAAATGGCCGCGCTCGATTCGGGAGCGTCGCTCGATCTGCGTGTGAATCTGCTCAAGGGCAATCGCGAAGAGGCCATCCGTATCCTCCGGAACGAGCAGGTCGTTGCGACACCCACATCGCTCTCTCCCTGGGGGCTCAGACTTCCCGGCCGACAGCCGGTGACGGCCACGCAGGGCTTCAGGGAGGGCATTATCGAGATCCAGGACGAGGGCAGCCAGCTCATCGTTGCGGCCCTCGATGCCAGACCGGGTGAGCGGGTCGTCGATTTCTGTGCAGGGGCAGGGGGCAAGACCCTCGCAATTGCCATGAGCATGGAAAATCGCGGGCAGATCGTGGCATGCGACGTGTCGGCGCCGCGTCTCGAAGGCGCGGTCAAGCGCCTGAGGCGGGCGGGAGTCCATAATGTGGAGCGCCATCTCCTGACCGGTGGCGACAAATGGGTCAAGCGCCGGGCGGGCGCGTTCGACCGGGTTCTGGTCGATGCGCCCTGCTCGGGGACGGGAACATGGCGACGCAATCCCGATGCCCGTATCAGGCTCGAGGAACGCGATATACGCGAACTTCTGGTCAAGCAGGCCGAGATCCTCGAGCGGGCGGCCAGTCTGGTCAAGCCGGGCGGCCGACTGGTCTATGCGACGTGTTCGCTGCTGCAAGAGGAAAACGAAGACCAGATCGCGGCGTTTCTCTCCCGGTCGGATCGTTTCGAACGTGTTGCGGCCGGTGGCGAAACCCTGCCAGTGTCCCTCAGGGAGAAGACCGGATTCTCGCTCACGCCGCATCGCGACGGCACGGACGGATTTTTTGCAGCCGTTCTTCGCTGCAAGCCGGTCTGAAGCCCCGCATCCTGTCGTACTGCCCATCGGGCTGGAGTGATCACTAAGTCATGGCTCTTGCAATGTTTGTCGGCCTGCTCCTGACGCTGGGGGCGGGGATCGGAGCGCAGTGGGTTGCGTGGCGTTTTCGCCTGCCGGCGATCGTCCTGCTCTTCGCGCTCGGACTCGTCTTCGGACCCGGACTGGGGCTTCTGCATCCTTCTGCCGCGCTGGGATGGATCTTCCGTCCGCTCGTTTCCCTGCTCGTGGCCATCATCGTGTTCGAAGGCGGGCTGCTTCTCGATTTCCGTCAGCTCCGCGAGGCGGGCGAGGGCGTAACGCGCCTGACCATGCTGGCGCTGCCGATAAGCTGGGGGCTCGGCTGGGCGGCGGCGCATTATATCGCGCATATGGAATGGGGCGTCGCGGCGCTTTTCGGCGCGATCATCACCGTGACCGGGCCCACCGTCGTGCTGCCCCTCCTGCGACACAACAAGCTCCAGCCCCGCGTTGCGGCCTATCTGCGCTGGGAAGCCATCATCAACGATCCGATAGGCGCCATCCTCGCTGCGGTCGTGCTTCAGGTGGTGGCCACGCGGGTGCCGATCGGCACGGATGTCTTCCTGACCGAAGTGCTCCCGGATCTTCTCGCATCGACGGCGGAATCCCTCGCAGTCGGTATCGCGCCCGCCTATCTCGTGCGTTATCTCTTCGTACGCGACCTCATGCCGGAGCCGCTGAAGACGCCGCTTCTCCTGACGCTGGCGCTTCTGATCTTCAGCATTTGCAACATGAGCATGGAAGGGGCAGGGCTCGTGGGCGCGACCGTGTTCGGTATGGCGCTCACCAATCTGCATGTGCCCGGCCTGTCCGAGCTGCGCCGGATGAAGGAATCCCTCGTCGTGCTCGTCGTGGCGGTGCTGTTCATCATGCTCACGGCGGACCTGCATCGCGATGTGCTGGCGCATCTCTCCCTGCCGATCTGCCTTTTGACCGCGGCCGTCATGTTCGGCGTGCGTCCTCTTGCGATCTTCGCCTCGACCATCGGTACGGGGCTGCGCTGGCAGGAGCGCCTCTTCGTGGCGTGGATCGCCCCGCGCGGCATCGTGGCCGCCGCCGTGGCGGGTGCGGCCGGATACCGGATGACGGATGCCGGATATCACAGCGCCGATCTGATCATGCCCGCCGTCTTCGCGATCATCGGCGGAACGATGATCTTTCACGGGTTTTCGCTCAGGCCGCTCGCACGCTATCTCGGACTGACGCTCTCGAACGAGCCCGCCCTTGCCATTGTCGGCGCATCCGCGTGGTCCATCAATCTGGCGGAATGTCTGAGCGGCGCGGGCATACCGGTCCTTCTGGTCGATAACCGCTCCAACACACTGCTCCCGGCCATGAGGCGCGGCATACCCGTCCTGCGGGCCGAATTGCTCTCCCAGCATGGCGAGGAGGCGCTGGAGGAGCGCCCGGCCGACTATCTCATCGCGACGACGGGGGATGCGATCTATAACGGGCTGGTCTGCGCCCATATGGCGCCTCATATGGGGCGTCAGCGCGTCTTCCAGATCAGCCCGGGCGTCGCCCGTCTCGATCTCTATCACGGGCTCTCGCGCGATGCGCGCGGCAAGCTCCTCGGCGATCCGTCATGGAACTTCACCCTGATCGAGATGCTCTACGAGAAGGGGTGGCGTTTCATGACCGCCATGGCCGATGATGCGAGTGCGGGGACTTTCGGTGCCGTTCCGAACAGGCTCGATTTTCTCTCGATCCGCCGCGGCCAGTCGATCACCATCCGCTCGGCGGAGGACGAATTCCAGGCAAGCCCCGCTGTGGGCGACCTTCTCGTCTTCATGACCCCGCCTCCGGCTCCCGAGGAGGAGCGCCCCGGGGAAGAGGAACCCGGTGAAAAGGAACCCGGAAAAGCGGAACCCGGAAAAGCGGAATCTGGGGAAGAAGAGCCGGCGCGGAATACTCCCGGAGAATCCGCCCGGTAGAATAGGCCTCTCGTCAATCGCCCGGTCGCGGCGTCGGGAAATGCGAGGTAAGGCAGGGAAGCGCGCGCCGGGAGTCCGGCGTCAGTGACCCTGCACCTCGATCCCGGAGACTCCTCTGCGCAACAGCTGCCTCAGGCTCGCATCCGGGAGGGCGATACAGCCTTCGGTAAAGCCGCTCCGGGTCGGGAGATGCATGAAAATGGCGGAGCCGCGACCGGGGACAGGGCTGAGATCGTTCCAGCCGAGAACGACGATCAGATCGTAGCTGTTGTCATCGCGCCAGAGGCGTTCGTGGCTGGCCGGATGGGGTGTGGTTACGAAGCGGTTGTAATCGGGATGGCCCGCATCGTCACACCACCCGTCGTGAGGCGACAAGGCCTCGACCGGGAGCGTCGTTTCCGGGCGGGATGTTCTGTCCGCACGATAGAAAACCCGGCGAAACGGCAGGACGCCGACCGGGGTCGCGTGATCTCCCTCGTTCTTGTGGGCGCTGATCCCGCCTGCGCCGATCGCGACGGGGATCTGCGCACCGTCCAGCAGAATGACGGCCTCATGGACACCGACAGGGCGCAAAATGACATTCATTTCATACTCCTCACGCTAAAACATTAATTTTTGGGTATTTACCGTCTAAAAAACGATATCCGCGGCTCCCGGCAGGCCGCTTGCATTGGCGAGCCTGTGAGATCCGTGTAAGGCTCACATCAAAATGAGGCTCTTTCCTCCGCACAGGGGCTGATCCCGGAGACGGAGGTATTCCTCAAGCTGGTGAGAGAAGGTTGTCCATGCCTGGTCCGCGTCCTGTCCTGATTGTCGATGATGACGATACGCTTCGTCAGCTTCTGGTGGAACAGCTCAAGCTCGAAGGCGAATTCGACCCGATCCAGGCCGTTTCCGTTGCCGATGCCAGGGATAAGCTGAGCGTTACCGATGCGCGTGTCGATGCGATCCTTCTCGACGTGACCCTTCCCGATGGCGATGGACGCGATTTCTGCGCCGAGCTGCGCCGGCAGGGGATCCGTATGCCGATCATCATCCTGACCGGATCCGATGACGAGGCGGATGTCGTCCGTGGGCTCGATGCCGGGGCGAACGACTATGTCGCCAAGCCGTTCCGCATTGCCGAGCTGCTCGCCCGGCTGCGTGCCCAGCTGCGCCTGTTCGAGAACAGCGAGGACGCTGTCTTCCCGATCGGTCCGTATCTCTTCCGCCCGTCTTCCAAGATCCTGCAGGAGCCTGCCAAGAACCGCCGGATACGCCTGACGGAGAAGGAAGCGGCAATTCTCAAGTATCTCTACCGTGCAGGTCATCGGCCCATCGCACGTCAGGTGCTGCTCAACGAGGTCTGGGGCTATAACGCGGCGGTCACTACCCATACGCTCGAGACGCATATCTATCGCCTGCGCCAGAAGATCGAGCCGGATCCGGCCAATGCCTCCCTGCTCCTGACCGAGGGCGGCGGCTACCGGCTCAACCCGGAGGGAAGCGACGCCCTCATGAGCTGAGGCGGTCGCGCGTCTCTCTCCCCCCGATCAGGACAGAGCGATCGGGGGCGCAAATGCTCAGGCCATGTCGAGATCCAGATCGACGACGACCGGGACATGATCCGAAGGGCTGTCCCAGTCGCGCACGTCACGCAGGACCGCCATGTTCTGCAGGGTCGGGCGAAGATCCGGCGTGATCCAGACGTGATCCAGCCGACGGCCGCGATCCGATTTCTTCCAGTCCCGGTTGCGATACGACCACCATGTGTAGAGCTTTTCGTCCTGCGGGACGAGGGCACGCATCGCATCGACAAAGCCCGTATCCTGCCATGCTTCGAGCCGTGCGATCTCGGGTTCCGTATGGCTTACGACCTGCAGGAGCTGCCTGTGGCTCCACACATCGTTCTCGAGCGGCGCGATATTGAGATCGCCGACCACGATCGCCCGTTCCGGCCTGTTGGCCCTGAACCAGGCGGTGACCTCGTCGAGAAAAGCCAGTTTATGGGCGTATTTCCCGTTCAGGGCGGGGTCCGGCACGTCGCCGCCGGCCGGAACGTAGAAATCGTGCAGGACGATCGGGCCTTGCGCGGTCTCGAGCCTCACCGCGATATGGCGGGTATCGCCCTTTCCGCACCAGTCGGGCGCCGCGTCGAGCGGTGTCATCGCGTGGCGCGAGAGAATGGCGACGCCGTTATATCCTTTCATCCCCGCGAAATGGAAATGAGGGTAACCCATCTTTCGGATCGCCTCTGCCGGGAACAGGGCATCGGGGACCTTGGTCTCCTGCAGACAGATGATGTCGGGCCTCTGCCCGGCAGCGAGACGCGCGAGAAGAGGCAGTCTCAGGCGCAGCGAGTTGATATTCCACGTCATCAGACGCATGGTGTCGATCGTCCCTCACAGCTGGCGGAAACTGCAGCAATGCCACTTGCCGTCCCGCCGCGATAGACCATCTAGACGATTATGACCTCCGACCTCCACGCCCGCCTTCTGACACTCGACTCCCATATCGATATTCCCTGGCCCGATCGGGATGACTTCCTCGCAGGGTCTCCCGCGCGACAGGTCGATCTGCCCAGGCTGGTCCAGGGGGGCATGAAGGCGGTCTGTCTTGCGGCCTATATTCCCCAGACCGAGCGCAGCGACGAGGCGCGTGAGGCAGCCTGGACCCGCGCTCAGGCGATGCTGGACACCATTTGCGGGTTGACCGGCCCGGGAGCAGCCCTTTGCACCACGGCTCAGGCGGTTTCCGAGGCAGTCGCGCGCGGCGATGTGGCGATCGTCCCTGCGATGGAGAACGGGCACGGTCTGGGCGGCGATCCCGAACGTGTCGCCGTTCTCGCCGGGAGAGGGGTGCGCTATATCACCCTGACCCATAACGGCCATAACGACCTTGCCGATGCGGCCATTCCGCTTCCGGCTCTGGGCGACGGCGCGTCATTGCATGGTGGGCTTTCCGCTCTCGGTCGTCAGGTTATCGCGAGGATGAATGCCTCGGGTATTCTCATCGACGTTTCCCATGCTGCGAAATCGACGATGATGCAGGCGGTCGATCTCGCCGACGGTCCGGTCATCGCAAGTCACTCCTGCGCGCGTGCATTATGCGATCATCCGCGCAATCTCGACGACGAACAGCTCTTCCGGCTGAGGGATTCGGGCGGTGTCATCCAGATCACCGCGATGTCCGGCTTCCTCAAGCCGTCCCGTGAGGGGCGGGCCAATGTCGACGATCTGGCGCATCATGTCGCTTATGTCGCAGACCGGATCGGGCTTGCCCATGTGGGTCTCTCGTCTGATTTCGATGGCGGCGGTGGAATCGAGGGCTGGACGGACGCTGCGCAAGCCCCGGCAGTGACCGAGGCGCTGTTGCGACGCGGCATGACCGAGGCGGATCTGGCGGCGATCTGGGGCGGAAATTTTCTGCGCGTCATGGGGGAGGCGGAGAAATTCTAGGAAGGAACCCGAACAAAACAGGATCGTTCTGGAGTCAGATGTGTGGAATTTGTCCACTTTCCGCGCATTGGCCCTATTGACTCCGTGTAATTCCAGGGTCTTGCGCTGTGTTCCTTCATATGGTTTTCCAAAATTGTTGATTTTCAACGTGTTATATCGAACTGCTCAAAATTTAGGCAATGCGTCACAAAGCGCCAGAAACTGCGCCTGTCATCAGTTTGTCATGCGTTGTCCCACAGACTTATCCACATCTTCCGTGGATGAACCGCGTCTCTCCTTCGCCCCGGTGGGTGAGCGATGAGTTCCCCTCGCGAAACCGCAGATCCGGAGCGGAGCGCCGGGCCTGAAGACAGGCCTCATGATGTCGATGCCGCGATGCGGGATGCGCCCGAGCACGAATCCGAGCCCGAGTTCGAGCCCGAGTGCGACGATGAGGCATGCGACGATCATGCGTCCGACGATATCCGTGCGGACGTAATGGATCCTGAGGGTGCGGAACGGCGCCGGTCGCGCAAGGCGCAGCCTATCGGGGAAGAGCCTCGTCCCGAAGACCATGAAGCCGAAAACGATCAGGCCGGGAACGCCGGGGACAGGGCTGTCGCGGGCAGCGAGGCGCGCGTGGCCGAGGGACCGGACGCCATCAGGGAAGCGCTCAGGACCATTCCGTTCTCTCCCGGCGTCTATCGTATGCTCGGCGCAAAGGGCGAAGTGCTCTATGTCGGCAAGGCGCTGAGTCTCAGGAAACGTGTGTCGTCCTATCTGCGGCTCAACCAGCTCCCGGAGCGGCTCCGCCGTATGGTCAGTCTGACCCGCCAGATGGAGATCGTCACGACCCGCACCGAGGCGGAGGCCCTCCTTCTGGAGGCCAACTTCATCAAGAAGATGAAGCCCCGGTTCAACATTCTCCTGCGCGATGACAAATCCTATCCCTGGATCATGCTGACCGAGGGGCATGCCTTTCCCCAGATCACCAAGCAGCGCGGACGGCCGGTCAAGGACGCCACCTATTGGGGGCCGTTCGCCTCAGCCTGGGCGGTCAACCAGACTCTCAATCTCATCCAGCGCAGTTTCCTCCTCCGGTCGTGCAGCGACGCCGTGCTGTCTTCCCGTACCCGTCCCTGTCTCCTGTTCCAGATCAGGCGTTGCTCCGCGCCCTGCGTCGGGCGCATCGACGAGGACGGTTACGGCGCGCTCGTCGAGGAAACCAGGCAGTTCCTGTCAGGCAAGAGCACCGATGTGCAAAAAGCGCTCGTCGAGGAAATGGAGAAGGCTTCGGAGGCGCTGGAGTTCGAGCGCGCCGCGACCATCCGCGACCGGATACGCGGATTTTCGAGCATGCAGGAATCGGGGATCATCAATCCGGCCTCGATCGGGGATGCCGATATCGTCGCCCTGTGGCAGGAGGCAGGCAAGAGCTGCATACAGGTCTTTTTCATCCGCAACAGCCGCAATAACGGAAACCGCGCCTTCTATCCCGATCACGCCGATGACGATGCGCCTGCGGATATCCTCTCTGCTTTCCTGCTCCAGTTCTACGATGACAAGCCGCCGCCCGCCCAGATCCTGCTCAATGCCGATCCGGCGGAGTTCGATCTCGTCTCGGAAGCGCTGACGCTGAAGAGGGGACGCAAGGTCGAACTCGTCCAGCCGAAGCGCGGGGAACGGCGCGAGGTCGTGGTCCATGCCGAAACGAACGCCCGCGAGGCGCTGGAACGGCGTCTTGCGGAAACTGCCGGGATCCGCAAGCTGCTCGAGGGTGTTGCCTCGACTTTCGGGCTCGATGCCGTGCCGCAGCGTATCGAGACCTACGACAACTCGCACATCATGGGACAACACGCCTATGGCGTCATGGTCGTCGGTGGGCCGGAGGGCTTCGTCAAGCGGGCCTACCGGAAATTCACCATAAGGGGGCCGGTAACGCCCGGCGACGATTTCGGCATGATGCGCGAAGTGATGGAGCGGCGTTTCGGACGCCGCAGCGAGGAAAGCGAGGGCAATGAACGCCCCCAGGACTGGCCGGATCTCCTGCTGATCGATGGCGGTCTCGGGCAGTTCAATGCCGTCAAGGCCGTGCTTTCGGAACTCGGCGTGCAAGGGGTGCCGATCGTCGCGATCGCGAAAGGTCCGGATCGCGATGCGGGGCGGGAGTGGTTCTTCCAGGACGGACGATCCCCGTTCCAGCTTCCTCCCAACGACCCCGTGCTCTATTATCTCCAGAGATTGCGGGACGAGGCCCATCGTTTTGCGATCACGACCCATCGCGCCGGGCGAAGCAAGGCGATCCGCAGCTCGGAGCTCGACGCCGTTCCGGGGATCGGTGCCGTGCGAAAGAGGGCCTTGCTCAATCATTTCGGCTCTCTGAAAGGCGTCAGGCAGGCGGGAATGGACGAACTCGCCGCCGTTCCCGGAATCAGCGGAGAAACCGCACGCAGCATTTATCAGTTTTTTCACCCGCAATAGGGGATGTGCCGCTATGAACGGTGCGACACTCTCCCTATCATGGGCCGGACGCGCTCTCTGACCTGTGACACCAATGGCCGGCCCTAGGATCGATACATGCTGACGGATCTGCCCAATATCCTCACTTTGCTTCGCATCGGTTCCATTCCCGTGCTCATCGCACTCATCGCCGTCGATGCGGCCTGGGCCGATGCGGCGGCCTGTCTCCTCTATATTGCGGCCTGCATCACGGATTATCTGGACGGTATGCTCGCGCGGCGTTGGCAGCAGGGCTCGGAACTGGGCCGGATGATGGATCCGATCGCCGACAAGCTGCTCGTCGGCGCCCTGCTTCTGGCGCTGGCGGGATACGGTCGTCTGGTGGACGGTGCGCTTTTTGCGGCGATCGTCATTCTCGTGCGCGAGATCATGGTTAGCGGCCTGCGCGAATATATGGCAAGCCAGGCAGCGACCCTGCCTTCGACGCGCCTCGCCAAATGGAAGACGGGCATCCAGATGGTCGCGATCGGGTTTCTTCTGGCTGGGGACGCAATGCCCCGGGAAATCGGGCTCGGCTTCGTGTCTTTCCCTGCTCTGGGCTCGATGCTGCTCTGGATCTCCGTCGTGCCGACCGTTCTCAGCGGCTGGGGATATCTCGTCACGGGCGTGTCGCGGATGGTGAGCGTTCGCGGGAAAACCGCCGCGCGCAAGGCCACCTCCTGATCCCGTAGCGACTCGCACCCTGTCAGGAAAACCGCGTCGTCCTCCTCGTCATACGAGGCGGGACTCCCGGCATCGTGAGACGGCGTGTGAGAAAAGAGGGCCGGGCGCGCCGTGCATCCCGAAATGTCGCGCGGCGACGTGGGCCGCATGACTGGTATCGGGCGTGACTGGTATTCCGGGCGCACATTCTATACATCTTCTGTATCTGGCAATGTTACGGCAGTGCGCCTAAAAAATCAAAGATGTGTTTTCCGGAGTATAAAATGAAGAAGGCCGCTCTTTTGGCGCTGTCCGCATTCCTGAGTGGCTGTTCCGGCTTTGGCAAGTTCGTGCATGACACCGCAAGCCTTCCCGGCGCCAATCCGAACATGCCGGAGGGGACCTCCGAAAATCTCGCCCGGGTGAGGGGGCACAGCTATGTCGCCGAGCCGATCCTCCCTGCCAGCGGCAATGTGTGGCCCGGCGCTCCCCAGCCTTTGCCGACATTGCGCGACGTCGAATCCTCACCTCATGGACTGACCGAATCGCTGTCCGATCCGAACAGCTATTTCGGAGCCATGGCGACGAATCATGGAGAAGGGCACGATAACGGACCGCTCTTCGACGATGGCGGCGTGCTGTCCATCGGAGAACATGACAATGTTGTCAACGGGGTCCGTCCGCCGACCCGGCCGAGCCTGCCTTCCTCGGTCGAGGACAATGCCGGAAAATACATCTCCCCCTCGCGAAGCGGCACCATCGTCATTCCGAACGGAGACGGAACGACCACTCTGATCGCGCCCGATGGGACGGTGAGGGTAACGAAGGACGGCGCCGCCTCGAAGCCCTGACCGGATCCGGTCCCGGGAGGGAACTCGCCGGAACGGCTTCCGGCGGGAGTCCGGAACGCACCGGGTGACTGTCCCGACCCTCGCGCAAGGCGAAGCCCGGTTGCCTGGTCGCCCAGTCGCAACGTCAGTCGTAACGGCGGTAGAGACCGATCAATACGCCCTGTATGCTGACCCGGTTCTGCGGGAAGATCTGGGTCTCGAAATGGGCGTTCGCGGGCTCGAGCGCGATCGATTTTCCTTTTTGCCGCAGGCGTTTGAGTGTGACCTCCTGCCCGTCGACGAGGGCCACGACGATCTGGCCGTTTTCCGCAGTCTCCGTCTGGCGGATAATGACGGTATCGCCGTCCAGGATACCCGCCTCGATCATCGACTCGCCCGAAACATGCAGGGCGTAATGCTGGCCGCTCCCGAGCTGACCCGCGGGAATCTCGATCTGCTCGCCTTGATCCCGGAAGGCTTCGATCGGCAGACCGGCAGCGATGCGCCCGAAAAGCGGGACCCCGATTACCGGGCTGCGTGCCTCGTCCAGAGGGGAGGGCCGCGCCGGATCGTGACTATGGGCAAGCCGCGGAAACGTGCCCGTCTCGGCGGTATGCGTATTGGCCGGTGCCCCTGCGGGCGCCGCCTGAGGCGTCGATTCGGTTACAGGCAGGCGCAGGATCTCCAGCGCGCGCGCCCGGTGGTGATGGCGGCGGAGAAAGCCGCGCTCCTCCAGTGCGGAAATAAGTCTGTGAATGCCCGATTTCGACCGGAGATCGAGAGCTTCCTTCATTTCGTCGAAAGAGGGAGAAAATCCCGTGCGCCTGAGATATCCGTCGATGAATACCAGAAGCTGATGTTGCTTGCGTGTCAGCATGGGGGGTCCTCTCTCTCCGTGGCGGGGAGCGCGCGGCCGGATGGCCCTGAAACGTAACGTTCTTATTAAGTTCCTGCTTCGATCCCTTCAAGTCGTTTTCGCCGCAGCGCACAAAATTATCGCCGCGCATGGCGGAAACACTTGACCGCAGCGGGTAATGCACGCATTTATGCGCCCAGCTTGAAAACGCTGCCGTTCATGTCGCGCGCAGCGACAGATCAGTTTGCGAGGACCACATGGCCAAGACCAATGTCATCCAGATCCGTCTCGTTTCGACCGCGGATACCGGATATTTCTACGTGACGAAGAAGAACGCCCGCTCCGCGACCGGCAAGATGGAAGTACGCAAGTATGACCCCGTCGTGCGCAAGCATGTCGCTTTCCGCGAAGCGAAGATCAAGTAAGGCGACATCGTCTGACGACAGGAAAAGCGGCCCTCACGGGCCGTTTTTTTTTGGCCCGGCACCGGATCCGGGCAACGGGTCGACAGGTTCCGTGCGACCTATGCCCGTTCGGAAAAACCGGGCCCGGGGCTACCAGAGCCGGTCGTGAGGGCCGTAGGGAATGACCGTATCGCCTTCCCGGGCGAGATTCAGCATGGCGCGTGAACGCTCGTCGAGCATGTCGGCATCGAGCGCGCGCTCGTTCAGGCTGGCGACGCGCCTGCGCCAGACAGCCTGTTCGGCATTGGCATCCTGCTCGGCCTGCCGGGCGTCTTCCATCAGCTTCGTCTGGGTGTGATAGGCATTGATGCCATGTTCGCCATGGACGGCATTCCAGCCGAAATAAGCCGTAAGACCGAGAAACAGCGTCGGCGGAACCACGACACGAAGAAAACGGCGAATGGCACGAACGATCTGCACGGAAGCTCCCTGAACGCGGCATGATGAGGCTGGGCGCCGTGAACCGGAACGGAATCCGGTCTTGCGGGAAGAGCTTATACGAGCCGAAGGCTACGATACAGCCTTAATGCGAGGGGCGATATGGGGGCCGGAAGGCAGCCCCGAAGCGCCGTCTCCGAAGCGCGCCCCCCGAAGCATCGTTCCCGAAGCATCGTTCCCGGGGGGCGCTCTTGACGCCGGAGGGGGAGGGAGACCCGCCACCTCCGGATGTCGGGATCAGCCGCGCGGCAGGATCGAGCGACCGGCGTAACGGGCGGCGGTCGCAAGCTCGTTCTCGATCCGGATGAGCTGATTGTATTTCGCCGTGCGATCGGAGCGCGAAAGCGAGCCGGTCTTGATCTGGCCGCAATTCGTCGCGACCGCGAGATCGGCGATCACCGAATCCTCCGTCTCGCCCGAGCGGTGGCTCATGACGCATTTGTAGCCCGCCCGATGGGCGGTTTCCATCGCGCGCAGCGTCTCTGTCAGCGTGCCGATCTGGTTGACCTTCACCAGAAGCGCGTTCGCCGTGCTGTTCTCGATTCCGCGTACCAGACGCTCGGTGTTCGTCACGAAGAGATCGTCACCGACGAGCTGCAGCGAGTGGCCGAGCTTGCGGGTCAGTTCGGCCCAGCCCTCCCAGTCGTCCTCCGCCAGACCGTCTTCGATCGACACGATCGGATAACGGTTGGCGAGATCGGCCAGATAGTCGATCATGCCGGCGGAATCGAGATCGCGGCCTTCGCCGTCCATCTTGTAGCGGCCGTCACGATAGAATTCCGTTGCGGCGCAATCGAGCGCAAAGGTCACGTCCTCGCCGGGGCGATACCCTGCATCCTCGACAGCCTTCGAGATGAAGCCGAGCGCCTCGTCGGCGGATTTCAGACCGGGTGCGAACCCGCCTTCATCGCCGACATTGGTGTTGTGTCCGGCTGCGGAGAGGTTTTTCTTGAGGCGGGCGAAGATTTCCGACCCCATGCGCACGGCATCCATGATCGTCGGGGCGCCGACCGGCTGGATCATGAACTCCTGGATGTCGATGGGATTGTCGGCATGCTGGCCGCCATTGACGATGTTCATCATCGGGACGGGCAGGGTATGCGCGAATACGCCACCGACATAGCGATAGAGCGGCACGTCGAGCTCGATCGCAGTCGCCTTCGCAACCGCAAGCGACACGGCGAGGATCGAATTCGCGCCCAGACGGGCCTTGTTGGGGGTTCCGTCGAGCTCGATCATCGCCTCGTCGATCGCGATCTGATCGGACGATTCGGCACCCTGCAGGGCGTCCAGGATTTCCCCTTCGGCGAAGGATGCGGCCTTGAGAACGCCCTTGCCGCCGTAGCGCCCGGAATCGCCGTCACGCAGCTCGACGGCTTCATGCGCGCCGGTCGAGGCGCCCGACGGGACGGCGGCGCGCCCCTTCGCTCCGGACGACAGCTCGACCTCGACCTCGACAGTCGGGTTGCCGCGGCTATCCAGGATCTCACGCGCAATGATATCAATAATGGCGCTCATTTGGGGGCTCCCTGTTTGAACGTTTGAACTTCGGGCATCACAAGGCGTCGAGACACTGGCGCTGTCAACTGACGTAATGTGAAATGAGGATGGATATTCCGTGAGACCCTTATCACCCCTGGTCGTTTTCCTCGGAGCCGGCGGCCTGGTTCCGTTTCTCTGCCTTGCCATGGCGGCACTTTTCTGGGGCAGTCTCGGGCCGGTCACGCATATCGGCGTCGCCGTTCTCGCCTATGGCGGATGTATCCTGTCGTTTCTTGGCGCGGTTCACTGGGGGCTCGCACTCGAGCAGCCCGCGATCGTCCCGGCCCAGGGGCTCGGGGCGCTCAACAGGCGACGGCTCGTGCTGGGCGTGCTCCCGGCTCTGTTCGGCTGGATCGCGGTCTATACCGGTGTGGTGTGGTCGCCGCGCGGCGGGATCGTGATCGAGATCGTCGGCTTCCTCGCGGTTCTCGCCGCCGAACGCGCCGCATATCGCAAGGGCGCTCTTCCTCCGGGCTATTTCCCTTTCCGGGCCGTTCTCACCGCCATCGTGATCGTCTGCCTCGCCGCGTGCCTGAGCGCGCCCCTCGAGGCCTATACGATCTGAAAGACGGGTTCGCAGATCACGGGAAAGGTCACCGAGCGCGCGATGAAACAATGCGCATGGGCCTGATCGTGCAGAGCCTGCGCACGCTCGATCAGGCCCAGGCCGGAAAGTGAGATATGGGGGCGCAGGAGTGCGCTTTCGAACACGCCTTCGCCCATCGGCGATTCCACCATCACCGCCTCGGCGTGATCGCGATAGGCCGTCACGACGATCCCGGCTCCGGCACAAAGACCGAGATACCAGAGCTTGTGGCACGCGCTCAGCGATGCCAGCAGAAGCTCACCCGGGTTCCACCCGGTCGGATCGCCATGGAAGCTCGGATCGGCAGAGCCCTGTATGGCAGGCTTTCCATCGGCGACGATGACGTGATTGCGTCCGTATACATGCCAGGACCGGGTACCGAGCCCGTGATTGCCTGTCCACTCCGTTTCGACCGTGTAGATATGGCGTTTAGCCGGCATCGGTCTTGACGAGCGTATCGAGCGCCTTGAGCTGGCGGAGCAGGGAACCGAGCTGCGACACCGGAAGCATCGTCGGGCCGTCGCTCGGCGCGCGATCGGGATCTTCATGCGTCTCGATGAAAACCGCCGCGACCCCGATCGCAACGGCCGCACGCGCCAGAGGGGCGACGAATTCCCGCTGCCCTCCCGATGCGCCGCCGAGGCCACCGGGCTGCTGCACCGAATGGGTCGCATCGAAAACGACAGGATAGCCGGTGGCGGCCATGATCGGCAGACCGCGCATGTCGTTGACCAGCGTATTGTAGCCGAAGCTCGTGCCACGCTCGCACAGCATGACCCGCTCGTTCCCGGTCGAGGCGATCTTGGCGGCAACATTCGCCATGTCCCAGGGGGCCAGGAACTGACCCTTCTTCACATTGATCGCGCGACCCGTCTCGCCTGCTGCGAGAAGGAGATCGGTCTGCCGGCACAGGAAAGCCGGGATCTGGAGCACATCCACCGCCTCGGCGGCAGGGGCGCATTGCTCCGGCCCGTGCACATCCGTCAGGACCGGACAGCCGAACTCCTCGCGAATTCCGGCGAGGATATCGAGCCCTTCCTTCATGCCGATGCCGCGTTGCGCCCTGAGCGAGGTCCGGTTGGCCTTGTCGAACGAGCTCTTGTAGATCCAGCCCGTCCCCGAGGCGGTGCAGATCTCGGAGATCGCCGCCGCCATTTCACGCGCATGGGCCCTGGATTCGATCTGGCAGGGGCCGACGATCAGTGTGAACGGGTGTTCGTTCCCGATCGTGAGAGAGCCGAGGGAAAATGCGCTCATGCGAGGCGGGCCTTTCTGACGGCGGCGCCGATGAACCCGGCGAACAGGGGATGCGGCGCAAAGGGCTTCGAGAGATATTCCGGGTGATACTGGACGCCGATGAACCAGGGATGATCCGGATATTCCACGATTTCCGGAAGGACGTCATCGGGCGACATGCCGGAGAAGACGAGGCCGGTCTTTTCGAGCTGCTCGCGATAATGTACGTTCACCTCGTAACGGTGACGATGCCGCTCGCGCACTTCCGTGCTGCCATAGATATCGGCGGCGCGCGACCCCTCCTTGAGCTTTGCGGGATAGGCGCCGAGACGCATCGTGCCTCCGAGTTCGCCATGCTCGCGACGACGGAGCATCTCGTTGCCCCGCGCCCATTCCGTCATGAGGCCCACGAGCGGTTCGTCCGTCGGGCCGAACTCGGTCGAGGAGGCTTTTTCGAGACCCGCGAGCGAGCGGGCGCATTCGATCACGGCCATCTGCATGCCGAAGCAGATCCCAAGAAACGGTACGCCATTCTCTCTGGCATAGCGCACGGCCTCGATCTTGCCTTCCGAGCCGCGCTCGCCGAAGCCGCCCGGCACGAGAATGCCATCGACCCGCCCGAGAGCGGCGATGGCGTTCGGGTTCTTCTCGAAGGTTTCCGATTCGACCCATTCGAGGCGCACCTTGACCTTGTTGGCGATGCCGCCATGAAGAAGCGCCTCGATCAGGGATTTGTAGCTGTCGAGCAGGGCCGTGTACTTGCCCACGACAGCAATCCGGACCTCGCCGTCAGGATGACGGAGGGATTCGACGATATCGATCCAGCGGCTGAGATCGGGCTCCCCCTCCACCGGGAGGTTGAAGTAGCGCAGGACCTCATCGTCCATGCCTTCCTTGTGGTAGGAAATCGGACAGGCATAGATCGTGTCGACATCGAGGGCCGCAATCACGGCCTCGGGACGCACGTTGCAGAAATTCGCGATCTTGCGTCTCTCATTGCTCGGTATCGCCCGGTCGGAGCGGCAGATCAGCATCTGGGGCTGGATGCCGACATTCTGCAATTCCTTTACGGAATGCTGCGTCGGCTTCGTCTTCAGTTCTCCTGCTGCCGGGATATAGGGCAGGAGGGTCAGGTGCACGCACATGGTCTGTGCATGACCGAGATCGTTGCGCAGCTGACGGATCGCCTCGAGGAAGGGCAGGCTCTCGATATCGCCGACCGTCCCCCCGATCTCGACAAGGACGAAATCGTAGCCATCCGTGCCCGTAACGACGGCTTCCTTGATCGCATCGGTGATGTGAGGAATGACCTGGACGGTCGCACCGAGATAGTCGCCGCGTCTTTCGCGCGCGATGACCTCGGAATAGATGCGCCCCGTCGTCGCATTATCGGCCTTGCGGGCATGAACGCCGGTAAAGCGCTCGTAATGGCCGAGATCGAGATCCGTCTCCGCGCCGTCATCGGTCACGAAGACCTCGCCGTGCTGATAGGGACTCATCGTCCCGGGATCGACGTTGAGATAGGGGTCCAGCTTGCGCATGCGGACCTTGTAGCCGCGCGCCTGGAGGAGAGCCGCGAGTGCCGCCGAAGCGATACCCTTGCCGAGAGAGGAAACCACGCCACCGGTGATGAATACGAACCGAGTCATGGAAGGCTCTCCTACACCGGTTCGCGATCGGAGGGAACGAGAAGAATGATGCCGGAGGAAGCCCGGCATCACATATTTCCCTTGCTGTGGCCTTACTGCTTCGCCGGGGGTGCTTCTGCGGGGGCGGCGCCCTTTGCCGCTCCGGTCGAGGACGCGGGTGCCGTGTTGGTTCCGGCCGGTGCGTTTGCAGGCTGGGCAAGAATATCGTTGCCGCCATTTGTCGAGGCGCCCCGGTTCAGCACGGCAAGCAGAAGGCACAGCACCATGAAGACCCCGGCAAGGACGGAGGTCGTGCGGGTCAGGAGATTGGCGGTGCCGCGCCCGGTCATGAACGACCCCATGCCCTGACTGCTTCCGATGCCCAGACCGCCACCCTCGCTGCGCTGGATGAGGATCACCCCGATGAGGGCGACTGTGACGAAGAGATTGATGATAAGCAGCAGCGTGGTCATGTCCGGCTTTCTAGGAAACTGAATAAAAACGCCGTCAATATGCCGGCTTCAGGCCAGCCCGCGCGATGCCGAGGAAGGACTCCGCGGTCAGGCTCGCCCCGCCGACAAGCACGCCCCCGACACCTGGAACGGCGAGGATGGACGCGGCATCTTCGGGCTTGACTGAGCCGCCATACAGGATGCGTGTCGCTTTGTCATCCGTTTCGAGGTGGCGCGCGATCGCAGCATGCAGGAAGGCCATGCGGTCGCTGATATCCTGTTCGGTCGCTGCCTGGCCCGTTCCGATCGCCCAGACGGGCTCATAGGCCACGATTCCCGAAAACCCTCTCGGCAGGGACTCCTCGATCTGACGTCCCAGAACGTCCTCGACCCGGTCCGCCGCCTTGTCCGCCTCCGTCTCCCCGACGCACAGGACCGGAATGAGGCCGCTTTTCTGTGCAGCTTCCACCTTGCGGCAGATCAGCGCGCTGGATTCGTGATGGTTCTGGCGCCGCTCCGAATGTCCAAGAATGACATGGCTCACGCCGAGATCGGCGAGCATCGGTGCCGCGATATCGCCCGTATGGGCGCCATCGGGATCCTCGTGGCAATCCTGCGCGGCCAGACCGATGCCATGAGGCGAGAGCAGCGGAGCCAGAGAGGAAAGAAGCGTGAAAGGCGGTGCAATGACGAGATCGCGGCTGACACAAGCCGGATCCGCCCCCTTTGCGATCTCGCGCGCCAGCCTCTCGCCCGAACCCCGCAGCCCATGCATTTTCCAGTTGCCCATGATCATCTGGCGCATCGATTGCCCTCTCCGTTTCGGTTTCAACCGGGCTTAGCTGATATGCCCTGTTACGAAACAGGGGTGAATTTGATCATGACAGATCATCTTCTCGTGTCGTCGCACTGCTTCGGGTGTTTCTTCGAGCGGATCTTCATCCGGTTCCGGCGGGGATATCCGCGCGCTCAAGCGATCATCCGGACATTCCGGCCCGGGGGCGACCGCTTCAGGGGGGGGAGGCGACCGCTTCAGGAAGGAGGGGGTGCCGATCCGCGCAAGGCGTCATGCGCGCCCGCTCCGCATTCCCGTTCTCTGTTGCGGGGTCCTGTTCCGGGGCGCCGTCTGGTCAATCCGGGCGTCCGGCACTATGGTTCCCTCTTTTCCAACCCTGGCCTGTTCTGGACCTGCACCGCGTATGATCACCGCCTTACGTCATCTCGTCGTCGATTCCTGGGTTGGGCGCATCATCGCGCTCCTCATCTTCCTTGCCTTTGTCGGCTGGGGCGTGGGCGACATGGTGGGCAGCTATAGCGGCAACCAGGCCAATATCGCGATCAAGGT
This sequence comes from Swaminathania salitolerans, assembly GCF_007988945.1. Lineage (GTDB taxonomy): Bacteria > Pseudomonadota > Alphaproteobacteria > Acetobacterales > Acetobacteraceae > Swaminathania > Swaminathania salitolerans. Next base: position 427,268 of record NZ_BJVC01000002.1, on the reverse strand, counting down.
CGGAACGCGCGACGTGACGGCCCAGGATCTCGATGTCGCCCTGCGCAGCCAGCTCATGCAGCTCGCGCGCCAGTCCGGTTTCCAGAGCCCGACGCAGCTCCCGGCAGAAACCCGGCAGCAGGCGGGGCAGCAGGTTCTCCAGCGGCTGCTCGCCCAGGCGGAAATCCTGGCGCTTGCCGATCGTAACGGGATGAAAATCCCCGATGCGCTGGTGCGCCAGACCGTATTCGCCATGCCTTTCTTCCATGGCACCGATGGTCGGTTCGATCGTGCGGTCATGAATCGCAAGCTCGCCCAGATCGGGATGAGCGAGCGCGATCTTCTTTCCAAGGTCCGTGACGATATCGCGACACGCAATCTCCTCGAGGGGTTGGGGAACACGATGAACGTGCCGAACGCCATGCTCGACCGTCTCACGGGTTTCGATGCGCAGGAGCATGTAATCGATCTGATCCGCCTCGATGCGACGGCCATGCAGGTTCCGGCCCCGGCTGAGGAGAGCCAGCTGCGACGCTTCTACGACACGCACCCCTGGCTCTACCGCACGACGGAATATCGTCACGCCAAGGCGGTCGTTCTCACGGCCGGGACCATCGCGCGCACCCTGACCTTCGCCGATGAGGATCTGCGCCGCTACTACGACCTCGAGATTCGCAAATACGACGTTCCCGAGACGCGCAGCATCGAGGCGCTGACGGTCGCGGATAAAGGCAAGGCCGAAGCCCTGCTTCGCGACTGGCAGGAAAACGGCGCGTGGGATGCGATCCAGAAGCGCGATCCCGAGGCGGCCTCGGTCGCATTTCCCGATGCCCGTGCCGATTCGATCCCGAGCCCGGAACTGGCCAGGGCGGCTTTCGCGGCACAGCCCGGCAAGATCGAAGGGCCGATCCGGACCGAGACAGGGTGGGTGGTCTTTCGCGTGACGTCGGTCAAGCCGCCTCACAAGACCGATTTCGACCACGCCAAGGCGGAAATCAGGGACGAAGCCGCAAAACTCCAGGCGCCGCAACTGCTCGCCGCGCGCGTCGCCAAATTGCAGGATGCCATTGCAGGCAGTCGCGATCTCGAGCAGATCCCGAGCGATATCGGTGCCGTTCCCGCCCAGGGCTCGCTCGATGCCCAGGGTCTGACGAAAGATGGCGAGGTCGCACCTCTTCCGGGTGACGAGGCACTTCGCAAGGCCCTGATCGCCCGTATCTTCTCCCAGGGGAAGGACGAGGCGCCGAGCCTCGTCAACGGTCCGGAGGGCAGCGCCTTCGCGGTTCTCGTCGATGCGATCGAGCCCGGCCACGTCAAGCCCTATGACGAGGTGCGCGAGCAGGTGGCGCATGACTGGAGAAAGGCGCAGCAGGATCGCATGGCCGAAATCCGCGCGACCGCGCTCATGCGCGCCGCACGCGCTGCGCACGGTCTGGGGCCGTCGGTCGCTGGGACGCAGGATGCAGCTTTGCTCCAGACAGGTCTTGCCGTCTCCCGCGTCCAGACTGCGGGGCTCCCCTCCGAGCTGCTGGGTGAGATCTTCTCGACGGGCAAGGGCAAGACGGCGATGGTGACGCATGGCGACGACTATTATGTGTTCACCGTGACCGGAACGCGCATGCCGCCACCCGAAGCGACGAAATCCCTGAATGACATGATGCGCAGCCAGCTCGTCGATAGCTATCACGCCGATATCCCCATCATGGTCGTCCGCAGCCTGGAGAACGAGATCAAGCCCAAGCCCAATCTTGCGGTCATCAAACGGGTGCTCGGAGCGGAAAACGGCGAGGCGGCGCAATGACGACCGGGTTCGTCTGGTCGGTCGAGGCAGCGGATCTGCTCACCCCCGTCGCCGCCTATATGAAACTTTCGTCCCTCGTGCCCGAATCCGCGACGGGGCGGCCCTACAGGCTGCTTTTCGAAAGCGTCGAGGGGGGGGCGACGCGGGGACGTTATTCCGTGATCGCCCTTCTGCCCGATCTGGTCTGGCGCTGCACGCAGGGCAGGGTCGAGATCGATCATGCGCCGCTCGAGGCCGGATCGGCATTCTGTCCCGTCGGGGATGCCCCGCTCGTATCGCTGAGGAAACTCGTCGAGGAGAGCCGTGCCGAACTGCCCGAGGGGCTGCCCACCATGATCGGCGGAGTTTTCGGCTATCTCGGCTATGACATGGTGCGTCATATGGAGGTCCTGCCGGAAGCGCCTCCGGACGATCTCGGACTCCCGGACGGGGTGATGATGCGCCCCGGCCTCTTCGCCGTTTTCGACTCGGTGCGCGACGAGCTTTATCTCGCCGTGCCCCTGCGGGAAGGCGGCATGAGCCGCGAGGAGGCCGAGAGTCTGCTCGGGCGTGCGCGGATGGCGCTTGCCACTGTCGCTCCCGATCCCGCCGATACATTGCCGGCGGGGACGACACTCGCGCCGCCGCGTTCGACCGTGGAGGCCGAAGCCTTCAGGGCGAAGGTGCGTGTCGCGCAGGATTACATCGCGGCGGGAGATGCGTTCCAGATCGTGCCCAGCCAGCGGTTCTCGACCGGATTTCCTCTGCCGTCCCTGGCGCTGTACCGTTCTCTCCGGCGGGTCAATCCGGCACCGTTCCTGTTTCTCGTCGAGCTCGATGGCTTCTCGCTCGTCGGGTCGTCTCCCGAGATTCTCGTGCGGCTGCGAGAGGGCGTCGTCACGGTGCGCCCCCTTGCGGGAACGCGCCCGCGTGGGGCGGATCGCGACGACGATCTGAGGCTCGAGCGCGAGCTGCTGGCCGATCAGAAGGAGCGCGCCGAGCATCTGATGCTGATCGATCTGGGTCGCAACGATGTGGGTCGGGTTTCGCGTATGGGGAGCGTCTCGGTTCCCGCATCCTTCGTGATCGAACGCTACAGCCATGTCATGCATATCTCTTCGACCGTTCACGGTGCGATCCGTCCCGAATGCGACGCGATCGATGCGCTGGAAGCGGCCTTCCCGGCAGGCACGCTGACGGGGGCGCCCAAGATCCGGGCGATGGAGATCATCGACGAGCTGGAGGCAACCCGCAGGGGACCTTATGCCGGATGTATCGGCTATTTCGGTGCGGATGGAGATATGGATACCTGTATCGGCCTGCGGATGGCCATCCTGCATGACGGTCAGATGCATGTGCAGGCCGGGTGCGGCGTCGTCGCGGATAGCGACCCGGAGGCGGAAGAAATGGAGACGCGGCACAAGTCCCGCGCCATATTCCGCGCCGCAGAGCTTGCTGTGAAACAGGCTGCTTGCGCGATAGCAACGTAACGGAAATTGATTTTCAGGGAAGAGCGCGCCATTTTGATGCCATGATACTGCTGATCGACAACTATGACAGCTTCACCTTCAACCTCGTCCATCATTTCGGAATGCTGGGCGAGCGCTGCGAGGTGCGGCGCAACGACGCCCTGAGCGTCGAGGACGCGCTCGCCCTCGCGCCCGAGGCCATCGTGATCTCTCCCGGTCCGCGTGCGCCGGATGAGGCCGGGTTATGCTGCCCACTCATCGCAGAGGCCGCATCCCGTGGCATTCCGGTGCTTGGCGTCTGTCTGGGCCATCAGGCGATCGGTCAGGTCTTCGGGGCGAAGGTGGTTCGCGCGCCGGTTCCCATGCATGGAAAGGTCGATGCCATCGCCCATGACGGCAGCGGCGTTTTCGCGGGATTGCCCGACCCGACCCGGGCGACGCGATATCACAGCCTGACCCTGGCGCCGGAGAGTGTCCCGGCGTGTCTGGTCGTCAATGCCCGCGCGCAGGACGGCGTCATCATGGGCGTGCGACATCGCGATCTGCCGGTGCATGGTGTCCAGTTCCATCCGGAGAGCATCGCCTCGGAAGACGGGGGACGCCTTCTGGCCAATTTCCTCTCGATCGTTCGCGGCACGGCACCCGAACGGCAAGCCGCCTGAATGGACACGCAAAGCGGAAGCCTCCGGCAGGTTCTGGGCCGACTCGCCAATGCCCAGACCCTGACTGCGGAAGAGACGGAGCGGCTCTTTTCCATCGTCATGCGCGGGGCCGCGCCTCCCGAGCAGCTCGCGGCCATCCTCATGGCATTCCATCTGCGCGGCGAAACGGTGGAGGAGCTGAGCGGCGCGGTTCGTGCCGTGCGTCAGGTCATGACGACGCTTCCTTCCGTGCCCGAGAACGCCATGGATGTGTGCGGCACGGGCGGTGACGGTCTGGGCACCCTCAATGTCTCCACAGCCGTCGCCTTCGTGCTCGCCGGGCTCGGCGTACCCGTTGCCAAGCACGGCAACCGGGCGCTGTCCTCCCGCAGCGGTGCGACCGATACGCTCATGGCGCTCGGCATCGCCCCGAGCGAAGACCTCGCGCAGCAGGCACGGCGGCTGAACGAGGATAATCTCGCCTTTCTCTCCGCGCCCGTTCATCACCCGGCGATGCGCCATGCCGCGCCCGTCAGGGGGGCGCTCGGTTTCCGGACCATTTTCAATCTTGTCGGTCCCCTGTGCAATCCGGCCTGTGTGCGACGCCAGATGATCGGCGTGTACGAAGCGCGCTGGCTCGAGCCGGTGGCACAGACGCTTGCCGCTCTCGGGGGGCGATGCATCTGGGCCGTGCACGGAGAGACCGATCGTGGGGGCAGCGACGAGATCACGCTCGCCGGCCCGTCGCGCATGAGGGCCTGGGAGGGAGACAGGTTTCTGGACCTCGTTCTCACGCCCGAGATGGCGGGATTTTCACGGCGTCCGATTGCGGCGCTCGCCGGGGGCGATCCCGGATACAATGCGGCGCGCCTGATCGAGATGCTCTCGGGGCAGGCCGGCGCCTATCGCGATACCGTTTTGCTCAATACAGCCGTCGCCCTGCATGTTGCAGGGCGGGCTTCCATCCTTGAAAACGATACCGTCTCATCCGACCTTCTGCGTCGGAACGTCGCCACGGCCGCGCAGGCCATCGATAGCGGCCTTGCCCGTTCCGCCTTGGCGAGGGCGCAGGACGCCGATATCCGGGGCGATGAAGCGGTATCCTCTCCACGCATGATCCAGATAGCAGGACTCCCATGACTGAAACTTCGTCCGGTCCGGCCCACGATACACCCTCCGGTTATCCGGATGTACAGGTGCCGGGAACCGTCGTTCAGGATACGGCATCGGTCCCGGTCCAGACAGGCGAGATGCCCGATGTTCTGGCACGTATCTGCGCGAGGACGCGCATCGATGTCGAACAGCGTTCGCAGATCATGCCGCTCAAGGAGATCACGGCGCGCGCCCGCGAGGTCAGCGTTCCGACGCGGGGTTTCGGTCAGGCGCTCAAGCAGATGGCCGCCGACAGGCGGGTCGGGCTGATCGCGGAAATCAAGAAGGCGTCGCCTTCGGCCGGAATCCTCCGCCCCGATTACGACCCGGTGGGAATCGCGAAATCCTATGAGGCCGCCGGCGCGATCTGTCTTTCCATCCTGACCGAGAGCGCCTGTTTCCACGGCTCCATCGACGATCTCAAGGCGGTCAAGGATGCGTGCGCCCTTCCGATCCTGCGCAAGGATTTCATCCTCGAGCCCTGGCAGGTGCATGAGAGCCGCCTGATCGGTGCCGATTGCATCCTGCTCATTCTCTCCGCGATTTCCGATTCCGAGGCGGCGGAGCTGATCGGGCTCGCACGAGGACTTGATCTGGATGTCCTGTGCGAGGTTCATGACGAATCCGAACTGAACAGGGCGCTCGCGCTCGACACCTCGCTCATCGGAATCAACAACCGCAATCTCAGAACCCTGACCACCGATCTGCAGACGACGATGGATCTGGCACCTCTCGTGCCCCCTGATCGCATACTTGTTTCGGAAAGCGGCATCAGAACGCAAGATGATGTCCTGAGGGTCGGCGAGGTGGGGGCGAGCGGCGTTCTCGTCGGCGAGAGCCTGCTGCGCGAGGACGATCCCGGTCTGGCGGCCCGACGCCTGCTCGGCACGTTGTAACGCACAGAATTAACAGCCCGGGTTGTGGACTTGCGCAACCGGACTGGTAAATACCGGTCCGTAAGTTGCGCGTGGCGCAAAGTCAGGCTCAGGAGATACCCAGCATGTCCGGCTCAGCCAAAAAGGGAGCGGCCCAGCCGCTCGCGGATCACAACGGACCGATCCTGCCACTGGAAACCGTTCGCACAGCATATCGCGACATGCTGCTCCTGCGCCGCTTCGAGGAGAAGGCCGGGCAGCTTTACGGCATGGGACTGATCGGCGGATTCTGCCATCTCTATATCGGTCAGGAAGCGGTCATCGTCGGCATGTCGCTCGCGATGAAGCCTGGCGACAAGATCGTGACATCCTATCGCGACCACGCCCATATGCTCATGATGGGCATGAGCCCGCGCGGCGTCATGGCGGAACTGACCGGACGCAAGGACGGTTATTCGCATGGCAAGGGTGGCTCCATGCACATGTTCTCGCGCGAGAAGAATTTCTATGGCGGTCATGGAATCGTCGGCGCCCAGGTGGCCATCGGCACCGGGCTCGCCTTTGCGAACAAGTATCGCGGCACGGACGAAGTGGGTGTCGCCTATTTCGGAGAAGGTGCGGCCCAGCAGGGGCAGGTCTATGAGAGCTTCAATCTCGCATCCCTGCACAAACTGCCCTGCATCTATGTGATCGAGAACAACCGCTACGGCATGGGCACGAGCGTCGAGCGCGCCAGCGCGGCCAAGGATCTCTCCCGTATCGGCGAGCCCTGGCATATTCCGGGCCGCAAGGTGGACGGTATGGATCTCTTCGCCGTGCATGAGGCCGCAAAGGAAGCCGTCGCGCATTGCCGGGCGGGCAAGGGGCCGTTCCTGCTCGAGATGGAAACCTATCGTTATCGCGGTCACTCGATGTCCGACCCCGCGCGTTACCGCGACCGGTCCGAGGTCGAGGAAATGCGGCGCACGCGCGACCCGATCGAGGCGCTTCACCGTCTCCTCGTCGAGAAGGGAACCGGCGAGGATATTTTCAAGGAAATCGATGCCGAGGTGAAGCAGATCGTCAACGACGCTGCCGAGTTCGCGCAGAACAGCCCCGAGCCCGATCTTTCCGAACTCTGGACCGATATTCTGGTGGAGGCGTAAGTTATGGCCGCTCCTGTTCTCATGCCGGCTCTCTCGCCTACCATGACCGAAGGCACGCTCTCGAAATGGACGCGCAAGGCAGGCGACAAGATCAGTTCCGGCGACGTCATCGCCGAGATCGAGACCGACAAGGCCACGATGGAAGTCGAAGCCGTCGATAGCGGTATCCTTGCGAAAATCCTGGTTCCGGAGGGCACGGAAAACGTCGCCGTGAATACCCAGATCGCCATCATCTCGGAAGAAGGTGAGGATATCTCGGCGCTGGAGAGCGGTCCTGCACCCGCACAGACGCCAGCGGCACAGACCGCCGTAGAGCAGACCGCGCCCGTGAAGCCGCAGGACATGGTGGCAACGCCGGATCGCGAATGGGGCGAGACGTCGGTCATCACCGTGCGTGAGGCCCTTCGCGATGCCATGGCAGCTGAGCTGCGCCGCGACGAGGACGTGTTCCTCATGGGTGAGGAGGTCGCCCAGTACCAGGGCGCTTACAAGATAAGTCAGGGATTGCTGGACGAGTTCGGCGAGAAACGCGTCATCGACACGCCGATCACCGAGCATGGCTTCACCGGCATGGCCGTGGGCGCCGCGCTGACGGGCCTCAAGCCGATCGTGGAATTCATGACGATGAATTTCGCCATGCAGGCGATCGACCATATCATCAATTCGGCAGCCAAGACGCTTTATATGTCGGGCGGACAGATGGGCTGTCCCATCGTGTTCCGTGGCCCCAACGGCGCAGCGGCTCGCGTGGGCGCACAGCATTCGCAGTGCTATGCCAGCTGGTATGCCCATGTGCCCGGCCTTAAGGTGGTCGCACCCTGGTCGTCCGAAGATGCGAAGGGGCTGCTTCGTTCCGCCATCCGCGATCCGAATCCGGTAATCGTGCTCGAAAACGAGATTCTCTACGGACAGAAATTCCCGTGCCCTGTGGATGAGGATTTCATCCTGCCCATCGGCAAGGCGAAGATCGAGCGTGAGGGCAAGGACGTCACGCTGGTGGCGTTCTCGATCATGGTCGGTGTGGCGCTCGAGGCGGCTGCGAAACTGGCAGAGCAGGGGATCGAGGCGGAGGTGATCAATCTGCGCACCATCCGCCCGCTCGACACCGAGACCATCGTCAACAGCGTGAAGAAGACGAGCCGTATCGTCTCGGTCGAGGAAGGCTGGCCCGTGGCCGGTATCGGGGCCGAGATCTGCACGATCGCCTGCGAGCAGGCTTTCGATTATCTCGATGCACCGCCTGCGCGCGTCTGCGGGCTCGATATTCCGCTGCCTTACGCCGCCAATCTCGAAAAACATGCGCTTCCGCAGCCTGACTGGGTGGTGGACGCGGTTTGCAAACTGTTCTGAGGGGCTGCGACCATGGCTACCAATATCCTGATGCCCGCTCTTTCTCCGACCATGACCGAGGGAACGCTCTCGCGCTGGCTGAAGAAGGAAGGCGACACGGTCAGATCGGGCGATCTGATTGCCGAGATCGAGACGGACAAGGCCACGATGGAAGTCGAGGCCGTCGATGAAGGCATTCTCGGTCGTATCGTCGTTCCAGAAGGCAGCGAGGGGGTGAAGGTCAATGCACCCATCGCCATTCTGGTCGATGAGGGCGAGGACGTGCCGGATGCTGTCGAGGCAGCGCCCGCGAAGAAGGCCGAGCCGGCACCGCAGACCGCCGCCCGGAACGCTTCCGATCAAGACGCTTCCAATCGAATTGCTCCTGCCCGGACTGCTTCAAGCCAGACTGCCTCGGGCCAGACCGCTTCGCCTTCTCAGGCTGCGCCTGCAGGCAAGCGCGTTTTCGCATCGCCTCTCGCGCGCCGCATCGCGTCGCAGAAGGGTATCGACCTTGCGACCCTCGAGGGAACCGGCCCGAACGGGCGTATCCTGCGTCGTGACGTCGAGAATGCGAAGCCGGTCGCACCGGAAGCCGCTCCCGCCCCCAGGGGCGCTCCCGTCCCGGGTGCAGCGCCAGCGGAAGCGAGGCGCGTGCCGAATTCCTCGATGCGCAAGGTCATCGCGCGCCGCCTGAGCGAGTCCAAGCAGAACGTCCCGCATTTCTACGTATCGGTCGATATCGAGCTCGATGCGCTGCTGGCGCTGCGTTCCAGGCTCAATGCAGCTTCGCCGGGCGAGGGGGACGGTCAGTTCAAGATCTCGGTCAACGACATGATGATCAAGGCCGTGGCGCTCGCCCTGCGCGACTGCCCGGGCCTGAATGTCCAGTACACCGAGGCGGAGACGCTGCATTTCCCCGAGATCGATATCTCGATGGCGGTTTCGATCCCCGATGGGCTGATCACGCCGATCATCCGCCAGGCCGATCGCAAATCCCTGCGCGAGATCAGCGCCGAGGCGCGCGATCTGGCCAGGCGTGCGCGTGACGGCAAGCTCAAGCCCGAGGAGTTCCAGGGCGGCACCTTCTCGATCTCGAATATGGGCATGTTCGGCGTGCGCGAGTTCTCGGCCATCATCAATCCCCCCCAGGCCGGGATCCTCGCGATCGCAGCGGGCGAGAAGCGCGCCGTCGTGCGTGGCGACCAGCTCGCCATCGCGACCGTCATGACGGCCACGCTCTCTGTCGATCATCGCGCCGTCGATGGGGCACTCGGAGCGAAATGGCTGAATGCGCTGCGCGATATCGTTCAAAACCCCTATTCACTGGTGATCTGACCCATGGACAAGTTCGATCTGATCGTCGTGGGTGGCGGTCCGGGCGGGTATGTCGCTGCCCTGCGCGCCGCCCAGCTCGGCAAGAATGTCGCGGTTGTGGAAAGCACCCATCTGGGCGGTATCTGCCTCAACTGGGGCTGTATTCCGACCAAGGCGCTGCTGCGCGCGTCCGAGCTCAATCATCAGCTCCACAACCTCGCTGAATTCGGCTTCAGTGCGGAGAAGGTAAGCTTCGACATCGAGAAGGTCGTGGCGCGTTCACGCGCCGTCTCGCGCCAGCTCTCCCGCGGCGTGGCGGGCTTGCTGAAAAAAGCGAAAGTCAGGGTGTTCGACGGTCGTGCGAAGCTGGCCGGTCGCGACGGCAAGGCGCATGTCGTCGCCATCAGCAAGGATGGCAAGGAAACGGGACGCATCGCAGCTCCCGATGTCATTCTGGCCACGGGTGCGCGCGCGCGCCATTTTCCGGGGCTGGAGCCCGATGGCGACCTGGTCTGGACCTATCGCGAGGCGATGGTGCCCAAGGCACTGCCGAAGCGTCTTCTGGTCATCGGCTCCGGTGCGATCGGGGTGGAGTTCGCCTCGTTCTATCGCAACATGGGCGCGGAAGTGACCATCGCCGAGGTGGCCGACCGGATCATGATCGCCGAGGACGCTGAAATCAGCGGCCTTGCGCAGAAGGCCTTCGAGAAACAGGGCATCAAGGTGCTGACCGGCGCGAAGGTCGGCCCGCTCGACAGGAAGGATGGCACTGTATCCACCCGGATCACCACAGCGTCGGGCACCACCGATCTCGTGGTCGACAAGGTGATTCTCGCGGTCGGCATCGTCGGGAACGTGGAGGATCTCGGTCTCGAACAGACGAAGGTCCAGATCGACCGGACCCATATCGTCGTCGATTCGTTCTGCCGCACCGACGAGCCGGGTCTCTGGGCTATCGGCGACGTGGCAGGCGCCCCCTGGCTTGCGCACAAGGCCAGTCATGAAGGCGTGATCTGCGTCGAGAAGATCGCAGGACTCGACCCCGAGCCGCTTCACCCTCTGAACATACCGGGCTGCACCTATAGCCGTCCCCAGGTCGCCTCCGTCGGTCTGACCGAGGAAAAGGCCAAGGCGACGGGGCGCAAGCTCAGGATCGGGCGTTTCCCGTTTCTCGCAAATGGCAAGGCGCTCGCGATGGGCGAGCCGGATGGCCTGACCAAGACCATTTTCGACGCCGAAACAGGCGAATTGCTCGGGGCTCACATGATCGGGGCCGAAGTGACGGAGATGATCCAGGGGTATGTGATCGCGCGTACGTCTGAACTGACCGAGGCCGAGCTGAAGGAGACGGTCTTTCCGCATCCGACCATCTCGGAAACGATGCATGAATCGGTTCTTGCAGCCTGGGGCGGGGCACTCCACTTCTAGTCATGACCATGCAGCGCATCACCATAGATCATCGGAAGCAGAGCGCGCTCCGCCACCCCGAAAAGGCCAATCGGCCCGATAATCCAGTCCAGCGCAAGCCGGACTGGATCCGGGTAAAGGCGCCGAACAGCCCGATCTATCAGGAGACGCGCAAATTGATGCGCGACAACCGTCTGGTGACGGTCTGCGAGGAGGCGGCATGCCCGAATATCGGCGAATGCTGGTCCCAGCGCCATGCGACCATGATGATCATGGGCGAGATCTGCACCCGGGCCTGCTCGTTCTGCAATGTCACGACAGGCATGCCGCACGCGCTCGATGAGGATGAACCGCATCGCGTGGCCGAGGCGGTGGCAACGCTCGGCTTGCGTCATGTCGTGATCACCTCGGTCGATCGCGACGATCTGGCAGATGGCGGCGCACGGCATTTCGCCCGGACGATCGCCCGGATCAGGGAGGCATCGCCTTCCACGACGATCGAGATCCTCACGCCGGATTTCCTGCGCAAGCCCGGCGCGCTTCCCGTCGTGGTGGAGGCCCGGCCCGACGTCTTCAATCACAATATCGAAACGGTACCGCGCCTCTATCCCTCCATCAGGCCGGGTGCGCGGTATTTCCAGTCCCTGAGGCTTCTTGACGATGTCAAAAGGCAGGATCCTTCGATCTTCACCAAATCGGGGCTGATGCTCGGCCTCGGGGAGGAGAGGATGGAGGTCGCGCAGGTCATGGACGATTTCCGTATCGCCGATGTGGATTTCATTACGCTCGGTCAGTATCTGCAGCCCACGCCCAAACATGCGAAGGTGGACCGGTTCGTCCCGCCTGCCGAGTTCGACGAATTCGCGAGCATGGCAAGGGCGAAAGGGTTCCTGCAGGTCAGTGCCAGTCCATTGACACGATCTTCCTATCATGCGGACTCCGATTTCGCAGCGTTGCGCGAAGCCCGTCAGAACAAGCTGGGACAGAGTTTGCCCCGGCCGGAGACACGATAATGCCCACCCACGCCGAACAACGGCTGATCGCATATAGTCCTGAACAGCTTTTCGATCTCGTTGCCGATGTGGGGGCCTATCCGCAGTTTCTCCCGTGGTGCGTCAAGGCAAACGTGAAGTCCCGCACCGAGCAGGAGCTCATCGCCGATCTCACGGTGGGATTCGGCCCTTTCCGCGAAACCTTCACAAGCCGTGTCGCACTGGATCGGCCGTCGCGCATTCGTGTGCGCTACGAGAAGGGGCCGTTCAGATATCTCAACAATGTGTGGACCTTCACGCCGGATCCGCGTGGCTGTCTGGTCGATTTCTTCGTCGATTTCGAGTTCCGTTCGCGTCTTCTGCAGAATGCCATCGGGGTCGTGTTCAATGAGGGCGTACGTCTGATGGTGTCGGCATTCATCAAGCGTGCGCGCGACACCTATGGCGTGTCTTCCGAACCGGGCGCCATCCGCCGGGACTGAACGGCGTCGCCGCTGGAAAGGGATGGCCTGTTCTGTCCATCTCGTTCCTTTTACGGGGAACCGCAACGCGGACGTTACGTTTTCAGCTCGAGCATCGGGCTTTCCCTCGATATCCCTGCATCGCTGAAGCGTTGGTCGGGCGATGGACAGGGGATCGTCATGGAATGCGCGACACTGGAAAGGACCCAAGATGAAGTTTTCCGCACTCGGCGCGACCCTGATCGCCGCTACCTTCGCCGTCTCCAGCCCGGCTTTCGCTGCCCACACCCATCACAAGGGCCATCATGGCGCGATGAGCGGCATGCACAAGAAGGGCATGATGCACCAGAAGGGCGACAAGGGTTCGCCTTCGACCGAGGATCTGAATGCGCGGAGCCTGCAGCAGGCACAGACGCCGGTCCCGGCCACGGCGCCGATGGCTGCCCCGAACGCCAACCCCACCATGCCGAGCCCGGCACCGATGCCGATGGAAGGCCAGGGGAAGATGCCGTCCTCCTCCATGCCGGCAGCGGCGCCGCAGCCTCCCGCCAATCAGTGATCCGGTCGGGACTACCGCAGTAACTGCGCCCGGAATCGTATCAGGGAAAAGCGGCCTCCGGGCCGCTTTTCTGATTCCGGGAGCATAGAGCGAGCGCAGGGCTTCTCACGCCCTTATCGCTTTATCCTTTCACAGAAACAGGTGCGCTTCGGGCAGCGATCGGAAAAATGCTTTGATTTTCAGCGGTGATCGATGGCGCGCCGCAGAAACAGGCGGAAGGGCGCCGTCTCCCGGGCTTTAAATGTTCTGCAATCTTGACGCGGCAAGACTACCACCGGGGGGGCAATCTGCCTATATGGCCGGGTCATGAGCGCTGTAGATAAAAAACTGGTACGGAACTGGGTCAGACAGCAATCCGGCCCCGCGAAGCGCGCGGCTCTACCAGCCGTCCTCCTTGCATGTGTCGGCACGATCCTTGCAATCGGTCAGGCCTGGTGTCTGGCCGCGATCATCGACCGGGTCGCGCGGGATCGCGCAGCGCCCTCGCTTTCCCCGATCGGTATTTTCGCCGTGCTCTCTCTCTTTCGTGCCGGATGCATGATCGTGCAGGAGCAGGCGGCTGCACGCGCCGGGATACGCGCGCGCGCGCGGCTGAGGCGCTCGGTGCTCGATTCCGTCATCGGTATCGGCCCCGCCTTGTTGCGTCGCCAGCATTCCGGGGAGATCGCGGCCCTTCTCGTCGACCGGATCGAGGTTCTCGACGGCTATTTCGCGCGCTGGCTACCGGCCTCCATGAGCTGGGTCCTGCTGCCCTGTCTGAGTCTCGCCGCCATTTTCTGGTTCAATCCCCGTGCGGCCCTGATCCTTGCTGTGTGCGGCGCTCTCGTTCCCGTAGCCCAGGCCGTCTTCGGGATCGGGGCGGCGCTCGCTTCCCGTAACCAGTTTCTCGCCATGGTGCGACTGCAATCGCGCTTTCTCGACCGGATACGCGGTATCGCGACGATCGTGCTCGCCAATGCCGATGGGCGCGAGGCTGAGGCGCTTTCCCGGGCGGCGGACGAGCTGCGTCGCCGGACGATGAAGATTCTCCGCGTTGCGTTTCTCTCCTCTGCCGCCATCGATATCGCGATGGTCGTTGCGATCATCCTGATCGTGCTCACCCAGGGTCATTTTCTCCATCGTCATGAGACGAGCGGGATTTCGGTCCATGCCACGCCCGATTTCACGGCGACCCTTTTCGCGCTTCTTCTGGTGCCCGAATTCTTCGCACCTCTGCGCGGTCTGGCGCTCGCCTATCAGGATCGCGCCCATGCCGCAGGTGCAGCGGAGGCGATGCATGCGCTCGAGCATGGCGGAGATGAAGGCATCGTCGACGGAGCCGGGATGGCTGAGGCAATCGGACCGGTGACCGTCGAGGGAGACGCGATAAGCTACCGGTGGCGCGAGGATCTTCCGTTCGTTTTCGAAGCGCTCGATTTCACGGTTGCTCCTGGCGACATTCTCGTCGTGGATGGCGCCTCCGGGGCGGGAAAATCGACGCTCATCGAACTGCTCCTCGGGTTCATCCACCCTGTATCGGGGCGGATCCTCTTCAACGGGCGCGATACCCGGGCCATGCGTGGCCGGGAGATCGCACGATATCTGGCCTGGATCGGCCAGAGACCGGTTCTTTTTGCCGGAACGCTCCGCGAAAACCTGCTTTTCGCGCGGCCCGATGCGGATGACGAAGCGCTCGATGCGGCGGTGCGCGCCGCTGCGATCGACAGCTTCCTGCCGCTCCTGCCCAAGGGGCTGGATACCGAGATTGGCGAGGGAGGCTTCGGCCTTTCGGGAGGGCAGGCGCAGCGTGTCGCCATCGCGCGCGCCTTTCTCAAGGATGCGCCTCTCCTGCTTCTGGATGAGCCGACGGCGCATCTCGATCCCGATACCGAGCGGGACATCATCGAATCGCTCGCCTGTCTCGCAGAGGGGCGTACCGTGGTGCTGAGTTCGCATTCCCCCGCCATGCGCGCGCTCGGCACCCAGACCCTGTCGCTCTCGCACGGCGCCGTTACGGGAGGTCATCCATGATGAGCGAACATAGCCCCACGCGCACGGAACCCGACCGGGTGCACAGAACGCTTGAAGCCCTGCGCATGATCGTGACGGTCTGGCGCCCCTATTACGGCCGGCTCGGCTTCGGCCTGCTGCTCTCGGCGCTCGCGCTTCTCAGCGGCTTTGCACTCATGTGGAATGCGGGGGCAAGTGTCTCGGCGCTGGCTCTCGGCGCGGGCACGAGTTTCGGGCTTCTGCGTGTTTTCGGTGGCGCCCGGATCGTCTTGCGATACGCGGAGCGTCTCTTCGCCCATGACGCGATGTTTCGCGCGCTCGCCGCCTTGCGCGTCTGGTTCTTCCGGCGTCTCGCGCAGGGAGCGGCTGCCGGGCTCGGATTCCGTCGCGCGGGCGATCTGCTGAACCGTCTCGTCGGCGATGTCGAACTGCTCGACAATCTGTATCTGCGTATCGCTGTGCCGTTTCTCGCTGCGCTCATTTCCCTGCCAGTGCTCGTGATCGTGGCCGGGCTGGCCGACTGGCGGCTGGGTCTGGCTCTGGGGGGGCTCTTTCTCGCGGCAGCCTGCCTGCTGCCGCTTCTCTCGGCGCTGCGTTCGAGCGGCCTCAGTCACACTGTCCTTCATGCGGAATCCGCGCTGCGCGTTGCAGCATTGGATCTCGCCACCGGATTGCGCGAGGCTCGGGCGTTTTCCGGCGAACTTCGTCTCGCCGGTCGCATCATCGAGGACGAGACGAGACTGCACGAGGCGCAGCTTCAACGGAATCGCGCCATGGCCGTTTCCGGAGCACTCTCCTATCTCTGCGGTCAGACGGCGCTGGTGATCCTGCTTCTGGCGATGGCGGGGCTGGGCGGGCTCAACCTTCCTTTGCTTTCGGGCGTGGGACTGGTCTTCCTGACCGGCACCGTGTTCGAGGGCGTCTCTGCCCTGGCGCGAACGGGTGTCCTTGCGGGACAGGTCGGCCTCGCCGCCCGGCGTATCACGGAAACCAGCGGGGAACGGATGGATGAGAGCGGTGAAGGACAGTGCCGCCCGCCCGAAACCGGCGACATCGTTTTCAATGACGTCACCTTCCGCTGGGCGGCTCCCGATCCTGTTCCGGGCGAGGACATGGTCGAGGGTGCCGATCGCATGGCGATTGCGCGACCTCCCGTTCTCGACCGGCTGGACCTGACCATCCATGCGGGCGATCATGTGGCCCTGATCGGTCCTTCCGGCGTCGGGAAATCGAGCCTTGCGGCCCTGTTGCTCAAGGTCGCGCAGCCGGAATCGGGCGAGATCTCTTTCGGTGGGCACGATATACGTACGCTCGACACCGCGCAGCTGCGCGGGCGCATCGGATGGCTGTCCCAGACGACGCATCTTTTTGCCGATACCATCCGGAACAATCTGACGCTGGGACGCGGGAATATCGCCGAGGACCGGCTATGGGATGTGCTCGAGCAGGCCGAGATCGCGGAGGTCGTGCAGGAACTGCCCGATGGGCTGGATAGCTGGGTAGGCGAAGGCGGGACCCGTCTGTCGGGCGGGCAGGGGCGTCGTATCGCGCTCGCACGGACATTGCTTCTCGATGCGCCTGTGATGCTGCTCGATGAACCGGCAACCGGTCTGGATTCCGCAACCGAGCGTGCCTTCCTGCATACGCTCAACCGCGTGATGAGGGGGCGTACGGTCATTCTTATCGCGCATCGCCTGACGGGAGCGGAGAAGCTCGATCGTGCATGGAGGCTGGAAGCCGGACGGACGGTGCCGCTCCCCCTGTGATCGCAGGACTCCGGGTGCCTCCGACACGATGCGTTGCCCGGGGTCTTGCCCGGGGTCTTGCCCGAGGTCTTGCCCCGGGGTCCGATCCGTTATCCTTGACGGAAGGCATGGCGCACGGCAGTGACTTCAGCGAGGCACCGTGGCTGTCACGGCGATTCGAAAAGGAAGAAAAGATGCGTCGTCTGACTGTGATGTTGTCTGTCAGTGCCTTCGCGGGACTGGCATCCTGCTCCGGCGGTCCGGATCGGGACCGCTATCCCGTTTTCTTCGAGCCGGCTTCGACCACGCTTTCCGCCACGGCCCAGGGGATCGTCGACAAGGCCGCCAGGGATGCCCGGGATACGCATGCGAAGACGGTCGAGGTGATCGGCCATGCGGGTGCCCATGGTAATCTCTCGGCGGACGAACTTCTCGCTGTCGAGCGCGCGAAAATCGTGGCATCCGCATTGCATCAGGCCGGTGTCGGCGAGGCGCAGATCACCCAGATCGCGCTCCCGCCCGCAAATAATCAGGATGCCGCAGTCGCCTCGCGTGTGGTGACGATCGAAGTCGATCCGGACGTCCCCTGAGCGAGCCTGACCACATCGAAGCCGATCCCGCGGAGCGCGTAGCCGGAACCCCGACCGGGACGTCCGGAGAGGCTCTTTCGGCGCGCGTGGATCCGGTGAGCGCGGATCCGGTAGCTGCGCATTCCGGGAACGAAGTTTCCGGAAGTGGAAGCCCGGCGGCACCGCATCAGGGGGATGAAAGCCCCGATGCGGTTCTGAGCCGGGTTTTCGGCTTTTCCTGTTTCCGCGGGCAGCAGAAAGAGGTCATCGATTCGGTTATCCGGGGCGAGGACGTTCTGGTGATCATGCCCACCGGTGGCGGCAAGAGTCTGTGCTATCAGGTGCCCGCCCTGTGTCGTCCGGGTATGGGAATTGTCATCTCGCCCCTGATCGCATTGATGGACGATCAGGTCGCGGCCCTGAGGCAGCTCGGGATCAACGCGGCTGCGCTTCACTCCGAGCTGCCGGAAGAGCGTCTGGACGAGATACGGGCCGATCTGCGGGCAGGGCGGGTCGATCTGCTCTACATATCCCCCGAGCGGCTGGTCTCTCCGGGAACGGCAAGATGGCTCGCCCGGAACCGGGTTTCGGTGCTGGCGATCGACGAGGCGCATTGCGTGTCCGCTTGGGGGCATGAATTCCGCCCCGAATATCGCGCCCTTGCCGATCTTCCTGCCATCTTTCCGGACGTACCGCGCATCGCGCTCACGGCCACTGCCGATTCACGCACGCAGGACGACATCCTCCAGGCGCTCGGCATGGAGCAGGCGCGTCGTCTGACGTCGAGCTTTCACAGACCCAATCTCTTTCTCGCGGCTGCGCCCAAAGGTTCCGAGACGCGTCAGGTCCAGGACGCGCTCGCGGCTCATCGCGACGATGCCGCGATCGTCTATTGCGGCAGCCGGAACCGTACCGAGCGTATGGCAAAAAGCCTCAGGGAGCGGGGGTACAACGCCCTTCCTTTCCATGCAGGACTGTCCTCGCAGGAGAAACACGCGACTCTCATGCGCTTCAGGAGCGGGGAACCGATGGTGATCGTGGCGACGGTCGCTTTCGGGATGGGGATCGATCGCCCCGACGTCCGCTGCGTGGTCCATCTCGATATGCCTGCGTCACCCGAAGCCTATTACCAGCAGATCGGACGTGCCGGACGCGACGGCGAACCCGCCGAGACGCTCCTGCTCTATGGCGGCGAGGATATGGCGCGCGCCCGGTACTGGCTGGAACAATCCAGCGCGCCGGAGAGCGAGAAGCGCGTGATGCAGGCGCGTCTGGAGAGCATGATCGCATTGACGGAAACGGTCGGATGCCGGACGCAGGCGCTGCTTGCATGCTTCGGGGAAGCGCTCGAGGGGAAATGCGGCCATTGCGATAATTGCCGCAGCCCGGTCGAGACCTTCGACGGGACGGAAGCGGCGCAGAAGGTTCTCTCGGCCATCTATCGCACGGGCCAGCGATTCGGAGCGGTTCATCTCACCTCCGTTCTGCGCGGGAAGCTGACCGAGGCGGTCGAACGGCACGCCCATCAGCATCTGACGGTCTTCGGTGTGGGGAAGGATCGTCCGGAACAATGGTGGCGAGGCGTCATCCGCCAGCTCATCGCCCGGGGTGCCATTCGCATGAGCGGAGAGCATAACACGCTCGGTCTCGACGTGCCCGTCGCACGTCCGATCCTGCGCGGGGAGACCCGTCTCGAACTCCGCTCGGATCCGCTCGCCCCGACGAGGGAAAGCGGACGCGTCTCCTCGGCCCGGACGCCGGCCGACATGCTCGATGCAGCCTCGCGCGAACGCTTCGACGCCTTGCGACAATGGCGGCGCGACGAGGCGCGGGAGCAGGAGATCCCGCCTTATGTCATTTTCCACGATGCGACTCTCGCGGAGATCGCCCAGAGCGATCCCCGCGACATGGAAGCGCTTTCTCATATCAAGGGAGTCGGGACCTCGAAGCGGGACCGCTACGGTCAGGCGGTGATTGCCATTCTTCGCGCCTGCTGAGGCATCCCCGGGAAATATCGCGGGCAGATCGGCCTCCGCCCCGGAACCGTCCCGGCTTGCTGCGCCGATCCCGGCCCGAGCCGGTCCGGACCCGCCTTCCTCAGGACCTGTCCCGGAGCTTGAACGTCACTGTCTTCCTGGAGCCGCCGAGAAAGCTGAAGGTGATCGGCACGGAATCGCCGGGTTTCACCGAGTCCGGGAAATCCTTGCAGATCAGATGATACCCGCCTTCGGGAAACACCATCGTCATGTTGCCCGGTATGGTGAAATGCGAAAAGAGACTCGCGGTACGCTCGTTCATCTCCTGTTCGCTGTGATAGGCATCGATATCGGTGCAGTCGGTAGAACTCACCCCCGAGATCAGATGCGGTTCGCTGCTCGTGTTCCTGATCGTGAAATAGGCGGCCGCGAGACCGTGGATATGTTTCGATCGCCGCATCCATCCGTCGATCGTGATATCGTGGCTCGCGTTTTTCTGCCCGGGTATGTCTGCATCGGTCGTCTGGGCGAATGCCTGTGACGCAGCGGCGAACGGAGCTGCCACGCAAACTGCAAGGGACAGCGCCAGAATGGCTTGCACTCTCTTCAACGATAGGCTCCTTTCTGCCCCCGGCCCGGGCGGGTGGGCCGGCCTCATCATCTGCCCATACAGGGAGACTCAGTCATGAATTGTCCGTTCTGCGGTCATGCAGATACGCAGGTCAAGGATAGTCGTTCAACGGATGATGGCGCCGCGATCCGTCGTCGCCGTGTTTGCGGCGGATGCGCGCAGCGTTTCACGACCATAGAGCGGGTCCAGCTCCGGGAACTCACCGTGACGAAGATGGACGGTCGCCGTGTGCCCTTCGATCGCGACAAGCTGGCGCGCTCGATCCGGATCGCCCTGCGCAAGCGTCCGGTCGAGGAGGAACGTCAGGAACGGATCGTCAACGGGCTGGTTCGCCAGCTCGAGGCATCGGGGGAGGCGGAAATTTCTTCGTCCCGTATCGGCGAATTGGCAATGGACGCATTGCGCAGCATCGATGGTGTCGCTTATGTGCGCTTTGCAAGCGTATATCGTGACTTCCGTGAAGTGGAGGCGTTCTCGAAGCTTCTGACGGATATGCGTCCCGAGGAAGAGGAGCGCGCCTTTTCCGGGGTATCGTCGCGACAGGAAGACAAGGACAGCTCATCATGACCGAAACCCCCTCCCAGCCTCAGGCGAAGCGTTCGCGCACCGTCGCACGCGTCGCTGCCGTTCAGGCTCTGTTCCAGTGCGAGCAGGGCGGGGAAAATGCGGAGACCGTGATCAGCCAGTTCCAGCGTCATCGCCTCGGTACGGGCAAGGATCAGGGCTTCGAGGACGGCCATGTGCCGGATGCCGATTTCCGGCTCTTCGGTCTCATCGTCAAGGGAGCCACGCTCGCCCAGGATCGTATCGACGCGATGCTTTCCGAAGCCCTGCCGGCGAGCTGGCCGCTTTCCCGTCTGGACCCGGTCCTGCGTGCGCTCCTGCGTGCCGGAGCGTGGGAGCTGGGTGAGGATGTGCCCGCGCGCGTGGTGATCAACGAGTATCTGGATGTAGCGCACGGTTTTTTTTCCGGAGACGAGGCGAAGCTCGTCAATGGCGTGCTCGATGCCCTGAACAGGTCCGGCTCCGGCGAACCCGTCTCGGGCAAGATGCCGCCGGGAGAAGTCGACCGCGCCGAAGGGGATGGCCCATACTGAAACCGGTATCGATACCTGTCCCGATATCGGCAGCGAGGCGCCCGGAAAGGCGCCTCGTGAGGCACCCGGAGCGGCACCCGGAAAGGCACGCGGATAGGTGTCCTCAGAGACGCCCGATGACGCGTGTCGGGGGATGCATCGAGAGACTGACAGAAAGATGAGCGGCGGCGAATTCGATTTCATCGAGCGGTTTTTCAGACCGCTGGCAGGAGAGGGCGCGCGCGGGCTGCGCGACGATGCAGCGGTGCTGGCTCTGGCAGAGGGCAGGGAACTCGTTCTTTCGACCGATACGCTGGTGGAGGCGGTGCATTTCCTTCCCGGCGATCCGGCCGAGACCGTAAGTCAGAAACTCCTGCGAGTGAGTCTCTCCGATTGTGCCGCCATGGGCGCGGTTCCGCGCGGCTATCTGCTCAATGTCAGCCGGCCTTCCGGCTTCGACGATCAGTGGTTTGCGAGCTTCAGTATGGGGCTTGCACAGGATCAGGCGCAGTACGGCGTTACGCTCCTCGGTGGGGACACGACAGGGACGCGCGGGCCGCTCGTTCTCAGCCTCACGATCCTTGGCGAGGTGGAAAAGGGCGCGGCCATCGGCCGGATCGGTGCCCGGTGCGGCGATGCGGTCTGGGTGACCGGTACGATCGGTGACGCCGCGCTCGGCCTGCAGGCGCTTCTCGATAATCTTCCCGATCCGGATGGTTTCCTTGCAGGGCGTTACAGGCTCCCCCGCCCGAGAGTCGGTTTCCCTCTCGCCCGTTTCGCCAGCGCCGCCATGGATATCTCCGATGGTCTCGTTCAGGATGCCGGACATATCGCAAGCGAGAACGGCCTCTGTCTCGAGATCGAGGCGCAGGCGGTACCGCGTTCTCCCCAGGCCTTGGCAGCAGGCGAGCGCTGGCAGTCGCTCTGCCTGACCGGCGGAGACGATTACGAACTCCTGTTTACCGCATCGCCCGATTGCGAGGTCCGGATCATGGAGGCCGCTGCGGAGACCGGGATACCCGTGACGCGTATCGGTACGGTCCGTGAAGGGCGTGGCGTGGTGGTGCGCGACCCTTCGGGCAAGGCGATGACGCTCGACCGGAAAGGCTGGCAGCATTTCTGATGTTCGCGCCGGGAGCCGTCAGACGGCTCCCTTGCTCCCCCGGGGGGGGAGATCAGACAGCGCGGAAGACCAAATCAGAGAGGGGGGATGGCCATTTCGTACATCCGATGCACCTTGTTGGGCTCTGGCGCGAGGCGCTTCACCAGATTGAGCATGGCGGTGTTGGTTTCGAGTATCCAGCCCAGCTCGACGAATTCATAGGGCAGGGATTTGCGTCTGCTGATGAGCTCCGCAATCGCCAGAGAGGGCATCAGAGCGCCCAGAATGGTGCCGCGCACCGTATGGGATACGCCCAGCAGAATGACGCGTGCCGAGTGGAAGCGATGCCCGAGCAGCCGTGTCCCGAGTTTCGCCCAGCCCAGGGGTGAGGGCGCCCCGCCGAGATCGCCCGCGATATCGTAGATATTGGGGACGACCAGTGCCATCGCCGCGGGCACGTCTCCGCGATTGATCTGAACGTAATGTTCGGGGCGCAGAACCGGCTTGAGCTGCCCGATGAGGGCGGTCATTTCATAGGACTGAAGCGGGACGAAATTATACGTGCCGGACCAGCCGTCATTATAGAGGGTCCTCAGAACCTCTCCCTGAGCGGTGATTTCCTTTTTGGAGAGATGCGACACGGTGACGTCGCCCAGCTTCCCCGTGCCGGGTACGAGCGCGCCGGGTACGATATGGCGAGCGTCCAGATCTGCCGTCAGGTCCAGCCGGAATGTCAGGAGATCCTGCGATTTTTCCAGACCGACGCGCGCGACGATGGCATGCAGTTCAGGCGGATGCCAGGGCGTTCCGATCATTGGCGGCTCCGTCTGGCCGCTGACCATGAGGCCCGATTCCCCGTGATACCCCAGGGTCACCGGTCCCCGCATGCGCTCCATGCCCTGGTCCCGCAGCCAGATACGGGCCGTATCGACCAGCGCGCGCACGATCTCTTCCTCCGGGAGGGCATCGAGCGCACCGAACCAGCCGATCTTTTCGTTCCAGGCCTCGAGGGCCTTGCCATCGACGACCGCGGAAATCCGCCCCACGGGAACATCGCCGCGCCAGGCCATGAAATAGCGCACGGATGCATGGCGGAAGATGGGGCTGCGCTTCGGATCGAGAAGATCCGTCTGCTCCATATCGAGTGCGGGAACGTAGCCGTCGCGGCCGGAATAGAGCGTGCGGGGAAGTCTGATGAAGCGTTTCAGATCTTTACGGGACATCACGGGTCGGACAATCAGTCCGGTATCGCTCTGGCGGGGGTCTTCTGCTTCCGGCAAGGTTCACTCTTCTGTATCGGTTGGCCCGCTGCAACCCCGTGTTGTGACGCGGGCTTGCCGTTTTCATCGACGAAAGCGCGTTGAATGTCACGTCCTGAACGATTTGCAAAGCACGAGTTTGTCCCGGGTCATGTTCTTGTGACCGGCGCATCCGGCGGGTTGGGGAGCGCGCTCGCCTGTCACTATGCCGCTCCCGGTATTCACATCACCCTGTGGGGCCGCAATGAGGATCGTCTCGCCCGTACGGCATCCCTGTGCGAGGCGAAGGGGGCCACGACCTCGGTCAGGGCCTTCGGCCTGACCGATCATGACAGGGCCCTTTCCCTGCTCGGGGAGGCAGACGCAGCCAGACCGCTCGATCTCGTCATTCTCAATGCCGGTGTGTCCGACATCCGGCCCGAGGGCGCCGTGACCGAACGGGTCGAGGCGGTATGGGAGGCGGCACTCGTCAATTATGCCATTCCGGTCGCGCTCGCGACCGAGGCCGCTTCATTCATGGCGGGACGCAGGCGCGGGCGGATCGCCCTGATCGGGTCGGTGGCCGCGCATCACGACCTGCCTTTCGCAACCGCCTATTGCAGCTCCAAGGCGGGGCTTGCCCGTTTTTCGACATGTCTTCACGCTGCCATGACGCCGAGTGATGTGGGTGTGACCCTCATCGAGCCGAGTTACATCGATACCGCCATGAGCCGTCGTCTCGACGGGGCCCGTCCTTTTCTCGTCACGCCCGAAGACGCGGCACGTCGTATTGCGCGGGCCATAGGGCGCGGGCAGGCCGTACTCGTCTTTCCGGCGGTTTTCCTTCTGCTCAAATTCGTTTCCGCCCTCATGCCACGCAGGATCGCGCATCGGCTTCTTCGCATGGCGCGCGTGAAACAGAACGCGCGTTGAGATAGAGTTGTGACGTCAGCTGTTGACGGAGACGTGATTGCCTGCAAGATCTCTGCCCCTGATTGTTCAGTCAACCGGGCAGAGTCGACTTCCCCCGTGAGGCACTCTCTTCCGTTACCTTGGAGCATGTGATGCAGGATATTGTCACTGTCGATATCGGTGGGACGAATGCGCGTTTCGCGATTGCCTCGATCGATCAGGGACGCGTGATCGATCTTGGAGAGGCGACGACGCTTCGTACGGCCGATCATGCCAGTCTTGCGCTTGCCTGGGAGGCTTTCGGGCGCTCCATCGGTCGCGAGTTGCCGCGCCATGCCGGTATCGCGATTGCCTGCCCGATCCAGGGCGAGACGCTCAAGATGACGAACAATCCCTGGGTGATCCAGCCAACGATGCTCGCCGAGCGCCTTCATCTCGACGACTTTACCCTCGTCAACGATTTCGGTGCCGTCGGTCATGCCGTCGCCCAGGTGGATGATCGCTATCTTCGTCATCTCTGCGGACCGGATCGCCCGCTGCCCGAGCAGGGCACGACGACGATCGTCGGGCCGGGCACGGGGCTCGGGGCGGCCTGTCTGCTGCGCCGCAAGGGGCAGTATTTCGTCATCGAGACCGAGGGCGGTCACATCGATTTTGCGCCCCTCGACGAGTTCGAGGACAAGATCCTGCGCGCGCTCCGTCGTCGGTTCCGCCGGGTCTCTGCCGAGCGGATCGTCTCCGGTCCGGGCCTGACCAATCTCTATGAGATCATCGCCGAAATGCAGGGTCTGCCGATCACGATGCGCGACAACAAGGCGCTTTGGGAAATGGCGATGGAGGGGCGAGACTCGATGGCGGCCGCAGCTCTCGAGCGCTTCTTCCTCTCTCTCGGCGCGGTCGCGGGGGATCTCGCTCTCGCCCATCGTGCGGAAGGGGTCGTGATTGCGGGCGGATTGGGCCTGCGTGTGGCCGACCGTCTCCCGCATTCGGGCTTTGCGGAGCGTTTCGTCGCCAAGGGACGGTTCGAGAGCATGATGGGCGATATGCCGGTCAAGATCATCACCCATCCGCAGCCAGGTCTTTTCGGCGCTGCCGCTGCCTTTGCTTCGGACCACCCGGAGCTCTGAGCCCGAAATCGAAGCCCAGGATCGAAGCCCGGGTCAGGTTCCGACCCCAGCCGGGAGCCCTCACGGGGCTTCTGCGCAGTGAAGAGAGGAAGTGAGGGGAGAGAGAGCCGGTCCTTGCGTCCGGGCCGGGAGGCAGCCCGGGAGCGCCTCCGCCTTTCCGGTGCCCCGGTGCCTCAACATGTCGGGACAAGCGCCTCAGCGCAGCCCGAGACGATCCTGATAGCTTCCCGAGAACAGCGTCAAAGCCTCCTGCCAGGGCGTCGGATCGCTCCCTTCCGGAAGCATGACGCAATCGACACCGCACAGATGCAGGAAACGGGCCTGATCCGGCAGGATGTGGCCTTCCGCGCGGATTTCTCCAGTGAAGCCGTAATATTCTCTCAGGGCGCGCGCCTGTGTGAAGCCCCGGCCATCCCTGAAGACGGGGAACGTCACCACCACCACATCCAGCGCGGCCAGGGCAGGGCCGATGGCCTCGACATCCGTCTCGGGAGTCAGACGCACCGCCCGGGTCGATTCCTCCATCTCGTCGACCGGCACCACGGCGATCCCGTCATGTCCGCTGCGCGGGGGAGAGGAGAGGTCAAACCGTTTCATAAGCGGCTTCCTTGAAAGGTGCGTCACCGAGCCGGGTCAGGGTATCGAGAAAGCCCTCCCCGGTCTCGCGTATGGACAGATAACGATCGACGATACGTGCGATGGCATCGACCATGTCATCCTCCGGCAGCGCCGCACCGAGTATGGCGCCGGTGCGCGCCAGATCGTCCGCACGTCCCCCCAGTGTGATCTGGAAGAATTCCTCTCCGCGCTTGTCGACTCCGAGAAGACCGATATGGCCGACATGGTGATGGCCACAGGCATTGATGCACCCCGAGATGTTGATTCTCAGCGGCCCGATCTTTTCCTGAAGGGTCGAATCGGCGAAACGCGCGCTCAGCTTCTGGGCGATCGGAATGGAGCGCGCATTGGCGAGCGCGCAGTAATCCAGCCCGGGGCAGGCGACGATATCGCCGATCAGCTCGTGATTCGCATCGCCCAGATCGATGGCCTGCAGCTCCTGCCACAGCGCAAGAAGCCGGTCCTGTGCCACATGGGCGAGGACGAGATTCTGGAGGTGGGTGACGCGGATTTCGCCAAAGGAATACCGGTCCGCGATATCGGCGAGAGCATCCATCTGATCGGCGCTGGCATCGCCCGGGATCTCGCCCGCAGGCTTGACGGAAACCGTGACCACGATCCGTCCCGGCGCAAAATGCGGATGGGTGTTGCTGCGGACCCAGCGTGCGAAGTCGGGATTGTCGCGTCTGTCGCGCGCGAGCGCGTCGGATGCCCCTTCGGGTGCGGAAAGATCCGGAGCTGCAAAGCGCGCGCGGATCGCCTCCACCGTCTCCGGTGAAAGGCGGTAGTGATCCGGGTTCATCCGGGCAAGTTCCTGTTCCACTTCCGCCCTGTACCCATCGATACCGAGCGCCTGGACCAGGATCTTGATTCGCGCCTTGTAGATATTGTCCCGTCGACCATAGGCATTATAGACGCGCAGGATCGCCTCCAGCGTCATGAGCAGGCGCTCTTCGGGCACGGAATCAAACATCTCTTGTCCGACGAGCGGCGTCCGTCCGAGCCCCCCGCCGACGAAGATCCTGAATACCGGCCCGGCCTCCGAAGGACGGGCGAGAATGCCGATATCGTGGAACCGTGCCGCCACGCGATCCTGCGGGCTGCCCGAGATCGCGATCTTGAACTTGCGCGGCAGGAAAGTGAATTCGGGATGCAGCGTGGACCACTGTCTCAGGATTTCCGCGTGGACTCTCGGATCCATGAGCTCGTCCGCCGCCGCGCCTGCAAACTGGTCCGAAGTGACATTGCGGATGCAGTTGCCGCTGGTCTGGATGGCATGCATGTCGACATCGGCCAATTCGCGCAGGATCGCGGGCGTATCCTCGAGACGGATCCAGTTGAACTGAATGTTCTGACGCGTCGTGAAGTGGCCGTAGCCGCGGTCGTATCGTCTCGCCACATGAGCGAGCTTGCGCAACTGGCGGGAATCGAGAACGCCATAGGGAATGGCGACCCGGAGCATATAGGCATGGAGCTGGAGATAGAGGCCGTTCATCAACCGGAGCGGCTTGAACTCCTCCTCGCTGAGCGACCCTTCGAGACGGCGCCTTACCTGGCCCTCGAACTCTGCGATCCGCTCGCCGAGAAAGCCGCGATCGGCGGCATTGTAGAGGTAGTGACCGACTGGCGCGTTCATGCTTCCAGCTCCGTTGCGAATTGGGGATGGACCGTCGGGCCGAAAGCCCGGATGCGCTCTCTCACGCTGACCGGCTGCGGCGGGCGTCCCGGGCGGACCACCACTTCATAGACTCCCACTACGGCATCCTTCTGGGCGGTGGCGAGCGCCGAATCGAGCGCCGATTCGTAATGGTCCGGCGTCAGGACCGCCGCATGGGCGATGGAAGGACGCCAGATTCCCGATTCGTCGCGCCATACGATGTTACCGTCGAGCAGACGGTTGGCCGTCAGAACGAGGCCTTCGCCCTGGCCGATGCGTATTGCCCGCTTCATCTTTCGTCCCGTTCCGTATCCGCTGGTTGCCGTATGTGGTATAAACTATTCACGATGAGCGTGTGTTTATAACACGCAGATGGCCCCGATGGGCAAGATGTCAATCTGCACGGCTCTTGTCGTCCTTGCCCCCCCTGCCACAAAGACGGAAAACGGGCGGGCGAAACCTTTCCTCTCCTCGCGACTTGCCTGCCTCGTCCCATTCCCGTCAGATGATCTTTTTCTGGAGCCGACCTGATGCCCGATCGCCTGCCTCTTCCGAAACATGTCTTTCGTGACGCCATGGCGCGCCTTGCAAGCGCCGTTACGATCGTCACGACCGACGGGGCAGGAGGACGACACGGTTTCACCGCCTCTGCCGTTTGCAGCGTCTCGGACGATCCGGCGACCCTGCTGGTTTGCGTCAATCGCTCGGCGTCCACTCATGCGCATCTGGTGGCCAATGGCCTGCTTGGAATCAATATCCTGACTCACGATCAGGAGTCGCTCTCCACGCTCTTCGGCTCCTCGCGTCACGATATGGAGACCCGTTTCGCCGCCGGGCGCTGGAAGCGGGGCGAGATCGGCATGCCCTTGCTTGTCGATGCTCTCGTCAGCATGGAATGTCGCATCGCGCAGATGCAGGAGGTAGGAACCCATACCGTGATGTTCGTCGAGCCACTCTGTGCCGAGTTTCTCCGCTCGGACATCTCGGGCCTCGTCTGGTTCGATCGGGCGTATCGACGGGCCTGACACTCTCGGCCCGTCCGGCCTGTCGCATTCCGCATTCCCGCCACAGGGTGATCGTGCCCCCGATTCGCGCAGGGGCGGATCCTGACGAGATGGCTCGTGCGACCGGGGCCGGGAATGTCAGAGCGCGTCGAGCAGAGCCTCGATGTCCTCGATTAGCGCCGATTTCACGATCAGCCGCCGCCCGGTATGCAGCGCCCGGCGTCGTGCCTCTGCTTCCCATGCCGTATCGGGCGCGGCCGCGAAATCGGCTGCCTGGGCGAAGCCCATGGTCCGTCGTATGAGCTCAAGCCCGGCGAAGCCTGCACAATCCCTCATGACCTCCCGGAAAAACCGGTCCTGATCGTGCGTCGTTTCTTCCGGCGTCGCGAGCGATCCGACATCTCCGCAGCCCGTGTTCCCGTCCCAGCTCTGGCGATAGGCGTTGCAAAAGCCCGACCAGAGCAGGGATATCTCGTCTTGCATCCAGGACTCCCGATCGGGAAGGGCGTAGCCATTCATCACGAGATTGGCGATGAACATCCCGAGATCGAATCCGAGCGGACCAAAAATGGCGAATTCTCCATCGATCACCCGCACATCCTCATTATGCACCATGACCGAACCCGTATGGAGATCGCCGTGGAGGAGGGCCTGGGTGGTGCCCAGAAAGCGCTCCTGAAGCCGGGTGACGCCGGCGTGCAAAACGGAATCGCTCTGGATTTCGGCAACGTCGCTATCGAGCGCGGGAGAGAGCCAGCGATTGCGCGCACATCCCTGCCGGTAGGGATCGGTCATGACCAGATCGACCGTAATCCGGGTGAGGGAGAGGTTACGGGCGAAGACTTCGCGCAGGGCGAAGAGATCCTCGAACGGACGCGCCCGCCAGGAGGTGGCGAATCCCGCATGCCCCACAAATTCGCCGATCCGTGCGGAGAAACCTGCCGGGGCGTCGCCCTCGATCAGTGCAGTGCGAAGCACCTTGTGGGTCGAGAGGTCTTCCATCACGATCAGGAACAGTCCCTCATCCAGATGAAGGAGGGCCGGAATCTGATGCCCCACCGCTGCGCCCAGGGTCTGCATCCACCGCGCCTCGAACAATGTGCGTTCGAGCGGCATAGCCCAGCCCGGATCGACCCGCACATAGGGGAGGGATTGCTTGCAGCAGAGACTGCCGGCGGGGCCGCTGACGATAAACACCGTATTGAGGTTGCCGTCGCTCACCTCTCTCGCCGTCCAGGACTCCGGAGAGCCGCCAAGACGGGCAGAAAGCGCGGGAAGGGTTGCCAGATGAGCCGTCAGGGCGGTGGCATCGAGCGGGCGATAGGTACTCATGGCGTGATCCGGTCGAGAAGGGCACGGGTGGTGGGCAGAACGGCATCGGAGAAATCGGGAAGATCGCGATAGGCAATGCAGGTGAGACGGTCATATTCGCGGTTCGCGGTTTCTGCCCAGGCTTTTTCGACAGAAGCGAAATCGAGCGCGCTGCGGATCAGGAAGCCCAGATCCACGATTCCGGTCCGGGCATGTTCGCAGGCCAGAAGGGGGCCTTCGGTCTCGACGGCGGAGGCGAGGCCGACCTCTTCGGCAAGTTCCTCGAGAAGCTGGGCACGCAGATCGATCGCCTCGCCGCCGTCGCGCGACTCGACCGATCCGGCGGGCACGCCCTGCCAGTAACCCGGAAGATAGAGCGACTCCCGACTCCGCCGCCCGAGAACCACGCCATCGCGGCACAGGAGAAGTGCCGTCACGGCCAGAGGTCGCAAGCCCTGCAGTATGTCGGGGGGCTCGCTCTTCATTCTCGCAAGGACCCAGCGATATTCGCACCAGAAACCCGAAAGCTGAGTCTCGCTCATGGATGAAAGGCAGAACACCCGGCCGTTATAGAGATCGGGATGACGCAGGCGGGCACTCTGCCAGATCGCCTCGATCCTGAGCTCGGTCTCCGCGTCCAGACATGGCGGCGGTGCATCGCAATCGAGCGACAGATCCGGTGCGAGCGGGGTGAGGCACCAGTTTTCCGGTATCGCCTGGGGCAGCGCAGTCATCGACCGATCTCGTGGCGGGAGAGGAGGGTGGCCAGCGCCTCGTCCATGCTTGCAGGAAGGGAGCGGGCACAGGACGCAAGATTCTCCGAAAGCTGCGTCGGGGTCGTGACGCTGGCGATGACGCTGGCGACACAGGGGCGTTGGAGCAGCCACCCGAAGGCGAGCTGCGGGAGGGAAGTGCCGTGTCTTGCGCCGAACGCCTCGAGATCGTCGATCAGGTCCCAGATCGCGGGGCTGTCGTATTGCGCCCTGAGATGGGTCCAGTGAGCCAGACGCGATCGTTCGGGCGGCGCGGTATTCCTCCGGTATTTCCCGGTCAGCATTCCGGATGCGAGCGGGAAATAGGGCAGAAGACCCAGACCGAACCGCGAAAGGGCAGGCAGGAGATCGGTGCAGGCGCGTCGGGCGAGGAGCGAGAGCTCGTCCTGACAAGAAACGATCCCTGTCAGGGTGTGTTGCCGGGCGATATGACAGGCATCCGCCACCTGCCAGGCCGGGAGGTTCGAAACGCCCGCATAGCGGATCTTGCCCGCTCTGGTGAGCGTATCGAGGGCGTGGAGCGTTTCCTCCATGGGCGTCAGAGGGTCCGGCATGTGCAGCTGATAGAGGTCGATCCAGTCGGTCTTCAGCCGTTTGAGGCTCGCCTCGACCGCATGGATGATGTAGCGGCGCGACGCGCCCGAACACAGCCCCCTGCTGTCGTCACCGGCACCCATCTTCATGCCGAATTTGGTCGCGACGATGGCGTCACCACGCCGGCCGGCCAGCGCCGCGCCCAGTGCCTCCTCCGAGGCGCCCGCATGGGAATCCCGCCTGCCATAGCTGTCGGCCGTATCGAAGAGAGTCACCCCGGACTCCAGGGCCTGATGAACGATACGGATCGACCCGGCCATGTCGACCCGGCCGCCGAGCGTGTTGCAGCCCAGACCGAGCTCCGAGACCACGAGCCCCGAAGATCCGAGTGTTCTGTAGCGCATGACTGCCCTCCCTGCATTGCCCGAGGCGTCGGCCTCCGCCCCTGCTTTCGCGAGGAGCGGTTGCAAGGCGCCTGTCCGCCGATACCGACCGCCGAGACTATTCCGAAAAACCGGATACGAACACCGCCGTTCGCTCCCGGATCTCGCGGTTTCATCGCCTCTCCCGGCCTGACGCCCATGGCAAGGCTGTCGCGGCAAGGCTGTCGCGGCAAGGTTCTCGCGGCAGGACCCTCGTAGCAAGGCGCCAAGCGTAAGCGCGCCGAGCGGGAAGGGCTTCAGGGTGTCGCGAATCTCACGGAAACCGCGCAGTGATCCGAAAGGGCGAGACCGGGTGCCTTGTCATTCTGCGTCATGACCCGGAGGCTGTCGGGCAGAAGCCACGATCGGGCACTGCCCCCGATGATCACATGGTCGATGAAATACTCCCCACCCCGACAGGGGCTGGCGAAACCCGCCGTCGCAAGCACGGGTGCGTAGCCGCCGATCATCGCGGCATAATAGGGGTCGGCCAGAGTCAGGCGTCTGTTGAAGTCGCCAAGCAGGAGATAGGGCACGTCCTCGTCCTCGCGCTCGGCGATCCAGTCGGACAGCAACGCGATCTGTTGGCGAAGGACAGGGCAGGCATGGCCTCTTTCGCTCCACCGGCGCTCCCAGCAACCCGATTTGAGATGGACGACAAGAACACGCAGCGTCGTCTTGCCGTCCGTTACGACCAGATCGAGCCCAGGCCGCAGGCGATGGCCGCCGGGTGAGGGGTTCTGCCCGAGCGCCGTGAGCTCCTCATGCGCGATCGCGTGCCACGGATGCCTCAGAACGAGGGCGACATTCTGGACGATGGGCGCGCGGGAGAGCACGATGGCGTACTCGCCGGGCGGGAAGATCTTGCGGAGCGGTGCGCTGCCGTCCGTCTCCTGCAAGGCGATGAGATCGGCATCCAGATGCCGTATCAGTCGCGCGAAGCCTTCGAAATCGGCCTGACCTCTCTTCGGGCGACGGGAAGGAAGATCCGGGTCCCCGTCAGGCCGCAGTGTCAGCCAGTCCATGTTCCAGGTCGCGACCTTGAGCGGACGTGCAGACGCCGTCTGGACGCAGGCCCAGACGGCGAGAAGAAGACCGAGAAGGAGATCAGGCCGTAACGCCGATCTCGTGCAGGACATCGCTGACCGTGCGGACCTTGCGGCTCTGTTCGTCGATCACGACGACCTGGCCTGTTCCGATATCGTAGAACCATCCCTGAAGGGCGATTTCGCCCGCGGCGATCGCGCCGACCACGGCAGGATGGGTGCGGAGATGGGCAAGCTGCAGCAGGACGTTCTGCTGCGCGAGTTCGCGCACGGTATCCGGTCCCGCATCCTCTGCCTTGAGCGGGCCGAGCGCAGCCTTGGCCGCCTCGGCATTGCGCAGCCAGCGCGTCACCGTCGGCATTGTGTCGAATTTCGGGTTCCCGAGATCGCACAGGGCACCCATGGCGCCGCAATTCGAGTGACCGCAGACGACGATATGCTTCACCTTCAGAACCAGAACGGCATACTCGATCGCCGAGGATACGGCACCCAGCATCTCGCCATGGGGGGGCACGATGTTTCCGACATTGCGCACGATGAACAGCTCACCCGGTTTTGTCTGGGTGATCATGTTCGGGTTGATGCGGCTGTCAGAGCAGGTGATGAAGAGCGTGGAGGGAGATTGCGCTTCCGCCAGACTCTTGAAGAGCTCCTGATGCTCTTCGTACACTTCCTCGTCGAAATGCTGGACGCCCTTGAGGAGGGCAATCAGGCTCTTCTCGATTTCACTTTTCATCGTGACCTCATCTGAAAGACGCTGCGGCACACTCAGGATTTTGTGCCACAGCTGGAACTCAGATTACTTCGATGCCGTGGATTTGATTTTGTGTCTATCGTCCATCAGCCCGGAACAATCTTTGTCATGAATGGGCTCGGCGACGGCAGGAGCCACACGCGAGGAACGCTTGTCCGCGCGACCCGTTCATGCCCCGGCCTCGCGCAGGAGGATGACGGCGCCGTCGCCCTCCCCGGCGAGACGATCCTCCGGATTGACGAGGGGACAGTCGGCGCGTGAGAGGCATCCGCAGCCGATACAGCGATCCAGATGATCCCTCAGCCCCGTCAGCCCCCTGATCCGCGCGTCGAGCGTTTCGGTCCATGAGGCGACCATCGCCTTCACGTCCTCGGGAGTCACGGGGCCGGAGGCGGGCAGGCGCCCGAGAAGCACCTTTATCTCGGCTAGCGGCAGACCGAGCTTCTGTGAGACCCGTATGAGCGCGACGCGACGCAGCACGTCCCGTGCAAAGCGTCTCTGGTTCCCATTCGTGCGGATCGAGGCGATGAGGCCCTTGTTCTCGTAGAAATGCAGGGCAGAAACCGCCACGCCGGACCGGCGGGAAACCTCGCCGATCGAAAGACAGGATGCCGGACGGTTCATGCAGCGCTCCCTGCCGATGTCTTCCTGGCGTCGTCCCGGTTATCGGGCTGTTGACCTCAACCAAGGTTGAGGTTCTATACCGGCGATCGGCCTTTCATTGCAAGGGTCCCCGGTGCGCCGCACCGGGTCTCGTTTCATGACGGTCCCCGGGTGCAGTCTGCCGCTTCCGGGACCGCAGCGCACGGATGGCGCGTCATTTGCAGGAGGAACGATCATGACCGATCATGTCGATATCGGACAGGACAACAGTGAGAGCGGAACGCGACGCAGGGTCGCTCTGGTCAGTGGCGCCAACAGGGGAATCGGGCTCGCGATCGCGACGGCCCTGGCCGAGGCCGGACTGACCGTACTCCTCGGAACGAGACAACTCGAGAACGGCGAACGTGTCTGCGCGCCGCTGAGGCAAAGCGGTCGGGATATCCGGCCGGTCCAGCTCGATACGACGGATTCCTCGAGTGTCGAGGCGCTTTGCGCCTTGGTGGCCGGCGAATGGGGACTGCTCGACGTTCTGGTCAATAATGCCGGAATCAGCCTCGATCATGCGCCCGGGATGAGTCTCGCGGAACGCATGGAAAGCACCATGCAGCTCAATGTCGTCGGCACGTTGCGGCTGATCGAGGGGATGCTTCCGCTGCTCGAGCAGGGCGATCACCCGTGTATCGTCAATATCTCTTCCGAGCTTGCGTCTTTCGGTCTGCGCGCTGACGCAAGCTGGCCCTATGCGGAATTCGCCCTGCCTGCCTATCAGGCATCGAAAGCGGCCCTGAATGCCCTGACTCTGAGCCTCGCCAGAACGCTCGGTCCGGCGGGTATCAGGGTGAATGCCGTATGCCCGGGCTATACCGAGACCGATGCGACGCGCGACGCACCGGTAAAGCCCACGCGCAGTCCCGTCGAAGCGGCCAGGGTTGCGGTGAGGCTGGCGCTGGATATGTCCCCGGACACGACCGGCACTTTCTCGAATGAAAATGGTCCGCTCCCCTGGTGATGGAACGGACGCCGCGCGCCGGACGATCACCCCGTCCGGAGACGGATCATGCGTCTATGCCGGATCCGGCCGGATCCGGGGATACCCTCATCCGGCGCCGGTTCGCGTCATGAGTCCGGTCCGCACATCACGGCGCGTCCAGGATCCGGATGATGCGCATGAGTGGCGCGTTCGCTCCGAACGCGGGATGTCCGGAACCCGCCCCCCGGAGGCTGGGGGGCGGGGGCAGGATAGTCCGCCGGAACCAGCGGCGCGTCAGGCCGACAGGGCGGCCCTGATCGCTGCGAACACGGCGTCGGCCTTAGGCTCGGGGCCACCGGCCTGGGCCATGTCCGGCCGTCCGCCGCCGCCCTTGCCGCCCATTTCCGCGCTTGCGAGCCGGACCAGATCGACAGCGTTAAAGCGCTCCGTCAGATCCTTGCTGACCGCGACGACGACGCTTCCCTTGCCATCTGCGGTAGAAATCAGGGCGACCACGCCACTGCCGATCTGGCGGGTGATGGCTTCCGCCATGTTCTTGAGTTCACGCGGCGCCACATCGCCGAGATCGCGCGGAATGAACGTGACGCCATTGACGGATTCGCTCGCCGCATCCGCCTGCCCAGTAGCGAGACGTTTCTGGAGTTCGGAGATCTGTCGCTCGAGGCTTCGCTTTTCCTCGACGAGCGCGGCAAGTCGATCCGGCGCTTCCGATACGGTGGCCTTGAGCAGCTCGGCCATTCGGCGCAGCCGTTCCTCGGTTTCGATGGCGAGGCGGTCGGCAGCGATGCCGCAAACGGCCTCGATACGGCGTATCCCGGCCGAAACACCGCTTTCGGACACGATGCGGAAGGGGCCGATCTCGCCCGTACGGTTCACATGGGTGCCGCCGCACAGCTCGATCGAATAGGCAACGCGTCCCTCGTCGCCGCGGCCCATGGTCACCACCCTGACCTCATCGCCGTATTTCTCTCCGAAGAGCGCCATGGCGCCTTCGGCCACGGCGGTCTCCGGAGTCATGATGCGCGTCTCGACTGCCGAGTTCTCCCGGATCCGGGCATTCACCTCCTGCTCGACAAGGGCGAGTTCCTCTGCCGTGATCGGTCTCGGCTGCGAGACATCGAAGCGCAGCCGATCCGGGGCGTTGAGGCTCCCTTTCTGCGCGACATGCTCGCCGAGGTGACGGCGGAGCGATTCGTGCAGGAGATGCGTGGCCGAGTGATGGCCGCGAACCGCCTGCCGACGGGCGTGATCGACTTCTGCTGTGACCGACAGGCCCCGGCGAAGCGTGCCCTCGACGATACGCCCGTAATGGACGATCAGATCACCGTTGCGCTTTTGCGTATCGTGGATCTCGACCTTGAGATCGTCAGCGAACAGGACGCCGCGATCGCCGACCTGCCCGCCGCTTTCTCCGTAGAACGGAGTCTGGTTGAGGAGGATCGCCACCTCGTCTCCCGGTCCCGCCGTTTCGACCTCGGCGCCGTCGCGGGCGATCAGCAGGATCTCGGCATCGGTCTTCTCTGAGACGTAACCCAGGAATTCCGATGCGCCGAGCCGCTCGCGGGCATCGAACCAGATCGTCTCGGCAGCGGAGTCACCCGACCCGACCCAGGCCGCGCGCGCGCGGGCACGCTGCTCTGCCATGGCGCCTTCGAAGCCGTCCACGTCGACCGTACGTCCCTGCTCGCGCAGGGCGTCCTGCGTCAGGTCGAGAGGAAAGCCGAACGTGTCGTATAGCTTGAACGCCACCGCGCCGGGCAGTGCGCCGCCTTCGGGAACGCGCGCGGTCTCGTCCTCGAGAAGCGACATGCCGCGCTCCAGAAGGGCGGTGAAGCGCTCTTCCTCGCCCCGCATGGTCTCGGCGATCAGGGACTGGTGCTGCACCAGTTCGGGATAGGCAGAACCCATCTGGCGGATGAGTGCAGGGAGCAGACGATAGAAAACCGGCTCTGAGGCCCCCAGACGCTGAAGATGGCGCATGGCGCGTCGCATGATGCGTCTCAGCACATAGCCGCGGCCGTCCTTTGCGGGCAGGACGCCATCCGCGATCAGAAAGGCGCTCGAACGCAGATGATCGGCGACCACACGATGGCTGGCGCGCAGCGGACCATCCGGGTCGGTGCTGAGCGCGTCGGCAGTCGCCTCGACAAGGCTGCGCAGCACGTCGGTGTCATAAACGTCCCGCTTGCCCTGCATGACCGCCGCAAAGCGCTCGAGACCCATGCCCGTATCGATCGAGGGGCGCGGCAGGGGCGTGCGCGTGCCGGGCGGATTCTCGAAATACTGCATGAAGACGAGATTCCAGATCTCGACGAAGCGGTCTCCGTCTTCTTCGGGCGAGCCGGGCGGACCGCCCCAGACATCGGGACCATGATCGAAGAAGATCTCGGAGCAGGGACCGCACGGGCCCGTGTCGCCCATACGCCAGAAATTGTCCGAGGTCGGGATACGGATGATCTTTTCCTCGGGCAGACCTGCGATCTTGCGCCACAGTTCCGCGGCTTCCTCGTCTTCCGAATAGACGGTCGCGAGGAGCTTCTCCTTCGGCAGACCGTAGCCCTTCGTCAGGAGTGTCCAGGCGAATTCGATCGCTTCGGCCTTGAAATAGTCTCCGAACGAGAAATTGCCGAGCATCTCGAAAAAGGTCAGATGACGGGCCGTATATCCCACATTGTCCAGATCGTTGTGCTTGCCACCGGCGCGCACGACCTTCTGGGCTGTGGTGGCACGACTGTAGGGACGTGTTTCCTGTCCGGTGAACACGTTCTTGAACGGCACCATCCCGGCATTGGTAAAGAGCAGGGTCGGATCGTTCTGCGGGACCAGAGAGGCAGAGGGCACGATCCTGTGTCCGTTCTCTCCGAAATACTCCAGAAACGCGCTGCGCAGCTCATTGGTGGTGGTGTTGTGGAGTTTTGTGGTCATGGCCCGAGCGAAAGATCCCGATTGCGGCGTTGAGATGGCATCTCCACTAGAGCAAAGAGGCTCCGAAGGAAATGTTTTGCGCGTGTGCCGATCAGGATTCCAGATCGCGATCCTGTTCCGTGACGTGCAGATCCGTGGTCATCCGTGCCAGTTCGAGAGGCGTTTCGGGGATCTTCGCGCGGAAAACGAGCTTGCGTGACAGGCTGAAATTGGCCGTCAGCCCCATGAGGGCGCCTGCAGCGAGAGGAAGCGCGACATGCCGGGCACAGAACGGAACCGTAAAGCAGAGCGCGTACACGGTTCCGCGATTGAGCAGGAATCCGAAACTGTTCGCGGCAAGAAAATGCAGCCATTGCAATACGGGGTGGCTGCGATTGGCAACATGACGGAATGTCCAGAGCTGGTTGAGACTCCAGTTGATCGTCGCGACGGCGAAATACGAAACGAGCGCTGCCGCCGTCAGGCCGAGTTCGGGTTCGAGCAGCCAGACGATCAGGATATCCCATACGAGACCCATCGCACCGATGGTCGCAAACCGCAGGAACTGTGCGGTCAGCTGATGCGGCGCGCGCGGGTAGAAAATGCGGTTTCTGCGCAAGAGGCTGCCTTTGTCCGGACATGAAGACTGGCCATCAGTTCGTAAGGGCTTCATCCCGTCTGTGCAAGAAGCGGGTCCCGGCCAGCCCCCGCCTTTTTCCCGGGGCAGATATGGGCTGGCCAGCTCTTGGAACCCAGCGGACATCGTTGCACTATCCTGGCCGGAGCCGGACAGGGCCAGAGTGAGACAGGCCCAATCTGAGATTGGCCCAACCCAGGACTGGCCCAACGTAGAACTGGCCCAGAGCAAGACAGGGAGAGAAGCATGACCGCACGTATCGCACTCGTCACGGGGGGAAGCCGCGGTATCGGCGCCGCGATCTGCCGGACGCTGGCAAGAGACGGCTTCGATATTGCCCTGACCTATTCCAGCAATGAGGAAAAGGCGCGTGAGACCAAGGATGCCGTCGAGGCTCTCGGGCGTCGTGCGCTCGTGATCCGCGCGGATGGCGCGAAAGCGGAAGAGAACCGTCACGCGGTCGAGGCGACGGTTGCGGCATTCGGGACGATCGACGCCCTCGTCTGCAATGCAGGCTGCTACCCCTATGGCACGATCGAGACGATGACGGATGAGGATATCGACCGCACGCTCGCGCTCAATCTTCGCGCGGTGATGGTGGAAACCGCAGCAGCGGTGCCGCATATGCGTCGGGGCGGCCGTCTGATCTATATGGGCTCCGCCTTCGGAGAGCGCGTCCCCCTCCCGGGCGTGTCTGTCTATGCCGCGACGAAAGCGGCGCTGATCGGCTTCGTTCGCGGTCTTGCGCGCGATCTCGGGCCGCAGGGCATTACCGCCAATGTGGTCCAGCCCGGTCCGATCGATACGGATCTCAACCCGAAAGACGGAGACAGCGCGGCGCTGATCGGCAGTTTCGTGGCGACCGGACATTACGGTGAGACTGCCGATATCGCCGAGGCCGTCTCCTATCTCGCCAGCGCGCGGGCCGGATACGTCACGGGCTCCACGCTGACCGTGGATGGAGGTCTTTGCGCCTGATCCGCTTCGGGCGGCCGCGTCTCGCGGCGCGGGGCCGGTCCGGGGCCGGAGCTCACATGCGGACCGGGTCCGGCCCGGACCGCTGGCTCCGGGCGCGATGCCACGAAACGAGGGCATATGAGGCGAGAAGGACGAGGCACAGATAGAGCCCCGCGGTCAGCCAGAGGCTGCGGCCGATGAAGAGGCCGATATAGGCGGTATCGACGACGATCCATAATGCCCAGCATTCGATGAATCGTCTTCCCGTCCATATCTGTCCGATCACGCTGAAGACGCTCAGCGTGGCATCGGTCACGGGTGCTGCATCGGATGTCCAGCGTGAGAGAGCCGTGGCGAGTGCCGCGCTCGCCACGACGCCGATACCGCAATCCCGGACCATGCGAAGCGGTCCTGCATGTCGGACGGTTATGCCGCTTTCATCCGTGTAAGCGCGTCTCCAGTCGTGCCACCCTTTCAGCACCGCAGCAGCGAAGACCAGTTGCAGCATCGCATCGGCGAAAAGCCGGGCACGGATG
Source organism: Swaminathania salitolerans (assembly GCF_007988945.1). Taxonomy (GTDB): domain Bacteria; phylum Pseudomonadota; class Alphaproteobacteria; order Acetobacterales; family Acetobacteraceae; genus Swaminathania; species Swaminathania salitolerans. Next base: position 387,050 of record NZ_BJVC01000002.1, on the reverse strand, counting down.
AAGACGCAGAGATACAAAAGCGCGGCCCCGAGCGACAGGGGAAAGCCCTCGACGCGGCGTCTCCCGGTCAGCCCTATACCGAGAAGCGTCAGCAGAACGGCGAGGGCCTCGACGGGGCTCATCCGGCGAAACGCCCTTTTCCGGGCGGCGCGTCCTGCCTATGCGCTTTTTGCGAGCGCGCTTCCCATCGCGCGATATGGTCGCAGGCGGCCCGACCGTCGGGCGATGAAAACCAGGCGGCATGGGCAATCAGGTAGTCCTCGAGAGCCGTCCGGGCATCGTCCTCTCGCCCGAGAAGCGTGTCGTAATACCAGATTTCCGAACAGGCGAAGGTTACATGGGCGAGCGGCAGCATGGTCGCGATCGCCTTGCAAAGACGTCCGGAAAGGGGCCAGAGCCGGTCGTAGCCGCTCAGGAAGGCATCGATCTGCTCCCATTCGACGCGATAGCTGCCCGCCTCGGGCGAGAGCCAGCCGAACATGCTGCGTTCGAGCGCGACCGCGATGTCGAAAGGGCGGGTGGTGCGATCGGCCATACCGAAATCGAACGGGCAGGGCGCAACGATATCCGCATCGGGATGCGGCGCGGCATCCGTGCCACCGCCTGCGATTTCATCCGGCCAGATCAGGTTCGAGCCGTGCCAGTCTCCATGCCCCCACAGGGAAGGGAAGGAATCGGGCTTTTGCGCCGCGCGGTGGAGATGGGGCGCGAGCGCCGCGAGCCAGCGCCCGTGCGGATCGTGTCTGTCGAGCGCGCCCTCGAGGGCCGGTTGGGCGGCGACCCAGCGCCGGAGCGCGCTCTCGGGCTGGGTCCCCAGAAGCGGTGCGAGCGCCGAGACGAGTGGCGTATCTGCCCTGTCCGGCGCCTCGAAGCCGGTCGCGGCATCGTGGTACCGTGCCAGAGCCTGTCCGGCGGCACGCGCCTGCGCGACCGAGAAATAGGGATCCCACGACATGCGATCCCGATAGAGATCCCGACCGGAAAGACGCGGAAAAGCCTCGTACACCCAAGGGTCCTCGCACGTGACATCCTCTCCATTCGCGAGCGCAAGGGGGAGGGCGACCGGAAGCCCTCTGCCGTGAAGGTGACGGATCAGGGCATGTTCGGTCTGCAATGTCTCCCTGCTGCGCAAGCCATGATGATGGCGCTTGACGATCACGTCGGGCGCCCCTTGCCTTACGATCAGCGCCGCTGCGGAAAACGGTCTTTCGCTGTGCCAGAACGGCGCGGTCTTATCGCAGGACGGCGAGGGATGCCGGTCGCCGGTGGCGGCGGAGTCCGGAGATGCGGGAGCGAGTACCGATGCGATTTCCTGTTCCGTCAGGGCGGGCCAGTCGCGTTCGGCATGTTTCTTCCAGAGGCCGAACTGACCGGGTGCGTCGTGATCTCCGGCGTTTTCCATCAGAATCCCGTAGCGAAGGTTGCCAGCGCGGAGAACCCGCCGCCGACATAATAATCGGGCGCGGAGCCGGCAATGAGGGTTCCGTATCGTCCTGCGGTATCCCGTGCGTTCAGGGTCGGGTCCGCAACGCCCGACAGGAAATGCTCGTTGGTCAGATTGATGAGGTTGAGGCGGATCGACGGGGCTTTCATCCTGCCTCGGGACGAGAACCGGTATCCCAGACTGAGATCTCCCGTCGTCCTGTCGCTGATGCGTTCATCGTTCGTGAACGTGGCATATTGACGCCCGGTATAATGCAGGGATGCGAAACCGAAGATATGCCCGTCATCATAGGCGAGACCCGCCGAGGCCTGAAGCGCGGGGCTTCTGACGGCCCTTTTGCCCGCAGTGGGAAGGAGATCGCCATTAGCCGCGATATCGTTGTCGATCGTCGCATGGAGATATTCACCCGACAGGTAGGGGGCGAAATGATGCCACGGGCGAAGCCCGAGTTCGACGTCCAGACCGCGCGATGTCTGCCCACCCGCATTGATGGTGGACTGGACCGGAACGGCATTGACGGGGACGAGGGTGGTAATCTGTCTGTTGGTGAAATTGTAGTTGAAGAACGTGATGCTCCCCGTCACGCGGGGACCGGCATAACGGTAACCGATCTCCTCGGAGATGGAGTATTCGTTCTTCAGGTTCGATTTCCCCTCGATCTCGGGGGCTCCGCTCGTCGGATCGTAAAGGTTGTAGAAGGCCGTCAGGGAGGGCGCGCGGAAATTCGTCGTCGCGTTCATGAAGATCTGATGGCGCGATGCGATCTGGTAGCGCAGCCCGAAACGGGGCAGGGGCGCCGTGCCGTTGCTGCCGACATGGTATTGCGGGCCGGGAAGGGCGTTCGTGCCGTCACGGTTGATCATGACCTCCCTGAAGCCGAATGACAGCAGGAGCCGGTCGGACAGGAAATGCATCCTGTCACCGATGAACAGGGCATTCGTCATGCTGACGGTGTGATTGTCGCCTGCAAGGAAACGCGTCCCGTCATCCAGCCGGATGAAGCCGCGTTGTCCGTTGCCCCAGATATTCGGCGCATCTCCCCCGGGTGAGACGGGAGAAAAGGACTGCACCTCGTGATCGTCTCCATAATCGAACCAGTATCCCAGGATCAGCTCGTTCCAGCGCGTTTTCCAGGCCAGTTCGGAGGTAAAGCCCGAGCGATAGCTGCGCTGGGTATAGTTGGCGCGCACGAGTGCCTGACCGTCTTCCCCCGGCCGGAGCGGAAGGGACTGGTCGAGTTGCGAAGTTCCGAGCCACAGCCCCTCGACCGGAAGCGTCGAGCCACCGGGCACATTGCCGTAGGCGCCCTGCGCATAGGCCGTCGTCGTCAGGGTGAGACGATCGGCGAGGCGTAACGACACGGGCAGACCGAGATAGAGCGTGCGCTCCGGTTGTCGCCAGAGACGATAATACGAGGTGGCCCGGGTCGTGTCCGAACGGTCGAAATGCGCGGCGAGGACGTTGTCGCCCCCGATGCCCGCCATGCGGAACGCGTCTTTCGTCAGCTGCGGATAATAGCCGGTCACGGTGCTGTTCCAGCTGCCGACGAACCCGATCTGCGACGAGTCGCCTATCGGGCGCACGAGTTTGAAGTCCACATGATGGCGCTGATTGCCGCCGGGGCCGCGCCAGTTATGCGCTCCCGTATGGGAATAGGAGACGAAGCCGCGCAGTCCCGTACGGGCGATCGTGCCCGTATCGAGCCGGAGGAACTGCCGGTTGGTTCCATAGGATCCGTAGGATGCCGAGACCATGCCGCCGAACTCCCGGGCGGGATCGCGGAACCGGAGGGACATGAGACCGCCCGCCGCGTTCAGCACCGGGGAATCCAGATCGGCTGCACCTTGGGCGAGCGCGATGCTGCGATAGTTCTCGCTATCCGCGAACTGGCTGGGATATCCCGAGTAATAAGCGAGGTCGTTCATCGGCATGCCCTCGAGAACATAGCCGATGGCGTCTCCACCGAGACCGCGGACGGAAATCGTGGTTTGCGGAGAGAGCCCCATCGGATCGGACGCGGCGACATTCGCCCCCGGGAGCAGTGCGCTCAGCTGATAGGCCGTTGAGATCGGCGCCTGGGTTGCGATGAAATGGGCATCGACGACGCTGACAGCTTTCGTCCCGTGCTCCGGCCTTATCAGACCGCCGCCAGGTTCCGCATCGCGGGCCTGCACCACGATATGCTCCACCGGCCTGTCGTGGCCGGGGTGTTTCCCGACTCCGGTTTCCGCCCATGCAACCGGTTGAAGCGGCAGGGATGCTGCAAGCAACAGCGCCCCCCGGAGAAAGGAGCATTTCGGGCGATCCTTGTCCGATCGGCAATCGGTCAGGCGGAGGGGAAGACGCTGGGTGTTTGGCATGAAAAAGAGATACGATCCGGACGAGTAAGGCGCGGGCGGACGGACCCGGTATGCGTGCAGGTCTCATATTGCAATCGTTATCACAACGATTTTCCTTCTCTTCCCGGGGAGGGATCGGGATCTGGCACGGAACAGGAAGAGCGCCGAGGGTATTCTGGGCGAGCCGGGGTCATGTCTGCTATCATCGGTGCGGATCGAAGGAGAACGGGCGAGACGATGCTTGCGACGATGAAGGATCATATGGGCGACTGGGTCGTCAAAGCGGAAAACGACGCGGCGCCCCATCGCATGACGGAACACGATTATGCGCGGCTGGCGGATCTCGTCACGGAGCAGGTGGGGCGCTCCGGGGATGAGGCGCGCGAGGCCCTCGAGGCGGCCTTGTCAGGATGGCTCGTCCAGCGTCGCAAAGGCGAGAGACCCTCGGGATTTCAGGACAGCGATTACACGGTTCTGTTGCACTGCGTTCCCCGTTCCGGGGTCCTCTGCCCATCGGAAGCAGAGAGCACCGACGTCGTGGCGGTGTCCGGGGAAGCGGCGCCGCCCGTTCAGGAAACCGCTCCGCCTGAGATCGAACGCGAGGCGAGGATGGAGGCGCCGCTTGCGCCAATACCGTCCCATCTCGAGATGGCAGGGTTTCATCTGGCTTACGGGATCTGAACGCGCAAGAAGAAGTTCGTCAGATCCGGGCGTCGTCTGCGGGCGCCGGAACCCGCCTGCCTCGCGCGAGCAGGGCAGTGACGAGCACGAGTCCGGCAGCGGCACAAACCGCACCGAGCAGAAACATCGCACGATCGCCGAAACGATCGGATACGAGCCCTGCCACGGGGCCGCTCACCGCATAGGAGAGATCCTGGAATGCAGCGAACCCGCCGAGTGCGGTCGCGCGCATCGGCCCCGAGACGCGTTTCACGACTTCCACGCCCATGGACGGATAAAGGAGCGAGCAGCCGCTGCCCGTGAATACGGCGCCGAGCAAGGCGAGGGATGGAGATGGGGCAAAGGCGATGCAGATCTGACCTGCTGTCTCGATGGCCAGGGATACGAGGGCAACGCGCAGCCCGCCCAGACGGTCGGGAAGATGCCCGAAGAGGAGACGGCCCATCACGAAGGCCAGACCGAAACAGGTCAGACCGAGCCCGCCATGATGCCAGTGCCTGTGAAGGAAATAGACGGAAATGAAGGCGCCGAGCACCGCGAAGCCGACGCCCTGGAGGGCGATGACGCTCCCGTAGGGACGGATCAGCCCCAGAACCGGCCAGAAGCTGCTTCGCTCCCCGCTCACCAGCGGCCCTGCCGGAACGGAACGGATCAGTACGAAGCCGAGACAGGGCAGCGCCGCGCAGAGCGCCATCAGGGCGGAAAATCCGGATGCGTGATAGACAGCGAGCCCGATCGGGCCGCCCATGGCGAAGGCCCCGTACATCGCCGCACCGGTCCATGTCAGAACCGTGCCTGCCTTTTCGGGGCCGGAAAGGGCGATGCCCCAGCCATGCATCCCGACGAGGGTGTAGCTTTCACCGACGCCGAGGAGCAGCCGACCTGCAATCAGCACACAGAACGCCGCCACGGGCGGAACGATCGCAAGGCCCGGAAGCAGGCAAAGAAGACTGGCCAGAGCGTAGAGCGTCAGACCGATGCGCATGCTGATGCCGCCGCCACGACGATCGGCAAATCCCCCGGCGAGTGCGCGTGTCAGAATCGTGGAGACGAAGGCACATCCGACGGCAGTTCCGGCAAGGGCATTTCCGTAACCCGGCCAGCGTGTCACGAAGGCCGGTATGACCGAGAGCGGCATCGCCACCGAAAGATAGGACAGGAAGAGAGCCACAGTCAGTACGGCGAGGGAACGGGTTCCGCCCCCGGGAACGGCGTGCTCCTGCGTCTTAAAGGTCCTGTTCTGGCGCGCGATCATGACACGAAAAGTAATCTTCTGGCATCGTGAACACAAATAACGCTGCGGTGACAGGATCGGGCCTTCAGATCGGGACGGTCGGGCTGAACGCGTCTTGGTGGCCACGCGCGCAATGCAGATCGCGCCTTTCCACGATGGCGGTAGTCTCTCCTGTCGTCATCCGATGGACCTGCCATCCGATGGCCTTGTCATTTGATCGGCAGGGGCAGCGATGCCCTGCTTTCCAGCGCGCGAACCTCCGGGATTGTTTCCGACGACGCCGCGCCGTGACACCCGGCGCGCGCTCGCATCAGGAGCCCTGAGACGGCTCCCGATTTCCTTATGGACCCGGACCGGGGATCATCTGTTCCGGGGCAGCATCGAAGGGAGCACGACGGACGCACCGGGAAGGGGCAGCGATGACGCGGGCAGGGATAGCCGGGATCTGCCCGAAAGACGAGGCGCTGTCCGCCTGACATGACGGACGAGGAAATCGGAGCGGATCGCGCGGCTGATGCCCGAACCGGGGCGTATGGGTCATTCGCGGGAAGTCACGTTCCGCGAGGCGATCGACGCGGTGCGCTATCCGGTCCGCCCGGGCTGCGGCTGGCGGATGCTGCCAGTGCATTTCGGTCGCCGGCGCACGTGCAATGGCTGGTTATGGAAACTGGCGCGGCGTTTCCTGTTCCAGACCCTCCATGGCGTCGGACTTATGTTCGACCGGGCGTGGGCGGGGCGCGAAGTCAGCCCGACAGCCGGGGGGATCGACAGCCAGAGCGTCAAGGCGCCGCACCCCGAAACAAGGGGGAAACGATGCCCGCAGGAAGATCGCCCGGCTGCGAGCGCCATGGTGCCGTCGTTAGAGGCGGGCGTCTGCCGATGGTCAACCGGAGCCCGGCCGGTTTCTCCGATGGTGCCGGAGGCCGATGGAGTCCGAAGGCGATCCGCAAGCGCCGACCATCGATGAAGCACCTGTCTGACGTTCGCGTCCATGGCCGTTTCCCGCTGATGGCCAAGGCGTTTTACCTTGGTTTCGTCGTCGGAACCATCCGCCTCGGGGGGCGGAGCTAAGGGCTTCATGGTTATGCCCCATCGACGGGCCGTGGAGCGCAGTTTCGGCTGGGTGATCCGCTGGCGGCGCCTCGTGACAGACTACGAGCAGAGACTACGAGCGCCACAGTGACGTTTCAACGGCCGTGATCCTCGTCGCCACGGACGCCAATCTCACCCGAAAAAGCGCCTAGCTACGAGTTTCCAAACAGGCTCCGACCAAACGTCTTGCGCCTTTTGACCCCTTTGTCCTGATAGAAATGCGTCTCAATCAAAACTCGATTTTATAAAATACTCGTTTCTGAAATAGTAAAATCCACTGGAATTGTCATTTATCAAGTCTAATATTGCTTGCATTTCATTAATTGTTATCTGATGATTGACTGGTTCATCCCTGAAGTTGAAAATAAACACGAAATTCGAGGTGACGTGATTGAGCGGAATGACCTGATCGGTTCTATCTTCGTTATTCAGGAGTAGACCTATCCCTGCCAGTTCTTTGTCGGGAGAGATGATCATCGTCCCGATATCATTCGCGCTCCCGAGTTGTGAACTTCCTCCCAGAGTAATATATTCGTTCTTCCTTACTGTTAGGCTAGTATCGTGATCGTGCCAGGTCGTCTTCATGGTGCGATCCAGCCTCCTGCGGGAGGCGTCGTTGAACTGTGACAGGTTCGCATTTTTATATAAAGCCTGAGCACAATGCAGCAATCGCGCAGCTCCTTTGGGGTTCACGGCTCTATAACTATCGAAAGATAGATCGGCATGAACCCCATCCGAATGAGTTTTCCTATCCGCAAAAGAAGGGATATCCGGAAAATAACACTTTGTATTCTCTGCTTTCGATCGTGGTGCGCCGATGAAAAGAGATGATGATACGAGCAGAATTGAAATAATAAATTTCATCATTACTTCTCCAATACCTTTCGTGCATTTTTCAAATATCGACTGTCACTAGGGCCGAAGGACTTTATGTATTCTGATGCCCCATGTATATCCCCAGCATGAATTTTGTCAATCAGAGTTTGTCCCGGTATACCGCGTAGATATCCCGGTCCTCTCCTGAAACCGAGATCGACGATTACTGTTTGTAAGTTCGTGTTGAGCATGTGAAATGGGACTTCGGTAAATCTTTTGTTGTAATCTTTAATTATCTGATCGGAATGATGTTCATATACTTTGGCAGAAATCATTTCTGCTTCTTGGCGCGATAGTTTCAGCTTATGCTTATCGAGCCAATCCTGTGCAACTTGACCCAGAAGGCCTTTGCTGCCGGATTTGGGAGCAAATAGTTCATCCGGGAGTTTCTTCAGCAGGAAATCGGGGATGCCCATCGATTTCAGCTCGCTTTTGAGAAATTGACCCAGATCGATCCCATGCCCGATGGTAACTCCGGAATGAACGTCGGGGACGGGATGATTTACATTATGTCCGGTAACGGGGTCCTTGACATAATGATTCTGCTTGGGAACGTAACCGTCTAACGCAATGCCATGTGGGCCGTCCTCGTTCACATAGGTCCACTGATCTCGCTGAAGCGTTGGTGGTGCCTTCGGAGTGATAAGCTCCAGGATTTTCCCATAGACATCACGATGATGGACAATGTCGTCTTGATATTGCGCTAGGGTGCTGGCTGTGATCTCTGAATGAAAGGCTTGTTTGTGGATGGACGAAAGGTAGTCGCGAGCACGAGTCGAGTAGATCTGGGTTTTTCTCAGGGAATCCCAGCTGGCTTCCGTGCCGAGTTTTTGTTGTAGTGCAGATACTTCTGTCTCAGTCGCCGGGTCTCCGTAAGCGAGCTGGAACAGCTTACCAATATTGCTTCTGACCTCTGAGCTGCGGGCCATTCTGTTACGCACATCGGAGAGCGTTCTGCCGTTGGCCAGTTCCTCTCGATAGTGGCCGGATTCCTCGGCAGTCAGATCGCGATCCAAAGTGGCGTGAGCGGTCGCCTTGACAGCGTCGCGTCCTTCCCACGAGCCGGCAATGCCGCGAGTGATATTTGCTATGTCCGCTCCCTCGGCGAGGCGCTCCTGATAAAACTTGAATTGGAAGTCTGTAGGGTTCTTGATGCCCGCAATGCGTTCGAAGACGGCCTTGACAGCGTCACGGCCCTCCCATGAGTAGGCAATACTGCGGGTGATATCTGCTATGTCCGCTCCCTTGGCGAGACGCGCCTGATAAACCATGAACTGGAAGTCTGTAGGGTTCTTGATGCCCGCAGTGCGTTCATAGACGGCCTTGACAGCGTCGTGGCCCTCCCACGAATTGGCAATGCTGCGGGTGATATCTGCTATGTCCGCTCCCTTGGCGAGACGCGCCTGATAAACCATGAACTGGAAGTCTGTAGGGTTCTTGATGCCCGCAGTGCGTTCATAGACGGCCTTGACAGCGTCGTGGCCCTCCCACGAATTGGCAATGCTGCGGGTGATATCTGCTATGTCCGCTCCCTTGGCGAGACGCTCCTGATAAACCATGAACTGGAAGTCTGTAGGGCTCTTGATGCCCGCAGTGCGTTCATAAACGGCCTTGACAGCGTCGTGGCCCTCCCAAGAATTGGCAATGCTGCGGGTGATATCTGCTATGTCCGCTCCCTTGGCGAGGCGCTCCTGATAAACCATGAACTGGAAGTCTGTAGGGTTCTTGATGCCCGCAGTGCGTTCATAAACGGACTTGACTGCGTTTTTGCCAAAATCGGACCAGGCCAGGTTCGCTCGCGCTGTAGTGTAATCGCTGCCCGTTGCTATTGCATACTGTAACCATTTTACGTCCCCATCTCCGGCCTCTTTCCCCGAAACGTTGCGGAACATCTCTCGAATCTCACGAGCAGCTCGATCACCATGCGCTTCATTCCAGCGATAGTCCTGCACCGACCAGCCATTGCCAATCATGATCGCGGCATAGATCCTGTCGGCTTCCTGTATGGGAGTGCCATGAACTGCCTGAAAACATGCGTCGTATCCGCCGTGATCAGCAGTCCATCGAGCGAAATCCTGCCGGGTCTGTAGCATCGTTCGCTGACCAGTGCCGAGGCTGTCCTGCTTGCCGCGTATCCAGCTGGCATCCAATTCCCGATAGGGCCGCCCCTGCACAGTCGAGATCATGTCTTTCAGCTCTGAGGTGACACGATCGCTGTGTGCTTCGTTCCAGCGATAGTCCTGCATCGACCAGCCGTCGCCTATTCTGATGGCTGCGTAGTTCCTGTCGGCCTCCTCTATGGGAGTGCCATGGACTGCCTGAAAGCATGCGTCGTATCCGCCGTGATCAGCAGTCCATCGAGCGAAATCCTGCCGGGTCTGTAGCATGGTTCGCTGACCAGTGCCGAGGCTGTCCTGCCTGCTGCGCAGCCAGCTGGCATCGGATTCCCGATAGGGCCGCCCCTGTACAGTCGAGATCATGTCTTTCAGCTCTGAGGCAACACGATCGCTATGAGCTTCGTGCCAGCGATAATCCTGCATCGACCAGCCGTCAGCGGTCTTCATCGATCCATAGTCTATATCTTGCGGTGTTGCATCAAAGCCGTGGCTCTGTTTGAAAATCTCAGCAATCTTGTGCCGCGCCGCTTCACTATAGGCTGCGTCCCTACGAAATTGAGCGAACGTCTTCGATCCCTCGGCAAGTTTCACAGCCAAATTTTTGTGTTCGTCAGCGGTTAGATTGCGCCCCAGTAAGTCGTTTGAGACGGAATTACGCAATTCCTCGCCATACTGACTCGTGGCGATCTTATATCTTTGACGTTGTATGGATTGAGCGGGACTTTCGCCATGTTTCTTCACCGCCCCATGTATAACGTCCGCGAAATCTCTCATAACTTGAGGAGACAATGTCGTGCCAAGTATATCCTTGGCCCATTCGGGCCCCCGGCGCAGCCACACATCAACTGCGAAATTGGCGGCTTCTTTGGGCGTGAAACCGCCACCACCTATTGTCCCGCCAATACCTCCCGTGCCCCAGGACATCATCCCCGAGTTTGAGGCATCGGCATAGACAGCCTGATCGTAGGCCGCTGACGGGGTCGGTGAATAGACGCTGAAAGCAAATGACCGGGATCGTGCAGAATGTTCGTTTATCGAAACGGATTGCGGGATTTCTGACCCGTCTTCCCCAATCTTCGGCACGCCGAAATAGGCGCTGTCGTGATGGGCCGTATCCGTGAGACGGGCCGTCTGATTGCTGATGAACTTCAGGTCAGGGAGGGCGGTTGCGATACCTGAGGGCGTGTTGCCTTCCGTGTTGAGCGGTGAGCTCACCCGAACGAGAGAATCTGTGGCGCTGCCTGCGGGCGCAACCGATAGAACAGAGTCGTCAGTCCTGCCTGTCACCGCTCCGCTGCTCGGGAAAAGAACTGGAGATGCCACACGTGAAGTCAGATCTGCGAGCATAGCGCTTCGCGTCTGTAGAGCGTCGAGCTGCGCATTCGTATCGCCCATGATCACGCCGGGCGTATGAGCAAAATCTGCTTTGCGTTCACTGCCCTGGGCAAGAACGTTCTCGACAAGAGAGTCCGAGCCTCTACCGGTATAGGAAAGCGCATTTGCGCTCGTCAGAAGGTCTGACTTGTGCGTTTCGGGGAGGAGTGCAGGAAAGATCTCAGACATTTCGTAACCACATGTATCCCTATTGCTTTCCGCAACACGAATGCGATTCGAGATCTTTGTAAATCAGGAGGCCGATGACAAAAGATGTGCGTTGCCCGGTATTCCTTATTTTCCTTCACTATAAATCGTCAGAAATATCTAAAATCGTAGAGTCAGTTGCAGAAATATCACAATTTTTGACTGAGATAGAAGGTGATTTCTCTACCATATATAATATAGCTGACTTAGGAGACAGTTTTCCTGTATTTTGTATGTGAGGTCTATGCTGTGATGATGGCGTGGCATCCTCTCGATTGACCGGTCGGATGAAGTAGACCTCTCGCAGGGCGCAAAGGAGCCGACGTAGAGGGAAATGGCTCCGTATGTCCGGACAGGTTTCCGGGCTCTGCCACCAACATCGTGCAGTCTATACTATTCGTCGTGATGCGGTCAGACAGACGGCGCTGGGGCATCACGTCATGCCTCGCCGAGCCAGCATCCGCCCCTGTCCGAAGCATGGAAGCCACCTCCGCAGGAACGGGGTGTCGGGTCTGACCGGTCGGGAAGAAGGCGGATTGGCAACCATGCGCGCGACGACGGTCGGTAACGCGTTCGGCAAGACAGCGTATCGCCGGAGGCAGAAAGGACGATGAGATCTGTTTCGCGACAGGGGGAGGGGGTCTTGCGGGGCGGGAAGGATTTCGGGACTATCGGTAAGGACAGGATCGCTTCTTGGGGAAAAAACGCCTTGCTTTACGAAAAAGCACCGTGCTTCGATTACGGACTCAAGACATTCGAGCACGATCCCCTGATCCAGAACATCCGGGATTGCTTGTATATTCCGCGCATACCGGGACATTACGATCCGTATTTCGGCATCTATGACTGTTACGGAAGGCTCGTCTCCTCAGCCGGTCCGAGACGCGGATGGCCCAATCATGCTCTCGGTCAATCGGCAAGCTGCTGCGTGAGCCCGTCGCCCGAACATCCGAAAGCCCCCGAGGACATATATTACTACGGGGGCAATATCATGAACCATTTCGGGCATTTCATCACCGAGTGTCTGCCGAGATACTGGTGCTACAAGCAGAAATATGACGGCCTCAAAATCCTGGTTCATGCGGAGAAGACGCTGGATTATCTTTTTTCGCTCGAATGGCTTGCCGGTTTCTTCTCGCTTCTGGGCATAGACCGCAACGAACTGGTCGTCTTCAACAGGCCGACGCGTCTGCCGTCCCTGATCGTAGCGGGCACATCTTTCGAGGAAAATCACTTCGCTCATCGCACCTTTGCCCGTTTCTGCAACGAGCTGGGGGCAAGGCATCGGGAGGACCCGGGCGATGATCGCCCGCGCTATCTCACACGCGCCGGGTTCAGCAGTCAGATGCGGACAATCCTGGGAGAGGAGAATGTGGCGCGCGATATGGAACGGGCCGGCTTTCTGGTGGTCTCGCCGGAAAAACTGACGATCCCCCAGCAGACAGGATTGTTTTCCGCGAGCAGGCCCACTGTCGGATTTGTCGGATCGGCCTTTCATAACAGTATATTCTGCAAGGCGCCCATCGGGATCGCACTTTCCTGCAACGGAGACCATTCCTCCAATTTCTATCTGATGGACAAGGTCAACGATGCGCGGCTGGCTTATGTTCAAACGCCCGGGATCGTCAGCGAGGGCGCTGCGCCGGGACACCCGGCTCTCTATCGCATCAGGGACCCCGGGGCCGTTTCCGATTTCCTCATCGACCTGACCCGACGCCGGATATGGGAGGAAACGGAGGAAGAGCCGCATGGAGCGGTGGACGTCACGCAGTCCTTCCTGCTGAGAACCTGTCACGGGACATATCTGCATATCGACCGGCAGCTCGGGATCGTGTCCCATGGTGTCGCCGATGGGAGCAGGAAACTTCCCTTGGTCATGCATCCCGTCACGGGGAATCAGGCGGTGCTTACGACGCCGACGAAGGACTGCCTCACGATCGAGCGCGACAACAACCAGGGTCCCGAGCTGTTCTATCGTCTCGTCCGCAACGATAACGGTACGATTTCGCTGCGACATGGCTATACGGGCAGATATCTCAGCGCGATCACGGGTGACCAGATCATCTGCGACCGGCTCGCGGTCAAGGAATGGGAACAGTTTACACCCGAGCCTGTCCTGATGCGCCCCCGACTTTAACCGAACCGACATGGCCGGACGCATGACGGAATGATCGCCTTGCGTGAGAAGAATGCAGCGGCGTATCCGACAGGACGGTCCCGATATTCGCCTGTCTTTTCCGACCGCAGACGGAGCGCGCCAGGGGCAAGACCGTCATCGGGGATCTTCCCGGTCTCGCGCCACGCAGCAGGCCTCTTTCGGGACCTCGCAGGGAAGGATCTGATCGCCGATCGACACGGCTGCCGCGCTTCCCGGGTTCAGATTTTCAGGCGACGCTCGATACGCTCCGCCACCGAGAGGAGCGTCTGGTCCTTTCCGTTGCTGGCCGTCAGCATCAACCCGGCCGGAAGACCCTCCCATTGCATCGGAAGGGTGATCGCGCAGCCGTCGAAGAGATTTGCGAATGACGGATTGCGCAGGACGAGCCGGTTGTAGCGACCATAGGACACCTTGTCCTGACAGGCGCTTATCGCGGGGGGGAGGATCGGCACGGTCGGGCAGATCATCGCGTCGAAATCGCTCATCTCCGAGGCGAATTGTGCGCAAAGCTTCTGTCGCTCGATATAGAGGTCGCGCAGCGTCGCGACGGGAATGCTTTCGCCGACTTCGATCCGTTCGCGCACGCGGGGGTCGAACCGCTCCGGATGGAGAAGCAGATCGTCATGGAAAGTCAGATAGGATTCCGCCGCGACGATCTGTCCCTGAAGATTGAGCCCTGCCGCGGTTTCCAGCAGCGGCAGGGGGCGCCGGACGATCTCGATCCCCCCTTGCTCGAGATGTTTGAGGGCCGCTTCGAACACCGCAAGAACCTGTGAATCCGCATCGTCGCGCAGAATGGAGGTCGGGAGGAGGAGGCAGATCCGCCCCTCTTTTCTATCTCTCGCGATGAGGGAGGGCGCGCGGTCCATCGGGTTGTGCCCGGCCATGATGTGGTCGAGCAGGGCGCAGTCGCGAACGTCGCGGGCCATTGCACCGACGCTGTCGAAGCTCGGAGAGAGCGGAATCATGCCCTCGCGACTGATGCGCGACGCTGTGGGTTTGAAACCGGTCAGACCGTTGAAAGCTGCCGGGATACGACAGGACCCCCCCGTGTCGGAGCCTATGGCCGCAAGGGCCGCGCCGGTTGCGACCGAAACCGCCCCGCCCGAGCTGGATCCTCCCGGCACCGCGTCCTGCGTGTCCACGAGCGTATTGACGGGTTGGGGGCCATGCGGGTTGAGACCGAGGCCGGAATAGGCGAATTCGGTCATCTGCGTGTGACCGAGGAGAATGAATCCGGCTGCGCGCAGATGACCGATGGCCTTCGCATCAGATCCCGCCGGGGGGCGGTCCGCAAGGATGAGGGATCCGGCCCGGGTCACGTCGCCCGCAAGATCGAACAGACCCTTGATCGAGATCGGAAGCCCGGCGAGGGGAGACGCCTGATATCCCTTCGCGCGGATATGATCGGCGGCGTCGGCGTAGCGTCGGGCGCGATCGGCATTGAACGCCCCGTCATAGGCGGCGCGCGCGTTCCCGCATGTCTCGACCCGCTCGATACACATTTCCACGAGCGCCCTGCTCGTCGTTTCACCCCGTTCCAGACGTTCTGCCGCCTCACGCAGCGTGAAAGGAAGGGAGGGAGGAAGAGGGGTGAAGGAATCGGAAGCACCGGAACCACTCATGCGCGCGCGCCTTTCACGTCACTGCGTCATTCGGCAAATTGTTCTGCGATGATCCGCTCTGAAAGACCGTGATCGGGATCGAAGAGGATCGTCGCCTTGAGGCTCCTGTCCTCGTCCACGGTCACGCCGACCACGTCGCGCACCTCGAGGAAATCGGCCACGGCGGCGCAGGGCCTCTTGTCCTGTTCGAGCAGGGTGAAACGGACCGAAGCGGAGGAAGGAAGAAGCGCACCCCGCCAGCGCCGCGGGCGAAACGCGGAAATCGGCGTCAGGGGAAGCAGATTGGCCGTGAGGGGCACGATCGGCCCGTGGGCGGAGAGATTATAGGCGGTCGATCCCGCAGGGGTTGCCACGATGATACCGTCGCAGATCAGCTCGGGAAGGCGAACCCTGTTATCCACTTCGATCCGGATTTTCACAGCCTGACGTGTCTGACGGAACAGGAAGACGTCATTGAACGCGATCCCCTCATGCGCCGTCCCGTCCCGTCCTGTCGCCTTCATGCGCAAGGGGTGCAGCTCCGATGGCTGGGCCTTGGTCAGGCGGCTGATCAGATCCTGATCCGACACCGTATTGAGCAGAAAGCCGACCGATCCGCAGTTCAGGCCATAGACGGGAATACCGAACTGAATGACGCGATGGAGTACTTCGAGCAGAAAGCCGTCGCCGCCGAGGCATACGGCGACATCCGCGGTCTCGAGCGGGCAATCTCCGTATCGACCGATCAGTTTCTCCCGTGTCTGACGGGCAATATCGGTAGGCGCAGCGAGAAAGGCGATGCGCTCGGGCTTTTTCGGGAAGCATGAGGGCGTCTGCATCGGCGCGCTCATGCCGCGCCTGCCATGAGGAAGCGAGACCCGCCGGGCAGGAAGTTCAGGCCTCGGATCAGACGGTTCACCAATCGAGCCTCTTGAAAGAATAGGGTTTCGCTGCACCCTAGCGACCGTGCTCGCATGTCGCAACCTCACGCGTGACGCCCTCGAAGCCCGGAACGGCCATTAGCGACATGACGAACGATATGACGAACGACGTGACGAGGGGCCGGGCGGCCGATATCGCGACAGGCGCGCAGGAGTTGCGGCGCGCGGCGGCTGGCGGCATTAGGGAGAGCGATCGCGACCGTTCCCTCACGATACGGATCCGTCTCCCCATGCTCAGGACGCCCGCCTTGGAAACGAAGACCCAGAACCCTGCCACAGTGTTTCGCCCGTGCCGTATCGCCGTTCTCACGGTTTCCGACAGTCGTACGCTGGAGACGGATCGTTCGGGGGCGATCCTCGCCGCCCGTATCGAGGCGGCAGGGCACGATCTGGCCGCGCGGGATATCGTGCCCGATAGTGTCGAGCGCATCACGACCTGCCTGAAGGCCTGGATCGATGATCCGCAGATCGACGTGGTGATCACGACCGGAGGGACTGGCATCACGGGTCGGGACGTGACACCGGAAGCGTTTGCCGCTGTTATCGAGAAGGATATTCCGGGCTTCGGCGAGCTGTTCCGTATGCTGTCCTATGCAAAGATCGGCACGTCGACCATCCAGTCCAGAGCGATGGCCGGCGTGGCGGCAGGCACGTTCCTTTTCGCCCTTCCAGGATCCTCCGGGGCGGTGTGCGACGGTTGGGACGACATTCTCGTCCATCAGCTCGACAGCCGGCACAGCCCGTGCAATTTCGTGGAACTGATGCCGCGGCTTCGCGAACATGAACCCACGCGCCCTTGAACGGGATTTCCTGACCCGGGCGGTTGCCCCCGTCCGGCCATATGCGTGTTTCAGAGCTGGTTGATCGCATTCGGGGGCGGCAGGGCAGGGCAGGGAAGGGCCGGGATCGCGGGGGAGATTCCGAAGCGCTTTGCCAGGTCTTCGCGCGCGATGCGCTGCCTCTGGCTCAGACCCTCCGGATAGCCGAGACGACGGTCGATTTCACGATGCAGGCGCGCGATCTCCTCCAGATGATCCGTCCGGTCCATCGATCCTGTCACTGAGTCGGAATGGCGACGATGGATGTTGCGCGGCTTCGCCAGAAAAGCCAGCTGTGCATCGGGTCGCAGGAGAAGCTCGAGATAGAGACGCCAGTCTCCGGCCAGGCGGAACGTGCGCAGCTCCTGGGCGCAGCTGCGGACTGCGTCGCGCAGCGCCACGCGACGGAAGATGGCAGCACTCACGTTCAGAACGAGATTGGCGACTGAAAGATAGTCCCTGACGAAGCTCTGCCCGTCGATCAGCATGTCCCGGGCCATCAGGTGGCGGACATGGGAGCGATAGTATTCCTGATAACTCGGCATGAGTTCGACCCCGTCCCGGTCGATGGCCCGGCTGTCGCAGAATGCCATGACGATACGGGCGCTTTGTCGTGTGACATCGAGCAGGCTCGACAGGAAATCCGGCTCCGAGAGGTCGTCCGCCTCGGCGATCCAGATCCATTCGCCCTTGGCGAGATCGAGCGCCTTCTGCCATTGGGCAAAAACGCAGCCGCTGCGTTTTGCATTGCGGACCAGTACGATCCGCCGGTCGAATTCCCGGGCATAGCGTTCGGCAAGCTCCGGACTGCCATCGTCCGAGCCGTCATCGAGAACGAGGATCTCAAGCACAGGGCAGTCCTGCGCGAATACGGTGGCAAGGCGTGCGGCGAGATAGCGCGCATAATTGAATGAAAGAACGACCACCGATACGGTGGGATGGGTCGGAAAGGCCGAGATCATCAGGCGCGCCGCATAGGCATCGAAAGAGAAACGCGTTTTCAGCTTGCGCCCCGTTCCCTTGCGCTTACGCGGGTCCGGGCGCGGCTTCCGGAGGTGATCGAGCACGACGCCGCCCATGGCGGGAAGATCGCCCGGCGGGACGCATTCGTGTCTGTCGTCGCCTTCCTTTCGCAACTGCTCCAGCAGCTCGGGAATCATTCCGTTTTCCGAAAAGACGCAGCAGGGTAGGCCGGATGAGAGTGCTTCCATAACCACCGAGGGATAGGGATCCTCACGCGACGTCAGGAGGAAGAGGTCGGCCGCGCTGAGATACGGGGCGACATTGTTGACCCGGCGGGTCAGATGAAAACGGCGCGTTCGCAGCGCGCGCTCGAGATCGTCGGTCAGGGTCTTCTCGAGCGAAGGGTCCAGATCGCCGACCCACAGGAAATGGAGCGTCTCGCATCTGCGATTGACTGCGCCGAAGAGAAAGGCCGGGCTGAGCATCATGCCGAAGAGATGGAGAAAGAGATCGAAGCCCTTGCGGGTGTCGCCGAACCCGACACCGACGACGACGACGGCATCCGGCGCGATACCGAGCGCCTGCCGCGTCTTTCTCCGGTCGCTCTCGTCGAAGGCGATTTCGGCATAGAGTCCCTGCGGCAGGATCGTCGCCTGGGGATGGCAGCGCGCCAGCAGACCGCCCGGCACGAAGACCTCATGCGCGAGATGCGTGGCGCGCTGGAGCGACGACTCCAGGTGTCGGGACCGCACCATGCCCGGAAGCTCGTGCACGAGAAGCAGGAAGGGGATTTTCGCCTCTGCCAGATCCGGAGCGAGGCGCGTGGAAGCCGCGCTGTTCACGATGGCGCTGCGTATCCCCTCGCGACGCAGCCCCGCGAGCCGTTCCATGGCCGAAGGCATTCCCGGCGACAGGATCTCGACCGTACCGAGCTTGCGGTATTCGGGCAGGAGATCGCCGCCTCCGAGCAGAACGAACGAGATCTCGACGCCGTGATTGCGCTGCAGGGCACGCGCGAGCGCCAGGAGAAGCATCTGGGCACCTGCGGGAAAGGCATCATGCCCCACAAGCAGGAGGCGGCGGGTGGAGAGGGTGCTCTGGAAACCGCTGACAGCCCGTGACGTGGCGTTGAGATAGGCCGCCCCGAAATGGATGTCCGGCTCGAGATAGGCACCTTCGGCCCATTCGTTCCAGGCGTTGATGCAGATCAGCGCCTCGCCGAAGAAGCGGTTCGCGCGTGCCTGGGCCACGAGGCCGGAGAGCCATTGCTCGTAGAGCCGCGGTGTGGAGCCATGAACGACGAGGCCGGCGCCCTGGCGCCGGGGATCGTTGTCCCAGGAGGGCACGGCCGTCCGGATGCGCGGATAGGGGGTGGTTTCGTCCGCAAGCGCCTTTTCGACGAGCTCGCTGTAGTCGTAGATACGGGCGGTGAGATCGTCGTCGAGGATTTCGACCCGATCCTCGATCGGGGTGCAGGACTCCGTCAGCTTGTGCGGCGGGAACTCGATGGCCCCGTCGAGACCGTATTCCGCCGGGTCATGGTCTCCGAAGGCCTGCGCCATGACCAGTATCGGATCGAACCCGGCCTGTCTGAAAAGGCTCCGCCAGCGGGCGATCCGGCGTCGGGCTTCGGGTATCGCGCCGGGACGGTAGATCATGAGCAGAGGGCGATCTGCGACGGTGATGTAGCGTCGGTCCTTCATGTGGCGCACGAAATCGGCGATGAGCGCCTCGTCCTGTGCCTCATGATGGTTCTGGGCGATCAGGACGTCGTTTTCGCTGCCATCCCAGCGACGGCTCCAGCTCTCATTGGCCCACATGAGACAGAAGGGCAGCTCGAGGTCGGGTGTGTCCAGAAGAAGTTCGACCGGGCGCTCGAGCAGACGTTTGCCGTCGAACCAGTAGTGATAGAAGACAAAACCCTCGATTCCGCTTTCACGCGCCATGCGGGCCTGTTCACGCAAGGGAGCGATCGTATCGAGGCGATAATGCCCGAGATCGCGGGGGATGCGCGGCTGGTAGTGATCGGCGAAACGCGGAACGCCGCGGGCCAGATTGGTCCATTCGGTAAAGCCTTTTCCCCACCAGGCATCGTTCTCGCGGATCGCATGATACTGGGGCAGATAATAGGCGAGGACTCTCGCGCGACGCAGCGCAGCGCAAGGCAGGGGCTGGTGATCCTCGAAAAACGGACCGGGTTGCGTCCTGCGTCTGATTTCCCGGGCGATCGTGGTCTCATGATCCGGAAGGGAGGGATATACCCCGGGATCGTGGCGATGCGCGAGCCAGTGGAGGAACGGGTTCGCGTCCGGATCGTGGCGCAGATAACGCTGCCGGTAAAAGACCGGATCGAATCCAGCAAAGGGCCTCCGGATCTCGCGGAAGCCCTGCACCATGTAATGCTCGACCGGATCCATGCCGGAGGCTGCGACATCGGCATAGGTCTGGAGATAGAATTGCGGGTCGAACTCCGGCATGGGGCGCGTTTCCGGACGCTGCCGGTTTGCGAGATAATGGGCGAGAGCGAGCCCGTTGGCCGGAACCCGGTTGAACTGGCGATACCAGCGTGGATCGAACCACGGCACCGGACGACGCCCCTCATAATCGCCCCGGGTGATGTAGTGATAGAGCGGATCGCCGGTCACGTCGCGATAGGTTTCCAGATACCATGTGGGGTCGAAAAAGGGGTTCGGTTTGCGCCCCTCCCGCCATCCGGAGTGATGATAATGCGAGAGCGCCCCACTGCCGAGATCGCGGAGATCCGGATTGCGGGAAAGATAGAACGCGATATCGAACAGGCCGGAATGGCCAATACATCGCAGTGCAGTCGGCATATCGGCGCTCCATGTGGTGCTTTAATCAAATATTAACGATCGAATTCTTGATAACAAGAGAATTCGTGATCGTTTTTTCTTCTTTGAGTCGCGCCGGTCAGTTTGCGGGGCCGCAGAGGGTGGGGGCAATTGCCCTGTCAGGTCCGAACTGGCATATCTCTCGCCCGAATGACATGAAACGCCACGGATCGGAGGCCCTTCGGCGCCCGATCAGGACATATGGGATAGACGTGACGACCAGATCCGACCGACCGGCGAGCGAGGAGATCCGGGAAAGCCCGACCTCGTTTCGCGTCAGTCTCGCAGAAGGCCTGATGCTCGAATGCGGAGCCCTCGTCGCACCGCTCGACATTGCCTATTGCGCCTACGGGACGCTCTCGCCGCAGCGCGACAACGTCATCCTGGTCTGTCACGCCCTGACGGGCGATCAGTTCGTGGCCGAAACGCATCCGGTCACCGGAAAGCCGGGATGGTGGGAACGTCTCGTCGGTCCCGGCCGTGCGATCGATACCGAGCGGTATTACGTCCTCTGCGTCAATGTGCTTGGAGGATGTATGGGGTCGTCCGGCCCGCGCACATTACGCGAGAACGGCGAACCCTGGGGAACGGATTTTCCTCCCGTGACCATCAAGGACATGGTCCGCGCCCAGGCGCGCCTGCTCGATCATCTGGGGATTGCGCGTCTCTTCGCCGCTATCGGCGGATCGATGGGCGGGATGCAGGTCCTTCAGTGGGTCGCGAGCTTTCCCGAGCGCGTGACGGCAGCAATGCCCATTGCGACAGCGCCTTTTCACTCGGCGCAGAACATCGCCTTCAACGAGGTCAGCCGACAGGCGATATGCGGCGATCCCGACTGGCATGGCGGCCGGTACTGGGAGCATGGAACCGTTCCGGCCATGGGCCTCGCCGTTGCCCGCATGATGGCGCATATCACCTATCTCTCCGAAGAGGCGCTCAACCAGAAGTTCGGGCGACGCACCCGCCGCGACCCTGCCCCTGCCCAGGGAGGAAGGGCACCTGCCTGCTCCTTTTTCGGCGAGATCTTCGAGGTGGAGAGCTATCTGCGTCATCAGGGGTCAAGCTTCGTCCGGCGTTTCGATGCGAATGCCTATCTGACGATCAGCCGCGCGCTCGACTGGTTCGATCTGAGTGCCGATTATGATGGCGATCTTTCCGCGCCGTTCCGCGATTGCGAAACCCGTTTCTGTATCATCTCCTTTACGTCCGACTGGCTTTTTCCCACCTCGCAATCGCGTCTTCTCGCCCGCGCGCTGAACCGGGCCGGGGTCAATGTGTCCTTTGTCGAGATCGAGAGCGACCGGGGGCATGACGCCTTTCTCCTCGATGAACCCGATCTCGAGCGCACGATGCGGGGGTTCATCGCGGGGGTTTCCGAGCATGCCGGTGCCTCTGCCACCCTCAGACCCGGATTGTCCCATGCGCCTTGATCAGAGACTGATCGCCGAGATGATCGCCCCGGGCACCCGCGTTCTCGATATCGGGAGCGGTGACGGGACGCTTATCGGGCATCTCTTCCGCACCCGGCAATGCGATGCGCGCGGGATCGAGATCGATATGCGCGAGGTCACTCATGCCGTGGCGCACGGCCTGCCTGTCATGCATGGCGATGCCGATCAGGATCTCGTCCATTACCCGGACGACGCGTTCGACTATGTGGTGCTCCAGAGAACCCTCCAGGCCGTCGAGAAGCCGCGCGAGGTGCTCCGCCAGATGCTGCGTATCGGACGCCATGCGATCGTTTCCTTCCCGAATTTCGGGCATTGGCGTTTGCGCCTTCAGATCCTGCTCAGCGGTCGCATGCCGATGAATACGGTCTGGCACACGCCATGGTACGAGACGCCCAATATCCATCCTTGCACGATCCGGGATTTCCTCGCCCTGTGCGAGGAAGAGGGATATGTCATCGAACGCTGGCTCGCCGTGGATGAGGCGGGAGATCGTGCGCCCTGGCGGCGTTCCATCCGCCTAGCCAATCTCTTCGGTGAGCAGGCCCTGTTTCTCCTCAGACGCAAGACGACGGCGGAGCAGGGGCGTGCAGGTCGTACGAGATAGATCGAAACAAGCTTTACAGCCCTGCGAAGCCATGGTTCGATCCCGGCCTACGCCGCAAGAGCCGACGGGATTTCACGCCCCCCGAGGTAAAGGAACCATCATGACCGATATTCTGACCGCTATTGCCGAACGCCGTTCAGCCAAGCGTTTCGATCCGTCCGTCACCATTCCCGGGCACGAGCTCCGCGCCATACTCGATGCCGGACGTCACGCGCCAACGGCGTTCAACATCCAGCACTGGCGTTTCGTGGTCGTCAGCGATCCTGCCCTGCGCAAGGAGATCCGCGCCCAGGCATGGAATCAGCCGCAGGTCGAGGAAGCCAGCGCCCTCATCGTTCTGTGTGCCGATTTCAAGGCATGGAAAAAGAATCCTGGCCGGTACTGGGCCGAGGCGCCCGCGAAGATGCGCGAGACCTATGAAAGCATGAT
This sequence comes from Swaminathania salitolerans, assembly GCF_007988945.1. Lineage (GTDB taxonomy): Bacteria > Pseudomonadota > Alphaproteobacteria > Acetobacterales > Acetobacteraceae > Swaminathania > Swaminathania salitolerans. The sequence continues at coordinate 363,866 of NZ_BJVC01000002.1, read as the reverse complement.
CCACAGCTTCTATGAGGGCAGGGAGCAGCTGCAACGCGACGAAGGTATCCGCTCCTGCGGTATCGCTGCCTATGCGCTGATGCTCGCCGCAGCGGCGCATGGGTATCAGTCATGCCCCATGGACGGATTCGATTTCGAGGCGGTGGGGAAGCTGATCAACCTGCCACCCGATCATGAGGTCGTCATGTTCGTGGCGATCGGCAAGCAGACGGGCGAATATCCGCCCCATGGCGGACACCTGCCGCTCGACGAGACCATCATCCATAACCGTTTCGCCTGAGACAGCGCGGGTTAAACAGGCCGGGCAAGACGAGCCCGGCCGACCGGTCCAGCCGAACCGCTCCACCCGCACGGTCTCACCCCGGCATGCCTGCCTGACCCGAAACGGCGCGCTCGAGACGGCCCCCTGCGGAGCGATGCATTCAGCATGGCTTGCATCGCAGTGACTGTCTCCTTATACAGGGGCGATTCCGGTCCAGTTTCAGTCTGTCGGTCCTGACGTCACGCCCTGCGTGACGGCGCGGGTTTCGTCTCGGTTCTCGATTCCGGATCGTTTTCCACCCTTCCGACGTCCGGGACAAGAGGCGTCATCCTTTGGGCCTGCAGATGCACGCATGGCCCTATTCACGGAGTCGCCCTGAGTGACCAGTTTTGCCGATCTTCAGCTCGCCATGCCCATCCAGCGGGCCCTGACGGAAGAGGGCTATACGACCCCGACGCCGATCCAGGCCGGTGCGATACCCTATCTCCTGCAGGGGCGCGACCTTCTCGGGCTTGCCCAGACAGGCACGGGCAAGACAGCGGCTTTCGCCCTTCCGGCCCTTCATCGTCTCCTCACCCATCCGCGTCCCCTCACGCCGAAATCCGCCCGGGTTCTGGTGCTCGCTCCCACACGTGAGCTCGCAGCCCAGATCGACGACAGCTTCAAGTCCTATGCCCGGCACATGAAGCTTCGTCATGCGGTGATCTTCGGCGGAGTCGGTCAGGGCCGTCAGGTCGAGGCGATGCGCCGTGGCGTCGATGTGCTCACGGCTGCCCCGGGGCGTTTGCTCGATCTCATCGGGCAGGGGCATATCGATCTGCATGATCTCGAGGTGCTCGTGCTCGACGAGGCGGACCGGATGCTCGATATGGGGTTCGTGCGTGACATCAAGCGCATCGTGGCTCTTCTGCCCAAGAACCGTCAGACCGTTCTTTTCTCCGCGACCATGCCCAAGGCGATCGAGGAGCTTGCCCATTCGCTCCTGCACGATCCGGCGAAGGTCGAGGTGACTCCGCCCTCATCGACGGTCGATCGCATCCGGCAGGGTGTCATGTTCGTCAATTCGGAAGACAAGCGTTCGGCGATCCTTCTTCTCGCCCAGAACCCCAAGGTTCAGCGCGCGGTCGTATTCACCCTGATGAAGCATGAGGCGAACAAGGTCTCGGACTTCCTCAACGCGCAGGGCATCCGTGCCGAAGCCATTCATGGGAACAAGTCGCAGGGCGCACGCGAGCGCGCCATGGCCGGTTTCCGTGATGGATCGGTCAAGGTGCTGGTGGCCACCGATATCGCGGCGCGCGGAATCGATGTCGACGATGTCAGCCACGTCTTCAATTACGACCTGCCGAATGTGGCCGAGAGCTATGTCCACCGCATCGGTCGTACGGCAAGGGCAGGTCGCGACGGCTGGGCGGTTTCTCTTTGCGATGCCGAGCAGAGAGCCTGGCTGAAAGATATCGAGAAGCTGATCGGCAAGACGATCCCCGTCGTCAGCGATCATCCCTATCATTCCGAGGCCGCGCAGAATTCGACGATGCGTCCGCCGGTGCTCGGTGGAGGCGGTCGCGGGCGTGGCGGTCATCAGAACCGTGGCGGCCAGGGCGGAAACGGACGCCCGTCATCGGCGCCGCGCGACGGACAGGGACGTCGTCCCGGCAATCGCCCCGCACGGGCGCGCGGCACGCGCTGAGCGGATCGGGCCGGGCTTTCTGTAGAGGGTCCGGCAAAACCGTCTGACGCGCGATCCGGTCGAGAATCCGACAGGCGCCCCGGCGGAGACGATCGCGCGCTGCTGGAGCGTTTTTGCCTCGATCCGGCTCGTATCCTGCGGCGCTGAAGAAGATGGCGCAGTCTTCGGTCGTGACGTGATCGATGAGTGTGCCTGTCGCGCTGCAGTCCGGACTTCGATCCGATCGAGATGGCTTTTTCAAAACGCAAGGCCCATCTCCGCCGTGCCGCAGGACGCACCGGTGACTGGTTCAGGAACAGGATTGGCGCTCTCATCGATTATGCCCGACCCGAAACTGGCGTAAATATCTTCATCGCCCGAGGATACGAGGCAGATTGAGAAAAAAGGCTCCAGCGTCGCCTCGCTCTTCCGGAAAGCGCCTACCGGGGGGAGGGCGGAGTTCGGGAATACGGGCTCCGATCCCTCGTCTTCCGGCAACCCGGCGCCAGACGTTCCGGTTGTCCCCCGCGGTGAGTAGTCTCGGGATGAATACATCGCGGAAAATGCCGCGGATCAGATGCCCAGCAGAGGACGCCCGGGGCCGGGGTGGCGGGGATGGCAGACGGCCGCGCTCGGGACGCCGCGAGTCATCGGGCGTTTTGTTCCCGAACTCTGTCTTCCATATTGCCGGTTTCTTCACGAACGGGTGTTCGGCAATGTGATATTTTCCGTTAGAACCTTGTTTTTGTTTGTTTTATTTTCGGGACGTCATTTTTTGTCGCGTCTTTGCGGATTTCCGTAAAAAAACCCTCGGTTAAGGATGCAGTTGAAAAGGCGGATGAAGACATCCGCGGCTTCCATGACGAGGACGAACCGTGTCTCAGCCCAGGACCATTCTCACACTCAATTCCGGCTCTTCGAGCATCAAGTTTGCCCTGTTCGGCCATGAGAGCCGCGGCGAGAGGCTGATGTCCGGTATGGCCGAGTTCAGGCCCGGCGGCGCCCTGCTCTCGACACGCGATGCAAGCGGCACGACCGAGCGGCGTGAGTTTCCTGAAACCGGGCCCGAAGGGGCGCTGCGCGGCGAGATGATCGGGCATATCCTGAACCATGTCGAAACGTCCGTAGCTGGAGGCAAGCTCTCGGCCGTAGGTCATCGCGTCGTTCATGGCGGTGCGTATTTTACCGGCCCGTCACGGATCGACCAGACGGCTCTGGCGGAGCTCGACGCCCTGATTCCGCTCGCGCCGCTGCATCAGCCGCCCTCGATCGCGCCCATGCGCCGCATTTTGCAGGACAAGCCCGATCTGGTGCAGGTCGCCTGTTTCGATACCTCCTATCACCATACCATTCCCGAAATACGGACCCGGCTGCCTCTGCCTGCCTCGCTGATCGACGGTGGCGCGCGCGTCTACGGGTTCCACGGGCTCTCCTACGATTTCATTGCGCAGGATCTGGCGGCCCGTTTCCCCGAACTCGCCCGTAAGAAGGTGCTGGTCGCGCATATCGGCAATGGCGCGAGTCTGTGCGCCATGCATGAAGGGCTGAGCGTCGGCACCACGATGGGTCTGACCGTTCTCGACGGGCTCATGATGGGCACGCGATGCGGTGCAATCGATCCCGGTGCTATTCTCTATCTTCTCCAGCAGAGGAATCTCTCCCCGAAAGAGGTTCAGGACACGCTGTACTATCGCTCCGGGCTCCTGGGTGTATCGGGGCGGTCGAATGACATGCGCGTCCTGCGCGAGCATATGTCCGATCCGCAAACGCGTCTGGCACTCGACATGTTCGTCGAGCGTTTCGTGCAGCAGGCGGGCGGTCTGATCGCGCAGATGGGCGGTATCGATGCCCTGGTCTTCACGGGTGGGATCGGACAGCACGATTCCATCTTCCGTCGCGACGTCTGCAAGAGGCTGGAATGGCTCGGCGTGCAGATCTGCGATGCCGCGAATGCTGCGGGAGAGACGGTCATCGGGACTGGTTCAGCATCGGTTCAGGTGCTCATCATCGCTGCGGATGAAGAGACGACGATCTTCCGTCATACGCAGTCCATACTGGAAAGGATCGACGATTCATGAAGGAAAGCGCTCCTCTCTCTCCGACCCAGCTCACCTTGTTCGACCGATGGTGGCGCGCCGCCAACTACCTCTCGGTCGCACAGATCTATCTTCTCGATAACCCGCTGCTGCGCGAGCCCTTGCGCCGCGAGCACGTCAAGCCCCGGCTCCTCGGTCATTTCGGCACCACGCCGGGCCTGACATTCGTCTATCTCCATCTCAACCGGATCATAAAAGAGAAAGAGTCGCGCGTTCTGTTCATCGCAGGGCCCGGCCATGGCGCACCCGGGGTCGTCGCTGCGACCTATCTCGAGGGAACCTACAGCTCCTATTTCCCTGAGGTCTCTCAGGATCTCGAAGGGCTCGGCCGTCTGGTCAAGCAGTTCTCCTTCCCCGGCGGTATTCCGAGCCATGCGGCGGCCACGACACCCGGATCGATCCATGAAGGAGGAGAGCTCGGCTATTCCCTTTCCCACGCATTCGGCGCCGTGCTCGACAATCCCGATCTCGTCGTGGCGTGCGTCGTGGGCGATGGCGAGGCCGAGACAGGGCCGCTCGCCACCTCATGGCACAGCAACAAGTTTCTCGACCCCCGATACGATGGCGCCGTGCTGCCGATCCTCCATCTCAACGGCTACAAGATCGCGAACCCCACTATCCTTGCGCGCATCCCTGACGAGGAACTGACAGCCCTGTTTCGCGGCTATGGCTACGAACCTGTCATCGTTGCCGGAGATGTGCCGGACGAGGTCCATCAGGCAATGGCCAGCGCGATGGATCACTGCTTCGACCGCATCGCGCAGATCCGCAGGGACGCCCGCGAGGGGGGAGAAACCGCGCGCCCCGTCTGGCCGATGATCGTCCTGCGCACGCCCAAGGGATGGACCGGACCCAAAGAGGTGGATGGCAAGCGCTGCGAGGGATACTGGAGGAGCCATCAGGTTCCGCTTACGGATCTCGACAAGCCGGGTCACCTCGAGATCCTCGAGCACTGGCTGCGCAGCTACGCGCCGGAGACGCTTTTCGACGAGAAGGGGCGCCTGTTCGAGGAGATTGCAGCGCTCGCTCCCCGGGGCGATCTGCGCATGAGCGACAACCCTCATGCCAATGGCGGTCAGTTGCGACGCCCTTTGCGCATGCCGGACATAGAGACCCATGCTCTCGCCGTGCCATCCCCCGGGTCGGTGATCGGTGAGAGTACGAGGATTCTCGGGAACTGGCTGCGTGAGGTGATGCGCGCCAATCTGGAACAGCGGCATTTCCGGGTTCTCTCACCCGACGAGAACAACTCGAACCGTCTGAATGCCGTGCTGGACGTCACGGATCGCGCCTGGATGGCGGATACGCTTCCCTATGACGATCATCTGGCCCCCGATGGCATGGTGATGGAAATCCTCAGCGAGCATACGGTGCAAGGCTGGCTTGAGGGTTATCTGCTGACCGGACGGCACGGCTTCTTCTCGTGCTACGAGGCCTTCGTGCATATCGTGGACTCGATGGTCAACCAGCATGCGAAATGGATCAAGACCTCGAAGGAGGTTCCATGGCGACGTCCGATTTCCTCTCTGAACTATCTGCTCACGTCTCATGTATGGCGTCAGGATCATAACGGCTTCAGTCATCAGGATCCCGGTTTCATCGACCATGTCGTGAACAAGAAAGCCGATATCGCACGCGTTTATCTGCCGCCGGATGCGAATTCTCTTTTGTTCGTGGCCCGGCACTGCCTCGAGAGCTGGGACCGCATCAATGTGATCGTGGCAGGCAAGCAGCCCGAACATCAATGGATGGATATGGACGCGGCCATAGCGCATTGCTCCCAGGGGGTCGGGATCTGGAGCTGGGCCAGCAATGACAAGGGACACGAGCCGGATCTCGTCATCGCCTGTGCGGGCGATGTACCGACGGTCGAGGCTCTGGCAGCCGTCAGGATCCTCCGGGAGGAGGCGCCGCATCTCAGGATCCGTGTGGTCAATGTCGTCGATCTGATGACCCTGCAATCGCCGAGCGAGCATCCGCACGGTCTGGACGACGTCGTTTTCGATAATCTCTTTACCGTCGATCGCCCCGTGATCTTCGCGTTTCACGGATATCCGCAGCTCATTCATCGTCTCGTCTATCGCCGGAGCAACCGCGGCAATTTCCATGTTCACGGATTCAGGGAAGAGGGTACGACGACGACACCCTTCGACATGACAGTGCAGAACGAGCTGGACCGCTTTCACATCGTGCTCAATGCGGCCCGTCGCGTTCCTGCGCTTTCGGGCCATGCGGCCTATATGACCCAGATGATCAATGACAAGCTGGTCGCTCATAACCGCTATATTCGCCAGCATGGCGAGGATATGCCGGAAATCAGGAACTGGCGCTGGCAGGAAGGCTGCGACTCATGAATACGACGACCAAACTCGTTCTGGCCGATGTCGACGGGACACTCGTGACCAGGGACAAGATCCTGACACCCAGAGCGATCCGCGCAGTGAAGGCCCTGCGCGAACGCGGGATCGGATTTGCAGTGACCAGCGGGCGCCCGCCTCGCGGTATGGCCATGCTCGTCGAGCCGCTTGCGCTGGACCTGCCCATTGCCGGTTTCAATGGCGGCGTTCTGGTCAAACCCGACTGGACGGTGATCGAAACCAGAACGCTGACACACGACCAGGCTGAGACCGTATTGCGCCTGATCCGCGATCATGGCGCCGACCCGTGGGTCTATACGAGCAAGGAGTGGTTCGTGGGCGATGCCGATGCCCCCCATGTCGCCCGGGAACAATGGACGGTGAAATTCGCGCCGGAGGTGGATGACGTCACCCGGCATCTTGACGATGTCGTCAAGATTACCGGTGTCAGCGACGATGCCGATCTCATGCAGCGCCTCGAGCGCGATCTGCAGGAGGCGCTGGGCGAGACCGCATCTGCCGCATGTTCGCAGCCTTATTATGTGGACGTCACAAATCGCGATGCGAACAAGGGCGGTGTGGTGGAGACGCTCGCGCGCCTCCTGTCCATCCCGGCGGACGCGATCGCGACGATGGGAGACCAGCCGAACGATATCCTCATGTTCCGCAAGAGCGGCATGTCCATCGCGATGGGGCAGGCGAACGAAACCGTGCGGAAGGCGGCGCAATTCGTCTCGACCTCATGCGAGGAAGAGGGGTTTGCACTGGGCATCGAGCGTTACGTGCTCGGGTCGGGCGATACATCCTCGTCGTGATCGGTCCCGGAGCGGGACTGTCCGGCGCTCCCGCACGGATCGCGGCACACCCGGTGGCGCGAGGGGTATTTTCCGCCTCGCGCCGATATCCGGGCCGTGCGCCGGTCGTGTATTCTCTCGGGGCGTCTTACCAGACGGTAAAGCCGCCATCGACGCTGACGATCGATCCGGTCATGAGACTTGCCGCGTCGGAGGCAAGGAACTGCACGACCGACGCGACTTCTTCCGGCTGTCCTACCCGTGCCATGGGGGTGCCGTCGATCCAGCGGTCGTAGAGTTCGGGCTTCTGCATGCCGAACCGCGTGAGAGTCGTCTCGATATAGGTGGGCGCCACGGCGTTGGCCCGGATATTGTGCTGCGCCCATTCCGCTGCGAGAGAGCGGATGTACTGATGGACGCCCGCCTTGGAGGCATTATAGGCCGCCTGCTCCTGGGGGCGATTGACGATGAGGCCCGACATGGAGCCGATCGCGACGATCGCGCCTTTCTTCTGCTCGATCATGACCCGGCCAACGGCCTGACAGGTACGGAAAACCCCGTTAAGATTGACGTTCACCTGCTTGAGCCATTGCTCCTCCGTCATATCCTCGGCCTTTACTTCGGAAATGCACAGACCGGCATTGGCGACGAGAATGTCGATATGCCCGTGCTGGCCACGGATTCCGGCAATGGCCTCGCGCACGCTCGCTTCGGATGTGACATCCATCGCGACGCCGTTTGCACCGAAGCCCTTCTCGGTCAGGGCAAGCGCTGAGTCCTCGGCTTTCCTGCCATCGAGATCGGCCAGGATCACATGAGCTCCCGCCTCGGCCAGGGCGCTGGCACAGCACAGCCCGATATTCTGTGCGCCGCCCGTGATGACAGCGACGCGACCGTCCAGGCGAAGTTTTTCCATATACATACGAATGATCCTTGTTAGCCGGCGAGACGGTGACGCATGAGCTTGGTCAGCGCCATGCCTTTTGCGTCGAAGAGATGACAATTTTCGGAGAGCAGCGTGAGTCTGACAGGGGCGTCCACCTGTCCACCATGATCGCCATCGGTCTGGACGATCAGAACCGATCCGTCCTCGAGCGCGACATGGAGCAGGGTCAGGGCGCCGAGACGTTCCACAAGGCGGATCGTGCCCGGTACTGTCCCTTGCGCGTCGATCACGATGTGCTCGGGTCGGACGCCCAGGGTCAGATCGCTTCCCGCTACTGCGCTCTCAGCCAGAACGGGAACGTCGATCCGTGCCCCTTGCGATGTCTCCACCGTCAGACCGTCCGGCCCGCTTCCGACGATGCGGACCGAGAGGAAGTTCATGGGCGGAGACCCGATGAAACGGGCGACGAAGAGATTGCGCGGGTGATGATAGAGTTCGAGGGGCGAGCCGACCTGCTCCACTACGCCCTTTTGCAATACGACGATCTTGTCGGCCATGGTCATGGCTTCGATCTGGTCGTGGGTCACATAGATCGTGGTGGCGCCAAGACGCCTGTGCAGCGTCGCGAGTTCGACGCGCATCTGTCCCCGCAGGGCTGCATCGAGATTGGACAGGGGCTCGTCGAAAAGGAAGACTTTCGGATTGCGCACGATGGCGCGTCCGATCGCCACGCGCTGCCTCTGCCCGCCGGAGAGCTGACCGGGCTTGTGTTTGAGATAGGCATCGAGTTGCAGCGTGGTTGCGACCTCGGTGATTTTCCGCCGTCTTTCGGCCTCGGGCATTCCCGCCAGTTTCAGGCCGAATTCCATATTCTGATAGACGTTCATGTGCGGATAGAGGGCATAGGACTGGAACACCATGGCGAGACCGCGTTTTGCAGGCTCGACATCGTTCATGCGCGCGCCGTCGATCAGAAGATCGCCCGCGCTGATTTCCTCCAGCCCTGCGATCATGCGCAGGAGGGTGGATTTGCCGCAGCCGGACGGGCCGACGAAAACGACGAATTCCCCGTCTTCTATGTCGAGCGAGACGCCCTTGATGATTTCCTCGGCATGATAGGTCTTGCGGATATCCCGCAGGGCAAGCTTGGCCATGGTCGGCTCCGTAGAAACGCGCAATGCAGGAGAAGGGGGCGATGTCGGATGAGAGGTCATTTCACGGCACCGAACGTCAGACCGCGCACGAGCTGCTTCTGGCTGAACCAGCCGAAGAGCAGGATCGGCGCCACGGCGAGGGTGGAGGCAGCCGAGAGCTTGCCGAAGAACAATCCCTCGGGCGAGGAGAAGGATGCGATGAAAGCCGCGAGAGGCGCTGCCCGGGATGAGGTGAGATTGAGCGCCCAGAACGCCTCGTTCCAGCACAGGATCAGGGAGAGCAGGGCGGTCGAGGCGATTCCGGGCAAGGCGAGGGGAAGAAGCACGACCGTGATTTCCTGCCAGCGGCTGGCCCCGTCCATCCTTCCCGCTTCGAGGATCGGCACCGGAACCTCCTTGAAGAAGGTGTAAAGCATCCAGACGATGATCGGCAGATTGGTCAGCAGGTTGATGATCCCGAGGCCGAGCGTCGTATCCAGGAGATGGGTGGAGCGGGCGATGAGATAGACCGGCACGAGCACGCCGACCGGTGGCAGCATTCTGGTCGAGAGCATCCAGAGCAGGGTCGTCCGTGTCCGTCGGGTCGGATAGAAAGCCATGGCGTAGGCGGCCGGTACGGCGAGCGCCAGCGCCCCTCCTGTCGCAAATACCGACATCAGGACGGTATTGAAGGTGAAATGCCAGTAATCGGCCTGGGCGAAGACTTCGTGGTAGCTTTCCAGCGTCGGGGTGAAGAACAGATGCGGTGGAGTCGAGATCGCGTCCATCTCGCTCTTGAACCCTGTCAACACCATCCACAGGATCGGAAAGAAGATCCACAGAGCCACGACCCAGCCGATCGTACCGATCGCGATCCGGGCGAATTTGCGCTTTGATCCGGTCATGGGTCAGGCCTCCAGATTGCGCGCGACGGCGCGGACGAGGAAAGCGGCGATGACATTTGCGATGACGATCGCGATCACGCCGCCCGCAGACGCACCGCCGACATCGAACTGGAGAAGGGCGCGGGCATAGATGAGGAAGGCGAGATTGGTCGAGGCGACGCCTGGCCCACCCGATGTCGTCACCCAGATCTCTGCGAAGATCGTAAGGAGATAGATCGTCTCGATCATGATAACGACCGTGATGGCGCGGCTGAGATGCGGAAGGATGATGTAGCGGAATCGTGCGACAGGGCCGGCTCCGTCCATCCGGGCCGCCTCTTTCTGCTCGTGATCGAGCGACTGGACGGCTGTAAGAAGGATCAACACCGCGAAAGGAAGCCACTCCCAGGCGACGATCATCATCACGGTCTGCATGGGGTAATGCTGGAGCCAGTCGATCGGCGTCAGGCCTACGGCACGCATCATCGCGCTGTACACCCCGTAGATCGGGTGCAGCATCAGGTTCTTCCATACCAGGGCAGAAACGGTCGGCATGACGAAGAAGGGAGAGATCACCAGGATCCGCGCGATCCCGCGCCCCAGGAAATCCTGATCGTAGAGCACGGCCAGGAGAACGCCGCCGCCTACACTGATGACCAGAACCCCGAGAACGAGCAGAACCGTGTTCAGAAGCGCCCAGACGAAATCGGGATCGGTCAGAAGATAGCGGTAATTGTCCAGACCGGCGAAGCCGGAGAGCGTCGGATCGACGAGATTGTAGTTCTGGAAGGAATACCAGAGCGTGAGAGCGAGCGGGATCAGAGACCAGACGAGAAGAATGAGCACGGCAGGCGAAAGGAACAACGCCGCACCGGTCCTGCCTTTTTTCCCCTTCGGCGGGGAGAGAGTCGTTTCCATGGGCACACTCCGCGGGCACGCGGGCCCGTCTCGGATGATAGGAAAATCGTATCTGTATTTCTGTATGTCCGGGCCTTTGGATCGGCCCGGCAGAGGGGCGGGGCCATTCCCCTCGTCGTCTCCCCGGAGCGGAAGCTCCCGACCCATCCGAAGCGCTCTCTCTCTCCCGAGAGCTTCCTGGCCCGGGGGCTCCCTGTTTCGAGGGCTCCCTTTTCCGGTGGCTCCCTTTCCCGAGCCTTCCTTTCCGTCCGGCGCGGGAGCGGGGTCTTCGGTCGGAATCAGGCAGTAAAGGCGGCGCGCATCGTCTCCCGGTGGTTCAGCTGTTCGCGATACATGGCCTGAAATACGGCGTATTTCGCGTCGTGATAGCGTTTCGTTTCCGGAGCCGGGGCAATCTCGGCGCCGACGCGGCTCATCTGGGACATTGCCCGCCGCATATCCGGATAGACGCCCCCTGCCACAGCGCCCAGTATGGCCGAGCCGAGCAGAACCGCGTCCGTCTCGCCCGGCAGAAGGATGCGGCATCCGGTGGCGTTGGCATGTTCGCGCAGGAAGACGGGGTTCTTCGTGCCGCCCCCTGTCGCGAAGATCGTGTCGATGGCATAGCCCTCGGCATTGAGCGCCTCGATGATATCGCGCGTCCCGTATGCCAGCCCCTGGATGGTTGCGAGATAGAGACGCACGAGATCGTCGCGTTCGGCAGAAAGGCTCAGGCCCGAAATCATGCCGCGCAATGTCGGATCGGCATGAGGCGAGCGATTGCCGTGGAAATCAGGCTGAACGTGAAAGGCGGCTGTCAGCGTTCCCGGTATCGCATCGCGCTCGAGCTCGGCCAGGCGTTCATTGAGCAGCTCATAGACCGTCCGGCCCTCGCGACGGGCATCCTCGGCCAGAGCCGGACCTGCCGCATGGGTCGAGATCACGAAATCGACGAGAGACCCCACTGCCGACTGACCGGCCTCGTTGAGCCACATCTCCGGGAGCATCGCCTCGGAATACGGCCCCCATACGCCCTTCACGAAGCGGGGTGCGCGAGAGACCGCCATGTGACAGCTCGAGGTGCCTCCGATCAGGGCAAGGCTGCGGTCGAGAGTCGCATCGTCGAGCGTCTCGCCAGAGGCCGAACCGAGAACGCCGATCCCTCCGGCATGGGCGTCGATGGCGGACACACCGACCGGAATCCCCGCTGCCAGACCGAGAGCCTCGGCGGCGTCCTCGCTCAGGCCGTTGCCCACCGCCCCGCCGAGTGCGCGTACGTCGCGCCCGATCCGTCGATAGCCCTCCTCGACCAGCTCCCCGAGACCGATCGCCTCGAAATAGCTGTCGTCCCAGCGCCGCTCATGTGCCAGATAGGTCCATTTGCAGACTGTCGAACAGCAGCTGCGCGTATCCGAGCCCGTCGCGCGCCAGGTCAGGTAATCCGGCAGGTCGAAGAAGTAACCGGCGCGGTCGAAGATCCCGGGCATGTGCCGCTTGAGCCAGAGCAGCTTGGGGGTTTCCATTTCCGGCGAGATCGTTCCCCCGACATAGCGCAGAACCTCGTGGCCTCCGGCATTGATCGTCTCTGCCTCCTCGAGGGCGCGGTGATCGGCCCAGAGGATGATGTCCTGCCCGGCGGCACCGTCGGGGTCGATGGAGAGAGGCTGGCCCTTTGCGTCGAGCACCACGAGCGAACAGGTCGCGTCGAAGCCGATGCCGCGCACGTTGATATCGTGCTTATCGAGGGAAGCGAGCGCCTCGCGCACGCTCTTGCAGATGGCCGACCAGATGTCGCTCGACGATTGCTGGATGAAATCCGGGGCGGGACGCCAGCTTTTCGTCGGGGTCACATGAGAGGCGAGCTTTTCGCCATCGAGGCTGAAAATCCCGGCGCGCGCGCTTCCCGTACCGACGTCGACGCCAATCACTACTTCCATGAAATCCATCCAAACTCTAACAGGATTTTCATCTTTCCTGTTCATGTTCTGGGATGCAAATCACTGATTCGTGTTATTTCTATCGCCTATCGTGGGATTTCACACAAAAAAACCCGGTATCTTGCGATACCGGGTTGCAGGACGAAAAATTCCGTCAGGGATCAGAAATCGACACCTGCCTGAACGAAGACGTTCCGGCCGAGGATGAGGCTTCCGTACTGCCAGACATTGGTGTTGCTTCCGCCATCGACGACATAAGGCGGCTTCTTGTCGAACAGATTGCGCACGCCCGCCTGGAAGTTCCAGCGATTGAGGCGATAGCCGAGGGTGACGTCGTGCGAGAAGATGCCGGGTGTCATATGCCGTCCACCCGATGCCGCCGTCAGATCCTGCGACTGGTCGTTCCAGACCATGCCACCCGTATAATTCATCATATAGGTGAGGCTGAACGCGTCATGACGCCAGGTTGCTGTCGCATAATCGCGGACGCGCGGCTGACCCGTGCTGTTGTTGTACAGCAGACGCCCGTCGTAATTGTACCACTGGCCGCCCGGCACGTATTGCTGCTGATAGGATATGAGCTGCTGGAAATTGTTGCTCAGATTGAGGCGGTCGTGGCGCGAGAGCCGGATGCTGTAATCGAGATCGAAGTCGATGCCGCCGGTGCGCAGCCCGCCGAGATTCTCGTAGAGCGCGGAAGCGGACTGGATCTGCTGCGTCTGCGGATTGCGGATGATGTTGTTGCAATACGCAGGGTTGCCACCGGTATAGCACTGGTCGAGCAGATACTGCGTGCCGATAGCACTGATCATGTTCTTGATCGTGTAGTGCCAGTATTCGACCGATACGGACAGTCCGGGTACCCAGTGCGGCGTGAGCACGGTGCCGAAGGTGTAGGTCCGTCCGGTTTCAGGACGCAGCTTTGAGTTGCCGCCCTGGAGGGTTGCGACCTGAGCCGAGTTCAGCTGCTCGAAATTCGCGGGCAGGCCCTGACGCGCGCAGGTTGCCGCCACCATGGGAGAGCTTCCGCCATAGGAGCCGACTCTCGCGCAGGGATCGTATGCGGTTTCGTAGCTGAGCTGCTGCCCGCCGAAAAGCTCGAAGATGTTCGGCTGACGATAGGACGTGCCCAGGGTCGCACGGAAACGGATGTCGCGATTGGGTGCCCAGTTTATCGCGACCTTCCAGTTCTTGGCGGCACCGAAAGTGTTGTAGGAAGAGTAGCGTCCCTGGGCGTCGATCGTCAGATCCTTCGCGAGGAAGGCATCCTTGAGCAGGTTCAGCTTGCCTTCGAGATACCCTTCCGAAACGTTGAATCCACCGCCGGTATAGGCCTGGCTGTTCGTCAGGGCGATACCCTGCTGCACCAGCGGATCCGGGCTGTCGCTCATCTGCTCGCTGCGATGTTCCATGCCGAGCGCGATACCCAGATCGCCGCCATGTGCCCAGGGAAGCGACAGCACATGGTTGTTATGCACACGGAAATTCGTGTCGCGGAACTGGTACTGGATGTTCTCGACCGTCGTATAGTTGCTGTAGGCAGCGCCCTGGGGCGTCAGCGTTCCGAAAGGCGAGGACAGGGAGCAGCCTGCCGAGGACTGGCAGACGGAGGGATCGTATACCAGACCCGTCTCCGGGTTGCCCGGATCGGTGGCGCGCAGGCCCCATGCGTTCAGGAGATTGGCGTAGTTGCCGATATTGAGGCTGCGCACGTTCTCGCGGTTGACGCCATAGGTATAGGATGCGTCGTACATCCAGCCGCGATAGATCTCGCCCTTGGCGCCGAACATGCCGGTCACCGTGTCAGTAGCCCGCTCGTAACGACGCGCGCCCCATTCGTTCATGCGACGATAAACAGTCGTGTCCTCGCCGAACGGATTTCCCGGATAATCGCCCGGCACGACGACAGTCGAGGGGAGGGAGCTGGGCGGGATCGAGCCGGTCATGGGCTCGGGCGCCATGAAGCTGTTCGTCGTGCGATGGCTGTACAGGACGTTGGCATAGAGCGTGAGATGCTTGTTCACGTCGTAATGCGTGTCGCCCGAGAGCGACGAATCCTGGTAGTTGTTCGTCAGGCTCGAATCCCGGTTGAACGGATAGCGATCGGACTTCGTGAAGGGCACGGCCGTCTTGCCATCGTCATGGCTCGTGAAGGTGCCCCCGCTATCCGGATAGAACGTGCCGGTATTCGAGATGGAGGATCCGTAGGTCGGCTGACCCGAAAGCGGATTCGACAGCGCGACGGGATTGGCCCAGGCCCGGTTGCGCTGCATGACGCCCGTCGAGGTCAGGTACTGACCGAACAGCGTGATGTTGCCGCGTCCATGATCGAAATTCCACCCCTTGAAGGCGGAGAGCATGCCCTCGGGCGCATCGCCATATTGCGAGATGCTGCCACGCATCGTGACATTGCCCGTGCTCACATCGTGGCGCATCTTGA
The DNA here is from genome assembly GCF_007988945.1 of Swaminathania salitolerans. Lineage (GTDB taxonomy): Bacteria > Pseudomonadota > Alphaproteobacteria > Acetobacterales > Acetobacteraceae > Swaminathania > Swaminathania salitolerans. The sequence continues at coordinate 348,511 of NZ_BJVC01000002.1, read as the reverse complement.
TGTTGATCACGCCCGAAACGGCATCGGCACCGTAAAGCTCGGAACCGCCATCCTTGAGGATTTCGACGCCGGCGACCTGCTGCAAGGGAATGGAGTTGAGATCCACGCAGTTCGAGTTGCCATTGATCGTCGTGCGCTTGCCGTCGATCAGGACCAGGACGCGGTTGGTTCCGAGGTTGCGCAGATCCGTACAGGAAACGCCGCCGCCGCCATTGGTCACGGCATTGGAGACTGCGCTGGACCCGACGGTCGGCAGACGCGCGAAGAAGTCGGCGAGGTTGTTCACGCCGGTCTGTGCGATCTGCTTGGCGGTGATGATCTGCACCGGGTTGGCATTGGTATTGTTCGAGGTCGTCAGAGCGGATCCGACGACGGTGATGCTCTCCGCACCGCCGGCCTTTGCCATGACCCTGGCATTGTCGAGCCGACGCGCCGTGGGGGCCGAGACGGCAAGCGGGTTGGTGCCAGGGCGCGTCACCGCAGGCTTGTTCGCCTTGCCGCCCTGCTTCGTTGCGCTCGCCTTGCGTGCCTGCTTGTGAACAGCGCCCTTTGCGGGGGCGCTATCGTCCTGACGCGTTGCGGCTTGCGCCTGGAACGTCAGCCCGGTGAGGATCGTCGCGCCGAGCAACAGGGATGCGCGACGGGTGCGGATGCGGGAAATGGCCATTGGTCACTTTCGCGATGAGGACAAGGAAACGGGGGGGAAGAGCCCCGGAGAATGATCCGCACATGGCATATCGTGATCGAGGGTTTCAATCTCGTAACGTCGTGTCATTGCGCTCTATTGTGACATTTCCATTGCAATGTGTTCCGTCTGCAACAGCCGGTTTCCTGACTGTTGATATAAAAATCCAAAATGGCCACCCGGCATGGAATTATGTTGCTCACGCGCTCTTGACCTGCTCTTCACGAGAACTTTACAACGGCGCTGCTCGCGAAAACGCGAGCGAAACCACCTCATCAGTGAGCCGCCATGACCGTGCATCCTGTCATCGCTTCCGTCACCGAGCGCATCGTTGCGCGCTCGGCTGTTTCCCGCCGCCGCTATCTCTCCGTCGTCGAGCACAACCGCAAGAAGGGCATTTCCCGTCCCCGGCTTGCCTGCGGCAATCTGGCTCACGCCATGGCGGCTTCGGGAGAGGACAAGGCCAGGCTGATGCGGGGAGGGGGCGTCAATCTCGGCGTCATCACCAGCTATAACGACATGCTTTCGGCCCATCAGCCCTATGCGCGCTATCCCGACCAGATGAAGCTGTTTGCGCGGGAGAAGAACGCGACCCTGCAGGTGGCCGGCGGCGTTGCCGCCATGTGCGACGGAGTGACGCAGGGGCAGGAGGGAATGGAGCTGTCGCTGCTTTCGCGCGACAACATCGCCATGAGCACGGCGATCGGGCTCAGCCACGGCATGTTCGAGGGGGTCGCCCTGCTCGGGATCTGCGACAAGATCGTCCCCGGACTGCTCATCGGAGCGCTTCGCTTCGGCCATCTTCCGGCGCTTCTCGTCCCGGCAGGACCGATGCCGTCCGGCCTGCCGAACAAGGAAAAGCAGCGAGTCAGGCAGCTTTATGCAGAAGGGAAGGTGGAGGCTTCGGCCCTGATGGAGGCCGAGGCGGCGTCCTATCACAGTGCAGGCACATGCACGTTCTACGGTACCGCCAACACCAACCAGATGATGGTCGAGCTGATGGGCCTCATGCTGCCCGACTCCGCCTTCTGGACCCCGAACAGCCGTATCCGCCAGGCATTGACCCGCAAGGCCGTGCACCGCCTCGTGGAGATCAGCGCGCAAGGTCCGGATCATCGCCCTCTGGCGCGGATGGTCGATGAGAAAGCCATCGTGAATGCGGCTGTCGGTCTGCTTGCAACCGGCGGGTCTACCAATCACGCGATTCATCTGCCTGCGATCGCCCGTGCTGCGGGCATCCGGATCGACTGGGCGGATCTCGACGCGCTTTCGAGCGTGGTGCCGCTTCTGACCCGCGCCTATCCGAACGGCTCTGCCGATGTGAATGCGATGCAGGAGGCAGGCGGCCTGCCCACGATCATCGCGTCCCTCTGCCGGGCCGGAATGGTGCATCAGGACATTCTCACCGTTTCGAAGAACGGATTCTCCGATTATGCATGTCGTGCCCGTCTCGAGGGAGAGGCGCTGCTTTACAGCGCTGCCCGCGCCTCCGCCGATCGTTCGGTGCTCAGGGATGTGTCGGAGCCATTCCGGCCCGATGGGGGAATGCGCCTCGTTCAGGGGACGCTTGGCCGCGGGATCTACAAGACCAGTGCCGTCGAGGAGGATCGCCAGACGATCGAGGCGCCCGCCTGTGTTTTCCACACCCAGGAAGATGTCATCGCTGCCTTCAAGGCGGGCAGGCTCAACCGGGATGTGATCGTGGTCGTACGCTTCCAGGGGCCGGATGCGAACGGTATGCCGGAACTTCACAAGCTGACACCGACCCTTGCGGTTCTGCAGGACAAGGGATATCGCGTCGCGCTACTGACCGATGGCCGTATGTCCGGCGCCAGCGGCAAGGTACCCGCAGCCATCCATATCAGCCCCGAGGCCCAGGCCGGCGGGCCTATTGCCTGCATCCGGGATGGCGACATGATCCGTATCTGTGCACGCGAGGGCCGGATCGAGGTGCTGGTCGAGCCCGCGCTCTGGGCGCAGCGTCGTCCCGTATCGCCGCCGCCGCCGGGTTTCGGCACGGGGCGTGAATTGTTCGGTCTGATGCGTAGCCGGTCCGACAGCGCTGAGCGCGGCGGGTCGGCCATGCTGGCGGCGATGGAAGACATAATCGCCACTCAGGGCGAGACACTCGACGAAGAACTGGAAAGGGATACAGATCATGCTCGATACGAAACGGCTGGACACGGTAATGACGCGCTGCCCGGTCATCCCGGTTCTGGTCATTCAGGATCTCGCCCTGGCGCGACCGATCGCGCAGGCGCTGGTCGCGGGCGGGTTGACCACGCTTGAAGTGACCCTGCGAACGCCCTGCGCGCTCGATGCCATTCGTGAAATGTCCCGCGTGGACGGCGCTCTGGTCGGTGCCGGTACGGTTCTGAATGCGGACGATCTCGCCCGCAGTGTCGATGCCGGGGCCGAATTCATCGTCAGCCCGGGCCTGACCACCCAGATCGCCGACGCGGCGCGGCGTCTCGATATTCCGTTCCTGCCCGGAATCGCGAATGCGGGCGATATCATGCGAGGTCTGGATCTCGGGCTCAGCCGGTTCAAGTTCTTCCCGGCCATGGCCAATGGCGGGCTTCCCGCGCTCAAGGCGCTCGCTGCCGTATTCGGTCAGGTCCGGTTCTGCCCCACCGGGGGCATCACCGCCGAGAATGCGCCCGAATGGCTCGCCCATCCCGCGGTGTCCTGCGTGGGCGGGTCGTGGCTCACCGGCGGGGCGTTCGATGCCGCGCGCGTGACGCTGCGCGCCTCCGAGGCGGCGGCACTGCGCGCATAGCAGCAGCGAGCGCGCAAGGCGGCAGGCAGGCGCGGGGCTGGATGCCGCGCGCCATCGACGCCTCGCGCTGTCGACGCCATGCGTTATCGACGTCCCGCGTTATCGACGCCCCGGGGACATCCGGGGCGCAGGCGTCACTGCGCCAGATAGCCGCCATCCACGGGGAGCACGGCCCCCGTGATGAAAGAGGCTTCGTCTGACGCGAGGAACGCGATGGCGGGTGCCACTTCTTCCGGTTGTCCGATGCGACCGATCGGATGCATGGAAACCACCCGCGCGATCCCCGCCTCGTCGAGGGCTGCGACCGCTGGCGTTGCAATCGTGCCCGGAGCGACAGCGTTCACGCGCACGCCCTTGTCTGCGAGGTCGATGGCCAGATGCTTGGTGATGCCGGATGCGACGTATTTCGCAGGACCGTACACCGCCTGTCCCGGCTGACCCGCAAAGGCCGAAACGGAAGAAAGGCAGACGATGGCCCCCGAGCCCGCCTTCACCATTTCCTCGGCGGCGTATTTGCACGACAGGAACATGCCCCGGCCATCGACGGCCATCGTATGATCCCACAACGCCGCTGTGGCCTCATCGAGGGTCGCCTCCGGGATGATCCCGGCATTGGCGACCAGAATGTCCAGCCCGCCGAAAGCCTCGACCGACAGGGCAACCGCCGCCTTGATATCCTCTTCATTCGAGACATCCATGCGTGTCGTGCGCAGTTCGTGTCCCGCTTCGCGTAACTCCGCGCCGAGAGCGGAGAGCGCGTTTTCGTCGATATCGCTGAGAACGAGACGCGCGCCCTCGGCTGCGAAGAGCCGTGCGGTGGCCGCGCCGATACCTTTCGCGGCTCCGGTGATGAGGGCCCTCTTGTTCGCAAGGCGGCCGGTTTTTCCTGAAGTCATCGGATCATCCCTGTATCGGTTGTCGGTTCGCTCGTCATGGCCCGGATCGCCACCGCCCGGATTGCCACCGCCCGGTCGCGCCCGGAACGAGGGCGAACGGCACATTCGCGCTATGTCGTCCGGCGTGGTGCCGCATGCGGTGCCCGGTGCCCGGTGTCGCGCGTGACCGCGACATGCGCCGCCCGTGCAGAATGGACCGCACGACCGTGACGGTCCTGTCACATCATCGTGTCATCGATCCGGGAGGGATCTCGCTCCGTCGCAGGGGATATGTCCGGGAAAAGAGCCTGTTTTCAGGTATTTCACGCCAACTGACCGGGCCGGAGCGGCTTTTGTCGGCAGGGCGACGAAGTGAGGATAATTTAAGTTTTAAGATCGCCTCCATTGCCAGTGACTTTCCTCACGATGGATGATGAAACAATGTATCCCTGTCGCTCTCATGACGAGTCCCGGATGGTCGTGCGGTTCGCATGACCGAGAAGGGACGATCCTATTTCGGCCTCACGGGGGTCATCGTTCTTGCGATGACCACCGAGCTCAACGAGCAGGTTTCCTCTCAGTCTCTGCCGGATATCCTGGGCGCCATGGGGCTGAGTCACGACCCGGGGACATGGTTCAACAGTCTCTATCTCTCGGCCGAAGTCATGGGCATGGCGCTCGCTCCGTGGCTTGCCCTTACGCTGGGGGTCAGGCGTTTTGCCGTTTTCGTGTCGTTCACCGCCTGCCTGTCCGCCGCCTTCATTCCGTTCACCCGCACTTTGACGCTCATCTATATCCTCCGCATGATCGAGGGGCTCGCCGGTGGGTTCGCAGTGCCTCTGCTGCTTCTGGTGGCTCTGCGGGTGCTTGCGCCGCCCGTGCGTCTGTACGGACTTGCTGCCTATTCCCTGACCGCAACCTTCTTTCCCAATCTCAGCACCGCTCTTGCCGGGCTGTGGACCGATCTCGTCGACTGGCGCTTCGTGTTCTGGCAGGCGATCCCGTTCGGCAGTATCGCGCTCTCGCTTCTCTGGTACGGTATTCCTCCCGAACCGACCCGGCTCGAACGTGTGCGGAATTTCGACTGGCGCGGGGCGCTTCTCATTCTTTTCGGTTTCGGTGCCCTTTCCACCCTGCTTCAGCAGGGAGACCGTCTCGACTGGTTCAATTCCAGTCTCATCTGCGTACTGGCGCTCGTCTCGGCGGTCTGTCTGCCGCTTCTGGTCGTCAATGAATGGTTTCAGCATACGCCGCTTTTTCGCATCCAGCTTCTGGGGCGTCGCAATTTCGCCTATGGTGCCTCGACCCTTCTGGTCTTTCTCGTCGTATCGCTTGCCTCCTCGACCCTTCCGGCCACCTTCCTGCAGGAGGTCGCAGGATACAGGCCCGAGCAGATCTATCCCGTCACGCTCGAGATCGCCGGTATCCAGCTCGTGATGCTGCCCCTGATGGCAGTCGTCCTGAACAGCAGGACCGTCGACAGTCGTGTGGTGAGCCTGCTCGGCATGGGCCTCATCTTCATGGCCTGCGTGGGCGACAGCTTCCTCACCGTTGCCTGGAACAGGAACGAGTTCTATCTCTGGCAGATCTTCATGGGAGCGGGAGAGGCCATGATCGTCATGCCCCTGCTCATGATGTCGACCAACTCGCTCGTCCCGGCGGAGGGACCTTTCGCATCCGCCATGGTCAACACGCCGCGGGCCGTCTCCCAGGCGATCGGGGTATGGATGCTGCAGCTCATCCATCGCTGGCGGGGTGGATTGCACTCGAACCGGATCGTGGATCAGATCGGCCGGGACCGGTACCGGACCTATCAGGCCAATGCGCTGCCGCTCCAGCATCCCGCGCCGCTCCTGCCTGACGGAACGCCCCGCACGCCGGATTCTGTGGCGGTCTTCAAGTATCAGGTCGCGCATCAGACCGCCGTACTCGAGCTTTCCGACGCCTATCTCGTCATTGCCGCGATTACCGTCCTTCTCATGTTCTGGGTGCTTCTCCTGCCCCAGCGCACCTATCCCCCCCGTCTCATGTTTGTGAAGAAACGATCCTGACCCATGGCTTCGGACGATCAGAAAAGCAGCCCGGCGAAATGGCCTTTTGTCGTAACCGGCATCATTCTTGTCGTGTTCTGCGGGGTGATTCTCGCAATCATCTTCATGCCCAACCGCAAGGTCTGGACGAACGACGCCTATGTATCCGCCCATTACGCAACGATCGCCCCCCGGATTCCCGGGCAGGTGACCGAGGTGCTGGTCGACGATAACGAGAGCGTCAAGGCAGGTCAGCCGCTCGTGCGCCTCGATCCGCGCGATTACGAGGTCGCACTCGAAAGGAGCCGGGCGCGCCTGCATCAGGACGAGGCCCTGGTGCTGGACGCCCAGGCTTCGGTCGAGCGTCAGCCGAGCATGATCGAGGAGAACAAGGCCGAAGCGGCGAGGGTCGCGGCCCAGCTCGTCTTCGCCAGACAGAACGCGGCGCGCTACCACAATCTGGCGCGCAGTGGCGCCGGGTCTGATCAGGAGCGTCAGGAAACGCAGGCCCGGCTGCATGAACTCGAGGCGAATCTCCGCAGTCTCGAGGCCCGTACACGGGCTGCGGAGGCGGAGATACCGGTTCTGAAAGCGAAGCACGAAGCCGCGCTTCGCAAGCTCCGCATCGATCATGCCGAGGTGCGACAGGACGAACTCAACCTGTCCTATACGACGATCCGCGCGCCCTTCGATGGGATGGTGGGCGAGAAGACGATCCAGAAGGGCAATTTCGTAGCACCCGGCGCAGCCCTCATGGCCGTCGTTCCGATGAACGCGCTGTGGATCATGGCGAATTACCGCGAGCTCGCGCTGAGGCATATGAGACCGGGCCAGCATGCGCGCATTCATGTCGATGCCTATGACATGGATCTCGACGGTATTGTGGACAGTATCCCGCCCGCTTCCGGTGCCGCCTTCGCGCCGATCGCTCCTGAGAACGCGACAGGCAATTTCACCAAGATCGTGCAGCGCCTCCCGGTGAAGATCGTCGTGGCACCCGGTCAGCCTCTCGCCAGATTGCTGCGCATGGGATTCTCGGTGGAAACCACCGTTGATACCCAACTCGAAAACGTGGTCGAGGAGCAGCGGCACAGCGCGCGCGGGCTGACGGAGCGATGATTCCCTTTCGGCGTGGAACGGCCCTCATGAGCGGAGCGACAGAACGGAGCAGGAGGAGGGGCGCGCCAGACCCCGGGGTCGTGGGGGCGTTCGCCTCGCGTATCTCGCTGCCGAAGCGGATGCGCCATCACCTGCTTCCTGCCCTGTTTCCGGCGCTGCTCGCAGGCTGCACGCTCGGCCCCGATTTTCATGCCCCGGATGTCGTGGCGCCGACCCACTGGCCGGAGCAGCCCCGAGATCTTGCAGGCACCACCTATGGCGGTCCTGTCGACATACAGTGGTGGAAGCAGTTCCACGATCCCGTTCTCGACGGGCTGATCGAGCGTCTGGCCAAGCAGAATCTCGAGCTGCAACGGGGCTTCCAGCGTATTCTGGAGGCGCGATCCCAGACCCGGATCGCAGCGGCGCAGGGTCTTCCGAATCTCGACTGGGCGGGCTCCTATTCGCGGGTACATCAGAGCGAGACGGGATTCATTTCCCTGGTGGAACCGCGCCCGGGCGCGCCCAATGAATACGATTTCTATCAGAACACCCTCGGGGCTTCGTGGGATCTGGATCTGTTCGGCCAGATACGCAGGGCCACCGAGGCGCAGCGTGCAGGGCAGGACGCCGCAATAGAAGCGCGACATGGCGTGGCGCTGAGTACCATTGCAACGATGGTGCAATCCTACATGCAGCTGCGCGGCGTTCAGGACCAGATTGCGATCGCGGAGCGGCATCTCGCCCTTGCGAGGCACGATGTCGCGCTGGCGGAAGCACGTATCGCCAATGGTGCGGCCTCTTCGCTCGATCTCGCTCAGGCCCGCACCGAGCGCGCGAACACGGCAGCGGCTCTGCCGCCTCTGCGCAATTCGGAATCCGCGCTCATCAATGCAATCGGGCTGCTTCTGGCAGAGCCGCCACGCAGCCTGTCGGAGACGCTGCGGCGCCATCCCGGTGTGTTGCCGGTGGTGGTGCCCCGCGCGCCCATCGGCATTCCTTCGCAGCTGGCGCGCCGCAGGCCCGATATCCGCGAGGCCGAAGCAAGGCTTCACGCGGCGACCGCAGGGATCGGTGTGGCGATCGCCGCCTTCTACCCGGATATCACCCTGACGGGGCAGATGGGCACCCAGACCCTTTCAGCCGCCAGTTTCTTCTCGCTTCCATCCCGGCAGTTCGCGACGGGACCGACCCTCTCGGTTCCGCTCTTTCAGGGAGGCCGCCTGCGCGGCACGCTGGCCCTGCGGCGTGCCGAGCAGCGCGACGCGGCGCTTGCCTTTCACCAGACGGTGCTCAGGGCGTGGAACGAGGTCGACGATGCGCTCACGGCCTACACCCAGTCCCAGAGGCGGCTCGTCGAGACAGAGACGGCGCTGAAGGAAAGTCGCGTCGCGGCCTCCGTCGCACGGGAGCGCTATAGACAGGGTGCGGTCGATTTCCTGCAGGTGGATATCGCAGAGGCGCAAGCCCTCGCCGCGGAAGCCGCCGCCTCGAGCAACAGGATCCAGATCGCAACGGCATTCGTCGCGCTGTATCGCGCGCTCGGCGGAGGATGGGAGAGTGCGGAATTCAATCGGGAAAATACAGCAAACACAGACGATTAGACTATATTTCTCGTCTCTTGTCTCAGGATAATTCCCGTAAACGATCGAAGACTTCCCATCGCGGGGAAATATGGCCGGGTCTCCCTGATTGCCCGGTCGTGACTCCTCCGGGAAAGCCAGATCTTTATCATTGAAAATCAATGATATGGACGCGACGGTCAAAGCAATGTCATAAGAAGGGATGACTGGACGTTCCCATCTCGTTCTTGGTGTCGCCTGTGTGCTCACGGCCATGTCCGCTGCCTGGATCGCGCCCTCGTTCGAAGGGCTCTGTGCGGGCGCTCTGGGAAGTCTCGTACCCGATATCGATACCGAGCGATCGATGCTCGGCTCGCGCCTGAAGCCCGTCTCCCGCCTTCTCGCCAGATGGTGCGGGCATCGTACGGTCACGCATAGCCTCTTCGTGCCCTTCGCGCTGGCGGTGCTGATCGCAACGGAGCTGGGACAGAAGGCCCTTGCGGGGCCGCTCGGCGCGTTTCTCATCGGTTATGCGAGCCATATCCTCGGCGACCTGCCCACCGGCGGCTGCTGGGCTCTCTATCCGCTTTCGCGAAATCGCATCGCCTTCTGGCCCTATGCGAAAGTCGGGAGTTTCCGGGAATATCTCGTTCTGCTCGGCTCGCTCGCGCTTCTCTGTGTGCTGTCCTATCATAACCTTTGCGCTCAACCGGGCGAAACGGCGCATCGTGCGAAGTCCGTCCGTTTCATTGCGCAAGAGCGTCTGAGGGCATATGAGCAGGCGGATCATCAGTTACCGCGGAGCGAGACATGACTTCTTCCGATCGTTTGCCCATGCGCCGGGCGCTTCTTTCCGTCAGCGACAAGGCGGGTCTGATCGAACTCGGCAGGGCATTGATCGATAAAGGGGTCGCATTGCTCTCCACCGGGGGATCGGCCAAGGCCCTGCGCGAGGCGGGGCTGGAGGTGACGGATGTCTCCGATCATACGGGTTTTCCGGAAATCCTCGACGGTCGGGTGAAGACGCTCGTGCCGCAGATCCATGGGGGCATTCTGGGGCGTCGCGATCTCGAGAGCCATCGCGCACAGATGGACGCCCATTCCATCGCCCCGATCGATCTTGTCTGCGTCAATCTCTATCCTTTCGCAGCGACCGTCGCCTCCGGGGCCGATGCCGATACCTGTATCGAGAACATCGATATCGGCGGACCTGCGATGATCCGTGCGGCCGCCAAGAACCACGATCACGTGGTCATTCTCACCGATCCCGATCAATATGGCGCTTTCATTGCCGCGCTGGATCAGGGTGGCACCACTCTGGCCGAGCGTCAGCTCTGGGCGGGGCAGGCCTATGCGCATACCGCATCGTACGACGCGATGATCGCGAGCTGGTTCGCCCGGCAGCGGGGCGAAGCGCTTCCGGCGGTCATGACCGTGAGCGGCACCCGCAGGGAATTGCTGCGCTATGGTGAAAATCCCCATCAGGACGCTGCGTTCTACACGACGGGGGAAAACCGCTTCGGCATCGCCACGGCACGACAGATCCAGGGCAAGGCGCTGAGCTATAACAATCTGAACGATACCGATGCGGCTTTCGAGGCTGTTGCGGAGTTCGACGCGCCGGCTATCGTGATCGTCAAACATGCCAATCCGTGCGGGGTCGCAACAGCGCCGACGCTTGTCGAGGCGTGGAAGGCCGCCTTGCGCTGCGATCCGGTCTCGGCCTTCGGAGGGATCGTTGCCCTCAACCGGCCGCTCGACGTCGAGACGGCCGAGCAGATCGCAACGCTGTTCACAGAGGTCATCGTCGCGCCGGATGCCTCCGAGGAGGCCAAGGCCGTTCTCAGTCGCAAGAAGAACCTGAGACTTCTGCTGACGGGCGGGGTTCCTTCCCCGGTTTCGGGCGGCATGACGTTCAAATCGGTTGCGGGCGGTTTCCTCGCCCAGGAACGCGATGCAGGACGCGTCGGCCCCGAGGCGCTGCGGGTCGTTACGAAGAGAGCGCCGACCGGGCAGGAAATGGCCGATCTTCTCTTCGCTTTCCGCGTTGCGAAACACGTCAAGTCCAATGCCGTGATCTACGTCAGGGATGGCGCTACGGTCGGTATCGGTGCCGGGCAGATGTCGCGGGTCGATTCCGCACGGATCGCGGCACGCAAGAGTATGGATGCTGCCGAGGCTGCGGGCGAGAGCGTGGCGCTGACCGAAGGCTCGGTCGCGGCTTCGGATGCGTTCTTCCCGTTCGCCGATGGACTCGAGAGCGTGATCGCCGCCGGTGCGAAGGCCGTGATCCAGCCCGGCGGATCGATCCGGGACCAGGAGGTCATCGACGCGGCGGATGCGGCCGGGATCGCGATGGTGTTTACGGGAATGCGTCATTTCCGCCACTGAAGAATGAAGGAAGAGCGAAGGATGAGATCGCGCATGCTGACGGCCTCTCTTACGGGGCTGGCCACCATTATGTTCCTCTCGGCATCGGGGATCGCGGCGTCGGCACCCCGGTCGCCCGCGTCCCGACCCTCCGCGTCCCCAACGCCGGTCAGTGCAAGCCCGGGGCGTGACACGGACGGAACCTGCGTTTTCGATCTCTCTTCCCTGCCGCGCTTCAGCGGGCGCATCGCGCGCCTTCTGCCCGGGACGCAGGGCGACGCCACCGGAGCCCTTCTTGCCGATGGCACGGAAGTCGAGATGCCGCCGGGTCTGGCCGCGCAGGATCACGATCTGCGCCCCGGGGCGGCCCTGGCGGTCAGGGGGCTCGCGGCGCCGTCACTGCATCTCGTGCGCGCCTTCGCCCTCATCATGTCCCGGGGGCGCAGCACGCAGGATGTCTGTGCCTCTCCGTTGCCCGAGCTGGTGACATCGGCGCCGCCTGCAAGTGCCGAAGGGCGTATCGTTCGCCTGCTGCATGACGGCGATGGCGCCGTGAATGGCGCGGTCCTCGGAGACGGGACCGTGTTGCGCGTACCGGCGGCCGCATCCCGCACCGGTTTCCTTCAGAACGGCGCGCCGGTCTATGCCGATGGCTATGGCTACAACACTGCGTACGGAAAGCTTGTCGTCGTGACCCGGCTCGGGCCGAACCGGCTCCAGGCCATTCATGTGTCCGACCAGCCTCTCATTCCCCGCGGTGCGCCGCCCGGTTCCGCCGGATATGACCGGATCGAGGGCGGCGGCGAGTAAGCGTCTCTCTCTCGGACGATCCTTCCCGGCCTCCCCGGGCGGGATCTGTCCCGGGCGGGCTCTGCCATGGAGAGGCTGCCATGGGAGAGGCTGGCGGGGAGGGGCTGGTGGCCCTGTCTGCCCCTCAGACGATCCTCAGACGATATCCGATTCCCTGAGCGCCAGGGTCAGGCAGGGCGCCAGAGGCAGGAACGGTGCAACGGTCGCCTGATAGGCGTGATAGAGATCGGCCTTGTCGGCATAGACTTCGCCCGAAAGATGGCCGTCGGCATCGACCTCGTTTCGCCAGCTTCCCTGATCGTAATCGATCAGGGTGTTGGCGATATAATCCCAGATCCGCCTGTACCAGACCTCGTATTCGCCGCTGCCCGTTCTCTTGAGCAGGTTGACCGCAGCCGTCACGCTCTCGGCCTGTACCCAGTGGGCACGCACCGGCACATGCACCTTGTGATCCCAGTCGATGGTATAGACCATGCCCGGCTTGCCGTCGGGCGCCCAGCCATAACGCAGGGCGCTCGCCAGCAGCGCACGGGCATCGGGGAGCATCCAGCCGGGTGCTGTTCCTGTCTTTCTCAGCAGCGCGGCTTCGACCTTGAGGGTCAGATGCGCCCATTCCGAAAAATGTCCGGGTGTCATTCCATAGGGCCGCAGAGGATCGGTCGGCTTGTCGCGGTTGTAATCGCGCAGCAACGTCCAGTTACGGTCGAAATGCTCGGGCATGCAGTGCTCATGCGCCCCCGCAATTTCATGGACGAAGCGATGGACGATACGCGCGGCGCGATCCAGCCATTTTCCGTCCGTGGTGATATCGGCCAGAGCGAGACAGGCCTCGGTGGAATGCATGTTCGCATTCGCGCCCCGATAATTCTCCTCATCGCTCCAGTCCCGGGCGAAGCTCTCGCGCATGACCCCTTCGTCTTCGGACCAGTAATGGTTTTCGAGCACCCCGGTCGCCAGATCGAGAAGCCTTTTCCCGCCCTCTACCCCGAGCAGGGTTGCGGAAGACCCTGCGAGCGCCACGAATGCGTGGAGATAGGCCTGTTTCCGGTTCTCCGGCGCGCTTGCGACCTCGAACCACCCTCCGTGGCGAGCATCGTGCAGCGGCCCGAGAAGAGCCTCGACACCGTGTCGGACGAGGGGAAGGCAGCCGGGAATGCCCTGCAGAGCCCCCATCGAAAACGCGTGAACCATGCGCGCGGTCAGAATGCCGTCGGCCTCGGCGCCATCCGGCAGGGTGCCGTCCACGCCCAGCGCGCCGAAACCGCCCGTCATGCGTGAGGCGGCGCCGAATCTCAGCAGACGACGCCCCTGGGCGGCGAGCCACAGGCGATGAGCGGAGCGACGTACCCAGCTGGAATCCGGGAGAAGCATGGGCGAAAGCAGATCGGTCATGGGGGCATCCCTGTGCGATGGCGAATGCGATAGACACGCAGGGAAGGGCGGCGGGTTGCCGCCCGGCTCCATCGCCGCGCGGGATTAAATATGACGAAGCGTGTACCCGCAGGCTGCGAGAGAGGAAAAATCCTGTTCGGCCGCGCGCGCGCGCCCTAGAGTGCGTCCCGATTATCCGGGCCTCGCGTTCGGGCTCGGTTCATTTCCCTACGGTCCCTATGGAGTTTTCGAACCCTCATGGCAGTCTCCAGATCTTCCTCCGCGCGCGATCTCTCCAGTTTCGGCCGGTTGCCCGTTGCAGTGGCGAAAACGCGGGGAATCTGGCCGACGCCCGTGTATCAGCACGTCCTGGTCGCCTGTGCGCGATGGGAAAACGAAAACATCGCCGAATGGCTGAATTATCATCGTTCGATCGGTTTCGATCACGTCTATCTGTATTGTAACGATGACGATCCTTCTGCGCTCTACGAGGCTGTCCTTCCTTTTCTTAGCGGCGCGAAGCCCTATGTGACATTTCATCACTTCCGCTATGTCGGCGAACAGTTGCAGATGTACCGGCATTATCTGCGCCATTATTCCCACGAAACGAAATGGCTGATGTTTCTGGATCTGGACGAGTATATCTCGCTGCCGGATCTGCATGACATCGGCGCGATGACGGCGCGGCTGGGCGACACGCATGACGCCATCTGCTTCAACGCGTGTCAGTATGGGCATAACGGCCATATGAAGCGGCCGCTCTCGGGCGTGTTGCGCAATTACACGCGTCGCGAAAGCGGCGTTGGACCCGTGACCAAGAGCCTCGCCAAGGTCGGGGCGGTGTCCTACCGTCTGTCGTCCGAGCGTCCGACCGCGAGATTTCATGAGGATCTCTCTTCTCTCGGCGCTCCCTTGCGGGTCTGCAACACACTCGGTGAGACGCTCGACGGATATCATGAGGACTTCCCCCGTAAAGCCGATGCCTTTCTCGCAACGGACGAACGGCGGAAACGCCTCCTCGAAACGGGATATATCGCGCATTTCGTGATACGGTCCGAGCAGGATTTCGCCCGTCGTCGCGAACGGGGCACGAGGGGCGAGTTCGCGACCCAGGGAAGCTGGGCCGCGAAATCCGAAGCCGAACGTCTCGCCCATCATGCGGCGACCAATGCCGTATTCGATACCCGTCTTGCGGAGTACTGGAGCTCGGTGGTTTCGGAAGGATGGAAGACGACCGTCATCCCCGTTTCCCGCTGGACGCTTCTGTCGAAAGGCAAGCGTGCGACCCAGAGTTCCACGCTTCATCCCGGATCGAGAGACGACGATGCGGCACGCGCCGTCTCGGGGCGCCTGACCGGAAATCCGCAGCATCATACGGCGCTCGAGGACAAACCCTGGTGGATGGTCGATCTCGGCGCACTTTGCCATGTCCATGAGATCATGATCTTCAATCGTCTCGACGGGGCGCTCGAGCGGCTCTCGACCTTCACCATCGAAATCTCGCATGACCGCTTTTTCTGGCAGACGCTAATCGAAAGGCAGGACGGCGCGGTTTTCGGCGGTCTCGATGGCACGCCATTCCGCTGGGAAGACGAAAAGGGTGTGATCGGCCGGTATGTGCGCATGACGATTCCTCTGGAAAAGAGCTATCTGCAGACCGATCAGATCGAGATCTACGGTCGGGCCTTTTCGCTCGCCGAGTTCGAACGGAAGAAGGGGGCTTCCGCCCCGGCGCTGGCCCGAGCCGTCCAGGACTGAACGTCACCCGACAACAGCGGGGCAAACGGGCGGGTAAGCAGATTGCAGAGCGAACCGGTTTTCGTCGGAGCCGGTTCCTGCCACATCTCCGCCCGGGCGCACTTGGCAAACTACAGAACGACCCCACATCCTGAAGTGTCGATGCGAGGACTGCCTCTGACGGGGTTCTCGCAAATCACGCTAGCCGCCTGAACTGGGGCAAGGGAGTTCTGTAAAACAATGAATATCGAAAAATTCACCGAACGTAGCCGCGGGTTTCTTCAGGCTGCTTCCACCATCGCGCTGCGGGACTATCACCAGCAGCTCACCCCCGAACATCTGCTGAAGGCGCTTCTCGACGATCCTGAAGGCGCCGCATCGGGCCTGATCCGTGCCGCAGGCGGAAGCCCGGATGTCGTGCGACAGGCCAACGATGCTGCCCTGTCGCGCCTGCCGAAGGTGCAGGGCGGTGGCGCGGGCCAGCCTCAGGCGACCCCGGATCTCGTGCGCGTGCTCGATCAGGCCGAGCAGGACGCCCAGAAGGCCGGTGACAGCTTCGTCGCACAGGATCGCCTTCTGGTGGCGCTTGCCGCGAGCAAAAGCGCAGCAGGCCAGGCACTGAGCGAAGGCAAGGCCGATGCCAAGGCGCTGGAGCGTGCCGTTGCGGAACTGCGCAAGGGCCGCGTGGTCGATAGCGCCAATGCCGAGGCCAGCTTCGATGCGCTGAAAAAATACGCACGCGACGTGACCGCGGTCGCGCAATCCGGCAAGCTCGACCCGGTGATCGGCAGAGACGAGGAAATCAGGCGGACGATTCAGGTTCTCGCTCGGCGGACGAAGAACAACCCGGTGCTCATCGGCGAGCCGGGTGTGGGCAAGACCGCAATCGTCGAGGGGCTCGCTCTGCGTATCGTCAATGGCGACGTGCCCGAGGCCCTGCGCAACAAGAAGCTTCTCTCGCTCGATATGGGCGCGCTGGTGGCTGGCGCGAAATATCGCGGCGAGTTCGAGGAGCGTCTGAAGGCCGTTCTCAAGGAAATCGAGAGCGCCGAAGGACAGATCATCCTGTTTATCGACGAGATGCACACGCTTGTGGGTGCCGGGCGCTCCGATGGCGCCATGGATGCGTCGAACCTGATCAAGCCCGAACTCGCGCGCGGCGTTCTTCACTGTGTCGGCGCAACCACGCTGGACGAGTACCGCAAATATATCGAGAAGGATGCAGCACTCGCGCGGCGCTTCCAGCCGGTTTTCGTCGGTGAGCCTTCGGTTGCCGACACCATTTCCATCCTGCGCGGGATCAAGGAGAAATACGAGCTCCATCACGGCGTCCGGATTACGGACGGCGCACTGGTTGCGGCAGCGACGCTCTCCAATCGCTACATCACCGACCGTTTCCTCCCCGACAAGGCGATCGATCTGGTCGATGAGGCAGCCAGCCGGCTTCGTATGCAGATCGACAGCAAGCCCGAGGCGCTCGATGAGCTCGACCGCCGGGTGATCCAGCTGAAGATCGAACGCGAGGCCATCCGCAAGGAAGAGGACAGCGCGAGCCGTGAACGTCTCGTCAAGCTGGAGGCGGAGCTTGCGGATCTGCAGGAGCAGTCCGACGCGATGAGCGCGGCATGGCATGCGGAGAAGAACCGGGTCAATGCGGTCCAGAAGCTCAAGGAGCAGATCGATCAGGCCCGCTCCGAGGTGGAGGTCGCGCAGAGAAAGGGCGATCTGGGTCGTGCATCCGAACTGATGTATGCCACTATCCCGGATCTCGAACGCCAGATCGAGACCGCTCAGACAGAAGAGCAGAACGACGCGGCGGAGACCGGCCTCTTCAGCGAAGCTGTCACCGATCAGGGGATCGCCTCTGTCGTGTCGCGCTGGACCGGCGTGCCGGTCGATCGCATGCTGGAGGGAGAGCGCGCAAAGCTCGTTCGTATGGAAGACGAGTTGCGCGAGCGGGTCGTGGGCCAGGAGCCTGCGCTCAAGGCTGTCTCGAATGCCGTGCGTCGCGCGCGGGCCGGATTGCAGGATCCGCACCGTCCCATCGGCTCCTTCCTGTTCCTCGGTCCGACGGGTGTCGGCAAGACGGAGCTGGCCAAGGCTCTGGCGCAGTTCCTTTTCGATGACGACCGCGCCATGCTGCGGATCGACATGAGCGAGTTCATGGAGAAGCACGCGGTATCGCGTCTGGTGGGCGCGCCTCCGGGATATGTCGGTTACGAAGAGGGGGGCGTTCTGACCGAGGCCGTGCGGCGCAGGCCCTATCAGGTCATTCTCTTCGATGAGGTCGAGAAGGCCCATGAGGATGTATTCAACATCCTGCTTCAGGTTCTCGATGACGGACGGCTGACGGACGGGCAGGGGCGTGTCGTGGATTTCCGCAACACGATCATTATCCTGACCTCGAATCTCGGTTCGGATGTGCTTGCGGCTCAGCCGGACGGCGAATCTGCGGATATGGTTCAGGCGCAGGTCATGGCGGTTGTGCGCAACCACTTCCGGCCTGAATTTCTCAACCGGCTCGACGAGATCGTCTTGTTCTCGAGGCTGCAGCGCACGGATATGACCCGTATCGTTGCGATCCAGCTCAAGCGCCTGCGCGGATTGCTGGAAGACCGGAAGATCGAGCTCGATCTGGACGGGTCCGCCGAGGCATGGCTGGCCGATTCCGGTTACGACCCGGTCTATGGTGCCCGCCCGCTCAAGAGGGTCATCCAGCGCAGCCTGCAGAATACGCTGGCGGGTCTCATCCTCGATGGATCGATCTTCGACGGTCAGACCGTTCGTGTATCCGCGAACGACCATGGTCTGGTGATCAACGGTCAGCAGGCCGAGGCGGAGTAAGCCGGTCCTTTCCCCCGGTCGTATCCGGCCCTCCCGAGGAAGGTCGGATCGTCGGGGCGAAGGCTGCATATCGCGCCCCGGGACGCAATCCCGCGGAGATGACGCGGAAGGAAGTACGAGGAAAAACAAGGGCACGCGGTCATGTCGCCGCGTGCCCTTTTTTTGCGTCTGTTGCCTGCTTTGTCCGCCCGTTTTCTGGTCGCCCGTTTTCTGGTCGAATGTTTTGCGGTCGAATGTTTTGCGGTCTTTCCTCGACCCGGCGCGCGATTTCTAGCCCGGCATGCCGGTTCCGCCGGTGATGCCGAAGATCTGGCCGGTGAGGTAACTTCCTTCCGTGGCGCCCAGCGTCACGAAGACCGGTGCGATTTCCACCGGTTGCCCCGGTCGGCCCATCGGTACGGTTGTTCCGTATTTCTCGACGGCGGACATGGGCTGTCCCCCGCAGACCTGGAGCGGGGTCCAGAACGGGCCGGGCGCTACTGCGTTGACGCGTATTCCCTTGGGCAGGAGCTGTTTGGCGAGCGATTTCGTCAGATTGGCGATCCCTGCCTTGGTCAGGCTGTAATCGATGATGATCTGCGACGGATCATAGGCATTCGACGAGGCAGTGTTGACGATCGCGCTGCCCGGTTTCATGTGCGGGACGGCCGCCTTGATCAGCCAGAAAAGCGCGTAGAGATTGGTCTTCAGGGTCCAGTCGAATTCCTCGGTGCTCAGATCCAGAATGCTCTCATGGTAATGCTGGCGTCCTGCACAGTTGACGAGCGTATCGAGTGCCCCGAGTTTCGAGACCGCGTCAGCGATCAGTTTCGTGCAGAAGGCCTCGGAGCGCAGATCGCCCGGCAGCGCGAAGGCCTTGCGCCCGGCCTTGCGTATGAGGGCGATGACCTCTTTCGCGTCTTCCTCTTCCTGAGGCAGATAGTTGATCGCGATATCGGCACCCTCCCGGGCATAGGCGATCGCAACCGCCCGCCCAAGCCCGGAATCGCCCCCGGTGATCAGAACGTGGCGGCCTGCCATTTTGCCCGAGCCCTTGTAGCTCGTTTCCCCGCAATCGGGTCTGGGCTGCATGCGCGATTGCAGGCCGGGCCATTCCTGGGGCTGGGCAGGAAAAGGGGCGTGGGGATAGAGGCTCTGCGGATCGGCCAGGGGAGGCGCTGTCCCGGCTCCGCTCGTCGTCTCTGCTGCGGCCCGTGCAGCGCCGGAGGCCGCCATAAGCCCCGCGAGGCCGAAAGTCGCGCCTCGCATCATGTCTCTTCGCCCGCGCCCCGGCGTGGCGGCTTCGGGTTTCGTACGGGCAATATCGTCTGATGGGGTATCGGTCATCGGGCTGCTCCCATTTGCTGTGACGGAGTGCCGGATATCCGACACAGGATGAGAAGCCGCCCCAGGCGTCAGGGTTGCGTAAGGATCGCCCGGCAATGCCCGCGCAACGCCCTAGCCGTGCGGAGGCAGAGAGGTTATATTGGGCGCTTGTTGCGAGTAGGAGCGTCACGCCAGCATGTCCGAACAGATCCGTCCGACCGAGTTGCCCGAAAACCTCGATGACGAAGCCGATTACGGTGCCTCCTCCATCTCGGTTCTCAAGGGGCTCGATGCGGTACGCAAGCGTCCCGGCATGTATATCGGCGACACCGACGATGGATCCGGCCTTCATCACATGGTGTTCGAGATCATCGACAACGCCGTGGACGAAGCGCAGGCCGGTCACGCAACGCGCTGTATTCTCACCCTCAATGGCGATGGCTCTGTCAGCGTCCGGGATAACGGGCGCGGCATTCCCACCGACATGCATGAGGAGGAAGGCGTCAGCGCGGCCGAAGTCGTGCTGACCAAGCTTCATGCAGGAGGCAAGTTCAACCAGAATTCCTACAAGGTCTCGGGCGGTCTGCACGGCGTGGGCGCCGCTGTGGTCAACGCGCTTTCGGAGTGGATGGAAGTGCGTATCTGGCGAAACGGCCAGGAGCATTTCATCCGCTTCCAGCATGGCGAGCGCGACGAGGCCCTGACCGTCATCGGCGCGAGCGACGAACCGCGGGGAACGCTGGTCACGTTCAAGCCCAGCAAGCAGACCTTCACCAAGGTCACGTTCGATTTCTCCATTCTCGAACGCCGCATGCGCGAGCTGGCCTTCCTCAATTCCGGCCTCGAAATCGTCCTGCGGGACGAACGTCATGCCGAGAACAAGGAAGTGGTGTTCTGCTATGAGGGCGGCCTGAGCGCTTTCGTCGAATATCTCGACGCAAGCAAGAGCTCGATCGTGACTCCGCCCATCGTCGGGGCGATCGACCATGCCGAGAGCGGCATCCGTGTCGAGTTCGCCCTGACCTGGAACGACAGTTTCCACGAGACGATGCTGTGTTTCACCAATAACATACCACAGCGCGATGGCGGCACGCATCTGGCCGGTTTCCGTCAGGCCCTGACACGGGTCGTCGGTAAATATGCCGACACAGGCTCTTCGAAGAACTCCGCCGCCCTTACCGGCGAGGATATGCGCGAAGGCATGACGGCGGTGCTGTCGGTCAAGGTGCCCGACCCCAAATTCTCGTCCCAGACCAAGGACAAGCTGGTTTCCTCCGAGGTTCAGCCGGTCGTGCATGTGACGGCTGCCGATGCCATCGGACACTGGTTCGAAACCCATCCGCGCGAGGCCAAGGCGGTCATTGCCAAGGTCAACGAGGCAGCTGCCGCCCGTGACGCCGCCCGTCGCGCCCGCGAGCTGACGCGTCGCAAGGGCGTGCTCGACGTTTCCTCCCTGCCCGGCAAGCTTGCCGATTGTCAGGAGCGCGATGCCAGCAAGGCCGAATTGTTCATCGTCGAGGGTGACTCCGCAGGCGGCACGGCCAAGCAGGGGCGCGACCGTCGCTTTCAGGCGATCCTGCCGCTCAAGGGCAAGATCCTCAATGTCGAGCGCGCGCGCTTCGACAGAATGCTGGGCTCGGCGGAAGTCGGCACCCTGATCACCGCACTCGGTACGGGAATCGGACGCGGCGATGTGGAGCAGGGCGGGTTCTCGATCGACAAGCTGCGCTACCACAAGATCGTCATCATGACCGATGCCGATGTCGACGGCTCCCATATCCGTACGCTGCTGCTGACCTTCTTCTTCCGTCAGATGCCGGAGCTGATCGAGAAAGGCTATCTCTATATCGCCCAGCCGCCGCTCTATCGCGCCAAACGCGGAAACGAGGAGCGTTATCTGAAGGACGATGCGGCACTCGAGCAGTATCTCCTCGACAAGGCTCTGGCAAATGCCACGCTCACGCTTCAGGACGGGCAGATCCTCGCGGGCGATACCCTTATGGACGAGGTCAGGGCCATGGGACGTGTCGCCCAGACCCTGAGCGCTCTCTCCAGCAAGATTCCGGTCTGGATACTCGAGCAGGCCTATGTGGCGCGCGCATTGCGGCTCGATCACGATCTGGCGCAACTGCGTGCGCCCGAGCTTCAGGCCCGTCTGGATCTCGCCTCCCCGGTCAACGAACGCGGATGGGTCGTCGCCCCGACCGACGAAGGCGGGCTGCGCCTTGCAAGAAGCGTCCGTGGGGTGGGCGAGGTCTATACCCTGGACGCGGCGCTGCTCAGATCGGCCGAGGCACGCTGGCTCTCGGGCGATGGCGATCGTCTCGCCGATCTCTTCCAGGGGGCGGCGCGCCTTGGCCTGGAGAGTCAGACATTCGAGCTCAATGGGCCTGTGGCCCTGTTCGAGCGTGTCGTGCAACAGGGCCGGAAGGGGCTTGCGATCAACCGCTTCAAGGGTCTTGGCGAGATGAACAACGAACAGCTCTGGGATACGACGCTGGACCCGGCGACGCGTATTCTGCTTCAGGTCAAGATCGGGGATGCCGAGGATGCGGGGCAGGTCTTCTCGACCCTGATGGGCGATGTCGTCGAGCCGCGCCGGGACTTCATTGTCGGCAATGCCCAGAAGGTTGCCAATCTCGATGTCTAGGGCGTGGAGCCTGGCGGCGCTCGGCGCCGCCCTGCTCGCGGCGCCGTCAGGCATCGCTTGTGCCGCTTCGGCCTCGGCCGAGGGGATCGACAGTTCTACGCCCCCGACGGAGTCGGCGGCCCCGCAGATCACAGCGGTCTACAGCGTCTTCAATCACGGGCTGCATGTCGTCGATGCGACAGCCGATTACCGTTTGACCGACTGGGGTTACGGCATCCGAACCACGCTCCATGCCGGCGGGCTGATAAGCTGGCTCCTGCGTATGGACATAACCTCGACCGCTGAGGGGCGGTTCGCTCAGGGCTGGGTGCAGCCCACGGAATACGAGAGCGATGGTTTCTCGCGCGGGAAGCATCGCAAGGTCGTCCTGCAATACCGCGAGGGTACGCCACATGTGGTGACCCTCGACCCGAAGGAGAGCGATCGCGAGGCCGTGCCGTCGGCCGATCTGGCTCATGCGATGGATACGCTGAGCGCCATGGCGCTCCTTCTGGAATCGGTCCGCAAGACGGGGAAATGCGACGGGCATGCCGAGGTGTTTGACGGTCTGCGTCTGAGTTCCATGACGGCGCACGGTCCCTCGAAGAGCGAGGTCCCGAGAAGTTTCGGACAGAAATTCGACGGGCCAGCCCTGCGCTGCGATTTCGTCGGACAGCAACAGGCCGGGTTCATCGAGGGATCGTCCCATCTGGCCACCATGAAAGCCCCCCATTCCGGAGCCGCCTGGTTCCAGGATCTGCCCGGTGCCGGACTGACGGCGGTGCGGGTCGAGTTCGAGCATCCCAAACTCGGGCGCATGATCGCCGTGCTCGAACAGCCGCCCCGCATCACGAAATAGGGGGAGGGCTTCCACGCCTGCACCGTTCTGGCTGGATGGAGCCCGAGGATCGCGCGAGGCGCCTTTCGTGGCGCCTGCCTCGATCCCCGGGCTCATGAAGCCGGGCCGGAGCCCGTCCCGGCTTATCCCTGCCGGCGATAAGTCTGCAGCCCGGCGCTTTCGATCCTGTAGCGTCCGGTCTCGAGAATCTCGATGGCCAGAATGAACGGGTTACCGGTTTCTGTCAGAGCCGCAGGCAGTGCTCCCGCGCCTCGTGTCCACCGGCTCTCGGCGTTCGCGGCAGGCGGCTCCCATCCGGTCAGGTCGTCTTCCCTCAGATGCTGCGCGTAGGGAACCATCATCCCTGCATAGAAACAGGTAATCTTTCCGACGCGTACGCCGAGTGTCCGTCTGTCGTCGATGAAAGGACCTATATCGCTCGCCGGGCAGAAGCAGCGCGATTTCAGGGTGAGGGTGCCGCAGTCGACCGGCAGGGAAAAGATGACCAGCTTGCCGTTCTGACGAAGGGGAAGGAACGTTTCGCCCCGGTCGCTCTGGAGCATGAGGTCCGGATCCTCGTCGAACAGTGGTTGTGCCGGCTCGACGCCTCCCGGGAAGATGGCGGCCCGCGCCTGCAGGGTGCGGAAAATCGGCTCCACAGTCTCCCGTCGTGTATCGAGCGGTGCCGCTGCATCGGTGCTCCAGCAGCCATGTCTGTTCCCGGTTGTGGGGTGCTGTGGGTCCAGAGCGAAGGCGGATCGATTGCCGGTATCGAGATAGGATTCGGTGAGCGTGTTGTTCGCGGAGATGATCGAATGACGCTCGGTTTCGAGATGATAGTAGGAATAGCTGTCGATGGACGTGTCGTACTGGATCGATTGTCCGTTCACGAGCATCCGCGCCGGGATGAATACGCCGTCGATATAGAGGCAATGCTCGGCAGTCACCAGGAGATCGCGATCGGGCGTGGATGGCCCTATGGCATCGCGGCAGATCCTCACGGGATACCCGGCCTCCGCGACAGGGAGATCGCGGTTCACGTTGATATGGTTGAAACCGGTCCATATGACGGCGCGGTATTCGTCCTCGCATCCATAGACCCGCACCAGGGTTCCGGGTCTGATCGTTTCCACCGTCACCGGCCCTGCAGATGTCTCGATCAACGTCCCTGCGAGGAAACATGTCTGATAGACGAGCGTGCCATCGCTTCCGTCGGTGAGCTTGTATCCAGCAGCCTGGGCCCCGGCGAGATTGAGTGACTCGGTCGAGCCGTCCTTCATACGGAATACGACCGTATTGCCTTCGTCGATGAAGGATACCTCGACCACATCCGCGCGCTTGATCCCGGCAAGATCGATGACGTCTCCCGCGCCGAAACCCGTGATCCGGAAACCGGGCAGCGGAACATCCGAGATGGTAAGCACGGCGGGCATTCCGGTGCGGCCCTGGAGATCGACGCTGCCGGTCACGACAGCGCCCGCGTCGAGGATGAGCCGTCCAGCAGCCTGCACGACCGTTACGCCGCCGGCAACCCCTCCGGAGCGGATCGTATCGGTGCCACCCTCCCCGATGACGCCGTTCCGTATCGTCCCGCCCGAGGATGCCGTGCGATCGGCATAGGAAACCTGATCCTCGATGATGCCGCCCGCGCTGACAGTTTCGGTCGAGCCGCTGCCGGTCAGGGTTCCACCGGATATGGTGCCACCATTGGTGATCGTACCTTCCAGTATGGCCCCGGATTCCGCGTTGATCGTTCCGGAGGTATTGATCGCACCAACGAGCGAACCGCCGGACATGATCGCGACGGTTGCCCCCACATTGGTCGGGTTGATGATCGTCCCGCCCGAGGAGGCCACTCTCGTGGCCCCGCCATACAGAACTCCCTGGACGGTGGAGCCTCCGGAAAGAACGGTGTCGAGCGAACCGGAAGCGACTACGCCGTTCCGGATGACCCCTCCCGACGAGACGATGCGTGTCCCTTCATTAGACTGATCCTGAGCGACGCCACCTGCATAGATGATCTCCGTCGCGCCTGGGGCGATAATGTTCGTCCCGGAGATATACCCGCTATTGTATATGGTACCGAAAATGGGGACGTGGTCACCGGTCGTTATCGTGCCGCCGTTTCTCACGATACCGCTGATGGTAACGCCCGACAGGGCAGAGATCGTTCCTGTGTTGGAAATTTCCCCGGTGAGCATCGCCCCACTCTGGGCGGAAATCATGCCGATATTGGTTGCACCGTTGAGTGTTCCTCCCGACATGACGTCGACTGTAGCACCCGTGGCGATCGAGGGGGTGTTCGCTATGCCACCCGAAGAGACTACGCGCAATGCACCGGCATAAAGTGCCCCATTGGACGTTTCACCCCCGGCGAGTATGGTATCGGTCGCCCCTGACTGCACCGCTCCGTTCAGTATCGTCCCTCCCGACGAAACGACACGGATCCCGTAAGAAAACTGATCGCTGATCGAACCGCCGTCATAGACGATCTCCGTCCCGCCCGCCCCGAGAAGGGTTCCGCCAGAGATGGCGCCGCGATTGGTGATCGTACCGCTCAGTTCTGCACCTCCCGCCATACTGACGACTGCACTCTGGACGATGGCCCCACCGACGATGATGCTCGACCCGTCGACGGAGACGCTTCCTCCGATCTCTCCTCCGGGTTGTCCGGAAATAACCGCATGCTGCAGCGCGCCGTTCTCGAAAACGCCTCCTGAATGGATGACCGCCGTCTGCCCCGAAGTGAGGGCCCCGCTGAGTGTATCGGCACCGCTGACGAAAACACCGCTCGCGTTATAGACCTGCACCAGATAGTCTGTGGGTGTATAACTGTAGTCGAAGCTGTCATTGCCGTTGATCAGATGTTCGACGGACCCGTCATTGCCCGTCACTTTCGCGCTGATCTTGTAGCTTTTCAGATCCTGGCTGATATTGAACGTATAGTTTGTGGTGTCGACCGATGGATTGACAAACCACCAATAAGCGGTCTGGCCAGCCTCTTGCTGCCAGAACATGATGGCCTCGGAACCGTCGGTGCTCCAGGACCGGTTGTTTGCTCCGGGCTGAACCTTGATGGTAACGGTCTGTCCGGATTCCATCGGGATATCGATATATAATCTCCCGTCACCAGTCGGTCTGATCGTGACTTCCGCGGTTCTGAACGCGACATTTCGCCATTCCTCGACCTGATTCAGAACACCATCGATGCGCTCCTTGTAGATAGTCGCGCCACCCGCGTCGGTGCTATAGGCGAATTTAAGAGTATAGGTTCCGGAAGTAGGGAAGTCGGTCATCTTATCACCACTTACTATAAACAGAAGCAACAAATAAAAAGTGAAAAGAGACCACCCATGTACCTTGAGTTATCAGAGATTACACTTACATATATACCCTTGTATACAAGAGGCGCTCTCAGATAATCGGGTAAATCCTTTCAGGATCTACATGCTCGATCTCTAGGTTTCATATAATTATCACGGAAATGCATGTCATATTCTCGTTAATTATTGATATATAACCTAATCATATATTAATATTAATGCACATTTCATTACTTGTAACCTTTTTCTTTTGTGTAATGAAGTTCGCTCAAGGTCGGCCGATATATGATGCAGGAAACGTCGCGAGTCGAACGAACTCACATCGTGACGAGATGAATTTTTTTTTGTTCTGATCGAACATATTTAGTTTTTGAAACCGAAATATGATCGGTTTTATCGACCGTTATGTTGCATGCAAGAAACGAAACGAAACGAGGGATATAGAAATGTATATATACAGTGTAAGGATAATACATAATATCTAATGTTTGTTTTCATATGTTTGCCGGTAAAGGCAGTATAGATATCGAAAATGTTCGAGATAAGAAATCGTTCTGCAATACTGTCCGGAGGATGTGGTGTGTTCACCTCCTCCGGACGCGCGGGTCAGAGTGCCGTTACTTTCTCCAGAAGTGGCGGAACGTCCTCGATCCTGCGCGCAATGGCGGTTGCGTCGCGGGACATGCTTGCATCGCCATATCCCCAGGCCGCGAAAATGCCGGGCAGACCGGCGTCGCGCGCGGCCAGCATGTCATTGCGATGATCGCCGATCATGGCGGCACCCGAGACCGGACGGCCCATGAGGCGCAGCGTCTCGATGACATGTCCCGGATCGGGCTTGCGGACGGAAAAACTGTCTCCGCCGCCGATCGCGTCGATCAGGGGGCTCAGTCCGAGTTTCTCCACGATCAGACGGGCGGCTTCGGCAGGCTTGTTCGTGCAGATGGCGCAGGCGATACCGTTTTCGACCAGCGTCTGGAGCGTGGCCTTTACTCCGGGGAAGAGTCGCGTTTTGAGAGCCGCGCGCGGCGTATAGAACGCGAGAAAACGTTCGAGCGCCTCGTCGCGATCGATCGGTCCCGTATCTCCTGCGGCAATGAGGAGACGCCCGACAAGTTTGCGTGCGCCATCGCCGATCATGGCGCGAACGGATTCCGGCGCGAGCGGGGTCAGCCCATAGCTTTCGAGAAGCGCCGCGCCGCTCTCCGCGAGGTCGGGCAGGCTGTCTATCAGGGTGCCGTCAAGATCGAACAGGACGGTTGTAACAGGGGTGTTCAAGAGGGCTTCTCCCAGCAGGACGATGAGGTGCAATAATCCGCAATCCGAAGTGACCGCATCAGCGTTTGACAGGGTTCGGTCGGGTTGGCTACGCCACGCAATGATATGACATCACGTTCCTTTTCCGGCGGCCAGTCCGTTCCGGGTCACAAGCCGACGACTGCCGTCATCCTCGCTGCGGGGCTCGGCACCCGCATGCGCTCCTCTCTTCCCAAGGCGCTGCATCCGCTCGGCGGTCGGCCGATGATCTGTCATCTGGTCGAGACGGCGGCTTCGGTCTTCGACCGGATCGTGGTGGTCGTGGGGCCGGACATGGACGCGCTGGCACAGGCGGTGGCGCCCTGGCCGACCGTGATCCAGAACGAACGTCTCGGGACGGGGCACGCCGCGCTCATGGCCGAAGCCCATTTCGGCGAAGGCGATGTTGCGATACTCTACGCCGATAATCCCCTGATCCGGGCGGAGACGATGAGAGCGCTGCTCCGCCGCCGGGACGAGGAGGGCACGAAGCTCGCCTTGCTGGCCATGACGCCCGGCGATCCGGGCCGATACGGTCGGGTCATCCTCCGTGACGGGCTCGTGCAGGAAATCGTCGAATGGAAGGATGCGAGCGAAACGCAGCGTGAGGTGACCTTGTGCAATGCGGGGGTTCTCTGTGCGGATGCTCAGGCTCTGCGTCGCTGGCTGCAGGGGCTCGGCAACGGAAATGCGCAGGGTGAGTATTATCTCACCGATGTCGTTGCCCTTGCGGCACGCGAAGGGGCCGTCCGTCATGTCGAAGCGCCCGCATCGGAGCTTGCCGGCATCAATTCCCGCGCCGAACTCGCCTGCGCAGAAGCGACATTGCAGGCGCGTCTGCGGCGGGAAGCCATGGAAAACGGCGTGACGCTGGTCGCCCCGGAGACGGTCTTCTTTTCCACCGACACGGTCATCGAGCCGGATGTGCTGATCGAACCCAATGTGGTTTTCGGCCCCGGTGTGGTGCTGAGGCGTTTCGCGCGTATACGCGCCTTCAGTCATCTGGAGGGGTGCGAGGTCGGACCCGAGGCCATCATCGGTCCCTATGCCCGGCTCAGGCCGGGCACACGATGCGAGGCGAAATCGCATGTCGGCAATTTCGTCGAACTCAAGGCGACCCATCTGGGTGAGGGGGCCAAGGCCAATCATCTGACCTATCTCGGTGATTCGACGATCGGCGCGCGAACCAATATCGGCGCCGGAACGGTCACCTGCAATTACGACGGGGTCTTCAAGCACAGGACCAGCATCGGATCCGACGTCTTCATCGGGTCGGATTCGATCCTCGTTGCTCCGGTCACGATCGGTGACGAGGCTCTGGTCGGTGCGGGAAGCGTCATCACGGATAATGTCGCTCCGGGGTCTCTTGCCCTGGGGCGAGCCAGACAAACGGAAAAGACCGGGCGCGGTCGTGCGATCCGGCAATCGTTGCTGGCCAGGAAGGAGCAGGGCTGATGTGCGGTATATGTGGCGTCGTAGGACACCAGAACGCGACACCGCTGATCGTCGAGGCGTTGAGACGCCTCGAATATCGCGGATACGATTCCGCGGGCATCGCAAGCCTGGTCGACGGGCAGATCGCACGCCGTCGTGCTGCCGGCAAGCTCGACAATCTTCAGGCGGTGCTCGATGTCCAGCCCTTGTCCGGAACGACGGCCATCGGCCATACGCGCTGGGCGACGCATGGGCTGCCCAATGAGAGCAATGCCCATCCTCATGCTGCCGGCCGTGTCGCGGTGGTTCATAACGGCATCATCGAGAATTACGAGGAGCTGCGCGCCGAGATGATCGCCGCAGGCCGGGTTTTTACCTCGGAGACCGACACCGAGGCCGTCGCCCAGCTTGCCGATTTCTATCTCGATCAGGGCCTTACGCCTCGCGAAGCGGCCAGCCGCACCCTTGCCCGCCTCCAGGGCGCCTATGCTCTGGCGATCATCTTCTCGGATCACGAGGGACTGATGATCGGCGCCCGTCACGGCGCGCCGCTCGCCGTCGGCTTCGGCGAGGGGGAGATGTTCCTCGGCTCGGACAGTCTCGCTCTCGCGCCTCTTGCCCGGCGCATCGCCTATCTCGATGACGGGGACTGGTGCGTCCTTCGTCCCGACGGGGTGGAGTTCTTCGACGCTTCGAACCAGCGCGTCCAGAGACCGATCCAGACGGTCGCCCTGATTGCCGGGACGGTCGGCAAGGACGGATATCGCCATTACATGGAGAAGGAGCTGCACGAACATCCGGTCGTGATCGGCCAGACGCTCCAGCGCATCATCGATCCCGTCACGCGTGCGATCAATCTCCCGGAGTTTCCCTTCGACGTGGCGGATGTGCCGCGCGCCATCGTCACTGCCTGCGGCTCGGCCTTCTATGCGGGGCTCGTCGCCCGGTACTGGCTCGAGGCCGAGGCGCGACTGCCGGTCGATATCGATGTCGCGTCGGAACTCCGCTATCGCGATCCGCCGCTTGTGCCGGGCGGTCTGGCACTCATGATCTCCCAGTCGGGCGAGACCGCCGACACGCTGGCTGCGTTGCGCGCTCTGCGTCAGCGCGGCCAGCATATCGTCTCGATCCTCAATGTGGAGGCGAGCACGATGGGACGCGAGAGCGACGTCGTGCTCGGCATGGTCGCCGG
Organism: Swaminathania salitolerans; assembly: GCF_007988945.1. GTDB lineage: Bacteria > Pseudomonadota > Alphaproteobacteria > Acetobacterales > Acetobacteraceae > Swaminathania > Swaminathania salitolerans. Next base: position 318,333 of record NZ_BJVC01000002.1, on the reverse strand, counting down.
TCCGGAAATCTCCGTTGCCAGCACAAAGGCCTTCACGGCGCAGCTTTCCGTTCTTGCCGTACTCACCATCGCCATCGGTCAGGCCCGGAAGACCATCACGGAAAAGCGTGCCGGCGACATGCTGGCAGCGCTCCTCGATCTCCCGTCCCGTGCGGCAGAGGTCTTTTCGCGCCTGAGCGACATCCAGTCGATGGCTGCATCGGTCGCCGAAGCGCGCGACGTGCTGTATCTCGGGCGCGGGGTGTGTTTCCCCGTTGCGCTCGAAGGCGCCCTGAAACTCAAGGAGATTTCCTACATCCACGCCGAAGCCTATGCGGCTGGCGAGATGAAGCATGGGCCGATCTCCCTGATCGACCGTGACGTTCCGATCGTCGTCATCGCGCCTTCGACCATCCTGTTCGACAAGACCCTGTCGAACATCCAGGAGGCGAAGGCACGGGGCGGCCGGATCATGGCGTTCACGGACGAGAAGGGTGCCCAGAGGCTGAGCGGTATCGCCGAGCATATGGTCATTCTTCCCGATGTCGATCCGTTCGTTGCGCCGATCCTCTATACGATCCCCGTCCAGATCCTCGCCTATGAGGTGGCCCTGCGCCGCGGGACCGATGTCGATCAGCCGCGCAACCTCGCCAAATCCGTGACAGTGGAGTAGGGTGACGCCCTTTGGAAAAAAGCGCGTCCCTCCGGGGGGATGCGCCCTCTCTCGTTGCGGAGATCGGCATGATGACGGGTGAAAGACCGACGGTTCTCATTCAGGGGGCAGGGGTCTCTGGCCTTGTCACAGCGGTGACCCTGGCAGAGCGCGGCGCCGTCGTGACGCTCGTCGAGGCCGGACCGAGGATCGGTTCGGGCGCATCGTGGTTTGCAGGCGGTATGCTGGCGCCGTGGTGCGAGGCCGAAGCCGCTCCGGCCGAGGTCACGCGCGACTCCCGGGATTCTCTCGACTGGTGGGCCGGGCACGTTCCCTCCGTCGTCAGCAATGGCAGCCTTGTGGTTGCGCCACCGCGCGATCTGCCCGAGCTGGCCCGTTTCGGGCGCCGGACGAGTCATTACGAGACGCTCGATCCAGCGGCGATCGCCGCTCTGGAACCGGATCTCGCCGGGCGTTTCGACCGGGCGCTCTTCTTTCCCCAGGAGGGGCATGTCGATCCCAGACGCGCCCTGACCCATCTGGAGGCGCTTCTCGAGGCGCAGGGCGCGATGGTGCGTATCGGTTGCCCCGCGCCGGATCCGAGAGATACGCAGGAATACGACTGGACCGTGGATTGCACGGGGATGGACGGTCGTGCCGACGAGCCATCCCTGCGGGGCGTTCGGGGAGAAATGATTCTGGTGCGATGTCCGGAGGTGACGCTTTCGCGCCCCGTCCGGATGCTGCATCCGCGCATCCCGATCTATATCGTGCCCCGGGAGGATTCGCTGTTCATGGCAGGCGCTACGATGGTCGAGAGCGAAGACACGCGCGGTATCACCGTCCGGGCGATGAGCGAGCTGCTCAATGCGCTCTATACGTTGCACCCTGCCTTCGCCGAGGCGGAGATCGTCGAGACCAATGCGGGGATTCGTCCCGCCTATCCCGATAATGTTCCGCGCGTGCACCGTGAGGGAAAGAGGATTACGCTGAACGGGATGTACCGCCACGGGTTCCTGCTTTCTCCCGCCCGTGCGAAGGAAGTAGCCCATATCGTCTTTGGCGGTTGAACGCGGGGCGCGGGGAGGCCAGGAGGAGGGGACTCATTTTGGCGTGAGTGTCCGGCTTGTTTGCCCGGACGCGATTGCCTTGCGGCGATCCGTGCCCCATCTGTGTTTGAGTTTCAGGAGAAAAGCCGTGCAGATTCTGGTGAATGACGAGACGAGACAGATCCGGAACCGGCTGCTGTCCGATATCCTGGTCGAGCTCGGCTATGGCGACTCCCGGGTGGCGACGGCGCTGGACGGGGTTTTCGTCCCCCGCTCGGCGCGCGCAGGCAAGATGGTCGAGGAAGGCGCCCGGCTTGAAATCCTGGCGCCGATGCAGGGGGGATAACCCATGCGCGCATACGATACGCAGCTCGCATCTCCGCTGATGCTCGGCACGGCTCTCTATGACAGCCCCACCCTTCTGGCGGAGTCCGTTCGCGCCGCAAATCCGGGAGCGATCACGGTTTCCCTGAGACGCGAGGCCGCGGGACTGCAGGCAGGCCAGTCCTTCTGGTCGCTCGTTCGAGGGCTCGACGTTCCGGTCCTGCCGAACACCGCGGGATGCCATACGGTGCGCGAGGCCGTCACCACGGCACAGATGGCCCGGGAGGTCTTCGAAACCGACTGGATCAAGCTCGAGGTGATCGGGCAGGGCGATCTGCTCCAGCCGGATGTGTTCGCGCTCGTCGAAGCGGCGCGTATCCTGACGGATGAGGGGTTCAAGGTGTTTCCCTATACGACGGAGGATCTCGTCGTGGCCGAGCGGCTTCTCAGGGCCGGTTGCGAGGTTCTCATGCCCTGGGGCGCGCCGATCGGATCGGGCAGGGGGCTGAACAACCCGTTCGGATTGCGGGCGCTGAGAGCCCATTTCCCCGATATTCCGATGGTCATCGATGCCGGGATCGGTCGGCCCTCCCATGCCGTGGCAGCGTTCGAGCTCGGTTACGATGCCATTCTGATCAACACGGCCGTCGCCAAGGCCGGCAATCCCGTTTCCATGGCGCGGGCCTTCCGTCAGGCCTGTGAGGTGGGATTGGAGGCACGGGCGGCAGACCCGATGGACGAGCGCGATCTCGCGGTTCCGTCCACGCCCACCCTTGGCAAGGCCTCGTTCGGAGCATGACCCGGTTGTTACCTTCACCGATTTATCCGGTCGTCGATCATCCGCGCTGGGTGGATGTGCTGGGAGGCGCGGGGGCGCGCTTCATCCAGCTTCGTCTCAAGGATCTGTCTGCCGAAACCCTCCGCGATCAGGTCGTGGAAGCCCAGCAGGCGGCAGCGCGACACGATGTGCGTCTGGTTCTCAACGATTACTGGCAACTCGCGCTCGAACTCGGGATCGATTACATCCATCTCGGTCAGGAAGATCTCGATACGGCAGATATCGCGCAGATCCGGGCGGCCCGGATCTCGCTCGGGATCTCCACCCATTCCCGCGAGGAGCTGGCGCGTGCGCTGTCCTTTGCGCCGGATTATGTCGCGCTGGGGCCGATCTGGCCCACGATGCTGAAAAAGATGATATGGGCGCCCCAGGGCGTGGAGCGGCTCGCCGAATGGCGTGAGGCGATCGGCCCGGACATGCCGCTGGTCGCCATCGGCGGAATCACGCTCGCGCGTGCGCCCTCCTGTATCGCAGCGGGCGCCGACAGCGTCGCGGCCGTCTCGGATTTCATCCGGTCGGACGATCCGGCAGCTCAGGTCTCGGCCTGGCTGCACGCCTGTCGCGACTGAAACAAGTGGTGGAAATCGCACTATTTCCCTCACAAGGCGGGTTGCCCCTCGCGAAATCGTGAGGTCTCGCGTATAATCATGGATCGGACGCGGGAATTGAGGGAGACGATACTCACATGATGGTCACGGGACTGGCTGCCGTTATTCTGGCGCTGGCGCTTCTGATGGTTCTCATCAGCGCCATTCAGCCTCTGGCCCGACGGCTCGAAGTGTCCGAGACGGTTCTTCTCGCTCTTGCCGGGATCGGGATCGGTGCGGCCGCCGATCTCCTTTTGCGCTCCTCGATTACCGAGATGTTCGACGGAGCGGCCGAGACGCTGCTCTATTTTCCGATCAACAGTGAAGCCTTCCTGCTGATCTTCCTGCCGATTCTGGTCTTCCAGGGGGCGCTTGCCATCGATGTCAGGCGCCTTGCCCACGAGACAGCAACCGTTCTGCTGCTCGCGGTGGTTGCGGTGCTCGTCTCGACCCTGACCATCGGTATGGCGCTCTATCCTTTTGCCGGACAGTCTCTCGTGGTCTGTCTCCTTCTGGGGTCCATCGTCGCCACCACGGATCCGTCTGCCGTTGCCGGGATCTTTCGTGAAATCGGCGCTGCGTCCCGCCTGACCCGGTTGGTCGAGGGGGAGGCGCTGCTCAACGACGCCGCGGCGATCGCCATTTTCTCGATCCTGCTCTCTTCCGTCACCTCGCATCGTCATATCCAGCTCGGCGAGACGGTGCTGAACTTCCTCGCATCGTTCGGCGGGGCAATGGTGGTGGGAATCGCCGTCGGGCGGCTGTTCCTCCTCATGATTGCAAGCCTCGGGAGCGCGGCTGCGGCCGAAGTCACGCTCACGCTCGCCCTGCCTTACATCGTCTATATCGTATGCGACGAGTTCCTCGGTTTTTCGGGTGTCGTTGCCGTTGCGGCTTCGGGTCTTACCGTCTCGGTCTATGGCCCCTCGACCTTCCGGCCGCAGGTCTGGCGTTTTCTCAACGAGCTCTGGGTCCAGCTCGTTTTCTGGGCGGGTTCTCTGGTCTTCGTCCTTGCATCCATGCTTGTGCCGAGACTGCTCATCGGCATGACGCGCTGGGACTGGGTGCTGATCCTGATCGCCACCACGGCGGGTATGCTCGCACGCGGTGCGGTGGTTTTCGGCCTGCTTCCGCTGCTCGCTGCAGCCAAGCTGTCGCCCCCGGTTCCGGCCCCCTTCAAGACGACCATGGTCTGGGGAGGATTGCGCGGTGCCATCACACTGGCTCTGGCGCTTGCCGTGACCGAGAATCAGCGTGTATCGACCTCGACCGCGCATTTCATAGGGATCATCGCGACAGGGTTCGTTCTCTTCACGCTTCTCGTCAATGGAACGACGCTGCGTTATCTGGTGGTGTTTCTCAAGCTCGACCAGCTCCCGCCCATCGATGCCGCGATGCGTCACCAGGTGCTGAGCAGCGGTCTCGCCCAGGTGGCGGAGCGCACCCATGATCTGGCCGATGAGCTGGGATTCGGGAAGGGGACGCAGAAAACGATCATCGGACAGATCGAAAGGCGGGCACGCGAGGAGAGCGAGGCCAACACCTTCGATACGGCGCTCGGCGACAGGCAGCGCGTGACGCTCGCCCTGATCACCATCGCCAATCGCGAGCGCTCCCTTCTGCTCGATCTTTTCCGCATACGCGGTCTCTCACGGCGCGTGATGGAGACGCTCCTGCGGTCCTCGGCCGCGATGGTGGACGGGGCCCGGCTCGAAGGTCGTTACGGCTATGTCCGCGCATTGCGTCGCCGCCTCAGGCCGACCTTGCGCTTTCGTATCGCGCAGATGCTGCATCGCCGGTTTCATATCGATCAGCCGCTCATGTACTGCATGTCGGAGCGGTTCGAGATGCTCGTCATCGCGCATCTGGTTTCGCTCTCGCTGATGCGTTTCATGCATCAGCGTCTGGAGCCGACTCTCGGCTCGCGTATCAGCGAGATCGTGTCCGAGGTTCTGGGCCGTCAGAGACGGATGCTCGACGATGCGCTCGAGATGATGCGCCTGCATTATCAGGGCTATTCCGAGGCGCTCGAGAGCCGGATCCTGCACCAGATCGCGCTCCGCCTCGAAGAAGAGGAATATGACGAGCTTCTGTCGGACAATCTGGTCAGCGACGAGCTGCATCGCGAGCTTCTGAAAGATGTCGAGAAGAGACAGGAGCGGCTCGAAAAGCCGTTGCGCTTCAATCTCAAGAGCGGGATCGAGCAGCGCCTGCGCTCTTTCCCGGCATTTCGCGGCGTCCCGGACGGGATCCTTCATGATCTCGCAATGAATATCTCGCTGCGTTTCGCGTCACCGGGAGAGGTCCTGATCAAACGGGGACGAAAGATAACGACGATCTATGCCGTGGTCGCCGGACTTGCCGAGGTGCATATCGCCGAGCAGGACGTGCAGTTCGGGGCAGGGGACCTGATCGGGGCATCGGCCCTGATCAATGGAGCGCGGTCGCGCGGAACGGTCCGGACGCTGCAATTCTGTCATCTCCTCGCGATACCTGCACATCTTTTCCGCAGGATGCTCGAGGAATACCCGATCGTGCGACGCACGATCGACGAACGGGCCCAGGCCCGCCTGAGCGACGGGCACAGGCTCTCTCTCGTGCTGGGAGGGAGCAAGGAGCCTTTCATGCCGGCGCGGGAGCTGATCAAGGCGCATGACAATGAGACCGGACAGGACAGGTGAGCGTCCGGTCGTCCGTCCGGCGGCCTCTCTGAGAGGGCATTTATCCACAATATGTCCGTGCAAGCGTCCAAGCGCCTTCGGAGCAGCCGTATTGTGGATAAGTCCCGGCATCCGGACCAAAGAGCCGCGCTGGATATCGGAGAGGATTTCACCGCATATAAAAGTTCGATAAGATATATTATGCCAACTCGATATTATGGCCAGAGCGCATGGACTCCGGGTCCTGCGGCACTGGTCGGCTGCAATCCGTGCATGGATGGCGCGACGTTCCGGACCATTCGCTACGGAAAACCCGCGCCATGGTTCTAGTCATGCATCATCCGGATGCGACGTCCGGATCGTTGGCCCGTGATCCTGACCCCGTGATCGTGAGCCCGGGATCCTGAGCCCGGAATTCCGGACCCGCGATCCCGGAACCGCCGATCCACCGCATCGCGCCACATCGCCGTCGGAAAACGGGTCTGTCAGGCCTTGGCGTAACTTCCCAGCTCCGCGCCGGTCGAGGCATCGACTTCCTTGATGATGACGCCATACCCCCAAAGCGCGCTCAGATGGTCGAGGGTCAGGCGGGCATCGGTCGGGTGCAGAAGCTGCCCTGGCCGCGTGCGGTGCTCGAGCCGCAATATGCGATCTCCGGTAAGATCGACACCGACGATCTCGATCTCTTCCGACTGGAGCCCGGGATCGTAGGAGGCGGAAACGCTGCGTCGTATCTCGCGGTAACCCTGCTCGTCATGAATGGCATCCACGAGCAGGAACGGCTGTGAGAGATCGTCCTCGATACGGAACAGCCTGAAATCCCGGATCACTTTCGGGGACAGGAATTGCTGGACGAAGCTTTCGTCCCGATACTCGGACCAGGCGTGATGCAAGGTGCCGATCGGGTCGTCATTGCCGGCATGGCCCGGAAACCAGAGCCGGTCTTCCTCTGTCGGCTCGGTGCAGACGCGCGCGATATCGGTCATCATTGCGAAACCGAGCGCATAGGGATTGAAATTCGGCCCTCCCCCTTCCTCGAAGCCGCGTTGGGTGATCACGTTCGTCGTCGAATGGATCGTCTCCATGATGGCGGCGTCGTCGATGAGGCCCTTCTCATGCAGGCGATGCATGATGCGGTTGTGGACCCAGGTCGCGCAGCCTTCGTTCATGAGTTTTGCCTGAGGCTGGGGATAGAAATACTGGGCGATGAGACGAACGATCCTGATGATTTCCCGCTCCCAGTTCGCCAGCCTCGGCGCGTTTTTTTCTAGGAAATAGAGGATGTTCTCCTCCGGCAGCCCCTGCCCCGTCGATGGATCGGCATCCTCACCCTTGCGCAGATCGGCTGTCTTCTCGTCAGGCAGGGTTCGCCAGAGATCGTTGAACTGCTCGTCCTCATAGGCGCGCCTCTCTCGCGCGCGTTCCTGCTCCTGACGCAGATCGAGCCGCTTGCTGCCCGTATGGCGATCCACCCCCTGGTTCTGCAGGGCATGGGCGGCATCCAGAACACGCTCCACCGCCCTGACCCCGTATCTCTCCTCGCAGCGCGCCACATAACCCCGCGCGAATTCCAGATAGTCGAGAATCTGGGTCGCGTCCGTCCACTCCCTGAACAGCCTGTTGTTCTTGAAGAAATGATTATGACCGAATGCCGCATGGGCGATGACCAGGGCCTGCATCGTTGCCGTATTTTCCTCCATCAGATAGCTGATGCAGGGGCTGGAATTGATGACGACCTCATAGGCGAGCCCCATGAGGCCCTTCCTGTAGGCATTTTCATGCGAGACGAAGCGCTTGCCCGCAGACCAGTGCGGATAACTGATCGGCATGCCATGCGATGTATAGACGTCGAGCATCTGCTCGGAGGTGATCAGCTCGATCCGGTTGGGATAGGTGTCGAGGCGCAGCTCTTCGCTCGCAATGCGGTCGATTTCTCCATAGCAATCGCGCAGCGTGGCAAATGTCCAGTCGGTTCCTGTATAGAGCATGGTCACCCCCCTGCCCGTTCCTGCGCCTTTCTGGCGAACAGCTCTCTGAAAACCGGGAAAATCTCGCGACGATCCTCGATGCGGCGCATGGCCAGATGCGGTGTTGCGTCGGCGAGGGATTTATATCCTTTCCACAGATCCGTTTCTCCCCGCAGGACAGACCCGCCGATACTGACCTCGACATAGGCGAAATACTGTACGACTGGCAGGATCTGCTCGACCATGAGCCGGTTGACGCGGGTCATGTCCGACGCGATATTGTCGCCGTCCGAGATCTGCGCGACATAGATATTCCATCGATCCGCAGGAAAGCGCTCGGCCTGTATGCCGTGCATCAGCTCCAGCGCGGTCGAAACGACGGTCCCACCGGTTCGCGTATCCGTGAAGAACTTGTCCTCATCGACCTCTTCCGCCGTCTCGGCATGGCGGATGAAAACGATTTCCAGCTTCTCGTATCGTTTCTCAAGGAAGACGTGCAGCAGAAGGAAAAACTGTTTTCCGAGCTCCTTCATCTTCTCGGTCATCGAACCCGAGACATCCATGACGCAGAAAATGACGGCCTGGGTCGTGGGTTTCGGAACCGGGGTGAACCGGCGAAACCGGAGATCAACCGGATCGACCCAGGGGATGCGAGCCAGTCTCTGCCGGAGATGATCGCGTGCCTCACGCAGTGTTTGCAGCCTGAGAAACTGCCGGTCCGACAAGGGGCGGCAGGCTTCCAGCCCGTCGATTTCTTCCTCGATCGCGATCAGTTCGGCCGGTTTGGGTCTTTTCAGACCGATACGCCGTCCCATCGAGCGGCGCATCGTTCGTCCCAGATCGATCTGGGACGGTGATCCGTCGCTCGTCAGGCCTGCACGGCTGGTCGCGCGGGAGGTGGTCGCAGCGATCTCCCTCTTGACGAGGTCCGGCAGCTCAAGATCGTCGAAAAACAGATCCAGAAACTCATCCCTCGAGAGGACGAAGCGGTAGGAATCCTGACCGCCCCCCTCCTCGCTGGCCGAGTTTCCCTCCCCGCTTCCCTCCCCGGCCCCGCCCGGCGGTCTGCGCAGCCTGTCCCCCTTCACGAACTCCCTGTTGCCGGGCAGCACGAAATGACGGCGCCCGGCCGTGATCTGACGGTGGAAGCTCGGTTCGTGCAGCACGTCGGCGGGAATGGATACCGCGCTGTCCTTGCCGATCTCGCGAATGCGACCCTGAGCCGCGGCGTTCCTCACCGCATCCTGTATGGCCTGACGCGCGCGGGTCAGGACGCGCTGGCGGTTTTCGGTATTCTTGCCGTGAGGATTGGGGCGTCTGTCTATGAGTTCCATGAAACGCTCCGTTATCAGCGGTCAGGCCGACTGCTTGACGCGCATATACCATTCGACCAGACGTCTCACCTGACGCTCCGTATAGCCGCGTGCGGCCATACGGCTTACGAATTCGTCGTGCTTGCGCTCGCTCGTGCTGTCTTTCTTCGAACCGAAGCTGATGACGGGAAGAAGATCTTCCACCTGGCTGAACATGCGCTTTTCGATCACGTCGCGAATTTTCTCGTAGCTCGTCCAGGAGGGATTGCGCCCACCGTTATTCGCGCGCGACCGGAGCGAGAATTTTACCACCTCGTTGCGGAAATCCTTCGGGTTTGCGATTCCCGCGGCCTTTTCCGTCTTGCTCAGCTCGGCATTGAGAAGATCGCGGTTCATGAGCTGCCCGGTATCCGGGTCCTTGAAATCCTGGTCTTCTATCCAGGCATCCGCATAGTCGAGATACCGGTCGAACAGGTTCTGTCCGTAATCATTGTAGCTTTCCAGATAGGCTTTCTGGATCTCGTTGCCCAGAAACTCGGCATAGCGCCGCGCAAGATCGGATTTCAGCGACGCCAGATAGGCGGCTTCCGTTTCGGCGGGAAACTGCTCGCGTCTTATCGCCTGCTCGAGCACATACATGAGATGCACAGGGTCGGCTGAAATCTCTGACGGATCGTGATTGAACGTGGCCGAGAGAACCTTGTAGGCAAAGCGTGTCGAAATGCCCTCCATGCCTTCATCGACGCCCGCATTGTCCTTGTATTCCTGCATGGCGCGCGCCTTCGGATCCGTCTCGCGTATGTTCTCGCCGTCATAGACCCGCATCTTGGCGTATTGGGTCGAGTTCGGATGAGGTTTCAGGCGCGACAGGACAGCGAATTGCGCAAGCATCTCGAGCGTATGCGGCGCGCAGGGTGCATCTCCGAGCGCCGAGGAGCGGATGAGTTTTTCGTAGATACGCGATTCCTCGGTCACGCGCAGGCAATAGGGCACCTTGATGACGCAGACCCGGTCGAGAAAGGCCTCGTTGGTCCTGTTGTTGCGGAATGACTGCCACTCCGCCTCGTTCGAATGGGCGAGGATGACACCCGTGAACGGAATCGCACCGATATTCTCCGTTCCGACGTAATTCCCCTCCTGCGTGGCCGTCAGGAGCGGATGAAGCATCTTGATCGGGGCCTTGAACATCTCGACGAATTCGAGAATGCCCTGATTAGCGCGATTGAGCCCGCCGGAGAAGCTGTAGGCGTCCGGATCGTTCTGGCTGAAATTCTCGAGCTGGCGGATATCGACCTTGCCCACCAGCGCCGAGACGTCCTGATTATTGTCGTCTCCCGGTTCCGTCTTGGCAATCGCGATCTGACGCAGTCTGGAGGGATTGAGGCGCACGACCGAAAAGCGCGAGATATCTCCATCGAAATCCTCCAGCCGCTTGAGCGCCCACGGGCTGGCTATGCCCGAAAGCACGCGACGGGGAATAGCGTACTGGGCCTCGAGCGTATCCCCGTAACGCTCGGGATCGAACAGCCCGAGCGGGCTTTCGAAGACGGGGCTGATCTGCTTTCCCGCCTTGAGCACATAGATCGGCTGGCGTTCCATCAGCGATTTCAGGCGCTCGCCGAGCGAGGATTTTCCACCGCCGACCGGGCCGAGCAGATAGAGGATCTGCTTGCGTTCCTCCAGACCCTGCGCGGCATGACGGAAGAACCCGACGATCTGTTCGACCGCATCTTCCATACCGTAGAAATCGGCAAAGGCCGGATAGGTGCGGACGGTGCGATTCATGAAGATGCGGCTCAACCGCGGGTCGCGCGCCGAATCCAGCATGACCGGCTCTCCGATCGCCCTGAGCATCCGTTCGGCAGCGCTCGCATAGCAGCTCGGATCTTCACGGCAGAGCGACAGATAGGCGGCCAGAGACATCTCTGTTTCGCGGCGCTCCTCGCGAAAGGAGGAAGCAAGCGTGAAAACGTCCGAGGATGAACTCATGACTCTTATGCTCCGATGAAAACCTGCCACTGGTTCGGGGGCGAAGCGGTCGAACCCTCCGGGAGACATGCAGGCGTTGAGTCGGGAAGTCAGGCGACAGAGGACGACGAAAGCCGCGAAGAAGCGCATTCTTCGACAGACGATTGAACGTTCCGGTTATTCCGGATTTTCAGGGATTTGAGGCGGGATGAAACAGCACCGGACCGACCCGGAATGCTCACGCTATCGCGTAGCCCGAGCGCGCTTCAACAAAAAAATCGTCTGCCGGTTCCAGAAAACGGATCCCGGAGTCCCGGTCTCGATCCGGGGGAAGCAGATCCGGGTGGCAGATTGCGAACGTGGAATCAGACCGTGAAGCTCATGCCGTCGAAACCGGGCTCGATTCCCGGCGGCAGGGCGTTTTTCAGGGTTTCGTAGTCCAGGCCAGGCCCCATATGAGTCAGGATGGTGCGCTCGGGCCGCAAGCGTTCACACCATGCGATCACCAGATCGACCCAGGCATGGGCGATATGGGGTTCGTACTGGAAACAGCCGACGATCCAGGTCTTCACCCCTTCGAGTGCCAGGAGAGACTCTTCTTCCAGATGCTCGACATCCGTCGAATAGGCGAAATCACCGCAGCGCAGCCCGAGCGTCGGGATGCGATTGTGACGCTGCGGGAAGAGCTGGAGATCGAGGCCGCAAATATCCAGACGATCGGTCATGCCGACGATATGCGGATCCGGGACGGGGCGGAAAAAGCCCGATCCGCTCCAGGGGCGGAACGCATAGGCGTAGCGCGCCTCTAGCTCGCGCATGACGGCTTCCGTGGCATAGAGCGGAAGCGGCGCGCCGAGCATGCGGTTGATCGCGCGCAGCTCGTCCAGCCCCCCGACATGATCGGCATGTTCATGGGTGTAGATCACACCATCGACGACCCCGATATGCTCGCGAAGCAGCTGTGCCCGCAGATCCGGACCCGAGTCCACGAGAAGCCGCTTTCCTTCCCGGGATTCGATGACGATGGAAGAGCGCGTACGCGCATTGCGCGGATTGGCCGGATCGCAGACGCCCCAGATCCCCTCGCCATGATCTCCCCCGACCATGGGAACGCCGCCGGAGCCGCCACAGCCCAGAATCGTGACCTTCATGCAGCGCGCCGGAAGAGACGCCGGAAATTGCCTGTCGTCAGCGCGGCGATTTCCTCTGCCGACATGCCCCGCTCCTGTGCGAGACGGGCCGCGGTATGGATGACATAGCCCGGCGTGTTGGGCTTGCCGCGCCTGGGTACGGGGGCGAGAAACGGGCTATCGGTCTCGACCAGGATGCGCTCCTGCGGCATGGCACGCGCCACTTCCCTGATCGTCTCGCATTTCGGAAAGGTCAGAAGCCCCGAGAAGCTGATGTAACCGCCAAGCTCGACCGCAGTGCGGGCGAGCGCCATGCCGGATGCGAAACAATGCAGCAGGAAGGGAAAGGCCCCTTTTTCGTGCTCGTCGCGCAGGATGGCGGCCACGTCGTCATCGGCTTCGCGCGCATGGATCACCAGAGGCAAACCCGTCTCGCGCGCCGCGGCGATATGAACACGGAAGCTGTCTGCCTGGGCCGCGCGGACAGGCACGCCGCCGTGAAGATAATCGAGCCCGGATTCCCCGATGCCTATCACGCAATCGGGCGCGCACAGCGTCATGATCTCGTCCAGACGCGGCGGGGCCTCTTCTCCGACATGGTCCGGATGGGTGCCGATCGTGCACCAGATGCGCAGCTCGGGACGATCGAAAGCGGTCAGGTCGATCTGCTTTTGTGCATGGGACAGACGCGTGCCGATCGTCGTCATGCCGCTCACCCCGCTCTCGCGGGCCATGGCAAGGGCGGCGGGCACATCGTCCAGACGGTCGAGATGGCAATGGGAGTCGATCAGACCTGTCACGAGGCATCTTCCGGAAGCACATGCCGGGGGAAAAGGCCCTGAGGTGCAGGCAGGACGATTCCCTCCTCGAGCGTTTCACTCAGGGCTGCGAAGTCGCGTTTCTCCTCTGCGACCCCGAGCTGGGTGAGTAGCTTCGCCATGGTTCCGGGCATGAAAGGCTGAAGGGTCGTCGCGATATGCCGCAAAGCCTCGTGAAGAACGCGCAGGACGCTCGCCATACGCACGATATCGGTTTTTTTCAGCGCCCAGGGAGCCTGACGATCGATATAGGCATTGCAGGCCCGGATGACCTTCCACACCTCCTCGAGACCATCGGTCAGGGCAAAACGCTTCATCTGTCCACGAAGAAGCTCAGGCAGGAGCGATGCACCGGCAAGCAGCGCGCGGTCATCGTCGGAAAGCGTGCCGAAGGCGGGAAGAATGCCCTCGCAGTTCCGCGCGATCAGGCTCAGCGTACGCTGGGCGAGATTGCCGAGATCGTTGGCCAGCTCGACATTGAGCCGGTTGACGAGCGAGCGCCGGTTCAGATCGGAGTCACCGCCGAACGGCACCTCGCGCAGAAGGAAGAACCGCACCGGGTCCAGACCGTATGTCGCGACGAGATCGCGGGGATCCACGACGTTGCCGACCGACTTGCTCATCTTTTCTCCCTCGATGGTCCACCAGCCATTGGCATAGACCGCCTCGGGAAGCGCGATTCCGGCCGCCATGAGAAAGGCGGGCCAGAACACGGCATGAAAACGGATGATATCCTTGCCGACGATATGCGCCGAGGCGGGCCAGAAGGCCATGCGTTCGGCCCCGGGATCGGGATAGCCGAGTGCCGAGAGATAATTGGTCAGCGCGTCGAACCACACATACATCACATGGTCCGGATCGTTCGGGACGGGAATGCCCCATCTGAAGCTCGTGCGGCTGATCGACAGATCCTTGAGGCCCTGTCGCACGAAGCTCACGATCTCGTTCCTGCGTCCCGACGGCCCGAGGAACTCGGGATGCTGCTCGTAAAGCGCGAGGAGCCGATCCTGAAAAGCGGAGAGACGGAAGAAATAGGACGGTTCGCGCACCCATTCCACAGGGGCGCCGCTCGGCGCGATGCGGCTGCCGTCGGGACGGGTCGTCAGTTCGTCTTCCGAGTAGAAACACTCGTCGCGCAGCGCGTACCACCCCTCATAGGCGCCGAGATAGATATGGCCGTTCGCCGATACCGCCTCCCAGAGCGCCTGGGCGGCCTTCTTGTGTCTCGGCTCCGTGGTCCGGATGAAATCGTCATAGGAAATGTCCATGGCATCGGCCATGTCGCGGAAATCGGACGCAATCCCGTCGGTGAAGGCCTGCGTTTCCACACCGGCATTCTGCGCGGCCTGCTCGACCTTCTGGCCGTGCTCGTCCGTGCCGGTCAGGAAGAACACATCCTTTCCGTCGAGGCGGTTGAAGCGGGCCAGAACGTCGGCTGCAACGGACGTATATGCGTGACCGATATGCGGTGCGCCATTCACGTAATAGATGGGAGTCGTGACGTAATATCTGTTGGTCCCTGGTGTGGTCGTGATGGAGGTCATGGGGCACTCGCTATGGCGGCCGCCTGTCTGGCAGCCTGATTCTTGTCCAGATTGAACCGCTCCGTCTCGCGTCTGAGCGTCTGGAGGGAGGAGAATGCGTCCGCGGCCCGGGAGGCCGCACTCAGCTTTCCTTGCGCAGCCAGCGATCTGGCCCGGTCCGCAAGGGCCTCTCCTAGCAAATTGCAGAGAATGGCAAAACCGTCCTCGTGCCTGAGGAACGCGGCGAGCATGTCGGACTCCGGATCCTCCTTCCCCTCGAGGAGGGACGCCACGATCCTGCGTGCCGTCTCGTCCTGGTCGAGGTCGGTGGCCAGAACACGGCCCGGCGCACCTTGGGCCTGACGCACGAGCCGCGGCCGGTCAGCCGCATCGACGCCACATTGGGCCAGGACCCGGTCGCATTCCGTGTCGTCGAGGGGAGACAGGGCGAGAAGACGACAGCGACTGCGCAGGGTCGGCAGGAGGCTCGAGGGTGACGGACAGGTCAGCAGGAAGACGGCGTCCTCCGGCGGTTCCTCCAGCAGTTTCAGCAGGGCGTTCGCGGCGCTGCGGTTGAGCGTTTCGGCATCGTCCACGATCACCACACGCCAACGGCCATCCGCTGCCGTATGATGAAGAAAATCCTGAACCGGTCGAACATCGTCGATGACGATTTCCTGACGCATTTTCTTGCGTTTCTCGTCCATGCGCCTGCGAATCACGAGAAGATTCGGATGCGACCCGGCAGAGATCTGTCTCGCGCTTCTGCTGTCCGGATCGGTTCCGTTCAGGAGCAGGCGCGCGGCGTCGAATGCGAAGCAGGTCCGACCTGTTCCCGCCCTTCCGTGAATCATCCAGGCATGGTGCAGTTTCCCGCTTTCCATCGCCCGTCGGAAGAGACGCCGTTCGGCGATATGACCGACCAGCGGCGTCGAAGCGGGGGTGTTCGCCTCGCGGCTCATCGCGGCAGGCGATGCAGGGTCGTCGCCACGACATCCGACGTGACCGTCGCCTCGTCACGCGTCGCATCGATGCGCGCAATGCGCTCGGGGAAATCCTCCGCCAGAGACGCGAACCCCGAAGCGACCCGCTCGTGGAAGCCGCGCGCCTCGGCTTCGTACCGGTCGGCACGCCCCCCGCGGATGCGGACGCGCTCGGCACCCGTATCGACCGGCACTTCGAGAAGAAGGGTCAGGTCGGGCTCGCAGGCGAGAAGGGCGCGCTGGGCACGGATGAATGCGAGAATATCCGGTGCCGCGCTGGCAAGTCCGTATCCCTGATAGACCATCGTCGAATCGTGGAAGCGATCGCAGATGACGATCTCCCCGCGCTTCAGCGCCGGCAGGATCAGTGTATCGAGATGATCCGCCCGAGCCGCCATGTGAGCGAGAATCTGCGCGCGATGCGAAAGGGGCGCATCGCCGAACAGAAGCAGTTCGCGCATCGACTCAGCCCCGGGCGATCCGCCCGGTTCGCGGGTGAGAACCACGGTCTTGCCGAGCGCCCGGAGTGCCGCGGTGAGCGCGCGGGCCTGCGTCGATTTCCCGGCGCCCTCCCCGCCCTCGAAGGTGATGAAAAACCCGCTCACGCCTCAGCTATGCGGCACGGGTTTGGGGCCGTGGCCCAGACGGGCCATGGCGCGACCGACCAGCCCGAGACGCGGCACAGATTGTCCGGCGACGAGATCGAGACGGATGTCGGGCATTCCCTGGTTCTGCAGCACGAGCGCGCCGAGCGTCTGTCCGGCCATCACGGGAGCTATGGCGGGAGACGGATATTCGACGCTGATACGGCTGCGCTGCTGCCAGCCATGCGGAAGGGTCAGGACGATGTCGCGCGTGCCGATCAGTGGCACGTCTGCCTGTTCGCCCATATAGACCGGCACGTGATCGACGACCTGACCGTGATGGAAGAGCGTCACGTTCTCGAAATTCGCGAAGGCCCAGCCGAGCAGACGCTCGCCTTCATGGGCACGCTCGTTCATCGAGTTCGTCCCGTTGATGGTCATGATGACCCGGCGTCCATTCCGTTTGGAACTCGCGCACAGGCCGTATCCTCCGGCATCGGTATGGCCCGTCTTCAGCCCGTCGGCGAGACCCTTGTCGACCAGAACGTTGCGATTGCCCTGCTTGATCTTGTTGAAGGTGAATTCCGTGGCGCCGAAGAAATGATAATATTCAGGGTAGTCGCGGATGAGATGCATCGCGAGCAGACTGACGTCGCGCGCACACATGTACTGGGCGTCGTTGGGCAGGCCGGTACAGTTCATGAAATGGGTGTTCGCGAGGCGAAGCTTCGCCGCCTCCCTGTTCATGATCGCCACGAACTGATCTTCCGACCCCGCGATTCCCTCGGCGAGCACGATACAGGCGTCGTTTCCGGACTGGATGACCATCCCTTCGATCAGATCGGAAACCGAGACGCTCTCGCCCAGCGGAACGAACATTTTCGATCCCTGGGTACGCCAGGCTTTCTCGCTGACCGGAAGCATCTGCGTGAGCGAGAGATGACCCGAGCGCAGCATTCCGAACACGATATAGGCGGTCATCATCTTGGTCAGGGAGGATGGCGGCATATGCGCGTCGGCATCCTTCTCGAGCAGGGTCGCTCCCGTATCGTAATCGATCACGCAGGCCCAGCGTGCGACGGTGTCCAGGGGGCCGATCGGCGTGCTGGCCGGAGAGGCGCCCGGCGCAGGCGTGGCCTCGGGCGTGGGAGATGCATGTCCCGAATGGCCGCGTCTGGGTCGCGCCAGGGCGAAGTGAGTCGAGACGGCCAAACCAGCCGCACCTGAAAGCAGAAAACGTCTTGTCCGCACGTCGAACCCTTACCTGACCACAATCCGAGCGCCCGTGCTGCCGCATGGGCGCGCCTGATCCAATGCCCTATCTGCCTCGGCGACCGTTGTGAAGGGGCCGCGTGTCACGCGCCACGGCAAACGCCCTCCGTCTTCCGATCCGCGCGTGACCGCACCGTCGCATCGCGCTGCGACCCGGGCGGCGACGGATCGACCCGAAAAGGATCCGAGCAGGATTTCGTAACTGACGGTCTCGGCCATTCCGTTTTGCACCGTCGCCGGCATTTCAGGCAGCAGGAGCGCTTGGCTCCTTGCGTCCTCGCGGGAGGGCGCGCCGCCGATTTCCTCCTTGTGACCGTCCGTAAGCGATTCTGCCGTGATCGCCTCGCGCGGTGCGGTCGCGATCTCGAGCTTGGCGGCATGGGGATCGGAGTCGGCGATGCGTCTGCTGAGCGCCTCGTCTTCCACGATCTCGACGGGGGTTGGCGCCTCTCCCATGCCGAGCAGCGCGGCCGCGTGTGGTGAAATCGCGATGATGCGCCCTGCCGTACCGGGCCCGCGATCATTGAGACGTATCCGGACGATCCGTCCGTTTTGCAGGTTCCGTACGCTCACCACGGCGGGGAGCTGAAGCGTCTGATGTGCGCCCGTCATCGCGCGCGCCGACCAGATCTCGCCATCTGCGGTCACGCCGCTTGCGGGCTTCGTCGCGATTACCGCCAGACCGCGTTCCTTCAGGGCGAAATCCTCGGCGGGGTAGAACCAGCCATCCCGCCCCTGCCACGCCGCACCCGTTACGTAGCGCACATCCTGTCGCGTTTTCGACGATTCATGATGACATCCGGCCAGACCGTAAAGGCACAGGAAAGCGACGAGACGTCGCGAATCAGGCAATGGCATAACCGAGAAGCCCCACGCCGAGTGCATAGTAATCCGAGGGATTGTAGCGCCGGATCACGTTGAAATTGTGATAGACCATGAAGGCTTCCGTTCCGTCCCCGTCGGGACGGAGGAGCGCGCCGGGCTCATCCGGACGGGAGAACCGGCTTCCGTCGCTGCGTCGCACCCCGAGGGACATCCATTCCCCGAGGGTGCGCGTCTTGCCACGACCGGTCCGGGCCTGATCGATGGGCTGGGTAAGCTGGACGGGCTGCCCCCATGGCGCCCCATCCTGCCACCCGCTCTTGTGCAGGTAATTGGCGACCGAAGCGAAGACATCCGGCTCGCTGGTCCAGATATTGCGATGCCCGTCATGATCGGCATCCACGGCGAAGCGGAGATAGGCGCTCGGCATGAACTGGGGCTGACCCATGGCGCCGGCATAGGAGCCGAGCATTGCCTCGGGGAGAATATCGCCATGGTCGAGGATCTGGAGCGCCTTCATCAGCTCGCCATGGAAAAACTTCGCGCGACGCCCGTCATAGGAGAGCGTGGCAAGGGAATCGATGACCGAAAACGAGCCGGTCTTGCGACCGAATCCCGATTCGAGACCCCAGATACCGATGATGGCGCGCGGATCGACGCCATAGGCCCGTCCCGTCTGTTCGAGCAGATCCTGACGCTGCTGCCAGGCGGCCTTCCCCTGACTGATCCGGGTCGCTCCGACGACGCGCGTCCGGTATTGCGCCCAGGTCATCGTGAATTCAGGCTGGTGACGATCGAGTTTCAGAACCCTGGCATTCGGCGTTTTCGTCAACGCGAGAGCCCGGGTGACGATCGCGGCGGAAAGACCCTGCGCGATCGCCTCCTCGCGTATGCCCGCCAGAAATGACGCATAGCTTTTATGCGCTGCATGCGTCTTGCGATGCGCGGCCGCATGATGCGCGGCCGCATGATGCGCGGCAGTACGACCCATGGCGGGTCGGGCCGCGGCAGGGGCCAGTATAGCGGTCGCGAGGAGCGATCTTCTATCGAGCACAGTCATTCCCATCCTTGCCGTTCGGGTCTCGAAAGCGCTCCATGCGACCCTCCCCGGCTCAGGGATGCAGGGGACGACCCTCGGACGCGCCATACATGATGAAGTGCAAGAAAGGGTTTATCGTCAAGCTGATGTCGGGATTGGCCGCGATATACGCGTCGACCCTGAATATCGCGTTCGGATTCCGGCCCTCGAGATATCCGTGCGTCATGAAATGCTCCACGGCATCCATTCCGCAGGCTTCGACATCCGGATAGGCCGCACGATACCAGGCTGCGTCGAAATATAATGCGTCTGCCGGATAGCGTGTCGTCTGCACGGGCGGCCCGGCAGGCGTCTCTGCCGCGCCGGACGCGCTCGCGTCCGCATCCGTCGCCGATGCGTGCTGTTGCGAGGTTCCGCCTCCGGAAGCCTGCGCGTCGTGCTCGGTTGCGGAAACGGGCTCCGCCTCCGGCGCAGAAGCCGGTTCCTCGGGCGAGGGCGTGGCCGGCACGCTCTCGCGATTGGTCCCGTCCGACGTCTTTGCGGTTGTTCTCTTGCGGGCGGCGGTCGAGCGGGACCGGGCGATCTTAGCCAATGGCAACCTCTTAGTTTTCTTTATGAATAAAGAACGAGCCGGGGAACTAGCAGGACGAAAGGGCTTTTTCCAGCCCCGGTTTCAGAGACAGGTCAGCGTCTACACCAGAAAAATCATTTGAATTAACTCCGATTCTCCCGATGTCGTGTTGTGCTTATACCCGAATTGTGGGTTTGCGTTGAGTTTTGCATTCTGTCCCACATGTCAACTTCGTTGCGTGCCTCCTAGTCGAAAGAGGGCTGGAGTGGCTAGTAACAAATCATTTTGAATTTTTATTGCTCATATGAACGATTTTCTGTAACCAACTTATGATCTTTCTGGGAGGATTGTATAATTCTGAAGTGCGAGGGGAATTCGCTTCTTTCCGGCGAGACCGGATCCCGCATGGTGGGGCGATGAAAGCGAAGCCCGGAAAGGCGTCCGTCAATCTCCTGACAGTCGCCCGGGAGGCCGGGGTCTCCCGGGCAACGGCCTCACTCGTACTCAGGCAAAGTCCCCTCGTCGCAACCGCGACCCGCGACCGGGTTCAGGATGCAATGAAGCGTCTGGGCTATATCTATAATCGCGGTGCGGCCAATCTCCGTCACAACCGGACCGGAACCGTCGGTCTCGTCCTTCCGAACATGGATAATCCGTTCTTCGGCGCGCTGACCGCAGGCGTCGAGGAGGCGAACGACCTTCTCGGCACAGTGTGCTTCATCGCCAATAGCGGAGAATCCGCAGACCGCCAGGCCAGGCAGATCCAGCGCCTGCGCGAGCATAATGTGGATGGAATCATCCTCTGCCCCGCGATCGGCAGCGGGCCCGATCTCGTCGGGGAGCTCTCGCGTCTGCGTCTTCCCTTCGTGCAGGTCTTGCGCAGGATCCCTGTCGGTGATGCTGGCGGGATGACGGGAGATTACGTCGCTGTGGATTATGGGCGCGGTGTCGCTCAGGCGATGGAGCGCCTTGTTGAGAGCGGCAGGCGACGGATCGCCTATGTCGGCAACATGACCGCGCACTCCGCCGGGCGCGCGCGGCTCGAGGCCTATCTGGCATTTGCGCGACGCTTCGGTATCGGTGAACGCTATGTCGTTTCGGGCAAGCCGGATAACCGTTACGATGAGGCCGCCATGGATCGCCTCCTCGACTCCCCGGATGCTCCCGACGCAGCGATCTGTTTCAACGACGTCATTGCCCTTGATCTCTCGCATCATCTGCGGCGACTGGGGCGTCGGGTCGGAGAGGCTTTCGCCGTTATCGGGATGGACGATCTGCCTCAGGCGGCGGCCGCCTTTCCGCCACTTGCGACGATCGCGACACGACCCCGGGAGGTGGGGCTTGCCGCAGCGAGACGACTGCATGCGCGTATAGAGCGGCCCGATCTCCCTTTCGAGGAAGATGTGATTCCGCCACGCCTGATCCTGCGTGCGAGTTTCGGCGCGTCAGCCGCTGAACCGCAAGGGGGCTG
The DNA here is from genome assembly GCF_007988945.1 of Swaminathania salitolerans. GTDB lineage: Bacteria > Pseudomonadota > Alphaproteobacteria > Acetobacterales > Acetobacteraceae > Swaminathania > Swaminathania salitolerans. Next base: position 296,783 of record NZ_BJVC01000002.1, on the reverse strand, counting down.
AACTTCCCTCTCCTGCCCTCCTTTCCCGCCATAACCGGCTTTGCTCCCGATACGAGCCCCGGGGACGAGCACCGGGGACGAGCCCCCGGAGCCGAGCACCGGGGACGAGCCCCCGGAGCCGCCCCGGAATCTGTCCCGGGATCTGCCTCGGGGTGTTCCCCCGATATTTGCCTCGTCGGTGAATGGCGCTATGGTAACGGCGTTTCGCCGGATTGGCGTTTTCCGTGCGGGCATGGCACATGCTCCGCCATGTCTGAAGGTTCCATGTTTCAAACCGGCTCGCTCTATCATCTGCTCTCCGTTGCGGGGGCGGCCTGGTGGTCCAAGGGGCTTGCCGTGATTCTGGGTACCTTCATTCTGGAGGACGCGACCACGATGATCGCCGCCATGGCGGCAGATGACGGCCGTATCAGCGTGTCCGTCGCGCTCGTCGCTCTCTATATCGGCGTCGCGGTCGGCGATCTGGGTCTCTATGGCCTCGGAGCGCTCGGCTCGTCCTGGCCGCCTGCACGACGCTGGCTCACCTTGCCCCGCCACGACCGCGGTCACGACTGGTTTGTCCGCAACGTGGTCAGGACGGTCGTCATCAGCCGTTTCATCCCCGGAGCGCGCCTGCCTCTCTATACGGCCTGCGGATTCTTCCGGGCACCGTTCGGCGCCTTCGCGGGGAGTGCTGTTGTCGCCACGCTGATCTGGACATCGCTCCTCTTCGGTGTCTCCCTCCATGTCGGGGGCTGGCTGAGCGCGCATATGGAGGGATGGCGATGGTTCGGGATCGCGGGGTTCGTTCTGACACTTCTTTTCGTCGGGCGGCTCATAGCGCGCTTCCAGACTTTCAGTGACTGATAGATCGATGCTGCAGACAGTTCATGAAACGTCGTCGGACGGAGTCCGGACAGACAGGGAAACAGACTCTCGCGAGCCGCATCCCCTCTCCCTTTTCGAATTCTGGCCCGGTTCGATCTTCTATACGCCGATCGTCCTCTACTGGATCGCCATGGGATTGAGATATGGCGATTTCAGCATACCGAGCGCCGCCAATCCGCTGATCGAGACAGGCGGGCTCTGTGGAGAAAGCAAGAGCGGCATTCTCGATCTTGCCGGCCCGGTGGCACGGGGCTGGATCGCACCTTATGTGACGATCATGCTTCGCCGGAACCGGAAGGAAGGCAATGCCGAGAGGCTTCTGGCGAAGATCGACGCTCGCGGGCTGAGCTTCCCGCTCGTGGTCAAGCCCGATATCGGCTGCAACGGGACAGGGGTCAAACTCGTCGAACGACGCGAGCAGCTCGGTGCGGTTCTCGACAGTTTTCCGCTCGGGGTGCGCGTCCTTGCCCAGGCTCTGGCGCGCGGCCCTGTCGAAGCGGGTCTTTTCTACATGCGCGACCCCGGTGACCCCCATGGCCGGATCACGTCGATCACGTACAAGGAGGCCCCTGTTCTTCATGGCGACGGACAGACATCCATCCGCGATCTGATCGCGCGAGACAGCCGGACCAATCTCCTGCCCGATATCTATCTCCCCCGGCTTCGGGAGCGTCTCGACACCGTACCGGCACCGGGCGAAGCGGTTCAGCTCGTGTTCACCGGCAATCATTGCAAGGGCTCCATCTTCCGCAACGGGTGCAAGGATGCCACCGAGGCCCTGACACGGCGTCTGGATGAGATCATCGGCGACGTTTCCGAATTCCATTTCGGGCGGATCGATGTGAAGGCGGATTCCGTGGAAGCCCTGCGAGCGGGTGAGGGATTCGAGATCATCGAGCTGAACGGGGTCGGTTCGGAGGCCACCCATATCTGGGATTCGCGTACGACCCTCTGGGAAGCCTACAGGGCCCAGTTCTATCACTATCGTCAGGCCTTCCGTATCGGGGCGCTGAACCGGGCACGCGGGTGGAAGACCTGCGGCGCCTATACGATGCTGCGGTACTGGCGCAAGCAGAGGCGGCTTCTCGCGCTCTATCCCCTCAACGACTGATCCGAAGCGGCCCGGCCCGAGCGCGTCCGGACGCTACTGGATTCCCGAACCGAAGATATAATTGCTGACCTGCTGTTCGAGCGAGCTCGGCGCGCGCGTATCGGTGATGGTCGTGTTCGCTGCGAGAAACTGCCTGGACTTCCCCGGGGCGATCTGAAGGGCGTTATCCGAGGTCATCGACGGGGCGGCGATGCTGAGGGCCGTATCGACAGGCAGACGCAGATTCCTGTCGATCGAGAAATCGACCATGGCCATCTGGGTCCCCGGATCGAGGGAAATCCGCGACACTGTTCCGACCCTGACTCCGGCGAGTACGACGGACGCTCCGCGCGACAACCCGTTGGCCGATACGAAGCGGGCGTGAAGTCTCTGGGTATCTCCGGCCGGGCCATGACGCTGCGCACCCGCATAGATCAGGAAACCCGCGGCGACCCCGAGCACGATCGTGCTCGCCAGGATCGCTCCGCCTCTGTTTTTTGCAGCCATCGGCGCCTTTATCCCGTCAGTGTCCCGAACGCAGTTCATCGCGCGGCTGGGGCGCCCGGTCAAGCACGGGCTTGCGAAGCGGAGCGCAGTGAGGCAGGAGAAGGCATAATTTATCATCGTATCGAGCTCACATGACGCTGCTTCAAGCCTTGTTCCTCGCTGTTGTTCAGGGACTGACCGAACTTTTCCCGGTCAGCAGCCTCGGACATGCGGTGCTGCTTCCCGCATTGCTTCACTGGCCTCTGGACGAGCGCAGCGATCTGTTTCTTCCCTTTCTGACCATGCTGCATTTCGGCACGCTCGTGGCGCTGTTGTGTTTCTTCTGGCGCGACTGGCTGGCGATCGCGGCAGGCGTTCTGGGGCGATACGGTGCGGAACGCCGGGAGGAGTCGATCCGGATCCTCGTCCTGCTCATCGTCGCGACCCTGCCAGTCGTCTGTTTCGGCTATTTTTTCGAACATCGTCTGAAGGTGATCTTCGGGACACCGCTCATCGTCGCGTTTTTCCTCTTCCTCAACGGTCTGATCCTGATCGTCACGGAATGGATGCGCTCCTACAAGGGGAAGCGCCCCCAGCGTGCGATCGCCGACATGTCGGGCCGCGATGCCCTGATCATCGGGTTCTGGCAGTGCCTCGCCCTCTTCCCGGGCATCTCCCGCTCGGGCTCGACGATCAATGCGGGCCTGCTCTGCGGCCTGAACCACGAGACCTCGGCCAGATTCTCTTTGCTCATGGCACAGCCGGCCGTTTTCGCGGCCACGGTTCACGAGGCTTTCAAGCTTCGTCACATGACGGTCAGCCATGAGATGATATCGATCTCGGTCATCGCGGCGATCGCGGCAGGAATCACGGCCCTGATCAGTACGGCAGTCCTTCTGCGCTATTTCCGCGATCATGAGCGCTGGGCGCTGTCTCCGTTTGCCTTCTACTGCATGGGGGCCGGCATCTTCTCACTCGTCGTTCTGACGTTCTTCTGAGTCCGGCCTATCCCGGTTCGGACCTATTCCTATCCTGACACTCTTTTGACAACGAAATAAGTTTCGTTTCCGTGGCCGATCGGGCATGATCGGCCCTTTAGACATGGGCGACTTCCAAAATTCCTGACCTGGCCACACCTCCTTCCCTTCCCCCGTCGATCGCAGCGCGTCGCAAGACCCTCGCGCAGATCAATGCCGATTACGAGACGAACGGACTGAAACGTTCGCTCACCGCGACCCAACTGGTTATGCTCGGTGTCGGCTCGACGATCGGGGCCGGGATCTATGTTATGACCGGAACTGCGGCCGCGGAATATGCCGGGCCGTCCATTCTCGTCTCCTTCGTCATCGCCGCGCTCGCCTGCCTCTTCACGGCCTTTTCCTACGGAGAGCTTGCATCCAGCCTGCCGGTTTCCGGTTCCGCCTATTCCTATGCCTATGTGTCGATGGGAGAGAGAGCGGCCTGGACCGTCGGGTGGCTGCTTCTCCTGGAATATGGAATCTCCTGCGCTGCGGTCGCTTCCGGCCTTTCAGGATATGCGTCGAGCCTGCTCTCGGGCTTCGGGGTGCACGTTCCGGCAGCGTTTCGTCAGGCGACCTTCCAGACTGTCCCCGGCAGTGGCGGCATGGTCATAACGGCCGGATGGCGTTTCGATCTCGTCGCGACCCTTGCCATAGCCGTGGTGACAGCCTGCCTCGTTCGCGGCGTTCAGGAATCCGCGCGGGTGAATACGGTCATCGTCTTCATAAAGGTCGGTGTTCTGGCCCTGTTCGTCGGTTGCGGTCTCTTTGCGCTGCATCCGGCCTATTGGCATCCGTTCATCCCCGAATATCAGGGCGGGTTCCAGTACGGCGTACCGGGCATGTTTCGTGCCGCCTCGATCATCTTCTTCGCCTATGTCGGGTTCGAGGCGGTCTCCACGGCATCCGCCGAAGCCCGTAACCCGAGACGGGATGTCCCGATCGGGATCATCGGAAGCCTCGTCATCTGTACCCTCGTTTATGTCTGCGTCGCTTCGGTACTGATCGGGATCGTCCCCTATCGTGAGCTGAACGTCGCCGATCCGCTGGCGATCGCTGTCAGGGCCATGAAGCAGCCCTGGCTCGCGCTTTTCGTCAATCTCGGTGCGACGATCGGTCTCTGCTCGGTGCTGCTCGGCCTTCTCTACGGTCAGACGCGCATCTTTTTCGCCATGAGCCGCGACGGTCTGCTCCCGCCGGTCTTCTCCTACGTGCATCCCCGTTTTCGAACGCCCTGGACCGGGACGATCCTGCTCGGACTCCTCGTCGCTCTCGCAGCCGCCATTCTGCCGATCGACGTCATCAGCGATCTGGTCAGTATCGGAACGGCTGCGGCATTCGGTATCGTCTGTTTCACCGTGATCTGGCAGCGCAACATGCATCCGGAGATGCCGCGCAGCTTCAGCGTTCCTCTTGGCGGCGTGACGATCGGAGGATGGTGGATCGGCATTGCCCCCACGCTCGGCATGATCTTCTGCGTCGTCATGATCGCCCCGCTCTTTGCGGATATGGCGCGTGCCCTGATACGGGGCAATCCGGTCCCGGCCTTGCTGCTATGCGCCTATGCTGTGCTCGGCTTTGCGACATACTGGTTCTATTCGCGGCATAACTCGAACTTCGCGCGGGAAAGGCGGGACTGATCGTCCTCTGCCGATGCGGCCCCCGGAACGGGGCGTCCGCCTTTTCCCTCAGCTGAACCACTCTGTCTCACAGGAGACGCGCCTTTCCCCGGTCGCGCCGTTTACCCACAGATTTCGTGGATGTGTCCGTGGGTAAGGATGTGGAAAACCTGAGGGAAACCCGGGAACAGGGTGTGCAACGCGATATGCAGCATATCGACCCGGACACCCGGTCGGGCTGCAGGGTCCTGCGCGTTCCGGTGGGCGTTTTCCGGAGCAGGACCTCTCTGTCCGGACAAGGCGGAGCAAGACCCCGCCCCTCGCTCCCGGCCCTGGCCTCGGCCCCGGACACGATCCAACGGGGCGGGCGATCCGCAAAACAGGAGCGGCAATCTCCGGGCAGGCGTGGCGCTCAGCCCGCCCGGAGGTGTTGCGCGCCCTAGCGCAACGACAGCGCTGCCAGCTCCTCCCCGACGACCCGTGCGCAAAGCGCAAGAGAGATCGCCCCTGCATCAGGATGGCCCTTGCTTCGTTCGCCGTGGGTGCGGGCGCGCCCCAGACGCGGAAGAAGATCCTTCGTCGCTTCGGCGGCTTCCATCGAGACGATGGCGGCATCCTGCCAGGACCGGGCGATCGGCTCGCCCTTGCGCAGATTGTCTTCGAAAGTCTCCACCAGAGGATGAAGCGCATCCATGAGCGTCTTGTCGCCGGGACGTGCCTTGCCCAGCGCCATGATTTTCTCCATGGCGCGGCGCAGACCGGTGGCAATGCTTTGCGCGTCCGGAGCGGCTGCGTCGTCGAATGCCGTGCTGAAGGCGAAAAGTCCGGCCCCCCACAGAGCGCCCGACGTTCCGCCGGCCCGATCGGCCCATGCATCGGCAGCGGCCGCAAGGACGGAAGCGGGGCCCGCTCCGGCATCGACGGCGGCCAGAGCCGCCCGGGCGGCAGCGCCTGCGCCCCGGGCCATTCCCTGCCCATGATCGCCATCGCCTGCCAGGGCGTCGATCTGTCCGAGTTCATGTTCGGCGGCACTCAGCGCCAGGGACAGTTTGTGCATGACGGTTGCGACGCAGCGCCCGCCCTGACGCCCCGCCTCTGTCAGGGATTTCATGTAGGCGGAGGGAATATCCGCAGGCGAAGGCGTTCCCCCCGTGAACGAACCTGAGACGAGGTCGCGCCGGAATGCCGCGGATTCCACGGGCGCGCGCCACAGTCGCTCGAGTTCCTCGTCGAGCCAGACGATGGTGAGAGAGCACCCGGCCATGTCGAGGCTGGTGATGTATTCCCCGGCAAGTGGTGCGATGACCGTATAGCCAGCGTTCTCGAGATGCGGGATGATCGCCTCCCACAACACGAAGAGCTCCTCGTATTTCGTCGCGCCCAGCCCGTTCAGGACCGCCGTGATGCGTGAGCCGCCCCCTGCCGGTGCTTCGCGAAGCAGACGGTCGCAGAGCAGGCTCGCCAGCGCTTCCGCACTCAACACATCCGTCTCGTCGATGCCCGGCTCGCCATGCACCCCGAGCCCGATGGCCATGCGGCCATCCGGAACATGGAAGAGCTTTTCCTTTTCTCCCGGCAAGGTGCATCCGTCGAAAGCGACGCCGAAGGTCCGTGTACGGGCGTTTGCGTGCTTTCCGATCGCCTCGACCTGATCGAGGGTCATGCCCTCTTCGGCCGCGGCGCCAATGATCTTGAAGACGGGCAGATCCCCGGCGGTGCCACGCCGTCGCGGTGCCTCGTCTTCGGGCGCGCTGGCAATGTCGTCCGTCGTCGCGATCATGCGGGTATCGATGCCCTCGGCCCTCAGACGCTCGGCTGCGATGCTGAAATTGAGGACGTCACCGGCGTAGTTGCCATAACCGAGAATGACGCCGCCACCGAGATGGGCTTCCCGCGCGATGCGCAGAATGGCCTGGGTCGAGGGAGAGGCGAACACATCGCCTGCAACGGAGGCATCGGCGAAGCCCTTGCCGACATAACCGTTGAAGGCCGGGAAATGGCCCGATCCACCCCCGACGACGAGACTTACCTTCCCTCGGGTGGCCGGACGGGACCGGATCACGCCCCCTCGTACGAGCCTTACGATATCGCGGTGGATATCGGCGAAACCCCGCAGGGCGGATGTCGCGAAATTTTCGGCATCGCCGCAGATCTTGGTCATGGAGATGGCTCCCTGATAGGTGAGGACCCGGGAGAGGCCGTCAGGCCTCCCGGTTGAAGTAGCGGCGGGCGACGGAGTCGAACGAGATCGCAGCAACGACGATCCCGCCGCTGACGATCGACTGCCAGTAGGGCGAGATACCGAACAGCACGATGACATTCTCGATGATGCCGATGATGACGGCTCCCAGCACGGCGCCGAAGGGGCTGCCGAGCCCGCCGGTGGTTGCGACGCCGCCGATTACCGCAGCGGCGATCGGAGCGAGCACCCAGGTATCGCCGATCGAGGGCTGCGCCGTACCCAGTCGGGCGACCATGACGATTCCTGCGAGTGCCGAGAGAAACCCCGCACTGGCGAAGGCACAGATCCGGATCGCGTCGACCCGGATGCCGAGCATGCGTGCCGCGGCCTTGTTGCTGCCGATGGCATAGACATAGCGACCGAGCGGCGTGCGCAGCATCACGAAGGAGACGATGGCGAGACAGACGAGAAGGATGACGAACGGCACCGGAAGACCGAACATCATGCCGCGCCCCAGAAACGAGATGGCTCCCGGTATGCCCGTAATGGCGACGCCCTTGGTCAGAACGAGATTGGCACCGCCGTACACACCCGCCATGCCGATCGTGAGCACGAGCGAATGAAGGCGGAGCTGCGTGATGAGAACGCCGTTGAGCAATCCGCATGCCGTGCCGAGCGCGAGACAGAGCACGAGAGACAGCCACGGATCGAGGCCGAACTGCACCATGAAGAGTCCGCCGGCAACGCCGGACAGGCCGCCTATGGCGCCGACGGAAAGATCGAGTTCGCCGAGGATCATCAGAATGGCCTGGCCGATGGTCACGAGCCCCACGAAGGCGAGCGACCGGGCGATGATCTTCATGTTGAAGGCTGTGAGAAAATGCGCGGATAACAGGCAGGAAAGGACGAAGATCACGACGAGCGCGACGACCACGCCGCAAAGCGGATTGGCCGCCACTGTCTTGATCCGGTCCGCCAGCGAGGGCGGCGGTGGAAGCTGGGCGCCCGATGCGGGGGCCGGTGCTGGCGAGGTTTCAGGCGACATGGCTGGTCTCCGGCGAGCCGATGATGGCGGCTACCAAGGTGCTGACATCTGTGTCGGCATGATCGAACGAACCGTTGATCTGGCCGGCATACATGGTGACGATCCGGTTCGCGCAACGCTGGAGTTCACTCATTTCCGAGGAAACGAGAATGATCCCCACGCCTTCTTCGGCAAGAGTCTGCATGATCCGGTAGATCTGGAACTTCGTTCCGATATCGATACCCTTCGTCGGTTCGTCGAAAATCAGCAGCCGCGGCTTGCGGGCCATTGCCCGCCCGATGATCGCTTTCTGCTGGTTTCCGCCCGAGAGGAACATGATCTTCTTTTCGGGCGAGGACGTCCGTACATCGAACCGGCCGATGATGTCCGATACGGTCGCGGTTTCGCGGGCGCCGGAAATGAGCCCGCCTTTCGTGATCGCGCCGGTCACCGCCAGAGCGATATTCTCGCGCACGCTGAGCATGGGGAAAATGCCGTGATGCTTGCGCTCTTCCGACAGATACATCATTCCGGCCCTGACCGCCTTGTCCGGGCGGTTGCGGGCGATCTCCTTCCCTTCGAGCATCACGCGGCCCGCGCGCGCTTTCCGGAAGCCGAACATCGTCTGCATCACTTCGGAGCGTCCGGCGCCCACGAGGCCCGCAAAACCGAGGATCTCGCCTCGACGGAGGGTGAAGGACACATCGTCGAATCCGGGGCCCGACAGCCCCTCCACCGACAGGATGACATCGTCGTCGCGCGTTTCGCTGCGCGACTGGAATTGCTCGTCCAGCTTGACCGTGCTGCCCGACATGAGACGGATCAGCTCGCTTTCCGTCATGTCCGCCATCGGGAAGGTGCCGACGCTGCGGCCGTTCCGAAGCACGGTGACGGTGTCTCCGAGAGAGAAGATCTCCTCCATCTTGTGAGAGACGAAGACGATGGCGATGCCCTTGTCACGCAGGTCGTTGACGATGCGGAAGAGCCGTTCCGTTTCCTTCGCTGTCAGCGACGAGGTCGGCTCGTCCAGGATCATGATCCTGAATTCCTCCTGGGTCGCCGCGCGGGCGATCTGGAGAAGCTGCTGATCCGGAACGCTGATATCGGCCACCTTCTGATCGGCGCGGGCATGAATGCCGAAGCGGGAGATGAATTTCTCCGCCTCGCGCTCCATGGCCTTTTCGGAAACGGTGATCGTCCCGAAGCCGCTCCGCCCGAAGGGCATGAACATGTTTTCGGCGACGGTAAGATAGGGAAAGAGATTCAGTTCCTGGGGAACATAGGCGACACGCTGGAACAGACGCGGCTCCTGGAGCGCATCGCCATCCTCGATGGCGAGTGCTCCCTCATCGGGACGGACGAGCCCGGACAAGGTCTTGATCAGCGTCGATTTGCCCGCGCCGTTCTCACCGGCAAGGATATGGACCTTGCCGGGTTCGAGCGTGAGGTCGATATGGTCCAGGGCGACAACTCCCGGATAGGATTTGCGGATACCCGTTGCTTTGAGAAGGACCATTGTCCCGTCTCCATCGTTTATTTGGAGAGCGTTTTTTTCGTGATGATATCGATGCCGGTATCGATGTTCTTGGGTGTCTGCTGCCCGAGGGCCTTCTGCCACGCCGCGATGACGGCCCAGTATCCCTGCATCTCGGGACGGCTCGACGCCGATGAGTCGACCACGCCGTCCCTGATCAGCTGGAGCATGTCGTTGAGATTGTCGAGGCCGACTTCCTTGACCTTCCCGACCTTTCCGCTCTCGCGAATGGCCTGGCCGATCCCGACGGGGCCGGCTGCATCGCACGCAACCCAGCCTGCGAGATCGGGATGGGCCTGCATGATCGCCGAAGCCTGCTTCTGGGCCGTCTCGATGCTGTCATTGTCGATCCCGGTCGCGACGACCTTGATATCGGGATATTTCGAAAAGACCTTGAGCTCGCAGCGCGCGCGCAGCGCGTGATTGGGCGCGGTGGGGACGCCCATCATGATGGCGACCTCGCCCTTGTTGCCGATCAGCTTCGCGAGACGCTCGGCCGCAAGGGTTCCCTGCTCGCAGAAATCAGCGCCGACAGCCGTGATGTTCATTCCTTCCGGCGGGAGGGAATCGAACACGGTCATCGGGATCTTCTCCTCGACCGCCTCCTGCATCGTCGCGCGATTGCCCTTCTCGTCGAGAAGATCGAGAATGAGTCCGTCGGGATGGGTGGCGATCGCCCGCTCGATGATGTCGTTCTGGGTCGAGACATCGGCGGTTTGCGGCGCACGATACTCCACGGTGATCTGGCGACCGGTCGCCTTGCTCAGAAGAGCGGCGGCGGCCTGGGCGCCGTTATTGGCCTTGTCGAACCAGGGATGAACGGCCTTCGGGATCATGACGAAGCGCATGGGACCCGTATCCGTGGCAGCCTGGGCTGACAGGGGAGCACAGAGGAGAGTAGCGGCGGCAAGCAGGGCTTTTTTCATCGGATGAGACCCTTATGGTCAGGTTAATCCATCAGGAACATGAATTGGGCGAATACTTCCGGTCCAGGGCGTCGATACCGTCGACATTGCGCGACGATGCGCTTGCCGGATCGAATTCCTTGGCCAGCCATGCCTCGGCGATGGCTTTCGCAAGCTCGACGCCGATCACGCGCGCGCCCATGGTGATGATATGGGCGTTGTTCGACAGCGCCGCGCGCTCGGCGGAATAGGTGTCGTGGGTCTGCGCCGCACGGATACCGGGGATCTTGTTCGCGGAAATCGCAACCCCGATCCCCGTGCCGCAGCACAGGATACCGCGCTCATAGGTGCCGGCCAGAATGGCGCGTCCCACGCGCTCGCTGAGCTCGGAATAGAGCTCGCCGGTTCCGCTTTCCGGCTTCGACAGATCGGTTACGTAAAAACCCTTTGCCTTGAGATGGGCCACGATCTGCTGGGCGAGGCCTTCGCCGGCGCTGTCGCCACCAACTGCAATTTTCATCGTTCGTCTCTTTTCCTTGAATTCAGTGGGAGGAGGCACGCGATGCGGAGGTCTCCTCGTCGAGCGCTGCGACGTGAAGATTGATACCCGCATCGAGCATCTTGGTTTTCTGACGATCGGAAACACCGGAATCGGTGATCACCACGTCGAAATCGGAGAGATTCGCGAGACGGTTGAGCGCCGTGACGTCGAATTTGTGGCTGTCGATCATGAGGATCCGACGATCGACGATTTCCATGAGCGCCATCTTGCATTTCACGATTTCCTGCTCCTGATGATAGGCGCCGAGATCGCGAACGGCCGAGACCGACATGAACAATGTATTCGCCCGCAGCGATTTCGAGCTCTGCTCGCACAGAATGCCGAGGAAGGCGTCGAAACGCGGGTGATATTTTCCGCCCAGGCAGATCAGATTGACATCCCTGGCACCGGCAATTTGGGTAGCTATGCCCATGCTGTTGGTCAGCACCGTGAGCGGCATCGCAGAGGGGAGCTGCTCCGACAGCACGCGCGATGTGGTGGAATCGTCCAGAGCGATGATATCGCCCGCCTTGATGAAGGACGCCGCGACACGCGCTATGGCATGTTTCTCCCGCGAGGCCCGCCGCATCCGGTGAACGACGCTCGTCTCCATGACGCCGCTGGCGAGCATGGTCACGCCACCATGCACCTTGCGGACCAGCCCCTGCTCCGACAGAGCGTGGAGGTCGCGATGGATCGTCATGCGGCTGGTGGAGAAACGCTCGACGAGTTCCTCGATCTGGGCGCCACCGTTTTCGAGAACGTAATCCAGTATCTCGCGGCGACGCGCCGATACGGCCTTGCTCTCGATTCCGATGCCGCCGCTCATGATGCCACCGACCGGATGATCGCCTCCAGCCCGGCGGGGCTCCAGGCCGAGCGACCGATGAACACGCCATCGACATCCGCGAGCGCGGTATAGCCGGACGCGTTCTCGAGCGAGACGCTTCCGCCATAGAGGATCGGAACCCGTCTCGCGATATCGACCCCTGCGAGTTCCGCAAGGACAGAGCGCAATCTCGCATGAGCCGCAGCGACGAAATCCGATTCTGCAGCCCGCCCCTGCGCACCGATCGCCCAGACCGGCTCGTAAGCGAGACGGATGGCGCCGATCGAGGCTGCAGGAAGCTCGTGAAGCGCCATGCGGACCTGCCTCGCGAGGGTGTCGTGTGTCGCACCCGAGGCATATTCCTCCGCACTGTCGCCGATGCAGATCAGCGGCGACAATCCGTGATGCAGGGCAGCCTTGACCTTGAGATTGACGGTCACATCCGTTTCGCCGAAATGCTCGCGCCGTTCGGAGTGGCCCAGCTCGATCAGTGTTGCGCCGCACTCCCTGACCATCGGAGGCGATATCTCGCCGGTCCAGGCACCTTCGTCCTCCCAGTGCATGTTCTGGGCGCCGACCTGCCATCGGGTCGCTTCGAGCAGTCCCGCAACGGCTTCGAGCGAGGTGAAGGGCGGAATGACGAAAGGGTGTATCCCGTCAGGAACATCGATCGCAGCGAGGGCCTCGGCGGCCGCCCGGGCGGCGCTGGGGCCCTTGTTCATTTTCCAGCTGGTTCCTACCCAGAGCGGTTTTCTTGACATCTTTGTCCCCGAGATCGAGCGAAACGGAAAATCTAACGCTAACGATGTGATACTATCTCAGAGAATAACAATGACAAGGATATAATCTCACTCAGTTAGTTCACATTGATATGATTTAGACAGAAGTCGAAGCCGGAGACTCTGGATTTCGCGCGGTTTTCCGCGATTTTTGACATGATATGAAATGTTATCATGCAATGATATATGAAACACAAACTGCGATACGTCCCCCGCCGGTCCGGCGGGGGACGGACATGGATCAGGAATGCAGGCCGTGCTGCGTCCGGGCGACCTGCCAGCAGGCGTTTTCCTGTCTGTCCCGCTCTGTCGTGTCCCAGCCGAGCGGGGCGGCCAGGATGTCGCAGATCTCGGACAGGACCTCCCGGTTCAGCGCACCCGAGAGCGCGATGGGCGTGCGTCGGTAAACGAGGTCATCCACGGTGCGAACGAGTTCGTCACGCGCCAGACAGATCAGCTCGTTACGTGTGTAGTCGGGAAGGCTGGCAAGAGGCGCGTCTTCCGAGCGTCCGCAGGATGCGGCAATGCGCTCCGCTGTCGTGCCGTAACGCTCGAACAGCGTAGCTGCGCGAGCGACGCTGATGTCGTGCCGCGTCGAGAGCGTCCGGATATAGGCCGAACGCGCGCGTTCGGCCGGATAGCCCGCGCCGCCGCCGATCGCGCGCTCACGGGAAGACAGCCTGCGTTTGCGACCGAGGCGGTTGAGGATATCGTCGGCGACCTCCTCCGACAGCCCGCGGAACGTCGTCCATTTTCCTCCCACGAGAGACAGCACCGGCTTGCCCTGCGCCCGATCGGCATGCACGACATGGTCGCGGCTGATCGCTCCCGGATCGTCGGCATTGGACGCAGGAAGCGGTCGCACGCCGCAATAGCGATAGATCACGTCACGATCGGTGAAGCGGAACCCGGGAAAGAGCTGACCGAGCATGTCGAGCATGTAGCGCTGTTCGTCTTCGGAGCATGTTGCGCTGTCGGGGTCGTTCACGGGGATATCGGTCGAGCCCACCAGCACGTGTCCCATGAAGGGATAGGCGAGACAGATCCGTCCGTCGGGTGTGCCGAAATAGACCATCTGCCCCGCAAGCTCACGCAGGAGACCGGGATGATCGAGCACGAGATGCGAACCCTTCGTGCCCCCGATATAACGGGTATGCAGCCCCAGATCCGCGTTGATCCGGTCGATCCATGCGCCGCCAGCATTCACGACCAGATCGGTGGTGACGGTTGTTGTCGTGCCGTCCAGCGCATCCCGCAGGATCAGTTTTCCCGCTTCGAAACCGGCAACCGTCGTGTAGGTCCTGACGGCGCAACCGAGATTGAGCCGCAGCGCGTCTTCCACGCATTCGAATCCCAGTCGTTCCGGTTGTGTAATGGCGGCGTCGAAATAGCGGCCCGTCGCGATGACCTTGTGGCTCATATGCGGCCAGGCTCTGCGCATCTTCCGTCCGATCGAAAGCGTATGGCGTGGCATGACGCGGGCACGTCGCCCGAGGAAGTCGTAGATCTGCATCCCGATTTCGGTGATCGCTATGCCCCTGTCGGCCAGTTTCGCCTTGAGGCGCAGGAAGCGCTTGATCGAAGGCAGGATCCCGCCGAGCCAGGAATGGATCGGGATGATCGTGGGAAGCGGTTTGACCACATGCGGTGCATTGCGCAGAAGCAGGTTGCGCTCCAGGGTGGATTGCGCCACGAGGCGGAACTCCCCCGTCTCGAGATATTTGATTCCGCCGTGGATGAGGCGCGAGGGTGCGGCGGACGCCCCGGCGCAGATATCCCCGCGGTCGATCAGCAGGACATTGAGTCCCTGCAAAGCCAGCTCCCGGAACAGACCGGCGCCGTTTATCCCGGCACCGATGATGGTCACGTCGAAATGTGCGGAGTCGAGGCAGGGAGCGGAATGAGTCATCGGGTATTATCCGTTCGCGTATGAAAGCGCCTGCAGAACAGGCGGCGGGATGATAACGCTGTTCGGCAGCGTAAGAGGACCAGGCGCGACGTAAGGCTGTGTCTCGTCGCGGGGATGGTTGTTGCGGGGATGGATCACGCCACCACCGGGGATACGCCAACCGGGGGCATATCGATCTGGGGTGTATCGACCTGGGACGCATCGATCAGGCCCGGCCAGAAAGGCGCGAGTGCCTCCGCAACGGCCCTGTAACGGGCATATTGCCTGTCATGGAAGCAGGTCATGCGGGGGGCGGGGGTAAATTGACGCGGTTCGATATCGAGCGCGGCGACTGCGCTCTCGAGCGACGCGTGAACGCCGCTCGCCACCCCCGCGGTCAGGGCGGCCCCCAGGGCGCCTGCTTCGCGCACCGGAGAGGTCATAACCGGACGCCCCAGTATGTCGGCGAAAAGCTGTCCGATCTCCGGCCTTCTGCTTCCCCCTCCGGATATACCGAGACGCAGTACGGGGCCGGTTTGCAGCAGATCCTCGACATGCTGACGGTGATTGAAGATCGTTCCCTCGATCATGGCCTGGAACAGGTCGATGGGGTCATGCCAGGATTGCAGACCGAGAAAAGAGGCGGTCGCAGGCGCCTCGAATGGCGAGCCGAACAGATAGGGATGATAGAGCGGAAGAACATGCCGGGAACGTTCGCCTGAAAAACGCGCGCCCGAAAAACGCGCGATTGCCCCGTCGATCAATCTGGCGGCGCAGTCCGGATCCCCGGGCGCCGTCAATCCGGCCATCCACTCCAGATTGCTCGCTGAAGCCGGAGAGATCGCCATGCAGTTCCACAATCCGCGTCGGTACCCGGCCCTGCAGGACCAGGTCCTGCCCGTCACGGGGCGGTCGCGAAGAACCTCGTTGATGGAGAAAGTACCGGCCGTTACGGTCATGTCGCCCGCGCGGATCTGACCGAGCCCGACCGCTGCCGCCGTGACGTCGTGAAGACCGGCCGAAACCGGCGTGCCGACCGCGAGCCCGGTAAGCCGCGCGGCCTCCGCGCTGACGCCCCCGGCTTGCGCACAGGAATCGAGCAGATCCGGCAAGGCGTGGGCAATGCCATCCAGGCCGAGCATATCGAGGATTTCCCGGCTGTATTCCTGGCTGTGCACATCCGTGAAGGCCGTGCTTGCCTCGGTCAGATCCGTTGCGATCTCTCCGGTCAGGCAGAGGCGTATCCAGTCCTTGGCAAAGAACGCAGTGCCGATGGCGTCGTAACGCGCGGGCTCATGATCCCTGATCCAGGCCAGAAGCGCGGTTGCGGAATAGGGATAGGGTCGTTGCCCGGAGCAGGGCATGACACGGTCGAGAAGGCCCGTGTCGCGCCAGGATTCGTGGATCTGGCGCGCACGGCTGTCGAGAGACATGATTCCGTGGCCGAGCGGTTGTCCCGAACGGTCGAGCAGAAAGAGACCGTCACCATGCGCGGTGACCCCGACGCCGGCGATCGCGCTCCCCTCGATACCGGCATCTGCGAGAGCTGCGCGCACCGTTCCTGCAACGATCTCCCAGGTCGCAGCCATGTCGCGCTCGACATGATGGGGAGTCGTCGTGATCTGGGCGACGCGTGCCTGCCCTACCCCTTCGATCCTGCCATCAGGCGTGAATATCACGGATTTGGCCGTCGACGAGCCGCAGTCAATGCCAAGGAGATAATGCCCACTCATAATCGTTGTCCTCAGTCGGTCACGCCAAGCCGTCGGTTTCCTGTTTCTAGAATGGCAATTACTGTGATAGAAATCACAATTGAGTGCGATATATGATACGAATTATTTGTCTCTGTCTGTGCAGGACAGCGCAGAGACGATGCATAACGGGTAGTCTACGCGCAGTCCCGGCGTGAGAGCATCTTGCTAGTGTGAGATGTTTGTGATATTTTTGTTATGTTACCTTCCGATCCGCTTCGATCCGAGGATCAAAGCCTAACCTGTCAAAGGCAGTTCGCGCATATGAGTGGTGATCTGAAATCGGCATCCCTGTCCGAGACCGGGATCAAGCGTCAGAACCTCAAAACCCGCCAGCAGCAGATTCTCGACCTCCTGTTCGAACAGGGGAATGCCAGTATCGAATTCCTGTCGGAGCATTTCGAGGTCAGCCGGATGACGATCCACAGGGACGCTCATGCGCTCGCGAGTCAGGGGCTCATCGACAAGATCCATGGCGGTATTACGCTGAAGAACCGGGCGCGTACCGAGAAAAACGTCGCCTATCGTCAGCACAGGGCAGCCAATCTCAAGAAGGCGATCATCCAGCGTGCCGTATCGATGATCGAACCCGGCCAGGTGGTCATACTCGATGATTCCACGACCGTTGCGGAAATGCTTCCCCTCCTCCCGGCCCGGGCGCCTCTGACCGTCATCACCAACGCCGTGGGGGTCGTTCAGGCTCTGGCACCGTTCCCCGGTATCAAGATCATCTGCCTCGGCGGCGATTACAGCAATTCACGAAACGCTTTCTTCGGCCTCGTATGCGAGCAGGCCGCACGATCGCTGCGCGGCAATATCATGTTCATGTCCACCTCGGTCATCTCGGGAGACACGGCATTCCAGAACGATCAGGATGTGGTCAAGGTCAAGCGCGCCCTGATGGCGATTGCCGATCAGAGCGTCCTTCTCGTGGATAGCACGAAGTTCCGGCAGGGAGGATTGCATCGCCTGACCTCGCTGCACGATTTCAGCCGTATCCTTACCGACACGCAGATCCGACCGGAAATCCGGCAGGATCTCGAAGCCGCCGGGATCCCGATCGAAACCTGCTGAAGAGGGTCTCTTGCAATCACGGCGCGGACTGACCGTCAGCGCTCCTCTTGTTGAGTGACATCGAGTATCGGATATGTTGGATCGCGGTCTCATGGTTTACCGGCCTCAAGAGCCGGAAAGGAAGCGTCACATCGGCCCAGACCGGATTTACAGTCCGATCCCTGCTCAGTCTCGACTCACCCCATATCCGCTCAAAGCATCTCCGTTCCGAGGCTGCTCGTGCCTGACGCATAGAGTCAAGATGGTCGAGACCGCGGCTGACCGATTCATCGTGGCGGAGTCGTATGGCCGGTGTCCAAAGGACTTTGTAACCAGATTTTGAGACACGCAAAGAGAGATCGACGTCACTATAGGAAATGGCGAGATGTTCGGCGTTGAAACAGCCTAGATCCTGAAAGAGAGATAGTCGCATCGCAAGAAACGCTCCGGTTACAGCCTCGCATTCTCTTGTGCACTGCCAGCGTGCGAATTGCTCCATGCTGTCCATCGGTTCATAGAGGCCGTCATGGATCACCGATCCTTGCCACCCAAGCAATATGCCACCGTGCTGAATCGTGTCGTCGGCGTAAAGCAATTTTGCGCCGACCATGCCCACTTCGTCGTCGTCGAGAAGTTGGCTCAACATGTCGTCCCAGCCCTCTGAAAGCATTTCCATATCGTCATTGCAGAAGACGACAATATGCGAGTCGCTCAGGGAGGCGGCTTCGTTATTCATATGCGACCAGTTGAATGCATGCGGGTCTCGCACGACGTTCAATTCTGCAATGTCTTCGAGACTCTCGAGGATGGCGAGGTCGTTGGGTCGGCTCGTCCTGTTGTCGACGACCGTTATCTTCACCCGTTCGCATGCACGGGCCTTGTCACGCAAGCTCGCTATCATGTCACGACATGAGGCTGCGTTATTATGGGTACATATCACGACATGAATGTCATGATCCCTGCTTAGGCTGGCAAAACGAGTGGGGAGTTCATTGCTTCCTGACGGGGATTTGTCAGAAAGCTCACGGTAGCTTTCGATTAACGGGTAAGGAATGTGAGCGACTTTCCGAGCACGTGATAGGTAAGCCTGTGGCGTTGTATCAATCGGGAGAGGCGTCCCTGCGAACAATGCGTTCTTCACACAAAAAGCGCTTCCCAGATAGTTGACCTGTTCGTTCCAGATTTCATCGAAGCATGGTTTGGAAAGCAGCGATATCCGCGATCGAGCCGTGCCACGGGATGCCACACCTTCATGACGGATCTCGTCGCAATAGGCGAAATCGGCACCGGACTCTATCGCAATCTTGAACCAGCGCAATGAGTTGGTGGTGGGGATGTCGCGGGAGGAAAGAAAGAGCACGTTCTCGCGCTCGATGTGATTTTCGAGGCCGGCGAACGTGTCGATGTGAACGACCTTCCGTCGCAACCGGGCTGGGCGATCCCAGTTCTCACGAACCGCTGGAGTGGCGCCGATAGTTACAAGGCGGAACGGATCGGAGATACGTGCCAATGCGTCGATTTGAAGTTGGAGAAGGTCTGGCTCTACGTCGAACTGTGGCAAGACGATCGCGAAGTCGTCATTTTCTATTTTTGTCTCGTTTTCGGCGACGAACATCTCGCGATGGGACGAGAAGTCTTCCCGGGGAATTGCCGTGAACGGATAGTTGAGGTTCATGATTCCCTTGCACGATCTCAACTCCTCGCCGATTGCTTCCAGTTTGCGGGCAACGTCGAGGGAGGCTATCAATGTCCGTGTGA
Source organism: Swaminathania salitolerans (assembly GCF_007988945.1). GTDB lineage: Bacteria > Pseudomonadota > Alphaproteobacteria > Acetobacterales > Acetobacteraceae > Swaminathania > Swaminathania salitolerans. The sequence continues at coordinate 277,458 of NZ_BJVC01000002.1, read as the reverse complement.
AGCCTATATGCTGCGCTGCCGCGTGCTGGCTGAAGGAATCGCCGAGAAGTATGAGTTCGTCATGGGCATCATTATTCCCAGGGTCGCGCTTTAACGCAGCGCGATAGGCATCCAGAGCCGCGTTTCTCCGACCAGAGATTTTGAACGTATGGCCGAGTTGAAGATAGGCCTCGGCTTCATCAGGAAATTTGCTGATCACGTCGCGATAAACGCGTTCGGCTCTCTCCAGATCGCCCGAATCTTTAAGCATGTTCCCGCACTGAACATATAGATCCATACGGGATGGAGAGAGTGTATAAGCTGCCTCATACAGTAACGCGGCGTCTGGCGTATTACCTGCGTCCCGATTTCTATCTGCTTCCTCTAAAAACCGACGAAGCAGGCGCGCAAGCGCAGCGGGCATGCTCAGCCAGGGCGCCTCTTGGGACGCGCGATCTCGTTTATCCCCGAGGATCGTCCAGTCGCGTCTTATGACGGCTTTCGCCAGGGTTTCAAGATCTTCCGAGGCGTCGGATGCGCTCGCTTCGACGCGTATGGTTGCCTTTTTGAACAATCCCAACAAAATAGAGAGTTCCTCGCTCTAAACCTGACGGAAAAATACCGCGTAGTGTCTTCATCTCCGCTATTTCGCCGCTGTGGACAAGGCCACTGTCGCTACGCGCCAAAGCAAACGCAGGTCCGAATGAAGCGAGTGGCAGTACGAGGCTCTGCCACACCCGGAGTGGACGCGGCATGGCAGAGCCTCCCGGTCAGGCCGACGCCGCCAGGGTGTTCATGTCGATCACGAAGCGGTATTTGACGTCCGAGCGCAGCATGCGCGCATAGGCGGTCTCGATCTCGTCCATCGCGATCATCTCGACATCGGCCGTGATGCCGTGGGCTCCGCAGAAATCGAGCATTTCCTGGGTTTCAGGAATGCCGCCGATCAGCGATCCCGCGAAATTGCGACGCTTCATCAGGAGACTGAACACCGAGACGGGGAGCGGATCTTCGGGCGCCCCCACCTGCACCAGCGTGCCGTCTCTCTTGAGCAGCGCAAGATAGCTGTTGATGTCGTGCTGGGCGGAAACCGCATCGAGGATGAAATCGAAGCGTCCCGTTTCGCGCGCCATCGCCTCCTTGTCGGTGGAGAGCACGACCTCGTGGGCGCCGAGGCGCAATCCGTCCTCGATCTTGCCGCGGGAGGTGGTGAACAGGACGACTTCGGCTCCGAAGGCACGGGCGAATTTGACGCCCATATGACCGAGCCCCCCGAGACCCACGATACCGACGCGCTGGCCGGGGCCGACTTTCCAGTGGCGGAGCGGCGAATATGTCGTGATACCCGCGCAGAGCAGGGGGGCGACGGCGGCGAGGTCGAGCCCGTCCGGAACCTTGAGAACGAAGGCCTGATCGACGACGACAGATTTCGAATAGCCGCCCAGGGTAATCCCCCTGCCCTGGCGATCCTCGCCATTATAGGTGCCTACGAAGCCCTGCTCGCAATATTGCTCGTAGCCGTCGCGGCAGCTTTTGCATTCCCTGCAGGAATCGACCATGCAACCGACGCCGACGACATCGCCCTGCCGGAACCGGGACACATTGGTGCCGACTTCGCTGACGCGACCGACGATCTCGTGACCGGGGACGCAGGGATAGAGGGTGTTGCCCCATTCATTGCGCGCCTGATGGATGTCGGAGTGGCAGACACCGCAATAGAGGATCTCGATCCGCACGTCGTCAGGCCCGGTGTCGCGACGTTCGAAACTGAAGGGAGCGAGCGGGTCGGAAGCGCTGCGGGCGGCATAACCTGTACAGGACAGCATCGGTGGTCTCCTGGAGAGGGAAAGTCTGGAAACATCGCGGGATCCGTCCCTCGGCGGTGCGGAGCAGCGGGCGAGACGGTCCGGATGCGGTCAGGAGAGAAAAACGCGATACCCCTCCCCGGGTTTGCCCGGAAATATCCGGATCTCCCGGGGGCGGTCAAAGACTGGCGGTGCGCTCTCTCCATTGAGACAGTTTGATATAAAGAGTCGGCAAAACGAGCAAGGTGAGCGCCGTACAGGAGATGAGCCCCCCGATCACGACGGTCGCGAGCGGTTTTTCCACCTCCGCGCCTTCACTCATCGAGAACGCCATGGGGAAAAACCCGAGACAGGCGACCGTGGCCGTCGCCATCACGGGGCGAAAGCGTTCCCTGGCCGAAGTCACGGCGGCAGAGACGGCGTCCAGCCCCGCGAGGCGCTTGTCCCGGATATAGGAGATCAGAACGACGCCGTTCAGCGTGGCCACGCCGAACAGGGCGATGAAGCCGATTCCCGCGGAGATGCTGAATGGCATGCCGCGTATCCACAAGGCCATGATGCCGCCCGTTGCCGCAAAGGGTAGATTGACGAAAACCAGCCCTGCGAGCCAGACGTCGCCCAGTGCGAGAACCAGCAGGCAGAAGATGAGGACGAGCGTGATCGGCACCACGATCTCGAGCCGGGCCACGGCAGTCTGGAGGTTCTTGAACTGGCCGCTCCACTCGATGCGATAGCCCGGCGGCAACGCGATCTTTTTCTGCACGGCGCTCTGGGCCGCCTGAACGAAGGAACTCAGGTCGCGTCCGCGGACATTGGCCTGGACCATCATGCGCCGTTCGCCCTGGTTCCGGCGGATCGCGGCGGGGCCGTCCCGCGTGGTGATGTCGGCAACCTGCTCGAGCCTGACGACATGATCGCCACGGGTGACGACGGGAAGCATCCTGATATCGTCCATATCCTCTCGCCCGCCCGGTGCGATACGGACCTCTGTCGGGATCAGCGCATCCTGCAGCGAGACGGGTGGGCCGACATGTCCGCCCACTGACTCGACGACGTCGAGGACTTCGGCCGTGTCGACATCGAGGCGTGCTGCCGCCGTGCGGTCGACATCGATATGGAGATAGGGAATGGTCCCGACATCCTGGGGCGCCACGTCGGCGGCGCCCGGAACCGCAGCGACGACCTCAGCCGTCTCCGCGGCGAGTTTCATGAGCGTGTCGATCTTCGGGCCGTAGATCCCGATCGCGATCTGCGAGCGCACCCCGGACTGCAGATCGTCCATGCGCATCTGGATCGGCTGGCTCCAGTTGTAGAGCGATCCCGGATTGTCGCGAAGCAATGCCTTGTTGAATGCCGTGACGAGTCCTTCCTGGGTGGACGCCGTCTTCCATTCCGAACGCGGCTTGAGCAGCACATAGGTGTCCGACTGCTCGCCGCCCTGCGGATCGGTCGGAATGGCCGAGGTGCCGGTATTGCTGACGACGAGGCGCACATCGGGGAAGGCGCGCAAAGTCCGTTCGATCCGCTGGACGGCCCTGAGCGATGCATCGAGCGAAATGCCGGGAAGCCGGGTGGAGGTGACGATCAGGTCGCCTTCCTGCAACTGGGGGATGAACTCGCCGCCGAGGCGCGTGGTCAGTCCGACCGAGACGACCAGCACGGCAAGCGCGATCCCGACGACCAGACGACCGCGCGCCATGCACCAGCGCGAGGCAGGCTCGAAGCCACGGCGGAGGAACCGGATGAAGGCCGTGTCGTGCTCCGTTCCCGTGAGCGGATGCGCAGCCCCGGAGCCTTCCGGGCCTTTGCCCGGGGCGGCCTTGTTCTCTGCGGCTGTTTCTCCCCCGCTCGCTTCATGTGCCTCTTCGTGCGCCCCGTCATGCGCCCCATCCTGGGCATGGGTATGCGGCTTGATGCGCATGATCAGTGCAGCGAAGGCCGGGACGCAGACCAGGGCGTAAACCAGAGAGGCGATCAGGGCGAGAATCACCGTCTGCGCCATCGGGCGGAACATGCGTCCCTCGATCCCCTCCAGCGTGAGCACCGGAAGATAGACCATGATGATGATCAGGATCGCGAAGATCACGGGTCTTGCGACGGACGCGACGGTCGCCGCTATACGATGGGTCAGGGGAACGGAGGCCGCTGCCTGGCTCGCCAGAACGCTTTCGACGATCACGAGAGCACTGTCGACGACCATGCCGAAATCGATCGCGCCGAGACTGAGGAGATTCGCCGATATTCCCAGATGGTTCATGCCCACCATCGCGGCGACGAGCGAAAACGGAATGACCGAGATGATGACGAGCGATGCCCGCCAGTCGCCGATGACCACGAGAAGCACGACAAGCACCAGCAGCGCGCCCAGAAGGAGGTTTTCCTTCACCGTGTGGATCGTGACATCCGTCAGCGTCGCGCGGCTGTAATAGGGTTCGATCGTGACACCCTCGGGCAGGCTGTGCACGATCTGAGGCAGAGCCTTGCGGATCCGGTCCAGAGTCGCCTCCGCATTGGCGCCCTGCCGGAGCAGGATCACCGCATTGACGATCTCGCCCTGCCCGTCGCGGGTGACGCCGCCCAGCCTCGGCAGACGCCCCTCATGCACGCTTCCCACATCCCGGACATGGACGACGCCGCCATTGGGCATACTGCGCACCTGAACGTCGCCGAGCTCCGCCAGACTGTCGATGAGAGACCGCCCGACTATGACGTGCTGCTCGTCATTATGCTCGATCCACGCGCCGCCCGCTGCCTCGTTGTCCTGATCGACGGCGCGGAACACATCCGAAACGGAGACGCGATATTGTCGCAACGCCATCGGATTGAGAGCGACCTCGAAGGTCTGGGATGCGCCGCCGTTTATGTTGACGTCGATCACACCGGGGATCAGACGCAGCCTGGGAACGACGTTCCAGGTCATGATCCGGTTCAGCGCGGCGAGGGAGCGGCCTTTTCCGTGGATCTGGATCTGCATGATCTCGCCCATGCCTGTCGCCATGGGGCCCATACTGATCGAAAGCCCTCGCACGGTTACAGCTGCGCGTGCTGTGTCGAGCCGCTGCGCGACCAGTTCACGGGCGCGATAGATGTCGGTCCCGTCATCGAACTGGAGATACAGCACCGCGACGCCCGTGCGCGAAACCGAGCGCATCGACGTGACGCCGACGAGCCCCGACATCACCGTCTCTATGGGAAAGGTGACGAGGCGCTCGACCTCCTCGGTCGGAAGGCCCGGAGCCTGCACCGAAACCAGAACCTGCCGGGGGGAAATGTCGGGTACGGGCTCGACCGAAAGGGTTCGCAGATCGGCAATACCGGCGATCATGAGAAGGACCACGGCGCCGAGAATCGCGGCGCGGCCCTTCAGCAGCTTGAGCATGAACTGCATGGTTACCTGCCGCCCCCGGCTTCCGTGGTCGGCGGGGTCAGAAGCGCCTGGGATTTGAGCACGAAACTGCCATTCGTAACCACCGTCTCGCCCGGCTTGAGTCCCTCGGTGATCACGATCTCTCCGTCGAGATCGGGGCCCTTGACGATCTTTCTGGCCTCGTAATGCGTCTCGTCGCGCCGGACGAACACGCAATCCTGCGAGCCGATCGTTTGTATCGCCGTATCGGGAACGATCGCGCCGGAAACCTTGCGCGATGAGAAAAGACGCGTTTTCACGAGCATCTCGGGCCGGAGCTGGCCGTGCCTGTTCGCGACCAGACTGCGCACCAGAACATGGCGCGTCATCGGATCGACACTCCCCTCGATCAGCTCGATCCGTGATTCGATGGGGGCGACATCCGGCGCGGGCCAGGTGAGCTGGCGTCCACCGCGCGTGAGATGCGCAGCCTGTTGCTCACCGACCTGGGACACCACCCAGACATGGGAGAGATTGTCGATTTCTACCGCCGCCTTGCTGCGATTGGACACTTCCTCTCCCACGCTCACGGTGATCTTGTCGACGATGCCGTCTATGGGCGAGATGACGGCCGAATGCAGGCCCTGTGTGCGCTCCGAACTCGAACTGAAGCGGGCGAGACGTTCGCGTTCGTTCTGAACGAGCGCTTCGCTGCGCTTCACGGCGCCCTCTGCATCCCGCAATCTCGACAGACGGCGCTGTGCCTCGCCTCTGGATACGGCGCCACCCTGCAACGTACGGGCGCGGTGATAGGACAGGCTGGCGTCGTCCCTCAGGGCCTTCTGCTGCTGCAGGGCCGCTTCTGCCGAGAGCAGACGCTGACGCTCATCGCTGAGGCTGAAATCGTCATAGGTGAACAGGACCTGACCGCGCTTGACGATCTCGCCCGGCGTCACGAGCACGGATTGTACCCTGCCCTGCCCCACCGGATGGATCCGGGCGCTGCGCCTGTCGTCCTGATCGATATAGGCCGGCACGTCGATATGGGGAGGAAGCGCGCCCGCTTTGGCGACGGCGACGTGGATCGCCTCGCGTTTGAGGGCCTCACGGGAGATTGCGATCGGGTGATCGGGCCAGCCGGATGCGGCCAGAGCGGGAGAAGCCAGAGCGGGAGAGGCCATACCGAGGAGGAGCATGCCGATCGGCAGAAGAGTGCGCTTCATGGATAATTTCCTGCCATCAGGCTCATTCGGATCATGGCGGCGTGCCAGATCACATCGGCTTCGGCGGCTCTCTGGCCCGATTCGAGGGCGGATCGTCTCGCGCGGAGATATTCGATGACGGGCGCCTCGCCGACACGCCATGCGCGTTCGAGATCCGCCGCGCGCTGATCGAGCGCCTGACGGGCGGTGTTGGTATGTTTCAGCATCACCAGAGCCGAGCTGAGTCGCGCCCGGGTCTGGCGGTATTCAACGGTCACCTTGCGTTTGGCGAGGGTGGCGTCGCGTTCTGCCGCACCCATCGCCTTGACCTCTTTCATGACGATGGGCGTGTTGCGCGCCTCGCTCGGCAGTGCCACGGAGAACTGGGCACCGACCTGCGTATCCCACGGGCTGCCGTACTGCCCCTGCTTGGTCACCTGAACGCCGAGCGTGGGGTTCGGCATGTAGGAATGCCGCGCCAGATTGTAGGATGCCTTAGCACTTTTCACGAGCGCGGACGCCATGATGAGACGCGGATCACGGGAGGGATCGAGGGCGAGACGCTGTGTCCCCAGAATACGCCCGTCGAGCGACAGGATATCGGGAATATCGTCCGATCCCGTCAGGGCTTCGAGCTCGGCCCGCGTACTCTCCAGGGCCTGTTCCGCCTCGGCGATGCGGGAGTCGACATCGCCCTTCTCGCCCACGACGGCATCGAAATCGGAGGACGCGATCTCCCCGGCCCTCAGCCCGTCCTGTGCGCTATGCACCACGCGCTGGAGAATGGTGCTCGTCGCGCGCAGATTGCCGATCTTCTTCTGCAGGAGCGTGGCCGAACTCGCGAGATCGAGAACCCTGACCGCAACCAGAAGACGCTGGACGTTGATCCGGGCGCGCGACACGGCCTCGTCGGCGAGCGCGCTTCGCATGGTTGCCGTTCCCTGTCCCGGCAACCAGAGCGGTACGCTTATGGCGCCCTGATAGGTCGTGTAGCCGAGATTGCTGCCGATGAAGTGATCGTCGAGATATTCGCCCGAGACGATCGGTCCGCCCGGAAACCAGGATTCCGCAGCGCCCGCATTCGCGTGGGAGGCCTTCGCGTCGATCGAGAAGGACCGGTTGCTCGGATCCCTGACCCAGGCGGCACGCAAGGCGTCGTGGAAGCTTCCGGCACGCGCGGCGGCCGGGATCAGGCACAGGCCGAGTCCGAGCGCACAGGCAAGGACGTGCCTTTCCCTGACACGGGAGGATAGGCGCTTCGGAAGGAGGCGCTGCGATGCGCGCCTTCGGGGAATCACTGACATGGTCGGCGATCTTAGGGGCTCATCGGAGGAGAACCGCTACAAAACTTGGCTGAACGCTAAATTAAAAAATAGTGTTACAAGACAGAAACGCAAAGGCGATTCCGCCCTTGCGTTCCTCAGGAACTCACTCATCCAGAGGCTGGACGTGAGATACTTTTCCGTTACGATCGTAATAGATGACGGCATTGCCCCGACGTTGCGCATAACCGTCGGGGGTTCCGTCCGGTCGCTTGAAGAGCAGACGATGGGCATCGGCCTGTTCGATCACCTTGTCGCCCGGCGGACGGTAGCGGAACATGCTGAAATCCGCCTCCGCTTTCGGCAGGGCCGATGACCGTGCAAGCTGATGCATGTCCGGCTTCTTCTTTTCCTCGTCCTCCTCCTGGGCGAGACCCGGCGTCGAAAGCGCGAGTGTCCAGAGCGTCGAAAGGCCGAATGCCGCGAGGCCGAGCGTTGCCGGGCGGATGTGACGCGATAGCTTTCTCATGACGATGTGCTCCTTCTCCTGTCGGCTGGGCCGCCTATCCCTTGCGTGCGCCAAGGGAGGCTCCATCCATGCCGGATTGTCCGGATGACGTGCGGGTGCCCTCCGGTCCCTGCGCCTTTCCGGCAGCATCGGCAACGACATCCCTTGCACTCCAGCCACCGCCGAGCGCCCGGTAGAGCGTCACGAGATTCTGGTATCGAGCCAGCTGCACCACGATCAGCCCCTGCTGCGCCTCATAGAGGCTGCGCTGCTGCGTCAGGGTCGTCAGATAGGGATCGATGCCAGAATCGTAGCGCATGCGCGCAAGATCGTAGGCCTGACGGGATGAATGCACCAGCGCATTCAGATGCGTATCCTGAGCGAGATAGGTCTCGCGTGCGGTCAGCGCGTCGGAGACCTCCTTGAAGGCGGTCTGGACCGCTTTTTCGTACGTCGCGATCTGCTGCGCACGCCGTGCCTTGGAGATCCTGAGATTTCCGGCGTTCTGCCCCCATGTGAAGATAGGCAGGGTGATATTGGGCGAGGCCGACCAGGTTTGAGCGCCCGGCGTAAAGAGATGGCGGAACTGGAGGCTGCTTACCCCTTCCTGAGCCGTGAGCATCACACGCGGGAAGAACGCCGCACGCGCTGCGCCGATATTGGCGTTTGCCGCCTTGAGATTATGCTCGGCTGCCTGGATGTCGGGCCGGCGTGCGATGAGGTCGGAAGGCAGCCCGGCAGGCAGATTCGCAAGCATCGTCTGCGCGCCGAAAGGCGCCGGAGCCGGGAGCGTGTCCGGAAGCGGGGCGCCGACGAGAAGCTGAAGCTGATGCTCGTCCTGCGCCATCTGCCGCTCGTACTGCGCCTTGTTGTTGGCGGCCTGCTCCACCTGCGTCTCGGCCTGATGCAGGGTCAGGGCGTCGGCTTCGCCGTGCTCGTATTTGAGGCGGGTCAGGCGCAGCGTGTCCTGCTGCGAAGACAGGGTATCCTGCGTTACCCGGACCAGCTCGCGATCGGCGAGCCATTGCAGATAGGTGTTGGCAACCTGCGAGACCGTGCTGATCAGGACGGATTGGGCATTCAGCCTCGAGCCGAGCATCTCTTCCGCCTGCTGGCGCGAGAGATTGCGGATCCGTCCGAACAGATCGATCTCATAGGACGAGAAGCCGATCCCGAGATTGTAGAAGCGCAGGAGCGACACATTGCGCCCCAGACCCGGCGCGAAGGAATAGCCGGCCGTTTCCGAGGGGGCGAAATATTGCGACTGACCCGTCACGCCGATCGGCGGGAAGAGCGACGCATGTTGCACCTCGTAGCTGCCCTGCGCCTCCATGATCGCGGCAGCCTGACTGCGCAGATCCCGGTTGTTGCGCAAGGCGAGATCGATCAGGGCGCGCAAGCGGGCATCGGTGAAGAAATGCTCCCAGCCTATATCCGCCGCAGCCTGACCCCGCAGGGGGCGCGTGACGCCGGAATTGGCAGGATAGGCATTCTGCACCGGCTGGGCGGGGCGATGATATTTCGGAGCGAGGTTGCAGGATGCGAGCATCGTGAAGGCCATCAGGCCTCCTGCGAGCCGCGTGCGCTTGAGGATCTTCATGCGCCTTCTCCCTCGGATGCTGGGGCGGTCTTTTCATAGGGGTCCTTGCGATCCTTCACGCGGGTGACGCGGAACAGACGCAGGATCACGACGAAGAAGACGGGAACGAAATAGACGGCCAGCAACGTTGCCGAAACCATGCCGCCCACCACGCATGTTCCGATGGCCACACGGGCGGCCGAGCCTGCACCGGTCGCGATGGCAAGCGGAAAGACACCGCAGACAAAGGCGATGGAGGTCATCAGGATCGGGCGCAGACGCTCGCGACCGGCCTTGAGAACGGCGTCCTCGAGGCTGTCGCCATGTTCGAAGAACTCCTTGGCGAATTCCACGATGAGGATGGCATTCTTGACCGACAGGCCCACCGTGGTGAGGAGGCCGACCTGGAAATACACGTCATTGTCGAGACCGCGCAGGAGCGTGGCACCGATTGCGCCCAGAACCCCGAGCGGAAGAACCATGAGCACGGCAAGCGGAATCGCCCAGCTCTCGTACAAGGCCGCCAGACAGAGAAGGATGACGATGGCGGCGAGAGCGTAGAGCGGCCCCGTCGAGCCGCTCGATGCGACCTGCTCGAAGGACAGCCCGGTCCATGAATATCCGATGCCTTTCGGCAGGGCATTCATGATCTTTTCCATCTCCTTCATCGCCTCGCCGGAACTCGTTCCCGGTGCCGGCTGTCCCTGGAGCTCGAACGCATTGAGGCCGTTATAATCCTCGACCTTCTGGGGACCGACGATCCAGTTTCCGGTCGCGAAGGAATTGAAGGGCACCATGGTTCCTGTGGTGTTCCGGATATACCATTTGTTCAGGTCTTCCGGCGTCATGCGTGCGCTGGCCTCGCCCTCGATATAGACCTGCTTGACGCGGTCGCTGCGCATGAACTGGTTGACGTAGATGGAACCGAATGCACCCTGGATGGTGGTGTTGATCTCGGCATTGGTCACGCCTTGCGCATTGGCGCGTTCGCGATCGATATCGAGATGGAACTGGGGCTGATCTTCCAGACCCATGGGACGAACCGCCTGGAGATGCGGGTTTTTCGCCGCTTCCGAAAGCACCTTGTTCCGCGCGTCAAGCAGGGCCTTGTGTCCGAGATGGCCCGCATCCTGCAGCTCGACGTCGAAACCGGTCGCATTGCCGAGCTCCATGACGGCCGGAGGATTGATCGCATAGATGATGGCGTCCGGGTCCATCCAGAAATGCTTCATGATCTTGCCGGCGACGGACATGGTGGTGTTTTCATAGCCCGGGCGTTCGTCCCAGGGTTTGAGGCGCACGAAGAACGCGCCGGCGCTCTGCCCCTGCCCCGCGAAGTTGAACCCGTTCATCGAGAACACCGATTCCGCGATATCTCCGTAGGTGTTCATGACGTAATCGGAAATCTTGCGATTGACGGCAGCAGTCTGGGCTGCCGTGGCTCCGGGATGCATCGTGACCTGACCGAAGATGATTCCCTGATCCTCATCGGGAAGGAAGCCGGTGGGCACACGGGCGAACAGGAAGACCGCCCCCGCCGTGAAGGCGAGAAACAGGATCATGCTGATCACCCGCCCACGGACGAGGAACTTGACCCCGCGCAGATATCCGTGGGTCAGTCGATCGAAGGAGCGATTGAACCAGGCGATCGGGCCGCGCTCGTGTTTCTTGTGGGTGGGCTTGAGCATCGAGCCGCAAAGCGCCGGCGTCATGACCATCGCGACGAGGACCGACAGCCACATCGCCGCGCAGATCGTGATCGAGAACTGACGGTAGATGACGCCGGTCGAGCCGCTGAATGCCGCCATTGGCAGGAAGACCGCCGTCAGCACCAGAACGATACCCACGAGCGCACCGGAGATCTCGTCCATCGACTGGCGTGACGCTTCCTTGGGCGAGAGGTGTTTCTCGCTCATGACGCGCTCGACGTTCTCGACCACGACGATCGCATCGTCGACGAGAAGCCCGACCGCGAGCACCATGGCGAGCATGGTCAGCGTGTTGATCGAATAGCCGAATGCGGAGAGCACGCCGAACGTGCCCAGAAGCACGACGGGCACGGCGATCGTCGGGATGAGCGTTGCGCGGAAATTCTGCAGGAAGATCAGCATCACGACGAAGACGAGCGCGATCGCCTCGAGCAGGGTGATGACGACTTCCTTGATCGACAGGGTGATGAAGGGCTCCGTATCGAGCGGATAGACGGTCTTGAGGCCCTGGGGATAGAATTTCTCGAGTTCGGCAATCTTGGCGCGGACCGCGCTCTCGGTCGTGAGCTGGTTGGCTCCGGGCGCAAGCTTGAGCGCCATACCGACCGTCGGCAGATTGTTATAGAACGACGTCAGGTTGTAGTTCTGCGCGCCAAGTTCCACCCGGGCGACATCGCGGAGATGCACCTGCGATCCGTCCGGCTGCACCTTGAGCACGATTTTCTCGAACTGTTCCGGCTCGCTGAGACGCGTCGGACCGATGATCGTCGCATCGAAACCGATTTCCTTGGTGGCAGGGAGGCCGCCGAGTTCGCCGGAGGAAACCTGGATGTTCTGCTGCTGGATCGCTGACTGCACGTCGCTGACATTCAGCGCGTATTTGTAGAGTTTTCCAGGGTCCATCCAGATGCGCATCGCATATTCGGAGCCGAACAGCGTGTGATCGCCCACGCCCGAAACCCGCGAGAGCGGATCGGAGATGTTCGAGGCGACATAGTCGGAGATGTCCTGACCCGACATGCTGTTATCGGTGGAGATGAAGGCGATCACGAGCATGAAGTTCTTGACCGCCTTGGTCACGCTCAGCCCCTGATTGACGACTTCCGTCGGCAGGCGCGGCTGGGCCAGCTGCAGCTTGTTCTGCACCTGGACCTGGGCGATGTCGGGATTCGTGCCCTGGGCGAAGGTCAGATCGATCTCCATATGCCCGCTGCCGTAGGAGGAGGCAGAGAGATATTCGAGATGATCGAGACCGTACATCTGCTGCAGGATCGGCCGCACGGTCGTGTTGTTCACGGTCTCGGCCGAAGCCCCCGGATAATCGACCGTGATGGCGATCTGCGGCGGAGCGATCGACGGATATTGCGCGATCGGCATGCTGAAGATGGCGACGCCGCCCACAAGCATGATGATCAGGCCTATGACCCACGCGAAGATCGGCCTGTCGATGAAAAAACGAGACATGGAGAAACTCTTATCCTGCGTGCGCGGGCTTGGCGTCTTCGGTCTTCTCGACCGGTTTGACCTTCGCGCCCGGGTGGGCCTTCTGGATGCCGTTGAAGATGACCCGGTCACCCTCGTTCAATCCGCTGAAAAGCACCCACTCGCTTCCGACCGCATGATCGAGCTGGACCATGCGAACCGCAACCTTGTCGTCCTTGTCCACCGTGTAGACGAAGGGATCGCCCTTCGAATCCCTCTGCAGCGCCTGCTGGGGAATCGTCACCGCCTTGGGATCGACGCCCTCGGCGATCTCTGCATGAACATACATGCCGGGCATCAGGAGCTTGTCGGGATTGGGGAACTCGGCGCGCACGACCATCGTGCCGGTCGCTGGGTCGACGGTGACCTCGGTCAGCCTCAGCTTGCCGGGGATGTCGTAATGACTGCCATCCTCGAGCGTAAGCCCGACAGAGGCGGCATTGCCCTCGACCTTCTCCAGCTTGCCGCTGGCCATTTCCCGTCTCAGACGGAGCATGTCGCTGGTTGCGAGATTCACGTCGACATAGATCGGGTCCATCCGTGTCACCGTCGCGATCGCCGTCGTCTGCCCAGCCGTGACCAGCGTGCCCGGGGTCACGAGCATGCGTCCGATACGGCCGTCGATGGGCGAACGCACCTGTGTCCAGTCGAGATTGACCTTGGCGCTGTCCAGATTGGCCTGGGCCTGGGCGATATCCGCTTCCGCCTGTCGTGCGGAAGAAAGGGTATTGTCATAGTCCTGTTTGCTGACAGCATGAGCCGCGGCCAGAGGACGATAGCGTTCGAGCTGCGCCTTGATGCTCAGGGACGCAGCCCTGGCATGAAGCAGCTGCGCACGGGCCTGATCGTAGCTTGCCTTGAAGGGCGCCGGATTGATCACATAAAGGAGCTGCCCGGCCTTGACGTCGGTTCCCTGCTCGAAACAGCGCTTTAGTATGAGTCCGCCGACCTGCGGCCGGATCTGCGCCTGTTCGAAGGCCTCGACCCGTCCCGGCAGGGATGTGCTCGTCTTGAGCGCGTGGGGATGAATCGTCACGACCCCGACCTGCTGCGGCGGAGGTTGCTGCGCCTTGTTTTCGTGTTTGCAGCCGCCGAGATCGAGCGTGAGCAGGGCCAGGGGAATGACCTTGAGCGAAAGACTGGTCGTGCTTCTCATACTCCACCGGGAATGCAGAAAATGGGAGGGGCGAACTCGCATGCTGGCGCTATCCAAACTGACGACTGGGTTGAGCCCGAAAGCTACGGGGACAGGCAATCCGAAAAAGACTTTCGGAAACCCTTGAGTTTCTTATGCGTAGGGAACTATACGGTTTCCGAAATCCGGTCAACGGATCGGATGAAGTTCAAGAGCGGTTTTTCGCAATACGATGTCAACTAGAGAATCCTTCCCCCCATCCACCCGGAAGGGGGAGCGTCCCTGCGACGCGCGGCGTCAATGCGGGCGTCCGCCCGTTCTTGCGGAAGAGGAGCGGCGCGAGCGGATTTTCGATGCCGCGGAGATCGTGCTCCAGCAGCACGGTTACAGCGGAGCTTCCATGGACCGCATCGCGCGCTGTTCCAACATGTCGAAAAAGACGCTCTACCATATGTTCGCGTCCAAGCAGGAGATGGTCGAGCTCCTGCTCAAGGACAGGCTCCTGCTGTCCGAGCTGCGCGATCTCAGGCTTCAGGGCGAAACGGTCGAGGCGCAGCTCATCTTCGGTCTGGAGGCCCTCCGCGATGCCATGATGGAGGAAAAGCGCCTCAATCTCATCCGTGTCGTGATCGCGGAGGTTTCGCGCAACCCGGAAGTCAGCCGCTTCGTACGGGAGTTCTTTTCCAGTGCGAGCGAGCCTTTTCCTCTCAAGATCTGGCTCACCCGGCTGAGGGACGAGGGCAGGATCCGGGTCGACGATATCGAAGAGGCGTCGGACATGCTCTATGGCAGCGCGCTCGCCACGCTGATGCTGTGCGAGCTCACCCATTGCAGGCCCGTGAATTACTGGCGGGACAACCCGGACTATATCCCGCGCGCCGTTCGCAGTTTTCTTGTCGGAGCGGGACAGGCCGGGTCGTGCTGCGCAGCGGTTGCGCAGTCCTGAAGCAAGGCTTCACCGATAGACGAGACCGCCATCGGTGAGGATGGACTGACCCGTGATGTAATCGGACTCCTCACTGCTGAGGAAGGCGACGAGGGCCGCGACGTCATCGGCTGTCTGGGCGCGTCCGAGGGCGATCCCATCGACATATTTCCTGTAGGTCTCGCCCTTCCCGCTTCCGGTCAGCTCTGCGAAACGGGCGTCGATCTCGAGCCACATATCCGTGCCGACGATCCCGGGGCAATAGGCATTCACCGTGATGCCGGCGCCCGCATATTCGCGGGCTGCGGCTTGCGTGAGACCGCGCACGGCGAATTTCGTGGCCGAATAGACACCGAGCATCGCGAAACCCTCATGTCCCGCGATGGAACAGGCATTGATGATCTTTCCCTTGTGTCCGCGCGCGATGAATTTCGCAGCTGCCGCCTGCATCCCCCAGATCACACTCTTGATATTCACGTCGAGGATGCGATCGACCTCGCTTTCCGTGACCGACGCGATCGGGTTTACCTGAGCGATGCCCGCATTGTTGATCATGACATCGAAACCGCCGAGCGCGCTCTCGGCCCGATCGACGGCGGCACGGATTTCGTCGCGTTTGCTGACATCGGCCGTGATGACACATGCCTTGCGGCCCAGAGCCTCCGTCTCCTCACGGACCGTTTCGAGCTTTTCCCTGTTGAGGTCGAGGAGGGCGATATTCGCTCCGTCGCGTGCAAGGCGCAGCGCTATGCCGCGCCCTATACCCTGCGCGGCACCTGTGACCAGAACGGTCTTTCCTTGGAGTTTCATCAGAACGCCCTCCCCTTTCTGCCCTCCGAAGCCAGGTGCGGGGAGTGTTCTCCAACCGGAATGGGCCCGTCCAGCGGGGATCCCATCATAACAGCGTGAGCGCAGCGCCTTGCCTGCCCTCCGGGTCAGGCAAGGCAAGGCGTGCGACCGGTGGCGCCATGCCTGCGGTCAGGAGACGAGATGGCCTTCCTTGTCGACGAGTTCGATCGGGTAATCGCCGGTGAAGCAGGCGTCGCAATAGCGTCCTTCGGCATCGGCGCGGTCGTCATGACCGAGCGCGCGATAAAGCCCGTCGAACGAGATGAAGGCGAGCGAATCGACGCCGATGGCTTCGGCCATCTGCGCGACCGAGTGCGTCGCGGCGAGAAGCTGGCTCTCCTCGGGGGTATCGATCCCGTAGAAGCACGGATGCCGCGTCGGTGGAGAGCTGATCCGCATATGGACCTCGGTCGCGCCTGCCGCGCGAACCATATCGACGATCTTGCGCGACGTGGTGCCCCGAACGATCGAGTCATCCACCAGAACCACGCGTTTCCCCCTGAGCGCCGGCGCATTCGCCGAATGCTTCATCCGGACGCCCAGATTTCTGATCTGGTCCGTGGGCTCGATGAAGGTCCGGCCGACATAATGATTGCGGATGATCCCCATCTCGAAGGGGATCCCGCTTTCTGCCGCATATCCCATGGCCGAGGGAACACCGGAATCGGGCACCGGAACGATGACGTCGGCCTCGACCCCGCTTTCGCGCGCGAGCTCGACGCCGATCTGCTTGCGGGCCTCATAGACGGAATGGTCTTCGAGGATGGAATCGGGGCGGGCGAAATAGATGTACTCGAACACGCAAAAGCGCGGGCTCGTCTTGCCGAAGGGGCGCAGCGAGCGGATGCCCTCATCGTCGATGATGACCATCTCTCCCGGCTCGACATTCCGTACGAACTCCGCGCCGACAATATCGAGCGCGCAGGTCTCGCTCGCGAGCATCCAGCCACCATCGGCAACACGCCCCAGGATGAGCGGACGGACGCCGAGGGGATCGCGTAGTCCGATCAGGAAATCGGGCGTCAGCGCGACCACCGAATAGGCGCCCTTGACCTGCTTTGCCGCATCGACGAGGCGCTCGAGCACCGTGGCGTAGAGCGAGATCGCGATCAGATGAACGAAGACCTCGGTATCCGTGGTGGACTGGAAAAGGCAGCCGCGTTTGACCAGAGCGCGCCGGAGCGTCGCGGCATTGGTCAGATTGCCGTTATGAGCCACGGCGAGGCCGCCGAACTCGAAATCCGCATAGAGAGGCTGGACATTGCGCAACAATGTGCCGCCAGTCGTAGCGTAGCGGTTATGACCGATGGCCGACTTGCCCTTGAGGGTTCCCATCATGCGCGCATCGCTGAACACGTCGCCGACGAGGCCGAGGCCCTTGTGCTGCCAGAAGCGTTCGCCGTCATGGGTGACGATGCCGGCGGCTTCCTGACCGCGATGCTGGAGGGCATGCAGCCCGAGCGCGGCGAGCGCCGCCGCATCGGGTGCGCCCCAAATGCCGACGACGCCGCATTCCTCATAGGGGCGGCCGGAGGTCTCTCTGGTGGTGGAAGTCATGGTCGGGCGGCGCTCCTGGAGATGAGGACGCAAGGGCGTACAGGGACGAAGGCGATCAGAACGCAGCGTCATGACCTGTTGCGGGCGGCAAGGCAAGACGAAGTTGCGAAAGTCGCGGGGCGAACTCCTGCAGGAGCTGCACTCCGCTCTCGATATAGGGAGCGACCCTGCTCCCTGCGATCGCCTCGCGCGCGATCATGTGTCCCATGGTGGAAACCAGCGCGAGAAAGAGCACGACGAGGAGGATGTAACCGCGCGCCAGCCCGAAGACCAGGCCGAGAAGTCGGTCGATCCCGCCATCGAGAATGCCGCGCAGGGCGGCGGCAAAGCGCAATCCGATGGAGGAAAGCACCAGCAGCAGAACGATGAAGGCCACGACATAGGAAAGGGCGGTTCCGGCGTGGGATTCATGCAAATGCGCCTCGAACCATGGCGTCATCAGCGGAGCGACGCGGGCGGCGAGCAGAAACGCCCCGACCCAGGAGATCAGACTGAAGATTTCCCTCGCGAAACCCCGGGCGCCACCCCAGAGGGCGGACGCGCCCAGAACGACGAGCGCGACGATATCCACGTTTTCGCTCATCAGGGCAGTTTGGTCGATGAGGGACGCCAGAATTTTCGCGGTTTTGCCTGAGGCGCTGGCATGTCTTTGTTGAGCTGCGTGAGCAGGTTCCCGAGCTGAGTACGATGATCGATTTCGCGCCAGATATCGGACACATCGATCTCCCGCGCAACCCAGAGATCGACCAGCGCGTCGAGAAAGGCCGCACTATGCGTGACCAGAAGATCGGGCTGGTCGCTCACATAGAGTGTCGTACAGCGTATCGCCTCATGCGCCAATGCCTGCTGCGCCAAATCCTGTTGCAGTGATGTCTGTTGCGTTGATGCTTGGCGCGCAGACGTATCGGGTCCGGGATCCGCCGGGTTTGCGTCCCCCCTCACGTGCCCCTTCGCGCCCGACGCATTCCGGACAGAAGCGTCTTTCCCGTCCGTTGTGGGATCGCGGTTTTCGCCCGACGCCGCCGGTTTGCGCAGCGCCTGGTCCGGTTGTCTGCGTTCGGGGAGACGGTCGAGTATATGCGGCTTCACCGAACTGTCCTTCATACTGACGGCATATGGATACGTCGCGAGCATGGTCAACAGTTCTGCTGAGTGATTCGTTAATTTAACGATTTTTAATCAGAGAATAGGAGGCGAACCCTCGGGCCGCGATGTCGCGCCGGGCCGTCCGGGCGATCCGTCAGGCGGGTCAATGCGAAACCGTATGAGAGAAAAGATTGACCACGACGACACCGGCGATGATGAGACCGAGCCCGATCATGGCCGGTGCATCCAGAGCCTGCCGGAAAACCACCCAGCTGATTGCCGAGATAAGCACGATCCCCACTCCGGACCAGATTGCATAGGCGACACCGGTGGACATGACCCGAAGCGCGAAGGACAGCGCGAAAAAGGACAGGGAATAGCCGCACACGCTGAGCAGACCCGGGAGGGGCCGGGTAAAGCTGTCCGACATCTTGAGCATTGTCGTCGCGAAAACTTCGGTCACGATGGCAATGGCGAGAAAGAGATACGTCATCACGTCAACCAGTGCAGGGCCGGGCCGAAGGCGGCGGGAGCCGCTTCCCTACAGCTTCGGCCCTGCGACGTAAAGAACTCAGACCCGCTCGATATCCTCCGCCTCGATATAGACCTTGCCGCCCTTGTCCCGGAAGCTGGTCTTCATGCGCGCCATCCCCTCCTCGCGCTCGGCATTCTTGCGGATATCGTGGCTGATCTTCATGGAGCAGAATTTCGGACCGCACATGGAACAGAAATGCGCGGTCTTGTGAGCCTCCTTCGGAAGGGTCTCGTCATGATAGCTGCGTGCCGTGTCGGGATCGAGCGCGAGATTGAACTGATCCTGCCAGCGGAACTCGAAGCGCGCGCGCGAGATCGCGTCGTCCCGGATCTGCGCAGCAGGATGGCCTTTCGCAAGATCCGCGGCATGGGCCGCGATCTTGTAGGTGATCACCCCGACTTTGACGTCAGAGCGGTCCGGCAGGCCGAGATGCTCCTTCGGGGTCACGTAGCAGAGCATCGCGCAGCCGTACCAGCCGATCATCGCAGCCCCTATGCCGGAGGTAATGTGATCGTAGCCGGGTGCGATATCGGTCGTCAGCGGGCCGAGCGTATAGAACGGCGCTTCACCGCACTCCTTCAGCTGCTTGGTCATGTTGACCCTGATCTTGTGCATCGGGACATGTCCCGGCCCTTCGATCATGACCTGACAGCCCTTCGACCAGGCGACGCGGGCGAGCTCGCCCAGGGTCTCGAGTTCCGCGAACTGGGCGGCATCGTTGGCATCCGCGATCGAACCGGGCCGCAATCCGTCTCCGAGGGAGAAGGAGATATCGTAGCGACGCATGATGTCGCAGATATCCTCGAAATGTTCGTAGAGAAAGTTCTCGCGGTGATGCGCGAGGCACCAGGCCGCCATGATCGAGCCGCCGCGCGAGACGATCCCGGTCGTGCGACTTGCCGTCAGGGGCACATGAGCGAGCCGAACCCCGGCATGGATCGTGAAGTAATCGACCCCCTGCTCCGCCTGCTCGATGAGCGTATCGCGGTAGATTTCCCACGTGAGTTTCTCGGCGATGCCGCCCACCTTCTCGAGCGCCTGATAGAGCGGGACGGTACCGATCGGCACGGGGGCGTTGCGCAGGATCCAGTCGCGTATGTTGTGGATGTTTCGCCCAGTGGAAAGGTCCATCACCGTATCCGCACCCCAGCGGATGGACCAGACGAGTTTCTCCACCTCTTCCGCGGCCGAGGAGGTCACCGCCGAATTGCCGATATTGGCGTTGATCTTCACCAGGAAATTCCGGCCGATGATCATTGGTTCGAGTTCGGGATGATTGATATTGGCCGGTATGATGGCCCGGCCGGCGGCAATTTCGGACCGCACGAATTCGGGTGTGATGAATGCCGGGATCTCGGCTCCGAAATCCTCTCCATCGGCCCGGCGGGCTTCCGCACCCTCGACCATCGCGCTCCGGCCCAGATTTTCGCGATGGGCGAC
The DNA here is from genome assembly GCF_007988945.1 of Swaminathania salitolerans. Taxonomy (GTDB): domain Bacteria; phylum Pseudomonadota; class Alphaproteobacteria; order Acetobacterales; family Acetobacteraceae; genus Swaminathania; species Swaminathania salitolerans. Next base: position 257,059 of record NZ_BJVC01000002.1, on the reverse strand, counting down.
GAAGATCATCTCCTCGGTGATGATGCCCGCCCGGGCGAATTCATACTGGGTCACGAGGGGAGCGGCATCACCGTCCAGAACCTCATGTGGCGCGGGACAATGCGGCACTGCCTGGGATTCGCTGGCATAGCCGTTATCTTCCGGTTTCACGGCCCGCTTCTCGGTCACCTGGCGGAAACCGCGCCCGGAGAGCCAGGGCTTGCGCAGATCGGGCAGGCCGCGGGCCACATCGGCGTGATACCCCGCGATCGTATAGGGACCCGACGTATCGTAAACCCTGACAGGAGGCTCGTTGGCGCTCGGATCGAGGTCGATCTCGCGGAAGGGAACCGTTATGTCCGCCCTGCCCGGCGGATGGGAAACCGTCTTGCGCGATCCTTCGATCGGCCCGGTCGTGACCTGGCCATGAGCGGGCGCCCGGTCGCGGGCCATGGTTCCCGTCGCGCCGCGCCCCTGCGGGGCCGTGTCGGTGGTGGTTTCGTTCTGAAGGCTGGTGTTCGAAGCGGTGGAAAGCGTTGAGTCGTCCATCACATGTCTCCCCTTGCGGCGTGGAGTGGTGTCCGACAGCGCAAGAGCAGGATGGACGGGCGTCGGGAACAGCGAGGCCTGCCACACCAATCCCTACGCCGGTACGAACCGGATCAGGTTCTCCGTCCCGTATCGGGACGAAAGGGTCGCTGCGCTGCGATGACATCGCGATCAGCCTCTCAGCCCCTTGTCGAGGCCCCCCCTGGTATCGGTCACTCTTGCGGCTTGTCGCCTCGCTGTCAACGCCTGTCCCGCAGGAGCTTCAGGCGGTCAGCCCCCGCAAGGCAGTCAGAGCCCGTTACGATCGGTCCCGCTGCGGCGATCGGCCCGGTGACGAACCGCGCGATGACGACTGGCACGGGCGCTCATCGGCTTGAGCTGGCCGATTTCCTGATCGTGCCGGTTGAGTCCGGCCGGGGTGATATGAAAGCGGCCATCCGCTTCGAGGGTAACGAACCCCATGGATTGCAGCCTTTCGAGGCATGGCTGGTCGCGCAGCCCCTGGGGGCGGCCTGTCCCTTCGCACAGGAGAACGCGATGAAGGGTCGAGCGACAACAGGTCTCGAGATAGGGTTCGTCCCACATGGTCGGCACTCCGGAGCTGGCGGGTGGGTTTTTTCAGGATGACGTGACTGGCCGTACCCGTCTTTCCACAGCTTCGGGACGAACGGCAACTGCTGCAACGAAACTCTTGCGAAGCGTGGCGAGCGGCCCGGCAGGCTTCGAGCGGGATCGATAACCGGATGAATGGGACGTTCACCAAGCGATGCGGTTCGGTGTAGAGAACGCAGCGCATCATCGTTCAGGATCGTACATGTCCCTTTCGCCTTTCGCCAGACTCGGCACAGCCCTGTTCCATTCTCTCGACCCGGAAACGGCCCATGAAGCCGCCATAAAGGCGCTCGCGCTCGGCTTGGCTCCCGGATCGCGCCCCGGATCGCGTAAAGACGATCCCGCGCTCGCCACACGATGCATGGGGCTGCGTTTTCCGAATCCGGTCGGTCTCGGTGCCGGGTTCGACAAGAACGCCCGCGTCCCGGGTGCACTGGCACGCCTCGGCTTCGGCCATGTCGAATGCGGCACGGTGACGCCACGCCCCCAGCCCGGCAATCCGGCCCCTCGCCTGTTCAGGCTGAGCGAAGATCGCGCGATCATCAATCGCATGGGCTTCAACGGTTGCGGGATCGAGGCCTTCACCCGCAACCTCATCCGCTATCGCACGCTCGAGGCGCGTCGCGCCCGCCCGAACGGGGTGCCGATTGGCGTCAATCTCGGCATCAACAAGACCGGCGCCCGGCCGCTTGAGGATTATCCCGCACTCGTCGCGCAGGTTTCGCCCTGGGCAGATTACATCACGATCAATCTCTCTTCCCCGAACACGCCCGGATTGCGCGACCTCCAGAGCGCGACGAGCCTGCGTGCGATCCTCGACGCCATCCTCGACGTCAATCCCGACCATCCGCCGCTCGCGGTCAAACTGGCCCCGGATCTCGACCCGGATGCGTTGCCCGATATCGTGGAGGCAGCAGTCGAGGGCGGTGCGGCAGGCCTGATCGTCAGCAACACCACCCTCGCACGTCCGCCCTCCCTGCGGTCGGTTCATGCGGCAGAAGCAGGCGGGCTTTCGGGCAGGCCGCTGGCTCAGCGCGCGATCGTCATGCTCGATCGTATCGTGCCTCTGGTCGATCGCCGTCTTGCCGTCATTTCCTGCGGCGGCATCGAGAGCGGCTTCGATGTCTTGCAGCGACTTCGCGCCGGAGCTTCGATGGTGCAGCTCTATACGGCGCTCATCTATCACGGTCCTGCCCTGGTGCAGCAGATCAAGAGAGAGCTGCTGCATGAGATGCGTCGTATCGGGGCCGAGACGGTGGCCGATCTCGCACCCTGAAGCCGGATACGGGCCGGAAGCCCGCGCAAGGTCGGGCGAGGCGGGAAAACCGGACCCCGGTTACGACCGTTTGCATCCACGAACAGGCACGCATGCCGATACCGCAGCATCACCATTCCTCAAGACGGGAGGCGATCATAGACAGCACGATCGAGACAGGTCCGGAAACGACTTGCGAATTCATCCCCATGCGCGAACACGACACCCCAACCGGCCCCGGACGATCCGGCGCGAGGCGCGTGTTCTCTCCGGTCGCTCTTTTCCGGGCGCTTTTTCTCGCACTCATCGTGGCCGGATATGCAAGCCCGCGCGGGTCTCTCGCTGCCCCGGCGCCAGCCTCAGTGCCTGCTTCTGCCGCTCCCTCCTCCTCTGGGGCAGGCTCGACTGGCTCCGGCGCTGCCCGGCAGACGAAAGACACCCTACCGATGAAGACCGGGCAGACGGCGAAAGCATCGCCCGGTCTGCCCTCTGTTTCCGGTGACGGCTACGGATGGAAAACGCTTTCCCCGGCCCTCGACCGGCAGATACGGGCCGCGCAAGGCAAGCTCGGTTATGTCTATGGACAGCTCAACCGGACGGATGTCGTCCTCGGAAGCGAGGCGATGGCCTCTCTCTCGGACCAGACGGATTCGGTTTCGGCCACGGCGCAGTCCGTGCAGAGTCAGGCGTCGTCCTACCAGACTGTCTATGAGAGCTATCTCGACATCATCGGCGCAAAGCCGGTGGAGGGAGAAAGCGATGCGATCGCAGCGCAGCGCAAGCGTATCCAGGCGGCCTTGCAGGATATCAAGTCGACCGTCACCCAGGGGCGTCTGCTCGGGCTTCAGGCGAAGCAGATGCAGATGGAAATCCAGCGCCGTGGCGTGACCTCCCAGAAGGCGCTGCTCGCCGAGCGCATGCCCTCCCCTCTGGGTGTGACGTTCTGGCGCGACGTCGCCGGTGAATTGCCCGATATCCGTCGTACGGCCGCGCCACCCGTCGATAACGGTTACTCCGGGGTCTTCTATCGCTGGCCCGTTCTCATCGCCGTTCTTGCGGGTGCGTTCGCGCTTACCGCACTGATTGCCCACCCCCTCCTCGGCCTCCTGAAAAAGGCCGAGCGTCGCATCGTCGCGCGCCTCACCGGACACGCTCCCGACGCGACGCATCGCTCGTTCATTCCCGTCACCCTTGCCGGGCTCATCAGCGGACTGGTCGCCTTCGCCTTGTGGCTGCTCATGGCGGCCGTGCTCGGCCTTGGCGCAGGGCGCAGTCCTGCGTTCATGGAAGGGCTTGGCGGGATCATGCCGCTTTGCGGCTTCATTCTCGGGGCGGGTCTGCCGACACTCAGCCGCGTCACCGCGGTCGATGGCGCGTCGCAGCGCTCGGCGCGCGCGCTCTGGGGTGTCGACTGGTGCGTCGCCCTGATCGTCCTCGCCCAGAGTGTCCTGATCCTGATCAGCCAGGAGAACGCGTTTCCCGTCACGTCGCGGCGGCTGATCGAGGCGCTTTTCGTGGTGGTCGTGACCCTTCTGTTCCTTGGGCTGTGCCGGCGTCTGTCTCGTGGAACCGATGCGCGGATGGCTCCCGCCATCTACGGTCTTGGCTGCCTCGTGATGGCGATCAGCTGGATCGCGATCGCCATCGGCTATATCGCCTTCGCTTTCGCGCTCGTCGTCTGGGTCGTATCGGTTTCGGTCAGCCTGGCCGCGCTCCTGCTTGTGGCGCTGGCCGTCAAGGAGTTCACGACGCGCTGTTTCTCGCACGATTCACCCGTGACGCGGCGCATGGCGCGGCTCGGTGTCCATGCGAACCGCGTGGCGCAGTTCGGGGTTCTGTCTTCCGGCATCGTCAACATCGCGCTCATCATCGTCTTCGGGGCCGTCCTGCTCTCGGGCGGTTCCCTGGCGCTTCCGGTCATCGCGGATCATGTGCGCGGGTTGTTCATCGGTCAGACGATCAACGGGATCCAGTTCTCGCTCAATACGGCGGTGTTCTGCATCGCGATCCTCGTCGTTGCGTATTATGCGATCCGTGCCTTCCGGCTCTGGCTCGAGAACCGGCTCTTCCCCACGACCAGTCTCGATATCGGCGCGCGGAGTTCGATCCTCAACATCTTCAGCTATGTCGCCTGGATCCTCGTATTCCTGCTCGTTCTCTCCGAGGCTGGAGTTACGGTGAAGAACCTGACCTGGGTCGTCAGCGCCCTTTCGGTCGGGATCGGGTTCGGTCTCCAGTCGATCGTGCAGAATTTCGTATCCGGCGTCATTCTTCTGGCGGAACGCCCCATACGCGTCGGCGATCTGATCGAGCTGGGCGCGGTAAAGGGCGATGTGAAACGCATCAGCGTGCGTTCCACCGAGATCGGGCTTGGAGACGGATCGACCATGATCGTCCCGAACTCGCAGTTCATCACCTCTGCCGTGCGCAATGCGACACTCGGAACATCTCTCTCCGCCGCATCTGCGACCGTCACCATTTCTCCGCGTGCGGATGCAACGAAGGCGCAGCTTGCCCTGATGGAAATGATGAAAGGCCGTGAGGACATCATGCAGGACCCGCCGCCCGGCGTGGCGATCTCGGCCATCACCGATACGGGCATCACGCTCGCCCTCTCTGCAAAGGTCTCTTCGGTGAGGGATGTCGGTGGCGTCACGAATGCGATCATGCTCGACGCCTATCGTGTACTGCACAGTATCGGTATCGAACTGGGGCGCTGCGGCTGAGGCTGACGCCACTTCAATGGCCAGGGGATTGATCCGCCTTCCCGGTGAAAGCAGCCGGGATGACCCGGGGGCGCTGCTCCGGGGGGGTTGTCCCGGCCGAGGGCAGGAAGGCGATCCGGAAAGCCGGACATCCGGAACCGGATCGCCTGGGACAAGCGCTTCCCTCTCCTGCATGAGGACCATTTCCGGCCTCGGGCGGAATGACCCTCATGCGGGAGAGGCCGAGCCTCCGGCTGGGCTGGATACGGGCCGACCCCTAATACCCGATGAGCCCCCCATCGACTGCGTATTGGCTTCCTGTCACATATGATGAGTCATCCGATAAAAGAAAGAGCGCGACGGCAGCGGCCTCTTCAGCCGTACCTGCCCGCCTCATGGGGACGTTATTGATCACGAAGTCCTCAAACCCTCTACGTGCTTCGTCAGGGAGAAAGCTTCGAAAATTTGTCTCGATCGGGCCGGGAACGAGTACGTTCACGCGAATTCCGCGTGGCGCCATGGCTGTGGCCCAGGAGCGCGCCATGGCGATGATGGCGCCTTTCGTTGCAGCGTAAAGGCTGGTGACAGCCGCCCCTTCATAGGCCGAGCTGGAGGAGGTCAAAACGACAGACGCGCCTGGCGCCAGATTTGGCGAAAGCACTGCCAGTTGGAGCATTGGGCCCCGTACATTTGCCGCCATTATTTTATCGAATTGCGACGCACCTATATCCTCAAGTGCCCCGAGCGTCGCGAACGCAGCATTGAGCCACAGTCCATTCAAGTTGCCGGTCGACCTGACGATGTCGTCGAGTGCTGTTGCCACAGGGGCAGAAGAGTCGATTTTCACCACGATGGCTCGATCCCCGAATTCCTCACGAGCCGCCTGCAGCCTCTCTTCGTGCAGACCGGTCAGAATGACTTCTCCCCCTTCGGAGACGATCCGGCGTGCCCCTGCCAGCCCCATGCCGCTTGTTCCACCCGTAATCAAAACGCGCTTTCCGTCAAATCTCGCCACTCGTTTCTCTCCTGCTCACGAGATATTTTCCAATATATCCTAACCTTTTAGCGCCATAAGCCCAGTCTTTTCTTGCTTTCCTCCTTGGAAGCGCGCTCGAAGTTCTGTGTTCATGAGATGAGAAACACACAATCGCGTGGCTGCACTCAGGAAAATTCTTTTGCACAGCGTTAGAGCGTTTTCTTTGCTTATTGAATCATTGGGGATTCCCAATCTGGGTGTGATCTGCTTCAAGATTACGGCCGGGATGGAGGCCGGCGCTGGATATCCTCTCGTACGCTATTTCTCGATTTACGTTCCTGTGTGGTTGAGGTGGTATCGAAGGGCACGTTCTGCCATCAGGCGGCCGAGCGCCGGTGTCGGCCCTGCGAGCGCCGTTCGCTGATGGGCCCGGGCCGCTTCGACTGGCAGCCCTGCAGCAAGGCCACGCGGTGGGGATCGGCTGTCACACAGGATCGAAGCACAGGCCGACCGGATCTATGCCCTGATCGCGGCGCAGGACGACCTGACCCTTGCCGAAATCCGTAACCAGCTGGCTGAGGATGGCCACCATTTCGCAATTGGCACGCTGTGGCGCTTCTTCGCGCGCCACCAGATCACATGGAAAAAAAAGTCCGCCCATGCGGCGGAGCAGGATCGTCCGGATGTCCTGACGCGAAGACAGGACTGGTTCGATACCCAGCCCGACCTCGACCCCGAGCGACTGGTTTTCATTGATGAAACCTGGGCCTCGACCAACATGGCGCGACGTCATGGTCGCTGTCGGCGGGGCCAGAGATTACGATCCGCCGTGCCGCACGGGCACTGGAAGACCACAACGTTCATCGCGGGACTGCGGCTGACCGGCATCGTGGCGCCCATGGTGCTGGATGGACCGATCAACGGCCGCAGCTTCCTGACTAATGTCGAACGCGTCCTCGTGCCGGATCTGCGCCCCGGCGACATCGTCGTCATGGACAATCTCGGCTCGCACAAGGGGCCGGGCGTGCAGGCGGCGATCGAGGCCGCCGGAGCCAGCCTGCGGTTTCTGCCGCCTTACAGCCCGGACTTCAACCCGATCGAGATGGCGTTTTCCAAACTCAAGGCCCATCTCCGCCGTGCCGCCGAACGCACCCGCGACGGGCTTTGGGACAGGATCGGCAAACTCATCGATCAGGTCGCGCCCGCAGAATGCGCCAACTTCTTCACCGCCGCTGGATACAAGCCAGATTGAAAGGAAAACGCTCTAATTTGCGGTTCTTCGATCCCGAAATCTTTCTCGGAAAAACTTATTCAATGGATTCGAATACAGTCGACTTACTATAAGTGAAAATGAGATCGCAGAAACCAAAAAGATGGAAAGAAGAAAAAGTTCTGTTTTTCCACTTACCGTCCCTGAAGGATAAGCAATCTGGATTAGAGCCAGAACAAGTAAGTGGAACAGATACAGCTCGTAGCTGTTTCGCCCTAAATTGGCCACTGGGACCCAAAAACGCCAGACATTCTGTTTCAATCTGGATTGTCCAACTAGAATAACAGATGTTCCAAATGCCATAAATGTAACGCCGTAATAAGCACTTTGTCCGACCCATTGGGTCAGATAAAATATGGTCATGAAAAAAGAAGAAGTTAATATTATCATCTTGGCTAATTCTGGTCTTGGATTGATGGATTTATCAATCACAGCTGCAATGCAACCAAAAGCTATGCCGTCAAAGCACGATAGATAGGAGTTGAGCTCGTCATATTCGGAGCCGTGATAAAAGAACCTCCATATAGGACCGATAGATATGAAAACTCCCCATACAAAGATTAAGTTTCGTTCCCTGCGGAATAGGACACAGAAGATAGGGAAGATAATATAAAAAACCTCTTCGATAGCTAAAGACCATTGCACACAAAGAACATAATTGAACCATCCATGAAAACGCATCAATATGTTAATCCAATATGTCAAAGATGCTAGGTTTACCAACCACCAAGATACTGTACCGCCAAATTCTGAATGATTCTGAAAAATATCAAACCCGTAGAACGCCATCAAATTGACTACAATCAACAAAAGGAGGAGACATGGCAAAATCCGTGCGGCACGGAATATATAAAATGTTTTGATTTGAATATTACTTAAAACCCCCCAGTGCCGATAGGCATTCGATGTGATCAGATATCCCGATATAGCAAAAAACATAGTAACTGCGTAGTTGCCATTTCTTGAGATATACCTTGAGGCGTGAAATATTGCCGACAGGATAGAGTCATTATCTTCATACCTATATACAATGCTAAAATGGTGAATTAGTACTAAGAATATTGAGATTCCACGCAATATGTCGACGTATTGACTCCTGTTATTCCTGCCCATCTTATTTTTCCTTGAAGGCATTACCGCGGAAGAGGATCGCAAAAATTCAATCTATACCTGTAGTTTCCCACTGTACCTTTCCTGGATGTAGGAACGGATCGTAAAGTGGTGTGTCCGATGCAAGACTGCGCGCATCTAACCTACGGAGGTGGCTCCGTTCGCTCGGACAGCTTTGCGGGCCTGATAAGCTATAGCCGGTTGTTGTCATGCTGTCAGGTTGACAGTGTTGCTGTTGGCCCTTTGGTCCGGGGTTAGCCCCGGACCAAAGGGATGCCGGCGCGTCATGATACGCCTCATCGGGCGTGCGTCCAGCCAAAGCCGAATACTGCCCGTTGTCATGCGCGATCCATGCCGCAATCCCAACCTGCAACTTGAACGCGCCCGAATACCTCTTCCGCGTAATCTTGCCCATAAATCCGTCCTCTCTCAGGCCCGCCTATAGCTTAACCCCCTGTTCGAAAGACCGGGCACGCCTCTTTTCCCGGCGGACCCATCAGGCCGCCGCGTACCGCGCACGCCTCGTGGGGACGTGACTGACGACGAAATCCTCCAACCCTCTGCGTGATTCGTCAGGGAGAAAGCTTCGAAATTTGTCTCGATCGGGTCGGGGACGAGTATGTCCGCGCGAATTCCGCGTGGCGCCATGGCCGTGGCCCAGGAGCGTGCCATGGCGATGATGGCGCATTTCGTTGCATCGTAAGGGCCGGTGCCAGCCATCCCGGAAGCCAGATCTGGCGAAGGCGCGGTCGGTTTGAGCATCGGCCCCCGCACATTCGCCGCCGTCGGTTTATCGAGTTATACGCGGAATCGTGGCCCCTCGACTCTCTCAGCGTAAAAAAACGCTTCAGGGATGGTCGATAATATACACTTTGCTGCGATACCGTATTTTCACTAGGCTATCGCAAAGTACATCCTCAAGAACAGCGCAAGCGTTTCGGGGGTGTTTTGGTGGCGAGGGGCGAGATGAGAAGTTTATGTCTTCTGTCGGTTTCCATTATCATGCTTGGGTGTTGCGATCCGTCGATCGCTCGTGGTTCCGGTCGAGACAGATCACCTATCCCGGCACAACACTCTTCCGGCTCCGCATCGAAGGGCTCTCTTCCGGGAGATAGTCGTGGTGCATCGGTAAATGAATTTCTTTCCGTGCACGGGTCTCGACGCTATCAGCCGGTCCCTGAAACGAACGCCGCGCCCACTGACGAGAGCCCGGAAACGTCTGTCGATCTACCCTGGATAGGGCGTATCGGGATTTCGAATGGCGCGACCTACGGGAGAGACCCGAATACCGGGGCGAACCTGAAGCCCTTTGGCGAAGCTTACGAAAACAGCAGTATTGTAAGCCACGGTCTGGCGATGCCGGGTCAGGTCGATTTGGGAAACATGCATCCCTGACCCGTCCTTGTTACGGGGCATGAACGCTGCGTCCCGGCGGCAGGCCGGACATTCTCCGGCACGACACCTGCGCTTCCATTCCGCGGCGTGCGAGGTCGGTATATGCCTGATGGATTCGTCGAGAGACGGATCACCGGAGGATGTGCGCGGCCGGGATCCGGGTCTGGATGGTTTTCACGGCAAGGCGCCACCCCCGGGGAGTTGCTTGCATGCACGGATCGGGCGGCGCGAGGCCCGGGACGCGGAGGCGCTCAGTGTGCCGCGTTGCGATCCATCAGAAAGCCGGTCACGAACGACTTGAAGGGCGTCATGCGCTCCGCAATCCTGAGGCCCGCCCGCCTGAGCACGAGGCTCGGTCGGGAATCGTGCGTATAGAGCGTCGCGATGCCGTTCGTCGCCGCGAAGAGCGGTGCGGTCGCCTGACGATGGCGCCGCTCGAAACGACGCAGAACATCGCTGTGACCGGGATCGCCATCGCCCTGCCGGATTTCCTCCGACAGGATCTCCTGCCCCTTGAGGCCGAGATTGAATCCATGAGCGGTGATCGGATGCATCCCGACAGCGGCATCGCCGATCAGGGCGAGACGGGTCGTTTCGAAACGATGGGCATAAACGGTTCTGAGTGGATAGGAGCGCCGCGCGCTTTCGAGCATCATCCCACCGAGCCGGTTTTGCGTGCGGCGGGTGATTTCCCGGCTGAAGTCGCCCTCATCCATATCCTTGAGATGCGCGATATCGACCGGATCCAGTGTAAGAACGAGAGAGGAGAGAAAACCGGGCTGCCCGTCCGAGGCGACGGGAAGGAGCGCGATCGTCTGTCCCTCATCGAACCACTGCAATGCCACCCCGTCATGCGGTTCCGGGTGGCGCATACGGCAGACCAGGATCTCCTTGCCGAAATCATGCACGATCGCGCCGATACCGCGTGCCTGCCGGATGCGCGAGAAGCGGCCATCGGCCGCGATGAGCAGGTCGCTGTCGATCAGCGTATCGTCTGTCAGAAGGACAGTGGCCCGGTCGCGATTACCCGAGCTTGCGATGACGCCTCGTCCTGCCATGAGCGTGATTCGCGATTCCGTAAGGCAGCGTCGATAGAGCGCCGCCCGGATCAGATGGTTGGGAACGAGATGGCCCAGCGCTTCTCCCTCGAGCGCTTCTCCCTCCAGTGCTCCTCCGCCCGGTGCTTCTCCGTCCGGGGCCTCCCTGCCCTGATTCCGGGACGTGAAGAGGAGTGCCCCGCCAGGATGCGCGGGCGCATCCTGCCCGGATTCGATGCGCGCCGTCCGCAGGGGCGAAACACTGTTTCCCGGTATGTGATCCCAGACACCATGACGCTCCAGCCAGTCGCGTGCGTGATGCGTCAGGGCGATTTCCCTCCCGTCGAAAGACGGCTCGGCCAGCACCGGCTCCGGCGCCGGATCGATGAGGGCGACGCGTCTGCCTTCCCCGGCAAGGGACAAGGCGCAGGCGAGCCCGGCAGGGCCGGCACCGGCGATGGTGATATCGTAGGTGCGGCTCACCGGTCTGCTCCGAATGCGACTGGCTCTCCCTTCCAGATGGCCATGTAATCCTCGATATCCGGGCGCTTGCTGCCTGTTACAGGTTTTTCCGGCGTTCCGACGAAGAGAAATCCTGCAAGCGTCTGCGCCCCTTCGAGACCGAGACCTGCCCGGAAGACCTCCTCTCCCGCAAAATCGCTCGAGACCCAGAAACCGCCGAATCCTTCCGCATGGAGGGCGTTGAGCACGTTCATCGCACCCGCTCCGACCGAAAGCTTCTGTTCGTCGAGAGGGATTTTCCCCTCCGGCCGCAGAGCCATGACAAGGGCAATGATCATGGGCATCTCGGAGAAACGCTCGCGACGTTTCTGGATCTTTTTCTCCGGAACCTCGGGATCTGCGGCGATCATGGCCCTGACGACGAGTTCGGCGAAGGCCGCGCGATGCTTTCCCTTGATCACGACATAACGCCATGGCCTGATCTTCCCGTGATCCGGCGCCCGGATGCCTGCGGAAAGGATGCGGGCGATCTGGGCCTTGTCGGGGGCTGGCGCGACCAGATGGTCGGTTGAGGCCCGGGAGAGCAGGACGTCGAGAGCGGAGGGAGCCGAAGGAGCGCTTGTCATGTCGGATAGATGGCAAGTTCTCCCGGTCTCGCCAAGAGGCCATCGCGTAATCGCGGGGATTAGGTTATGGAGAAAGCATGACAGACGCCAGACAGTCCAGCGTTCACCGCAAGACCGGTGAAACCGATATCCTCGTCTCCATCGATCTCGACGGGAGCGGACAGGCCGAGCTCGATAGCGGGATCGGCTTTTTCGACCACATGCTTACGGCCCTGGCCAGGCATGGCGGTTTCGACCTCGAGATTCGCTGTCAGGGCGATCTTCACGTGGATGGCCATCACACGGTCGAGGATATCGGTATCGCCCTAGGCAAGGCCTTCGCCCAGGCGCTGGGAGACAAGCGCGGCGTGACGCGCTTCGGACACGCTCTGGTACCGCTTGACGAGGCGTTGAGCGAGGTCGTCATCGATCTCTCGGGACGTCCCTATCTCGCCTGGAACGTGACGTTCGAGCGCGAGCGGATCGGCGAGATGGATACGGAGCTTTTCGAGGAGTTCTACCGGGCCTTCGCCATGGCGGCTTCGCTCGCCCTGCACATGACCTGCAAGGCGGGTCGGAACGCCCACCATATAGCAGAGAGCGGGTTCAAGGCCTTCGCACGCGCTTTGCGCATGGCGGTGGCACCCGATCCGCGCGCCGTGGGGGTCGTTCCGTCGACCAAGGGGGTCCTGTGATCTGCTTTCAGGGCTTCCGCCGGGCGAATGACGATCTGCAGATGATCAAGCAGGGCTTCCACTGGCGCCTGCTCGTGCTCGGTCCGCTCGGGCTCCTGCTTTCGCGAAGCTGGATCTCCTTCTCGCTCACGGCCTGTCTTGCGGCTGCAATCGTGCGTTTCGCTCCGGTGCCGATGCTGCCTTGCCTGGCGTTGCTGAATGGCACGCTCGCCCTGTTCGGAGGCGAGCTGATCGCCTGGGAGTCGCGCCTCCAGGGAAACAGGGCCTGTGGCGTGTGGCTTGGTCGTTCCGCTGCCGAGGCCATGCTGCGCGCAAGCGATCGCGCGGGAGGGAAACAGGCATGAGGAAGATCGTCGTCGTCGATTATGACGGAGGCAATCTCGCCTCTGCCGCCCAGACCGCCCGTCATGTCGTGAACGGTCTCGATCTTGAAGCCGAGGTCACGATCACCGGCGCCCCCGAGGTGGTTCTCGGCGCCGACCATATCATCCTTCCCGGTCAGGGCGCGTTTTCGCATTGTGCTGCCGGCCTTCGGGGCGGTCTGCGCGAGGCGCTTGTCGAGGCGACCGATCGGGGAACTCCCTTCCTCGGTATCTGCGTGGGTATGCAGCTCATGGCGGAACAGGGGCTCGAGCATGGCTGCACTTCGGGTCTGGGCTGGATCAAGGGAAGCATCGCATTGATGGAGCATGCGCGGGCGCAGGGGCTCAGCCTCCCGCATATGGGATGGAATGCGCTCGATTTCACCGTCGGGGCGCATCCGCTCACCCAGGGGCTCGCTCCGGGCGATCACGGTTATTTCGTTCACTCCTATGCCCTGACGGGATGGGACCCGGACGATATCGTCGCGACCGCCGATTATGGCGATCTGGTCCCGGCCATCGTCGCTCGCGGCAATCGTTGCGGCACGCAGTTTCATGTCGAGAAAAGCCAGAAGACAGGGCTTCGGATCATGGCCAATTTCCTGAGCTGGTCACCGTGAATCACCGCGCAGAGCGTCTTTCGCGACTTGACGAAACGGATATGGCGGCGTTGTGCGAGATCACGACGGCGGCAATTCTGGACGGGGGCGGACTCGGATGGCTCACGCCTCCGGGACGGGCTGTGCTCGAGCGTTACTTCAACGGACTGCTCCTCGTTCCGGAAACGCGTTTTTTCGTGGTGCGCGACGAGACAGGGCAGATACAGGGTTGCGCCCAGCTCGTCCGTCCCTCGCGAAACAACGAGGCCCAGGCACAGACGGCGCAGATACGAGGCTACTTCGTCGCGCCTTACATGCGTGGCCGCGGGCTCGGGTTCGTTCTTGCCGACGCCGTGATCGCCGCAGCAAGAGGGCTCGGATGTCGCGTTCTGAACTGCGAAGTGCCCGAGACCCAGAAATCGGCCATTGCGATGTTCCGGTCTCTCGGATTCGTGGAATGGGGGATCCATCCATTCTACGCGCGCAATCATGACGGCGTGATTCGCGGTCTGTTCATGACGATGCGTCTGGATCAGCCTCCCGGCATCGAGACTCCGGCCCCCGGTTTTTCGGGGAGTTCGGTCAAACCATATTCCAAAGAAGAAAAAGAGAGTTCCGATTTGGTCGACCTCCCCGCCCCCGCCTCCCGGAAACTGACGCTTTATCCCGCGATCGACCTCAAGGATGGAGCCTGCGTGCGTCTGCGCCGTGGCGAGATGGACGAGGCGACCGTCTATTCCGAGGATCCTGCCGGCCAGGCCCGGGAGTTCGCACAGGCGGGCTGTTCGCATCTTCATGTGGTCGATCTCAACGGCGCTTTCGCAGGACGCTCCGCAAACGGCGCGGCCGTCGAGGCGATTCTCGGCGCGACTGATCTTCCGGTCCAGCTCGGCGGCGGTATTCGCGATCTCTCGGCCATCGAAAAATGGCTTGAGGCCGGGCTGGCGCGGGTCATACTGGGATCGATCGCGGTGAAGGATCCTCAACTGGTCAAGGAAGCGGCCCGGGCGTTTCCGGGACGGATCGTCGCCGGAATCGACGCGCGTCAGGGACGGGTCGCGACGGAGGGTTGGGCGGAGATTTCCGAACTCAACGCCCGTGACCTTGCCTTGCGCATGCAGGATGCGGGCGTCGCAGCGATCATTTTCACGGAAATCACGCGGGACGGCATGCTGGAGGGGCTCGATCTGGAGCAGACCGCCGATCTTGCGCGGCGGCTGCATATTCCGGTCATCGCAAGCGGAGGAGTCGGCACCGCAGAGCATCTTCGCGCCTTCCGCCGCGTTGCACTGGAGGTTCCGGGGCTCGAGGGCGTGATCGTCGGGCGTGCCTTGTACGATGGCCGGATTTCCCTGTCGGAGGCCCTCAGCATCGTTGAAGGTGCCTGATGCTCAAACTGCGTGTCATCCCGTGTCTGGACGTCAAGGATGGTCGGGTCGTCAAAGGGGTCAACTTCGTCTCGCTCCGTGACGCGGGCGACCCGGTCGAGCAGGCCATCGTGTACGATGCTGCCGGTGCCGATGAACTGACCTTTCTCGATATCACCGCAAGCGTCGAAAACCGGGATACGATTCTCGAGGTCGTAAGACGTACGGCGGAACGCGTTTTTCTCCCACTGACCGTCGGCGGAGGGGTTCGTACGCCGGACGATATGCGGCGTCTTCTGCTGGCCGGGGCCGATAAATGCGCAGTCAACTCGGCTGCCGTCTCCAATCCCGGGCTTATCAACGAAGCCGCCAACCGCTTTGGCAGCCAATGCGTTGTCGTGGCGATCGATGCCCGGTCGAACGGGCGCGGTGGCTGGGAGGTCTTTACCAAAGGGGGGCGTGAGCCTACCGGGATCGACGCGGTGTCCTGGGCCAGGGAAATGCAGGCGCGAGGGGCGGGTGAAATCCTCCTTACCAGCATGGATCGTGACGGGACGGGAGAGGGTTTCGACCTGGCGTTGCTTCGCGCCGTTTGCGGAGACGTTACGATCCCTGTTGTGGCATCCGGCGGGGTGGGAACGCTGCAGCATTTCGTCGAGGGCGCACAATCGGGCGCGAGCGGCCTTCTCGCGGCGAGCGTCTTTCATTTCGGGACATTCGGGATTGCAGGGGTGAAGGCCGCGCTCGAAAATGCCAGGTTGCCGGTTCGCAGCGGCGCGTGACCCCGGCGACATACGGCATGTTGGCAAGCTCGCTCTAGTTAGGGAAGATCGGAAGAATCATGGCAGTTTCGGCAAAGCGCGGATCACGCAAGACCGAGGACGCGACCCCCAAGAAGCGGGCCGCAAAGGACGGAGCAACCAAAAAGGGGGCCAGCAAGAAAAAAGCGCTCCCGGTTCCTGCTCCGGAGATTGCGCCTGCGGGCGCACAGGTGCTGGACCGTCTGTTCGAAACGGTTCAGTCCCGTCGAGGCACCGATCCGGCCTTGAGCCACTCTGCACGCCTGCTCTCTCGCGGCAGGAAGAAGATCGCGCAGAAATTCGGTGAGGAGGCGGTCGAATGCCTTATCGAGGCCGTCGCGGGCAAGCCGGGCGAGCTGGTAAGCGAGAGCGCCGACGTACTTTATCATCTGATCGTGATGTGGGTCGATGCCGGGATCACGCCTGAAGAGGTATGGTCCGAGTTGCGTCGTCGGCAGAGCATGAGCGGCGTCCAGGAAAAGGCATCGCGTAACCCGGAAGGGAGCGTTTGAGACATGGCTGTCGATCCGAACGCCCCCTATGATCCCGATAATATCTTTGCACGTATCCTGCGCGGAGAAATCCCGGTCGTGAAAGTCTATGAGGACGAATATGCCCTCGCCTTTCCCGACATCGCGCCTCAGGCGCGGATACATGTCCTGATCATTCCCAGGGGCTCCTATATCTGCGCGACGGATTTTGGCGAGCGGGCAAGTGAAGCGGAACAGGCCGGTCTTTCCCGCGCAATCGCGCATGTCGCAACCCGTCTCGGAGTGACTGGCTCGGGGTACAGGGTGATCAGCAATACCGGTGCCGATGCGGGTCAGGAGGTTGCGCATTATCACCTCCACCTTCTGGCCGGCGAACCGCTCGGAACGAAATTAATTCGTCCAAACGCAAAATAACCTCTTGCCGAGGTGCGATCGATATCATAGAACGCACCTCGCCTCGTCCCATTCGTCTAGAGGCCTAGGACACCGCCCTCTCACGGCGGCAACAGGGGTTCGAATCCCCTATGGGACGCCATTTCTTCCAGAAAACCGCAGTAATCCGCCATTTTTGCGCGAAGTTTTACAGTTTTCCGGGTTCATTTTACAGTTTGATCCTTTCGATTGCCGAGCGGGCCAGTTTTTCCTGGTCCACAGCGCGCGTGTATCGTTCAACTTCCGCGAGAGTCGCGTGGCCCGTGATGGCGGCTATCTGGTGGGTTGTGCAGCCCGCCTCGGCCAGCCTTCTGGCGGCGGCCTTTCGCAGACCGTGCGGGCTGAGCCCTTCCGGTAGCTCCGCCGCGGCGCGCCAGTCGCGAAAGCGCATATAGAACCCGTTTGCGGTATATGCCTTGCCTCCGGGAGTTTGCAGGAAGGTGCCGCTTGCCGGTGCGGCGTCGAGCTCCTGCGCGAGGTGAGGATGGATCGGGATCAGGAGGCGGGCTCCTGTCTTTTGCTGCCGCACCTCCAGCAGATCGCCCCGGCGGTCCGCGCCGCTCATGCGCACCACATCGCTCCGCCTCTGTCCCGTATAGACGAGAAGTGCGAGCGCCAGCCGCTGGACGCTGCCCTGGGGCCATCGTGCCTCGTATCGGGCAATCTGCTCCTCGGACCATGTGACGGCGCCTTCTGCCTTTTCCTTGTGGCGCTTCACGGCGCTGGCCGGGTTGTCGGGGCGCCAGCCTTCGCTCACGGCATGATCGAACAGCACGCGCAGGATCTTGAGCCGGTTATTGGCCGCTGCCGGGGTTGCGATATGCCGGGCAAGAATGCGCCGGACGTAAACCGGCTGGAAATCCGTCACGAACGCATTCGCGTAATCCTGTTTCTGTATATCCAGCAGGATACGGCGGTATGTCGCGCGTGTTGTTTCCGCGAGAGCCGTGTAACGCGCGCTGCGCATCCAGAAATCGATCAACCCCGCCAGCGTGCGCGGCGGCTCTCTGGGGCGCAGTATCTCGGGCTTCGCCGCGGCGAGCGCCTCGTTATACGCTGCCAGAAATCCCGGGTCGCTCTCGTCTGGCAGCCTTTTCGACCTGTGCCCCGGGCGGCGGAAATACAGGCGCGTTTTGCCCCTCCTGTCCCTCACGCGCTGGATGTAACGCAGCCTCAAGATCATGGCGGAAGGATCGCCTCGAGCATGTTCGGTTCCGGCCTGGGGAGAATGTCCGGTTTGCGCTCTATGCCGGCGAGATGGTCGAGATAGCGATCGAGATCCTCGCGCAGCCACCCGAAATTGCGCGGCGACAGGATGATCCGGCGGCAATGCGGCGCAACGTGCTGCATGAATGTCTCCCGGCCGATCATCCCGCCCAGATAGGTTATGGCCTGATCGGTGCTCAGGAGGCGCGGTGCGATATTGAGTGCGGTCGCGTATCTCATGACGGCGGGACCTCCCTGCCCTTTCCTGCCCCAGTCCCGAAGCTGGCACGAAAGCCACCCCGCTCGATCTGCGCAACCAGCAGGGCGCGCAACCGGGCGCGTGCTTCTTCCACTATGGCTTCCATTGTCAGGCGGGCGCGATACTCCCAGCCCGGCAGCGTTTCCAGACTGTTGAAGGCCGCCACCGCAGTGAGCTCGGCCAGCAGTTCAAGATAATCCTGACGTGAAAAGGCCAGACGATTGCAGGTTGCCTCGATTTCCGCCGATGCGGCTGCAAACGCGCGGCGCTTCGTTTCGGCACGGCTGGTCATTGGATTGCCCCTCTGTGGAATGCCGATATGGCCAAAGCGCGCAGGGCGTTCACCTGAGCAGCGTAAGGGGGCGGCGTGATTGGCTGGGTGTGGCGGGCAAGATGGCCCTGCAACTCTGCGGCTTTTGCGGCGGCAACGCGCTTCCATGGGGCTGCGCATTGCAGGGGGCGGCCATCGGCTGCGCGGGTCGCGGCGAAGCGCCAGTCGCGAAACAGGGTCAGTGCATGCAGCTGATCGGCTTGCGGCATTGGCGCGATAGCGATCCAGAATGCACGCTCTGTCATGGCGGCGAGCTGGCTGGGGGTGAGAGTCATGCTTCGGGGCTCCTTCGGCGGAGTTCTTGAAGGACACGGGACGTCGCGACGATGAAGCGAAAGCGATCGGGGCCCGGGAGAGAGACCCCGATCGCTTTCGGGTGGCGCGGGATCAGTCGCCGCTGCCAACCAGATCGTGCAGGTGACCAGTGCCCGAAACATAGATGGCATTCAGAATGCCGAAGCTGCGGTATTTCCAACCGGTGACGCGATCGGCCTGCTCGAAGCCGAATTCGGCGCAGAGGGCTCCGAGGAGGTCCAGCTGCTCTTGCGGCGTGAGCGAACGATCACGGCAGATATCTGCGATAGCGCCGCGAGCGGCGGAAAGAGCGTCGGGATAAGAGGAGTTACAGTTTTTCGTTGTCATTTTGTTGATCCTTGCGTCTAACAAGAAGAGTTATATCGTCGTTACGACGATACATCAACGAAAATAGTCGTCGTTACGACGACTTTCTGTGTCGCGCGAATCTTGGTGATCCCTAGAGGCACAGGCCTGAGACCGTTTCAAAAGGCGCCTTGCCTCTGGCCGCCCTGATCGAGAGAGCGCCTGTCGTACGAAGTATTTCTATGAAGCAATTGCTTAATGAATAAAATATTGTGGTAGGAGGCTGTTTGTGTGACCATTTGTGAAATATTAACAAAGAAAAAGAGTGTGATGTCATGCGCGGATTCAGAATTCCACCGAAACCAGGTCAGAAGTCTGCGCCATCCCCTTACTGTCCCGCTGCATCAGCGTGGGATTTTCGAGTGCTATGTGAACAGCAAGCTCAACCGGCATGGCAGATGACATCAAGCCCCGATAAAGCCAGTCGAGGGTGCAGCCAGTCAAATCGCAAAAGCGGACGATAAAAAACTCGTCCGGATAGTTTTTCCCTTTAACATATCCGTTTACTTGCTGTGATGAGACATTGAGCTTGCGTGCAAGGTCGGCTTGGGAGATGCCATAAGCGCTGATCGCGGCGACGAGCCTCTCGCGCACCGCGTCCTTGAGCTCGGTCGATTTAGGTGATTTTGCGTGTGCCATCGCGTTATTATGGCAACGCTCTTCACACAAGCCATCAAGCATACGACGCTTGCAATCATCGTCGTTACGACGATATAAGACTCCCATGGAAACCTCACGTTGTCTGATTGACCGCCTCGGAGGCGTGCAATCAGTGGCCGAAAATCTCGAATTGAACTGGAAGCGTGTCCACAACTGGACGCGCCCCGGAAGAACCATTCCCGCACGCCTATGGCCCAAACTCATGCGGCTAGGCGACAGGAGGGGCGTCGCTGTGACGCTGGAGATGCTCGAGAGCTTGGGGGCGAACCCAACAGAGCGAGGGGCTGAACCTCACAAGCAGTCGCCACCGAACTAGCAGGCGGGCGCTTCGCGCGCTTGCGGAAACGTTCCGCGAAATCGTCAGAACCCGAGTTTTCTCGCCGTCCCGGACACAGAGAGACCTACGCCAATGCGTCCCACCAGAAAAACGAACTTCCCGACTCCCCGCGTTTCCGGAGGCGAGGCAGATGACTGACCGGCACAGGGATCATGTGGCATGCCTGAAAACGGCCACGCAAGCGGCCGTGCGGCTGGTGGGTGGGGTTGAGGCAGCCGCCTCCTGCACGCGCGTCGGCAAGACGCAGATATCCGAATATCAGAACCGCAACTCGGCCCATATCGCGCCGATCGACGTCGCGGTGGCGCTCGATATCTCTGCCCAACAGCCGGTGATTCTGGCCGCCATGGCCTCGATCACGGGTTTCGCCCTGCTACCCATCGCGTTCGGCGAGGGTTGCGCCGCGACGGCCATGGGGGACGTGGCCGCCTCGGCCAGCGAAACCCTGTCGGCAGCCTTGCGGGCTCTGGCAGATGGCAGGATAGACCGCTCCGAGGCGCAAGATCTGTCGCAGCGCCTGTCGCATCTGATCCGCATCTCGACCGACGCCCTGCAGAAGATGCAGGCGCTCGCGTTCCGCGCCGATGGGGAGGGCTGAGACATGCCCCGCCCCCCTGTCATGACGCCGGAACGCGAAGCGGCCACCGTGCTCATGCGCCGCATGAGGGCGCAGCGTGGCGGAGCGAAAAAAATCGCGGCAAGGCTCTCTCTCGATCCATGCACGGTCATGGGCTGGGAGCACTTGCCAGCCTGTCATCTCAGGCGTTTCGTGGCCTGCTTCGGCGATCGGCCTCCGAGCCGCACCCGCGCGCGATCGCCGCGGCATGAGGCGATCGAACGGGTCGACCGCAAATGCCTGTATTGCGGAGCGCGGTTTACCGCAAAAGGGCGTTGGCTACGCTTGTGCCGGCCTTGCCGGGAGCGCTGCTGATGGCCCGGCCCGCGTTCGACCGGAGGCGGATAGACCCCGCCATTTCGGTGCTGCGGCAGCGTGGCGCCAGCGCATCGCACATCGCCCGCGCCCTGGGCATTTCGGAACGGACGGTGCGCTATGCGCTGCACCGCCTCGCCATGCCATCGCCTGAGAGAAAGGCGGCATGACATGACCATGCAGATCGGCGCGGCCGAGATCTCAACCCTGCTGACCCAGCGTATCGACCAGCTGGTGCGCGAGCTGCTCCCGTTCGGGCAGCGCATGGGCGCAGACTGGCGGTGCGATTCCCTGTCGGGCGGCAAGGGCACCGCGTTTTCCGTGCATCTGACCGGCAAGAATCCGGGAGGCTGGGTCGATCATCGCTCGGGTGAGTTTGGCGATGCGCTCGATCTGGTGGCGGCGTGCCTGACGGGTGGAAATACGAAAGAGGCGTATCGCTGGGCGCATGGCTGGCTCGGGCTGGGCGATCTCGGCCCTGTCGCCATACGACAGGCGCATCTGGCGGCGGAGAAGATCCAGCGCGACGCGGTGAAGGACGAACAGAACGGGCGCAAGAAGGCGCTGGCCATGTGGCTCAGGGCCGAGCCCGTCACCGAGGGTTCGCCGGTGCTCGCCTATATACGCAATCGCGGCATCGACGTCGCCCCGCTCGGGCGTTTCACGCGCTCGATACGCTTTGCCCCCGCCCATTACTGCAATGAGGTTCAGCGCGAGCTGCCTGCCATGCTGGCTGCCTTTACCGATGCCACAGGCGCGCATGTCGCCACGCATCAGACCTGGCTTGCCCGGGACAGCGAAGGCCGCTGGGTCAAGGCGCGGCTCGATGTCGCCAAGAAAATACGCGGGTCCTGCACGGGTGCTGCCATACGCCTGCGCAAGGGCGACACGGGCGCGACGCTTGCCAAGGCCAGCCCGGATGAAACCGTGCTGATCGGCGAAGGGATCGAGACCTGTCTTTCGGTGGCCGTGTGCTGCCCTGAATTTCGCGTCCTCGCAGCCGGAAGCCTGAGCAACATGGCGGCCATCTGGCTGCCGGAGCAGCTGCGCAAGGTCACGCTCCTGGCCGATCGTGACGAACACGAAGCCGCAAGGCGCGGGCTCGACCGGGCAATCGACTTTCACCTTTCCAAAGGTCGCGAAGTGCGGGTGGCAAAGCCCCCTCGCGGGAAGGATTTCAACGATGCAATCCAGTGATATCCGCGACGCGGTGCTGCGCGCCGATCGGGCGTTTCAGGTAATCGACGGCGGGCGGCCGGATGGCGGACGCAGGGGCGGCGGCGAGCCACCGGCCGCGCCGGAGAAAAACGAGCCCTGCCCCGTGACCGCTCTGGGTCATCTCGATGGTTCCTATTTCTTCCTCGACCGCGTGGGCCAGCTGCGTGTGCTGACTGCAAGGCAGGTCGGTTCGCGTCATGATCTGCTCGGGTTGTTCGCAGGGAATGATGGCTGGTTGCGTGCGACCTTCCCCAAAAAGGCGCAATGCAAGACGAAGGATCAGGACGGGCAGGAAACCACCGAGGAAAAGGTGGTGGATTTCCGTATCAACTCCGTAGCCAGTTACCTGCAGGCCGAATGCGCCCGGGCCGGGCTTTTCGGGTCTCACATCATGATTCGCAAACCCGGCGTATGGCCCGCTGAAAACGGCCTTCCGGTGGTTCACTGTGGCGATGCCGTGATGATAGGCGACCGGCTGGAACAGGCAGGAACGCGCACCGGAAACCAGGTATGGGCCGCAGCACCCCCATCGCCCCGGCCTGCACGCCCCAGCGGCCCGGAGGAAGGGCGTTATCTGCTGGATGGTATCCGGAGGCTCTGGAACTTCCGCACGCCGGGCGGCGAGATTGCGGTGCTCGGGCTGCTGGCCTGTGCCTATTACGGGGCGTCCATCCCGTGGCGGCCAGCCGGGTTTCTGATCGGCGGGGCCGGATCCGGCAAATCGTCGCTGTTGCGCGTGTTGCAGGCGGCCTCGCCCTTGCATGTGTTCGTCAATGACACGTCGAAGGCCGGGCTGGAGCAGAGGCTCGACGGGCGCGCTATGCCCGCCTTTATCGATGAGGCGTCCGATCGCGAGGATCAGCGCGGCGCGCGTGCGCTGCTGGATCTCGTGCTCTCCTCCACCGGCGGCGAAGGCACGAAAGGCGTGCGCGGCGGCAAGGATGGCGTGGCCCGGAGTATCGAGGTGGTCGGCTCGATCATCATGGCCTCGATCAACCCGCCCGACATGCAGGCGCAGCATCTGGGCCGTTTTACGATCATCGATCTCGCCAAGGCGGAGGAAGGGGCCGACCATTCGGCCGAGCATCGCGATCTCGCCACCTGGGCGCGCGAGCACGGCGCCGCACTCTGGGGACGGGCCCTCGCCGGATGGGAACGCTACCGCGTCGCGCTCGCCACGTTCCGCACCGCCCTGCTCGAGAGCGGCTGCCAGCCCCGCGAGATGGATCAGCTGGGCGCGATCCTTGCGGGCTGGTGGGTCATGACAGAGGATTCGGTGCCGGATGAGCGGGGCGCACAAATAGGCATTGGCGCTTTATCAGAATTTGTGCGTGACGCGGAGGACGTTACGACGCAAGATGCTCCGACCCGCATGATCAATCACCTGATGACGCAGCTTGTCATGGTGCAACGATCGACCGAAAGGAAATCTATAGCTGACCTTATCGAGCGCCTTCTCGAAAATGACAGTGGACAGAGGCCGGATATCGATCCGCTCTCGCGCTCTGTTGCGGACGAAGTGCTCGGGCAATACGGCATTCGGGTTATCAGGCCGAACGAGATCAAGGCGCGCAATGGCGTGGCGTATCCTCGCGAGGCCGAGGGCGCAGGACTCTGGTTTTCCCAGGGGAATGCCATGCTGACCAGACTGTTCGATGATACGCCATTCGCCGGTCAACGCTGGCTCTATGAACTGCGACGTCTTGAATCGGCCCGCAGTCCCAAGCGCAAGGTCAAGATCGGCTCGATGACTCCAGCCCGCTGTGTGTGGGTTACAGCGGCCGAATTGGGCTTCGGAGTGGGTGAAGATGTCTAACCCACTGAGATTTCAACATAATCCCGTAGCCAATGGTAGCCAGCCGGTAGCCATAAAAGAGCAATAAAAACAACGCCGTAGCTCCCGTAGCCGCCGTAGCCACTTCCTGCACCTGTATAGACGCATTCCCCACCAGAGGAGACGTGTCTCTTGCGTCTTGAATACTGGCTACCGTGGCTACCATGGCTACCACTACTATAAACTACTGATAAATATATATAATCCTGTAGCCAATCCCGTAGCCCGGTAGCCAATCCGGTAGCCAGTGGGCTCCAGCGGCCCGGAGGAGAATGAGATGACCCCGGAATACGTCCTGTTCGATCACTCCCGGGACATTGCCGATCAGGTTGCGGAGTGGCTCGCGGAGGCAGCGGATACGCTCGCAGCCCTTCCCGCCACGGGCACCAGGCCGAGCACGCATTGCGTCAAATGGCCCGACGTCGTGTTCGACCCGGAGGATCTCGACTGGTTCCGCGAGATGGAAGCCTTCATGCCGCCCCCTACTGCCGAGCAGATCCGGCGCATGGATATCGCTCTTGGCTGGCTTTCCCTGATCGATGCCTCGCAGATCAGGCTGCGCCGGGTGATCAACATGAGGCTGATCGTGCATCCCATATCAGGCTGCAACCGCTGGAGCTGGGGTAAGATCGCGGCCCAGCTGGGCCGATTCGAAAGGACCGTGAAACGCATGCACCGTGAGGCCTGCGAGGTGATTGCAAAAAAAATTGCGTCGACGTGAATTTTTTATGCCGCTTTTGCCGGTTTTTGCAGTATTGAACATGGCATTGTCGCGAGACGCTTACCCGTTCGGGCAGGCGTCTTTTTTTACGCCTGTTTCGCGGGGTGATGACCAATGGCATTCAAGCGGTTGCAATGTCTCACGCCAGCGGTTCGCAGCGTCGAAACCGGTATCGCGATGGCGCCGCCCAAGCAGACAAAAACCATCTATCTCTCATCCGAATGGCGTGGCCTCATGTCCCGCCTTCTGGCCCAGCGTGGCCGACGCTGCCAGGCCTGCGGCCGCACGGGCTGCCGGATCTTCGGCGATCATATCCATGAACTGAAAGACGGCGGCGCGCCGCTCGATCCGGGTAACGTCCGGCTGCTCTGCGGCTCCTGCCATAGCGCCAAGACCGCCCGCGTCCGGGCTGCCCGCACTCGCGAAACCCCGACCCGCTGACCCCGAGGGGGCAGGTCGAAAGTCCGGCCGGATCCTGCCCCCCCCAACCGCGCAGGGCTCAGCGGCAGATTTTCCGGTCTATCAAGGAAATCAAGTTATCAAGGAAAGGGGGCAGAAATGGCCCACGGTGGCGCACGTCCCGGCGCCGGACGCAAAAAGGGCAGCCGGAACAGGAAGCAGGTGGACTGGAACGGTCCGCTCGTGGTCGACCCCTCCGCGCTCGCGCCCGATCGGGATGCCCTGAGCGGCATGACCCTGAAGGATCTCGAGACCTGCTCGCCCCTGACCTTCCTCACGCATATCTACCGCAATCGCGGTCTGGCCGCCGCCATCCGCGCCGACGCCGCCAAGGCCGCGCTCCCCTACGCCCATGCCCGCCTCGCGGCCCCGCGCGAGGATCAACCCGCCCTGCCCGGTCTCGATAACGGCTGGGGTGACGATCTGCCCCCGATGAACAGAAGGAACTGACATGCTGGATCTGAGCCGGAAGGACTGGGAGGCGCGCCTGCGTGCCGGCCAGTCCCTTCTGCCTGATCTGGAGCCGGTCGATCCCGAACTTGCGGCGCGGGCCGTGCGCTGCTTCGACCGATTGCGCATCCCCGACGTGCCCGGCACGCCCGCCATGGCGGAAGCCTGCGGCGACTGGTTTCGCGAAATCGTCTCTGCCCTGTTCGGCGCGCTCGATCCTGACACGGGTGTGCGCGCCATCCAGGAGCTGTTCCTCCTGGTGCCGAAAAAGAACAGCAAGACCACGAACGGCGCCGGGCTGATGCTGACGGCCGTGATCGTCAACGAACGCCCGAACGCCGAATTCCTGATCGTCGCGCCAACCAAGGAAATTGCGGAGCTTGCCTTCAGCCAGGCGCTCGGCATGGTGCAGAACGACCGCACGCTGATGAGGCGGTTTCACGCGCAAACGCATCTCAAGCGTCTGACCTTCCGCTCGAGCGGGGCGACCCTGCAGGTCAAGGCGTTCAGCCCGGACGTCATGACCGGCGTAAAGCCCGCAGGCGTGCTGGTGGATGAGCAGCATGTCATCGCCATGCGCAACGATGCGGGCAGCGTCATGCGCCAGATACGCGGCGGCATGATCTCTCAGCCCGAGGCGTTCCTCGCCATCATCACCACCCAGAGCGACGGGCCGCCAAGGGGCGTGTTCGCGCAGGACCTGATCCGTGCCCGCGAGATCCGCGACGGCAAACGCCATCAGCCGGTTCTGCCGGTCCTGTACGAATTACCGCCCGATATCCAGCAGCCCTCGAAACTGCCCGGCGAGGCCGCGCCCTGGGAAGACCCGCAATACTGGCCGATGGTCCTGCCCAATCTGGGCCGGTCGATCACGCTGGATCGCCTCAGGCGCGAGTATGAGGACGCACGCGAGAAAGGCGTGGGCGAGCTGGCCAGCTGGGCCTCGCAGCATCTCAATGTCGAGATCGGCCTGGCCTTGCGCTCCGATCGCTGGGTCGGTGCCGATTACTGGCAGGGCGCAGGCGACGACACGCTCACCCTCGAGGCCCTGATCGAACGCTGCGAGGTGATCGTGGCGGGCATCGACGGCGGCGGGCTCGACGATCTGCTGTCGCTCGCAGTTCTCGGGCGCGACCGTATAACCGGCCAGTGGCTGCACTGGCAGAAAAGCTGGGTGTTCGAGGGCGTGCTGGCGCTGCGCAAGCGCGAGGCCAGCCAGCTGCGCGACTTCGAAACGCAGGGCGATCTCGTCATCACGGCCGCGCCCGGCACCGATATCGACGCGCTGGTGGCGGTCCTCGGCACGATCGACCGGAGCGGCAAGCTCGCGATCGTGGGGCTCGACCCGATGGGCGTGGGTGCCATTGTCGATGCACTGGCCCAGATCGGCATCGCGCATGAGCGCGTGGTGGGCATCTCGCAGGGCTGGACGCTCTCGGGCGCCATCAAGACCGCCGAGCGCAAGCTTGCAGATGGCACGCTCTGCCACGGGGCAAGGCCGATCATGGCCTGGGCCGTCTCGAACGCGAAGGTGGAGCCCAGGGGCAATGCCATCATCATCACCAAACAGGCGTCGGGTTATCTCAAGATCGACCCGCTGATGGCGCTGCTCAATGCCGTCACGCTGATGAGCCGTAACCCCGAGCCGCCCGGTGGCGGCCGGATGGATGATTTTCTCTCGACCGGGATCATAGCCGTATGAGCATCGCCACAAGACTGCGCGGCCCGACCTACGTTACAGCACTTACGGCTAGAGGCGTTTCAATCAGACGAGTAGTTGACCGGAAAGTCCCGCCCGACATCCTCTACAGCAGCACCATTCATGGTTGCTGCCTTGAACTCTGATTTTTGGCAGAATTGCAACGCCGAAGCATTGAAATGCACATTTGATGAATGATCAACGCGGCAGTTGTGTGGGTGCCCGCTACGGTCAACGTCGACCTTGAGCATGACCTTGGCGCTTTCGCCGTTTTTGAGAGCTTCAAAAGGGTAATAAGGATTTGGGCCAGACACCCTCTCAGACTTGGTAAATCCTGCCCCTGCCGCGCTTACCTGCGGCGAGGGCGAGCACGCAGAGATCAAAACACAGCCAAGGACAACATATCCCCTTTTTGCAAAGAAAGCGTTCATATGACATTCCCTTATTATCGTCACGGTGTAGGTCGACGACAATAGGATCGTCTACTCCAACCGCCATTCGCATTGAACCATTACTTTGATGTGGGCCTCGGTGAAGGCTCGGCATGGGTCGGATAGGCGTCTTTCATACTCAAAATTCATATCATTATCGAACCATGCGCGCCGAAGATTATCTCGACAGATTCCAGAGCGAGCCCCAGCGCGTCCCATATAACTTAGACCCCAGGTGGCGAGAGAAGCAAATGAGCCCCATCAACGAGGATCCTTTCGCTGGCGATATAGTCTGAACCCGTACAGTCCCCCCCCGGCCCCATATGAATGCAAGACAATCAGGCCGTTCAAAGAACGCGGCGAGGTATCTGCTCGATATGGACCAATGAGCAATCGGCGCGAGGCCACTTACGATTGTCATCAAGACCGCCGAGCGCAAGCTTTGCGAAGGTGGAGCCCAGGGGCAATGCCATCATCATCACCAAACAGGCGGCGGGCTATCTCAAGATCGACCCGCTGATGGCGCTGCTCAATGCCGTCACGCTGATGAGCCGCAACCCCGAGCCGCCCGGTGGCGGCCGGATGGATGATTTTCTCTCAACCGGGATCATAGCCGTATGAGCATCGTCACAAGACTGCGCGGCATGGCCTGGAAGGCCGCAAGTGCGGCTTTCCAGTCCATCACGGGCGTCTCGCTCACCGATCTGCGTCTGGGCGCTTTCATGACGGGCGGGCCGAGCATCGCGGGCCAGAGCGTCTCGGTCGATACCGCGCTCCAGCTCGATACGGTCTGGGCCTGCATCCGGCTGTTGTCCGAAACCATAGGCTCCATGCCGCTCAAGCTGCACGAGCAGCAGGGCGACGGGCAATCGCGCCTTGCACGCGATCACCCGCTTTATCGCGTACTGGCCCGCGCACCCAATGCCGATATGACGCCGATCGAGTTCTGGTCGTGCATGGCGGCGTGCTGCCTCGCCTGGGGCAATGGCTTCGCCCAGATCGTACGGCGCGGTGACGGACAGATCGTGGCGCTCAACCCGCTGCGCCCCGACCGCATGACGGTGCAGCGTGACCCCGGCACCGGCGCTCTGGTCTATCGCTACAGCTACCAGGGCAGGACGCTCGTGCTCGATGAGGGCGCTATCTTCCATATCAAGGGCTTCTGTTTCGACGGGCTCCTGGGCATCTCGCCGATCACGGCGGGGCGGCAATCCATCGGGGCCGCGCTGGCCGCCGAGGAAACGGCGGGGCGCATGTTCCGCAACGGGTTGCTCTCGCAGACCTATATCTCCGCGCCGGATTACCTGAAGCCCGAACAGAAGGAACAGGCGAAGGCGATCCTCGCCGACTACTCGGGCGCGATCAACGCGGGCAAGACGCCCCTGCTCGAGGGCGGCTGGAAGGTCGAGAGCATCGGGCTCAGGGCCGAGGACCTGCAACTGCTCCAGACCCGTCAGGTCGGTGTCGCGACGATCTGCCGCTGGTTCGGGGTGCAGCCGGTCATGGTCGGGGCGATGGACAAATCCACGGCCTGGGGCACCGGGCTGGAACAGATGAATCTCTGGTTCCTTCAATACGGCCTCATGCCCTGGCTGCAACGCATCGAGCAGGCCGTTGCGCGCTGCCTGCTCTCGCCTGCCGAGCGTGACCGGTATTTCGCCCGGTTCAATGTCGATGCGCTGTTGCGCGGCGATAGCACGGCACGGGCGGGCTACATGCAGACCGCGCTGCGCTCCGGCTGGATGACCGTCAACGAGGCCCGCGCCAATGACAATCTCGCCCCCATGCCCGGCGGCGATGTGCTGATGGTCCAGGCGCAGATGATCCCGCTTGCCGCTATCGGCAAGCCCCGCAGTCCGACCGGCGCAGGGGGACAGGGTCGGCCCGCCGACAGTCCAGCGCCCGGCACGCAATCCGGCATCACGGGAGATGACAATGAGTGAGTATCTGGCCGCCGCTTTCGAGTGGAAATTCGCGCCCGACGCGAAAGAAGGCAGTTTCGAGGGTTATGGCAGCGTGTTCGGCCATCAGGACGCGCATGGCGATATCATCCTGCCCGGCGCCTTTGCCGAGACGCTGGCCGAGCGCAAGGC
The DNA here is from genome assembly GCF_007988945.1 of Swaminathania salitolerans. Taxonomy (GTDB): domain Bacteria; phylum Pseudomonadota; class Alphaproteobacteria; order Acetobacterales; family Acetobacteraceae; genus Swaminathania; species Swaminathania salitolerans. The sequence goes on along the minus strand of NZ_BJVC01000002.1, from coordinate 227,069 downwards.
GCAGGGGCGCGGCATCCCGATGCACGTCATGCACGGGTTTTTCGGCGGTGACGGGCTGCCAGTGGGCGTCTGGGACGATGCCAGCGAAGACGCGCACGGCCTGCATCTGCGCGGGCGTCTGTCTGGCATGGATACCGATTACGGGCGCAGGCTTTACGGGCTTGTCAGGGATGGCGCGCTCGGCGGGCTCTCCATCGGGTTTTCCGTGCGCAGGGACGGCGCAATCCCCGGCACCGGTCCGAACGGCCCGCGCCGCCAGATCAGGGCCGTGAACCTGCATGAGGTCAGTCTGGTGGATGACCCGTCCAACGCCCTCGCCCGCGTCACCGAAATGCGCAGGCGGTTCTATCCGGCGGGACCATTGACGCCTGTTCCTGTGCCGGAACTGCGCCTCGCCGAGAGGGAACTGGTCGAGGCCCTCCGCTCGGGCTTCAGCCTGCCCGACCCACGCGGGGCCAGCCGGACGGGCTGATCGCTTTCCGCCCGTTTTCACCCATCCAGAACACCGAACAGGGCGCCTCGAGCGCCCTTTTTCATGAGGAAAACCCCATGTCCGAATACGAACAGGCCATCCGCGAGCTGAAGGCCGCCACCGATGAGGTCAAGCGCTTTGCCGAAGCCTCGACCACGGAACTGCGCAACCTCGGCAAGGTCACGGAAGAAACCAGGGCCAGCGCAGACAAGGCCCTGACCGAGATGAACGGGCTTTCTGCCCGCGTGGCGGATATCGAGCAGAAAGCCGCACGCCGTAGCGGCGACGCCGAGAGCAGGACGCTGAGCCTTGGCGAAGAGTTCATGGCCAGCGATGCGGCACGCGGACTCAAATCCTCATTCCAGGGGCGTGTCAGGACCGAGATGGAGCGGAAGGCACTGACGACCGGGCCTGCCACCATGGGCGCGACGACGTCTGCCGGAACTTCCCTCATTCCTGCAGTGCGTCTGCCGGGTATCGATATGATCCGTCTGCCGCAACCCACCTTGCGCAGTCTCATCCCTTCCGGAGCGACGTCGTCGCCCATCGTCGAATTCGTCCGGCAGAAGAGTTTCACCAACAAGGCCGCGCCAGTCGCCGAAGGTGCGGCCAAGCCGTATTCGGATATGAGTTTCGAACTCGGCCGTGCGAATGTCGCGGTGATCGCCCATCTGTTCAAGGCGTCCAAGCAGGCACTCGACGATGCCCCTGAGCTCGTCTCGATCATCAATGCGCAGGGCGTCGCAGGGCTTGAACAGGTTGAGGAATACCAGTTCATGTACGGTGACGGGACTGGGGCGAACGTCCTTGGTCTCATGAATCAGGCGACAGCTTTTGCGGCGCCAGCAGGACTGGCTGTCCCGGATGCCGCTCTCGATACGATCCGGATGGCCATGCTGCAGGCATCGCTCGCGCTCTACCCGGCGACCGGCATCGTCCTGCACGAGATCGACTGGTTTCGTATCACCTCCGTCAAGGACGGCATCGGTCGGTATGTCCTCGGTGACCCGCAATCTGTCGCGATGCGGTCCCTGTGGGGTCTGCCGGTTGTCGTCAGCAACACGATCCGGCAGGGCGATTTTCTGGTGGGTGCCTTTGCCACCGGTGCGCAGATTTTCGACCGGCAATCCGTCGCGGTCGAAGTGGCCACTGTGGGCGATGATTTCGAAAAGAACATGGTCACCGTTCGCGTCGAGGAACGTACCGGCCTCGTCGTGTATCGCCAGCAATCCTTCATCGCTGGCACTCTGCCGCCAGATGCCATGCCCGCCGCTTACGGCTGATCGGGGGCACCATGACGCTCACCATTCTCGAAAGCCCCGCGGAAGGCCTCGCCCTCGTCTCGCTCGATGCCCTGCGCGAGCAGCTCGCGGGCGAGCCGGGCGGGCAGAACAGCGATCCGGCCCTGAGCGAGTATCTGGCCCAGGCCTCGGCCCTCGTGCAGGCCACGCTCGGCCGTCCGGTTCTGGCGGGTCTGTATCGCCAGACCCTGCGCGTCGGGGATGGCGAGCGCAGGCTTTCGCTCGCGCTGACGGCCTCGCCTCTGCTCGGTATCGTGACGGTCAGCCAGGACGGTTTCACCCTCGATCCCGGCCCGGAAGGCTGGGAGACCGGCACCTGGTCCGGCCTGCTTTATCCCTCCCGCCTGCAGGGGGCATGGTGGTGGCCGGGTTGCTACCGCGTGACCTATCGGGGCGGCTGGATCGTGCCGGGCATGAAGGACGACCGGGGCGCCCCTCTCGCCCCGACCGTGCCCGCCGACATACGCGCCGCCACGCTCTCGACGGCGCGCGCCCTGTTCTTTGCCGCCCGGCGCGGCGATCCGCTCCTGCGCTCGGAAAGCGAACAGGGCGTGGGTGCGAGCAGCTGGGCCACACCCGATGCAGGCCTCGGCGGTCTGCCGCCCGACGCGGCGTCCATCCTCGCGCGCTATGCGCAGGCGGGTCTGTCATGAGCGCAGGCGCAAGCCGACGCAGGCGGCAGATCCTGCGGACCGGTCGGCCCATTGTGCTGAGCCGGGCCGATCTGAGCGCGAGCGTGACCGTAACCGGCTACGCCCCGCCTCCGCAGGCATCGCAGCTTGCGGAAGGCGTGGGGAAAGCCACGCTGCTCGCGCAGATCACCGCCGATGAAACGAGCCGGACCGGCTACGAGCCGCGCAAGGGCGACAATCTGCGCGACGGGCCAAAAACCTACACCCTGACCGACGCCAGCCCGGTCTTCGACCGTGGCACGCTGTGCGGCTGGACCCTGATCGCCTCGGGAGGTTCCTAATGCTGTCCGATATTGTCTGGAATGACGCCTATACCCGCGCCCAGCTGGTCGCAAAACAACAGGGCCTCGCCCTTGTCGATGCGCTCGAACAGCAAAGCGAGGATCGGCCCGTTCTCTTCTGGCGCATGGAAGCCCAGGCGAGCCAGTCGGACCGGCTCGGCATTGGCGAGGTGGCGATGGAGGAAGAGGGCGAATTGTCCCTTCATCTCACCATCCGGGCCGGGTCGATCTCAACCCCTGACGCATTGAGCCTGTGCAAAGGCATGAGCGTCATGTTCCGCGCCCGGCTGGAGGGCGTGCAGCCCTTACCCGATGGGCTTTTTTATGACGGGCAGAGCCTCTTTCCGCCCGATCCCGACACGGGCGGGAACTGGTTCACCATGACCCTGATTATCCAATACCGCTACCAGGACCTCGTGAGGTGAAGTAATCCAAGAAATAGTTTGTCGCAGTCCGTGCCGTTTCATACCATGCAGTCGTATGAGTTTGGGGAGGCATGAATGATCGACGCTGGTCCACGCATTTTTATGGCTGCACTCTTTGCGGCAGAATTCTCACTGATGATCGCCCATGCACCGCCGCGCTTCGCTTTCATCGCCCAAAATACAGCTTACACATCGTTCCTGGCCGCCCTGATCGGTTGCGCCCTGTCCTACCTAATAGCAAGACTGATAGCTGGTATTAAAGGAAGGCGGCATCGCCTCTGATACTGACCTAAGACGATCGCGAAAATCAGGCAAGCCGCCCCATCCGGGCGGCTTTTTTTATGCCTGCAACCCCAAGGGGAGACCCCCAATGCCCTATACCGGCACCACAGCCAATTACGCGGCAGCGGCGCAGTCCAATGCCTCGACCGTCTCTTACGCCAAGGAAACGCTTTTCGCTCTCAACCCGGGCGGTGCGTTCCAGCGCCTCCGCTTTACCGGCGAGAGCTTCCGCCGCAACGATTCCCGCCAGCGCCCCGAGGAAATCAACCTCCTCTCCGAGGTGTCCCAGGGCGTCACGACGCAGGAAAGCGTCTCGGGCACGCTCTCCGGCGCGTTCTCGGCGGGCACCTATGACGATTTCCTTGCCGCCATCCTCGGCGGTGACTGGCAGGAAGACGGCGCGCTGATCAATGGCGATCTCGTCAAGACCTGGTCCCTCGTCCAGAAGATCGGCGACGGGCATCTGCTTCGGCCGGGCGCGTTCTGCACCCGCGCGCAGATCGGCTTCCCGCAGGGCGGGTTTGCCAATGTCTCGTTCGATTTCACCTGCTCCCGTCAGGAAAAGAGCGTCTCCGATCCTGCCGGGAGCTATCTCGCGGCTCCGGATGGCCCCGTCTTCGACACGATCGGCAATCTCGGCGAATTGCGTCTGGGCGGCGAGGTGCCCGAGGGTGCGTTGCGCGAATTGACCCTCACCCTCGCCCGCGACGGTGCCGAGAGCGATTACGGCCTCGGATCCGCCGCATCCGTCGGAATCCGCCCGGGGCAGTTCATGGCGACCGGGCAGGTGCAGCTCTTCTTCCGGGACTGGAGCCTTTACGACCGTTTCGAGATCGGATGGTCGGGCCGGATCGAGATCGACCTGCGCGACAGGAACGGTCGCGGCTACAGGTTCATCTTCCTGAACGCCTCCCTGCAGAACCCCGAAATCAATGCAGGCGCCCGCAACACCTCGATCGTCGCGACCTTCGCGATCGAGGGCAATCCGCAACCCGGTGGCGGCACGTTCCGCATCGAACGCCTGACCCCCTGAGCGGTCGACCGCAGAACGTGATGAGACAGAGTGCCGCCGTGGAGAACAGAGCGGCATTGTGCTCCACGGGCTTTCCCATCACTCCTGCAAAGAAACCAGAGTTGAGCAAACGACTCAGGTCAAATCGGCCGGGAAAGCGTTATATTTGCATTGGTGCATTGAGAAGCTTGGACCGTGTTGATGTTTCTATCCAGCTTGACCATGCATTTCTCGACGTTCAGGCCGCCTCGCCCGTCACTGCTGATATTCGTCACGAACGGACCCGCTTCGCTCGAGCACGCAGATACCATTAAGGCTACAAACAAGATTGCAGCGGCAGAGTTGAATTTCATAGAAAAATTCCGTGATTTGAGGTTGAGGATCAGCCAATCAGTTCGAGAAAACGACTCGACCCAAGAACAAATCCACGAGAACCTTAAATCATTAGGGAAAGTTCACGCAAACGTCGCGGTAATCATCCATTATTCATTCGAAAAACGTATGATTGCTACCATGGAATAAGAGTGTTTTTTCAACCCTGTTTGGTGAAAGACAATTGGGTTTCGTCCTCATTACGAGCAGCATTCGGCCGGGCAACCGGGCCAAAACGTCAACGCAGGGCATTCTCGCCGCCTCACAGGGCAGCGGAATGCCCTTTTTCATATCCCCCTTCCGAAAGCACGAAGACATGGCAAGACTGACCGACCTCAAGACCGACAGCGCCGCGATCAATGACGGCGTGTGGGTCGATATCGAGCAATATCCCGGGCTGCGCATCCGCACGCGCGGCTATACCGATGCCTTCATCGACGCCCAGGCGCGCAGGCTGGCGCAGGCGGCCGAGAAGTTCCGCAACAGCGTCGAGCGCATTCCCAATGCGGTCCGGCGCCAGATCAATGCGGGGCTGCTGTCGGAATTCCTCCTGCTCGATGTCGACGGGCTCTATGCCGACGATGCCGAGACCGAAAAGGTGTCGCTCGACGCCTTCCGCGCGCTGCTGGCCGATCCGGCATACGGGCAGCTGCAACGCTGCTGCTGGGAGGCGGCGGGTCTCGTTGCGAGCGGCGCCGTGAAACAGGCCGAGGACGCCGAGGGAAACTGATCGCGGCGCTCGGCTGGCATCTCCGGTGGGGGGCGTTTCCCGATTGCTGGGATTCCATCGAAGGTGCCGACGCCGTGCGCCTGGAACCGAGGCCGGATCTGCTCTGGATCTGGCGGGCCTGGCACCGGCTGTCGACCGAGCGTCGGCATACGGTCATCGGCAGATTCAGTGCCCTGGGCGGTGGCTTCATCGCCTCGCGCCCCGAGCCGATCCCGTGGTCCGCCCTCGCGCGCTGGGCCGGACATCACGGACTGACCGCGCAGGAAATGGCGCTGCTCGAGCGCTGCATCGTCGCGATGGACGCCGAACTCCTCCGGCACTGGGCTGAGAAATTCAAGGAGAAACACCGGTGAGATGGTCCGACACGATGCGCCGGCAGGTGCATCTCAACACGCAGGCCGTGCCGTCGAGCGAGGCATTGCACGCCCTCGTGGCCCAGCAATGCCGCGCGTTTCGCGACAGCCTCATCGAGAGCGGCGAAGCCCCCGAGCGGTTCCGCATCGTGGTCGATCGCCAGGCGGATCTGGCCGAGGAGCAGGTCCGGCTCGACGGCGGCCATGTGCTCTACGTGTTCAGCGGCCTGGCCGAAGCCGTGGTCTGGTGTCTCGGCGCCCTGCGCGATCGCTCCCCCGCGCGATCGGGCAATTTCCGGAACAGCTGGTTCATGATGGTGGATGGCCGGATCTGGACCGGAACGCCGCAGGAGATCCCGCCCGGCTCCGAGGTCTGGATCGCCAATACCGCGCCCTATGCCCGCAAGATCGAGGTCGGGGGCCAGCGGACGGGACGCGCGCCCCGCATCGTCGAATCGGTCCGGGTCGCCGCGCATCGCCGCTTCCGCACGGTCCGCGCCGAACGCGACTTCAAGGCGCTGTGGCAGGGGCGCGACGCGCGCGGCGGGCCCGTCCCCTACATCCTGCGGGGGGCCGGTATCGCCTCCGGTCTGAGCTGGTCCCGCAAGGGCGGCTGGTCCCGGACACATGCTGCCTATGTCTCCCGCCGCGCCGATCGGCAGGCGGGCAGCCAGGTGCTCTATCCAACCCTCGTTCTGACTGAGAAGGTCTGAAGCCATGGTGAGCCTCCGCCAGATCAACATCATCGACAACGTGATCGAGGTGGTCGACCGCACGGCCGAAGGCACGGAATCCGCGGCCGCCAATCTCGACCGGCTCCAGGACCGGAGCGAGAGCGTGACCCGTGCCGTGGGCGGGATGGGCAAGGCGGCGGCAGAAGCCACGCGGGCCGTGGCCCGGGGCGCGCAGGATGCGACAGGCGCGCTCGCGGATGCAGGAACCCGCACCGCCTCCCTTCTGGCGGCAACCCGCGCGCAGCTGGCCGAACTCAGGCGGCAGCGCGACGCCCTGCGCAGCGCGGCGGAATCCGGCGTCATGCCCGACATGCAGGGCGCAACGCAGGAGATGGCGCGTCTCGAGAGCGAAATCGCCCGTGTTTCGGAAGGGTATGCGGCGCTGCATGCGAGGCAGCAGGCCAGCACCGATGCGCAGGCCGCCATGAATGGCGAGATCGGTCAGTCCAGCGCCATGCTCAACGGATTCCGCGACGGCATGGCCGGGCTGGGCGCGGCCGGAAAGGAAGCGACGGCAGAGATGCGTGCGGGCCTCGATGCCTCCTCCCGGGCCTTCCTGCGCATGGGATCCTCTGTCGACGAGATCTCCAGAAAGCTGCTGCAGCTGGCCAGCGCGGAGGAGAAACTCCAGAGATACGAGTCCATCTCGCAGAGTGCGGTCGCCGGTGGCGGTGTCACGGCAGAGGATGCCGACCGGGTTGTCGCCGCCATGCGCGCCAGAGTGGCCACGATCACCGAGGAAATCGCGCAGATGCGTCTCGCCGCGAAAGAGGCGACCGCACTCGGCAAGGCGGTGGACGGACAGGCCCGCGCCCATGCCGAAAGCGCGGCGACGGCCAAACTATCCAGCTACCAGATCGGGATCCTTGCCGGTGAGGCGCATAAATTCGCCGATCAGGTGCTGGCCGGTGGCGGGGCCATGAAGGCCGCATTCTACCAGGTGCCGAACATGGTCACGGTCATGGGCGGTTTCGGCAAGGCCACGCAGATCGTGGGCGGTCTGCTCATGGGGCCGGTGGGTCTGGCGGCTCTCGCTGTCGCGGCCGGTGTAGCCATCTATAAAATGGGCAGCGCGGCCGAAACCGAAGAAAGCCATCTCGCGGCCCTCGGCCAGACCCTTCGCGCCACGCGCAGCGATTACGCGGCCATGGCGGGGGCTGCCGAGGACGCGGCACGGCGTATTGCTGGCAAGAGCGGCCTGTCACTGACCGACAGCCGCGCCGTTACCACCACCTTTGCCGCCATGCCCTCGACCAGTGGCAGCAGCCTCGATGCGCTGGCCACGACAGCGCGTAACGTCGCCACCGTACTCGGCAAGGACGTGCCGGACGCGGCGAAAGACATGGCCGCTGCCTTCGATGATCCGGCAAAAGCAGCCGGGGATTTCGCACAGAAGGGCCTGCTTGGCGTCCATGAAGGGCTGGTGCAGCACATACGCGATTTGCAGAACAGCGGCGATCGTATGGGGGCCTGGTCCCTGCTCATGGGGCAGGTCGGCAGGGCCACGGCCAATGCGGCCGATCAGGGCGTGACGCCGTTGCACCGTGCCTTGCACGACATGAACACGTCCCTGCGTGAGGGGTTCGCCCCGCTCGGGCAGTTCATCGACCGGGTTGGCAATGGTATTTCGGCCGGTGCCCTCAAGGGCGTGCAGGGCATCCAGTATCTTCTGGATAAGGCAAAGGAGGTGCGCGAGTGGCAATTGGCGCAGCTGGACAGGATCCCGACCGTTCACAATTACCTGCAGCGTCGCGAAGTCGCATCCTCCGATGTCGCAGGTGTGGGCAAGACCATTGACAGCGTCGGAGCCAGTCTCGGCGCAAGCTCGGACGTGCTCGCACTTGCCCATCGCATCCAGCCGATCGAGAGCGCAACGGGCCAATACGACGCGCAGGGTCGCGTGGTGCAGTCCTCCGCCGGTGCGCTGGGGGCGATGCAGGTCATGCCGGGCAACGCCAATGGCAATGATCTGCGGACGACAAAGGGCAACGTCACGGCTGGCGTGCAGCTGCTCATGCGGCTCTATGCCAAGTATGACGGCAATCAGGCACTTGTCGCCATGGCCTATAACTGGGGTGAAGGGAACGTCGACAAATACCTCTCGGGCAGGATTGCAAGCCCGCCTGCCAGTGTCGCGGCCTATGCCCAGAAGGCCACGGGCGGCGAAATCTATGGTGCCCAGGCAATCGCGTCACGTCAGGGCCGGGTCGATGACCAGCTGCGCGGCAGTGATGGCAGCACGGCGGCGCAGATACGCGAGCATGAGCAGGCCATCACGGCCCTGACCACGGCACAGAAGGCACTGAACGACCTGCATACGGCAGGCAAGGTGTCGGATGCCGATTACGCTGCGCAAACGGGCGTGCTGACGGACAGGATCAACGTGCAGCGCGGCGCGCTCAACGAATTGCGCGATCCGATCGAGACCATCGCTCATCAGCAGAAGCTCGCTGCGCAAAGTGCCGAGACCTACTCGGCCGCCGAAACTGCAATGGTGCAGGTGCATCAACAGGTCGAGGAAGCGGCACGCCGTATGGGCCAGGCGCACGCGACTGCGACCCAGCTGGCAGAAGCCGAAGCCAGGCAACAGGACATCCTGACGGGGCAGTTCAATCAGTCCGTGGCGGCCATCAATGAACACACCCGGGCCGAGCAGGATCTTCTGGCGGGATATGACGCGTCGAAAGGCTCGCTGACGCAGTACCAGCAGGCGATGGAGGCCGCCGGGAAAGTGCGTGCGACCTCTATCGACGGCACAGCCGAGCAGGCCCGCCAGCTCGATATCCTGACGGGTACCATGAAATCCGCCACTGCCTCGCAGGTCGATATGGCCAATGCAGGCAAGCTCTACGGGCAATCACTGGATCTGGACATCATCAAGGCACAGACGGCGGCGATCGGGCAGAACAGCGATGCGGTCTCGGTGCAGATTGCGGTGATGAAAGAGCGCAACCGCATTCTCGAGGCGGGCGGCGATATCCACTCCAGAACAAGCCAGGCCACTCTCGACAATGTGGCGGCCATCCAGATGGCAACCAACGCCTACCAGCATCAGAAATCGGCGCTCGATGATCTGACAGGGAGCCTGAACGGCATGTTCGACACGCTGACGAACAGCGTCACGCAGGCTTTCGTGCAGGGCGGCAAGGGAGCGGTGAATTTCGGCTCGATCCTGTCCGGTCTGCAGACGCAGATCGTGGGTATGGTGGCGAAACTGGCCCTCGTCAATCCGGCGATGAACGCGCTCGACGGCGGCACGCGCAGCACCGTCATGAGCGTTGCCGATTCGCTCGCCTCGGGCGGGTCGGTCGGCAATGCCGCCGCCAGCGTCTCGATCGCCGGTGCGGGATCGGGCGCTTCGGGGGTAGCGACCTCCTCCGGATGGCTCGCGGGCGCGATGAAGACGAAGCTCTTCGGCAACGCCACGGCCGGAAACCTGATCGGCGGGGTCGGCGGCGGTCTCGCGCTGGGCTCGGCGCTCGGCGGGGTCGGCGGCGGAACCTACGGGCTGCTCGGCTCGGGTGTCGGGGCCGCCCTCGGCGCCGGGATCGGCTCCATCTGGCCCGGCGGCACGTTGGTCGGCGGCCTCATCGGCGGCGCTGCGGGCGGTCTTCTGGGCGGTCTCTTCGGTCACCGGAAAAACCCCTATACCATCGCGCAGGTCTCGGTCGGCGCGGACGGGTTCTCGATGGGCGAGAGCTGGAACCAGAAACAGACCGATACCATCACCCGGCAGCTCCGGTCGGAGATGAACGGGCTGAACGCCATGATGCAGAGCCTCGGACTGAGGGCCGAAACCGCCTATCTCGGCACGGTGCGCGACGATCCGAACAACAGGGATCCGTCGCAGCGTTCGGTCGGCCTGTCCGATCTGCTCGCAAGCGTGCGCCTGCGCAGCGACAATGCGACATTCGACCGCGCCCTGGCAGAAGCCATGCCCGCGCAGTTCGACAGCGTGGCGGCGTTCCAGTCCGCCGTGACACAGCTGAAAACCATGGCCGACACGGTCGATGCGCTGGGTGTAGCCGTCTCGAAATTCAACAGCGACGGCACTGTGACCGTCTCGGGCTTCACCGAGGCCACGGGCGATCTGCGGATCGCGCTCGACCATATGCTCAACGGCAGGACGCTTGCGGGCAGCGAGCTGCAATCGCAGGTTGCGACCATCACCGAATTTGTCGAAAACACCATGCCCAATCTCATGAAGGCGACGGTCAACGGCGCGCAGAGCTGGGTGGACCAGATGGCGGCGCTGCAGAAGACCTATGAATCGGCCGCGTCCCAGGCGCGCAGCTACGGTCTGGACGGCGATGCGCTGAGCGCGAAATTCGACACGCTCTATGCGCAGGGCTATGCGGCGAACATGCAGAACCTGGCCGATGCCGCGCAGGCCGTGCAGGTGCGTTATCGCGCTGCCACCGGTGACGACGAGGGGGCGGCCCTTCTGGAGTTCGATCTCGCCGCATCCCGGCAGAAACGCCAGCTCGCCGAGAGCTGGCAGGACTTTCTCGGCGAGGCCTATACGGGCAACCGGAGCTATCGGGACCAGATGACGGCTCTGGAGAAGACACTCTCGGCCGAGCGTCTGGCCATCCAGAAGGACTACGCCGGAAAAGCCGTCTCGGCGGCAAGACAGGCCGAAGAGCAACAGCGCGCCCAAGCCCAGAGCGCCGTCTCGTCGGTTATCGGATCCCTGGTCGATTTCACGCGGGGGCTCGGCACGTCCGCGCTCTCGCCCCTGTCGGCCGAGGCGCAATACAGGGTGGCGAACGACAATTTCTCGAGCACGATCGCCGCAGCGCGCGCGGGAGATTTCGACGCCCTGTCGCGCGTGCAGTCCGATGCGCAGACGCTGATGACGACCGGTCAGGCCCTTTACGGCTCGGGCACGGAATTCGCCCGGGTCTATGAAAGGCTCGCGGCATCCATGCGCGAGATCGGCACGCGCACGCCGGAGAGCCTGACGCAATCGGCCCTCGCCGCGGCGGTGCGGGACGGCAATACCACGCTCGCCGAGCTGCTCCGCCTTCTGGTCCGGGCCGCGGAAGACACGAAGACCCTCCAGCGCGAGACGGTCGCCGCCACGAAACAGGCCACGATCGAGCAGCGTCAGGCCGCCCTGCGCAGGGCCGGTTAACGGGGCAAGGCGACGGGGCCGGGCAACAGAAAGGAAAACCGCCATGGACGGCCAGATCTTCCACACGGTCGATATTGCCGTCACCGTGCCGGGAGACGCCACCGCGCCCGATCCGGCGCGTGGCTGGGGCGTTGCGCCCTGGGGCGCCCTCACGCGTCTGGCCGAGCCGCTCGAGGCCGTCGAGATCCTGCGCTTTTCGGATGTCGGCTATGTCAGCGAGACGCATACGGCCTGGCCGCCCCTGCTCCAGCAGGCCTACAGCCTCGACCGCAGGCTCGACCTGCGGCCCGACGCCCGGACCGGGGACGAGAGCTGGGGCGCGCTCGTCCTTTCCGACCCGAACGGTCTGCTCGATCATGTCGTGGCAACGCGGGTGGTCGATCACATGCCCATCCGTGTCCGTTACGGCAGGCGCGGCCGCGACGCCCTGCGGGGCTGCGCGATCGATCCGCCCGAGCGCGCCCTGCGTCCGGCGTTTTCCGGGCTGGGCCGGAGCTGGCAGCCCGACCGGCAAAGCGTGGAAATCGCCCTTGCCGACGCCACGGCCTGGCTCGATGCCCCCGCGCAGACGCAGGTCTACGCAGGCACCGGCGGCGTCGAGGGCGGGCCGGATCTGGCGGGGCGATACCGGCCCAAGCTCCGGGGCATCGCGCTCAACATCACACCGGTTGCGGTCGATCCGGCCCGCCTCGTCTATCAGCTGAGCGACGCCCCGGGCACGATCGAGGCGCTTTACGAAGGCGGTTTTGCTGGCGGCATCGCGTTTGCCGGGACGGTTGCGGACGTGTTCGCGCACGACCCGCCTCCGGGCCATTATGTGGTGCAGTCCGACGCCTCGGGATTATGGATCCGCCTCGGCACACGTCCCGTCTGGGCCATCACCCTCGATGCGACGGGCGCGCTGCCCGACGGCACGTCCGCAAGCGGGCTTCTCGCCCTGTTGCGCGGCGCCCTGCTCCAGGACTGCCAGCTCGCCCCGGCCCTTTTCGACGCGGCCTGGGAGGAAGCGAGCGCGGAAACCCCCTGGCCGGGCGGCTGGTACTGGGACGGCAATGCGCGCCTCACCGGGCGCGAGATCGCCGATACGCTGCTCGCGGGGCTGGGCGTGCGTCTCGTCGCCTCACGCACCGGCACGCTGAAACCCGTGGTGGTGCAAAGACCGCACGGGACGGCGGTCGCCCGGTTCGGGCCGCATAACGTGATCGCGGTGGCGCCGGTCGCGCTCGATGCGGTGCTCGACCCGCCGCCCGCACGGTGGCGGGTGGGCTATGCCCATGCCCATACGGTGCAGGCGCAAGGCTCGGGGCTGAGCCCGCAGGTCTCGCCCGCGCGGCAGGGCTTCATCGGGCAGGCCGACCGGCTCGCGAGCTGGGCCTCGGCCGATCTGCGCCGACGCTATCGCGTGCCCAACGATCCGGATCCGCTGGTGACAGCACTCGCGCGCGAGCAGGACGCGGCGGCACTCGCCGCCCGTCACGGGGCGCTCTGGGGCGGCACATGCCGCCTGCGGGCCATCACCGTGCCGCTGGATCCGGGCTATGCGGTGGATCTGGGCGATCGCGTCACCCTCGCCTTGCCCGAACATCCCGGGCGCGTTCTCTCCGCCCTCGTCGTGGGCGAGCAGATCCGCCCCGACGAAACGACGATGACCCTCCAGCTTCTGGTGGGCGAGAGCCTCTGACACACAGGAAGAACGATCATGGCCAGACTGGGCGCCTATCCGCGTATCGCGACGCTCGACGGGTCGGAGGTCGTGGTGGTGGAGCAACAGGGCTGCACGCGCACGCTGGCCCTGAAGGATCTCGCCCCTGCCCTGCCCGACCAGGCCTCCAGCGGGGTTTTCTTTGCCGATGACGGCGCGCGCATCGGGCGGATCGGCGACAGGCTTCTGGTCGGGGCGGCCGCCGACAACCAGGGGTTGCGCGACCGGGACACGACGCAGAACGACTGGCTCTCTTCCCTCATGGGCTCGACCTCGATCGGGGCCTGGGCGACATGGACGAGCACGTTCTCGGCCATATCGCGCTTCGGGGCCACGGGCATCATGGGCGCGTCCCGCACCTCCGACAGCCAGAACGAAAGCGGCTATATGGGGTTCGTGCCCTCCGCGATCGGGGTGGCCGCCTGGGGCGTGGCAGACGAGACGCAAAGCCCCACCACCGCCACGGCCTATGCCTATTACGGCGAGGCCTGGCGGATGCCCGGGGTGAACTACCAGCCGAGTTTCTGCATGGAGCTCGAGACCGTGAACATGGGCGGCCCCGCCTGGGGCGTGACGACGCCATTCCATCCCAATTGCGGCGGCGGCACCTATGCCATCCAGATCGGTTCGGGCGGCGGGCAGACCGAGGGCGCGAGCGATGCCGAGGCCGGGATCGTGTTCGTGCGCAATCCCGCGCGCCACAGAAGCGGCATCGTCTTTGCCAGCGACAGCCTGACCGGCACGGACGGAACGGATGGCTACGGCACCGCCATTGCCATGGCCACGCGCCAGGGCATCGAGTGGCGCACGGGCGAGACGCACGAGAACGTGCAGGGGCTGGATTCGGGGGCCATGGTCTTTTCCACCGTCTCCCGCTCGGAAAACGGCCAGCGCCTGCAGTTCTCCGATGACGGGGTGCTGATCACGAACATGGCCGGGCAGCTCCTGTTCTCGGTCTCGCCGCATACGGCGCCGAACAACACGCTCAACATCCAGGCGGGCAGCGGACAGGCGGCGGCCGGGCTCTATGTGCAGAAGGGCGAGAACGGCTCGGCCAATCTCGGCCTCTATCCCGGGCCGGGCGGCGAATTGCAGATCGCAAGCCCCGTCACGGGACAGGGCGCGCGCCTCTCCCTGAACGACCAGCCCGCGATGTGGCTGCATATCAACGTGAACGGCAAGTCTCTGCGCCTGCCCCTGTTCACCCCGGAACAGGCGGGAGGATGAGCCATGGAACCGATCCTCGACTCCGGACGGTGCCCGCTTGCCGACACCACCGGGCGGCTTTGTGCCTTCGGGTGGGAAAACGCCTTCGTCACGGGGCGGCTCTCGGCCAGCGCCGCGCATGCGGATCTCCCGGTCGGCAATCTCGCAACGCCGCAGGGCGCCCCCGCCACCGCATGGCGCGCACCGGGGCGCACCGCCTCGGTCACGCTGCATCCCGGCGCCATGACGGCATGGGACTGCGTCTCGCTGCATCGCACCAACCTGACCGCCACCGCGCGCTGGTCGGTCCGGATCTGGCGGGGCGCGACACTCGTGCATGACAGCGGCCTTCTGGCCGCCGATACGCGCGAGGGGCAGTCGGTCATGGTGCTGGACACGCCCGTGACCGGCGACCGGATGACGCTGCTCGTGGCCGATGCGGCCAATCCGGACGGGTTCCTTTCCCTGCCCCTCGCCTATGCCGGGCCGC
This sequence comes from Swaminathania salitolerans, assembly GCF_007988945.1. GTDB lineage: Bacteria > Pseudomonadota > Alphaproteobacteria > Acetobacterales > Acetobacteraceae > Swaminathania > Swaminathania salitolerans. Next base: position 211,880 of record NZ_BJVC01000002.1, on the reverse strand, counting down.
TCTGGCGGCCGCAGCGCAACATGGCCTGGACCGGCGGTGAAAGCGCCGAGAGCGACGCCGATACCGTCACCAGTCTTTCGGGGGCGGAATACGTCACCCTGCGCTGGCAGCGCCGCGTGATCCGCATCGAGCATCGCAGCCTCGGCATCGAGGAGCTGCCCCGCATCCGCCACATGCTGGCGCAGGCGCGATCGGGCGCGAACATCCTGTTCATCCCGGATCCGGGCGCGGCCACCCGCAGCGGGGATGCGGTGTTCGGCCGGTGCGAGGCGGGCGAGATCACGGCCTCGGCGGGGGCCGCAAACCGCCGCGCCATCACGCTCACCATGAGGGAGAGACTCTGATGCCCATGCTCGGCACGTTCGTTCTGGAAATCGCCAACAACCCGGGAACATCGGCCTTCGCGCTCAGCGGCGCGCCCCCCGGGAGACGGGGATGGTCGGGCGCGTTTCCGGACGGGGAGGTCTATTACTTCGCCGATGACGGCACGCAGGCCGAATGGGGCATCGGGCGCCTGACCCATGGCACCCCCGCCACGCTGACGCGCGAAACGGTGCTGGGCACCACGCAGGACAGGGCAACGCGCCTGAATTTCACGGGCACGGTGCAGGTCTATTCGGCCCTTCCGGCCGAGGTCTTTCCCAGGCCCGTGACGCAGGGGCTGATCGTCGTGCCCGACCAGTCATGGAAGGCGCAGAGCTGCATTCTCGGCAGCGTGGATCTGACCCTGACCGCGCCCGTCCTGCGCGCGGAATTCAACGTCACCCTGCGCCTGAACGACATTGCGGCCACGGATACCGGCACGCAGGTGGCGCGCGCGATCGTGGCCATCCATACGATCGACGCGCAGGGCGTGGCCTCGATCCAGCCCATAGCGGCGGCAGGCAGCAATGTGCGCATCGATCGCGCGTCCTGGCTCGGCGTCGGGGCCACGACCCTGACGCACAGCGTGGCGGGCACCACGCTCCGCCTCGTGGCCAGCGTGCAGGTTCCGCCTGCGTCGAACCAGTCGGCTCTGCTCGGCATGACCCTGCAGGACGGCGCGCTCCTGTGGCTGAACAGCTGACCGCACACCCGCCTCCTCCGCCCCTGCTGCGGAGCTTTCCTTTTCCGGAGATCGCATCATGACATGGCGACCGAGCGCCAATATCCTGCGCCCCCGCAGCGGGGCGGCAGATCCTGCCTCCTGCCCGGGTGGCGGCCGGACCGGGCTGGCCTGGCCCTCTTCCGCTCTGGGCGGCGGGGGCGATTACAGCGTCGATTTCGACGGGCTTCTGGCCCCGGGCGAATACGTCACCGCCTTTGCCTTCTCGGCGGGCGATGTGGCCGATCAGGGCTGGACCAGTCTTTTCGGCACGATCGCGACCGCCTGGCTGCGCTGGACGAGCGCGGGCACCCACAGCATCGCCGTCTGTGCGCTGACGGATCGCGGCAACAGCTACCAGATCGAGGCCGGAATCACCGTCTCGTCACGCTCGGCGCTCTTTCCCGTGCCCCTGCCAGCGGCGCCCCCGTCCGGCGGGACCGCGCCTCCCGGGACCGGATCCGGGCCCGACGCGCCTGCCATCGCCCTGACCGGGGCCATCATGGATGCCTGGATGCGCAGCCTTCCCACCGATCCCGCCGAGGCCCCGGATGGCTGGTGCAACAATGCGGGCATTCCGACCCGGCTTGGAGAGATTTCATGAAGACGACCGGACATTCCGCCCGCATCGGGCCCATGGGGTATGCGCTCTTTCTCCCGGTGCTCTTTCTCGCGGCGGCCCTCCTCATGGCGGGGCTGTCAGGCGCAGCCTCCGCCCGGACGCAGTTCAGCCCGCCGGGCGGCCTCCCGCTCACGACGCAGATCGGCACGGCGACGAACAGCGACGGCACGCCCGCCGTAACACTCGGCTCGATGCAGGAGGGCCTGGAGGCGAACGGCCGGCATATCGCAGCCCTGCAGAACGCCATCCTGTCGCACGACGCGCTCGCGGCAGAGCTGGCGCCCTATCTCACGCAGGCCGAGGCCGAGGCGCGCTACGCCACGCAGGAGGCGGTTGCGGGTGCCATATCGGGTGCCGTGCAGGCCGAGACGGATCGTGCCGGATCCGCCGAGCGCAGGAATGCAGAGGACATCGCCGCGATCCGCTCCGGCTATGTGCCGACCGGCACGCTCAACACCGTGCTGCGCAGCTATGTGACCGGCAGCGGTCTGGACGTCGCCCTTGCGCCCTATCTCACGCAGGACGAGGCCGAGGCGGCCTATCTGTCGCGTTCCGGCGGCCGGACCTCGGGGCCGCTCAATGGCGTGGATTTCCTCGACGGGCTTGTCGGATCCTCGGCCCCGGGCTCGGCTGTGGTGCTCACCACCGATAACAGCGGGGCGGTGAACGGCGCGAACTGCATGCGGGTGCCCCCGGTCGGGATCACAGGACTGACCATCGTCGCTGCGGGCGTCTCGTCGAACGGGACCGATGCCGTCATGCAGAAATTCGACGGGGTGGCAGTCTTCACCGCGCACGGCACGCCGCTGATGGCCAATCAGGGCGCCTCCAGCAATTATCCGTCCTTCGGGTCTCCGGGGGCGTGGTCGGTGACGGCATCGGTCGATGTGCCCACGAGATGCGTCGTCATCACGGTCAGGGCGGGCGGCTCGGGCTCATGGAAATGGCGGGCCTCCATGCGGGCAGAAACCCTCCTGCCCTGAACGACAGCGCCCGCGCCGGAACCTGCCGGACGCTCCATCGCAACACCGACCGGTGGCGCCAGACGCACCGGATCCGGGCCGCCGCATCGCGCCGCCCGGCAAGGGGGAACCATGCCTGAAAACCTTACCCCGCAACCCTGGTGGGTCGCGGCCGTCGGCGCGCTCCTGTTTACCGTGCGCTGGCTGATCGGCTTCGGCGCATCGAGCGCAAAAGCCACCATCGAATCGCAGAAACAGGATCTCGCACGGCTCAATGCCCGCGTCGACAAACTGGAGGAACGCGAGAAGGAATATCTCGCGCTGATCGAGGAGTTGCGGGCGCAGAATGGACTGCTCCGGGATGCGTTAAGACGCCAGGAGGCGGTGGCGCCGGAGTAGGCGGAGCTAGAAGACGATGCTCAGTTATCATGGAGCAATAACCGAAAACAGCCGCAGCCTGCGCTCGACCGGGGTGACACTATCTGGCAGCGCTACGCCCCAAAAAGTGGCCGTCCAACTGGCTATCAGCGAATTGCAGAAGCCACCGTCTCCGTCGAGGCTCGCGCTACAATCGGATAGCTACGATCAGTGGCTCGACGATGCACTTTGGTTGCCAACTCGTGGAAAGTCGATGCGGGATCCAAACATCGAGTCGGAGCATATTTTAGATTCCCACGCGGTATGCCAAACAGTAGTCTCTCTCCGCGAGGAGGCGCTATGCACTTACATTCCTATAGGCTGCGAAATTTTCGACGGCTTCATAACGTGCATGTTGAACTCGCGTCCGAGATCTCTATCTTCGTCGGGGCGAACAACAGCGGGAAGACATCTGCCACGCAGGCGATACAAATGTTCCTTTCCGGCGGCAAGGACAGCTTCTCGCTATATGATTTCAGTTCGCACGTTTGGCCGGTGCTGGACGAAATCGGCGCACGTGTGGGCGAGATCGCGGAGAACGATGTGCCGTGCGTCTCGCTCGACCTTTGGTTCGAAGTAGGGGCCGACGATCTCTACCTTGTTATTCCGCTTCTGCCCTCGACAGCTTGGGCAGGGAAGCTTGTTGGCGTCCGCATCGAACTCGCGCCGAAGAGCGTTACGGAGTTAATGCAGCGTTATCGTTACGCGCATGACGACGGCCGCGCAAAAGCGGCAGCCCTAGACAACGGCCCTGGCGATTACATGCCTTGGCCCAAATCGCTTTCCGATTATCTGCTGCGAGAACTGAAGAGCGAATACGAACTGCGCTACTTCGTACTTGATCACACACAATTCGACGCAACGTTCCAATCTGTGGCGGGGTACGAACCCCTACCGCTTGGAAATGAGCCGGGCGGCGCTGCAGTGCTGAAGTCCCTCATCAAGGTCGACTTTTTGCACGCCCAGCGACATCTTGCGGATCCGTCCGCCGCTACCGGGGGTGGGCGCTCAGAAGATTTGTCAAGACGGCTGAGCCGCTTCTATCAACGCAATCTAGATCAACGTCAGGACGATCATCAGGCGCTCAAAGCACTCTTCGATTCCGAAGTGGGTTTCAATAAGCATCTCGCCGAAGTTTTCAAAGACACGTTGGAGAGATTGGGGCGGTTAGGTTACCCCGGCCTCAACAACCCGCGCCTAGAAATTAAGTCGGCCCTCAACCCCGCATCCATCATGACTCAAGACGCGCGTGTTCACTACATCGTCGGGAGGGGCGCGCAGCCAATCACGCTGCCCGACACATACAATGGGCTCGGATTTAAAAATCTGATCTATATGGTAGTCGAGGTACTCGACCTTCAGGAGCGCTGGAGAGCCGAGGAGGAGAAGCGAGCGCCGCTGCATCTCGTTTTCATTGAGGAGCCTGAAGCGCACCTCCACGCGCAATTGCAACAGGTGTTCATCCGCAACATTCTTGAACTAATGGACATACCGGATGAGGCAGGCGGCTCATTTGCAAGCCAAGCCGTCATCACAACGCACTCCCCGCATATTTTGTACGAGCGGGGTTTCAAATCCATTCGCTACTTCCGGCGTGATCTTATCGGGACCGACCAGGTTACCGAGGTGCTGAACCTCTCCGCCTTCTATGAGCTGGAAACCGAGCATCGCGACTTCTTGCAACGGTATCTGAAACTCACCCATTGCGACCTCTTTTTCTCAGATGCCGCTGTGCTGGTGGAGGGCAACGTCGAACGGCTGCTTCTCCCAAGTATGATCGAAAAGGCAGCAAAGTCGCTGCGATCCTCATGTATCTGCATTCTGGAAGTTGGCGGAGCATTCGGCCACAAATTCAAGTCTCTGATAGAATTTCTTGGGCTCGTCACGTTGATAATCACCGACGTTGACAGCGTTTCTTTGCTGCCCGCCGATCACGCGGGCGACGATGAAGACGATGACGAGTTTGAGGTCGAAGTTGAAGCGCCAACGGTCGAGGCAGCCAGTGAGTTTGATGAATTAATAGAAGGCGCCAACCGAGCTCCAGCCTTCCGGTACGGAAAGAAGTGTCTACCGAGCGTGCCGGGGGCGGTCTCGTCCAATCAAACTCTAGTGAGATGGCTTCCGGCGAAGCAGACGATCGCCGAACTTTTTGCCGCCCCGGATCATGAAAAGGAAACGCCGCAGGAGGGAGAGACCCGTGTTCGCGTGGCTTATCAAACGCCCGTTTCCGTCGCATGGAACGGTCAGAACGCAGAGCTTGCCGGCCGCACATTAGAAGAAGCCTTCGGGCTTGAGAACGCTGTATGGTGTCAAGGCGTCGGCCAGAGAAAACTGGGTCTGCGTCTGCGAGGCGAGATAGCGGACCCCGCAGCGCTGGCGGCGGGATTGCACAAGCGCGTCAGTGGCGCGAAGTTCGATAAAACGAAGTTTGCTCTTGGTGTGCTTACAGCGCCACCGGAACAGTGGAAAGTCCCAGCTTACATTAGCAATGGCCTCACGTGGCTTAAGGCGCAGGTCGATCTTGAAACCGAGGCCGAGCTTGAGGGGCCCATGCTCGGTGAGTAGTCGCGCTCAACAACCTGATACGCAGGCTGATTTAGATCTTCGGGATTGCCTTCGAGCGCAGCCGCCGAGCAGCTTCAACATGATAGCGGGAGCGGGCTCGGGGAAAACCACCTCGCTGATTAAAGGCCTAGCCTCAATACTCGCAATCCACGGCGAGCGCCTTCGCCTTCGTAGGCAGCGCGTGGCGTGCATTACCTACACCGACACTGCAGCGAGAGAGATTTGGACAGACGTAGGACATAATCCGCTCATACACGTTTCCACAATCCACAGTTTCTTGTGGTCGATCGCGCGCGGTTTCAAGAAGGACATTGCAAATTGGGTGGCGGTCAGGATTCAGGAGCGGATCGACGAATTGCAGCAAGCAGCAGCCGGTTTCGGGCCGCGCGTTCAGCAAAGAACGAGGGACAAAAACGCTCGCGATATTGTACGTTATCAGAAGCAAAATGCAGCCATTGCGACGGTCCGCAGCTTCACTTACGGAACCGGTAGCGATTACGCCAAAGGTATCCTAGGCCACGACGATATTATTAAAGTGTCGTCGCGGTTGATGATCCATAGCCCGTTGTTTCGTACGCTCGTGGCTCAACAGTTCCCATTCGTATTCGTGGACGAGAGCCAAGATACCTTCCCGATCATCGTGGAGGCGCTGATAGCGGTTCAGCGGCAGGAGCAGGCGCGCTTCTGCTTGGGCTTTTTCGGCGACCCCATGCAGCGCATCTTTACCACCGGTATCGGTACTATTCCTCAACAGGACGATTGGAAAGCAATTCCGAAGCCCGAGAACTTCCGATCGCCTGCTGCAGTGTTAAACCTCGCAAATGCCATCCGCCGCGATGGCGACGAACTGGTTCAGGTGGGGGGGCGGAAGCAGAAAAATGGCGAGCAGGAGGTGTCGGTCGTCGGCACCGCTCGCTTGTTCGTGCTTCCTACAGACGACCATCGCGACGAGCGTGTGGCCCAGGTCCGGGCCTGGATTGCTCGTGCGAATGGAGATGAACTATGGCTGCCCGCCGCAAACGGCGATCCCGTAAAAATGCTGGTAATCGCGCACCGCATGGCAGCCAAGCGGCTGGGCTTCGGAGACCTTTATGCGGCGTTGAATGACAAGGCGCCGGAGGCTTTCAAGAGCGGCTTTCTGGATGCTACCGCTTGGCCGTTGCGTCCTTTGGTTTCGTTTCTTCTCCCGATCGCGGAAGCTACCCGCGATAACCGAGACTTCGATGCAATACAGTTACTTCGAACTCACTCGCAACTGCTGGCAAAGGATAACCTAAAAGGGGTAGATGTCGCCAAGCTACTCAATCAACTCCGCGAGGCAAGCAACCAGCTGGCGGAGTTGATGGGGCCACAATCGCAGGCGACCATTCGCGACGTATTGGTGCTTGCGACACAATATAAGCTTCTCGCTTTTGATCCGAGGCTCGCTGCCTATCTCGAAGACATTGGAGCCGATGCAGTCGCCGAAGATTGGCCCACAGACGGCAAACAGGAGGGAGAGGAAGGCCCTTCCATTGAGATCAACGCCATGGCTGCTTTTCTCGCCTGCCCAGCCAATCAGCTCCGCCCCTACCAAGCCTATGTCAATGAAGAGTCTCCTTTCTCTACGCAGCACGGGGTGAAAGGCGCAGAGTTCGATCGCGTGCTCGTCGTGCTCGACGACGACGAAGGAACCCACCCTCAGTTTTCCTATGAAAAATACTTGGGACTGAAGGAGCTTTCGAACCGTGATAAAAAAAACCTAGAGGAAGGGAGCGAAACAAGTGTCGAGCGGACAAGACGGCTTTTCTACGTTTGTTGCACACGCGCCCGACAGGATTTGGCGGTTGCTCTGTTCGTGTCTGACCCCACGTCTGCGGCAGCACACATTCGCGGCCTCGGGCTTTTCCCGGAAGCAGACATCCTTGTCCTGTAATCTCTCATAGGGAATTAGTGTTGAACGCCGTCCTTCGACAAAAGCCGTTGTTCGGCCTGCCGCGCATGACTGGCAAGAATATCGCAAGTGCGAAAAAACGGATAGCCCTGTCGCCGACGTTCCTTTCCGCATTTCAACCTGTACGCTTGACGGTAGTCGCTTCGGTCTCAAGCATTCCTATGATCACTCTCTAACAACCAGAGTAACCAACTGACTACCGCCGCTCAGCCGATGAGAGCTGGGGCAAGGACGAAAGCCGACCATCGCCCTTTCTCTTCCCCCCCCAAAGCCGCCCCACCCGGGCGGCTTTTTTTGTTTCGGAGACACGACTGATGACGACATCACTGGAAATCGCCCTGGCGTTCCTGCGCCGGGGCGATATCGAAGGGCTGCGTCTTGCGCCCTATCTCTGCCCTGCCGGACACTGGACGATCGGTATTGGCAATCGTGCGCTTGCCGATGGATCGCCCGTCACAGCCCGCACCAAACCGATCAGAGAGACCGAGGCGGTGGCACTGGCGAGCCAGACCCTTGCGGGGCTGCGCTTGACGCTTCGTGCCGCAGTCGAAGTGCCGCTCACTGCCTGGCAGGAAGCCGCACTGCTCTCCTGGCAGTTCAACATCGGCAGCGCGGCGATGCGCCGATCGACGCTGATCGGTCTGCTCAATCAGAAACTCTATTCAGCCGCCGGGCAGCAGCTTCTGCGCTGGGACAAGGCGACGGTGAATGGCCGCCTGGTGCCCCTGCCCGGCCTTCAGCGGCGCAGACGGCTCGAGCTCGCCATCTATCTCGGCCGGCCAGTTGAGGGCGTGCCGTTCGTGGCCTGACCGGTCAGAGACATCCACTTGCACAACCCGTGAAAGGAACTGCAGCAATGAATTCGGATCTGCAGCAACTCTATGAATCCGTTCTACCGTTCCTGCCCGCTCAAACCGCTAGCGATCTGACGCTGATCGGAGCGTTTCTCGTCGCTCTGTGCGCCGTCGTAGCGCGCTACTGGCCGCGGCCCGCTCCTGGGTCGAAATGGCTGTTGCTCTACGGGCTGGTGAACAGCATCGCGATGAACAGCAAGCATGCCGTCAACGCCGACGACACCAAAAACCCGAAAAACTAGCGCCTTATCTCTCCGCGCTCCTGGAAGACGGCGCGAGATGCTGGCTGGATCCGCTCCGCAAGATCAGAGGCAACATCCATTCGACCATCCCACCGGGCTCCGATCGCCCCTCGTCGGATAGCGCTACCTCCTCATAAAGCTTCGCGCAGCGATCACACCGCAGGCGCTCGGCAATGTCGTTCATCCGGCAATGCGCGATATCGGGCCGGTTTTCCAGCAGGAGCCTCAAGCCCGACACGGCCAATGCTCCACAACTGCATCGCGAATGAACCCACAGACCCCAGTCAGCCGCAAGGCGCGCCGGCATGGTGGCGAGTTTCTTGTCGAGTGCAGGATGGGGCGAGGCCGAACGCATCATAGCACGAACATAATGAGAACAAATCAGGCGCGTCAATCAGAAAAAGCGAACGCGCCGGATCAGGGTTTCCCCCTTTTGCCAAGGCCCGACGGGGCAAGAAGCGACGGGGGCAAGGCTGCGCCAACAGCCTCGCCGGGTGTGAAAAGCACCCACAGGAAAACCTGCCCCGCCAACCGCTGCAGCGGCGGGGCTTTTATCGAGAATCAATCCCATGGAGTCCAATTTCCGGCCGACTCCGGCCGTCAAACCCGTCGCCCCCTACCTGGGAGGCAAGTCGCGCCTTGCTGCGCGTATCATCCAGCGGATTCGCGCTGTCCCTCACGAGACCTATGTCGAGCCGTTCATAGGCATGGGCGGGGTGTTTTTCCGTCGTCCCTTCACGGTAAAGTGTGAGGTCATCAACGATCTCAACCGGGACGTTTCCAATCTGTTCCGCATATTGCAGCACCACTATGTGCCGCTCATGGACATGTTGCGCTGGCAGCTCACAAGCCGTGACCAGTTCGAATGGCTGCTCGCTGCAGTGCCAGAGAGCCTGACTGACCTGCACCGTGCGGCACGTTTCCTCTATATCCTGAAGACGGCATTCGGTGGGAAGATCAGGCGGCCGGGCTTCGGGGTCTCACTCGGGCCAGCCCGGTTCGATGTGCAGAGCCTGGGCACAACGCTGGAGGAGGTCCATCGGCGACTGAGCCGGGTGGTCATAGAATGCCTGCCCTATCACGATATCCTGTCCCGCTATGACCGACCGGGAACTTTGTTCTACCTCGATCCGCCCTACTGGGGATGTGAACGGGATTATGGCGCTCCGTTCGCCCGCACAGATCTCGAAAACCTGGCCCGGATACTCTCGAAAATCGAGGGCCGGTTCATCCTTTCCCTGAACGATCGGCCGGAAGTGCGCGAGATGTTTGCAGCCTTCGGGATCGAGGCTGTCGAGACATCCTATTCCATCGCCGGGACCGCCAAGGGCCGAGGGAGGGTCGGGGAAGTCCTGATCAGCAACGGATGAGCGCGGGAGAATTTCTACTCATTTTCATACATCCCATACACTCCGCCTTTTTGCGCCTCATACTTGCCCTGCGCCGGAGGGAGCCAGGAACATCCGATCACCGTCCTCCATCCTGAAAAGGAAGACGGCATGGGCCTCGTTGAGGCAACACGCAGACACGCCGGGCTGGAACAGCCCGGCAACGGAGAATATCAGCAGATCACCCCTTCATCACCGGGGCAGGCTCGAAAGCTCAGGCGTTCGGCGTGACCATGCCTGATCTACCGGTCTGTTTCTCGGCCGGCGACACGTTTGATGAGGCGGTAAATTAGATCATACCTGCGAAGGAAAGGCGAGGCAGGACCGGGTCGGCCTGTTACATCTGCGCGGTCGCTCCTCTCAGGATGCCCGTAGAAGCTCCTTCCCGCAGCCAGGAAGCCGCCATCTCGATGACCTGTTCCGGGTTCAACCGCTCGGGCCCCTTCATGGCGCATTCCCACACCTCGAACACCCGCCAGCCCTGCCCGATCAGCTTCTCGCGGTTGCGCGCATCACGCGCGCGATTGCCTTCGATCTTTTCGCACCAGAACTCCTGCCGGGTGGACGGCATGCGGAACAGCGAGCAGTCATGGCCGTGCCAGAAGCATCCCTGGACGAGAATAACGGCTTTCCATTTCGGCAGCACGATATCCGGCCGCCCCGGCAGGGTGCGATCGTGAATCCGGAAGCGGAATCCCTGTGCATGCAGGGCCTTGCGCAGCATGATTTCCGGCTTTGTGTTCCTGCCCCGGATGCCCGACATCATCCGGCTGCGAACTTCCGGCGTGACGATGTCAGCCAACGGGCACCTCGACACTGGCCGATGACAGCTCGCGGCGGCGTGCCGGATCCTCGGAGGTCTGCATGACCGTGCGTATATGGGGGGCCATGGCCTGCGCCAGATATTCCACTACCGGCACGACAACAGCATTGCCGAACTGCCTGTAGGCCTGGGTGTCGGACACGCCAATGCGGAAGGGTCTCCCTTCCCGTTCGAACCCCATCAGACGGGCGCATTCCTGCGGTGTCAGGCGGCGTGGACGCTTGCCGTCCTGCCTGATCAGGATCTCGGAGCCATCCTTGTGGTAGCGGGCGGAAAGTGTTCTGGCGATATCCTCCGGGCCACAGAGTCCAAAGCCGAAACCATTCCCCTTGGCTTCGTGTTTGGCGCGATAGTTCTGCAGATAGGTCCAGAGATGCTCGGTCAGGGTGTATTTCGGCGCCACAAGCTCATTGGGCTCGAGAATATCGCCCAGACGCGGGCCTTGCTCCGCCGCGGGAAGTTCTAGAGCGTCGAGATCGAAATCCGTTTTCTCGCGAAAGCCCACAATAAAAATCCGTTCGCGCTTCTGGGGCACCCAAGGGGCTGAGCTGATCACACGGCTCTGCACATGATATCCCAGCTTGTCGCGCAGGGTGGCCATGATGACCGCAAATGTCCGGCCCTTGTCATGGCTGCGCAGATTCTTGACGTTCTCGAGCAGGAAAGCAGCGGGCCGGTGATGCGCGATGATCCGGGCTGTATCGAAAAAGAGCGTGCCCTGCATGTTGCACAGAAAGCCATGCGGTCGACCCAGCGCATTCTTTTTTGAAACGCCGGCCAGGGAAAATGGCTGGCAGGGAAAGCCCGCCAGAAGCACGTCGTGTTCCGGCACCAGTTCCGGGTTTTCCGAAAAAGGTCTGATGTCCCCGCTGATCTCATGATTGTCAGGGTAGTTCAGGGCATAGGTCTCACGAGAGAAACGGTCCCATTCGGATGTGAATACGCAACGACCGCCAATTCCCTCGAACCCGATGCGCAGGCCTCCGATTCCTGCAAACAGATCGATAAAACGAAAGCCGGGTTGAACCGCACGCTGGCTGCGACGACGCTCCGCAACCATGGTTTCAAGCAGACGCATGACCGGCGGCGAAACCCTCTGTCGTCCCTTTTCATAGCGATTGGCCGTGCTTTCGCTGATCCTCAGTTTCCCGGCGGCTTCCTTCAGGGTAAGCCCGGCCTGCTCTCTCATGAGCGAGAAACTGGTGCGTGCATCGGGAAAAAGTGACATTCTGGCCTCTGGGAATATTTTGGTCATTTGTACAGTTTTTCTCCCGGCAGACAATACCCTGTTCGTGACATGTTCCGGTTTTGACCAGACTCGACGCCCATCAGCTGCCAGATTAGGCTGCGGTAATCGAGCCGGTTCGTCCGGCCGCAAGGCAGAGCAGGCATTGAATATGAAACGCGGGCGGCTGGCAGATGAGTTTCTTGGCGTTGTGTCCAAGGTGATCAGCGCGGTTGAGGCCTCACCGGCGAAGTCCCATCAGCATGAGTTCAATGGTTCGCTGGCCCTGCGAGCGCTGTTTGGCGATGATGACAGATTGGACTTCCAGACGCGGTTCATCTGGCTGAATGAAGACGAGCAGCCGGTTACTGTCGACGGATCGCTCAGCTGGTATGACTCCCGGCGGGCACATCCGACCCGCACCGAATACCGCCTGTACTACAGGGACAACGAGGTCACTCTCCTGATGTCCCCTGGGGATCTCTTCTATCTCGCTCTCCGCCCTGACGGATCTGCGCTGGTGATCATCACGGCTGCGGAGGGCACGGTAAGAAACCAGCTGGACTGGCTGTTCGGCATTGACGGAAGCGCGTCGAAGAAAGGCTTCGTTTTCACGGAAGTCGGGGAAACGAACAATCCGGAGCTCGGTTTTGCCGCACGGTATATCCTCGACGAGCTGGGGCTCGAACAGGCGGAACCCGAGGCGGATTATCTGGACGGGCTGATTGATCAATTCGGTCTGGTGTTCCCGAAAACGCAGGTCTTTTCGACACTTGCCCGGCAGTCGCTTCCGGAAGTTTCTCCTCTCGACGATCCCGATCTGGCTCTCATTTCCTGGATGGAACGCGAGGAGCAGCTGTTCCGCCGTCTCGAGCGCCGGATCGTTGCGAGCCGGATTGCGGGCGGCTTCATGCAGGAGGACGGGCCGGATGTAGAGGGATTTCTGGGCTTCTCCCTGAGCGTCCAGAACAGACGCAAGGCGCGCGCAGGCATGGCACTGGAAAACCATCTCGAGGCAATCTTCACCGCATGCAGCATCAGCCACGAGCGCGGGGCGAAAACCGAAAACCGCAACCGGCCGGATTTCCTGTTTCCCGGCACGACACAATATGCGGACCCGCAGTTCCCGGCATCCCGGCTCACCATGCTTGGCGCCAAATCGACGCTGAAGGACAGATGGCGTCAGGTACTCTCCGAAGCAGTCCGTATTCCGGGGAAACATCTGCTCACCCTCGAGCCAGGAATATCAGAAAACCAGACTGGTGAGATGCAGGCAAAAGACCTGCAGCTCGTTCTGCCTCAGAGCCTGCACACGACATTCAGGCCAGCGCAGCAGCAGTGGCTCATGAACCTGAGAGAGTTTATCGATTTGGTCAGGGAAAGACAGGAAGAAGCCCTCTTCTGAAGAGAGGTCCGGATGTATCCGGTGTTTTACAAATTGCCGCTAACCCATTGATTTGCCGGACTAGGTTTGAACTGTTTTAAGGCGTAACCAGTTGAAAAGTCCCAAATAATTTATTCCCCTATGGGACGCCATTTGATTTTTCGCAGTTTTCTGCGGGTTCCAATGGGTAAAGAGCACAATCCTGATTTACCAAAGTATTGATTTTGAGCCATTCCTGAGCCAATCAGGAAATTATGGCTCTTTGGTATCAGGGGCTTCGCATGAGTGAATCAGAAAGATCAGGCATCGACCCGGCCACAGGTAAACCGCTCCCAAAAGGGGTCTGGTACCGCGGCGCAGGTCAGTATCAGGCCCGCAAGATGGTCGATGGCAAACGCCTGAGAAAGACCTTCGCATCCTCAGCGCTGGCTCGTCGCTGGCTCACTGAAAAACGCGCTGAAGTCGATCTGCGGCAATTCAAGGACACATCGTCCCTCGACAAGACGCCTCTCAGACGACTGGTGGAACGCTACCGCGACGAGTGCATGGCCCATCGCCAGGCGGACCGTACGGGCCACATCCCTGCCCTGCTCGATGACCCTGTCGTCAATGTCATGGTGAGTAAATGGCAGCCCGCTGACGTCCGGGCTTTTCGGGATCGTATGCTGTCCGACGGTTATGCGCCAGCGACCGTGGTAAAGCGGCTCAATCTTCTCGCAAGCATCATTCAGCACGCGATCAGTGAATGGGATATCCACACGGTCAATCATGCCTCCGGTAGAGTTGTTAAACGACCGCAAGGTGCTGACAGGAAGCGTAACAGGCGTTTGGCCATGCTAGACAATGACAACACTCACCAGAGTGAGTATGACCGCCTTGTGAAGGTTGTTTCGACCTCTGAGCATGCTGACGATATATGGCTCGTCAAATGGTCGATAGAACAAGCCTGTCGTTTATCGGAGTCTGTTTCTCTCTGCTGGAAAGACATCGATTTCCGCAGTCGTACGATTTCGCTTGCCCGGGTGAAGAGCGAGCGACACAGGGAGGAGCTTGGCCCTGAGAAACGCCCGCTCACACCTGGTGCACGACGCCTTCTCGTCGAGAAACTCGGGCAGATGCCGCACAGGCCGGAGCCGCATGAGAAAATCTTCGATATCGGCAATGAGAAGGCGTTCTCCGTCCGTTTTGGCCGGATGACAAAACGGGCGGGCCTGACAAACCTCACCTTCCACGATCTGCGCCACGAGGCGACATCGCGTCTCGCGCGCTATCTCAATAATCCGCTCGATCTGATGCGGGTAACCGGACATCGCGATCTGAAATCGCTCGACCGTTACTACCAGCCCATAATGCAGGAACTTGCAGATAAGATTGAGGCTAATGAGCCGACGTCTGTCGAACAGGCATGACCTCCTCCTCCATATCTACTTCCGATAACCTATTTCGATTATCGGAAGTAGGGTCGAAGGGCGGAAAGCGGTAGCGGATGGGCCAGAAAGCCTGCCTCGGAGACGTGTTTTTGATGCGGCGCAGATTGTCTGTCTGCCTATACAGCTGCGACCCAATGAGGGATGTCAGCTTTCGCCTACAAAAGAACACGGGACGGCCGTCTTTTCAACTACAAAGCAGACATGGTGCGAGATCGTTAATCTGATCTCGCAATTTCAGCCCGATTAGCATGCACTGTGCATGTGCCTCTTTGGAATTTTGGCTCTACAATTTGATAAGAAAGCGAAGTATACTGTAATATCAGACCGCATAATTGGATGAAAAAGGAATAAATTTATGGACCAGTCGGAAAAGCATAGAATTTTGAAATGGCTTAAGGAAAAAATAAAAGAAGATAACCGGACTGATGCTGATAAAAAGAGTCAAGAATTCTTATTTGCGGAGAAATTAAGGAGAGCTAGATTCAAAACTAAATCTGCATGTATGCACACAGGGTGCTCGGAAACTGCGGTAAGGTCTCATATCTTTCAAAAAGAAACAATCATGCGAGACATTTCCAAAAATGGGAAGACGATCGGACCAATGTTCGATGTGAAAGCAGAAAAAGTGGTTGTCAAAGAACATGGAGTAGGAACGCAATCAACGTTTTCAGGCTTCTGTAAAGAACACGAAAAAATTTTTGATGGTTTTGAAAGTCGTGGTTTTTTGGTAGAGAAAATAGATTTCACGCTTCAGGCATATAGAAGCGTATGCAGAGAAATATCTATTTTAGAAAATCTATGCGCGGCATTCGCCGAATCGTCGCAAGAAGTAAAAAACAAAACAAAACAAAACAAAACATCATTACTGATTTCGAGGATGATTTTAATCCGGACGAAACTACAAAAGAATTTTTTAGTGCTGAGATTGATAAAATAAAGTTCCACATTGAAGATGCGTCGGATATACAAGTAAAAAAGTACGATCGACTTATTGATAAACTAAGAATTATATCTCAAAAACTTTATAGATTCAATTCGGGTAAGTCGCATAAGAACCTTATCAAAGGGCTTATCTTTATTAGAAAGACAATAAAAACACCTTTGCCTTTAGCGGTATCTGGCCATATGAGCTGGAAAAAATCAGATAACGATTTTGGCGTTTTCTTTATGGTTTCTTTCCCAAACGATAACAATCAAGAAGTTATTTTTTTATCCTTATCATCGGATGCAGCTTATTTGTACGGACATCTAGATAATATTATTTCCGACGATCAGATTGTGTCTTTTATTGAGAAATTCACTGTAAGCCAAACCGATTTGTGGTTTCTTCATCCAGATTACTATCTTTCACTTGGAAAAGAGCCGCGTGATTTATTGGATAAAATAGTCGGAGAATCTGCGTTTGATCACGACGTCAATAAAGATTGTAGAGTATTCGGCTTTCCAATCACAAATTAAATGAAAAATTTTCAAGACGTAGACGAACCGTTCTGCTCAAAACCGGACGTTCGGCTCTCTCCCCATTCCGGACAATGAGTTCCGGTGTGGCTTCCTATGCGCTGACCTACTTCGGGTAGATTATATTATCGGAAGTAGGTAGGTTGCGCGTGAAACGGCAGTTGATGGGCTAGGAAGCCCGCCTTAGAGGCACAATTTCGATGCGGCGCAGATCGGCTGTCTGCCTGTATGACCGCGCTTAAGCTAGGATGTCAGCTTTCGCCTACATCTAGGACGCATGGGGCGTGGCTCAGCGCCTCCCAGAAGCAGACGTCGCCCGTTGCACGCGACGATGAGTCAGATGTAGACCCGTCTGTTCGGACAGTTTTGTGGGCTTGATAAGCTATATTCGGTTGTTGTCATGCCGCCATTCTGACGGCGTGGCTGTTGCTATTGACCATCAGGTCCGGGGTTAACCCCGGACCTGATGGTGTCGATGCGTCATGATACGCCTCATCGGGCGTTCGTCCACCCAGTACCGAATGCGGACGATGCCCATTATAGTGAGCGATCCACCCGGTAAGCCCGGCCCGCAGCTCCGAACCGCTCTCGAATGCGTGGAGATAGACGCATTCGTATTTCAGAGAACGCCACAGGCGCTCGATGAACACGTTGTCCAACCAGCGTCCCCGTCCGTCCATGCTGATGCGGATCAGGCGCGCTTCCAGCACCTCCGTGAACCGGGGCGTCGTGAATTCGAGCCCTGGTCCGTGTTGAAGATCTCCGGCGCGCCATACCGGATCAGGGCCTCCTGCAGCGCTTCGATACAGAATTCTGAATCCATAGTGTTCGACAACCGCCACGACAAAACCTCGCGCGTCGACCAGTCCATGATCGACACGAGGTAGAGGAAGCCCTTGCGCATTGGAATATAGGTGATGTCCGAGCACCAGACCTGATTGGGCCGATCGCTCACGAGATCCCGCAGCAGACAGGGATATTTCCGATGCGCCGGATGTGGCACGGTCGTGCGCGGCCTCTGATAGATCGCCCGCAGCCTCATGACTGTCATGAGCCGGCGGACACGCTTGCGTCCGACATCATGGCCGAGCCGCCGAAGGTGCCGCGTCATCTGCCGCGACCCGTAATACGGTGTCTCCAGGAACTGCGCGTCGATCGGCCGCATCAGGTCGATCATTTGCCGCCTCTGATCACGCCCAACCGAATAGAGGCATCCCGCAAAAAATCTCGTTCCACCAGAAGCTGACCGATCTTGGCATGCAGCTTCTCCTTGTCAGCCGGGCTGGCTGTCGACTCCGGTGCCGTCTTGCCGGAGAAAATACCTGCCATCCCCTCAATCGCCTGGCGCTTCCATTGGGCGATCATCGTCTGATGCACACCGTGCTTCGACGCCAGTTCCGCCAGCGTCTGCTCGCCCCGGATCGCCTCCAGCGCCACCCGAAACTTGAACTCGCCCGAATACCTCTTCCGCGTAACCTTACCCATAAACCCGTCCTCTCTCAGGCCGGTCTATACCTTATGCCCCTGTCTGAAAAACGGGGACCACTTCTGTTGAGAGCGTTTCCCGAAAGACGACATCAAACATCCGACACTCTGCCGACAAAGACGGATAGCGGACTTGTACATGCATTTTACCAGGTCGAGGTTCGTATCTCACCAAGCGTGCCATGCGGGATACCGATGAGAACTACGTCTACTCCATAGCCCTCTATACCATTCCTTGAGCCGTTGCCTACACTGAGCGTCGTGCTGCAACGACCACGTTTGGACTGGCCTACCCAGAATTCGACTGCTATCGTCTCAAAGAATAGCGAGGATGACGATGGAAGAAGCACCTGAGCAGGCGATGACTGTGCGGGGCGTGGCAGCCTATCTGAACGTCGACGAGAAAACGATTTACCGACTAGCCAAGCGCGGTGATCTGCCGGGGTTCAAAGTGGCCGGCGCGTGGCGCTTCAAGAGATCGGATCTCGATGGTTGGATCGACCTGCAGAAAAAAGCTGCCCAAAAGAGTGTTCGAGGGGAAACGAGTGAGCGATTTGAACATCAGTAATTTCATCTGGAATATCGCGGACGATGTTCTGCGCGATGTATATGTTCGAGGTAAGTATCGCGATGTTATCCTGCCAATGACAGTAATTCGCCGGCTCGACGCTGTCCTTGAACCGACCAAGGATGCGGTTCTAGCCATGAAGGCGCAGTTGGACAAAGCTGGTATCGCCAACCAGCATGCGGCGCTTTGCCAAGCGTCGGGAGAAGCCTTCTACAACACATCGCAGTTCCGGCTTCGCGACCTCACGTCTCGCGCACGCCGCCAGCAGCTGA
The DNA here is from genome assembly GCF_007988945.1 of Swaminathania salitolerans. Classification (GTDB taxonomy): domain Bacteria; phylum Pseudomonadota; class Alphaproteobacteria; order Acetobacterales; family Acetobacteraceae; genus Swaminathania; species Swaminathania salitolerans. The sequence goes on along the minus strand of NZ_BJVC01000002.1, from coordinate 193,168 downwards.
AGTCGGACTTCGAGGCCTACCTCGACGGCTTCTCCCCGAATGTTCAGGAAGTGCTCGACAAGTTCAAGTTCCGCAATCAGATCCCAACGCTTGTCGAAGCGGACGCGCTCGGGTTCCTGATCGAAAAGTTCCTCGACCCATCGGTTAATCTCAGCCCTAAGCCCGTGCTGCACCAAAACGGAAGTGTGCGTCTGCCCGGGCTCGACAACCACTCAATGGGAACAATCTTCGAGGAGCTTATCAGGCGGTTTAACGAAGAGAACAACGAGGAGGCCGGAGAGCACTTCACGCCTCGCGACGTGGTCGAGCTCATGGCGTACCTGATCTTCATGCCGATCACGGATGAAATTCAGTCAGGCACCTATCTCGTCTACGATGGTGCCTGCGGCACGGGAGGCATGCTGACGGTCGCGGAAGAGACGCTGATCAAGTTAGCGACCGACCACGGGAAAGAGGTGTCGGTCCACCTCTACGGACAGGAGGTCAATCCCGAGACATTCGCCATCAGCAAGGCGGACCTCATCCTTAAAGGTGAAGGGGCCGAAGCCGAGAACATGAAGTATGGCTCGACGCTCTCCAGCGATGCATTCCCATCGAGTGAGTTCGATTTCATGCTTTCGAACCCTCCTTACGGCAAGAGCTGGAAATCCGATCTCGACCGGCTCGGCGGCAAGAAGGACATCACCGACCCCCGCTTTGTGATCGAGCACGATGGCGATCCCGAGTACAGCCTGATCACGCGCTCCAGCGATGGCCAGATGGTGTTTCTAGCCAACATGCTGAGCAAGATGAAGAAGGCCACCAAGGTCGGCAGCCGGATCGCCGAGGTCCACAATGGCTCATCTCTGTTCACGGGCGATGCGGGATCGGGTGAGAGCAATGTGCGGCGCTGGGTCATCGAGAATGATTGGCTTGAGGCCATCATCGCGCTGCCGCTAAACATTTTCTACAACACTGGTATCGCGACTTACATTTGGGTGCTCAGCAATCGCAAGGCAGAGTCCCGCAAGGGCAAGGTCCAGCTGATTGATGCGACGGCATGGTTCAAACCTCTGCGGAAAAACCTCGGTAAGAAGAACTGCATTCTCGGGCCGGATGGCATTAAGCGCATCTGCGACAGCTTCCTCAACAGCGAGGAAAGCGAGCAGTCGAAGATCTTCCCCAACGCGGCGTTCGGTTACTGGAAGGTGACGGTCGAGCGGCCCTTGCGCTTAAAGGTCGAACTGTCCGCGATCTCGCAGCGTCGCCTCGCAAAGACGTGCGCGGAGGCTGCTGAAGAGCCCCTCATTGACGTTGTGGAAGCGGTGGCTGAGCAGCTTGGCGAAGGCCCCCATCTCGATTTCAACCGCTTCCTTGAAGAAGTCGAAGCTGTGGCGTGCAAGCGCGGCGTCCGTATGACAGCCAAGCGCCAGAAGCTCCTGATGGCAGGATTGGGCATAAAAGATTCCGGGGCGAAACCGGTCATCAAGAAGGTGTCCAAGATCAAGCCGGGCGCCGATGAGGACTCTGATGCGCTTCACGGCAACTATCATCTGACCGTCGGTGGCAAACCGGCGATCGTCGAATTCGAACCGGACACGGAGTTGAGGGACACCGAACAGGTGCCGTTTTTAGATGACGGCGGTATCGAGGCGTTCTTCCGTCGCGAAGTTCTGCCTCATGCGGCCGACGCATGGATCGATCCCTCCAAGACGGTCATCGGCTATGAAATTTCCTTCACGCGGCACTTCTACAAGCCGCAGCCGCTGCGGACGCTCCAAGAGATCGAGGCCGACATCCGGGCTCTTGAGCAGGAAACCGAAGGCCTTCTTGAAGACGTGTTAACGGGAGGCCACTGAGCATGGCTACCCAACGGTACTCAGTCACCCCCCATCCGATCGAAACCCTGCTTATCTGGGTGAAGTCGGGCGAGATCGCGATACCGGAAATCCAGCGCCCCTTCGTTTGGGGTGCTACCAAGGTCCGCAACCTTCTGGACTCGCTCTATCAGGGCTATCCTGTCGGCTATCTGATCGCCTGGCGGAACCCGTCGGTAAGGCTGAAAGATGGTTCCACATCCTCGGGTAAGCGCATTTTGATCGACGGGCAACAGCGCGTCACCGCGCTCATGGCCGCATTGCTCGGCCAGGAGGTGCTGACCAAGGATTACGAGACCGTACGCATACGAATCGCATTCCACCCGGTCGAGGAGCGCTTCGAGGTTTCGAACCCGGCCATCCATAAGGACGCCTCGTGGATCCCCGACCTGGCAACGGTCTTCGCGCCTGATGCCAGCCTGACCAAGCTTACGCGCGAATATACAGCGCGCAATCCGGACGCTGATCAAGACCAGATTTCATTAGTGCTGGAAAAGGTCCGCAAGATCATCAACAATCAGGTCGGCATCATCGAGCTGGCCGAAGATCTCGACATCGAGACGGTCACCGAGATCTTCATCCGGGTGAATTCGGCCGGGGCATCGCTCAGTCAGGCCGATTTTGCCATGTCGAAAATCGCGGCGAACGACACCTATGGCGGCAACATGCTGCGCAAGGCGATCGACTATTTCTGCCACCTCGCCGTCGCGCCCGAATTCCTGCCTCGCATCGAGAAGGGCGACAAGGCATTCGCCGCTTCCGAGTTCCTGCCGAAGATGCGTTGGCTGAAGGACGTGAGCGACGACCTCTACGATCCGTCCTACACCGATATGCTGCGCGTGGCGTTCACGTCGGAGTTCCGCAGGGGCAAGTTGCAGGATTTGGTCGCCCTGCTGTCGGGACGTAACTTCGAGACGAAGCAATACGAGGAAGTGGTCGCCGAGGAGGCCTTCGACAAGCTGAAGGCCGGTGTCCTCAACTTCATCAATAAGACCCACTTTGACAGGCTCACGATGATCCTGCGCTCGGCCGGGTTCGTCACCTCCGGCCTGATCCGCAGCCAGAACGCCATCAACTTTGCTTACATCCTCTACCTTCGTGGCCGCGCCGAAGGCGTGCCGGCCGCCGACATCGAGCGGCTCGTTCGGCGCTGGTACGTCATGTCGCTCCTGCGCGGGCGTTATTCGGGCAGTCCCGAAACGGCCTTCGATTTCGATATCCGTCAGATCGAGTCCCGAGGCCTGGCCTCATACACCGATGCGGTGATCGACGCGGAGCTGCCCGAAAGCTTCTGGAACACTCTGCTGCCGCAGGAGATGGATACATCGTCCGCTTCTAGTCCCTACTTCCTTGTCTATCGGGCAGCCCAGGTGAAGCTCGGCGACCTTGGGTTCCTGTCGCGTGACATCACCGTGCGTGACCTGCTGTTGAACCGGAGCGACGTGCATCACGTTTATCCGCGTAATCACCTCAAGGGCCAGGGGCTTACGCGCGGCCGCTACAACCAGATCGCCAACTTCGTCCTGGCCCAGAGCGAGATCAACATCGGCATCGGTGACCGCGACCCGAAGACTTACTTCGCTGAGCTGGCGGACCAGTGCAACGGCGGCGCCAAGAAGTATGGTGGCATCACGACGATTGAGGAGTTGCGGGCCAATCTGCGGATGAGTTGCTTGCCGGAGTGCATGCTGGACGGAGAGATCCCATCCTTCGATGACTTCCTGGAACAGCGACGCAAGTTGATGGCCCAAAAAATCAAAACCTACTTCAAGGGGCTTTGAAATGCCGTCACGGACACGCAACGCAAACGGAGAGACGAGACATGGCTGAACGGGACGACCTTCTCGCGTCGATAGTCGCGACGACTGCCGATTATCGTGAGGGTGATCTAGCGGCGCCGACACCGGAGCATGTCGAGCGCTGGATCAACCAATTTGACCCCGCGGTGCAGCTCCCGATCCTACGCGAGATGGACCATGTCCTCAAGCAGACCTACTTTTCGCGCAAAAGGACGAAAAAGTTCCTAGCCGGGTTGTTCCAGACCGAAAAGCTCGTCGGCGATGATCCATGCACCTACTGGAAGGGCGTGAAGTTTCTGGACATTCAGGGCGGCGGCGCCAGCCAGAAGGAGATGCTCGCGCTGTTCAGCAAGGTGCTGGAGGAAAAGTGCGGTTTCGCCGCTATAGATTGTGGTACTGCACCACACGCCTTCGTCTATCTGGACGACGCCATCTTCACCGGGAACCGCGTCCGGCGCGATCTCGAAACGTGGATCGCAAACGAGGCTCCAGCCGAGGCGAAAGTGCACGTTATCACCATCGCGCTGCATAGCGGCGGACAGCATTACGCCAACGGCAAAATTAAGGAGGCCGCAACAGCTTCTGGTAAGAAAGTCGACCTAACCTGGTGGCGTGCGATCGAGCTGGAAGACCGAAAGGCCCACACCACAACTTCCGACGTCCTGCGACCAGTCGCGATCCCAGACGACGAGGGTGTCAAAGCCTACGTCGCTGCGATGCGCTATGCCCCCAACCTGCGCACCGCAGGCAATGTCGGCGGGAATGGCATCTTCTCCAGCGACATTGGTCGCCAGCTCTTGGAAAATGAATTTCTGAAGGCTGGCGTTCGCATCCGACAGATGTGCCCTCACCTCAATCAATATCAGCGCCCGTTGGGCAACATGATCCTCGACACGCTCGGCTTCGGCTCGCTGATCGTCACCTTCAGGAATTGCCCGAACAACGCGCCTCTAGCTTTCTGGGCGGGCGATCCCTGGCATCCGCTGTTCCCGCGGACGACCAACAGCGACACATCGATGAAGCGCTTCATGGCGATGTTGGCGAAGGACGTTTTCTGATGTCTCAAGCCAGCCAGGTTCGCACATATGACCGTGCCGCCAGCGTCGTCTTCCTCAAGACGAACGAGCGGTTCGGTGGTCTGTCGAACATGGCGCCGGGATTTCCGCTTCGCGTAAACGGCATCCGCATCCGCACGTCGGAAGCGCTCTATCAGGCATGCCGCTTCCCACACATGCCCGAGGTGCAGCAGCTCATCGTCGGTGAAAACAGCCCGATGACAGCAAAGATGCGCAGCAAGCCGTTTCGGCGGGGCTCCCGGCACGACTGGGACTTTGTGCGGGTCAAGATTATGCGGTGGTGCCTGCGCGTGAAGCTAGCGCAGAACTGGCGTGAGTTCGGCAGGCTGCTCCTGGCGACCGGGGAACGCCCCATCGTCGAGCAATCCCGTAAAGACGACTTCTGGGGCGCGCAGGTTGCCGACGATGGCACACTCGTCGGTATGAACGTGCTCGGGCGGCTGCTGATGGAACTGCGCGAGCAGCTGAAGGGCGACGAGGCGGAGAGCCTGCGGTTCATAGCGCCGCTGACGATCTCAGAGTTTCTGCTGTTCGGCCAGCCCATCGAGGCGGTCCAGGCCGCGCCCAATGCCGAGATCCCCGGCTGGACTCGTCGGCGGCCATCCCAGGTCGACGCCGTCCAGCCGCGGCCAAGCGATCCCCAGTCTTCCCTATTTGAGCAGCCAATGATTACCGACACCAAGCCCGCAGATTCCAATCCTCACGTCAAAGCTGCGAGCGGCCGGATGGCCCCGGCGCCTTTTCCTCAGTATCGGGAGAGTGGTCTTCCTTGGCTGGGCGAGATCCCTGCGCATTGGGATGTCCGTCGCAATGGCCGCCTGTTCGCTGAGCGTGTTGAGACCGGCTTCGAGGAATTGCCGATACTCGAAGTTTCTCTGCGCACGGGCGTTCGCGTTCGCGACATGGAGAACGGCACGCGCAAGCAGCAGATGACGGATCGCAGCAAGTATAAGCGGGCGGCCAAGGGTGACATCGCATACAACATGATGAGGATGTGGCAAGGCGCAGTGGGCGTCGCTCCCGCCGATGGCCTCATCAGCCCCGCCTACGTTGTCGCTCGTCCATTCCCTGAGGTCGAGCCGCGCTACTACGCGTACCTGTTCAGAACCGAAGCCTATAAGCGCGAGGTGAACAAGTTCTCGCGGGGCATAGTATCAGACCGCAATCGGCTCTACTGGGACGAGTTCAAGCAGATGCCGTCTGCTTTTCCTCCGACCGAGGAACAGACACGGATTGCCGATTTCCTTGATGTGCATGGCCGCTTGACGACCCGTCTGGCCCGCAACAAGCGGCGGCTGATCGGGCTGTTGAACGAGCGGAAGCAGACGATTATCGACTGGGTGGTCACGCGCGGCCTGAACCCAAACGCCCCGATGAAGCCCACCGGCATCGATGGGATGACTGAGGTTCCTGCGCATTGGGAGGTGCGTAAGCTCAAGCAGGTCGCTTCCTTCAATCCCTCCCGAACCGAGAGCTCAGCAAATTTTGCAGATGGCGATGAAGTTGTTTTCCTGCCGATGGAGAATGTTTCAGCTACAGGTGAGATTGACTGCAGTGCGCGCGGCAAGGTGGCTGATCTTCGAAGCAGTTATACTTATTTCAAGCGGCAAGATGTGGTCGTCGCCAAGATAACGCCGTGCTTCGAGAATGGAAAAGGCGCGTATCTGGGCGCACTTGAAACCGAAATCGGCTTCGGCACCACGGAGTTCGTGGTATTACGAGCAAGCGCAGAAATCGACCCACGCTTCCTGTATCAGATAATAATGCTGCGCGCATTTCGGCGCGATGGCGAAATGGCAATGACCGGAGCAGCAGGTCAGCAACGAGTTCCCTTGAATTTCATGCGCGAGTTCACGCTCGGCCTTCCCGATCTGCCAGAGCAGGAAAGCATTCTCGCCCGCGTGGTCAGCGAGACCAAAAAAATCAACCAGACGATTGAGAAGACGAAGGCGGAGATTTCGCTTGTTCTGGAATACCGCGAGCGCCTGATCGCCGATGTGGTCACCGGCAAGTTGGACGTGCGTCATATCGAGATCGCCGCGTCAGCGGACGAGCCGGTCGTCGACGAGGATGATATGCTTGACAAGGAAATGGAGGCCGACGATGCCGAGGTGATGGAGGGGGCGGATGCCGACAACTGACACTAGCGAGAAAGGTCTCGAAGCCCTCATTGTCTGCTCGCTGATCGACGAGGCCGGTTACGTCGCTGGCGCATCGACGGATTTCGACCAGGACCACGCCGTTGACCGGGCCAAGCTGTTCGACTTCCTGAACGCCACGCAGCCAGAGGTTGTCGAAGCCCTAGGTATAGGTGAAGACGGTCCGAAGCGGCTGCAGTTCCTTCACCGGCTGCAAGGCGAGATCGCCAAGCGCGGGGTCATCGACGTGCTGCGCAACGGTGTGAAGCATGGCCCCGGCTCGGTCGAGTTGTTCTTCGGCACGCCGACCCCCGGCAACGCCAAGGCCGAGGAGCTATTCGCCGCCAACGTGTTCAGCGTCACCCGGCAGCTGCACTATTCCAAGAATGCGACCAAGCTATCACTCGACGCGGCGCTGTTCATCAACGGCCTGCCCGTCGCCACCTTCGAGTTGAAGAACAGCCTGACCAAGCAGACGGTCGAGGACGCAATCGAGCAGTACAAGCGCGACCGCGACCCCAAGGAACTGCTGTTCCAGTTCGGCCGCTGCGTCATCCATTTCGCGGTGGACGACCACGAGGTGCGGATGTGCAGCCACCTGAAGGGGAAGGCTTCCTGGTTCCTTCCCTTCAACAAGGGCTGGAATGACGGCGCGGGCAACCCGCCGAACCCGCATGGCCTGAAGACCGATTACCTTTGGAAGCAGGTTCTAACGAAGCGCAAACTCACCGACATCCTGGAAAACTATTCGCAGTTGGTGGAGGAGACGGATGAGCGCGGAAAGAAGAAGCCGCCGAAGCAGATTTTCCCGCGCTTTCACCAGCTCGACGTCGTGCGTAAGCTTTTGGCTGACGCCGAGGCTTCCGGCGTCGGGCGGCGGTACCTGATCCAGCACTCGGCAGGTTCGGGCAAGAGCAACTCGATTGCCTGGCTCGGCCACCAGCTGATCGGGCTGGAGGCCGGCGACAAGCCGACCTTCGACACCGTTATCGTTGTCACTGACAGGCGCAATCTCGACAAACAGATCCGCGACACGATCAAGCAGTTCGCGCAGGTATCGTCCATTGTCGGCGCGGTAACAGAGGGGTCGCAACAGCTTCGGACGTTCCTTCAGCAGGGCAAGAAGATCATCATCACCACGGTGCAGAAATTCCCCTTCATCTTGGACGAAATCGGGGACAGCCATCGCGGACGAACCTTCGCCATCATCATCGACGAGGCGCATTCCAGCCAGGGCGGCCGGACTTCAGCCAAGATGAACATCGCGCTTGCCGCGAATGGCGCCGAGGAGGAATACGAGACCCTCGAGGACACCGTCAACCGGCTGATGGAAGCGCGGAAGGTGCTGCCGAACGCGAGCTATTTTGCCTTCACCGCCACGCCCAAGAACAAGACGCTGGAGATCTTCGGCACGGCAGTTCCTGAGGGCGGGAAGGTCAGGCACGTCCCCTTCCACAATTATTCGATGAAGCAGGCCATCGAAGAGGGCTTCATCCTCGACGTGCTGAAGCATTACACGCCGGTCGAGAGCTACTACCGGCTCATGAAGACGGTGGAGGACGACCCGCAGTTCGACGCCAAACGGGCGCAAAAGAAGCTCCGGCGCTATGTCGAATCCCATGACCATGCCATCCGCAAGAAAGCTGAGATCATGGTCGACCACTTCCACGACCAGGTGAGGGCTCGCCGCAAAATCGGCGGGGCCGCGCGCGCCATGGTGGTGACCAGCGGAATTCATCGGGCCATCCAATATTTTCACGCGTTCGGGGACTATCTGAAGGAGCGCAAGAGCCCCTATCAGGCCATCGTCGCCTTCTCGGGCGAGCACGAATATGGCGGTCAGAAGGTGACCGAGGCGTCGCTCAACGACTTTCCTAGCAACAAGATCGAGGAGTTGATCCAGAAGGACCCGTATCGGTTCCTCATCGTCGCCGACAAGTTCCAGACCGGCTATGATGAGCCGCTTCTGCACACGATGTACGTGGACAAAACGCTGTCCGGCATCAAGGCCGTGCAGACGTTGTCGCGCTTGAACCGGGCACATCCGCACAAGCACGACACCTTCGTGCTGGATTTCATGAACGATGTGGACAGCATCAAGGCGTCGTTCGAGGATTATTACCGCACGACGATCCTGAGCGAGGAGACCGACCCGAACAAGCTGCACGACCTGAAAGCGAGGCTCGACGGCTACCAGGTCTATTCCTGGGAGCAGGTGGAGGACCTCGTGGCGCTTTATCTCGGTGGCGCCGACCGCGACAAGCTCGACCCCATCCTCGACGCGTGCGTCGCGGTCTACAAAGCCGATCTCGATGAGGATGGGCAGGTCGACTTCAAGGGCAAGGCAAAGGCTTTCACGCGCACCTACGGATTCCTCGCGACAATCCTGCCCTACACGAATGCTGAGTGGGAGAAGCTCTCAATTTTCCTGAACTTCCTGACGTCGAAACTGCCCGCTCCGGAGGAGCAGGACCTGTCGAAGGGCATTCTGGAGGCCATCGACATGGACAGCTACCGAGTCGAGGCGCAGGCGACAATGGCGATTGCGCTTCCAAATGCCGACTCGGAAATCGGACCTGTGCCGTTGGGCGGAGGCGGTCGCAAGCCTGAGCCGGAATTGGACATGCTCAGCAACATCCTCAAGACGTTCAACGAGATGTTCGGCAACATCGACTGGAAGGACGCCGATAAGATCGGGAAGGTGATAGCTGAGGAGTTGCCATCGAAGGTCGCAGCCGACAAGGCCTATCAAAACGCGATGCAGAATTCTGACAAGCAGAACGCTCGCATTGAGCACGACAAGGCACTGGAGCGCGCGGTCATCGAACTGCTTTCAGATCACACTGAACTTTTCAAGCAGTTCAGCGATAATCCGTCGTTCAAGAAATGGCTCTCGGAGATGATCTTCGCAGCGACATACCTCGATAACGGCGTGCCTGCCGGCCATTGATTCCCCTATCCTAAGGCCAGCATATGTATACCCCTACAGGATAGTCTCAACAGCATATGCGGCAATCGGCGGCGATTGGCGTGCCCAGAGCTATACTGGAGTGGTGAGAAAATAGCGGACCATGGGGGATTCGAACGCTTATGTTGGCTGATGCCTGACTGTTTTATGCGCAAATGTCGGCTTTATAGTAAGTCTCATGGGTTACTTGAACGACCGGAGTGGGGTGAAACCCTTCGCGAGGGTCACCCATGTGAATGTTCGGTTTTACCGATTGCCCTACACAAAGCTGCCCTTCCGTTTACCCCCAATAGCCGCCCCCTCGCACCAAACCTACCGCCCCTAGCCACGTTTTCTGTCCCGGAACCGGTCATTATTGTGCCGGTGTCAATCGAACCGGCCGGGTGACCCGGTCGTCCGTCCCGGAACCTCCGTTTCCGGAACGCCTTCCCCCGCAGGAAACCGCGCGCCAGATCGTGGTTTTCGAGACAGCCATGATCTGCGCAATTTCGTGCAAAGATTTTCCGGCCTTGTGCAATTCGACCACGTGCCTGCGCTGCCTGCCGGTCAGCCGCGCAGGCCGCCCGAGCCGTGACCCGCTACATCGTGCTGCCTCCAGCCCGGCCCGCGTTCGTTCACGGATAATCTCCCGCTCGAACTCCGCAAACCCGGCGAGGATGGTCAGAAAGAGCTGCCCGTTTGCCGTGCCGGTCTCGATCCCGACATCGAGAAGCCTCACGCGCACCTGACGTTCCACAAGACTGCCCACCAGCCCCATCACGTCGAGCATGGTCCGCCCCAGCCGGTCGAGGCGTGCTGCAACGAGACTGTCGCCCGGCTGCAGCTTCGCCAACAGCCCGGACAGACCCGGTCGTGACGCCGCCGGAACCCCGCCCGAGACCGTATCGAGCACGATCTCCCGCACCCCTTCGCGCTCAAGCGCCAGAAGCTGCGGATCATGCGTCTGTTCATCGGTAGAGACGCGTGCATAGCCATACCGTGTCATGAAAACCCCCTCGCTGATTTTGGAACACGGTTTGGAGACGGGACACCCGGCCCGATGCCGTGCCGTCCCGAAACCGACGGATTGTGAACCGGTCATCACAACCGGCCAGGACAAGGTCGAGCCGCCGAAAAGTCAGTCAGAGCAAGGGTTTTGCAAGGTCGGGCTTTCGCTCACCCATAACCCCATGTTTGCCCTGTCGTGGCTTTTGAGGCGGCTTAGACTGACACCTGTCCCGACCCTGTGATGGCCTGCGTCACATCATTCCGGGGGAAACCATGAAACGCGTCATTGCCTGCCTCTTGCTGTCTGCGGCCTCAGCGCCGCTCGCTCAGGCCCAGGATATGGAGGCTTTCCGCCGCAACATGGTCAATGCAGCCAATGCGCTTGGCCAGGGGCACGTCACGGAACCCCCGACTTCTCCTGCGACACAGGATAATGGCGGCGTCGCGCTGACGCAGAAGCTCACCTATCAGAGGATGAGCAATGCAATCGGTCAGGCTTCCATACTCGGTCTTTCGCTCGGCATGTCCGCCCCCGAAGCCACTACCGTGCTGCGCCAGTACTGCCAGACAGAACCAAGCATCCGGACCGAGACGCTACGGACATCGCATAAGGGCGTGGATATCGAGAGCCAGCCCTATCCGGCATCGCTGGCCTGCCAGCGCGGGAGTGACAGGATTGATGTCGCCCTCGCCCCACCGGTCATGGGCGGCGTGGTGACCCGGATTGAGCGCACTGCCTCCTACCCGCCCCTCAATGCGCCCGCATACGATGCCCTCAGGGCCGAACTCACCGCGCATTACGCTGCTCATCTGCCACCGCTGTCGGGCGGAAGTGCCGCCACCGCGCTCTACGCTCTCAAAAGCGGCCCTGTCTTTGAGAAAGCGGATGGCACCGGGATTGATCCTTCGCCCTCGTCAGACCCTCGCGCTGCCACCACACAGGCCTGGCTGCGCATCGCTGTCAGCGTCGTGCCGCAAAACCCGTCCGCCGTGCGCAGCCTGAGCATCACGACCGAGGATATCGGTGCCGAACAGGCCATCACAGCCGAGATCATCCGGCAGCTCAATACAGCCATCGACGCCAAACTCGCGCATGCCACTGCCAAGCCCGCCCTGTGAGGACAGACTGATGAACCATCCCTCCTCCGTGCCCAACGCTGGTAATACCCGTGACGCCAGCTCCGCAGCCCATACACCCACTGATGTACAGCCGAGCGCTGCCAATCGCGGCACAATCATCCGCGTTCCCGACGCCCAGCCGGGCCTTCTCGTGTCCGATGGGAAACAACACGCGTTCACGCTCTCCGGTATCTGGCAGGGACCAGCAGCCCCGGCCCTGAACCAGAAAGTCAGCTTTACCCTGACACCGGAAGGGCGCATCGCGTCCATTCATGTTCTGGGCCGCGATGTCCTGGCCAATGAGACGCTGAGCGCATTCGGTCAGACCCTGCGCAGCAATGGCGGCTCATTGGGAGCTGTGATGTTGCCCTACCTGTGCCAGCAGAGGGACCGCATGACCCTGCCCGGCATGGTCATGTCAGGTGCCTTGCTGCTTGGGTTCTACGTTCTGCCGGAATGGACGCTCGATGCAGGTAACACCATGTTGGGCATGAGGCTCGATTACACGCTGAACCAGTTGCTCGGTGTGCAGACGGGAGGCGCGGACATCACTGTGACGTTCGGCTTCTGGCGCCTGCTCGGCTGTGTCATCACGCTCCTGCCCTGGGTGACACCATGGCTCGGTTCTGCTCGGGCGCGTCTGCTCAATACCCTGCCGCTGCTCCTGCTGTTCGCCATGCCTCTGGTCGTGCATGCACGGCTGAATCATCTTGCAGCCGAGGCAGCCCAGAGCACGGGTCAGCTTCTTGGCGGTTTCGGCGGTAATGCCGCGATGCAACATGATTTGCAGGCCATGGTACAGAAACAGGCGACCGCGCTGATTGATGCGACCTCATGGAATAGCGGCTACTGGATTGCGCTTGCCGCCGCCTGCGGGCTGGCGGGTTTCACGCTGATGCAAAGGCCTCGCCACTGAGGCAACAACAGCTCGGTTGCTCCAGCCGGAGCCTTATTCCTCAAACCTTTCGCGGCTTTCAAAGCGTCCCACACCATGAGGCTCAGGCTGCGGCGCTGGAGGATTGCCCGGCCCGCTGCGGTCCAGCCTCACCCTGCAGCGCTCGATGCACGGTCGCGCGCCCGACATTCATGACGGACGCGATGTCCCGGATAGACAGCCCCTGCGCCGCCAATGCCTTCACGTGCCGGGTCTGCGCCGATGTCAGGGCACGGGGCCGTCCGATGCGACGCCCCGCCGCCCGCGCTGCCGCAATCCCCGCCCGGGTACGTTCGCGAATGAGCTCGCGTTCAAACTCCGCTATCGCCATCAGGATAGTGAGGAACAGGCGGCCATTAGCCGTGCCCGTCTCGATGCCCAGCGAGAGAATGCGCACTCTGATGTCGCGTGCGTCCAGCGCGGAGACAAGCTGCAGCATATCGATTGCATCACGCCCGAGCCTGTCGAGACGCACTACGACAAGACTGTCGTCAGGCTGAAGCCGGTCCAGCAGCGAGGCGAGGACGGGACGCTCTCTGGCAGGCACGGCACCTGACACGGTCTCGACGAAAACCATGTCCAGCTTCTCGGCTTCGAGGGCGGGAAGCTGGGCATCGACACTCTGCATATCGGTCGACACACGGGCATATCCATAGCGCGCCATGACTGCGTTCTCCTTCTCGAGACGACAGATAGCGGCGTTCTTATGTCATAGTCAACGTATTTGGACTCCAAATCATATTTGGACTCCCAACAGACTTATATGGACTCCTTATTTCATACTAAGCACATTAAACCACGCGAAAACCCCCTGCCTTTTTTCAGAAAACCGTCCGGTCGCCTTCCGAAAGCAGCTCATATGATGCAGTATCGGCATCAATATTGCTGCCCTTCTTTCTGTCCCTACCGCCTGTCTCTCTCCCTCTTCTCTTCCATCTCCTGCCCTTACCTATACGGAGCCCTCCATGACGCTTGTTGCTTCACAATGCCGTGCCGCCCGCGCCATGCTGGGGCTCTCGCAGCGTGACCTCGCCAGGATGGCCGAGATGGCGCATCGCACCGTGGCCGATTTCGAGACAAATGCCCGCACACCCCATATCCGCACGCTGCGGGCCATGCGCGAAACGCTCGAAGCCTGCGGGGCAGTGTTCATCCCGGCGGATGAGCAGTTCGGCCCCGGTGTGAGACTGAAGGCCGTCGAGGAACCGAAGACTGCCGCCGATGCTGATACCGCCGAGACTGCCTCACAGGAGACCGGGGCAAGCTGAAGGAAAGCCCCTCGCCGACCGGACGCGATGGATAGCGAGAGAGCGAATTTTCATCAGACGGAAGGTAGAAAATTCCTCTCATTCTGCATGGGGTTTGTCAGAGGCCGCCTGTTCTGTCCGGCATCCGTTCCTGTCCTGTTCTATCATAAGGTCGTGGGTTGGCTCCCCTGAGCCAGCAGTGCTTCGTGGCTACCCGTTGGGTGCACGAAGCAGCTGGCAAGGGGGCTGTCGCCCCCGTTGACCCCCTTGATGGAAAGCGCATCCCATGTCTGCCTCGCCCCTTGTTCCTGTGCCCGTGACGCCTCCTGTTTCCAGCCTGTCCCGCCCTGCCCGCTCCTCTCGCCTGTCGGTTCGTGCCTCGCCTGACGAGCTCGCTACGTGGGCCGGTACAGCGCGTCTTCTGGGCCATGAGACCACTGCCCTCTGGGTGCGCTCCCTGCTGAAAGAGGCCGCCCTGACCGGTCATGACGGGATGGCTGTGGGTGCCTCATTGCGCAAGCTGCGGGGCGAGTTCGGGCGCATCGGCAACAACCTCAATCAGCTGGCTCATTCTGCCCATTGTGGCGACGCCGTCCGGGCGGGGGATGTTCTCGATGCGCTGGAAACGACAAAGAACCGCGTCGATGTCCTGCTCAAATCCCTGCGGGTGACGAGGACAAGGAGGACGTCCCGACAGCGGAAGATGGTCGAACCAGAGACAGGGATAGAGGCCAGAGCAGGAGTGTCCCAGCCGATAGTGACCTCGCCCACAACACTACACTAAGCCTCATCAAAGTCCGGAGGGGGACGCATGATTGTGCAGGAAACCCGCATCCGGACGACCAGCGGCCATCAGGCCGTTTCCCGGCACGTGCTAAAGGGCGCGAGGAATGAAGCCATACGTGTCTTGTGTGGCAGTGACTGGTGTCTTGCGGACTGGATGAAGGAAGCAAGACGTGAGGGCATACGCTATGGCCTGCGTCATATCGCCTTCAACCCTGCCGAGCCCATGAGTGACGAGGCCCTCGCCTCTTTTGCAGCCAGGTTGTGCGACGAACTGCAGGCGGACAGGGAGCGCATGACGCTCGTCGTGCATCAGAAGGATGGCAGCACCCATGGCCATCTGCTTCTGCCCGAATGGCAGGACGACCATGTGCTCAGCTCGCGCTTCTCCTGGCAGCGTCTGGAGAAATGCGCCCGTCTCGAGGAAATCCGACTGGGGCATCCACTGGTACCGGGACGGCATGACCGGGCCATTGTCAAAGCTCTGCGTCAGGAAGGAAAGACGGCAGAAGCAGGTCGGGTTGAGGCGGTCCTGCAGGGACCAGCAGGCGATACTGCAAACCTCGCCGCCCCTGCCCCAGCATCTCCTGACACACCGTCCTCTCTGACCAAAGCACATCCCGCGTCACGGCCCCTTCCACGTGCAGCCTACACCTCGCAATCACGTCGTATGGCCGAGCGACAGGGGCTGGATCTTGTGGAAGCGAAGAAGGCTATCGCCTCTCTCTGGGCGCGGTCGGACAATCAGCTGCATCGTTTCCGCGCCCTGCTGAAAGCGAAAGGCTGGGTTATGCGTGCCGGAGACCGGCAGGATACCCGCAAGGACGCGCATATCATCGAGACGTCAGACGGCGTTCTGATCGGGTCTTTCACGCGCCTGACGAAGACACGCATGAAGGATTTCCGCCTACTCCTCGTAGAGGAAGCCGCCCGGCCAAAGCGCGGCGATATCAGGGCAGCAGTCAAACCGCTCCTGGAGCGTGCAGCTCTGGCGACGGCTGCGATGGAAAGTCACGCAGAGCAGAGCGGTCTGCTTCTGCCGCCCCTCGAGGCACTCAGACGTGACCCTGAAGCATTTGCGAGAGCGGCTGCGAGAGTAAGGCCGTCACATTCCTCGCCCAAAAAGCCGAAAATCGTTTCGCTGGATCGTATCGACGAACTGCCACCGAACTTTGCTCACTACATCCAGCAGTGGAAGCAGGAAGTCAGAGCATGCCGGACGGTACTGAATGCAAAGCCGCCTCTGGCGTATGGTCCACGGCGCTCTGTTGATGAGCAAAGCGCAGCGCTGTTTGCTCAGATAGCAGACACGCGCAGGCAGCTCTGGCAGGCCGGAAAACAGCTGCAGGAAACACGGCGGGAGCGTGACGCCCTGCGTAAGAGGGTATTCGTCCTCTCGAAGACGAAACGTCTCTCCCATCTCGACGAGGAAATCGAGCGGCTTTCAAAAACACTGGCAGAGATCCTGCGCTATCTTCTGGAGACCGTACTCTGGCATCTCGGCCTGCGCTCTACGCCGCCTGAACCGCTTTGCCTGCCTGTGCCGACAGAACGCGAGGAAGCCAATACGCGGCTACGGAGAGAGAACCGTGAGCTGCTTCAGCAGATTGTCAGGCGGGATACATGCAGGGAATGGCTTGTCACGCTCTGCCGCGAGGCCGACAGGCGTAGGCAGGAGGAGATCGCCGCATGGAAAGAACGTCATGTTGCGAAATGCGATAGGGCCAGGCGAGATCTGGACCTGCTGAAGGCCATCTGGATGCCGCCAGCAAAGCTGCCTCGTGCAACACAGGCAGAAATCATGAAGTGCAAGCTGACCGGCAATCTTGAAAAGGCCAAATACGTGACACGCATCGCTTTGAGGAGGTTGGACGAGGCTGAGGCGGAACGACTGGCAAAGGAGATGGAGAGCGAAAAAGCTGCGCCTGTCGTTGAGCTTCAGGGTTCTTCGCCAGTGAGAGTATCTCCTGCCTTTGAACCCTGAGGATCAGACAAGCCCGAACACGTCACAGGATCAGACTGATTACCCAGATGATAAAACCGATGAGACCTAGCAAGGCTGGAACGAGCCAGACGGTGACACCTCTGCGCGGTCTCTTGGGGCGTTTACGCGCTGGTTCGGGTGGCGATGCCACGCCTGCTTTCTGGTCAAGCCATGCGTCCAGATCAGTCACGCGAAAGCGCACGTCGCGTCTGCCATAGCTGATGGATTTCGGGGCGATACCCATCCACTTGAGATTGCGTAAGCGCCCAGGGGAAATACCCAGATAGCGCGCCGCATCCTCATAATTCAGCACGGCCGGTCGGAGAGGTTCAGGTGTATCGGCCATGATTCCAGCGTTCGGAAACGAAGCCCCCCATTGAGCCGTCAGATGCTAGACACGTCAACCGGACGTGGCTGAGCCATGAGCCATTTGTGAGCCAAACGGAGGAAGATCAGGGGTGACAAGCAGTGACCTGTGGTGATACAAAACATATGTAAATCAGGGTTTTGTCTTCTTACCCTCAGGAACCATAAGGGTGCTTACTGCCCTCTCAAAGCGGACGTCAGACATAATCGATCGCTCGCATCGATCTCCACGTGACGCTCATTTCAACCGCAAGTCCGGGGCTAAAGCCCGCAGGATCAGCGATGCTGCCAGCGTCAGCATGACGCATCCCACGATCGCGTCGAGTATTCGCCAGGCGATCGGGCGCGCGAAGATCGGCCGCAGTAGACGACTGCCGTATCCAAGCGAGGTAAACCATACCACGCTTGCGGACGCGGCGCCCCCGATGAAGAGTGGGCGTTGTCCGGACGGTTCGGCCGCCCCCGCCGCCCCCATCAGGAGCACTGTATCGAGATATACATGCGGGTTAAGGAACGTGAAGGCCGCCAGCATGGCCAATACCCGCACACGCGGGATCGGGGGCGTCTCGCCCGCGATCATGCGTCGGGGCGCGCGCACTCGGTGCAGTGCCGCAAGACCGTACCATGCCAGAAACGCACTACCGCCGAACGCCAGAACCCGTCCGATCTCCGGAACGGCGCCTAGAAAAGTTCCAAGGCCACTGACGCCGACTGTGATCAGCAAGGCATCGGAGAGGCTGCAAAACAGGACGACCAAGGCGACATGCTCGCCCCTCAGACCTTGTTGCAGGACGAACAGGTTTTGCGCGCCGATCGCCATGATGAGCGCGGCCGACAGGCAGAAACCGGAGAATACGGGAAGCAGCACGGGGATCATTTTCGAGGGGGTAGCAGCCACAAACTTGACAGAAAAACTTGTTTTTCTTCACTGGGTGAAGCAACACTTCATAATGCTGGATTATCCGTCGCTCGCGGCTGTTGCCGCGGTCATTCGCGAAGGCACATTTGAGCGGGCTGCCGCCGTTCTTGGCCATACGCCCTCCGCGGTTTCGCAACGTGTGCGCGGCCTGGAGGAGCGTCTGGGTGCGATCCTTATTCAGCGTGGGCAGCCTTGCCGCCCCACTGATCTGGGCCGGAAGCTATGCGATCATGTCGACCGCGTGCGCCTGCTGGAACAGGATCTCGGGCCTGATCTGGGGCGTGACGGCATCCTATCCGGCAGCACCGCGACCGTCGCGATCGCCGTCAACGCGGATAGCATGGCAACGTGGTTTGTAAGGGCAGCTGCCGACTTCGCGCACCAAACGGCGGTAACACTCGATCTCCGGCTCGACGACGAGGGGCAAACAGCCAATCGCCTACGTTCAGGCGAAGTTTTGGCTGCCGTCAGCTCTCATTCTGCCCCCATTCCCGGGTGCAGGACCATCAAACTCGGCACACTGCGATATGTCGCCTGCGCCAGCCCGGCTTTCATGGCGCGACATCTCAGCGAGGGATTCAGTGTCGAAATGCTGGCCGCTGCGCCGTCCTTGCGCTTCGATCGACGCGATGGGCTACAGGCCCGGTGGCTACGCGAAATCCATGGGACCGAGCTGGGCAAGACGGTGCATTGGGTGCCGTCCACCCAAGGATTCCTTGACTTTGGGCTGGCCGGGGTCGGCTGGGGAATGCATCCAGTGCAACTGGTCAGACAGCACCTTGAGGCAGAGCGCCTGGTCGAACTACCGCCGGGCGTCACGATCGGCGTGCCGCTTTACTGGACCGTCGCCCGCCTTCATGCCAAGACCCTGATCCGCCTGACGCAGGCGGTTCAGGATGCCGCCACCAGGGAATTGCAGGTGCGCGATGTTTGATTGTCTTCCTTCCTACGGCGGGGTCATGTCAACGGAGAGCCGCTCTATGCCGGATGAATCTAGAGGCGATCGATCATATCTGTCACCTGGAGCATGAATTCAGCCGAAATCCGATTGCGCGAGCGCGAGGACGCTGTGCCGGTCAACCGCCCCTACCTGCATCTGTTTCGGCAGATATAGGGAACGTCTGGTGTCGCCTCTTTCACGACGTGGCCGGACCGCTTCGCGTTGCCGGGAAGCGGACATGGCGCATGATCCTCGCCTATGCGGCGGCTGCCTTCGTGCCAGCCTCTTCGGTTCGATATTCTGCCCATGCCTGCCGCAGGATCTGAACCGCTGATGAAAGGAAGATGCCAGCCATGATCGCGGCCACCGCAAGGTCAGGCCATGCGCTGATGGTGCTCCAGACGCCGAGTGCCGCGCCCATGACGATTAGGTTGCCGATCGCATCGTTGCGAGAGCAGAGCCACACCGAGCGCACGTTGGCGTCGCCATCCTTGTAGGGCAAGAGCAGGAACACCGAGGCAAGGTTCGCGGTTAGTGCCAGAACGGCGATTGCACCCATGATCTCGGCCTGCGGAACGCCAAGGATCAGCGTATGGTAGACGGTGGACCCGAACACCCACAGCGCCATCAGCGACAGCGAGACGCCTTTGGCGAGTGCCGCCGTGGCTCGCGTACGCAGGCTCGCGCCGATCACCGCCAGGCTCAAACCGTAGGTGACGGTATCGGCCAGAAAGTCGAGTGCGTCGGCCTTGAGGGCTTGCGAGCCAGCGAACTGTCCCGCCGCCATTTCGGTCATGAACATCCCGCCATTGATCGCGATCACCGTCCACAGGACGCGCTTGTAACGCGGGTCTATACCGTCGAAGACCGGGACACCCTTCGGGCAGCAGCTATTCTGGACGATGTCGAATGTCGTCACCTCGACGGTTGATGTGACTGTTTTCGTGGGCACGACCAGAGGTGGCGGAGCGCAACAGGCGGTCTCGGACTTGCAGCGGTTCTTGGACATGAGTGACTCCTTTCCGGGATCACCCTACAATCTCTAGCCACTAGAGCTTCAAGGGAAAAGCACCATGAGCATCTCGATTGGTGAGTTGGCGCGGCGCACTGGGGTCAAGGTGCCGACGATCCGCTACTATGAAGGCGTCGGGCTTCTTCCGACACCGGCACGAACGGAAGGGCGGCAAAGGCGCTTCGGTGTGGACGAGGTCGCCCGGCTCAACTTCATTCGCCATGCCCGCGAGCTGGGCTTCGAGGTCGCCGACATTCGTGAGTTGCTGACGCTCAGCGAACAGCGGGAGCGTTCCTGCGCCGAAGTGGACGCTATTGTTCACCGCCACGTCGAGAATATTGACCGACGGATCGAGAAGCTGGTGGCGCTGCGCGCCGAGTTGCAACGCTCGCTAGATCGGTGCGCGCGCGGTACGATCGAGGAATGTCGGGTGATCAAAGTGCTAGGCTACGGGTACGACAGGGTTTAGCGAGAGGCAGCAGCGCACCCCTTTCACACCGAATCAGAATGTCCGCTTCCACAGCTCGTTCGCATGAAGCGGACCGACTGCAATCCCCCCCAATTCTGTACAAAGAGTTTTGGCGGGGTTCTCCTAACGCCGATCTACTTCGGATAGCTTATATTATCGGAAGTAGGCTCGATGAGCGCAGAGCGGCGGGGGATGGGTCGGAATGTCTGCATCAGACGCTCTTTGTGATGAAGTGCGGATCATCTTTCTTCCCGTGCGGCTGCGCTCGAGGTCGTATAGCGGCTTCCGACCTCTTTTAGGACATTAGAAACGCCTTGATTTATTTTCAAAAACAGACGTCAATTTCCAAGAAGCGTTCGACAGCTCTTGTGCACTGTCTCACGTAACCATTGGTGCGCCGGATCCGCATCCAGCCGTGGATGCCACATCATGCAAACAGCAATTTCAGGCGTTCTGATAGGTAGTGGGAATGTTCGAAGGCGCTTGGTTTCCGCTGGATCGATGATATGGCGGCCAAGTCCTGATTGCGGCACATGTGTGATCAGATCAGAGCTATTTACGATCCGTAGCGCGTCCGGAAATCCGGGAACCACGACCGACACGATGCGCCGATGACCCATCGCCTCCAATACGTCATCAACCGGGCCCCGAAACGCTCCCCTTCGTGACGTGATGACGTGGCGGCACGCGATATATCGCTCCACGTTGATCGGCCCGCCGGAAAAGATCGGGTGACCGACGCGGGCCACGCCGATAAATTCATCCCGGAACAACAAGCGGCTTCGGATCTCGGGCGCGGACTCGCTGCGTACGCCGATTTCCAGGTCGATCCGTCCTTCCCGAAGTGGCTGGACATCCTTGTCGGGCTTGGGCGCGAAACGCAGACGGGCGCGGGGGGCTACGTCCATAACGGCCTTGACAAGCGGGCTTGCGAAGAACTGCACGAAGCCTTCATTGGCGCGGATGGTAAAGGTTCGATCCAACGTTGCTAGATCTAGCTCCCGACATGACGGATGCAGGATGGATCGCACGTCGCGTGTCAATTCGTGGACGCGATCATGGATTTCCGCCGCATAGGGTGTCGGCACGAGGTGTCGGCCAGCGCGAACCAGCAGCGGATCGCCGGTAGCCGCGCGAAGCCGCGCCAGCGTGCGGCTCATGGCGGATGGACTCAGCCCCAGCTTACGTGAGGCACCGGTCACGCTGGCCTCGGCGAGGAGCACGTCCAGCGCCGTCAGCAGATTGAAATCCATGGTCTCCATGCCGCGATATTACCCCCCATGGCGGGTAATAGATAGCGTTGCACGCAACTATTCATTGATCGGGATGCGTCTGGCGCCTCTCTTGGCGCGCGCTTATCTTCGCCGACGTGAAACAGGCGCGTCCCGTTCAGACGAGGCGTCTTCAGGCAGGAGCAAGCCCATGAAACTGATCGGCATCGAAGAGCACTTCCTGACACAAGAGGTGAAAAACGCTTGGTCTGCCATCAGTCTAGAAGCCGCAGATCCGAGCGTCGCATTTCATGGCGGCCCGCTCGAAAAACGGCTGGTTGATCTCTCCCAAGAGCGGATCGCACTCATGGATGAGACGGGGCTGGACGTGCAGGTTTTGTCGCTGACCACGCCTGCCTTGCATGATCTTGGACGAGAGAGCGTGGATCTGGCCCGCCGGGCGAACGATGCCGTGGCCGAGGCAATTGCCCGCCACCCGAATCGCTTTCAGGGACTGGCGACACTACCCGTGACCATGCCCGACGAAGCAGCACTCGAACTCGAACGCTGCGTAAGAACGCTGGGCTTCAAGGGGACGATGCTGTGCGGCCGGGTCGGAAATCGCAACCTGGACCATCTCGATCTGCTACCGATTTTTCAGAGTGCCGCAGCGTTGCATGCCCCGGTCCTTTTGCATCCCAGGGCGCCGGACAAGGTGGTGCGGGACGCCTATTATTCGGGTTTCAGCCCTATGGTGGATGCGGCCTTCGCCTGTTTCGGGCTTGGCTGGCACTACGACGCCGGCATCCAGTTCCTGCGGCTCGCCCTTGCGGGTCATTTCGATCGCTTTCCAGACCTGCAGGTCATTCTGGGGCATTGGGGAGAACTGGTCCTGTTCTACGCCGAGCGGATCGCCAACATGGATCGTGTCTCCGGGTTGCAGCAGCCCATGATGACTTATTTCCGGCGCAACCTGTATGTCACGGCGAGCGGCATGTTTATGCCGCATTACCTGGAACAGGCGGCCCGCATCGTCGGCTATGATCGGCTGCTGTTTTCGACCGACTACCCTTATCAATATCGCCCCGGAGGTGACGCGCGACGTTTTCTAAACGAATGCGGTCTCGATCAGGCTGCCGCGTGCGCTTTCGCGCATGGCAACTGGGAGCGCCTTACGGCGGGATTGTCGACGGCTTCATAGGAGAAGCGGCTCAGTTGCAAAGTCCTGCTATCCGACTAAGAGACGAACTCGCTCGCGGACGGCCTCGAGCTCGGTGTCGGTAGCTTTTCCTTTCATCTTCGCGCGTCGTGCTCGCCAGTCGAGACTGCGTAACTGATCAGATAGCACAACGCTCTCGGGCTGGCCCCGCAGCGAAACTTCGAACGGGTAGCCCTTGATGCGCGTGGTCGTCGGGCAGCACACGATCATTCCTGACTTTGCGTTGTATGAAGCTGGCGATAGTACCACGGCAGGCCTGTGCCTTGCCTGCTCACGACCAGCCTGCGGGTCAAACTCGAGCCACACGATATCCCCGCAATCCGGGACCCATTCCGGCATCACCAGGCCTCGTCGCCAGCCGAAAGCCCGAAGTCTATTTCACTGTGACGGTTTTCGTCTGTGATCGCCGAGGTTAAGCTTTCCAGAGAGAGGCGGTCTTGGCGAAGGGGTTGGATAATAATCCGCCCGTCTTCTTCCCGGACGTCGACGGCTTGGTCGATTTGAAGCTGGACGGCGTTGAGAAGGCTGGTTGGCAGCCGAATGGCAGCACTATTACCCCACTTGCGTACCGTACCGTGCATTGAACCATCCCCATGTGTATACTGAGTAGATACGAGAAATCTACTCAATTCTCAAGCTAAAAATGTTTCTGATGTCCGCTCCGCTCTAATTTTCGTCGAGAGCTGACAATCTGCTATCCCCCCATTCAAGACGGAGAGCCTTTGGGCGGGGTTCTCTCAGTGACGACCTACTCCAAATAACTGGGCGCTAAAACGTAGAAAAATAACCGCCGACGCCGGTCGTCGTCTGCCGATCGGATCGGTCGATAACGCGTAGCGAGATAAGATTGCCGATAGACAGAAAATGGCGGCCTTCCGCCTTTTTCCTACTTCCGATTTTTATCATTATCGGAAGTAGAGGGGGGCGAGGGGGTTATAAGGCCCAAAAGCCCCTCCTCAGAGGCATGTCTCCACCCTGGTGCGTAACCGTCAGAATTTTTGCTGACATAGCATTATCACGCGTCGTGAGGCGAGCCACGCTCAACTACGCGTGCCGACGAGTGACTCTATCAGGGGAAGACGATACAAGACTAAGCTATGCGGATTTTGGTTCACGCCTGCTAAGATTCAGTATGTTCGCGGAGCCGCTTCCGATATCGATCATCCTTTTCCCAGACTGCTACCGCCGTCGATGAAAAGCGACTGGCCTGTAATGAAGCTGGCAAGGTCTGAGCAGAAGAAAGAAATCGCTGCTGCGATTTCTTCGGGGTGGCCAAACCTTCCGGCAGGCACGCCTGCAAGATATCTTGCCTCGCCTTCGCTACCAGGCTGATTATTTGCGCGAAAGAGCTCCGTCTCCGTTGGACCTGGGGCGACGATGTTCGCTGTGATGCCATATGCAGCGTATTCGATCGCGATCGTCCGCGTGAGGCTCTCGAGTGCGGATTTTGCCGCCGCATACCCGGCGCGATAGGGCAATCCACGC
The DNA here is from genome assembly GCF_007988945.1 of Swaminathania salitolerans. Lineage (GTDB taxonomy): Bacteria > Pseudomonadota > Alphaproteobacteria > Acetobacterales > Acetobacteraceae > Swaminathania > Swaminathania salitolerans. The sequence continues at coordinate 168,656 of NZ_BJVC01000002.1, read as the reverse complement.
GTGGTGAGACTGCCAATATTTACTATGCGCCCAAACTTGGCATCGCGCATCCCTGGAAGCAAAGCCTGCGTAACCTGTAATGCCGGGCGGAGGTTGGCCCCAAGCAGCGCCATAAAGTCGACGTCCGTGACGCTCTCAAAGCGCTCATGTCTCGCAATACCGAAATTATTGACGACACCCAGCACGTTACCACGGCTGACGACATCTCTCGCCAGTTTCCGGATTGCGTCGCTATCGGTCAGATCGCACGAGACGAACTCGCCCGGAAATCCTCCCGCAATTGAACGGGCTACGCCGATAACGTGCCAGCCCGTGTCAGCAAGTGCCTGCGCTGCCGCCCGCCCGATGCCTTTCGACGCGCCTGTGATGAGAATGGACTTATCTAATGGAAGCTTCCCTGATCAACAAATTTGAGGTTCAGCCCATGAGCCCGGGGGTGTATCGAGACACCTCCGCGACACCTCGGCCGAAGGACTTGCTTCGGCCATTTGCCAAAATGGGCTGCGTTCAGCCTGCTACACCCAGTTTACCCGGGGCGGTCCATTCGGCACCCGCCATGAAGCTGTCCAGAGGTGTATGAGCGAGATGGTTGGTATAATTCGAAATCAGTTTAGTGGCTTCAAGCACCAGCACGTCAAGTACGGACTGATTGGTATAGCCAGCAGCTTTAAATGCATCGACATCGGCTTCGCTCAGGACGCCACGATTGCGTGTTACCAGCGCCGCGAATCTGCGCAAGGCCTCAAGTTTGGGGTCAGCAAGGGGCTTCCCCTCACGGATCGCCTCAATTGACGCATCGTCGACTTTTGCCATGCGCGACAGATTGGTGTGACCTGCCATGCAGTAGGTGCATTCGTTCTCGTAGATGATCGACAGATAGGCAATATTCCGCTCGACGGGAGAGAAGCTCGTTTTTTCAGCAATCCCCCACAAGGTAGCGTATGCCTCAAGCGCCGCAGGGCTCTCGGCTAGAACGCGATGCAAGTTGGGGATAAAGCCCCAGGCCTGCTGTACCCCGTTGAGAATGTCTGCTGATGCCTTCGGTGCATTTTCGATATCATGCAGCTTGAACGCATTGGTCGTCATTATGAAAACTCCTGTATCCTTGCTTGCCAATATGACAATCAGGAAACGGAGATTTCGTATTTTCCTCTCGCTTGGGGAGCGGGGTAATGGCAATAACGCTTATTCCCGAATGGAATGGCCAAGGCCGACGGTAGCGGATTGAAGAGAGCAACATATCGGGTCAGGCACCACCCATCGTTGACCTGTCGATGTCGATGTCGATGTCGAACTCTGCCTCGACTTCCCAGCATAGCTGAGCCAACGCGATCGCAACGCCAGCCCTTGTCTTTCTGAATATCGCAAAAGACAGTATGCGCACCAAACGGCGGCATCTTGCTTTCATTCCATCAAGCCCTGAACAAAATCTGCAAATTGCCTTGCCTTTGCGGTCATCATTCTTCCCGTGGGGAAGACAGCCCAAAGGTCGATATCAGGCAAAGACCACGCTGGAAGCAGGCGCGTTACGGCGCCGCTTTCGAGTTCCGGGGCGAACATCCAGTCCGAGGTGATGGTCAGGCCCATATCAGCGAGTATGGCTGCCCGCAGGCCCTCGGCAGCGCTGACCCTAAGACGCCCCGCAACGGACACCGAGACGGCCGAGCCATCCCTGTGAAATGACCAGACATTGGGGAGCTGACTGTAAACGATCGCGGTGTGATCAGCCAGATCGGCAGGAACCAACGGCATGCCCGCACGCGCCAGATAGGCCGGTGTGGCGAGCACCGAACGTTTTCCCGTCGCCAGCTTGCGCGCGACCGCTGAGGAATCGGCCAAAGCCCCCATACGCAACGAGATATCAACCCCCTCGGCCACGAGATCGATCATCCGGTCATCAAGCAGAATATCGACATCGAGCTGCGGATGCGCATCGAGAAAAGCCGGAAGCCGGGGTATGATATGCAGCCGCGCAAATGTCGTGGCGGCCGATACGCGCAGCCGTCCGGACAGACCGCTTCCCGCGCCGCGCGCCGCCAGCTCGGCCTCGTCGGCTTCCAGCAGCGCGTTGCGCGCGCGCTCGTAAAACGCCTGCCCCGCCTCTGTCGGCGTCAGACCGTGCGTCGAGCGTATCAGCAGGCTGACCTGCAACCGGCTTTCCAGCTGTGCCACGATTTTCGACACAGCGGGCTGACCAACATGAAGCTGCCGTGCCGCTGCTGAGAATGAACCCGTCTCGACCACACGCACGAACGTCGTCATCGCCTGATATCGGTCCATCCTATTCCTCCGGGGAATGATGCTTATCGCATCGAGCCATCTGCCATGCCCAGTGAAACAGAGGCAAACCAAGCCTGCAACCCGGTCAGCGTCGGGGAAGGATGGAGCAGGCTTCAGGATGATCGTTCATTTCACCAACGCCGTATCAACACGACCGGTGTCGCATTTTATCTCGGCCTATCAGCTCACGGGTGACCTGCCACAAGCTATGGTCGCCGCCCTTCTCCCGGCGCTCTCCACTCTCCTTGCAAAACCTGATGGAGGAACCGCTCATGATTGAGGTCTACGCTTTCGCGACGCCCAACAGCGTCAAGGTCACCATCGCGCTGGAAGAGCTCGATCTCGCCTATGCGCTACACGGCATCAATATCCGGCAAGGCGAACAGGGTACCACGTCCTTCACGACGCTTAATCCTAACCAGAAGGTTCCCGTACTGGTTGATCACGACGCGAGGGATGAGAAGCTCGTCCTCACAGAGTCTGCAGCCATACTCGTGTACCTGGCTGGAAAAACCGGCCGCCTTCTCCCTGCAACCGGGGCCGAACGGGCGCGCGTATTCGAACAGCTTTTCTTTCATGCCTCCGCGCTGAGCCCCGCTTTCGGACAAGCCGGCTTCTTCCGGCGTTTTGCCAGCGAAACCCTGCCGCTCGCCATCGAACGCTTCGACAACGAAGCCAGACGCGTGCTGGGTGTACTCGACGGCGTGCTGGCGCATCGCGACTTCGTGGCAGGCGATGCCTTCTCCATCGCCGATATCGCGCATTTCGGCTGGCTGTGGCGACGCAGCTTTCCCGGCATCGCGCTCGACCGCACCCCTCATGTCGCCCGCTGGTACGAGCAGATCGCCGCCCGACCCGGCGTGCAGCGCGGTATCGACCGCGTCGAGGCGCTCACCGCCAGGAACTGAACCCGTCTCTTTTCAGGAAAGACATTCCCATGAACGCACTCTTCACCCCGCTCCGGGCCGGAGCATTGTCGCTCGGCCACAGAATCGTCATGGCACCGCTGACGCGTATGCGATCGGACGCATCCGGCAAGGCCAATGCGCTGATGGCGCAGTATTACAGCCAGCGCAGCTCGCCCGGCGGACTCATCGTCTCCGAGGCGACACCCGTCGCACTCGAAGGGTATGGCTATGCGGGCGCACCGGGCATTTATGACGACTCCCAGATCGAAAGCTGGCGCGCGGTCACCGAGGCCGTTCATGCGCGCGGTGGCAGGATCGTCATGCAGCTCTGGCATGTGGGGCGGCAGTCGCATCACGATCTGCAACCCGGCGGCGCGGCTCCGGTTGCTCCGTCTGCCCTGCGGGCGGAAGGAGACGCCTACACGCCCAGCGGCCCCGCCCCGTTCTCCATGCCGCGCGCCCTCACGCTGGAGGAAATTCCTGCCGTGATCGAGCAGTTCAGAAAAGGTGCCGCAAGGGCCAGACTGGCAGGGTTCGACGGCGTGGAGATTCACGGCGCCAATGGCTATCTGCCGGACCAGTTCCTGCAGGATGGCACCAACCACCGCACCGATGAGTATGGCGGCCCTGTCGAGAACCGCGCCCGCTTCCTTCTTGAGGTGACGCAAGCCGCCATATCCGTCTGGGGGGCAGATCGCGTAGGTGTTCGTCTGAGCCCGAGCGGCACTTACGGCTCGATGTCGGACAGCAATCCCGAGGAAACCTTCGGCTATGTGGCAGAGCGGCTGGATGCGCTCGGAATCGCCTATCTGCATGTGGTCGAGCCCCGCATCAAGGGCACGGAACTCATTGCCGAAAGCGCGCCTGTCGCCGCGCGCGACTTGCGCAAGAGGTTCCGGGGCACGCTGATCGCGGCAGGCGGGTTCGACAGGAACAGTGCAGGAGCCCTGCTCGATTCCGGCGATGCCGATGCGGTCGCCTTCGGTCGGCACTTCATCAGCAATCCCGATCTTCCCGAGCGGCTGCGTCTGGATCTTCCCCTGACCCCTTATGACCGTTCGACCTTCTATGGCGGCGATGCCCATGGCTACACCGACTATCCTTTCTCCGAAACAGCGACAGCAACGGCGGAATGAGAGACGGAGCGCTCATTCCGTCACGGAATGAGCGTTAGTCGGCCACGCCGTCATCCCTCCCGTCCGGCGACCGCATATCGTCGGATCCGACACCACAACCAGGGAAACGAAACCATGACACTCCAGGCAAAACTCGACGCTTTCAAGGCCGATTTCGAAGCCGGAAAGCCCCCTTACAACGTCCCGCACGCGGTCATCGAGACCATGCACCGCGCCACTGCCGAGCTGGTTGCCTCGGGCGCCGCAGAGAAAGCCCTCAAGGCGGGAGACAAGGCACCGGCCTTCACGCTGAACGATCCCGACGGCAATCCCGTATCCTCTGCCGATCTTCTCGCCCGGGGACCTCTGGTCGTCAGCTTCTATCGTGGCGTCTGGTGCCCTTACTGCAACATGGAATTGCAGGCTCTCGAGGCGGCACTTCCCTCATTCCGCGATCTCGGTGCGGAGCTGGTCGCGATCTCGCCGCAGACGGCTGCGAACAGCCGGAAATCCGTCCGCCAGAACGATCTGGATTTCCCGATCCTGTCCGACACGCATAACGACGTTGCAGCACAATTCGGCCTGCGTTTTACCATGCCGGACTATCTGATCGAGCTTTACCGGAATCTCAAAAACGATCTGCCCGGTTTCAATGGTGACGACAGCTGGACGCTCCCCATGCCCGGACGTTTCGTCATCGGTCAGGACGGCGTCATTCTCTATGCCGAGGTCAACCCGGATTATACGCGTCGCCCGGAACCTGCCGACATGCTTCCTGCCCTGCGCCACGCGACCCAGTCGGCCGACTGATCACTCCATCCATACCGCCCCGGCTCGCGCAGGAGCGGAGTTTTTCACTGAGGATACGGAGAGAGATATGCGCTCCAATGACATGGGCAATAGCTTCACTCGCCATTTGATGGGTGACGAACAATCCGCCAAGCTCATCGCGGCGTCACAGTCAGGCACTTTCGGCGCAGCCATAGCCGGGTATGCAGTTGATCATGTTTTCGAGGACATCTGGACACGTGAAGGGCTCGATCAGGCGCGTCGAAGTCTCATCACCATGACCGTCATGGTTGCGCTGCGCCAGCCTCATGAATTCGGCCTCCATATGGGTTTTGCGCTCGATCACGGTATGAAGCTGAAGGAAATAGAGGAGGCTCTGATACAGATGCTCCCTTATGTCGGCTTTCCCGCCATTTCCGGTGTCATGCCTGTCGCTGCGAAGATCATTGCTGAGCGTGGACTCGACAAAAGCGAAGAGTATGAAGGCCATCGCGGTCTGCTCTGAGCCCTCACCCAAGTACTGTACCCTGCCGGTAGAACGGGCCTCGTCTCGCGCTCCCGATGACATCCAGCCTGCGGCGTTCACGAACCTCTCTGCGCCCCTCTCGCGCTTCGTGATTCCTTCACGGCAATCTGCCTTCGAAAAGGAACAGTTATGACGAAACTTCATCGAAAAACGGCCCTTGTGACCGGAGGAAGCAGCGGGCTCGGGCTTGCCATCGCAACGCGTTTCATCGCTGAAGGCGCATTTGTCTATATCACCGGTCGGCGACAGGCCGAGCTTGAGCGGGCTGTACCGACATTGGGCAGTCAGGCCGCCTCTATACAGGCAGATGTCAGTCTTCCCGGCGATATCGAACGCATGGTGGAAACGATACGGCGTGAACGTGGGGCTATCGATATTCTGGTCGCCAATGCCGGCATCGTTCTGCCTCAAACACTCGAACAGGCAACACAAGCCAATTACGATCGGACGTTTGATATCAACGTGAAAGGCCTGTATTTCACGATCAGCAAGGCACTTGGCCTGTTGCGGTCTGGCAGCTCAGTCATCCTTGTCTCATCCATCGCTGCCAATAAGGGTGTGCCTGGCTATGGCACATACAGCGCAAGCAAGGCTGCAATACGCAGCCTGTCCAGAACCTGGACGGCCGAACTGGTCGAACGCGGCATACGGATCAATACCCTCAGCCCCGGACCGTTCGACACACCGATCATGGACAGCCAGGCCGATACGCCGGAAGGTGCCGAAGCCGTCAAGCGTCAATGGGCTGCAGCCGTGCCCATGAAGCGATTGGGGCAGCCAGAGGAACTTGCTGCGGCCGCGCTCTTTCTGGCTTCTGATGAAAGCAGTCATGTTGCAGGCATTGACCTCATTGTCGACGGTGGTGCGGCCGCGGTCTAGGGCTCCGTGATAACCACAGGATTGCGATCACCAGTACGGTGGAGCGTCAGCAGGACCCGCCCATACTGCCAATCAGACTGACATGGTTTCGCAAGGGTGAGCTATCATGATCCGTTTTTATTTCCATCCCACGCCCAACCCGGCGAAAATCGCCCTCATGCTCGAGGAAACCGGTTTGCCCTATGAGGCCATACCGGTCGATACCCGCAAAGGTGATCAGTATGACCCGGCGTTTCTCGCGATCAACCCCAATGGCAAGGTGCCTGCCATTATCGACACCGAAGGTCCTGCGGGCCCGGCAACACGCGTGTTCGATTCCAATGCAATACTGCTCTATCTTGCTGAAAAGAGCGGGCAATATCTCGGGACCCCCGCGGACCGGCCTGAATTGCTGTCATGGTTGATGTTTATCGCATCCGGGCTTGGGCCTTTTTCCGGTCAGGCCGTGCATTTTCAGCATGCAGCGCCCGCCGGGCTGGACTACGCCGTCAATCGGTACAGGCGCGAGGTCGAACGACATTACACAGTTCTCGACCAGCACCTCACGGACCGCCGTTACATCGTGGGCGATACTTTCACAATTGCCGATATGTCTGCCTGGGGCTGGCTGGAGCGCGCGCCCCGTGTGCTCAAGGAAGATTATCCGCTCGAGCGCTGGCCTGCACTTGCTCGCTTCATGCACGACATCAATGCCCGCTCGGCCGTGTCGCGCGTGCAGGCGCTCATGAAGAGGCACGCATTCAAGACAGATATGGACGATCAGGCACAACGTGCCCTCTTCCCATCCAATTTCCCTATCCACAATCGGGAGCAGCGCTCATGACCGCTTCAGAAAACTATACACCGCCCAGTGTCTGGACATGGGACAAACATAATGGCGGCAAATTCGCCAGCACCAATCGCCCTGTCGCCGGGCCGACGCATGAAAAGAACCTCCCCGTAGGGCGTCACCCGCTCCAGCTATACTCACTGGGTACGCCCAATGGGGTAAAGGTGACGATCATGCTGGAGGAACTCCTGGCCCTGGGACATGAGGGGGCGGAATATGATGCCTGGCTGATCAATATAGGGGATGGCGATCAGTTCGGATCGGGCTTTACAGCCATCAACCCGAATTCCAAGATCCCGGCGCTGATCGACCAAAGCGGGGGCACCCCCCTGCCCGTCTTCGAATCAGGATCGATCCTGCTTTATCTCGCAGAGAAATTCGCGGCTTTTCTGCCTCGGGATGTTCCATCGCGTACGGCCTGTCTGAACTGGCTTTTCTGGCAGGTCGGCAGCGCACCCTATCTCGGCGGTGGCTTTGGCCATTTCTATGCCTACGCCCCTGAGAAGATCGAATATGCAATCAACCGGTTTGCCATGGAGACCAAACGCCAGCTGGACGTTCTCGACCGGCAGCTTGCCCGGCATGACTATATAGCGGGCGACACCTATACAATTGCCGATATGGCAATCTTTCCATGGTATGGCGGCCTTGTAGAAGGCTGGCTCTATAATGATGCTGCACAGTTTCTGAGCGTTCAGGAGTATTCCCATGTGCAGGCGTGGTCAGCCCGGTTGCTCGAACGCCCTGCTGTCCAGCGGGGCCGGATGGTGAACAGGCTCTCAGGCCCGCTGTCTTCCCAGCTTCGCGAACGCCATGACAGCTCGGATTTCGAGCTCAGAACGCAGGACAAGTTGACGAAAGACAGCGCGATCTGATCGATTATACCCAATCGCATCGGGCGATGCACAATGCATCGCCCGGACCTACCAGCGTATCAACCAAGGCAACACCAGACGCGTGCCGCAGGCCACCAGCGCACAGGCCAATGAATACCAGACGACAAGGTAGAGCGGGTCATCAAAGGGGCAGGCCAGAGCAAAGACGAGCGCACCAAAAGCCGCGCCGGCAATGCCAGTGACCCACGCTGTTCCGCGCACATCAACCGGTGCGCCGCGGCGCACGATAACACCCAGTGCGAGGACAGCCGGAAGAGCAAGCTCCACGATCTCGCGTGCACAGACCATGCCATGCGCCGGATCCAGCCTGAGCCATAACGCCTCTGGCCCAGCCTGAAGCGCATCCACAAGCCAGCCAAGGGCAAAAAGAACAACAGCCGTCACGCCCAGCCGACGCAGCCCCTGCCGGGGCGAACGTGTCGGGTCGAGCGAGACCAGCGCCGAAGCGCCGCCCAGCCCGACGATCAGCAGCAGTCCGATTGCCTTCCACCAGAAGCTCATCATGTGCATGGCATGGGGCATGTCAGGGCGCATCAGGCCAAACCCGAGCACTGCACCGATCTCGACCCCGGCGAGAACCGTGAGGGTCAAGGCATCGCGCCAGAGTGAGCGTCTCCGGACGGGGCGAAGATCGGTTACAAACCGCTCGATCAGGGGATCATTCACCATCGTTGCCTCCCATCACCAGAGTGCTCATGCGATTCAACCCACGATGGATATTGACCTTCACCAACGTCGCGGATTGCCCTGTTCGACGTGCTGCCTCCTCTATGCTCAGACCTTGCAACTTCACCAACCTGATCGCTTCTGCCGGCCCCGGCTTCAACTGCGCCAGAAGCTTTTCCAGTGCATGAGCCGTGGTCACCTGTTCCTCGTGATCGCCCACAGCCACCGTCTCATCAAGCAGGGTCGTCTGTGTACGCCTGGCGGCCCGGAGGCGATCAATCCATTTGTAACGCGCAATGGCCGCAATCCACGGGCCGAATTTCTGGGAAGGATCGAAGGTGTGACGCTTCTCGTGCACCGCCATAAGGGTGTCCTGCACGGCGTCATCGACCATTGAGGGCGGCAGGCGTTTGAGGAAAAAACGGCGCAACCATGCCTGTGCCTCGCCCAGCACCAGGCGATAAGCCTGTGCATCTCCTGCCTGCGCGGCCTCCATCCAACGGCTCCAATCCGCTTCTGTCAAAAATCTGCTGCCTTCATGCGTGACCGGAGATCATTTCCTACCGCTATCATTTGACATACGTAAAGACCCAGGCGCCGTAGAAAGTGCTAGGACTGGCTCTGTCCGCCAGCTTGCCGGGAAGCTGGCACGCAGTGCGTCCAGCCGCGGGGCATCATAGGTCTCGATGTAGATATTATGCGGATAACGCGCCGCAAAATTCTGATGCTCTCTTTCCGCCCCGGTGAACGCCTTGTCAGGCTGAACATGCGTTGCGATGGGCTGGGCAAAGATGTGGGCGGCATCGAGTTGCGCGATATAGGCCTCTGCCTCGCGCGCCTGTTGCGCTGTCCGCGTAAAAATGACGGAACGGTATTGTGGCCCCGTATCGGGGAATTGCTGGTCGATCTGCGTCGGGTCCAGTGCCACGGTGAAGAATATCCGCATCAGCGTGCCAAAGCTGACGAGGGTAGGATCATACTCAACCTCAACCGATTCCGCATGACCGGTATCGCCTTCGCTGACGCGTTCATACTGGGCCGTGTCACGCGCACCGCCGTCATATCCAGCTCGGGTGGCTGTGACGCCTCGCACGTGCTGGAATATGCTCTGCACCCCCCAGAAACACCCTCCCGCAAAAACGACGCTGGATGGGGTCATCCCCGGACGGGAATCATCGGGGGGTGCCGTCATCTGCCCGATGGGTTTGTCGTTACCGGTCTTTGCCACGATAACGGGCTCAGGCAAGGTCGGATAGGCAGACGCCCTTGAAGTGACCTCGTGCAGAATTCCATAAAGGCTGAATGTGGCGAGCGCGACGCCAAGCACGTTTTTCCTGATCATCATGCGAACTTTCAGACTGGCCTGAAGGTAAGGGCTGCGCCGTTCATGCAGTAGCGCAAGCCGGTCGGTTGGGGACCGTCATCAAAGACATGGCCAAGATGACCACCGCATGTCGCGCACCGTACCTCCGTGCGCTCCATGCCAAGACTGTCATCCCCACGCTCCTGAACAGCATGGGGCAGCGCTGCCGTGAAACTTGGCCAGCCCGTCCCGCTTTCGAACTTGCTGTGTGAGTCAAATGCCGGCGTTGCGCAGCCTGCGCAGGCAAACCGCCCCTGTCGGTGTTCGTTCAGGAGCGGGCTGGACCAGGGTGCCTCTGTGCCAGCCTCACGCAGAATCTCGAATTGCTCCGGTGTGAGCAGGCGCCGCCATTCAGCAGCACTATGCGTCACGGGATAAGGTTCTGCGCCCCAGGCGCGGCCCGACAGAGCCAGACAGACTGAAGCAAGGCAGAATTGTCGACGCGATGTCATGAACTTCGCCCTTTTGATGAATTTCACACCATCCTTCGTGCTGCACCGCGCAGAGGTTACGGGCAGTCACACCGTTTTTTTTTAGCCCGTGCCGTAACCTTTGAGGGCGTCCACACGAAGAAAACTCTGCCAGCCTCCATAAGACTCAGGGAACGAACTGCCATGTCACGATCGCGACGCGCGCCCGCACCGATCATACGCCTCACCCATTGGGCAGGCGCGCTTGCCATGCTCGTCATGATCGGTAGTGGCTGGCAGATCTATAACGCCTCCCCTATCCTGCCCTTTGAATTCCCCACTGCCGTCACTCTTGGAGGCTGGCTTGGCGGCGGCATTGCCTGGCATTTTGCTGCCATGTGGGTGCTGATGGGGGCGGGGCTGGTTTACGTTGTGTATGGCGCCGCAAGCGGGCATTTTCGCAACGACCTGCGCCCCGCAGGACCGCGATCTGTGGTGAGGGATATTGGGCAGGCCCTGCGCCTGAAGCTCTCCCACAAGGCCGGGCACTACAACGCTGTGCAACGTGCGCTCTACACGGGCGTGCTTGTGGTGGCTGTGCTGACGGTCACGACGGGCCTTTCGATCTGGAAACCCGTGCAACTTGGATGGCTGACCTGGTTGTTCGGAGGCTACGACATTGCCCGGTGCATCCATTTTGCCATGATGAGCCTGATTGTGGGCTTTCTTTTGCTCCATGTCGCGCTTGCCCTGATGGTGCCCGCCACCTTGTGGGGCATGGTGTTCGGGCGACGTATGCCAGATAGCGACAAGGAGAGCGCCTCATGAGCCCGCCGAAAATCGACCGCGCCGGTGTCGCGCCCGAATTGCGCAAGCTCGAACGCAGGCTCTTCCTGCGGAACAGTCTTTCTATTGGTGGGCTTTCCCTGCTGTCAGGCTGCGCACTGGACGATAATGCGTCCGTGGAACAGGCCCTTAGCCTGATGTCACGTTTCACCGACCGGATGCAGGCGCTTCTTTTCAGCCGTCAGCGCCTCGCAAGGGAATTTGACCCGTCGCGCATCACACATCCCTTTCCATTCAATGCCTATTATGACGAGAGCGACGTAAGGCTCGTCGAGACTTCATCCTGGCGGCTGGAGGTGAGCGGGCTTGTTTCAGACAAGAGCCCCTGGTCGGTCGCCCGGTTTCGTACCCTGCCGCAGAAAAGGCAGATCACGCGACATATCTGCGTGGAGGGGTGGAGCGCTATCGGAGATTGGTCGGGGGTTCCGCTCTCTGTATTCCTGCAGCATGTCGGGGCCGATCTACGGGCAAAATATGTGAATTTCCGCTGTTTTGATGATTACAGTACGAGTATCGATATGGCGACGGCACTTCATCCGCAGACAATCATGGCGCTGGATTTCGGCGGGAACCCTCTCCCACCCGCCTATGGCGCCCCGATGAAAATCCGCATTCCTACAAAACTCGGCTATAAAAACCCGAAATATCTCGCCTCTATCGAGGTCACGAATCATTTCCCGGGCGGATATTGGGAAGACCAGGGGTATGACTGGTTCGGCGGTTCATAAAAAAGCACACAGGCATGTAACCTGCGGCAAGGCTGAGGCGAAAGAAAAGATATCGGAAGCTGGCGCGTCCATTTTCCGACCCTTTGAACCGATCCAGGAATGTAATCATGTCTTTTCGTACACTCGCACTCGCCTGTGCCTTTTCTTCGACAATGCTGCTGGGAGCCCCTGCCTTCGCTCAGGACACCATGTCACAAGGGACGATGTCGCAGGGCGCTATGGCACATGACAGCATGTCACACGGTGACATGTCTTCAGACAGCATGAAGAAGCATGCCATGACGAAGGACGAAATGGTGCCCCACGGGATGTCGAAGCGGTCCATGGGCAAGCATGGCAGCATGATGAAGTCAGAGGGTATGGAAAAGAAGAACAAGATGGGCAGTGCGATGAAGCACGACCCGATGGAACATGACGCGATGAGCAATGACTCGAAAGGCGACATGGCAAAGCCGAACTGAGGGCCGAACGCCTGTGGTCAAAAGCCACAGGTCGACCCTTCCGGGGCATAATCGGGTTTTGATCCTAGCGAAATATCAAACAGCGCCGGGGCGACGGTAGGCAAAGATGATGTCAGATAGCGTTCGCCTTCGCTGCCGATAAGCTGTGTCCCACAGGAGGATATGGGCGATCATCCTGTCATATGTGCGCGCAAAGCATCAATAAATACCCGGACCTTGGAGGAGAGGCTCCGATGCGCTGCGTAGACCGCATGTACCTCCACTGTCTCCGCTTCATAGTCGGGGAGTAGTCTCACAAGCCTACCCTTCTCGGTTGAGGGGTTTGCCAAGAAGGCAGGCAAACGTCCTACCCCTCCCCCGCTCTCAAGGACCACCTGCAGGACGGCGGGCTCCGGGATGACGGATCGAACCGCGACGGGTATGCGATGCTCGCACCCCGCGCTATCTTTGAAACGCCAGATCGACGGTTGATCGGTCCATCCAAGCAACTCGTGATCGGCCAAGTCGTGTGGCGTTTGGGGCCTACCTCTTTCCAAGAGGTAGGCTGGGCTCGAGCAGGGCCATAATTCGATCCTGCCCAACTTGCTGGCGATCAGGTCGGAGTCTGGCATTGCCCCTATCCGGATTGCCATGTCGACATCCTCCCTCGCCAGATCGACAACCCGGTTCTCAGCCTCAAGATGGACGCGCAGATCAGGATACTCTCGCAGAAAATGCGGCAGCATCGGCGCCACCAGCCCGATTGCGAATGTCGTTGCTGCGCTGATTTTTAGAACCCCTCGAGGTTGCCCCGTTACCCCATCGAGGGCCGCGGCAGCCTCATTCAAATCGTCCATGACGCGTCTTGCGTGGATCAGGAGTATGCGCCCGGCCTCGGTCAGTCTGAGGGCATGCGCGCCGCGTTCGAACAGCTTCGCCCCGATTTCCCTCTCCAGACGGGATAATGCCCGGCTGAGCGATGATTTAGGCGTTCCCGTGACGCGCGAGGCTGCGCTGAGGCTCATGGTCTCCGCGATGCGCAGAAAGCTGCCGAGATCATCTGAGTTCATGGGCTTGCGTTCCAGATATGGAACAAGACGTCTACGATGACGCACCTGCCCTGTCCAACGGGAACGGCTTATCGTACCTCTGTATTGAAGGGGCCGAGATGTCAAAACCAGTCATTCTGATTACGGGCGCGACCGGACAACAAGGCGGCGCCACGATCCGCGAGATGCAACGTCGAGGGCATTGGCACATTCGCGCGCTCGTCCGGAGCCCGCAGACGCCAAAAGCAGTCGCTCTGGCAAAGCATGGGGTTGAGCTCGTTCATGGTGATCTGGACGACGAACATTCCCTGCGATTGGCGCTTGACGGGGCAGAAGGCGTTTTATCTGTCCAGTCGCCCATGAAGATCGGTCCAGCCGGTGAGGAGCGACAGGGAAAGAGGCTCGCCAGCCTCGCCAAGAAGAGTGGCGTGTGGCACTTCGTGCAGTGCTCCGCAGGCGGGGTTGAGCGACGGAGCGGCGTTCCCCACTTCGAGAGCAAATGGGCGATTGAGCAGCACATTGCGTCACTGAACTTGCCGGCTACGGTTCTACGTCCAGCGGCCTTTATGGAAAACTTTTCAAGCCTGATCTTTCGGATCACTATGCTGTCCATGATGAAGACCTATCTGAGGCCGGATCAGGCTATGCAGCTTGTCTCGGTGCAGGATGTTGCCTGGTTCGCTGCGGAGGCGTTCGAGAAACCTGATCAGTACCTTGGTCGGGCCATTGAGCTTGCAGGTGACAGCCCGCACCGCAGCGTCAATTCTGCCGAATGCCGGAATACGCCCAAGCCGCGGCTTTACAATCCCCTCTGTTATGCGAACGCGATTACCCGAAGACTTTCGCCTGATGTTCGAGTGGATCGCCCGAGACGGCTTCAAGGCTGATATTTCAGCTCTGCGACGTGAGTATCCGACGTTGCTTACACTCGAGGACTGGACACTGCAACGCGCGTAGGATAGCCGCCAACGTCTGTCGTAGTCTGACGATCGGATCGGTCGATGCTGCATAGCGCGACAAGGAAGCCGATATTTGAAAATTGACAAGCTTCTTTCGGTTTTTGACTCCCGGTTGCCTCTATTACCGGTAGTACGGCCAGTGGGCGCAAAATATCGAAGACCGAGCTTATCATGCAGCCAGGCCCGGAGGAATTTTAAGCGCGCGATCTCCTCAGCGGAACCAGACAGTTTTAGCTATCGGTTTTTTTTGGAATGGTCGGCCTAGGCTCAGGACCCTTTACGAGACTGGGATGATGTGATTCGACGGTCAACGGAAGGAGAACCCGATGTCTGATCTGCCGATGCTGCCTGTGAGCAAGATGCGCGCGTTACGGCCATATTTTCCGAAAACGCGCGGCCTGAAACGCGTAGATGATCGCCGCGTGCTGAGCGGCATCGTCTACGTGATCCGGCATGGCTTGCAATGGAAGGACGCGCCGTCGGGCTACGGTCCGCATAAGACGCTGTATAATCGCTTCATCCGTTGGAGCCGTCTTGGCGTATTTGCCCGGATCTTTTCCGCCCTGACGGGTAATGCTGGCGTTCCGGAGGAGTTGATGATCGACAGCACACATCTGAAGGCGCATCGCACTGCCGCAAGTCTGCTCAAAAAGGGGGTGCTGCGCGTCGGATCGGACGCACAAGAGGCGGCCTGAACTCGAAACTGCACGCCGTCTGCGTCGGGCATGGCCGTCCAGTGGCGATGCTGCTCACCGAAGGTCAGATGAGTGACCACAAGGGCGCAGCCCTGCTGCTGCCACGCTTGCCCTCCGCTCGCCACCTGGTCGGCGATCGCGGTTACGACAGCAATTGTTTCCGGCGCAATCTGACCGAAAGAGGCATCGAGCCATGCATCCCGTCCACGAAGAGCCGGAAAGTGCCGATCCCGTACGACAAGTCCCGATATCGCCGGCGGCACAAGGTCGAGAACATGTTCGGCCGCCTCAAGGACTGGCGCCGCATTGCCACGCGCTACGACCGCTGCGCCCACACCTTCTTCTCGGCAATCTGCCTCGCCGCAACAGTCATCTACTGGACGCCATAATGAGTCCTGAGCCTAGACAGATGCTCGCCCTCATGCTCCAGAACCAGACGTACCGCTCGGGCGCGGACCTCAGAAGAATAGGTCTCCGCCAATCCCGGCGCAGTTCAACTGATTGTCGATCATCGACCGGGGAAACCCGCATGTACCCGACCAGTATGTGCGACAAACCTCCAAATCAGGGTCGTCGCGCGGTAGATAAATTTGGAAGGGTATTTCTACTTTCCAACCACTGCGCTGGATTGATTTCGGGCAGAAGCCATGACTGCAGAGTTAATATTCAGGACAAATATTGAGAGATGACGACCTTACGGATTGCGACAAAAGGCAAACCAGGACCGATATCGCTATTACACAGTACAGAGAACGTTGTTCTCGATTTCGTATATGTCTGCAAAACGCATGCAAACCCATTTATTGCACCATAGTGCAAGATGCTGGCGTCGCGTTCGCTCGGGCCCGATAAAAGCACTCCGCACCCGTATTCCATGTCTGCGTAATGTGCGTCATTGACAGAAAATCGATTCGCGCTGCTGAGACGACCATCCCGCAAGCGAGCAGGCGACAACATCAGATCGAGATGGTAAGGATCGAGAAGCTTGTTGCTTAGAAGAGCCTCTTGCCAGCGACATAGATCGATAGCGTCGCCACGCATTGCGCCAGCAGCACCGGCTTGCGAAACGTCCAGATAGGCTGCGTTTTCGAATCGCGCTCCACCTTTCTCCGGCGAGCTATACCCGGAGGCACGATCAACAACCACCTCGCTTGGGGCGTCGACAGCGAGAGATCTCAGCCCGAGAGGCTTAAAGACCAGTTCCGACATTGCTCGCGGGAATGGGGTGCGGGTCACGCTTTCTACGATTGCACCCAAGACAATGTAATTAGCATTGCTGTAAAGCCAAGCAGTACCTGGATCGAAATCGAAAGGATTCGTCTGGCGAGCAATATCAGTGGCCAATTCTATTTGCGTCTTCGCTGGCGCAGCGCAGGTCCGGTCATCACCTCCCCCTTCGTCGCTGTGTAATCCCGCCGTATGGTTCATCAACTGCAACACTGTTACAGGTTTCAGCGGTCCTGCGAGTGGTAGATAGGCGGCAGGCGAGGCATGAACGTCGAGACGACCCATTTGCGCCAACTTCAGGATTGCGGCGGCCGCAAACTGTTTTGTTAGAGAGCCGATGCGAAAGACTGACCTTTCTGACACGGCTGTCCCCGTCTCGAGATTGGAAAAACCCCAGCCATACGCTCCGATTATGGTTGATGACCGCCCTATAGCGACGGACACGCCCGGGCATGCATGATTTTTAATTGCCTCCATAGCCGCGTGCTCGATGGAGGGAAGATCGCCATGCGCTCTAGCACCGGCGAAAGCCGTTGTTGCCGCCGTGGCAGGAATGCTTGTAATTAAACTTCGCCGTGAAACTGACCTACCCATTTTTTATCCGCCACTACAAGAGGCTATCGCCGAATAGTGCATTCCATATAGCGCCTATTGGCAGATGTCATCATATCCCGGACTAACACGACTTTGTCAGAATCGAGTTAGGGTGTCTGTTGAGTGTCCATCCGCAATGAGGGCAAAGTGTTGGTGGTGAACGAGCTATGCGGTCGAGGATGGCCTGGCGCACTGCTGGCAGGCTGGGTTACGGTGGCGGTCCGGAGGATCTTTTTTTTCATCCTGCCTGAGTAAGCCTGCGGGATTACGAAAAGGCGTAGGCCATCATCGACATCAAGGCATGGCGGTGAAGTCCAGTCCGGGATCGTCCCTCGAAGTGATCCAGGCCCAGTTCCTCCTTGAGTTGCTGATGGGCCTGTTCACATATACAGTGCGCTTTGATCTACAGTGCGCTTTGATCTACAGTGCGCTTTGATCGCACCCGCCAGAACCTTGATCGGCGTGTTTGCCGGCAAGTTTGAAAGATAATATTTGCGCCCGACATTCGAGCGATGTTCACCCACCAGCCATGTTTCTTCGCCCGGCATGTGCTGGGCTCCAGCAAAGCCGATCCGCTGGGGTGCACCATCCGCGATGCGCACGCGTATGGCCGCGAGACGAGCCGGCAAGCGTCCCTTGGTTCCCTTGCGCCAACTAGGCTCAGGGCTCATTACGGCGTCCAGTAGATGACTGTTGCGGCGAGGCAGATTGCCGAGAAGAAGGTGTGGGCGCAGCGGTCGTAGCGCGTGGCAATGCGGCGCCAGTCCTTGAGGCGGCCGAACATGTTCTCGACCTTGTGCCGCCGGCGACATCGGGACTTGTCGTACGGGATCGGCACTTTCCGGCTCTTCGTGGACGGGATGCATGGCTCGATGCCTCTTTCGGTCAGATTGCGCCGGAAACAATTGTTGTCGTAACCGCGATCGCCGACCAGGTGGCGAGCGGAGGGCAAGCGTGGCAGCAACAGGGCTGCGCCCTTGTGGTCACTCATCTGACCTTCGGTGAGCAGCATCGCCACTGGACGGCCATGCCCGTCGCAGACGGCGTGCAGTTTCGAGTTCAGGCCGCCTCTTGTGCGTCCGATCCGACGCGCAGCACCCCCTTTTTGAGCAGACTTGCGGCAGTGCGATGCGCCTTCAGATGTGTGCTGTCGATCATCAACTCCTCCGGAACGCCAGCATTACCCGTCAGGGCGGAAAAGATCCGGGCAAATACGCCAAGACGGCTCCAACGGATGAAGCGATTATACAGCGTCTTATGCGGACCGTAGCCCGACGGCGCGTCCTTCCATTGCAAGCCATGCCGGATCACGTAGACGATGCCGCTCAGCACGCGGCGATCATCTACGCGTTTCAGGCCGCGCGTTTTCGGAAAATATGGCCGTAACGCGCGCATCTTGCTCATAGGCAGCATCGGCAGATCAGACATCGGGTTCTCCTTCCGTTGACCGTCGAATCACATCATCTCAGTCTCGTAAAGGGTCCTGAGCCTACAACACCATGCGTCCACACTCGCAGCTCGGTGGCAAGACGCCCGATCAGATCGCCGGGCAACGCTCCTGGGGCATGCCCCCAGGAGCGTTGCCATCACATCACCATCAGCCCATAGAAGCAGGGAACTCTCCTTTTGAACGGATACAAAAAAGGGAGCACGTCAACGTCACAACACATGAGCCATGGTTTCGGGCATCAGCCGCGCAATCTGCTCCCACTCCTCGTCCATCATATCAGACGGATAGCGCTTCGTCTTTCGGCTGATCCCAGACATCCGACTTCTCTGCTCTGGTGCCCATATCCACAGCTCGAATCACACTTCACCAACTTCCCAAATAGACTGTCAACCTCGCCTCATGGTTTGCCATGAGGCGTTACAGATCCAGCGAAAACCGCGTTACCTGCATCGTCTATATGCCATATTCGTCGCCCTTCGGGGTCGGTACCGACCACCATCTTTTCCGTCTCGCTGTAATATATACAGACGGATCGACCATTGAGACATACTTTATGATTGGCTTTTATGGCCATAAAGAAGTTGTCACTCAAGGTTTCCGTGGAGTCTTTTATTGCGGCGGAGGAATGTAGGCCAGATATTTCCAAGAAACTAGGCGAAGTACTTTTATCTTCTATCGTTGCTTGGCGGAAGCTCCCCGTCGGGTTGAACGACGAATTGGCGCTTCCCGCATCTATTATCGAGGCCATGGATTTACGACCTTTAAGGAGAAGAGAGACGTTGCCAGAACTATTATCTTCGAACACGCTACTGGCGTGCTTCCCTACAAATTCCATTCCGGTGTCTGAGCCACTTGCATCCATCCAGGTTATGTCCTTCACCGAAGATTTCTGCCAGTACATTCCGTAATGGGCACCGTAAGTCGCACCTGCCATTACCGCGTCCAGATTGAAGTAAGCGCTAGAGGAAAAAGAACCTTGGAAATGACCATAATATAAAGCAATGAAAGCTCCGGACTGCGCTGAGTCTTTATCCCAGTTTGTCAAATCGTTTTCGAATCCAATTGTGCTGACATTGCCTAAGGCACCCGGTTTTCCAGGCACGCCCGAGCCGGGCATGCCCCCGAACGAATTCCTCCCACCCGGAATGGCGTTTCTAATGGAATTGGCATTCATGGCCCAAGCTGTTCCTCCACCAGCCGTCTGCATAACCCCGACATAGAGAGGAAGTTTTCCATAAATTACGGGCCCAGCGCTGCCTCCTTTGTCTACAAGGAGACCGAGATTGAGCATCATCTCTCCCTGACCGCTGTCAAACCGGGTTTCCCCCTGCAGGCTTTTTCTCGCATAAACCGCGCCATATCTGCTTTTTTCCGGAGGACACGAGCCGATCGGACAAGCCATTCTAGCCGCGGAATCTGCGTTCAATTCCGATCCGGAGACGTTTCTAAGATCCGGACTGTTTGAGGAACGACTATACGTATCGTTCTCCTCGTGCGAGTTCCCACTCGCGTAGGCAGAGGAGATGAAAGACAACAACAATAAGCAGAGGACCGTCTTAGCTCTCACTGTCAATCTCCTAACCTGTCGATGTCTCCTACCAGAATGCAGAGACGGCAATTCGCAGATGATCGCTCCCGAACGAGACTTGCGCAAAGCCCCATCGATTCTGAGCGATCCCAACGAACCTTCCGACCGAAACACTAATTCGAGTCATTTTTTCAAAAATAGAATCACATGCTCCGCGGGGAAGGATGAGCCGCATTCGCGCCATCGCGACGGACTCTCCATGCGTTGGCTCGAATGAGGCCTTCGACTCAGCGGGGCGCACGATCTCCCCGCCGGCAGCTTTCGTCTGCACGGGACGGAAATGCTAGACACGCCTCCCGATAGAGTGCTGCAATTTCTCTAGCCTGCGCTCTCGAGAGCCGCGGATTTTCCAGGCGCGGCGGCGATTCGAGGAAGCGCTCGGGGTTCGCATCGATTTCCGACAAGACTGCGACGAGTGATTCTGGTGACGAGACATCAATTTTGAAACCGTTTACGCCGTCAATCACATCCTCTCCGATCGCTCCTCGATCAGAGGCGATGACCCAGACCCCGCAAAGATTTGCTTCACGCGTGACCAGACCGAAGCTCTCGGGCCAAATCGAGGGCGCGAGCAGAACATCCATGTCCGCGAACAGATTGCCTATTTCAGACTGCTTGACTTTGGGTCTAAACTCGACCGGAGTCTCGCCCCAACATTCATGACGAACAGATCCAGGCTCTGCCCCATGATCAATAACGATGAGACTTATGTTACGAAACTTTGTGTTTATAAACGAGTTTCTTGCGTAGTTGTATCCTTTGTGTTTCGATATTCCGCCTATGAACCCGATACGAACGATGTGATCGTCTCTTCTTGACCGCTCGATATGTGGGATTTTCGGAAGTCCGTTGGCGATCGTCACCACATTATGGAGACTAGTACCCTCATAGATTTTCGCGAATGATTTTGAAACCGAAGCCACCTTAAAAGCGGACTTCAAAGCCGCATGTTTGTCACTAAACATGAGGGCAGCGTCAGTCATCTCCTTGATAGAGCTTCCAGTAATGCGTTCCATCGCCTTGCTGTATTCGAAGACCTCGATTTTGTCGGTGACGTCGTTCAGGAGAAACTGATTTGGAGAGATCCACCAACCATCGTGAACTGTCACGATATAGGGGATTTCTCGTGTGAACGCCTCATTTACAACCGAAAGCGTCAAACGTTGAATACAGTGAAAATGGATGACGTCAGGATTTATTGCGTCGAGGAGTGTACCAAAAGTGGCGCCCATCTCCGGATCGACGGTAACTCTATCGATGTCAGGCCTGTCTGGCGTCGTAATGCTGTGTACCCGCACTCCGTCCAGTGAGTAGCTGCGAACGAGATAGGGTTTGTCTCCTCCTTCGACAGAACAGACGACTTCGAGCTCAAATTCGTCACTGTAATCCTCGACTATGTCGCGCACATTGTCGTGCACGACCCGGGTTGCGCCACCGATAGCCTGAGGCGGATAAAACACATTTACGATCAGGATGCGCTTTTTTTTCTTTTCCTGCCTACGAGCACAGGCATCATCAAGCACTGCCTTAATATTATGCTCCATATGCTCTTCCGAGTAACGCGCGAGCGCCTTGCGCAACGCATTACTCCCAATTTTTTGCCGAGTATCTGGTGAGGAAATCAGATATTTGAACGCAGACTCCCACTCCGCAAGCGTAGAACATAGCAGGCCGTCTTCACGATCCGTCAAAATCTCCTCGTATGTCTGGGTCCGACTGACGATAGACGGGATCCCGAGCATCGCTGCTTCAAGCCACTTTATCTCGCTTTTCGTATTCGTGAGTTTGCCGGGCTTGAGTACAGCAACGTTTATGTCCGCAGACCTCAGTAGCGTCCAAAAGTTTTCCGCTTCCAGCATGCCCGGGATCTCGACGATCTCCACCCCGGAGGCGCGAAGACGATACACGTCGGGGATATAACCGCACACGAGAAGGCGGATCTTGCCCGGATAGGATTTATGAGCCGCGATCAGCGCCGGCTCGATAAGATCATTGAAGTCTTCTTTATGTGCCTTGGTGCCGGACCCATAGAAGACCGTGACCTTGTCGTTATCGTAACGGGGTTCGGCTCCGAGGTAGACGCGCCTGTGTCTCGAATCAAGACCATTCCTGTGCATATACACACGTTTCCCGGGTGCGCATCTCTCAAGTTGGCTCACGAGTGCAGGTGTCGAACCAATCGCGAAATCGCACATTTCCAACGCGACACGGAATAGGGGAACGCCGAGCGCCAGACCTCTGTAATCGTTTCTGGTGACCATACCGGCATAATTTTCAAATGGCGGCGGATAGAGATCTCCGTCGAAGATCTGATCGTCTATCTCGTAGAAGGTGGCAATACCGAGAGATTTTGCGTAATTAATCGCCCGAACGATATCGGGGAGGGCCGGAACTCTATAAAATATCGCCGCCTGGAACTTGTGAGCCTCCCCCATAAAATCATGCAAACCGTGATCCTGGTCGAATATCCTGACTTCGAATCCAGCATTTTTCAACTGTTCCGCTTTCTGATCGACACGGTAGAATGTACACTGAGGGAGGTGTCGATTCGCGTACAAGGCAACAGCTTTGACTGGCTTGGGCGCTGCGGGCTTTTTAGGCGCCGTCATAAGCGATAGATGTTTATGCGTATCGTAGATTTTTCGCTGCGCGGCCGCAAAACCGCTCGCCTCAGCAACGGCTTCCGCATCTTGCCAGGTGTGTTCTGTAAGAGACTGCGCCTGGCGCCAGAAACGCTCTCGCATGGAGTAATCTCCCGGAAACGCTTGCATCGCGCGTCTCGTAATTTCCAGGCTTTCGTCCAGGCGGCCGAGTTTTGCCTCGCAATGAGCTAGATTAAGAAACGCCCAAGGGCTGGGGGAGGAGGATTTTATGACGGTATCAAGATTCCTTGCCGCTGCCTGGAAGCACTCTTTCCGAATGAGGACATCACTGCTTTTGTGCAAAGTATGGATGTTGTCGGGCTCCACACGCAACACCCGATCGTATATCGAAAGAGCCGCATCATCATTCCCACTGCGCGCGAAGCGATCAGCAACTGCGATGAAAACGAAGATGTTTTCCCGGTTTATGATATTCGACAATGAATGATCGAGCACACCGATCTCGATAAAATCCCGGAGCGCATTAGCCCATCCCCATTGCTCGATCGCGTGGCCCCGCTTAGAGGCATAGTAATCCAGATCGAGATGTTCGATGGATTCTGCTGCCGGACCGAGGAGGCTTTCAGCAAATTTCTTCGCGTTCGGCCACATCTGCTCAATGAGCCCGCGCCGCAACCAATGCCTATAAGCGCTTCTCGAGTCCCTCGCCTCTCCGTTCAAATACGTTTTTTTATAGAAACCCTCATCGAACTCGTAACCAAACCCGATAGCGCGAAGATGGTCGATACCTGTTTTTCCAAAATGGTAAAGGCACGAAGCCCTTTCAGATGTTAAATCGGGAAGATCGGGTCCTTTATTCGACACAAAATAGTACTCATGATCAAATATATCCAAAGCCCGCTTCGATATTCCGACATGCTTAGCAACCTCATCGAGAGATCTTACAGTGCTTTCGTCTCCGAACGCCTTCAATATCCTATTGTAACCCGAGACGATTTCGTCTCCTCCGACGGTTTCGATATTTTCTTCCAGCCGGTGTTGCGCGCGCTCACGTTCCATGAGGGAACGAATATCTTCAAACTCGGTTTTTAAACGTGTTTCATCGCTGTTGAGCCTAAGGCCCGCCTCCAGAACATTAAGGGCTTCAATGTATTTCCCTTGTACTTTGAGGACATGGCCGAGATGGAGGCACGTATCGAAATTGTTTCCCTCCAACGACAAAGCTCGCCGATATGCATCTTCCGCATCGACGACGAGGCCCTGTTCCTTGAGAGAATGTCCGTATTGGACCCAAATTCCAGCGAGTGCTGGATCTAACTCCAGCACTTTTCCATAGGCGGTGGCCGCAGCTTCCCAATCGGCACGATCTCGAGCCCGGTCCGCATCGATCCTCGCGGAGCGGATCCTTGAGCGGCGTCTGGAAGGGAAAAAGACCATTCGGATTTCTCGCATGTTACTCAGATAAGAACTTTTCTGACCGTAGCGATATTTTTTGATCGCGAAAAGTCCGTTCCTTTCGCCAAACGGACGGTCACAAGATATTGTAATATCCTATTGAAGCTTTGACATGAAAAGGATCGTGTAGATCGAATTTTTGGCAGGATAAGCAACTCCGTTGTTTTATCGTAATGCACCATGCTGGTTCTACTTGCGTTTGAAACTCCGTCGTGTATCCTCAAGGTGTCGTTACTGTCTTTGCGAACGTCAGACGGATCACGACTTTTTTCCGATCGCGCCTGGTGCTTGGTTCTTTTCTGCGAAACAGCTTATCCCCCATGATGGGTGTCTACCCAGAATGCCGCCCTCCAACCCCGACTACGCGGACGTGCGACAAGTGATCGTCCTGCCAATGGCGCCGAGCGCATCCAAGTTCCGAATATCCCTTCGCGCGCGCCTTCTTGCATGGGGATCGGGAAACGTCGCAAGAAAGAGCGCGGAGACGGGAAACATGGAATCATGATCGATATCCAGCCTTTGGCTATTCTCAGGGAGGTTCGGCGCGCGGGAAGCATCACCCTGGCGGCGGAAGCGCTCTGTCTGACGCAATCTGCCGTCAGCCATGCCATTCGTCGCTTCGAGGAGCGGCATGGCGTCAGGGTTCTGGAGCGTGAGGGGCACAAGCTGCACTTCACACAGGCGGGAGAGTATCTGCTGGGGCTTGCCCAGCGGGTCCTGCCCCAACTCGAGCAGGGTGCGAGCGTACTTGAGGATTATGCTCGCGGCCGGTGCGGCTCGATCCGTATAGGGATGGAATGCCATCCCTGTCAGGAATGGTTGATGCAGGTGGTCGATCCCTTCCTTTCGGCCTGGCCGGATGTCGAGCTCGATGTAACCACGGCCTTCCAGTTCGGGGGGCTTTCCGCGCTTGTCGGTCGCGAGATCGATCTTCTCGTAACGCCCGATCCGACCATGCGCCCAGAACTGACCTTCGTTCCCGTCTTCGATTACGAGCTGGTTCTTGCCGTTGCGTCAGATCATCCTCTGGCGCGGAAAGATCACGCAAATCCTGAAGATCTCGCGACCGAGACCCTGATCACCTATCCGGTTTCGAAAGAGAGGCTGGATATCTACACGCAATTTCTGGTGCCCGCCAATACGGAGCCTTACCGGCACCGCACTGTCGAGACGACCGATCTGATGATGCGTCTGGTCGCTTCGCGGCGGGCAGTCAGCGCGACGCCGGACTGGCTGCTGCGCAAGGCGAAAGATGTGGCAGGCGTCAGAATCGGGAAGGGCATTTTCAAATCGATCCATCTGGGGCATCGCGCCGGAAAGACCCCGCCTTTTCTCGACGGGTTCATCCAGCTCGCCGCCGGGGTCGATATCTGACGCGCGCGGAGCGAAGACCTCTCTGGCATATATCGAGGCCCGGGTATCGAGGCCCGGGTGCCTTGGCCGACCGCGAGAACCGGCCACGGTATTTGCTCGAGCCTTCCTGTGCCCGGCAGGACGGGTTCGGATATTCCCGAGCAGCGCATTTCCCGCGCAGCTCATCCGCGAGCGTCCTTCCCGCACCTCCGGCTCACCCCGACGATGAAGACGCACCATGACGAGAAGTCATGGAAAGACGATATTTAATCATTTGTCTTCATGACTCCCCCTGCCGGATAACGGGCCCACCCCGCGCCTCGATATGCACCATGAAGCGCGAGACAGGATCCAGCAGAGGATTTGCGCTTTTCATGACCAGCGACTTCACGTTCACGCTCAAAAGCGTCCGGTTCGACCAGGATTACACGCCCGCGCCCGGCACAAGGCTGACGACAAATTTTGCCAATTTGGCCAGAGGAGAAGCCCGGGAAGAGAATTTGCGTGCGGTTCTGCGTATGATCGAAGGACGCCTCAACGATCTCGCGCGCTGGGACAATCCTGAAGGTCTCCGCTACGCGCTCGCGCTCGATATCGTATCCGTCGAGATGGCTGTCGCGGGTTCGGGCGCGCCCTTCCCTTCGATCGAGTTTCTCAGGACGACCATTCTCGACCGGGAGACGGGCAGAACTATCGAGGGAATCGCAGGAAATAATTTCTCCTCCTATCTGCGCGATTACGATTTCAGCGTGCTGCTGCCGACGCATAATCGTGAAGCGTCCGGTTTTTCCGTGCCGGAAAACTTTGGCGTATTGCATGGCAGGATGTTCCGGGCGTTCATCGCCTCCGATCTCTACAGGGCGCGCTTCCCGAAGCCGCCGGTCATCTGCCTGAGCGTTTCGGAAAACAGAACATATGTCCGCTCCCCCAACCGGCATCCGGCCCTCGGTGTCGAGTACGTCTGCGAAAATACTTCGCTCACAGAACGCTATTTCTCTGAAATGGGCATGCAGGCACGCTACTTCATGCCGCGCGGATGCGTCGCACCTCTGGCCTTCTATTTCTATGGAGACCTGCTGAACGACTACACCCTGCTCGAGCTCTTCGGCACGATCAGCACGATGGAAACGTTCCAGCGCATCTACCGGCCGGAAATCTACAATGCGCATGCAGCGGCCGCATCCCGCTACACGCCCAGCCTCGCCCAGCGGGATTATTCCGACACACGTATCGTCTACGACCGGGAGGAGCGCACGCGCCTCGCCCTCGAGCAGGGCCGGTTCGCTGCCGAGTATTTCGTTGCGCCGAATGCGCATCTGCTCGAGCGGCTGTCTTTCCGGGAGGCCGACCGCTGTCCCTCGCCCAGCCTCACACGTTCTGAAAGCCACATCTCATGATCAAGCTCCTCCCGACTTCGACGGCTGGCAGCCTCCCCAAGCCTTCCTGGCTCGCCGAGCCCGAAACTCTCTGGTCACCGTGGAAGATGGAGGGCGAGGCACTGATGGAGGCGCGGCAGGACGCCCTGCGCGTCTCGCTGCTCGAGCAACACAATGCAGGCATCGATATCGTCAGCGACGGCGAGCAGACGCGCCAGCATTTTGTGACCACCTTCATCGAACATCTGGCCGGTGTCGATTTCGAGAGGCGCGAGACCGTCACCATAAGGAACCGCTATCGGGCCAGCGTGCCGACCGTCATCGGTGCGGTGGCGCGTGAGACGCCGGTTTTCGTGGACGATGCCAGATTCCTGCGCACGCAAACCGATGCCCCGATCAAATGGGCCCTGCCCGGCCCCATGACCATGATCGATACGCTTCATGACACCCATTACAGGAGCCGGGAAAAACTCGCCTGGGAATTCGCCGCCATTCTCAATGCCGAGGCGAAGGAACTGGTGCGGGCCGGGGTGGATATCATCCAGTTCGACGAGCCAGCCTTCAATGTGTTTTTCGATGAGGTGAATGACTGGGGCATTGCCGCGCTCGAACGGGCCACCGAAGGGCTCGAGTGCCGTACCGCCGTCCATATCTGCTATGGCTATGGTATAAAGGCCAATACAGACTGGAAAAAGACCCTGGGTGATGAATGGCGCCAGTATGAGCGTATTTTCCCCGCACTGCAGGCCTCCAGTATCGATCTTGTGTCGCTGGAGTGCCAGAACTCCCATGTTCCCATGGAGCTGATCGAACTCCTCCGCGGGAAGAAGGTGATGGTCGGTGCCATAGATGTCGCAAGCAATCGTGTGGAGACTCCGGAAGAGGTGGCCGCCACCCTTCGGAAGGCCCTGAATTATGTCGATGCAGACGATCTTTATCCCTGCACCAATTGCGGTATGGCACCGCTCTCCCGCACCGTGGCCCGCGGCAAGCTCGCCGCGCTCGCGGCAGGCGCCGCGATCGTACGCCGGGACCTGACCGGCCTCTGACGAGACATCCCGCGCCTGACTGCCGATCCAGGCGCGGGATCCGTTTCGGCTTTCGAAGGGCGACCGCCCTTCTCCGTTGTTCAGCCTCCGTCCCTGGGCAGATCACGATGTTCGGGGAAATCCCTCAGGAACATTTCCTGACGGAATGAACAGATTCCGTCGAGCGCCGCCGGATCGAGCACCTCGATATGCTCGCGGCGCGCGACGATCGTCTTTGCGTCGCTCAGTTCGCGGATCATCCGGTTGATCGTCTGACGCGACATGGCCATGTTTTCCGCGATGATCATCTGCGAGACGGGAACCACGCGATTGGGCTTGCACAGCCCGCAATACCCGCTGACGGCGATGCTCAGAAACCAGGCGACTTTCTCGAGATTGCCGTAAACGGCCATCACGAACTGGAACTCCTCCAGAAGCGCATGAGAACGGGCCAGCAGCTCGAGTACCCCGCGCTGCAGTTCCGGGCTTCGTGCGAGACATGCCCGGATACCGTCAAGCGGCAGAATGAATACCTCCGAGATACTGCTTGCCCTGACATCGTATCGCGAGCGCGTATCGGCAACGAGCCATTCGACATGCCCCAGAAAGCCGGGGCCCATCACAGCCATGACGTGATTGCGCCCTTCCGACGACGAGCGCTCGGCCCAGAGAGATCCGCTCCGGACGATGGCGATATGAGTGATTGCCTGTCCCTGCCGGTACAGAAACTCGTCCTTCGACAGGGGGCGTATGGAGATATCCTCGCAAAGCTCCTTCTGTATCTCCGGGTCCAGAGACGCGAACCAGGGATTGAGGGTACAGATTTCCTCGATAATAGTCATAAGTTTTTCAGCCATCTCCCATACATCGTTCCCGATAACGCCTGCCTTCTGGAAGAGGCGGCGTTCGGGCCCGTTTTTTGTTTCTTCAAACAGGGGGGGGAGGCACGTGGTGGTGCTCGGGACAGGGATCGGCTTTGCGATCACCCTGCCTGTCCCTCATTGCCCGGCGCATTTTGCGCGATCGAGGCGGATCCGGATCGGCCCGAAACGCCCGATACCGGAGCAAGTCGAGACGGCCGATCCCGCCCCCTTCCGGATAGTTTCGGCGGAAGGGGGTGTTTCCGTTGATCCGGACAGGAGCCGGATCGGGCCGCGAGCCGATCAGGCGGCGAGAGTATCCGGCACTGCGCCATCCATGATCACGAGCGAGACGAGGCAGCATTCTCCATCGCTGTGAAGCCCGGGCAGCTCCGCCCGACCGCCGGTCCAGCGACAGGTGGTGTTCTCGTGATCGTGCCAGCCCTGCAGCGCTCCGCCCTCGAGATGTCTGGTATAGCTGACGGTCCTGGTCGGTGAAAAAAGATGGATCTCACCGACCAGAACGCCGAGCTCGCGCCTGTCATCGACATAAGGACCGATACTCTCACCCGGGACCACCGTCGTTGCCAGCAGGCTCAAACTGTGGACAGGACCCTCGAGCGAGAAAACCACGGTATTGCCACTGCGACGCAGCGGAGCGACCCGTCGTGCGCCATTCACGAGCAGGGCGATCTCCTGCGGTGCTCTCTGAACTGCGCGCTCCTCGCGACCGCCCGCGAGAGACATGAGCCTGCGGTGCAGGGGCTCGACGAAATCCCTGTCCGTACGCAGGGGATGACAGGAATCCCTGCCCCATTCCTGCACTTTCGAACCGGCTTTGCCGAGCCTGACATGACCCGTATCGAGGAAGGACTCCGACAACGCCCCGTTGGCATTGATGACGGAATGCTTTTCAAGCTCGATATGATACACATCGTAGCTCCCGCGCTCGGTATCGTGGGATATGGATATTCCATTGACCAGCATTCTGGCCGGTACGAACCCGCCCGAGAGAAAGAGACAATGCTCGGCTGTCACATGGAGATCCCTGAACGGAACCTCCGGCGCAAGCGCGTTGCGACGGATCACGACCGGCGCAGTGGCCAATGCGCGCCGGTCGGCAGGTTCGTCGCGCTCGATCCGGGTCTTGCCCGCCCAGAGAACACGACGCCCGATGCGACGATCGCCTTCGATCGCGAGCACGATATCCCCCGGGCGCAGGATTTCGACCGGCTTCATGCCGGTATCGGTCTCGATGAGCGTTCCTGCCAGATAGCACGGAGCCGGCCCGTCATACTGGATGCCGTAGTCGTTCGAACCCGTATAGGTTTTTACCTGATGAAACTGCGTGGGGTCGTATCCGAGCCCGATATCGATGTGCAGATAGACCAGACTTCCGGGTGCATTATAGGTCGCGAGCGTCAGAATGCCGGTCTGGGGATCGTAGGTGGCGTTGTCGGAATAGCCGCGCGAACCGAAATCGATGATATCGCCCCCGCCGAAACCGCGTATTGACAGACCCTTGACGTTGTCCTGCATCCCCACATTGAAAGCGATGTAGTTATTGCCGCCTGAGCAATTGATGCTGACGCCGTCGATCGAACCGTCGCCGTTCTTTGTGCCGAAACTGATCTGCGAGTTCTGGAGATTGATCGTCTGGGTTTGAACGTTGACGAATGAGGAATACCAGTAGCAATCCTGATTGCCGTACTGGTCTTTCGCAAGCGTCACATTCGTCAGGTTGATCGTTCCGAATCCGGTGATGCTGCTTGTGCCGTGCCAGTCGCCACTCCAGTTATACAGAGTGCAATTATTTATATCTATAGTTCCGTTATTGTAAGTCTTCCCGGCGATATTGAAGTATCCACTCGTGTCCCATGTGTTTCCGGAGTTGACGGTGCCCTGTTGCCCGCTTCCGTTGACCTCGACCTTACCGCCCTGGCCGATGATGGCTCCACGATAACTCGCGTCTCCCCATCCACCCAGAGAGACGCTCGCACCCGCCGCGAGATTGAAAATCAGCGTGCCGTCGACATTGAACGGATCGTTTTGCCCCGCAGTCCCTGCGACCCAGCATCCAGTGCAGTTGCTGTTCACATTGAACGTGTTCGTCTCGCCTTCCTTGGTCGTTCCGGAGCCGCTTTGTAAGCTCATCCAGAATGTCGTGTCCGTCACCTGCCTCATTCCTCCCGTTCAAGGTCGAAAAAGGATGTGCGAAGTGCCCCTGCGGCAGGATCGGATCCGGGGATCGCCCAACCCACCGACAAGCAAAATCGAACTCCGGTCTGGCTTCCAGATGCCTGGGAAGGCACGAACCGGATACCTCTTCGAGATTTTATCTTGGCATTTGCATGCCGGGACTCTGGCTCTCGCTTACGCAGCGGCCTTTACCCAGCCCTCGCAACGCCCCTGACGGTCCATCGCACATTTCGCGAGGACGTTCTGTCGCCTGCGCGACATAACATGTCAAAAATGAAGAACTTCGGAATGGGCTTATCGTGCGTAATAACCGCCAGGAAACCACGGTCTGAGCCGCTATACCGAACCCTGTTCGATCAAGCGGATTGCCGGATGGCCTCTTACTGCAAGATCAGGCGAGATGGCGTCTGACCACCTGTACGGCGAAGACGATACGGTAGCGGGTCCCCTGCCCGGATTCGATTTCGAGCGTGCCGTCGAGCTGCCGCGCGAAGCCACGCACGAGCTGAAGTCCGATACCCTCACGCTTTCCCATGACCGGAGAGGAATCGTCGAAACCCACCCCGTTATCCTCCAGCGTGAGGACCGCGTTGTCATCCGAGCGATGGAGCGAAACGCGAACGCGCCCCTCCCGCTCGTCGGGAAAGGCGTAACGCAGCGCATTGGTCAGGATCTCGGTGACGATCAGGGCAATAGGTACGGCCTGATCGGGCGTGACAGGCACCTGATCGACATCGAGCGAAAGACTGACGCGCCCCTTGTTGATCCTGTTGTTCGCCGTGAAGATCTGACTCGAGAGTTCCTCGAGAAACGCCCTGATATCGAGCGCGGAGAGCCCCCCCTCGGGATAGAGATAACGATGAAGGGTCGCGAGAGAACGCACCCGGTCGCGCACGAGGTGGAACTCCTCTTTCGCCTCCGGCAGACGAATGCGGTTCGCCTGGAGATTGAGGAGCGAGGCGACGATCTGCAGGTTGTTCTTGACGCGATGGTGAATCTCGCGAATCAGAAGATCCTGTTGCTTCGCCGCGCGCTGCAACCGGGCCTCGTGGCGATCCAGTCGGCGGGTTGCACGACTGAAGGCACGCTCCATCTGACGGATTTCGAGCGGTAACGCGCGCGGCAGATCGGGCTGGAAAACGCCATGGCGGCGCCAATCCGCGACACTCGAGGCAAGTTTCTCCAGCGGTTCGACCAGATAGCGTCTTGCCGCGAGGGCCACCAGAAGCAGCTCGATCATCAGGATCAGGACGATCAGCAGGACCCGCGCGAGAAAGAGATGCAATGCGCGCGTCTCTTCCTCACTCCTGCGCGAAACAGCGACGATACTGACGGGGCCATAGCCGGGTGCCAGCGTGTAATACGTCATGCCAAGCCGGAAACGATCCACACGCCGATGCGCCGAAAGATCGCGATCGAGCCGTGTCAGGGCCTCGGCCGACCAGGGGGTCGGCAGACCGGGATGCTGTGTGAGGGGGAGTGGCGTCGTGGAATGGCTGTAGAGCCAGAGATCCGTCAGACCTGCGCCGGGTCTCTCCTCGAAATGCCGGGCGGATCGAAAGCGGTCGTCGTCCAGACCGACCATCGGCTTGACGGAGACGAGAAGCCCGGGCGCGCGCCCGCCCTCGCCCGTGGTGTAGGTGATATCGAGCAGGGTCCGGATGTAAGGATGTCCGCCGAGAAACAATATGTCGGTGTGACTGGCCGGGTCTTCCTCTCTGGCACGGAGCGAATCCAGCGCGGCGTGGCGCGTCGATGCCTCGGACCCGCAGGACATGTCTCTCGCGCTGGTCTCGCCGGAGGAGGAGACGATTTTCCCCGAGCTGTCCAACAGGGCGATCAGGCAGAAGCGCTGCTGACTGACAGACTGGACCAGCTGGAACGCACGCTCGGCGATATCCTCGTGCAGCCCGATATCAGACAATGTCTCGAGTGCTGTGCGGGCCTGTTCGATCTCGCCGACAATCTCGTGCCGTGCGTCGATTGCATCGACTTGCGTGCGTTCGTATGCGTTATCCGATGTTGCGAGATAGGCGTGCCATGCAAGCCCTCCGGCCACGCTGGCCAGCGGCAGGGACGTGCAGATGATGAGCGCCATCACCCGTGATCCAACCGTATCGAACAGACCGGAGCGAAAACGCACTCCGCTTACGAGATCACGCCACCCCATGCAGCACTATTCCGAAGCGACGTCGGGAGATCCGCGCTCTTTCCTGAAATCGCAATGGGAAGCATATCCCGGGAATACAGCGTCAAGACGTACGATCGTCACGGTCCTCCTCGATGAGGCGCAGCAATTCCTCGGGAATAGGCTCGTTGGCGACATCGTCGAACAGCTGATGCAATCCCCTCTTCAGCCAGATATCGAACGGACTGTCGCTTTCCGGTGATGCCGATTTCGGTCGGGGCTTTTCGGGCGCGCCGTCCTTTCCCCCACTCATGCCATCACCTCAATGAAAGATCTCAACTCATGCACCCTTAACTAGTGGTATCGGCATGAGTTCCACTAACGAAATTTAATCATCTTATCTTGAAGCGAGACCCGCCACAAAACAAGAGCGGTGGAATGGACGCTGCCGCCCGTCCCCCGCTCATGTCTCGCTGCCAGCGCCCGGACTTTCCGACGGGTGGAACCGTCGCGCTCACACCCGACAGGAATTCCCCTTACAGGGAGTAAAGATCGTCTGTCTTGATCCCCTTGCGACGGCGATCGTCGAGCATCGAGCGCAGGGCGGCTACCTTGACCCGGAGCTTGTCATTGGCAGGCAGCTCGCCGGTCATCCACGCCTCAAGCTGGCGACGCGCCCGGAACACACGGCTTTTTGCCGTACCCACGGCACAGCCGGTCGCCTCGGCCAGAGCCTCATAGCTCATGCCCTGAACCACGACCATGACCAGAGCTTCGCGCTGATCGGACGGGAGACGGGACAGGGCGAGGGACAGATCCTTGAGCGCCAGGCTGTCCTCATGGGTCGCATTGCTTGCGAAGGAGGAAGCGGGCACATCCTCGATATCGGTCGTGTCGCGACGCTTGCGCAGATCGGAGATGAACCGGTTGCGCAGGATGCGATGCATCCAGGCAGAAAAATTCGTACCGGGGATGAAGCTGTCCTGTGCGGCGAGGGCATTGCAGACAGCGTCCTGAACCAGATCCTCGGCAGCGGAGCGGTTTCTCGTCAGGGAGAGCGCCTGAACACGCAGCTTGGGAAGAATCTGGATGACCTGGTCATGGAAGCTTGACATGCGAATATCCTTCTTCGCTCGGGGCTTTTCATCTGACCAATGAACCGGATCTCCGGACGGTTGCATCGAACTGAAATTTTTTGAACGTAATTTTTCACGCAGGCGAAATCCGGTGTCACATGAGTCAACCGAACGTGATGCCGCCTGACCCTGTGGCGGTCACTTGCGCGATTTCTGCAAGCCTGGAGCGGGCACGCGAGACACGGGCCTTCATGGTGCCGACGGGACAATCGCAGACGATCGCCGCCTCCTCGTAGCTCATCTCCTGCGCGCCTACGAGAATCAGGGCCTCACGCAGGAGATCGGGCAACTGCCAGAGCAGCGCCGAAAGATCGATGACCTGATCCCGCATCCCGCTGCTCTCCTGCCCGCTCTCCTCCGTCTCGAGGGAGATCGTAGAGAGGATCTCCGTTTCACGCACATGGCGACGTCTCTGCTCATAGAAGAGATTTCTGAGGATCGTGAAAAGCCAGGCTTTCAGATTCGTGCCGTCCACGAACTGGCTGCGGGATGCGAGCGCTCTCACCACCGTTTCCTGCACCAGATCGTCGGCGGCCGGAACGTCCCGTGTGAGATAGCGGGCAAAACCGCGCAGATCGACCAGATGTGCCGACAGCCCGCGCCGCACAGCATCGCCGGAGACCCGGTCCGCTCGGGCTTCGTCGCTGGGTCGCGGGCTCAGGGCTCGTTTCTCGCGGCGTGTTTCAAAGCATTCCTCTTTGCTGAACCCCGAAAAGATGCCATCGTGTCGACGCCTGTCGCGTTTATTGCGGGAATTAATTCGGAGCTTCGTTTTCAAATGGTCGATGCAGAGCGCCAAGACCTCATGCAAGCCTTGCCCTTTGCGCGACGTTTTGCAAGAGCCCTGGAGGGAAGTCAGTCGCAGGGCGATCAGCTGGTCGCACGCGCGATCCGCTCCCTCGCCTCGGGCGGATCCGGCTCGTCCGGGCATGATCTCGGAGCGCGGTTTCGCCTCTACAGGGCGATCATCGCGGCTTTCCGCAGCAGATTATCGGGCGATGAGCAAGGATCGTCGCTCAGCCTGACCCATCGTCTCGTCCTTCTTCTCACCTCACTCGAGGAGGTCCCTCTCCCGGCTGTGGCGCTCATACTCGATTGCACCGAGAGGGAGGTTCTGACCGAGATTGCGGCAGCCAATGAGGGCCTGCGCTCCGTTGCCGAGACCAGCGTCCTCATCATCGAGGATGAACCGATCATCGCGATGGATATCCAGGACGTCGTTCTGCAATGCGGTCATCATGTCGCCGGCGTTGCCTATACGGAGGCCGATGCGGTGCGTATCGCCAGGGAAACCCGGCCCGGTCTCATTCTTGCCGACATCAATCTCGGCGGCGGTGGAGATGGCATGCACGCCGTAGGGCGCATCATGAAGGACCATCAGGCTCCGGTCATTTTCGTCACGGCCTATCCGGAACGTCTCCTGACAGGCGAACAGGAGGAGCCATCCTTCATCATCACCAAGCCCTTCGAGCCGACGACCCTCGCAATCACGACCTATCAGGCGGTGACGGGCGGGTTGAAGGCATTCTGACTTGCATGTCCCGAGGGGCTGCGACACATAGGCGCAATGGCCGCTCCGATTCTTCATCTCCGCAATGTCGTTTACTCGCTGGGCGGACGCCCCCTCCTCGACGGGGCCGAGATCGGCGTTCAGCCGGGTGAGAAACTCTGTCTCGTCGGGCGCAACGGCTCGGGAAAATCGACCCTGCTGCGCATCGCCGCAGGCGAGATACGACCCGATTCCGGTGAGGTCTTCCTCCAGCCGGGGACACGGGTCGTCTATCTTCCCCAGGAGCCGGATCTCACACGGTTTGCCACGAGCTTCGATTATGTGGCGCAGGGGCTGCAGCCGGAAGAAGACTATCTCGCGCGCAGTCTTCTGAGCGAGCTGGGTCTCACCGGGGAGGAAAGCACCGCGACAATGTCGGGCGGAGAGGCCCGGCGCTGCGCGCTCGCTCACGCGCTCGCGGCGCGTCCGGATCTCCTCCTGCTGGACGAGCCGACGAATCATCTCGATCTGCCTACGATCACCTGGCTCGAGCGCGAACTTTCCGCGATGCGGGCCGCCATGATCGTCATCAGCCATGACCGGCGTCTTCTCGAGACCCTCTCCCGCGCTGTCGTCTGGCTCGAACAGGGCACCACCCGGCGCCTCGATCAGGGTTTTGCGAGGTTCGAGGACTGGCGCGAGGAGACCCTCGCGCTCGAGGAGCTCGCCGCGCACAAGCTCGACCGCGAAATCGCGCGGGAAGAAGACTGGATGCGCTACGGTGTCACAGCCCGGCGCAAGCGCAATGTCCGGCGCGTCGCCGAGCTTGCGGGGCTGAGAGCGAGACGCAAGGAAATCGCGGGCCAGTTCCGGGGTACGCTCAGGATGAGCGTCTCGGAAGCGGAAACCACCGGGAAACTGACCACGGTCGCCGAAGACGTCAGCAAGTCCTACGGTGACCGTACCGTCGTTCGCGCGCTCGACCTGCGTGTCCTCAGGGGGGATCGCCTCGGTATCGTGGGTGCGAACGGCATGGGCAAGACCACCCTGCTGCGCCTTCTGACGGGCGAGGAAACGCCCGATACGGGGCAGGTCCGGATCGGGCCCTCCACCTCCCTCGTCACGCTCGACCAGAGGCGGGCAAGCCTCGACCCTTCCGTGAGCCTCGCCGATACCCTGACGGGCGGCGCGGGCGACATGGTGCAGGTCGGAACGGAAAAGCGCCATGTCATCGGCTATATGAAGGATTTCCTGTTCCGTCCGGAACAGGCTCGAACGCCGGTCGGCGTGCTTTCGGGTGGCGAACGCGGGCGGCTCGCGCTCGCCTGCGCTCTTGCCCAGCCTTCCAATCTCCTCGTCCTCGACGAACCGACCAACGATCTCGATCTCGAGACGCTCGACCTCCTTCAGGAGATGCTCGACGATTACCCGGGCACCGTCATGCTCGTCAGTCACGATCGAGACTTCCTGGACCGCGTCGCCACCTCGGTACTCGTCGCCCAGGGCGATGGACGCTGGGTCGAATATGCCGGCGGATATAGCGACATGCTTGCCCAGACGCAGGGCGAAGCACCGGCCGAGCGCGCGTTGCCAAACGAAACGACGCAGGAAAACAATACTGCAAGATCAACGAGAACGAGCAGAAAGCTCAGCTACAAGGACAAGCTTGCCCTTGAGAAACTGCCTGCGGAAATCGCCCGCCTCGAGAAAGAGATCGAGACGACCAGAGCGGCCCTTTCGGACCCGACGCTGTACGCGAGCAACCCCTCCGAATTCACCCGCCTGAGCGAGACGCTCTCGAAGGCGGAAACCGGACTGGCCGCCGCCGAGGAGTCCTGGCTGGAACTCGAGATGAAGCGCGAATCCCTCGAAGCCACGATCTGAACCGCGGCTTGGGCTGAACCGCGGCTCGGAAGGCGCGGAGTGAAAACGCTGCGCCGCCTGCGCGCCCTCCGGGATCGGGCGCTTTTCCACGCTCCGGTATACGCCGCCCGATGACGTTGCTTCCGGCACCGGGCCGGGTGTCCCCGGGCATGAATTTCGCAGGCATGAATCTCGCAGGCAGGCCGTTCTGCTTTTCTTTCGTCTCCGGGCTATCCGGCTCCGCTATGCGGTGATGAGCCCGGAATGTTCCATCAGCATTCGCGACTGATCCATACTGGCCTTCACCCTGATCGCGGCATCCAGCGCGCGTATGCCGGCTTCGGCATCCACCAGAACGGGACCTCGTTCGAGGCAGGCGCGCGCAAAGGCCTCGTGCTCGGCAGCGAGGCAGTCGTTTTCGCTCCAGCGTAGCGCCTCGCGGCGGAAGCCGCCCGTGCCCGGCAGAGGCAGGCCGCGCTTGCGCCCGATCATGGTCAGTTCCTTCTGCATGAAATCGGCGGAGAGATATCCCTCCTCGGAGAAGACGCGCATCCGGCGCTCCGTCTTGAGCGATATGCGGCTTGCGGAAATGCTGGCGACACAGCCATTCTCGAAGCGCACCCGGGCATTCGAGATATCCTCATGCGCGCTCGAAACCGCGACGCCGATCGCATCGATG
Source organism: Swaminathania salitolerans (assembly GCF_007988945.1). Classification (GTDB taxonomy): domain Bacteria; phylum Pseudomonadota; class Alphaproteobacteria; order Acetobacterales; family Acetobacteraceae; genus Swaminathania; species Swaminathania salitolerans. Next base: position 130,250 of record NZ_BJVC01000002.1, on the reverse strand, counting down.
GACGCGATAGGAGAATCGACCAGTGAGAGCACGAGGTCGAGATCGTGGATCATGAGATCGAGAATGACCGAAACATCCGTGCCGCGCGGCTTGAACGGCGCGATTCTGGTCGCCTCGATATAGAGCGGCTTGCCGATCCGCTCCGAGATGGCCCTGTGCTCGGAGGAATAACGCAGGAGATGCCCCACCTGGAGGACACACCCCGTTTCCCGTGCGAGGGCAGCCAGTGAACGCGCCTCGTCCAGTGTGGCGGCAATCGGCTTTTCGACCAGCACGTGACGTCCTGCCCGAAGCGCCGCCGAGGCCGCCGGATAGTGATACTCGGCAGGGGTGGCGACAATCACGGCATCGACCGCGTCCACGAGGCTCTCCGGACTGGCTGCCACGTCGCAACCGGCCTCCTGCGCCACGAGACGCGCCCGCTCCCGATCGGGATCGTAAAGCGCCACGAGCTGCTCCCGTGCGCAGTCTCGCGCCTTGAGAGCATGGAACCGGCCGAAATGTCCGGCCCCGACAATTCCGACTTTCAGCATGGTTTTTGGAGCACTCGCATTACTGGGATCATGAATTTTGATGTAGCAGGGCCAAGAGGGAGGTTGCAACGCGCTGCGCCTGCCTGCATCTTCCCGCAGCCTGACCGCCCTGCGGTAGCTTCATATCCCCGGTCGTTACAAGAAGGACGCCGCACCGCTCGATGATGTACTATAGTCGGTCAACCATGATGGGTGTTCTGGGAGTCTGCCTCCTCGGGCTCCTTCTCTGCCTGCCCAATTTCATGAAGGCACCCGCAGCGAAACTCCCCTGGCGTCAGATTCATCTCGGTCTGGATCTGCGGGGCGGTTCCTATCTCCTGTTGCGCCTCGACCGGGAAAGCCTTGCGGCCGATCGGCTGCAAAGCCTCGAGGATCAGGTCAAGCAGGCGCTCATCGCAAAGGATCTCGGCTATCGCGCTTTCCGCAAGGATGCTGCGTCGCGCACGCTCAGCTTCCTCCCCCGCGATCCCGGGCAGGAGGCGCAGAGCCTCGCCGCTCTCTCCGCCCTGACGGGAAGCGGAAGCGACGTGACCGGCAAGGTCGATGACGGGCGGGTCGTTCTCACGCTCGAGGCGGCAGCCCTGCAGCAGCGCGCCCGGGAGGCCGTGACCCAGTCGATCGAGATCGTCCGGCGTCGTATCGACGGCACCGGTGCGGTCGATCCGGAAATCACCCGGCAGGGCGACGACCGGATCGTGGTGGAGCTTCCGGGTATCAGCGATCCGGAGCATATAAAGCGGCTCCTCGGAACGACGGCCAAGATGACCTTCCGCCTGCTCGCAAACGATACGGGCGGCTCCATCGCGCCACCGGGCGCGACGATGATGGAAGACGTCAGCACCCACGCCATGCTTCCCGTGCTCGATCATGTCGCGGTCGATGGAGCGGCCCTGACCAATGCCGCCGCCTCGATCGACCAGCAGACAGGCGAATGGGCCGTGACCTTCTCGTTCAACCGGGCGGGCGCGCGCGCCTTCGCGGAGACGACTAGTCAGAATGTCGGGCGACGCTTCGCGATCGTGCTCGACAACAAGGTGATCGAGGCGCCCGTGATCCGTACCCCGATCACGGGAGGCAACGGTCAGATCACAGGCAATTTCTCGGCTCAGACCGCAACGGATCTGGCCGTGATGCTTCGGGCCGGTGCGCTCCCTGCCCCGCTCGCCGTGATTGAACAGCGCTCCATCGGTCCCTCTCTCGGTGCGGACTCGATCCGCGCAGGCGCCATCAGCCTCGGTATCGGCTTCCTGCTGGTCATCGTCTTCATGGCCCTGTTCTACGGGCGGTTCGGCCTCTATGCGAACATCGCCCTTCTGGCCAATCTCGTTCTCATGACGGCGATCCTGTCCCTTTTCGAGGCGACGCTGACTTTGCCCGGCATGGCGGGCATGCTTCTGACCCTCGGCATGGCCGTCGATGCCAACATCCTGATCAACGAACGCATCCGCGAGGAGGTGGGCAGAGGGCGAACGCCGCTCGCCGCGATGCAGACGGGGTTCCAGAAGGCGTCCTCGACGATCATCGACAGCAACGCGACCGCGTTTCTGGCGCATGTCATGCTGTTCGTCTTCGGAACGGGACCGGTGCGCGGTTTCGCCCTGACCATCACGATCGGTATCGTGACCACCCTGTTCACCACCATGCTGCTGTCCCGCCTGCTGATGGTGCGCTGGTATGCCCTCACCCGTCCCACTGAACTGCCGGTCTGAAGCGATGCTCTCTCGTCCCCTTCTCCGCTTCGTCCGTGAGGACAAGCATATCCCCTTCATGCGCGGCCGCTATGCGGGTCTCGCGACCTCGGCGATTCTTTCGCTTCTCTCGGTCGTTCTGTTCTTCGTCCCGGGCCTGAAGCTGGGTCTCGACTTCCAGGGCGGAATCGTCGTCGAGGCGCAGACGAAAGGCCCCGCCGATTTCGACAAGCTCCGCCACGCCCTGACCGCGCATGGCATTTCCACCGCCGGATTGCAGAAATTCGGCGGCGATGACGATGTGCTCATCCAGCTCGACACGCCCGCTTCCGGCCCCGATCAGGAACAGGCAACCCAGTCGCTGGTCGACACGGTGCGCCATGCGGTGGTCGAAGCCCAGCCCGGAACCCAGGTGCTTCGTGCCGACGCGGTCGGCGCCTCGGTCTCGAGCGAGCTGTTCCGCAATGGCCTGCTGGCGCTGGGGCTGAGTCTTGCGATGATCCTCGTCTATATCTGGATACGCTTCGAATGGGAGTTCGCGGTGAGTGCCGTCATCACTCTGGTGCTCGACCTCACGAAAACAGTCGGCTTTCTGGCCATCACACGGTTCCAGTTCGACCTCGTGATGGTGGCTGCGATCCTCACCATTCTCGGCTACTCGACGAATGACAAGGTCGTGGTCTATGACCGCGTGCGCGAGAATCTCCGCAAATATCGCACGATGCCTCTGCGCGAGCTTCTCGACCGCTCCATCAACGAGACGCTGAACCGGACGCTCGGCACATCCTCGACCGTATTTCTCGCAGCCCTTCCGCTTGCGATCTTCGGCGGACACAGCCTGTCCGGTTTCGCGACGGTCATGCTGTTTGGCATTGTCGTCGGGACATCGTCCTCGATCTTCATTGCCGCCCCGCTTCTGCTTCTGATCGGAGAGAAGCGCCTGCGCCGCAATGGCGGACAGAGCGCCTGACGACAGGGCTGTTCGCGCGACACGTCTCCCGCGTTACGTTCACCCCGGATCCCAAGGCGATCCGGGGTGTCGCCCGTCCGCCGGGGCGCGCTCGATACACCCCCGGCGTCTATACGCCTTACCGGATCCGCTGCGGTTGAGGCGATAGCGCACCCCGTGCCGGTCGATCGGTGGCCGGCACGCCCTCTACGCTGGTCGAGAAATCGAGAATCCGGGCTATGCCCTCATCGGCCAGACGATAATTCGCCCGCGTCGGCGCGGCGGCGGCACGGCGGATCGAAATCCATGTATTATGATCGACAGCGATCAGGCGGGCGATATCCGCACGGTTTGCATCGTGACGCAGGATACGGCTGATCAGTCCGTGTTCCGCCATCCCGTTGGCAATGGCATAGCTGGTCAGAAGCACACTCGGGGAGCGGTTCTCCATCACCCCCCCGCCACCCTTGCCGGCGCAACCGGTCAAGAGGGTCAGAGCAGTCAGGATACAGGGCAACAAAAAAGGGCGCATGAGATGATCATGCGCCCTGCCCGTCCTCGCGCCAAGATGGCGCGACCGGTGCCGCTTCATTTCGGGTCCTTCGCCATGATATCGCGAATCTCCGTGAGGAGGACTTCCGTCTTCGTCGGAGCCGGAGGAGCGGCTGGCTTGGCCTCCTGCTTGCGCTGGAAGCGCGAGATGATCTTGATCAGCCAGAAAATCGCGAAGGCGACGATCAGGAACTGGATGACGGCATTCAGGAAGACGCCGATATTGACGGTGACGGCTCCCGCTTTCTGCGCCTCCGCCAGCGTCGGCAATACGGGGCCCTTGAGCGTGACGAAGATGTTGGAGAAATCGATCCCGCCGGTCAGAAGCCCGATACCCGGCGTCAGGATATCCTTGACGAGGCTCGTTACGATCGAGGTGAACGCCGCACCTACGATGATACCGACCGCCATATCGATGACGTTGCCGCGCATGATGAATTTCTGGAATTCCGTTACCCAGCCCGGCGTGTGCAGCTTTGATCGAAGGTCGGACATCGTCGGTAATTTCCTTGTTTTCTGGTCTTGTTCGGTGTGCGGTTGCGTGTGTCGCGCCCCGGATCGGGCAGGCGCATGCGAGCCTTCACATGCGGCGACGGTTCTGATGGCCCGGCCCGCGCAATGCGACGAGGCAGTGTCCGGCAACCGGGCGAAGCGGGTATCGGCGCCAGTATCATGGCGCGAAGGTTACGCTCGGGTTGAGAAAACCCGACCCGGTCAAAAGTTTCTGCGTTTTTATCGTTTCCCTTCCGCGATCTTTCCGATATGACCGCGCCATCCGCTCCGGTCGGCATCGGAGCATCCCAGCAAGGACAGTTCTCATGAAATCCGGCATTCATCCCGAATACCACGAAATCACGATCATCATGACCGATGGCACCGAGTTCACCACGCGCTCCTGCTACGGCAAGGCTGGCGATACGCTCCGCCTCGATGTCGATCCGAAGTCGCACCCCGCATGGACCGGCGTGCAGCGCATGCTCGATACGGGCGGCCAGGTCGCGAAGTTCAACAAGCGCTTCGCCGGAATCGGTTCGCGCGCGGCCAAGAAGTAAAAACCGCCAGACCTCCTTCTCCGGTCCTTGTCTGGACCGGGAACGATCCTAAATGAATTTCATGTCACGATGCCCCAGGGGTCATGACATGACACTCAGGCGCTGCGTCTGCCCATTCGGAGACGAGGCGCCGGATCTGCCTTTGAAGGAGGTTCACCATGTCCTACGATTTCGCACCGCTTCTTCGCTCGGCCATCGGCTTCGACCGACTGGCACGCCTCGTCGATGATGCCGTGACCAATGCGCCCGCTCATGCGAGCTATCCCCCCTACAATATCGAAAAAGCCCCGGACGAGACCTATCGCCTGACCATGGCGCTGGCCGGTTTCGGTCCCGACGATGTCGATGTCTATCTCGCCGAGAACCAGCTCGTCATCAAGGGGAGCGTTCCCCGCGCGATTGGCGACACCGAGGTGCTCCATCGCGGGATTGCGACGCGCGCCTTCGAGCGACGCTTCGCCCTTGCCGATCATATCGAGGTCACGGGCGCGGAAATGGATAACGGTCTTCTCACCGTATCCGTGCGTCAACTTACGCCCGAGGCGCTCAAGCCGAGACGGATCCCCATTGCGACGGGTCGTGCCTCACCCGCAACGCCGCACGCGCCACCCCCGGAGCACCGCCCTCACGGCCAGGGTCTCGATCGCGCCGCCTGATGCGTCGGCCTCCCGGTCCGGGTTCCCCGGGCCGGAAGCTCGCGCCAGGTCTTCGGGCAAGTCTGGCGGGCCGGTTCCCCGGGCCGATCCTGCCGGGTCAGGGTGGTTTTTTGCGCGAGGGGCTTGACCCCTCCCGCTCGCTCGGACCATATCTCATGGCAGCTTTGCAATGCATCCAGCAGGTGCCGCGCAGATCTCCCGGCTTCCTTTCCGGGTCGACAAGTCAATCGGTGCCTGCTGGAGCGCTGCTCCCCTCGCAGGATAGACCGAACATGACCTTGCCGCTGATGCCGAAAGCCACTGCAGTCTGGCTTATCGACAAAACCGCCCTCACCTTCACACAGATCGCCGAATTCTGCGGCATGCATCCGCTCGAGGTCCAGGCAATTGCCGATGGTGAGGTCGCTGCGGGTATCAACGGATACGATCCGGTCAAGAACAACCAGCTCACGCAGGAGCAGATCACGCGTTGTGAAGGCAACCCGGAGCTGCGCCTCAAGCTTTCCGCAAAGGCCAACCCGGTCGCGCGGCGCGCCAAGGGTGCACGCTACACGCCGATCGCCCGGCGCAACGACCGTCCCGATGCCATCGCCTTCGTTCTGCGTCAGTTTCCCCAGCTTTCCGAGCTGCAGATCATCAAGCTTCTGGGCACGACCAAGGACACCATCGCCAAGGTGAGAGACCGCCAGCACTGGAACAGCGCGAACATCAAGCCGCGCGATCCGGTCATTCTCGGCCTGTGCAGCCAGACCGATCTCAATGCCGCCGTCCATACCGCCAATGAACGCCTCGCCCGCGAAGGCCATGCGGTTCCCGTCGTGGCAGAACCCGCGGATCTCGACGAAGGCGAAATCTGAGACGGATATGGCTCCCGCCCCGGCGCTGCTGTAAGAACAGTCGATCGCCGGTGGCGCCTATTGAAGCGGGATGATTCTGAATGCTCGTCGATCAACAAATCATGCTTCGCCGATTGCATGAGCTCCGCAGCGAGCACAGGGATCTCGATACCGTTATCGATCGACTGGTTCTGCATCCGCTGAACCAGTTGCAACTTCAGCGGCTCAAGAAAAGAAAACTCCTCCTCAAGGACGAGATCAATTTTCTCGAAAACCGCCTCATTCCGGACGACATAGCCTGACATGAGCGAAGAACTCGATGCCTATAACGAGGCGACGAATACGACCGGCACCCCGGGCGTCGGCATCATCATGGGGAGCCAGTCGGACTGGGCGACCATGATCCATGCCGCGGAGAAGCTCGGCGAGCTCGAAATCGGTTTCGAGACCCGGATCGTCTCCGCCCATCGCACCCCGGACCGTCTGGCCGATTACGCGAAATCGGCGCGTACGCGCGGGCTCGGCGTGATTATCGCCGGTGCCGGGGGGGCCGCTCATCTTCCGGGCATGGTTTCCGCCTGGACGACGCTGCCGGTTCTGGGAGTTCCCGTGGAGTCCCATGCGCTCAAGGGCATGGATTCGCTTCTGTCGATCGTCCAGATGCCCGGGGGCGTGCCCGTGGGAACGCTTGCGATCGGCAAGGCCGGTGCCATCAATGCCGCCCTGCTCGCGGCTTCGATTCTCTCGCTCTCGGATCCCGATCTCGCCACCCGGCTCGAGACCTGGCGCGCCATGCAGACGGCGGCGGTGGCGGATACCCCCAAATCATGACGGCAGCGACACTGCCGGTCGGGGCGACGCTCGGGATTATCGGCGGCGGCCAGCTGGGGCGCATGTCCGCAATGGCAGCAGCGCGGCTCGGTTTCAACGTGCATATCCTCAGCGCGGAATCCGACCCGCCGGCAGGCGACGTTGCACGCCGGACGACCGTCGGCGCCTATGACGACCCGGAAATCCTGCGGCGCTTTGCCGAAAGCGTGGATGCGATCACCTTCGAGTTCGAGAATATCTCTGCCGGAGGGCTGGACATTCTCTCCTCCCTGCGCCCTGTGCATCCCTCCGGCGCCATTCTCGCCATCAGCCAGGACCGCGTCCGGGAGAAGAGCTTTCTCGCCGCACATGACATCGCCGTCGCACCGTTCCATTCCGTTCCGGATCGCTCTCATCTCGCCATGGCGGCAGAGACGCTCGGTTTCCCCTTTCTCCTCAAGACGACCCGCTTCGGCTATGACGGCAAGGGCCAGTTCCGGATCGCCGATCGTGCAATGCTCGAGGCACTCGAGGCCGAGCTCCCCTACCCGCTGATCGCCGAGGGTTATGTCGATTTCGCCTGCGAACTGAGCGTGATGGTGGCGCGCAACGCCCTCGGCGCCGTCCAGAGCTTTGCCGTGACCGAGAACCAGCACAAGGACGGCATTCTCGATCTCAGCCTCGCTCCGGCGCGCATCCCCGTCGATCTCGCCCACAAGGCGCAGGATCTGGCCCGGCGCGTTGCCGGGGCGCTCGATCTGATCGGTCTGCTGGGGGTCGAGATGTTCGTCACGGCGCAGGGGACACTTCTCGTCAACGAGATCGCCCCCCGCCCCCACAACTCGGGACACTGGACGATGGATGCCTGCGTCGTCGATCAGTTCGAGATGCATATCCGTGCAGTGGCCGGGCTTCCCCTGCCCGATCCCTATCGTCACAGCGATGCCGCGATGAAGAACCTGATCGGACCGCAGGGGTTGGCGGCCTGCCCGCCTGCCCTGCAGGAGCCGGGTCTTGCGCTGCATCTCTATGGCAAGTCTGAATGGCGCGAGGGGCGCAAGATGGGACACGTCAATGCGCTCTTCCCGCTGGGGGCCCTGCCCGGCAGCTATGGGCTGGAAGAGCGGTTCGACCGTCTCTTCTCACGGATCGAGGAGCCCTGAGTCCCTGAAGCTCATATGGGCGCCGTTGCCGATGATGATGTGATCCGCGATCCCGACCTCGATGAGCGCGAGCGCTCTGGAGACATCGCGGGTCATGGCGATATCCTCGCGGGAAGGGGTCGGATCGCCGCTGGGATGATTATGAACGAGTATGATCCGGTGCGCGCCGAGCTCCATGGCCCGGCGCGCGACCTCTCGCGGGTAGACCGGCGTGTGGTTGACGGTCCCACGGGTCTGGGTTTCCTCGGCGATCAGCCTGTTGGATCCGTCGAGAAACAGGACAAGAAACTGCTCGACGCTTTCGCGTGCGAGGCGGGAGAAAAGATAATCGAGCGTCGTCTTCCTGTTGGAGAGTATATCGTCCCGCCCCATGAGCGCGCGCCCGTAACGCAAGGCCGCTTCGTGCAGAAGGCGGATGGCCGCGATCGTCGTGCCGTCCATCGGCTTCATACCCTGCAGCGCCCGTGTGTCGGCAGCGAAGACACTGGCAAGGGAACCGAAACGGGTATGCAGAACCCGAGCGAGGGTTTCGCCCCTCTCTCCTGCCACACCGATCGCCTCCGCGAACAACCCCAGCAACGCCTCGTCGGAGAGAACCTGCCCATGACCGGCCATGAGCGCCCGATGCGGCAGCTCGGCCCAATCGGTTACGGATAACGTCTCATCCGCTTCCGCGACATCCGGTGCCCGGGATCGGGTGCGCCTGTTTCGCGTTCCGGAACGCTTACGCTTTTCGACACGGTTTTCTTCCTGCACGATCGTCCATCCTCCTCCTTCGGTGACTTATGTCAGATTTTTCCGGTTATTCGAGCGCCTGCGCTCTCCTTTTCGATCTCGATGGCACGATCATCGACTCCCGGGTCGGTATCGTCAGCACCCTTCATGCCGTCATCGCCGCGCTCGGCCATACGCCCGACCCGCAGATCGATCTCACCTGGGTCGTCGGGCCGCCGCTGGCCGAGCTCATGGAGGAAGTCATCGGTGCGTATGGCGACCGACGCGTGGCAGAAGCGATCGCGCTCTACCGGCATTTCTACGCGGAGCGGGGGCGTTTCCTGACCCCGGTATTCCCGGAGATGGATCGCCTCCTCCGAACCCTCAAAGACAGCGCGATCCGCATTTTCACGGCGACATCCAAGCCCGCCTCCCTTGCGCGACAGATTCTCGAACAACACGGTCTCGATTCATGCTTCGAGGCGATCTGTGGTGCCGGAGATGACGATAGCGGCGGCGAAAAACCCGAGATGATCGCGCGGATCGCGAGCGAATACGGTCTCACGCCGCGGCGTACGCTCATGATCGGCGACCGGCGCTTCGATATCAGCGGCGCCCATGCCAATCAGATACGCGGTCTTGGCGTGTTGTGGGGATATGGCGGCGCCGCGGAGCTGACCGCCGCGGGTGCCGATATGCTGGTTGAGACGCCCGGGGCGCTCGGCGATGCCATCATCGGCCAGTTCGAGGCGCTCTCCCGCCATCCGGCCTGATCGTCGCGCAACCTTCCGATCCCGGGGCGCGCTCCCCCGATGCGCGCGGGAAGCCCGGGGTCAAAAAAGGCCCTTGCGCCGCAGGCTGAGCGGCGGGCGCCTTTCGCTGACCACGACGACATCGTGGAGGATCATGGCCAGCGCCGCCGATTCCTCGCTCAGGCGCTGAGCGAACAGGCGCAGGGGCGACGTCGGCAGATGAAGCGGTGCAAGCGTCTTCTGCACTCCAATGAAGGCAACGGCCTGCAGGGCAAGCGCCCGCCGGAAGACCGGCGCGGTATTCGTCAGATCGTCGACGGGCTCATCCGCCAGAAGACGGTTGCGATTGTCTAGATAGAGGAGCCGGAACCGGTCCGGAACGGCATTCGTCATCACCTCGGCCAGATAGGTGCTCAGCTGCTCCCAGTCTCCCAGCCGCGGACGGCGACGCGCCTCAGAAAGCGCCAGTCGCTCGGCGATGATGGCCGGAAACATGAGTATGCGCACCGAGCGGTCGTTCAGCCCCAACGCGCCCAGCTCGCGCGCGGTCGCACGGAACACCGCCAGGAGACTGCCGAAACGATGCATGAGGCTCTTGGCGAGGGGTTTGGTATCCCGCCGCGGAATCGTGTGGAAGAGCAGCATTTCCAGCAATTCGTAATCGGCGAGGCTCGCTGCGCCATAACGGAAGAGCCGTGCGCGCATTCGCCCCCGATGGCCCTGCGCCCCCGTGAGACCGGCCCCCCTCACAGCGGTCCCCTTCACAGCGGTCCCTCTCGCAGATGCCCATTTTGTGGAAGCATCCCTCAAGGCGGCTGGTGGCGTCATCGCACCGCCAGCCCCGCTATCCTCCCCGGCGCTTCCGGCTGGAGCGTTTCCGTTCCGGGGTTTCCGCTTGGAAGGAAATGAGGATTTGGCCATGGCCGCATTACATTCTATACCGAAGCCGTGACGCAATCCCCTATCTCTTCCCCTTCCCCCGATTATCTCGACCGGCTCAATCCCGAGCAGCGGGAAGCCATCGAGACGACGGAGGGACCGCTCCTGATCCTGGCTGGAGCCGGAACAGGCAAGACACGCGTCCTCACGACGCGCTTTGCCCATATTCTCCTGAATGGCCGGGCCCGCCCATGGCAGATCCTTGCCGTGACATTCACCAACAAGGCCGCGCGGGAGATGCGCGAGCGTGTTGCGGCATTGCTCGGCGAGACCATCGACGGGCTTTGGCTCGGCACCTTTCACGCGCTTTGCGCCAGAATGCTGCGTCGCCATGCCGAATATGTCGGACTGACGACAGGGTTCACGATTCTGGATACGGACGATCAGCTTCGTCTGGTCAGGCAGATCATGGAGCCCTATCGTATCGACACCAAGCGCTGGCCTCCGCAGGGATTGCTCGGCGTCTTCCAGCGCTGGAAGGATCGGGGTCTGACACCCGCGCAGGTGACGCCTGCCGAAGACACGGATTTCGCAGCCGGACACGCCCGGGCGCTCTACGCCGCCTATCAGGAGCGTCTGCGCGCCGTCAATGCGTGCGATTTCGGCGATCTGATGCTTCACATGCTCGAGATATTGCGCACCCAGCCCGATGTGCTCGCGCAGTACCACCGTCTGTTTCGCTATATTCTCGTCGACGAATATCAGGATACGAACACGATCCAGTATCTCTGGCTTCGTCTTCTGGCCAAACGTCCGGAGGGCGCGCCCAACATCGCCTGTGTCGGCGATGACGACCAGTCCATCTATTCGTGGCGCGGTGCCGAGGTCGAAAACATCCTGCGCTTCGAGAAGGATTTTCCGGGCGCCAGAGTCGTTCGCCTCGAGCGCAATTATCGCTCGACCGCGCAGATCCTGCGCGCGGCTTCCGGCCTCATCGCCCATAATGCCGACCGGCTCGGCAAGACCCTGCGTCCGGGAAGCGACGATGCCCGGGGCGAGAAGGTTCAGGTCATCAGCGTCTGGGATTCCGACGAAGAGGCCCGCATTGCCGCCGGAGCGATCGAGCGCCTGCGCGCGGAGGGGCATCCCCTGTCCCAGATTGCCATCCTGATGCGTGCGGGATTTCAGACACGTCCCTTCGAAGAGCGCTTCCTGACCCTTGGCCTGCCTTATCGCGTCGTGGGAGGATTGCGTTTCTACGAGCGCGCGGAAATCCGCGATGCGATGGCCTATATGCGGGTGCTGGTCCAGCCTGCGGACGACCTCGCCTTCGAACGTATCGTCAACGTTCCCAAACGCGGAATCGGCGCCGCCGGGTTGCAGAAGCTCCACCATACGGCACGCGGGATCGGTGCGCCCCTCGCTGCTGGCGTGCTTCATGCGCTCGAGACGGGTGCCCTCAAGGGCAAGCAGCGAGAGGCGCTCGCGACACTCATGGATGCGTTCGAGCGCGCGCGCGCGCTGCGCGAACGGGAGGGGCATGTCGTGGCCATGGAGATGCTGCTCGAAGAGAGCGGTTATCTGCAGATGTGGCGGGACGACCGCTCTCCGGAAGCCCCGGGAAGGCTGGACAACATCAAGGAGCTGCTGCGGGCGATCGGCGATTTCGGCACGCTCGAAGGATTTCTCGAGCATGTCGCTCTCGTGACCGAGACGGAGGATCAGGCCAGTTCCGACACGGTCAGTCTGATGACCCTTCACGGCGCCAAGGGACTGGAATTCGATACGGTCTTCCTGCCCGGCTGGGAAGAGGGCGTCTTTCCGTCGCAGCGCAGCCTCGATGAGGGGGGGCTCAAGAGCCTCGAGGAAGAACGGCGTCTTGCCTATGTAGGCATCACGCGAGCCCGCCGCCGTGCCGTCATTCTCCACGCCGCACGGCGGCGGATCTACGCGAACTGGCAGGATTCGATCCCCAGCCGTTTCATCGCCGAAATACCGGACGACGCGATCGAGCAGAGCGGCCAGGCGCTTCAGGAACGGATACAGCTCACCGCCCGGAACTCGGTTTTCGCCAACGGCCCCATCCGGGGAACGACACGCCCCTTCAGGAAACTGACCGATGTCAGGGAGGAGATTGCCGCGCCGCTCCCTGTCGGCACGCGTGTTTTCCATCAGAAGTTCGGTTATGGAACGGTCCTCGAAGTCGAGGGCGACCGGCTTCATATCAATTTCGAAAAGGCAGGTGAAAAACGCATCATGGCCCATTTTGTGGAACAGGTCTCTTGAGTTCTCCCAGACGACATGCTTCGGCACTCGAAACCATCTCGATCACGGTGCCCGACGACGCAGTGCCGATGTTCGAACAGGCGTTGATGACAGTCTGCACGACTGTCGGAATCTTCGAAGCGAACGAGGATCAGAACATCTGGCGCGTCGAGGGCGTCAAGGATATCGGCCATGGCGAGGATGAACTCGAACGGGCCATGACACTGGCGCGACTCATCACCGGCAGCGACGCGCCGCTCATACGCGAGCGGACGGAAGCCGAAGGATGGCTCGCACGCACCTATGAGGCGTTTCCCCAGCAGGATGTCGGACGCCGTTTCGCAATACGCGGCACCCATCTCGCCCGTAACCGCTCCCGCGAGCGCATGACCATCACGCTGGATGCAGGTATCGCCTTCGGTTCGGGGGAACATGGCTCCACCCGTGGCTGTCTGCGTGCGCTCGAGGACATGGCCTGGCGCAAGCCGCAGCGCATTCTCGACATGGGCTGCGGTTCGGGCATTCTCGCCATGGCGGCGGCTCTTCTCTTCAGGAAGACCGTGCTCGCGGTCGACATCGAACCCTGGTCCGTACGGGTGGCGGCGAGCAATGCAAAGCTCAACGATATCGCCCCGCTCATCGAGGCGCGCCTCGGCAATGGATGGCTCACCCCCGAAGTCAGGGCGCGCGCGCCCTACGATCTGGTCTTCGCCAATATCCTGGCCCGCCCGCTCTGCAAGATGGCCCGCGATCTGGGTCGTCATCTCGCACCGGGGGGGACGGTGATTCTGGCCGGTCTGCTGACGACGCAGGCCCGCATGGTTCTGGCCGCCCATCGCCGTCAGGGCCTCGTTCTGGAAAGGCAGTATTACGAGGGCGAATGGTCGACCCTGGTGTTGCGCCGCCGTGGCTGAACTGCGGGATGCCACCGCCCGGGATCTCCCGGCGATCCTCGCGATCACCAATGACGCGATCGCAACCTCCGAGGCGATCTGGGCAACCTCCCCGCGCACGCTGGAGGAACGGCGCGCCTGGATGGAGACGCGGCAGGACGCCGGGCATCCGGTCGTCGTCGCCGTGGAAGACGGAACGGTGCTGGGCTTTGCCTCCTACGGCCCTTTTCGCGCCTATGAGGGCTACGCCCTGACCGTGGAGCATTCCGTCTATGTCGCCAGCAGCGCGCAAAGACGCGGCATAGGGCGTCTTCTGCTCGATGAGATGATCGCACGCGCCGAAAAAGCAGGCATGCATGTCCTGATCGGTGCGATCACGGCCAGCAACGTCGCGTCGATCGCGCTGCATCGCAATGCGGGCTTCAGCGAGAGCAGCCCGCTCCCCCATATGGGCCGCAAGTTCGGGCGCTGGCTCGATCTTGTTTTCATGTACCGTCTTTTCGATACCCAATCTGGTGAAGGATCTTCCGATGAGCGCCATTCCTCTTTCTGAACGGCAAGCCCTCGTCCGGAAAAGCCTCGGCGATCTCGGGGTGGATGGCTTCCTCCTCCCGCGGGGCGACGAGTTCCTCGGCGAATATGTCGCTCCCTGCGCCGAACGGCTGGCCTGGCTGACCGGATTCACGGGGAGTGCGGGGCTGGCCCTTCTCCTGCAGGATCGCGCTGCCGTATTCTCCGACGGGCGCTATACGAGCCAGCTGCGCGACCAGGTCGATCCCGCACAATGGGAATGCCTGCATCTCACACGCGAACCTCCCTCGGAATGGCTCGCCCGGGACGGGAAAAAGCACCGCATCGGCTACGATCCCCGCCTTGTCGGAGAAAGCCTGCTCAACGGTCTTGTCTCCCCTTGTGCGGAATTCGTGCCGCTTTGCGTCAATCCCGTCGACACAGCGTGGACCGACCGACCGGCCCCGCCCGAAAGCGAGATGCGCTATCAGCCCGAATCGCTGAGTGGCGAGGGCAGCCTCTCCAAGCGCCGCAAGATCGGCGGCGCCCTGCGCAAGGCCGGGCAGGAGGCGATGATCGTGTGCGATCCGACCTCGCTGGCCTGGCTTCTCAACATCCGGGGCGACGACGTTCCGCATACCCCCGTCATTCTCGCTTTCGCAATCCTCCATCAGGATGCCTCGCTCGAGGTCTTCATCGACATCACCCGCGTCAGCCCGGATGCCGCGATATCGTTCCGAAACGTCTCGATCCTGCCGCCTCATGAATTGCCCGACCGCCTGAAGGCACTGTCGGGACAGGTGGTCCGCATCGATCCCGCCCAGACTGCTCTGTGGTTTATCCAGACGCTCAGCGAAGCCGGCGCGCAGGTCGAGCGCGGGCCGGATCTCTGCGCCCTGCCCCGCGCCTGCAAGAACGCGACCGAGCAGAACGGCGCGCGCGAGGTTCATCTGGTCGATTCCCTTGCCCTGTGCCGTTTCCTGCATTTCGTCTCCCGTGAGGGAACCGGCATGCGCGAGACCGGTCTGGCCGATGCGCTCGACGGGTTCAGGGCGCTTTCACCCGATTATCGCGGAGAGAGCTTTCCGGCGATTTCCGCTGCGGGTCCGAACGCCGCTCTCCCGCATTATCGCGCGCTTCCCGGCGAGGATCGCGTTCTCGAGGCGGATCAGATCTATCTCATCGACAGTGGCGGGCAGTACGATGCGGGTACCACCGACGTCACGAGAACGCTCTGGACCGGCCCCGGAGCGCCGCCGAAGGCCCTGTGCGAGGCATTCACCCGCGTGCTCAAGGGAAATATCGCCCTCGCCCGCGCCCGCTTCCCTGTAGGAACGACGGGTCATCGTCTCGATTGCCTCGCCCGCTATGCCTTGTGGCAGGCAGGACTGGATTACGATCACGGTACGGGCCACGGAATCGGCAGCTATCTCTCCGTTCATGAGGGACCGCAGAACATCAGCGCGGTTCCACGCCCGATCGCGCTCGCGCCGGGCATGATCGTATCCGACGAGCCCGGCTATTATCTGCCGGGCGCCTACGGCATCCGGCTCGAGAATCTCCTCATGGTGAAGCCCGCTCCGCTTGGCGACAATACGGGTTTCCTCGAATTCGAGGTTCTCGGTTTCGCGCCGTTCGATCGCAGGCTGATCATGGCATCGTTACTGGAACCCGGAGAGCTGAACTGGCTCAATGCCTATCATGAGGAAACGCTGACCCGTATCGGGCCCGGGCTGGATGACGGGGATCGTGCATGGCTCGAAAACGCCTGTGCACCGATCGGAAACTGACAAAGGAAGAGATGCATGGCTGACCAGCTGATACCCGCTACGCTCATCGAAGGTGACGGCATCGGCCCCGAGATCACTGCCTCGGTGGTCGAGATCCTCGCGAAACTGGGGGCACCCTTTTCCTGGGACCGGCAGGCAGGAGGTCTGGGTGCGATCGAACAGTTCGGCGCGCCGCTTCCGCAGCCCACCCTCGACAGCATCCGCAAGACCGGCCTCGCCCTCAAGGGGCCGCTGACGACACCGGTCGGCGCCGGATTCAAATCCGTGAACGTCACGATGCGTCAGGAATTCGGTCTCTACGCCAATCTTCGTCCCACGCGCACCGTCGTTCCGGGGGGACGTTTCGACAAGATCGATCTCGTCGTGGTCCGTGAGAATATCGAGGGTCTTTATGCCGCGATGGAGCATTATCTCCCTGAAGGAGACGATCCGAAGGGGCTGGCTTATGGCGCCGGGTTCAATTCACGTCGCGAATGTGCCCGTATTGTCCGCTTCGCCTTCGATTATGCAGTGGCCAACGGACGCAAGAAGGTCACGCTCGTCCACAAGGCCAATATCCTGAAGATCCTCAGCGGGATCTTCCTTGAGGAAGGGCGGCGGATCGCTAGGGAATACGAAGGAAAGGTCGCGGTCGAAGAGCGCATCGTCGATGCCTGTGCGATGCAGCTCGTGACCGATCCGTGGCAGTACGACGTGATCGTCACCACGAATCTCTTCGGCGATATTCTCTCCGATCTCACGGCGGGGCTGGTCGGTGGGCTCGGCATGGCGCCGGGTGCCAATATCGGACCGAATGCCGCAATCTTCGAGGCGGTTCACGGCTCGGCCCCCGACATCGCAGGCAAGGGCATCGCCAACCCGCTCGCGCTCCTCATGGCAGCGAGCATGATGCTCGCCCATGTCGGCCGGCAGGATCTGGCCACACGCATCGATACGGCAATCGATCGGGTCATCCGTATCGACGGCGTGCGGACCCGCGATCTCGGTGGCGAGACCGGCACAGCCGAACTGACGCAGGCACTCCTCGCCGCGCTGGGCTGACATCCGGGCGCATCATGACGAAAAGAGCCGGGGAGTATCCTCCCCGGCTCTTTTTTTGTCCGAATGCCGGCAATCAGGCCTGTTGCGGTGCGCGGGCATTGGTCTTCGCAACGACTTTGCCCCATTTGCGGAGCATCTCCGTGCAATCCTCGCGGTCGAGTGAACATTCGATCAGGGTCGGGCCCCTGCGATTGGCCACGGCTTTTTCGATCGCCTCTTCCAGCTCCGCTCCGGTTCCCGCATGCAGACCGAGACCGTGGCCGGTTCCACCGTTGAACGCAGCCATGAGAGCCGCATAATCCCAGTTCTGGATGTAGTTGTACGGGCCGTCATGGATGGCAATCTCGATGACATAGCCACGATTATTGACGAGGAAGATGATGACCGGCAGCTCATAACGGATCATCTGACCCACTTCCTGGGCCGTGAGCTGGAACGATCCATCCCCGACCATCAGAACATGGCGCCGATCCGGCGCCGCCACGGCCTGACCGAACGTGCTGGGTACGGACCATCCGATATGGCCCCATTGCATCTCGACCTCGACCTGCGCGCCCTCCGGAAGACCGAGACGCATGGCATTGAACCAGGAATCGCCGGTCTCCGCGGTCAGGGTCGTCTCGGAGGAGACGAGACGCTGGATCTGGCGCAGCATCTCGTCATTCGTGAGCCGCGCATCCGGTGCGGCAGGCTCCGGCGCGAAAGGACGAACTTCACGCGGCTGGAGATCCCGCGGCTCACCGAAGGAATCGGCCAATGCCTCGAGGAACGATTCGAGCGTGAACCCGTCGAAGCTCCGACCGGCCACGGTGACACGATCCGGATCGGCCGTGAGCACGGACTCGCCCCTCGGCCAGGCGGTCCAGCCCACCGTCGAATAATCGTTGAACACGGGGGCGAGACACAGAACGGCGTCTGCCTTCTCGACCAGATCCGCCACACCGGGATCGCTCACCTCGCCCCAGTACAGCCCGGCATAGGCGGGATGCGTCTCCGGAAAGAAGCTCTTGGCCGCTGCCATGATCGCAACCGAACAGGGCAGACGATCGGCGAGACGGATTGCGGCCTTCTGCGCCATGGCCGCACGGATCTTGCTTCCGACCAGGAGAACGATCTCCTGCTTCCCCTTCAGCCAGTCGCGCGTCGTTTCGATGGCCGCCACCAGACTGGCCCGGTCCTCGTTGATCGGGCGGAGGAAAGAGGAGGCCGGCCCGGGGCGGACGCATTCGGCATCGGAAATATTGCAGGCAATCTCGAGATAGACCGGCTTCCGGTTCAGCAGGGCAGCGCGGATCACGTGATCGATCTTCGCCGGTGCCGAGGCGGCATCGTTGATGCTCTCGGCGGCACAGGTGATCTGGCGCGCCATCTGGAGCTGGAACTCGTGATCGGTCGTACCCGTCGTGTGATGAAGCACCCGGCCGGACCCGCGATCGTTCGAGTTCAGCCCTCCGACGACGAGAATGACGGGCAGGTTTTCGGCATAGGCCCCGGCCAGCGCATCCATCGCCGAGATCGTGCCGACGCCGAAGGTGACGACCGCAGCCGCCGCACCATGGGCGCGCGCATAACCTTCGGCAGAGAAGCCGCAATTGAGCTCGTTGCAGCAGTAGACCTGCTGCATGCTCTTTTCGGTAAGAAGCTGGTCGAGGAGGACGAGATTATAGTCGCCCGCAACCGCGAAATGATGCCTGAGCCCGATCTGTCTCAGGCGTTCAGCGAGATATTGTCCAACGGTGAAGCTCATGGCCATGTCTCCAGATGATCTGGGCAATAGCGTAGATTTTACCTTTCGAAACTTCCAATATATAATGAGAGCGTTTTCCATATCGGATGCATATGGCCATGGATCTCAGACATCTGCGCTATCTTGTCGCGATCGCCGATCAGGGCAGTTTCACCAGAGCCGCCGAGGCTCTGCGCATGGCACAGCCGCCCCTGAGCCAGCAGATAGCGAGGCTCGAGAGCGATCTCGGGGTGAGGTTGTTCAAACGCTCCCGCGCCGGAGCGATTCCGACCGAAGCCGGGGCGCAGCTGATCGAACGGGCACGGACCATTCTCGCGCTCTCGGAAGAGTTCCGCGCTTTTGCGCAGGGACTGGCCACCGGCAATGAGGGGAGCCTGAGGCTCGGCATGGCGGGGAGCCTGACCCTGCTTCCGCTGATTCCGCGCGCCATCCATGCGTTTCGTCAGGCGAGGCCCGGCGTCAGGGTCACGCTGGAAGAGAGCAATACGCCCGTTCTGTGCAGGGCACTACAGAACGGCCAGCTCGATATCGCCATCGTCCGTCCCCCTGTCCCCGATCCGAATGTCATCGTCCGGCCGCTCATGGATGAACCCTCCATGATCGTTCTGCCGTTTTCACATCCGCTTTCCGGGCAGGACGGAATCCATCTTCGCGACATCGCGGAAGATCAGCTGATCCTGTTCGAGCGTCATCTCGGTCCCGGATATTACGATACGATCATAGCGGCCTGTCTGATCGAGGGGTTTTCGCCGCTTCTCGGCCAGGCGGCACCGCAGATTGCAGCCACCGTACCGATGGTGGCAACCGGCATGGGCGTTGCGATCGTTCCCGCCTATCTCCGGCAGATCCGCACGGAAGGCGTCACCTTCCATCCCATTCTGGGCACAGTGCCGAGAGCCTCGATCGCGATGGCCATGGCAAATCGCGCGCCCAATGGAATCCTCCGTGGCTTTGCCGATATCCTGCGGGGCTTGTGCATGGATGCCGCCCCCGGCAGGCAGGTCCGGGACTGAGCTGCCGATCCGGCATCGTGCCGAGTGAGCCCGCCAGCCCCCGCGCGGACGCGCCTCGCCCGGGCCGGTCAGGCGTTACGGCCATTGCCCGATTGCAGTTCGTAATGTTACTTCCCCGGAATCGATGCAACACGCATCGCCTGACGGTCCGGACAAGGTATTGCTCATGAGCGCGAAGACACCGAATACCGCCTACAATCGGGTCATCACACTCTATTTCTGCCTGATCGCCGTTATCGGCTATTTCTTCGTCTACCTCGTTACCCCCGTGAGCGGAATCGACGAACAGTTCCACTTCGAACGCGCCTTGCAGGTCTCCCAGGGCAACCTCTTCCCGCAACGTTATGACCGGAACATGCTCGGGGGCGATCTCGAGAACCGCCTGATCGCATTCGCCCGCTATTTCGAAAACCGCAGGGATCGGGCTCTCTCATCGGATCGCCAGGCGGCAAAAGAACTGGCCGACGCACTCACAGGACAGCCTTCCGGGAGGGAACGCCTCGAATTTCCCTCGACGGCGTCCTATTCTCCGATCATGTATCTGCCGTCCGGTCTCGGACTGCTGACATCGCGCGTCCTGCATGCCCGTATCGACACGCAGTTCTTCATGGGACGCCTTGGCAATCTGATCGGCTATCTGCTGATACTCGCCCTCGCTGTCAGAACCCTGCCCTGGGGACGCCTCGGGATAGTGTTGCTCTTCACGACTCCGACCTGCCTTCATCTTGCATCGACCTATAGCGCGGACCCCCTGACGAATGCGCTGACGCTGCTCTTCTTCGCCCTGTGTCTGCGCAGCCTGCAGGCAGACAGCCTCACGAGACGGGATCTGTTTCTTCTCGCTCTCTCCGGTGGAACGCTCGGTCTTCTCAAGCTGACATGCTGTGTTTTCTCGGCTGCGATCCTCATGGTTCCCCCTGCCCTGTTCACGCACCGTCGCAGCTGGCTGCTGTTCTGCGGCGGCGTCATGGGGGCGAGCATCGCGACCGCCCTGCTATGGAATATCGTCTTTCCCTTCGTTCCAGCCGTCTACTGGAAAACGGGCGGAGACCCTCACCTCGCGGCGCATCTGCTGCTCACACATCCATGGCACGTGGCAGGTCTCGTCATCCGCACGCTCGAGAGCGGTGCTCACTGGTGGTGGCTGGATATCTACGGACGTTTCGGCGGAGGCCCACCTCCGCAATTCTTCAAGATCGGAGAGACCGCCTCCCTGATGACCGCAGTGCTGGTGTTCCTGCTGGCTCTGACCGAACGCAAGGGACCGTCTCGCCCCCTGATCGGCGCTCTTTTCCTGAGCATCGGACTGGCCAGCGTCATGCTGATCCTTATCGCCTTCTATGTCGGTTTCACACCGGTCAGTTCCGCGGTCATCACAGGGCTGCAGGGACGATATTTCCTCCTCGCGGCGGGGGCGATCTATCTCGGTGCGATCGTGAGCCTTCCGCAGAGCGCCGATCGACGGGGGATCGGACCGATCCTGCTCTTGCTCGGCGGCGTGCTCACTTTGCGCGTGTCCGTCGCCGCAATGGAGATCTATTCGCAAAACTGGCACTGACCGGACTTGCCTCCGGATAGTTCAGCATCCGAACTACCTCTGGGACTTACCGATAAGTGCAGTGTCGAATCATGCGAATACATCCGGATCGAGAAATATTGATGCTCCTTTACGCATGAGTTCTATTTCCGGGACGTAGCTTCGCGTGCATGATCGCGAGACTGGAGTCCACAAAGGGGATCCTCCTCGTGGACGCGGTGTCTCGTCATGAGAGGATTTCGAACATGGCCCATATTTCCCTTGCCGATCGTACCGACAGTTTCTTCATCCCCTGCGTCACGCTCATCGGCCCCGGCTGCGCGAAAGAGACAGGCAAGCGCGCAAAGGCGCTCGGTGCCAGGAAGGCGCTGGTCGTCACGGATGCCGGGTTGAAGAAGATGGGCGTCGCCGACGTCATCGCGGGTTATCTCCGCGAGGATGGGCTGGAGACGATCGTCTTTGCGGGCGCCGAACCGAACCCGACCGACGTCAATGTGCATGACGGCGTCAAGATGTACGAGGAAAACGGCTGCGATTTCATCGTTTCCCTCGGTGGTGGGTCGTCTCATGACTGCGCCAAGGGGATCGGCCTCGTGACCGCAGGCGGCGGCCATATCAGCGATTATGAAGGGGTCGATAAATCGAAAACCCCGATGACCCCGCTGATCGCGATCAATACCACGGCCGGCACGGCGTCCGAGATGACGCGCTTCTGTATCATCACCAACTCGAAAACCCATGTGAAAATGGCGATCGTCGACTGGCGCTGCACGCCGCTGATTGCGATCGACGATCCGAGCCTGATGGTCGCAATGCCGCCCGGACTCACGGCGGCGACCGGCATGGATGCCCTGACCCACGCAATCGAAGCCTATGTCTCGACCGCGGCAACGCCGATTACGGATGCCTGCGCGGAGAAGGCGATCAGACTGATTGCGGACTGGCTTCCGAAGGCGGTCGCCCATGGTGAGAACATGGAGGCGCGTTCGGCCATGTGCTACGCGCAATATCTCGCCGGCATGGCGTTCAACAATGCGTCTCTGGGCTACGTCCATGCCATGGCACATCAGCTTGGCGGGTTCTATAACCTCCCGCATGGGGTCTGTAATGCCGTGCTCCTCCCGCATGTGTGCCGCTTCAATCTGATCGCTGCGGCCGATCGCTATGCCGCAATCGCGCGTCTCCTCGGGGTGCAGACGGAGCTGATGAGCCGGGAGGAAGCCGCCGAAGCCGCGATCGATGCGATCTCGGCCATGTCCGGCGCCGTCGGAATCCCCTCGGGTCTCGCTGAACTCGGCGTCAAGACGGAAGATCACGAGATCATGGCCGAAAATGCACAAAAAGATGCCTGTATGCTCACCAATCCGCGCAAGGCGACCAAGGCCCAGGTGATGGAGATCTTCGCCGCAGCCATGTAACCGGGAGCGATTGGCCCGGAGAACGCAAAAACCGGAACACACGACGATCGGACCGTCTCGGGGGCCGATCGTCACGCTTGAACTTGTGAATAGCGCATTAGCGTGACCGTCACGCTCGGACGAACCATGAGCGAAGCCCCAGCAGGGGATCTCATGAGCAGTCGCGGGTGCGGTTTACCCTGAAGGGGATGCGCGCGCCTTACCGGAATATGAGATCGGCGGGAGGGGTGTTTCGTCAATCCCGGGATGCGCCCGGGCTTGATGCCTCCCTGCCCGCGCCGTTTTTTTTGCAGATCTCACGGAATGACGGGGATGCCGGTTGGGTCGCATCCCCGTTCTGGTTTCCATATCGGACAGCAAATGGCGGGGCTCGCTCCGCTCCCGTCAGGAGAGAGAAAATCCCATCTTGCCGGGATTGAGAATGTTCCGGGGGTCGAGCGCCTTCTTGATTGTCCTGAGAACCTCGAACCCTTCTCCGAGTGCCGGCTCCATATATGGTCCGCGCAGGAGACCGACGCCGTGATGATGACTTATCGTGACGTCTCTCCTGTATCGCAGAAGGACGTCGTTCACAGACTTCCAGACCGTGCGGTACCATTCCTCGCGGTGCGCAGGGGGAATATCCGCCCTGAGTGAGAAATAGACACAGGCCCCCTCGAGATAGGCGTGGGACTGATGCGCCGAGCCCGCAAGCGTTCCGGGAACCTCATTGATCGCAGCCACCACCTCGTCATAAATCTGCGGGAGACATCCCCAGCTTCCCGCCATCTCGAGCGTATCAGCCACGAATCCGCTCGTCTGCGTGAAGCCTTCGGCCGGTTTTTCCGTCGCATAGCGCGTATCCAGCCAGCGTTCGAAGATCGCTTCTGCGGGAAGGGTCTCTCCTTCTTCCTCGCAGATGGAACGACAGAGCTCAAGACAGGTCGAGACGATCGGCTCCGGACCTTCATCGGCTATGAGGAGGACGTTTGTCCCGGGACGGTCGAACTGGATGCCGCTCTCCAGTGCGTCGTACAGTCGCAGAACTGCCGGAGTGGCGCCAGCCTGCATGATGCGTCGGCAGGCTTCCAGGCCGGCCGCAAAACTCTGGAATCCGAAACAGAGGGCTGAAGCATGGTCCGGCAGTCTATGCGTTCTGAGCCGTGCTCTCACGATGATGCCGAGCGTTCCCTCCGAGCCGATGAAGATCTGCTTGAGATCGGGTCCGGTAGCCGCGCGTGGGTAACCGCCAAGCGTGACCAGACGGCCATCGGCCAGAACGACATCGAGCGTATGCACCATGTCCTCGATCTTCCCATACCGGGTGGAAAGCTGACCCGCCCCCCGACAGGCTATCCAGCCCCCGACGGTGCTTATTCCGAAGGATGAGGGCCAATGTCCCATCGTGACGCCGTGTTCTCTCTGGAGAACTGTCTCAAAGACATCGCCGAAAATACCTGCCTCGACTTCCGCCAGCTGGCTCCCGGCATCGAACCCTATGAAGCGGTTCAGACCGCAGAGATCGAGGATGATACCCCCCCGCAAGGGCAAGGCTGCGCCCGTCACATTCGAACGTCCCGCAGAGGCCGTGACCGGGATGGCGTGAGCGAAGGCCAGTTTCATGATCTCCTGCACCTGTTCCACCCGCGATACACGGACGAATGCGCCCTCGGTCACGGCAGGTCTGCCCGACGTCTCACTGATTCTCGTACCCGACCACCAGTCGCGCGTCTGGGTGACGATGTCCTCGCGTGCGGTCTGGACCCGATCGGCAATCGCTTCGAGCTGCGCGAGTACCGGTTTCGGGACGATCACGGGATCCCGTGCAAGACCGGCGGTCTTGCCGATTTCGGTCATGGAACGGGCATAAGCGGGAGGCGTAGGGGCACCCACGACATAATCCCCGTGATTATAGCCACGGGCGATAGCATCCTTGCTGATCATCTGCCTATCCTTCCTGTAATGCGGCTTTTTCCCGCGCGATATCGGCGCGGTAATCGGCGACCTGCGCTCGGATCACTTCCGGCGCGAGCGCGCGTTCCCGCGCCACGATTTCCCCGACGGCCTCCGCGGCTTTTGCAGAGGCATCGCGCGCCATGAAGCGCGCTCTGGTTCGCCGGGAGAGAATATCGTCCACACTCATCGCCATCTCGTGGCGGAGCGCGAAGACCGCCTCGGCACGCGTGTAGGGGAGGCCCTCGACAAGAGGGGCCGAAAGCCCTGCATCCGCGGCCATGAGATCGCTGACGAAACAGGCCTCCATTCCGTAGCGCTCTGCGAGATGAGCGGCCATGCCTCCGGTCGCGAGCGTCGCCTGGGGGTCGTATCCGGCGGCACCGAGAAGATAGCTGTGCCTGGTATGGCATGGACGCCTCCGGCCGAGGATCCGGCCCACCGCGTCGATCGTCTGCTCGGCCATATGGCGTGACGTGGTCATCTTGCCGCCGACAATCGTAACGACGCCATCCCGGCCGGTATGAACCGTGTGGTCCCGACTGACATCGACCGTATTGCCCTCATGTCCCGATGCGACCAGAGGACGACAGCCTGCAATCGTTCCGACCACGTCATCCGCCGACAGCGTGACATTCAGGGAGTCGCTGGCCCCTTCCAGCAGGGCAAGCATCTCGTCGCGATTGCACCGGATATCGTCGAGATCGCCCGTATAATCGGTATCCGAGGTTCCGATATAGGAAACATCGCCCCATCGCGTGATGGAGGCACGGCGCTTCGTTCCCCTCATCGGTATCGTGAGCGTGCAATCGTTGCGGATTTTCATCCAGGGAACCGCGACATGCACGCCCTTGGCAGGGCGGACCTGCAAGGCAGGCGTGTCGTCGCACGTGCCTTTCCAGTCCCGCAGCCATATGCCCGTCGCCATGACGACAGAGCGCGCACGCACGCGAATTTCCCGCCCCTCATCCGTCCGTACGATCGCTCCGTCGACACGCCCGCTACGATAGCGCGAGAGTTCGGCGACCCGGGCGCGGTTCAGGACCACCGCACCAAGAGCCGCTGCGGACCGGATGAGACAAAGGGTAAGACGCGCATCGTCCACGCGCCCATCATAATAGAGAAGCCCGCCGCGCAGGGTCTCCGGCTTCAGGGTCGGGCAATGAGCGAGTACGGCCGCGGGATCGATACGCTTGTGAAGGATACCCTCGCGCCAGCCCCCGGCCAGATCGTATGTCCAGAGCAACCCGTCAAACGCACGCGCGAGACGCGGATCGAATACGCCCCCGCTTGCCGACACGGGAAACAGGAAGGGAAGACGCTGCACAAGATGACGCGCATTGCGTCGGAAACGCTGGCGCTCAAGCAGAGCATGAGCAACGAGACCGAGATTGCCCTGCTCGATGTAGCGAAGTCCCCCATGAACCATTTTCGACGATTTGGAGGATGTGCCGGACGCGAAATCGTCCTTTTCAACGAGCGCAACGCGATAGCCGCGCAGGGCGGCATCGAATGCGCAATACGCCCCGGTAACGCCACCGCCCACGATCAGGATATCGAATGTTTCCGATCCGAGTGCTGCAAAGGCGTCCCGTCTGTTCAGCGTCACGGGAGCATTGCGCGCGCGGGCCATGGACCTGACCCGCGCCGATTCGCAGGAGAGGAGCCCTGTCATGCCACATGCCTGGGTTCTGCATAGAAACCCGACGCGACGCGCTCCACTTCCGAGGCAGCGATCGCGTGCCAATAGCCCCTCCTCTGGAGACGCTCATCGGACGAGATCGCGGGATGATAGAGCGTCCCCTCCGGAAGGGTCGCGCGTGCGGCCTCGAGCCCATCCCAGAACGTTCCGTCGCATCCTGCGAGGAACGCAGCGCCGCGAAGCGTTGCGCGCGCCGAACCCGGGCGATGACGAACCGTCACCCCGCCAAGATCTGCCTGGAGCTGAAGAAGCGTGGTGCTCGATGAGAGCCCGCCACCGACAATGATTTCGCTTACTGCGAGATCGGCCACCGCGCTGCTCGCATCCGTACACGACACCACCGAATGGGCGACCCCTTCCAGAAGCGCCCGCGCGAGAGACGCGCGGTTGTGGCTCATCGACAGGCCGGCCATCGTCGCTCTCGCATCGACACAGAGCTGGGGAAGGCGCAACCCGGTCAGGGTCGGCATGAACATCAACCCATGCGCATCGTCCACATGCGCGGCGAGCTCGCTGATCTGCTGGGGGGATTCGAACCATCCCATCTGGTTGCAGGCCCAGTTCAGTGCGGATCCCGTCGTGGCAGAAAACGTCTCGACCGCAAAAATCGATCTCTGGCGCCGACGCCACGCAATCAGGCTGAACGTCGTCTCGTTGAGACCCGTGTTTTTCGGAAAGCTCTCCCCCGTCACGAGATCGACGAAGGATCCGGTACCGTGCAGGCACATGGCCTGACCGGTTCCGATGCAGCCCAGGCCGATCATGCCGCCATGCTGATCGCCGCACGATGCCTTGATCGGCACGCATATGCCGAGCATCGATTCATCGGTGTATCCGAAATCGTCGCTCTCCTCCCTGAGTTCGGGCAGGAGAGCGGACGGGAAGCCCTGCGCCTCTATCCATTTGTCGTAATAGATGTTGCGGCGCAGATCGAACGACCCGGCTGCAGCGGCATTCGTCGGCGTGGTCACGACAATCTTGTCACGGGACAGATTCCACAGGAGCCAGGTATCGACGGTTCCGAACGCCAGCGTTCCCCTCGACCATGCTGCAGAAACCTCCGGGGTGTTCTGGATATGCTGGGCCGCCCAGTAATAAAGGGCGTAACCTGCGATCGGACGACCCGCGACTTCGAACAGCTCGCGATCCCATCGGCTTTCCATCTGCGCCAGAAGAGACGCATAACGCGTATCCTGCCAGACGATGGCCGGTACGATCGCCCTGCCCGTCTGCTTGTCCCACAGAACGCCGGTCGAGCGCTGGTTTGCGACCGCGAGAGCGACGATCTCGACACCGTTTTCCCTGGCTTCCGCGATCGTCTTGCGGCAGACCGAGACGGTGCGCTCGAGCAGATGATTGGCATCCTGTTCTACCACGCCATGGCGCGGTGCGTTGACTGTCAGGGGCTCATAATGCAGCGCGGTCACCGCACCATCGGCTCCGACGAGAGCCGAGCGCGTGCCTGAGGTTCCCTCATCGATCGCCATGATTGCCTGCGTGGAATTTTTCATATCTCATCCCCGCCTGTTCGCGGATTCAGAAATGTGATCTTTATGAACAGGATCGATTCCGAATCCCGCAGATATCGAAACGTCTATACTATGAAATCTATATTTTTATTTCTGCATTACTGAAGATAGGGGAAAAGGCGCCGTGAGTCTCGTTTTTTGTTTTCTCTTTTCCGTGATATATCACACGATAATCACAAAGAGACGGAAGCTCGCGTCACCGCTACCCTCGCCGATACGTCCAGGCCGGAACGCGGCACGGGAGTCATCCCGTCAGGGGCCGGGACGGGAGGGACCGGAACTTGCTCCGGTCATACGGGTTAATGCCTCTCAACGGATCGGAGCAGGCCATGCGCGCGTCTTACCCGAATGTGAGGGACCCCGTTTCCGCTCCTAAATCCGCAGGGGATGCAGCGTATATCGCCTCGGCCGCCTTTGCCCTCTGGCGTGAAACCGCGCTGAATGCGCGCCTGCGTATCCTGCGCCGCTTCCTGCGCGGCTTTACCGGGGCGCTTCCGGAAATCCTGCATCTCATGCGCGACCGCCCGGCCAGCACCGTTCTCGTCGCGGAAATCCTTCCGCTTCTCTCTGCCTGCAGGTTTCTCCTGACGGACGCACGCAGGATTCTTTCGCCCGGGACGCTCTCCCTCCTGGGGCGTCCCTTATGGCTGGCAGGCGTTACGAGCCGGGTCGAGCGACGCCCGCTCGGTACGATCCTCATCCTCGCTCCGGGAAACTATCCGCTCATGCTTGCGGGGATACAGACCCTCCAGGCGATCGTTGCGGGCAATACGGTCATCCTCAAACCGGCCCCCGGACGCACAGCCCTGCTCAGCCTGTTCCTGACGCTTCTGCGCCGGGCCGGTCTTCCCGGCGGCGTTGTCACCCTTCTGCAGGAGGATGCGGGCGCCGATGCCTGTGCCCGGCGCCATGACCTCATCATCCTGACCGGTGGACGCGAAACGGGTCGCAAGGTTGCGGCAGCCGCCGCTGCCACGCTGACACCCACAATCATGGAACTGTCGGGGGCCGACCCCGTGTTCGTTCTTCCCGATGCCGATCTTTCCCGTGTGGCCCGCGCACTCTGCTTCTCGGCGTTGCTGAACCGTGGGGAGACCTGCATCGCTCCGCGCCGCGTGTTCATCGACAAACACGCCGTACCGAGACTGGTGGAACAGTTGCGCTGCCTTCTGGGAGACCGGATCGAGGACGAAGGTCCCTTCCCGCCCGGCCTCGAATCGCTCCGCGCGCGTGTGGCACAAACAGGCGGGGATGTTCTGAGTCTGGGGCAGATCCATATCTTCTGTCTCGACGCGGCCCATGCGGATCTGGCGGATCTCGACCTCTTCGCCCCCTGGTTCGCAATCATCGGGGTCAGTTCCATGGATGAGGCGGTCGCCCTCGACGAAAGAGCGGAACACTGTCTGGGCGCCAGTATTTTCGGACCGGAAGAGGCCGCGAATGCTCTGGCCGGACGGATCCAGGCAGGCACCATCACGATCAACGACGTGATCGTTCCGAGCGCGGATCCCCGCCTCCCCTTCGGCGGTGCCAAACAGAGCGGTTATGGCGTGACGCGCGGCATAGAGGGCCTCCGGGCCCTGACGCGACCGGTCTCGGTATCGGTCCGACGCCGTTTCGCGTTCCATCTCCTCCCTGCGGGCTTCCGCTCCGCCCGCGGTTAAAGCGCGACCGGGCGAAACCGTATGACCCGACCGCCGTTTTCATCTGGGTCTCTCACGCGTGCGCCCGCTCCGGATCGCGCGCTCATCGCTCAGCCTCGCCTCACCCGGTATCAAGAAAGTCACGCCTGATGGCCGCAAGCGCCCAAATGGACCGTTCTTCAGAAAACCAGTCTCTCGCCTCACGCAGGATCGCGGTGATCGGTGCCGGGCCGGGGGGGCTTGCATCTGCAATGCTGCTTGCCCATGAGGGTGCCGAAGTCACCGTTTTCGAGAAGGAGGACCGTGTCGGCGGTCGGTCTTCCTGTTTCGAGTTCGAGGGATTCCGTTTCGATATCGGTCCGACCTTCTTTCTCTATCCCGAGATCATCCGGGAGATATTTGCCCGATGCGGCTTTTCCTTCGATGAGATGGTACGCCTGACCAGGCTCGAACATCTCTACGATCTCGTTTTCGAGAACGGTCCCCGTCTCGCCGTCACGACCGACCCGGAGCGTCTCGAAGCGGAGATCGCAAAGATCTCGCCACAGGACGCGAAACACGTCCGGCGCTTCCTCGACGACAACAGGGGCAAGTTCGATCGCTTCATCGCGCCGCTCCAGCGGCCCTTCAACTCGGCGCTGGATCTCGTGCGTCCGGACATGATCAGGGCCCTTCCGGTTCTCGCCCCGCTGCGTTCGATCGACAGCGATCTCGCCCGCTATTTCAAGGATCCCCGCACGCGTCTCGCCTTCTCCTTCCAGAGCAAATATCTGGGCATGTCGCCCTATCGCTGCCCGTCGCTCTTCACGATCCTGAGTTTCATGGAGCACGAATTCGGCATTTTTCACCCCCGAGGGGGCACCGAAGCCGTTATGGCTGCCATGAAACAGGCGGCGGAGGCACTGGGGGTGAAGTTCGCGCTCTCCACGCCGGTAGAGGAAATACGCACCGAGAACGGGCGCGCGACAGGGGTCAGGACCGGACAGGGGGAGATCCGTGCCGACGCGGTCGTTGTCAATGGCGATTTCGCCCACACGATCCAGAGGCTTCTCCCCAACACGACCCGCAGGAAATGGCGCAACGAGCGCATTGCCGAAAAGAAATTCTCGTGCTCGACCTTCATGATGTATCTCGGCCTCAGGGGCGAGATGCCCGACCAGGCGCATCACACGATCTTTCTCTCCCGGGACTACGAGCGGAACTTCGCTGAGATCGAGGAGGGGAAGGTCCTCTCCGACAAGGCCTCGCTCTATGTGCAGAATGCCGGCGTCACCGATCCCGGTCAGGCGCCCGAGGGATGTACGGCGCTCTATGTTCTCATGCCCGTCGGCAATCTTCACGAAAACGGTTTCGTCTGGGATGAGTCCGCGCGGCAGCGCGCGCGCCGGATCGTTCTGGCCCGCCTCAGGGATGCGGGTTTCGGCGATATCGAGGAGAGGATACTCGTCGAGAAAACCGTCACGCCGCAGGAATGGCAGGACGATCACGCCGTGCATCGCGGGGCGGTCTTCAACCTCGCCCACTCGCTGGGTCAGATGCTTCACAGGCGCCCGCACAACCGTTTCGACGATGTGAAAGGCGTTTACCTTGCCGGGGGAGGCACGCATCCGGGCAGCGGTCTTCCGGTAATCTTCGAGGGGGCCCGCATCAGCGCGGATCTCATGATCGGCGATCTGGGAAAGACGAGAGCGATCGCGCCGGATCGGCGCATTGCATCTCCCCCTCTCGTCGCGGAATGCAGCAGAGGATCGGTCTGATGAAGAAGCCAGGTTTCGCCAGCGCGCACGCGCCCGGTCCCCGCGCCTTTGGCGCCCAGGCTCCGGGCCGCGCCTCCGACGGTCCGGTTGTGGTCATCGGCGCAGGTCTTGGCGGTCTGGCCGCGGCCTGCACGCTCAGCGCGCGGGGGCATGACGTGGTCGTGTGCGAGGCCAATGACTGGACCGGAGGAAAAGCCGCCGAGTGGAAGGACCAGGGTTTTCGTTTCGACATGGGACCGACGATCCTCACCCTCCCCTCGGTGCTGCGCAGGATCATGAACGAGGCCGGCCACACTCTCGAGGATCGCCTCGAAATGCATCGCCTCGACCCGCAATGGCGGTGTTTCTTCGACGATGGCGACCGGCTCGATCTTCTCGAGAATATCGAGGCCATGGCGCGCTCTCTCGAGGATCGCCACCCCGGTGACGGAAAGGGATATCGCGATCTCATCGCGATGAGCGAGACCCTGCATGACATTTCCAGACGGTTCGTGTTCTGGAAATCCGTCGGTGGCATCGGGGACACGCTCGATCTCGGGCAGTCGTTCCGCCCCGAGGTCATGCGCGACATCGCGGCCCTGCGCATGCACTCGACCCTGGGGCGCGAGATCAGGAAGCGCATCGCCAATCCAAAGGCCGTGCAGGTATTCGATCATTTCACCCAGTATGTCGGTTCGAACCCCCTGCAGGCGCCAGCCGTGCTGACGGGCATCGCTCATATGCAGGTCGATGAGGGCATCTGGTATCCTGTCGGAGGGACGCGCGCCGTGCCCCAAGCCTTGCGGGAAATTGCCGAAGAACAGGGAGTCACGTTCCGGACGGATAGCCGGGTCGTCAGGATTCTTCATGACCGCAGGCGCGTCCATGGCGTTGTTCTGGAGAATGGCGAGACGATCGGCGCCTCTGCTGTCGTTTCCAACGCCGACTCGGTGCGGACGATGCGGGAGCTGATCGACCGGGATCGGGCACCCGCAGCATGGCGGCAGTTCCGGCGGCAATGGAAGAAGCGCGAACCGGCCTGTTCGGGGGTCGTGCTCTATCTCGGGCTGAACAAGGCCTATGACCATCTGGCCCACCATAATTTCGTCTTCTCTCGCGATCCCGAGGAAGAATTCGAAGCCATCTACCGCGAGGGACGCCCGGCGCCGGACCCGACCTGCTATCTCGCAGCTCCCGCCCGGACGGAACCCGGGGTCGCCCCTCCCGGTGGGGAGGCGCTCTATGTTCTCGTCCACACGCCCTATCTCCGCCCGGGGCAGAACTGGACGGAGATTTTTCCCGGTTACCGCGAGACGATCCTCAGAAAGCTCGAGCGGGCCGGTGGCATGCCGGATCTGCGGTCCCGCATCCAGTGCGAGCATCATCTCACACCGATGGACATCCACAGGCGCTACGCCCCGCAGGCGGGCGCCATTTACGGTCTCGCAAGTCACGGTCGGCTCGATGGCGGCTTCAAACCGGCGAACCGCTCCGCCGGACTGGGCGGCCTCTATTTCGCGGGCGGGAGCGCCCATCCGGGCCCGGGAATGCCCATGGCCCTGATGTCCGGGTGGATCGCGGCCGATTGCCTGGATGCGGATGTCAGGGGGAGAGAACCCGGGCTGGCCCGTGCCGGGTGACCTCACGCGCGCGTACGGGCGTTCGCCGTTCCTCTCCGCGCGCGTGGCCCAGGCCCTCGCCTCGCGCGTGCGAAGCCGCTTTGCCTCCCTGCTCGTCGCCGGTGCCATTCCCCGGCCCGGGGCGGGTCAGGGGGTGCTACTCTACACGAACCATCCTTCCTGGTGGGATCCGGCCGTATTTGCGACGCTGCAAACGAAGCTGTTCAAGGACCGGCCCGGTTTCGGTCCCATCGAGGCCAGGGCACTTTCGACCTATCCCTTTCTGAACCGGGCGGGTTTCATCGGCCTCGACCCGAAAGAGCCGGCTTCGATAAGACGCTTCCTGCAAGAGGCCCGGTCCATATTGAAGCGCGGCGGCGTTTTCTGGATCACGGCCCAGGGACGCTTCGCGGATGTGCGCGAGCGTCCTCTGGCGATCCGCCCCGGCGTCGCCCATCTCGCGGCATCATGCAGGACTGCCCTGATCGTTCCGGTCGCACTGGAATATGTGAGCGGAGCCGGAAGCCGGTCGGAGATCGCCGTCCTGTTCGGCACGCCGCTCGAGGCAGGAGAAGGGCTCCGCCCCTCTTCCCTGACCGCCACGCTGGAAGCCGCTCTCGAGGAAACCATGGACTTGCTGGCGGAACGGGTGGTGGCCGGAGAGTTTTCCGGTTTCGAGGCCGTATTCGGTCGACGTGATGAACGCGATGACGGACCCGGGGGCGTTTATGCTCTCTTCCGTCGACTGATTACCGGTCTCACCAGCGTGGGAAGGCGCGGACATCGCAATGCGCAGACCTGAAACCGGCCCCGTTCAGCGCGGTCTCGAGCGCAGTGCCCTCGCTCTCGCAATTCTCCCCTGCATCGTCGCTCTCGCCAATCTTCGTGCACTCGGAAAGCTTCCCGCAAAGCCGGGCAATCACGCAGCACCCCGGGTCTCCGTCCTCATTCCCGCGAGAAACGAGGCGGGACAGATCGTTGACGTCCTGCGCAATGTGCTGGAGGACAGTGCGTGCGTCGCCGAGATCATCGTCCTCGACGACCATTCGGATGACGGTACGGCTGCCCGCGCGCGCACGATCGCCGACCCCCGCCTCAGAATCGTCGCGGGCGCGGATCTGCCGGAAGGCTGGTGCGGAAAGACCCATGCCTGCGCCCAGCTTGCCGACCATGCGAACGGGTCGTTTTTCCTGTTTCTCGATGCCGATGTCCGCCTCGAACGCGGTGCGATCGCGCGCCTGACCGCCGGGGCGAACGCATCCGGAAAGCCGGACATGATCAGCGGCGTGCCGAGACAGATCACGAAAAGCATACTCGAATGGATGCTGCTGCCCTTCATCGACCTGCTGATCCAGGGCTATCTTCCCCTGCCGTTCGACCGCGGGACGCAACCGGCCCTCGCTGCTGCCTGCGGTCAGCTCGTCTTCGTTCGCGCGGATGCCTATCGTCGGGCGGGCGGCCATGCTGCGATAAGGAGCCGGTTGCATGACGGTCTGGCTCTGGCGCGCCATATGCGTCAGGCCGGGTTTCGCACAGCCATCATCGATGCCTCCGACATCGCAACCTGCCGCATGTATCGCAATGCGCGCGAAGTCTATGCAGGCCTCATGAAGAACGCTGTGGAGGGGCTCGCCGGTCCGGTCTCCCTTCCGGTCTGGACCGTGATCCTTGGCGGCGGACATGTTCTGCCGTTCCTGTGCCGCTCATCCCGATCCATCCGTCTGGCGCGATTTGCGAGTCTGGGTGTCAGGCTTCTGATCGCGCTGCGTAGCCGGCAATCGCTGAAAGGGATAGTGTTCCATCCTCTCGGCGTAGCCCTGTTGCTCGTGATCCAGTATCACGCCCGGCTGCGCCATATTCTCAAGCGCCCCGTATCCTGGAGAGGACGTCACTATGATACATGACAGATCCCGTCTTGCCGGACTCCTTGCTTTCGCGGCAACGTCGCTTTTCTGTCTCGGCGCTCCGGCACGGGGAGCGAGCCTTACGACCACAATCGAGAACGTGCCCGATGCGAAAGGCACGATCCGTATCGCCCTGTGCCGCAAGGACGAATTCCTGAAACGGAGCTGCGACTACAGGACGGAACTGCCTGCCACCCCCCCGAAGACGGTTGCGACCTTTCCGGACGTGAAGCCGGGGATCTATGCGGTTCAGGTCTTCCAGGATCGGAACGGAAACGGGAAGCTCGACCGGTCCTTCATCGGTATGCCGACCGAGCCGGTCGGCTTCTCCCGCAATCCGGTACTGAGATTCGGTCCTCCGGATTTCGCGCAATGCGCGATGCAGGTTACTCCTGCCGGTGGTGCCATCAGCCTGCGCCTGATCACACGCTGAGGCTGCCTGTCCTGTCCGCGTGCCGTCACGGCACGCAGGCAGGCTCTGGAAACCGGGCTCAGAACGAACGATTGACCTGAAGGAAGACATACCGGCCGATAATAGCACCGGAATAGATCGCATTGGCGGTATTGGTGGCCGTATCGAGGACGAAAGGCGGTTTCTTGTCGAGGATGTTATTCACCCCGCCCTCGAAATTCCACTTGTTCCAGCGATAATTCACGGTCACGTCATGCGTGAAGATCCCAGGCGTCCGCCACTGACCCGCCGTCTGCGGCGTCAGATCCTGCGACATGTCGTTCCAGACCATACCGCCCGTATAATGGAGCATATAGGTGAAGGTGAAAGCCTTATGCTGCCACGAGGCCGTCGTGTAGTTGCTCAGACGCGGTATGCCATTCGGCATCCCGACGGCTGACGATCCCTGGAAGAAGAGACGACCGGCATAGTTGTACCATTGTCCGCCGGGTTCGTTCTGCTGCAGGTAAGAGACGATCTGCTGCAGATTGTTCGACAGGGTCAATACGTTGCTGCGGTTGATACGGAAGCGATAATCCAGATCGAAATCGATGCCGGATGTCTTCAGACCGCCGAGATTGTCATACAGCGTACTGACATAGTTGATCTGCCCGTTGGAGGAGCGCGTGATGTCCGAGCAGTATTGCGGCGAGGAACCCGTATAGCAGGAATCGAGCACATATTGCGCCGAGACGGCACTGATCGCGTTCTTGATGGTATAATGCCAGTATTCGACCGATGCCGAGAGGCCCGGCACCCAGCGTGGCGTGATCACCGTGCCGACCGTATAGGTGCGTCCGGTTTCCGGCCTCAGATTCTGGTTTCCGCCGCTGATCGCCGGAACCTGACCGGAATTGGCAACCTCGAAAGTCGAGGGATCGATCCCCTGCTTCATGCAGTTGGCAACCACGGTCGGGCTCGACGCACCCGAACAGGGATCGTTCGCCGCGGCGTAACCCAGAGACTGCCCCTGATAGAGCTCATAGACATTGGGCTGGCGATAGGAGGTGCCAAGTGTCGCACGGAACCTGATATCGCGGATCGGCGCCCAGTTGATGCCGACCTTCCAGTTCTGGGTATTTCCGAACGTGTTGTAGTGAGACCAGCGTCCCTGCGCATCCACGGTCAGATCCCTGGCGAGGAACGCATCGCGCAGAAGCGGCAGTTTCGCCTCTCCATAGATCTCCGTCGCGTTGAATCCGCCACCGGTATAGGACTGGGTGTTGCCGGTCGTATCGCCGTTGACCGCCAGAGGATCGGGCGCATAGCTCAGCTGTTCGCTGCGGTGTTCGAGACCGAAGGCGAGACCCAGAGCGCCGCCATGCTCGTAGGGCATCCTCACGACCTTGTCGTTGTTCACGCGCAGATTGAAGTCACGGATCATGTATTGCGAATGATCGTGCTGGTTGAACTTGGCGTAGGACGCCCCCTGCTGCGACATGGGCGCAAAGGGGTTCTGCAACGTGCATCCTGCCGCTGCCTGACAGACGGAAGGGTCGTAGGTCACGGCGCTGCCCGGATCGGTCGGATCGATCTGGCGGATACCGTATTCCTCGAGGATATGACGGTAATTGCCCATGTTGTTGGTGTCGTAGCGTGCCTGGCTCACGCCATACCCCATCGACGCATCATAATACCAGTCATGGGCGATAAGACCGTTCATCCCCCCGGTGATCTGGAGATTGTCGGTCGCATATTCCTGCCGCCTGTCCCCCAGATCCGTATAGCGCCGCTGGACGATCGTATCGACGCCGAACGGGTTGTAAGGGGCGTTTGCAGGCAGGGTCAGGGGGTTGGAGAGCTGGGACGGATAGATGGATCCCGCAACGGGTGACGGTGCGAGAGACGCCGCAGCGGTCTTGTGAGCATAGCGGACATTGGCGTAGATGTTGAAATGGTCGCTGAACCGGTAATGCGCATCGCCGGAGAGTACCGAATTCTGGATGTAGTTGGAAAGACTCTGGTTGTTTCCGTAGTTATAGCGATCGGCACTGGTATAGTTCGAGAATGTGCTCCCGTCATTATTGGATATGAGGCCCGCCCCCGGGCCGCTGAGCACGCGCGTATTGGCGGAATATCCGGAACCGTAGATGGGCGGCACGCCGGGATCGTTCGAAGCCTGCACGAGACGCGACCACTCCCGGTTGCGCTGCATGACCGGCCCCTGGGTCATGTATTGTCCCGCGAGGGTGATGTTGCCCTTGTCATGATCGAAATTCCATCCCTTGAATCCGGAAATCAGCCCGGTCCGGGAATCGCCGCGATCGGTGATGCCGCCTCGAATGGTGAAGCCACCCGTTGTCAGATCGTGACGCAGCTTGATGTTCACGACACCCGATACGGCGTCGGCACCGTAGAGCTCCGAACCGCCATCCTTCAGGATTTCGACACTCGCGATCTGTTCGATCGGGATCGTGTTGAGATCGACGCAGGCCGCACCCGGGTCCTGTGCAACGCGCTTGCCATCCACCAGCACGAGAACGCGCTTGCTGCTCAGATTGCGGATATCGGTGCAGGAGACGCCGCCGAAACCGTTTGTCTGCGTATTGGACGCGCCCGAATTGCCGATCGAGGGAAGACGCTGCAGATAGTCGCCGAGCGTCACGGCAGAGGTCTGCTGGATCTGCTTTGCGGTCACGATCTGAACCGGGTTGGCGTTCTGGTTGTTCGAGCTGCGCAGCATCGAGCCGGTGACGACGATGCTCTCCGTTCCGCCCTCAGCGACCGGCGCCGACAAGGTCCGGCGACGGGAGACGGGCTTGGCTGCAGGTGCCGCGACCGGGACCGCTGCTCTGGACCCATCCGTCGTGACGGAGGGTTTTGCCGAGAGCGATGCAGCGCGCGGCGTCGCCTTGGCCTTCCTGCCCGTGCGAAGCGTGCCGTTTCCAGAATGAGACTGCGTATTCGCCTTCATTCCCGCGCCAGACCCTGTATCCGCCGTCGCAGCAAGGGCGTCGGGAAGGCAAAAGGCAGCCGAGGACAGAATAGTCGCCCCGAGCACACGGGCGAGTACGGACTGATATCTCATGACGTTTCGGACCTGAACGAAGAAAGTGACGATACTGTCATACTTCGTTGCAGGACCGGTCCGTAACGGCAAGTCTCCAGTTGTCCGTTACAAGGCCGAGACGATCATTCATGCCCGCGCGTTGCAAAAACGCAACGTATGTTACCGGAATGTCGCGCTATCGGGGCGTCGCCATCGGGGTGCCGCGTCAGTGGAAACGGGAGAGATCGACCAGGGCGTCTATCTTGTCAGCCAGAGCGCTGATCCTGAGCCTCAGATCCTCGGGAATTCCCGAATCGCGCCCGCTCAGCGCGTTGAGGCTCTGCGCATCCCGCTGCGTTTCTTCGAGCAATTGCCGAAACTCGCTCTCGACTCCGTCCTCGTCCCGATCGTATCGCATGGCGTCTCGCTTCCTTTCATTCTGTCATCTCATTGTGTGATCGCAGTTTTGCCGCATGAGAGTCCGGCTGGGTCATGACGCCAGATTATGCGCTCAGCGCGTCGATCTCCACCGTCTGAGAAGCAACGAGTTCGTGACGACGGAAACCGAACTCAACGCCATGGCCCCTCCCGCGATGGCAGGATTCAGCAGGCCGAAGGCAGCCAGAGGGACCGCAGCGATATTGTAGCCGAACGCGAAGATCAGGTTCTGGCGGATCTTGCGGACGGTCGCCGCCGAGAGAGACAACGCATCGAGAATCGCCCTGAGATCCGAAGTCATGAGAACGAGGTCCGCCGTTTCCATCGCAGCTGGCGATCCGGAGCCTATGGCGATGCTGATATCGGCAGCGGCGAGGGCCGGTGCGTCGTTTACCCCGTCCCCGGCCATGCCCACGACCTGCCCCGGTCCCCTAAGCTCCGTCAATGTCCTGACCTTGTCCTGCGGCTTGAGGGCGGCATAAACGCGATCGATCCGCAGGAGGTTTGCGATCTTCTCCGCCACGGGTCGGGTATCGCCCGTCAGCATGACCGATTCGATCCCGTCCTGCCTGAGGCGGCCCAGAACCTCCGCCGCCTCTGGACGGATCCCGTCCTCAAGGGTCAGCACTCCCAGAAGCACCGTCCCTCGTGCCACGGCTGCCGACGTCATCGCATGTGCGGCGTCGGGAAACGACGCCATGTCCACACCGCTGGCGGCGAGGAAGGCAGGCGTGCCCAGCCTGCAGATATCCCCTTGCCATTCCGCTTCGACACCGCTGCCTGGAATGGCCCGGAACCCTGTCATCGCCGCCTGCGGATCCTGCTCTTTCTCGCCTTGCCTCTCCCCATGCCTCTTCGCATGCCTTTCTTGCGCGAACGAGCAGATCGCTCGCGCGAGCGGGTGCTCCGAATTATGCTCAAGCGCCGCTGCGACCGCGATCAGATCGTTCTCGCTCGCGCCATTCGTCACGATGACGTCGCGCACTGTCGGCGTGCCGGTCGTCAGGGTTCCCGTCTTGTCGAAGGCGATACGGGTCAGTTTGTGAATCCGTTCGAGTGCCTCGGCGTTCCGGAACAATATTCCCGCATTGGCAGCCCTGCCCGTGCCGACCATCAGCGCCGTCGGGGTCGCAAGGCCCAGCGAACACGGACAGGCGATCACGAGAACCGAAATGCTCGAGACGAGGCTCCAGACCGCATCGCCGGTCACGCCCCAGCCGACGAGAAAGGTCAGGAGCGCGATTGCAATGATGACGGGGACGAAAACCGCCGAGACCCGGTCGGCCAGACGCTGGATCGGGGCCTTCGATCCCTGGGCGCGCGAAACCAGCGCGACGATCCGTGCGAGCGCGGTATCGCTGCCAAGGGATGTCGCGCGGGCGCGTATCGCACCGGTGGTGTTCATCGTCCCTGCCAGAACCGTATCCCCGGCCTGCCTCAGTACCGGAACCGATTCGCCCGTCATCATGGACTCGTCGATCTCGGTCGATCCGTCGATCACCGTGCCATCGACGGGCACGGTTTCACCCGGCCTTACGAGGAACACGTCCCCGCGCCGCAACGCGTCCACAGGGCAAGGCACGATCTCCTCACCCTCAACCCGGTTCGCTGACTGGGGCTTGAGGCGCAAAAGGGCTTCGAGCCCTTGAGCCGCATGGTGCCTCGCGCGCTCTTCCAGAGCCCGCCCGACGGATACGAGAAAGATCACGAACGCGCTCGCCTCGAAATAGACCGGCAGAGCGAGCCCGAAAGCCATGACGATGACGCTGAAGCCATAGGCGATGCTCGTGCCGAGCACG
The DNA here is from genome assembly GCF_007988945.1 of Swaminathania salitolerans. GTDB lineage: Bacteria > Pseudomonadota > Alphaproteobacteria > Acetobacterales > Acetobacteraceae > Swaminathania > Swaminathania salitolerans. The sequence continues at coordinate 89,710 of NZ_BJVC01000002.1, read as the reverse complement.
ACGAGCACGTTCATATTGGCCGAGCCGGAACGCAGGGCGTGAAAAGCGCTCCGGTAGAAATAACGCGCCGAATAGAGCTGGACGAAACTGGCGCAAAGGAATTGCAGCCAGACGGGCACGAAATCATGCCTCCCGAACGCCATGAAGACCATGCCGACCAGGAATGGAAGACAGAAGAGCGCGGTTATGCCGAGTTCGCGAAACGCGCCGCGTTCCTGCCGGGGAGTGGGCTGCGATGCCTCCTCCTCGACGGGTCGGGCGCCGAAGCCCGCTTTTGCGATCGCCTCGATCAACCGGTCGTCGTTCATCGTTCCGGCAACGCTCCGGACGATGGCACGCCCGGAGGCGAGGTTGACCGAGGCCGAAACCCCGGGAATCCGGTTCAGCACCCGTTCCAGCCGCGATGAGCACGATGCACAGCTCATCCCGGTGATCTGGAAGAGACGTTCCTCATAGACGATGCCGAACCCCGCCTTCTCGATGAGCGCCTCGATGGCATCGAGATCCGGACCGTCGCCATCGCTTTCGATCAACGCCCTGCGAGAGGAAAAATTGACACTGGCGTGAAGATTGCCCTGACGGTTGAGAAGCTTCTCGAGCCTCGCAGCGCAAGCGGCGCAACTCATTCCGGTGATTTCGAGATCGAGGTTCAGACTGGCCATCGGGGTTCCGGAATCCTGTTCATCGTCTTGCGTCCGGGCGCGGCCATCCGGCGCGCCTGCCTTTATCGGCCCGTATCAGAGGCGTTCCGCACGGCGCCGGAACGCCCACCCGGGACACCAACCTCGGTCGGGAACAGTCGACTCAGCTTCTCCTGACGTCGAAACCCGAATCCTCGATTACGGTCTCGAGCGCCGAAAGCGGTATGTCAGCTCCTGCTGTCTCCACCGTGACTTCGCCCGTGGCGTGATCGGCCGAGACATGCGTCACGCCCGGGATACCGGAGAGCGCCTTTTCGAGGCGGCTGGAGCAACCGCCGCAAGACATGCCATCGACTTTGATCTGTACCGGTGTGGCCATGGTGAAATTCCTTCGTCAGTCAGGATCGGTTCATTGTTAAAGGAGAATGGGGTTATAAGAGAATGGGGCGGCAACATGTTGCATTCAATGTCGGGTTTCGACAGTATGAACGCCTCCGACTGAAATCCCTCCTCCCGAACCGAGGTCGATGCGCCCGAACCGCCTCCTTTCGATCGTGCTTCTCTCGCTGCTTTCGCTGGCGGGCTTCTTGCACGCATTGCCGGTCCATGCCGCTTTCGCGACTGCAAGCATGAAGCATTGTGCGATGCACGATATGGGCAGGACAAATCCGGCGGCGGAAAAAGGCGCGGCATTCCGGCAAGACAGTGCGCACAGGACTGAGCACAGCACTGGGCACAGGACTGGGCAAAGGACTGGGCGTGGAACGGAGCGGGTCGCATCGATATCGCCCCGGGACCGGTCGGGCCTGCCCGCACTGCGCTTCGCGTCTTCCCCCAGACTGGACAGGGAGGCTTCCTCCGCCCCGGGCTGCCCGGACGCCGAGGAAAAGAGCGCGCCCTCCCATACGCCATGCCATGCTTGCGTGATGGATGCGGCCTGCATGCCCGGATTTGTCGCCGTTCTCGAACGGACCGGCCTTCATGGCAGGAAGATCGCCACGCATTCTTTCCATCCGGCTCCGGTGCTCCATCTTGCGGAAAGCCGCAGAGCGCCCGATCTGCGCCCCCCCAGAGAGACCCTGTCAGACATACACGCCATCTGACACCGACGACCGCAGAACCCGGCTCGAAGCACGACTCAAAGCACGGCGCGGTCGCCATCTCTTTCTCAGGGTTATTCCAATGCTGCATCTTCCAGCACGCCGCGCCGCATCGACGCGTCGGCGCTTCGTCACCGGGCTGGCCGGGCTTGGCGCCTCGGCACTCCTCCCGGACGCATTTCACGGGAACGCGGGCGCCCTCATTCCGGCAGCCGGGGCGGAAACGCGCGCCGCCTCCCCCTATGCCATCCCCGAACGGTCAGCCGCGCATTACGATCTCACCATCGATACACGCCCCTGGACGGTCGGATCGCGCACCGGCCAGGCATTCACGGTCAATGGCTGCGCGCCCGCCCCGACGCTGCGCTGGCGTGAAGGCGACGACATGGTCATCACCGTCCATAACCGTCTTCACGAACCGAGTTCGATCCACTGGCACGGCCTCCGGCTGCCCGCCAATATGGATGGCGTGCCGGGACTGAGCTATGCGGGCATTCCCGCGCGCGGCAGCTTTACCTATCGTTTTCCCGTACGGCAGTCGGGCACCTACTGGTATCACAGCCACTCGGCCATGCAGGAGGCCCAGGGTCTGGCAGGCGCCCTGGTCATCGACCCGGCAAGACCCGATCCCGATCCCTGCGAGCGCGACTACGTCATGGTGCTCTCCGACTGGAGCGATGTGGACCCGCATGACATCGTCAGCAATCTCAAGCAGCAGGACGACTATTACAATTTCAGGCAGCGCAGCGTCGTATCGCTTTTTCACGAGGCCCGCTCCCACGGCCTGCACGATGCGCTTGCGTCGCGCCTGAGATGGTCGCGCATGCGGATGTCTGCCACGGATATCTCCGATGTCAGCGGCGTGATCTACAGCTATCTCATCAACGGGCAGACTCCGGACGGGAACTGGACCGGTCTCTTCGACCGCGGCGACCGCATAAGACTGCGTGTGATCAACGCTTCGGCCATGACGCTCTTCGATTTCCGTATTCCCGGACTGCGCTTCTCGATCGTTTCGGCCGACGGGAACGAGGTCGAACCCGTTCCCGTCGATGAGTTCCGGATCGCCCCCGCCGAGACCTACGATCTGATTGTCTCACCGACCGAACTGCGGGCCTACACGATCTTCATCCAGTCGGAAGACCGGACGGGTCACGCCAGGGGGACGCTTGCTCCGCGTCCGGGCATGACCGCGCCCGTGCCACCCATGGATCCCCGTCCGGTACGCAGCATGATCGATATGGGTATGGGCATGAATATGGGGCGTGGCGACAAGGCCGCGCCGCAACACGCGGCCCATCGCGGTCATACCGGTATGGCGAACATGGCCGGCATGGCTGACATGGCCGGTATGGCGGATATGGCAGGCATGGCCGGAATGCATGGAGCCGATGACGGGGCGCCCCCCGTGGAAGGACGTGTGAAGCCCGTCCCCGCGCCGGTGGTGGTCGACCCCGGTCCGCCTCCGCGCAATGTGGAAAACCAGAATATCGCCCGGCATCCGATCGACCGTCTCGACGACCCCGGCGACGGACTCGAGCATAACGGCCGCCGCGTCCTGACCTACGCCATGCTGCGCGCGCTCAAACCGGGGCCGGATCGCCGTCCGCCGAGCCGGGAGATCGTTCTGCATCTCACCGGCAACATGATGCGCTACATATGGGGCTTCAACGGGAAGAAATTCTCGGAGGCACCAGCCGTCAGGCTGCGTCTTAACGAACGCGTCCGGATCACGCTCATCAACGACACCATGATGGAGCATCCCATTCATCTCCATGGTTTCTGGAGCGAACTGGAAAACGGTCAGGGCGATCTCCGGCCGAACAAGCATACGGTTCTGTCGCAGCCCGGATCGCGCCTCAGCTATCTGGTCACCGCAGACACACCGGGCATGTGGGCGATGCATTGTCACCTCATCTATCACATGCATCTGGGCATGTTCCGGACCGTGGTGGTGTCATGAGCGCGCGCTTTCTCTCCCGGGCGGCACTCCTGCGCGCGCTCCTCGCCCTTTCCCCTGCACTTGGCGAGATGGTCGCCCTGTCGCCCGTCTCCGCTGCGCCACGCACGGTCGCACTGCCGTCAGGGACCGCAAGCCCGGCAACCGGGAATCCCGCGAGCATGAAGAACGACGATGGGCCGACCTATATAGACGGCGTGAAGCCCGTCATGGATCAGGGCATCTGGGTGCATGGCCTGCTCAACCAGTTCGAGGGGCGACTGGACGGAGCGAACTCCAGCTTTCGCTGGGACGGTGAGGCCTGGGCCGGGGGCGACTATAACCGCCTCTGGCTGCGTTCCGAGGGAACGATCACCAAGGGCCGGATGGATGACGGGGATCAGGAACTCCTCTACAGCCGCTCGATCTCAACCTATTTCGACGTCCAGTCGGGTATCCGGGTCGATCTCGACAGCGGCCCCACCCGGACATGGGCCGCTTTCGGACTCCAGGGGCTCGCCCTCTATCAGTTCGAGTTCCAGGCGACCGGCTATGTGAGCGATCGCGGTCGCTTCGCCAGCCGCTTCGAGGGGTCGTACGATATCCTGATCACGAATCGGCTGATTCTCCAGCCGCAGGTGGAACTGAATCTCTATTCGAAAGCGGACAAGCCCCGAGGCAGTGGCGCGGGTCTCTCCGACATCGATACCGGTTTGCGCCTCCGCTATGAGATCTGGCGCAAATTCGCGCCTTACATTGCTGTCACCTATGACGGGTATTTAGAGCAGGCGCGACATTTCGCACGCGAACGCGGCGACACCGCCGGAGCACTCCGGCTCACATTCGGTATCAGAAGCTGGTTCTGAGGCTTCCGGCGCCGGACAGGGGAAAGGAAGAGGGCTGATCGCTCCAGCGGTCATCCCTCTTCGGCGTCACATGCGACGCCTTTGCAGAAAATTAACATTACCCACGATGTGTTGACTATTATCGCTATTTTAACCAGTTTCCATCTCAAATCATGAGTGTTGCATCGATACAACAGGCCTTACGCCCATATTGTGGGACCGCCAGATTGAAGCCCAAGGCGCTTGTCATACTCCGAAATAACTTTAGGGAAGCGTCAAATGACGCCGTTCGACCGGCGTCAAGTCCGATCCGTGAGCAAGAGTGACCATGACCGCCTCGACGATGAAGAAGACGAGTTTCCTCTGGATGGCCGGCACCGTCCTCGGGAGCCTTTTCATCGGACATCAGGCGTTCGCTCAGAGTCAGGATCGGGGGCAGAATACGGGGGAAACGACCCAGGTCTCCGCCAATCTCGATCCGACGGAAAAGGTGATGTCGGGGCAGAGCCAGGGCGGAAAGAACGCCGACAACCCGCCCAATCTGTACGGCAGTCCCTATGATCGTTCGCAGAAGACGCTGGGAACCGTCCGTCATCCTTTCGTTCCCGTGCCGGGAAATGAATCCCTCTTCCCCGAGAGCTTCAATGCCTGGCTGAAGCAGCCGACAATGACCGGGGACTGGGGTGGGCTGCGCACCCGTCTGCAGAACATGGGTATCGTCCCGCAAGGACATTATCTGCAGGATACGGCAGGCAACCCGACGGGCGGGCGGGCCCAGACGACACGCTATGCCCATGAGGTGGCACTTGGCGCGGATGTGAACTTCGCCCAGCTGACAGGCCGGAATTTTGGCATGTTCCACATCCTGCTCACCGAACGAACCGGCGCCGGTATCGGACAGCAGCTCCCGGCCCTGAACAGCCCGCAGGAGATCTTCGGATCGGGCGAGACGATCCGTTTCACGCGGCTCTCATGGGAGATGCAGTGGAACCGCTATGTCGATACCGAGATCGGCTGGATCAATACCGAAAACGACTTCGCCCAGTCCACGATGCACTGGGGCATGAACCTCTATTGCCAGTTCGAATCCAACGCGATCTGCGGCATGCCCCAGGCGCTCGCAAGCAACTCCGGCTACGGCTACTACCCCACAGCCCATCCGGGCGCCTTCGTGAAGCTCTTCCCCTTCGGCGATGAGCGCATGCTGGTATCCGCCGGCATCTACAACGTCGACCCCACGATTTCCAACACCGGCTATGCCTGGAAAATGTGGCTGCACAATTCGACGGGTGCCTATCTGCCCTTCCAGATCGGATGGCATTTCGGTGGTACCGACACGAAGGGCCGTCTCCCCACGAATATCAAGTTCGGTGGCTACTGGGATACGTCGGAAGTCAAGAACGTCTATTCCCAGCTCGCAGGCTTCGAACCGAGCGGGGTCAATCTCGGCAATCTGCCCGTCGACAAGGTGCGCGGCCGGTACGGCGGGTGGTTCGAAGGCGATCAGATGCTCCAGCGCGATGCGTCCGACCCGAACCGCTCCACGGTTGCATTCCTCTCCTTCACCTGGGGTGACCCCCGCACGGCGATCGCACCATACTACATCACCTGGGGTATCGTCAGGAAAGGCACGTTCTGGAACCGGCCCAACGACACCATCAGCATTGGCGGCAAGTTCAATTTCGTGAACCCGAAACTCGGGAGCTATGTCGGCCAGCTTCAGGAGATCCAGGGCGGAAACAGCGGTCTGCTCAAACCGAGTGGCGAACATGCCGGCGAAATCAACTATGGATGGCGTCCTGCGCCCTGGCTGACGGTACGACCCGGTCTTCAGTATATCTGGCATCCCGGGGGGACGAACCGCTACAAGAACGCATTGCTGATCGATTTCGAGACGGGTGTCAGCTTCTGAAGGCACCCCCGAGACGATGGATCCGGGATGCGAGGGCTTCGCTCTTTCATAAAACTATCATCTTATATTTGTATCTTCCTGTTGCTGGCGCCGATAGAACGACCCGGTCACTCAGTCCGATCGAGGTCACAAGATGCAGTTTTCCCGAATGCTCGGCGCCGTTTCGCTTTCTCTCGCGCTGACCTGCGGCGTCGCCAGCGCCGCCACCATCACCGGGGCCGGATCGAGCTTCGCTGCCCCGATCTACGGGGTCTGGGGAAATTCCGCCCAGAAGGCCATCGGCATATCCGTCAATTATCAGAGCGTCGGTTCGGGCGCCGGGCAGAACCAGGCGATTGCCCGCACCGTCGATTTCGGCGCGTCGGACAAGCCCATGGAGGCATCCAAACTCGCCACCAACAAGCTGTACCAGTTTCCGACCGCCATGGGTGGTATCGTCGTGATCGTCAATGTCCCCGGGATACCGGCCGGCATGCTGAAGCTCGACGGGCCGACGATTGCCGGTCTGTATGATGGATCGATCGCAACCTGGGACGATGCGCGCATCAAGGCACTCAATCCCGGCCTGAAGCTGCCGGATGCCGATGTCGCACCGATCCACCGCGCGGATGCCTCGGGCACGAGCTTCGTCTTCACCTCATATCTTTCGAAGGTGGCACCGAGCTGGAAACAGAAATTCGGCGCGGGAACGTCGATCGCCTGGGCGGGCGGTGCAGGCGCACGCGGCAATGACGGCGTCGCAGCCGGCGTCAAGGAATCCGAAGGCGGGATCGGCTATGTCGAATACGCCTATGCGAGCCGCAACCATCTGAACATGGCGCAGCTGCGCGATCACGATGGCGCTTTCATCCAGCCGAATGCAGCGTCCTTCGCCGCTTCGGCGTCCCATGCCGACTGGGCGCATGCCGATCACTATGCCGTCGATCTTCTCGACACCCCCGGCGCCAACGCATGGCCCATCATGAGCGCGACCTTCGTCCTCGTGCCGACCAACCCGCAGGATGCCTCCCAGGGCAAGGCGGTCGAAAGCTTCTTCGAGTATTCGCTCAGGAACGGCGATGCAGAAGCCAGAAAGCTCGACTATGTGCCGCTTCCCCAGTCCGTCAAGGACGACGTCACCAAGAACTGGCCCAAAAACTGAGAGCGTTCCTGCTGCGTTCCGGATCCGGAACGCAGCACCGGCTCCGATGGGCTACCTGTCCCGGGTCTGGATTCTGCTCCAGACCTGACGCAAACCTGCCAGATGCAGCACCCCGAAGGTGAAGCAAATGGTCGAGCTCCACCACCAGAACGCCGTACTCCGCCCGGGAAACCATATCTGCATGGGCGCGAACGCCAATCCGCGCAGAAGATAAAACGCGGTGATCGCACAGAGGGCGATACGTAAAAGCGGCAATCGCGGCAGCACCCCTGCCCCCGAGAGGGCATAGCCTCCCCAGACCAAGAGAATACCGGCAATGCAAAGGGTGATGACTGTCGGATAGGCCTCACCGGCAGCGGCCATCCGGGCGATGGCCTCGCCCGCACCCAGCCAGCGGTACCACGCTGCGCCGAACCAGATACAGCCCAGATGCAAAAGCGCGCCCGCGAAGCTGCAACAGGCCGCGAGAACCAGCATCCGGCTGAGGCGGTTTTTCCGCATTCTTTCCGTTTCTCCTATCGACTGGCCGGTTGCGGTCATCCAGCAAGGGCGCAATCGATACCTACGCACACAGGGCAACGCCGGGAAACTGACATGGGCGTGAGAGGCGCTACCGACCCGGGGGCGTCGATGCGGTGTTCCTGCCTGAGATGCGCAATGCTGAAGCCATTGCTCGAGCGTCCTGCGTGATCGATCACAGCGACCCGACGCAACAGGACGCGTTGGCGCCGTACCAGCGGACGATACGTCCGCCGAACGGTGCTGATGACGGGCGCCCCCCCGGCAAGTGCCGGATCCATCCGGACGCTACGACCGGCACGACAGGGCAACGGCGTGATACCGCTTACAGGCCTCCGCGAGACGGAGTGCCTCTGCTTGCGTTTCCGCACATCGCCACTCGCGCCCGCACGCAATCCGGACAAGGCGCGCGCGATCCCGTCCCTCCCGCTCGTTCGGGGGGGGAGGTCGATGCGTTTCGTCACACTGAAAGGAAATATTCGAAACGAAACCGTGTTACATATAAACGATACCGCTGCGGTCTTTTATTTACTTGTCGTTTACAAATAGGTCTTTCAACAATAAACACTGAATACTGTATTGACTCTTTGTCGTCTTGAGGTCCATGCTCCGTCTCTATCAGGCCAGCAGGTCTCCTCCGACGGATCGCACCGGCCCAAGCCTGACCCGAAATTGCAGGAAAGAAGGAGAAAGCCATGAGATGGTGGGGACCCGCACACGCGCATTTCGCGATGTCCGACATGCAATCGCTCACCCTGAGCATTTCAGCCAGTCTCTGTCTCGTTGCCGCCGCCGGGCTGGCGGGATGGCGTTACAGAAGAAAGATGCTCAATGCCGGAAGACAGATCCGTATTCAGTGAACAAGGCGGGGAGCAATAATGCCGCGAAAGGCGATCATCGCAATCGCGGCAAGCCCCAGCGCGACGGCGGGAAAGTAACCGACGTCCTGATGCGCAAGTAAAAGACCACCGATGATTCCGCCGAGGGAAACCGCACCGTTCCACGCGGTCGTTGCCATGCCCTGAGCGACATCCATGGCGTCACCGCTGATATGCGCCATGGCACTCTGGGTTATCGCAGCGAACCCTCCGGATGACATGCCCCAGAGAACGACCGCGAAACAGACGACCTGCGCCTCGCTCAGCGCCGCAGCGAGAAGGGCTGTCGCGAGAATCAGCATCAGGATGCCGATCGTACCGAGTCCGGCGAGATATCGATCGATCAGAATACCGGTCAGAATGAGACCGGCAACCGAGCCGGCTCCGAAAACGAGCAGGAGTCCATCGACGCGATGTGCCAACCCGCTCGGCGCCAGAAGAGGCTCGATATAGACGTAAAGCAGGCTGTGTGCGGTGACATAGCTGAAGATGACGAGCAAGACCGCGACGATCCCGGGGCGTCGCAGCACCGAGAGCAGATCCAGCCGGGTGCCGCCTCGCATACCCGCGACATCGGGAAGAGCGGCAATGGCCCACAGGCCGAGAAGCCCACTCGAAATGCCCACTCCGGCGAAAACCCCTCGCCAGCCGAGCACCTGTCCGATCAGCGCACTCAGGGGCGCCCCGAGGACGAGCGCGAGTGTCACGCCGCTCCCGGCAATCGTGATGGCCCGTCCCCGCGCAGGCGCGGGAGCGAGACGCGCCGCGTATCCCGCGAACAATCCCCAGATGAGCCCGCCTGCGCATCCGGCGAGGAAACGCAGAACCAGAGAGGCGGCGAGATTCGTCACGAGGGCATTTCCGCAATCGGTCACGAAAAACCCCGCAAGCCCAGTGAGCAGAAGCCTTTTTCGCCCCATTTCCCGTGTCAGCGCTGCGCAGGGCAGCGCCGAAAGGAGCGCGCCCAGGGCGAAGGCCGTGATGAATTGCCCTGCGCCAGACTGGGGAACACCCAATCCGGCGCCTATGGACGTGAGCATACCCGCTGGCATGATCTCCGTCAGCAAGGTCACACAGGCGGCCAGAGCGAGTATGGTCAGAGCATGCCAGGGCAAGGACGCCTCCTGCGGGGCTTCGCAAGGCGACCCGGAGGGCAGGCGCGATGCCGGGCGTTCTCCGCAATTCTGGCTTTCCATACGCTCACTCCCCTCCCCGCCCGGTTCGGACGGCCCTGTCCTGTTCGCACCACGCCCTGCATCGTGATGGGCCGCTCTGTTCCGCAGGGTGGCGGCGCAGCTCTATAGCAGACCCGGCCCGAACGGAATGACCCATCATGATGCAGGGCGCGGTTGCGGCACGAAGAGGCGGTTATCCCCGTCGGGCGTCTGACGGGGATAACGGCGCAGGACGATCGGCACCCAGGACCCTACACCCGGTACCTCGTATCAGAATGCCGCCGTCAGACTGAGGTTGAAGGAGCGGCCCAGCCCGGCGAGAGGCGCAAACCGGTTCGTCCGGCGGTAATCGCCGAGGGACAGCCCACCGAGAGGCAGATAATATTTCTGGTTGAACACGTTCTCGATACTGGCATCGAGCGTGAGCTTGCGCCAACGGTAGCTTCCGCCCAGACCGAGGAGAGCGTAGCCGGGTGTACGCGGCTCGTCACGCAGCCAATCCACCGTGGATTTGCGCTTGACCAGCGTGACATCCACGCGCCCGGTCCAGTTCTCGTAGGTCTCGCGCAGGCCGACCGTACCGTTGACAGGCATTTGCTGATAGAGCCCGGAATGGGTCACGAAATCCTGACCGCGCACCCACTGGAAGGTCGAGACGAGTTTGCCGCGACCGAACCGGCGCGTATCCCAAAGACGCAGCTGACCCGAGCCGTTGATGCCATAGCTCTGCGCGTTGTGATTGGCAAAACGCAGCTTCTCCCGGCCGTTGGGAAGCTGCCCCAGCCGGACGACGTTGATGTAACCCTGGGTATAGGTGTAGAATGGCTGGACACGGACATTCCACCCCTCCCCTGCGGGATCGTGCCAGGTCACCGTCATGCTCGCCGTATTGGCGATCTCGGGTTTGAGGTCGAGATTGCCGACATAGCCGTTTCCATCCCCGAACCATCCGATCATGCGGGTCGCCATCGATCCGGCGCCCCAGGCGTAGCGTTCGTACATGTTGGGCGAGCGCGTCTTGCGGGCATATCCCCCTTCTATGAGAAGACTGTCGCGCGCGACCCAGCGTCCGGTCGCGGTCACATCGAAATTGGTATCGGTACGCGCATGGGAGCGCGCGTTGAACTGCTTTGCGGCCATGATATCCGCCATCTGCATCATGCCGGTCCAGGAATAGGGCGCGACCTTGCCCGTATTCATCATCACGAGATCGCTGCGCAGCCCGAGCTGCGTCGAGAAACGACGCGTCCACTGCGCGTTCCATTCGATATAATGCCCGAGACGATCGCGATGGCCGTCATTGATGTTGTGAAAGGTCCCCGGCCCCATCATCATCTTGCCAGCCACCGGCGGCCACCAGTCATTGAGCCCGTTATGATCGAAGCCGCTGCCGAGCTTGAGGCTGTGTCGCAGCGAAAGCGGTATCGTGACGTCGATCGCATAACCGGCAGTGCGCGCGTCGGTGTTCATCGGCATTCCGGTCGTGGCGCTGTGGCCGCCCTTGTCGCCGAGCATGTTCATCACATGATCGACGCGCTGCCAGAATCCCCGCACATCCAGCGTTCCCCAGTCGAACGACCCGCGATACTTGCCATTGACGAAGGTGGAGCGGTTATTCGTCATATCCATGTACTGGTTCGGAAAACCCTCATACGGGATATCCTGCTGGCCGAAGGTCACGGCGACGAGGTGATTGTCCTTTTTCATTCCGGCGGTCACGGCATGGTTGAAGCTCAGATAGCTCGTCGAACGAACCTGTCTGCCATCGCCTCCCGTATGATAATTGCTCGCATGGGCATATGACCCCGTATAACGCAGGCTGAACATGTCATTCGCGACGGTCACCGTGCCCGAGGCACCCGACCCGCCCCCGTTGCTGCGATAATCCCCACGGACATGACCGGTCACGAGAACATGGCCGGACCGGGCGAAGAGCGGGTCGCGACGTTCGATCCGGATCGTCCCGGCCGTACTGTCGCCTCCCAGGCTCACCGGGGTGATGCCCGCAATCGCCTCGGCATGGGAGACCGCGTCCGGATCGATATAGGACATCGCGGGATTCATGTGATTGGGGCAGGCCGAAGCGATCCGCATGCCGTCGATGATGGTCGCGACACGATCGTCCGCCATCCCGTTCAGCACGGGAAGGGCAGATACGCCTCCGGCGCTTTGCACGTTATAGCCGAGCGATCCCTTGAGAAGATCGGCCGTATCGACGCTATGAAAGGCGCTTCGTCTCATTCCCTGAACGGTGAGATACTCCGTCGGTGTTTCGTCGGCTTCGGCTGTGGTGTCGGATGACGGAACCGGTGTGGCGGCGGGAGCGGCGTCGGAGACGACAGTCTCCCCGCGATCCGCCGCGCGCACATCGAAGGAGACGAGAAGCGCCAGAAGAGAGGTGCATCCCAGCGCACGCCGCGCGCGGCTGTGCAGGCTGCATGAATGTTGCAGAAACATATAGGGTGGTCCTGAAGCTGATGGGAGGAAGCACTGCTCCCGACCCATACACCCCGACCATGAGCAGGGACGTCGTCAGAAGCAGGCGAGCGGCTTCAGGAGGAATGGCGGCGCCTGGGACGGGGGCATGGCCCAGCGACAAACCGGAGGCGCGCGCGCGGGCGGCATCGCATGTCGGCAACGATAACGGAGAACACGGATAAAGGCCGCAAAAACGAAAAGAGCGAGAAAAAAGGCTGCAAACTGGAATAGCGGACAGAGCGCACAGCCCTCATCGTGATGATGGGTGCCTTTGTGACGGTAATGGTCGCGCCCGGGAGCAATCATCCCGGACATGTCGTCGCAGCCGCTATGGGGCGCCTGCACGAGGGCAGCGGCAATATCTATCCCGGTCAGACGCTCGATCTCGGCGCGCGGGGTTTCATCGTATGAGGCGAGACTCTGCAGTGCGAGCGTGCCGAGCAGAGCGCTCAGCATCAACAGGACGATCGGCAGACGCAATCGCCATCGCGTCTGGTCGAACCTCCTTCCCGAACTGGCGAAACGATGAAGCGACACGATCCCTGAACCCGTTTTCTTTCACCGGGGGGTTACAACCCCCGGAACGACACGTCCAGTGCGAATAAACCGGACACGATTACTCTCCTATTCTTCCTGTGGAGGTTGTCGAAGCAGCTCGCCGGGACAGATCGTCGCAAAAGGTCGTCAGCCCATGCGCGGACCCTGTCGGCGTTGCTGCCCGCGCAACGAAGAAACGATATGGCTGCGGAGCCGATAGGCAGACCGGAGCGATAAGCCTGCCGTCATCGTTTGTTATGTTATATCATTTTACTGACCTCTCCCGAAACGATAGCTTCACCTCTGACAACGGAAGAACGTGACACGGATCCCGCCTCATTGACCTGCCGCATCGCATGGATCGCCCCGACCTTATGCCTCGTCCTGGCCGCCATCCCCGCCGGTGCGAGCGCGGCTCGCGAGACCGGTCACGATCAGGAAAAGGACGGGATCGACCCCGAAGGTAGCGATGGAGAGGCGTCGCATCGGGGACACATGTCTTCGTCTCCTGACCCGGCGCATAGGCCCCTGGCCATGCCGACCGATCCGCGGCGCGGCGCGGAATCGATCACAGTGCATCGTCGTCGCACAGATCCGGATGGCGTGACACGACACACGGCGGGTGGAGGATTGATGCCGCAACAGAGCGCCCCCCGCGCCCAGAGCGGCCTGACACGCGACTTCATCGCCCGCCAATCGCCCACCCAGTCGCCCACGGCGCTGATTGCGGATCTTCCGGGCGTGATCTATTCGGCCAACGACCCCCTCGGGACCAATGACGATCAGCAGGGTCTCTCGGTTCGTGGCCTCGACCAGACGGAAATCGGCTATCTGTTCGAGGGTGTCCCGGCAGCGCCTCCGCTCTTCCTCATGCCCTACACCTCTGCCACGGCCGATAACGAGAATATCGCCTCGGTGACCCTGGCGCAGGGCGCGGCGGATCTCTCCGCACCGCTTTACAATGCCGTCGGGGGGCAGCTCTCGGTCAGGATGCGGATGCCCTCCGACCGTCCCGGCGGATTCGTCAGCGGTTCCTGGGGGTCTTACGGCCTGAACCGCGAATTTCTGCGTTACGATACGGGGAAGATCGGCCGGACGGGGCTCAAGGGTTTCGTGTCGTTTTCCTATCGTGGCGCGGATCAATGGCGCGGACCGGGAACGACGCGGCGTTATCACACCGATATGCGGCTCGTGCGCGAATGGGGCAAGGAGAGCCGCGCCTCCCTGCTGTTCTCGTTCAATCGCCAGAGACAATATTATCTGAGACAGCCGACCCTGGCCCAGTGGCGCGCCGAAGGCACGGCATTCAACTATAACGGACGTTACGCGACGGGTGACAGCAACTACTACAAGTTTCAGGAAAACGCCCGGGCGCAGAGTTTTGCAGCCCTGCCCGTATCGCTCGGGCTGGGTCGCGGGGTCCGGCTCGATGTCACGCCCTATCTGGTCTATGTCTGGGGCTATGACAGTTTCGGCACGACACTGAGCCGGACGGGCAGCTATCAGGGAAATCGTCCTGCCGGTACGCTTCAGGTCCCCGATAATCGGGGCGAGCGCTTCGTCGCGGTCGCGACGGACGTCTTTGCCCAGTCCCATCCCGGCCTCGATACGACACTCAGCTATCGCTCCGGGCGCAATCGCCTCGCCCTGTCCTACTGGTATTCCTACTACGCCTATCCGAACCTGTCCCGTTATGTGTTGCCCGATGCACAGGGCGGGGTTTCGAACCAGTGGGGATCCTTTCCGATCCTGACGCAGTCGGGTGCGCCGCTGACGTCCTATGATGCCAACCTCACCCAGCAGATCAATGCGCTCTCGCTATCCGACCGGCTCACGCTGCTCGATGGCAGGCTGACCCTCGAGGGAGGCGCACGGGTGGTAATGGTGTCCCGCTCGGTCACCAATATCCTGCCCGGTGCGCGCTACAGAAACGGCGAGAGCTATGTTGCCCCCCTTCCCCAGGTCGCGGCCTCGTTCCGGATCACCCCGAAAGACCAGATCTACATCAACGGGACAACCGGGTTTCGCCCCCCGTCCGGCATCTCGAATTTCGAGGACCGGTTCAGTGTCTCGACCGGTCAGCAGACGCGCAGGGCGTCGAGCGACACGAAGGCCGAATATGCGATCGGCGAGGAAATCGGCTACCGGCATCGCGGCCGCCTTTCGGTTTCCGTCGCCCTGTTCAATTACAATTTCACAAACCGGCAGATCTCGACCACGAGCGTTCTGAACGGCGCGATGATTACGGAGTCCATCAATGGCGGGGGCCAGACGGCGCGTGGCGTACAGTTCGAGGCCGGTCTGCGCCCCTGGCACGGTTTCAGCCCCTATCTGTCCGGCCAGCTCACACGGGCAACGATCGACAACGATATCCGGACCGGTGGAGATGCCCTCCCGACACGGGGGAAAAAAGCCATCCGCACGCCGGTTTTCTCAGGGGCACTGGGGATTTCCTACGATGACGGCGCCTTTTTCGGTGTCTTCAACGGCAATTATGTCGGGCCGACCTATGCGACCCTCATGAATGACGAGCGCATACCCGGTTTCGCGACCGCCAATCTCTCTCTGGGATACCGGTTGCAGCGAACCGGCGCTCTGAAAACCCCTCAGATCCAGCTCAATCTCATCAATCTGGGGCGATCCGGATATCTTTCGGGCGTCAATGGCGTCGCGCTCAATGCCCGCCCCACACAGGGCGTTTACGGCACGACGATACCGGGGCGGGCACCGACCTATTTCGTGGGAGGCGGTTTCGCCGGTGTGGTCTCGGTCTCCTCCGGTTTCTGAGGGACACGCGCCGCACTCCGGATCGGAATGACATCGCCTGCGATACCGGGGCACGGTCTGTCCCGGTATCGCAGGCGCTCATACCCTGCGTTGCGTCGCGACCGTCCCCGGTGGCAACGCACGCCCTGGCCCCGGTCCTACTGGAACGGGAGATAACGAAGCGACAGGAAGACCATATTGTCGTTCGTATGCGGCGTTCCACCGACCCCGCTGAACGAGGAGACATAGGTGAAGGAATACTGCGCGCCGACGCGAAGCGTGCCGTAATCGCCATGCATATAGGTCCACCAGAACCCGGCAGTGCCCTGGACCACGCGATTGATGCTCGACTGACAGGCCGAGGAGGCAGCCCCCTCGACGTCGCACCCGCTGACGTTATACAGCGGATTGCCGTAGCCGTAATGTTTCCCACCGGCATTGAAATAGGAGCGTGCGCGGAGCATCTCCATACCGCCATAGGCATAGAGCTGCAGGGCCTTCGTCGGATTGCCATAGAGCCCCACCAGCACATTGGCGGCGGGCATCGGCTTGACCTGGCCTTTCTGGTCGATGGTGACATCGGGAATATTCGACGTTCCGTAACGGCCAATGCCCGTGCCGACGAGGCCGGATGCCTGGAAATAGACCTTGTGCTTCTTATTGACCGGAAGAATCAGGCCACCGCCACCGCCACCGGCGACATGGGTGCTGCTCTTGCCGTACCCGTCATAGGATACGCGGCTATGAGCGAAACGGAGCAGCCCCGTCAGCTCGTAATGTCCCCATCCCGGATCGGCACCGACCTTGGCGATGATATCCGGCGCGATGTCGGTCGAATAATTCGTGGACGGATTGTTCACATTCGCGCCCGCATTCTGATACGTGCCCGATACGGCACCCGGCGGGAGATACTGTCCGCCCGAACCGGGCGAGATCACCTGCTGCGGGTTCTCCACCGACAGGCCGATATTGTAACGGCTGTGATCGAACCCCTTCACGAGACGGATCTGCGTGTTACGCGTCCAGTTGAAGCCCGGAACGTATTGTGCCTCGATGGTGAGCGGAACCTGTTCGTCTCGAGCGCGCATACCGTGATTGAACATGGTCAGAAGCGACCAGTTCTGCCCTCCGAGCAGCGTAAGATCGTCCACGTCGTCGATCAGCTGTCCGTAGAACACGCGCTCGCGCAGAACATAGGAATTCGACTGTCGGGAATTCGATGCGGAACCGGCCCCCTGGAAATCCGTCTCGATATAGGCCTGTGCGCGCAGGGCCTTGGTGATGTCGCCTTCCACCAGGGCAGCGAGCCGGCTCTGACGGGCCGTCTCGTGGAATTCGTTGATGTGATAATTGGGGTTATTGGCGAAGGGAATCGAGCCGTAATTCGACGAGATGTCCGCAACGTTGTTCCTGGAACGGAATATGGTCGCGGCCTCGGCATATCCGCCAAGCGTGATACGAACGCCGCCGATCTGGACCTGCCCCCTGTGGAGAGGACCGTAGAGATTGAGCACCCGCCCGGTCGGCGTGCCGGTCAGCTGACCGTAAGGCGTCGCCGCATTCACCGGAGGCAGAAGCTGATCGCTCCGGGGCCCTGGCGCAGCAGCCGTCGCGAAACCCGCATTGGGCGACGCCGATGCGTGAGGCGGCGCGCCACGATAGGCGTTACGCGCGCCATAGGGGTCGGTTTCCTCGGCCTGACGCTGCTGTGCCATCTGCTGGTGGATGCGGTTCATTTCGCGCTGATGCTCGCGCTTCATGGTGGCAAGCTGCGCCTGCATCGCCTTGATCTGCTTCTCCATCATGGTCATCTGATCCATGCTGGCCGCCTGGGATGGAGACGCGGCGGCGAGCGTCGTGAGCGAGACCGATGCCGTTGCCAGTATCAGGCGCCACGCTCGGGGGGAACATTTCATGTCGGTATCATCCGGATAGCGAGAAGGGGGCGGCCCTGTGCTTAGGACCTTCCTCTTCGCGCTACCCGCTAAGCTTTGATGACTCTCATATGACAGTTTTGTTTCAGTCATCCCAACTTATTGATAAGAAACGATATTTTCCTCTGGTTTTTTGACGGAATATCATTTCTGAGCGACAAACCATGTCAATGTGTTGTTTTGTTGCCACATTGCCATCGCTCCGGCTCAGAAAAGACTGAAGCGACGGCTCATCGGCACCGTTTCCGCCGGTGCGATATCGATCTCCTGTCCGTCGATCGCGACCCGATAGGTCACGGGATCGACCGTAACGGACGGCGTCGCATCGTTGAGGATCATGTCCGCCTTTCCGATGGTACGACAGCGTCTGACGGGCTCGATCCGCTTGCCCAGACCGTAGGACGAGACCTGCCCTTCACTGAGCGACGCTTCGCTGACGAAGAGCATCGAGGTCCGGGCGGTTCCGGCGGCCGTCGCCCCCCACATGGGCCGCATGATGACGGGCTGCGGCGTGGGAATGGATGCGTTCGCATCGCCGATCTGCGCATAGGCGATGAAACCGCTTTTCAGAACGAGTTCGGGGCGTGTTCCGAAAAATGCGGGAGACCACAGGACGAGATCGGCCACCTTGCCCTTTTCGATCGACCCCACGAGATGGCCGATCCCGTGAGCGATCGCTCCGTTGATCGTGTATTTCGCGACATAGCGCCGGATGCGGTAATTGTCGTTCCTCGCGCTGTCCTCCGCCAGCGTACCGAGCTGCTTTTTCATCAGATCGGCAATCTGCCAGCTGCGCGTGACGACCTCGCCCGCGCGCCCCATGGCCTGGCTGTCCGATGTCATCATCGAAATGGCGCCGATATCGTGCATGACCCCTTCGGCCGCAATCGTGTGCGGGCGGATGCGACTTGCAGCGAAGGAAACATCCTCCGGAATATCCTTGTCGAGATGATGGCAGACCATCAGCATATCGAGATGTTCCGCAACCGTATTGACGGTGTAGGGATTGGTCGGGCTCGTCGAACTGGTGAGGATATTGGGCTCGCCGCACACCCGCATGAGATCGGGCGCATGACCGCCTCCCGCCCCTTCGGAGTGATAGGTGTGGATGGTTCGCCCGGCAAAGGCGCGGATGGAATCCTCGACCGAGCAGCTCTCATTGATCGAATCCGTATGGATCGTGACCTGCACGTCATAGGCGTCGGCCACGCCGAGGCAGGTATCGATCGCCGCCGGCGTGGTCCCCCAGTCCTCATGCAGCTTGAGGGTCGCGGCTCCTGCGAGGATCTGTTCCTTCATTCCGTCCGGGCGCGAGGAATTGCCCCGTCCGGAGAAAATGAAATTGACAGGGACATTGTCGGTCGCCTGCATCATGAGGCGCAGATATTCCGGATTCGGCGTGCAGGTCGTCGCAAGGGAGCCCGTGGCCGGCCCCGTTCCGCCTCCGACCAGCGTCGTGATGCCGCTTGCCAGTGCCGTCTCAGGCTGGGTCGGGCAGATGTAATGGAAATGGGTATCGACACCGCCCGCGGTCAGGATCTTGCCCTCACCCGAGATCACCTCGGTATTGACCCCGATCACCAGATCGGGCGAGACCCCGGCCATGACGTCCGGATTGCCCGCCTTGCCGATCCCGGAGATACGGCCGTTCTTGATACCGATATCGGCCTTGTAGATCCCGGTATGATCGATCACGACGACATTGGTGATCACACAATCCAGGGTGTATTCAGGCCCGAGACCGGAATTCTGCCCCATTCCGTCGCGGATCACCTTCCCCGCGCCGAACACGCATTCATCGCCATAGACTGTGTAGTCGTGTTCGATCTCTGCAAGAAGACAGGTATCGCCGAGCTGGATGCGATCCCCCTTGGTCGGCCCGAACAGACTGGCGTAAAGGGCACGGTCGATCTGATATCCCATGATGAATCTCCTGTTCAGCCGGTATGGGCGAAAGCGCGGTTCGTCACGCGTCCGAGCGCGGTTCTGCGGTTTGCGGCACCGACCTGACCGTCTGCGATGTTGTTTCCTCCCCGGATGACCCGGTTGCCTGCGATCTGGACGAGCGTGATGGTCCGGGTCTCGCCCGGCTCGATGCGGATGGCGGTCCCGGCCGGGATATCGAGCCTCCTGCCATAAGCCGCATCGCGGTCGAAAAGCAGGCGGGGATTCGCCTCGCCGAAATGGAAGTGGCTGCCGATCTGCACCGGGCGGGCATCGGTATTCGTGATGTCGATGGTTACGGAGTCACGCCCCTCATTGAGCGTAATGACCCCCTCCTCGACCAGGATCGTCCCGGCCTTCTCCTGCGCCTGCGCGCCGAACAGCGCGGTATCGGGCACCGGCAGGAAGCTCCCATGAAGGGCGAGACCCAGATCCCCCTCCTCATGCGAAACGGGCGCCCGCACAGCAACGAGCTTCGTCCCGTCCGCGAACGTCCCCTCGACATGCAGATCCGTCATCATCTCGGGCACGCCGGGCAGGACTTCCCTTCGCCCGAGTATGCGTCCCCCGATCTGCATGAGCTCGGAAACCGAGTGATTTCCGTCACGGATCAGCTCGAGCAGCACGAAGGCGAGCAGCCCCATCGCTTCGGGATAGGAGAGCCTCAGCCCGCGCGCGAGGCGCCGTTGCGCGAGCATGCCGGTCGTTGCGACCGTAAGTTTGTCGACTTCATAAGGTGTCAGATGCATCGGAACGACCTTTCGAACCGGTTTGCGCACAAGTCGTTGCGCGCGGTTGAGGGAGTGCTCCCCGGAGGCAGAATGCAGGGGATGAGGGCTGCGGATGACGGGCGCCGTCTTCAGAGCATCACATGTCGACGCACCTCTTGGCGGTCGAGGGTCCCGATCGTGCCCTGCGCGACGACCTGACCCCGGTCGAGCACGACGACGCTATCGGCGAGGTCGTAGGCGAACTCGAAATACTGCTCGACCAGAAGCAGTGCCATGTCCCCGCGATCGCGCAGCATGGCGATGACCCTGCCGATATCCTTGATGATCGAGGGCTGGATCCCTTCGGTCGGTTCGTCCAGCACCAGAAGGCGCGGTCTGGTGACGAGCGCCCGTGCGATGGCGAGCTGCTGCTGCTGCCCGCCGGAAAGATCGCCCCCCCTGCGGTCGAGCATGTCTCCGAGCACCGGAAAGATCGCGAAGATCTCCTCGGGGATGCGCCTCTGCCCGCGCGGCAGAAGGGAGAAACCGGTCTGGAGATTCTCCCGCACGCTCAGCAGCGGGAAAATGTCCCGCCCCTGCGGAACGGTCGCAATGCCGCGTCTTGCACGCTCCCACGCCGGAAGATGCGCGATCTCTTCCCCCTCCCAGAGAATGCTGCCGCCGGAAATGCCGTGCATTCCGGTTACTGCACGCAGCACGCTGGTCTTTCCGACCCCGTTTCTGCCCAGCAGACAGGTCACCGCGCCGCGCCGGGCGCTGAGGGAAACGCCGCGAAGCGCGATCGCTTCGCCGTAATGCAGCGCGATATCGGTAATCGTGAGCATGGTCTCTCTCCTCTCAGCGACCGAGATAGACGTCGATGACGCGCGGATCGGCGCTGACGCGATCGAGCGTGCCTTCCGTCAGGACCGATCCCTCGTGCAGAACCGTGACGTCCACACCCAGCGCGCGCACGAAATCCATGTCATGCTCGACCACGATCACGCTGTGAGAGGTGTTGATGTCGCGCAGCAGATCAGCCGTCTGCATGGTTTCGGCATCGGTCATGCCCGCAACCGGCTCATCGACGAGAAGAAGGCGGGGATCCTGCGCAAGGAGCATGCCGATCTCCAGCCACTGCTTCTGTCCGTGACTGAGCGCACCCGCGAGAAGCCTCTCCCGGGCCGTCAGGCCGATGCGCCCGAGAAGCCCCGCGATCCGCTCGCCTTCGTCCGGCGTCTCGCGCAGGAACAGCATCCGCAGCGGCGAGCGCGTTCCCCTCAGGGCGAGAAGGAGATTGTCGTGAACGCTCAACGCCTCGAATACCGTCGGTTTCTGGAACTTGCGCCCGATTCCGAGCCTTGCGATGGTCGGCTCGTCGAAGCGCGTCAGCTCCTGCCCCCGGAAACGGACGCTGCCGCAATCCGGTCGGGTCTTTCCCGTGACGATATCCATCATCGTGGTCTTGCCCGCACCGTTCGGCCCGACAATGGCGCGCATCTCTCCGGGGCGAAGGCGAAGCGTCAGGTCGTTGATCGCCCGGAAACCGTCGAAGGTGACCGAGACATGGCTCAGATCGAGCAGCCAGTCCTCGCTCATTCCTCATCCCTCCCTGGCTCGACAAGCTCCGGTGTCGGATCGGTCCGGGCATTGCGCCCTGCCCTGCCGCCCATCGATCCCACAAGCCCGACCAGCCCGCACGGCAGGAAGAGCGTGGTCGCAATGAAGAGAAAGCCCAGACCGTACAGCCAGAATTCAGGCATCCACGCCGTGAACAGGGTCTTGCCGAAATTGACGAGCACAGCGCCGAGTACGGCGCCGCTCAGGGTTCCGCGCCCGCCGACCGCGACCCATATGACGGCTTCGATCGAGTTTCCCGGCGTGAATTCTCCCGGGTTGATGATTCCGACCTGCAGGACGTAGAACGCCCCGCCGACGGCGGCGATCATGGCGGACAGGATCCAGACCAGCAATTTGGCATGATCGGGGCGATATCCCATGAACCGCGTCCGGCTCTCGGCATCGCGTACGGCCACGAGCAGGCGACCGAACCGGCCGCTCACCACCCAGCGGGCCAGCATCAGCGATCCGGCCAGGAAAACGCCCGTAAGTGCGAGAAGCGCAGCGCGGGTCCGCGCCTGATGCAGGTCGAAACCGAGCACGTCCTTGAAATCGGTCAGACCGTTATTGCCACCGAAGCCGAGCCCGTTCTGGAAGAAGGCGAGCATCAGGGCAAAGGTCAGGGCCTGGGTGATGATCGAGAGATAGACGCCCGACACGCGCGAGCGGAAGGCGAGCCATCCGAAAAGCGCCGCAAGCGCGCCAGGCACGAGCAGAACGAGCAGAACCGAGACGGCAAAATGCTCCGATCCCATCCAGTACCAGGGCAGATCCGACCAGGAGAGGAAGACCATGAAATCCGGCAGATGGGCATTGCCGTACACGCCGCGCGCACCGATCTCGCGGGTCAGGTACATCCCCATCGCATAGCCGCCGAGCGCGAAGAACGCCGCATGGCCGAGCGTCAGAATACCGGCGAACCCCCAGACGAGATCGATCGCAAGGGCGAGAAATGCGTAACTCAGATATTTCCCGACAATCGTCACCACGAAGGGAGAAACGGAGAAGACTCCCTGCTGCGGCAGGAGGCTGCCGAGAGAAAGCACCGCCGAAAGCAGCAGGACGAGCCCTGCGGCAAGACGGACCGATCTGAAATCCATGGAGGTTTTCATGAGTCCACTCCACGTCCACGCAGGGGGAACATGCCTCGCGGGTGTTTCTGGATATAGAGGATGACGAGAACGAGCAGCAGGATCTTGCCCGAGACGGCACCGATCAGCGGCTCGAGCACCTTGTCTCCGATGCCGAGGGTCATGGCGGCGGCCAGCGTGCCCCAGAGATTGCCGACACCGCCGAACACGACCACGAGAAAACTGTCGATGATGTAGCCCTGTCCCAGATTGGGACTGACATTGTCGATCTGGCTGACCGCCACACCCGCGAGCCCTGCAATTCCCGATCCCAGCCCGAAAGTCAGCGCATCCACCCGCGCTGTGCGGATGCCCATCAGGGCTGCCATGCGCCGGTTCTGCGTGACCGCGCGCATCTGGAGACCGAACCGGGTACGACGCAGGATAAAGAGCAGCCCCGCCATGACGCATCCCGAGAAGACGAGTATGGCGATGCGTCCGATCGTGATTTCCGTGCCTCCGATCGCAACAGAGCCCGAAAGAAAGGACGGTGTCGTGACGGCCACATTGGTCGGGCCGAAGAGGCTTCGCACCAGCTGCTGGAGACAGAGCGACAACCCCCATGTGGCGAGAAGCGTCTCGAGGGGACGGCCGTAAAGAAACCGGATCAGCCCCTTCTCGATCGCAATCCCGAGGAGCCAGCAGACCCCGAAGGCGACCGGAACCGCAACGGCAAGGCTCCAGGTCTCGAGCCCGGGCAGCCAGCGATGCAACCCGTATTGCGTCGCATAGGTGGCATAGGCACCGATCATCATCAGCTCGCCATGGGCCATGTTGATGACGCCCATGACGCCGAAAGTGACGGCAAGCCCCATGGCTGCGAGCATCAGCACGGATCCGAGGCTGGCCCCGTAGAACACGTTCTGGACGATGCCCCACAGGCGCTGCCTTCGATCGATCGAGGCGACTGCCTTTCTGGCGGAACCCGCGATTTCGGGATCGGAGGAGGAGGACGCGACGCCGGCGAGCAGACCGCGCGCATCCAGACGCCCGCTCTTGCCGAGTGTCTCGACCGCTGCGCGTTCCTGCCCGGGCGCGGCGCCTGTCTTCAGCACAATGGCCGCGCGCGCAAGCGTAAGGGCGCGTTTGACGGACGCAGCCTTCTCCCGGGACATCGCACGATCGAGAACGGGGAGCGCATCGGCGCCGGGATGATGATAGAGCGCCATTGCAGCCGCTTCGCGCGCGGACACGTCGTTTGCCCTCAGCGCCCGTTCGGCCAGCGCGATCCGTATCGCGCCACGGATACGGTTATTGACGCGGATCCTGCGCAATGCGTCACCCGTCAGGGTCGCGCCCGTGACCGCATCGCGAGCGACGCCGTTTTCCCGGATGACGATCCGGTCGCTGTCGGAGCCCACCGCCAGACGACCGTCATGCAACGCCTCGAGAACCGCTTTCCCCCAGGGCGCATCGGAAACGCCGAGCCGGGCGACGCCTCTGCCGATCGCTTCGAAATGACGTGAGGCGAGCGCGCGCAGGGCTTCGCCATCGGCATCGCTCACCGCGTTTGAATGCCCGACATCCGGGGCCGATATCGGGGCCGGAATTGATGTCGGTGCCGGTGTCGGTGTCGGTATTCCTGTCCGGTCCTGTGCGAGGCAGATCGCCGGACCCAGCGGGAGGCACGAGGCAACCGAAAGCAGCGCAACGAGGAGTACGGCAGCCCGTGCCTCAGCCATGACGCCCCCCGAGACAGAGCTTGCGGGCCGTGTCGTAATTTCCGCAATGCCTCGGAGCGGTCCAGTCGCCCACGAGCGTCCGGGTTTCGGGCACATAGCGGGACCAGGCCTCGCCGGGTATCTCGGCGGGTGTCTGCCAGACGACGGCGAACTGTCCGTCATCCTGGATCTCGCCGATATAGACGGGCTTCGAAAGATGATGATCGGGCAGCATGACGGCGGTCCCGCCCGTGAGGTTGCCCTGACGAAGCCCGACCATCGCGTCTATGACCGCATCGGAATCGGTCGTCCCGGCTTTCGTTACGGCCTGCACCCAGAGATTGAAGCCGAGATAATGGGCTTCCATCGGATCGTTGGCGGTCCGCTTCGGATTGCCCGTGAAGTCGCGCCATGATCTGATGAACGCCGTATTCTGCGGGGTATCGATGCTCTGGAAATAATTCCAGGCCGCGAGTTGCCCCACGAGACCGCCGGTATCCATCCCGGCAAGTTCCTCCTCGCCGACGCTGAACGCCATGACCGGAATATCGGTGGCCGAAACTCCCTGGTTCCCGAGCTCCTTGTAGAACGGCACGTTGGCATCGCCATTCACCGTGGAGATGACGGCGGTCTTCTTGCCTGCGGAGCCGAACGCCTTGATCCGCGAGACGCTCGTCTGCCAGTCCGACTGTCCGAAAGGCGTATAATCGATCATGATGTCGCCCGGAGTGATTCCCCTGGCGAGCAGATAGTTGCGCAGGATCTGGTTCGTCGTTCTGGGGTAAACGTAATCGGTCCCGATCAGGGCGAAACGCTTCGCCGCGCCCCCCTCCTCGCCGAGGAGGTAATCCACTGCCGGTATGGCCTGCTGATTGGGTGCGGCACCGGTATAGAAGATGTTACGACTGCATTCCTGCCCTTCGTACTGGACGGGATAGAAGAGAATCCCGTTGAGCTCCTCCACCACCGGCAGGACGGATTTGCGCGACACGCTGGTCCAGCAGCCGAAAATGGCAGAGACCCTGTCGACCGCGATGAGCTGTCTGGCTTTCTCCGCATAGAGCGGCCAGTTCGATGCGGGATCGACGACCACGGCCTCGAGTGGACGCCCGAGCACGCCGCCGCGCCGGTTCTGCTCTGCCACCAGCATGAGCATGACATCCTTGAGCGTCGTTTCGCTGATCGCCATCGTGCCCGACAGGGAGTGCAGGATACCAATGCGGATCGGCGCACCGCCCGGAGCGGCTGCACGGGCCCGGGGCGCATAGCCGGACAGGGCGGCCAGCCCCAGCCCGCCACGGGCAAGGGCGCGACGTGTCAGACGCGATACAGAGGCGTTCATGCTCGGGCTTCCTCATCGTGAACCATGCCCCGATTGTTCGCCGCGCCCCGATCTATGCACCATACGCAATCCTGCGTATTAACTTCCGCATACGTTTCGTCGTCTTCTCCGGTCTTCCCGACCGCTCGTGCCGCCCCGCAAGCCCCTGACGGAGACCAGAGATTTGAGTGCGCGACCGGCCCATCCCCTGAGGATCACTCCGGCGAGACGCCAGTACAACCGTCTCGCCTCCGATGAGAGCCGCGAGGATTACGCGCTCAGACACATGGCGCGTTCGGCGCGGTTTTCCACGCCGGAACAGGGTTTTCTCGCTGCCTCCGGTGCGTGCTCCTTTCTCGCTCTCGAGGCCATAGGCGGCGCGCTCGCACTCGGTTTCGGCCCTGCCAATCTTTTCGCGGGACTGCTTCTTGCGGGGATCACGATATTTCTCGTCGGTCTGCCCGTGTGTCTGCGTGCGGCGCGCACCGGGCTCGATATCGATCTTCTCACGAGAGGCACGGGCTTCGGCTATCTCGGCTCGGTTCTGACCTCCGTGTTCTATGCCGGATTCACCGTTTTCTTTTTCGCGATAGAGGCCTCTATCCTTGCGTCGTGTCTCATGGCCACGCTCGACCTGCCGCATTGGGTCGCGGCCCTGATCGCCTCG
The DNA here is from genome assembly GCF_007988945.1 of Swaminathania salitolerans. GTDB lineage: Bacteria > Pseudomonadota > Alphaproteobacteria > Acetobacterales > Acetobacteraceae > Swaminathania > Swaminathania salitolerans. Next base: position 62,792 of record NZ_BJVC01000002.1, on the reverse strand, counting down.
GGATCCATCGTTCCGGTCGTTTTCCTCGGCATCGGGACCATCAGGCGGTTTCAGGCCTGGAGTTTCCTTCCATGGATCGTCCTCAACCTCGCACCGCTGATCGCGTTTTTTTCCTCCACGGATATCCGCGCCATTATCGTCTCTAGCGGAGGATTCCCCTGGAGCCTGTCCTCCGGGATTTCCTCGTCCGGGATGTTTCCCTCGGGGGCAGGCCCATCGGACGGATTTCTCGCAGGGCATGCCGTCCTTCCCGGCATTCTTCCTGCAGCCGCGATCGCGCCCGCCTCAGGCGCCGGTGCCTTCTCCGTGTTATCGGCAGGATGCTGCGCGTCCATCCTGCTCGTTCTGCTTCTGCAGAGCGCCGAACAGGCCGATTTCATGCGGTTCATGCCCGAACGGACATCCGGATCGCGGCTGCGCTGGTGGAGCAGCCTGCTTCTCGGCGGGCCGGGATGGATCGTGTTCGGGGGCGTGAAGCTTCTTGCTGGCGGTTTGATCGCGGTTTTCCTGGTGCGCTCCGGCGTTTCGGCCGATGACGCTGCCCGACCGATCGTCATGTACGATGTCGCCTTCTCCCGCCTCCTGCCTCACGGTCTGGCGCCCGTTGCGACGTTTTTCCTGATCCTGCTGGCGCAGAGCCGGATCAACATAACGAATGCCTATGCCGGCTCCATTGCCTTGTCGAATGTCTTCTCGCGACTGACCCATACCCATCCGGGAAGAGCCATACACGTCGTTCTGACGGCGGCGCTCGCGCTCTGCCTCGTCGAGACGGGGCTGACGGACCGGATAGGCCGGGGTCTCATTCCTTATGCCGTGATCGCAGCGGCCTGGATGGGTGTTCTCGCGGCCGATCTCGTCATCTGCCGTCCTCTGGGTCTGGTTCCGCAGAAGGCCGAGTTCCGCAGGGCGTTCCTGCCGGATCTGAATCCGGTGGGGGTTCTGGCCTTCCTTCTGGCTCTGGCGGGCGGGTTCGTTTCCAGCTCGGGGCTTGCCGGAACGACCCTGCGTGCCTATGCGCCGTTTGCTGCGCTCCTCATCGCGGGAGCCACCACGATCATTCTCGCCCACCGGACCCGTGGCAGGACCTGTCTGGCCCGTCGCCCCTCCCGGCCCTGGTCGCGCGGCGCCGAAAAGACCTGCCTGATCTGCAGCGCGACTTTCGAGACCGACGATCTCGTACCCTGTCCCGCTTATGGCGCAACATTGTGTTCGCTTTGCTGCGCCCTCGATGCGCGGTGCGGCGACCGGTGCAAACCTGCCGCGACGCGGTTCGGCACCCAGATCAGAAGATGTTTCCCCGCCCGATGGCACGCGAAACTCGATACGCCTCTTGTCCGGTTTCTCGGCCTTTTCGCCCCGATTGCGGCATTTTCCTGCCTTGCCTTCTACGCGTTTCTCGATGACTGGCAGAATGCGGTGGCGCTCTGCCTCGCCATCGCAGGGCTGATCTGCTGGCTGCTGGTCATGAGCCTCGAGGGGCATCGCACCGCGCAGGAGGAGACGCGCAAACAGACCCGGCTCCTGCTCGACGAGATCGCCGCCCATGATCGCACCGCGGCGGCGCTCGACCGGGCCCGGGCGAAGGCGGAAGCGGCCAGCCTTGCGAAGACACGCTATATCAGCGGTATCAGCCACGAATTGCGCACGCCGCTCAATACGATCATGGGATATGCCCAGATTCTTGCGCGCGATCTCTCCGAGGGGGCGAACGGCACGAACGAATTGCAGACCATCACGGAGAGCGCCAACCACATGACCGCGCTGCTTGGCGGTCTGCTCGATATCGCGAGCATCGAGGCCGGACGGATCGAGATCTATCGCGACGAGATCGATCTTCCGGCCTTTCTGCAGAATGTCGCGCGCATGGTCGCTCCCCTTGCCCAGGCCAAAGGCCTGGTCTTCCATTATGAGCCGGGCTCTCCCCTGCCGGGCCGGGTCAACGGGGACACGCACAGACTGCGTCAGATCCTGCTCAATCTTCTTTTCAACGCCGTGAAATTCACGGATCGGGGCCATATCCGCTTCATCGTTCGCTGGCGCGCCCAGATAGCCGAATTCGTTATAGAGGATACCGGACCGGGCATAGCGGCGGAGGATCAGGAGCGCATTTTCGAACCGTTCGAGCGCGGCGCCGCCTCGGATATTCCCGGAACCGGTCTCGGCCTGACGATCACCCGGCTTCTGACGGAAGTGCTCGGCGGCGAGTTGGGTTTTTCCAGCACGCCGGGCGTCGGGACGCGATTCCGCCTCAGGTTCATGCTTTCCGAACTCGCAGCGGCATCGGCCAAACCGGTCGATCGTCTTCCGCCGGGATATGCGGGGCGCCGGCGCCGTATTGCCGCAGTTGACGACCAGCCTCACCATCTTGCCATTCTGCGCGCCTGCCTCGCGCCGATCGGGTTCGAGATCTCCTGTTTCCCAAATGGCGCGTCTTTTCTGGACAGCCTGACCGGAGATCCGCCCGATCTCCTTCTTTTCGACCTGACCATGCCGGAAATGGACGGCCGCACGCTCGCCCGTGCAGTGCGCGCGCGGCTGGGACGCAATCCTCCCATCATCTTCCTTACCGGCAATCTGGAGGAGACCTCTCGCGGGCGTATCGACGCGGTCGAGAACGCGACAGTGCTTGCAAAGCCGGTCGATCTCCCCCGCCTCGTTTCCGAGATCGGGATCAGGCTCGGCCTCTCGTTCGATACCGCTCCCGAACGATCGCATCCAGACCATCCCGATGAGCCCGAAGCAGGGCAGGACGGGACGTATCGGGATGGGACGCGGCCGGGTGGGACACGGCCGGGTGGGACACGGCCGGACAGGGATGTCGGCGGGGATGACAATCCGTCCGGCAGGGGGGAAGACGGCGCATTTGCGGAAAAGACGCTGTCCGGCGCGCGACGCGATGCGCTGCTGGACCTGCTGGACGCCGGAGACCTCGCCGCCGTCAGGACGTCTCTCGCAACGCTGATCGAAACGACCGCAGAGGCCGAGAAGGAAACCGTCCGGCACTGTCTGGCGCTGGCGGCCTCCTATCGACTGGATGCCCTGCGCGACGCCCTGGAGGCCCTGTCCGATGGATGAAACCGCTCCCTCCCGACCTGTCATTCTCGTCATCGACGACGATCCCGCGTCTCTCGGGCTGATGGACCGGGAACTCTGCCGGCTGGGCTATATCGTCAGACTGGCTGCATCCGGCCAGACAGGGCTGGATATCCTCGCGCGCGGCGGGATCGATCTCGTTCTCGTCGATGCCTGCATGCCCGGGCTCGATGGCTGGGCGGTATGCGAGCGCATCACGGCCGATCCTCTCCTGTCGCGTCTTCCCGTCATCTTCATGACCGGACTGACGGAAACCCGTCATGTCCTGCGGGCCTTCGAGAGCGGGGCGGTCGATTATGTGACGAAGCCCTTCAACATTGCCGAGATCGCCGCGCGTCTCGAGATCCGCCTCGGCGCGGCGCGGCGCATGGCATTCGCCCATGCCGCGCTCGATCGTGCCGGTCGGTTCTTCTTTGCGCTGGATCGCTCGGGAAAACTGGTCTGGGCGACACCGCAGGCCGCAGAGCTTCTGCATGACATTCCCGACTGGCCCGGACTTGCGGAAACCCTGGCTCGCAGCGCAACCGGGGCAACCTCCGGAGGCATCCTCCGGAGGCAGGCTCTTGCCAGCCACGATCTCGATTTCCGTATCGTGGGCGAGAGCGCTCCTGACGAGCTCCTCTTCAAGGTGGAGCGAACCGTCCGGAACCCGGCAAGCGCCCTCCAGACGGCCTTCAATCTGAGTGCGAGGGAGGCGGAGGTTCTTCTCTGGATCGCACGCGGCAAAACGAGCCGGGATATCGCCCAGATCCTCGGTATCAGCTCACGAACCATCGACAAGCATACCGAGCAGATCTACAACAAGGCCGGTTTCAGCTCGCGCGCCTCGGCCGCTGCCGCCGCTGCCCTCCATCTCGACATGCGGTCCGCACGCAGCATCGATACCTGACCCCGCTTCCGGCCATGAGGCGGGAAACAGGGCCAGAGGATCAGAGGATCAGAGGATCGTGTAACCGCCATCGATCAGAAGATCCGCGCCATTGATCATCGCGGCGCCGGAGGATGCGAGAAACACAGCAGCGGCAGCGATTTCCTCGGGGATGGCGAACCGGCCCGCGGGAATACGACGGATCGCCGCCTCACCCTTTTCTCCCGCCCAGGCTTTCTTTCCGAGCTCGGTCATCACGACCGTCGGCGAGATCGTATTGACCGTGATGCCGTGTCTGCCCCATTCGGCGGCAAAGGTTTTCGACATGCCGATCACACCGAATTTGGACGCGCAATAGGCGACGTGCTCCTCGATCGCGACGGTACCGGCCTGAGAGGCGAGATTGATGATACGCCCTCCCTTGCCCGCCTCGATCATGACCCGTCCGGCCTCCTGCGTCATCACGAAACTGCCGGTGAGATTGATCGCGATCGTCTTGTTCCAGTGCTCCATGCTGAGGCTTTCCGCAGGAGCGAGGAACACGACACCCGCGCAATTGACCACGATGTCGATCCGCCCGAAGGAGTCCCGGACCGCCGCCACGACGGATTTCACCGATTCGGGGTTCGATACGTCGCAGGCGAATGGCCGGGCGGCCTCTCCGAGTGCCGAGGCCTTCGCGGCCGCGTTGTCGTGATTGACATCGACCACGGCCACACGCGCCCCCTTGCGAACATACGCCTCGGCAATGGCGGCACCGATTCCCGAGGCTCCGCCCGTCACGAGAGCGACCTTGCCACCCAGACCGAAATCGAGATCGACATCGGCGGCAGAAAACTTCATCTCCATGATCACTCTCCCTGTGATTAATCACATACCGGATAGAGCAGAATATCAGAATCCGGTAGGCCACGGGGCCTCCCCTCACGCGGTTGTCAAGACGTGGCAAGGCTTCTTCTGCCGGGTCCGGCGTCAGCCCGGTTCCCGCCAGGGTCCAGGTCCGTAACTCCTTGTCGATAAAGAACATTACAAAATTGCACTGGTCGGCGCGCGGCAGACACCTATACTCGCGAAAGAAGCCGGGACAGGAGACGCCATCATCATGATTCTCGCCGCAACTCTGTCGGGAGAGCGGTTCGTATTCCGCGATCTTCGTCACCTGCTGGCCGCGGCCTCTCCCTTGCGCTCCGGCGATCAGCTTGCCGGTCTGGCTGCCGTCTCCCAGACCGAGCGGGTCGCGGCTCGTATCGCCCTGGCCGATCTGCCGCTCCAGACATTTCTGGAGCATCAGGTCATTCCCTACGAGGCGGACGATGTGACCCGCCTCATTCTCGACACCCACGATGCCGGAGCTTTTGCGCCGGTCGGACATATGACGGTCGGCGCGTTTCGCGACTGGCTGCTCGCTCATGAAACCGACGGCGTCTCGCTCAGGGCGGTCGCCCCGGGGCTTACGCCGGAAATGGTGGCCGCCGTCAGCAAGATCATGCGGAATCAGGATCTGATCGCGGTCAGCCGGAAAATCGAGATCGTCACGCGGTTTCGCAACACGATCGGCCAGCACGGCGTTCTGGCCTCGCGCCTTCAGCCCAATCATCCGACGGACGACCTCAAGGGCATCGCGATCTCCACGCTCGACGGATTGCTCTATGGATGCGGCGATGCCGTGATCGGCATCAACCCGGCCAGCGACAGCGTCGAAAACGGCCTTGCCTTGCTGGATATGCTCGAGACCCTCCGGATCACCTACGACATTCCCACCCAGAGCTGTGTTCTGACCCATGTCACGAACACGATCGAAATCATCAACCGGGGCGGTCCGGTCGACCTCGTCTTCCAGTCCATCGCCGGAACCCAGAAGGCGAATGAGGGGTTCGGCGTGACACTCGGTATCCTTGCGGAGGCGCATGATGCGGCGCGTGCGCTCGGACGCGGAACCTGCGGCCAGAACGTCATGTATTTCGAGACCGGACAGGGCGCGGCACTCTCGGCCGACGCCCATCACGGCGTGGATCAGCAGACGGTGGAGACCCGGGCCTATGCCGTCGCCCGGGCCTTCGACCCGCTTCTGGTCAACACGGTCGTGGGCTTCATCGGGCCGGAATATCTCTATGACGGGAAACAGATCCTCCGCGCCGGCCTCGAGGACCATTTCTGCGCCAAATTGCTCGGCGTGCCCATGGGTTGCGATGTCTGCTATACCAATCACGCCGAGGCCGACCAGGACGATATGGACGCGCTCATGCTTCTGCTCGGTGCGGCGGGCGTGACCTTCCTGATCGGCGTTCCCGGTGCGGACGATATCATGCTCAACTACCAGAGCCTGGCCTTCAGCGACATTCTGACGACACGCGCCATTCTCGGCCTTCGACCGGCGCCGGAATTCGCGCAATGGCTCGAACGGATGGCGCTCTACGATCCCCAGACGGCACGGATGCAGGCGCCCGCCCTGCCCGATACGCCTCTCTCGCGCATGATCGGATGGGACTCATGACCGGCTTGCCGCCACGCGCCAGCTTTGACAGGGAGACCGTTGCGAAAGCGGAGTCCGGAACCCGCGAGGCCGTATCGTCGGGTCCCTCTTCACCGGATCCCTGGGCGCGTCTTCGCAACGCGACCCGGGCACGCATCGGGCTCGGGCGCACGGGCGACACCCAGATCACCCGCGACGTTCTTGCGTTCCAGGGCTGTCATGCCGGAGCGCGAGATGCCGTCCATGCCGCTCTCGATCCCGCACGTCTTGCGGCGGCGATACGCAACGCCAGCCCCCTGTGCCCGGAACCTCTCGTCGTCTCCAGTCAGGCCAGCGACCGGGCGACCTATCTGCGCAGGCCCGATCTGGGAAGACGGCTTTGCAGGTCCGCTCGGGCGGTCCTGCCGCGCGAACGGTGGGATCTCGTTCTGGTCCTTGCAGACGGGCTTTCGCCACGGGCGGTCGAAACCCAGGGGCCTGCCCTGTTTTCTGCCGTCTGCGAGGCGCTGCCCGGATGGCGCATCGCGCCGCCCGTAATCGCCCTGCAAGGCCGTGTCGCTATCGGCGACGAAATTGCCGAAACGATGGGGGCGGCATTCGTCGCTGTCCTGATCGGCGAGCGTCCCGGTCTTTCCGTTCACGACAGTATGGGCGTCTATCTGACCTACAGACCCGTTTCCGGCACGCCGGATTCCCGGCGAAACTGTCTTTCGAATATCCACGCTCACGGTCTGGCCATTCCGGAAGCCTGCGCCAAGCTGGTCTGGCTTCTGAACGAGGCGCGCCGTCTTCAGACGACCGGCGTCGCCCTCAAGGATCGCGCACCGTCCCTTGCGCCTTCTTCCGTCTCTTCGGCCGCCTCTTCCTTTCCCACTTCCTCCTCCCCTTCCCCTTCCCCGGAAACCCCGCATGACGACTGAAGCACCGAAGCTCGAGAAAAAACTGGGCGCATTCCATCTCTGGGGTATCGCCGTCGGCCTCGTCATTTCCGGCGAGTATTTCGGCTGGAGCTATGGCTGGGCGACTGCCGGAACACTCGGTTTTCTCGGCGCGACCTGTCTCGTCGCCGCGATGTATACCGCTTTCATCTTCAGCTTTACCGAGCTGACCTGCGCCATCCCTCATGCGGGCGGCCCGTTTGCCTATGCCAGCCGTGCCCTCGGACGCACGGGCGGCGCCATCACGGGTCTGGCGACCCTGGTCGAGTTCATCTTTGCCCCGCCCGCAATCGCCCTCGCGATCGGGGCCTATATGAACGTGCAGTTTCCGTCCCTGCCCCCGAAACTCGCGGCATGCGGGGCCTATCTGCTTTTCATGACCCTCAACATCGCCGGGGTCCATATCGCCGCGAGCTTCGAACTGGTGATCACGATCGCGGCCATCGTCGAGCTTCTTGTGTTCATGGCCGTCGTGGCCCCTTCGTTCTCCTGGGCCCATTTCACCGCAATGGGGTGGGGACATGCGCCCCATTTCGGATGGGAGGCCATGGGCGGACTCTTCGCGGCCATTCCTTTCGCGATCTGGTTCTTCCTTGCGATCGAAGGGGTCGCGATGGCCGCGGAAGAAGCACGCAACCCGCGCCGTTCGATCCCGATCGCCTATCTCGCCGGTGTCCTGACCCTTGTCGCTCTCGCCTTCGGGGTCATGATCTTCGCGGGGGGCTCCGGCGACTGGACGCAGCTCGCCAATCTCAACGATCCTCTGCCCCAGGCGATGAAACGGGTCGTCGGACCTCACAGCCCCTGGCTCTCCATGCTCGTATGGCTGGGTCTGTTCGGTCTCGTCGCCTCGCTTCATGGAATCATCATGGGGTATGCACGCCAGATCTACGCCCTCGCGCGGGCGTCGATCCTTCCCGCCTGGCTCGGCACATTGCATCCGCGGTTTCATACCCCGCATCGCGCCACCCTCGCCGGAGGCGTCATCGGTATCGTTGCGATCTTTGCCGATGACATCGTCTCGATCCACGGTCAGCCCCTGACGGCGACACTCGTGACGCTTTCCGTCTTCGGAGCCCTGACGATGTATTGCGCGAGCATGATCAGCCTGTTTCGCCTGAGGCGGATCGCACCGGAGCTGGAACGCAGCTATCGCGCCCCCCTCTATCCGTTCCTTCCCGGCTTCGCGCTTGTCGGTGCGCTCATCTGCCTGAGCGCCGTGATATACTATAATTTCGTTTTGTTTCTGTATTACGTGACATTCATTCTCCTGGCCTATTTGTTTTTGGCAGGCATTAAAAAAACTGCTACGGAAACGGTTAAGGAACGTTAGGATTACGGAAAGACATAATGGGCAGACACTATCTGAGACCGGCCTTCTCCCTCGCCATCCTCATGGCAGGTACAGCCATAGCCTCAGGAAGTACTCAGGCAGCGACCGGTGACACTTCCGGTCCGGCAGCGAACACGACCGACGCGGCTGCGGCAGCTGCCAGAAAGAGAATGCCCGACGTCCAGAAAGGAACGGGACCGACTTCGGATTATCTCGGCAACGCCCCGAACCCCCATGAGGCAGAGCCGATCCCCGACCAGCATGGCGGCAATCTCTTCCATCCCCGCTCCGGCGAGATGCCGACCTACTGGAACGGGCTCGAAGCCCATCTGACGGTGGAAGCCGGTATTGCGGGCAACCCCTGGACGAAATCGGGCCGCAACTTCGCGCAGTTCTATACGGACCGCGCAAACACCGTCACGCTCAACCAGATCATGGGGTCCATCTCCCATCCGGTCACCAATATCGGGAGCGGTTACGGGATCGGGTTCGTCGCCGAGGTCATGTATGGATCGGATGCCCGGTTCGACCCGACGATCGGTATGGCCGACAAGGCCCTGACGGGCCTCTACCAGTTCGTCCCCACACAGGCGCATGTCGATGTTCATGTTCCATGGATCGTGCCGAAAGGTGTCGATTTCCAGATCGGACAGATCTACGGTCTCATGGGGGCAGAAGGCACGCCCGCCCTGGCACGCCAGTTCTATACGTTCAATTACGCGTCCGATTACATCGTTCCGTTCGAAACCGTGGGCATTCTCTCGACCACACATCTGACGGATCATCTGGACTGGCTGCTCGGAATCGATGCCGGCAATTCCACGACGTTTGGCGGGGCGGGCAATAACAGCCGCCCCAAAGGCTATGCGGGTCTCGCCTTCGCGCATCTGATGGACGGCAAGCTGGACGGTCACGTGATCGGTCGTTTCGGCCCGCAGGGCAATAACGGCTATCCTGTCACCTCGCCCGCCGGCTGGACCAGTGCCGGAATCGGACCGGCGGCAAACAGCAAGATGCAGTATAACGGCGATATCCTGCTGACCTATCACTTCAGCGATCGGCTGGCCGCGACGGTCAACGGCACCTATCTGCATGACGATGTCTCGCGGGACGACGTCTATGGCGTTACCAGCTATCTCTCATGGGATATCAATCCGTCCGTCCGCCTGAATCTGCGCGGCGAGGTCTTCCGCGACAATACGGGTGCCGTCATCGCTTCCTATGCCAGCACGACCGCCTATACCGACGCGCTGCGCAACGCACCCTACCCCTATTACATCGCCCCGCCCACGACCTATGGGGAGCTGACCGTCGGCGTGACCTACCAGCCGCAATTCGTCAATCGTCACCTCAAACTCGGGAAGTTCACGGTACGCCCTGAAATCCGGCTCGACAAATCGCTCAACGGAACCCAGCCTTTCAACCGGGCGGCAACGGTGGAAGACCCCGTGGTACGCAACGGAACCAACAACATGCTCTGGTTCTCCTGCGACGCCATCTGGTCGTTCTGAAGGCTTCTGGTACGGGGGCTTGCGGTCTGGAGGCTTACGGTCCGAACGCCCCCGGCCCGAGCGCCCCCGATCCGAGCGCTTACGGCCCGAACGCTTCTGGCGAGAAGCTTACGATCCGGAGGCTGCTGGCCCACATCCGCAAGCCGAGGCTCTCCGCCTTCCGGCGCCATACCCTGGCCCGCTCCTGCCCGGCGTTTCTGCCTAGCGCTCCTCCCGGCGATAGGGCGCACCGAGCGCTGCCGGCGCCGCCCAGAGCCGCCTGAGCTTCGGGAAGAGAATGGACGGCACGATCATGCACAGGATCGTGACGACATAGGGGCTCATATTCATGAGGGGCGGAGCGACTGGCCAGCCCTGCGCCTGACCGAAAAAGCCGAGCGACATCACGAACCCGAAGAAAAGCGAGGAAAGGGCAGCCAGAACGGGGCGATATCCGCAGAGGATGACCAGAGCCACCGCAATCCAGCCGCGCCCGGCGATCATCCCTTCGGACCAGACAGGCAATACGGAGAGCGTCATGGCAGCACCGGCAAGCCCTGCGAGCGCGCCTCCTGCACTCACCGCGAGCATCCGGATACGGATAACCGGAAGACCCGACGCATCGGCAGAGGCCGGGGCCTCACCGACAGCGCGAAGCGCAAGGCCGGGCGCAGTGCGGAACAGAAAGACATGAAGGATCAGCGGCAGGATCAGGAAAGCGATCCAGACCATCGGCCCCTGACTGGATACCGGGCCAATGGGGGAGCCTGACGAGAGGCCGGGAAGAGTCCATTGCGGCAGCGTTGCAGTAACGGGGCGTCCGGCGACGGAGTGACCGAGCACGCCGCTCGCGCCAAGACCCAGAAGCGTCAGCGCGACGCCGCATAATGTCTGGCTGGCACCGAGGATGACCGTCGCGCAACCGAAGGCCGCGGCCCCTGCGGCACCGATCGCGGCAGCGGCCAGACAGCCTGCCCATGGCGAATGCGTCGCATCGGCGACAATCACGGCGAGAACCGCGCCGAGAGCCATGAGCCCCTCCACACCGAGATCGACCACACCCGCACGCTCGGCCAGAACCTCTCCCTGCGCGGCAAGCGCGAGAATGCTGCCATAGGCCATCGCATGCAGAACCAGCGCGAGAACCAGAGTCACGATGCTCTCCCGGAGCGGGACCATGCCGCATAGTCATCCGCCACGGCGATCGCGAAAACCAGCAGACCGGTCATCGCAAGAACGGCCGAGGCGCTGACCTGAACCGTTTGCAGCACGATACCGGCATTGAGAATGATCGCCATGAGCAAGGCGGCCGGAACGAGGGCCAATGCCGATTTCCGGGCGAGAAGGGCGACGACGATGCCGAGATAGCCATACCCGTTGGCCAGGCCGCCCTGGAGGCGATGCACGGTTCCGAAAACCTCGATCATCCCTCCGATCCCGGCAATACCGCCCGAGAGAAGAAGCGTGACGAACACATGGCGGCCGACATCGATCCCCGCGTAGCGGGCGGCCTCCGGGTTGGATCCACACAGGGCAAGACAATAGGAAAAACGGCTCCTGCGGAACAGCAAGGCGAGCATGGCCACAGCCAGCAGCGCGATGGGCCACCCGCAATGAACCGCGCCCGCAAATGCCGGAAGAACGACTTCGATGCGCGCGCTGGACATCTGGGCCCCTGTGACCTTGTCTGCCCACGGTCCCGTAACGAGCGCATAGACCATATAGAGAGCGATGAAGTTCATGAGCAGGGTGGTGATGATTTCGCTGACTCCGAGCCAGGCGCGCCCCGCAGCAGGCAGGGCGGACCAGAGCGCCCCGGCGAGAAAGGATGCGGTCATGGCCAGAACGAGCGTCAGAGACGAAGACATGAACGCGGCCGGGCTTCCGGCCAGAGCAGGGTTCGCCCCCCCTGACAAACCGATCGCCGCAGCGGCAGACGCGCCGGCGAGAAACTGCCCCTCGGCACCGATATTCCAAAGCCCTGCGCGCAGGGCCAGCCAGACGGCCGCCCCGGTCAGGAGAAGGGGCGTCATGTAGAGCGCGAGATTCTCGAGGCCGAACCGCGTGCCGAAAGTAGAGGTCACGACGAGACGACCGACCATACCGGGATCGAGGCCGAGCCCGTATATCCCTGCGGCAACGAGCAGGAAGACGATCCCGATTGCGATCATGCGTGCGATCACGATTCTGCGGAAGGATATCACCGCCATCTGTCTGCCTTCGCCTCTCATCGGGATCCGGATCCATGCCCGCTCATGAGCGCGCCGATATCCTCCCGCGTGGCCTCGCCCCGCCCGAGAATGGCCTTGACCTGCCCCCCGCTCATGACGGCGATGCGATCGCTCAGGGCGAGAAGTTCGTCGAGATCCTCGGAAACCAGAACGACCCCTCTCCCTGTATTGCGCAGGGCGACGAGAGCGGACCGCATCGTCTCCATCGCGCCGAGATCGAGACCGCGCCCGGGATAGCAGGCGACGAGGAAACGGGAGGCAATCCGGCTTTCCCGCGCCAGAACGAGGCGTTGCTGGTTCCCCCCGGAGAGACCGCGAACCGGGCGGGAGGGATCGGCCAGAGCGATTCCGGCCTCGTCGATCAGGAGGCGGGCATAGCGGGTCGCAGCGTCTTCGTTCCAGAGAAACCGGCCGCCCACGGGTGGCGTACGAAAGACGCGCAGCGCAGCGTTCTCGGTGGCACCGAGCGCAGGGGCAAGAGCCTGACGGAGACGATCTTGCGGCACATAGCCGATGCCCATCTCGACGAAGGCGGCAACAGGGCGCCCGGTCATATCCTGCCCTGCGACAAGGATGCGGCCCGTATCCGGATGACGCAATCCGGCGAGCATTTCCGCAAGCGCCACCTGACCGTTTCCGGTCACACCGCCAATCCCGAAGATTTCCCCCCGGAAGATATCGCACGAAACCGGGTGAACGCGCAGACGACCGCTTTCGTCACGCATCGTGACATCCCGCAGCGAGATCGTCTCGCGATCCGGATCGACTGCAAGGGGTTCTGGCGCTGGGAGAGCCTCTACGGGCGCATGGCCGATCATCTCGGCAACAAGCGCCTGGGGAGAGAGAGAACCGGCGAGATGGGTCGCGACGACCCGCCCCCGGCGCAGGACCGTCACCCGGTCGGCAAGCGCCATGATCTCCTCGAGCTTGTGGCTGATGAGAATCACCGCCCCTCCATCGGCGCGGAACCGGCGCAGCGCCGCGTAGAGCTCCGAAACCTCCGATGGCCCGAGCACCGCGGTCGGCTCGTCCAGAATGAGGAGCCGGGCACCCCGACCGAGAACGCGTACGATCTCGACGCGCTGCTGCTCCGGGGCGCTCAGGGTCTCGACACGGGCCTCCACATCGAAAGCGAAGCCGTATTTCTCGGCTTCCCGCCGCGCAAATGCCACGAGTTTCCGCCGTGACAGAATGCCTCTCATGTCCCGACGACCGAGGGCGAGATTTTCTGCAATCGTGAACCGGGGCACGAGCTTGAAATGCTGGTGCACCATGCCGATCCCTGCCGCGATTGCCGCATCGGGCCCGTCGAAGGACACGCCGTATCCATCCAGAACCAGCTCGCCGCGATCCGGACGATACAGGCCGGTCACGATATTCATCAGGGTGGATTTCCCGGCCCCGTTCTCGCCAAGAAGCGCGTGGATCTCCCCCGGATAGAAGGCGAGCGATACGTTCTCGTTCGCTACCACGCCGGGGAAGTATTTCGAGACTCCCTCCAGGGCGAGAAGCGGCGGCACGCCGTGAGGATAGCCGGCGGGACGGGGCTGGGCGGGAGAGACAGACTCAGACAAGGCCCGATACACCCTGCACCTGCCAGTCCCAGGCGTAGATATCGGCATCGCTCATCGTGTGCCCTTCCGCGACCCGGACGATACCCCGGGAATCCCGTATCGGCCCGGTGAAAGGCGACCACCCGGCCAGGATGCGCCGCCGCACGTCATCGGCTTCCCGCGCCACGGCCGGAGGGACACGCGCGCCCCAGCGATCGCGATCCACACCCTCTCCCAGCTTCAGGAAACGACCCTCCGCTCTCCAGCTACCCGCGAGCCGTCTGCGGACGGTCTGTGCATAGAACGGCGCGAAATCGAGTACGACCGAACTCACATAGGCGTCGGGGCCGAACTGGCGCATGTCGGTATTCCACATCGCTGCCCACACCCCGCGCTGCTGCGCCACCCGCAAATAGCCGGGATCGTCCATGATCCCGGCCAGGAAATCGCAACCGCTATCGATCAACGCAGCACCGGCAGAGGCCGCAGCCTGCGGATCGAACCAGGAATTGATCGGGATCGCCCTGAGTGTCGCGGACGGATTGACGCTGCGCGCGCCAAGAAGCGTCGCATTCGCACTCGCCAGAACCGAAGGCGTGGGGAAAGAGGCGACATAGCCGAGACGACCCGACCGGCTCAAACGTGCGGCTGCAATGCCGATCACATAACTCGCATACCAGTGGGTCATGTAATACCAGCCGAGATTATCGCTCACCCGGTGCCCGTCGCATTCGAGAAAGATCGTGTCGGGTGCCTGCTCTGCGACATCGCTGATGAAATCGCCATAATTCGAGGTGGCGATGATCATCTGCGCCCCTTCCGCCACGAACTGGCGGAAAATGCGCGTCGCATCGGCGGAATAGGGAACGCTCTCGACATAGAGGGTCCTGATCGCCGGATAGAGCGCGTGCAGATGTCTGATCGCCTCGTCGTGTTTTTGCGTCCATCCTCCGTCATTGACCGGGCTGGTATGCGCAAACCCTATGAGGAGTTCGGACTCGGCAAGCGTTCCGAAATGCTTCGCGGAACGCGCAGTGCCGGGAAATACGAGCGAAGCGAGAGCGGCACCGGCAGCACCGGTCATCCTGCGCCTCGGCATCGGGCAAAGGGACGCGCTCGAGCGCGCCGTAACGGGGCGAGCCCCCCTCAGTGACATGCCGCGATGCCGGGCATCGTGATGAATCCGGCCTGACGCCTCATGCCGGCGTCGAAGCGTCGTATGGCCGGGTAGAGATCCATCCCGATGCCCAGATCCCTCGCGAGCCCGGCGACCGGAAAGATCGCGACATCGACGAAGCCGCATTCCGGCCCGGAGAGCCATAATCCGTCCTCCATGGCCCTGTCGTGCAGACGATCCTCCAGACTCCGGTAGATATGCAGGATTTCGGGTGTTCTGCCGTCGCAAGGTCGGGTTGCGCAGAGCACGGCCCGCCGCACCGCGGAAAAGCGTTCGAGCGAATCCACGGCCCAATCGAGCATCTCGCGCCCGGAGGGATCCGGCCAGACCCAGGGCCGTCGCGGGAGCGTGGCGAGCCCGGAAAGGCAATCGTAGAAACCGACATGAGCGCGCTCGCCCGTCTCGTCCTCGAGAACGGGACCGAACCGCTCGGCGCGGCGATCCGTATCCTCGGCCAGGGCAATTCCGAGCAGGGACGCCGCAAGCCGGATCGCATAGCTGCGCTCATCGACGATCCACCCCCGGAGTATCAGCATGCGTCCCTCCCGGATGCATGATCCTCGAGCGCGTCGCGCAGATGACTTAGCCATGACGAGGCCTCTTTCCGATCCTCCCCGGGCGCGATTGCGAGATGGAGCATCGATATCGCCGGTTCCGGCGCGTGAAACGCGATCAGACGACCGTCGCGCTCCAGCCAGAATGCCCGGTCGCAGGACAGGACCGATCGTACCGTCGCGATACCGACCTCGACTGCAAGGCTGCGTATGCCGACCCGTCTCGTCTCGGCCGGCAGAAGCGCGGTTGCAGGCGGGGCTTCGTCCTCCCGCGCGAGCCAGATCATCCCGGCGCGTTCGATAACGCTGAAAAGGCGGGTTCTTATGGTCGAGGGCGGCTTGAGCGCCGGATGAGCCGGGATATGGCGACACGCCCCGTCTCCATCGAACTGCCATCCGTGATAGAGGCAGGCGAGGCGATTATCGCGAACGAAGCCGAGGCTCAGACGGACCCCGCGATGCGGGCAGCGATCCTCGAAAGCATGAAGAATGCCGCCTTCGTCCCGCCAGAGCACAAACGCGTCATCGCCATGCCTGACGGGTGCGATCTCGTTGCAGGCAAGATCCCTGCTCAGTCCGACCGGTATCACAGCCCGATAGTCCGTCGCGTCCCGCGGTATCCCGAACCGTGCCCGGCCCGGGACGCGTCACTGTAACGCTTTCTGCCACGCGGAACGTATAAAGGTCCTGTCATCGGGAGACGGTCCTTCCACAAGGAGATCGTTCCGCGATCTTGCCTGTAATTATTTTTTTGACAAGAGCGAATACAGTATTATTCTGAACGAACCCGAAACGAGACGATCAAAGGACGGATTTATGCCTCTCCTTCCCGATGCGGATCCGGTGACGCTGCGCCAGTGGTATCCGCTCGGAATGGAAGAGGACGTCACGACAGATGGCATCGTGACGCTGCTTCTGGGGGAGGAGATCGCCCTGTCCCGCGCCCCGGACGGCACGATCCGGGCGATGTGGGGAGACAGGCCGCTTACCGCCCTCCTGCGATATGGCTATGTCTGGACCTCTTTCCTGTCGGACGGGACGGGACACGATCTCGTCCCCGTCATCGAGGAGGCCATGGAGGACGATCGGCGTCTGGTCTGCTGCGGATCGGTCATGGTGCGTGCCTCGGCCCTGCGGGTCGTTGAGAACTTTCTCGATATGGCGCATTTTCCATTCGTTCATACCGATATCCTCGGTGCCGAACCGAGGACGGAAGTCGAGCGCTATTCGGTCGAGACCAGAAAGGACGGTCAGGAGATCTGGGCCGTTGAATGCCGCTTTTTCCAGCCTCAGGCAGCCCTTTCGGCCGATGGCGGGCTCATGGTCGACTACATCTATCGTATCGCATCCCCGTTCTCGACCCTGCTTTACAAGACCTGCCCGGAGCAGCCCGGGCGCAAGGATGTGATCGCCCTGTTCGTCCAGCCAATGACCCAGGAAACCTGCCGTGCCCATCCGGTCATGTTTCTGCTGGACGGCAATTCGGACCGCGACGCCCTTGTCGCATTCCAGCAGATGATCTTCCTCCAGGACCGGACGATACTGGAAAATCACCGACCGGAGGCGATGCCCCTGGACTCGTCGAGCGAGATCTCGACCCTCTCCGATCGCAGTTCGGTCGCCTATCGCCGATGGCTCCGCGCCCAGGGTGTCACGTTCGGGGCGTCACGGCCGGAGCATCGCGATCGGGGCGACATGATCGGGGCATCGCGCCCCGCACGACATGACGGGCGCGGCGCTTGAGCATCCCCGCCCCCACCCGTCGAGCGCACTGGAAGGAAGCGCAATGAGCGAGCCCGATCCGGAGCGCGATCGCGCTTTCCTGCGAGAGGCCTTTGCCGTTGCCCGCATGTCCCGGGCGAAGGGCGATCATCCCTTCGGCGCCATTCTCGTCTCGCCGCAAGGCAGGGTTCTCCTGCGCCAGGGAAACGGGTTCACTTCGGAAGGCGGAGACATGACGGCCCATGCGGAGCGTCTTCTCTCGAGCCGTGCGAGCCGTCGTTTCGACCGCACCCTGCTGGCCGGATCCACGCTCTACAGCTCGGCGGAACCCTGCGCGATGTGCAGCGGTGCCATCTACTGGGCAGGGATCGGACGCGTGGTTTATGGACAGTCGGAGGCCCATCTGAAAGCACTGACCGGCAACCACCCAGAAAACCCGACGCTCGACCTTCCCTGTCGAACCGTGTTCGCAGCGGGCCAGAGAGAGGTTGTCGTCATCGGCCCCCTCCTCGAGGATGAGGCCGCAGCACTGCATGACCGGTTCTGGGAGAGATCTCCTTGAGCCGCTCTCTCCTCGTTCACGATGCCTATCTGTATATCGACAGGAACCGGGAAATTCCGGACGGATGGATTCACATCGAGGAGGGCCGTGTCATTGCGACCGGCGGCCCCTGCGATCCCCAGCCCGTGAATCGCGTGCCGCCCGCAGACAGGATCTCGGCGCGAGGGCGGCTCGTCACTCCGGGCATGGTGAATGCGCATCATCACATGTACCAAAATCTTACCCGCGCCTATGCTCCCGTCACCAATGGTACGCTGTTCGAATGGCTCAGAGGACTCTATCCGCTCTGGGCCGGACTCGACGAGGAAAACGTCTATCTCTCCGCCCGGATCGCCATGACCGAGCTTCTTCTGGGCGGATGCACGACCTCCATGGACCATCACTACGTGCATCCCCGGCCCCATCTGATCGATGCCCAGATCCGGGCTGCGCGGGATCTCGGATTCCGCTTCATGGCCACGCGAGGCTCGATGACCCGCTCGGAAAAGGACGGGGGACTTCCGCCGGATTCCGTCGTTCAGGACGAGACGACGATACTGGAGGACTGCGAGCGGCTCATACGCCGCTTTCACGATCCCTCGCCCGGCGCGATGACCCGTATCGCCCTCGCTCCCTGCTCGCTGTTCAGCGTTTCGGACACGATCATGACAGAGAGCGCCGCCATGGCCGAACGCCATGACGTACGGCTCCACACCCATCTTGCAGAAGATCGTGACGAGATCCTCTATTGCCGGGAACGCTATGGATGTACTCCTGTCGAGTTCTTCGAGCGCTCGGGCTGGTCGAACGATCGCGCCTGGGTCGCTCATTTCATCTATCCCTCCTCCGGAGAGATCGATCGTCTCGCGCGCAAGGGTGTCTGTGCCGCCCAGTGTCCCTGTTCCAACATGATGATCGGCGGCGGTTCGGCAGACGTCATGGATCTGCGCCGGCGCGGCATGGCCGTTGGGCTCGGATGCGACGGTTCGGCCTCTACCGATCACGGATCGCTCTGGCTCGAGGCACGCATGAGCCTGCTGCTGGGACGCTACCGCAACGGCCCCCATGCGATGACCGCGCGGGATGCGCTGGACATGGCGACCAGAGGCGGTGCGGCCTGTCTCGGCTGGAGCGATGAAATCGGCCATCTCCGCCCCGGAGCCTGCGCCGATCTGGTTATCTGGCACATACCGCCCGTGGCACGCGCGGGCGCACTCAGCGACCCCGTCGAGGCACTGCTTCGCTGCGCCCCGGCAATGGCCTGGTATACCGTCGTCAATGGTCAGGTATGCGTCAGGGAGGGGCAACCCTGCCAGAACGATCTCGACCGTATTCTCGCCGATCATGAGAAAGCATCGAGACGAATGCAGAAGATCTCCTGAAAATCTGCCCCATCGGCTTGGGGTCGTCATCCGGCATGAAGTTCGTGACAAAAGATGAATACTGACCGGTCGCGCGGAAAATGAGAAAGCCGGATTGCAAATCCTGCGACGATCCCCGAAGGTTCCGCTTCTGTTTACCCAGTGTTTTCATTGAGTCCGGGACCCGATCACTTCATGAGTCAAGATACCCCGCTGATTGGCATTCTCGTCATGGGCCTCGGGATGGCCTTCATCCTCGGCACACTGGCGCAGCGTATCCGGATCTCGCCTCTCGTGGGCTATCTTCTGGCCGGGATCGCCGTCGGACCGTTCACCCCCGGTTTCGTGGCCGATCAGTCGCTCGCAGGCGAACTTTCGGAGATCGGTATCATATTGCTGATGTTCGGGGTCGGTCTTCACTTCTCTCTCAAGGATCTGATCGCGGTCCGCGCCGTCGCCGTTCCGGGCGCGCTCATGCAGATCGCCGCCTCGATCCTGATAGGCGGGGGCGTCGGTTGGCTGCTCGGCTTCACGCCGGGTGCGTGTCTCATCTTCGGCATAGCGCTGAGCGTCGCCAGTACCGTCGTCCTCCTGCGAACGTTGCAAGAACAGCGCCTGATCGAGACCGAGCGGGGGCGTCTCTCGGTCGGGTGGCTGATCATCCAGGATCTTGTGACGGTTCTGGCCCTCGTCCTGCTCCCCATCTTTGCCCCGATCATGCAGGCTGGCGGCCATGCCTCGATCAGCCTGGGCGGCATTCTCGTCGCAATTGCGCTCACGATCGGCAAGGTCGCGGCCTTCATGGCGCTGATGCTCGTGGTCGGGCAGCGCGTCATCCCCGCCATTCTGCATTATGTTGCCCATACCGGATCCCGGGAGCTGTTTCGTCTTTCCCTGCTCGCTCTGGCTCTCGGCGTCGCTTTCATCGCCACCGAATGGTTCGACGTCTCCTTCGCGCTGGGGGCCTTCGTGGCCGGAATGGTGCTGAGCGAGTCCGAGCTCAGTCATCGCGCCGCCGAGGAAACCCTCCCTCTGCGCGATGCCTTCGCCGTTCTGTTCTTCATCTCGGTGGGCATGCTGTTCAATCCGCTCGTGCTTTTTCGTCAGCCTCTGCCGCTTCTGCTGACCTTTCTCGTGATCATGATCGGCACCCCCCTTGCAGTGATCGGTATTCTGAGGCTGCTGAGACAGCCCTGGAACACCACCCTCTTCATTGCGAGCGGCCTGGCGCAGATCGGCGAGTTCTCCTTCATTCTCGCGGCACTGGGCGTGAAGATGCACGTTCTCGACCCGCACGGGCGCGATCTCATCCTGGGGGCGTCCATACTCTCGATTCTGGTCAATCCGTTCATTCTCATGGCGACGCAGAGGATCGAGGCCTGGATCGCACGACGCGCGCCCCATCCGACCGATGCGGTGCCGGACGAGACGGGTATCCTCCTCCCGCCTCCTGTCCCGACGCGTCTCGACGATCATGTCATCGTGGTCGGATACGGGCGCGTGGGTCGTCTCGTCGTCGACGGATTGATGCGAAAGGGCGAGAAAGTGCTCATCGTCGAGACCGGGAAGATCTCCACCCCGGATTATCCCCCGGACCGCGTCGAATGCCTCGTCGCGAATGCGGTCGAGAGCCGGACCGTCAAGGCATTGAATCTCGAGAAAGCGCGACTTCTGCTCGTGGCCATTCCCGAGCCGTTCGAGGCGGGTCAGATCATTTCGCAGGCGCGGGCTATCAGGAAGGACCTGACGATCATTGCGCGTGCGCATTACGACAGCGCGGTCGAGCATCTCGCGAGCCTCGGAGCCGATCACGTGATCATGGGCGAACGGGAAATGGCGCTTGCCATGCTCGAGCGTTCCGGCGCTATCGTCCAGCCGGGAGCGTAAACCTCTTCTCCCCTGGGCCTGCATTCCGACCGGGGCGGATGGGAACGAGACTGATCCGGGCAGATCGTTCGGGATGCGCATCCGATCCTCGCTGCGCCTCGGCACGGATATGGTGTCGAAGCCCACCGCCCCGAAGTGCCGGGCGATGACGCAGCCGCCTCGGGCCTCAATCTCCCGTGTACACTCATCCCTGATCGACAGATGTTACGGAAGCCGCATGGACGACAGGCGTCTGGCATTGCGTCCCGGTCATGTGGGTCCATGGCGGTGTCAGGTCTGCTTCCGCTTGCCTCGGAATATGTCAAACAATGACAAATGTGGCTTTTTTGACATAGTGGTCAGATAGCGCGGAACGACATTCCGTCATTTCACATTGCTGTCATGAAGAACCCGATAACAAGCGAGCCATGCCCGACCGCATGGCCGAAGACGCGACGAACGAATTTCCGTTTTCTCTTCTAGTCAATGGCAGTCGGACCATCACGCAATACTTATGCCCTACGGTACTCATTATCATGTCACGAAAGACCGGCTCCATGTTCTCACGCACAGCGACACTGTTCGCGACGACTGCACTGGTTACGCTATTCGCGCCATGCGCCGAGGCACAGAAGCGGAACGATTCGGTTTCGACCCGGAATAATCCCGCCACGCATGGATCGGCGTCAAAGCAGCCCGGACGCGCCCGCACCGAGGCATCGCGTGCGCCCTCCATGCTCGGCGCCACCGCACCGACCGACGAGCATATCGAGGTTACCGGACATAGCTATGGCGATGGCGTCACGCGGCGCGCCTTCGGCGGCGGTCTCATGGTCAATCAGGACAGCCCCAAATCGGTTTCGGAAATCACCCGTGATTTCATCGCCAAACAGAATCCGGCGCTGAACCCGATGCAGCTCATTGCCCTGCTTCCCGGCGCCAACGTATCCGACACCGATCCGCTCGGCATGACGGGTGGCAATCTCTCGGTTCGCGGCCTGACCGAATCCCAGATGGGGTTCACGCTCGAGGGCTTCCCGATCAACGATATCGGCAATTTCGCCGTTTATCCGCAGGAAATCGTTGATGCCGAGAACCTCAAGACCGTGCGCCTGGCGCAGGGCTCGGCCGATCTCGACTCGCCTCATATCAGCGCCTCGGGCGGTGTGGTCGATATGTATATGATCGATCCGAAATTCCGCCCCGGCGGGATGGTCGATATGACCTACGGGTCCTTCAATGCCACGCGCGGCTTTCTGCGTCTGGATACCGGCAGGATCGGCGCGACCAATCTCAGAGCCTATTTCTCCTACTCGCAGAGCCGTCAGGATCATTGGCGCGGCCCGGGTTGGGACAACAAGAAACACGGCGAGATGAAGATCGTGAATGACTGGGGCGACGGCAATCGTGTCTCTCTGGCCGTGGTCGGCAACAACATCCAGAACAACGCCTATCCGAATGCTAGCCTCGCGAGCTGGAAGAAATGGGGCACCGGCTTCATCAACCCGGTGGGCGGAAGCGGTCTGGCCGCGGGCGATCCGCCCAACACCGTGTACGACGCACATTACTACACGCCGACACGACCGGGTTCCGTCAATTATTACAAGACCCGCCCCAACCCTTTCACCAATATCTATGCCTCGATGCCGTCCACCTTCAAGCTGAACGATCATCTGACCCTGACCGAAACCCCCTATTTCTGGTATGGCTACGGCAATGGCGGTGGCGCACAATATACGGACATGTCCCGTTTCACCTACGGAACCCAGACGCTTTCCGGCACCGTCAACGGGCAGGGCGGAACGGGTATGAGGGTGCTTTACAATCCGTCTCTCACGGAAACCTATCGTCCGGGCGCCACGACGAAACTGACCCTCACGACCGGAATCAACCGACTCATGATCGGCTACTGGTTCGAATACGCCAAGCAGCGCCAGACGGCGCCTTACAGTTTCGTCGGACCGGACGGGACGCCCCTCAGTCAATGGGGCGACGAGAACAATGTCATCCTGAGCAACGGCGCGAAGGCTCAGTATCGGAACACGTTCACCCAGACCCAGGTGCACACGCCTTTCATCGGAGACAGCCTGTCCCTCCTGCATGACAAGCTGACAATCGATGCCGGTCTGAAATATTCCATCGTCAAAAGAAACGGCACCAACTACCTGCCGGATGTGCGGAACAAATATGTTTCGACCAATTATAACCAGGCGCTTCCCACAGCCGCCATAAGATACAAGATCGACAACAGGAACCAGGTCTTCGTCTCCGTGGCGACGAATTTCCGTATGCCGCAAAACTATGCGCTTTACGACGCTGGCAGCTTCAACCAGAAAACAGGTCTCTACTCGACCCTTGCCAACCCCGACCAGAAAGCCGAAATCTCGATTTCGGAAGAGGCAGGCTGGCGCTATCAGGGGGATCTGATCTCCTCCTCCCTGACCTATTTCCATTACAACTTCACCAACAGACTCTACACCCAATCCGTCCAGGATCAGGCATCGGGCGCGTTCTACTCCACCAATATCAATGCAGGCGGCATGCATTCGGACGGATTCGACGCCGAGATCGGAACGCGGCCCATCCACAATTTCCGCCCCTATGTCTCGGTGGAATATCTGCACGCGGTGACCGACAGCAATCTCCCGGCGGGTTCGGGAAGCGGCGCGGATTACGTACGCAGCGCCGGAAAGCGCGCTCCTCAGGCACCTGACTGGCAGGTCGGATTCGGCCTCGACTATGACGACGGCACGCGCTTCGCCAATTTCAACCTGAAATATGTCGCACGCCAATATGCCACCTTCATGAACGACCAGAGCATTCCGGGTTATGTGCGCATGAATGTGGGTGTCGGTTATCGCTTCCCGAAGGTCGGAATCTTCAAGCGCCCGATCCTGAGGCTCAACCTGCAGAACATCAGCAACAACCAGTATCTGAGCTGGATCCAGTCTCCCCAGACGAACGCAAATCCGACAATCGGCGTTTTCGGCAACACCATCGGCGGTTCGACCCCCACCTACAAGATCGCCTCGCCCTTCGCCGCGATCGCAACGCTGACGAGCGAATTCTGACCCCCTCTCCCCGGTCGCGCACGCATGGCGCGACCGGAGAAAGGCAAGGCCCATCATAGAGTTCGAATCCCCGCCTGCTCCTGCGGGGCGGGGCATGGAGGGGAAACACTTGCCCGGCAGTGCAAGCCGCCGATGGCTGGCTTCCAAGCTTTCCAGCGCTGTCTTCGCTTACCGGCAACTCTTTCCATCGATGGGATGAATGCAGCCTTTCGAGCGTTCCGACCTGTCCCTCTTCGGTGTGTCTGCATCCAAGATTTTCGCGAAGTAGTCGTGAGGCGGAAGCTCGAAATATTGGGCCGCGCACCCGTCACAGCGACCGGCAAAGTGGCCCCGAGACGAGATACCGCACTGTATCTGCCGTCACGGAACCGTTCGGTTCGGCAGGCAGCTCGAGAGGCCCGACTCGCAGTAAGCGGTCCGGATCTGGCACGATTCGACACGATACGACTCGACTCGAAACGTACCGGAATGAACCAAAATACACCGAGGTCCGTAGTGTTCGATCCTCAGGAAACGGCTATTTTCTGCGGGGGAGGATGGTGGGTGCGACAGGGATTGAACCTGTGACCCCTGCCGTGTGAAGGCAGTGCTCTACCGCTGAGCTACGCACCCATCCTGCGGTGACGCGTCTCTAGCAAAGAGCGGGAGACGCGACAAGAGGGGGGATGGAAAAAGATCAGAAGCCGAACATGTGATCGAGAGAGAAGCCGCCGCGCGCGTCCCGCTGGCCGTGGTAGCCGAACAGACGACAAGACAGATCGCGGATCAGCACATAGCCGCCGATACCGGCCTCGGCGACCTTCTCGGGGCCGAATATCTCATGCGGCCAGACCATGTAGGACCCGCTCGGATTGATCGAGATCCGGCGACGTTCGAGCTCGACACCATCGTGCGCATAGAGATGAAGCACCGTTTCCGAAGGCGCCGTTCCCTCGACAGAGGCCGGATGGATCAGACACGAGAAGCTCTCATGTCCCTCCTGCCCGAGCTTCAGGAACAGACGTGTCGTCAGTCCGGGCGGCGGTCCTGCATAGGATTGCGGCTCGGAACGCCACGTCATGAGCGTGTTGAAGATATGCCCTCCGAAGCTGGTTTCGGCGGCATGGTCCGTCTCCCGGCTCTCATAACGCATCATGGCGTGGAGCCAGCCATCGCCGTCTCCCCCGTCGCGAAAATCGTACACGAGATCGGCGTGTCCCGGGCGATCGGTCAGCTCGTGCAGCGCGACCGCGACATGATGATTGCGCGGCAGATTGCCGAGGAAACGCTGCGAGACGAGCGCGCCTGCCTCGTCGAACACGTCGATCCTGAGCGGAAGGCTATGTATCTGCTCGGACATGGGATTGGGCTGCACGACGGTCGTGAAACGGGCCGGATCGAGCACGGGAAACGGAAGGACGAATCCGCGTCCCATCGAGGGAGGCAGCGCTCTCAGGGCGGGTTCGGGCTTCAGATCGCGACGCTCGACATTGAGATGCGCGATCCGCGTCAGCGCGCCCTGCGTGATCTCGTAACGGGGACGCACGACATGATTGCCCGATCGCAGCTCGAACTGCGCCGGCCAGACGATTCCCGGGGCCAGCGCGCCGACATCGAGAGGATAGGTGGCGAAAGGCGCGATCTCGAGCGGAACGGGATAGGCGGTATCCTCTCCCATCTCGTTCAGCGTGATCGCCCCGGCAGGGATCGGGGTCGCATGACTGTTCTGGACCCACAGAACCAGTCTTTCATCCTCGCGCGGGGCGGGCAACGTCGCGAAACGGGGAGACGGCCAGGCATTGGCGTCATGCGTGACCGACAGACTCTTCTCTCCGTTCTTGCCGTAGATATCGAGCGCGTATTTGACGACGTCGTGTCCCCTCGCCCCCAGAACATGAATGAAGAGCTGCCCGCAGAAAGAAGGCAGGCCGAAACGCTCGCGGATCTCCGCGCTATCGACCACGATTCCAGCCGGGGCATCCGGCACTTCATGCTCCCACTCCGCCAGGATCGCGCCGTCACCATCGAACAGGCGCATCCAGTAACGCACATCGGTCGCGTCGTAATTGCACCAGTAATTTGCGGTCACGAGCCTCGTGCTGAAGCGCTCGTCATCCCGGAAAAAGGCGAAATTGGTCGCGAAATTCTGCTTGTCGAGATAGGCGCGCGTATTGGTCAGCATACGCTCGGGAAGCTTGGCGGGCTCCAGAGAGACGATACGCTGGTCGGCATGGGTTACGCGCGACAGGCGCGCGCGCATCTTTTCCTGCTCGAAGGAAAGAGCCAGCACGGCGCGGGCCTTGCCTGTCGAGAGATCGGTAAGCGCAAGTTTCTGCCCGCCGAAACCGTCCGGCAGCCCGACCTGTTCGGTATCATGGGTATAGACACCGGCCTGCGGCGCAAATTCGGGATAGAGCGCGACCAGCGTCTGCAACATGTTCTCGGGGTCGTACACGGCAAAGGCACCGCTCTCAGCCAGGGTCGCCGCCACATCTCGCAGGGCCTCGCTCGCAAGCGGATGGGCAAGGGCCTTGTAGAGAATGTTACCGCCGCCCTGAGCGTCGAAAGTGATGATATCGAGCATGGCCGTCCTGACCTCGTTTCCTTATTGCGGGTCTCGCCCTCCTGGGAGAGCAAGACGTCGTGTCATTTCTTCTGCCGCTCGACCGGTATCGTCAAGCGGCGATACAGGCCAGAGCATCCATTCCGCTCCGAGGGGGCGTACCCTGTCTTCGGCCGCAAGCCCGTCGATAAAGGCGCCGATCCGCCTCGAACGCCCGGGAAGATCGATGATCATCACCGGTGCCTCGGTGGCGACCGCCTCGGAAACCATCGATACGCTGTCTCTGGTCACCGCAATCGCATCGGCGCAGGCAAGGAGGCCCTGATACGGATTCTCGCCCTCTCCGCGCCAGAACCAGGCATCCTGGCCGGCCAGCATCGTTTCGAGCACCGCCATCGCCGCCGGGTCGGTGCGTCGTGACGGTGTCAGCGCGAAATGCACCGGCGCTGTCGACGCCATGCCCAGAAGGGTCCGGGCAAGATCGCGCGCCTCTTCGACGCCGAACCTGAATCGCCCGTTCGTTCCCCCTATGAGTACGGAAAGGAGAAATTTACCGGGCTTGCGCAGGCGCGGCGACCATTTGATCCGCGCGTCACGGAGGATATCGGGTGTGATGCCATGCAAGGCGGTGCGGCAGGACACAACCCTGCCTCCGGACATCCTGTCATGAACGCTGGCGACGATCAGGTCGAAATGCCGCGCCGACATCCGCGGATTCTGGATCTGCACCAGAGGCAGGCCCGTCTTCCGTTTCATGGCCGCCCCGATCGCCCCTCCCGTGCCCCCGACACTGACGAGCAGCGCGGTCCCGGCCGGAAGCGCGATCCCGGCCGTATGCGCGAGCGGAACGGGACAGAAGCGCGTGGGGACATGCCGCCACATGCCGGTCATACGGACCGGGTGGAAATGCCATGGCAGTCCGGCGCGCTCCACGAGGCCTCGGGCCTGGGCACGCATTCCGGCAAAATCTTCGGCTATGATCGCAACACTCATGAGTTGGTAATTCCTTCACCGGCGGTTTTTTGGCAAGAAGCTGCCCATGACCACGCATGCCGCCCCGGATTTTCCGCTTTTCGACCCTCTCATCGCTGCCGGACTCGCGCAGAACGGCATCGCGCGCCCGAACGCCGTCCAGACCGAGGTCTGGCCCAGCCTCGTGGCCGGGAGCGATGTCCTTCTCGTCGCCCAGACGGGATCGGGCAAGACAGCCGCTTATGTGGCGCCGGTCCTGCAGCGGCTCGTCGGGTCGCAGGGCGCGCGTGCGTCCACCGCTCCGCGCGTTCTGGTCCTCGCCCCCACGCGGGAACTGGTAAGCCAGATTGCCGGTGTTTTCCGACAGGTGGGCCGCAGGCTCGCCTTCCGGACGCGGCTCCTTTGTGGCGGGCTTCCGCGTGACGCCCAGATTGCCGCCCTCGACGAAGGGGTGGATATCGCGGTCGCCACCCCCGGCCGCCTTCTCGATCTTCTCGCTGCAGGATCGTGCCGGCTCGACATGATCGAGGTTCTCGTGGTCGACGAGGTCGATCAGATGCTCAATGACGAATTCCGCACGGCCATCGCGGAAATCCTTCTTCAGATCCCCCGTGAACGCCAATCGATCCTGTGTTCGGCAACGCTGCCGGAAGAGGCGCGCGCTCTGGCGAAGCGCCTGCTTCACAAGCCGGTCCTGCACGAATTCGCCCTCCAGACCGTAACCCCGCGACGGATCAAGCAGAGGGCGCTATTCGTCGAAGCAGAAGACAAGGCGCAAACCCTGACCGAAACCTGCGGCAAGACCGAAGGACGACAGATCGTCTTTCTCAGAACCAAAGCCGCCGTCGAACAGACTGGCAAGCTGCTCCGGAAAGCCGGTTTCGCCGTCGCGACCCTGCATGGCGATCTCAATCAGACCGCCAGACAGAAGGCGGTCGAAGCGCTGCGCAGCGGGAAGGCGCAGATCCTTCTTACGACCGACGTCGCTGCACGCGGGCTCGATATCGACGATATCGATCTCGTGGTGAATTACGATCTCCCTGAAAAGGCCGAGACCTATGTGCACCGGATCGGTCGCACGGCGAGAGCCGGAAAGCGGGGAGAGGCGCTGTCTTTCTGCACGCGCGACGACCGGCTTCTCCTTCGTGCGATCGAAAAGGAGATCGGCTACCGGATCAGCATCGTTTCGTGATCTTCCGCCACCCCCTCCGGAAAGGGGATGCGACCGTTTCCGCTCCCCCGCCTGCTTGAGCTTTTCTCTGCGCCGGGGTTAAACTCGTCACATGACCCCTCCGCCCCTCCCCGGTATGGATGTTTGCGCGATTCTGGCGAAACTCGTGTCGTTCGACACCACGAGCTGCAACCCGAACGCCGCGCTCATGAGCTGGGTCGAGGACTATCTCACCCGGATGGACGTTCCTTTCTGGCGCAGCGTGGGGCCGGAGCCGGGCAAGTGGAACCTCCATGCGATCCTCGGTCCGGTAGCGCCGGGTGGACTTGCCTTTTCGGGACATGTCGATTGCGTCCCGGTCGAGGGACAGGACTGGTCGGCAGATCCTTTCGTGCTCAGGGAAGAGAGCGGACGGCTCGTCGGACGAGGTGCCGCGGACATGAAGGGCTTCGTGGCCGTCATGCTCGTAGCGATCCCGCGTATCAGGGCCGAGGCGCTTCTGCGGCCGGTCCATCTGTTCCTGACCTTCGACGAGGAGATCACATGCGACGGCGCGCGCCATCTCGTCGCGGATGTGCAGCAGCGCGGTCTGATGCCCGATTTCTGCGTGATCGGCGAGCCGACCCTCCTCGCCCCGGTCATCGCCCATAAGGGACGATATACGGTACGCGTGGATATCACGGGGCGCCCTGCCCATTCCTCGCGTCCTGCCCTCGGGACGAATGCGCTCCATGCCATGGGCAAGGCGATCGCCATCATCGCCGAAATTGCCGAATCCTTCCCGCAGGACGGCCTGCACGTGCCGGGCTTCGACCCCGATCACACGACAATGCAGGTCGGGCTGGCGCAAGGGGGGAGCATTCTCAACATCGTTCCCGAAAAAAGCAGCTTCGAGATGGAGTGGCGCGCGGTTCCCGGAGAAAGCAACGAGGAGATCTACGCGCGCATCCTCAATGCCCTCGCTCCCCTGCACGACGCACTGCGCGCCGATGGTCCCGGATGCGGCCTCGTCTTCACGCCGCTCGTCGATCTGCCTCCGCTCGCGCTCTCTCCCGATGCGCCGCTCGCCTCCCTGCTCCAGCAGGTCACCGGGCATAACAGTGCAGGCTATGTTTCATACGGGACCGAAGCCGGGATCTACCAGCAGGCTGGCCTGCCCACCATCGTCTGCGGACCCGGAAGTATCGAGCAGGCCCACAGACCCGATGAATGGATCTCCCGCGACCAGATCGCACGCTGCGAGACGATGATCGACGCGCTCGTCAGGCGCGTGTGCCTGTCGGCATGAGTTGCGGCGCTTTCCCGCGGGACCATTTTCCGGTCCGGCGCCGGAAGCGAAGCGTCCCGACGGAACTGACTCTTCCACGTCATCTGCCCGAATTTCCTATCCGGATCGCGCCGCCGGATCTGACCCCATGGGAGAAGGGAAATATCGGGATCGATGGCGTCATCGAACGGGACAGCGGGCGCGTCGGACCCGAGATAACGATCGTGTCGCTGATTCACGGCAATGAATTTGCCGGAGCGATCGCCCTCGATCAGATTCTGCGCGAGGACATACGCCCCCTCTGCGGCGTTGTCCGTTTCGTATTCGCGAATCTCGAATCGTTCCACCGCTTCGACGGTCAGAGCCCGACGGCATCGCGCTTTACCGGGGAAGATCTCAACAGGGTCTGGAGTACCGAAAGGCTGGCCCGTCGCCCTGCCTCGCCGGAAATGGCCCGCGCCCAGGCGCTTCTCCCCGTCATCCGCAGAAGCGACATGCTTCTCGACCTGCATTCGATGCTCTGGGACTCGTCGCCTCTTCTCATCTCACCCCAGACAGAACGTTCCACCGCGCTCGCCGGCGCCCTGTCCGCCTGCTCCGACACGCCGTTTCTCACTCTGACCGATCTGGGGCATGTCGGGGGTGCAAGACTGATCGAGGAGGCTCATTTCCTCTCTCCCGAGCGCGGGGCGCGCAGCGTGCTGCTGGAGGCCGGGCAGCACTGGGCGCCCGAAACCGTGGAAACGAGCCGCAACGCGATACGCTATTTCATCGACAACGCGGCACGCTTTCATTTCGATGCCTGTTTTCCGCATCCGACCATGCCGCAACAGGCTGTCGTCACGGATAACGTCGTGGCCCACAGCGCCTGTTTCCGGTTCGAGACCCCCTACAGGGGCGGACAGACTATTGCCGATGCAGGGACGGTCATTGCAACGGACGGCCAGGACGAGATCTGCACGCCTTATGACGGCTGCATTCTCATCATGCCCAATCTCTGCGTACGCCGCGGCCAGCTCGCGGTAAGACTGGCCCGCCATCTCTGACGTCCGCCTCCTCTACCGCCTCCTCTACCACCTCTCCGTCCGAAGGACCGGATCCCCCCCCCCGGAAGCGAAATCCGGCAACCCCTGTCCGCAGCTTGGCGACGACAGGCTGGTATCGCTCCCGGAGAGGTCACCGGTCAGCCTCGAGGAGCGGAGTCCGAGCCGGCATCCGCCCCCTCTGTTTCAAGGCCGCTTCGTTTCAAGGCCGCTTCAGGCGCCGGGATAGGCAACGTCGTAGATGGGGAAGCGACGGCAAAGGGCCTTGACCTCTTCATGCACGCGCTGCTCGACCGCATCCTGCGAGTCCGTGCCATAGGCGGAGAGAACCTCGTCGATCATACGTGCGATGGTCCGGAACTCCTCCTTGCCGAATCCGCGCGACGTGGCGGCGGGGCTGCCGAGACGGATGCCGGACGTGACGAAAGGC
This sequence comes from Swaminathania salitolerans, assembly GCF_007988945.1. GTDB lineage: Bacteria > Pseudomonadota > Alphaproteobacteria > Acetobacterales > Acetobacteraceae > Swaminathania > Swaminathania salitolerans. The sequence continues at coordinate 31,093 of NZ_BJVC01000002.1, read as the reverse complement.
TTCTCGGGATCGAACGGAATCGCGTTCTTGTTGGCCGTGATGCCTGCACGTTCCAGCGCGGCCTCGGCAATCTTGCCCGTTACCTTCTTGGGGCGGAGATCGACGAGCACCAGATGGCAATCGGTGCCGCCGGTCACGATATCGAAGCCGCGCGTGACGAGCTCCTCGGCCAGAACGCGGGCATTCTCGGCTACGGCCGTCTGATAGGCCTTGAATTTCTCGCCCTGCGCCTCGCCGAAAGCGACAGCCTTGCCAGCGATGACATGCATCAGGGGGCCGCCCTGCAGGCCCGGGAAGACCGCCGAATTGACCTTCTTCGCGATTTCCGGATCGTTCGTGAGCACGATTCCGCCACGCGGGCCGCGAAGGGTCTTGTGGGTCGTGCTTGTCACGATATGGGCGTGGGGTACCGGGCTCGGGAAGAGACCCGCAGCAACCAGACCCGCGAAATGCGCCATATCCACCATCAGATAGGCACCGACCTCATCGGCGATGCGACGGAACCGCGCAAAATCGATATGGCGCGGATAGGCCGAGCCGCCCGCCACGATGATCGACGGTTTATGCGTGCGGGCCAGCTGCTCCATCTCCTCGTAGTCGAGGAAGCCGTCTTCGGCACGCACCCCGTACTGGACCGCGTTGAACCACTTGCCGGAGTAGTTGGGTGCAGCGCCATGCGTGAGATGACCGCCCGCAGCAAGGCTCATGCCCAGCACCGTATCGCCGGGCTTGCCGAGCGCCATGAAGGCGGCCTGATTGGCATTGGCACCGGAATGAGGCTGCACATTGGCATAAGCTGCGCCGAACACGTCCTTGATGCGCTCGATGGCGAGCGTCTCGACGCGATCCACGTCCACGCAACCGCCGTAATACCGCTTGCCGGGCAGGCCTTCGGCATATTTGTTCGTCAGGACCGAGCCCTGCGCTTCCAGAACCGCGAAGGAGGTGATGTTCTCGGAGGCGATCAGCTCGATCCCGTCCTGCTGGCGGACCAGTTCCGCGTTCAGAATGGCTGCGACCTCGGGGTCGGCATCCTGCAGGCCTTGATGGAAGAAATCATGCTGGGCGGTCATATTCTCGCGGGTCGTCATTCTTTTCTCTCCCAGAGGGGGCGCGCGGTTGTCGAAAATCGCGTATCCCGAAGGGCAATATCTCAGATTGCCCTTCGTCGCCAACCCGTTCCGCGCGCGACGGACGACTTGATAAGGATCGCCGCATGGCCCATCCCACTGCCGCCCTGTGGCGGCGGAAACCGATCGAACCCACCACCGGGCACGACGCGCGCCACGGGCTGCAACGGGTCATCGGCCCTTTTTCCCTGATCGCACTGGGCGTCGGGACGACAGTCGGGGCCGGACTCTTCAGCCTGACCGGGATTGCGGCCGCCCATAATGCCGGACCTGCCGTGGTGATCGCCTTCATCATCGCAGCAATCGCCTGCGGCTTCGCGGGGTTCTGCTATGCCGAGCTCGCCAGCATGATCCCCACGGCTGGCTCCGCCTATTCCTACGCCTATGCCACGCTCGGTGAACTGGTCGCGTGGATCATCGGCTGGGATCTCGTGCTGGAATATACGGTCGGCGCCGCAGCCGTCGCATCGAGCTGGTCGAGTTACCTCGCCTCCATGCTCGCGCAATGGGATATCCATCCCGATCCCCGCTGGATGGCCTCCCCTCTGACCGAGGTCGTGCTTGCCGATGGGACGACTGCCCATGGCTGGATCAACCTCCCGGCTATGGGAGCGATCGTCTTCATCGTCATGCTGCTTCTGCGCGGCATTTCGGAATCGACACGGATCAATGCGGTCGTGGTCGTGCTCAAGCTCGCCGTCGTGCTCGCTTTCGTGGTGTTTTGCGCGCCATTCATCAAATCGGTGCACTATCACCCGTTCCTCCCCCCCAATACGGGCGAGTTCGGCCATTTCGGGATATCGGGCATCATGCGCGCCGCGGGCATGATCTTTTTCGCCTATCTCGGTTTCGACATCATCGCGACCACGGCGCAGGAAGCGCGCCGCCCCGAGCGCACCATGCCCATCGGGATTCTCGGCAGTCTTGCCATCTGCACCGTGATCTACATCGTCTTTGCCCTGGTGCTCACGGGGGTCGTCGATTACCGGCAGATGGAAAATGACGGCAGCCCCGTGGCGACGGCAGTCGATGTGACCCACATGTCCTGGCTGCAAAGCGCGATCAAGTTCAGTATCCTGTTCGGCTATATCTCGGTCCTGATGGGGCTGATGATCGGTCAGGTGCGTGTCTTCTATGCGATGTCGCATGACGGCCTTCTGCCGCAGATCTTCGGGAGACTGAGCCCGCGCACCCGCGCGCCTGCGACGTCCCATCTGGTCTTTCTCGTCATCACCTGTCTCCTCACAGGTCTCGTTCCCATTTCCGCCCTGGGCAACATGACCTCCATCGGCACGCTTCTCGCTTTCGTCATAGTCTGTATCGGAGTGCTTCTCCTGCGTCTTCGCGAGCCTGAGCGCGTCCGTGCGTTCCGGGCGCCGGGGGGGCTTCTCATGCCCATATGCGGCATTCTGAGTTGCGGCGCCGTGATGCTCTCTCTCGACGGTCTGACATGGCTTCGCCTTCTTCTGTGGCTCGCCTTCGGACTAATCATCTATATGGTCTACGGACGCCGGAACAGCGTCCTGAACAGCAAGGAGACCCGCGCATGATCCATGGCAGTTTTCCGACCACACGCGGTCGTCGCAACAGGTTCGACGCCTTCACCCGTCGGCTGGTGGCCGAGACGACCCTGACCGTCGACAATCTGATCTGGCCCATTTTCGTCTGTGAAGGCAGCAACCAGCGCTCGCGGGTCGAATCCATGCCCGGGATCGAGCGCGTCAGTGTGGATCTTCTCGACGAACATCTGGCCGAGGCGGTTGCGCTCGGGATACCCGCCATCGCCCTGTTTCCGATCACGCCTCTGGAGAAACGAGACGCAACCGGGAGCGAGGCAACGAATCCCGATAATCTGATGTGTCGCGCCGCGAGGAAGATCAAATCCGTCTATCCCGCGCTCGGGCTGATCGGCGATGTCGCGCTCGACCCCTATACGGATCACGGACATGACGGGCTCATCGAGAACGATTATGTCGTCAACGATGCCTCGGTCGCATGTCTCGCACGCCAGGCCGTAAACCAGGCCCGCGCCGGGATCGACATCATCGCGCCGTCCGACATGATGGACGGCCGTATCGGCGCAATCCGTGCGGCACTCGACGAGACGGGGCACGAGCATGTACGGATCATGTCCTATGCGGCCAAATATGCCAGCGCGTTCTACGGTCCCTTCCGCGATGCGCTCGGCTCGGGCGGTTTGCTCAAGGGAGACAAGCGCACCTATCAGATGGACCCGGCCAATAGCGACGAGGCGCTGCGCGAAGTGGCCCTCGACCTGGAGGAAGGCGCAGATATGGTGATGATCAAGCCCGGAATGCCGTATCTCGACATCATCCGGCAGGTACGGGACAGGTTCCGGGCGCCGACCTTCGCGTATCAGGTCTCGGGGGAATATGCGATGATCATGGCCGCGATCGGGAATGGCTGGCTCGATCGCGACAAGACCATTCTCGAAAGCCTTCTCGCCTTCCGCCGGGCCGGGTGCAACGGCGTTCTCACCTATTTTGCCGTCGAGGCGGCGCGACTCCTGCGCAAGACCTGATGGTCGGCCTGCGCCGCGACCGTGGCACTGCCGCCTATCTCGAGGGGCTCGCCGCCGAGACACGAAGCTGCGCGCGCCTCGAACGGGATGGTTATCGGATTCTGGCGCGCCGTCTGCGTACGCCGCTTGGCGAGATCGACATTATTGCCGCGAATGCGCGATGTCTCGTTTTCCTGGAGGTCAAGCGCCGCCGGACCCTCGACGAGGCCGCGTTTTCTCTCGGCGCGAGACAGAGCTCTCGCCTGATGAGCGCCGCTGAATTCGTCTTTGCGACGAGGCCGGAATGGCGCAGGGACGAAACCCGCTTCGATGTGGTCCTGTACGATAACAGGGGGACGATACGCTGGATCGAAGCCGCCCTGCCCTGATCCCGCTCCCTGTGCCGCCTCACCTCATCGAGCCGGAACGGGCATAGGTCCGCGGCAGGAAGGTGCGAGAACGAACCGCGCCCGAGCGATCTTACCCGTGATGACGGCTATGGCGCTTCTTGCCGTGGGTCGAGGAGGGTTTGGCATGATAGACGACCGTGTGAACCAGCGAGTGCCTGGAGGTCGCCTGGTGATGGCTCGCAGCCGAATGACGGTGGCTCGCGGAATGATGGGAATGATGCGTCACGTGATGGGCTACCGGCGTCGCGGTAAGCGCATCCAGAGTCAGCTTGGATGCCTCGAGATCGGTAATCTCTCGCGCGCTCGCACCCTGCGCACCGAAGAAAAGGCCTGCTGACACAAGACCCGCCGTGATCAAGGGGGTGGCACGCCTGACTACCGAAATACGCCGCATATTCAATTCCCTCTGCTCTATGGCCACAAGGTTAGGCGGCGGGTCGGAGTGGCAACAAGAGCCGGATGAACGGTTTTTTCGAGATACCGGAGGGGTGTTGCAATCGTGCCATAGTTTGCGACCAAACTATGGCACATCGTTCAATTTATGGCGTCAATGAGGCGCCTTCATGCCACCTTTCTGGCGATCTGCTTCTCGTCGAAAAGAGACTCGAGTTCGCCGCTCTGGAACATATCGGTGACGATGTCGCATCCACCGAGGAACTCGCCCTTGACATAGAGCTGAGGCACTGTCGGCCATTGCGAGAAATCCTTGATTCCCTGCCGGAGTTCAGCGCTCGCCAGCACGTCCGCCGTTTCGAACTCGACCCCCATATGCGAGAGAATCTTGACGACGCGCGCCGAGAACCCGCATTGCGGGAAGAGCTTGTCTCCCTTCATGAAAAGCATGACAGGGTTGCCATCGATGAGCTGCTGGATCTGCTGGAATACGGCTTCGGCCATCTTTTCTATCCTCTTCCCGATAAGTGCGTTGGCTGTGATGACGCCATCCTAGACCAACGCAGTCTCGATTGTCAGGGTGTTTATGTTCAGGGAGCCTGTGTCCTGAGCGCCAGTGCATGAAGCTCGGTACCCATACGCCCACCGAAGGCGTCATAGACCAGCTTGTGCTGGCGCACGCGTGGCAGACCGGCAAAGGCTGCGCTTACGACAGTCGCCGCATAATGATCGCCATCACCGGCCAGATCCTCGATCGTGATCACGGCGTCGGGCAGAGCGGCCCTGATCGTCCGTTCGATTTCTTCTGCACTCATGGGCATGGTTCAACGCTCCATCAATTTCGGGAAGAACGCGCCATTGACTTCGCGCATCCTCTCTGCGGACAGTTTCATGCCTTCGTTGAGGACGAGCGCATCGCCCCCGCTGCGCCCCAGATGACGCACCGGAACGTGGCTGCTTTCTGCGGCATCGATCAGCTCCCGGGCCTGTTTGGTCGCGATGACATAGCAGGCCTGATCCTCACCGAAATACCAGGCGTGGAGGCTCGTCCCGAAATGCGGCCGCTCCAGATAGCATCCGGTTCCGCTCGCCATGACCATCTCGGCAATGGTGACGAGCAGACCGCCATCGGCGATATCATGACAGGCTTCGACCCGGCCTTCAGCAATCATGCGACGCACGAAATCGCCGTTGCGTCTCTCGGCAGTGAGATCGATGACCGGCGGAGCGCCCTCTTCGCGGTGGCAGATCTCCCGCAGCCAGAGCGACTGCCCGAGCTCGCCCCGGATCTCGCCGATCAGCACGAGCTCGCAGCCTTCCGGCATAGCCAGCCCCACGGCCTTGGTGACATCCTCGATCACGCCGATGGCACCGATTGCCGGTGTCGGCAGGATCGGGGTGCTGATCCCGTTCGGGTGGCTCGTCTGGTTGTAGAGCGAGACATTCCCGCTCACGACCGGGAAATCGAGCGCCCGGCAGGCTTCGCCCATGCCGCGCACGGCATCGGCAAACTGCCCCATGATCTCGGGTTTTTCGGGGTTCCCGAAATTGAGGTTGTCGGTCACGGCCAGAGGAAGGGCGCCCGTGGCCGTGATGTTGCGCCACGCCTCCGCGACAGCCTGGGCTCCGCCTGCATGGGCGTCGGCCTGACAGTAGCGCGGTGTGCAATCCGTCGTCATCGCAAGGCCGCGACGTGTCCCTTCCACGCGCACGATGGCGGCATCGGCCGCACCGGGGCGCCGGGAGGTCTGTCCGCCCACGCCGCTGTCGTACTGGTTCCAGACCCAGGCCCGCGAGGCCAGGTCCGGACAGGCCAGCAGGGTCAGAAGGGCGTGCTCGATCCCCACCGGATCGGCCACGATGCCAATCCTTCCCGGCGGCGGCGTATGCACCAGCGGACGATGATAGAGCGGCGCTTCATCGGCGAGCGGCGCAAGCGGGATATCGGCTTCCGTCCGGCCGTTATGCCTGACGGTGATGCGCGCCGTATCGGTCAGAACGCCAACGACTGCGAAGTCCAGATCCCATTTCTCGAAAATGGTACGCGCCGTCTCGGTTCGCTCGGGCTTGAGAACCATGAGCATACGCTCCTGGCTCTCCGAGAGCATCATCTCATAGGCCGTCATGCCCGTTTCGCGCTGGGGCACCTTGTCGAGATCGAGCTCGATCCCGACCCCGCCCTTGCCGGCCATCTCGACCGCGGAGGAGGTGAGCCCGGCCGCCCCCATATCCTGAATCGCCACGATGGCATCGGTAGCCATCAGTTCCAGACAGGCCTCGATCAGCAGCTTTTCCGTGAAGGGATCGCCGACCTGCACGGTCGGGCGCTTCGACGCCGCATGTTCGTCGAATTCCGCCGAAGACATGGTCGCGCCGTGAATGCCGTCACGCCCGGTCTTGGAGCCGACATAGACCACCGGATTGCCGATACCGGCGGCGGCAGACAGGAAGATCTTGTCCGTCCGGGCGATCCCCACCGTCATCGCGTTCACGAGGGGGTTGCCGTTATAGGCCGGATGGAAATTGATCTCTCCGCCAACGGTCGGTACGCCAACGCAATTGCCGTAACCGCCGATGCCCCGCACCACGCCATCGATCACCCGACGCGTGACCGGAAGAGACGGATCGCCGAAACGCAGCGCATTCAGATTGGCGACAGGACGTGCGCCCATCGTGAACACGTCGCGCAGGATGCCGCCTACGCCCGTCGCGGCGCCCTGATACGGCTCTATGAAAGACGGGTGGTTATGGCTTTCCATCTTGAAGACGGCTGCCAGTCCCTCGCCGATATCGACGACACCCGCATTTTCCCCCGGGCCGTGAATGACCCAGGGGGCTTTCGTCGGGAGGGTCTTGAGATGAACCCGGGAGGATTTGTAGGAGCAATGCTCCGACCACATGACGGAGAAGATACCCAGCTCGGTCAGACTGGGCACGCGGCCCATGATGTCGAGAACCTTCTGGTATTCCTCGGCGGAAAGACCGAAACGGGCGGCGAGTTCGGCGTTGACGGTCATGCTCATGCCACGAGACTCTTCACCAGGCTGGAAAACAGGGGAACGCCATCGGTCGCGCCGAGATCGGGATCGACCAGATTTTCGGGGTGAGGCATCAGACCGCAGACCCGTCGGTTCTCGCTCAGAACCCCGGCAATGGAACGCTGGCTCCCGTTCGGGTTGCAGCGACGATCGGCGGCGTCATCCTGCCCCTGTGCGCTGACATAACGGAATGCGACGCGATCCTCTGCCTCGAGGCGATCGAGAACATCGGGGGCTGCCGTGTAATTGCCATCGCCATGTGCAAGCGGCGCGCGGAAGACATCGCCTTTGGACCAGTCCCGCGTGAAGGGGGAGTCAGCCGTTTCCACGCGCAGGAAATGCTCCTGGGCGAGAAAGCGCATACCGGCATTGCGCAGCAGGGCCCCGGGAAGCAGCTGCGCCTCTGTCAGGATCTGGAAGCCGTTGCAGACGCCAAGAACATGACCGCCGCGCTCGGCGAAACTCCGGATCTCGCGCATGAGCGGCGAATGTGCGCCCATGGCGCCCGATCGCAGATAATCGCCGAAGCTGAACCCGCCGGGCAGCACGACCAGATCGAGCTGCGGCAAACTCGTGTCGCGATGCCACAGCATGACCGGATCGCGACCCGAGACGAGACGCAGCGCCTGCGCCATATCCCGCTCGCGGTTCGTGCCCGGAAAGAGAACGATACCCGCCTTCATAGACTGTTCCCCTTCATCGGTGAACACGGATAGGCAGCATGAAGCGCCGCAAAGACCGACTTTCCGACCGGCGCACCCAGCACGTCACGATGGGCCTTGAGCCATGAGAGGACCTTGCCGCGCATGGCCTCTGTGGTCTCGGCATCAGGAACGCAGAAGCCGCCCGAAGCCTGCATGTCGCCATGCGCCTTTGCGTTCAGGGCCGCAAGCGCACCGGCATCGGCCATGCCCGCAATATAGGCGTCGCATACGCCTCGTCCCTGCGGCTTGGAGCAGATCTGCCCGAACCGACCGGCCTGCATGGAGGAGAGACGGTGTACGTCCGCCAGCGCCGCTCCCGGCAGAGCGAGAGCGACGACCGTGAGAAGAGCCAGCTTGCGGATCATTCGGCGACCTCGACTGCGAAATCCTCGATCACGAGATTCGCCAGGAGTTCGCGCGCCATGGCCTCGCCCTGCGCAGCTGCCGCCTCGCGATCGGCGGTGTCGACCTCGAGCTCGATGGTCTTGCCCACGCGTACTTCACCCACATTGGAGAAGCCCAGAACCTCGAACGCATGACCGATGGCCTTGCCCTGGGGGTCGAGCACGCCTTCCTTCAGCATGACGTTGACGCGAATTTTCATTGCATGACCTCCGGTCCTTTGAGATCGCCATTTCCGGCCTCGGGCAGAATTCCGAGACGTCGGGCGACCTCCTGATACGCTTCCTCGACCCGTCCCATATCGCGACGGAAACGATCCTTGTCGAGCTTCTCGCTCGTCTTGGTATCCCACAAGCGGCAATTATCGGGCGAGATCTCGTCTGCGAGCACGATACGCATCTCGTCGTTCTCCCAGAGCCGACCGAATTCGAGCTTGAAATCGACGAGCTGGATTCCGATCCCCTGGAAGATTCCGGACAGGAAATCGTTGGTGCGCAGCGCATAGGCATTCATCTCGTCGAGATCCTGCGCATTGGCCCAGCCGAATGCCGTCACATGCTCCTCGGAGACCATCGGATCGTTGAGCGCGTCATTCTTGTAGTAATATTCGAGAATGGAGCGGGGGAGACGCGTGCCCTCGGCAAGGCCGAGACGCTTTGCGATCGATCCGGCAGCCACATTGCGCACGACGACCTCGAGCGGGATGATCTCGACTTCGCGGATCAGCTGTTCGCGCATATTGAGGCGACGGACAAAATGCGTCGGAATGCCGATCTCGTGAAGACGCAGCATGAGGTGTTCGCTGATCCTGTTGTTCAGCACCCCTTTGCCTGTGATGATCCCTTTCTTGACGCCGTTTCCGGCCGATGCGTCATCCTTGAAATACTGCACGAGCGTGCCCGGCTCGGGCCCCTCGAACAATATCTTGGCTTTTCCTTCATAGAGCTGACGACGGCGTGCCATGACGATCTTTCAAAATGGGTGAAGGGCGTTGCCACGCATATAGCAGTGCGGCAACGCCCTTCATACCCTTGATCGCAGCGCGGCTTACTCTGCCGTCGCAGCCGCGTTCTTGCGGTCCACGGGGGCGAAGGTGCCGTTCCGCAGCGAGGCCTCGAGCTGCTCGAGCGACCGCCCTTTCGTCTCGGGCACGTAGCGGAGAACGAAGAAGAACGACAAGGCATTGACGGCGGCGAAGAGCCAGAACGTCCCGCCCGCACCGAGAGCCCTCACCATGCTGAGCGTGGTCAGGGAGATGATCAGATCCGCACCCCAATGGCTCGCGGCAACGAGGCTCATGCCCGTGCCGCGGCAGGAAAGCGGATAGACCTCGGCACCGACGAGCCAGATCGCAACCGAAAGGCTCCCGACATTGAAGATGGTGTACCCGACGATCGCAGCGGCGGTGATGAAGGCCCCCGTGCCATGCGTCGCCCCGGCAAAGAACATGAAACCGAGGATCACGAGAGAGATCACGGCGCCGGGGATGAAGCGAAGCATGAGCGTACGCCGCCCCCAGGCATCGACCGCCCAGCCCCCGAAGGTCACCGTACCGACCATGGCGACGCCGATGGCAACCGATGTCAGGAGGGCGGAAGACTGACCGAACCCGGCATCGGCGAAAATCGTCGGAGCGTAATACATCACCGCATTCACGCCCGTGAGCTGACACAGGAGCGCGATCCCCACGGAGGCGATCGTCGCAGGCCGCACCCAGGGCTTGAAGACCTCGGACAGGGGCGCCTTCTCGTCATGCTGGTCGGTGATTTCCTTCAGCTCGCGATCGGCAGCCTCATCGGAGTGGCGGACACGACGGAGAACGTCGCGCGCCTGCTCGAACTCGCCCTGCATGGCAAGCCAGCGCGGGCTGTTCGGCAGGAAAAGCATACCGATGAACAGGATGACCGCCGGAATGACGCCGAGGCCGAACATCAGCCGCCATGAATAATCCTGCAGGAGGTAGCCCGTAACGAAGGAAACGAGCTGACCGAAGGCGATGGCGAACTGGAAGGCCACCACGAGCGAGCCGCGCCGCTCCGGCGGGGCGATCTCGGCGATGTAGATCGGGACGATCTGGGACGATGCGCCGATGGCCAGACCGAGAATGAGACGCGCCAGGGTAAGCACGATGACGGAATCGGCATAGGTCACGATGACCGTACCGATGAGGAACAGGGTCGCTGCGGCGATGATCGTCCGGCGGCGGCCCAGCTTGTCCGAAAGCGGTGCGGCCGAGATACAGCCGATCAGCGCCCCGAGAATGACCGCGGACGTCACGATTTCCGCGCTTTCCGTCGTCAGCCGGAATTGCGGCGTGAGCTGGAGGAGCGCGGCGGAGATGATCCCCGTATCGTAACCGAAAAGCAGACCGCCCGTCGCGGCGATCAGCGCGATGAAGTTGGTCAGGGAGCGCCCGCGCGCGTTTGATGTGGAAGCCATTGAAAAGCCCAAGTCCTCGATATCGTCAGGCCACGCCCGAGATTACAACTTGGTTACTTCCACACGCGAACGGGACAAGGTCAACAGGTTTTATGTTAGGTTAACAAAAAATCTTGTTGAAGATGCGGTCCACGGCAACGAGGTGCCGCTTGCTGTCCATCGCCTCGTCGAGCACCCGGGCGTCGACCCGCCCGGCCACTTCGGGATCGTTGTCCAGATTCTCGCGGAAGCTGCGCCCTTCCGGCTGGCCGAGCTTCGTCCATGTCTCCATCGCATTGCGTTGCACGATCCTGTAGGCATCTTCGCGCGAGATACCCGAACGCGCCAGAGCGAGAAGCACTTCGCCTGAATGGACGACCCCGCCGAGCGATTCCAGATTGGCCATCATCTGCTCGGGATAGACGACCAGCTTGTCCATCATCCCCGCCAGTCGGGTCAGGGCGAAGTCGAGGCCGATCGTGGCATCGGGGCCGATATTGCGTTCGACCGAAGAGTGGCTGATATCGCGCTCGTGCCACAGGGCGACGTTCTCGAGTGCGGGCACGACATGAGAGCGGATGAGACGCGCCAGACCCGTCAGATTTTCGGAAAGGACCGGGTTGCGCTTGTGGGGCATCGCAGAGCTGCCCTTCTGGCCGGGATGGAAGAATTCCTCCGCCTCGCGCACTTCCGAGCGCTGCAGGTGCCGGACCTCCACCGCCAGTCGCTCGATCCCGCTCGCGATGACGCCGAGCGCACAGAAAAACGCGGCATGCCGGTCGCGGGGAATCACCTGGGTCGATACGTCCTCGGCTGCGAGACCGAGGCGCTCGGCCACGAATTCCTCCACGCGCGGGTCGATATGGGCGTAGGTACCGACCGCACCCGAGATCGCACAGACCGCGATCTCGCTGCGCGCCGCAAGCAAGCGCGTGCGATTGCGGGCGAACTCGGCATAATGGCCTGCGATCTTGAGGCCGAAACTCGTGGGCTCGGCATGAATGGCGTGACTGCGGCCGATCGTGACCGTGTCCTTGTGCGCGTAAGCCTGCTTGCGCAGCGCAGCGAGCACCGCATCGAGATCCTCGAGCAGGAGATCGGTCGCCTGGACGAGCTGGACTGAAAAGCAGGTATCGAGCACGTCCGAGGAGGTCATGCCGAGATGGACGAACCGGCTCTCGGGGCCGATCTTTTCCGCGAGCCATGTCAGGAAGGCAATCACATCATGACGGGTGACGGCTTCGATCTCGTCGATCCGTGCCAGATCCTCGTCGGAGAACGCAGCCATGGCGGCATCGCCACGCTCGCGGATGATACGGGCTGCCTCCCTGGGGATATCGCCGAGCTCCGCCATCGCCTCGCAGGCAAGCGCCTCGATCTCGAACCAGATCCGGTAGCGATTGGCGGGCGACCAGATGGCGGTCATGACGGGGCGGCTGTAGCGTGGCACCATGGTCTGGCGAGCTCCTTCCTGGGATAAGCACCTTCGATCGCGCTCTCATACCCGAACTCGACGCCGCTTAACACCGCCCATCGCAGGTCTTCGCCATGTCGTGCGGTCGGGCCGAATTGCGCGCGCCCGCGCCTTTCAGTACGATCCGCCCGTTGCAGACAAGTTGCGAAAACATGGCGCGCGGTTACGCGTCATGCGTATTGTGAGGAGAGAAACGTGGCGCCTGATCTTACCTGGCACGCCCTGATCGCGCTCGCCCAGGTCGTCATGATCGACATCACGCTCGCTGGCGACAACGCTGTCGTGATCGGCATGGTCGTACGCGGTCTTCCGGCCCGGCAGAGACGCATCGCCATCGCGGTCGGTGTGCTGGCCGCGGCGGTGATGCGTATCCTTCTGGCCCTCGTCGCATCGCGGCTCCTTGCCGTCATCGGCCTTACCCTCGCAGGCGGCATCCTGCTGCTCTGGGTCTGCTGGAAGATGTACCAGGAACTCGTCTCCCCGGACACGCATGAGGAGGCCGAACGCCCGGGATCGCTCGGGCAGGCCATCTTCCGGATCGTGCTCGCCGATCTCTCCATGAGCCTCGACAACGTGCTCGCCGTGGCCGGTGCGGCGATCGGGCATCCTTACATACTTGTGACCGGTCTTGCCCTGTCGGTCCTGCTCATGGGCGTGGCAGCCTCTCTCGTGGCCCGTCTGCTCGAACGCTACCGATGGATTGCCTGGCTCGGCCTTGCGATCGTGGCTTTCGTCGCCATCGAACTCATCTGGAAAGGCAGCGCCGAGGTGATCCATCATGTTCTGGCCTGAAAGCCGCCCTTGCGAACACCGTCGTCACGAATATCGTCGTCACGAACGCCGTTATCCCGTCCGGGCGGCCTTTCTGGCCGGGACCGTCCTCGTCATGTCCGGCTGCGCGGGCGAGGCACGGATCGCCCCCACCGGCAGCGCCGTGCCCGCTCCCATTGCGAGAGCGACGGCGGCACCCGCCCCGTTGCACGCGACACCGGCATCGGCATCGGCATCGGCTGGATCAGGCCCGGGTTCAGGATCAGGCCCGGTTGTCGTCACCGGCATGACTTCTGGCGCCGTCTCGGAGCGTCTCGATCGCTGGCTTGCACTCATCCAGCCGGATCGGACCGTCACCGCCAGCGATTATGCCGATTTCCTCGCATTGCGACCGGTCTGGCCTCAATACGGGCTCATGAAACTCCGCTATCAGCAGGCTCTTGCATCGCGCACCCCGGAGAGCGCGCTTCAGGCGCTTTGTCCCAGAGAAACGCTTACCGTCGTCCAGGCCTTCATGCGTTGCGCACCGTATCTCCGGAATGCGACGGCGCAGGCGCGGCGGATCTGGCGGGACGGAGCCGACAGGGAAAGCGATGCGAGCCAGATCCTCTCCACTTATGCGACCGCGCTGACACCTGCCGATCATCTCGCCCGTTTCGACCGGGAGATTCGCACGCGCCAGTTCACGGCCGCCTCGCGGCAGATCGCGCTCCTTGCTCCGGATCAGCGCCAGCGCGCCGCAGCCCGCCTCGCCCTGAGCGCAAGGACGCCGGATGCGGACGATAAATTCGAGGCACTCCCGCCGTCATTGCAGGAGGATCCGGACATCCTTCTCGCGCGACTGGTCCAGCTGCGTCGCGCCGAGCGGCTCGATGAAGCCGTCACGCTCTGGAAGAACCGGGGCTTTGCGATACAGGCGCGTCACCCCTCGAAAAACTGGACCGGCGAGCGCCTGCGTCTGGCGCGGACACTTCTCATGCAAGGCGCTGTCGGCCCTGCGCAGGATCTCGCGGGCGACACCACGCTCCCCAATGGCGAAGCGGCCGCCGCGGAGGCGCATTTCCTCTCCGGCTGGATCGCACTGCGCTTTTCGAAACGTCCGGATCTCGCGCGGGAGGCCTTTCTGCCGCTCGCCCGGCAGACGAGCCTGCTCACGAAGAGCCGCGGTTTCTACTGGCTCGGACGCAGCTATGCCGCAGCCGGAGAAAAGGCCAGGGCAGAAGACGCATGGCGCGAGGCCGCGACCATGCCAACGACCTTCTACGGTCAACGCGCCCTTGCGATTCTGGCCGGACGCAAGGACAGCCTGATCTCAGCCGACGGCACGATCCCGGGTCTGGTCGCCGCCCTCGATCGTCTTCCTGCCCCCGCAAGCGGCAAGGTCGCACGCGACGATCTGATCGAGGCCGCCAGCCAGCTACATGCCCGCAACGACGATGGGCATGCGCGTCTCTTCCTGATGATGGCCTATGCCCGGACGCAGGATATCCCGGGACAGGCAGCCATCGCACGCCTCGCCTTGCGTATCGGCTGTCTCGAACCCGCGGTTTTCGCATCGCGTCGCACCGGAAGACTGGGGCAGGCGCTTTATCCGGAAGGATGGCCGGTGCTCGACGGAGCGGAAGCAGAGGGAGACGGCCTGCCGCACGGCCTCGCCCTGGCTGTCGCGCGACAGGAAAGCAGCTTCAATCCCGATGCGGTCAGTGGCGCACACGCGATCGGGCTGCTTCAGCTCCAGACGGGTGCGGCGCATGATGTCGCGCGCCGTGCAGGTCTGACCGGGATGGATACGAGCGCGCGCGGGCTGAAGGATCCTGCGACCAATCTCATTCTGGGTCGGCACTATCTGGCCCAGCTTCTCGCCCGCTTCGGAAATGTCGTCCCTGCGGTGCTCTCCGCCTATAATGCCGGACCGTACCGGACCGATCAGTGGCTCGAGACGCTCCCCTTGCCAGCCCCCATGAGCGAGGACGGACTTGTCGACTGGATCGAGAGTCTGCCCTATGAGGAGACGCGCTCCTATATCCAGCGCGTGGAGGAAAACATGGCTCTTTATCGTGTTCTGGAGAACGGCGCTCATGGCTGATCTGCCCACTTCCGACAAGGCGCGCCGCGTTCTCGACCGACTCCGCGCGTCCGGGGATCGGCTCGTCACCGCCGAGAGCTGCACGGGCGGTCTGATTGCGGCGACCCTGACGGATATTGCGGGGTCCTCCGATTGCATCGAGGGCGGTTTCGTCACCTATTCGAACGCGCTCAAGAATACGGCCCTCGCGGTCTCCCATCTCAGTCTCGAGACCAATGGCGCCATAAGCGAGGTCGTTGCGGTCGAGATGGCGTTCGGGGCCTTGCAGGCCACCGCCGATGCGACGATCGCGGTTTCCGTGACCGGAATCGCCGGACCGGAAGGCGGCACACCGGACAAACCGGTCGGCACCGTCTGCATCGGCCTGGTTCGCGGCACCCATACGCCCTATCACGAGATCAACAGATTCGAGGGCGATCGCGCCGCCATACGCAAGGCGAGCTGCGATCGTGTCTTCGATCTGTTGCTGGATCCACCGCAAACCGCATCTCCCTGACCCGCCCCCTCGAAGGCGGGACGAGCGACCGGCCCGATCGGAGGAGAGGCCCGATCGAACGAGAGCCCGATCGAACGAGGGAGGAAGCCTCCCCCGTCCTGTCGTGAGCTTCTGCCCTGTCGTCAGCTGCCGATCTGCTGGACCACTTCGAAACCTTCGAAGACCGGCGGGCCGAGCGTGAGAGGCTTGTTCCCGCCTGCCCCGGCATGCGCCTTGCGGAATTGCTCCGATTTCGTCCAGGCGATGAAGGCTTCATGGGAGTCCCAGACCGTATGGGAAGCCCAGAGAATATGGTCGTCCCGTTCGGGCCCGCGAAGAAGTGCGAAGGACCGGAAGCCCGGTACCGTGGTCAGAAGGACCTCCCGGTCCAGCCAGCGCTGCCGGAAAGCCTCTTCGCTTTCGGGGAGGACCTGAAACCTGTTCATTGCGATATACATGGAAGCGTGCCTTTCGGTGCCTGAACGATAGGGGACGAAACGAGGTCGTGCGGCAGGATATAGGGCCGCATCGTCTCGCGATGAATGCCCGGACGTGAGAATTCGAGAGAGAACACGTCCGAGAGCATGTCTTGCGTCAGGATCTGCGCTGGCGTTCCTTCAATGTGGAGCCGTCCGCGATCGAGGACAACGATACGGTCCGCACAGGCCGCCGCGAGATTGAGGTCGTGCAGGACGGCGAGACAGGCGCCGCCTCTGGCAGCATGGGCCTTCGCGAGGGAGAGAACGCGCATCTGATGCGCGATATCCTGTGCGGAGACCGGCTCATCGAGCAGAAGCAGCGTACGCGGCCCCTGCCAGCGCAGCTGGACCAGCACGCGCGCCAGATGGGCACGCTGGCGCTCTCCCCCCGAAAGCGTCGTCACATCGCGCCCCTCATAGCCGCGCAGACCGGTCTCGGTGAGACACACTTCTACCATGCGGCGCAGGCGCGCCCGTCCGGAAGAGGGCGCAACGACTCCCATTGCTGCGACATCCTGCACGGTGAAGCGCGCCTCGATGGCATGGTCCTGGGTGAGCATGGCGCGCGATCGCGCGAGGCGCATCGATGGCATCGTATCGGGAGACTGACCGTCGATCCGGACCGTCCCGCGCTCCGGCCGTATCAACCCCGCTGCCACACGGAGAAGAGTCGATTTTCCCGCGCCGTTCGGCCCGACGATCACCGTGAAGGCGCCCGCTGGCAGGGACAGGGAAATGCCATCGAGAAGAAGACGATCCTGACGTCTGACCGTGACGTTTTCCAGACGCAGCATCATGACGGCAGATCGCCGTCACGGGTGCGAAGGAGAAACCACAGGAATGCCGGTGCACCGAGCGCAGCCGTCACGATCCCGACCGGAACGTCCGACGGCGCGGCGATGATGCGTGCGATCATATCCGCGCAGATGAGGAGCGCTGCGCCCAGCAGGGCACAGGCGGGGACGAGAAAACGATGATCGGGCCCGGCGAACAACCGCACGATATGCGGCACGACGACCCCGACAAACCCGATCACGCCTGAAAAGGCGACGCAAGGCCCTACGGCGAGCGTCACCGCGAGCATCGACAGCCATTTCGTCCGCCTCACATGGCAGCCCATCAGGGCCGCGTTCTCCTCGCCGCAGAGGAGGAGATTGAGCGGGCGGGAGAGACCGATGAGCAGGATGAGGGAAACCAGCACGAGGGGGAGGAGGATGACGACAACCTGCCAATACGCTCCGGCCAGACTGCCCATGCTCCAGAACGCCAGGTCACGCAAAGCGGAATCGTTTGCGCGATACGTCAGTATTCCGGTCAGCGAGGCGGCAAACGCGCCCAGCGCGACCCCTGCAAGAATGAGACGGCTCGTGGAAAACCCGCCCCCGCGCAAGGCGAGAAGATTCAGAATGGCCGTCATGATGAAAGCCCCCGCCATACCGCCGACCGGAACGCCCAGCTGCATGATACCCCCGGCGCCCGGCCAGCGCGCGCCCTCGACGATGACGAAAGCTGCGCCGAGCGCGGCCCCGGGAGAAACGCCGATCAGTCCTGGGTCGGCGAGCGGATTGCGGAACACGCCCTGCATGACGCCGCCCGCCGCGCCGAGCGCCGCACCGACAAGGGTCGCAAGCACCACCCGCGGCAGCCTGATATACAGAACGATCAGCTGCGCCATGTCGGGACCGGTGGCAGAACGGGTCGTTTCCGGGCCGGGCGATACGAAAAGGGACCGCAGACCGATCCCGCTCGGCCCGGTCGCAAGCGCGAGCACGAACACACTCGAGAGGAGCAGCACAAGGAGGAGCAGCGTCACCCCGGGCTTCCGACTCCGGATGCTCATGACGGACGGGTCACACGATCGATCTGCCGGGCCAGTTCGAATGCTGCCTCGACCGTACGCGGGCCGAAGCCGAGAAGTTTCTCGCCCTCCATATCGATGATGGCGTGTCGCTCACCGGCGGGGGTCATCCTGATCGCCTCGTCTCCGAGAAGCGCCTCGCGCATCGCCTGACCTCCCTGGCTCATCATCAGAATGACGTCCGGTCTGAGTTCCACAAGCGCCTCCCGTTCGAGCGGTTTGTAACCGCTCATCCCTGCCCCGGCATTGACGCCCCCCGCAAGGCCGATGATGGCATCGGCGGCCGTATCCGCCCCGGCCGCCATCGGCCGCCCGTTGGCAATGCGCATGACGAAGAGAACACGCGCCCGCTCGCGATGCAGGGATTTCCATGCGCTGAGCGTCCGTTTCTGATTGTCGATACGGACGACCATCGCGGTTCCGGCCTGTTCGGCGCCCATGATCTTCGAAAGGGTGAGAATACGTTTACCGACGGCGTCGAGGCTCCTTGTCGCATCGATCATCACGATCGGCACACCCGAAGCAATGAGCTGGTCTATGGCAGCTGCGGGCCCCGCATCGTTCATCGCGATGATCAGGTCGGGCCGGAGCGCGAGAATCCCCTCGGCGGAAAGCGTTCTCATATAGCCGATCGACTGTTTCTCACGCAGCGCCGAGGGCGGATAGGTCGAGGTGATATCGACCGCAACGATCCGGTGCGCCATCCCCAGCGCGTAAAGCGTTTCGGTCACTGTTCCGCCGATCGATACGATGCGGTCCATCGAACCGATCGCAACGCGCCTGCCCCGGCAGTCCTGCATGACGAACCGGCGCGCGCCATCGGCTCTCGGCGCACGAATCGAGGCACCGGAAAAACCCGTCATCAGGGCGGATAGACCGAACTGACGACGACTGCACAATCTGACGTTCATGACACCCCCGAGGATTTCCGACCGGGCCGGAACGGGCCCCTGCCCCTCACCCGCCATCGTCGCGAAGGGAATAGAACGAAGTTTCGTGACTTGCAAGTGAGAAGCGTTCGCAATATCGATCCATTCGTTCTGTTAACGACTCCGGGACCTCCGATCATGGGCATCCAAGGCCGCCAACGCGCTCTCTCACCCTCGCTCGCCCTTGCGGGCATCGTGCTTTCCGGGCTTTTCCCGCTCACGGCATATGCCGGGGCCGCCACCATCTCCGGGCCGGATCCGGACACGCCGCCCGCCAGTCCGGCCAGGCCCGGAGACGCAGCCGGAGACGCCCCCGCAAACGCAGCCGGCAAAGCCGAGACGAGGCGGGATGGGTCGGACTCTGCCCGCGCGATCGCCCTGCCCCGCATGAGGATCAGGGGCGACGCGCTTCCGGCGGTCCCGCAGGCCGGTTCCGTTCTGAGCAGGAAGGACATCCTTCGTGTCTCGCCGACCGAGCCCTATATGATCCTGACCGGGCTGCCGGGGGTGTATTTCCAGAATGACGGTTCGCCGTCCCTCGCGATTTCCATACGAGGCATGCAGGATTTCGGCCGGGTCAACGTCATGATCGACGGGGCCCGGCAGAATTTCCAGACGAGCGGCCATGGAGCCAATGGGAGCGTCTTCGTCGATCCGGCGCTTCTGTCCGGACTTGAGGTAGAGCGCGGCACGGTCGCCACCGGTGACGGCGCGGGGGCGATCGCCGGTGTGGTCAATCTTCACACCCTCGGGGTCGACGACATGGTCGAACAGGGAAAGCGCTATGGTGTGACCGCACGCGCCCTTGGCGGCTCGAACAATTATGACGGATCGGGCATGATCGGCGCAGGCGCGCATCTCCGTCGCTGGCTGAGCGTCGCTGCCGCGTTCAGTATGCGCAGCTCGGGCGATTATGCCGATGGGGAGAGCAATCGCATACCCAATACCTATCAGCGGTTGCAATCGGGTCTTTTCAAGATCGGAATCGTTCCCGGGGCAGACCAGTCGCTCACCCTCGGTACGGTCATCTATCACAATGCTTTCGGTCAGGGGACCGCGAACGTTCCGACATCCAACACGATCGGCAACAATCAGGGCAGTGTCGAATACCGTTACACGCCACGCGGCAGCGCGCTGCTCTCCCTCCATGTCAAAGGGTATGTTGTCTCCGAAGGGATGAGCAACTTCACGCCGTCGTTCCGCGCCCAGACGGTCGCTGCCGCCAATCTGACGCATTACGGCCTCACGACACTCGGCTTCGAGGCCGATAACGCTTCCCGGTTTTCCCTGGGGCCGGTTCGCGCCCGTCTGGATTATGGCGGGGAATATTATCACGATGCGGTCGCGACGCGCGACCAGACCGGTTATGACGGGGCCACGCCCTCTGGCACGCGCGCCATCGGAAGCGCCTTTTCACAACTTGCGCTGAACTGGCGCATCGTGCAGCTCACTGGCGCCTTGCGCTACGACACGTATCGCCTCACCGGCAGCGGGGTGAACGAGGCGGGTGGGTTCACTTCCGCCGGGGCTGGCGCATTCGCGACGCGTAACAGTGCCGATGCCGTCAATCCGAAAGTCACGCTGGCCGTCAGCCCCGTTCGCGGCCTCCAGCTATACGGAAGCTACGGACTCGGGTTCCGTCCGCCATCCACGACGGAGACGCTCATGGCCGGGTCTCATCCCGGGCTCGGTTTCCTGAAATTCATCCCGAACCCGGCTCTGGCTCCTGAACGCACATTCGGATGGGAGGCCGGCGCAAGACTGCGCTATCGTGACGTGTTGCGAGATAACGACAGGATCACTTTCGACGGCGATTATTTCGATACGAGGATAAAGGACTATATCGCACAGACCATGGTTGTCGGTCGCCCCTCACCCGGATCGTTCATTCCGAATATCGGGTATTTCTACCAGAACACGTCGGGCAACAGCTTCACCCACGGTTTCGAGGGGAAGCTCGGTTACGAGTCATCCCTCGTTTTCGGAAGCCTCTCCTATACGAATACCACCACGGAGCTCGGCGCTCCGGATTACCGCGGATACGGCGCCTTTCTGACCACCCCGCCGCGATCCGTGCTCGCTTCGACACTCGGCATCCATCTTCTGGAGAACAGGCTGACACTCGGCGCACGGGTTCGCGCCGCAACCCGGACGCTGGGTCAACCGTCCCGTCTGGGCGGCGCCTATCCCCGGCAGAGCGGCTATGTCGTGTTCGACATGTTCGGTGCCTATCAGCTGAGCCGACAGCTCAGGCTTTTCGTCAATGCAGACAACATCACCGATCGACGCTATTTCGTAAGCCAGATCTCCTCAATTCCCAATCAGGGCCTCACCGTCATGGGCGGTCTTACCTTCGCTCTCTCCCGATGACTTTCCTTTTCCAGTGACTTCCCTCTTCCGCCAGACGCATCGCGCCATGAAACACGGGTACGCTGCCCCTGGCGGGGCATATCCGGGGATGCGCGCGCCGGATTTCTGCGGCCGCCCCGGTTCTCCTGCGCCACGGGCGGAGTCATTTTCCTGCAATCCCTTTCGGCTCTCGCCCGATCGCGAGGCGGAAGAGTGCAGGAAGAAAAAGAAACCGGGAAGAAGATATCTATGGGGACGTGACTATTAAGGATATATGCAAATCGTATTTCAATATTGTTTCAGAAAGCATTTCACGAAATCATCACACGAAAACCTTCCGGAATCTCTATCTACCGTAAGCGTTCCGAAAACGTCACAAATCCGGTAGATGATGATGAAACCCGCCTGCGGCCTCGCTTTATCCACGAGCCTTTCCCTGATGCTCGTCGCTTTTCCTGCACGCGCTGACGGGAAAGCACCCGCTCACGGCGTAACTCCCGCCGGAAAGAAGGAAAACGCGACGCCGCGCACCGAGTCGATCATCGTTCTCGGCGCCGGGCAGGCGCGCGAAACCCAGACGATCTCCCGCCGCACCATCGAGGAATACACACCCGGAACGAGCCCGTTCAAGGCGCTCTCGAAATTGCCGGGCGTGATGTTCACCTCCTCCGATCCGCTCGGCTCGTATGAATGGTCGCAACAGATCATCATCCGCGGTTTCGGGCAGAACCGGCTGGGCTTTACCATGGATGGCGTTCCGCTCGGCAATCTCGCCTATGGCAACAATAACGGCCTCTCCATCGGGCGGGCACTCCAGACCGAAAATAACGGCCCCTCCACCCTGACCCAGGGGGCGGGAGCGCTCGGCGTCGCCGCCTCGAACGATCTGGGCGGAGCGCTCCAGTTCACCTCCATCGATCCGACGGACAAATTCGGCGCGGATGTCGCAGGAACGATCGGCTCGGCCTCGACCTGGCGCAGCTTCGCCCGGGTCAATAGCGGTCGTCTCAGGGGAGGAGGCAAGTTCTACGTCTCGTACAACCATCAGGACGCCAACAAGTGGAAAGGAGACGGTGTCCAGCGTCAGGATCAGGCGAACGCGAAATATGTCCAGCCTCTGGGTGAGAATCTCAAGCTCACGCTGTTCGGAGACTGGTCCAAGCGCGGGGAAAACGACTATCAGGACATTTCGCTCTCCCAGATCCGCACCTACGGATACGATCTCGACAACATCACCGGGAATTACGCTCTGGCGAAGCAGATCGCCCATGCCTATCAGAACGGCACGCCCTACCCCGAGGGCATCCAGAATGTGGATACCGTCTATTACAACGCCGCCGGGCTGCGCGAAGACGCCCTCGGATACGGGCGTCTCGATTTCAAAATCAACAGACGTCTGAGCGGTTTCGTGATGGGGTACGGCCATACAAATTCGGGCGAAGGCGCCTGGGTGACGCCCTATGTCCCGACGCCTGCCGCGCTCGGCGGCTCACCGCTCTCTACCCGTACGACCGAATACATGATCCAGCGTGCCGGTTTTCTGGGCAGTCTGACCTACAGGATCGCCAACCACAGTATCGAGGGCGGATTCTGGTTCGAAAACAACGATTTCAATCAGGCGCGGCGCTTTTACCCCCTTCAGGACTCGGGGGCTCCGGGGTCGATCCACTGGTACAGATCGGGGTCGTTCTACACGCAGTGGCAGAGCGTCTTCAACACGAAGACCTATCAGGTTCATCTCGATGATACCTGGAAGATCACACCGAAGCTCAAGCTCAGCTACGGTTTCAAATCTCTCATCGTCGATAATGCAGCGCGTGCCCTGAGCGGCAATTACCTCGGAGTGCCGACCGGAACGGCTTTCCCCTCCGGTGCGCTCAACACGACGAACGGTTTCCTGCCACAGATCGGCGCCAATTACCGGTTCAACCGTCATCATGAACTCTTCGTCGATTATGCGCGGAACATGAGCGCATTCGAAAGCGCCCAGACGGCGGGACCGTTCTCCACGACGGTGGCCGGTTTCCAGGCGCTTCAGGGTAAGCTCAAGCCCGAAATGTCGAACACGGAAGAGCTCGGATACCGGTATCACGCGGGCGGCGTGCAGGCGACGGTGACCGGATACTACGTCCAGTTCGAAAACCGCCTGCTTTCGGTAACGCAGGGCGTCGGCATCCAGGGAAACCCCTCGGTTCTGACGAATGTCGGCGGGGTGATCTCCCGTGGCATCGATACGGCGGTCAACTGGCAGTTTCTGCCGAACTGGTCGCTTTTCGCCTCCTATGCCTTCAACAACTCCTTCTATCAGGACGACGTCTATGCGGGTGGTACCGTTACAGCCAGGATCAAGGGCAAGAACGTCGTCGCCATGCCCCGCAATCTGGCCAATCTGCAGCTCGGATATGACGATGGACGGATCTGGGGCAATATCCTGATGCAGATCCAGGACAGGCGGTATTATACCTATACCAACGATGCGTCCGTGCCGGCCAACGATGTGTTCAATCTGAATGTCGGCTATCGCTTCAAGAGCCACGATTTCTGGTTGCGCGGGCTCGATGCCCAGATCAACGTCACGAACCTGTTCGACAAGCGTTATGTCGCAAGCGTCGGGAGCACGGGTTTCGTCAATTCCGACCCGAACGGCACCTTCCAGACCCTGCAGGCCGCCGCCCCCCGCATGGTGTTCTTCACCCTGCGCAAGCATTTCGACTGACCGGAGGAGACGATCCGCATGACCCCCACCCGTCGGCGCTTTCTCAATCTCGGCGCAGCGGCGCTCGCCGGAGCCGCTCTACCCAATAATCTGCGCAAGGCTCTCGCCATCCCTGCAAACCGCGTGACCGGAACGATCCGGGATGTGGAGCATGTGGTCATCCTGATGCAGGAAAACCGCTCCTTCGATCACTATTTCGGCATGTTGCGCGGCGTGCGCGGATTCGGCGATCCACGTGCGGAACGCCAGCCGGACGGAACGTCGG
Organism: Swaminathania salitolerans; assembly: GCF_007988945.1. Classification (GTDB taxonomy): domain Bacteria; phylum Pseudomonadota; class Alphaproteobacteria; order Acetobacterales; family Acetobacteraceae; genus Swaminathania; species Swaminathania salitolerans. Next base: position 6,675 of record NZ_BJVC01000002.1, on the reverse strand, counting down.
TCTTCGCCCAGCGCGACGGAAACGGTCGGGCGATATGGCCGGTACGTTTCGATACCGTCCATACCTCGGCGGCCTGTCTCAAGAGTCTCGACCATAGCTGGAAAGGCAGTCAGTCGAAATGGAACGAGTGGGATTGCTGGATCCCCAACAAGACCGCCATGACGATGGGATATTTCACGCGTCGTGAAATTCCCTATTACTATGCCCTCGCGGATGCGTTCACGATTTGCGACGCCTATCATGCCTCGATCTTCGGACCGACCAACCCCAACCGCCTCTATTTCTTCACCGGGACGAATGGTCTCGCCGTGGGACGGGACGGCAAACAGGCCGTCGAGAATGTCGATGACGGGAACTGGTCGGCAGACATGGCGCATGATAATGCCGCCTTCGCTCCTTTCGACTGGACGACCTATCCGGACCGCCTGCAGGATGGGGGCGTTACCTGGAAAATCTATCAGGAATACGACAATTTCGGCGATAATCCCCTCGCCTCGTTCCGGCAGTTCCGCAATCTCGACCGCAATGGCTGGCGGTACCGTCAGGCACGCGCCATCGTCCCCGGCTCGACGCAGCAGAACATGCACGCTCTGGACGGGCGTTTCCTGATCGAGGCATTCGAGCGGGATGTTGCGAGCGGCGCATTGCCGCAGGTCTCCTGGATCGTGCCCCCCGCTGCGTTGTCGGAGCATCCGGAAGCGCCTCCCGGCTTTGGAGAGCATCTCATTTCGCGTCTGATCGACGTGTTCGTCCGCCATCCCGAAATCTGGTCCAGAACCGTCTTCATCCTGAATTATGACGAGAATGACGGGTTTTTCGACCATGTTCCCCCTCCGGTTCCCGACCCTGTCGGGGAGAGCGATCGCGGGAACCTGCTTGCAGGAGAGCTTTATCACGGCGAACCGGTCGGGTTGGGGCCTCGGGTCCCTGCCCTGATGATCTCCCCCTGGAGCAAGGGGGGCTGGGTCAATTCGCAGGTTTTCGATCACAGCTCGGTCATACGGTTTCTGGAAGAACGGTTCGGCGTTCCCTGCCCCGAAATCACCCCGTGGCGTCGTGCCGTCTGCGGCGACCTCACCTCGGCATTCGATTTCTCACGCAAGGATCCCGTCTGGACCACGATCCTGCCCAATACCGACGCCTATCTCTATCAGACCCGGCTTTCGTGCCAGCATCCGCCGCCGGTTCTGCCCGAACGGGGATCGCTGCCCGAACAGGAGGAGGGCCAACGCCCGGCGCGCGCCCTGCCCTATCGTCTTTCTGTCCGTAGCGACGCGTCCGATGCGAGGCGCCTTCTCCTGTCGAACGAAGGCGCGCAAGGCGCTGTGCTCCGGATCAGGCAGACCGGTCTTCCCTCGCGTCATGTGACGCTGCTTCCAGCAGAAACGCGCGAATTCGTCTGCCACGAGAACGCACCCGTCACCATTTACGGGCCGAACGGCTTCTATCATTTCCAGCATGCACAAGCCGATCTCGTGTCCCGCATCCAGAGCGACGATAATCGTCTCACTCTTACGCTCCTCGACCTGCGCAGCACGGCCCGCGCCCTTTCCGTGTTCGATCACTATGCACGGACAACGACGCCCCTGACATCCGATGACGGCAAGTCGCTGGTCTTCTCCGTCGCTCTGGCGCCCAACGATCGCTGGTATCATCTCGACATCGTGGAGGAGGGCAAAGGCTGTATGCTGAGCGTTGCCGGGCATGTCGAAAACGGAGAGCCGAGCCGCTCCGATCCACGCTTCTGTATGGGCGCATAGACGTCCATTCCATTCTCACGGCATGCACGGAATGGCATACGCCGAAGGAACGATCGGATCCGTATGTTATAACATATCGTTGACTTTCGCGATCCTAAAGGTAGATTGCGCGTGATGGTTCCCGCCTGGCGGGATGAAAAGGGAACGCGGTTCGAAGCCGTGACTGCCCCCGCAACTGTAAGTGAGGAGATGAAAGACAAGGCGTCACGCCATGCCACTGGGATTTCCCCCCGGGAAGGCTGCTCTTTCATCGGCGATACACGAGTCAGGAGACCTGCCATCAGCCATCGTCATGCACGAGACCGACGGGCGGGGTGTCCCTGAGGGGGCCGCTCAGGCGGCCCATCGTAGTGACATGTCATTCGGAAATACGCGCAGCCGCTCATGTCTCCTTTTTCTTCCTCCCGGCCCGGCCTTCTGGCGGGCATCTCTCTTCTTGCCCTGTCGCCTTTTGCCCTGTCGCCTGTTGCCCTCCCGTTCCAGAGCCTGTTCCCGCGCGCATGCGCGCAACCCCTGTCACGCGCCAATACCGGTGCGCGCGCCTCGACGCATGACCTGCGGGGCCGCGCGGAATCCGCCGCAACTTCCGACGCGATCACTGCGCCGGAGGAAAGTGACGAGATCATCACCGCGCACGGGACGCCCTCCGGATTGCAATCGAGGCCGGCGATCGGCGGGAGGCTCGGTCTGACCGAGCAACACACGCCGGCCTCTCTCTCGGTCATCACACAGAAGACGATCGCATTGCGGGGCTATACCCATGCCGAGGATGCTGCGGATTTCGCACCGGGCGTGACATCCGGAGGATCTCCCGGAAACCCTGCCCAGCTCATGATGAGAGGTTTCAGCGGCAATCAGGTGCTCATTCTCCGGGACGGATTTTATTTCGGCCCTACAACGATGGTCAATCGACCGGCCAATGCCTTCAACCTCGCCTCGGTCCAGATCATGAAAGGACCGTCTTCCGTCCTGTTCGGACAGGGGGCCGTGGGAGGGACCATGGATATGCGCTACAAGCGCCCGGATCTCGAACGCATTAGGGCAGAGGCTCTCGTATCCTACGGGAGTTTCAACAGCTGGAATGCCGGGTTCGGTCTGTCCGTTCCGCTTGCGAAAACGCTCGCGCTCCGAAGCGATTTCAGCCGCACCTCGTCCGACGGATATGTCAAGGGAGCCAACCCCAGAAGCAACGACTGGACAACGACCCTGCTCTGGCAGCCCGGCCATGATTTCGCTGCCAGATTGAGCATCGACTATCTGACCGACTCTCTCTCGACCTATTATGGAACGCCTCTGGTACCGAAGAGCATGGCAGGTCCGGTGCAGGGCGGACTCCTGCATTCCGCGGATGGGCTGGCGATCAGCAAGGCATCGCTCTGGCGGAATTACAATGTCAGCGATCCGCGCGCGTCATCCGTCAATGCCCTGCCGACCCTGCATCTCGACTGGAAGGTCAGTCCGGGCCTCACCCTTCATGACAAGGCCTATTTCCTGTACGCGAAGCGCCGGTGGAACAATGCGGAGACCTACACCTATATCCGGACACCTGATGACGCCGACAGCGCGGGCCGTCCAATCCCTCCGGGCGAGATCGGTCGCGATCGTTTCTATGTCTATCAGAACCAGCATCAGGTCGGCGACGCCCTCGACCTGAGATACGACCACCGTATTCTCGGTGTCAGAAACCGCGTGGTGGTCGGAGCGGACGCCTATTATCTCCGCTTCATACGCAATCGCGGCTTCCCCTCCGCAACCTATGCGGACAGCGTTTCCCTGACCGATCCCGAAGCCGGCGTTTCAGGTCCTTTCCCCGGCGAGTATCCTTTCAGGAAATCCCCTACGACGATGGTCGATGCCGGGATTTTTGTCGAGGATACGCTGGAACTGCGGAAGTCCCTGCGGCTCGTTGGCGGGTTCCGCTATGATTGGCTATCGCTCGATCGACAGAACTACAAACAAAACGGCGCATACGATTCCGCGACCAGTTTCAAGGGACATTACACGCCAGGCAATTTCCGGATCGGCCCGGTTTACGATCTGCTTCCCAATCTGAGTCTCTACGGTGTTTACACCACCGCCGAGGATCCGCCTGGTTCGAACCTGTTTCTCGCCAATCGCGGTCAGTTCACCCGCCTGAGCCGCACGCGCCAGGGCGAAATCGGCATCAAGGGCCACACGCTCTCCGGTCGCCTCGTCTCGACTCTTGCCTTTTTCGACATCCGGCGCCGTCATATCCTCGTTCAGACAGGGCAGGACGCTGTTTCGACAGCGGGAACCCAGAACGCGCGCGGCGTGGAATGGTCCGGCATGTGGCGTCCAGACAAGGCTCTGAGCCTTTCCGGTAACGTCGCCTATACCCATGCCCGATATGGGCGGTTCTTTCCTTCTCCGCAACTCGACGCTTCAGGCAACCAGGTGCCTGACGTGCCGAGCCTCACCGCGAATCTCTGGGGGGTTTGGTCGAGCCCCCTTGCCCTCCCCGTCGATCTCGGAGCGGGACTTCGCTATGTTTCGGCCCGCAAGGGCGATTATGCGAACCGGCTGACCTTGAACGATTATGCGCTCGTCAACCTCTTCGTGGCCTGGCACGCGCGAGAGAACATCACTGTGTTCGGACGTATCGACAATGTCGGTGATAAAAAATACGTGCAATGGGCCGATACGAGCTATCCGTCACAGATCCTGCTCGGCACCCCGAGGGCGTTCTCTGTCAGCATACGCATGCCTCTCTGAGCGCAGCCGACCTGCACGGCCCCGGAGCGAGACCGGGGCGGCATGACGAGAGCGCCGGTTTCAGGAGACTACTTTCAGGAGACTGGGGCCCGCCGGGCGGGAAAACAGCGCCGCAGCCGCTGGACGCGGCGGGTCAGGCGGGGATGGCTCGAAAAGATTTCCAGAACGAAGCCCGCAATGCCCGGGACATGATCCTCCTGCGCGTAAAAGGCCGTGCTGTTCATCTGCGCATTGAGACGCCGCGCGCCACAGGCGAGCATCTGCAAGGCCGTGAGCGCCTTTTCCGGATCCGGAATGACGGAGGCTCCTACGGCGTCACAACTGAACTCCCGGGCGCGAGAATACGCCGGATAGAGAAACGGAACGAAGATGCCCGGAGCAGCGAGAAAGCGCTGGATCGTATTGAGATGGCCGAGCACATGATGGGCGATTTCATGGGCGATGATGAAGCGAAGCTGGGCGTCGTCATCTGCCTCGACGATGCCGGATGTGAGAAAGACGTATCGCGTGCGGAAGAGACGCATCGCAAAGGCATTCGTGACGCCGTGCGAATTGTAGATGAAGGTTCTGGGAGCCACGGCAAGGCCGAGCGCGCGCGCGACATCCGTGATCTCGCCGTGAATCCGGGGAAATTGGGCGGGCGTCACCTCGACCATGTTGCCTATCGCGCGCGCGCGGAAGAGAGCCTCGCCAAAAAGAGTAAAAACGAGTCCCAAGACAAAGTAGAGCAATATCATCAGGATTCTGGCCCCACCGTGGGGTGAGGAAAGCGCCTCTGCGATGGCAAACAGCAGTATGAAAATCCAGAAGAGACAGCCGAAAACCCTGATTATGCCGCCATAGAGACCCTCCTTGGGGTGACGCAGCTTCTTGATGATCGGAGACATGACGGTTTCCCTGATGAGTAGAAGAACGCAACAATCAATGCCACGCTCTTCCATAAAGGATAACCTTTTTACCGGAGACGTCCCTTATTTTATCATTCGACCGGGAGCCTGCTTCATCACCGCTCGCGAGGCGTCGGATCTTTCCTCATTGCCGAAACCGAGATTTTCCAGATAGACTCGACTACCGGTTACGTCCTCAAGGCTACTCCCGGAGGATGCTGGATCTCGCTCCTGTTCTATAGTGACGGCACCATCATAGCCTGTACGCAGCAGCGCATCGCGGATCGCCTCGTAGTCGAGCATGCCCCTCCCGATCGGACACATGACACCTTCGGCGCATGCATCGAAAAAGCGGATATGTCGTTTCATCACGTTCCGGAAGACTGCCCCATCGATATCCTTGACATGAACGTAGTCGATCCGTTGCCCCCATTGCGCGATCATTCGGGCGGGGTCCATACCGGCATAGGCCGTATGACCGGTGTCGAAAGCGAGCCCTGCGACCTCCTGCGGAATTTCGGACAGGACGCGCTCGATCTCATCCTCGAATTCCACATGCCCCCCCGCATGAGGATGAATGACCGGGCGTATGCCGTATTCTTCCCATGCGATACGGGCGAGTGTCCGTATCGTCTCGATCATCCCGACGTGATCGGCTATGTCGAGGCGCCGCGCGCGATCCGGATGACCGGCCGCATAATCGCGCGCCTCGTGCCCCCAATCGATGATCACGTAATAGAGCGGCATCGCCGTGCTCATTCGTGTCTCTCGGCGCAGACGAACGAGATCGGCGCAGGTGCGGCGCGTATGTCCGATCAAGGCATCGCGGTTCGAAATCGTGACCAGATCGTCGAACACCGTTCCGGCAACCGGAGAGAGATCGTGTTCCCGCATGAGATCTGCCAGTTCAGGGCTCTCCGCGGGGAGATACCCCGTAGGACCGAGCTCCATCCAGCGATATCCGGCCAGACCAGCCTCGGTCACAACCTGTCGCCAATCGGGAAGCCCCTCGCGGTCGGGATCGTCGACCCCCCAGCAGCATGGCGCGATCGAAAGCTGGAAAGGCATGTTCCGGTTCACTCCCCAAGGCGCACGAAAGCGCAGAAACGCCGCAGGCAAAACTCGCGCTGCGGGACAATCTGGAGATGTAGGGAAAAGCTAGGAGCGGATCAGCGACAGGTTTGATCAAAAGCGATCAGTGCAACGTCGCTTCTGCCTTACCCTGCGCTGTTTGTGTCAGGGAGATAGTGAGGGACGAAGCATAGAGAGGGGAGCGTGCGCGTGACGGGACGCGT
>NZ_BJVC01000001.1 GCF_007988945.1 Swaminathania salitolerans | reverse complement strand
CTGTCTGATTTTTCCGAAAATATGAGCGGCCCGCTTCCTAGAGCAGCCCTCTCCTGGGGACACTTGCCTTCGATGCCTGAGACGCAAACTGGTCGCGCCACTGAACGTGGAGGAAGAGTTCGGGTTCAACGACGACATGACGACGCGGCTCTCCGCTTTCGCAGGAAAAATCCGCCGACTTTGGCCCGATCCGGCGACGCAAGACTCCTTGCAGGACGCCGCCCCTCCCCTTTCCGGGACTCTCATCACGGATATGCGCGAAACAGCAACGACCATATCATTGGAACGGCCCGGAGATTACATGCGAAAGAGACCAGAGCGTTCTGGTGGGACGAAGCGACATGACAGGGGAATTTTGAAGGAGATTGTATTCAACACTAATGGAAGTGTTGGCTGGGGGACCTGGATTCGAACCAGGGCTGACCGGGTCAGAGCCGGTAGTTCTACCGCTAAACTATCCCCCAGCAGTTCGGCTGATGCCGTTTGCCTTGCGGTGGCGGTCAGATAGCACCCGCCCCACGGCGCCGCAACCCCCGTTTTCGTCTTTTTTTGCCTGGGCCGACATATGCGGCCTGCGGAAAAAACTTGCCGTGTCCGGAATGCACCATCACATTGCTGAAACGATAGAGTTTCCATAACTGCAGGGAGGACGTCCATGGGCTACAGCCGAAACGAGGTCGTTCACCCGCGACACTATGCCGCTCTGGATCTGGGAACGAATAATTGCCGCCTCATGATCGCGCGGCGCACCGCTCAGGGCATTCATGTTTTCGATCGACAGAACCGCATGGTCTGCCTCGGCGAAGGGCTTGTGGAGACAGGCGAGCTCGGCGCGCCGGCCATGGAGAGAACGCTGCGCACGCTCCATTCCTATGCTGAGCGCCTTCACGGCCTGCCCGGGCTCGAGCTGCGTGCGGTTGCGACCGAAGCCTGTCGGCGCGCAAGGAACAGCGCCGCATTCCTCTCACGCGTTCGGCGGGAGACTGGCCTCGAACTCGAGATCATTTCGCCGCGCGAAGAGGTCGAACTGGCGGTAGAGGGATGCCGTCCGCTTCTCAGAGGCGGGCAAGGCCCTGTCCGACGCGCCATTGTTTTCGACATCGGGGGAGGATCGACCGAAATTGCCTGGCTCCGCCTGAACCCTGCGAACGAGACGCATGAGGTAGTCAGTCTCGTCAGCCTGCCGTTCGGCGTGGTCACCCTTGCAGAGATTTCCGCGCGCACCCGACATGACGACTCCGGGCGCGGAGGAGACGCCACGACCGGACGAAGCAGCTTCGAGTCCATGGTGACCATGGTTCAGGAGCCACTCCATGCATTCGAGGCCGTGCATCAGATCGGCAAGGAAATACGAAACGGTTCCGTTCAGATGCTCGGCACGAGCGGGACCGTGACCACGCTCGCCAGTATCGCACAGAGGCTGACCCGCTACAGCCGTCACGCCGTGGACGGCTTCACACTCTCTGCTGACTCGGCACACAAGGCGGTCGAGGCGATCCGCCACGCCCACGACACGGGCGCCCCCTCACCTGTCGGGCTGTCGCAGGAGCGACGCCATTTCATGCTGCCCGGCTGTGCGATATTCGAGGCAATCCATCGCGTATGGCCGGTCGATAGTCTCATCGTCGCCGATCGCGGCCTGAGGGACGGCATGGTCGCCCGCATGGCCGCGCACGCGCGCGATCCATGGCAGAGGCGTCACGCCCCTTCCCGAAAGCCCCGGCTCGAAAGACGCGCTGCGGATTCCCGTGGCCACGCGACCCATTCTTCCTCTATGTGACGCGAATGACAAGGAAACGAGACAAAACGGGCGGCGGCAGCCCCGGATCCCGGGAGCAACGCGTTCCCGGCAAGGCACTGAAAAGTTCGTCTTCTCCCGGCGCGGCCGATGCAACGCTCGACGGCGGTGCGGTCCAGACGGCAAGAAACAAGACTGTCATGCTCAAGACGGCGCGAGGCCGCTCGACCGCGCAGCAGCGCTGGCTGAACCGCCAGCTCAACGATCCGTATGTTGCTGCGGCACGCAAACAGGGATGGCGCTCGCGGGCGGCCTTCAAGCTGATCGAGATCGACGATCGTCTTTCGCTCATCAAGCCGGGGATGAAGGTCATCGATCTGGGCGCGGCGCCCGGAGGCTGGACCCAGGTGGCAGTCAAACGTGGAGCCGCCGCAGTGGTGGGCGTGGATCTCCTGCCGGTCGATCCGGTCGGCGGGGCCACGATCATCGAGGGGGATTTCACCGATCCGGCGCTCCCCGCGCGGCTGATGGCGCTGCTCGGCGGTCCCGCCGATCTCGTTCTCTCCGACATGGCGCCGAACACGACCGGCCATGCCCCGACGGATCATCTCCGGATCATGGGACTTGCTGAGGGCGCACTCGATTTCGCCATGCAGGTTCTCGCAGTGGGCGGCGGATTCGTCGCGAAAGTGTTTCAGGGCGGGTCGGAGCGCCAGATGCTCGAGCCGATGAAGCTCGCCTTTTCGACGGTGCGCCATGTCAAGCCACCGGCATCGCGAAAGGAATCGAGCGAACTCTACGTTGTCGCCACGGGGTTCCGGCCCGAGCGCCTCGCTGCGCGCCCCTCCCCGGAGGCGTAGCTCAGCACCCTTTGCCGGAAAACAGCTTCGCATCCCTGCCGGGGTGGCGCAGGGACCTTCAGCGGCCCCGCGTGATTCGCACCCGTCGGAGTCCGGGCGGAGGCAGACCGGACCGGATCGGCGCCCTCGCCTTCCGCTATGGCCCGGTCTGCGCCTCCTTTATCGTGGAGAGCCAGGCTTTTCCGTGATGCGGGAGGGCAGACGGGCAGACGGGCAGAAGCGTTTTATTCCGAAACGTCCCAGAGCCAGGCTGCGCCTCTCACGCCTGAACTGTCGCCATGCTTGTTCCGCACGATCGGCGTCGTGCAGCTGGGCGTGATGACGTGCCGCGCGAGAAGAGGCGGCACGCGCTCGTAGATGCTCTGCAGATTGGACACGCCGCCGCCAAGAACGATCACGTCCGGATCGAGGAAATTGATGGCCATGGCGCAGGCTCTGGAGAAGCGGTCCATATAGCGATCGAGCGCGCCGATTGCCGCGAGATCGCCATTGGCCGCAGCCTCCTCGATGCCGGCGGTATGATGATGTCCCACACCTTTCCAGTCCTTGGCGAGCTCCGGCCCGCACAGGTAGCGCTCGAGACATCCCTCATTGCCGCAGAAACACTTGGGTAGCGGGAACTCCTCGAGGCGCGTCCAGGGCAGCGGCGTATGCCCCCACTCCCCGGCAATGCTGTGGCGACCGCCGATCACCTTGCCATTGACCACGATTCCGGCCCCCATGCCGGTACCGATGATGATGCCGAATACCGTGCTCGCACCGGCACCGGCACCGTCGGCCGCTTCCGAAAGGGCGAAGCAGTTGGCATCGTTCTCGACGCGCACCGAGCGGTCCAGCGCGCGATCGAGATCGATGCCGAAGGGCTGGTTGTTGAGCCAGGTCGCGTTGGCGTTCTTGATCAGACCGGTTTCCGGCGAGATCGATCCGGGTATGCCGATCCCGAGCGTCGAAGTGCTCTGCCCCGGGGCGGCGCGATGGGCTGGCGCACTGCCCAGCCTCCGATCGACGCTCGCGACGAGATCGCGCACCGCAAGCACCGCGTCATCGTAGATCCCGGGATTGGGCACGCGTTCGCGCAGTTTCAGATCGCCATCGCGATCGAGGACCGCGATTTCGATCTTGGTACCACCGAAATCGATGCCGAGGCGATAGTCAGCCATCTCTTGCCTTACTGATGTTGCTTTTACGAAGGGTGCGCATGTTGCGGACGAAAGCGGTCCGAGTAAAGACGTTACGACGAAACTGCGGCAGAACTTGAAACGCAGGTCGTAGCGGACGCATAATGCTGCGATGACTCCCGCGCCTCCAGAAACCCTGCTCGACGTCCGGGGACTCGCATGTCCCCTCCCCGTGTTGCGCGCGCATCGCAGCCTGCGCGGCCTTCCCCCGGGCGCGAGGCTGCGCGTTCTCGCGACCGACAGGGCCAGCGTTGCGGATTTCCAGTCTTTCTGCCGTGAAACGGGCCACGCGCTCGTCGCTTTTTCGGAGGAGGGAGAGACGCTCTCCTTCGTTATCCGTCGCAAATCGGACACAACTGTGTCGTCTTCTGTCGCCGAATAATCATACTCTGCAATCTGATGGGCTTGGAGATTGGTTCCCGACAGGGTATCCCTCCTCCCCATCATGCCGTCGGATGGACGGCAATCCTTATGAAACAGCGAAGCGGGGCGGCACTTATTTTATGGACGCACAGCTATCAAAGCTTTCTTTCGAGGATGCTCTGGCGGAGCTCGACCGGATCGTCCGCGGTCTCGAGAGCGGTCAGATGAAACTCGAGGATGCGATCAGTGCCTATGAACGCGGCGCAGCCCTGCGACGCCATTGCGAAACCAAGCTTTCGGAAGCCGAGATGCGTGTCCGGGCCATCACCCAGCGTGACGGCACCGTGGACGTCGCTCCACTTTCCGAATTCGACGAGCCGACTGGCGGAACTGCCCAATGACCATAACCCCATCTTCCCCCCCGTCGCCCCGGGAGATTCTGACGGAATCGCTCGGCCAGGCCGCGCGGGACATCGAAGCGACCATCGACCGCCTGCTGCCTCCGGCCGAAGGCGACGAATCGATCCTGATCGAGGCGATGCGCTATGCGGCGCTGGGCGGCGGCAAGAGACTCCGGGGTTATCTGGTTACGGAGATCGCCCGGATCTTCGGAGCGGACCGGAATGCGGCGCTGCGTGTGGCCGCCTCGGTCGAAATGCTTCATGCCTACAGCCTCGTGCATGACGATCTGCCAGCCATGGATGACGACGATCTCCGCCGTGGCCAGCCCTCGACACACCGCAAATTCGACGAGGCCATAGCGATCCTCGCCGGTGACGCCCTGCAGACGCGCGCGTTCGAAATCCTTGCGGATCGTGCGACGCATGAGGATGCACGGATCCGGATCGATCTTGTCACCGCATTGGCCGTCGCTTCCGGTGCCGCCGGAATGGTCGGCGGTCAGGTCGTCGATATCAGGGGCGAGGGCAAATCCCTGCCTCTGGATCAGGTGAAGCGTCTCCATGCCATGAAGACAGGCGCTCTCATCCGTTATTCGGCCGAAGCCGGTGCCATTCTCGGTGGCGCGGATACGGCCCAGCGTGATGCCATCATCGCCTATGGACGCGATATCGGAACCGCATTCCAGGTTGCCGATGACGTGCTCGATGCGACGGCCAGCGCCGAGGAACTCGGCAAGACCGCCGGCAAGGACGAGGCATCGGGCAAGTCCACTTACGTTTCCCTGCTCGGAATCGACGGTGCCCGCGAGGAAGCGCATCGCCTCTCCCAGCAAGCCACACAGGCCCTGACATCGTTCGGGACCGAAGCAGCCGCGCTCAGAGCCCTGGCACAATACATCGTCGAGCGCAGGAATTGAGAAAATGAGCGATACCAGCAAGCCGAACTCCGCATCTTCCATTCCGACGATGGGTCGTTTCCCGAATCTCGACCGGGTGCGCGTCCCTGCCGATCTGCGCAATTTCTCGGCCGAGCAGCTCCGGCAGCTCGCCGAGGAACTGCGTTCCGAAACGGTCGATGCCGTCTCGACGACCGGCGGTCATCTCGGTGCCTCCCTGGGCGTGGTCGAGCTGACCGTCGCCATGCATGCCGTGTTCAACACGCCCGACGACCGGATCATCTGGGATGTCGGCCACCAGGCCTATCCGCACAAGATCCTGACCGGTCGTCGTGAGCGCATTCGCACGCTCCGTCAGCCAGAGGGGCTTTCGGGCTTCACGCGCCGGTCGGAAAGCGAATACGACCCCTTCGGCGCGGCGCATTCCTCGACCTCCATTTCCGCCGGTCTGGGCATGGCCGTGGCCCATCATCTCCGGGCGAATGACGACCCCTCCTACGAGGAGCGCAATGTCATTGCAGTGATCGGCGACGGCTCGATCTCGGCAGGGATGGCCTATGAGGCAATGAACAATGCTGCGGTGGCCGGCCCCGGCGCCAAGCGACTCATCGTCATTCTGAACGATAACGAGATGTCGATCGCGCCGCCTGTCGGCTCGATGTCGAATTATCTCTCCCGCCTGATGACGTCGCGCAAGTTTCTCAGCCTGCGCGATCTCGCGGGCAAGCTGGCCAAGCGACTCCCCGCGAGTCTCGAACGTACGGCAAAACGCGCCGATGAACTGACCCGCGGCCTCATCACCGGCGGCACGCTGTTCGAGGAGCTGGGCTTCTATTATGTCGGACCCGTCGATGGTCACGACATGAACCAGCTCGTGCCGATCCTGCGCAATCTGAGGGATTCCGACGAAGGTCCGGTGCTGCTGCATGTCATCACCGAGAAGGGCCGCGGTTACAAACCCGCGGAATCCGCCGGGGATAAATATCACGCGGTGAGCAAGTTCAACGTGATTACCGGCGAGCAGAAGAAGGCCCCTGCCGGACCGCCGAGCTACACCTCCGTCATGGCGCGCGAACTGCTGCGTCACGCTGAAGGCGACGAGCGCATCACGGCAGTCACGGCGGCCATGCCCTCCGGAACCGGGCTCGACAAGTTCGCGGCGAAATATCCCGGCCGTTTCTTCGATGTCGGGATTGCCGAGCAGCACGCCGTGACATTCGCGGCCGGCATGGCCTCCGAGGGGCTGCGCCCCTTCTGCGCCATCTATTCCACCTTCCTGCAGCGCGCCTACGATCAGGTCGTGCATGACGTGGATCTGCAGAACCTGCCCGTGCGCTTTGCCATCGACCGTGCGGGACTGGTCGGTGCGGACGGTGCGACCCATGCAGGATCGTTCGATCTGAACTATCTGTGCTGCCTGCCGAACATGGTCGTGATGGCGCCGAGCGACGAGGTCGAGCTGACGCATATGACGGCAACCGCCTGCGTTCACGACAGCGGACCGATCGCCTTCCGTTATCCGCGAGGCAGCGGCACGGGGCTCGATCTGCCCGAGAAGGGCGAAATCCTCGAAATCGGTCGCGGGCGTATCGTGCGTGAGGCCGCAAGGCAGCCAGGCACCAGATCCGGCGTCGCCATTCTCTCACTCGGGACCCGGCTGACGGAATCGCTCAAGGCAGCCGATCATCTTGCCGCGCAGGGTATCGCCGTCACGGTCGCCGATGCGCGTTTCGCCAAGCCTGTCGATACCGCTCTGATCGAGAAGCTGGCCCGCGAGCATGAGGTTTTCATCACGATCGAGGAAGGCGCTGCGGGCGGTTTCAGCACGCAGGTCATTCGTCATCTCGCCGAGACGGCGCTGCTCGACAGCGTGAAGTTCCGCCCGATGGCACTGCCCGACTGCTATATCGATCACAATCTGCCCGACGTTCAGTACGACGAAGCCGGACTGAACGCCCCGCAGATCGTGGCGACGGCACAGGCTGCGCTCGGTGCCCAGGCAGGCCAGCAGACTGCCTGATGGCGAAAAAACGCGTCGATGTGCTTCTGGTCGAGCGCGGTCTGGTCGAAAGCCGGACCCGCGCTCAGGCGCTCGTCATGGCGGGTCTGGTCTTCAGCAAGGAGCGACGCATCGCCAAATCGGGTGACATGCTTTCCGATGAGGCGCCGCTCGACCTGCGCGGGCAGGATCATCCCTGGGTTTCCCGGGGCGGCCTGAAGCTCGCGCACGCGCTGACGTTTTTCGGCCTCGACCCGACAGGCGTCACCGCCATCGACGTCGGCGCCTCCACCGGAGGCTTCACGGACGTTCTGCTCAGCCATGGCGCCGCACGCGTCTATGCCGTCGATGTCGGTCACGGTCAGATCGCCTGGAAACTCCGGTCCGATCCCCGTGTCGCCGTGCTCGAGAAGACCAATGCCCGGACGCTCGATTCGAGCCTCATCCCAGAAACGGTCTCTGTGGTCGTCTGCGATGCGAGCTTCATCGGACTTCGCACCGTTCTTCCCGCTGCCCTCGCGCTTTGCGCACCGGGGGGCTGGGCTATCGCGCTCATCAAGCCGCAATTCGAGGCAGGGCGCGCGGAAATAGGCGCGAAAGGGGTCGTCCGCGACCCTCTCGTCCATGAGCGCGTCTGCACCGAAATCCGGACATGGTGGGACTCCCTCCCAGGCTGGACGACACTCGGTGTCGAGCCGAGTCCGATCACCGGCCCGGAAGGCAACCGGGAGTTCCTGATCGCTGCGCGCCGGTCGGACTGATCGTCGCGCGGTTTTACTTGCACGGGCGTGGCGCTTCCGTGATAGAGCAGCGCCATGTCCGACCTCTCTGCATCCTCCGATCTTAACGAACAGGAACGCGCGCGTATCCTGGCCAAATCCGCCCTGTTCGCCCCTCCCCCCGCCATTCTTCCCGACGGGCGTCGCGATCTCGTCGGACTTTCGCGCGAGGAACTCGTCGAGGAGATGGCGCGCTTCGGAGAGAAGCCTTTCCGGGCGAAGCAGCTCTGGCACTGGATCTATCACCAGGGCGCCACGGATTTCTCGCGAATGAGCAGCATCGCCAAGCCGCTTCAGGCGCGTCTTGCCGAGCATTATGTCGTGGGACGGCCGACGACCTCGCTCGAACAGACATCGAATGACGAGACCCGCAAGTTCCTGTTCCGCTTCCGCGACGGTCAGGAGGCGGAAACCGTCTATATTCCCGATCGCCGGGAGGACCGGGGTGCGGTCTGCATATCGTCGCAGGTCGGCTGTACCCTGTCCTGCACCTTCTGCCATACGGGCACGCAGAAACTTGTGCGCAATCTCGGCGCGGCAGAAATCGTCTCGCAATTCATGGCGGCCCGCGATTCCTACGGAGAATGGCCCAGCCCCAAGGGCGAGACCCCGCGCCTTCTCTCGACCATCGTGCTGATGGGCATGGGAGAGCCGCTCTACAATTACGACAATGTGGCCAAGGCGATGCGCATCGTGATGGATGGCGAAGGCATCGCTCTTTCACGACGTCGCATCACGCTCTCCACCTCGGGCGTCGTGCCGATGATGGATCGCTGCGGCGATGAGCTTGCGGTCAATCTCGCCATATCGCTTCACGCCGTCACCAACGATTTGCGCGACAAGATCGTGCCGCTCAACCGGAAATATCCGATCGAGGATCTGATGGCCGCGTGCCGCCGTTATCCTGCGGCCTCCAATTCGCGTCGCATCACCTTCGAATACATCATGCTGCGTGGCATCAACGACAGCGAAGCCGATGCCCGCGAGCTCGTGCGTCTGATCCGCGGTCTGCCCGCAAAGGTCAATCTCATTCCTTTCAATCCATGGCCCGGTTCCGAGTTCAGACCCTCCACCCGCGAGCAACTGGCGAAATTCGCCGCGATCGTGATGGATGCCGGTTTCGCCTCCCCGATCCGGATGCCGCGCGGACGCGACATTCTCGCCGCATGCGGGCAGCTCAAGACGGAAAGCGAACGCATGCGCCGGGGTGAGACAGCGTCCCTCTGACATGGGGCACGTCCCGCAGGCCTCGAACAGGGCGCGGGCCTCTCTGGCTTGATCGCACACCCGGTGCTAGAACGACCGGGTGGTTCGTAATCATAACAGAGGGATGCTCGGCCTGATGACTGCCCGGGATGTCAAAAAAGTTGTTCTCGCCTACTCGGGCGGGCTGGATACCTCCGTCATTCTTCGCTGGCTCCAGAAGGAATATGGCTGCGAGGTCGTGACCTTCACGGCCGATCTCGGCCAGGGCGAGGAGCTCGAACCTGCCCGTCGCAAGGCCGAGATGTTCGGCGTCAAGGAGATCTTCGTCGAGGATCTGCGCGAAACCTTCGTCAAGGATTTCGTCTTCCCGATGTTCCGGGCCAATGCGCTCTATGAGGGGCAATATCTGCTCGGCACCTCGATCGCGCGTCCGCTGATCGCCCAGCGCCAGATCGAGATCGCGAAGATGGTGGGCGCCGATGCGGTCGCTCATGGTGCCACCGGCAAGGGCAACGATCAGGTCCGCTTCGAACTCGGCTATTACGCCCTGCAGCCCGATATCAAGGTGATCGCTCCCTGGCGCGAATGGGATCTGACCTCCCGCACCAAGCTTCTCGCCTTCGCCGAGGAAAACCAGATCCCGGTGACGAAGGACAAGCGGGGCGAGGCACCGTTCTCGGTCGATGCGAATCTCCTCCACTCCTCCTCCGAGGGCAAGATTCTCGAAGATCCCGCACTGGCTCCCGACGAGATCGTGTTCCAGCGCACGATCTCGCCCGAGAACGCACCCGATATCGCGACGGAAATCGCCATCGATTTCCACGAGGGCGATCCGGTCGCCCTCAACGGCGTGACGCTCTCCCCCGCGGAGCTGCTGACGCGGCTGAACAAGCTCGGGCACGACAACGGTATCGGCCGTCTCGACCTCGTCGAGAACCGTTTCGTCGGCATGAAATCGCGCGGCATATACGAGACACCGGGTGGTACGATCCTGCTCACGGCGCATCGCAGCATCGAATCCATCACGCTCGACCGAGAGGCCATGCACCTCAAGGACAGCCTGATGCCGCGCTATGCCGAGATCATCTATAACGGCTTCTGGTTCTCGCCCGAACGCCACATGTTGCAGGCACTCATCGACACGAGCCAGAAATCCGTCACCGGTCGCGTCCGTCTGAAGCTCTACAAGGGCAACGTCATCTGCGTCGGTCGCGAGAGCCCCAACAGCCTGTACGATACGCGCGTGGTGACCTTCGAGGATGATGAAGGCGCTTACAACCAGGTGGATGCGCAGGGCTTCATCAAGCTCAATGCGCTCCGTCTGCGTCTGGGAGGCCAGATCGGTCGTACCGGCGGCACCCCCTGAGACCCGTAGCGAAAGACAGGATCACGATGGCACTCTCCCGCGTTCTCAAGTCCCTGACACTCGGCGTCTCCCTCGTCGCCCTCTCCGCCTGCGGCGGGCCGAAGGAGGAGCCCGAACTCACACCCGAGCAGTTCATGGCGAAAGTCCGCGCCGAGCCCGGCGTCAAGACCCTGCCCGACGGACTTGCCTACAAGGTCCTGAAATCCGGCCCCAAGGACGGGGAATCCCCGTCTAAGGGACGCATGATGATGCTGATCTACGAAGGTCGCCTCCCCGACGGAGGAATCTTCGACAGTTCCGAGCAGCACGGAAACGGCGCCTATATGCAGATGCCCCTGGACGGCCTCGTCAAGGGATGGATGGAGGCGCTGCCGATGATGCATGTGGGCGATAGCTGGATGCTGTACGTGCCCCCGGAGCTGGGATACGGAAAGCGCTCGATGGGCATCATCCCGCCCAACAGCCCGCTCGTCTTCAAGATCCAGCTTCTGGGTCTGGGTGGCCAGGAACAGTAACATGAGACGTCGTCTCGCCGCTCTCTCGCTTGTCGCCCTCGCTCTGACGGGGTGCGGCAAGAAGAGCGCCGGTCAGAAGCTCTACGGCCCCAATTGCGGCATCTGTCATCACGGTGGCCATGGGATGCCGGGCGAGGTCCCGCCTCTGGTGGGACGGCTCGATCTGATCGCACAGACGGCGGAAGGTCGGGACTATCTGGCCCATGTCATGCTCTACGGGCTTGACGGGAAGATTCTCGCCAACGGGCAGAAATACAACTTCTCGATGCCCGGCTTCGGTCGGTTGAGCGACGCGCAGCTCGCGCTGATTCTCAACTGGCTGATCGCGAGAGGACATCACGACGCCGGAAGCAATGGGGGCGATACCCCTGCCCCGGTCATGACCCCGGAAATCTTCGCCCGGGCAAGACAGACCCCGATGGGATCGAACCATGTCCATGCCCTCCGCGAGGGGCTCTCTGCAAAGGGCCAGATACCCTGACCCGCAGCCGTCACTGGCGGCCATGACCGGGGGCTATCACCGGCGCGGCGGATCGTCCTGATCCCGTTGCGTCTGCGATGCAGCCCTCCGACAGCGTTTGCGCGCGCGCAAGGACCCGTATCGGGACGCTCACGGTGTCGGCAATCTCCCGGTCGTGCCTTACGTCATGCGCCTTGCAGACCACGCGCCGAATCCACGGGTAGAGCACGGACTCTCCTGAGACGTGCAGGATACGAACGGCCCGGGCGAGACCCGGAAAAAAACCGCTCCGGGCCGTTCAGGCGCCCTCCGGCGCGGACCAGTGGGCGTCGCATCGTGCCTCATACAAATCGTCGTCCCCCGCTTCCAGCTTATGGCCCGTACGACGTTTCTTCGCCGTCCAGCGCGCGGGAGAGCCGCAGCAATGGCAACGCGCCTTAAGGGAAACGAAACGATCCGCACAGCCGCGCAGCCGGGTCATGACGTCGAACGCCTCGCGCAGATAATCCGTGTCCAGACCCGCAACGGAGATCGTGACACCTTGCGACAACGCGTTCCGGATATCGTCCACCACGTCGCCCCTGTAATGGGGCGCGACCATGAAATGGGCTTCATCGAGCAGCAGATGGCGATAGGCACCGGCATCGTCCGGCCAGGCGGAGACCGGGCGGGCCGGATGGGTGAGTCCCGTGCGGCTGTGAATGGACGCGCCCGAGCGCGTATCGAACGCGGGAGACAGACACAGGGTCGCAGCGTCGAGCGACGCGGATTGCAGGAGACGGGCCGACTTCCCGGCAAACATGGGACCGGCAAAGACCGTCAGAGTTCCGCGCACCTGTCTTCCTTCTCTCTATGACGTTCCCTCCACCGGGAGCGAACCGGATTGGCCATAGCCTCAATCGACCGGATCGGGCAATCGTTCCGCGCAGGCAATGCGGGCGACATCCATCCCGGCGGCCCCGTACAAGCATTCCCCAGGGCGGTCTCTGTCGCAACAGGCCCCGGTGACGGATTTTTGCCCTTGACCGCTCTGACGCCGCATTCGACAACATCGCTCATGCAACGTGTTTTCTCGGGCATTCAGCCCACCGGTGTCCCGCAGCTCGGCAATTATCTGGGCGCGATCCGCAACTGGGTCAAACTCCAGAACGACCATGACTGCGTGTTCTGTCTGGTCGACATGCACGCCCTGACGATCTTCCGCGATCCGCAGCAGCTTCGCACCGATAGTCTGGCGCAGGCGGCCTGCCTCATCGCTTCGGGAATCGATCCCTCGCGGCATGTTCTGTACAACCAGTCGGCCGTGAGCGCCCATGCGCGTCTGGGCTGGATTTTCAACTGCGTCGTCCGGCTCGGCTGGCTCAACCGGATGACCCAGTTCAAGGAGAAGGCCGGCAAGGATCGCGAGCAGCATTCGGCGGGGCTGTTCGTCTATCCGGCGCTGATGGCCGCCGATATCCATGCGTTCCACGCAACGCGTGTCCCGGTCGGGGACGATCAGAAGCAGCATCTCGAGATCGCGAACGATATCGGGGCGAAATTCAACCACGATTACGGCGTCGATTTCTTCCCGGTCATCGAGCCCCTCATTCCTCCGGCTGCGGCTCGCGTGATGAGTCTGCGTGACGGAACGAAGAAGATGTCGAAATCCGATCCGTCCGCACAGTCCCGTATCGAGCTGACCGATACGGCAGACGAGATCGCGCTCAAGATCCGCAAGGCCAAATCCGACGCCGATGCGCTCCCCTCCGAGGCGGAAGGGCTGGAAACCCGACCGGAGGCCAGAAATCTGGTCACCATCTATGCCGCGATGGCGGAGCGCCCGGTCGATGATGTGCTTTCGGAGTTCGGCGGACAGGGTTTCGGTCCCTTCAAATCCGCTCTGGCAGAACTCCTGGTGGAGACGCTCGCACCCGTCGCCCGGGAAACGCGTCGTCTGCTCGAGGACCGTCCCCATCTGGAAGCAATTCTCCGCTCGGGCGCCGAGCGTGCCGGGGCGATCGCCGACCCCATCGTCAGCGAGGCGGAACGCCTGGTAGGGTATCTGCGCTGAGTCCCGGGAGGAGAAGATCTCTCCTCCTCTTCCTTACGATACCGTCCCGGGACCGCCCGGGACACAGGATTCGCGCGGAGAAACAACCATGCAGCAGGCTTTCCACCGACTGACGCTGAGAACGCGCGGCAAGGGGCTCACGACGATCACGGCGCCGGTCCTCGACTGGGTCGGAACGACAGGGATAGAGGATGGCTTGCTGACCCTGTGGTGTCGCCACAGCTCGGCCTCCCTCATCGTGCAGGAAAATGCCGACCCGACGGTACAGCGTGATATCGAGGATTATTTCGAGGACCTCGTGCCCGAGAGCCGGGTCTACCGACATGATTACGAAGGCCCGGACGACATGCCGGCCCATATCCGCACCGTTCTGACCCAGGTTCAGCTCAGCATTCCGGTCATGGGGGGCCGCCCCGTTCTCGGCACATGGCAGGGGCTCTATCTCTTCGAGCACCGACGCGCAGCTCATACGAGAGAGATCGTCCTGCATCTGATGGGGCAGTAGGAAACCCATCGGATGCGCCCCGCGCCGCGTGCCAAGCGCGCGGAGGAAGGCGCGACGGGTATCCGGATTACAGGTTCCCGTGCGGCAGGAGCGTCTCGGAGTTGACGGCCCCGGTCTTCTCCCATCGCTTGAGCCAGAATTGCGCAGGACAATTCCCCTGTTCGTGAGGCGCCTCGAGATAGCTTTCTCCGGCCGGGAAGGTATCGAGCCGGTCGGGCTTCAGCGTGAACCATAGCTGGGTAAGCGCGATGCGCCCCCGATCGTCCCTCTCGCAACGCAGTTGCAGCGCGCGCGCATGAGAAACCCCCGTTGCGTTGCGGAAGAAGCCGAGGAGCGCGTCCCGCTCGATCAGGGTGCCCTGCCGGGCGCGCAGATACGCTCCGACAGGCGAGCGGGCGAAGCGTAACCGCAGGGAAACCGCCTCGGCGAAGAACGGCCCCGGCCTGTAGCCGAAACAGGCGCCATGCTTGCCCCATTCGTGATCGACGAGAGACGACGCGCCTCCGGAGGGCGAAGCACGCGATGGCACGATATGAGGCACGATTTCGGAAAGCGTGGCCTGCATGGCAGAATCGAGAACGGGCGCGGTTTCCCTCTCTCCGAGCAGGGCGCAGCCATTCTGCCACCATTTCTCGACCGGAACGCCCCGAGCCTCGAGGCTGTGTGGTTCGGACGCCCATAATCCGTGAAGGCCGATGAGGGGCGTGTCCGGCTGGTCCGGCATGCATCCCTTGCCGGTCGTGCAAAATCCCGGCTGCCAGGTCAGGGCAAGGGTTTCATGCGAAAAATCGGTATTGCGCTGCGCCGTGAACGACGCATCGGGTTCCGGGCCGGTCGCACAGGAGGCTGTCGCCAGAACGGCGAGAGACAGAAAAAGCCGCTTCATGCGCGACCGCGCAGTATTCCGGCGTGATGCGCAACATGGTCGGCGATCACGGTCTGGATGAACCAGTAGGAATGATCGTAGCCGTCGTGATAGCGCAATGTCAGCGCCTGCCCGGCATCGGCTGCCGCCTGCTCGAGCAGGTCCGGTCGCAATTCCTGCGATAGAAACGTGTCGGACGTTCCCTGATCGATCAGGATTGCGGTCGGATGACGATGACCGGCGTTCAGGAGAGACACCGCATCCCAGCGGGACCATGCCTTCCGATCGGAACCGAGATAGGCGCTGAAGGCCTTTTCTCCCCAGGGAACCACCGAGGGATGAACGATTGGCGCAAGGGCGCTGACCGAGCGCCAGAGCCCGGCATTGCGTAGCGCGTGAACGAGCGCGCCATGCCCTCCCATGGAATGACCCATGATACCGAAGGCTCTCTCTCCCTTGCCGGAGGCCGGGCCGGAAGACAGGCCGGGCAGGACCTCCGGCGCCTCAGCGAGCAGCGCGGGCAGTTCTTCGGAGATGTAGCGGCCCATCCGGTAATGCGACGACCAGGGCGATCGGGTCGCATCGAGATAGAACCCTGCGCCCGTTCCCAGATCGTAGCTTTCATCCTCGCCCTCGATACCGGCCCCACGCGGCGATGTGTCGGGCGCGACCAGTATCAGCCCATGCGTCGCAGCGTGAGCGATGATCGTCGATTTCTGCAGGAACGTCTCATGGGTACAGGTGAGACCGGCGAGCAGGAAGAGAACGGGCGATGCCTCACCCTCGAGCGCCGCAGAGGGCAGAAATACCGAGAAACGCGCGGGAAGTCCGAGCGCGACCGAGTCGTGCTGGAAGACCCGCATCTCGCCGCCATGGCACCGATGCGTCTCGAGTACCGAAACGGTCACGAGTCGAACTCCACGACGGAGCGGATCGACTTGCCCTGGCTCATCAGGTCGAACCCGTGATTGATCTCGGAAAGCTTCAGATGCTGGGTGATGAGCGAATCGATATCGATCCGCCCTTCCATGTACATATCCACGATACGGGGCACGTCGGTACGGCCTCGCGCGCCGCCGAATGCCGAACCGATCCATTTCCGCCCGGTGACGAGCTGGAAGGGCCGCGTGCTGATCTCCTGTCCGGCCCCTGCGACGCCGATCACGCAGGAGACGCCCCAGCCACGATGGGCACATTCGAGCGCCTGCCTCATCAGCTTCACGTTGCCGACACATTCGAACGTGTAATCCGCCCCGCCACCGGTCAGCTCGATCAGATGTCCCACAAGATCGCCATCCGGGCCGAGATCCGAAGGATTGACGAAATCCGTCATACCGAAACCGCGCGCGATCTCCGCACGTTCGGGATTGAGATCGACACCGATGATCTGGCGGGCGCCGACCATGCGGGCGCCCTGGATCACGTTCAACCCGATGCCGCCGAGCCCGAACACGACGACGGTCGCATTGGCCTCGACCTGCGCCGTAAACAGAACGGCGCCTATCCCGGTCGTCACCCCGCAGCCGATATAGCAGATCTTGTCCAGCGGGGCGTCCTTGCGCACCTTGGCCAGAGCGATTTCCGGCATCACCGTGAAATTCGCGAAAGTCGAGCAGCCCATATAATGATGGACCGGCTTGCCCCTGTACGAAAAACGGGTCGTGCCATCGGGCATGAGCCCCTTCCCCTGTGTCGCGCGTATCGCCGTGCAGAGATTGGTCTTGCGTGAGAGGCAGGACGGGCAATTGCGGCATTCGGGCGTGTAGAGCGGAATGACGTGATCCCCCGGGACGAGACCGGTCACGCCCGGCCCGACCTCGCGGACGATCCCCGCACCTTCATGCCCCAGAATGGCGGGAAAGAGCCCCTCGGGATCCGCGCCGGAAAGCGTGAACTTGTCGGTGTGGCACAGTCCCGTCGCCTTGATCTCGACGAGAACCTCACCGGCACGCGGGCCTTCGAGCTGCACCGTGTCGATCTCGAGGGGGCGGCCCGCCTCGAGGGCCAGGGCGGCGATTACATCCATCGGTCTTCTCTCCATGTGCGGCGGAAATTCATGATAAGTCACATGACGATAACTGTTTTAACGCATCTTATCGCGGGCCTGCTCGCTATGATGCACGCTCGAACAGATCGAACAAGTGAAGGATCGGGACATCTTGATCGTCGATAAGAATTACGGCCTTTGGATCCTGTTACGCGAGACGGCCCTGCCGCTCGGTATCCTCGCCCTCTGGGACTTCGTCGTCGTTATCCTCTACCAGGTGTTTCATCAGGAATGGATGGAACAGCCCTCTCTGCCGATTTCTCTCATGGGATCTGCCCTGGCCCTGTTTCTGGGTGTCAGGAACAACGCCGCTTATGCCCGATGGTGGGAAGGTCGCAGTCTGTGGGGCCTGATCACCAATAACAGCCGGTCTTTCGCCCGTGAGGCGGCCACCCTGCTTGGAGGACGTCCCGATCTCGCCCGCGCGATGGCTGCCTATCCCTATCTTCTGCGTACGGCGCTTTCGGGCACGGAGCAGGGTCCGGATGCGAAGCGCCTTCTGAGCCCGGACATGTATGCGCGCGTCATGTCGCGCAACAACAAGCCCAACGCCCTGCTTTACGAAATCGGCCTCGGGGTTGCGGAAGAGGTGGCGATCAAGAATATCGACGGCGCCGTTCACGGTACGGTGGATCGTATCCTCTCCGATCTGGCGAACGCCCAGGGTGGGCTGGAGCGGATCAAGAATACCCCTCTCCCCGTCCAGTACTCCGTTCTGCCGCTGCTCGTCGTTCATCTTTTCTGCATCGTACTGCCCCTGTCCACGGTGCAGACTCTCGGCTGGATCACGCCTCTGGGCTCGAGCCTCGTCGGCTTTCTGTTCCAGGCTCTGGACAAGAGCGGTCGCGATCTGCAGGAGCCATTCGTTCCAAGCAAACATGCGCTGCCGATGCTCACCATGTCGCGCAATATCGAGATCGATCTTCTCCAGCCGATCGGCGATGCCGTCGGCGGTCCCATCCCGGCCAGCCGGGGCGTGCAGCCCTGAGACAGGGCAAAAGCGGGAAACGGAGCACCTGAGAAAGGGGCGCCAGAAAAGGGACGCCTGAAAAAGAAGGCGCCCTTGGGGGCGGTGCCCCGGAAGTCGGGTGCCGCCCGTCTGTGAACCCGCCCGTTATCGCACGATACGAGGAGGCGAGACAGATCGTGGTTTTTCTGCTATGACATCGCGTTATGAGCACGTTCAAAACCCCTCCCAAGGGAGGCATGACAGACGCGATGGCGCGTAGCGCCGCCGCGCTGACCGCAACACAGGCCGACTCTCATGCCGGAGATGACGATCCGTTCCAGGAAGGAGACTCGATCGTCTATGCGGCACATGGCGTCGGTCGGGTCGATCGCATCGGGGTTGACGAGATTGCCGGGACGAAGCTCGAGATCATCCAGATCTCTTTCCCCGGCAACCAGATGACCCTGCGGATACCGCTTTCGAAGGCGCGTAAATCGGGGCTGCGGAAGATCGTCACCCGCGATATCGTCGACAAGGCGATGTCGATCATCAAGGGAAAGCCGCATGTCAGCAAAGGCATGTGGGCACGCCGCGCCGTGGCCTATCAGGAGAAGATCAACTCCGGCGATCTGATCCAGATTGCCGAGGTTCTGCGCGACCTGCGCCGCAATGTCGACAGCCTCGATGGCAGCTTCAGCGAACGGAAGCTGTTCGAAGCGGCACAGGAACGTTTCGTGAGCGAGGTCGCCGTTCTCGAGAACAAGGACCCCACGGCGGTTCTCCAGACCCTGACCGAGACGATGAAATCCGTCTGAGCCTCGACGCATCCTTTCATCACGCGCGGCGTTCTGCGTTCTGACTTCCTTTTCCTGCCCGGCAGGAAAAACAGACAGGCACAAGGAGCGCAGCGCGTGACGGAACGGAATACGCAGAGATTCGCCAACAGGAAAATCCTGATCACCGGGGCCTCCCAGGGGATCGGCGAAGATGCCGCGATGCATTTTGCGCGCGAGGGCGCCCAGGTCGCGATCAACGGCCGCAAGGCGGAAAAGCTGCGCCCCCTCCTCGAGAAGCTTCCGCAACCGGCGCAGGGCAAGCACCTCATCGTCGCGGGCGATATGTCGGTCGAGGAAGATGTCGATCGGGTCATGAAGGAGACGCTCGAGGGCTTTCAGGGGCTCGACGTTCTCATCTGCAATGCCGGCATGCAGATCGAATGCCCGTCCGAAGACATAACCCTCAAGGATTTCAACGCCGTGATGGCGGTGAACGTGACCGGCGTCGTGCTCTGTGCCCGAGCCGCTCTTAGATACTGGCGCGACAACGATCAGCCGGGCAACATCATCGTCAACAGCTCCGTCCATCAGCAGATCCCCAAGCCGCATTATCTCGGCTACTCCGCGAGCAAGGGCGCAGTCGGCAATATCGTCCGCACGCTGGCACTCGAATATGCCCGGTACAATATCCGCGTGAATGCGGTGGCACCCGGCGCGATCGTCACCCCGATCAACGATTCCTGGGTCAAGGACCCGGAGAAATACGAGGCGACCGCAAAGCATATTCCAATGAAGCGGCCGGGAGAGTGCCGGGAGATCTCCGATGCCATGGCCTTCCTTGCCTCCGGAGAATCGAGTTATATTACGGGGCAGACCCTTTTCGTCGATGGCGGCCTGACGCTTTATGCCGATTTCGAGGAGAACTGGTCGTCCTGAAATGATCGAGACCCGCGCCCATGCCTTCCTCTCCAACCGTTCTCATCGTCGAGGATGACTTCCTGATACGCTCCTGCCTCATCGAATATCTCGAGGAGAGCGACGTCACGGTCCTTGAAGCGGAGAACTGCGCGACGGCGCGGGATCTGATACGGAATACACCAACTCTGGACGTCCTGATCATGGACGTCTCCCTTCCCGATGGCAGCGGTACGGAGCTGGGGCAGGAAAGCCGGGCGCTGCGTCCCGAATTGCCGATAATCTACACCACGGGCCACGGTCTGGACCTCTCCTGCGCGACGCGGTTCGACCGTGTCATGAGCAAGCCCTACCAGCTCGACGCCATACTGAGCATGGTGCAGGAACTCGCCCCGACGCATTAGGGTCCCGGCATCATGTGCTCTGCAGACAGCAAGCCCGATCTTCTCGTGACCCTGTTCACTCAGGGTGCGCTCGCAGCATGCCGGGAAGAGGCGATGCGGCGCCTTTCCACCGGCAACGCGACGGGCCCCCACCCGCTCGATCCCCTCCTTCCCGTAGCCGAACAGCTCAACCGCAGAGACGATCTGATCGGTCTGGTTATCGCCTGTCAGGAGGAACATCCGGAGGATTGCCGCCTCCTCGAGCTGTCGGCCACGCTCCATATGCAGACAGGCGCCTTCGATGAAGCCGGGCGCGCCATAGACGCGGCACTTGCACGACGCCCCGCTCACCTCCCTGCCCTTGCCATTCAGGCGCGGCTTCTTACCCAGGCGGGTCGCCTCGACGAGGCGCTGCGGGTGCTGGAGCGTATCCAGGAGCTCAATCCCGACAATCCGAGCAATCTCTCCAACATCGCCTATCTGCGTATCGCCCTGGGCGATGTCGATGAGGCGCTCAATCTCTATCGCCAGTCGATCCTGCGCCAGCCCAACCATCCGCAGATGCGGCTCAATTATTCGATCGCCCTTCTCAAGGCCGGATATTTCCAGCAGGGCTGGGCGGAGCATGAGTGGCGGTTCAGATTGCCGGGCCATACCACCCTGCCGATGAATCGCCTTCTCCCCAACATCACCCCACGTCTCGACCTGCAGGGACGGCAGGTTCTCGTGACGCAGGAGGAGGGTTTCGGCGATACGTTGATGTATCTGCGCTATCTGCCGCTGCTCGCCGCGCGCGGCGCCATCATCCGCGTCTGGGGGGCGGAAAACATGGCGACGCTCTGCGCGCGGGTCGAGGGCGTGCATCATGTACAGGTCGGTGGCGAGACACCCTCCTATGACTATCACTGCCCCTTCATCAGCCTGCCGCGCGCATTCTCGGCCACCGCGCATCCTTTCGGCGTCCCGGTACCCTATGTCCGGGCCGACCCGGACGGGATATCGCGCTTCGCCGCGCTCATGCCCGAAGACGGACGCCTCAGGGTCGGCCTTGTCTGGTCCGGCGCGCCGAGACCGGATCAGAGCGACGCATGGATGCTCGATCAGCGCCGCTCGATGAAGCTCGAGGCGCTCGCGCCGCTTCTCGATCTCGACCGGACCACCTTCTACAGCCTCCAGATCGGCGAGGCCGCGCGGCAGCGTCTCGCCTATGCCGGACGCATCGTCGATCTGACGGACAGGATCGGTACGATGGACGATACCGCAGCCCTCGTCGCCAATCTCGATATCGTGGTGTCCGTCGACACGGCAATGGTGCATCTCGCAGGTGCCATGGGCAAGCCCGTCATCCTCATGGATCGGGTCAATCCCTGCTGGCGCTGGATGAGCGACAGAACCGACAGCCCCTGGTATCCGACGCTCCGGATCATCCGGCAGAGCCGCGCATGGCAGTGGGAGGACGTGGTCGCGCAGGTCCGGACCCGGCTCGAGCAATTCAGGAGAAATGCCTCATGACGGACGACCGCAACGCGATACATGACAGACTGGCCACGCTTCTCGGTCGAACGAAACGCATTGTTCTCGGTCTCGTCGGTGCGCCCGGAAGCGGAAAATCGACCCTGGCGGCCGATCTGGCCGGGCATTACGGAGAGAGGGCCGTCGTCATACCCATGGACGGCTTTCATCTTGCCGAATGCGAGCTGCGACGCCTCGGGCGTGCCGGACGCAAGGGCGCTCCGGATACGTTCGACGCATCGGGTTTCATCGCGCTCCTCGCGCGTGTCCGGCATCAGAAGGACGACATCGTCTATGCACCGGTGTTCAGACGCGAGATCGAGGAACCGATCGCAAATGCGATCCCCGTCCTCCTGCATCATGAGCTGGTCATCGTCGAGGGAAATTATCTCCTCTTCGACGGTCCGTGGCAGGGCGTTCGCCCGCTTCTGGACGAAAGCTGGTTTCTGGCCACCGACGAGACCCGGCGCGATGCGTGGCTCATGGAGCGCCACATGCGCTTCGGTCGGAGCCGCGAAGCCGCACGGGAATGGATCGACAGGACGGATGCGCCGAACGCGGCGCGCATCCTTGCGACCCGCGACCGGGCGGACTGGATCTGCCCCGTTTACGAGGCCCAGCCCTTCCCCGACTGCTAGTAGTCGAAGCCGTAGCTCAGTCCGACGCTCGATCCCGGATCGTTTTCCGGGGTCGTGAACCCGGTCACCTGTCCGCCTGTTCCGACCGTGGTGTTGAGCTTGAGGCGCTTCGTGAGATCGACCTGGACCTGGGCCTGTGTGCCGGAGCCGCTCGTGGCCTGCTTCGCCCCGACATACACACCGCGCATGACATATTTGCCGGCCTCCAGGCTCGCACCGCCATTGTTCACGCCGCTCCCGCCGCCGACGGCAAGACGATCCAGACCGAGGAGCCCCCTCACCTTGCCGAGCGGGTCGAAACTGGACACACCGCTGATCTGCGCGACCGCCGTGGCGAGTTCGGCCAGCTGCGTCGTCGAGAGAGACGCCGTCGAACTGCCGAAAAGCAGCATGGACAGGACCTGATCGCGCGGGAGAGACGGCACCGAGGTGAAATCGATCCTGGGCTCGCTCGCATAGCCTCCCACCACGAGGCTGGCCAGCGTTCCCTGCACGTTGCGATCCGCCCTGAAATCGAGAGACGGATCGAGCTTGTGATTGACTCCCGACCCGTCGAACGCGACGCGCCCCTTGGTGAAATTGAGATTGACACCGGCGAGGTTGAAGAAGCCCCGTCGCAGATCGAACCCACCCGAGATATCGGGCGAGGTGCTCAGCCCGCCGACATGCAGCCTGCCCGACATTTCCGCATCCAGACCGTGACCGCGCACGAAGAACGAGCCCGGCGAGACGACATTCACATCGAGGCCGACCACAAGAGCGGGACCGCTCCGCTCACGCTTCTGCCCCGGACGCACCACGTCGAGCTGCGGCACCGAGGCGGGCATCGAGTTCGGGATATTGATCACGACCGAAGGCAGCCGGATGGTGCCATCCACATCGAGACGGGTGGAGAGCTGGCCGTGCGCCCTCAGATCCATATCGATCACCGCCGTCAGCAGATCGCTCGTGACAGGCTGCGCCTTGTTCGCCGTGATATGAAGATCGATCGGCAGACCCGGACGCAGGGCACCGACAGATCCGGCGAGCCCGATCGTTCCCTTGCCGGCATGGGCCAGAACGTTCTGGAGCGTGAAACTGTCGTTCGATGCCACGATCGTCCCGTTGATATCGCTCAGCCTGACACCCTGACCGTAATGGGTAAAATCGATTCCGCTCAGCTGGATGCGCCCGCTGGCCTGAGGCGCCTTCAGCGTCCCGGTCACGGTCAGGTCGAGATCGGTTCTCCCGTCCAGCGCCATTCCCTGCGCCCCGAGAACGGGGTTGGCGACCGCAAGATCGACCCCTCCCTTGACTCCGAGCGCCATCGCTCCTGTCGGATCGACCGGAACCCGGCCGTTGACCCGAAGGGCGATCTGCCTGCCCGCATCGGCACGGACGTCCACACGCGCCGCATCTCCTGTCAGCGTCGCATCGGCCTTCATCGCGAGCGGAGGCAGCGAGGCGGCAGGACCCGTGCGCATCTGTATTCCCTGCATGACGAGAGAGGCATGGCCCGAGGGACGCGACAGGGTTCCAGTCAGATCGGCCTGCGCGCCCAGCGTGCCGGTCGCATCCAGTGAGGGCATGAACGGCCGGGCAAGCGCTGGCGTCACCTGGGCCAGCCGCATGTGAAGATCGAGACGGGGTTTGATCGATCCGGCCAGATCGAGACTGGCCGGACTGACGCCTCGGGGGGCAACGGTCAGACGCAGGCGATCGACGCCCATTTCATCGCCGAAGGCGATCCTGCTGGGACCGGAAAGATGCAGCGTCTCGCCCTTGACCAGAGCCTCCAGACGATCGAGCCGTACCCGGCGCTCCGGAAGATCGAGGACGAGCGCCGTGGCAAGCGAGGCGGGCGCCCCCATGACATTGCGGAATGCGCTATCGAGCGTCAGGGAGAGGGCATCGAGCGTTCCCTTCGCTCCGAGGCGGGCCCGCCCCGTCATGCCCTGCGCCTCGATCCCGTCGAGCGCGAGCCTGAGATCGAGATCGGGCCGCTCGATGGGATCGCCGACCGTTCCGCCCAGATCGAGCGCCCCGAGTCTGGCCTGATCCGTCCGGATCGCTCCCTTGAGCGCGAGCGTCACCACCGGCGGATGCGCCGCGTCGCTCTCGCTCGTCCGTATATCGAGGGCCACGTGACCGCCGAGCCTCTGCCCGAGCAGCGCGCTGAAATCGGCCAGATTCATCGCCTTGAGGGAGAGATCTCCGAGAGGAAGCTTCGCCCCGTCCGGCAGCCTGAGATGCCCCTTCCCCTTCACGCTCGCCCAATCCAGGGTTCCGAGTTCCAGATCGGCGCTTTTATCCTCATGCCGTGCGAAAGACGCGTCGAGCGCAAGCGTATGTGCATCGAGCATACCATGCGCCTTGATCGTTCCCTCCGGCGTCGACGGCAGGTGATGCGCCACGATCCCGAGAGAAAGCGGCCCTTTCGGAACGCCATGAGCGCCGATCTTTCCATCGAGATCGATCAGGGCGGAAAAATCGTCGAACGGCCCTTCGACATGGGCCTTGAGGGTCGCCTCTCCGTGAAGCTGCGCGGCAGCACGCTCCAGTTCGGGAAGCGAGACGCTCAGATCGTTCACGACCTGCGGCTTGTCCCCGAGACTGACCTCTCCGTGATCGCGCAGGTGAATCGCCTTTCCGTCGATCTCGAGCGTATCGATATGGACGCGGTTTCCACCTTTCGGGAGAGGCTCCGCCCTGGCCTCGAGCCGGATCGCGCCCTCATTCCCGATCAGGGCGCTCGCCTGTTTCATCCCGCCGGTCACGGCGAGACGGTCGGTCAGGACGAGGCTGGACATGCCCTGCTTGCGATAGGTGAAGTCGGCATGGGTAACGCTATGGCCGACGAGATCGAGGCCGCCGACCGAAGCGAGGGGCGCCAGCTCGGGAAGAATCAGATCGAGCGCGCCCCGGATGTCGGGTTCGAGCGTTGCGCGACCCGAGAGCTGGAGCAGCGGGTGCGCCACCGCAAGTGTAACGGGCCGACCGGGCGCGCTCGGCTCGGCGGAGATACGCGCGGTCAGCGGAGCCCGGGCGAGAAGTGCGGGAGGAACGCCGGGAATCCGGAGTCCATCCGCCCTGAGCGCCACAGCGATACGATCGGCGCTTGCGGTGTCGTTCCGGCGTGATCCTACGGTCGGCCTTGGGTTTTCACCGCGCTCATGCGGCGCGTCCGTCTGCGGTCCGGAAGCCGTATCTCCCGCTTTTCCAGCCGCGCCGCCCTTGCTTCCATCGAAGCTGACGGCGAGGTGATTGAGACCTGCCCCGCCAGCGCTGAGCGTATCGAGATCGAGCGTTCCGTTTCCGGTCGGTGCCAGAAGATTGCCGTCGAGTTCGGCAGCGAGTGCCAGTCTGGACCAGGCGACGCCCGGAACGGGGGTCATGGCGGGGCTCGAGGCGGAAAGCGAGAGATGGCCCCGATGGGCGAGCAGATCGGCCTGGCCACGGAGTCCCGCTTTCAGAGCACCGGCCTGTGCGGAGAGCGCGATCCTGCTCGCGTGGACGGGGCCGTTCAGATCGAGAGATACCGCAAGCGGTGCGAGCGCCGGAAGCCCGGCAAGCTGGGTCATGATCCCGTCTTTACCGTCATTGATCGCAAGATGCAGATCCGCCCGGTCACGCGGGGTCGCGAGCGCGAGCGAGACGCTTCCCGGGCGGTCGAGCCGCCTGAGGTCGAGACCGATATCCGCCACAGGCAGATGCGCCAGGGTGATTCCGTCGAGCACCCGGGCGAGATCCCCCAGAGAGAGATGCCCGTAGAGCATGGCGCTGAGGGGAAAGCCTGCGAGCGCCTTGCCGATATCGATATTCCCGACCCTGACCGCATCCAGCCTGATCGCGAGATGCAGCCCGGACGGCCCGGATGCTGGCTCGGGAGGCGAAGCGGGCGCCGGATCGGAGACGGGCAGCCGGTCGAAACGGAGCGAATCGACCTCGAGAACCGATGCATGAACCGACAAATGGATCAGGGCGAGCGGAGACCAGTGCAGATGCAGGCCTTCGATCGTGAGATAGGTCCCGATACGATCCTGAATCGCGAGATGCCGGATTCTCAGATTATAGGGAAACGCCCCCTTCAGACCCTCGATATGCACCATATCTCCGGTCAGGGAAGCCACTTCCCGCTCGATCGTCTTCTGGCCGTAGGGAATATTGGCGAAGACCAGCAGGCCCGCGACGGCGATCAGAGCGAGGCCGAGCGGAAGCACCACGACGAGTCCTGCAACCCATTTGAGAATGCGCCTCAGACGACGGGGCCGCGGGGAAGCCTGATCCGCATTGTCCGAAGGGGTCCGTTTCGGAAGGAGGGCCATCAGAATGTCTCTCCGAGACCGATATAGAGTTCCCACTTGTCACCATGGGGAGGACGATTGGCCGGCAAGGCAATATCCACACGGACCGGGCCGATCGGCGTATAATAGCGCAGGCCTGCGCCATAGCCGACACGCACCGTTCCCTGGAAGGGACGGCTTCCCATACCGACCTGCCCCGCATCGACAAAAGCGGCGGCACCGAAGCTCTTGAGAAAACGCTGGCGGAACTCGACCGATCCGGCATCGAGCGACGTTCCGCCGATCCCGTATTTTCCGTTTTGCGGCCCCACACCCTGATAACGGAAACCGCGCACCGTCGCGGGTCCGCCTGCATAAAGACGCTGGTCGGGTGGAATCTGATAGGTCGATGCGCCCTGCACCGATCCGACGATGCCGCGCACGGCAAGAACGGATCGCCCGGGCGCGCTCAGGCCGAGACGGTGGAAGTCGAAATAGGTCGAGGCACCCGCGCTCATGATGGTGAAAAAGGTCGTCCCGCTTTCGAGAGAAACGGAAGGGGTTATATTCACATGCGCGCGGACGCCATGGGTCGCAGGGTCGATCGGGTTCGACAATTCGGTACTGTCGAAATTGGCGCCGAGCGGCGCCTGCACGATCAGATAATCGGTCGAAACGCCGAACTGGCGTATCTTTTCCTGCTCCGCCAGAAGACTGCCCGACACGCTCCAGTATTTGTTGAGACGACGGACCAGTCCGCCCCGGATGAGCAAGGCGGTCTGATGGTAGGAATAGAGAAGCTGCCTGATCCCTTCGACCCGGAGACTGAGATTCTGGTTCCGTCTCAGGAAATCCGGCTTCAGGAAATCGGCATACACATCGTAACCGAGCCCCTGTTGTGCAGAGCCCCCGAGCCCCGTGACGAGCGCCGTGAGCTTGAGCTGCTCGGCTCCACCGAGCAGGTTCCGGTGAGTCCAGCTCGCACCGGCCCGCCCGCCGAGATCGGTCGAGTATCCCACCTGACCCGATACGGTATGCCGCTTCGCCTCCTTGAGCGTGAACCGGAGCGGCATGGCCCGGGTGACGCCGGGTGTCCCCTCTCCCTTCGCAATCGCGACCAGAGGCGGCGCATCGTGCACACCGACAGACGAGAAGATCCCGACCGCCGCCAGATCCTGCCGGGCATCCTCGATTTTGCTCGGCTGGTAAAGCTCCCCTTCATGCAGTTGCAGACGCTTGCGCAGGAAGGAAAGTCGCGTCCGTTCCTGCCCGTCGAAACTGATGGGACCGATATCGACCACCGGCCCCATACCGACCGGAAATTCGAGATCGAGCGTATGGGTGGCAGGGCGCAGATAGGCGACAGGCGCCCCGACCTGGGCCTGGGCGTGCCCCTCTTCCTGCAATGCCGTCTGCAACGCGCCCTGAGCCGCCAGCACATCGGCTGCGATCGCATCCTGACCCGGTTTCAGACCGAAGGCCTTCCGCTCGGTCGTGTTCAGATGGATTTCGGGCGTCGCGACGCCTGCAGCCTTGCTCCCGCGAGGCCCCGCCGGAGCCGTACCGCCGGATACGGACGACCCGGCGCGCGTCGAGCCCGGAGCATTCCGGTTACGACCCGACCCGGCGGGAGGAGAACTGGCCGAAGAAGAGCTGGCAGGAGAAGAGCTTTCGGCGCCCCCCCCTGCCGGTGAGGAGGAGCTCGCCTCTCCCGCGAGGGGGCCTTCGACCAGCCTTATCGCGCCGAGATGAAATCGCGGACCGGTCTTCGTCGCGATCGTGATCGTCAGTGGCTTTCCGTCCTTGCGCGCAGCAAGGCGATCCGGCAGCCGGGGATCGCGGCCGTCGATCTTCTGCCCATCGGGGAAACGAACCGTGATCGTCACGGTGCCATCGTAATAGCCCAGGCTCTCGAGCGCGGTTCTGACCCGGTCGTAATCGCCACGGATACGCCCTGCGAGGGCATAGGGATCGACGGCCTTCGTCTTCTGCAGGGAGACGAGCGTCGAAGCCGCTCTGATCATGGAGTCCAGAGACCCGTCCGTGCTCGGCGCGATATCGACATGATAATTGTCTTCGCCGCTCTTCCCGTCATGGGGCGGATTTTTCCCGGCGGCAGGATGCGACCCGCCCCCCTCTGCGGCGAGAGCGGAAGAGGAAAACGGTATGGTATCGACGGCCAGCGCAGCAAGCAGGAAGCACCCGGCGCGCCCGCGCGACATACGGGGCAGGGACCGGACTTTCATGAGCAGATGACGCGCGGAAACGTGGTAAAGCGACAGCAAAGGGGCTCCTGCTGTGGTGTTTGACTCTTGCATCCCTTGAACGGAAACCGTGTCCGGATCATGTCACGGGTGACCTGGCATGAAAAGGCGTAGGGCGCAGTCAATCGTCCCTGCCTCCGCGCTGCGTGTTTTACCGGTAACGATCTGTGGCCAATACGAAATGATCCCCCGCTGGCTGTTGTCGATGACGGCAATTCTGCGTTAGGGACAATGTAATGACAGACGCGATAACGCGCCGCCGTCCCGTGAGTGACGCGTCCGGCACCGATCCCTGGACTACCCCGCTCGAGCCTGCGCTGGGTAGCCAAACCGTGCGCACGCTGCGCGCCGTGCGGCGTATTTTCCTGTCATGTCTCTGGACTTTGCTCGCAAGCATACCCCAGCGCATACTTCTCAGACGCAGAGGCGCCGCAAAGATCGTCTTCGCGCGTTTCTACTGGGCCACCATCTGTCGCATTCTCGGGCTGAAGGTCACCCTCATAGGCGAGCCGGCAGGGACGATACGCGACGGACAGGCCGTGAAGAACGGCGAGCGCCCCATCATCTTCGTGGCAAATCATTCCTCCTGGCTCGACATAGCGGTCACGGGCGGCGTGCTGCCCACGGTCTTCGTCGCGAAACAGCAGATCGCGGACTGGCCGATCATCGGCACGCTCGCACGCCTGGGACGGACGATCTTCGTCAGCCGTCAGCGCAACAATACGGGCCGTGAGCTCCAGGCGATGACGGATCGTCTGACGAATGGCGACAACCTCATCCTCTTTCCCGAGGGGACATCCACGGACGGCACGCATGTGCTGCCCTTCATGTCGTCGTTTTTTGCCGTGGCCAAACCGAGCCGTGTCGATCCCACCCTTCCCACCCCTCCATCGGTGCTCATCCAGCCCGTCTCCATCGTCTATGACCGTCTGGACGGTCTCCCTGTCGGACGCGCGCGGCGCACCGCGCTCGCCTGGTACGGCGATATGGAACTTGCTCCGCATATCTGGTCGGTCACGCAATGGCGCTCTCTGGGGGCGACCGTGATTCTGCATCCGCCTGTCGATCCGGCCGATTTTCCCGGACGCAAGGAGCTTTCGGGCGCGGTCCAGAAGATCGTGGCGGATGGTGTGGCCCGGCTGCATGTCCAGCCGCTCGGAGCCTCTCCTCCGGTTACGGCCCCGCAGCCTGTCCTCTGAGGCGCGTCCGGAGCAGGGATCCCCCCCCAAGGACCGGTTCTTGCGCGCAGAAACGTCCCGGGCACCAGCAACCCGGGCAGGAAAGACCCGAACGGGATGCATGAGACGGTTGCACATCCGCGCGAATATTAGCCATGCATTTACCGGCCCGTTCGGCTACAAGGCCGAAAGGCCCGTTCCGGCTCCGATCGTCGCATCGGGCAGGAATGTTCCTCCATCGCGACCGCTTCGGCAGGTTCGACGACATTGAAACGGCAAGGGTATGACAGAGTGACGGTCGAGGTTTCTTCCGACAGCGGGGCTGCCCTGCAGCCCGGAGACAATCAGGCTTTGAACAGGCAATCCGCGATCGGGCAATCCGGAGACAACATGAACGCGCGCGGTCTGCACGTCATCACCTGGGGCTGCCAGATGAATGTCTATGACAGCGCGAGGATGAGCGATGTGCTGGCGCCTCTCGGTTATCGGCCGGTCGCGACCCCCCAGCAGGCCGAGATGGTCATTCTCAATACTTGCCATATCCGCGAGCGCGCTGCTGAAAAGGTTTTCTCCGAGCTCGGACGGCTGCGCAAGATAAGCGACGAACGGGTGGCGGCCGGTCTCGGGCGCTCGATCATTGCCGTTGCCGGTTGTGTCGCCCAGGCCGAGGGCGAGGAAATCCTCGCGCGCGCACCTTTCGTCGATATCGTTCTTGGGCCGCAAACCTATCATCGCCTTCCGGAAATGGTCGCGCGTGCGGCGCGGGCGGGCGGCGCGGTCATCGACACCGATTTCCCCGTCGAGATGAAGTTCGACTTCCTGCCTGCGGACTCCGCCCCCCAGGTCGAGGGCAATCTCACCGCTTTCCTCACAATCCAGGAAGGCTGCGACAAGTTCTGCTCGTTCTGCGTGGTGCCCTACACGCGCGGCGCCGAAACCAGCCGCTCCCTTCCCTCCGTCGTGGCGGAAGCCCGGCGCATGGTGCAGGGCGGCGTGCGCGAGATCACGCTTCTGGGCCAGAACGTCAATGCCTATCATGGCGATGACGGAGAAGGCGGCACGGCCGATCTCCCGACTCTCGCCCGGGCTCTGGCGGCGCTGCCCGGCCTCGAGCGGATCCGGTACATGACATCGCACCCGCGCGACATGGATCAGGCGCTGATCGATGCCCATCGCGACACACCCGCCCTCATGCCCTTCCTGCATCTGCCCGTGCAATCGGGATCCGACCGCATCCTCAAGGCGATGAACCGGGGCCATACTGCCGGTGAATACCGGGCCATTATCGCCCGCCTGCGCGAGGCCTGCCCCGATATCGCCCTCTCCTCCGATTTCATCGTCGGTCATCCCGGAGAGACCGAGGAGGATTTCGAGGCCACGATGCAGCTCGTGCGCGATATCGGGTTCGCCCAGGCGTTCTCGTTCAAGTATTCGCCCCGCCCGGGCACGCCTGCCGCCGGTCAGCCGTTCCAGATCGACGAGGCCGTGAAGGACGAACGCCTCCAGAGGCTGCAGGCCCTGCTGCGCGTTCAGCAGGATGCCTTCAACGCTGACATGGTGGGCCGCACGGTTCCCGTGCTCTTTACGGGGCGCGGGCGCAAACCCGGACAGATCACCGGGCGTTCACCCTATCTGCAACCCGTTCACGTCGAGGGGTCGGAGGATCTCATCGGCAGGACCGTTCAGGTTGCGATAACCCAGCGACTGACCAACTCGCTGGCCGGTACACTCATACGGGAGAGAGTCTGCGCTTGAGCCATCCAACGGCACCCCAGTCATATCCCGGCAACGGGACCCATGAACGCAGTAACGGCCGGAACCTTCCGGACGATCGTCCCTCAAAGGAACAGGGCCAGAGAACCTCCGCGCTTCGCTTTGGCGACAATATCCTTTTGCAGCAATTGCTTGGCGATCATGACCGCCATCTGATCCGTCTGGAACAGGGGTTCGACGTTCGGCTGACGTGCAGAGGCAACAAGATCGCCATCACGGGCGAAGCTGCCCAGGTCGCGCGCGCCCAGGCGGCCATCACCGCGCTATACAACCAGCTCGAACACGGTGGAAAGATAGACGGCCCCGTCGTCGACAGCGTCATCCGTCTTTCGGCCCTTCCCCGTCCCTCGCGCCCCGCCCAGCCGGTGCGCACGACGCCGTCACCCGCTCCGGAGGCAGGTCAGACCTCCCCGCTGACGGATCTGCCCGCCATTCGCACCAAGCGCGGCGCCATCGCGCCACGTTCGCGCGGGCAGGCAGCCTATATGGAAATGCTCGCGAAAACGGAGCTGACCTTCGGTATCGGCCCGGCCGGCACGGGAAAGACGTATCTGGCCGTGGCGCAGGGCGTCGCCATGCTCCAGGCTGGTCAGGTCGACCGGATCATTCTCTCCCGTCCCGCCGTGGAAGCAGGCGAGCGTCTCGGCTTCCTGCCCGGCGATCTGCGGGAGAAGATCGACCCCTATCTCCGTCCGCTCTACGATGCGCTCAACGACATGTTGCCGGGCGACCAGGTCGCACGGCGCATGGCCAATGGCGAGATCGAGGTGGCGCCGCTCGCGTTCATGCGCGGACGCACGCTGGCCCATGCCTTCGTGATTCTGGACGAGGCGCAGAACACCACCCCGGCCCAGATGAAGATGTTCCTGACCCGTATGGGTCAGGGCGCACGCATGGTGATCACGGGAGATCTCAGCCAGATCGACCTGCCTGCGGGAATCACCTCCGGTCTCCGGGAAGCCGTCGAAACCCTTGAAGGCCTTCCCGGAATCGGTATTACCCGTTTCGACTCCACGGACGTGGTGCGCCATCCCCTGGTTGCCCGTATCGTGGATGCCTATGATCAACGCGTGGCAGCGGCCCGGGACTATTCCCGCGGCCGGACGCGCCGGGAATACAATGGAACCTCGAAGTAGTCATACGACACCCCCCGAAGACGTCCCTTCCAGACCGGAAGGGCGTCTGAGAACCTACCCGGACCTTCTGGTGGCGGACAGGCGCTGGCGCGCCGCCCTGCCCCGGCTGGACAGGCTGGTCCCACGCTGCGTGGAGGCGACCTGGCCCTGGCTCGATCGCGATCGTCTGCCGGCCATCCTGCTGACGACGGACCGCGCCGTGCAGAGCCTCAATGCGGCCTTCCGTGACAGGAACAAGCCGACCAATGTCCTGACCTTCGAGGAGATGGACGGGTTCGGCGACGGAGACATCGCCATGGCCTATGAGACGGTCCGGCGGGAGGCACAGGCGGCCGGACGCCGCTTCGGCGATCACGCCGCCCATCTCCTCGTGCATGGCGCACTTCATCTCGCCGGTTACGATCATCACCGACCCGACGAGGCGCGTCAGATGGAAATGACGGAATCGCGCATACTCGCGCGTCTCGGCATTCCCAATCCCTGGCGTCTCGGGGGAGGAAAACGGGGATGAGCGAGTCGGACGATCTTTCCCAACGCCGCCCGAAAGGGCTGTTCGGACTGTTCAATCGCAAGAACCGCGAACACGGGCTGCGCCACTCGATCGCAGCGCTCGTGGAGGAAGCCGCAACGCCGCACCCGGAAGGCGGTGCCCGCCCCGAGCTCGACCGGCAGGAGCGTGCGCTCATCACGAACGTGCTGCATCTGCGCGAGACGACCGCCGATGACGTCATGGTCCCGCGCGCGGATATCGTGTCCATGTCGGCCGATATCACGCTCGATGAGGCACTCGCCTTCATGCGGCGCGAGAACCACTCGCGTGTTCCGGTCTATCGGGAGCATCTGGACAACGTCATAGGCATGATCCACGTCAAGGATCTGATCGCCTATATCGGAACGTCGGACGCCTTCGATATCGAGCCTCTGCTGCGCCAGCCGCTTCTGGTTGCGCCGCAGATACCCGTGCTCGATCTGCTGCTGCAGATGCGGCAGCGCCGGACGCATCTCGCCCTCGTCATCGACGAATACGGGGGCGTGGACGGCCTCGTGACCATCGAGGATCTCGTGGAGACCATCGTCGGCGACATTTCGGACGAGCATGACGAGCCTGTCTCCGCCATGATCGTCGAGAGGGCGGACGGTTCCTTCGATCTGGATGCGCGGCTCCCGGTCGAAGAGCTCGAGGGTCTCATGGGCTCCGTTCTGACCGATGCCGAGCGCGAGGCCGAGATCGAGACGGTCGGCGGTCTGGTCTTCCGGCTTGCAGGCCATGTTCCGATACGCGGCGAGGTCTTCACCCATGAGAGCGGTCTCGTCTTTCGCGTGACCGATGCGGATGCCCGCCATATCAGGGGTCTGCGCATGCGTGTCCCGACCGACTGGGTGCGCAGGGATCCGCCCGTTCCGCATCGGAGCGAGGAGGCTCCCTGAGCGGGTCGCCCGGGCGGTCTTCCCGGGCAGTCTTCCCGGGCAGTCTTCCCGGGCGGTCTCCCCGGACAGAAGGCCCCCGACCGGGATGTCCCCCCTGGGGCGGGGACCTCTTCGCCCCTTGACGCCGCGCCGCTCGCGGTCTTCAAAACTCTGACATCGCAATCCGGGAGAGTTTTTCATGTCCGTTCGTCGACGCACCCTACTGGCGGCGCTGCCCGCCCTCGCCCTGGTTCCTTCCCTGCGCGATGCCCGTGCAGAAGACATGCGCCTCACGCCGCGCGCCGTAGGCAACCCGAAGGCGCCGGTGAAGGTCCAGGAATGGTTCTCCCTGACCTGCACCCATTGCGCCCATTTCGCCGAAACGATCTTTCCGCAGGTGAAGGCAGAACTCATCGATACCGGGAAGATCTATTACGTCTATCACGATTTCCCCCTGGATCAGATCGCGCTTCTCGGCGCCATGGTGGCCCGTTCGCTTCCCGTCGATCGCTATGTGCCGTTCGTCGACTCGATGCTCGCCAGCCAGGATCGCTGGGCCTTCGCGCGTGACGTCAATCCCAAGCACCAGATCCAGATGATGGCGGCGCTCGCCGGCATTTCGGCCGCGCAATTCGACCGGATCGACCACGACGACAGCTTCAGACAGGCGATCGTCGCGCAGCAGGACGCCGATCAGGCCAAGTACAACATCAACGGCACGCCGTTCTTCCTGTTCAACGATCACCCCTATAATCAGGAGCTGCCCGATTTCGCCACCTTCAAGGCGGAAGTCGACAAGGCAGCCGGCTGAACCGGGAATACCGCATCCATCGTACTGCATTCATCGTATGTCACCCCGGATCACGCGCCTGCGCATAGCGGGTTTCAAGAGCTTCGCCGATCCCGCCACGATCGACATCCTTCCCGGACTGACCGGAATCGTCGGGCCGAATGGCTGCGGCAAGTCGAATGTAGTCGAAGCGCTGCGCTGGGCGATGGGCGAGAGCTCGGCGCGGGCGCTGCGTGGCGGAGAACTCGACGATCTGATCTTCGCAGGAACACGGGCGCGTGCCGCCCGTTCGATCGCGGAGGTTACGCTATGGCTCGAAAACGCGATCGGCGTGGCGCCTGCGCCCTTCTCGACCGCCGATACGCTTGAGATATGCCGCCGTGCGGAGCGCGGATCGGGAAGCGATTTCCGGCTCAACGGCCGTGCCCTGCGCGCACGCGACGTCACCACGCTTTTTGCAGATCTCTCTTCGGGGGCGCGCAGCTCATCCATCGTGAGCCAGAACCGCGTCAGCGCCCTGATTGCCGCCAAACCCGAGGAGCGCCGCGCGCTTCTCGAGGAGGCCGCGGGAATTACGGGGCTCCATGCCAGACGCCACGATGCCGAGCTCAAACTGCGTCAGGCGGAAGGCAATATCGAGCGTTCCGAAGATCTGCGTCAGCAACTCGCGACCCGGCTGGACTCCCTGGAAGGCCAGACGAGACAGGCGCGGCGATACCGGGAGCTGTCCGAGA
Organism: Swaminathania salitolerans; assembly: GCF_007988945.1. Taxonomy (GTDB): domain Bacteria; phylum Pseudomonadota; class Alphaproteobacteria; order Acetobacterales; family Acetobacteraceae; genus Swaminathania; species Swaminathania salitolerans. The sequence continues at coordinate 948,243 of NZ_BJVC01000001.1, read as the reverse complement.
CGATCCGCAAGGACGAGCATCGCCTCGCCTGGCTCGGGCAGAAGAAGGCGGACGAGCAGGTCGAGCGGTGTTCCGCCCGGCTGGAGGCGGCAAAAGCGGAAGCGGCCAACGCGGCCCATGCCGCCATACAGGCCGCGCAGGAGCTGGCGGCACGTTCAGAAGCGATCGGTTCGGTCAGGCAGACGGTCGAGACCCTGCGCGAGGGACGGGACGAGCTGCGCCTCGTGAGCGGAACCACCCGCGCCGCGCTCGCCCGTGCCGAAGAGGCCATCGGCGAGATCGAGCGACGTTTGCAGGCGGCGAGCGAGGACCGGGATATCGCGCAGCTCCGTCTTGCGGAGAGTGCCGCGCGTCTGTCCCAGCTGGACGCCGAACGGGAGCGCTGTCGGGACGGTCTCGCTGCCCTGCCCGATCGCCTCGCGGCGCTCGCCGGACAGCGCGCCCGCCATGAAAGCGACCTCGCCGGGGCCGGAAACAGACGCGAGACCCTCGCCCGCGCCCTGGACGAGGCGCAACAGCGAGCGCACCGGCTCCGGACGGAGCACGACGCCGCAGAGCGTCTTGTCGCCGCGCTTGACGAAGAGCATCGCACCCTCGGCCTCGAGCTGAACAGGCTGAGTGAATCCCTCCCTCTCACTGCGGATCTCGAAGCGCAGGAAACCGTGCTGGCCACCCGGCAGACGGAGCGGGCCGCGCTTGTGGAAACATGCGAAAGGCTCGACGACGCCCATCAGGAGGCAAGGCTGGCTCTCGCCCGGGCCGAGCAGGAGGCCGGGCAGACAGAGGAGACCGCGCGCAAGGCCCGTGAGGAAATCGCGGAGCTCGAAGCGCAGATCGCCGCGCTGGACGCCCAGATTTCAGCGCAGGAGGAAACGCTCCGGTCGCTCGCCGCTTCCCGCCTTTCCCGGGATGCGCTCGCTGCGCTCGACGATCGGGCGGAGAAGCTGGACGAGGCCGTCGCAGGCGCGCGCGCCGAACGCGACGCGCTCCGGCACAGAGCCGATCGGGCGGAACAGGCCGTTCTCGCAGCGGAGTCCGAGCGCCAGACCGCACTCCGTACCCGCACGCTGCTCGATCAGGATCACATGCAGGCGACGCAGGCGCTCACGCGCCAGACGGGGCTGATCGCGCAGCTCGAAAAGGAACGCGACGATGCGAGAGCGTCGCTCCCGGCGGAGGAACGCCTTGCCGCAGCCTCCGGCGCGCATGGAAAGGAACGAAACGCGCTGGAGCGGCTTGATGCCGGAATCGCTTCCCTGACCGAGGAACGCGCCTCCCTGCGCTCGGATCTGGACGGGCACGAAGCCGCGCTCCGGGAAGCCCGGGCCAGCCATCTCACCCTTGCGGCCCGCCACGAGGCACTCGAGGCATCGCTTCCGGCAGAGCAGCTTCCCGCCCCCCTGATCGAGGCGCTGATCGTCCCCCCGGGGCTGGAAAAGGCAATCGCGTCGGTGCTTGGCGAGACTCTTACGGCGTCTCTTCTCGAGGAACAGAGCCGCTGCTGGGCGGTTCTTCCTGCCGGAGATTCGCCCTCCCTTCCCGACGGCGTACCCTCTCTGGCCTCGCTGATGTCCTGCCCTCCTGCCCTGGCGCGCTGCCTCGCGGCGACCGGTCTCGTGAACGATCGCGAGACCGGTGCCTCGATCCAGCAACGTCTTGCACCGGGGCAATGTCTCGTCAGCCGGGATGGCGCCTTGTGGCGATGGGACGGTTTCCGCGATACCGGGACGGAAGCGACCGCGGCATCGGCTCAGATGGCCCTCAGGGCAACGCTGCGGGAGGTTGCGGAGGCGAGAGACGAGGCTGCGTGTGCGATCCCCCCGCTCGAGGCCGGCTGCGCGCGCATGAAGGCGCGCGACCACGATCTCTCCACCCGCCTGACGGAGCTGAATGCGCTGCATCGCGAGGCGGACAGGCGGTGCAGGAGCGCGCGTGAAGAGGAACAGGCGCTTCGCGAGAAGAAGGCCGATGGCGAGAGCCGTCTGGCAAGAACGATCGAGCGTCTGGATGAGGCCGCAATCCAGAGAGACGAGGCGCTTGCCCGCGCCAGTCAGGCAGAATCCGCCCGCGCGGCCCTGCCCGCGGCGGCAGTGCTCGACAGCAGCGTGGCCGAAACGCGCGCGGTGCGTGACCGCTCCCGGAGCGATCTGGCCGATGCGGAAACCCGCCTGAACACGCTCGAGCAGGATTCTGCGGAGGCACGCGAAACGGCAGGACGGAAGCGTCTCGAGGACGAAACGACCGCCCTGCGCGAGGCGACGCTGGTGCAGGCCCGCCTGAGGGCCGTGGAAGAGCGGACGCGCGCGTCGCAGCGCTGTGCCGCCATCGCCATCGACGGAATCGACTCCCGGGCCGAAGCGGCACGCGCGGAGCGCGAATCGGGGCGTCTCCGGCTTTCCGCGCTGGACGAGGAACGCGAGACCCGGAAACGGGCCCTTCTCGCGCTCGAGGAAACGATCGGGACCGCGCGCGCGCAACTGGACGCGCAACGGACGAGCTTCCTTGCACTCTCCAGCCGTATCTCCGCGCTGCAACCCCGTCATGGGCAGCTGACCCAGGCCCTCGAAACGGCACGTGAAAACCGGGCAGCACTTGCGCCGGTTCCCGATCTTTCCGGTGACGAGGCCTCCCTTCTCGAGGCAGAGGCGCAGGAAACGACCCTGCGGGCAACGCGGGACGCCCTCGCAGCGGAGGAGCAGGCCGCTTCGGCGCTTCTCGACCAGCTCGAGCGGGATATCGGTCAGCTCGAACTGCGTATCGGCGAAACGCAGGAGCTGCACGCGACGCGCGAGACGGATCTGACGCGCGCGACGGAGCGGATCGACGGCGTGAACCGGGAGCGCGAGACGACACGGGCCGATGCACGACAACAGGCCGAGGCCCTCGCCCGGCACGAAACGCGCCTCGCCGAGGCGGAAACGGGCTATGCGCAGGCGGGCGCCCGGCTTCTCGATATCGAGACCGCGATGGAAGCGCTCGAAGCCGTGCGCGAACGGGAAGAACGCCGCAGCACGCAGATGCGCGAGGAACTCATCCTGCTGCAGGAGCGTCACGCCCAGGCGCTCGCCCAGAGAGATGCCATCGAGAACCGCGTCGAGGCACCTTCGGACGATGCGCAGGACGCTATGTCAGGGGATCCGGTCGACGGGAACGAGACGGCGCTCCGGCGTCGTCTCTCGCGCTGCCAGAAGGAACGCGAGGCGCTCGGCCCGGTCAATCTTCTCGCCGAGCAGGAATATGAAGAGGCCAGGACCCGGTCCGAGCATCTCGCCAGGGAACATGAGGAGCTCGAAGCGGCGATCGGCCGCCTGCGCGGCTCGATCAATCTCCTCAAGAAGGAAGGTCGGGAACGGCTCCAGGCGGTTTTTGTCGAGGTGGACCATCATTTCCAGTCCCTCTTCAGCCGCATGTTCAACGGAGGCAGAGCACATCTCGGTCTCGTGGGCAGCGACGATCCCCTCGAGGCGGGGCTGGAAATCTTCGCCCAGCCCCCCGGCAAGAAGCTTTCCACCCTTTCTCTCCTCTCGGGCGGCGAGCAGGCCCTGACGGCATTGTCGCTGATCTTTGCGACGTTCCGGTGTCAGCCAGCCCCGCTATGCATTCTCGACGAGGTCGATGCCCCGCTCGACGATGCGAATGTCGAACGTCTCTGCGGATTGCTGCGCGACATGACGACCGAGGCCGAGACCCGCTTCCTTATCGTCACACATCATCAGCTCACCATGGCCCATATGGACCGCCTGTTCGGCGTCACGATGCAGGAACGCGGCGTCAGTCAGGTCCTCTCCGTCGATCTTTCCGCAGCGGCCGGTTTCATCGAGACGGCCCCGCGCTGAGCGTCAAGATGGCGATCGCGGTTATAACCATGTCTTTATTGTCTTTTTCCGGGAATCTGGCTCATAGTGGGTGACTCGTTCGAAGAAGCTCCTGAAAGGTCGTCCCGATTTCTCTCCCGTCCGTGCCCCTTCCAGATCTCTCCAGGCTGAGTGCCGGTCGTGGCTTGCGTGTGGTGGGCGACGTTCACGGCGATCTGACCGCGTTCGAACATGCCGTCGCCACGGAGCGTTTCATCATCCAGCTCGGCGATCTGGTCGATCACGGTCCGGACAGCGCCGGCACGCTCCGACTCATGCTCGACCTGATCGATGACGAGCGCGGACTTTTCATTCTCGGCAATCACGACCGCAAGCTCGGCCGGGCCCTACAGGGCCGCAGATTGCGGCGCGACCCTCCTCTGGAGGAGACGATCGCCCAGCTTTCCGGCCCCGTTCAGGCGGGGTTGCGCGAGAGGGCGCGCGAAGCGATTGCCGTCGCACCGGCATGGATCGTCCATGGGAAGCTCATTTTCGTCCATGGCGGTTTCCACACCGCGATGATGCACGAGGCCCCTCCCTCGGGTCTCGGTCCCATGAACCCGCTCCTCTCGCGCGCCCTGTTCGGCGAGACGACGGGCCGCATGCAGCCTGACGGCTATCCCGAGCGGCGTCTCCGCTGGATCGATCACATCCCGGCCGATCATGTCGTGTATTGCGGCCATGACAGGCGCTCGACGGATGGTCGTCCCTGGATCCGTGACGGTCGCAATGGCGGTCGCGCCATCTTCACTGACCTTGGCGCCGGAAAAGGCGGCCATCTCGCCTGGATTGATATCGATGTCTGACCCCGAAACCCTCGCCCTCCTCGAACAGCACCGGCAGAGCATCGACAATATCGATGCGGCGGTCATTCACATGCTCGCGGAACGCTTCCGCCAGACCCAGGCGGTCGGCGAGCTCAAGGCCCGGTCGGGACTCCCCGCGGCCGACCCGGCCCGCGAGGCCCGACAGATCGAGCGTCTGCGGGAACTGGCCATTTCCGCGCGACTGGACCCCGATTTCGCGGAAAAGTTTCTTGCCTTCATCATCCGGGAGGTGATTCGTCATCATGACTCGATCGCCGGGCGTCAGTCGCGCTGAGCCGGACAGGGGCTGAAGACCATGCATACGCTCATTCTCGTCAGACATGCCGAGGCCGCGCCGGAGCGCGCGGGGGGAAATGACCGCGCCCGGACGCTGACCGAACGCGGCCGGCTGGATGCCGACAGGCTGGGGGCACGGCTCGAGGCTCTCTCCGCACCGTCCGCCGCCGGAAGCGACCTCGATCCGACCGATATGGGCCCGGCAAGGTCCGGTTCGGCGGATACCGATCCGTCGGGCGAAACGGGTCCGGGCGCGTTTCGCCTCGGTGCGGCCTGCCTGTCGGGCGCCCATCTGTGGCACAGCACGGCCATCCGGACGACCGAGACGGCGCGCCTTCTCGCGCCTCACCTCCCCTTGCTCGATGCCGTGCTCCCGGTCGAGGCACTCTACGACCTCGATCTGTATGGCGTGCTCGAGCTCGTCCGGGAGACGCCGGAAAACGTGAAGACCCTGATTCTCGTCGGGCATAATCCTGCCATGGCCGAGACCTGTCGCCATCTGGGCAGCGATTCGTCGGACGAACCGGTCTTTCGCCGCCTCCTGCAAGGGTTCCCCCCCGCGACCGCGGCAATTTTCACGGTCGCCTCGGACTGGGCGGGTCTGTCACCGAACACGGCAATGCTAGGCGACATTCTTCACCCATAAGTTGAATTGCCCCGTTGCGGCGTAACTCGTAAGGCGTTCCTATGGCTGATCACGACATCAACGGACCTGTTTCCGATACGGCATCGCTCAGCATTGGCGAGCAGAGGGCCGTCCTTCCCGTATTGTCCGGCACTCTGGGTCCGGATGTCGTGGACATCCGCAAGCTGACCGCAGAGACGGGCCTTTTCTCCTACGATCCCGGCTATGGAGAGACGGCGTCCTGTCGCAGCGCGATCACCTTCATCGACGGTGACAAGGGCGTCCTTCTGCATCGCGGCTATCCGATAGAGCAGCTTGCCACAGGCGCCAGCTTCATCGAGACCGCCTATCTTCTCGTCTATGGCGAGCTGCCCGGCCGCGAGGAGTATCTCCGTTTCCAGCAGGACCTGAAGGAACAGGCCCTTCTGCACGAGCAGATCCGGAATTTCTTCAACGGCTTCCGTCGCGATGCGCATCCGATGGCCATTCTCTGCGGTACCGTCGCCGCCCTCTCCGCCTTCTATCCCGAGGCGGTCGATATTTCCAACGAGGCCTCCCGCGATCTCTCGACCCGTCGCCTGATCGCAAAGGTCCCGACGATCGCAGCCTGGGCCTATAAATACACGGTCGGCGAGCCCTTCGTTTACCCGGATAACAGCCTGAGCTTTTCGGAAAGCTTCCTGAAAATGCTCTTTGCCCGGCCGAACGCCGAGTACAAGGTCAATCCCGTTCTTGCGCGGGCCATGGATCGTATTCTGATCCTCCACGCCGATCACGAGCAGAATGCCTCTACCTCGACGGTTCGGCTCGTCGGCTCGACCGGCGCAAATCCCTTCGCCTGCGTCGCCGCCGGTATTGCCGCTCTGTGGGGGCCTGCCCATGGCGGCGCGAACGAGGCGGTTCTCGGCATGCTCGCGCAGATCGGCACGAAGGAGAACATTCCGGCCTTCATCGAGCAGGTCAAGAATCGCGAGAGCGGTGTCCGCCTCATGGGATTCGGCCACCGGGTCTACAAGAATTTCGACCCGCGTGCGAAGATCATGGAACAGACCTATCTCGAGGTCGTCGCCGAACTCGGCCTCGAGCAGGATCCCATGTTCGATCTGGCCGCAGAGCTCGAGCGTATCGCCGTCAATGATCCCTATTTCGTCCAGAGGCGCCTCTACCCGAATGTCGACTTCTATTCGGGTCTGATCCTCAAGGCGATGGGGATTCCCACCTCGATGTTCACTGTGCTTTTCGCAGTTGCGCGGACAGTGGGCTGGATCAGCCAGTGGCGGGAGATGATCGAGGAGCCCGGTCAACGCATCGGGCGCCCCCGCCAGCTCTATGTCGGACAGACAGAGAGGGCGTTCACCCCTCTCGACGCCCGCGGCTGAGCCTCGTCAAAACCGCTGTGCCGGATTATCCGCGGCACAGTGGCCAGACAGGATCACTGCGGGGTCGCCATATGAGCCCGGACTCTTCTGAGCCGCTCAGGCCCAGGGGCCACTCGAGCCCGGGGCCGCGCGGCATCGTGTCATATCGGGTACGGAGAGAGGGCGTCGATCCTCATGCGGCCAATCCTCATGCGTGAGGGAGGATGGCGGCAATGGGGTAGTCTTCAGAGTCCCGCCCCCAAGAACGGGACGTGCTCTTCACCAAGTCTTGCTGAAGAGCCGGATCAAGCGAGATCGGGTGCTTCGGGCGGCATAGCAGCGTAGTCCCCTGCCCGGATCCGGGCGAAGGGAGACGCGCATGTCAGCACTCGCAGCCCCGCGTGGTGCCCTTGTCCTGCCTGACGATATGGTGATCGATCCATTCGGAGACCAGACGACGCGCCTCATTGAGCGAGGCCTCCGGATGATGAATCCGGTAGAGGGTCGTGCACGCGGTGAAGGCCTGGATATCGGGCTGGCCGACTTCGCGCAGCTCCTCATACGCTGTGATCACGGCCCGCTCGCATTTACGGGTGATGCGGTTTAGATCGACAGTCACGCTGCTCGCCTTAGTTGAGAATTATTTTCAATTGCCGCATTCTAGATCTTTTCCGATCGTAAATGCAAGCGCAGCCTATCGATCGACCGGCACGGATTTCTCACCTTATTTCTCTTACTTTTCTCACGAAGGGCGGATAATCCTGCACCTCTCAAGATCATGGAGTATTCAGAGATGGCCCTCAGCAATGAGATCAACGGCGGATCGGTTCGCCAGACGCAATGGGACCGGGATGCCGCGCTGACCACGGCGCGTATCCTGCTCGAGATCAAGGCCATCAATTTCCGCCCCGAAGAGCCCTACACCCTGACTTCCGGCTGGAAGTCGCCCGTCTATATCGATTGCCGCAAGATCATCTTCTTCCCGCGCGCCCGCGCCAAGATCGTGGAACTCGCTGTCGAGAAGATCGGCCGCCATATCGGCTATGAGAGCCTCGATTGCGTGGTGGGCGGCGAGACAGCGGGCATTCCCTTCGCTGCCTGGATCGCTGACCGGATGATGGCGCCGATGGCCTATGTGCGCAAGAAGCCCAAGGGTTTCGGGCGCAACGCGCAGATCGAGGGCGATGTTCCCGAAGGCATGCGCAGCCTCCTCGTCGAGGATCTCACGACCGACGGTGCCTCGAAAGTCAGATTCGCCAATGCGCTTCGCGATGCAGGCGCGATCGTCGATCACACGTTCGTCGTGTTCTTCTATGGCGTCTTCCCCGGCGCCCAGAAGACCCTTGCCGAGATGAATGTCTCCCTGCATTCGCTCTGCACATGGTGGGACGTGCTCGAAGCCTGTTCCGGCGCGGATTATTTCTCCGAGAGCGATATCCACGAAGTCCGGCGCTTCCTCGAGGATCCCTGCGGCTGGTCGAAGGCCCATGGCGGAGTCGGCAGCGCGGAAGAGGCAGCCGCGCTCAAGGCCAAGGCGGAAGGCTGATTTGAACCATTCTGCGGGCCGGGTTCTCGCCTTCGATTCGGGCATCGGGGGGCTCGGAGTCGTCCGGGCCCTGCGCGATACGCTCCCATCGGATACGCATATCGACTACCTCGCGGATAATGCCCTGTTCCCCTATGGCGAACAGGACGACGCCCGGCTCATCGCGCGCATCATCGCTCTGCTGGACGCGCAGATTGCGCGGCTTCAGCCGGATGTGGTTCTGATCGCCTGCAACACGGCAAGCACTATCGCGCTCGATCCGCTCAGGGCCCGGTTCGGCACGCCTTTTGTCGGCTGCGTCCCGCCGGTACGCTGGGCCGCCCGGGTCAGTCGCTCGCGCGTGTTCGGAGTGCTCGCGACGCGGGGTACGGCGCGCCGGCCTTATCTGCGTGCCTTGCAGGAGGCATATGCGTCCGATTGCGAGATGATCGTCCATGGCGCGCGTGCGCTCGCCGATCTGGCCGAACGGGCCTTTCTCGGTCAGCGGATCGAGGATGCGGCCATCCTCGACGAGCTTGCGCATCTCTTTTCTGCACCGTCGGGAGAGAGGATCGACACGGTCGGTCTGGGTTGCACGCATTACACGTTTCTGGCGGAGGCCTTCGCACGCCTGTCGCCGCCGGACGTCGCCTGGCTCGATCCGGCTCTGCCGGTCGCGCAGCAGGTCAGACGTGTGCTCGAAGACCGTCCTCCGGCGAAGCGCGCAATGCGAGCCGAGGAAATGTGCCTGACCGCCCCTCCCCCCGATCGCGAAGCGCTCGACCGGGCGGTCAACCGTCTGGGTTATGAGCGGGTTGCGATTCTGGACGGGGCAGTGAGCGCTTCCTGATCCCGGCGGAATCGGGAAGCCTTGCGGGGAGAGAACTCTTCCGGCCCTCCCCGCAAATGAAAGACCCTCAGTTGAAAGACCGTCAGTTGAAAGACCGTCAGTTCACGCGGCTGACCGTGTAGGAAGCCGCATCCATCAGCAACTGGCGGATTTCGCTCTCGGGAAAGATATCGAGCGCCTGCATGGCGGCCCGGGCATAAGACTGTGCGCGTTCGAGCGTCGTCTGTATGGCACCGGTACGCGCGATAAGATCGAGCGCATGCGGCAGATCCTCGTCATGCTGCTCTCCGGTTTCGATGACCCGGAGCCAGAAGGCACGGTCTTCCTCGTTCCCCGCCTGATAAGCCGCGAGCACGGGCAGCGTGATCTTCCCTTCGCGCATGTCGTCGCCGACCGTCTTGCCGAGCACCTGCTGATCTGCCGCATAATCGAGCGCATCGTCCACGAGCTGGAACGCCATGCCGAGATTGGTGCCATACGCCTCCAGCGCGGCTTCCTCAGCTTCGGGACGCCCGGCCACGACCGCCCCCACGCGGCAGGCTGCCGCGAACAGGGCCGCGGTCTTGCCGTGAATGACCTCGAGATAGCGTTCGATCGGTGTCGAGAGATCGTTCTGGGTCGCCATCTGGAGCACTTCTCCCTCTGCGATCGTTGCCGATGCCGCAGAGAGAATGGCCATGACCTTGAGCGAACCGTCCGCCGTCATGAGCTGGAACGACCGCGCGAACAGGAAATCGCCGACGAGCACCGAGGCCTTGTTCCCGAAGACGGCGTTGGCCGAGGCCAGGCCACGGCGCAGGGTGCTCTCATCGACCACGTCGTCATGGAGGAGAGTTGCGGTATGGATGAACTCGACGCAGGCGGCGAGCCCGACATGACGCTGACGCTCGGGAGAGGGCTCGTAGCCGCAGAGACGCGCTGCGGCGAGCGTCAGAAGCGGCCTGAGTCTCTTTCCGCCCGCGGCAACGAGATGGGCACCGAGCTGGGGAATGAGAGGAACCGGGCTCTGCATACGCGCCACGATTTCGCGATTGCAGGCCTCCATGTCGTCGCGAAGGAACGTTGAAAGCGCCTGCAGCGCATTGTCCTTTGCGTCCTCTTTTCCGCCCCCGTTTTCACCCTCGACGCTTGCGATGCGATGGGACGCGACGTCATGCGCCGTGTCTTTGGTCAGGCTGTCGGGACCACCCAAGGCTACTCTCCACTTCCTGTTTGGCCACTGACGACCCTGATGCAGTATAAAGCATGAGCCGGAAGCGATCCGGCGAATATCCTATCCAGCCGGACACCGAACTTCATGCATGACCCAGCCAGACCGGACGACCAGCCCTCTGATGGCCAAAACCATATGAGCGGCGAGGCGCCCATGGTCAAGCCGGGAGCCCCGGATGCACAGGCGGAAGCGGCGTCCGGAGCGCTTCAGGACGAGACGATGGACGGCCATCTTCTCGGAGGTCGGGTATCGTACAGGCAGTTCACGCAGGGATATCGCACAGGAATCGAACCGGTGCTTCTCGCTGCCTTCGTACCGGCACGACCGGGAGAGAGCATTTTCGAAGCGGGCTGCGGAGCCGGTGCAGGCCTGCTCTGTCTTTCCGCGCGGCTTCCTGCGATACGCGGCGTGGGCCTCGAGGCCGATGCCGCGACTGCTCGCCTCGCCCGTCGCAACCTCGAGGAGAACGGCGTTTGCGGGCGTGTCACGGTTCTCGACGGTCGCATTCCTTCGATCCCCCCCGCGCTCAGGCAGCTCGCTCCCGGGGCAAACGGGCGATTCCATCATGCCATGGCCAATCCTCCCTGGCACCCGGCAGACCATACGGGCGCGCAGGACGACAGACGTCGTCTCGCCATGACCATGCCGGAAGGAGGCTGGCATGACTGGATCGACACGCTGGCACAGTGGGTTCTCCCCGGCGGATCGATCAGCCTCGCCCTGCCTGCATCCGTGGTCGATCTCGCCTGCGAGCGGTTGCGTGTCTGCGGGTTCGGAAGCCTCATCCTGTATCCGCTCTGGCCGAAGCGGGGGCGTGCCAGCAAGATCGTCCTGCTGCGTGCGGTTTTCCAGGGACGCGGCTATTTCCGGCTTCTTCCGGGCCTCGTCCTGCATGAGGATGACGGGGGTTACACGCCTGCCTGCGAAGCGGTTCTCCGACACGCATCCCCCCTGCCCTGATCTCCCTTGCCCGGATCACCCTTGCCTTGATCCCCCTTGTCCTGATCCCCGTTGCCCTGATTTCTCTGTCCTGATCTCCCGGCCCCGTACGGTCCCTGTCCCTTTCGCGCGAGGCGATTGGCGGCAACGGCCTAGCGGAACACCTGCTCGAGGAGCCGATCGAGCGTCTGCGCGCCGCTTTCTGCCGCAATACCGCCCAGCAGACCGTCCGTAGCCAGCACGGCAACGCCATGCACCTTGCCCCAGAGCGCGATCATGGTCGCGGCGCGGGCCTCGGGCGCGGCCTCCGCCGAAAGCCCTGCAAGACGCGCGAAAGCACGCTCCGACGCCGCGCGCAAAGCCGGGTCCTGTCGATCGATCGCATCGCTGCGGAACATCAGCGTGAACAGCCCCGGACTGGCGATCGCGAAACGCACATAAGCCAGGGCGACATCGCGTGGCGTCGGAGCGTGCTCCGGCGCCATGACGGAGGCCAGCTCCAGGAATCCCTGTGCCGCAAGCGCGCTCAGCAACCCCGAGAGACTGCCGAAATGCGGTGCGGCGGCCGTCGCCGAAACCCCTGCATGACGCGTGATCGCCCTCAGTTTCAGGGTGGATATTCCCCCCGTCTCCAGAAGCTGGCGTGCCGAACGCAACAACGCGGCCGGCAGATCGCCATGGTGATAGGAGGGTCTCTTGGCCTCTGTCATCGGCGCTACCTCCCTCTGTTCAGGAACTGACATGAACGGGCCGGTCGAAGCCGGGCGATCCGGTTTCTGCTACAGGATGAAGGAAGGACGCTGGAACGATATCGGCGTCGCTGGCCGATACGGGCGCGCGTCGCCTCGCCAGAAGCATCCCGCGCCCGCGTCGTCGCCACGATGCGCAACGAAGCGGAGATGCCGGGGCCGGGGCCGGGGCCGGGGCCGGGAAGAGCGTATCGCGTGCCGCTGTGGAGAGATACGGGCTCTTCCCTGCCCGCGCATTCCGCATCGTATCTGTGGCGGAATACGCAAGACATGGCAGGCTGTCAGGAGGCGAACACATCCGCCTCGAAGGCCTCTTCCCAGGATCCCTGGGTCGAGGCTCTGGAATACTCCGTCGCGCGGTTTTCGAAGAAATTCGCGTGTTCGACGGCATTGAGCATGTCGTCGAGCCAGGGCAGCGGATTTTCCTCGATGCCATAGAACGGATCGAGACCGAGCTGGGTCATGCGACGATCCGCGATGAAGCGGATATAGCGCTTGACCTGATCGGCGCTCAGCCCCTCGACATCGCCCATCTCGAAAGCGAGGTCGATGAAGGCGTCCTCATGCTCGACCGTGGTGGCGCAGATCTCGGCCAGCTCGCGCTGGAAATCTTCCGTCCAGATCTCCTTGTTCTCGCGCACGAAGGTACGGAAAAGCCGGATCATCGAGAGACAATGCAGCGTCTCGTCGCGAACGGACCACGAGACGATCTGCCCCATGCCCTTGAGCTTGTTGAACCGCGGGAAGTTCAGCAGGATCGCAAAGGACGCAAAAAGCTGAAGGCCTTCCATGAAGGCGCCGAACGCCGCCATGGTTTTGGCGATTTCGCGCTTGTTGTCGATGTTGAAGGACTGCATGAAATCATACTTGTCCTTCATCTCCTTGTATTTGAGGAATGCGGAATACTCGGTTTCCGGCATGCCGATCGTGTCGAGGAGATGCGAATAGGCAGCGATATGAATCGTCTCGATGTTCGAGAACGACGAGAGCATCATCAGCACTTCGGTCGGTTTGAAGACCTGGCTGTAATACTTCATATAGGCCGAGTTCACCTCGACATCCGCCTGGGTGAAGAAGCGGAAGATCTGCGTGACCAGATGACGTTCCGACTCGCTCAGCGTGCGGTGCCAGTCCTTGACGTCATCGGCCAGAGGCACCTCCTCCGGCAACCAGTGAACGCGCTGCTGGATCAGCCACGCATCATAGGCCCAGGGGTAACGGAACGGCTTGTAGACCGGATTTGCGGTCATCAGGTCGTAATGCGGTTCCTCGCCATGCGAGCGTCCGGCCTGACCCGGGACAGAGGCTTCGTCCATGCTCATTTGCTACGTCCGCTCTGCATTTTCATGACGGGCATTGCCGGCGCCGGGCGCGGCTGGGAGGTGTGACGGGCCACGAGGGTAAGGACGCTCGCGCCATGGGCATCCTCGAAATGGAGGGTGTCACCGTCCATTTTCCAGGAAACGACCGCCTGCATGGCTTTCTCGACCGCTGTCTCCTGATCCATCCGCGGACCGGAACAGGCCATGCGGGTGCTCGCGGTGGGACCGAAGCTGAAACGATGTCCTGCACTGGTCACACGGCCCATCATGCGATTGCATCCGCCCGTGCCCGACAGGGCGCCATCGGGCCGGAAGGCGAGGAACGCAGGCACGTCAGCAGCGGCTGGTGTCTTGCCGATATGCGTGATCGTCCAGACGCCCACCAGCTCGGCCGGGATCTGGCTTGCGACGCGCTGGAGCGTCAGCGTGGTCCCGGCAGGCACTCTGCCCATCGCGACATTGGCGATGGTGCTCGTGTAAAGGAGCTTGTCGGCCACGTGAATATCCGCGTGAAGCGCATAGCGATGACCTGCCACGATCTTTGCGGGATCGTAGGCCAGACTGTACCCGAAAGGCTGACGCGAAACCGGCGCGAATTCGGTCTTGCCCAGAGGGATGGCGGGCGCATCGGCAAGGCTGACATCGTCAAGGGAGACACTCACCAGAGCGTCGGCCGGCAAAGGCGCCTTGTCGCTGTAGCCGACCATGCCGGAGAGGGTTTTCTCATCGGCCCGTGCCTGCGTCGCGAGCACGGTACCGCCTGCGATCAGGCTGGAGAGCAGGATGGCTTTCACTGACATGAGAGACACTCCTCGTAGCTTGTTGTTGCACCGGGCTTGCCTTCGGAAGCCGGTGTCGTCGTCCCGTAATCCTCCTCTTCGAGGATATCCTTCTTCAGCGCCATCGTGCTTACGGCATCGGCGCGCTGAATCGAGAGGGAACGACAGTAATAGAGCGATTTGACGCCGCGTTTCCAGGCAAGGAAATGGATCTGGTGCAGATCGCGCTTGTGGATATCCGCGGGCAGGAAGACATTGATGGACTGCGCCTGACAGATGAAAGGCGCACGATCCGCCGCATGTTCGATGACCCAGCGCTGATCCAGCTCGAACGCCGTCTTGAACACGTCCTTCTCGTCCTGGGTCAGGAAGTCGAGATGCTGCACCGAGCCCTTGTTGAGCGTGATCGAAGACCAGACGGCATCCGTATTCTGGCCTTTGCGCTCGAGCAGCTTGAGCAGATGGCGATTGCGGACCGTGAAGGAGCCGGAGAGGGTCTTCTGGAGGAACACATTGGCCGAGATGGGTTCGATACCCGGGCTCGCATTGCCTGCGATGATGGAGATCGAGGCGGTCGGCGCGATGGCCATCTTGTTCGAAAAACGCTCCATCACGCCATATTCCGCAGCGTCCGGGCAGGGACCGAACACCTCCGCGAGATGTCTGGATGCGGCATTTGCCTGCTGGCGGATCTGCTGGAAGATCTTCTTGTTCCATACCCGCGCCATGACACTCTCGAAGGGAATGTCGCGCGCCTGCAGGAAGGAGTGGAACCCCATGACCCCCAGACCGACCGAGCGTTCGCGCATGGCGGCGTAGCGGGCGCGCTCCATGTCGTCAGGCGCGCGGTCGATGAAATCCTGCAGCACCCGGTCGAGGAACAGCATGACATCCTCGACGAATCGGGGATCGTCCTTCCACTCATCCCAGGTCTCGAGATTGAGGGAAGAGAGACAGCATACGGCCGTCCGGTTCTTGCCGTGATGATCGATTCCGGTGGGAAGCGTAATCTCGGCGCAGAGATTCGAGGTCTTGACCTCGAGGCCCGCAAGTTTGTGATGCTCGGGCCGGGCGCGATTCACATGGTCGGAATAGATGATATAGGGCTCGCCCTGCTCCATGCGCGCCGTGAGGATGCGGATCCAGAGCTGACGGGCCGGGACGCTGCGGATGACCGACATGTCCTTGGGAGAGCGCAGGCCCCATTCCTCGTCCTTCTCCACCGCTCTCATGAAGTCGTCCGTCACGAGCACGCCGTGATGCAGGTTCAGGGCCTTGCGGTTCGGATCGCCGCCGGTCGGGCGACGCATCTCGACGAACTCCTCGATCTCCGGATGCCAGACGGGCAGATAGACGGCGGCCGAGCCCCGTCGCAGCGAGCCCTGCGAGATGGCGAGGGTCAGGCTGTCCATCACGCGGATGAAGGGGATGACCCCCGACGTCTTGCCGTTCTTGCCGACATTCTCGCCGATGGAGCGCAGATTGCCCCAATAGGATCCGATCCCGCCGCCCTTGGATGCCAGCCAGACATTCTCGTTCCAGAGATCGACGATACCGCGCAGGCTGTCATCCGCCTCGTTGAGGAAGCAGGAGATCGGCAGGCCGCGCGTCGTCCCGCCATTGGACAGGACTGGGGTGGCTGGCATGAACCAGTGACGGGAGATATAGTCGTACAGGCGCTGGGCATGTTCGGGATCGGCGCCGTAATAGGAGGCGACGCGCCCGAAAAGATCCTGGTAATGCTCTCCGGGCAGGAGATAGCGGTTATCGAGGGTGGCGCGGCCGAAATCGGTGAGCAGGGCGTCACGCGACCGGTTCACCTTCACGGGGTGATGACCCGGGAGCTGGACGACATCGTCGAACATGTCGGGTTCCGCCTCGATTTCCTGCGGCGCCCGGTCACAGGGTTCGGGCAAAACGTCTTCCGCCGCGGCGCGGGCCGTCGAGGCCGGATCCATCGAAACAGATTCGCGTGTGGTGTCGTCTAGCAGGCTCACCGGCCATCTCCCGAATGTCATGATCGCACTCTCTGAGTGCCCTCTTGGCGCAAACCCGCCTCACCAGACAAGCAATATATCGGGTTAAATTTTATCCCGGCCACTATATCTGGTGTTGACAGGGCAGAAGCCGTTGAGAGGACTGGGGTTCCCCGAAGAGAGATTTTTCAAGGGAAAAATTTCCCGGGCATCCGGGTGACGCAGCGGATCGTCCCTCCCCGCCGTCAATCCGTGTCGCCCATCCGTGTCGTCCACCCGTATCGTCCATCCGGGCGGTCGGCGCGCGTGTTCCTCCTGCCGGGGAAACACATGACCGCGCCGGTCGAGACAGGCGGGCGCGATTTTACCGTGAACAATTGCGACGCTTTCGCGTTGCCTTGGCAACCGGCCCGTAACGGGCGCGGATGACCCAGGAGCAGATGCGATGACCATCAAGAAATCAGCCAGCGCGGAATGGAGCGGCGGCCTCAAGGACGGAAAAGGCTCGATCTCCACCCAGAGCGGGGCACTGAGCGACCAGCCCTACGGCTTCAACACGCGCTTCGAGGACAAGGTCGGCACCAATCCGGAAGAGCTGATCGGCGCGGCACATGCAGGCTGCTTCACGATGGCGCTGTCGATGATCCTCGGTGAGGCGGGTCTTACCGCAACCAGACTCGAGACGAAGGCGACCGTCTCCCTCGACAAGACGGATGACGGGTTTGCCATCTCCGCAATCCATCTCGATCTGGTCGGGACGGTCCCCGGCGCGGATCAGGAGAAATTCGAGGCTCTGGCGACCAAGGCCAAGAATGGCTGTCCGGTCTCCCAGCTCTTCAAGACCGATATCAGCCTGTCGGCGAAGCTCGCCTGACGCGTTACCTCTGCGCCGGATGTTTCCCAAGCATCCGGCGCGGGACAGTCCGGCTGCCGACAGCGCTCGCTGCCATGCCCGCTCCATGCGGGGCCGCGCTCGCCGGGTCTGCGGGCTCAGCCATTCCTGTGCCAGGCGTTCTGGGCGTGATCGCGAAGCAGGTGATCGAGCAGCAGACAGGCCAGCATCGCCTCGGCAACCGGCACGGCACGAATGCCGATACAGGGATCGTGGCGCCCTTTCGTCACGATGTCGATTTCCTCGCCACGCCTGTTGACCGACGGAACCGGAACAAGAATCGAACTCGTGGGCTTGATCGCGAAACGCGCGGTGATCGGTTGTCCGGTCGAGATCCCGCCCAGGATCCCCCCTGCCTTGTTGCTGGTGAAATGCAACGCCCCTTCATGCATCCGCATCGCATCGGCATTCTGTTCGCCGCGAAGGGCTGCAACGCCGAGCCCTTCACCGATCTCCACCGCCTTGACCCCGTTGATCCCCATCAGGGCAGAGGCGATATCGGCATCGAGCTTGCCATAGACAGGCGCACCCAACCCCGGAGGGAAACCTTCAGCCACGATTTCGACCAGAGCCCCGATGGAGGAGCCTTCCTTGCGGACGGCGCCCAGCAGCGCCTCCCATTCGATGGCCGTCAGGGCGTCGGGGCAGAAAAACGGATTGCGTTCCGTTTCGTCCCAATCCCACCGTTCGCGATCGACGGAGAGCGCACCGATCTGCACGAGCGCGGCCCTGATCCTGCATTCGGGACCCAGAAGCCACGCGATCGCCCTTCGCGCGACCGCTCCGGCGGCGACCCGACAGGCGGTCTCACGCGCCGATGACCGGCCACCCCCGCGATAATCGCGATGACCGTATTTCAGATCGTAGGTGACATCGGCGTGACCGGGCCGGTACCGAAGGGCTATATCGGAATAATCCTTCGAACGCTGATCCGTATTCTCGATCATCAGCGAGATCGGCGTACCCGTGGTCTTTCCCTCGAAAACGCCCGACAGGATTCGGACACGATCCGCCTCCTGTCGCTGGGTCGTAAACCTGGATTGCCCGGGACGCCGCCGGTCCAGCCAGGGCTGGATGTCCTCTTCCGACAGGGGAATACCGGGAGGACAGCCATCGATCACGCACCCGATTGCCGGACCGTGACTTTCTCCCCAGGTCGTTACCCTGAAAAGCTGACCGAAACTGTTATCCGACATATCAGCCTTCGGACGATGCGACGGAAATATCCGGCGCGGAGGGGTTCTTCATTCCCACGAGGTGATAGCCGCAATCGACATGATGGATTTCCCCCGTCGTGCCCGAGGACAGATCGGAGAGGAAATACAGCCCGGCACCGCCGACATCCTTGAGCGCCACATTGCGCTCCATGGGCGCGTTCAGCTGGTTCCAGCGCAGGATATAGCGGAAATCGCCGATCCCGTTTGCAGCGAGGGTCATGATCGGCCCTGCGGAGATGGCGTTCACCCGGATATTGTCGCGTCCCAGATCGGCCGCCATGTAGCGGACCGAGGCCTCGAGCGCCGCCTTGGCAACACCCATGACATTGTAATGGGGCATGACGCGCTCGGCTCCGAGATAGCTGAGCGTCAGCAGAGAACCGCCATCCTTCATCAGGGCAGCAGCCCGTCGCGCCACAGCCGTGAAGGAGAAACAGGAGATGTCCATGGCCTTGAGGAAGGCATCGCGCGGGGTGTCGACGTAACGCCCACGCAGATATTGCTTGTCTGCCCAGCCTATGGCGTGCACGACGAAGTCGATCTTGCCCCATTCCTTCTCGATCTCGTCGAACGCGCGATCGATATCGGCGTCGTCGCCGACATCGCAGGACAGGACAAGGCTGGACCCCACGCTCTCGGCGAGCGGCCTGACGCGCTTGCCCAACGCCTCGCCCTGATAGGTGAAAGCAAGCTCAGCTCCCTGTGCAGCACAGGCAGAAGCGATGGCCCAGGCGATGGAGCGGTCATTGGCGACACCCATCACCAGGCCACGCTTGCCCGCCATCAGCGTCCCGGTCGGGAGGTCGAACGAAGCGGTGGACATAAGGCAGATCCCGGTTAATGTCAGAAAAAGAAATAATAATGCTCTGCTTCGTCGCACAAGCCAGCGACGCAAACAAGTGTCGGGACGACACGTTCAGGTCGTGAAGCCGCATGCAGGCAGAGAACAAAACGGTGCAGGAGCCCCTTCCCCATGACCGAGCCAACGACCCCCCCCCTGATTCCGCTGGATGCCGATCCGTTTGCGCTTTTCGCGGACTGGCTCGCGGAAGCAGAGACGCATGAGCCCAACGATCCGAATGCCATGGCGCTCGCCACGGCGAATGCCGCTGGCAGGCCATCGGTGCGCATGATCCTGCTCAAGGGATTCGATGAGCGCGGATTCGTCTTCTACACCAATCTCGAGAGCCGCAAGGGCGAGGATCTCGCCGAGAATCCCTTCGCCGCCCTTCTGTTCCACTGGAAGTCGCTTCGCCGGCAGATCCGTATCGAGGGTCCGGTCGAAGCAGTGACCGATGCTGAAGCCGACCGCTATTTCGCAAGCAGGAGTCGCAATTCCCGTATCGGCGCCATCGCTTCCGACCAGTCCCGTCCGCTCAGCGACCGGGCCGAGTTCGAGCGTCGAATCGAGGCGGCAAGCGCGCGTTACGAGGGGCGCGAACCCGAGCGGCCGCCCAACTGGTCCGGGTTCCGCGTCCTCCCCGACCAGATGGAATTCTGGCAGGACCGTCCCTATCGCATGCATGATCGCGCCGTCTGGACACGTCAGGAGAACGACTGGGTCACGACCCGCCTCTATCCGTAATCACGGCCGGAACCCCGGAAAGGACACAAGCAGGGCCGACCGAGCCTGACCGGCCGGGCGGAACTGTCCGGGGTCGGACGGTTTCCGGTTCTCTCTTGCCTGTATCCCGCGGGTTCTGCTCCACTGCACCCGCGTCGCTCATGCGCCGCTTCTGCGCCCTGTCGAACCCGTGTTTGCCACGGCCGTTCCATGCAGAGGCGCAGCAGGATCCGCGGCGGAACCCAAGGAGATCACCATGGCCAACGACGTCAGAAACATCCTCGTTCCGCTCAACGGGGCGGGCAATATCGACGCTGTCCTGCGCGTGGGCCTGCTCCACGCCCGCGCTTTCAACGCCCATCTCTCGACGGTCATGGTCGGGGACGACCCGAACGAGATGGCCGCCCTGACAGGCGAAGGCCTCTCCAGCGCGATGATCGGCGAGATGATGGAGGCTGCCGAACATGAGGCGCATCGCAGGATGCTACAGGTAAGGCTGAAATTCGACGCTTTCGTTCGCGAGAACGATATCGTTCCCAAACACGGTTTTCTGGAAGAGGATCCTCTCGCGCAATCCCGCCTCAGCGCCTCGCTCGAATTCCTCACCGGCTCCGAACATGAGGCCGTCACCTGGCGCGCGCGCCTGTCGGACCTGACCCTGATGCCCCATCTCGGGGTAAGCGACAATGCGCGTGCCTCTGAGGTTCTGCATGCCGTGCTGTACGACAGCGGCTGTCCGCTCGTGATCGCCCCGCCCACCCCGCCCGAGAGCGCGGGGCGACGGCTCTGCATCGCCTGGAACGGGACGGCGGAGGCAGGGTCCGCCCTTCGCGGCGCGATCCCGTTCGCCCGCAAGGCGGAGGCGGTCCAGATTCTCGCGAGTGTCGATTATCATCGCCGCGGCCCCGAGGCGGAAACGGTACAGGACTATCTCAGACTTCACGGCGTCGAGGCCGAGATACGGCGCTTTCACGCCATCGATCGCAATATCGGCGCGGGGATCCTTCAGGCCTGCAGCGATTTCGGCGCGGACATGCTCTCGATGGGCGCCTATTCGCATTCCAGACTGCGCCAGATGATTCTCGGCGGCGCGACCCGCCATGTGCTCGAGAACGCGACGATCACGGTTCTCATGAGCCGCTGATCGCCTTCGGTCGGGCGTGCATCCCGAGGGCGCGCCCTCCCCTCGATGCGCGGCTTTTTGCCATACCGCCCCGGACATGCTACCCGCGCGGTATGTGCCCGCTCGCCGCAGTTCTCCCCATCGCAGATCGCCCTGCAGCGGGTTTCCGATGACTCTCCGGACAGCGCTGCGGTCTCTGGCCCGGGCCTATCTGGGCCTCGCCCTGCATACGACGCGCTGGACGATCTCGGGCGCCGCGACGAGTGTGCCCATCCTGACGCAGACCGGGGACCGTGCCGGTCAGGGGGCGATCGTCGCCGCCTGGCATCGCTCGCTCCTGCTCCTGCCCGCGCTTTGCAGCTGGGCGCGCAACAAGAACCCGACCCTGGTCATCAAGGTCATGATCAGCCGGAACCGCGATGGCCGCTTCATCAGCGATCTCGTAGCCCCGTGGGGGATTGAGGGAATCGAGGGGTCGAGCGACCGTAAAGGCAAGAACAAGGGCGGCAGCCGTGCCTTCAGACGGGCCTGCCTCGAACTGCAAAGGGGTTCGGTCTTTGCCATCACCCCGGATGGCCCGAGAGGCCCGGCCGAGATCGCCCAGCCCGGAACGGAAGGATTGCTGCGCCTCACCGGAAAGCCTCTGGTCCCTCTGGGGGCGTGGACGACGGCGTTGCGTCTTCCGAGCTGGGACGGCCTGTCGTTGCCGCTCCCATGGGGGCGCGGCGTAATTCTTTATGGCCCTCCCGTCCCGGAGGGGAGCACGAGCGAGACGATCACGTCCCGGCTCAACGCGCTCTCCGCCCGGGCAAGGCACTGGCACCGTCTGGGCAGGGCGACGCTCCCGGACAGGATCTGGGAAGGGCTCGGGCTCGCACTCGTTCCGGCCCTGCGTCTGATGAGTCTCCACAGGCTCCGTCGCGGCAAGGAAATCCGCAGCCGTCTCGGCGAGCGGCGCGGTCGCGCAACGATCCGGCGTCCGCCCGGCGAGCTCGTCTGGATCCATGCCGCGAGCGTCGGAGAGACCCGCTCCGTCCTGCCTCTGATCGAGGCGATGTCCCTGCGTCATCCCGCGCGTCATATCCTGGTGACCAGTGCCACGACCGGCGGCGCCGAAATCCTCGCGCGCTTCATTTCCGCACGGGATCAGGACGAATCCCCGGATGCCAGCGGCACCCGGGCCACCCGGGGCACGGTCATGCACCAGTTCATCCCCTATGACGTCGCATACTGGACCCGCCGCTTTCTCGATCACTGGTCGCCGGGCATGCTCCTTCTGACCGATAGCGAGCTCTGGCCGGGCATGCTCAGGCAATGCGCGCGCCGCGCCATTCCGGTCGCGGTCCTGAATGCGCGTCTGTCGGAGCGATCCTGGCGCCGGTGGAAGCACCTCTCCTTCCTTGCAGGTCCCCTTTTCGAGCGGCTTGCCCTCGTCGCCGCCCGAGGCAGCGACGATGCGCACCGTTTTCGCGCTCTGGGCGTGCGCGATGTCGAAACCCATGGCGATCTGAAACAGAATGCACCGCCTCCCGGATGCGACGCGGTCGAGCTCGAGCGGCTGCGTGCCTGTATCGGGCATCGTCCCGTCTTCCTCGCCGCGTCCACCCATCCGGGGGAGGACGAGATCGTTCTCGAGGCGGCGAGCCAGGCCCGGCGCGTCATCCCCGACCTTCTCGCCATTCTCGTTCCGCGTCATCCGGTGCGCGGTGCCGCGATCGCACGTCTTGCCCGGCCCGAACCGCCGCGCCGGTCGGAGCGCGCCGATCCCGCCGCCACGGACCCGGTCTGGATCGCCGACACGCTCGGCGAGCTGGGGCTTTTCTACCGGCTGGCGCAATGCGCCTTCATCGGCAATTCCCTCCTCCCGCCGGGAGGGGGTCATAATCCGTTCGAGGCCGTGAGACTCGATACCGCGATAGCGACCGGGCCCTGGCACGACAATTTCGGCCCTGCCTTTGCGCAACTCCGCGACCATGTAACGACTATACACGATGCAGATGAACTGGCAGGTTGGATCGTGGAAAGCGTGAAAAACCCCGAGATGAGGAAAGAGCAGGCTCGCATGGCCCGCGCCGCAATCCAGAGCGATGAGATGCCGCCCGAGACGCTCCTCGCCCGACTTGACGCGCTGTCATGCGCATAACACGCGAAGCCCCGCAGTTCTGGCGTCGCAGCACCCTGCCATGGCCGGCGCGGGTCCTTCTTCCTTTTTCATGGGCATTCGGCGCCGCTGCTGCCCTCCGTCGCCTGCGCAGCACCACCGCGCGCGTCGACATCCCGGTGCTGTGTTGCGGGAATCTGAGCATGGGCGGCACGGGAAAGACCATTCTCGTGCGCGATCTCGCCACCCGCCTCGCAGCGCGCGGCGCGCGGCCGCACATTCTGAGCCGCGGCTATGGAGGACGCCTGACAGGGCCGATCCGTGTCGATACGCAGCATCATGACGCCCGGGATGTCGGGGACGAACCGCTCATGCTCGCACAGGATTTCCCTGTCTGGATCGGGGCCGATCGTGCGGCGACGGCGCGGCTCGCCCGGGAAGCCGGAGCCGGATGCCTGCTGATGGATGACGGCCTGCAAAACCTGACCCTGCATCAGGATCTGCGCCTCGTGACCGTCGATGGCGGTGTGGGGCTCGGTAACGGGCGCGTTTTTCCGGCCGGCCCTTTGCGCGAGCCTGCAAACCAGGGATTCGCCCGGGCCGATGCCATCATCCTGATCGGCCGCGACGAGACCGGCATGGCAGCACGCCTGCCGGAAAACCTCCCCTTTCTTGCCGCACGCCTCATCCCCGAAGCCACGATAAGGCGTCTGCCCGGGCGTCAGGTCATCGCTTTTGCGGGAATCGGACGCCCGCAGAAGTTTTTCGATATGCTGATCGAGGCAGGCGTAACCCCGGTGAGGACGCTCTCTTTCCCCGATCATCACACGTACAGCGAACGTGACTGCCGTCGGCTCTCCGCCCTTGCCAGACAACCCGGCATCTCGCTCGTGACGACCCGCAAGGACCTCGTCAAATTGCCCGACTGGCTCAGAAGCGACGTGATTGCCATCGATGTCGAACTTCTCTGGTCGGACCCGCAAGCGCCCGAGCGCCTTCTGGACCGTCTCGGCCTGACGCAGTAGATCCCCCCGATGAGCCAGAAACACCTCCCAGCCTTGCGCCATTACGCCGAATATGCGGTGGCGCGCGGCCTGCTCGCCTGCCTGTCCTGCCTCCCACCGGTCTGGGCCTCGAATCTCGGAGGATGGGTTGCGCGCACGATCGGCCCCCATCTGCCGGTCTCGCATGTGGCCGACATGAATCTTGGCCTCGCCATGCCGAAGCTGGATGAAGCGGCCCGCAAGCGGATTGTCCGCGATGTCTGGGATAATCTGGGACGAACGATCGGGGAGTTCTGCCACCTCTCCCGCCTGAAGCAGGACACACCCTCGGGGCCGGGCTGGAGCATCGATGGCGCCCCGGTACTGGAAGCGATCCGGGAGGAAAACCGGCCCGTCATCTTCTTCTCGGGTCATATCGGCAACTGGGAGATGCTGCCGCCTGTGGTTGCCCGGTACGGCCTGCCCTTCGCCTCCTTCTACCGCGCGGCAGGAAACCCGCTGATCGACCGGCTGATCAGACGCCTGCGCATACGCGCCATGGGGGAAGACGTGCCGATGTTCGCCAAGGGCGCGAAGGGCGCCCGTCAGGCGCTGCGTCATCTGGCTCATGGGCATCATCTGGGTATTCTGGGTGACCAGAAGATGAATGACGGGATCGAGTGCCGGTTTTTCAATCTGCCTGCCATGACGGCCTCGGCCGCGGCGACCTTCGCCCATCGCTATGACTGCCCCATCGTGACCGGGCGTATCGTCCGTCTCGGGCCTGCGCGTCTTCATCTCGAGGTGGGCAGGGTCCTCCGTCCCGATCCCCGGGCGCCGAGACAGGACGAGATCGGCGCGCTCACGCAGCAGCTCAACGATCAGATGGAGGAATGGATCCGCGAGATCCCGGGAAGCTGGCTCTGGCTTCACAGACGCTGGCCCAAGGCGCTTTACGCCAGACAGAAGCGCTGATTACTGCCAGAAAAGACCATTATGCTTACGCCTGCGTCATATGAGCGCGGGCGAAACGAACCATTGCTTTTTGGCAACACCATCCGTTTACGATTGCTCCGCAGCGGCGAGACACGCAATTTTACGTTGAGAAGCGCCAGTTCTGCCGTCTAGCCTCATGAACGAACCAGACATGAGGACGCAACGTATGGCCCAGACGCTGCCGTTTCCCAATCACGAAACTCCAGCACCTCTCAGCAATGTGATTCCACTGCGTTTCAACGTGCTGCCCCGTCATCGCGAGTATCTTTCGCAATGGCTCCAGGCCGGCCTGGCGATGGGGCTGTGCGACGCCGATGTAGAGACGGAATGCCTCAACGGACGCGAAGAGACGGTCGCCCATATTCTCGTATGGGTCCGCGAAAATGCGGATCCGGCCTATATGATCAAGCCACGCGGCATGAGATGGGTGCTCATCGATCATATCCGCGAATATGAGCTGGGCCTGTTTCCCAGCCTCGAACACGCCCTGCACACGATCCGGCCTGTTCTCCCGCTCAAATCCATCGCCGCTGCCTGAGGCTGTCACCGTCGGGTTCTGCCGGGACGCGATGATCGGTACAGCGTGACAGGGGCACAGCCGGGAGGCGAGACCCGAAGCATGGCCCAGGCCTCGCTGGGTATCCGTGCGCCCGAACGCGCTGAGCGAGCATTCCTGTCGGCGCTTACGGACCACCGGGGTCATGAGGATTGCCGGACCCGACAGGAACGAGGCCGGGCACGAACCGGATTGAACACAGCAGAATCGAGACGGGGCCTGATACGATTGCAATGGTTCGACCGCACGGGACGGCCCCGGTGGAAGACCGGAGGCCGCCCCTTTTTTGCGTTCCGAGCCTTACTGCGTCAGACGCCGTGGCGCGCTGGACGACATTTTCATGCCGCCATGGGGCAGGATCTCGAAAACGGCGAGACCGCGGGCCACCGTCCCGTCCTGTCGCAGCACGAATGTCCCATCCGCTCCGGCAAACCCGTCCGGCCGAAGCAGCGATTGCCGGGAGAAGCCGTCCGGTGTCTGGCTGAGCACTGCCGCCATCGTTGCCGTATCATAGGCGACATTGGCGAGCACGGATGGCGTATAGCCGTAGCGGCTGCGATAGCGCTGCGCGAAGTCGCGACGCGAGGAGGGATCCGGAGCGGCGAACCATCCGCCTTGCAGCGCCCCGAGTTTTGCAACGAAAGCCGCCCAGAGGCCCGGTCCGAGAATCCGCGTCTGCCGCGGGTCGATATGGGCCTGCTTCATGCCGTCGATCACGGCGGCGAGCTGAAGCCCCGTATCGCCCAGCAGGAGCACGTCGAAAGAGGGGGGCGGGAAAACCGGATCCTGACGCGATGCGCCCTCCGGAGCGGCAGCGGAAGACGATGCGGAAGCTGAAGAGGCGCCGGCAGACGGGACCGTAGAGGACGTTGCGGAGGAGGATGGAGCAGAGGGTGACGCAGCGGATGGGGAGGCCGGTTCCGCATCGAGGCCCAGAGGATTGACGGCATCGGGCTGACCCGTCGCGGCGCCACGCGCCGCACCACCGGATGCAGGATCGTTCGCCGCGCCGACGGAACCCGCCTGCTCCGCTTTCTTCTGCCTGGCCAGCGTTTCCCGGGCATCGAGATCGGCAAATGTCTTGAGCGCCGCGGCAATGGCAGCCGGATCGCGCTCATGAAAAGCGATACGCGGGGTGGCGAGCCCCCTACTGGCGCAGGTCCGGGTCAGGGCATCGGCAAGGGCATGACCGAGGGGCGATTCCGGGAGGAACGCCGCGAAAGAGGTTCTGCCTTCGGCCACTGCCGCCTCGACGAGGCGCTGCACCTGCTGCTCCACGGTCACGCCCATGACCCAGAGCCCGGGGCGCGCCTGCGCCTGATCGCTGGTATAGGCGAATTCGGGGATCGCCGCCGGTTGCGTCACGGTTGCGACGGCCCCGGTCTGGGCCGCTGTCAGAGGGCCGAGTATGACCCGATCGCCCGAATCGAGGGCAGAGCGTGCGACCCCCTCGGCGGTCTGACCCGGGGCGTCGGTATCGCGAATATCGAGAACGACGCCATGCCCGTCCGGAACGGCGATATGCGCTGCATTCGCCATCTGCTGACCCAGCTTCGCAAAACGTCCGGTCAGAGGCAGGAGCATGCCGATGCGCTTCTCCGCATTCCGGTCCTGTGCAGCGGGGGAAACGGACCCACCCGGCGGCGGTGCGGTGGTCGGGCCGCTACATGCATTGAGACCGAGAAGAGCGACGCCTGCCAGAGCGGAAACCTTGCAAGCCGAGGCCGACCTGCGCGATGTGGAGGAAACCACGTTCTGACGGGGACCGAATGTCCGACCTATCATCTGCCACCCATACTCCTGTTGACGATTCGACCCCTGACGGTCCGACGCATCCATATGACACTTCGCCCGTTTCCGCGACCCTGCCTTCCGCAGGTCTGACCCTCGTCGCGACCCCGATCGGCAATCTGGGCGATATGAGCATCAGGGCGATCGAGACACTGAAAGCCGTCGACCTGATCCTGTGCGAAGACACACGGGTCACTGCAAAACTGCTCAAGGCCTATAATGTTTCCACACCGACACAGATTCTCCACGATCATAACGAGGAAGACCGGATCCCTTCCCTGCTCGGCAGACTGAGAAACGGCGCACGTATGGCACTGGTTTCGGACGCAGGCACGCCGCTCGTCTCCGATCCGGGATACAGGCTCGTGAGAGCTGCGGTTGCGGATGGACTTCCGGTCGGGGCGATTCCGGGAGCGAATGCAGCCACTCTGGCGCTCACCCTTTCGGGCCTGCCGCCGCATCCTTACGTCTTCAACGGCTTTCCTGCGCCCCGCAGCGCCGCACGCCGGAGCCAGCTTTCCGTTCTGCGGGCCGCCGAACAGGCCGGTTTTTCTGCAACGATGATCTGGTACGAGGCACCGCATCGGCTTCTGGACATGATCGAGGATCTCATCGCGGTTTTCGGAAGCGAACGCGATGCCGCCGTTGCCCGCGAGCTGACCAAGCGCTTCGAGGAGGTCCGGCGCGGCACGCTCGACGCGCTCAGGACGCATTTCCGGGAGACCGCGCCGCGCGGTGAGATCACGGTGCTCCTCGCCCCGCCGGGAGAGGGCGAGGCGAAACCGGGCGAGGATCTCGATACGCGCCTGCGGACCGCCCTTGCATCGCATTCCGTCAAGGACGCGGCAGCGCTCGTCGCTACAGCCGTTTCCCTGCCCAGACGCGTCGTTTACGCACGCGCCCTCGAGCTGGCCCGGGAAACGACGCCGGGATCCTGAGTCCCTCTCCGCCTGCCCGTTGCGAGCCCGTTGCGGGTCCATTGCGCGCGCTCCGGGCGATACGCGGCAAAAAGCAGGCCCGGAAAAGGGCAGGCCGCAAAGGGAGGCAGCTCAGTCCCCGCTCTGCGGCAGGGCGAAGAGCGAATCGGGCAAGGCGGGCGGGGTGCTGATTGCGGAGAGCTCGATGCGGGTCTCCCTGCCCTGAGCATCCCGCACCACCCAGGCGCGAAGAGCGAGCGGCGAAGCATCGAAGACGAGGGTCAGACTTCCTTCCCCCGGGGCCGCCGTTCGCACGAGCGTGATGCGAAGCGCATTCCCCTCATGACTGAACGCCGTCACTGTCACGTCGCCGGACAATCTGAGGTCGGGGCGCAGAAGCAGTCCGAGCGGAGTCCGCTCGAGGGGAATGGTGGTCACCTGCCCCAGTTCGCGGTCCTGATAGACGATCTGGTCATGATTGGCGACCAGCAGCAGAGGGCTCGGCTTGTCATATTCGAAACGCATCCGTCCGGGCCGGTCGAGAAAGGCCGTGCCAGTCGTGACGGAGCCATCGGGAGCGATCTGCCGGAACCGGGCCTTTATGGCATGGGTCGCGTTCAGACTGTCCTGAATGCGCGCCACCCAGCCGGCATCGGCAGGACGCAACGGGGCAGGATGCAGCGCAGCAGGATGCAGGGAATCGGCGCCCCGCACGTCAGAATCCCCGGAGGCCGAGCCCCGGAAGGTCGTCCCTACGTCATCGCCGGGCGTCTGCGCCGCCGCCGCCGATATCGTCGCGCCGGCAATCCCCGGACCGGAAACGAGAAGAGACAAGGCAAGCCATGTGGGCATCCGTTTCATGGCATATTCCTCAGATTGCGGCTTCGGCGAAGATGAAACGGACATCGCCCTGCCAGCGGCCGTAATACTGCTCGAGCCAGTACTCTGCCTGGGTGCGCCCCCCTGCGACGATCGCCTGCAGGGGCGCCAGATAGATGCCCTCGCCCAGCCCGCGCGCGCGAAGCCCCTGCGCTGCAAGAGACAGAACGCGTCCTGCGAGGTCGCGAAGCCCGCCGGGGAAAGGGGAATCCATACCATGTTCCGGCACATCGCCACGCAAGGTCCGATAGACCTCCCAGGGTTGCTCCTTCACGAGGGCCTCCGCAGCCAGAAGTGTCGCCGGATCGTAGAGCAGGCCGACCCAGAGCGCCGACTGGGCGATCATCATTGCGGGGCTTCCGGCATCGGCCCCGCGCATCTCGAGAAACTGCTTGAGACGGACATCGGGAAAGGCCGTGGTGAGATGATCCTCGAAATCTCCCATGGTCGGCGTCAGTCCTGCCAGCGCCGCGGGCGTCCTGCCTTGCATCCAGTCCCGGAAGGACGCGCCGGCAACATCGCGTATCTGCCCGTCGCGCATCACGAAATACATGGGCACGTCGAGCATCCAGTCCACATAACGCTCGAAACCGAATCCCTCCTCGAAACAGCAGGGCGGCATGCCGCTTCGCGCATTATCCGTATCCGTCCAGATATGGGCACGGTTGGAGAGAAGACCGTTGGGCTTGCCCTCCACGAAGGGGGAATTCGCAAACAGGGCCGTGGCCAGAGGCTGGAGCGCCAGCGAGACACGCATCTTGCGCGCCATATCCTCCTCGGAGCCGAAATCCAGATTGACCTGAACCGTGCAGGTGCGCGTCATCATGTCCAGACCGAGCGTCCCGACCTGCGGCATGTACCGACGCATGATGGCATAGCGGCTCTTGGGCATGAGCGGCATGGCATCGCGCGACCACAGGGGCTGGAAACCGAGCGGCGCGAAACCGAGACCGAGCCCGGCAGCCGGCCCGCGCAACGCTTCGAAATGTCCGGTCATTTCCGCACTCGTCTCGTGCAGGTTCGCGACCGGCCGACCGGAGAGTTCGAACTGACCCGCGGGCTCGAGAGAGATCGACTCGCCCTTGTGCTCGCCGCGCCCCTTGAGGCCGATCACCTTCCCGCCATCCTCGATCGGCGACCAGGAGTCGCCGCTGCCGCGCAGGGCGATCAGCAGATCCTCGATCCCCCCGGGGGCATAAGGCGGGGGCGCATAATCCTGACGTCCGGACCGGTCGTCGGGGAGAACGAAACCGAACTTCTCATGCTCGGTACCGATCCGCCAGTCGCAGGGCGGCTTGGCACCGGCGGCGAGCAGCTCGACCAGCTGGGTCTTGCTCTCGATGGGCGTATCGTTCAGGTCACCGGGATTGGACAT
Source organism: Swaminathania salitolerans (assembly GCF_007988945.1). GTDB lineage: Bacteria > Pseudomonadota > Alphaproteobacteria > Acetobacterales > Acetobacteraceae > Swaminathania > Swaminathania salitolerans. Next base: position 917,556 of record NZ_BJVC01000001.1, on the reverse strand, counting down.
GGGCAGCGCAGGGTCCTGGGAAAGCGGGAATCAGTAAATAGAAACCGGGGAGTTTCGTCCTATATGGACCGACGGGCGCGAAACGCCAACTGGGCAAGTCCGGTTGCCACCGCCGTATCGGCCCGCAGGACGAGCGCACCGAGCGAAATCGCCTGGATCCGGGGATGCTCGAGCAGGAAACGACGCTCGCCTTCGGAGAATCCGCCCTCCGGTCCGATCAGCAATCCATAGGACTCCGGCACCGGGTCGCAGGGCCGGGCGGGTGTGCCGTCGCGATCGCCGGTCTCGTGGCGCTCGAGCGCGAGATAGACCGGCATCGTGTCCGGCCAGTCCTGGAGGTGCCGGGTCAGAGGCTCGAGAGGAGCGATTTCCGGCACGTCGAGGCGTTCGCATTGTTCCGCGGCTTCCGCAGCGATTGCCGAGAGCCGCTCGTCGTTGATCCTGTGCGTGTTGGTACGGTCGGTCACGACGGGGCAGAACCGCGTCACACCGAGCTCCGTCCCCATCCGTATCACGAGGTCGGTCGCATCGCGCTTGAGCGGCGCGAAAAGAAGCGTCACGTCCCCGGAGGGAAGAGAGGGGGGGCGAAGCTGCCGGACGAGGGTCGCGCTTCCCCGCTCCTTGCGCAACGCCCCGAGACGGGCCTCCCACTCTCCTGCTCGCACATTGAACACCCGGATGAGATCACCCTCGCCGAGACGCAGAACCGTCGCCAGATAGCGCACATGACCCGGAGCGAGGGCGATCGTCTCCCCGGCCTGGCCCTGCAGGGTTTCCGGGGCGAGATGGAGACGCGGACTGTCCTGCATGATTGCACCGTGATCGTGATTGACGTTGCGCTTTCATAGACGCAATGAACCTTCATGACGACAAGGAGAAGAGAATGAGCGGCCCGCACGCGTCCCATACCGACATACGCGCTCATGGCTGGATCGCCCGTTTCCCGCAGGGAATGCGGCCGTATCTCCTGCTCGCCCGGCTCGACCGTCCGGTTGGAACATGGCTGCTCTTCCTGCCCGGGCTATGGGGGATCGCCCTGCCTGCAACGTCCCGGCCCGCCCATATTCTCCTGCTCGGCATTCTCTTCGCCGTCGGATCGCTCGCCATGCGCTCGGCGGGATGCGTCGTCAACGATATCTGGGATCGCCGGATCGACGCGCAGGTCTCGCGTACTGCGGGCCGCCCTCTGGCGAGCGGTGCGCTCTCTGTCCGGCAGGCTCTGGTCCTTCTCGCCGGGCTTCTGGGCGTCGGCGCTCTGGTGCTCGCCTGCCTCCCCCCGATCTGCTGGGCTCTCGCGCCGCTCGCGCTCCTTCTGGTCAGCCTCTACCCGGCAGCAAAGCGCGTTACATGGTGGCCCCAGCTCGTGATGGGCTTCACATTCGGCTTCGGCGCCCCGATGGGATATGCGGCCAGCGCGGGCAGGCTCGACGCGGTGGGACTCATGCTCTACGCGGGCACGATCCTGTGGCAGCTCGGCTTCGACACGATCTACGGATTTCAGGACATGGATGACGATGCCCGGATCGGCGTGCGCTCGACCTCGCGCCTCTGGGCGGGAAAGGCCCGGCTCTTCGTCGCCCTGTGCTATGGCGGGGCGAGCGTCTTCTTCCTGCTCTGCGGTGCAGGCGGTGCCATGCACTGGAGCTTCTGGCCTGTCGCCCTGCTTGCCTGCGGGCTCCTCTTCCGTCAGGTCCGTCATCTCGATATCCACGACCCGGCCGGGTGCCTCGCACTCTTCCGCCAGAACGTCCCGGTCGGCATGGTTCTGGCGCTGGCCTTTCTGCTCGGGCGGTTCCTCGCGTGAGCGCCCGGCCCGCCTCCTCGACCGGATCCGCCCCCGACTCCCGGCAGCCTCCCGATCCCGACAGCTTTATCGCGGGGCAGACGACCATCGAGGTCGCTCCGGGCGTGCCCGAACTCCGTCTTCACCTAGCCACCGAGATCACGCCGATCTGGCAGGCGACGGAAACGCATCTGGACGCTCTGAACATCGAACCTCCGTTCTGGGCGTTCTCCTGGCCCGGCAGCCAGCTTCTCGCGCGCTATGCCCTGGATCATCCCGGGCGCATTGCCGGTCGGTCGGTTCTCGATTTCGCCTGCGGTGGAGGGCTTGCCGCAATCGCTTGCGCCCGGGCGGGAGCGAAAGAGGTGTTCGTCAACGATATCGATCCGCTCGCCCTGCACTGCGCAGGCCTGAACGCCACCCTGAACGACGTCCGCGTCACGCCCCTCCCCGGCGATCTGAGCGGAACGGATATCGGCGACCTGCCGCCGATCGACCTGCTGCTTTGCGGCGATGTCTGCTACAACCAGTCCATGGCCGATCGTCTGATTCCCTGGCTCAGGCGATGCGCCGCCTCCATGGAAGTCTGGATGGCCGATCCGGGCCGACCCTATGCCCCGAAAACAGGGATCGAGATCCTGCGCCGGAGCCGCATCGCCACGACACTCGAGCTCGAAGGCAAGACGGAGCGCGACACCACGCTCTATCGCATTCTGCCGGGCTGAACGGGGCCAGAACCGGGGCCAGAGCCGGGGCCGAGCAGCCTCGCCACGCTGAGCGTGGCACCCAGCCAGGCGACGCACATCGCGCAGAACAGACATAGTACGGAAGCATGCGTGCTGAAGCGGAACACGCTGGCGACGAGAAGCGCCCCGAGCGTCTGCCCGCCGAGCCGCGCCACGGAAACCAGCCCGCTGGCGCTCCCTTCCCGCCCGGTCGGCGCCGAGAGCATCATGACCCGGTTGTTCGGTGGCTGGAATATACCGAAACCGGCTCCGGCCAGAGCCACGCGCCAGGCGATCGAGACATTGCCCGCATCCTGCGGCATCTGCCACAGAAGGGCAAAACCGCAGCCCGTGACTGCCAGACCGAAGCTCGAGAGCAGCGATGCCGGAACGCGGTCGGCCCATCGCCCGACCAGAAACGACATGACAGCAACGCCGACCGCCCAGGGCGTGATGAGGAACCCGGTGACGGTCGCCGGACGATGGAACACCGTCTCAAGCGTGAACGGCATCGCGATGATGAAGAAATTCGAGGCGATGAAGCCGACAAGACCGACGATGAAAGCGACGAGAAAGGACGGCACGGCCAGAAGATCGACGGGCACGACGGGATCGGCGCGCCCTTTCTGGTAGCGGAGCAATCCCGCCCAGCAAGCGATCCCGCACAGAACGAGCGCAGCACCCGAGGCGGATCCTCCATGCACGGCATCGTCTATGCCGATGACCGTAAGCGTGAAGGCAGCGATCGTGAGGAGTATGGCCGGAAGATCGAGCGCCCTTTCCGAGCGGGGCGTCGTCGGCAAGGCAAACCGGGCGAGCAGGAGCGCCGCCAGACCAAGCGGCACGTTGATCCAGAAGATCCATGGCCACGATGCGACCGAGAGAACGAGAGATCCGACCGTCGGCCCGAGCGCCACGCCGGTTCCGATGATCAGACCGTTGAGCGACAGGCCGCGACCGAGGGCATTTCGCGGATAGATGAAGCGGATCAGCGCGATGGCGACGCTCATGATGCAGCCGCCCCCCGCGCCCTGCAGGGCGCGTGCAAGGGCAAGCTGCAACAGCGAATGGGACAGGGCGCAGAATATCGAGGCGAGAACGAACAATGCGATTCCGAACCGGCACATCGTCGCAAAGCCGATCCTGGCGCCGATCGAGGCAAGAGGGAGCAGCATCGAGAGCGAGGCGAGCTGATAGGCATTGATCACCCAGATGGACTGGGAGGACGCAATGCCGAGATCATGCGCGATGCTCGGAAGCGCCACATTCGCGACCGCATAATCGAGTACGGAAAGCAGAACGGCGAGGGCGACGGCCAGCATCGCCCGGACACGCTCGGCCCCGTACAATCCGTCCCGGACCGGCTCCGCCTTCACGGGTCAGACCTGGCGGATGAAGACGCGATGATAGAGAGCCGAAGTCAAGGCCATTCCCTGAAGGAAAAGTGCTGCATCGAAACGCGGCGCGCCATCGCGCAGAAAGGCGTGCTGGCCATCCACCTCGTGCCATTCGAGAGCCGTACCGGCCTGCTCGAGCGCATCCCTGATCTGCCGCCTCCCCTCATAGGGAACATGCGGGTCGGAGCGGCCCCACACCATCATGATCTCCCCTGCGATCGCGCTGCACCGGGCCAGCGTCCCGTCTGCGCGCTCGCCGCCGAGCGTTCCGGTGTGAAGATCGGTCGCATAGAAGCACGCGGTGGCCTCGATCGCGGGGTTCTGCGCGGCCCGGAAGGCGAGATGGCCGCCGAGACAGACACCGAACGCGCCGAAGCGGCCGTTGCAGCCCTCGTGCTCGCGAAGCCACGCGACAAGAGAGGCGACATCGCTGTCGAACTGCCCGACGGGTTTGGTGTATTTGAGCGTATTCCCGCGCTCCGTGCCCGCCTGATCATAGGCAAGCACGCATCCGGGTGCCTCATATTCATGATAGACTTCCGGTACGGCGACGAGATAGCCCTGACCAGCGATCATGGCGGCGAGGCGCTCGATCGGCGCCGTGACCTGATAGATCTCCGAAAACAGGAGAATGGCCGGAAACCGTCCCGGGCCGACAGGCCGGTACAGATGGACGCGCATCGGGCCGGTCGGGGTTTCGATATCGTTTTTCTCGTCACTGCGAATCAGCACGGTTGTGTCTCCCGGAACATCTGCACGCCCGCCTTCCGGCGGACGAAGGTCAAAACTCTGTGTAATCCCTTAAAGGAGGCGGCCCAGCTCCGCCATTCCCTGCCGGTGGGCGGCGCTGCGTTGGCGGAAATGTGATATTTGGATCGATCCAAGATTGTCGGGGTTTTTCCGCCTGATCCACGAATATCGCAGGATTATTACCCAATATGTGATCGCATTTCCGCCTGAAGCCGCGTTGACACGTGACGGTTTCAGTTTCGAGATCACGCCATGTCTGCGATTTTTGCCATCTCCCTCGCCACAGCCGCGATTCTCGCGATCGTCGTGCTCATTGCCTATTTCAGGCTCAACCCCTTCATCGTTCTCTTCACGGTCTCTCTGGCGCTTGCCCTCGCCGCAGGGATGCCCGCCGACGAGGTGGTGAAATCCTTCGAGCAGGGGGCAGGCCATGTGCTCGGCCATGTCGGCACGGTCATCGCGCTCGGCACCATGCTGGGCAAGATGCTTGCCGAATCGGGCGGTGCGGACCGGATCGCCCTCACGATTTCGGGCTATGCCGGGCGATCCCGGGTCGACTGGGCCATGATGATCATCGGGCTTCTGATCGGCCTGCCCGTCTTTTTCGAGGTCGGCTTCGTCCTGCTCATCCCGCTGGCCTTCGTCCTCGCCGCACGAACGGAAACCCCCTTGCTCCGGGTGGCGCTTCCCATGGGCGCCGCCCTCTCCGTCACCCATGCGATGATCCCGCCGCATCCGGCCACGCTTCTCGCCCTTTCCGCCTATCATGCGAATACGGGGCATACGATCTTCCTCGGCATCCTGATCGGCACGCCCATCGCGATCATAGCAGGGCCGCTCTTCTCGCGTTTCATCGCCCCCCGTGTCCCCCTGACGGAGGCGAACCCGCTGGCAGCGCAATTCGTCAACCGCGAGCCGCCCGCCAATATGCCGAGCTTCGCAATCACGGTCTTCACCATCCTCTCCCCGGTGGTGCTGATGCTCGTCGCCTCTGTGGCAGATCGCGTTTCCAGCCCCGGCACGACGGTCAACACGGCGCTTCACTTCATCGGCAATACCGATATCGCCCTCGTTCTCGCGGTCATTCTCTCGTTTTACGTGCTTGGGCTGGCGCGCGGTTTCTCGCGCGATACCATTCTCAGATTCACCAATGAATGTCTCGGCCCGACCGCGCTGATCATGCTGCTCGTCGGTGCCGGGGGAGGCTTCGGTCGCGAACTCGTGGATAGCGGCGTTTCCAAGGCCATCACCGATGCGGCACTGGGCGCGCATGTCCCTGTGCTCGTGCTCGGCTGGCTTCTTGCGGTCATCGTGCGCGTCGCCTGTGGCTCCGCCACGGTGGCGATGAGCACGGCTTCGAGCATCGCCGGTCCCATCCTCCTGAAAAGTCACGGCGTCTCGCCGGAACTGATGGTACTCGTGACGGGCGCGGGTTCGGTTGCCTTCGGTCCCATGAACGATGCCGGTTTCTGGCAGATCAAGGAGTATCTGGGCCTGACCGTGCCCCAGACGATCAAGACATGGTGCGTGATCGAGACACTGATCGCGTTTCTCGGACTGGGATTCTGTCTCCTCGCCTCCCTGTTCATCTGACGATCCGGGGCTCATCCGGCGCCCCGATCCCTGCCCGGGCCCCCTTGCGGGTCACCGCCCGGGCATCATCCGATGGTCGGACAGCGTGCGCCAGAGAGTCGCGCGTCCGAGCACGAACGACCTGCGCCCTGCTCCACGCCCTTCCCCCGCAGATCCGGCAAGGTCTTCCTTCTCCGACCCTGCCCGATCGATCCGGGCGGTCAGACCGTTTCCAGAAACTCGCGTGCCGTCATGGGATGCGAGAACATGGGATAGCTGTACTGGATGGCCGCCTCATGCTGCGCCCGGGAAAGGGTCGCAACGCAATCGGTGAGCGTGACGACATCGTAGCCGCGCTCATAGGCAGTCCGCATCGTCGATTCGACACAGCAATCCGTCAGAAATCCACCGAGGGCGATACGCCGGATGCCATTCTGCCGAAGCACGAAATCGAGATTCGTGCTCGCGAAGCCGCACAGACCCCGCTTTCCGGAGATGACGATATCCTCGTCATGCGGGGTGAGAGACTCGATGATCTGCCCGCCCCAGCCATCCCGGCGAAAGGCACGGGTGGCAACCACATTGGCGAGCACGCCGTAGATGTCCTGCCGCAATTCGGGATATCCCTCGGCAAAGACGATCGGCACCCAGACGATCCGGACCCCTTTCGCGCGGGCAGCGGCCACCAGATCGATCGTCCGCGGCAGCATGCCGGTACGTTCCATCTCCGGCCTGACACCCTCATGCAATGCCCCGCCGGCAGAGGCGAAATCGTTCTGGAACTCGATCAGGACAAGCGCGGTATCCTGCCCTGCGACCCTGTCTTCATTCATGCTGGCTATCCCTTACGAACGGGTCTCCGCATACGGGTTCTTGGTGCCGCGAAGCTGGAGACGGATCGGCGTCCCCGGGAGATGGAACGTTTCCCGAAGGCCGTTGACGAGGTAACGCTTGTACGAATCCGGGAGCAGCTCGGCCCGTGTCCCGAAAAGAATGAATGTCGGCGGGCGCGACTTGGCCTGCGTCATGTAACGCAGCTTCAGACGCCTTCCATCGACGAGCGGAGGCTGATGCCGCTCCAGCGCCGCCTCGAACCAGCGATTCAGCTCACCGGTCGTCACGCGCGAATTCCACACCTCATGCGCGCGCCGCACCGCAGGGAGGAGCTTCTGGACACCGGCCCCGGTCAGGGCAGAAAACGTGACGACAGGAATCCCGCGCATCTGCGCAAGGGATGTCTCGATCCGGTCAGCTATGGCCTGGCGCGTGGCCGCGCGATCCTCGACCGCATCCCATTTGTTCAAAGCAAGCACGCAGGCGCGCCCTTCCCGCTCGATAAGGCGGGCAATCTGGAGATCCTGCTCATGCACGCCGAGGGTCGCATCGAGGGTCAGCACCACGACCTCAGCCATCTTGAGGGCCTCGATCGATGCGGAAACCGACATCCGTTCGAGATCCTGCTCGATGCGTGCCTTGCGGCGCAGGCCCGCCGTGTCCACGAGCTGTATGGGCCCCACCTCGTCATGCAGGGCGACGGCGATGGAATCGCGGGTCAGCCCGGGTTCCGGTCCCGTGATCATCCGCTCCTCGCCCAGAAGCGCATTGAGCAGGGTCGATTTTCCCGCATTCGGACGCCCGACGATAGCCAGTCTCAGAGGTCCCGCCGGACGGATATCCTCCTCCGGATCATCGCCTTCGTCACGTCTGGCATTGCGATCGGAACGGGGCGCCTTCTCGCGCTTCGTATCCGGCAGACGATCCGCGATCTCGCCCATCAGATGGGCGATTCCCTCTCCATGCTCGGCAGAGAGCGCCATGGGCGTTCCGAGACCGAGAGAATAGGCCTCGAGAACCTCGCTCGTCGCAGCGGCACCTTCCGCCTTGTTCGCCAGAAGCAGAACCGGCTTGTTCTGACGCCGCAGCCACGCCGCGAAATGCTTGTCCGCAGGTGTCACCCCGGCCCGGGCATCGATACAGAACAGGACGAGATCCGCCTGGGATACTGCGGATTCCGACGAGGCTCTCATACGGCCGTACAGCGTATCCGGCGCCGCCTCCTCGAGACCGGCCGTGTCGATCAGCCGGACCCTCTTCCCGCGAAGGAGCGCCTCGCCCTCCTTGCGATCACGGGTGACGCCGGGCATGTCGGACACGATCGCCTGTCGACGCCCGACGAGACGATTGAACAACGTCGATTTTCCGACATTGGGACGACCCGCGATGACGACGAGCGGGAGTTGATCGATTTCGTTCACAGATCAGCCATATGCATTCAGAACGCCGTCGGTCGACAGGACGAGGACCTTGCCGTCACAGATGATCGGCTCGACGAGGGTGGGTTTCTTGGTCTTGAGCGGTGCGTCGGCCTTGCCGGTCACGGCATCCACGACCTGCAATCCGGTCTCTTCGAGAGACGAGACACAGACGAGCCTGCCGTCGGCCAGAACCGGTCCGAACCAGGTCACCGCGTTTTTCTGCTTCGTTTCGTTCTTGAAGCGCCGGAGGTCGTGCAGCCAGCGCACATGACCCGAGAGACGATCGACACAGGCGAGCTGCTGATCGGCAGAGATGACGTACAGCCAGTCCCCCACGATCAGAGGCGTGTTCTGTCCGCTCGCCTCGCGCTCCCATAGCCGTCGACCGGACCGCATGTCGATCGCGACGAGAACCTTGGAGAGGGAGATCGCATAGGCTGTGCCATCGACCACCACAGGCGCGCCGCGCACACAGGCCAGATCGAGCATGGCGCCCCGTCCGTTCGACCCGCCGAGGCTGTCGCTCCAGACCAGTTCGCCGGATTCGGCACGAAGGGCCACGAGATCGCCACTGCCGAAACCGGCCACGACCACACCGTTATACACCGCAGGCGCTGCCTGACCGAACATGACCGTGTCGGCCTCGGTCGCCTGATAGGTCCAGATCTGCTTGCCGGTCTGGGCATCGAGCGCGAAGAGTTTCTCGTCGATCGTCCCGAAGAAGACCCGTCCATTGACGATGGTGGGCGCGGAACGCCCCGGCACCGTCGTCTCGGCGCGCCAGCGGACCTTGCCCGTTTCTGCCGAGACTGCAACGACCTGCCCGACGCCATCGACGATATAGAGCGTATCGCCCTCGAGGCCGATTCCGCCCCCGAGATCGCTGGAGCGCATCTTTTTCGTCTTGGGAACGAAGCTCCACAGAAGGGTCATGGCGGGCCAGTTCCAGGCTCGCACGGTCCCGATTCCGTCGCGGGTATAGATACGTCCGCCATCGATGACGGGCGCCGACTGGATCGCACCGCGACCGTTCGGTCCGAGCGCCAGAAAATGCAGGAAGGCCGGTTCGGAAATACCGTGACCGATGGAGTGGGACCAGGCCAGCGTCGCCCCGGTCCATGGCGTGTTCACAGCCACATGGGTGGGCACGCGCCCGGCCTGCGGCCAGGCAGTCACGGGCTGAGGCGCGGGCAGAGCGATCGGTGTATGATCCTCCTCGTCCACGACGAGACCTGCGCCGGTCGAAAGCACGTCGTATCGCCGCCCCGGGAGAAGGGGCTTCGGATCGTCCTTGAAGATGCCGCATCCGGTCAGCATCGCCGCACCGGCGAGGGAGGACCCGAGAAAGAAGCGTCGGCTATGCACGGAGCGGGAAGAAGCGCTGTTTCTGGCAACCATCAGCCGGCTCCATCGAAGGTTTGCAGAAGAATGGACACTCTCTGACGCATGCCGTCCGGCGCATCGGGCGACTGGGAGAGCTGGATCAGGATCTTCCTGGCCTCCTCGTGCTGGGCGGCGGTAGCATCGCTGCGCAGATCGAGCATCGCAAGACCTTCCTGGGCAAAGGCACGCCAGGGGCCGCCGCGACCCGAAAGCTGCTCGTAACCGGCTCTCAGCCCCGCCGGGTCCTTGTCATCGACATGGCTGTTGAGCGAGAGAGCCTGGGCGAGGGAATGTAGCGTGGGATCGGCATCCGGATTGTCTATCACGCCCTGCCACGCCTTGCGGGCGCCCGCGACGTCGCCTTTCCCGGCCAGAAGCTGTGCCAGACGCAACGCTGCGAAGCTTCGGGTCGCACCGGGCGCATCCGCCGCAAGGGCGGTCAGGGTCGCGATGCTCTCCTTCTCCGTTCGCGCGCGAAGTGCGGCATCGGGCTGCTCCGCCTGAAGCGCCTCCATGGCGGTGAAATATTGCCCCGATGCACGCGCCTGCGCCTGATGGCGGGCATGAACCTGCCATTGCCACCCTCCGACGCCTATGAGAGCAACGAGGGCGACACCGATCGCGATCCCTCCGTAACGCCGGGCCGTGAGGCGCAGCTCGGCTGCACGCATCTCCGCCTGAGCCTGACTGAAAAACTCGTCTGCCACCGTGATCCTCTTGAGACAGTATTGACCGGAGCATACAGACGCGGGGTGCGGGCGGCAAATCGCTTTCTTCTCCCGCCCTTAGACACAGGCCCGCCCGACGACGCAGACTTGCCCGGCGACACGGGAAATGTGACCGGACCGGCCGCAAAACGTAACAAAGTTCTGCCACACCGACGCGGCAAGCTTCGGGACATGACAGGGACCTGCCCCGAAAAGCCTTGCAGGGAACCGGAATGCGGAAGCCAGTTCGGGAAAAACCGGTAGCCAGGGAGGAAACAGGCGATCTCGACCATGAATGATGCCCCCATCGAGGAGGCTCCGACGAATGATACGTCGACGAATGACGCTCCGACGTCCCGGCTTGCGAGACGGTCCTTCCTCGCGCGACTCCCCCTGTTCGCCCTTCCCCTGTTCGCCCTTCCCCTGGGCATTCCGCTCCAGTCCCTCCCCTCCAGAGGCGGAGGCGCCGTCCCGCCCTCTGCCCGCACCCGTGAGGAACAGGAACGCGCACGAAGAGACGCGCAGGATCTCGCCCGGCTGGCCCGGAATTACGAACGCAGGAGCGGAGGGCGCATCGGCATTGCGATCCGGGGATTGTCTCCGGGGAGAATGACGAGCTGGCGCGGCCATGAACGGTTTCTGATGTGCAGCACGTTCAAGGTGTCGCTCGTCGCCTGCATTCTTGCGCGCTGCGAACAGGGTGCCGACGACCTGACCCTGCGCCTGCCTTTCACGGACGAGGATATCGGCACGCTCTGGGCGCCTGTCATACGGGAGAACCGGGAGACCGGCAGCCTCAGTCTCGCCGCGCTCTGCGCCGGCGCCATCACCGTAAGCGACAACGTATGCGCGAATCTTCTTCTGCGTCATCTCTGCGGACCGAGAAAACTCACGCAGTTCTGGCGCGAGGAGGGCGATCGCGTATCGAGGCTCGATGCCTGCGAGCCCGCGCTCAATCATCCCGCTGCCGACCCTCTGGCCAACACGACCTCGCCATGCGCCATGACCGGAACCCTGGACCATCTGCTATATGGCAGCGCGCTCAATACCGATTCGAAAAGGCTTCTGCGGGGCTGGATGACGCATTGCCGAACCGGGACCTCGCGCCTGCGTTCGGGTTTTCCGCCCGGCTGGACATGCGGAGACAAGACCGGCAGCAACGGGAAGGACATCGCCGCCGACATCGCCTTCGCCCGACCGGTCGATAACGGGACGCACCGGGTCGTGATAAGCACCTATACGGCCGGTGGCGCCGCGAGCCCGGCTCTGCTCGACGCGACCTTTCGCGAGATCGGCGCATTGGCGACCCGCCGGATAGCCTGAGAGGCCGGACGACGCGACACCGGATGGACGAGGTCATCGCCTCCGCCGGGCGCGGCAGACGCGCCGTGAAGCGCCCGGCGGAGGAGGGGCGCGCGCCTTACTTGTGTCCCAGTTTCTTTCCGGCTGCGGAAAGCTCGGACGAGATATGGCTGAAATTCGTGGCGATACGCTGCTGCACGGCCACGGTCACGGCGTGGACCTTCCCGATACGTTCCTTCGCCTCCTCGCTGATGGCCTGCTCCTCTTTCTGCGCCTGGGTCACCACGCAGCTGTTATAGCTGCGCGCCTCTTTCTCGTACGCCTTGAACCGGTCGACGCTTGCATTGAAATGCGTCGCATCGCCCGTGGAGATCGAGGGGGCCGCGGGCTCCTTGCCGCATTTCGCCCGCGGATCGGCAAGAGCGACCGAGGCCGCCCCGTTCGCGAGCGCCAGGAGGGACAGGAAAAGACAGGGATGTTTCATGGTCGTCCGACCTCACCAGAGAAAAACCGGGTCGCGCAATGCAGGGAGATTACGGCGCAAATCGGGCCAGCCTGCCGATCGGCGCAGTGACGATCGTGTCGTCGCGCATGACGACATGTCCCCTGACGATCGTCGCCATCGGCCAGCCCTTCACCCGGACACCGTGAAACGGCGTCCATCCGACCGGAGATGCGATCCATTCGTTCCGGATCTCGCGCTCGGCCGCCAGATCGACGAGGGTCAGATCGGCATCGAAGCCGACCGCGAGACGCCCCTTCGTCTGCAGCCCGTAAATCCGGGCCGGGCCGGCCGCCATCAGATCCGCCAGGCGCGAAAGGGAGAGTCGCCCGGCATTGACGTGATCGAGCATGATCGGAAGGATCGTCTGCACGCCGGTCAGCCCCGCCGGGCAGCTCGGCCAGGGCTTCTCCTTTGCCTCGCGCGGATGCGGCGCATGATCGGAGGAGACGACATCCACGCGACCGTCGCGCAATGCGGCCCAGCAGGCGTCATGGTGGCGACGATCGCGTATCGGCGGGTTCATGACGGCATAGGCACCGAGCGTTTCATAGCATTCAGGCCCGACCTGGGTCAGATGATTGACCAGCACTTCCACGCTGACATGGCTGCGATAGGACGCGAGCCAGTCCAGTTCCTCCGCCGTGGACGTATGGAGGATATGCACGGGGCGGCCGGTTTTCAGCGCAAGGGCCGTAATGCGCCGCGTGCCCAGGAACGCGCATTCCTCATCGCGCCAGATCATGTGATTGACATGAGGCATACCGGCGCTGAAGAGCGGCTTGCGTGCCTGCAGCCTGTATTCGTCCTCCGAGTGGAAGGCGACCCGTCGATGGCCGCTCCTGAGCACGGCCTCTATCCCGGCATCGTCCTCGATCATGAGATCGCCCGTGGAAGACCCGGCAAATACCTTGATCGCGCAGACGCCGTCTTCCTGCTCGAGCTGCGCGAGCGCGCCGGTATTGGCGCGTGTCGCTCCGACATAGAGCCCCATATCGACACAGGCGTCCCGTTCGACCGTCTCCCTTTTCCCGGCGAGGGTCTCGGAAGAGGTGATCGATGGCGCCGTGTTCGGCATGTCGAAAACCATCGTGATTCCGCCCAGCGCCGCCGCGCGCGTCCCTGTCGCGATGGATTCGATGGCCGGATTGCCGGGATCGCGCAGATGGACGTGGGAATCGATCATTCCGGGCAGGACATGAAGCCCCTTTGCATCGATGACCTCATCGGCCGTATCGTCGCGGCCGACCGCAAGACTGGCGATACGCCCCTCTTTGATCCCCAGATCTGCCTGTGCCTCTCCCCAGGGAAAGACACAGTGTCCGCGCCGGATGATGAGATCGTAATGCATGATAAGCTCCATGATCGGGGGGTAGGGTCGGGGGGAGAGGCAAGATCGTCAGTCAGGGGCCGGACGCGGCGAGTGTCTCGAACACGTCGCCATCGGATGGCCCGGTCTCGATATGGATGCGATGCCACAGGGCATAGAAAAGCAGGACCCAGGCCGCGTGGCGCTCTCGCCGCCCGGTCGCATCCCGGAAGAGTTTCCCGATCGTCTCCGGCGGAACGACCCCGGCGAGGCCGCGACTTCGGGCAACCAGCGGGCCGAGACTCGCCGCCCGCGCGGCGATCCAGTCTCCGACCGGCACCGTGAAGCCCTGTTTCGGCGCGAAAGGCGTCGCCTCCGGAACATGGCGGGAGACCCATCGCCGCAGAAGGTATTTTCCCGTCCCGCCCCTGATCTTGAGTTCGTCGGGCAGGCTCCAGGCAAGCGTAGCGACGGCCGGATCGAGAAGCGGGGTTCGCCCCTCGATGCCATGGGCCATGAGACAGCGATCGAGCTTGATAAGCAGATCGTTGGGAAGCCATTCCTTCAGATCGAGTGCCTGCGCCGCGCGCAGCCGGGTCTCCTCCCGTCCCGGTGCCAGATCGCCGCGCCAGCTGCCCCCGGAAGCGAGACGACACAGCCCGTCGAGCATGCCGCGTCGATAGGGCATTCTGCCCCCGCGCCACCACGGACGCATGGCCTTGCGGTAACGACCGTACCCAGCGAAAAGCTCGTCCCCTCCCTCTCCACTGAGAATGACCGTCACATCCTTTCGCGCAGCACGGGCGAGAAACCAGGTCGGGATCGTGGCGTAATCGGCCACGGGATCGTCGAGACAGGCGACGATCTGCGGCAGGAATCGCCAGACCATGGCCTCGGTCACCGTGAGGATCTCGTGACGCGCGCCCAGAACGCGCGCCAGACTGGCCGCCTGCGCGCTTTCATCGACCGAACCCTTATCGAATCGCGCGGTCCAGGCCAGAGGCGCCTCTCCACCGAGGCGCGTCATGGCGGCGAGCACCGCCGTGCTGTCGATCCCGCCGGAGAGGAACATGCCGAACGGGACATCCGCGCGCTCATGTGCGGCAACGCTGTCCATGAGCGCCGTATCGAGCTTTGCAAGCGCCCGGTCCTCGCTGAGCGATGACACGATCCGCCCCGAGCATCCGGGCTGGTGGCGCGATCCGGCAAGGCGGCCATCGACGAACCGGAGGGTTTCGCCCGGCAGGACACGCATGATACCCGGATAGATCGTCTCCCTGCCGCTCGTAAACTGCAGCTGGAGAAGCTGGTCGCGCGCATCGGGCCGGATCCGCCGCTCGAACAGCCCCGTGGCAAGCAGTGCCCCGGGTTCGGACGCGAAGACCACACCCGCCTCGCCCAGCCCGTAATAGAGCGGCTTGATCCCGAAAGGATCGCGGCTGAGCGTGAGAACGCTTTGCGGCCCGGAACTGTCGAGTATCGCGATCGCATACATGCCACGCAGGGCGAGCGTGTACTCCATGCCCTTTCCGGGCCAGAGATAGAGCGGCGATTCGCAGTCGCTCCCGGTACGAAACGGCGCATCGGGAAGCGCGCGGCGCAGGTCGGGATCGTTATAGATCTCTCCATTGGCCACCAGAGCCACCGCCCCGTCCAGAAGCGGCTGGGCGCCCCCTTCCAGATCGACGATGGACAGACGTCTGTGGACGAGCGCCGCCGCCCCGGTCACATGGAACCCCTCGCCATCGGGACCGCGATGCCTCAGGGCGTCGGCCATGCGGCGCAACACGGCCGGATCGGGGCGATGGCCCGGGAGGCAGGCGATCCCCGCTATACCGCACATCCCTAGCGTTCCCCGCCGTTTCTCTTCGCCATCCCGTCCAGGAACGCATCCCAGCGCCTCAGCACCACCGGCTCGGAGAACTCACGCTCGAACCGCGCACGCCCGTTTCGCGACAGCGCGGCCGCCTTTCCGGGATCGCCGAGCACCTCGGCGATCGCTGCGGACAAGGCAGCGGGGTCCTCCGGCGGAACGAGAACCCCGTCCTGCGTGCCCCCGAGCACCTCCTGCGGGCCCTGAATGGCGCTCGCGACCACCGGGCGCCCTGCCGAAAGCCCCTCGATCACCACATTGCCCAGAGGCTCGATCCGGGACGGACAGACCATGAGATCGCAGGCCCGCAGCCACGCACCGCCCGACTGGGTCCAGCCGGGCATGTGCACGCGTTCGGCCACCCCCTCACGACGCGCCAGCTCTTCCAGCGCCGCACGCTCGGGTCCCTCTCCCGCTATGACGAGATGAACGCCGGAAAGCGCCGGCATCGCGCGGATCAGCACGTCGAAGGCCTTGTTGCGATGCAACCGGCCCAGAGCGAGGATGAACGGTGCGCCCCCGACCGGCCCCACAGGCCGAACCGGATCGACATTGCCGAGATCAGCCGCGAAATTCGGCAAATGATGAACGCGCTCTGCCGGCCACCCCTCTGCGATCATCCAGCGCACGAGACCCTGCGTATTGCCGATCAGATCGGAGCAGCGCCGGTAATTCGCCAGATCGTAATATCCGCCGAGCCGACCGGCGACCGGCCAGGGCCCGTCGGGCATCATGCGGGCGGCGCGGCTCATCCATGCGATCGCCACATCCGGGGCGAATGCGCGGAGCGCCCTGGACAGTCCCGGGCGCGTGCGCAGATCCAGCAGCCCGCCGAAACGGAAACCCGCCGTCCTCACTCCGGCCTCGCCGAGACGCGATTCCCGCGCCGGATCGCGCCTCAGGAGGGAGAGAACATCGTGCCCCGCACGGGTCTGCGCGATGGAGAGCCGCTCATAGAAAAGCTCGGCCCCGCCACTTTGCGCACCGGCCATGACATGGGCGATACGCAGGCCGCACCTTGCGCCGGAGGAAATTCCGCTGGAACGCGATGATCTGACCTCGCTCATCGTTTCTCTATCCTTCATCCCGAAGGAGGGCACAAGCCGAGGCGATCACCTGCGCAGTCGAAAGCCCGGCGATCGGCGCCTCTCCTTCCGGCCCGGGCGCCACGACGGATCTGGCCCGCGATCCGCATGGCGCATATTCGGAAACGCGGCTCGGACCGAACAGACCGAGCGTCGCGATACCGGTGGCAGCCGCCAGATGCATGAGCCCGGAATCGTTCCCGACGAACAGCGTGCAGCGACGCAGGAAAGCGGCGACGAGCCCGAGGGGATGATCCCCGCCGAGATCCAGCGCATCGGGCAGGGCATCGAGAACCGCCCTTGCCCGGGCATGCTCCGACGCTCCCGGGCCATAGAACACCACAGGCTGCAACCCCTGCGCATCCAGGGCCTCGGCCAGAGCCACGAAACGATCGGCCGGCCAGATCTTGCCGTCCCAGTTGGCTGTGGGAGCGAGGGCGAGATACCGCTTTCCCTTCGGGAGAATGGCTTCGGCAAGCCGCATCTGCCCGGGTCGGGACCAGCTCGCGGGGCGCAGGATGGGGGTATCGGGAAAGACGGATGAAAGCTGCCCGATACGCGCGCCGGGGCGTCTTCCCCCGCGCATGATCCTGCGCGTGCCGCAAGGCAGGAAGAACGAGATGCCCGACCCCCTCAGATCGATGACGATATCCCACCATCGAAGCACGCAGCGCCGCCAGAGATCGGCCCAGTGCAGATCGAAGCGCCGTTTTTCAAGAACGATCACACGCTCCACCGCCGGGCATGGCTCGAAATACGAAGCCGCCACCGGACCGCAAACGACCGTGATGCGCGCCCGGGGCTGTCTCGCAATCACTTCGTTCAGCACGCCGGAGGAGATAACCGCATCCCCGAGACGGTTGGAGGTGATGAACAGGATCCGTTTCATCGCAGCCAGATCGGGTCCTTGAGGGTCCGGACGAAGGCATCGTGCGCGGCACAGTCCCCCTCAGCGGGAGGCGCCATCGGGCGCGGTTTCCTGTCCGGATCGCGCCGGTAGGTCGCAACCCCGCCGCCATTGCCGGACACGGCAAGACCGAGGCCGCGCTGGCGGCCGCCCATCAGCTCCAGATAGACTTCCGCGAGCAGCTTGCAATCGAGCAGGGCGTTATGGGTGGTGCGCGCCGAAAGGTCGATGTCGAAGCGGCGACAGAGCGCATCGAGCGAGTTGGGCAGACCGGGATAGCGTTTCTTGGCCATTTCGAGCGTGTCGATCATGCGCGATCGCGCGAGCGGCGCCTGTCCGCAGCGCTCGAGTTCGGCATTGACGAAGCCGAAATCGAACGGCGCGTTATGGGCGATGAGGGCGTCCTCTCCGATGAACGCAACGAACCCTGCTGCTATCTCCGCGAATTTCGGCTTGTCCTCCAGATCGGCCAGGGTAAATCCATGCACGCGGCTCGCCTCCGGCGGAACATCGCGCTCGGGATTGATGAGAACGTGAAAATTCTGCCCGGTCGGCAGATCGTCGATCAGTTCGAGCGCCGCGATCTCGATCACGCGATCGCCCGTGGCCGGATCCAGACCTGTCGTTTCCGTATCGAAAAGTATGGATCGCTTCATGCGCGGGTCTCCAGTGTCCTGATCAGCTTCTCGACCTGTCGCCGTGTCTGGAAGCGGGAAAGCCCGGTCCTTATCACGTGATCGGCACGTCGTCGCCGCAAGGCATCGTCCATCTGACGGGCGATGAGGGCGCGCGCCTGCGCCTCGCTCAGGGATCGCCGCCTGCGGATGCGCCCCAGACGAACCGGTAGCGGTGCCGTCACGACAAGCGTCACGTCGCAGTCCCGGTCGGCGCCGGTCTCGAACAGAAGCGGGATATCGAGCACGCATCCCGCAACGCGACGGCGCCTCATGCGATGCAGGAATCGTCGCCGCGCCGCACGGATCAGCGGATGAACGATCGCCTCGAGCGCCCTCGTCTCCCCGGGCTGGCCGATGACGGCCCGACGCAAGGCGACACGATCCACCATGCCGTCATGCACGGCAGCGGGCCAGCGCGCCGCAATCGCGGGCACTGCAGCCCCGTCGCGTGCCTGGAGGCGATGCACCTCCGCATCGGCGTCGAATACCGGCCAGCCCGCGCGCGCGAACAGCTGCGCGACCGTGGTCTTCCCGGCCGCCATCCCCCCGGTCAGTCCAAGGACGATCATTCGCGCGCGTTCACGGCCCGGAATCCCCCTCAGCCCAAAGTCGCGACGACACGCGCGCGCAGGGCTGCCATGGAGCCCTCTTCCGTGACCCCGGCAGGATCCTCGCCCGGCATCCTGCCGAACCACGCGGCAAATCCGGGGCGGGCCTGATGGATGAGCATCCCGAGCCCGTCGACGGTCGCAAGGCCGCGCGCGCGCGCCGCGGCGAGCAACGGTGTCTCGAGCGGCATATAGACGATATCGGACACGGCCAGATCCGGCGCGGCACCCCCGAGCGCCGCGCTCCAGTCATAGTCACCCTGTCCGCCCATGCCGAGCGCCGTCGTGTTGACCAGAAGCGAGACCTCCGGGAGGCTTTCGGGCCAGCGCTCCCAGGGGACGACCGTACCGCCTCCCAGCGCCTCGACGAGTTCGGCAGCCCTGGCGGTGGTCCGGTTCGCGAGGAGAAGCGAACATCCCGAGTCGAGAAGGGCGGCGCAGATGGCGCGCGATGCCCCTCCCGCACCCAGAACGAGAGCTTTGCGCGGCATCGCGATGCCGGCCTCCGAGAGGCTTGCCAGATAGCCCGTGCCATCCGTGCAATCTCCGGTGATCGTACCGTCCTCTTCGAATATCAGCGTATTCACCGCGCCCGCACGGTCCGCCGCCCGCGTGCGCCGATCGACGAGCGCAAAAGCCGCCTCCTTGTGCGGAATCGTGACATTGCTCCCCCTGAACCCGAGGGATTGCATTGTCCTGATCCCCCGCTCGAAGGCCTCGGGCGGCAGGGGAATGGCGCAATACAGCCCCTCGATCCCGAGGGTATCGCACCAGTAATTGTGCAAGAGGGGGGATCGCGTGGCAGTGAGCGGCCACCCCGTCACTGCGGCAAGACGCGGGATACCGGCGGGAAACAGCGCGGCGAGCGCCTCGCGCGCCGCGTCGAGGTTCAGGTCGTTTCCGACACAGCGTGCCAGTATTGCGGCAACAGCCGCGCCAGTCTCCGTGCCCAAGATATCTGTCCCGCCTCGTTTTCTATCAGATCCTGACGGATCTCGATTTCCAGATAAGGCAATCCGCCCTTCTCCGCATGATAGGGCACCGTATAATCCGATGTCGCGGTGAGCACATAGGGTTCATTGTCTCCGACGCAGAGATCCCCCTCCGCACGGAGAAGATCGAGCATGATCCCGGCAGAGCGCGTATCGCGATGATGAAGGATGCCGACATGCCAGGGCCGTGCGACCCCGTTCATGCATGGCGTGAAGCTGTGAAGCGCGATCAGGGCCGTCGGACGGCGACGGGCTGCGAGAACGGCTGCGATCCGGTCGTGATAGGGATGGAGGATCTCGTTTTCCCGCCTCGCCCGGCAGATCGCGTCGAGAGCGATATTACCCGTGACGGGCGTTCGATCCGAGAGCGCGGGAATCGACCCGGGATGGCCGGGAGCCCGGTTGCTGTCGATGACGAGGCGCGAATAGACCTGCTCGATCAGATCCGCGCCAAGCAGACGATGCAGCGCGACCCCGACCCCGTGAATGCCGATATCCCAGGCGATATGCCGGTTCCAGTCATCTGCCGACACGCCGAGATCTCCGAGTCGCCGAGGCACGGCGCGACCGGCATGGTCGCTCACCAGAACGAAGGGCGAGTCCGTCTCTGCCTGCATGACCCTGTAGGGGGCCGGATCGTCGGGTCCGAGAAGGGGAAGAGTTCCGCTCATCAATTGCGCACGCTGTCCTGACTGACTAGATTGCGGCCTTCTTGACCATATTCCTGACGCCATGGACACCCCTGTGACCGAGACAGATCCGAACGCCGCAGAAACTGCGCCCCCCAGCGCGCCGAGACTGGCAAACCCGCAATGGGGTGGCCGCTTCGCAGCCGGCCCGGCTGCCATCATGGCCGATATCAACGCCTCCATTGCTTTCGACAAGACCTTGTGGCGTCAGGATATACGGGGATCGCTCGCCCATGCGGCGATGCTCGCACGCGTCGGATTGCTGACCGCGTCCGAGGAGCAGGAGATCCGCGAAGGACTGAACGGCATCGCCGAAGAGATCGCGAACGACCGGTTCGAATTCTCGCAGGAGCTCGAGGATATTCACATGAATATCGAGGCCCGCCTCTCCGAACGGATCGGCGAAGCCGGAAAGCGCCTGCATACGGCGCGGTCGCGCAACGATCAGGTGGCGACCGATTTCCGTCTCTGGGTTCGCGACGCGATCGACGGCATCAGCGGACAGATCGCGGCGCTCATGCGTTCGCTCGCCACCCGTGCCCGGGACCATGCGGCCGATGCCATGCCCGGTTTCACGCATCTGCAGGTCGCCCAGCCCGTAACGTTCGGCCATCATCTCCTCGCTTACGTCGAGATGCTCTCGCGCGATCTCGGCCGTCTGGGCGACGCGCGCGCGCGACTCAATGAATGTCCTCTCGGTTCGGCAGCGCTCGCAGGGACATCGTTCCCGATCGACCGGCATTTCACCGCTGCGCAGCTGGGATTCGACCGGCCGACCGCAAATTCGCTCGACTCGGTCTCCGACAGGGATTTCGCGCTCGAATATCTCTCGGCGCTCTCTCTGCTCGGTATGCATCTCTCCCGCCTGTCGGAAGAACTCGTTCTGTGGTGCTCGGCGCCGTTCGGGTTCATTCGCCTGTCCGACGGTTTCACCACCGGCTCCTCCATCATGCCGCAAAAGAAGAACCCCGACGCGGCCGAACTGGTACGCGCGAAGGTCGGACGCATCGCCGGCGACTATATGGGGCTCCTCATGGTGATGAAGGGTCTGCCACTCGCCTACGCCAAGGATACGCAGGAGGACAAGGAGCCGGTCTTCGATGCGACGGAGGCTGCAACGCTCTCTCTTGCGGCCATGGACGGCATGATCCGCGATATGGTCGCGGATACGGGACGGATGCGTGACCTCGCCGGGACGGGTTTTGCCACCGCCACGGATCTGGCCGACTGGCTCGTGCGTGTGCCGCGCCTTCCCTTCCGCACCGCGCATCACGTTACCGGGCGGCTCGTGGGCATGGCCGAAGCGAAAGGATGCGACCTGTCCGATCTCACCCTCGAGGAGATGCAGGGCGTCGAGCCGCGTATCGATCGGGGGATCTTCGACGTCCTGACCGTCGACTCCTCGCTCGCCTCGCGCACGAGCGAGGGCGGAACGGCACCTGAAAACGTCCTTCGCGCAGCGCAGCTCTGGCTCGATCGCCTCGGGGAGAACCGGTCGTGAAGCCTGTGCTGCGCCTGTTCTGCCTCTGTCTGGCCGGAGGCGTCATCCTTGCCGGTTGCGGCAAGAAAGGCGCCCCCCATGCGCCCGGCCCCGCCGATCGCATCACCTATCCGCATACCTATCCGCCGGAATAGGAATCCCCCGGACCGGGAAGGTTCCCGGGGGCATGGAAGACCGCGCCCGGTCGGTCTTCCGGGCGCGCCTCGTCCCTGAGGGCGCGCATGAGACGGTCCCCGGCAAGCCCGAGGACGTCTCGCGCAGAGAATCCATGGGCCCGGAGCGTCCGTATCCCCTCGTCACCATCTCTTTTCGACAGTTTCCGTCCTGTCTCGTCGCGCAGGAGAGGATGATGCGCGTAAAGCGGAGACGGAAGACCAAGCAGAGCCTGCAATACGCGATGGACGCCGCTGGCCGACAGCAGATCCGCCCCCCTCGTGACGAGGGTGACGTTCTGCAATGCGTCGTCGCATGTCACGCAGAGATGGTAGGAGATCCCGCTCTCCCTGCGCCCGATCACGACATCGCCGAAGGCGTTCGCCTGTCCGGCGCAGAGTGTGCCATCGACATTGCGCCAGCCGGGCGCCCCCCCGAGGCGTTCGAGCGCCGCCTGCATATCGAGCCGCCAGACATGAGGAGCATCCGGTATGCGACCGGAGCGCAACGCATGGCTGCGGCAGGCTCCTCCGTAAACGACGCTCCCGTCGGGTGCTTCGCCCAGTCCTTCGGCGCGGACCTTGGCCCGGCTGCATGTGCAGGGATAGAGCAGACCCATCCCGTGCAGCCGCTCGCGCATGGCGAGGTAGAGCG
The DNA here is from genome assembly GCF_007988945.1 of Swaminathania salitolerans. Classification (GTDB taxonomy): domain Bacteria; phylum Pseudomonadota; class Alphaproteobacteria; order Acetobacterales; family Acetobacteraceae; genus Swaminathania; species Swaminathania salitolerans. The sequence continues at coordinate 894,732 of NZ_BJVC01000001.1, read as the reverse complement.
CCCGACGCTCCGACTGGCGAAGTACGGGTTCATCGGACACGATACCGAGCCAGCCGAGATCCTCGCGGAGCGCGTCTTCGTAACGCGGCAGACAGCGCTGGGTATCGATATCCTCGATACGGATGAGAAATGTCCCGTCCCGTCCGGCCATCTGCCGCGAATACATGGCGGAAACGACATGACCGAGATGGAGGAATCCGGTCGGGCTCGGCGCGAAACGTGTACGAAAACCTGTCATCAAACCTTCGCTTGCCCTCTTCACGGAAAGCTGAAATAGTCAAATCCTACAGACAGACGGCGCGTATCTAAAGGCGCTGGTTTCCCGTCGCGCTTGCAATGATCCGGTCGCGTCGTCCCAAAGAGGATGCGATCGATGCTTGCCACCGCCCAGCATTTCCCTGCCCTTGTTCTGAACGCCGATTTCCGGCCCCTCTCCTATTTCCCTCTCTCGCTCTGGTCCTGGCAGGAGAGTGTCAAGGCGGTCTTTCTGGACCGCGTCTCGGTGCTCAGCGAATATGACGACGTTGCGGTTCACTCCCCGAGCTGCGTGATGCGCGTACCGAGCGTCATCGCGCTCAAGGAGTATATTCCGTCCGCACGACGCCCTGCCTTCACGCGGTTCAATGTCTTCCTGCGCGACAATTTCACCTGCCAGTACTGCAACAGCCGCTTCCCGACCCACGAACTGACATTCGATCATGTCGTCCCCCGAGCCAAGGGCGGCCGCACGTCGTGGAGCAATGTGGTGACGGCATGCAGCCCGTGCAACCTGATCAAGGGATCGAAGCTCCCGGCCGAAATCGGAATGCATCCCAGAATCAGACCGATGCAACCGACCACACGACGATTGCAGGAAAACGGCAGGAGTTTCCCGCCCAACTACCTGCATGAGAGCTGGCGCGATTATCTCTACTGGGATTCCGAACTGGAGGGGTGATCCTTCGGGCCCTGCCCCCACAGGCTCCGACGATTTCCCGACGGATCCCGGGACCGGGAGGATATCCCCGGCCGCGAATGCGTCCCGACACGGTCATGTCCGACACGTCGCCGGATCGTGCGCTCATCCCGGGAGGCTGAAGACCCTGTCCGATCGTCCCGCAAGGGACATATCTGTCACACTCCTGCCCCCATCCTGCAGAATCGCGGCCACAGAGCGTCTGTTACCCTTTTTATCCTCTCCCGACACCGAGATGCCATATTGCGGGCTCGTTATGCAGGCCTCTATTATGAAACAACAGGTTGTCGCGGGTCGGGATTATGCAAACGTGAGTGTCAGGCTTTTCAACAGTGCAGCGCTCGAGCGCCTCACTTACATGCCGATGCACTGGTTTCTGCCAGTCTGGGGTGTCATTCTGGCTTCGGCCGGATGGTCCTGTCGCGCCCTGCCCCTGTCGCGCTGCTTCGCTCTCGCCTGTCTGGGTCTGGCCATATGGACCCTCACCGAGTATTTCGCGCATCGATTCCTTTTCCATCTCAATCTGCGTTCACGTCAGGGCAAGCAGTTCATTTTCCTGATTCATGGCAATCATCACGATGATCCTTCGGATTATCTGCGCAACATGATGCCTCTGGTCGTGACCCTGCCGCTGGCCTTTCTCATCTGGGCGCTCATGGGAACGCTGTATCCGAACGGAGGCGCGGCGCTCTTCCTCGGATTTGCGCTGGGTTACGTCCTTTACGATTTCGTGCACTATGCGACGCATCAGTATTCGTCCCGTTTCACACTGTTCAAGAAACTCAAGCAGCATCATCTTCGCCATCACCATATCGCGGAGCACTGCAATTACGCGGTAACCGCGATTTTCTGGGACCGCGTCTTCGGAACCCGGGCGACCGGACGCAAACGCTGATTCCGAAACCGATTTCGTGAAGATCTGTCTCGACACGCGCAATACCGGCCGCAGTGGCGGAACCGGCATTGCGACCTATACGCGCAATGTGGCTGCTGCGTCCCTCAGGGCCGGACATGAAGTCGCCTGGCTCGAAGACGGAGAAGACAATCTCGCTTCCCCTCACAGCCCCGGTGCGAAACTCCAGAGACAGCTCCGTGCTCTGAGCGCGTCCCGCCTCGCCCGGATTCAGGGCGCCCGGACTCATGAATCCTCCTGGCTCTGCCCCGATCTGTATCGGGTCGCTCATGTCCGGTTCCGGCAAACGGGGCGATTGACCCGGATCCGCTCGGTCGAAAAACCGGATCTGGTTCACTGGACGACGCCGCTCCCTCTCGAGTGGTCAGAAACACCGGGCGTCGTGACGATACACGACCTCATTCCGATTCTGCATCCGGAACTCACCGGTATCGCTCCCATCCATTTCGGCAGGATGCTCCGGCAGTGCTGCGCGAAGGCCCGTCTGATCATCACGGTCAGCGAAGCTGTACGTCGCGACGTGCTCGCCTTCGACGACCTTCCGCCGGAGAAAGTCGTCACACTTCATCAGCCTGTCGACCTGTCGGCCTACCCGGTCGAAAAGGTGCAGGCAGCGCCCGCCCTCGTCGAGCCCGGCGGTTTTGTCTTTTTCGGTGCGCTGGAGCGACGCAAGAATCTGGTGCGTCTCGTTCGGGCCTGGGCCGCGAGTGACACCGGACGCCCGCTCACCCTGATCGGTCAGCCGGGCCTGGGCGCCGATGCCCTTTTCGCGGAGCTCGATCGTCTGGGCGAGAAGCGGGACCGGATACGGATCGTTCCATGGTCGGGCCGCGATTCGCTTTTACGCACGATCGGCGAAGCCAGGGCTGTCGTCTTTCCTTCTCTCGCCGAGGGATTCGGGCTGCCGATCATCGAGGCCATGGCTCTGGGAACGCCGGTTCTGACGAGTATCGGTCATGCTACCGAAGAGATCGCGGGCGGATCGGCGCTTCTTGTCGATCCGCATTCGACGGACTCGATCCAGGCGGGTCTGGAGGCGCTAGCAGAGGACGACGCGCTTTGTGGCAAGCTGACGCAGAACGGCCTCGTTCGCGCCGACGCCTTCAGCCCCGGGCGTTTCAGCGCCGGGCTGGATGCGGCCTATAAACTCGCCCTTTGAACGCGTTCTATGCGCGCTTCAGGCGCGTCTCGGTCACTGCCTGGAAACACGATATCGCTCGACGTGATCGAAGCAACGGAATGCGGATGGCCTTGCGATTCCGATGCAAGGCCGCAGGCAAAAAGGGAACTCTTTTGTCTGCCCTATGCCGGGGTGGGCATAACTCTTCTTCCGTAATATGTGCCAGACTGATCGGACCATGCTCTAGCGCGCAGGTAAGCAATGGAGTCATGATTCATGCGTAAAGAGTTTGTCCTGTTGTCAGGCCTGTTTGCTTTTTCACTTCCCGCATGGGCTGAGGACGTCGACGTCCGTGCGCACTATACAGAAACGGCCGTTTCAAACCTCGACAGAATGCTGGCTGTGTATGAGGCCATTGAAACTGATCACGGCCAGCCGACCGGTATGAAGCTGACAGTCTGTGGAACGATCACTCCGGGCGACAAGCCAGTCGGCGACGCCCATCTCTATTTGGCAGCAGAAGGCGGTCACGTTGCGATTACCCGTCAGGGGGATTGTCGAATTGCCGTACCAGAACAGCAAAGCCTGAGAGCCCAGAATCCGAGTGTCATGGCAGCACTGTCGCCGGGCGAGACTATCGTATTCTCCGGACAGGTCGAACTTCCCTTGGCTCCGCAAGAGAGGCTTCCAGTTTCTGAACTGAGAAAATGGGCGCACAAACTCGACGACCGTATCAGCGAAAAGGCAGGGTTTATCGCATCAGCCTTCGTGCCTGACACCCGAAAGGCCGTCATAGTGGTTGGTACCGGAACCAGCCTTTCGATTGAAAACGGTGGTCGTTCAAGGCCTCTGGTCATCAACAAAGGCTCTGAAAGCTATCTCTATACCCTGGATCTGCGCAGTCTGAAGCCTGATGCCACACTGGTCTCAGACCGGCCCATTTCCAAGGTGTCTCTCGAAGTCCCGGTCCCGTTGGGGGAATGGAAGCGATAGGTTCTGTGGACCGGCAACAGCAGGACGATCGCTGACGGAGCCTCGACCGACAGTCATATGCCGCGCGTCTCGCGAGCACGTCAGAAGCCGGGCCGGCACGCCGGAGATCATTCCCGGATCCCGAGGCGAGCGAGCCCTTCGGCCACGCTCGTATCCCAGTCGCGCCCCTTCCAGTCGCCCAGCCTGACCATCTGCGCTTCACGCGGACCGTCATCCTCCACGTAGCTCATGATGAGACGCTCCCAGCCTGGTCCGTCCAGCGGGTCGACATAATCCGGTATCGACCCGCCGATCTCGCGGAAGACAGGGATGTCGGAGCAGAGAACGGGCGCTCCCGAATTGAGCGCCTCGGCAAGAGGCAGCCCGTATCCCTCGCTGAAAGACGGAAACAGCAGAGCGCGGCATCCGCGGATAAGTCCGTGCACCTCCGCATCCGGCAAACTGTTGAATTCATGAACATGCTCGGCGAGGCCCGGACAGCGCTCGAGCATATCCACGACATTCTCGTTCTCCCAGCCTCTCTTGCCGATCAGAACCAGATCGGGGGCATCCCGTCCGAGACGTTCGACGAGGCGCCGCCAGATCTTGAGAATCATCCAGTGATTCTTGCGAGGCTCGATCGTGGAGATGAACAGGAAATACGGCCCGCGATGTCTGATCGAGACCGGAAGCAAGGCGCGCTTCGTGGACACGGAATCCGTCCCCAGAGCGACGGCATGGACCGGAAGAGACGGACGCCCGAACTGGGCCGCGAGCCGCAGGACCGACTCCCGGACGCAAACCGTCGGTGTGACCACAGCCTCGGCATGTCTGAGCACCGTTTTCATACGTGCGAGATGCCTGCGATCCTCGCCCTCGCGGCCATATTCCGGAAACTCGATGGGAATGAGGTCATGGATCATGACCGCGAGCCGTGCCTCGAAACGGGCGAGCACACGCCCGACGAGGCGGGAACGGGTCAGATGATGATGCGAGACGATGAGATGAAAGCAGCCCGCTTTCGGCCGACGGCGCGCGGGAAGCCAGAGAGAGCGACGTAACCTGCGTCCCAGTGCCTTCGGGGCATCGGCCGAGATCTCATCGACAGCGCCCCCTTCCCATTGGCGCGACAGGGCTTCGCAGAACCGTACGGCAAGAGCGAAAGGCAGGACGTTGTAACGGCCCGCAGGATGAAGCGCAGAAAAATGGAGTCGATCGGCATGATGCGCGATGAGATGGCGCGCCCAGGCGAGCTCCACCCGGTCGACGCCGGTCGGAACCTCCTGCCCGGATCTCGCGATGAGCCGTGAGATATCCAGCAGGATATCGGCCCCCTGCACCGGCGCGATCAATGGACGGCCTTCGGTGTGCTGAAATGTTCCGGCACGACATGACGCGCCGAATCCGCGAATGCGATCGGGCTGTGACGCTCGAGCCGTTCGATGGCGCGCTCGACCAGAAGGCCCAGTCCCTGCTCGGAGAAAAATCCTCCCGGGATCAGACAGGTCTCGATCAGGACACGACGGAAGGCCTCGAATGTTGCCCGGTCCGGCTCGCCGGGGGCGCTCCAGAACTGATCGAGGCGTCCCTGATTCGTGAGGCCCGGAATATCGTACACGGCATGGCCGAGCGTGATCACCGGGATTCCGAAGGCCAGAGCGAGCGTCCCGGTCGTACTGTTGATCGTGACCACACCCTTCGCGCGATGGATGATCAGGGCGATGTCCCCCGCCTCCATATAGCAGACGCGCCCCTCGACCCTGTGGCGCTTCGCGGTCTCCCGTATCAGGCGCCTCCAGTCCTTGACCCCGTTATCGAGCGGATGCTCCTTGATGACCAGGAGCATATTGCGCGGAGCGTGGCGCGCGAAGGAGCCGATCACGGTCTCGATAGCGCTCGCTATCCCGTCGAATGCAGAATGAAGCCGGACCTGGGCATCGGCATCGAGCTGGAGCGGAAACAGCATCATGGGGCCGGAAAACGAATCGATCTGGCGGAGGAGTGCCTGCGTTCTGCGCTCCGCCCGACGACGACGGGACAGGCGCTTCAGCCAGCCCACCCCTTCCCTGAGCGGATGCCAGGGACGATGATCCTTCCAGTGCGGAAACCATCGGCGTGTCAGGATGTCGGCCGCGTTATATGCGACCCCCTCCGCGGCGCGACGAGGGAAGGAGGACGGAACATGGACATTTCCGCCGGGGTCGGGAAGGCTGGCCGCCAGCTTGCGATAATAGTCCGGGTCGCGCGGCAGGCTCGAATGACCGTTTACGCCCCCGAGCTCGAGCGTCACCCAGTTGGGGCGGATATATCCTTCCTCGAACACATGAACCGGAAGATGAAGCTCGCGGCAGACCGTCAGGGCCTCGACATGCATCGGGCGACAATCGCCGAAGAGAAGGACATCGGTGATGTCGTAGCGACGGATGATTGCCCTGAGCGCGTCCGGCCAAGCCTCGAGTGACCCCCGATAGGCAATTCCATTGGGCAGGCGCCAGAAGGCGACATCGCCTCCGTTGAAATTGACCTTGTAGACACCGTAGCCGTCCCGGCGCAAAGCCGCGCCAATCCTTCGGAAAAACGGCCCCATGAGCCCCTGCAGGAAAAGGAAATTGCGCCTGGGCAGAGGCGCCATCTGCGGAACGACGAGCGCGCGCGCTCCTTCCGGCGAGGGCTGGTCGATATCGGTCATCAGTTTTTCCACGGCGAGGATACGCCGTACCTTCCGAGCTTCCGGCGCAGACGGCCCTGAAACTGTCTCAGTCTCATCACCGGTCCGGGATGCCAGAGCGTTTCGTCGAGCAGCCTTTCCACGAGGAGCTCCGCCTCGCATGGCAGACCGCTGACGGGATCGAGATAAAGAGGATAGAGAAGCAATGTGCCGGCGACGAGCTGATCGAGCGTCAGAACACGCTTCCGGCGTTCCGGCGGCGCCCCGAAATCCTCGGTCAGCCCCCAACCGGCATAGAATGGCGCCCCATAGGTACAGACGCGGCATCCGCGCATGAGCCCCTCGAAACCGGCGAGAGAGGTCATGGTATGGACCTCGTCGACCTGGGCGATCAGATCGGCGATGGAACCGCCACGCGCGACGATATCGGCATGACGCAGGACCGTCTCGTCCGGGAGCGCTCCCTTGCGATGCCCCGCATCGACGTCGGGATGAGGCCTGAAGACGATGAAGGCATCCGGATTCCTCCGTCTGACCTCCTGGAGCAGGGCCTCGTTCGTTCTCACCTGGGCCTCGCCGGCAAAAGCGGTCCCGAGGGTGATCGAGAGATCGTCGGCGACCTGACCGGGCACCAGAATCCTGCGCTGCCCCGCCATACGGTCCGGAAGCAGGGCGGCAGCGCATTCGATCCCGTATTTCGTGATTCGCGAGGCAACGAGACGCGTACGCAGGGCTGAAGCCCGGGCGAGCAATGCCTCGTCGAATTCGGTTCGTCCAAGTATCTCTTCGAGATCGCTCGGCCGCGAAGGATCGAAATAGATGCCCTTGCGATCGAGCACGACAGAAGCCGGAGGAAGAAGATCGCTCCCCAACCCCACCGAGCGCAGGAAGCCGTCTTCCACGAGAGCTATGCCGACCCCGGCCTTCTGCGCCTGTTTTCCCAGTCCGCGCGGAACCCGCGCCGACCATACCGCGATGCCCCCCTCCCTGCGTCGCGCCGCTTCGACCGCAACACGGGCAGTCCGGCGGAAAACAGGGCGGCGATCATCGGAAAAGAACTGCAGGATCCTGCGTCGCTTCCACCACGACATACCGACGCAGACGGCAATACCAGCAAGCCGCTCACGCTGACGCTTCCACGTCTCAAGACAATCGAGGCACGCATGAAGATCCGAAACCTGCCCGGAATAAGGCGAGATACAGGTCAGCCCCTCTGTCAGGAACAGATAGGCCTCCCCTGCGTCCAGTGCGCGCGCGCCCGTCTCCGAGCGCAGCCGGACCCTGCTCCCCTGAACGAGGCCCTGAACCGCAAGGGCGCCCGGCTGGAACACATGGATCTCGGAGGAAAGCGCAAGAAGGCTTCGGGGCGCATACGGGCCGACCAGATATCGCCAGCCGGACGCTTCGACTTCCTCGAGCACGGCCGCATCCGGCGCATGGGTGAAATAGAGCAGCGTCTCACGCGGCTGCATCTCCCGGGCGAGGGTCGCAAGCACGGATACGCAGACGCCCTTGCGCCCGGGCATGACGACGATTCGCGCGAAGGGACCGATTGCCGGCGCGGGATCGGCCCAGAAGGGGCCGATCAGCCCAGACGCCGCCAGCCGGGCGAAGAGACGGTCCTTGTCTTCGGATTGCACGGACGTGAGCGTTCCGTGCCCGGGCCACGTTCCGGAGACGATGGCGAGAGGGGCATCTTCCCCCCAGGGTGGCACGGGGAAAATCGGATCCGCCTCCTCCCGGGCGCAGATGCGCGCACCGGAACGGGACAGGATGCGGGAGAAAACAGACGACTTCATTTGACAACTGTCTTAAACAATACGACACCCCGCTGGAAGACTACCGGCCTTCAATAAGTGGTTCCGTTTGTTGCATTTGTATGGCGGATTCATCGCGACGCCGTCTTTTCCAGGAGAAATCTCCGGCTCGATCATGCTCCGCTATCTGGTTTTTGCCACGCTCGCTGTGACCGGCAGCGGCATACTCGATTGTCTCGCCATCCCGCGACGCGGTCTGCGTAGCCGCCGGGGATTCGAACTGGCCGGCAGTCTTTCCGCGCTGATGTTCGGCATCTGCAGTGCGATGACCGGCTCGCCGGCCGTGTCCTGTCTGCTGGTTCTGGCGCTTCTGCTGATTCTCGCTCTTTCTTCCAATGCGAAGCTGGGAATTCTCGGAGAACCTCTGGTGTTCAGCGATCTGGTGGTCGCGAAATCCTTCCTGAAGGAACCGAAATTCTATCTGCACGCAATCTCGCCGCTCGCCCGGGCCGCCCTGCTCGTCGGGCTCCCCCTCATGCTCGTCACGCTTGCCGTCGTTTCGTGGCACGGGGCGACGACGACGCGCATCGCAGGGGCGATCACCGCCCTTCTCGCTTTCGCGACCCTCCGCGCGCTGATTTCCGACAAGAGCCTGATGTCCCGCCCCTGCCTCGCGCAGGATTTCGCGCGTCACGGTCTGCTGGCGACGCTCGTGCTCTACTGGCGACGCTGGAAGGAAACGCCCCCTCCGGAACCTGCGTCCCAGGAGCCGCCAGCGCCCTCTGCCCCCACCCTCGTCATCCTCCAATGCGAGTCGTTCTGCGACATGGCACTGGGATCGGAAACGCAGGTCGATCTGCCCAATCTCGCAAGGGCGAGAGCACGGGCAGAAGCGAGCGGCCGCCTTCTCGTGAGCGGGTTCGGCGCCTATACCATGCGCACCGAATACGGCGTTCTGTCGGGCCGGGAGGAGACAGATCTCGGGTTCCGCGCCTTCGATCCGTTCCTGACCGCCGGGAGCGAAGCGAGCCACGGCCTCGGCAACAAGCTCGCGCGCCTCTATCCGGAGCGGTTATTCGTCCACCCGCATGACATGAAGTTTTATGCACGCGACCGGATCATGCCGGAGCTCGGGTTTACCCGCCTCATAGGCGAGGAGTCCTTCCGCAATGCGCCTCGCTTCGGCCCTTATATCGGCGACGTCGCTTTCGGGGCGTTCATCGCCTCCCTGATCGGACCGGACGGACATGCGCCGCTCATCTATGGCGTCACCATGGAGAATCACGGCCCCTGGTCTGACGGCCGTCTGAAGGAGGCTGGCGGGGCGGAGGCCTATGCGCTTCATCGGCGCAACAGCGACACGATGCTCGGCCTCGTGATGGATGCACTGGACGAAAAAGGGAGCGACGCCGTGCTGGTCTTCTTCGGCGATCACAGACCGTCCATCCCGCAGCACAGCGAGGCGGGGCCCGACCGATCCACCCCCTATGTCGTGGTGCCTTTTTCCCGTTCCGGAGTAAGACCCGCCGCCAGCGTGACGCGCGACGTCACGCCTGCAGGGCTGCATCGTCTCATTCTGGACGCGATTTCCCGCCATCGGCGCCAAACAGCGCCGCGTATTGCTCCGGGCGAAAACCGAGGTGAAAACGATCCCCGATGCGGAGAAGCGGGCGCTTCATGACTGCGGGATGGGCCAGGATGAGCGCGATGGCGTCCTCGGCTCCGGAAAGATCCCGCTCCTGTCCGGAGAGACGCCGCCAGGTCGTTCCCGCACGATTGACCAGCCTCTCCCAGCCGCAAGCCTCCGCCCATGCGACGAGATCGGCCCGGGTGAACCCATCCTTGCGCAGATCGTGATAGCGACAGGCAATTCCGTGCGCGTCCAGCCAGTGCCGCGCCTTGCGCACCGTGGCACAGGTCGCAATCCCATAGAGCACGATCTCTTCACTCATGTATCTTCCCCCCCTGAAATCAGTCGCCCACGCGAGCAGCCCCGCGATTCCGCTCCCTGAGGGAGTCATTTCCCTTCGACGGTCAACTGATTCGATTCGAGTTCATGAAACTCGCGTTTTCCGCTCATCTGCCGAACAGAACCGCAATCGGCACTGGGCTGTTCACCGGAAAAGCAGATACGATGAGCAGCGCTGCGAAGACGCCTCCCCGGAGATTTCATGCCGGAGCGGCAAGGCTGGTCCCGGAGCAGGAGCGCGCGCGTCCGTCGCGCTGGCAAACGCTGGCGTCGGCGTCGCGGATGTCGGTCAGGCTGACGATATACGTCCGGGACTATCAGCCTGCCCAGCTCCCCACGATCAGGAGCATCCGGAATCGCTGCGTCGATCCTGACCGGCCGCCAGCCAGCGCGCCGATCGGGGTGGCTGGCTTGTTCCACCCCGATATCCCCGTCGAAATCGACGCCATCGCCCCCTCCCGGGATAGCCCGGGCTCACGACGCGCTATGCTGTATGTGAGATCAAAGAGCAGGGACACGACGCCCCATGGCTTCGTGCAAGACCGGGTCGGGGGAAATGATGCAGGCCGGGCAGGACGACCGGACGACCGGACGACCGGACGACCGGACGACCGGACGACCGGGCGCGTTGCGGACCCCTTGGCCGAGTACAATCGGGATTTCGGGCCGTCATGGCCAGCCGCGACCTCGCCCATGATGCCACTTATGTGACGGCCAGCACCGTAACGTTCCGGACCATATTTCGTGTCGACGTATTTTCTGTCGATGCGGCCCAGACCGACGCCTTGCCACGCAGCATGCCGCGGAAAACTTCTGCCTGACGTTACCGTCCAGTGCGAGACATGCAGGATAAAAAAAGCCCGCATTCCTGCGGGCTTTGGTGGCACTCTGGTGCCTGTTCGTGCCAGCTCATACCGGACGCGGGATCACTCCCACTCGATCGTACCCGGCGGCTTCGAGGTGATGTCGTAGGTGACGCGATTGATGCCCCTCACCTCGTTGACGATACGTCCGGCGACACGGTTCAGGAAACCGAAATCGAAAGGATAGACTTCGGCCGTCATCCCGTCGGTGCTGGTAACGGCACGGAGCGCGCAGGCCTGATCGTAGGTGCGGCCATCGCCCATCACACCCACCGTCCGCACGGGAAGAAGTACGGCGAAGGCCTGCCAGATCGCATCGTAGAGACCGGCATTGCGGATCTCTTCCAGATAGATGGCGTCCACCTTCCGCAGAAGATCGAGCTTTTCCCGGTCGATGGCACCCGGGATACGAATGGCAAGACCCGGCCCCGGAAAAGGATGCCGGCCGACAATGGCTTCGGGGATACCGAGTTCACGACCGAGCGCCCGGACCTCGTCCTTGAACAGCTCACGGAGCGGCTCGACGAGCTGCATGTTCATGCGCTCTGGAAGACCGCCGACATTGTGGTGCGATTTGATTGTCACGGACGGGCCACCGGTGAAGCTGACCGATTCGATGACGTCGGGATACAGGGTTCCCTGCGCGAGGAACTGCGCACCGCCGAGTTTCGTCGCCTCCTCCTCGAACACCTCGATAAACAGGCGACCGATCGTCTTGCGCTTGGTCTCGGGATCCGTGACCCCGGCGAGCGCATTCAGGAACAGATCGGAGGCGTCGCGATGCACCAGACGGATATTGAAGCGCCCGCGGAACGTATTGACCACCTCATCCGCCTCGCCGGCGCGCAGGATGCCGGGATCGACGAAGATACAGGTAAGCTGGTCTCCGATCGCATCGTGGATCAGCTTCGCCGCAACCGATGAATCGACCCCGCCGGACAGACCGCAGATGACCCGGCCCGAGCCGACCTGATCCCTGATTCGCGCGATTTCGAGATCGCGGAACCCGGCCATCGTCCAGGTTCCCTTGCACCCGGCCACTTCATGCGTGAAGTTCCGGATCAGGGCGGCACCGTGCGGCGTATGAACGACCTCCGGATGGAACTGGACGCCATAGAGACGACGCCCCTCATCGGCGATGATGGCGAAAGGCGCACCTTCCGACCACGCCACCGCCCGGAATCCCGGCGGCAGGGATGTGACGCGATCGCCATGGCTCATCCAGACCTGCTCGCGATGCCCGCGCGCCCAGGCACCCCGGAACAGCGCGCAATCCTCGGCAATCTCGATATGGGCACGGCCGAATTCCCGATGCTCATGCGTTTCGACCTTGCCGCCGAGCCGCATGCACATGGCCTGCTGGCCATAGCAGATCCCCATCACGGGTACGGCGAGATCGAAAACGACTTCCGGGATCGCGGGCGCATTCTCGTCATGCACGCTCGCCGGGCTTCCCGAAAGGATGATCCCCTTGGGATGGAATTCCCGGATACGCGCATCGCTCGCCGTGAAGGGCCATATCTCGCAATAGACGCCGCTCTCGCGCACGCGCCGTGCGATGAGCTGCGTGACCTGGCTGCCGAAATCGAGAATCAGGATACGATCCTCGTGCAGGGTCACATCGAGGATTTCGGCATTCGGAGTATCGGTCTTGGTCATGGCGCTCTTTCAACGGGTCGTGCATGTGCAACAGGCAAGCGCCATCGTATAGGATGTTCATGCGCCTGCGTCATCCCGAAGGAGGACGCCGATGCGTGCTTAAATTCATCCTTTTCCATCCGGACAAGACTGACATGCGGCTCAACCGTTCGCTCTCCGGGGCGTTGCCCCTGGCTTCTGCAACCCTCGGCGGGTTCGTCCTCCTGCTCTCGGCCTGCGCCACACCCCCCGCGCCGAGCAAGGATCCCCGCGGTCTCTGGACCGGTGCGCTCGTCACCGAGCAGGGAACCTGCCCGACGGAGAGCAACTCGACCCTGCAGATCAATGCGAACGACATCACCTTCACGCCGGGCGATTCCGCGCTCGTTCTCAAGGGGCGCCGCGGGCCTGACAACCTGCATTATCATGCGCGGCTGGCCATGAAGGATGCCGGACGCAAACCCTACACCATCGTCTTCAACGGCTATCCGGTCGGCAATGCGATCGGCGGCAACTACGGCTCGCCATCCTGTCGCGCGCATGTGGTCATGACGCGACCAACGCATTGATTGCAAAAAAATCTTTTTCCCTCTTGCAGGGTCGGGAAACTCACAGTAGAACCCGCCCCACGACGCACCCGTAGCTCAATTGGATAGAGCACCAGACTACGAATCTGGGGGTTAGAGGTTCGAGTCCTTTCGGGTGCGCCAGTAAAATCGCGACTGCCAGACCAGTCGCTTCGCACCCGTAGCTCAATTGGATAGAGCACCAGACTACGAATCTGGGGGTTAGAGGTTCGAGTCCTTTCGGGTGCGCCATATTCCATGAAACAACAGAACCGGCTTCGACCCGATTCCCCCGAACGAACGGCTCCTCGACCCTCCGTAGTCGGGCCCGGAAGCGGTCGATACGACTCCGCCTACGATCGTAGCGCGTGAGAGACAGGCCAGCGGAAGGCAGACCGGCACGGTTCGTCCGCCAGTCGCCCCGGCTCAGTGCACAAGTTTGCGCAGGGCCTCACAGACATCGCTTTCGAGAAAAGGTTTCGGGAGAAAGAGACTGTTGGGCGGCAGAGGGAGCTGCTCCCTCATCTTCAGGCCCGAAGTGAGCACGAACCCGATATCGGGACGCAGTCGCGACAGATGATGCCCGAGATCGAGCCCGCTCATCAGGCTGGGCATCTCGAAATCGGAAAAGACGAGGCGGATTTCGGGGTTGCGTTCCATGACCGAAAGCGCCTCGTCGGCATCTTCCGCAAGCAGAACCGTGTATCCGGCCTGCTCGATCATCTCGGAGACGAAAAGGCGCAAGACGACCTGATCCTCCACAACGAGCACGGTCGGCGCGATCGAGCCGATCGGTTTCTGCGCCTGATTATATGACCCGGTTGCGGACATCGTCGTCCTGCCTCTCAAAACGTTCCGAGGGCATTAACGATTGTTGTCGACATTCGTTCTTTCTTCCGGCGATTTCTTTATCGTGACCCGGGCCTCCCCCTTGCATCCTGTTGCGGAACGGGATCGGACATCGTGCCACCCGCAGAGTCCGGCGTCAGGGCGACGGCCGTTCCTCCGCTCCCCTGCGCCATGGCGGTGACATCGATCCCGCCGATCTTCCACTCCTCCCCCTGCCGGATCATCAGGGGCGCGCCGCTGGCGCCGTGCGTGGCCTTGCAGTCATGATCGACGAGACCGCCTCTGACACCCGTGACCCGGCAATCGAGATCGCCGATCGCAAGCTCTCTCCGGTCCTGCTGATATCCCGCAAGCATTGCCGCATCGCCGGTTCGGGCGCGCGCGAAAGGCACAAGTTCTTTCCTGTCAGCAAGACGCCTGTCGAGCACGATCGTGGCACGATCCGCCTGGCTGGTGCGCAAGGGATGATCGGGATCGTAGCCGGGTGCAATCACGAAACGGATGGCGCGCGCCGTACCGCGCCAGGCGCCGGTATCGTATCCCAGCATGAAATGAACGCTCGCAGGCTGCACATAATGCCCGGTCCGAGGCAGCCAGAGGCAATGCGCTGCGGTCATGATAACCGAAGGGGCGACGAGAAAGCCGGTGCAGCGTCCGCCAAGTTCCGTCTGGACCCGCCCGAGGATACGCCATGGCGCGCGGTCGAGCGCGACAGCGTGACGTTTCCTGCGCCCGGCAATATCAGCGGCATCCATCACCGCATCCGCTCCGCCATCCTCCTGCAAGGCCGAACTGTTGTCCGGCACGTCCGGCGAGAGAGAAGCCCGTGAAAGAGAGGGGGAGAAAGACTGGGCAGCCCATCCGCGAGAGAGCGGAACGAGCAGCATGGCTGCAAGAACCAGCCGGTACGAGGCGCTTCCCGGTCGCCCGCCCCGCGAGCGCCCTGTCCTCAATCGCCTGCCCAGCAATCGCCCGGCCCGCAAGCGTCCGGCGCATTCTTCTTCGGGACACCCCGCCTCGCGACACCCCCCGCCTGGACGAGGCAGCGCATCCGGACCTCGCGACCGCCAGCCGCCCGGACAGATCACGGGACAGATCACGGGACAGGTCACGCGCCGAAGAAACATGCGCCCGCGGATCATCTCAGATCGTCCGAGTCAGATTGTCCGGGCCGAACGACCACGGAAGCAGGCTGCCCAGCGTCGTCTCGAGCTTCACCCTGCCCTCGGGATCGACAATGCGGATCCTCATGTCGGGAGCACCGAACTCCCGCAATCTCTGACGGCAGCCGCCACAGGGCGTGCAGGGGGCATCGCCACCGCCAGCAATGACGATTTCCTCGATATGACGCCCGCCATGAAGCACCATGGCGGCAATCGCGCCCGCCTCGGCACAGCTCCCCTGCGGATAGGCCGCGTTTTCGACATTGCAGCCCGCGTGGATCACCCCTTCGCAGCGCAAGGCAGCACCGACGGCAAAGCGGGAATACGGCGCATAGGCCCGGCTTCGCGCTGCGCAGGCCGTCTCGATCAGGTCGTCGGGCATGAATATTCCTTTCTCGTCGCATAATCCCGGCTTGGAAGGGCGGGAGCGCATCTGTAATCTGCCGTCCATGACACGCCATGACCCCGATATCATGAACCTCCTCGCATCGCGGCCGTCCCTGCATATGGATGCACAGGACGGTCTCATCTTCGAGGGGGTCCCGCTCCAGACGATCGCCAGCCAGATGGGCACGCCCTGCTGGGTCATGGGGGCGGGCACATTGCGGCGACGCACGCGCAATCTGCGCAAGGCCTTTACCGAACGCGGTCTCGGCATGTCCATCCATTACGCGCTGAAGGCCAACGACCATCTCGCCACGCTGGCCGTATTGCGACAGGAAGGATGCGGTGCGGATATCGTCAGCGGCGGGGAATTGCGACGGGCGTGTCAGGCGGGCATTCATCCGGGCGATATCGTCTTTTCGGGTGTCGGAAAAACCGATGCGGAACTGAATCTCGCGCTTCAGGAAGATATCGGCCAGATCAACGTCGAAAGCGCCGAGGAGCTGCGCCGTCTCTCCCGGCTGGCCACGGCCGCAGGCGCGGTCGCGCGTGTCGCCCTGCGCGTCAACCCGCATGTGGATGCCGACACACATGACAAGATCAGCACGGGGCGCCTCGGAGACAAGTTCGGCATAGACTGGGCCGAGGCACCGGCGCTCTATCGCGAGGGATGCGCCCTGCCGGGACTGGAGATGATCGGTCTCGCGACCCATATCGGGAGCCAGATCCTGACCGCCGCACCCTTCCGGGCTGCCTATGCCCGGATTGCCGAGATGGTGATCGGCCTCCGACAGGAGGGGCTGCCGGTTCATGCGGTCGATTGCGGCGGCGGTCTCGGCATCCGCTATCGGGACGAGCTGGCACCCCCGCCCTCGATTCTGGCGGGCGCGATCGCCGAGACGCTCGGCAGCCTCGATCTCCGTCTCGCCATCGAGCCGGGACGATGGATCGCAGCCCCTGCCGGTGTGCTCCTGACTTCCGTCATCGGGCTCAAGGCCCAGAGGGAGGGGATTTCGGATTTCGCGATCGTGGATGCCGCGATGAACGATCTGGCGCGGCCCAGCCTCTACGATTCCTGGCACGGCATGATCCCGCTCGCGCCGGACCTCGCCTATGCCGAAACCGCGCCGCTCAGCGTGGTCGGGCCGGTTTGCGAATCGAGCGACGTCTTCGCGAGAGATCGTGCCCTCCCGCCCCTGCGACCGGATGATCGCATCGCCATTCTCGATACGGGCGCCTATGGTGCGGTCATGAGTTCCACTTACAACGCCCGCCCGCGCGCCGCCCAGGTCATGGTCGAGAACGGGGCATGGGAAGTGATTACCCCCCGCCAGAGACTGGAATCCCTCTGGGCGGACGACTCCATACCGGAGTGGCTGGGCGCCGGATGAGCATGGCGACGCCCGCCCCTGACCCGAACGCCGGCACGTTGCTCGCGGATCGTATCCGCCGCGCCCGGGAGCGGGCGAGACGGGTGCTGCGGGCAGAAGCCGCATGGCCGGTTCTCCAGTGGCCTCTCGCCCTTCTCGGCGGTTATGCCCTTACCGGCCTGTTCCGCATTCCCCAGTCGCTCCCCGATACGCTTCACGCGTTTCTGCTGGCCGGAACCGGAGGGGGCGCCATCGCCCTGATGGCGCGAGGGCTCTCCCGCCTTCCTCCCATCCCGCTCTCGCGCATCGACAGAAGGATCGAGACGCGCTCCGGCCTTCGCCATCAGCCCCTCGCGACCCTCGAGGATCATCCTTCGGATGGCCGGGAAAACGGTCTGTGGCAGATTCATCTCGACCGCATCCGGGCCGGGATCGGCCCCTTGCGTTCCGGCTGGCCCCGTCCTGTCTGGAGCCGGGCGCGTCTTTGCGGATGGGCCGCCTTTTCGGCCTGTTTCGCTCTCGGCCTCGTTCTGGCCGGACCGGCAGCCCCCTCGCGGCTCGAAGCGGCTTTTCTCCCCGGTGTCGACGATATCGACGTTCCCATGCCGCATATCGAGGCATGGATCGACATGCCCGATTATGCCCCGGGCGCGCCGGTATTTCTCGCGGATCGTGGCACGCCATCGCCCCTGCCCCAGGGGGCGAAACTGAGCGTCCATGTCACCGGCGCACGCTCGGCCCCTCATTTTCTCGGCAATGACACGGGCACGATCGCGGCCCGCCAGCTCGATCCGGGAAGCTGGACCTTTACCGCCCCGCTCGAGCAAAGCGGCCTCCTTTCCGTCCGCTCGCGCGGAAGGACGATCGGGGAATGGCGATTCGAGATCGTGCCGGACCGCCCTCCCGAAGTCGCGTGGACCGCGCCGCCCCATCGTGAGGAAAACGGCGACGACACCGTTCTCCCCTGGAAGACCGCCCAGGCCCATGGTGTGTCCCGACTTGAGGCGATCGTCACGCCGGTGTCGAAGCCGGATCGACCCGCGCTCGTACTCGACATTCCGCTCAAGGGAGCCCCCCTCAAGGCAGAGGGAAGCTTCTCCGCCGATCTGACAGAATCGCTCTGGGCCGGAGAGACGGTATCGATCCGCCTTCGTGCCACGAGTCACAGTGGAAAGACAGCGTCGAGCGACGCGAAGACCCTGCGCCTGCCGGAGCGGGTCTTTCACGACCCGGTGGCACGCGCCCTCATCGGTGTCCGCCGCAGATTCGGGCTCGGCCTCGAAACGCCGGCGCGCACTGCGGATGAAATGCGCACCCTCGCCCAGGCCGTGTCCGAACGGGACAAGGGCGTCATGCTGGCTCTGTTCTACATGGCTGCTCAGCTCGACGATCCGCTTGCCGATCACGATCCGGGTGCAGTTCTGGGGCTTTCATGGGCCACTGCGCTCTTTCTGGACGAAGCGCAGGACTCCGGGCGGGAAACCGCCCAGGCCAATCTCGAGATCAGAGCCGCCCAGAAGGCCGTTCAGGCGCAGATCGATCACATGCGCAGCCTCGGTGCGAAAGGGCACGGCGAGGCGGAACAGGAGGAGCTTGCCCATCGCATGAAGACCCTGCATGACGCCCTGAACAGGCGCATGCAGGCGCTGATGCTACGCAGCATGCAACTCGGGACGATCATCCCCGACACCGGGGGCGCCACGGGAGACGGCAGCGATCCTGTCTCGCGTCTCATGCGCCGCCTGCAATCCGACGCCGCCAACGGACGCGGATCGGATGCGCTGAAGCGACTGGACGAACTCGGGAAAATGGCCCGGCGCATGCGTATGGCCACGCCGCAGGATCTGGCCAGAATCGCGCAACAGATGCAGGCACGCGCCCGCGCCCAGGCGCAGCGGGCAACGCTTCATGATCTCGTGCATCGCGAGACCGTTCTTCTCGACCACGTGCAGTCGCGTCTTGGCGCGCGAAGCCGCGCCGCACAGGAAAACGAGCGCAACGAAACGGGTCAGGACGTCGCCTCCATGTCCACCGCAGAGCTGCTCCGGCGTCTCGGCATGACCCCGCCGCCCGATATGGCGAAAGAGGAAACACCCCCCGCTCCTGCGCCACTGGCTCCCGAATCGCCCGAAGATGTCGGGCCGAATCACGCCCAGAGGCGCGACGATCATGCGAGCCAGAGAGCGTTGCAGATGGTCGCCCGCTTCCTGAACGAGGACATCAAATCCCTGACCGGCAAGAGCATGGCAGGACTGGGCAAGGCCGATACCGATATGCGCGCCGCACGTCATGCCCTGGCGCAAGCCGATGACCCACCGGCGGAAGCGGCGATCCGCCGCGTGCTCAAGGATCTGGCCGAGACCGGAAAGGAAATGAGCGAAGCGCAGAAGGGGGAAAAGCATGGCGGCGGCCCGATCGCGATGCTGCCGGTAATGGGCAGCCCGGGCCACGCTCACGGCGGAAAAGGCAAGGGCCAGTCCAGCGAGGGTGAAAACGAGGACGACGAGTCGGAAGGCTCGGGCGCGCATCATGAAGACCGCGACCCTCTTGGCAGGAAACTCGGCAAGGGTCATTCCGGCGCCGATACCGACGGGACGGTTCCGGATGCCGATAGTCGGGAAAAGGCTCGTGCGATCGAGCGCGAGCTGCGTCGGCGCGACGCGGACCGCACCCGCCCCCAGACCGAACTCGATTATCTCGACCGTCTGCTGAAATCCTACTGAGTCGACCGATTTTCCGACCGACCAGTCACTTTTTAACGAGATTAACAGGGCTTTCCCGGCCGCCGTCGATCGGCGGTACTTCCGGGATCTGTCATGACGCTCCCGAGGGAAATCCGTGAGGATCCAGCGTTTTCCGAAGGGAGATATACGGGCCGAACGTCAAAACCGGACACCACGGTTCCGTTTTTGATGCATTTTCGCAACATATCGTTAACCAAAGCGGAGAGAAAACGACACAGAACAATAACGCTCTTGCAATGGAACGTCATAATCCGCAGCCTCGTGACACACAAATCTCCACGAGGGACATCAATGACGATTTCTGTAACGATACGGGGACGAAACCGCCTGCTTCTGGGCGCCGCCATCGTACTGACGCCCTGTGCGATGGCGGCACCGGCGAACGCCCAGAGCGCTTCGGTCTCGCCTGCGCCTCACCACGTCAAATCCCATCACAGGACATCGTCTTCGCGCACGTCGACACGCACACCGGCCAAGGCACCGGTCAGGGCGCCGCTGGCAGTGGGCGACGCGCCTGCCGCGCCGGGCCCCAACGGTCCGATCCATGCTCTGCCCGCCTCGGCGCGTACGTCCCGTGCGGAAGCGGCATTGCGTCAGACGACCGCCGCAGGAGAGAGCACTTCGGTACGGGCCGGCAAGCCGGAAGAACTGATCGTCGTGGGCTCGGCGCTGAGCACGGCAAACAACACGAGCGCGAACCCGGTCCAGATCGTCACGGCAAAACAGATCCAGCAGACCGGCGCCACGACGCTCAACGACTATCTTTCCCGCCTGCCGTCCATCGGTGCGAGCGGTACGGCCAACAGCAATACCAATGGCGGCAACGGCGCATCCTGCGTCGATCTGCGCAATCTCGGCCAGAATCGCGTTCTGGTCCTGATCGATGGCAAGCGTACGACCCCGAACGGCAACAACAACTGTATCGATCTCAACACCATTCCGGTGCAGATGATCCGCTCGGTCGAGATCCTGCGCGATGGCGGTTCCGAACTCTACGGTGCGGATGCTGTCTCGGGCGTCATCAACATCAAGCTCCGTCACGATCTCGACACCGGCAGCATCACGATGCGCGGCGGCATCACAGGCCATGGAGACAATCGCACCGGTATGATTTCGGCCATGAAGGGCTGGAATTTCGACCACGGCAAGGGAAATCTGACCCTTGGCGGTTCCTATATGACCCAGGGCGGGGTCAAGCAGCGCGACCGCTCATGGTCGCGCACCTCGCTCGGCGCTGCCGGGAACTATCCGACCAACAGCAATCTGCAGGTCGGTTCGATCATCACTCCGGGCGGGACCTATTTTGGCGAGGATAGCGGGAATGCCTATGTCGGCAATCTCGATAACGGCTCTCTCAGCCCCTACAGCAAGAGCAAGCGTTACAATTACGCCCAGAACCAGTGGCTGATCAACGCGTTGCAGGATTCGACCCTGACGGGCGATCTCCATTACGAGATCAACCGACATTTCGATGTCTATTCCAACGTTCTCTACGCGCACCGGACGTCGAAGACCCAGCTCGCCCCCGAGCCCGCGACGGGCAGCGTGCCTCCCTCCCCCCTGCCGAATTCCATCATCCTGCCTTCCGGTTATCCCGGCAACGGAACGGGAGAGGATCTTCAGCTCTACCGCCGTCTGAACGAGTTCGGCCCGCGCACGAATAACAATTCGAGCGATACCGTCACGGGCATGTTCGGCGTGCGCGGCGATATCGTGCAGGACTGGAAATACGACCTGTCCTACACCTATGGCGTCAGCCAGGTGACGAACGAACTCCAGGGCGTGGGCGATTATTCGAAGCTTCTCCAGGAATGGGGTCTCGAACCCTATGCCGATCCGAACGACCCGAACGGCGCGCTCGTCTATAATCCGAATTCCTGCGCCGGATCGCCGGGTTGCGTGCAGTCCAACGCGTTCACGCGTCTCTCGCCCGGCGCGGTGCAATACGCGAACTATACGACCCATCAGCACACCATGTATCAGCTGCGGGATCTCAACCTGCGCATCCACAACAACCATCTCTTCCACATGCCGTGGCAGGGTGGCGGCGATTTCGGCATCGCGCTGGGCATGGAGCATCGCGGCGAGCAGCTTTCGAACAACCCCGATCCGCTTGTCGTCAGCGGTTACAGCCTTACCAACACGGTCGAACCCACTTCAGGCGGATTCAACGTCACCGAGGGCTATCTCCAGGGGCATGCACAGCTTCTCAAGGATGTTCCGTTCGCCAAGGATCTGTCGATCGACGGTCAGGGCCGGATTTCGGAATACAACACGTTCGGACAGGCAAAGAACTGGAAAGCCGGAATCGACTGGGCTCCGACACGCGATATCCGCTTCCGTGGAACGCTCGGCACGTCCCTGCGTCAGCCAAACGTCTACGAGCTCTATGGCGGAGTGGGGCTGAGCTATAACGCGGCTTCCGATCCCTGCGCCGGTGCCGCGAGCCCGAACGTGATCGCGAACTGCATGAAGGCCGGTATCGCCAATCCGCAGAGCTTCACTTCTGCCAATTCCGGCCAGGTTCCGACCCTCCAGGGCGGCAATTCGGCCCTTCGTCCCGAAACCGGCCGCACCTATACATTCGGCACGGTCATCACGCCGCGCTGGATCCCCGGCCTCGCTGCATCGGTTACCTACTGGCACTACACCGTTGGGGGGCTGATCAATTCCCTGCCTACGCAATATATCCTGAACCAGTGCTATGAAGGCGGCGTCCAGGCCTATTGCAACGACATCAACCGGCTGCCGAACGGCCAGATCAATACCGTTTCCGCCCTCGACCAGAATCTCGGCGATCTTCTCACGAGCGGTATCGATTTCGACCTGAATTATCGCTGGCGCATCACGCGGCACGATTCCTTCATCGTGGACAACAACTTCCAGCAGCTGGTCAAATACAAGCAGCAGCAGCAGCCGGGCGGCGCCTATCTGAACCAGACCGGTGCGCTGTTCTACCAGAGCGGGATCGGTCAACCGCGCGTGCGCGACTACGCGACCCTGACCTGGCAGCATAATGCCTTCCGTATCTCGTACATGTTCCAGTATATCGGCGGCATGAACTGGAATGACGGCTCGGCCTTCCTGAGCGAGGAAAACCCGGCAGCGAATGCCCGGATCCGCACACCTGCGATCATCCAGCAGGACATCTCGCTCGGCTATACATGGAAGCGCTGGTCCTTCGAGGGGGGTGTGCAGAACATCGCAGGCAAGAACCCGCCTTTCGTCCTGAACGCGGCGTCCAACTCGGCGGATAATACCTATAGCGGCCTCTATCTCGGACGCTACGTCTTCCTCCAGGCGGGTCTCAGCTTCTGAAGACTGCGATGCCGGGCAGGTTTCCCGGCATCGAGGGCATACCGGGTAGCGGCAGCGTGACGACACGAGGCCGCCTCCCGCTCCCCGGGGATGGTCCTGCCCCCCGGAGATAGTCCTGCCCCCGGGGATAGTCCTGATCGGGTCATTCCCGGTTCCGGGCCGCTCAGCTTCCGCGATAGGTCGAATAGCCGAAAGGCGAGACCAGAAGCGGGACATGATAATGCCCGGTTCCGGTCATGCCGAAATCGACGGATACGATATCGAGAAAGGGCGGCACGCCCTGATCCAGTCCGCGATCGCGAAAATAGGGCGCAACACCGAAACACAGGCGATAGACGCCCGCATCGAGGCTGAGCGCCCCCAGCTCCGGGCAACGCCCGTCCCCATCCGTCCGGCCGGAAAAAAGGACCCGATCGTCATGGAGGAGTGTCACCTCCATATCCGAGGCAGGATATCCGCCGGTCGTATCCAGAACATGCGTTGAAAGCGTCGTCATATCGTCACCTTGTCCGCGAGACGCAACCGGGCGATCTCGTCGATTTGCGAGAGGGCCTCGCTCAGCTCCTGCGCTGGCGCCTGCGCCAGTCGGCGTCTGATCTCGTCCCTGATGAGGGTTTTCGTAGCACGACGCACGCAGATGACGAACGGCATGTCGAAACGCGCCCGATATGCATCGTTCAGGCTGCGGAACTCCTCGAACTCGGCCTGTGAAAGACGGTCCAGACCGGCGCCCTCCTGCTCGGCGGCGGAAAGGGCACCGAGCGACAAATCGACACCGAACCGGCGTGCAAGCTCGGGATGCGCCCTGACGAGCGCGTATTGCCTTTCCGGCCCCGCTGCCCGCACGATGCGCGCGGTCGCCTCGATCATGGCCCCTACGCTGACGAACGGAGCGTCCGGCCAGGCCGCTCGGACAATCCAGGGGCTGTGCTCGTAGATATCGCCGAATCGTGCGACGAAAGCGTCTTCGGTCTCGGCGCCGATCATGCCGGATGGGTCTCCAGCCAGTGGCGCGCGATATCGAGACGCGTTGCAACCCAGACCTTGTCGTGAGCGCCTATGTGATCCAGAAACCTGCGGAGCGCCAGCGCCCTCGCCGGTCGTCCGGCCAGACGGCAATGCAGCCCGATCGACATCATGCGTCCGCCCTCCTGATAGAGCATGTCGAACGTATCGCGCAGATACCGGAAGAACTGCTCGCCTTCGGTGAAGCCGTTCAGCGCGACGAGCTTCATGTCGTTGACGTCGAGCGTATAGGGCACGATGAGCTGCGGCCGTCCGTATCTCCGGTCGTAATAGGGCAGATCGTCGGCATAGGAATCGGCATCGTAAACGAAGCACCCTGCCTCAGAGACGATGCGCGCCGTATTGGGGCTCGTGCGCCCCTGGTACCAGCCCAGCGGCGCCTCGCCGACCACGGATCGGTGCAGTCGGATCGCCTCCTCGATATGCGCACGCTCGACGGCCTCGGGAATGTCCTGATAATCGATCCACCGCAGACCATGCGATGCGATCTCCCAGCCGGCTGCCTTCATGGCCGCAACGACCTCCGGATGACGCGCCAGCGCGGTTGCGACACCGAATACCGTGAGCGGCAGGCCGCGCTCCGTAAAGAGCCGGTGCAGCCGCCAGAAACCGGCCCGCGCCCCGTATTCGTACAGGCTCTCCATCTGCATGCATCGTGCGCCGATGACGGGACGCGTTCCGACCATTTCCGAGAGAAACGCCTCCGACCCCGCATCGCCATGCAGAATGGAATTCTCGGCACCCTCCTCGTAGTTGATCACGAACTGCACCGCGATCCGGGCCGAACCCGGCCAGGCCGCTTCCGGCGGTGTCGCGCCGTAACCGTGGAGATCGCGGGGGTAATCCTGTGTCATCACGCTCATTCCTGTAACGCTGCCCTCATAATGCCGCCACACCGCCATCACTGCGCGGATCGGTCGCGCCTTCCATCGTTCCGTCCCGGTAGCGGCGTATCGCACCGGCATGACCCATGGCCGTTGCAAACGGCGTCAGTGTCTCGACCTCATGACCCAAAGCCCGCAATCCGTCCACGATCGACGGATCGAAACGCGTTTCGAGCTTGAGCGTGGTCGAGGTCTCGCCCCAGGTTCGCCCCAGCAGCCAGCGCGGCGCCGTGATCGTCTCCTGAAGGCTCAGCCCCGCGATCACGTTGCGGGCGACGATCGCCGCCTGGGTCTGGGGCTGCCCCTCTCCTCCCATGGTCCCGTAGACCAGAAGCGACTCGTCATTCAGAGCCGCCATGGCCGGATTGAGGGTGTGAAACGGCTTTCTGCCCGGGACGAGGCTGCGCAGCATTCCCTGCCTGAGGTCGAAACTCGCTCCGCGATTCTGCCAGACGATGCCCGTTTCGGGGAGGACGACACCGGAGCCGAACTCGAAATAGAGGCTCTGGATCATGCTCACCGCCCAGCCTTCGGAATCCATGACCCCGAACCAGGTCGTATCGCCATGCTGGACCGGATGCGGCCAGGTCATGGCACGATCGAGCGCAATGCCGCCCGCGAGCTCGTCGAGGGCTGCCGGATCGCTCAGGAGCCCCTGAGGCGATGCCGTCATGATCGCCGGATCGGCAATCGTGCGATCGCGCCACAGAAAGGCTGCCTTGGTCGCC
This sequence comes from Swaminathania salitolerans, assembly GCF_007988945.1. GTDB lineage: Bacteria > Pseudomonadota > Alphaproteobacteria > Acetobacterales > Acetobacteraceae > Swaminathania > Swaminathania salitolerans. The sequence goes on along the minus strand of NZ_BJVC01000001.1, from coordinate 868,845 downwards.
TCGACCCAGCGATGAATGTCCTCGACCGTATCGGCACCCTGCACGCCGAGCCGCTCGGCCAGCGCGAGAATAAGGAGCGATGCGGCGCCCTGGGTCGGCGGATGGACGTTGAAGAAACGGCCGTGATGCAGAGATGCTGCGAGAGGCTCGGAGAGAATGGCCTCATGATGATTGAGGTCGTCCAGCCGGACGGGAGAGCCGCATGATTCGAGTTCCGCGGCGATCGTATCGGCGAGCTTGCCATGATAGAAATCGCCCAGCCCGGCATCGGCCAGACGCCGCAGGGTACGGGCGAGAGCCGGATTGCGATGAACCGCTCCGGCGATCTTCATCTCCCCGTCCGGCAGGAAAAGTGCGGGAAAATTCGGCATATGGCTGAGCGTGTCGAGATGCGCGGCCATGAGGCCCGCCATGCTTTCGGTCACGACCATCCCCTGCTCGGCGTGACCGATCGCATCCTGGAGCAGGGTCGCAAGAGACATCTGGCCGCCCGCATAGGCGAGCGCGCGATTCCATCCCGCAACGGTTCCGGCGACCGTATTGGCAGCGAGACCGCCGCGCCATGGCACTGCGTCGAGACCGGCATACAAGGCAGGGGTCGCGGATCGGGCAAGCCGTCCGCATGCGTCGATCGCGCAGACCGCGCCGTCAGGACGGCGTATGAGCCAGAAACCGTCTCCTCCCAGCCCGGTCATATGGGGATATACCACCGAAAGCGTCGCCGCCGTGGCAACCGCCGCCTCGACCGCATTGCCACCGGCCCTGAGAATGTCGCGACCCGCCTGAGCCGCCAGATGATGCGGTGCGGTAACCATGCCACGGCAGGAACGGGCACTGAAGAGCATCAATCCTCCCTCAGGCGCGCGCGCGCCAGTCCGTCGGCCTCGAGTCTTTCGGCGAGAGCGATGAGCTGATCCTCCCGACCGGGTCGCGCCACGAGCTGAAGACCGAGGGGAAGTCCCTCTCCGGCCAGGCTCTCCGCCAGAGGAAGGGCAAGAACCGGGAAACCGGCCAGGGTCAGCGGCTGCGTGTAATGGCCGAGATTGGCACGGGCCGAGACCGTCTCGCCGCCGATCGTCACCGTTGGCGTATCGTAGCGCGGTGCCGGCCCCATGACCGCCGGAGCGACCAGGATATCCGCATTCTCGAAAGCCGCATGCATGGCCGTGCGGAAAGCACGACGCATCTTGTGGGCGCGAAACACGGTCGGAGCCGGCACGAGTGCCCCGGCCAGAAGACGGTCGCGTACCGCGGGATCGTACTGACTTGCGTCATGCCTCAGACGATCCAGATGCAGGGCACCTCCCTCAGAGGCGCTGATCAGGAAGGCAGCGGCCCGCGCCGCGGCCACATCGGCCACCGTGATCGTCTGCCCAATGCCCAGAACCTCGCAGAAATGGCCGAGTGCCCTCTCCATCTCTCCGGTCATGTTCTCTGCGAACCACCCTCCGAGGCGGGCAAGCCTCAGCGTGGCGGGATCGACCCGGGCGAGGCTCTCTGCGGAGAGAACCTCGAAAAGCGTCCGCAGATCGGAGGCACGGGCACAGAACGGGCCGACCGTGTCCAGACTGGCCACGAAGGGATAGGCCCCATCGAGAGGAAGCCGGTTCTGTGTCGCCCTCAGACCCCATACCCCGCAGAGCGACGCAGGGACCCGTATCGAGCCATTGGTGTCGGACCCCAGCGCGAAGGGAAAATATCCCGCGGCCACACCTGCTGCCGACCCGCCGGAAGAGCCTCCTGCGAGATGATCGTGGTCATGCGGGTTTCGCGTCAGGCCGAAATGCGCGTTGTCCGTCGCAAATCCGTAAGCGAACTCGTCCATGTTGGTCGTCGCGACCGGAATGGCTCCGGCAGAAACGAGCCGGGAGACGAGGACGGCATCCCTGCGGGCAGGACTCGCATTTGCGAGGATCCGCGAACCGGCCGTGGTGACCATCCCCTCGAGATCGAAGAGATCCTTGACCCCGAACGGCATTCCGGCCAGAGGGCCCGGATCGCCCCCTTGCAGGACGGCGCGATCGATCTCGCGCGCCTGACGCAATGCCCGCTCGGACAGCAGACGCGTGACGGCGCAGAGCGCGCCATCCTCTCTCCCGATACGTGCGAGGGAGGATTCCACGATCGAGACAGCCGATCGCATGCCGTTTCTGACCGGATCTCCCGGATGGGACAGGGTCATGGCCGATACTCGAAGGCTGGCTCGAGCCGCTCGGGCAGATCCACCGCCTCGAGAATGGCCGCGTAATGCTCGAGCAAGGCGAGATTCCTCAGAACGGGGTCGCGATAGGCCTCCGGTACGGTCAGATCGAGCGCCGATGCGCGGATGATCAGAGCGGTTTCGTCATTCATCGCAGGATATCCCGCTCGCGCCCGAGGCTCGTCAGCTCCTCCGTGTCGTAGGACAACAGGCTTTCGAGATGCGCCTCGCCATCCTCGACGAACAGGGCGCAGGCGATCGAACGGGCAAGCCGATCGACGCCGAAGCGCATACCGCTGATCGATGCGCCCGAAAGACCCATGCTCGGCGTGGCCGCGAAGGTGAAATTGTGGATCGCGGCCAGCATCGGCGCATCGGAACGCGACGGATCGCGAGGCAGGAACTCGCTACGCTTCCCGAGATAGGGATAGGAGTCGAGCACGACGCTTTCTTCCCCTGCGGGTGCCTGGAACCTGTCGCCCCACAGGGCAATATTATCCGCAAATGGCGCTGTTTCCGGACGTTGGGTGAAATCGACGACGAAACCCGTACCGAGAATGACGTAGTCGAACGTCATGGGGCCATGAGGTGTCTCGACAATGACGGTGTCATCCTCGCATCGTGCATCGTTCCAGGGCGTATCCCCGTGGAAACTGAACCCATCATGACGGCTGCACCGCCAGAATGTATCCTGCGGCGGCGGCTGGTTGAGATCGAAGATACGACGCATGAACCGCCAGCGCGTCAGATCCGGAAGCTCGGGGAAATGCCCCAGAAACCCGGCATTTTCCATCCAGCGATAGGGGTTGATGCGCGGCAGGGTCTTGCGCCGGATGCAGACACTGACCGAAGCCGCCCCTGCTTCGAGCGCCGTCGCTGCATTGTCGAAAGCCGATGCGCCCCCGCCCAGAACACCGACCCGCTTGCCCCTGAGCGCCTCGAAATCGATCGGCTGATGGGTGTGAGCGTAGAGATGGGCGAGAATCCGCTCGTGTATGAACGCAGGGACGTGCCACGCTCCGCTGCCTTCGATTCCGGTGGCAAGCACGAGCCGTCGGGCGATCGCCTCATGGACGGCGCCTGCGGCATCGCGGAAGGTGAGATGGAGGAGATTGTCCCTCCATTCGATTCCCTCGAGCGTCCTGTCATGGATCACGGGCAGGGCGAGGGTTTCGGAATACCAGTCGAGATAGGCCTGCCAGTCGTGGCGGTCGATCTTGTCGAGCGCCTCCCACGCCGCGGAGCCGTATCGCGCCTCGTACCATGCGCGCGGCGTGAGGGAGGGAATACCGAGATCCGGTCCCGTGACGTGTTTGGGCGTACGCAGGGTGATCATGCGCGCGAAGGTGGTCCAGGGCCCTGCCTTGCCTTTTTCCGCGCGTTCGAACACGGCGACATTATGCACGCCGATCCTTTGCAGGGCGAAGCAGGTCGCAAGTCCTCCCTGGCCGCCACCGATCACGGCGACGTCCAGAACCGTTTTCCCCTCTTCCTGCCGGGGCGGAACGACCCATTCCCCCGATGCATAGGCGATATGGTCCAGATCGTCGCGCACCCGACATGCGAGCGCTTCCAGAGCTTCAGTCTTCATGATCACGGTACCCGATAGAATGGATTGGGAAGAAGAAAGCCCCGCTCGGCGTGTCCCCCGGCGAGGTCGGAGGGCTGATCGCCGATCGTGGCCAGAATGTGGAAACCTCTCGCCTCGATCCGCGCACGTGCCGCCGCCTTGTAATCGGCCGCGGAGGCCGTGCGGCTGCCGTCCGGACGCAGAACGAGGCCGGACCATCCGGCATAACCCGCTCTGGCGAGATTGCGGATCGTATCGGCGCGCTCGTTCTCATATCGCCCCGTGATGAAAAACACCGCGACGCCGAGACGACGGGCCATTCTGTAGAAATCGAGCGTCGGTGCGATGGCTTCCGCTTTGGCGGCCCGCTCCCAGGCCTCTGCACCGCAGGGGCCTTCCGGAAGCCCGTCGCAGCGCCCCGAGCGGAAATAGGCGAAGCGATTGGCCTTGAGCTCGGGCCAGTTGCTCAAAGCGGTCTCGTCGATATCGAGAATGACGGCAGGGTTCGGGTATTTCCCAGCCTGTGCCCTTACCCAGCCGGATGCCCGGGCCATGACCGCGCGCATGTCCCGCTCATAGAGACCGCTATCGTGATAGGCATAGGCCGCCGTCACGGCATCGCCGACATTGACCGGCTGGGCCATCGCCGTGCCGGAAAAGCCGGGAGCCGATCCGCTTCCGCCCAGCAGCGCCAGAAGCGCCAGAAGCGTCGGCACCAGCATCGGCGTCAGGCGCCATTTGTTCGTGCGGTCCGGGCGTACCCGGCCTGACGGAAGCGACCGTATCCGGAATATTTTCCCCTCGCAGCAATGTGAAGGACCGATCGAACTCACCCTGATTCGTACTCCCTGATCTCGACCGCCTCGTTCCGGCGCCATCGTCATGATGGTGAAATGAAACAGATGGCGCGGGGAACGTCCAGTGCGCAACATGGCCTCCGCTCCGGCAGGATAACGCAGTCAGGAGACGATTTCTTGCCCCTTCTGTTAATTCCCTATTAATTTTTGCGCTCTTGCCTGATAAAGCGGGGTGGATTAGGGCGTATTTGGCAAGAACAACAGACCCGGGAGACCGATTTGGGTGTGCCTCGCGAAATAGCCGTCGTGTCGATTATCGAAGCGGCGCAGAAAATATTTTCGGCGCACGGATTTTCCGGTGCGAGTATCGCCGGGATTGCGCGCTGCGCAGGCATACCCAAAGCGAATGTGCATTATTATTTTTCCACAAAGGAAATCCTGTACCAGGAGGTTCTGCGCCGGACGATGCATGCATGGCTCGGGGAGGCCGAAACATGGCTGACCATGACCGCAAGCGCTCCCGACGCGCTGCGGGGCTATATCCGCGCCAAGCTCGATTTTTCCCGCAACAATGCCGAGGCGTCGCGGCTCGTCGCGCATGAGATCATCAGCGGGGGCAAATACATCTCCCAGTATCTCACCAGCGTGCTCAGGGAAGAAATCCGTCCGATCGTCACCGCGCTGCGTTACTGGATGGCGCGCGACGAACTGCCCCGGACCGATCCGGTTCATTTCCTGTTCTGCCTCTGGGCGATGACCCAGTGGTATGCGGACATGCGCGTCCAGGTGGTCGCCCTGCTCGACAAGACGGAGCTGGATCAGCAGGATTTCGACGATGCGGCCGAGACGATCCTGGCTCTCGTTCTGAAGCAGCCCGGCCTCGCCCGGTTGGAACAGGAACCCCGCTTTCTCCATGACATCCAGTACAGGAAGAAAGCCGTCTCTCCGGTCGGTGACGCTAATCGGCTGACGCGACAGGAGAACGGGTGAACAGCACGATGAGGAAACCGATGAGCGCGAGGACTGTCCCGCTCATCGAGACAGCGCCGTAGCCCAGACCTCCGGCAAGGACGAGACCGCCGATCCACGCCCCGAGCGCGTTTCCGAGATTGAACGCGCCGATATTGACGGAAGACGCGAGAGCGGGTGCGCGGGACGCTGCCTGCATGGTGCGCATCTGAAGCGCTGGCATGAGAGCGAACGACGCCGTGCTCCAGAGCAGGATGCCGCCAACCGCTCCGAAGGACGTCGTGGCGAGAGCGGGATAGATCAGCATGATCGCCCCGAGCACGGGAAAGACGCAAAGGAGCGCAAAACGTGTGGACCGATCGGCCAGTCTGCCCCCCAGAGCCGCGCCGAGACTGAAGCCGACGCCGATCGTCATCAGCACAACGGTCACAAGGGCGTTACTCGCGCCCGTGATGCTGTGAAGAAACGGGGCTATATAGGTGTAGAGCACGAACATGATCCCGGCCCCAAGCGTCGTCACGGCAAGGGCGAGCAGCACGTCGGCACCGATCAGGACGCGCAACTCACCGAGGATATCGGGTCGCGCCCCGCGCCCCCTGGCAGGCAGGGCAAGGGAAAGCGCGAGTGCCGCAACAACGCCCAGAGAGGCCGTTACCAGAAAGGCGACCCGCCACCCCGAAGCGGTGCCGAGCCATGTCGCCGCAGGAACGCCGAAGATATTGGCAATAGTCAGCCCCATGAACATCGAGGCAACCGCCGAAGCACGGCGTTCCGCAGGAACGAGGCTGGAGGCCTCGACGGCACCGAGACCGAAGAATGCCCCATGCGAAAGACTGGTCACGACGCGCCAGACCATCAGCCAGACATAGGTCCCGCTGAATCCCGCCCCCAGATTTCCCACGACATAGAGACACATCAGAAAGACGAGCGCGCGCTTGCGGGATACGGCGCCGAGCAGCAATGTCATGAACGGAGCGCCGAGCATCACGCCGAACGCATAGGCGCTGACGAGCCCTCCGGCCCGGGGGACGGAGACGTGCAGGTCTCTGGCGATGACGGGCAGAAGCCCCATCGGTGCGAATTCGGTCGTGCCTATGGCGAAAGCCCCTGCGGCGAGGGCCAGTATCGCGAGCCTGGGATTCGCCATCATATCTTCGCTCCGGGTAAAGCTTGCACAAGGTCTTCTGACTTTTCAGGGACGCTGGACCATGCCACGGTCCCGCTTCAATCCTCAACCGGAGTGCGAGACCGAAAATGAGCCATCCGACCCCCGACAGCAATCACGACGCGCTCTGGCTCCCCTTCACGGCCAATCGCCAGTTTCGCGATGCGCCGCGCATGCTCGTCTCCGCCAAGGGCATGTATTACCGGGACGACAAGGGAAATGAGGTTCTCGATGGCTGCGCCGGGCTCTGGTGCGTCAATGCGGGTCATGCGCGCCCCAGAATCGTCGAGGCAGTTCAGAAGACGGTTGCGACCCTGGATTTCGCCCCGGCCTTCCAGATGGGTCACCCCCTCGCCTTCGAAGCCGCCGACCGGATCGCACGTCTCGCCCCGAACCCACTCAATCACGTCTTCTTCTGCAATTCCGGCTCCGAGGCGGGCGATACGGCACTCAAGATCGCGCTCGCCTATCATCGGCTCCGTGGCGAGGGGGCACGTACCCGCCTGATCGGACGTGAACGCGGTTATCACGGCGTGGGCTTCGGCGGGATCTCGGTCGGCGGGATTTCCGGCAATCGCAAATTGTACGGATCGATGCTCAATGGCGTCGATCACCTGCCGCATACCCTCGATCTCCGACGCAACGCCTTCTCGCGCGGGCTCCCCGAACACGGCGCCGAACTGGCGGATGCGCTGGAGCGTATCGTCGCGCTGCATGACGCCTCGACGATTGCCGCCGTCATCGTCGAGCCCATGGCCGGTTCGACCGGCGTTCTCCCCGCGCCGAAAGGCTATCTCAAGCGTCTGCGCGAGATCTGCACCCGCCACGGCATTCTCCTTATCTTCGATGAGGTCATTACCGGGTTCGGCCGTCTCGGTGCCTCGTTCGCCTCGGAGAAATACGGCGTCGTGCCCGACATCATGACAATCGCGAAGGGAGTAACCAACGGCACGATTCCCATGGGCGCCAATATCGTGTCGGATGAGGTCTTCGACGCGTTCATGCAGGGGCCGCGCGAGGCGATCGATCTGCCTCATGGCTACACCTACACCGCCCATCCCGTTGCCTGCGCCGCCGCCATCGCAACGCTCGACACCTATGCCGAGGAGCATCTGTTCGAACGGGCGGCTGCACTCTCTCCCTATTTCGAAGAGGCCGCCCATTCCCTCCGGGATGCGCCCCATGTGATCGACATACGCAATGAGGGACTCGTGGCAGGGATCGAGCTGGCGCCGCGCGCGGCCAGCACCACCCGGGCCTATGAGGTGTTCGAGCGCGCGTTCCACGCAGGTGTGCTTCTGCGCTACACCGGCGACATCATCGCGGTTTCTCCTCCCCTGATCATCGAGAAAGCCGAGATCGACAGGATTTTCGAAACCATCGGGACGATCCTGCGCAGCCTGGACTGAGATCTGCCGACGGGCACCTGCCACCTGCCGACGGGCGCCCGGCGAGACCGTGCGAACCGGAGTCGCCCGCTCGGGGCCGGCCGACAGGATCGACGTTGGCGAAGGCGGCGGCCGGGTCGGCGCAGAGACGGCGGCGGAGACGGCAATGAAAGCGGCGGCCTCATCCGCAGCCCTGCCGGCGGATTCCGGCAACGCAGCCTGATCGCGACGCCGGAACGACCTTCCGGCGTGACAGGACCGGATTGTTCCGTATCGGAAATGTGTGGGGTTCCCCTCGCCTTCGTCCCGTGTCAGGCTGCCGATCGCCATGAACGAGACTTTCGATCCCAGCCTCTATAACGAGGATCTCGCCCCCATTCCCCCGGACCAGCGCCAATGGGGCTGGATCAACATGGCGACGATCTGGATGGGGATGGTTCATAACATCGTCGTCTACGAAGCCGCCGCCGGTCTCATGGCCCTCGGCTTCTCGGCCATGGAATGTCTCGAGATCGTCGCCGTGGCCTATGCCATCCTGTTCGTGACGATGTGGTTCAACGCCCGGGCCGGAACGCGCTACGGCATTCCGTTCTGCGTTCTCATCCGCGCCTCGTTCGGGACGCGCGGCGCCCAGGTGCCCGTGCTCCTGCGCGGATTCTGCGCGATTTTCTGGTTTTCGGTGCAGGCCTATGCCGCGACCCAGGCCATCGACGCCATTCTCGGTACGGTATGGCCCGGATGGAACGCCTTCTCCACGCCGGTTCTGGGCATGAGCCTCCATCGCTGGGGAGCGCTCGCGCTCGTCTGGCTTCTTCATGGCTGGGTGATGAATCACGGTATCGAGCGTATCGGCAATTTCGAGCTCGTGGCGGGTCCTCTTGTCATAATCGTCGGCGCCTGCGCAACGGGATGGGCGCTCAAGGTCGGACACGGGCTGGGCCCGCTCTTTTCCACACCTTCCACCCTCCATGGCTGGGCCTTCGTCACGGCCTTCGCCGGCGGGGTGACCGGCATGATCGGCATGTGGGCAACCTTCGCCGTCAATATTCCGGATCTTTCGCGATTCGTCCGCTCGCAGCGCGATCAGGCCATCGGCCAGGCCATCGGCCTTCCCCTTACGGCCCTCATCTTCACGCCCATGGCCATCATCACGACTTCAGCGACCGTGCTCCTCTTCGGCCATCCCATCTGGAACCCGGTCGATCTGCTTCTGGCTCTGGGTCATCCGGTCGTGACCGTTGCGGGCGGCGCGGTCATCGTGCTCGCCACGCTCTCGGTCAATGTCGTGGCGAATATCATGCCCGCCTGCTACGATCTCATCAACGTGCTGCCGCGCACGCTGAATTTTCACAGATCGAGCTATCTGGTGCTCATTCTCGGCGTCGCCTTCATGCCCTGGCTCTGGTTCAGCGAAGCCGGGAGCATCTTCCACATACTGGATATCGTCAGCGGATTGCTCGGACCGGTGACGGGCATCATGCTTGCCGATTACTTCGTGCTCCGCCGGGAGAAACTCGCCGTTTCCGAGCTCTATCGTCATGACGGACGCTACGAGGGAAAACGGGGCTGGGGCGTTCCTGCCCTGATCAGCTTCGTCCTGGGCGGACTCTGCGCGATCAGCGGCAGCGTGTTCCCTGCCCTGTCTGCGCTGAACCAGATCTCATGGTTCGTCGGTCTCGGAGTCAGCGGCGTTCTCTATCTCGCTCTGGCCTGGCCGCAACGCACGCGCTGACGGGCAACCCGCGGCGGTCGTCGGTCCGGAGCGGGATGAGCGACAGACATGCCGGTCAGGGCGGATCGGCCGGGGCAGATCGGCCGGGGCAGATCGGTCAGGACAGATCGGTCAGGGCGCGCTGATCAGGGCGCGTCGGTCAGAACGCGGCAGGTGTGATCCTGCAACTCTTCTCCCGACGCACGGTCTCCGTCTTTCGCGACATCGTCCAGAAGCACGTATCCCGCGCCGAGCGGCGCGAGAACCAGCGTGTGTGCGCCCATCTCGCTCTCTGGATGTGCCATATCGGCGGCAAGGATCCGGAAGGGCGATCCGTTCAGCGTGGCGAGATACATGGCGCGGTAACGATGCCCGTGCAATGTCTCTGTCAGAACGCGCCAGCGCGGTCCGATCCGGTCCGCGGCGCGATCGAGCGCGTCGCGAATCGCCGGATCGAGACAATCGAGATGGATATGAAGCTGGTTCTGCGAGCGCCCGCCGACCGAATTGATGGCGAGCGAGAGCATGCGCGGATCGATGAAACGACCGTAATCGTGGCCGACACGCGCGCGATAGGCCCAGGCCAGAGCGAAATAATTCGGCGTTTCCGGCAGGAGAAGCGCGGCACTCTCCATTCCGGCACGCCGGACCGTCGGGATCAGAAGATACTGGCCGCGCCCTTCCACGCTGTGCAGAAGGGCGAAACCCCCGTGCCGGATCGTAGACCGCACAGGGACTGCCGGATTTTGCGCAGCCCTCGCCGACAATGTGCCACAGGGCATCGGGATCGTGCCTGTGCACCTTCCCCGGTGGCGTGACCGCAGCACCTGCCAAGGACGACACGGCCGGGCACAGAAAGCCCAGACCGACACCCAGATAGATGCCCAGACGGACGCCCGGACGGACGCCCGCGCCGACCCGCGATATCGCACCCGACCCCGAGGGCCGGATCGCTCTCATGATGCGGGTTCGGCAGCAAGAGAGAGGCTCTGGGCCAGTCTTTCGAGACGACGCCTGACACTGCCCGTCGTCGTGAAGGTGCCGGGACCTTCCTGGGACAGACCGAGGATTCCATCCTCTATCGAGAGCGTGGTATCCTTGAGAAGCGCCGATGTGCCCCCGCAGATCGTATAGGCGAGCCTCAGGGCAAAACCGAGCTGCACGGCCCGCTCGCATTCATCGGGCAGGAGCAGGCGGCGGGACGTTTCCATCAGCGCATCGGCCGGATCGGCCTCATAACGCACGGCAAGGGCGAGCGCCACGAAGGCACGGGCACGATGGGTGAAGCCGACCCCGTGCATCCTCATCACGCGCAGATAGGTCTGCGCCGCGCGATATTCCGGATGATCGAAGGAACCGATATCGGACATGCGACAGGTCATGTCCCGCAGATCCGTCTCCGAAGGGGTCTCATGAGGAAAAAGCGGGGCCGTCCAGCGGATCAGATCCTCCGGCAGGTCCAGGCTGCGCCCGAGCCGCGCCGCGGCTTCATCCGCGAGCGCCCGGCATGGATCCTGGGATGCGACATCGAGACCGACCTTGCGCATGTACCAGCCTTCGCGCACGCCATCCACGCTGAAGACGATCTGGGAAGGCTGAACGATCCGCATGAGGCGACGCAGAACGGTCGCGGCATAAGGCACGTCATCGAGGCGCTTGCGCGGGAAGCCGGGAATTTTCTCGAGAGTCTTGCGCGGCGTATCGATGAGCCACGTGACCATCTCGCGCGCCTCGTCGGCGCCGAGCGTATAGAGATGAACGATATTGAGCGGATAATGCGTGCGCGCGATCTGCAACCGGGCGAGCGCCCGAAAGGCGCCGCCGACGAGATAGAGGGGCTTTCCCTTCAATGCCGGAAGCCATGCGACATCGTCGAGATCTCCCTCGACGAGTTCCCGTGCCCGCTTGAGATCGCCCCCGGCCCTGTCGGACAGGCGAATGACCCCGAGCGGCCTCGTGCAGGCGGCATGATGGCGCCCGTCGGCAACGCGGATCAGTTCCAGAGAGCCGCCGCCGATATCAGCCACGACGCCATCGGCATCGGGAAGTCCGCACAGGACGCCGGTCGCAGCGTAATCCGCCTCCTCCTCGCCAGAGAGGATACGGATCGGCACATCGGGCATGCAGGCATTGAGCGTCTCGACGAACTCCCTGCCATTGGACGCATCTCTCACGGCGGCGGTGGCGAGAACCTCGAAAGGATGGGCGTCCATGGCGCGGGCGATCGTGTTGAACCGGCTCATGACATCCTGAGCAAGAAGCAATCCCTCCTCGTTCAGCCGTCCCGTCTGTTCGAGCCCCCTGCCGAGGCGCAGCGTCGCCTTCTCGTTGAAGATGGGGATGGGATTGCGTGTCACCCCTTCGAAAACGACCAGCCGGACAGAATTCGAGCCCAGATCGACAATAGCGGCCCGATGATGGCCTTGTGGAGCGTCAGACCGCGTCACTTCACTCTCTTTCCTACTCTTCCCGGAGACGGTCCGGCCGTTCACGCCGCCCCGCATCCTTGTCCTGCGGCTTCTCGCGCGCGGCCGAGCCGCGCCCGGAAAGCGACGGGTTATGCATGAAATAGTCATGCGCGGAGAAAGGATTAGCGCCCGGTGAAACGCGGTGCCAGTCCCCGCGCGAAGAAAGAGTCCAGCTCTGCAACGTGTCGCGCAGATCCATGGTCATGATCTGCCCCAGTATCTGGGCATGGACGGTCGGATTGGTGATCGGGACCATGGCCTCGACACGCCGATCCATGTTCCGCCCCATCCAGTCGGCGGAAGAGATGAAGACCTTTGCCTTGTGCGAGGGCATGCGATGCCCGTCTCCGAACACGAAAATCCGCGCATGTTCGAGAAAACGCCCGACGATCGAGCGGATCTCGATATGGTCGGACAGACCCGGCACGCCCGGTCTGAGGCAGCATATCCCGCGCACGATTCCCACGATCTTCACCCCGGCGCGTGAGGCCCGGTAGAGCGCATCGATCAGCGACGAATCCACGAGGCTGTTCATCTTGAGCCAGATCCGCGCAGGCCGTCCGGCCGTGGCGTGAGCGATCTCGCGCTCGATCAGCTCCATGAGCGTCTCGCGCAGGGTGATGGGCGCGAAGGCCAGCGCCTCCATATCGACGGGCGTCGCATAGCCGGTCATGTAGTTGAAGAGTTTTGCGGAATCTCCGGCAAGACCGGGATCGCATGTAAAGAAGGAGAGATCGGTATAGATCCGCGCGGTGATCGGATGGTAATTTCCTGTCCCGAAATGGGCATAGGACCGCAATCCGCCCGCCTCCCTGCGCACGACCAGGCTCAGCTTGGCGTGGGTCTTGAGATGGGTGAACCCGAACACGACCTGTACCCCGGCGGATTCGAGCGTACGGGCGAGGCGGATATTGGCCTCCTCGTCGAACCGGGCCCGCAGCTCGACCATGGCGGTCACGGACTTGCCGAGTTCCGCGGCCTCGATCAGAGCCCGGACGATCGGGCTGTCGCGCGAGGTGCGATAGAGCGTCTGCTTGATGGCAACGACCTGCGGGTCGAGCGCGGCCTGCTTGAGGAACTGGACCACCACGTCGAAGCTCTCGAACGGGTGATGCACCACGATATCCTTGGCACGGATCGCAGCAAAACAATCGCCGTCATAATCGCGGATCCGTTCGGGAAAGCGCGGCTTGTAGGGCTTGAAAAGCAGATCCGGCCTGTCGGGCACGATCATCTGCTTGAGATCGACCACGCCGATCATATCCGGCTGAACCACCATGTCGTCCCGTGCGACATCGAGTTCGGCGGCGAATTCGCGCCCCATGCTTTCGGGAATCGTCGCGTCGAGTGCGAGATGGATCCCCACCCCGCGCCGACGCTGCTTGAGCGCGGTCTCGTAGGAGAGGACGAGATCCTCCGCCTCATCCTCGAACTCCACATCCGAATCGCGGATGATGCGCAATACCCCGCCTTCGGCGATTTCCATGCCGGGAAACAGACGGCCGATATTCTGCCGGATGACATCCTCGAGAAGAACGAAGCGGACCTCGGGGGCAGGAACGGGCCCGCGGGAATCGGACTCGTCCTTCTGACGCTGTGGCAGACGGATGAAGCGATCGATCTGCTGCGGCAGCAGGATGAGCGCATCCATCGAAAACCCCGGCACGGCGGGATCGTGCAGCCTGAGTGCGAGCGCCATACCCAGATTGGGAATGAAGGGCATCGGATGGGACGGGTCGATCGCAAGCGGTGTCAGAACCGGATAGATCTCTTCCTCGAACTTGCGGGCCATGAGCGCCAGTTCGGCTTCATCGAGATCGCCCGTCGCGCAGAGGCGGATGCCCGCCTCGGAGAGTTCGCCCCGCAACAGGCGCCATATCCGTTGCTGAGCAGCGAAAAGACGCGCTGCGCTGCGTCTGACCCGGGCGAGCTGCTGGGCCGGCGTCAGCCCGTCGGCCGAAGGGGCCACCAGCCCTTCGCGCACCTGACCGACCAGACCTGCAACGCGCACCGAATAGAATTCATCGAGATTGCTCGCGCTGATCGACAGGAAACGCAGGCGCTCGAGCAGGGGATGACGGCGGTTTTCGGCCTCTTCGATCACACGCTGGTTGAAATCGAGCCAGGACAGCTCACGATTGATGAAGCGCGCCGGAGAGGTCACGATCCCGGGATCGGGGATCCGGGTCATGGCTCTGGCCGTGCGGGGCGACCGGGGCCGCCGCGCACGGGTGGGCTTCGTGGCGCTTACCGCCCCTGTTTCCGAATCCTGTTTCGAAGACGACGCCACGCGCTCTGTTCCCTGTCCTGTTTCACGACCTGACAGGCATCATCGCAGGCGCGACCGATACGTCAAACCCCTTAACCCAAACATCATGAAGTTGCTGACGCCACGAAGATGCATGCATCGGGCGATTTTCTGTCCCGGAGTCGCGGCGACCTCAGAACGCGACGGAATCGTCCTCCTCGAGAAGCCCCTTCAGGGCGTTGCGCGCCATGGCGGGCGTCAGAGGACGACCGGAAGCGAGCCCCGCCTCGTCGAGCCGGTCCACGGCCTCGACGATGGCCGCTCCGGTACGCGGGAGATGACGCAGGAGCCAGTCGATCATCGGTTTGGCAACGACGATCTGGCGCTCGGCGATCAGTCGCAGCAGCAGGGTGAACCGCAGGGAATCCTCGGGCGCTGCGATCGTCACGACGGTCACGGCTCTCAGCCGGCTTGCGAGATCCGGCAGGACGAAGGTCTGACGCATCGGCGAGATCCGTGAGGCCAGAAGAAGGGTCGTCCGGCTCTCACGCGCGCGATTGAGCAGATGAAGCAGGCTGCGCTCGGAGGTGATGCGCTCGATATTGTCGATCGCAAGAGAGGGCGGCATCGCATGTCCGAAACGATCGATGAGGTCCATCTCGAGTGTCGCGGCGTCAAGCAGTTCGGTCCTGCGCTTCTGTGCCCAGATATGCAGCAGATGGCTCTTCCCGCACCGGTCCTCTCCTGCCAGTAGCAGCCGCCTGTCGGGCCAGCCGGTCTGATTGAGCCAGTGCCGTGCCGTCGCGTTCGAAGGCGCTGCCACGAAATGGCGCTCCGAGACGCTTCTCGGCGGGGCGAGAGAAAAGGCGAGCTGCTCTGCCATGCACCGGGCCTCGGAGGATCCGCGATTTCCCGTTGCTTTGTCCATCGATTAGCTGTTCCGGTCCTTTCCGAGCCGGTGCGGCTCCTCTAGAAGGAGCGATGATACATCAACCGGCCAGGTTTTTCGAGCGAGGCGACTGCATGACCGATCCCACCCCCCCATCTGCCAGCTACCGGGACTCGGGCGTCGATATCGAAGCCGGAGATGCCCTCGTCGAGGCCATCAAGCCCGCAGCAAAGGCAACGAACCGTCCCGGCACGATGGGCGGGCTCGGCGGCTTCGGCGCCCTTTTCGATCTCAAGGCCGCCGGATTCGTCGATCCCGTGCTCGTCAGCTGTACCGACGGTGTCGGTACCAAGCTGATGGTTGCAATCGAGAGCGGCCATCATGACACGGTCGGGATCGATCTCGTCGCCATGTGCGTCAACGATCTGGTGGTACAGGGCGCAAGGCCGCTCTTCTTTCTCGATTATCTCGCCACGGGGCGCCTTGCGGTGAAGGACGCCGCACGGGTCATCGAAGGCATCGCCAAGGCGTGCCAGGACTCCGAATGCGCCCTCGTCGGAGGCGAAACCGCCGAGATGCCGGGCATGTATGCGCAGGGCCACTACGATCTCGCAGGTTTCAGCGTGGGCGCGGCGGAGCGCTCGGCCCTTCTGCCATCGGGCATCCGCGCGGGGGATACACTGATCGCGCTGCCTTCGAGCGGCGTGCATTCGAACGGCTTCTCCCTCGTTCGCAGCATCGTCCAGCGCAGCGGCCTCGGCTGGTCGGATGCGGCACCGTTTGCCCCGGGCGAAACCCTGGGCGAGGCCCTTCTGCGACCGACGACGCTCTATGTCCGCACCGTGATGGCGCTGCACGAGGCCGGTCTTCTTCATGGCTGCGCCCATATCACCGGCGGTGGTCTGCCCGGAAACCTCCCCCGGGTTCTGCCGGAGGGACTCGGCGTCGAGATCGCGGCAGGCAGCTGGCCGGTCCCGCCCGTATTCGGCTGGCTGGCCCGCACCGGCAACGTCTCGCAGGACGAGATGCTGCGCGTCTTCAATTGCGGTGTGGGCATGGTACTCGTCACTTCGGAACCCGAGCGCGTCCTGTCGCTTCTCGCCGGGCGTGGCGAAACCGGCCATGTCATCGGCACGGTGACCTCCGGAGGGCCGGCCTATCGCATGAAGGGCGAGGTCGACTTCAGCGCATGAGCAAGACCCCGATTGCCGTGCTCATCAGCGGGCGCGGCTCGAACATGGAGGCGCTGATCGAGGCCTGTGCCGACCCCGGATATCCGGCGCGCATCGCCCTGGTGCTGAGCAACAACCCCGAGGCGCCCGGCCTCGAAACCGCAAGGCGTGCCGGTCTGGCCGTTCATGCAATCGATCATCGCCCCTTTGCGCGCGACCGTGCCGCACATGAGGCGGCGGTCGATGCCGCGCTGCAGCAGGCCGGCGCAGAGATCGTCTGTCTTGCGGGCTACATGCGCGTTCTCACCCCTTTTCTGGTGTCGCGCTGGGCGGGGCGGATGCT
The DNA here is from genome assembly GCF_007988945.1 of Swaminathania salitolerans. Classification (GTDB taxonomy): domain Bacteria; phylum Pseudomonadota; class Alphaproteobacteria; order Acetobacterales; family Acetobacteraceae; genus Swaminathania; species Swaminathania salitolerans. Next base: position 851,925 of record NZ_BJVC01000001.1, on the reverse strand, counting down.
CAATATCCATCCGAGCCTTCTTCCGGCCTATCCGGGCCTCGATACGCATGCGCGTGCCCTCGCTTCGGGCGACAGCCATCACGGATGCACGGTGCATCTCGTCACCGACGGTGTCGATGAAGGCCCCGTCCTCGCTCAGGCGAGGGTGGACATCCTCCCTGACGACACAGCTGAAACGCTTGCCGGGCGGGTTCTCGCCGAGGAACACCGTCTCTATCCGGAGGCTCTCGCGACCTTCCTGCGCGACCGGAACCCGCACGACGTCGCGCCCTGATCGGACGCCCTGATCGAACGCCCCGACCGGGCATCCTGATCCGCCCCTCGAACCCGGCGCCCTGGCACCCACGGCCAGCCCGGAGCGCAGGCGAAAGGCTAAGGAAGAAACACCTGGGGGGGGAATCCGCAAGGCGCCTTCCCCCTTCCCGCCTCCGGCGCATCCCGCCGGGATCTCTCCCTCTCGCGCAGTCCGGTCCCGTCCTTCGGGAGAGACCTACCAGTAGCGTGTCATGAGAACGGCCGTGAGCGTTGCCGTATCGAGTGCGAGAAGCGCACAGGCGAACACCATGACGCATTGATGGAGCGCTGCGCTGCGCAGGAGACGCCCCGCTCCGGGCTGGGCCGGAAAGAGCAGCGCGAGAAAAGGAGCGATCAGGAGAAAATAGCGCCCCTGAACGCCCTCCACCCGCGGTGACCCGACCGGTGTCCAGACGAGGTAGAGCAGAAAGAACACCGATCCGGCGGCGAGCATCACACAGGAGAGAACCGCAGCGGACACACGCGGATCCTGCCGCTCTCCGGGTGCGAAAAACCAGGCCCATAGCGGAATCGAAAGCACCGCCGCCCCCACGACGTACACGCCCGTATAAAAGGGATCGGGAAAACTGGTATCGAGCCAACCGAGCACGCCCACGAACTGCCTGACGAGATCGTGGCCGGAAAAGGCAAGCGTGTCCCAGGCGAGAGCCGGAATACGCAAGGGATGAGCCAGAAGATAGGCGATCTGACCGCCATCCGAGACGCCGAGACCGGCATGGAACTGCATCTTGGCCGGTCGTACGCCGACGATCGTCCACAGGGACAGCGCAGCGACACCCGCCGCGAGAGGCATCCAGCCCCTCACCCTGCGACCGCGAACAGAAAGAGCAGACGCGATCAGGGCACATGGAAGCAGCGTAGGCTTGCTGACGGCCAGAAGGGCGAAACACAGCGCAAGCCCTCCCCACAGCATGGCATTGCCGGTGCAATCCCGGTCCCGCGGGTCGAGGCGGGTCATCAATCCGGTCGCAAGGGTCGCAACTCCGAACAGGATACCGTCTTGCGAGCACGATGCCCCCAGAGCGATCGTCATCGGAAGACATGCGAGAAGGAGCAGCAAGAGCGTACCCCTGCGCGCCAGGGCAAGACCGCAGGCGGTCAGGGTAACACTCGCGATCGCGTTGACCGCACGGATCGCATAATCCGTCACGACGATGCTCAGCTCGGCGTGACGCGCGATGAAGGTGACGATGGCTGCAGGTATGTAGGTGAAGGGCGCGTAGATCACCGTATTCGGAAAGGAGACCCAGCTCTGCTCGAAGACCCAGGGGCGGGACGCCAGACGGTGCAGCGCCTGCAGGTCCGTCTGCCGCTCGGCATGCCCCCTGAGATCGTCGAGCATCTCGAACTCGAGCGGAAAGCTCTGCGAGATCTCTCCGCCCGCATCGATGGAGCCGAGCTTCGTGCCGACGATATGCCCCCTCGATATCTGGGTGATGCGTGCGAGGTGATTGCGCTCGTCCGGTGTCTGGCCGGGCGGTGTCAGGACGACACAGGACAGGCTCATGAGGGCGGCAAAGAGCACATAGACTAGGACCGGGCGCAGAAGGGCTGCGGTCCAGAGCCGCGCAACGCGACGGGCAAGGCTCAAGATCCGGACCACTCCCGCAAGGGCGCCCTGTAGGAGAGGTAGCTCAGGCGCTTGACCTCCTGCCGGGCGAGCGCAACGCTGTTCAGGATCAGACCGCACACAAAGGACAGGGCAGCGAGAAGCTCGAACCCCATCGCGAGCACGGCGGACGGCAGATGCGGCACCCGATGGAATTCCATGAAATCGAGGATGGCCCTGGACCCGACGAGCAGACCCAGAATGCCGCAGATCGTGCCGATCGCCGAAAAGAACAGGAACGGTCGCTCCTGCTTGAGGAGATTGACGATCGTGCCGAGAATGCGGAACCCGTCACGATAGGTGCTGAGCTTGGAGAACGATCCTTCGGGGCGCTCGACATAGCGCGTTTCCACCTCGCCTACCGCCATATTGAGCTGAAGGGCGTGAACGGTCAGCTCCGTCTCGGTCTCGAAACCCGAGGAGAGGGCCGGGAAGGATTTGACGAAGCGACGGCTGAAAACGCGATAGCCCGAGAGCATGTCCGACTGGCCGCGCCCGAAAAGAGCGACGACAAGACCTGTAAGAACCCTGTTGCCCAGCACGTGACCGGCACGATAGGCCGCGCGCGCCTCGTGACGACGGGTCCCGGTCACCATATCGAGCCCATCCGTGCGCGCGAGGTCCAGCATCCGGGGTGCGGCCGCGGCCTCATAGGTTCCGTCCCCGTCGATCAGGAGATAGAAATCGGCCTCGATATCAGCGAACATCCGCCTGATCACATGTCCCTTGCCCTGAAGCCGCTCTCTGCGGGTCAGCGCTCCGGCGGCGCGCGCCGCCTCCGTCGTGCCATCGGTCGAATTATTGTCATAGACGTGGATTTCGACATGGATATCGCCATCGGAGAGCGCTGCCCGCAAGTCGCGCACCACGGCACCGATCGTGATCTCCTCGTTGTAACAGGGCACGAGGACCGCAACGCGCGGCGGGCGATCCGGCGACTGACGCGCGGGGGCCTCGGCGGAGCCGGATCGATGAATCTCGCCAGCGTTCATTTCTCTCCCTGTCGGAACGTTTCACTCCCGCCTTGGTAGCATTTTCCTGTTGTGCCAGCCAGTGGACCCGCAGGGACACCATGGGAGGACGATACGGCATCGCGGCGCGCTTCACGATGCGCGGAAGGGTCGTCGCGTCGCGCGCGAGATGTCGTGGAGAGATCGCTTGCGCCGTCTGATACTAATCCAGGGATACTGGCCCCGGGATACTGTCCTGACCTCTCGCACCGCGGTCCAATTCCGGGTTGAAGACAAAAGCGAACACAGATCGGCGAAACAACGGGAATTGCGAAGCACGATTCGCAGGCGCTTTCGCAGAAGTAATCATTATATTATCGTTAAAACTCGAATCCGAATGCGACCTTATGTAATTTATGATGACAGATCATTAACGACTATGCTCCATATAGTGACGACTATCCCTGAATGAGCCAGAAATGACAATAAAAACCGTTAATTCCGGTCAAACCACCTCGAATCCGCGTGTCGTGTCGGGAGACACCCTGGTCGTATCCTCCGGCGGCGTTACGGACGATACCGTCATCCTCTCCGGCGGCGTGCTGTCTGCGCTGGACGGTGCCCGTGTGGAGGGATCGACCACGATCAGCGCCGGCGGCATTCTACGCGCCGCCGCGAGCGTCGGGATCGACGGTTTTTTTAACGTGATTTCCGGTGCAACGTTCAGCGGTGGCCGTATTACCGATGGTAATTACGGTTATGTCAGCCAGGGCGGAAACCTGAGCGGAACGACGGTTTCCAGCGGCGGCGAGATCGATGCCGGTTATGACGGCTGGTTCGATGGCGGCGCACTGACACAGGTCACCGTTGCAGCGGACGGTTGGGTGAACGCCTTCGGGACCAGTGCCAGCTTCACGAGCGGCAGCCTCTCGGGAAGCGGCGCGACGGTTCGTCTTGCCGGCGGGGCCGTCGCATCCTCGGTCACAGTGGGCACAGGCGCAACGCTGCTCGTCAGCTCCGGGAGCGTGACGAACTACACCACCGTCGACGGCGGCAAGGTCTATCTCGCGGCAACCGGGGCAAGCAACAACACGACCTTCACCTCCCGCGGGGGCACCGTCGAATTCGGTAGCGCCTATGCCGACCCGCGTCTGTATGTCGCATCGAGCAATGTCAGCCTGATCTATGACAGCGGTGCGGCCCTCTCGAACGTTCAGGCACTTTCGGGCGCTCGTATCACCGTCACCTCAGGTGCACGCATCGACGGCCAGGTCGCCGTTTCGGCGGGCGGCACCCTTGTGCTCAACGGCGCGGCCGGTTCGGGCACGATCGGTCTCGATGGAGACGGCGCCCATCTCGTGGTCAACGGCACGACGATGCCGACCAATGTCATCTCGGGTTTCTCCGCGGGCGATACCATCGATCTGACAGCCATCCCGAAATCGTCGATCAGGAACGTAATCCGCACGACGTCCGGCATCACCTTCCAGACGGTCGACGGAAACAGCTATACTCTGGCCGTCAGGAATGCCTCGACCCTCGGCTACGCCCTGCAGGATGACGGAACCGGTCGCACGCTCTATACGACGTGCTTCGCCGCCGGAACCATGATCCGCGGAACGACCGGCGACGTGGCCGTCGAGGATCTGACCCGGGGAGATCTGGTGGAAACCCTGTCGGGTCCGAGGCCGGTGCTGTGGGTGGGGCATCGTCATATCACGGTTGAGACCCAGCCGGTCCCCGAAGAGAACTGGCTCGTCCGGTTCCGTGCCGGCGCACTGGCCGAGGGCATCCCGTCACGGGATCTTCTGGTCACGCAGGAGCATTGCATGGTCTTCGAAGGCAAGCTCGTCCCGGCCCGTATGCTGGTCAATGACCGCTCGATCGTCATCGACCGCTCGATCGGCGACTATACCTATTATCACGTCGAGTTCGCCGAGCATGAGGCGATCTGGGCGGAGGACGCCCTGACCGAGAGCTATCTCGACAGCGGCAACCGTTCGCAATTTGCCAATGCCGACATCGCTGCTCTCCATCTCCCGGCGAGCCGCGCAAGCGCCGGTTCCGACAGGCTGCCACTGGCGACCGGGCGCGACTTCGTGGAGCCGATCCATCGTGCACTCGCGGATCGTGCGTCCATGCTTTACGGCGCGCCGGACTCCGGGAGGCTCGCACTATGCGACGAACCGCGGCTTCAGCTCCTCCTTGCCGATGGAACGCTCCTTTTCCCGCATCGCCGTACAGGGAGCCACGTGCTCTTCGCCCTCCCCTCCGGTGTCACGAGCGCGACCCTGATTTCGCGCTCCGCCCGACCCTGCGACACGATGGGACGATTTGTCGACGACAGACGCCTGCTCGGGGTTCTGGTCGGCGATATCACGCTCTTCGACGCCCATGAGACGCAGACCCTCACCTCTCATCTGGTTGACGCCACGCTACCGGGCTGGAACTCGGTCGAAACGGCGCAGATGCGCTGGACCTCAGGCGCTGCGAAGATAGAGCTCGCCCGGGAAACCGAGCTGGACGGAACGATGATGGCGGTGGCGATCAAGGCATGCGGCCCCTATAGCGCACTTCCGACCGGCGCTCTGGCTGCCTGACCTCCGACGCCCGTTTGGCGCCGGGCGTCCCGTTTTCTCTATCGGCCTGTTTCCCTCATCGGGGCGGGTCGTCTCTTCCGGCGCCTCCGATCGGGGGAATCCGGATGGAGGAGTGCTATCCCCGGGAGATCACCCGGGATCGTTCCGGGTTTTCTCCGGCAGGTCGATGACATCCTCCCTGAAGCATATCGAGAGAAGACCGACCTGATGGGGCGATTTGCGCACGAGAACGAGCGTGCCGCTTCCGTCCTGCCAGTGCATTCCATCCGCGAAAGGAGACGGCCCCGGGGCGTCCGGCCCGCCATTGAGTTCCGAGACGCCATCGGTTTCGGAGATGACGATCTTCTCGATCCTCGACAGGATGAGCGCGTCTCCGGTCTCCGGCACGACGATACGCACCCTGTCGGTGTGCGGACGCAGAACGAAACAGCATTCCCGCCCCGCCATACCGATCTTGCTGAGTGGCGTTCCATCCTCGCTCCGGACGATCAGGCCCGGGTCCTCCATCTCATGCTCGTCGGATCCGGTATGACCCGAAACGCGGTCCCTGTCGCAGGAATGCGCTGAAACGTCGCGCGCACGACCGGTCCGATGGCCGGGAAAAGGGATGATACGGGCGCTATGCGCCCCGGATTTTCCGTCTGCCCCCATATCGCGACACTATTCTCCCTGGAAATGACGTTCTTCACCGCCCCCCGGCGATCCGGCAGCGGAAGACGCTCCCCTTCTCCCGCGGGCCCACCATGACGGCCCCGGGATGGTAGCGGGATAGCAGCGGGATACGACACCGGAAAACGGGAAAGGGGTGACGCCGACCGTTCTGAAGATTACCCGACCCGGCTTATTTCTTCGTTAAGAAGACCGCATACCCGGCCCACTCAGGACAAAAAAAGGGACGGTCGCCAGGACCGCCCCTCTTTCCGTCGCTCGTATGGCGCCAGTCCGGGCCACCGGGCGGGATCCGGCTGGATCAGGGCAGGATTTCGGTCTCGGCGAAGAAGAACGCGATCTCGTTGCGGGCATTTTCGAGGCTGTCCGAACCGTGCACGGAATTGGCCTCGATGCTCTCGGCATAGAGCTTGCGAACGGTACCTTCGGCTGCCTGAGCCGGATTGGTGGCACCCATCACCTCGCGGTGATGCGCAACGGCGTTCTCACCCTGAAGCACCTGCACGACCACCGGCTCGGCCAGCATCGACGACACCAGGCTGCCATAGAAGGGACGCTCGGCATGAACGGCGTAGAACGCCTTGGCCTGGTCCTCGGTGAGCTTGATGCGCTTCTGCGCGACGATGCGCAGACCGGCATCCTCGAACACGGCGTTGATCTTGCCGGTCAGGTTGCGGCGGGTGGCGTCGGGCTTGATGATCGAAAGGGTGCGTTCCACGGCCATGAGAGACCTCCTGCTCAAAAAAGAAGTGCTATGAACGCCCCTCCCCTAGAGCAAAACCGGACTTCCTGATAGTCCGCTTGGCATCAAAACGCGTCCTTACTGCCGGGGAAATCTCTGTGAGCCTGCTGACAATAACCGACCTCACCCTGCGTATCGCGGGACGTGTGCTGCTCGATTCTGCCTCGCTCAGTGTCGAGGCGGGACGCAAGGTCGGTCTGGTCGGCCGTAACGGCGCCGGCAAGTCCACCCTTCTGGCAGCGATTTCGGGCGATCTCGCCCCGGATGGTGGCGCGATCCAGATCTCGAACCGAGCGCGTATGGGGCGGGTCAGGCAGGAAACCCCCGAAGGTGAGGCATCGCTGATCGATACGGTCCTTTCCGGCGATCTCGAGCGTGCGCGCCTCATGCATGCTGCCGAAACCACGACCGACCCCGCGATGCTCGCAGATATCCACGAGCGCCTTCTGGTGATCGACGCCCATACCGCACCGGCACGCGCCGCCAGCATCCTCTCCGGTCTCGGTTTCGATCACGACGCCCAGCTCCGTCCGGTTTCCTCGTTTTCGGGTGGATGGCGCATGCGTGTTGCCCTTGCCACCGCGCTGTTTCTCAATCCCGATCTTCTCCTGCTGGACGAGCCGACCAACCATCTCGATATCGAGGCGACGATATGGCTCGAAGGCTGGCTCAGGACCTTTTCCGGCGCGGCCATCATCGTCAGTCACGATCGGTCCCTTCTCGACAACGTGGTGGATTCGATCGCCCATCTCGAGAAAGGCAAGCTCGGGCTCACGCCGGGCGGATATGAGGAGTTCATCCGTATCCGCACGGAGCAGGCCCTCCAGCAGAACCGCGCCGCGGAACGGCTTGCCGCGCAGCGCGCCCATATGCAGTCCTTCGTCGACCGGTTCCGCGCGAAGGCCACGAAGGCGCGCCAGGCCCAGGCCCGCCTCAAGGCGCTCGCCCGACTGCCGCAGATCGACTCGGTGGTCGAAGACAGCCCGACGCGATTTTCCTTTCCGGAACCCGCCCCTCTTCCTCCGCCCATGCTCACCCTTGACGCGGTCTCGGTCGGCTATGACGGACACGCCGTTCTCTCGGACCTCTCCTGCCGGCTGGATCTGGATGACCGGATCGCCCTGCTCGGCCAGAACGGCAAGGGCAAATCCACCTTTGCCAAGCTTCTCGCAGGGCGCCTCGAACCTCTCTCGGGTCGGATGGACCATTCCTCCCGGTTGCGGATCGGCTATTTCGCCCAGCATCAGGGAGAGGCCCTGATCCTCGGGGATACGCCCATCGACCACATGGCGCGCGCCATGCCCGACGCCACACCCGTTGCCGTACGCGCCCAGCTCGACAGGTTCGGACTCGATGCCGGGAAGGCCGAATCGAGGGTGGGCGACCTTTCCGGAGGCGAGAAGGCGCGCCTGCTTCTTGCCCTCGCCACACGCAACGCCCCCCATCTCCTTCTTCTCGACGAACCCACCAACCATCTCGATCTTGACGCGCGAGACGCGCTGATCCGCGCTCTGTGCGATTACGAGGGCGCCGTCATTCTCATCAGCCATGACACGCATCTCGTGGAATCGGTCGCCGACAGGCTCTGGCTGGTCGATGACGGCACGATCGTTCCGTTCGAGGACGACATGGCCGGATATCGGGCCTGGCTCCTCGAGCGCGCGAGAAAGGCCACGAATTCTTCGCCCTCGGACACCCAGACGGAGAGCACTGGCCGCCGCGACCAGCGACGCGACCGGGCCGAGCAGCGTCGGGCGCTCGCCCCGCTGAGAAAGGAAGCGAAGGCCGCCGAGGGACTTCTGGAGCAACTCGGCAAGGAGCGCGCGCGCATCGAGGCCCGCCTCGCCGATCCGACGCTTTACGATACGAGCGAGGCAGGAGAAATCACGTGTCTGAATACCCGCCTCGCGGCTCTCGCACGCGAGGAAGAAGCTGCGGAAGAGCGCTGGCTGGCGGCAGAAGCCGAAATCGAACGTGCAAACCACGGCTGACCCTGGCCGTTGACCCCCAAAACCGATCAACGAGAACCGGACCCCATGCCAGACTCCCAGCCCGCCAAGACGGACGCCCCGCACCACGAACTCTCACCCATCTTTCGCATCCTGCGCTTTACCCTGATCGTCACGATCGTCGTTCTGGCCGTCTGGCTGCTCGGCGATGTGATGATGGTGGTTTTCGCAGCCACGCTGTTCGCCGTGGTTCTGCATGGACTCGCCCGCATTCTGCGCGACAAGGCACGCATCCCCTATCAGCTGGCCGTCGGTCTGGTCGCTCTCGTTATTCTTGCCGCCATCGTCACCCTGATCTATTTCAGCGGTCCGCAGATCAGCGACCAGTTCGTCAAGCTCAAACAGGCCCTGATCACGCAATACGGGCAGCTGCGCTCCCGGATGGGCACGACGAGCTGGGGCCAGTTCGCCCTCGATCATCTGCCGAAATCCCTGGGCGGCAACGAGCAGGGAGGCGGTCCGTCCTTCGGCGCCGGTCTCGCGAATTCCGTGACGGGAATCCTGAGCAGCGCCTTCGGATTGCTGGGCACCGTCGCCGTCATCCTTATCGCGGGGCTCTATTTCGCGATGTCGCCCGCCATCTATGTCGACGGCATGCTGCGGCTCGTGCCCGAAGGTCACCGACCGCTCGCCCGCAAGCTGATTCTCTCGGCAGGCAACACGCTCTGGTCATGGACCATCGGCCAGGCCTTCGACATGCTCGCCGTCGGTCTCGCCTCGGGAATCGGTCTTGCGATCCTGGGCGTTCCTCTCGCCATGGCTCTGGGGGTCGTGGCGGGGTTGTGCAACTTCATTCCCTATATCGGCGCGATCATGGGGGCGATCCCTGCCGTGCTGATCGCCCTGTCGCAAGGGACGCGCACCGGCCTGATGGTCGCGGGTCTCTATTGCGTCATCCAGTTTCTGGAAGGGAACGTCCTGGCCCCCTTCATCCAGCGTCATGCCGTGCACATGCCGCCCGCCCTGGCGATCCTCTCGCAGACGGTATTCGGGTCCATTCTCGGCGTTCCGGGCCTGATCCTCGCCTCGCCACTGACCGCGGCACTTCTCGCAATCGGGGACAAGGCAACGGCCCCACTCGCGGAAGACATGCGTACGGCCTCGACCATGGGAGAAACGCCGGTTTCGCAGGATGGCTGATCGGTGGCGATAACCGGATGCCGCAGGTGACAGGGCGGAGGAGCCTTCCATCCTCCGCCCCGTTCGTCCGCTACGCCCCCAAGCCCCTGCGCCCGACCGGATGCAGGAAGCGTACCGAACCGGCGGTCCGGGAGGGGTTGCTCAGATATCGAAGCAGCGCGGCAGAATCACGATATCGCGGACATTCACGTTACGTCGGCGCGTGAGCATGAACAGAACCGCCTCGGCGATTTCTTCCGGCTCGATGAGCGCGCCGTTTTCCTTTGCCTTGCGGAGATTTTCCTCAGGCCAGTCGGCAAGGAGCGCGCTGATGACCGGGCCGGGCGATACGGATCCGACACGGATGTCGTCCTTGATCAGCTGACGCCGCATGGTCTGGACGAAGCTGTGTACGGCCCATTTCGAGGCGGAATAGACAGGCTCCCACGGAACGGCGGTATGTCCTGCCACCGAACTGGTGACGACGATATCCCCGCCGCCATTCTCGCGCATATGCGGCACCAGGCTGCGGATATTCTTGAAGACGACATTCACGTTGAGCGTGAGCATACGATCGATCTGATCGAGATCCGCCTCCGCCAGATCGCCCCCGATATAGGTCCCGGCATTCGCGTGGAGGATGTCGATCTTCCCGCGCAGGGCGAGGAGACGATCCAGAAACCCCGCACATTGCGCCGCATCGAGCAGATCGATTTCGAGCGGGATCGCCGCCGGGCCGAGTTGCGTTACGGCGGACTCGAGCGAAGCGCGACTCCGGTCTGCGAGAATGACCTCCGCACCGGCGGCGATCATCGCCCTAGCCGATGCGAGCCCTATCCCGGAGGCCCCTCCGGTGACGACAGCGACCTTGCCTTTGAGTTCCATGACGGACACCTCTTCTGAAATGCGGGGTTCCCGGGAGGCCCGGCGACCCTGCGACACACCTCCGGTCAGCTTTCGCGACTGAGGAATTCCTTGTGCATGATGCAGGCAGCGCCGAAAGCGGCACCGAACTGTTCCCGTCCTTCGACGAGAATGCGCGGCGGCTCGGTCATCTCGGGATCGACCCGCATCAGGTGATGCTGAACGCGATTGCCCACGAACCGATAAAGGGCAGAGACACAACCACCCAGAACGATCCGGTTGGGATCGATGGTCCGTATGGTCTGACAGAGTGCCTGTGCCAGGGTCTTCGCCCATTCCTCGGCGATGATGACGGCCTCGGGAACGCGGTCGCTCACGGCGGCGAGAAAATCATCGAACGACGCGAGAGGCTCGCCCGATGCGCCACGATAGGCGCAAACCAGCGCATCCTTCCCGATAAGGTCCTCGAGGCTCACATAACGTTCGCCTTGCTCCTGCCCGGGTACGGAACGCGGGAAACGCAGATGTCCGATCTCCCCGGCGAGGCCGCGTCCTCCGCGAAAGAGCTCTCCGTTGACGACGATCCCGCCACCTATTCCCGTTTCCATCAACAGGAACAGCGTCACACCCGGATGGAACTCGCGATAATCATGCCCGATCGCGAGCGCATTCGCGTCGTTCTCGATGCGGATCGCGACATCGGAGGGTATCAGCTTGCGTACGAGGGTCTGGATGGCAAAATCCTGCCAGCCGATCTGCGGTGCGAGCCTGAGATGGCCGCCCGGGTCAATATGAGCAGGAATGGCCAGCGCAATACCCCGCAGCCGCGCCAGCATGTCAGCCCCGAGAGACGCGAACGCATCGCGAAGTATGTCCTCCACCGCCGCTGCCGGAGGCTCCCCGCGGGTATCGTACAGACGACGCTCCGACTGCACGACTGCACCGGTGAAGTCCAGAACGACGGTACTGACATGAGCGACACCGATCTCGACACCCAGGAAGTAAAGCGCCTCGGGCACGAGCTCCAGCATGATTCCCGGGCGTCCCATCTGCCTGCCCGATGAAGGGAGACAGTTCGTCTCCCTGACATATCCCTCCTGCAGGAGATGACCGATGATATGCCCCGATGACGACCGGTTCAGCCCCATGTCGCGCGCAAGATCGGCACGGGACATGGGGCCCATCCGATGCAGCGCGCGCAAGGCGACCTGTATGTTGTGCTGCCGGACGGCGCTCCCGCTGGCTCCGAGTTTCGTTGCGGCTTTCAAGGTGCCCCCTTCTTCTGTGCCCCTGTGCTGGGATATCCCCGAGCTGGGGAAACCTCCTGAGCCCGGATATCGCGTGCGTCTCTGCGCCGGAAGCCGGAACGGCGCTACCCCACTATGTTACGATGAGCAACATAATACATCTCTTTCCGATCGTTCCACCTCGGCCAGATGCTTACTACGAAAAAATTCCGCCCTTAAATAACGTTATTGTGTGATTTGAATGTGAGAGTGGCGTTAGGAATCTGTTGAAGGTCACATTCATGGCTCCTAATGTTTTGTTGCGTTATGCACCAAACAAGCATGGCCCCTCGAACGATCGCGAAATACCGTGCGGCGACACCGCCAGACCGGGAATGGAGACGCGCGGGGCCCGAGCATAAAGAAGCAATCAATGTCCGAGCGAGATAAATCCAAAGTCGTGGCCGGTATGCCGGTCGAACTGTTCTGGGGCTACATCGCCGTTGCCATCTTCATGACCGGGGACGGAATCGAGATCGCCTTCCTGTCCAAATACCTGACCGGCATCGGATTTTCGCCCGGTCAGGCTGCGGAGCTGTTTACGGTCTACGGCCTGACTGCTGCCGTATCGAGCTGGCTCTCGGGTGCTCTGGCGGAAACGTTCCATCCCAGGAAACTCATGGCATTCGGTACGGTCTGGTGGATCGCCTTCCATGCCCTCTTCCTCACCTTCGGCCTCGCCCATCGCGATTCTCTTCTGATGAACGTGTTTTACGGGATCAGGGGCATCGCCTATCCTCTTTTCTATTACGGCTTCTATTACTGGATCGTCCAACGCACGCCGCCAGCGCGGCTGGCTTCGGCGCTCGGCTGGGTGTGGTCCATGTTCGTCCTCGGATACGGCACGCTCTCATCCTTCATCCCGAGCCTGACCATACCTGCCATCGGCTTTCTGCCGACTCTCTGGACGTCCATTCTCTGGGTCGCCGCAGGGGGAATCCTCGCTGTCCTCACGATGAAGGATACCCGCAATACTGCTCCATATGGGGGACACGGGCCGAGGACACATCTGCGCGAAATCGCGAAGAGCATTACCCTGATCACGACCGATCGGAACATGTTCTTCGCCCTCGTGATCAGGGTTACCTGCAATCTTTCCCTGTTCGGCTTTCCTGTGATCATGCCTCTCTTCTACACATCGAAAGAGGGCGGCTTCACCATGCAGCAATGGCTGCATATCTATAGCCTTCTCTTCGCCGTCCAGCTGTTCACCAATATTGCATGGGGCATCATCGGCGATCGCATCGGGTGGATGAGGCAGATCCGATGGGCGGGCTTCGTAGGATGCGGCGTGACGACGCTGACTTTCTACTACCTCCCGCTCTGGATGCCGGGCAACATGGCGATCGGCATCCTTGCCGCCGTATTGTTCGCCATTACCATTACCGCCTTCGTACCGATGGGAGCGATCTTTCCGACGCTGGCGCCAGAACACAAGGGCGCTGCAGTTTCGGTACAGAACCTCGGCGGGGGACTGGGTAACTTCACCCCGCCCGCCATCGCCACCGCACTGATCGGGGTCTGGGGAATCGAAGGGGTCGTGATTTGCTATAGCGTCCTTTATTTCGCCTCCGCAATCCTGACGGTTTTCATCAAGCTGGATCAGCCTGGACATACGCGTCAGAGCAGGGCAACTGTCGTCGAACAGAAAATCGCGGCCTGAACGCCCGGAATGCGTGCCACGCCGCCCGGCCGAGGCCGCGGCGGTGCAGGCGCGTCGCCGGTTACGCGGGGAACATCTCCGCCAGCAACGCACAGACCGGCCATGAAAAAGGGAGAGGCAGAGCCTCTCCCTTATCTGCAGGCTTCGCTTCCCCCTGTTTCAGGCGGAGAACACCTCACGGAGGAAAGAAAGGGAACGACGGATATGATCGTCCATCCCGACCTGATCGGCTCCTGAGGTCAGATCTCGCCAGACCCGGATGGACTGCCCGATCTCGCCTCCACAGATCATGAACGGCTCCATCACGACCGCCCGATCGTAGCCGATGGCATTCAGGGCCTTGCCGACCTGCTCCCATGCAATCGTCCCGTTCATACCGGGCAGTTTCCGGTTGTTTTCGCCGACATGAAAATGGAAGAGACGCGCGTTCGCATGCCGGATGGCCGCGCTCATATCGTCCTCCTCGATATTCATGTGAAAAGTGTCGAGCAGGATTCCCATATTCGGGCTTCCGATACGCTCGCAATAGCGAACCGCCTCGTCGCTCGTGTTCAGGATATGGCTCTCGAACCGGTTCAGCACTTCGAGGGCAACGCGTATCCCGTGATATTCGGCCCGCCCGGCGACAGACTTGAGCGAGTCGATGCTCAACGCCCAGCTCTCCTCGCGATCCGTCCGGACAAAATCGTCCGGCCAGAAGGAGTAAATGGCTCCGGCGATCGTATCCGTCCCCAGAGACACCATTTTTTCGAAGATCGTTCCGAAATACCGGATACCGCTCTCCCGGACCGCCGGGTCCGGCGAAGCCAGATCGTGCTCCCGCGAAGGCCCGCTATTGACCGAAAAGCCGATCCCGAGGGACTCTCCCGCCCGGCGCAAACGCACGATATCGGCCTGGCTCATGCGGTACAGATGATCTGCGCTGATCTCCAGCACATCGAAACCGATAGAAGCGACCTTTTCGGCAAGAGCCAGATAGTGATCCGGCGAACACGCCCAGGACGTGCTCCAGTAGGAATACAGGGTCCCGAATTTCATCGGTGAAATCTCCAACTCGTGAAAGAGGCGCAGGAACCGGCATCAGGCCGGGCCTTGTGACTCGTGGCCTTAGTCTGGAGAGTTTGTTGCACGTCGCAACTTGATTCGTGCGATCCGGCCTTCACGTCCTGGAGATGTCACCGTGACGACCATTCGCTCGACGGCGTGCCGCCGGAAGCAGGATACCGGAGGCCGGGCGCAGCACGCTCATGCGCCCCCCCCCCTTATCGGGACCGTCCGGGGTGACCGGAGCCGTCCGGAACCGGGCATCGCGGCACCCCCGGCAGCGCCTGTCGCCAGACCTCAGCCGCAGTCAGCAGGACTCACGGCACATCGGTTCTGGCATATCCCCTTCCGTCGATCAGATAACCGAGTGTCTTCCACGCGTCGTTGCTGAAGGTCTGAACCCTGAAACGCGCATCCGGGGTGACCCTCGCAATCGCCGTGTTGTTCCAGTCCGCTCCGCTGACACCGGTCCAAAGGGTCAGGGCGAAGGCCTTGCCATGATCGTCCCGCCCCTTGATCAGCACATCGCCGGTAGAGGGTGCCGGTGAGGTGAGCGGCGCCCAGCCATGTCTGTGGTCCTGAAGCCAGCGATTGAGGTCTCGCGTCTGCTCCGCATCCAGCACCCGGGTTTTGCCGGTCTGCGCAATCGTCAGCGTCACGTCCGAAACCGTACGGAAGGGAACGGGCCGAAGCGCCGGAAGGGCGAAATACCAGATGACGGCAACCGTCGCGAGAACGATGCTGACGAAGCCTATGACGAGAAGCGTCTCGCGCCTCATTTGCCCATCTCCTGCTCGTGCCAGCGCCGGACGGCGTCGATCACGCGTGCGACCTCATCGTCGCGGAGCTCGGGATGAAGCGGAAGCGCGAGGATCCGTGCGCCAAGCCCTTCCGAGACGGGCAGGGAGACGGTTTCGTCATGATGTTCCCGATAGGCGGGCTGGGCATGAAGCGGTTTCGGGTAATAGACGACGCTCGGGACGCCGCATCCGGACAGGAATCGCTGAAGGGAATCGCGCTGCGCCCGATCCGGAAGAAGAATCGAGTAGATCGCCCAGGCGCTCTCAGACTCCGGCACCCGCAGAGGCGTCTCCACCAGACCGGCAAGCCCGGTATCGTAGCGCTCGGCCACGTCGTTTCTTCGCTCGAGCTCCTCGTCGAAGACGTCGAGCTTCGCAAGAAGGATGGCAGCCTGAAGCGTATCGAGACGACCGTTGAGACCGATACGAAGCACCTCATAGCGGGAGCGGCCCTCGCCATGCGTACGCAAGGAGCGATAGAGAGCGGCTCTTTCCTCATCGTCGGTCAGGATGGCGCCGCCATCGCCATAGGCGCCGAGGGGCTTGGAAGGAAAGAAGGACAATGTCGTGGCAACCGCTTCCCTCCCGAGCTTGCGCCCTTCGAGCGCCGCCCCGAAAGCCTGGGCGCAATCGGCAACCAGCAACAGCGCCTCTTCCTGCGCGATCTCGCGCAGCTGCGCCCAGGGAGCAGGCTGCCCGAAAAGATCCACCCCGATAACCAGTCTGGGCTCGAGCTCCCCCTGTGCCCGGATGGAGGCGATACGCGCCTTCAGACTTCCGGGATCGATCTGGAAACTGCGCGGATCGACATCGACGAACACAGGCGTAGCCCCGAGCAGAAGGACGACTTCTGCCGTGGCTGTGTAGGTGAACGCCGGAAGGAACACCGCATCCCCCGGTCCGATCTCCTCGGCCATGAGAACGATCAGGAGCGCGTCGGTTCCGGAAGAGACGCTTACGGCGTGCTTCGCGCCGCTATAGGCGCAGAGCCTCGTCTCGAGTTCCTCGATTTCCGGCCCCATGACGAAACGACAATGCGAGAGAACGGTATCGATCCGCCGGCGCAAGGCGTCGCCGAGACGGGCCTGCTGCCTTGGGAGGTCCAGAAAGGAGATGGGGGGCTGATCGCTCATGATATCTCTTGCACCTCGGTGATGATGATCTCGGTAGTGACGGTTGCGATAATGACGGTTCTGGCAATGACGATCCCGGGGATCGCTCTTTCGCGACAATCCCGCCCGTTCGGTCTCATGGCACAGGGTCCTGACCGGGCATGGACACCGCCTGCCCGGGTCGGCGTACCTCGCCGGAAGGGTTGTGCGCAAATTCGGGGACGAGGCTGCGTATCAGGGCCAGCGCCCGCCCCTCGTCGTCTTCCCGGCTCGCCAGTTCGATCTGCTGGAGAAGAACCGCCGCCGCGGAGAGATCGATCGCGCGCGGCGTTGCCATCTTGAGCCCGGGCGCGTCGGTCGGCACGGGGGCTTCGCGACCGTGAAAAAGCTCTTCGTAAAGCTTCTCGCCCGGACGCAACCCCGTAAACCGTATCGCGACATCCTCGTCCGGCTTGAGGCCCGCAAGCCGGATCATCTGTCGTGCGAGATCCAGGATACGAACGGGCTCACCCATATCGAGCACGAAAATGCCGCCTTGCTGAAGCCGGATATCGGTCTCGTCCCGCAGCTTGCGCGAGGCCGTGCCGCGGACGCTCGCCTGCAGGACAAGACCCACGGCTTCCGGGACGGTCATGAAATAGCGGGTCATGTCGGGATGGGTCACGGTCAGAGGTCCGCCCTGCTCGAGCTGACGGCGGAAGAGCGGTACGACCGAACCCGTCGAGCCGAGAACGTTTCCGAAACGCACGGTCACGCAGCGGAAGCGGGATCCGCGCGCTTCGGCCGCAACGGCCAGCGCCTGACAGTAGATTTCGGCGCAGCGCTTCGTGGCACCCATGATCGAGGACGGATTGACCGCCTTGTCGCTCGAGATGAGGACCATGGCCGACGCCGAATGCCGGATCGCCGCATCGGCGACGAGGCGGGTGCCGATGACATTCGTCAACACGCCCTCACATGCATTGGCCTCGACGATCGGCACGTGTTTGAGCGCCGCTGCATGAAACACGAGCGCAGGCTTGTAGCGTGAGAAGATCTCCTCCACGCGCCCGGCATCGCGAATGCTCGCGACGATCACCTCGCGCGGAACGCCCGGATACAGCTCCGAAAGCTCGAGATCGATCTGCCAGAGCGCAAACTCGCCATGATCGAGAAGCAACAACCGCTCCGGACCGAATTGCGCGACCTGACGCGCAAGCTCCGAGCCGATCGTCCCGCCCGCGCCGGTGACGAGAACGACCTGCCCCTGGATCAGCCGTGCCATTCCTTCCCGGTCGAGCGGCACTTCAGGTCGGTTGAGCAGATCCTCCAGAGCGATGGGGCGCATCTGGATCTGCTCGGCCGGGGTGAGATTCGTCAGAGAGGGCGCACGCTGGACCGCTATGCCATGACGCTGACCGGCATCGAGCACGGTCGATATCTGGGATCCGCGCCACTCGGGTTCCGTGATGATGATCTGGTCGGGCAATGTGCGCGCCTGCGCCATTCTGGCCAGAACGTCCGTTATATCCCCGGCGATACCCAGAATCGGCACGCCGTGCAGGCGCCGCCCCTGCTGGCCGGGAGAGCGCGTGACCAGCCCCTGAACGAGATACTGCCGATCGGAGGCGCGTTCGAGCCCGCGCAGGAACAGATCCGCGCTGAGATCGGAGCCGACGAGAAGCACGCGACTTTTCTGGCCCTGCACCTGTTGGCGCACCCCTGCCAGAAGACGCGTGAGCACCCGCCCCCCGCCGAGGCCGACCAGCAGGACCAGAGCGTGGATGAGCGGGAAAGTCGGGGAAGGCAGCGGAAAACCGGTAAGGATCAGCAGCCCCGAGAACAGGGCAGCACCCCCGACCGAGGCCGCTGCGATTCCCCTCAGATCGGCCACACCTGAGAAACGCCAGTATTGCTGGGGGATACGAAAAGGAAGCCCGCTCACCAGAAGGGTGATCGCGCCGCCCAGGACGAACCAGAGCGGATGGAGCAACCCGTCATGAGGGGCTGCGAGAAAGCGGGCCAGAGGCGCTGCGAGCGCCGAGATCAGCCCGTCGGCAAGGACATTGACGGCGATACGCCCTGTCGAGCGATGACGTGTTGCGACACTCGAGGAGGGACGCCGGGAGGACTGGGGATGTTGCTTCGCGTTCACCGGACACTTATAGCCCCCAAAGCCCTGTTTTCGCGATGGCCTGAAGCCGCACGCAGGATCAGGAACGCCAAAAAAATGCGGATATGTCGATGATACCCCTGATCCTGTCCTGCCTTGTCGCCTGTATTCTCAGTGCGGGGCTCGTGCGCCGCATGGTTTCGGTCGGGGTAATGGACGTTCCGGGGCACAGGAGCTCGCATGAGAGACCGACTCCGAAAGGCGGTGGAGTCGGGATCGTCACCGCCTTTCTGATCGCCCTCCCCCTCGATCATATCGGGCTCACGGGACATCTGCCCGGATGGTCCCTGCTGCTGCCCGAAATCGCCATCGCCGGACTGGCCTTCTTCTCCTGGCGCGACGACATCCACTCCTACCCTGCAATGGCGAAACTCGCAGTCCAGGGGGGAGCCGCAGCGCTCGTGGTGATCGTCACCCTCGCTTTCCCGGAGGGTCCAGCTGCGCTGCCCCTCTATCTCGCCTGCGCTCTCCCCGGATTTCTCTGGCTCGTTTACGTGACCAACGCGCTGAATTTCATCGACGGGCTCAACGGTCTGGCGTCGGGATCGATGGCGCTCTCCTCGCTCGGTCTGGCGCTGCTGTTCCACCTCGATGGGGAAACCCTCTTGCGGAATGCGGCTCTTCTGCTCGGCTGCGCGCTTCTCGCCTTCCTGCCCTTCAATTTCCCCCGCGCCCGCATATTCATGGGCGATGTGGGCAGTCAGGGCGCGGGTCTTGCCCTTTCATGGCTCGGTCTCGAAGCCATGCTTCGCAGCACCGCTCCATGGATGCCGCTCTTCCTCCTCGCCGGGATTCTGGGCGATGTGGCCTTCACGCTGGTTCGCCGCGGCTTTGCGGGGAACAGGCTCACCGAGGCGCATCGCGGCCATCTCTACCAGCTGGCCGTGCGCAGCGGCATTCCCGCTCCCGCCGTCACCCTGCTGCACTGGGGATTCGTTCTTTGGGGCGGAGCCATCGGTCTCGCGCCTCTGGACATGCCCGCGCGGCTCGCGCTGCTTCTGGCGCCCCAACTCGGCTGGGGTCTCTATGTCCTCGCCCGGGCACGCCGCCACATATCGGGGGCATGGTAGAAGCCCGGATCTCCCGAACAAAAAAAACCGCCTCCGATATACGATCGGGGCGGTTTTCCAATTGCCGATTCTGCATTTCCGAGGCCGGGATTACCGGATCCGGAAATCAGGGAACGAGGGAGCGGAGACGCCTGCGCCTCGCCCCGCCTTCACCGGGATGTATACTCAGCCAGCGACACGGCGGACGTTCATGCGCTCGACGGAGCCGCGGCTCGTCTTCGTCGTCGCCTTCACCGGGCCTGAGGCCTCGCTCATGAGCGAGCGCATCTCGCGCAGGAACGCGGAGCCCTTGAGCGTGCGCTGCACGAGGACCGAACGGCGATCCAGGGGATCGACCTTGCGGCGGGCCAGATCGAGTTCGCCGAGACGGTCGAGCGCGCGGGTGATGGCGGGCTTGGAGACATTCAGCTCCTGGGCGAGGCCGCGCACCGTATGGGCGCCATCCTGAAGATAACAGGTCAGGAAAACGCCGAGCTGACGCGCCGAGAGGTCGGGCCCGTCCTTGCGCACGAGGGAGACGATCGTGTCACGCAGAAGGTTGAGCATCTGGTCGTTCTGAGCCTGGGCCATGAAAATACTCCTAAATGCGTCGCACTAGGCGGCGGCTTGTGGTCTCACCCGTCGCCCAAGTAAGCCACCCCCTCACCGACCGGAAAACCGGATCGCTCTCGACCGGCCAGCGGTTGTTCGGGGGATGCCACGCCTTGGGTGCGTGTCCTGTCTACGCATGCTCTCAGGAAGGGCCCGGTTTACTTCCCGGTTATCGTTGCTGAGCCTTCGAGCAACCGTAAAACGATACGAGGTCATATAGGTTCGTTTCGGCAATCGGTTTAGTATCTTTTTGTTGAAGCTCAGCCTGGTAGATGGCGCGCGCCCTGCTCATTCATTAATCATACGTAATGTTGAGGCATGAAGCGCCCTGAGACCGAGCGTCTCTCCTCCCTCGGGTTTTCCAGTTCTCGCAGAGTCGTTCCAGGCATAGGTGTCGATATGTACCCAGCGGGTTCCAGCCGATACGAAGTGCTGCAGAAATAAAGCAGCAGTAATGGCCCCGGCCATCGGCTTGTCGGTGACATTGCCCAGACTGGCGGTTTTTCGGCGGAGCCATGCGTCGTAACCATGCCAGAGTGGCAATTGCCACATGGCATCTCCCACCGATTGCCCTGCCTCGAGCAGGGTCCGGCCGAAATTCTCGTCATTCGTGAACAGGGCCGGAAGATCCGGACCGAGGGCGACACGCGCCGCGCCGGTCAGAGTCGCTGCGTCCAGAAGCCAGGACGGCTTGCTCTCGCAGGCCTCGCTGAGCAGATCGCACAGGACGAGACGCCCTTCCGCATCGGTATTACCGACCTCGACGGTAAGCCCCGCACGGGTGGTGAGAATATCGCCCGGACGCATCGCATGGCCCGAGATGCTGTTTTCGACGCAGCCGAGCCGCAGCTCGAGACGGATGGGGAGATCCTGTTCGACGATCACGCAGGCAAGCGCCAGCATCAGGGCTGCGCCACCCATATCCTTCTTCATGCGCAACATGCCGGAAGCCGGTTTGATATCGTAGCCGCCGGTATCGAAGCACACGCCCTTGCCCACCAGCGACAGAAGCGGCGCATCCGCACCGGCGGTACTTCCCTTCCAGCACGCATGGAAGACCACGGGTGGGCGGTCGCTTCCTGCCCCGACAGCGGCAAGGCAGGGATAGGCGCGTGTCAGCGCCTCTCCCTCGATGACGGTGCAGGTGGCCCCTCTCCCTGCGAGAGCGTCCCGGGCCGAAGCCGCGAGCTCCGAAGGACCCAGGAGATTGGCGGGCATGTTCACGAGATCCCGACCGAGCCATGTCGCCCGGGCGAGAGCCAGAGCCGGCGCCGGAACAGGCCCGGGAGGGCAGACCAGTTTCGTCTCGAAGCTGCAATCCCTCCCGATCGCGAAGTCATAGGCCCCCATACAGAAGCCGAGGATGAGATCCTCTTGCAGGAAACCGCATCGCGTTTCGAGTTCGGCCCCGATCGACGGACGCCAGAGCCCGGCGGGCAGCCCGGTTGCGAGCGCGCCGAACTGTGCGGCATCGCGTAGGTCGGTCGCACAGACGAACACCGCATGGGCCACCCCGCGCGCACTTCCCGCCTCTCCCGGCACGAGATAGAGGCGACCCGGCTGCTCCCTGCCGTGAATTTCCCGCAGCGCCTCCGGACAGGCCCCGAGCAGATCATTGATGTTCGTCGCCTCGTCCACGATATGTACGGTCCGCGCCGTATCCGCTTCGGACGTTCCCTCGCTGACGAGACAGAGTTGTTCCGGATCACGCATTTCGGCCACTTTCACACCTGGATTCATGAGACCCCGAGCTGTGCCAGTCCGGGCCGCGTCTTGCAATTCCCGTCCCCTTGCGAAAGCATCAGGCCATGAAGCGCCCGCATCACTCAATGCCCCGCCGCGTTCGCGCCGTGCTCGGACCGACCAATACCGGCAAGACGCATTACGCCCTGGAACGCATGCTGGCCCATGCCTCCGGAATCATAGGTTTTCCCCTCAGGCTTCTCGCCCGGGAAAATTACGAACGTATGGTGCGGCTCAAGGGGGCGAGACATGTCGCCCTGATCACGGGGGAGGAAAAGATCGTCCCACCCGAGGCGAAATGGTTCTCCTGCACCACCGAGGCCATGCCTCTGGCGCGGCCGGTCGAGTTTCTGGCGGTCGACGAGATCCAGCTCAGCAGCGATCCGGATCGCGGCCATGTCTTCACCGATCGCCTGCTGAATGCACGCGGCGCGGTCGAGACGCTGTTTCTCGGGGCCGAGACGATCCGCCCCCTGCTCCAGCGTCTGGTTCCGGGGATCGAGATCGACATCCGCCCCCGTCTCTCGCATCTGGTCCATGACGGCCATATCAAGCTCTCGCGACTTCCGCCCCGCTCGGCCATCGTCGCCTTCTCGGCTGCGGAGGTCTATGCCATCGCCGAAGTCATCCGCAGGAGGCGGGGCGGCTGCGCCCTGATCATGGGGCAGCTCTCGCCACGCACGCGCAATGCCCAGGTCGAGCTCTACCAGAACAAGGATGTCGATTATCTTGTCGCGACCGATGCCATCGGCATGGGCCTCAACATGGACGTCAATCACGTCGCTTTGGCCTCTCTGACCAAATTCGACGGCGCGACGCTTCGTCCCCTCACCGCCCAGGAATGCGCACAGATCGCAGGCCGCGCCGGTCGCGGCATGAAGGATGGCTCCTTCGGCACCACTGGCGACTCCCGCCCCATGGGAGAGACCCTGGTGGAAGCCATCGAGGGGCATCGCTTCGATCCGGTGCAGCGGGTCAGCTGGCGGAACGCCGCACTCGATTTCTCGACACCCGGCGCGCTTCTCGCCAGTCTGAACATGCCCCCTCCGCAACGCGGCCTCGTCGCGGGCCGACCGGCTTCGGATATCCTCACGCTCGAAAGCCTTGCGGGCGAGCGCGACATTCTCGAGACCGCGCGCGGGGAGAAGGCGACGAGCCTGCTCTGGGACGTCTGCCAGATCCCTGATTTCCGCAAGCTCGGCGACGATTCGCACACGCGGCTTTGCCAGAAGCTCTATCTCCATCTGCAGCAGGACGGGGAAATACCGGGCCACTGGTTCGACTCCCATATCGCCGGGTTTTCCCGCCTCGAGGGCGATATCGACACACTCATGCACCGACTGACGGGGATACGCGTCTGCGCCTATGTCGCGGCCCGTTCCGAATGGAGTCGACGCGCCCGACACTGGCAGGAGCGCACCCGGGAAATCGAGGATCTTCTCTCGGATGTCCTGCATGAGCGCCTGACCGCCCGCTTCGTCGATCGACGTGCCACATCGCTCCTGCGTCGTCTCGACCAGGAGGGGTCGGGAGACCTCCTTTCGGCGGTCACGCAGAACGGGCAGGTCATCGTCGAGGGACACGCAGTCGGCACCATCGAGGGATTCACGCTCCGCCCCGATCGCGAGGAGGATCTCCCCGAGCGCAAACTGATGCTGCGGGCGGGGCGCCGGGCCTTGCTGCACGAGATTCCGCGCAGGGTGCGCGCCCTGGTCGACGCCGAGGACACGGCGTTCGGTCTTTCACCCGAAAGCGGTATGCTCAGCTGGAACGATGTCGAGATCGCCCGTCTGGCGCGTGGCAGCAGCCTGCTCGCTCCCGGGGTAACGATTCCCGGCGGCGAGTTCTCGGATTCCAGACAGCGCGATCAGGTCAGGGAGCGTCTCGTACGGTTCAGCCATGCCGAAATCAGACGCATTCTCGCACCGCTCTTTGCGCTCGATGCGGTTGCAGGGCCTTCGGCCGCGCTGCGCGGGGTGACGCATCGCCTTATCGAGAACGGAGGCGTCGCTCCGCTTTTGCCCGGCGAGCCCGATCTTCATCCCCATCAGGATCGCAGTCGCATGAAAAAACTCGGAATTCTGGTCGGCAGCCGGGCAGTCTTCATGCCGGCGCTGCTCAAACCGGCTCCCATGGCCCTGCGCGCCAGACTGATCGCCCTCTGGCTCCAGAAACCCGTTCCCGCATATGATGCGACGCGAACCACCCTGCCCGGCCTCGGTGACGCCATGCTGTCGGCTCTGGGCTGGGTGCCGGTCGGTGGAGTCAGGATGCGCCTCGACCGTTACGAACGTCTTCTCGAGACGGTGCGACATACGGTGCGTGGCGGACCGAGCCCCCTGCCGCGGGATCTGGCTTCGCGGTTCGGCATCAAGCCGTCTTTGCTCCTGCAGATCCTAAGCGACATGCCGGTCAGGACAAGACCTGCCGCCACACCGGCACCCGGGCAATACGGTCCCCCTGCCCCTTTCATGATTCTCGGATCGCTGCGCCATGGACGCGTCCGCCACGACAAGGGGAAGAGACCGCCACGCCCCCGCGAGCCGGACAGCCCCTTTGCAGTGCTCGCCGGACTGACGCGCAGATCGGGTGCCACCCGATGAGCGTCCCGGACTACCAGCGTCTGGATCTGTGGCTCTGGCATGCCCGCCTGTGCCGACAGAGACAGGAATGCGCGCGACTGATCGAGAAAGGACGTGTCCGCCTCAACCGGCAGGTCACGACCAAGCCGCACGCCAGGGTCCGGATCGGCGATGTCCTGGGCCTGCCGGGTCATCCGGGCCACGAGGTGCGGATATGGCGGGTTCTCGCCCTCGCCGAGCGTCGGGGAAATGCGCAAGAGGCCGCCCGGCTTTATGAAATTGTGCTTGAAAATGGGGCACACTAGGCCGGGATAACGCTGTCTGACGCAAACATATGCTTGCCAGACAAGGAAAGTTCCGCCTATCTGCGGCATCCCTCTTTAGGATACGCCCGCACGGGGTCTCTCTCAGCCCCGCGGGGGACGGTCCGGGCCTTCGGGCCCCAGCTTACGATCGGAGACACCAATGGCCTATGTGGTCACCGAAAACTGCATCCGCTGCAAATATACGGATTGTGTGGAGGTCTGCCCGGTCGATTGCTTCTATGCAGGCGAGAACTTCCTGGTGATCAAGCCCGACGAATGCATCGATTGCGGCGTCTGCGAACCGGAATGCCCTGCCGAAGCCATCGTGCCCGACAGCGACGACCGCGCGACCCCCTGGCTCGAAGTCAATCGCAAATACGCCGAACTCTGGCCGAACCTGACCCGCAAGATCGATGCGATGCCCGATGCGGATGAATGGAAGGACAAGCCGGGCAAGGAGGAGATGCTCTCTCCCGAGCCGCACAAGGACTGATGCGCTTCAGCTTCCTGCAGAACACGAAAAAGCCCGGAGGATGATCCCTCCGGGCTTTTTTTGTCCGGGGTTGTAACCGGAAAGGTCCGACCCCCGGGGGGATCGGACCGGCTGGGCAGAGCCTAGCGCGACATCATGTTCATGCTGACATCGTGGATGATGAAGACCGTTCCACCGACGATGATCAGGACGCAGATGACGGCAAAGGCGAATGCCGTGTTGTTCCAGGACTGGCTCGAGCTGCTGTTCATGTGCAGGAAGTAGACCAGATGCACGAAGATCTGGACCACAGCCAGGGCCGTTATGACACCGAAGGTCATGCCCGGGCTCATGAGGTGCATCTCGACGATTGCGAAAGCCGCAACCGTCAGGATGGCCGCAATCACGAAGCCGATGATGTACGAGGCGAAGCTGCCGTGAGACTCGCCTTCGTGTTGATGGGTCGATGCTTGGCTCATCAGATCACACTCAACAGATAAACGAAGGTGAACACGCAGATCCAGACGATATCCAGGAAGTGCCAGAAGAGGCTCAGGCACTGGAGCTTGTCCATATAGCGTGTGCTGAAGGCCTGCGAGCTGAAGCTCTGAACCATCAGAACGACAATCCAGATGAGACCGCAGGTCACGTGAAGCCCGTGCGTCGCAACCAGCGTGAAGAACGCCGAGAGGAACGCGGAGCGGTCGGGACCGGCCCCTTCATGGATGAGGTGAGCGAATTCGCGCACTTCGAGAACGAGGAACCCGAGCCCCAGCAGGAAGGTGACTGCGAGCCATGCGAGCATGGCCCCCTGCTTGCGTGCATAGGCCGAGAGCATCCCGAAGCCGAATGTGATCGAGCTGAGCAGGAGGAGGGCTGTTTCCAGCCCTACCCCGTTCAGTTCGAACAGCTCCTTGCCCGTCGGGCCTCCGGCGAACTGCGTACGCAGAACGGCGAAGGTCGCGAACAGCGTTCCGAAAAGAACGCAGTCCGTCATCAGATAGACCCAGAACCCGAACACATTATTCGTGTGATGGTGTTCGTGGTCGTCGATACCATGTGCCGTACCGTGCGGCGTTGCGGATATGTTTGCCATTTTTATTCTGCCGCCTGTGCTGTCAGCGAGCGGACATACTTGGCCTGGTCGCGTTCGATTTCGCTGACCGGGACGTAGTAATCCACATCATTGTTGAAGCTGCGCAGGATGACCGTAGCGAAGATGCCGATCAGGGCCAGCGCGGCGAGCCACCAGATGTACCAGATCGCCGAGAACCCGAGGACGAAGCTGAAGGCACCGACGAAGAAGCCGGCAGCCGTGTTCTTCGGCATGTGGATCGGGGTCAGGGTCTTGCCCTCATAGCTGCGACGGCCGATCTGCTTCTCGGTGTGGAACGTGTCCAGACCGTGAACATCCGGCACCACTGCGAAGTTATAGGCAGGCGGCGGGGAGGAGATGGACCATTCGAGCGTACGGGCATTCCACGGATCGCCCGTGAAATCGCGACTCTCGGGGAGATTGCGATCGCGGATCGAGACGTAGATCTGCATCAGCTGGCAGACGACACCGACAGCGATGACAGCGGCGCCGAAGCTCGCGATCAGCATCTGAACGTGCCAGTCGGCATTGTCGTAATGGTTCATACGACGGGTCATGCCCTCGAAGCCGGCGATATAGAGCGGCACGAATGCAAGATAGAAGCCGATGAACCAGCACCAGAAGGCGCGCTTGCCCCAGGATTCGTTCATCTTGAAGCCGAGCACCTTCGGCCACCAGAAGTTCAGCCCTGCGACATAGCCGAAATACACACCGCCGATGATGACGTTGTGGAAGTGGGCGATCAGGAACAGCGAGTTATGCAGCACGAAGTCGGCCGCAGGCATCGCCATCATGACGCCGGTCATGCCACCGATGGAGAAGGTGATCATGAAGCCGATGACCCAGTACATGATGCCGTTGAACTGGATACGGCCCTTGTACATGGTGAACAGCCAGTTGAAGATCTTCACGCCCGTGGGGACGGCGATGATCATCGTGGCAACACCGAAGAAGGCGTTGACGTTCGGGCCTGCGCCCATGGTGAAGAAATGGTGAGCCCAGACGATGAAGGACAGAACGCCGATCGCGAGCGTGGCGTAGACCATCACGCGATAGCCGAAGAGCGGCTTGCGCGAGAATGTCTGGGTGATTTCCGAGAACACGCCGAATGCGGGCAGAACCAGAATGTAGACTTCCGGGTGACCCCACGTCCAGATGAGCGAGAGATACAGCTGAACGCTGCCGCCGCCATAATTGGTGAAGAAGTGCATGCCCAGATAACGGTCGAGCGCGAGCTCGGCCAGGGTGACCGTCAGGACCGGGAAGACCGCCATGATCAGAACGACCGTGACGAAAGCCGTCCAGGTGAAAACGGGGAGCTGCATCCAGCCCATGCCCGGAGCGCGCATCTTCACGATGGTGACGAAGAAGTTCACGCCTGTCAGCAAGGTACCGACACCGGCAAGCTGCACGGCCCAGATGTAGTAATCCACACCGACGCCAGGGCTGAACTGCTGCTCGGACAGAGGCGGATAGACCAGCCAGCCGCACTGGGCGAATTCACCGATGAAGAGCGAGACGTTGATCAGAACCGCACTGATCGTGGTCATCCAGAAGCTCAGCGAGTTCAGGAACGGAAACGCCACGTCGCGTGCGCCGATCTGCAGCGGCACGATGACGTTGAGCAGACCCGTCATGAACGCCATGGCCATGAAGAAGATCATGATGGTGCCATGAGCGGAGAAGATCTGGTCGTAATGGTGCGGGGGCAGATAGCCCGGGTTGCCGGCATAGGCCAGAGCGAGCTGACTGCGCATCATGATCGCATCGGCAAAGCCGCGGAAGAGCATGACGAGCGCGAGCACGATATACATGATACCGAGACGCTTGTGATCGACCGAGGTCAGCCACTCGCGCCAGAGATAGCCCCATTTCCCGAAATAGGTGATGGCGCCGAGCACGGCGAGTGCGACGATGACCACGCCAGTGAACGTGCCGACAAGAATGGGCACATCCAGCGGGATCGCCGAAAGGGTTAACTTACCTAGCATGTGTCCCTATTCCTTCATCTGCATGTCGGACATGGCGGACTGCATGTGCAGGACCTGACCCGTCGATTTGTCGATGACCGTGCCGTTGTTGTACTTGGCGACGATACCGTCGAAGAGGTTAGGCTCGACATGCGCGAAATATCTGACGGGTGCAGCTTCCTGCGGTGCTGCCACCTGGGGATAATCGGCTGCGTCCAGCGTTTCCGGCGACGCCTTGACCTTGTCGACCCACTGATTGAAGTCGTCATCCGTCATCGCGAGCGTGCGGAACTTCATGTCGGAGAAACCGCGACCCGAATAATGGGCGGCCTCACCGCGATAATCGCCCGGCGCGCTGGCCAGCAGATGAAGCTGCGTCTGCATTCCGGCCATCGCATAGATCTGCGAACCGAGGCGCGGGATGAAGAAGGACGTCATCACCGAGTCGGACGTGATGCGGAAATTGATGGGGGTATCGACCGGCACGGCAAGCTGGTTGACGGTGGCGATGCCCTGATCCGGATAGATGAACAGCCACTTCCAGTCGAGTGCGACCACTTCGACGTTCAGGGGCTTGCGACCGGCGGCCTCTGCGCTGTGCAGCGGGCGGTACGGGTCGAGCGTGTAGCTCGTCCAGATTGCGATCGCACCGAGGATCACGATCACGACAGCCGGAACGCCCCAGACGAAGAACTCGATCTTCGTGGAGTGATCCCAGTTCGGCAGATATTCGGCCGAGCTGTTGGATTCGCGATATTTCCAGGCGAAAACCAGAGTCATGATGATGACCGGGATGACGATGCAGAGCATCACACCCAGTTCGATCAGGATGACATTGCGGTTTTCAAGTCCGACAGGGCCGCGCGGATCGAGCAGATCCACAGTACAGCCTGTCAGCAGAAGTGCCGGCGTGAGCGGCAGAAGCCGCCGCAATCTCGGCATGAGTCTATTTTTCATTGTTCGCCCCGCTCGTTGAACCGGTCGTCAGGCTTCGTGGCTGCGCCATGTGGCCGCACACTCCGACCCCGGTCTGGTCGATCATGGCGACAACACCTTCAGGGGATGTCATCCATCTCTCCTATCTCAGTTGATGGAACCGCCCGCTCCGCGCCATGACATTTCCGCACGAGAAACCTCGCACGAAGATGTAACGTTACGTTTGCCGTCAGCCCGGAGCCTCCGGCTGCGATCAGCGCCATCGTTGCCTCGCCTTTGCTTCGGCGACCGGATCGATCGCATGACCGACCGACCGCCTGCACGCCGGATATCGGTACCCGGCTCTGCCTTGTTGTTTCCGCCCGTTCGGATCGCAAAGCAAGCGTTCATCATGACTTTTCCAAGCCATGTTCACATTTTCACCACAAGTCTTCTCGCGCAGTTTCAGTGACTTAGCGGCTGGAAACCATTTTTTGCGCGGTTTCATTGCCTATTTTTTAGATTCGGTTCAGATAGAAATCGCAAGTTAACCAGACTGAAATAGTCTTGATAAACATAAAAAGGGGCGTGCTGTCCGCACACCCCTCGAAATAATAACCGCATTCTGTACTTGGTTTATCCGTTATTGTTATTCCGGACACCCATGAACTGCAGAAGAAAAGTAAAGAGATTGATGAAGTTGAGATAGAGCGAAAGCGCATCGTAAACACTGCGTTTCGCCATTTCCTCTGGCCCGACATAAGCCAGATAATACTGGTAAGTCGAACGGATACGCTGCGTATCGAACGCGGTCAGAAGCGTGAAGAGACCCACGCCGATCACGCTGACGATGAACCCCATCGCGGCGCTGTGCAGGAAGATGTTCACGACACTCGCGATCACGAGCCCGATCAGACCCATGAACAGGAACGAACCGAGCGAGCTCAGATCCTTCTTGGTGGTGTATCCCCAGAGCGACATCGCGCCGAAGGTTGCCGCGGTCACGAAAAAGGCCCGCGCGACCGATGTATGCGTATAGACGAGCAGGATATTCGACAGGCTTGCCCCCATGACGGCACAAAATCCCCAGAACAGGGCCTGTGCGGCCTGACGGGACAGTCGATTGACCCCGAAGGACATGACCATAACGAAGACGAGCGGCGCGAAGATCGTCAGCATCCCGAGCCCTGTCGGCCTGACCATGACGCCATTCGACGTATAGACCTGATGGTAGAATGCCTCGCCGAGCGGTGTTTCCGCGATCGCATAGGCGACCCCGCCGGTGACGAGAAGCCCGACCGTCATCCAGTTGAACACGCGAAGCATGTAGGCGCGCAACCCGGCATCGACCGTCTCGAAACTGGCGGTCCCTGCATTGCGAGAAGGATCGCTAGACCGAAATTTTGGAGCGAAAGCCATGACACCCTTTCCTGAAATCTGGCCCGATTGGCCTTTTGTTCTCTCAATGTGGCGCTTTTGAAATGAGGGTCAAGTCGAACCGGCGCGCCAGACATTGTACGATACGAACGCCGACGGGCCGAAACCCGCGCGCTCTCACGCGTTACTTTTCCCGTTATACCGTCAACACCTCCGATCATTCCACTTTTTTGATAAGACATGACCGGGCTATCCTCCCCGAGCCCCGTCTCCGGCACGGGGCCCCCACAGGACGCAGGATCCTTGCCGATGCGACTTTTTGCCGCGCTCGATCTCTCCGGCGAACACAGGCGCCTTCTCTCTTCCCTCCGCCGTCCCATCCCCGGCGTGACGTGGTATCCACCGGAAACCTATCATCTCACCCTCAGATTCATCGGCGATATCACCAGCAGACCGCTGCTGGAGGAAATCGATCATGCGCTCGCCTCTGTGGAGGGCGCAGCGTTCGCGATAGAACCAAGCGGCGTCGGGATATCGACACTCCCAGCAAGAGCGAGGCTCTGGGCGGGTGTCAGGCCGTCCGACGCGCTCGCGCGTCTCCAGTCGAGGATAGAGACAGCCCTCCGACGCGCCGGTTTGCCGGCAGAGAAAAAACGGTTCCAGCCCCATATCGCTCTTGCCGCCCTCGGGGGCGCGCCCGACGCGGAAACCATCCAGTGGATGCAGGGTCATAATCTCATGCGCGGCACCCCCGCCACGATCGGGCATTTCACATTGTTCCGCTCGCATCGCTCGCATGACGCGCCCGTTTACGAAAGCTGTGCCGAATATCCGTTTTCCGGCGGGATATCTGCGCCAGCCGGTATGTCCGTCATGCCCGGAGAACCCGGCGGATTTGCCTTTTGAACGAGACGCTCGAAGCCCTCGTCCAGCGCGTGAGACAATGCACGATCTGCGCGTCCGAGCTGCCCCTCGGCCCGCGCCCGCTCATTCACGTCTCCCCCCGTTCCCGTATCCTGATCGCGAGTCAGGCGCCCGGCCGGATCGCCCATGAGAGCGGCAAATCCTTCTACGATCCCTCCGGGCGTCGCCTGCGGGGCTGGATGGGATTGTCGGAAGATACGTTCTACGACACCGGCAAGGTCGCCATCCTGCCGATGGGCCTGTGCTATCCGGGTCGTCTTCCCAATGGCGGAGACAAGCCGCCCCGCCCCGAATGTGCGCCGGCCTGGCGTGACGAGATCCTCGCGCATCTGCGGGACCTGAGGCTGATTCTTCTGGTCGGGAGTTACAGCCAGGATTACACGCTCGGACGCGGGTCCGTCTCCGCCCGCGTCCGGGCATTCCGGGACTATCTGCCACGCTATTTTCCGCTTCCCCATCCTTCCTGGCGCACAGGTGTATGGGAGCGCAAATCGCCCTGGTTCCAGGAGGATGTCATCCCGGCCCTGAGGGACGAAATCCGCAAAGCCCTCGCCTGAACCCCTTTTCGGGCAGGTCCGGAAGTATCCCTCTGCCTCCTCGGCAGAATGCGCCTCAGGAAATCTCGTGGATATGGCGCATGACGGAAACGGCGAAGCCCTGCAGCCCGACGAAGAGAATCTGGATACCGATACACAGAAGAATGAGCGCCGCAAGCCGACTCACGATCCGCGCGCCGGTTCTGCCCAATGCGGTCACGATCCGGTCCGCATAGCTGTAAACGATGACGATCGTCATCGCGATACTCAGTGCCGCAAGCAGCAATCCCAGCTCGAAACTGCCCGGCGATGTCCCGAGCGTTCCGCCGGAGCTGAGCGCGATCGCAACAGCGATGCCGCCCGGGCCGACCGTGAAAGGCATGGTAAGGGGGAAAAAGGCCCGATCCGCCAGCTCCGAACGCGGCGATTCCCGCTTGTGGTCGAGCACCTGACGCTGTTTTCTGGCTTCGCTTTCTTCAGGCGCCAGAAGGAGGGACCAGGCCCAGGAAGCGACGACCAGCCCTCCCGAGACGCGCAAAGCGTCGATGGAAATCCCGAAGAAGCTCAGGATCCATCCCCCGAACCAGATGGAGACGATCAGGATCATGAACCCGTAAAGCCCGACATTGCGAGCGAGCACCAGAATATCCCGTCTCGGCGCATCCATCGTTGCCTGGGCGAAGATCAGCGAGGCACCGATGGGATTCAGGATCGAGAACAGGGCCGAATACGCCATCAGCCAGATGCCGACCACGTCCCTGAACACGACCGGATGAGCGAGAACCTGCGGAAGTTGCATCAGTGCGTCTGCCCGCTCCTCGCCTTGACCGCCAGAAAGCTCTGCGAATTCAGCATACGCTTCAACCGCCTGTGCTCACTGCCCAGAACGGCTCTGACGTCCTGAAGATCCTGGGCAAGACAACAGACGGCGCCGGTCTCGCCCGGACCGTTCGGACAAAGCGTCATGCCAATATCGTGATAGACGCCCAGAAGCGCCTGACCGACCCTGATGAAAACCGGATGACGTCCCTCCTCGAGGGCGAGATCGCGCAGGCGCCAGATCGCGGCGATGCAGTCGAGCTCCGCGCCCGCCGGGTCGCCAACGCCGATAATGAACTGACCCGTTCTGAAGAAGGGTATCCCTGCCCGACCGTTATCGTTGAGCAGAAGGCCGCTCGGCCGCCGCGGCCCGAGCTCGTCGAGCGCATGGGCCAGATTGCGGTAGAGGGTCTCGCTCTCGCCGTTCCATGGACGCACCAGAATATGGGAGCGCCTGAGCATCTGGACGATCGCTATGATACCGAAAAGCGCCGATATGCCCAGCGCCCAGCGCACGACCGAAGTATGGGCGTCGTATATCAGGGACCGCCACCATGCGTGACCGAGATGATGACGAAGGGCGAAAAGTCCGACACTGGCCAGACTGACGATCCAGAGAGAAACAGGAGCGACGAGCGTCGGACTCATCGGCTCCGAAAAGAGGCGTGCCTTGCGGTAATAGCAGGCCCGGAACGGCGCGATGAGAAACATCACGAACATGAGCCCGAGGGGAATGACCAGTGCTCCCTGACGCAGGAGGATCAGCGGGATCGCAAGACCGAGCAGCAGCAGGGCCGATCGCCATGCTGCGGTCACGCGCTGGGCCAGACCGGCGGCCACCCCGACGAGCATGACGCCTGTCAGGCACAGAAGAAACTCGGCCATCTGCAGCAGAAGATGCATGAAGGACGAACCGACCAGAGGGGCCGGAACCGCCACGGCATAGAACACCAGAAGAATGCCCGTGCCCGCGACGATCCCCGTGGCCACGGTCACCGAGAAATCGGCCTCGGATTCGCGCACCACCTGGCTTGGCCTGCGGGGAAGCGCGCCCGCAACGCCCGCGCCGCGCCGTCTGGCCCAGGCCGCGTCGCCGCGCAGGAACAATTCATGTGCGGCGAACATCGTTCCGGCAAGAACCAGCGGGATAATGTAATAGAAGAGCCGGAACGTGAGAATGACGCCGAGGATCTGCGGCGTCGGCATATAGGGGCCGAGTGCGAGAAGCATCGCGCCGTCGAAAACCCCGAGCCCTCCCGGAACGCTCGCCACGAGCCCGGCCGTATAGGCCGCGATATAGATCGCGAGAAACGCGTCGAATCCGATGGCGACAGTCGGAGGCAGGAGGACATAGGCGATCAGCGCAGTCGCGGCCATGTCGGCCGCACTGACGAAAACCTGGGCGATCGCCACGGGGAAGCGGGGTACCTCGAGCGTATAGCGCCAGATCCGCAACTGGCGGTACCGGATCGAAACGGCGAGATAGCCGAGCACGGCGAGCCAGGCCGCAGCGCCCCCGACCCTGAGAAGCACATGCGGGAGGTGATCGATCAGGGGGATATGCGCGGGTTCGAGCAGAAGCACGCCCCCTATGAGAGCAAGCGCGCCGAGCAGATAGGTGGTCGAGCAGAACGCGATGATCTGCGCGATTCCCCCGGCGGAAACGCCCCAGTTGCGATAGAGCCGGAACCGTACCGCCGCCCCCGATATCGCCGAACACCCCAGATTATGGGAGAGCACATAGGAGCAGAACGCAGCGAACGCGGTCCTCAGAAAGGACTGTTTCGCGCCGATATGCAGACAGGCGAGCCGATCGTAGAACGACAGGATGAAATAGGACAGGAAGGTGCAACCGGCCCCGGCAAGCAGCGCCTCGGGTGAGATCGCCCCGAGTGCATGACGGATCTCGGCCAGGGAGAGCGTCTTGAGCTCCTTCTGGATCACGAAGACCGCCGCAACCAGAAGAACCAGCCCGATCAGGGCCGGAACCCGCGAAGCAAGGCGCCTCCAGCGGCAGGGGGCGGCTTTCTCCCCTGCGTCACATCCGCTTTCCTGTCGTTCCAGAACGGTCATGGCGCCTCGATCCAGGTGCTGAACGTCTGCAACCGCACCGTCATGTCTGACGGTCGGCCGGGATGGCGTCGCGCGCAAGCGCGCCTTCGATCAGGGCGACCGTCTCGGGCAGCCCGAACAGCGACGCGAATATACCGAAACGCGGCCCCTCGGTCTGGCCGAGCAGCACTTCATAGAGGCAGCCGAACCAGGCACGCAGCGGCTGGATCTGATGCTTCTTGCCGATCTCGAACACGATATCCTGAACCTCCACCGGCGAGAGGGACGGATCGGCCTGCCTCAACGCATCCGCGAGATCCTGAAGGGCCACGCGCTCGGCATCGCTCGGCGCGCGGAAGGTTTTCGCCGGGCGCACGAACTCCTTGAAATAGACGAGCGCATGGCCGACCAGCCGATCCACGTAGGGATGGGTCTCGGGAGAGAGGGTCGGATCGTAGCGCCGCAGGAACTTCCAGAGCGTTTCGCTCGATTCCGCATTCGCCACCGATGCCAGATTGAGCAGCGCTGTGAAGGAAACGGGACTGGACAGTGCGGGATCGATCGCGCCCCCGTGAATGAACCAGGCGGGATTGGCCCGCAAGACGGTCTCGTCCGGGGTGGCGCCCGCCTTGTCCACATTGGCGAGATACTCGTCCATCGCCCGGGGGATCACATCGAAGAACAGCCGCTTCGCACGGGTCGGCTGGTTGAACATATACTGCGCAAGGCTCTCCGGCGGCGCATAATGCAGCCATTCCTCGATCGAGAGACCGTTTCCCTTCGACTTGCTGATCTTCTGGGCGTTCTGATCGAGGAACAGCTCATAGGTCAGTCCTGCGGGCGGGGCCTTGCCCAGAATGCGGCAGATCTTGCTCGAGAGCTTGACGCTGTCGATCAGATCCTTGCCCGACATCTCGTAATCGACCCCGAGCGCATACCAGCGCATCGCCCAGTCGGCCTTCCACTGCATCTTGGCATGGCCGCCCAGAACCGATGTCTCGTACAGCGTCCCGTCTTCAGGGTCTTTCCACTGGACCGTCGCCTCATCCGGGTTCACGCCGAGCACGGGCACCTGCATCACCTGGCCGGTGCGGGGGTGGATCGGCAGCACCGGCGAGTAGGTCGCACGGCGTTCGGCACCGAGCGTGGGCACGATCGTGGCGACGACCTCATCATGCACCTCGAGCATGCGACGCAGCGCGTCGTCGAACCGGCCGGAGGTATAGTAATCGGTCGCAGAAGCGAATTCGTACTCGAAGCCGAACCGGTCGAGAAATTCGCACAGCATCGCGTTGTTATGCGCGGAGAAACTCTCGAAACGGCCGAACGGATCCGGAATCCGGCTCAGGGGCAGGCCAAGATGTTGCGCGAGCATCTCCTGGTTCGGCACATTGCCGGGCACCTTGCGCAGCGCATCCATGTCGTCCGAGAACGCCAGAAGCCTGGTCTTGCGCCCTGTGAGCTTCTCATAGGCCAGACGTACCCAGGTCGTGCGCGCGACCTCGCCGAAGGTCCCGATATGAGGCAGGCCGGACGGACCGTATCCCGTCTCGAGAAGGGCCGGAGCATCGCCTCCGCGTTCTGCAACATGGGATGCGACTTTCCGCGCCTCCTCGAAAGGCCAGGCTTTCGGCAGATCGGAAGCGTCGGAGGGACGGGAGGCGGTATTGGGTAGGGTATCGGACATGATTGCACGAAAATTAGGAATAGTTCCCTTCCGGGTCAAGCAATCTGGTGTCTCCTCGCTGGCGGAGCGGCCCGGGCGCGGCTATCCTCGCCGCGATGTCCCCTCCCTTCCGCGCCCTGCCCCCCGAAGACCAGCGTCCCGAGGCTCCGCCGTCCCGCCCGGGGCGCATGATGCCGCAGGACGCCCCGGCTCTGCTCACGACACGCGCCGCGGCCTCGATCCTGACTCCTGACGGCGAGCTCGTTTCGGTGGTCGTGCGCGATGCGGGCGCCTTTCTTGCGACCCTTCCTCCTCCCCTTCTCGTGCACGGCCCTGCGACGCTGCGCCGTCTCGGCCTCGCGCCGGACGCCCAGCCCGTTCCGTGGTTCGATCTTCTCGAGCTCTTCCTGTTCGTCATGCCGACCAGGCCGGTCGTACCCACACCGCGGGGCATGGCCCTTGCGCTCGGGCTCTCGCCACCGGCCGTCATCGAGGCGGATTATCTCGTCCATCTTCTCGAAACCCTTCATCGCCAGCTGCAGGAGCGGGCCGCCCGCGCCGGGACGGGGGCCATGCTCGGTCTGCTGCCCCTGCTTTCGCGCGCGGGATGGGCCTGGGCACCCTTCGTCGAATCCGTGCTCGAGGCCGTTCCGAGCCGGAACAGGCATCCATATGAGGCGCTTCGGGTCTGGCGCCGCCTGCCGCGCTGGGAAGAAACCGCCCAGAGGCCGCCACCGGGTTCCCGCCCGGTCTCCCCGGCCGAGGCACGCACACGCCTTGCCGGCATTCTCGGCCAGGATGCGGAGATCCGCCCCGGTCAGGCAGATTACGCCTCTGCGGTGTCCCACGCCCTGGCACCGCGCGAGGGGGCCGGCATTCCCGAGATCGTGCTTGCGGAGGCCGGGACCGGCACGGGCAAGACCCTTGGCTATATCGCACCGGCCAGCCTCTGGGCCGAGCAGAATGACGGTCCTGTCTGGATCTCGACCTATACGCGCCATCTGCAACGCCAGATCGAACAGGAGCTTCACCGGCTTTATCCCGACGCCCGGGAAAGACGCGAGACCGTAGTGCTGAGAAAGGGACGGGAAAACTATCTCTGCCTTCTGAACATGGAAGATGCGGTCAACACGCTCGCCTCCCGCCCCAGCCCCTCGCCTTCGGCGCTGATCGGTCTGTCCATGCTGGCGCGCTGGGCGGAAGAGACGGAAGATGGCGATCTGATGGGGGGCGACCTCCCGGGATGGTTCGGCGATATCTTCGGGACGAGCATCGCCTATGGCATGGCCGACAGACGGGGCGAGTGCATTCATGGCGCCTGTCCCCATTATCAGAGCTGTTATGTCGAGCATTCGATCAGACGGGCGCGTCAGGCCCGTCTCGTCATCGCGAATCATGCGCTCGTTCTCTCGCAAGCCAGCTGGACCAGCCTCGGTCGCGACGAAATCCCCGAGGAGGAGCAGCTCCCCACCCGGTATTTCTTCGATGAGGGGCATCATCTGCCCGAAGCGGCGGATAGCGCCTTTTCCCTCTCGCTTTCCGGGCTCGAGGCGGCAGAGCTGCGTCGCTGGCTTCTCGGCGCCGAGGGGAGCCGCTCGCGCGCGCGGGGATTGCGACGACGGCTGGAAGATCTCGTGGCGACCATGCCGACACTGGAGGCGCCGCTCGATGCGATCCTGAACGCGGCGCATGCTCTGCCCGCCCCCGGCTGGCTGGGTCGTCTTCACGGAGGCGACGACGCGCCGCAGGCGAGCGTGCCGGACCTGATCGTCAATCCATCGGAATCCTTCTTTCTCGCGCTGCGAACGCATCTCGAGGCGCGCCGGACGACCCATGACCGGGGCACGGCCCGGATCGACCAGTCCGAATGCGATCTGCGTCCCGTAAGCGACGCCCTGATCGCGGCCACGCAGCCTTTCGACACGGCCCTGCGCCGTCTTCTCACACCGCTCGAAACCCTCGTCGAACGTCTCAAAGCCCTGCTGAGCGATCCGGACGATGCGCTGGAGGCGGCGCAACGCCTCCGGATCGAGGCCATGATACGGGCCCTCAGGCGTCGCGCGATCGTGCGCGTGCAGGGCTGGATCGCCATGCTCGACACGGTTCTCGATGACACGGAATCCGGCCAGGGCGATGCGTTCATCGATATCGTGCGGTCGGAATACGTTCCCGGACGCGCGGGAGAGACGGATGTAGGACTGCATCGTCACTGGCGCGATCCCACGATCCCGTTCGCATCCGTCATGCAGGGCCCTGCCCATGGGCTGCTGATCACCTCGGCCACCCTGCGCGACCAGACCCCGGCACCAGCACCGGGAGCGACACTGGGAGCGACACCCGGAGCGGGGAGCGAAAGCGGCGCGGAAGCGAGCTGGATCGCGGCCGAGACACGCCTCGGCACCCAGCATTTCATCAAGCCGCCTCTTCGCGCCTCGTTGCTCAGCCCGTTCGACTATGCCCGACAGACGCGCGCCCTCATCGTGACGGACGTTCCGCAAAACGACCCGGATGCGCTCGCATCCGCCTATCGTCTGC
This sequence comes from Swaminathania salitolerans, assembly GCF_007988945.1. Classification (GTDB taxonomy): domain Bacteria; phylum Pseudomonadota; class Alphaproteobacteria; order Acetobacterales; family Acetobacteraceae; genus Swaminathania; species Swaminathania salitolerans. The sequence goes on along the minus strand of NZ_BJVC01000001.1, from coordinate 812,338 downwards.
TGTTCATGGCCGCGCAAGGCGGTGCGCTCGGCCTGTTCACTGCGATCTCCCGCCTGCGCGCCGTGCATGAACGCATCGCCGCCCCTCTGGAAGAGGCCGGTATTCCGCTTTATGCCCAGCATGTGGACATGATGGATAACGCGTCTCTCGTGGATGTTTTCCGGACCGAGCTGCACTCATGCCTGCTCGGAACCGACGCCATGCGCGATGGCGTCGATGTGCCGGGTCAGGCCCTGCGTCTCGTGGTATTCGAACGCACACCATGGCCGAGGCCGGATATTCTTCACCGGGAACGCCGCCGCTCCCTCTCGCCGGACGATCCGCGCGATTATGACGACCGTCTCACCCGGATGAGGCTGCGTCAGGCATTTGGCCGCCTCGTGCGCAAGGCCGATGACCGGGGCGTCTTCGTCATTCTCGACCGGCGCATGCCCTCGCGCCTTCTCTCAGCCTTTCCCGATGGCGTAGCGGTCGAACGTGTCAGTCTCTCGGAAGCCGTGACCCGGATCGGGTCGTTTCTGGAAACACCCCCCTCCGACCCTGCCACGGGAGAAAGCGCATGACGGATACGGCCTTCGTCACGTTTTTCGGCGATGTCCTGTTCGATACGGGCAGCGCGATCGCCACGGAGATACTCGGCGAGACATCGTATCCCCTGCTCGGGCGCGACAGGATACGGGAAGGCAGCGCTCACGCGCCGCACGGCGTGGAGATAAGACGGTCGCACCCCCGGCTCTACGGGCTCTGGGGCGGCGAGATCCGGAACGGGCAGATTCGGGACGCGCATATGCAGGACGCGGCGGCACCCCGCGTGTTCCAGCCCGACGGCACTGTGTCCGGCGCAGGAGAACGGCAGAGCTGGAGCGAGCTCACCTGCCTCGCTCTGGCCCGTTTCCCCATCATCGCCCCCGCCAGCCCGGATAACGGTCCCATCCCCAGAACGCTGCATTTCATATGCAACGACCGCACCCGGCTCGATCCGGCGCTCATGGCCAATATCGAGACCAACGCCGCGCTAAACCCGGGCTGGACGATCCATCTCTGGGACGAAGCCGCGCGGTTCCAGTTCATCTCGGAGCATTATGGCTGGGAGATGCTCAAGATCTATCTCATGATCGGCGCGGAATATGGCGCGGCGAAAGCCGATTTCTTCCGCTATCTCCTGATCTATGCCGTGGGCGGGGTCTATCTGGACCTCAAATCGCGGACCGATCGCCCACTCGATACGATCATCCGGCCCGATGATACCTATCTGCTCTCGCAATGGAACATGTCGGGCTCGGGCCGTCATGCCGGATGGGGACTCGGCACGTCCATCGCCCATGTTCCGGGCGGCGAATATCAGCAATGGTTCCTCATCGCGCGCAAGGGCCATCCCTATCTGCGACGGGTCATCCAGCTCGTCACGACCAAGATCCTGTCCTACAGGCCCGAGGCCCATGGTGCCGGAGCGGTGACGACGTTCAACATCACGGGTCCTCATGCCTATACCAAGGCGATCCATCCCGTCCGGGAGCGTTTCGCCCATAGAGTATTCGATTCCGAGAGCGATGGCCTCGTCTATTCGGTACTGGACAATCACCGTGCCCGGAGCGGGAGCGATTATCGCAAGGCGACGACGCCTCTGGTCACGGGAAACGAGTCCTACCGGATCTGAGCAGCGCGTCCATGGGGGCTATATGCCCCCACCTGCGCAATGCTCAGCGCAGCGACCAGTGCGGCGACCAGTGCAGCGACCGGATCGGCGACCGCTGCGACACACGTCACAATGACTGGCCGCCCGAGACCTCGATACGCTGCGCGTTGATCCAGCGATTATCCTCCGAAAGCAGGGAGGCGATCATCGGACCGATATCGTCCGGAATGCCAACGCGACCGAGCGCCGTATTCTGTGCGATCTGGCGGTTGATCCCGGGATCGTCGCGCACGAGCCCTCCGGAGAAATCGGTCTGGATGGCACCGGGTGCCACGACATTGACCGCGATTCCGCGCGATCCGAGTTCCTTTGCCATATAGCGCGTCATGGTCTCGACCGCGCCCTTCATCGAGGCATAGACGATGCGCCCCGGAAAGCTGAAGCGCGTGAGACCGCTGCTGACATTGACGATGCGTCCCCCGTCGCGCAGCAGGGGCAGAAGGGACTGGGTCAGGAAGAACGGCCCTTTGAGATGCTCACGATACATGCGGTCGAACGCCTCCTCGGTCGTATCCGCAAGGCTACCATTATGTGCGCTTCCCGCATTGTTCACGAGATAATCCAGCCGGGAATCCCCCCAGGATCCGAGAACCTCCCGGACGCGCCCGACGAATTCGGGAAAACTCCCGGCTTGCGCCACATCGAGCTGCAGGGCCGCCGCATTCACTCCGGAGCGTGCGGCTGCGTCCCTGACCGCCTCGGCGGCGCGCCGATTGCCCTGATAGGTGAGGATGACGCTCACGCCTCTCCGGGCGAGCGCCTCGACCGTCGCGCGTCCGAGACCGCGACTGCCACCAGTTACCAGGGCGACGGGGCTTGTCTGTGTCATGACCGTTTCCTCCACTCATTGAGACGAGAGGGAAGAGACCACGATGATGCGCTTGCGATAAGCCGCAAAACCCTGTCATCATTGTTCTCCACCACGGAACAATGACATGGACAGACTGGCGAGCATCGCGCTTTTCCTGCGGATCGTCGAGCGCGGGAGCTTCACCGCAGCCGCCGCGTCATGCGGCGTCTCGCGCCCTGCAGCGACCGCCGCCATACAGGCGCTGGAGACACGGCTCGGAACGCGCCTTCTCCAGCGTTCCACGCGTCATGTCCGCCCCACGCAGGACGGGCAGCTCTATTACGATCGCTGCCTCTCCGCTCTGGGTGCGCTCGAGGAGGCCGACCGCGCGATCGGCAAGGCGCTGACCGGGACGATACGCCTCGATACGATCGGTCATCTGGCTCGCACGGTCATCCTCCCTGCCCTGCCCGGATTTCTTGCGCGTCATCCGGGCCTCGTCGTCCATCTCGGCGAGGGAGAACGCCTGATCGACCTGCTCCGCGAAGGCGTGGATTGCGTGATACGGGGCGGCCCTGTGCCCGATAGCGACATGATCGCCCGCCCCCTCGGGGTCTTGCCGGAAATCACGGTCGCAAGTCCGGACTATCTGGCGCGCTACGGCGTCCCTGCGACGCCGGACGATCTGGACGGACATGTCATGATCGGTTTCGCCTCGTCGCGGACGAAACAGATCCTCCCCCTCGAATTCACGAGAGCCGGAGATGTTCTGGAATATGCGCTCCCGGCCCGACTCGTCGTATCGGGCGCGGAATCCTGCGCCGCCGCCGCGCGGCTCGGCTTCGGGCTGGCCCAGGCGCCGCGCTACCGGTTCGAGGACGATATCGCCGCAGGTAGGCTCGTGGAAGTCCTGAGGGATTTTCCGCCCCTTCCCACGCCCCTGACGCTGCTCTATCCGAGCAACCGGCAGCTCGCGCCCCGTGTGCGGATCTTCATGGACTGGCTCATCGAAATTTTCGCTCCCCTGACCGAAGCAGGACGAGCGGACCCCGGCAGATAAACCCCGGAGGACAGAGTCCGTCACGAAAAGGGAGTGGCGCGATCTCCGTTCCTCCGTGCAAGGGCGTCGGAGGCACCGAGGGGAAAACCCTTCCGGCGACAGCGCATGAAAAAACCGCCCGGTCGCATGACCGGGCGGCTCTTCAGTAACCGGAAGGAACGGCTCTGGATCAGAAATCCATATCGCCCATGCCACCCATGCCACCCGGACCACCGGCCGGAGCGGCCTTCTTCTCGGGCTTCTCGGCAACCATGGCTTCCGTCGTGATCAGCAGACCGGCAACCGAAGCGGCATCCTGCAGCGCGGTACGGACGACCTTGGTCGGGTCGATGATACCGGCAGCGACCAGATCCTTGTATTCGGCGTTCTGGGCGTCGAAGCCATGCGTGTATTCGGCGATCTCGAGCACCTTGCCGGCGATCACGGCGCCGTCTTCACCCGCGTTGAACGCGATCTGACGCAGCGGAGCCTGCAGGGCCTTGCGGATGATGTCCGCACCGACGCGCTGGTCGTCGTTCTGGAAAGCCAGATCCTTCAGAGCGACGGAAGCGCGGGCAAGAGCCGTGCCACCACCCGGAACGATGCCTTCCTCGACGGCGGCGCGGGTTGCATGAAGCGCGTCGTCGACGCGATCCTTGCGCTCCTTCACCTCGACTTCGGTGCTGCCACCGACGCGGATGACCGCAACGCCGCCGGCCAGCTTGGCCAGACGTTCCTGCAGCTTCTCGCGGTCGTAATCCGAGGTGGTTTCCTCGATCTGCGCGCGGATCTGGTTGCAACGGCCCTTGATGTCGTCCGTATTACCGGCGCCTTCGACGATCGTGGTGTTTTCCTTCTCGATATGCACCTTCTTGGCGCGACCGAGCATGTCGAGCGTCACGGTCTCGAGCTTGATGCCGATATCCTCGCTGATGACCTGGCCGCCCGTGAGGATGGCGATGTCTTCCAGCATGGCCTTGCGGCGGTCGCCGAAGCCAGGCGCCTTGACGGCAGCGATCTTGAGGCCACCACGCAGCTTGTTGACGACCAGCGTGGCCAGAGCCTCGCCATCGACGTCTTCTGCGATGATCATGAGCGGACGGCCGGACTGCACGACGCTCTCGAGCAGCGGCAGCATCGGCTGCAGCGAAGACAGCTTCTTCTCGTGGATCAGGATATAGGGGTTATCCAGATCCGCCGTCATCTTCTCGGCGTTCGTCACGAAATACGGCGAGATGTAGCCGCGGTCGAACTGCATGCCCTCGACGACGTCGAGTTCGGTGTGCAGACCCTTGGCTTCCTCGACCGTGATCACGCCTTCGGATCCGACCTTCTGCATGGCCTGGGAGATCATCTCGCCGATTTCGCTCTCGCCATTGGCGGAAATCGTGCCGACCTGAGCCGTTTCGGCCGGGGTCGTGATCTTGCGGGTGTTCTTCTTCAGCTCTTCGACGACAGCGGCAACAGCCTTGTCGATTCCGCGCTTCAGATCCATCGGGTTCATGCCGGCGGCAACCGCCTTGGCGCCCTCGCGGATGATCGACTGGGCCAGAACGGTGGCCGTCGTGGTGCCGTCACCGGCGATGTCGTTGGTCTTCGAGGCCACTTCGCGCACCATCTGGGCGCCCATGTTCTCGAACTTGTCGGCCAGTTCGATTTCCTTGGCGACGGAAACGCCGTCCTTGGTGATGCGCGGTGCGCCGAAGCTCTTGTCCAGAACAACGTTGCGACCCTTCGGGCCCAGCGTGACCTTCACAGCGTCAGCCAGGATATCCACGCCACGCAGCATACGCTGGCGTGCATCAGCGCCGAATCTTACGTCTTTGGCAGCCATTATATTTTCTCCAGTTGAGGTTCAGTGTGCGAATACGGGGAGGCTGGAATTCAGCCGATCACACCCATGATGTCGCTTTCCTTCATGATCAGCAGCTCTTCGCCGTCGATCTTCACCTCGGTGCCGGACCATTTTCCGAAAAGCACGCGGTCGCCAGCCTTGACGTCCAGTGCCACGACCTGACCCTGCTCATTCCGCGCGCCCGGGCCGACGGAGACGATTTCGCCTTCCATGGGCTTTTCCTTGGCGGTGTCGGGAATGATGATTCCACCGGCCGTCTTCTCTTCGCCCGTCAGGCGACGAACGACGACACGGTCATGCAAAGGCCGAAAATTTGTCATAATGGATCGCTCCACATTCTTTTAAGGCTGCGCCCTCTTCTGAAAGCGACGCCGCCGGTTTGCGCGCCCGCTAAGCCGCAGCGCGTTAGCACTCCCACAAGGAGAGTGCCAAAGAAGTAGGAAGACGCGGGCATTCCGTCAAGTCTCGCCCGGAACCGCTCTCCCGTTTTTCCTGCACTCCGGACATTTCCTGAGCTCCGGACAGCGGGTCCAGCCCGGCCTTGCGGCCCGTTACGTTATCCCGCCGCGCCCGCCTGCGCTCCGCAACGAGTCGCCGGGGCCCGCGACCGCGCTCGAGCTCATGTCCCGGGCGGGCTTTCCTCATCTTCGGGGCGCGATTCGTCGTCCAGACGCGCCCCGTCCACAACCCTGATCTGCCGCTCCTGCTCCGAACGCGTCTTTTCCCGCTCGCAAGCCCTCTGCCCGTATCTGCGCCGGTTTTCATCGGCGCGGCGGGCATCCTTCACCCGCTCCAGACGTTTCCTGAAGCGACGCAGATTGACGATCTCGCTCATCGTGACCGTTGATCTCCCTGAACAGACCCTATCGGACGGAGGTTCCTTTACGTGGGACACATGATTTCCCTGACCGCTTCGGACACCCATCATTTCTCTGCTTACGAGGCGGGCACACCCGATGCCAAGCGCGCCCTCGTCGTGATCCAGGAAATCTTCGGCCTGACCGATCACATCCGCGCGGTCTGCGACGAACTTGCCGAGCATCACGGCTATCACGTCATTGCGCCTGCCCTGTTCGACCGGGCGGAACGCGATACCGTTCTCCCCTATGACGACGCAGGAATGAAAAAGGGCCTCGCCCTCAAGGATCGTATCGCACCCGACGATCTCCTTGCCGATGTCACGGCATCGGCCCATGCCCTCAACCGGCACGGACATACCAGGGTCGGCGTGCTCGGGTTCTGCTGGGGCGGACTCGTCGCCTGGGAGGCGGCAACGCGCACGCGCGACTTCGCCGCGGCCGTCGCCTGGTACGGCGGCGGCATCGCCTCGGTCAGTCACGAAAAGCCGCATTGCCCGACGCAGCTCCATTTCGGCGGCGAGGACGCGCATATTCCGCATACGGATATCGCGACGATCAGGGAAAACCGGCCAGAGGTCGAGATCTTTGTCTATGACGATGCCGGGCATGGCTTCGGTTGCGAGGATCGTCCGAGCTTCAACAAGCCCGCACGCGATCTCGCCCATGCGCGCACCATGGCGTTCTTCGACCGTCATCTCTGAACATTTCCGAAAGACGACCCAATGAACAAAACCGCTCCTGCCGCAGGCAGCGCCGCCCCCTCCGACTCACAGAACCCGCTCGCCGACAGCCCCGAGCGCGATGCACGCATTCGCGAGAAGGCACGGGCCTTGTGGGAGGCGGATGGCCGTCCGGATTGCGGCGCAGAGGCCTATCGCGAAAACGCTGCCGAACTGGTCGGCATGGAAGAAAATCCCCATGCCGGCGAAATCCCGGTCAGCACCCTGCCGGATCCGCAATTTGCCGAAATGCCGGTCGAGAATGCCGAGATCCAGAAAAATCTCGGGGAATTCCCCGAAAGGGAGACCGATCAGGGCGACAGGGATCATTTCCCCGAGCGCGAGAACGAGCGTTCCTGACCGAAGGAGACGGCACGCTCCTGTCACTTCAGCCTGATCAGGGCAGCCTGAACGGGGCAGCCTGAAACGAACAGCCTGATCAGGGCGGCCCTCTCCTCACGGGAAGAGGGACCGCCCCGGGATCCTCAGGCCATGCGCAGGATCCGTCCCGCCACGGCGTCGAGCTTCGCGAGCATTTCGGGGTCACGGGCGGAGGGCGCCGTGATGATCGCGTTGTCGAGCGCGCGCTCGGCGCCCGAAGGGCACAATCCACGAGGTTTTCCAAGCTCGGGGATGATCGCCTTGACCAAGGATTTCGCCTTGGCCGCGTTCTCGGTCATGATCTTGACCACGGCATCGACCGTGACGGAATCGTGGTCGTCGTGCCAGCAATCGTAATCGGTCACCATCGCGATGCTTGCGTAGCAAAGCTCTGCCTCGCGAGCGAGCTTGGCCTCGGGCATGTTCGTCATACCGATCACCGAGCAGCCCCATTGCCGGTAGAGCTCGCTTTCGGCCCGGGTGGAGAACTGGGGCCCTTCCATCACCAGATAGGTCCCGCCGCGCGTCATCTCCACGCCGATATGCGCGGCCTGCGCCGCAATCACGTCACCCATACGGGCGGAAACCGGTTCGGCCATGCCGACATGGGCCACACATCCCCGACCGAAAAAGCTCTTCTGCCGCGCGAAGGAGCGGTCGATGAACTGATCCACCAGAACGAAACGGCCCGGGGGCAGATCCTCTCTCAGGGAGCCGACCGCGGAAAGCGAGACGATATCGGTCACGCCCGAACGCTTGAGCGCGTCGATATTCGCGCGGAAATTCAGCTCGGACGGGGGGATCGGATGTCCACGCCCATGGCGCGGCAGGAAGACGCATCGCACGCCGTCCAGCCTGCCGAAAAGCAGCGCATCCGATGGCTCGCCCCAGGGCGTCTCGACACGGCGCCATTCCTTGTCCTCGAGACCGTCGATGTCATACAGCCCCGATCCGCCGATCAGGCCGATGACCGGTTCAATCGTCACGTTATCCGCCACAGGCTTCGTTCCTCACTCAAATCCGGATCAGGCGCTCAGGAACACCAGATCGCGACACGGCGCAACCTGTCCGTGTTTTCATACCGCGCCTCATGGCCTTGCAGCGCCGCTTTTGCTAGGAAAGATCGTGAAACGACCGGCATGACGGTCAGAACAGAGTTCGGAGCTGGCCATGAGCGAGACCCTCGATCCACGCGCATTCGGTACCCTCATACGCGAGGATATCGCCCATGACACGCTCAAGAACGACGTGCGCAGCTGGTTTGAGGAGCTGCGCGACCGTATCTGCGCGAGCTACGAAGCCATCGAGGACGAGGCGGCAGCCTCCGGCTCCCCCGTGCTCAGGGACAGGACCGCCCCCGGGCGTTTCGAGCGCACGGCGTGGAACAGGGACGATGAACCCGAAAGCACCCTCCATGGCAGTGGGGTCATGTCCGTGATGCGCGGTCGCGTTTTCGAGAAGGTCGGCGTGAACGTCTCGACCGTCTGGGGCGCGTTCTCTCCCGAATTCCGCAAATGCATTCCCGGCGCGCAGGACGATCCCCGCTTCTTCGCAACGGGCATTTCCCTCGTCGCACATCCCTGCAACCCGCATGTGAGCGCCGCGCATTTCAACACGCGCATGATCATCACCAGCAATGGCTGGTTCGGCGGCGGCGGCGACATCACCCCGATGTTCCCCGAAAGCCGCGAGGCCAGGGAGGACGCGGATGCGTTCCATGCGCGGTTCCGTTCGGCCTGCGACCTGCATGACAGCTCCTATTACGAGCGGTTCAAGACCTGGTGCGACGAGTATTTCTATCTGCATCATCGTCAGGAGCCGCGCGGTCTGGGCGGGATTTTCTACGACCATCTCAAGACCGGGGATGCGCTGGCCGATTTCGCCTTCACAAGGGATGTCGGCCTCGCCTTTCTCGAAGCCTATCCGCGCGCCGTGCGGTCGAGAATGATGCAGCCCTGGACCGAGGCAGACCGGGAGGCACAGCTGATCCGTCGCGGACGCTATGTCGAATTCAATCTGATCCATGACCGGGGAACGGTGTTCGGCCTCAAGACCGGCGGGAACACGGAAGCCATCCTCATGAGCATGCCGCCCGAGGTGAAATGGCCCTGACGCCCTCGCCCCTCCGGTTCGAGGCGCAAGGCGGAACGGAACATGACAGCGAGATGCACGAGGCGGGGTTCTTGCCCCCGCCCCGATGCCTGAACCCGCCAGGTCGCAACATGCGACACGATTTGGCCGCATTCCTCTGGCCTAGAGCTGATCTGGCCCGGAACGAGGAACAGGCGCGAGCGCGGGCGACAAAGGAAGATCAGTGCGCAAGACGATAAAGACGTTCAGTTCCCCCAGCCCGACCGGCACCCTGCGCCGAAGGACCCTTCTGACAGCGTTGCTCGGCGGCAGTGCTGCGACCGCTTTTCCCGCCTTCGCCTGGGATGCGGGTGCGCGCCCGGATGCGACCACCTCCCTCATCGATTCCCCGCGCATGATCGTGGGCGGCGGACCCGATTCGCTCCCGGGCCAGGTCGCCCCGATCCTTGCCGAAGCTCTGGCGAAGGGGCTCTCCACGACAGGCCCCATCAGCACGCGCTACGATCTCGGACGGGACGGCGTGACGGCGGCCAATCTCTTCGACACGGTCAGCCCGGAAGCCGATGGCGGCACGACCGCACTCGTGCCCGGCGCTGCGCTGATCGCCTCTCTTGCGGGCGATGCGCGCGTTCACTTCGATTATTCCCGCTGGATCGCCCTGATCGTCGCCCGCAGGCCCATCGTGACGCTGGCCCGGGCGGAGCTGCATCGCAGCCTTCGGACCCGTCTGAGCGGCCTGCTGCACGACCGACCGGTCCGGATCGCCATGTCCCATCCGACCGGCGTGGAGCTGCCGAGTCTTCTCGGGCTTTCACTGCTGGGGCTTCATCCGGTACCCGTGCCCGGCTTCGCCACCAAGGAGGCGGCCATCCAGGCGCTTCACGAAGGCAGCGTGGATGCCGTGCAGCTCACGCCCGGGCCGGGAGACAATCTGGCGCAGGACATCGCGACCGCCCCGGCGGGAATCCGCCCCATCTTCCAGGCGGGGCCCAACGTCGCGGATGTGCCGGATTTCGATACGACCTATCGCCTCGCCCGGGGACTTGCCCCAGCCGGCCCGCTCTACAAGGCCTGGCATGCCGTTGCGGATTCCGCGGCTTCGGCGCTCATGCTCGCTCTTCCCATGCTGACCCCGCCTCTGGCCGTCGCGCGCTGGCGACATGCAGCGCAGATCGCCGTGGCGGAGCCGGATCTGCTTCACTGGAACGAGACACAGAGGCTCACCGTCGCCGCAGGCGCCAGCGCTGCACCGGTCATGAGCGATCTCGTCCCGGAGCTGACGGCCATTCTGGCGCTCAGGCGCTGGATCAACAACAACCAGCCCCGGTGGCGTCTCGGCCAGGAAACACGCCCGACCTGAGACCGGGCGCGCGCAAAGCACCGCCCGGCCTCCTTCCGGCATTATCGACGAACAGGACCTCCGCCCGCTGGGCCTAGCGGCGGGCGCGCAGCAGGATTCGGACGGCGCCCTTGTTGCGCTTGTGCGTATGAACCACGGCGAGAATCAGCGGACGCAGATCGCCACGCTCGAGCCAGTGAGGCAGCTCCTGACGGATGACGCCCCCCTCCTGCCCGCTTCCGAGCCCCGTGATGACCTCGACGCAGCGCATTCCGGAAGAAGAGGCGGCATGAAGAAAGTGATGAAGCCGGGAAAAGGCATCCTGTGCGAAATGCCCATGCAGATCGAGTCGTCTCTGGGGCTTCATCCTGCCCGAGGCGAGCGCCTTCCAGGAGGTTGAATCGAGTCCGGGCTGTTGTGAATCCATCCGCAGGCGTTCGTAGGTCTTCCCCGGCTTCGCCGCCTGCCCCGACAAGGCAGATATGGCCCTGATCTCAACCCTCAGGGCCGATGCGCCCTGCGCGATCCCGGATGAGGACATGTCGGGAATCGCGGCGCGGAGACTGCCGCTCGCCGCCGGGGCCTGAACGCGTTTTGCCCGGAGCGGTCGGATGCTCCGGGCAAAACTGCTCCATAGCTGCTCCTCTTCGGAGCTCAGACTTCGTCGGGCCACGTCTTCTCCTCGAACTCGCCCGGCGCGCCCGGGGGGCAGTGCCGGCCCTCATGCCCGAACCATATCCCGGAGGCGCGGCCTTTCCTTGCCGAGGCCGAACCCGGGACTTGCCAGAACCGGAACATGCAAGACTCCGGGGCTTACCGGCCTCAGGGCGTATCCTGAGCTCTGAGAGGCGGCTCTGCCACGACCTGCTGCAACGGCACGCCCTGGAACTTGCCGGTCAGGGTTTTCAGGAAGGCGACGATATCGTCAACATCCTGTTTCGAGATATCCCGATCCGGAGTCTGGTAACGCGCCATTTCGCGCACGGCCCGCGCCAGGGTTGCGGCGCTTCCATCATGAAAATAGGGCCCGGTCAATGCGACATTGCGCAGGTTGGGCACCTTGAATCTCTGATGGTCGTCCAGCGCGTGGGTGAAATCCTCGCGTCCCGAATCGACAGCGGTCAGCGCGCTCTTGCGGTTGTCGAAATAGGGCCCTTCAAGCCCCATGACTTCATAGGCATCGCCGCCGACTGCGACGCCGCTGTGACATCCGGAACAGCCAATCGCCTTGAAACGCTCATAGCCCCGCTTTTCCTGCGGTGTGATCGCGTTCTTGTCTCCCTTGAGATACAGATCGAAGGGGCTGTCCGGTGTGATCAGGGTTTTTTCGTATTCGGCGATCGCATTCGTCACGGTCTTCACACTGACCGAATCCGGGCCGTAAAGCGTCGCGAAGGCCTTGTCGTATTCCGGCACGGCGGCAATGGTCCGCGCGACCGTCTCCCAGTCATGGGACCCCATTTCGACGGGATTCGTCACCGGTCCTGCAGCCTGTGCTGCCAGATCGACGGCACGTCCGTTCCAGAACTGGGCAATGTTGAACACGGCGTTATAGACGGTCGGGACGTTGATCGGCCCCTTCTGGCCGTTGATCCCTGTCGCAGTCACCAGATTGTCGACGCCCGCCGTGTCCAGACCGTGACAGCTCGCGCAGTTGAGCTTGCCATCGCCGGAGAGGCGGCGATCGAAAAACAGCTGACGACCCAGCTCGGCCTTGGCCCAGTCCACCGGGAGCGATTCCGGAATCGGCTGGATGACCTCTCCTGCAAATTGCGGTGCGACACCGGGCGTCGCGTAATAGCGCCGACGCTGATCGGCAATCCAGGCGAGGATATCGCTCCGCTCTTTTTCGGTCATATAGGCATGAGGATGCATCAACAGATAGGCGGCCGGAGGCATGCGGTTCTGCTGGATCACTTCCTCGATACGCGAAAGCTGCTCGACCGAGGGGGGCTTGCCGTCCCTGAAGGCGGCGAGGATCGGTTCGAAGCGGAAATGCCGCTGCCCCTGCACCAGATCCTGTTTCATGATCCGGTTTGCGAGCGGCACCTTGAAATAGAACGGGAGATCGGTGCCGCGCGAGTGGCAGTAGTCGCAGCGCGTCTCGCGGAAGGCGTTGAAGGCGGCAAGCGCCTTGGGGTCATGCCAGGTCGGGCTGTTGGCCGGGAGACGCGGTGCTCCCTCATGATCGAAATGGGTCAGATAGGCGATCGTCCCGCCATAGGCGACCGCCCCCAGCGCGACGACTCCTATGACAGCCCTCTTCAACAGTTTCTTTCTCTTGCCCTCACCCGACAAAGACTTCGCTCCCGTTTTTCGATCGTAACTGCGCGCACAATGTCGTGTGCAGTGTTACATGTCAAAACATCGTTTTCCGGAATCTCTGCTTTCCGGGCACTTCATCCCTGTCTCAAGGGGGATCGTCCGCCCGATCGTCATCGATGTCCATTGCGGGCCCGGGATCCGATCCGGGATTTGCCAGAGCCGCGCGCAGACGCCGGCGGGCCACGCAGACATAGCGTGTATCGATGTCGATCCCGATACCCCGAACGCCCAGCTGCTCGGCAGCCACAAGGCTCGTCCCTGTTCCCATGAAAGGATCGAGCAGAACGGTATTCTCGTCATAACCGTGAAGCGTCAGGCAGGCCGTCGGAAGCGCCACGGGAAAAGGAGCGGGATGGAGATATTTTTCCTTGCGATGCCTGATCGTCTCGTAAGGAATGAACCAGGTGTTGCCACGGCAGCGACGATCGATGGCGTGCCGCCTGCGCGTGATGTTCGTCTTGTCGGTGAAGGGGACCCCGGCTGCGAGCCTCTGGACCCGGACATCCCCCTTATGCGTGAGATGAAACACATGTTCATGGTTATGATTGACGAAACGTGAGGAATTCACCGGCTTGAAATGGCCGTATGTCGTCTCCTCGATCGCGATGGACTTGATCCACACGATATGATTCTGCAGCACGAAACGCTCGCGCAGCCGGGTGATCAGCTCGAATGGCAGCCAGGGTTGCGAAGAGGACCCGGCGATGTTCAGGAAGAACGATCCGTCGGCTTTGAGGACCCGCGCGATCTGGGCACATATGACGGACATCCAGTCGATATAGTCCCGCTCTGCCAGCCGGTCCTCATAGCTGCGATAGGCAAGGCCGATATTATAGGGCGGCGAGGTCACGACCACATCGACCGAACGATCTGCCATGCGCCGCACCACATTCATCGCATCGCCCCGGATCAGGGCATGGCGACCGAGTGCCTCCCGACGTGCCCGGACCTTCTCCTGTGCCATCAGGCGGGCGGATGCGGGAGGAGCACGACCATCCTCCCGCGATGCCGCAACCCGCCCGCAACGAATTCCGCCTCATCCCCCCACCCCGTGAAGAGATCGGCACGGGCTGCATCGTGAATCCCGCTCCCCACATCCTGCGCGAGCGTGAGATGGGACCAGCGTCCCTCGCCGCCTGCCCGTACCGGGATTTGCGTATCGATCCACACCGGGGCGCCAAGGGGCAGGAAATCGCGATCGACGGCCACGGATCGACCGGGGGTGAGAGGGACTCCCATCGCACCCGGGGCGCCGCGATCGAGCGGGATCGTATCGATCCGGCGGAAGAAAACATAATCCGGATTTTCCTCCATCACGCTGCGGGCTTCACCGGGATGGGCAGAAAGCCAGCCACGCAGGGAAGAGAGGGAAACATCCCTTGCGGCCATTTCACCCCGCTGAACCAGCACGCGCCCGATCGGCACATAGGGATGCCCGTTCTTGGCGGCAAATCCGACCCGGCGCACGGAGCCATTGGTCATGACGAGGCGACCGGAGCCCTGCACCTGCAGAAAGAACAGGTCTTCCGGCGATCTGAGCCAGGCAAGCTCCAATCCCTTGCCGTCCAGAGCGCCTCCGTCGATCTCCGCACGGCTGTAATAGGGCACGAATGCACCGTTCTTCCAGCGCCCGGTAACCCAGTTTCCGGCCGTATCCTTTGTCCTGACGAGATCGGAAGGCTGACCGTAGAGCGGAATCCTGAACGCGCCTTCACGCGTCGGCGACGCCACGACCTGAGGCTCGTAATATCCGGTGAACAGCGCCGTATCGGACACCAGATAGGGCGCGAACCACTGTTCGATATAGGCGCGTGCGGCCGCCTCGCCTCCCCCCACCGACCTGATTGCCTGACAGGCGCCTGACCAGTCTCCCGCCCGGCTCCCGTTGGGGATCTGCCCGGCCTTGCCACCCAGAACCGTTTCCGGCGGCAGGCGGCTGAGTTTCTGACACTCCGCCCGCAACTGGGGCATGACGGCGGAGACCGTCTCCGAAGACCAATTCGGGAGGGTCGCATAGGCAACCGGCTCGAGACGAACATCGTCCGGCGTCCGGGGCGCAGCGCAGGAAGTCAGCAGGGCAAGGCAGAGGGCGAGTGAAGGGCGATAGACTGTCTTCATCATCTTCCGGAATGTCAGGCAGGTGGAATACTGGAATGAGCGCGACAGCGAAGCATGCGCCCGGATATCCCCCATGAGGGCGAGCGCCCGGGGAAAGGCCAGAGAGCGACGCATCCGGGACAGGCCCCACTGCCGCAGGGCCTGTCGCTTCATGGCTCCCTGTTTCGCGGACATGGTTCTCACCGATGTCGTTTTCTCATGTCGTTCGCAAACGGATCGTCGGGAAAGAAAACGCCCGCGTCTTCAAGCTCGTCAGGCAGCCCGGGCTGCGGCCAGATGCCAGCTCGGCGGCGCAAGCGCGGGACCGGAGACGCATTCGAGCTGCCACAGATCGTGAAATTCGGTCACGGCCTCGGTACCGATCAGAGGTTGCCCGCCCTCGTCATTCAGAAGACTGATCTGACGCGAGACGATCTGCACGTCGATACGCCCTTTCTGGCCGCCCGATACCGGCTCGATCGCGGCATCCATGATGGAAAGGCTGTTCACGCCGACGATCTCGGTTCTCTGCTGCTGCCGGGCGGCCTCCCGCGCCGTGATGGCCGCGTCGAAGGCGTCGAAGGCAGCAGGCGTGAGCAACTGACGCAACCGGGCGCGATCTCCGCTGGCGAACGCCGTGACCACATCGCGAAAGGCGGTCTGGACGTTCTGGAGAAAGGCCTCGGCCTCGAAACCCGGCTGAACGGATTTCATCTGCCCGAGGATCTGCCCCACCCGGGTCCCGGGCTGCGGGATCTCGCATTTGGCCCGGGGTTCCTCAGGGGGCGCCGGCTTGTCCTCGGGGCGCGCATTGGGCACACCCAGAGGGCGCGTCGCAGGCGCCGTTCCCTCGACATTGACGCGTCGCCCCAGAACGGCACGCAGACGCCAGACGAGGGCAACCGTCAGAACGGCAAAGACGACGATGTCGTAGGGAATATCGGACAGGGCAGACATCTCGGTTTCAGCTTCTCTCGGTCACGTCGGGTATTTCTATCCATATTAGGTAGAGCGGCGCGCCCCGCCGCACAACCTTTCGCACCCGCGATCGCACCGGATTCCGACGGCACCGTGCGGCGGAATTCGCACTGTTGGCGCATGGCAACGATCATGCTACCGCAGGTCGGGACAGGACGCAGCCGACCCTGGCTGCGTCACCACGATCCTGATTGTGAGGAATCATGTCCGAAACCGCCCAGAACCCGGCCAACGACTCAGGCAACCCGCCCGCCCTGCCGCTGTCGGTCAATCTGCAATACACGAAGGATCTCTCCTTCGAGGTTCCCGCAGGTGCGTCGATCTTCGCGACGCTGCGCTCGGCGCCGCAGATTTCCGTCAATATCGACGTTCAGGCCAATCGTCTCGAAGAGGAGCAGCCCGTTTTCGAGGTCGCACTCGCGATCCGCGCCGAGGCGACCGAAGCGCCCGAAACCGAGGGCGGTCCGGCCGGACGCACGGTCTTCATCGCCGAGCTGACCTATGCGGCGATCGTGACCCTCGGGGACGCGCCCGCAGAACTGGTCGAGCCGATCCTGCTCGTCGAGGTCCCGCGTCTCATCTTCCCCTATGTGCGCAGCATCATCAGCGACGTGACGCGCGATGGCGGCTTCCCCCCCATCGTTCTCCAGCCCATCGATTTCGTGGCTCTGTGGCAGGCCAAGCGGGCTCAGCAATTCCCCGAGACCGCAGGCAACGCCTGATTCTACAGCAAGACGCGCCTCACAGAGGCGCGTCTTGCTCGCGCGTGCCTCGCTCTGGCGCTACCTGCGCCCGCTTGCGGCCTCCTTGCAACGCATTGCCAGCCGGACAGCCACCGACCGGAAGTCAGGACGCGCGAAGATGCGGTTCTGCCCTGCGCTACTGCGGGCCGGGCCAGCGAATGCACGGAATGAGCACTCGTTTTTTATTAGCACTCGTTTTTTCGAAATCATGGCGGGCAGCGCCCGATGAAAATGATTACTACGACATCATCATAAACCTCTGATTATTATACAGATACTCCGCACTATGCGGCTAACGGCGGCCATTTCGGAGGTTTGGCACGGTATCGCAGTACAATGATCATGCGCATCGCGAAGGCGCTCGATTTCTTCACCCGGCTGGCCCTGGCCCATATCGATCTCCATTTGCCTGCACATGCGCTCGCACTTGGTCAACCCACGCTGGGTACCAATACCAAGCGCCATCAGCCAGAGTCGTCCCAAATGCTTTGCCTGGAGCCTTAGCGTCCGTTGTCTGCCAAAGCTGGGTATGATGATGCAAATTGAAGCGAGGATAGCCCTCCTCTCTCATCAGAGAGACGATCTGGCCCGGCTTAAGCTTCGGTTTTTCGACTTCTCTCAACGCCAGTCGAACATGGTCACCCTTCTCAGTACCCGGACGTAGAAACTCAACAACTTGATCCGCCTTCCCTCGCGAGTTCACCGCCTGCTCGATGTAGGCGACGCGATAAGAATAGCGCGGATCCGCCACCATCTCGTCGGTCAACCCATCCTCATATTCAGTATGAGCTGCTTGGATGTGAGCCGGCATATCCGTCTCGGAGAGCAGGATGTTACGATGATCTCTGCTGATACCGCTGAACTGTAAGGCAAGGGATAGATCTCGGTCCAGGCCGTGCTGCGCGCCCGCAATCTCCTTTATAGCCCGGTTGAAATTCAAGCAGCAGGCCTGCAGCTTCGCTGAGATCGTATCATCAATCTGGTTGGTTAGCTGGTGCTCAATCTCATGCCGAATAGCGATCAAAAACCTGAGGTTCGCAATCGTTGGAGCATCGAGAGGACATTCGGCGTAGTCGATGCACGCCTCCAGCTCCCAATGTTTGTCTGCTCCGTGCCGCGTCTTCAAGACGGTCTCCACACCGTCGACCGCTCGCTTGTAGCGGATGTCGACGCCGCTTCGACGGTAGTGCCAGTGAAGAAGGTAAGTGTAAGCAATTACCGCGATGACGATGAACATTTCGCTTTTGAAATAGGCACGAGGATTATTGAAGCCCTGCACCGCCTGGAGCATCGCTTCGCGCGCTTTAACAAGCAACTCGTCGCCGCGCAGGTGAGCTCCAGTGACCGGATCTATCTGTGGCCACGCTTGCAAAAATGCCCCAAGCTCTGCTTGGCTGGCAGCCGCTACGTTGCGGTGTTTTGCCTGATTCCGAATTTCGGCAATCCGCGCATGGTTGATGCTACGAGTTGGCCGCGTGAAATAGGCAAGGATGTCCTGATCGTTCAAAATACCTGCTGAGATCATGCGCTTAATGAGCGCGATTTCCCAACGTTCCAGTTTGTTGGCCGCATTGCGTTTCGGCCTTTGCGTCATGCCCAATCTCCCCCTTCCAAGATTGGATCACATTCCGCAAAGTCACGATAGGAGGTCAAGCCTTCCAATCTTCGTCATCTGCTTCTTGATCCAGTTTTTATATTTGGCACTCGCGCCTCCGAGTACCTCGGGCATACTGATTTCGGTGATCGTAAAATCGTCAGGAATGCTAAACTTGAGTTCTCTGCCGAGCAGCGAGCTGACGACATAGTCGTACCCGACGCTTGGATCTTCATGGTATTCGATCGCGAATAAACCAAACACCTCCATAATGAGTGGATCGATAATGGTGTAAATGAACTCGAGTGATAAGGCCCGAAGATCGTCCTTCTCCGGCGCGCAAAAGTGCTGGATGGAATTGCGCGCTAACCTCACCCACTCGTAGCACTTTCGGTTGGGAATTCGTCTGCCTGTCGTCGCCCAAAGTACCTGGGGCAACCGCTCAAAATCGAGCGTCCGACCCCGTCTGATCAGAGTTTCTATATCAAGAAGCTTGCCTTTGTTGTCGTCCAAGCTGAAGAGATCTTTGAAAATTAGGAGTGGATGCTCTCGCGCAATAATTGCCTTTAAAAAGAGCTCACCTGCGTGAGCCGCATTGAGAATGCACATATGATCCCAATATTCTCGGCCAGGATCGGAATAGACAGCGTGTGTGTTAGCTTGGCTGAGCGCGCCGATCGCGAGGTTGAGAATGCGATCCGGTATAACTTTCAGATCCGGATTCAAGCGTCAGCTCCTTCAGATCCGAGCTTAGTGATATCCGCCTGGATCAGGTCGTAGACCCCGCCATTCATGACGAGCAATCCCCCATCTTCGAGGTGATCCAGCTCGATAAATCCGACGCGTTCGAAAATGCGCCAGATTTTACGTTCTCCCCGTTCCAACCATAGCTGGATCGCGAGAAGGCGGCGCCTCATGAATTGGCAGCTCTCTGCGTCCATCTCACCAAGCCAAGCGTGGTCGTAAAAAAGTCGATGAACAAAGTAGTCCCGCTTATCCTTGATCCACCGCACATGCGCTATGTCCGCCGGATCGACGTTATGGCGTTCGAGTATCTTGATCAGGGAGCCGAGGGTCGATCCTTCAAGCTGAGACTTTTTAGCGACTGACAGTGCCCACGCATCTTCGTCCAGCCCGAGGGCTCTTCGAACCTTGACGCGATCGCACATATGCATCGCTGAGATCAGCATGCTTTCGAATTTGCCAACGGACAGATAGGTAGCCGCCATTTCCTGAAAGTAGAAAAATCTTGCCACATCGAGTTCAGACATCTCCTCGATGAGCGATACGAGTTCGTTTTTTCCAACCGTGGGTCTGAACATAGGAAACAAGATACTTGCTTGCTCGCGAAAGCGCAGCCCCCTTGACGGCGGCTATATCGGATGTCCGGCGACCCATGTTGATCACCGCGATCACAGCTATCCACCGCGCGTCAGACCGAGCCTGACGTGTCGATCCCCGACCAGCGCCGGCAGGGCGAAGACGGCTCAGGGCCGATGGGCGTCAAGGCCATCGTTAATCATCTCAACCGCAACCGCATCTTCACCCGCGACGGTGGACGTTGAGGCATCGGTCAGCTTCACCGCATTCTGGCCCGGCGCACCTATGTCGGCGAGCATGAGTTCAACAAGCGCTCCAAGTCCAAGGTGCTGAAGCCGGTCAGCGAAATCGTCTTTGTCCCGGTGCCGCGCCTGATCGATCAGGAGACATTTGATGCCGTGCAGGAGCATTTGCGGGTCCGCAACTCCAAGGTCACGCCGCCGCGTCGCGTCAGCGGGCCGACCCTGCTGACAGGCATCTGCTTCTGCGAGAAGTGCGGGGGAGGCATGACACTCCGCACCGGCATGGGCGGGCGCTATCGCTATTACACTTGCTCGATCAAGGCCCGGCAGGGCGAGACCGGCTGCTCCAGCCCGAGCGGTTGGAGGAGATCCTGGCCTCGATCCTTGATCGACGCGAGGAGCGGGCGGATCGGCGCAGGGAGCATATCGCCGAGTTGAGCCGGCGCGCGGCCGAGACCGAGCTTCGCCTGAAACGCCTCTACGAAGCCATCGAAGCGGGCGTGGCCGATCTGAACGACCCGGCGTTGAAGGAGCACGTCGTCGCCCTCCGGGCGCTACGCGACCAGGCGCAAGTCGATTCCGAGCGAGCACAGGCCATGCTCGAAAGCTCCGGCAGCATGGCGGTGACGCCGGCTGTTTTACGAAAGTTCGCCACGACCGCACGGCGGCGGCTCTGGCTGGAGGGTGGCGGCTACCGGCGGGATCATCTGCGCGCTTTTGCCCAGCGCGTTGAAGTCGGAGAAGGCCATGTTCGCATCATGGGATCGAAGGACGAATTGCTGCGCGCCCTTACTTCGGTCTCTAGCGGGAGATCGTCGGGAATCGGCGTGCCCACTTTGGGACTGAAATGGCGGAGAGGGTGGGATTCGAACCCACGGTACGCTTGCACGCACGGCGGTTTTCAAGACCGCTGCCTTCAACCACTCGGCCACCTCTCCCTTCTGTCCGGATGATGATCCGCACAGGGCGCCCCTTCTCGGGAGCGGCGTTTCTTTGCCCTGTTTCGTGCGGGGACGCAAGAGGTTGCCCCCTCCTCCCTGCGGGCTCTGTCAGCCCAGCAGGCGAAACCAGAAGATCACCCCCCAGAGCAGGGCGATCAGAACGACTCCGATCAGGATGCAAGGCAGGACGAGCGAGACGACCACCTCCCTCATCGTATGTTGCTTCTGCGGCACCGCAGTATCGGCTTCTCCGATTCCGGCCTCACGCTCGAGCCGCGCCGTGGTCTTGTCGGCGTCGAACCAGGAATTGTCTTCCTGCGTCATCCTGTCGTCTCCTACGTCAAATCTCTCTTCGGCCCGTTGGCCGGTTCATTGGCCGGTTCGGTACCCGGTCGGGTGACCGCTCGGATGGCGCGCCCCGCAACCGATACGAGGCCGGACCCGACAGACGGACCGCGCTCCATGCCCGCATCCTGATCCGTGTCCGGCCCGGCATCCATGTTCAGCCCGGGGAACCCGTCCCGTCCCCGGTCAATCCGTTGCCCCCGCTCCGCGCGTTGCCCTGAGGCGCTCCCCCGTTTCGGCAAGCGGCCAGCGCGGTCGGGGGGCAATCTCTATTCCATCCTCGAGCGGGATGCCTGCGGCATCGTAGGCGCGTATCGTCTCGAGTGCGGCCCAGCCTACCATAACCGCATTATCGGTGCATAAACGCAGAGGCGGTGCGAAGAAAGGCACCGCATGGTCCCGGGCGACCGCCTCGAGCGTCTCACGGACATTGCCGTTCGCCGCGACGCCTCCGGCGACGACGAGAGCACGCGCGGCAGGCAGCTGCTCCAGGGCATGACGGGCACGATCGGCCACCACATCGGCAATGCAACGCTGGAAGCTCGCCGCCAGATCGGCGGCGACCTTTCGCGGCAGGGCCTCGGCACCCCAGGGGGCGATCTGCCGTGCCACGGCCGTCTTGAGGCCGGAAAACGAGAAATCGCATCCCGGTCGCCCAAGCAGGGGGCGAGGCAGGGAAACGGCCTGCGCATCGCCTTCTCTGGCGAGCCTCTCGAGCGCCGGGCCGCCCGGCCAGCCCAGTCCGAGCAGCTTCGCGACCTTGTCGAACGCCTCCCCCGCCGCATCGTCGATCGTACCGCCGAGTTTCTCGTGATCGCCGACGCCCCGCACCGCAACGCACTGGCAATGCCCGCCCGACATGAGAAGCAAAAGATACGGAAATTTAATTCCATCCCCTCCATGCCCGGGCAGACGCGGCGAGAGCGCATGGGCCTCGATATGGTTGACGGCGATGAACGGTCGTTTCCGGGCAATTGCAAGCCCCTTGGCGAATGTGCTGCCCACGATCAGACCGCCGATCAGACCCGGCCCCGTACTCGCGGCGAAGGCACCTATCCCTGCAATGTCCAGACCGGATTCCTCCAGCGTTTCCCGCACCAGACCGGGCAGGACCGAGAGATGGGCGCGCGCGGCTATTTCCGGAACGACGCCGCCGAGCGCTGCGTGATCTGCCTGCGTATGGACCCGCTCGGCGAGGATCTCCCCTTGCGGGGAGAGAATGGCACAGGCCGTGTCGTCACAGGAGGATTCGATCGCAAGAACGGGGGCGGAAAGCGATGAGGGTGCCATGTCTCCTGATATCGCGATGCGCCGATGAAGGCGAGCGGTCTCTTTTCACGGCTCACGCGGTGGAGTAGCAAGATCAGCCATGAAACAGACGATCTTGCCGGATGCACTCCTGACACAGAGCCTGCAATTGCAGCAGGTCGCCGCCGAGGCGATGCGCCGTCAGGCCTCCCCCCATCCTCCCGCCACAGGCCATGCCCTGCCCCTGCGTGTCGGAACCCGGGGTTCGCCCCTCGCCCTCGTGCAGACGCGCGCCTTCCTGACCCGGCTCACACGGTTCTGCCCGCTGCTGCGCGATATGGGGGCCTTCCAGGAGCATCCCATCAATACCACCGGCGATCAGGTCCAGTCCCGTCGTCTGGCCGAGATCGGCGGCAAGGGTCTGTTCGCGAAGGAAATCCACGAATCCCTCCTCGCCCGGCAGATCGATTTTGCGGTGCACAGCCTCAAGGATCTCGAGACAACGCTGCCTCCGGGGCTCACGCTTGCCTGCACGCTCAAACGCGAGGATGCGCGCGACGTGCTGATCGTCAGTCCGGCATTGCGGGAAACCGCAAAGGCGCTCGTGGCTCAGGGGCTTTCGCCGCTGGATGCCCTGCCCTATGGCGCGCGGGTCGGCTGCTCGTCGGTACGACGCCAGGCCCAGCTCCTTCATCGTCGCCCCGATCTCCGGTTCTGTCTGCTGCGCGGCAATGTCCAGACACGGCTCGACAAGCTGGCGGGAGGCGCCTGCGATGCAACCCTGCTGGCGCTTGCCGGGCTGCGGCGTCTGGGCATGGAGGATCGCGCCGACCTCATTCTCGACCCAGGGCTGATGACTCCGGCAGCGGGACAGGGGATCGTCGGCGTCACCGTGCGTGCGGAAGACAGGGAACTGCTCGACCTGCTCTCGGCCATCGAGGATCCCGAGGCACGCGCGGTCGCAACGGCCGAGCGCGCATTGCTCGAGGTGCTCGATGGTTCCTGCCGGACCCCGATCGGCGGATATGCCCGGCTGAGAGCCAGGGCGAACCCCTCGGGTCGCGGCCATTTCGCCGATCGCGAGCTCGTTCTGACCGGGCTCGTGGCACGCGAGGACGGCTCTTTCCATCTCCGCCGCGAGATCTGCGGCGAGCCGACCGAGGCGCTGCGTCTCGGTCGGGAACTCGGCCTGTCCCTCAGGGCGGATTCGCCTGCCGATATCTTCGAGGATCATGGCTGAGGGCGCCCGCGCCGGTGTTCTGGTCACGCGACCGGAGCCCGGCCTCAGTGACACGATGACCGAGCTCGCCCGGAGGGGCTGGTCGCCCTGTGCGGCCCCGATGCTGCATGTCATCCCCCTTCCGCTGAAGGGGGCCACACGGTTCGGCCGCGTCGTCGTCACCAGCGGGCAGAGCCTGAACAGTCTGGCCGCCACCCTCCCGCACGACATCGCCCTGACCGCCGTCGGCAGAAAAACGGCGGAGCGCGCACGGGCCTGCGGTTTCACCTCGGTGGATCATGCCGGAGGCACGGCGCTCTCCCTCGTCCCGCATCTCGGGGAACCCTGTGGAGACCCGACCCTGCTTCTCGCGACAGGCCGTCATCTCGGGCAGGATCTCGCCCGGGACCTCCGGAATGCCGGCTGGTCCGTCTCGCGCCGCGTGGTCTATATGACGCAGCCGGTCGGCCATCTCTCCTCGTCGGTGTGCGCTCGCCTCTCCGCAGGAGAGATCGGCGCGGCCCTGTTCTACTCCGCCGCGACCGCACAGGCCTTTCTGCGTGCAGTAGGCGAGAGGCGCACGATCCTGCGCACGATCACCGCCCTCGCCCTCTCGACGCAGATCGCGGACGTTCTCGCCGAGGCGCCTTTCGCTGCGGTCCGCACCGCCGAACATCCCGATCAGGACTCCCTGCTCTCCCTGCTGGACTCTCCTGCCCACGGGCCACTCCATGCGACAGAAAAGGGCTCGGACGCGTGAATTATCGCCACGCCTACCATGCAGGCAATTTTGCAGACATGATGAAGCACGGCCTCCTTCTGGCCATCCTACGTCACCTGCAACGCAAACCGGCAGGATTCTGCGTGCTCGATACGCATTCCGGCTGCGGAACCTATGATCTCGGAAGCAGCGAGGCACTGAAGACCGGCGAATGGAAAGACGGAATCGGCCGGCTTCTCGCCATTGAGGAGACGCCCGGCCCCCTCGCGGATTACGCGACGATCGTGCGGGAATACGGAGCGCCCGCGCGCTATCCCGGATCGCCCGCGATCGTGGCGTCGCTGCAGCGTCCCCAGGACAGGCTGATCTGCTGCGAACTCCATCCTGAAGACGCAGCGACGCTCCGTCGCAGCTTCGACGGGCAGAGACAGGTTTCCGTGCATCATCGGGACGGTTATGCCGCGCTGAAGGCGTTCCTGCCGCCACGCGACCTCAAACGCGGCCTCGTGCTGATCGACCCGCCTTTCGAACGAGGAGACGAGTTCGAAGCGCTCGCCAGAGCCATCGTCGCCTCGCGGACGATCTTCCCGATGGGAATCGTCGCGGCATGGTATCCGGTCAAGCATCGTGCGCCGGTGCGCGCCTTTCACGATGCCCTGCGAAGCTCCGGGCTGCGGGACATCGTCGATTGCAGCCTGACCCTGCGACCGCCGACCGATCCGGCGCGACTGAACGGTTGCGGCCTGATCGTGGCGGGACCACCCTGGCGTTTCGAAGAGGAAGCGTCGGGTTTTCTCGCTGCGCTCCTCCCTCTCCTGCCTGCGGATGCAGGCGCGGACTGGGCCGTTACCCGTATCGTGGAAGAATGATGCAAGACAAACCCCGTATCGCCGTCCCTCATATCGCCGTCATCGGCGCGGGCGCCTGGGGCATCGCTCTGGCCTGCGCGGCCTCGCGCTCGGGCGCGCGCGTGACGCTCTGGTCGCGCAGCCCCGTGCCGGAGGGAAACCGGATCCTCCCGCGGCTGCCCGGGGTCGTCTTGCCGGAGGGCGTTTCTGTCACCTCCTCCCTGCCTGTGCAGGCCGACCTCACCCTGGTCGCGGTTCCGATGCAGACCCTGCGCGAAATGGCGCCGAAACTGCGCGGGACTTCACCACTCGTGGCCTGCTGCAAGGGGCTCGAGCGCGACACCGGAAAACTTCCGCTCGATATTCTGGGCGAGTTCCATCCCGACCGTCCCCTCGCCGTCCTGTCGGGGCCGAATTTTGCCATCGAGGTGGCTCAGGGCGCGCCAGCCGCAGCGACCATAGCGGCGACCTCCCTCGATCAGGCCCGGAGTCACGTGGGCCTTCTCTCCTCTCCCTCCTTTCGCCTCTATGCGAGCGACGATCCGACCGGTGTCCAGATCGCGGGCGCTGCAAAGAACGTGATCGCGATCGGCGCCGGAATCGCCATGGGCGCCGGATATGGCGAAAACGCCCGGGCGGCGCTCATCACGAGGGCCATCGTCGAGATCGGTCGTCTTTCGGACGCCCTTGGGGGCCGGGCAGCGACCATCGCCGGGCTGAGTGGCGTCGGCGATCTGATCCTGACCTGCACGGGCGTCGGATCGCGCAATTACAGCCTCGGATACGCGCTGGGCGGCGGGGCGAAACTCGCCGATATCCTCGCGGCGCGCAACACCGTTGCAGAAGGGGTCGCGACGGCTCCCGCTCTCGCAGAATCTGCCCGACGCCTCGCGATCTCGATGCCGATTACCGAAACGGTCGCCGCCTTTCTTGCGGGATCCCTCGATCTGGACGAGGCGCATCGCCAGATCCTGCATCGCCCGACAACCACCGAATGACGTCAGTGAGACATGATCATGTGGATGCGTAACGAAGCCATGCGACGACTCGTCAGCCGGAACCGCCTCGTCAGGTTCCTGAGCTTCGGCGTGCATAACCGTATTCAGGCGATGCTCCTTTCCGGACACAAGCATCCGGTGACGCTTCGCCGGCTGCGCAAGGCCGCCTCGGGCACCGACTCCCTTCTGAGCAGCGACGAGGCGTTCCTGCTTCACGAACTCGCTCATGCCCAGGCCGGGATGGAGGGCGATTTCGCCGAATTCGGTGTGTATCAGGGCGCCTCGGCCGAACTGCTCTGCATGGTGAAGGGCAGTCGCACACTCCATCTGTTCGACACGTTCGAAGGCCTCCCCCCTCCGGGCGAGAGGGAACGCGCGATTTTCGAAAAGGGAGAGTTCTGCGGCACACTCGATACGGTCAGGCGCAAGCTCGCGGGATATGGACAGGTCAGCTATCATCCCGGTTTCTTCCCGGATTCCGCGGCTGGCCTCGAGGAACGTCGCTACAGCTTCGTCCATCTCGATGTCGATCTGCATGAGGCGACCCTCGCAGGTCTCTCCTATTTCTACCCGCGCATGGTGCCGGGCGGAATTATCGTCACGCATGACTATTCGATCATCGAAGGGGTCGCTTCGGCCTTTTCGGCCTATCTTGCGGACAAGCCGGAGCGGGTGATCGAACTGCCGACCACCCAGGCGATGATCATCCGGCGCGCCTGACGTCTCGTCGCGCGATCCGCTTTTCCTTCTTCTTCCGGCTCAACCCCGCGCAGCGGGCGGACGCCGGAAGAGACGTCGCAGGACATAAGGGACGAAATAGGGCGCCCGCCCGTCATGGCCGAAATAGGCGAGTCTCGCCTCGTGAAGACGGATCCGCCCGAACATCTCGGCGCGCAACGTCGCGAGAACCACGCAGACCCCGAACAGTGGCCCTGCAACATAAACCCAGAAATGACTCCAGCTTTCCGAGAAAAGCGCGGGGCCGAAACTCCTTGCGAGATTCGTGCTGTCGCCCGAGAGCCAGGCCTCGAAGGGGTTGAGCAGGAAAAAGAGCGGTCCGGATACCCAGGCTGCAAAACGCCTCAGCCCCGGATGAGCGCCGAAGGTCAGGATGAGTGCAATCAGGATCGCAGTCGTCGAGCTCTCGCCCAGCGCGGCCCAGACAGGCGCGACGGAGGGAGACGGGATCGTCGCCGCGAAATGCCCGGCGCGGCACCATCGTCCCCATTCCGGCCACAAGACGCCGCTCAGCGCCACCAGTCCCGTACCCAGTACGGCACCCGAGATCTGGGAGAAAACATAGAATGCCGCATCGGTCGGGGCCAGCCGTCGCCCGAGACAGAAGGCGATGCTGATGGAGGGGCTGAGATGGGCGCCGCTGACCCGCCCGAAGGGCGAGAATGCGGCGATCGTTGCGCTCAGACCGAAAAGCAGTCCCTGAAGGGCGGTCAGAAGCCACGGACAAGAAGCGAGTGCCCGGGCGACGGGGCTGAGCGGCGATCCGATCGCGACATTGCTGCAGACACCGCAGACGAGCAGAAGGGCCGTCGCCCAGAATTCGCAGAGATAGAGGCGCGGGTGAATGCGACGCCCCGGCGCGGGCCGCCCCATGAGCGGCCTGTCATCGGGGTGCGGGTAGAGCGCCCGGGTGAGCCGACCGAGCCCGGCCGCCCCGGATGCCAGAACGTGTTTCTCGATCTCCCGTGCCCGGGTGCCGGTTCGGGCGCCGGTTCGGGTGCCGGTTCGGGCTCCGGCATCCTCCTTCGACGCGACAGGCTCGCGTAAGGGATCATCCTGTTCCATGCCGGTCAGATCTCGCTACGCGCCGCATCATCCCGAAACAAACAGTCCCGTGATCGCGGCGCTGGTCAGATTGGACAGCGTTCCCGCGATGACGCAGCGCGGTGCGATCGTCGCAATCTCCGCCCGGCGCCCGGGCGACACGCTCCCGAAGCCGCCGATGAGAATACCGATGCTGGAAAAATTGGAAAAACCGCACAGGGCGACCGAGACAATCGCAAGACTATGGCCCGAAAGCGCATGGGCGTGGATCATCGGAGAAAGGCTCGCATAGGCGACGAATTCGTTGAAGGCGATCTTCTGACCAAGCAGAGCGCCGACCGCGCTGCACTCGCTCCAGGGAATGCCGATCAGCCAGGCGATCGGCGCCATGACGAAGCCGAAAACCTCCGAAAGGCCGGGGGCGTGACCGCTTCCTCCCGCGAGCCCGAAACGGTGCTCGATACCATGGAGGCAGCCATCGAGGAGCGCGGTCAGGCCGACGAACGCCACCAGAACCGCGCCGACAGCAAAGGCGACACGCGCGCCGCTCATTGCCCCTTCGGCGAGGGCATCGAAAATCCCGGCGCTTTCGACCACGGCATCGGGCATTTTCTCGCGCACCCCTGCCATTTCCGGCGTCGGCCAGAGAAGCTTGGCAAAAAGGAGCCCCCCGGGGATCGCCATGAACGACGCGGCGAGCAGATAGGGCATCGGAACCCCGAGCCCTGCATAGCCCGCGAGAACCGAACCCGATACGGACGCCGTCCCGGAACTCATGATCGTGAAGAGCTCGGCGCGTCGCAGCTGTCCGACATAGGGCCGCAGGACGACCGGCATCTCGCTCTGCCCGAGAAAGACCGTCATGACGGAGGAGAAGGACTCGATCGCGGTGGTGCCGAGAAGGCGGCGGACGCCCAGCCCGACGAGGCGGGCCACGAATTGCATGACGCCGAGATGATAGAGCAGCGCGATCAGAGCCGAGACATAGACGATCGCAGGAAGGACCTGGAAGGCGAACACGAAGCCGTCCTGTCCGAAAAGCGCCTGCATTCTAGGCCCTGCGAGCCCGCCGAACAGGAAATGCGTGCCGACCGAGCCATAGGAGAGAACAGCGCCCACCCCATCGGCCAGCGCTCCGAAAACACGACGCCCCCAGGGAACGAAGAGGGCGAGAGCACCAATGCCGCATTGAAGCGCCAGAGCCGTTGCGATCTGTCGCTTGTCGATGGCCTTGCGGTTCGAGGAAAAGAGAACACCGAGCGCGATCAGCACCGCGATTCCGGCCACGCCGCGCAGCGATATGGACATTGTTTCTCCGAGGCAACAAGGAGGCATACTCTGTCAAGATGCTTGCGCGGTGTCCAGCGCAAAGCCACATAGTGTCGGACATGCGATGTCACAGGCGCAGCCGCACGCCCGCAGCTCATATCCCTGACGAGGTATCATGACCACCGGTTTCTACGATCTCGAGATTCCCGCCCTCGGTACGGGCACGATTCCGCTTTCCGAATTCAGGGGAAAAGTCGTCCTGATCGCCAACACCGCATCCAAATGCGGGTTCACGCCGCAATATGAGGGTCTGCAACATCTGTGGAGCCGGTACGCCAAGGACGGCCTCGTCGTTCTGGGGGTGCCGAGCAACGATTTCGGGCAGCAGGAACCCGGAACGGCCTCGGAGATCGAACAGAGCTGCTCGCGCAATTATGGCGTCAGTTTCCCCATGGCAGCGAAATCGGTCGTAAAGGGTCCCGCCGCCACGCCGCTCTTCCGCTGGCTCGCACGCGAGGGCGGCATGCTTTCGCGTCCGCGCTGGAATTTCTACAAATATGTCGTCTCGCGCGAGGGAAAGCTCGTCGACTGGTTCACCCCGCTCACCTCGCCCGACTCACCGCGTATGAAGAAAGTCATCCAGCGCGCCCTGATGGATCGCTGAGCTTCGCACGCGCCGGTTTTTTTTCCGGATCGGATCGCGCGGGGAACGCCTTTGCCCCCTCCCTCCGGGCGGGGACCACAGGAGCGCGCCCGAAGAAAGAGACGCCCGACAAGCAAAGCTCCTCCGACAAGGAAAGCGCACGGGTGGCGTCCGGGCGCATCTTGTGGCTAAACAGCGCCCTTGGCGGCTGGCTTCCGACGCGACCCGGAACAGGATGGAAACTGACCGGATGGAAACTGGCCGGATGGAAACTGGCCCCTGCTGGAAACTGGCCCCGCCCCGGAAACGGGATGCCCGAAAACTGGATAACTGAATGCTGCGGAACCTGATCACGGTCGGTGGATGGACGATGATGTCGCGCGTGCTCGGTCTGATCCGCGATCAGCTCCTGGCCGCTTTTCTGGGCGCAGGGCCCGTTCAGGACGCCTACCAGATCGCGTTCCGACTGCCGAACATGTTTCGCAGATTGTTCGGCGAGGGCGCGCTCAGCGCCGCTTTCGTGCCGCTCTTCACGGAAAGGCTGACTCACAGGGGCGAAGACGAGGCAGCGCGCTTTGCCTCCCAGGTCCTGAGCTGTCTCGGGGCCTGGCTGCTCCTGCTGACGATTCTCGGCGAGATCTTCATGCCCTCCCTGATCAGCGTGATCGGTATGGGCTTCTCGCCCGGAGGCGGGCGTTTCGAGCTGGCGGTTCCGCTTGCGCGCATCACCTTTCCCTATCTTCTCCTCATCTGTCTCGCAGCGGTCGTTGCAGGCGTGCTCAACGGGATGCATCGCTTTGCAATGGCAGCCGGTGCCTATGTTTCCTTCAACGTGGTGGGCATCGCAGCGATCGTGCTTGGCGCCTGCGTCTTCGGGGATACGGTCACCTGCGCCGCCTGGGGAATCACGCTTTCCGGTTTCGCCCAGCTCGGCCTTCTCCTCTGGGCTGTCCGGCGGGCGGGACTTCGGCTCACCCTCCCCCGGCCGCGGCTGACGACAGACATGCGCAATATGCTCAACCGTCTGTGGCCGGGACTTCTGGGCTCTGGCGCAACGCAGCTCAACCTTACGGTCGATACGATCATCTCGTCCTTCCTTCCGGCCGGATCGATTTCGTGGATCTATTTCGCCGATCGCGTCAATCAGCTGCCGCTGGGCGTTCTCGGTGCCGCAGCGGGTACGACGCTCCTGCCGATCCTGACCCGGCATATCGAGACGAACGACCCCCAAGCGGCGCGCGAAACCCTTAACAGGGCCCTCGATTACGCGTCCATCCTGACGCTTCCCGCCTGTCTCGGCCTGCTCGCCCTGGCGCCCGAAATCATGGCAACCCTTTTCGGCTACGGAAAATTCTCGGTCGAGGATGCCCTGGCATCGGCGGGCTCGCTGCGCGCCTACGCGCTCGGCCTGCCCGCCTTCGTTCTCGTCAAGGTTTTCGCACCCGGCTTCTTCGCGCAGGGCGACACGCGGACGCCGGTAAGAATCGGCCTCGTCACGCTGGCGCTGAACCTCGTCCTCAACCTCCTGCTCTATCGTCCTCTCGCGCATATCGGCCCTCCGCTCGCAAGCTCGCTGGCCGCTGCCGTCAATCTCGCCCTGCTCGGGGTCATTCTGCACAGGCGGGGCATGTTCCAGCCCGACCGCGCGCTGCTCGGACGGCTGGCCCGCATCGCGCTGGCCGCTCTGGTCATGGCGTTTGCCGTCTGGTGCCTGACGCGCCTTCTGGCGCCCGGACTCGTGATCTGGCATGGCGTCGCCCGCGCGGCGATGCTTGCCTTCCTCATGAGCCTCGCAGGCGTCATCTATCTCGCTGCCCTCTGGGGGCTTGGCGTGGCGCGACCGGACCAGCTGGTCAGAAGGGTCCTGAAACGCAATCGCGGCAGGTCCGGCGCCGACTCTGGCACAGGCAGTGGCTCTGGCTCTGGCTCTGGCTCCGGCTCCGGCTCCGGCTCCGGCTCTGGCTCCGGCTCTGGCAGCCAGGACAGAGCCTGAACCGGGACGCGCCGAAGCGTTGCATAAAGGCCATCATGCATGGCCCAATCGCAGCATACCCTTAACTTGTTGTTCACAGAGTTCCGGGAGAAGACTAGATAAGAGCCTCATGCTGCGGATTTCTCATCGATGACCACACCGGCGATCACGGGCCTGATCCCGTCGGCTGAGGGCGCCACCCCGGCCATGGCGCAGTGGTTCGCGCTCAAGGCCCAGGAGCCCGATGCCCTGCTCTTCTTCCGCATGGGCGATTTCTACGAGCTGTTTTTTGCCGATGCGGAAACCGCATCCATGGCCCTCGATATCAGCCTCACTACCCGCGGCAAACACAACGACCTGCCGATTCCGATGTGCGGCGTTCCGGTTGCGGCAGCACCGGCCTATCTCGCCCGGCTCATCCGCAGGGGGTTTCGCGTAGCCGTTGCCGAGCAGACGGAACTGCCCAGAAAGCCGGGAGAGCCCCCCCAGAAAGGACCGCTCGCACGCGCGATCGTCCGTCTGGTGACGCCGGGAACGCTTACCGAAGACGAGTTGCTCGAAGCCGGGCGGCAGAACCTTCTTCTCGCGCTCTCTTCGCCGAAGAAACCGGGTAAGGGCGAGGCCTGTATCGGTGTCGCCTGGATCGACATCTCGACGGGCTCCTTCGAGACCGCCTGCGTCGGCCCCGACCATGTCGAGGAAATCCTCGCACAGCTCGATCCTTCCGAGATCCTCGCCAGTCCGGCGATCGTTCCCGGCCCCTTCGCGGCGCGGGTCGCACCCAATGTCGCGGTGCCGCGTCAGGACGTCGCGAAACAGCGCATGGCCCAGGCCTTCGAGGTCGCGCAGGTCTCGGTGCTCGGCGATTTCGACGATGAGGAAATCCGTGCCGGTGCGATGGTGCTGGATTATGTGCGCCGCAGTCAGGCGGGCGCCATGCCGCGCATCGCACGCCCCCTGCGGCGTGGCGAAGCCGGTACGCTCGGACTGGATCCCGCCACGCGCGCGAGCCTCGATCTGGTGCTCGCCCGCGACGGCACGACCACCCATACCCTGCTCGCCTCGGTCGATCGCACATCCTCGGCGGCGGGGCAGCGCCTGCTGTCCCAGTGGATCGCGGCCCCCTCCACCGATGTGGCTCTCATCCGGGACCGTCAGGATGGCTGGCGCTGGATCGGGAGCCAGCCCGGGCTGATCGACCGGCTCGTTCCGCTGCTTAAGCACTGCCCGGATCTCGCCCGGGCTCTGGGGCGGCTTTCGGCAGGACGCGGGTTGCCGCGCGATCTCGCTGCGATCAGGGACGGTCTGCAAAATGCCGATCTGCTCGTGGAAATCCTCGAGCCGCTCTGCTCGGCCGAGACGCCCGCGCTGATCCGTACGCTTTTTTCAGGCCTTTACGGTCGGGCCGATACCCTGCTCGGCACGCTCGAGAAGGCCCTGGCGGATTCCCTGCCCGCCCGGATCGAGGACGGGGGTGCCATCGCCACCGGCTACGATCCCGATCTCGATCATTGCCGG
This sequence comes from Swaminathania salitolerans, assembly GCF_007988945.1. Lineage (GTDB taxonomy): Bacteria > Pseudomonadota > Alphaproteobacteria > Acetobacterales > Acetobacteraceae > Swaminathania > Swaminathania salitolerans. The sequence continues at coordinate 778,765 of NZ_BJVC01000001.1, read as the reverse complement.
AGCCTGCGCGACGACAGCAAGCGCACCCTTGCCGCATTGCAGCAGCGTTATGCCGATCACTACAACATTGCCACGCTGAAGATCCGCCATCACGCCCAGCTCGGCTATATCATCGAGACTTCCGCCCTGCATGGCGCAAAGCTGCGCGAGCGGCCCGAGCTCACGTTCCGGCAGGGAACCGCGAGCCTCGTCCGATTCACGACGGACGAGCTGCTCGGACTCGACCGCGCCATTGCCGAGGCAGCCGAGCGGGCTGCCCTTCTCGAGCGGCGCCTCTTTGCCGCACTCGTGGCCGAGTGCGTGGCGCATCCGGCCCTGCCCGAGCTCGCCGCGCTCTTTGCCATGACCGACGTCCTGACGAGCGCGGCCCGCCTCGCCAGGGACGGCTCGTGGTGCAGCCCGGAAATGACCGGGGAACAGGATTTCGTGCTCGAAGCCTGTCGCCATCCCGTGGTGGAGGCGGCACTCGGCAAATCGGCCCGCTTCATTCCCAATGACTGCGCCCTCCAGCCCGAGAGCCGCGTGATGCTGCTCACGGGCCCGAACATGGCCGGAAAATCCACCTTCCTGCGCCAGACGGCTCTTGCCGTGATCCTGGCGCAGGCCGGGCTGCCGGTCCCCGCCGCCCGGGCACGGATCGGAATCGTGGACCGGCTGTTCTCCCGTGTCGGTGCGGCGGACGATCTGGCGCGCGGACGCTCTACCTTCATGGTGGAAATGACCGAAACGGCCGCGATATTGCGTCAGGCCGGACCGCGTTCGCTCGTGGTCGTCGACGAGATCGGGCGCGGCACCTCGACACTCGACGGTCTGGCCATCGCCTGGGCCACGCTCGAGGCCCTGCATTCCCAGCTCGGGTCGCGAACGATCTTCGCGACCCATTTCCATGAATTGTGCAGCCTGTCGGATTCCATGCCGCGCCTGACGCCCTACACCATGGCGGTCAGGGAATGGCAGGGTCAGGTGGTGTTCCAGCACGAGGTACGCAAAGGCTCCGCACGACGAAGCTGGGGCGTTCATGTCGCCCAGCTTGCCGGCGTGCCCCTGCCGGTGGTCCGGCGTGCGACGCGCCTGCTGGCAGCGCTCGAGCGCGACCAGAGCCATGCTATCCCTGCCCTGCCCCTGTTCGAGACGGCAGACGCGGCAGCGGGCGCACCGCAGGAGATGTGCCGCGATGCGCTGCGCGAGGCGCTCGAGGCGCTGGATCCGGACACGCTCTCGCCGAAGGCTGCGCTGGAGACGCTGTATGCCCTGCGCAAACTTGCGCTTGAAACAAAGAACGATTTGACCTGAGAATGGTAACTCCGGGTTTTCAGCCACGCCCCCCTGACAGACGGATCTTGATGCGCGAACCGATCTCCCTCCAAGAAAGCGACATGCACGCAGTCCTGTCGGCGGCACTCGACAGGGTCCGGCTACCGGATGGCACTGTTGCCCGCGAGGATGCCGTGAGCATCTTCCGTCGTCATATCGGCCGTCATCATGGCGAGATACGGCGCCTTTTCGAAGGGCGGCAACTGAAGGGAATCGCCGCGGCAGCGACGCTGGCGCGCCTCATGGACGGAGCAATCTCGAGCCTTTTCGCCCTTGCGCGCGCGACGACGGGGGCTGCGGAATCCGGTCTCTGCGTCTGTGCGACGGGTGGATACGGGGGTGGTCTTCTGGCTCCGTACAGCGATATCGATCTTCTTTTCCTGACCGACGAGCCCCTGACGCCCGATACGACCGCCCAGGTCGAATACATGCTCTATTTCCTGTGGGATCTGGGGGTCCGGGTGGGGCATGCCACGCGCTCGATCGCAGGATGTATCGAAGCGGCGCGCGAAGATATCACGATCCGCACCACCCTGCTCGATGCCAGACGCATCGCGGGATCGGAACCGCTCTTCGCCCGTTTCGGCGCCCATTTCAGTGCGGGCGCGGAAAACGCGCTCTCCTTCATTCACGACAAGATCGATGAGCGCGAGCAGCGCCACCGCCGCTTCGGCGACAATCCCTATATGGTCGAGCCCAATATCAAGGAGGGACGCGGAGGGCTGCGCGATCTCCAGACGCTCAACTGGATGACACGGATCGTCCAGGATCGCGATGAGCTCAATCCGGCGATCCGCACGCGCGGCAACGATCCCGTTTTTGCAACGCTCGGATTGCTGACCGAGCAGGAAGGCAACAGGGCACGACGCGCCTGGAACTTCCTCTGGACCATCCGGCTGCATCTTCATTACATCGCGGGCCGGGCCGATGAGCGGCTGGCTTTCGACGTCCAGCCCGTGATCGGCGGTCGCATGGGCTATGCCGGCCATGGGCGCCAACAGGGCGTCGAGCGCTTCATGCGCCATTATTTCCTGACGACGCGCGAAGTGATGCGTCTCGGCCGCATTCTAGAGCCCGGCATCATGCAGCGGCTTCAGGGCCCCGCGCGCGAGGCACCCTATGAAGGGCAAGGCTGCGATACGCAGGAAGCGCGACATTTCCGGCTGATCAACGGCGAGATCGCCCCGGCGGAACGGGCATGTTTCGATAACGATCCGCGCCTGATGGTGCTCATGCTCCGGGCGGCCTGTCGTGACGGCCTCACGCTGCATCCGACCGCGATCCAGCAACTGATACGCAACGAGCGCCGTGTCGCCTCGCTGCGAGACGACCCGCTGACCATGCAGGTCTTTCTCGAGCTGCTCATGCAGCCGACCCGTATGAACAGGCAGGACAGCCGGCCGAGCGGCGCGGACTGGCTGACCATTCTCAACGATACCGGATTTCTCGGCGCGCTCCTTCCCGACTGGTCCCGCATCGTCGGTCAGATGCAGTTCGATACCTATCACATCTATACGGTGGACGAGCACAATATCGAGGCCGTGCGCATGCTCGGCCGGATCGAGGCCGGTGCGATGGCCGACGAGATTCCGCTGGTGTACGATCTGACGCGCGACATGCAGTCGCGTCGGGCGATGTATGTCGCGACCCTGCTGCACGACGTCGCCAAGGGACGTGGCGGAGATCACTCGGTGCTCGGGGCCGAGGTAGCCCAGCATGTATGCCCGCAGCTCGGTCTCGACGCCGAGGAAACCGAGACGGTCTCCTGGCTCATTCTCCATCATCTTCTGCTCAGCCAGACCGCATTCCGACGCGATATCGACGATCCGCGTACGATTCTCGATCTTGCCGACATCATCCAGTCTCCGGAGCGGCTGCGGCTTCTGCTGATCCTGACCATTGCCGATATGCGGGCGGTAAGCCCGAATGTCTGGAATGCCTGGAAGGCAACCTTGCTCCGTGAGCTTTATACCCGCGTTGCAGAGGTGCTGGAGGGCGGTCTGGCCGCGACCGAGCGCGACGAGCGGGTGAGCCATGCAAAAGAGCTCGTGCGCGACGGCCTCCTGCAACAGGGACTCGCAAGCGCGCAGGCAGAGCATTTCCTCACGCTGGGCTATGCCGGATACTGGCTCGGTTTCGATGCGGATACGCATCTGCGACATGCCAGACTCGTGCTCGACTCCGAAACCCACGAGGCACCTCTGACCATCGAGACGACGCCGATTCCCCAGCGCGACGTGACCGAAATCACGATCCTGAGCGCCGATCACTCCGGTCTCTTCTCACAGATCGCGGGGGGGCTGGCCGTGGCCGGTGCATCGATCGTCGATGCACGTATCCACACCCTGAGCGACGGCATGGCTCTCGATACGTTCTGGGTGCAGGACGCTCATGGACGGGCCTTCGAGACACCGCTCCAGCTCTCTCGTCTCAACGGCCTGATCGAGCAGGCCCTCTCGAGCCGTCTTCCGATCGGTGCCGAGCTGGACCGCCTCGCCAACCAGCGCGCTGCCCGCAGGATGAGGGCCATCCATGTGCCCTCGCGCGTGGTCATCGACAACAGGGCTTCGGAGCGTCACACCATCATCGAGATCAATGGCAGGGACCGGCCCGGTCTTCTCTACGACGTTACCCGGACCATAAGCGAGCAGTCGCTCCAGATCTCCTCCGCCCATATCACGACCTACGGAATGCGCGCCGTCGATGTGTTCTATGTGCGGGATCTGGTCGGTACCAAGGTGACCTCGGAGACGCGCATGGCCGAGATACGCAGCGCCTTGCTTGCGACCCTGCGCGACGATGACAGCTCGCGCCCGACCGAACACGTGGCAGCCTGATCAGGATCCCGGTCCGGCCAGCCTGTCACGAAGCGCTCCGGCAAGACGCGCGATGACGCAAGGCCAGACCTCCGGGGCGGGACCTGCCCTGGCACAGCGGAAGATCCTCACTGCCGGATACCAGTCCGGCCCCTTCCAGCGCCAGTCTCCACCGTAACGATCCAGAAGCCAGAACTCGACACCGAGCGCGCCGGCGAGATGAGCGAGCGCCGTATCGACCCCCACGACGATGGAACAGCGCGCCAGCGCTTCCGCCGTCGCAGCCAGGTCTTCCATGGGAGGCACGATCATTCCCTGCTGCTCCTGCGCGCGCGCACCGTGCTGCAGGCACAGGAATTCCACATCCGGAAGATCCTGCGAGAGCGCTAGAACGGGGGCGAGCAGATCCCGCGGGACGCTGCGACGGGCGTCGAAACGATAGGCGGGACTTCCGGCCCAGAACAGCCCGACCCTGCCTCGTACCGGGCGCGCGGGTCTCTCCAGAAAAGCCTCGGCCGTGATGGACCTCATGCCCAGAAGGTGCGGAAGACTGAGCAATGAACAACTCGGGCCGGAGCTTCCGTCGCCGCCTATACCTGCGCCTGCGCCTGCGCCTGCGATCCCATCCTCCCCGATCATCTCGCCTGCAAGCCTGACCCTGCCGCTCGCCCGGGCGTCACGCAACCCGGGCATGAGCGGGATGAGCGTCAGAACGGTCGGTGGCAGATCGAGAAGCAGAGGCGCCCGGGATGCTGCCTCGGGCAGGAATCTCAGAAACTGGATCATGTCGCCCAGCCCCTGCTCCGCGGTGATTCTCACCCGCTTCTCCGTTTTCTCTCCCGTCCATCGCGCCGAGGCCGAAACAGCATTCGGCCCCAGAGCGAGACGGCTTTCGAAACCTCGCCAGCCGTCTTCGTATCTCCCCTGGGACAGGTCGAGCGTGGCGAGATTGAACGCCGCCTTTCTCCCGTCCGGACCGTCCAGCGCGGCGAGCGGCGCCAACGTCTCGCGCGCCCGCATTTCCTCACCGGTTTCAGCGTGGAAACTCGCGCGATTGATCCGCATCGCGACGTCGTCCGGAGCCTTGCGGCACGCCTCGTCGAAATGGCGCTGCGCTGCCTCGAAATGGCCGAGCGCCATTTCGACGAGGGCGAGATTGCTCGTCGTTTCCGCCGTGTCGCCCCCTGAAGCCATCGCCTGCTCGAGGCTCGTGCGCGCAGCCTCCATCTGTCCGGCCTCGAACAGGGCGGCCCCCCGGTTCGCGAGAACGAGCGGATCTCCGGGATGAAGCAGAGCGAGCTGATCCCAGGCCTCTGCCGCATCGGCATAAGCGGCGTGACGCATCAGAAATCCGGCGATCCGCGTCAAAAGCGGCGCGGGGTCGGAGGCGAGTGCGATGGCCCGGTCGAAAGCCCGACGGGCCTCGAGCCTCTCACCTGAGGCATGAAGCAGTTCGCCCTCGAGCATATGACCGCGCGGGTCACGCGGCTCGAGCAGGAGCGCGACCCTGCATGCCGAGAGCGCCTCGCGCCGATGGCCTGCCTCGTCGAGCGCTGCGGCCAGAGTGAGCGTGAAGACAGCGCGGCTCCGGTCGTCGGGCGGCGCCTGCAGAGCCCGTCCGGCGCAGGCAATGGCGATATGGGGCTTGCTCCGGTCACGCGCGACGCAGGCGAGACCGTGCCAGGCGCCGGGATGAGCGGGCTCAGCCGAGAGAATCTCCCTGAACAGCGCTTCCGCCCTTTCGGGCGCGCCTCCTGCGAGAAATGCCATGGCCGTATCGACGCGGGAATCATGTGCTGTCATGAAACGACCATGAAGCGTCTTGCGCCGGATCTCAACGTCGGGTCACCGGGGAGGAAGCCGGGGGAGAAGAAGCCGGGGGGGGAGCCGGGGGCGGGCAGAATCGCTTCCGTCATGGCAGGCCGAGCTTGCGCGGGGACCGAATGGGCTTACAAGGAGCCATGGTCCTTTTCTCATCCATTCGCCGCCGGGGATGGCGGTTTCTGGCCCTCGCGCTTGTCGCCACGCATCTTCCTGCATCGCTCCCGCAGGCCTGGGCCTCGCATGAGCGACCCTGGGTCGCGGATACGAACCAGGCGCAACCCATCCGGTCGATCCCGCTCCCCGGAACGGACTGGAACAGGGCCGTATCGATGAAGACCGGTGCCGTTCTGGTCCTGCGCGACAGTTCCGCCGCAGGAGAGCGCCCCGATCTCGTGAAGATCGATACAGGAACAGGACAGGCAACCCCTGTTCTCCTTTCGGCGCCCGGCGCGGCGGACCGGCTTCGTGCCCCTGCGATCGCCATGGCATCCGGCGAGGGCGACGGGCTGTGGATCCTCTTCGCCGGAACCGGCGACCGCCCCCCCCATATGATGCTGTTCGACCCCGTGACCTTCGTCTCTCGCGCTGATCATGCCCTGCCCCCGGAGGCCTTCACGCCTGCGAGCCGGTTCACCGATCTCGCGATCCATGGCGATCATGCCTATCTGGCCGATGAAGGCGGCGCCGCCCTCGTCGCGCTCGATCTCGTCAAGGGAACCGCGAGGCGTTTCTTCGCCGGTTATCCGAGCGCGCGGGGCCATGCGCCGCTAATACGCAACAACAGCCCCGTGATCGACCGGCAGGGCCGGCCCGAAACGCGCGATCTTTCTTTCCTGGCACTCGGAAAGGACGGCGCCTGGCTGTACGAAATGACCCCCACCGGCCCGCTCTATCGTCTTTCGACCGCGCTGCTGACAGACCCCTCCGTGACCGCCGTGGAGCTGATGGAAGGGGTCACGGCCTGGCGGGGAACGCCGACCGTCGGCGGCCTCGCCATCGGTCCCGATTCCACCCTGTATTTCACCGACATCGCAAACGGGCGCCTCCTCTCCTTCGACCCCGGGCGTCATCCGCGTATTCTCTTCTCGTCGCCCGGCCTGGTTCAGGCGGGCATTCCGGCCGTGACGAATGACGGACAGATCTGTATCCCGGTCGGCAATGCCCTCTTGCAGCTCCGGCTTCCCGCCCTGCCCTGAGCGGGCCGTACACTCTTTCTTGCACCCTCCAGCGATGAAGGCCTTCATGCAGTACCGTTCGACCCGCGGCGATACCAGCCCGCGCTCCTTCTCCGACATTCTCCTGGCCGGACTGGCGGATGATGGCGGGCTGTACATGCCTGAAACGTGGCCGCGTTTTTCTGCAGAGCAGTGGCGCGAGATGCGCACGCTCTCCTATCCCGACCTTGCTGCACGGATCCTGTCCGTCTTCACTGCGGGGTGCATCGATCTTCCGACCCTGCAGACACTCTGCGCGCGCGCCTATGCCGGGTTCTCCCACGCCGCGATCGCGCCGCTGACCGAGATCGAGAACGGTCTGTTTTCGATGGAGCTGTTTCACGGCCCGACGCTCGCCTTCAAGGATATGGCGATGCAGCTCCTCGGCCAGCTGTTCGAGCATGTGCTGACCGAGCGTAACCAGCGCGTCACGATCGTCGGGGCGACGTCCGGCGATACAGGATCGGCGGCGATCGAGGCCTTTCGCGGCAGTCCCCATCTCTCCGTTGCGATTCTGCACCCGATGGGTCGCACTTCGGAGGTGCAACGCCGTCAGATGACGACCGTGCAGGATGCGAATATCCTCAATATTGCTGTCGAGGGAACGTTCGACGACTGTCAGGATCTCGTCAAGGCGATGTTCGCCGATACGGGGTTTCGCAAGGCAGTCAATCTCTCGGCCGTCAATTCCATCAACTGGGCGCGCATCGCGGCACAGATTCCCTATTACGTGCGCGCAGCCCTCATGCTCGGCGCCCCCGACCGCGAGGTCTCGTTTGCCGTACCGACAGGCAATTTCGGCAATGTTCTCGCGGCATGGGCTGCCGGAGAGATGGGACTGCCGGTACGTCGCCTGGCCATCGGCTCCAACCGGAACGATATTCTCACGCGCTTCCTGACGGAGAACGACATGAGCATGAGAGCCGTGGCACCCAGCCTCTCTCCCTCCATGGACATCCAGGTCTCCTCCAATTTCGAGCGTCTGCTTTTCGAGCTGCTGGATCGCGACCCGCAAGCCTGCCGGGACACGATGCTCGCCTTCCGCCAGAATGGCCGGATGCGCGTGGATGACGCCGTTTGGAGGCGCGCGACGGCGCGGTTCGATGCGCTCATGCTCGACGACGATGCGACACTCGCCGAGATGAAGACCCTGTTCGAGAGGTCTGGATATCTCGCCGACCCTCATACGGCGATCGGTATCGCAGCGGGACGCAAGGCGCAGGAGCCGGGCATTCCGATGGTCGTTGCCGCCACCGCGCATCCCGCCAAGTTTCCCGAAGCCGTCTGCAAGGCGACCGGGATCGACCCGACCCTGCCACCGCATCTCGCCGGTCTGTTCGATCGCGAGGAGCGCTACGACATCCTGCCGAACGCTCTCACCCTCGTCGAGGACGCCGTGCGGCGCCATGTCGGCCTCGCCTGAACGCGTAGCACCCGCAGGAAGCCGCCTTGCACAAGGCCGCTTTGCGAGACGCTGCCCCACCCCCGGGAGGCGGCTTTCGCAGGGAATGTCCCTTTCGGTTCTCCCGCGGGATTTTCCTCTACGGAGGCCTTCCTGCCCGGGGTCGTCTTCCACCGGATCTTGCTCCGGATCTGGCACCGGATCTCGCACCGGGCCGGGACATCGTCGGGTGCGCATCCCGGACTATGCCCGCGCCTTCACACCGGGAGGGGGTGGAATTTTCCTTTTGCCGACGCCATCTCAGCCCTGCCACACCCTCTTTCCAGTCAGGACCACCCGCGCTCGATGAACGATCCGATCACCGTCACCACCCTGCCCAATGGACTCACCGTCGTCACGGAGCGTATGGAGCGCGTCGAGACCGTCTCCTTCGGCGCCTATGTCGCGACGGGCACCCGGAATGAAAGCGCCGAGGAGAACGGAGTCTCGCATTTTCTCGAACACATGGCCTTCAAGGGAACCGCCCGCCGCTCGGCGGCCCGGATCGCCGAGGAGATCGAGAATGTCGGCGGGCATATCAACGCCTACACCGCGCGCGAACAGACCGCCTATTATGTCAAGCTGCTCAAGGAGGACCTCCCTCTGGGCATCGACATCATCGGCGACATCCTCACGCACAGCACCTTTCTCGAACAGGAAGTCGAGCGGGAGCGCGGTGTGATCCTCCAGGAGATCGGTCAGGCCAACGACACTCCGGACGACATCATATTCGACCATTTCCAGGAGACGGCCTTCCCCGACCAGTCCATGGGACGCCCCACCCTCGGAACGGAGGCGCTCGTCGCGGGAATGAAGCGCGAGACCATGATGCGCTACATGCACACGCATTACACGACGCATAACATGGTCATTGCAGCAGCGGGCAATCTCGAGCACGAGGCTGTGCTCGAGATGGTCCAGACGCATTTCCGCGATCTGCCCGACCATCGTCCTCCTGCTCGCAGTCCGGGCCGTTATGCGGGAGGGGATCATCGTGAGACGCGGGCGCTCGATCAGGCGCATCTCGTTCTCGGCTTTCCTTCGGTCGGTTACGGCGACCCGGCCTATCACGCCGTCATGCTTCTCTCGACCGTTCTCGGGGGCGGTATGTCCTCGCGCCTGTTCCAGGAAATCCGCGAAAAGCGCGGTCTGGTCTATTCCGTCTATGCCTTCGCGCTTCCTTTCCTGGATTCGGGACTGTTCGGAATCTATGCGGGCACGGGAGAGTCGGAGGCGGCCGAGCTGGTGCCGGTGCTTCTGGACGAATTGCGGCGCATCGAGGACGGGATCAGCGCGGAGGAAATCGCGCGCGCACGCGCACAGGTGAAATCCTCCCTCCTGATGTCCCTGGAAAGCACGGGCAGCCGCTGCGAACAGATCGCTCGCCAGATGCAGCTTTTCGGCCGCGTTATCGACACGGCAGAAACGGTCTCGAAAATCGACGCTGTGGATGAGGCGGCCATGATCGATGCCGCGCGGACCATCTTCCGCGCGACGCCGACCCTTGCGACCATAGGCCCGGTCGCCAAGGTCCCTTCCCTCGAGGCAATCGCGCAAAGGCTTGCCGCATGACAGCTCCAATGGACAGGGTGCAGGATCTCCTCGACGCCGCCCGGCATGCCGGTGCCGACCGCGCCGATGTGATGTTCGTCGCCTCGCGCTCGCTCTCTGCACTGTGTCGCAATGGCGTCCCCGAAGGGCTGGATCATTCGGAGACGGTGCATATCGGTCTGCGCTGCTTCCTCGGCAAGCGCAGCGCGAGCGTCTCTGCCACGGATCTCGATCCGGAGCGCTTCGCAGGTCTGGCGGAACAGGCCGTCGCGATGGCGCGGGTCGTACCGGAAGATCGCCATGCCTGCGTGCCCGATCCGGCCCTGCAGGGCTCGCTGGATCTGGCGGCGCTCGACATTCTCGACCCGACCCCGGCGCCTGCGCTCGATGCCCTTCTCGCCCGGGCACGTATCGCAGAGGAGGCCGCTCTCGGTCATGAGGGGATCACGAACAGCAACGGTGCCTCCGCAGGCTACGCCCATGTGACGGTAGCACTCGCTGAAAGCGGTGGTTTTCAGGGCCATTACAGCCAGACGAGCCACAGCACCGGGGTCAGCGTTCTCGCCGGGCACGGCGACAGGATGCAGCGCGATTATGCCGGGCACAGCGCCCGCTTCCTGTGCGCTCTGGACTCGCCCGAACAGCTGGGCCGGGACGCCGCCGAACGCGCCTTGCGACGCATGAACCCCGTCAAGCCCCGGACCGGCGACATGCCGGTCGTTTTCGACAGGCGCGTCTCGGGAAGCCTGCTCGGCCATCTCGCCAACGCGATCAACGGCGCCCTGATCGCGCGCTGTACGTCGTTTCTTGCGGGATATCTCGGCAAGGCGATCCTCCCCGGGGCATTGAGCGTCATCGACGATCCCACACGCCCGCGCGGTTTGCGCTCGCGCCCCTTCGACGCCGAAGGGATCAGACCGGACGTGCTCGCCTGCGTCGAAGGCGGGATTCTTCAGGAATGGCTGCTCGACAGCCGCTCCGCAAAGCAGTTCTGCCTTGTCACGAATGGTCGCGCCGCGCGTGCGATCGGCAGCCCGCCTGCACCTTCGGTCACCAATTTCTATCTGAGCGGTGGCGAGACGCCGGTCGAGACGCTCATCGGGGATATCGGCGAAGGCATCTATGTCACCGAGTTGATGGGATCGTCGATCAACGAACTGACCGGCGATTACAGCCGGGGCGCCTCGGGCTTCATGATCCGGAACGGGCAACTGGCCGAGCCGGTTGCCGAATTCACGATTGCCGGCAATCTCATCACCATGTTCCGATCCATGCAGGCCGCCGACGATCTCGAGTTCCGCTACGGTATCGACGCCCCGACGATCAGGATCGACGCGATGAGCGTCGCCGGGAGCTGACAGGAGTTTACATGACCCGCCCCGTTTTGAAGGCCTTCGTTCTACTGGCCGCACTCGCCCCGCTTCTGACGCCGCCAGCCGATGCGCGCCCGGGCGGCGGACGCTCGATGGGCAGCCGTGGAAGTCGCACCTATTCGGCGCCCCCCATGACGCGTACCTCGCCCTTTGCCGCCCGCCCCATGGAGCGGAGCTATGCACCGCGTACGCAGACGCCGGGCATGAACGCTCCCTTTTCCCGCCCGGCCAATCGTCCGCTCGGCTTCGCCCAGCGTCGCCCGTTCCTCACGGGTTTCGCGGGCGGATTGCTCGGGGCGGGGCTGTTCGGCATGCTGTCCGGCCACGGATTTTTTGGCGGGATCGGCGGGGGGCTATCCTTTCTCGGCTTCCTCTTCCAGGTCGCGATTTTCGGCTTTCTGATCGTCATGCTTCTGCGCTGGCTGGGGAACCGTCGCAATAACGCCGCGCCGAACGCGTTCGGCGGAGGCAGCTTCCCGGGCAGCAATCCGGCAGGAGGTGCGCCGTTCCAGGGGGGCTTCCCCAACGGCGCGGGTGCGCCTCAGGTCACCATCAGCAACAGCGATTATCAGGATTTCCAGCGCCTTCTTCTGGATATCCAGGCAGCGTGGAGTGCGCAGAACATGCGCGCACTTTCGACGATGGCCACGCCGGAGATGGTTTCCTATTTCAGCGAGCAGCTCTCCGACTACGCCAGTCGTGGGGCCCGCAATATCGTTTCCGATGTGCGCTTCCTCCAGGGGGATCTCGCCGAGGCATGGCATGAGGGCAACATGACCTATGCCACCGTTGCGATGCAGTATTCCCTGATCGACGTAACGACGGATTCCTTCGGGAACGTCATCGACGGCAGCAAGACGGAACGACAGACAGTCACCGAATTGTGGACCTTCGTCAGGGCCGACGGTCGGGGCAACTGGATCCTCTCCGCTATCCAGCAGACCGGCTGAACCGCCAGGATGGACAAAAGGCGCTCCCACGAGGGAAGCGCCTTTCATCCTCATGTCCTGCCCCTCGGGAGGTTTTACCGCCGCCTCCTGCCCCGCCCGAATCCCGGAGGCGGTGTCTTTCCAGAACATCGTCCTTCGTATGCGGCAAGGCCCACCGGTTTCATGCCTGAGAGAGGCCTCCTGACATGACGGGTACAGGGCGTTCCAGACGCAGGAAGCGATGCCTGCGTCCTTTCCTTCCGGCTGTGATATCGTCCCAGGGTCGAAGAGGCTCTAGAGACGGAGATAGGTCAGCACGAAAAGTGCCACCATCACGATTGTCAGGCCGCCGATCAGACCCATGATCCGCCCGTTGCGACGACTCACGGCCTGCCCGGCGCGGCTATCACGGGAGGGAAGATCCGTCATGGGAAGAGAACCCTGTCGACGAGAAGCGCGGAGAACAGGAAAAACAGATAGGCAAGGGAATAGCGGAACGCCTGACGCGCAGGCTTGTCGCCGGTCAGGCTTACGCCACTCTCATCCTGACGGTCCATGAGTACGCGCAGCGCGAACCACAGAAAGCCGAGCCCGAGCACGGTCGCGCCAACCGTATAGATGGCGCCACAGAGGTGCAGGAAGGACGGAATAAGCGAGACCGCCATGAGCACGACCGTATAGGCGACGATATTCCAGCGTGTATGCCGCGCCCCTTTGACCACAGGGAGCATGGGAATACCCGCCTTGGTGTAGTCCTTGCAGGCATAAAGGGAGAGAGACCAGAAATGGGGCGGCGTCCAGAGGAAGACGATCGCGAACATCACCACCGGCAGCACACCCATCGACCCGGTTGCGGCGGCCCAGCCGATCATGGGCGGGAAAGCACCGGCTGCCCCTCCGATCACGATATTCTGCGGCGTGCTGCGCTTGAGCCACATCGTATAGATGACGGCGTAGAACACGATCGAAAAGGCCAGAATCCCCGCAGCGAGCGCGTTGCTGGCAAGCCAGAGCAAGGCGACCGAGACCACCGAAAGCACCACGCCATAGATCAGCGCGCCATCTGCTTCCATGCGGGAATCGGGAATGGGCCGAACCGAAGTCCGCTTCATGATGGCGTCGATATCGCGATCGTACCACATGTTGATGGCCCCCGCCGCTCCGGCACCGACGCAGATGCAGAGCATATCGATGAGCCCGAGCGGCACGGAGGGCCATTGCGGCGCGACCGCCATGCCCGCCACCCCTGTGAACACGACGAGGGAGATCACTCTTGGCTTGAGCAGGGCGAGCCAGTCCCTGAGCGTCGCACCCTGCTCCGCATCGAACCGGGGTGCGGCCCCGACCGTCTCCCCGATCATCTCCCCGATCACCTTCTGGGCCCCGCTCATCGGAGTCCGGCCCGGGCCGGTGAAGAGGCTGCGGACAGGAAACGCACGATCAACAGGCCGACGCAGAACATGGAGACGATCATACCAGCATTTCCGAGAAGGGAGAGAACCGGAAACATCGGCATCATCGCAAATACGGCAACCCCCATCGATACGAGATGGATGCGGGCGAGCCATGCGGGGGCCGGTGCGTGCAGAGCGTCCTCCTGCCAGCTGTAATAACAGCCGAACAGTGCGAAAATGGCGCCGAAAAGCATGGCGGAGTGAAACAGTTCAGGACGATCGGGGAAGAGGGAAAGCGCCCAGCCCGCCGCAAGAAGAAGCAGCGCAGGGAAACTCCATGAAAACCCGATATCGAGATCGATATTCCGGCGCCACAACCCGAGGCAGACCAGGCCGATCAGAGCGATGGACGGAAGGGCAACCCCGAGCGCGCGCAACAAGATGTCGGACGTCCCGGGTACGATCGTACCATGCGCCCAGATAACGGGCACGAGAACCGAGGGAATGGCCATCGCGGAAGGCACGATCAGGCGACTGGACAGGGAATGACCGGGGATGAGCGTTGCGATCGCGCCCAGTGCGAGCGTGATGACCAGCGCAAGAAGCGGTGTCTGGACCCGGACGAGCCAGGACTGGACCGCTGACGTTCCGGTCATGCCACCCATCAGATCATGTGCCACACCGGCCAGCATCACGGGCGCGATGACGATGATGCCCAGAGACGCGAGAAGCTGAGACCATGCAAACGGAGAAAGATCCCTGAACCGACCTTTGCGACACTCCAAGCAATCGACCACCGTGGAGGTGGCAAGCGCACAGATTCCGAACGTCCAGAACAGGAGGGACATCGCAAACAGGCCCGGCGCCGCGATGCCTCCGGCGGCACAGAGCGCACCTCCAGCCAGAAGCGCGAAAGCAAGACGATCGAGGGCGACGAGCGCGCCGGGCGTTGCAGCAAGCTCACGGGGCAGGACGAGCCGCCCCATCCCGCCGATGAAAGCGGGAACAAGCACGAAAAGATCGAGAAGAAGACCGTGGCTTACGGCCGGGCTCATCTGCTTTCCCAGAGCGAGCGCACCGAGGCCGCCACCGAGAAAGCCGCAGAGAAGAGCAAGTGCGAGAAACGCCGCACCGTCCGCCCGGAAACGCGTCGTTTCTGCGGATCCGGATTTCAGTACCTTCAGCAAGACCAGTTCCCCATATTGTCCGCTCTTTCCGTCACGGGAGAGAGGGACCATCTGTTCAAGGCCGAGTCTGGTGTGAACTGTCGGGCACGTATGTGTCAGGCAACCAGGGCCGTCTCGTTTCTATTTATCCCCGTCGAGCGGCAATGTCACGAGTGTGAACAATCCGGCCGGCGGTACGGGCGTTATGGTGGCCCGGCTGAGATCTTCCGGCGGCAGGAGGGATTCCATGGCGAAATCCGGATGCCAGCCAAGAGAGCGCGATGCGCGTGCCATGCCCCGCTCCACCGCGAGCCTGACACCGCCCGTCGCCAGGAAATGGTTGACGAACAGGATATGTCCGCCGGGTTTGACCACACGCTTGAGCTCACCCAGAAGACGACGCGGGCTCGGCACGACGGAGGCCACGAACATCGCCACGGCGATGTCGAAGGATCCCGAGTCGAAGCTGGTGGCTTCCGCATCCATCTCGAGCAGATCGTCGACATTACCGAGCTGCTGGTGAATGACACGCTGCCGCGCACGTTCCAGCATCGCCTCGGAAAGGTCGATACCCGTGATGTGCTTGTCCTTCGTATAATGGGGCAGGGCCAGCCCCGTCCCCACACCGACCTCGAGCACGCGCTGCCCCGGCAGGGCATTGACCGCGGCGACAGCCCGGCGACGCCCGAATGCCGAGATGCCCCCGAACACGGAATCGTAGACCCGCGCCCAGCGCCTGTACGCAGCGCGCACGGCATCGGCATCGAGCGCGGAGCGGGGCCGCGGATGAGCGTCATCCATCGAAGGAGCAGGGTCGGTCAGGGGGTCCGGTCGTGTCATCAGGCTTCGTTTGTCTGGTCGTACAAAATCAAGGGTCCTGTCCTGAGACTTGCCGCTCGCGGCACGCCGAGCCAGGCGCGATGGGCTTTTACATGACGCTGGCTCGTGAAACGAGCATCGCCTTTCGACAAGGGTCTTAGCCGATCTCCTCTGGACTGGCGAGAGGAGGTTTGCAATTCATCGTCCTGCTGCGAGGATCGATGGCGCGCGAGACCGCCTGCTTTCTGTCCTTCGTCGGATGCGTTGCCAACAGAGAAGGTATGTCGATGTCCACTCTCAATATCTGCCTTCTCCTGTTGTCCGTGATGCTGTGGGCGTCGATCTTCCTCGTCAGGTACAAGGGCGAGATCAAGGACTGGTATCTCAACAGGTTCGATCGTTCGCCGCCGCCGCGCCCGCCCGAGGGCAAGGCAATGCCGGAAGTTTCCCTCCCCTTCCGCTACGATTCCACGCCACCGGACAAGGAAGAGTGACGGGCGAAGTCGCTCCCTGTACTTCCCTGTCCGGATGCTTTTCCGGTTCAGCCCAGCTTGCTCTCGATCGCATCCCAGACGAGGCCGGCGCTGTTCATGTCGTTGAAGCGGTCCAGCTCCTGAAGACCGGTCGGCGACGTCACGTTGATCTCCGTCAGCCAGTCGCCGATCACGTCGATCCCCACGAAGATGAGGCCGTTATCACGCAGATGTGAGCCTATGCGTGCGCAGATCTCCTCGTCGCGCTTCGTGAGCGCGACAGCCTCGGCCCGTCCACCGACATGCATATTCGATCGTGCCTCACCCGATGCAGGCACGCGATTGATCGCTCCTATGGGTTTGCCATCGACCAGGATGATCCGCTTGTCGCCTTTCCGGACCAGCGGCTCATAGCGCTGGATCATGAGAGGCTCATGCGAGCGGCTGAAATGCAGCTCGAGCAGGGAGGCAAAATTCTCGTCGCCCTCGCGGATACGGAAAATACCGGCACCGCCATTGCCATAAAGGGGCTTGAGGATGACATCCCCGTATCGATCCCGGAATTCCGACAGGGCCTCGCGATCCCAGGTGACCAGGGTCGGCGGCATGAGATCGGGATAATGGGTGACGAGAAGCTTCTCGGGAGCGTCGCGCACG
The DNA here is from genome assembly GCF_007988945.1 of Swaminathania salitolerans. Classification (GTDB taxonomy): domain Bacteria; phylum Pseudomonadota; class Alphaproteobacteria; order Acetobacterales; family Acetobacteraceae; genus Swaminathania; species Swaminathania salitolerans. Next base: position 761,794 of record NZ_BJVC01000001.1, on the reverse strand, counting down.
GCTTTCGGATCGTTCACGACGAGCGTCTTTCCCGGGCCAGTGCCATGCACATGCTCGAGCATATGCGTCGCGGTGATATAGCCCATGTCGAACGGGGGATCCTGACGCATCAGGATCGCGTCGGTGGTCGCAAGATCGAGTCGCGCCGTTTCGCCGAAAACCGCATGGCGTCCTCTCTCCCGCGAGACCCGGACCGGACGGGCGCGCGCCGAGAGACGGCCCTGCTGGACCGTGCGTTCCGCTCCGCCCTCACCGAGACAAAGGGTCCGCACGTCATAGACGAACAGATCGTGGCCGCGCCGCTGGGCCTCGAGCATCAGGGCGAAAGTCGAATCCCCGTCGATATTGACGTCTTCGAGCGGGTCCATCTGTACAGCGATACGAAGCGCCATTCTCGGGTCCTTTCTGGTTCTGTCCCGTTGGATCCGGGAGCCTGTCGGGCATCATGTTACGACGACACGACCCGTATCGTCACATCTTCCATCGCCGGTCGCCCGGGAAGCGATTGGCCGGGAAACGATCACTCCGGCGGGTTGCAGGTCGCCATCCCCCTGCCCTTGCCGACGCTTTATCCTTCGTCGCGCCATACCGGCTCTGGCATCCCGGCCAGCGGGTGGGAGACGGCCGTCTCAGTCGGGATAATCGATCGACCGGATCTCGAGCGTTACCGCGCCGCGCGGGCTTTGCAGACTGACTTCGTCGCCCACTCTTGCGCGCATCAGGGCGCGGGCAACGGGAGAGACGAGACTGATCTCCTGTCGCGACAGATCGGCCTCGTCACAGCCGCATATCGTCACGGTATGCAGCGTATCGTCCTCGTCGAGATAACGGACGCGCGCGCCGAAGAACACCCGGTCTCTCACGCTCTGCTCTCGCGGATCGACGATGATCGCATTGTCCAGCCTTCTGGTGAGGAAACGGATACGCCGGTCGATCTCACGCAGGCGCCGCTTGCCATAGATATAATCGCCATTCTCCGACCGGTCGCCATTGCCAGCCGCCCATGAGACGATCTCGACGATTCTGGGTCGCTCGATCTGAAGCAATGCGTTCAGCTCGTCTCGCATCCGTGCGGCGCCCCGGGGAGAGAGATAGAGGGAGAGCGCCGGTTTGCCCTGTTCACCCACGGGACTCATCCGCCGGATCCGCCCGCCTCATCGCGTCTGTCCACGGGGCTCGATCACATCGTAACAGACGACGCCCGAGAGCCGTTCTCCCGGCGCGAGCAAATGAAGGCCGCGCTCCAGAATCTCGGGATGATTGATCGCATCGTTCATGTTCGTGACCGCCTCGACGGCCACGAAGGGTTTCTCCGGCGCGGTAAAAACGACGAGATGGGAGAAGACGGGATCGGCGGAGATCCGCACGCGATACCCTGCATCGGGCGCGGCCAGAACGGCCTCGTCGGTCCATCCTGCAAAGCAGTTATCGACTGAGAGCGCCCTGACTGGGCGTCCCGCGCTGAAATCCCAGTCATCCGTGCAGGGGGTCAGGCCCTTCGGGAGATGACTGGCGTCATTTTCCCATACGCCACGCGCGGAAAACCGGAGGGTCATCTCTTCCGTCCGGGCGAAAAACGGATGGAAACCGAGCCCGACCGGCTGGGGGCGCGTGTCTCGATTGGCCAGCAGGATCTCGACCCGGAGACGATCGCGTTCGAGGATGTAGGAGATCACGGCGCGATAGGCGAAAGGCCATTGCGCAGGGTCGTCTCCCTTCCCGGGATCATGGTCGAGCGTGAATATGGCGCGTTCGCTGTCGTGCTGCGCCACGCTCCATTCCCGCTCCCATCCATTCCCGTGGATGGCATTGTTTTCCCCACCGATATTCGGGTTGAGGCAATAGGTTTCGCCATCGAACGAGAACCGGGCATTCCCGATGCGGTTCGAATAGGGCACAAGCGGATAGGCCGCGATGGCGGCGCCTCTCTGTGCGGCAAGGCTGGGGTCGATCGTCGGCGCCAGAATGTCGCGACCGTGCAGGCGCCAGGAAGCCACGCTTCCCCCCAGAGCGGGCAACAGCCCGAGCTGGGCCTCGCCATTGCGCAATTCGATCATCCCGGTCTCCTCCTGCCCCCACGCTTTTTCGATGGATCGTATCCCCCACCTCCGGGGCCGAGGGGGCGCGGCGTTTTCCCGCCCGGCCTGGAAGAGCTACGCCCCGCTGTCGAACTGGGCAAGGGGGGCGGCTCGAGACCGAGATCGAGCGCCTCGAGACGCTTGATCTCGTCACGCAAACGCGCGGCCTGCTCGAAATCGAGATCGGCCGCCGCCGCGCGCATGCGCTTTTCCAGATCCTGTATGGAAGCGCCGAGCGATTTTCCGACAAATTCCTTCGTATCGCCCGCCGCATCGGGGCCGACCGTGACGTAATCCTGTTCGAAAACCGAAGAGAGGGCGTCGCCGATCCGCGACCGGACGGTCTGTGGCGTGATCCCGTGCGCTTCGTTCCACTCGATCTGCTTCGCCCGACGACGCGCGGTTTCCTCAATGGCGAATTCGAGCGATCCGGTCATCCTGTCGGCATAGAGCAGAACGCGCCCGTCGACATTGCGGGCCGCGCGACCGATCGTCTGGATGAGCGAGGTACGGCTGCGGAGGAACCCTTCCTTGTCTGCATCGAGGATCGCGACCAGGGCGCATTCCGGAATGTCGAGCCCTTCGCGCAGCAGGTTGATCCCTACCAGCACGTCGAACGCACCGAGGCGCAGATCGCGGATGATCTCGATCCGCTCCAGCGTATCCACATCGGAGTGAAGGTAACGCACCTTTATCCCCGCCTCGCCGAGATACTCCGTAAGATCCTCGGCCATGCGCTTCGTCAGCGTGGTGACGAGCACGCGCCCGCCGGCCGCGATGGTCTCGCGCGCTTCTCCGAGGAGATCGTCCACCTGCCCCTCGACCGGCCGGACGATGGTCACAGGGTCGATCAGCCCCGTCGGACGAATGATCTGCTCGGCGAAGACGCCGCTCGTGCGCTCCATTTCCCACGGACCGGGCGTTGCCGAGACGAAAATGCTTTGCGGGCGCAGAGCCTGCCACTCCTCGAATTTGAGGGGGCGGTTGTCGAGACAGGACGGCAGACGGAAGCCGTATTCGGCCAGCACGGATTTGCGCGCGTGATCTCCGCGTGCCATGCCGCCGATCTGCGGTACGGTGACGTGACTTTCATCCACGATCAGAAGCGCGTCTTCGGGAAGATATTCGAAAAGCGTGGGCGGCGGGTCGCCCGGCCCGCGTCCCGAGAGATAGCGCGAGTAGTTTTCGATACCCTTGCAGGCGCCGGTCGTCTCGATCATCTCGAGATCGAAGGTCGTTCTCTGCTGGAGCCGTTCCGCCTCGAGCAGCTTGCCGGTCGCGTTCAGCTCGTCGAGACGCTGCTTCAGCTCGGCCTTGATGCCGATCATGGCCTGGTTGAGCGTCGGGCGTGGCGTCACGTAATGCGAATTCGCATAGACGCTGATCTCCGACAGATCCGCCGTCTTGTTCCCCGTCAGCGGGTCGAATTCGATGATGGCCTCGATCTCGTCTCCGAACAGCGACACACGCCACGCGCGATCCTCGTTCTGCACGGGGAAGATATCGATCTGCTCCCCTCTCACACGGAAGGTTCCGCGTTCGAAGGCGGCATCGTTGCGTCGATACTGCAATTCGACCAGGGCCTTGATCAGGCGATCCCGGTCGATGCTGCCTCCCGTCTCGAGCTTGACCACCATGCGCGAATAGGTCTCGACCGACCCGATACCGTAGATGCACGAGACGGATGCGACGATGATGACGTCGTTGCGCTCCAGAAGCGCCTGCGTCGCCGCGTGGCGCATCCGGTCGATCTGCTCGTTTATCTGGCTGTCTTTCTCGATATAGGTGTCCGAGCGCGGCACATAGGCCTCGGGCTGGTAGTAATCGTAATAGGATACGAAATACTCGACCGCATTCTCGGGGAAGAACTGCTTCATTTCCCCGTAGAGCTGGGCTGCCAGGGTCTTGTTGGGTGCGAGGATCAGCGTCGGCTTCTGGGTCGCCTCGATCACCTTCGCCATGGTGAAGGTCTTGCCCGATCCGGTGACGCCCAGAAGAACCTGATCGGCCTCTCCCTGCACCACGCCCTCGACGAGTTCAGCGATGGCTCTGGGCTGGTCGCCTGCCGGATCGTAATCCGACTGGACCACCAGACGGCGCAGTTTCTCCTTCACCGGCTGGCGTTCGGGACGGAACCCCATCAGCCTGTGTTCGGGGATCGCGTCCATCGTTGATCTGCTTGCTGTCGCCATGGGGGAGAAATGGGCTTCCGGTCGTGAGGTCACAAGAGCATGATTGCATCCTACAACGCCGCATCGCAGACAGGGGTTCATGAACCAGACGTTACCGAGCTCTCCGCGCCACAGACAGATCGTGACCCTCGTTCAGGAAAACGGTTTCATGTCCAACGAGGATCTCGCCCAGACCCTCGGGGTGACGGTCCAGACGATCAGGCGCGATCTCACCCATCTCGCCGATGCCGGATTGCTGGCCCGCTATCATGGAGGCGCCAGTCCCTCATCTTCGGTCGAGAACATCGCCTATACCGAGCGGCGTGGCCTGCATTCCCGCGCGAAGGATGCCATCGGCGCCGTTGCAGCCCGCCTCATTCCGGACGGCGCGTCCCTCTTCATCAATATCGGCACCACGACGGAGGCTTTCGCGCGCGCGCTCACGGGTCATCGCGACCTTCATGTCATCACGAACAACCTTCACGTCGCCGCAGCATTCGCCGGGAGACGGGATTTCCGCACCGTGATCGCCGGGGGGCTGGTGCGGCCGCAGGATGGCGGCATCGTGGGTGCAGGCGCGACCGAATCCCTCTCGGGATTCCGGGCGGAATTCGGTGTGATCGGAATAAGCGGCATAGAGGAGGACGGCACCCTTCTCGATTTCGATCTGGACGAGATCCAGTGCGCACGCGCGATCATGCGCCATGCCCGCCGGGTCGTGCTGCTGGCCGATCACACGAAGTTTTCGCGTCATCCCGTGGGGCGCGTGGGCGATCTCTCGAACATCCATGATTTCGTAACGGACCGGTTGCCCCAGCCGGAATTCTGCGCGCGGCTCGAGGCGGCAAATGTGACTCTTCACATCCCCGACCGCGATTAGACGCAACATATAACACATAGACGTTATCATTAACGTTTTATGTTCGTTTTTGTTCGTTTTGCCTTTATTCAGGGTTTCTCTTCGTCGATGCCGAAAGAAACCCCGGATGCCAAACGCCGCCTCTCAAGATCCGACCCAGTCTTCGCCCGGACTCTCCGGCGAACTCCCCGGCGGCCTCCCCGGCAGGCATGACGGAACTTCCCCGCCTGACAGGGCCTCGTCAGGGAGCCCCCGCCGGATCATCGCTCCGCACGCGACGCTGGATTACGATCTGCTCGTCATCGGCGGGGGGATCAACGGCGCCGGTATCGCGCGCGACGCCGCCGGTCGCGGCGCGAAAGTGCTGCTCGTCGAGAAGGACGACCTCGCCAGCCATACCTCCTCGGCGAGCACGAAGCTCATCCATGGCGGATTGCGTTATCTCGAATATTACGAGTTCCGCCTCGTCCGCGAAGCACTGAACGAACGCGAGCGCCTGCTGCGGATCGCACCGCATATCATCTGGCCGATGCGCTTCATCCTTCCGCATTCCTCGATGCTGCGCCCGGCCTGGCTCCTGCGCGCGGGTCTGTTCCTCTATGACAATCTCTGTCGTCACATGACCCTTCCCAAAACGCGCAATATCGCGCTTCAAAACGAAAAGGCGGGCCAGGTCCTCAAACCGGATTATGTCCGTGGCTTCGAATATTCCGATGGCTGGGTGCAGGACAGCAGGCTCGTTGCACTCAATGTCATGGATGCGGCGCGTCTGGGGGCCGATATCCGCACGAGAACGCGTTTCGTGGCTGCGACACGGCACGAAAACTCATGGCATGCGATCATCGAGGACGAAACGAGCGGCGCCTGCACCTCCGTTACGGCGAAGGCCATCGTCAACGCCGCCGGCCCCTGGGTTGCGGAACTCCTGCATGACCGGCTCGACATCCGCTCCCGCAACGCGGTGCGCCTGATCAAGGGCAGCCATATCGTCGTGCCCAGGCTTTTCGATACACCCCAGGCCTATATCCTCCAGAACCCGGACAAGCGTATCGTCTTCGCCATTCCCTATGAGGGGCGCTTCACCCTGATCGGCACCACCGATATTCCCTTCGACCGGGATCCCGATCACGTCGCGATCACGACCGAGGAGATCGATTATCTCTGCACCAGCGTGAACCGCTATTTTCGCAAGGCGATCACTGCGGACGATGTCGTCTGGAGCTATTCCGGAGTACGTCCGCTCTATGACGATCACTCCGGCAGCGCCTCTGCTGTCACGCGGGACTATGTGCTCGATCTCGATCATGCCGCCGCGCCGGTTCTGTCGGTTTTCGGGGGCAAGATCACGACCTATCGCAAGCTCGCGGAACATGCCCTCGAGAAGCTCGCTCCCCATCTCGGGGTCCTGCGCAAACCCTCCTGGACCGCGGATGCCCCGCTCCCGGGCGGCGATTTCCATCGCAGCGCCTTCGGTTCGCTCGTTGCCGATCTGATCCGCATTCTGCCCACGCTCGACAGGAGCACCGCGACCCGACTGGTCCGGAATTACGGAACCCTCGCATTCTCGATCATCGGTTCGGACCGTGAGGCTCCCGGTCTCGGTGCGCTCATCGGCGCCGATCTCCACGAAAGAGAGGTGGATTATCTGATGGATCGCGAATGGGCGCGCACCCCTGAGGATATTCTCTGGCGCCGCAGCAAACTCGGCCTGTTCCTGACGCCCGACGACGTCACGCGCCTGCAGGATTACATGTCCCGGCGGGAACGAACCAACGAAACCGCGACAAGCGCGGTGGCCTAGGCACCCGTCCCGGCTCCGCTTCTTTTTCCCCCTTCCCTCCTCTCCTCCCTTCCACCCTCTGGCAGATGGACGAAAGATCATGTCAGACAGAAAGCGCTTCATCGGCGAGCTGGTCGCCGAATTCTTCGCTCTCGTGATCATCATTCTCTTCGGCGACAGCGTCGCCGCGATGATCGTGCTCTACGACCCGAATCCCTATCAGAATGCCTATTGGGGCGTTGCCATCGTCTGGGGGCTCGGTGTCACCATCGCGATCTATGCGACGGGATCGGTGAGCGGCACGCACGCCAATCCTGCCGTCACCCTCGCACTGGCGCTCTATCGCGGCTTTCCATGGAAGAAGGTCCTCCCCTATTGCGCGGCGCAGGTGGCGGGGGCGATGGCCGGGGCGGCACTCGTCTATATGAACTTCTCGCCGGTGATCGATCATTACAACATGACCCATCACCTGACCCGGGCCGGTGACGGCGGCGCAGCCGGCGTGTTCTTCACCCATCCGGGCCTTGCGGTGACCGCGCTCCATTCTTTCGGCGTACAGATCATTCTCACCGGCGTGCTCGTCTTCGGCGTCTTCGCCATCACATGTCAGTACAATACCCAGGCACCCGAGGCGAATTCCGGCGCGCTCATCATCGGCCTTCTCGTCGCCGCAATCGGCGCGTCTTCCGGCTTTCTCGACGCCTGGGCGATCAACCCGGCCCGTGATTTCGGCCCGCGCAGCTTCGCCTATCTCGCCGGATGGGGCGCCTCGGCTTTCCCCTCTCCGCAGAATTTCTGGTGGGTGCCCATTGCAGGCCCACTCGTCGGTGGTGTGATCGGCGGCGGGCTCTATCATTATGTGCTTCGACCCTTCATGCCGAAATATGCTGCTACCGCACAGGCTGCGATCGGGGCGCCCCCCTCTCACCCCGCTGCTCCCCCTGTTGCTCCCCATGGTGCTCCCCCCAGGGCGGAGCCTCCCGCCGGGGGCGGTTTCACCGGCACGGGCGGTCCGACCATCGCCCCGATTCCCTGATTTTTCCGGACGCCTCACCCCTTCCCTCCCCCGCCTTCGCCCGGGGCCAAGAAACGGAGCCAAGATCATGACCAAGAAAACGAACATCCTCGCCATCGACCAGGGAACGACCTCGACCCGCGCCATCGTCTTCGACCGCAAGGCGAAGACATTGTCTCTCGCGCGCAGGGAGTTCCCCCAGCATTATCCTGCTCCGGGCTGGGTCGAACACGATGTGGAGGATATCTGGCGCGATGCCCTCACGACGGCCCGGGAGGCAATTGCCGAAGCGGGCGGGGTCGAGACGATCGCGGGGCTCGGAATCACGAGCCAGCGTGAAACCGTGGTGCTCTGGGAGCGCGAAACAGGCAAGCCCGTTCACCGGGCGATCGTCTGGCAGGATCGGCGCACGGCGCAATTCTGCGCCGATCTCAGGCGCGACGGCGCGGAATCGCTCGTACGCGAGCGGACCGGATTACTGCTGGACCCCTATTTCTCGGCGAGCAAGGTCGCATGGCTGCTCGATACCGTTCCCGGATTGCGGGCCAGAGCCGAAGCCGGAGAAATCGCGATGGGCACCATCGACTGTTTCCTCCTGTGGCGCCTGACGGGGGGCGAGGTCCATGCAACCGACATCACCAATGCCAGCCGTACCTGCCTCTTCAATATCCATACCCAGACATGGGACCCCGAGCTTCTCGCCCTGTTCGGCGTGCCGGATGCCATTCTTCCCTCGATCTGCGACAATAGCGGTGCGCTGGGCATGACCGCAGCGGAGCATTTCGGCGTCGCTCTTCCCATCGGAGGCATGGCGGGCGACCAGCACGCGGCTCTGGTCGGGCAGGCCTGTTTCCGGCCCGGAATGGCAAAGGCCACCTATGGCACCGGCTGTTTCATGCTTCTCAATACGGGAGAAAAGCCGGTCGAGTCGCATCACCGCCTGCTGACGACCATCGGATACCGGATCGGCGGCAAGACCACCTATGCCCTCGAGGGCTCGATCTTCGTCGCCGGTGCAGCCATCAAGTGGCTGCGTGACGGGCTGCATCTCATCACCCATGCCTCCCAGACCGATGACATGGCAACCCGGGTGGAAGACAGTCATGGCGTCTATATGGTGCCCGGTTTCGTCGGGCTGGGTGCGCCGCACTGGGATCCGGATGCACGCGGTCTGATCTGCGGCCTGACTCTGGGCTCGACCCAGGCGCATATCGCCCGCGCAGCGCTCGAATCGGTGGCCTATCAGACCTTCGATCTCGCGCACGCAATGCGCGAGGATGGCGCCATGCAGGCGCGCACGCTCAGGATCGATGGAGGCATGTCGGCCAATGACTGGTTCTCCCAGTTTCTGGCCAATATCCTCGATACCGACGTGCAGCGTCCCGCCGATCTCGAAACGACCGCTCTGGGCGCGGCCTTCCTTGCGGGGCTCGCGACCGGCGTGTGGTCGTCGCTGGAGGAAATCGCGACAATCTGGCAGCAGGAGCGCGTTTTCCGCCCGGCAATCGATTCCGCTCTGCGTGCCGAGCTGCTGGAAGGATGGAACGATGCTGTGCGTCGAACCCTGACCCCGGGCACGACCCGGCACGCCTCCAGACAGAGCCAGGCAGCCTAGAACCGCTCGGTCTGCCTCGGGATGGCGCAGGGCAGGCCCTGCGCCGCGATGTCCTTGCCGAGGGATCTCTGTCTCCGGCCCGCCCCCTGCGATCGCATGTTTCCGCTCGGCTGGTTCCGGTCGGAAACAGCGCGCCGGCCATCTCTCTTGCCGGTGGTGCTGACCGGGCGATCCCGGTCGGCGTTATCGCGCCGGGCGGAGCCGGATCAGACGGAGAGGAACCAGAGCGCGTATCCGAGTGCCGTCGCATACTGGGCGAGGGTGAACACGATATGCGCGACGAGGACATAGGCATAGACGGGCGCTTTGCGCGGAAGGAAGCGCCCCATGAAACCGCCCCCCATACAGGGCGTCAGGATGCCAAGCCCGGCGAACGTGCTCAGAACGAATCCGATAAGGATATAGGGCAGCGGCTGCGGATAGACGATCAGCTCCCGCCCCCAGATTGCGGGAAGCAGCGCCGCATAGGCGAGACCCACGCCATAATGGAAGCACCAGCCGAGCACGGCATCCCCCGCTCCTTCACGGTCGGGAGCGTCCTCCCGCAATACGAGATTTCCCGAGGCCAGGCCGCGCAGCCAGCGCCCGACCTGTCTCCAGTCCGTACGAGGCAGTCCGGCATAACGTTCGAGAAGCACCACCCACAGATCGAGGACGAGCGTAGACACAATTCCGACACAAAGAACGAAACCCGCGATCAGGATATTCGCTTCCATAGACAGTCACCCTTTCGTGATCCCAGCCGGGAATTATGCACCTCTTCATCGAGGGACGGAATATCGCCCGAACGTTTCGACCGCAGATCCGGCCAAGCGCATGTCCGGGCCGACGACCCGGCCGGGGGAAGGAAGTCGATGCGATCCGGTTTTCCGATCGGTCCATTCCACTTTCTTTCTGGCGAGACGGTGACGAAACCGTATTGTTGTTACATGTCTCATAAAAAATGTGACATCGTCTGAAGAAACGAAGCGCATCCGTCGGGATATCCATCCGGATGACGCGGTCGGGCAAAGAAGGAACAAGAAGTGTGATGACTCCTCCCCCGGTTCCCCGGAAACCCGGTTTCTCCCGCCGCAATCTTCTTGCTCTGGGTGCCTCGACCCTGGGTGCTTCAACCCTGGGCGCGGCGGCCCTCACCCGTAGCGCATCGGCTTCCGCCGCAGAGAAGAACGTCGCCGTCTCGCCCCCTTCCGTGATCACGTCTCCTCCCCGGGTCTGGGGGCCGAAGGCACCGGTCGCATTTACGCCCGACCCCGATATCATCTTCTACGATCCCTCTTTCGGCACAGTCATTCTCGGTAACGCACCGCTGGTGCAGGCCTGGCAGGGACGGGCACTCTGGCTCGAAGGGCCGGCCTGGTCGAGCGAAGGCCGGTTCCTCATCGTGAGCGACGTGATGGGCAGCACGCAGTACCGCTACCTGCCGGAGGAGCGTTGCATGACCGTCTTTCGCAAGGAGAGCTATCACTCGAACGGGAACACCTACGATCTCGAGGGACGGCTTCTGACCTGCGAGCACGGCCTGAGGCGCGTGATCCGGTGGGAGCATGACGGTCGCTGCACCGTCCTGGCCGAGAGCTTCGGCGGCAAGAGGCTGAATTCTCCCAATGACATCGTCGTGGATCCGTCCGGCGGCATATGGTTCACCGACCCGCCTTATGGCGACCGCCTCTGGGAAGGGCATCCGGATGCGCCGCTCGACGGGAAGAAGGCGAAAGACAATCTGACCTGGAATCTCGATCTCGAGGCAACGGAGCAGATTGGCGGACGCGAGGGACAGGATACCCATGTGTTCCATCTGGACCCGGAAACGCGCAAGCTCACCGCTGTCCTTTCCGGAAAGGATATCGCCGGGCCCAACGGGCTGTGTTTTTCTCCCGACCGCAAGACGCTCTACGTCGTCTCGAGCGAGAAAGGCGCCATGGCGCCCGATGGAGGCGGCTACCGGAACATCTACGCCTTCGACGTCGGAAACGGTGCGTTGCGCAACAGGCGTGTCTTCGCCGACATGACACTCGGCGGGCACAAGCTCATGCCCGACGGGATCAAGGCGGATGTGCTCGGCAATCTCTGGGTCGCGGCTAACGGGCCGCTCGGTCTGTGCGGAGTGTTCGTCTATAATCCGGCCGGAAAGATGATCGGCCGCCTGCGCCTGCCGCGCAGTGTCTCCAATCTCGCCTTTGGCGGGACCCAGCGCGACCGCCTCTTCATGTGCGCGGAAAACACCATTTTCACCCTCGATGTCGCAACCCAGGGAGCAGGACTCGCATGAGCAGGACCTCCATCACACGAAACGTCGTCGCCCTGCTCGCAGGCATGGCCTTCACCTCGAGCCTGTCCCTGGCGGCCGGCCAGCCCAGCCTCGAGGTTGTCAAACGCTTCCCCGCCGATTTCAACGTGATCGGTGTCGGCGTCTCCCATTCGGGCACCGTCTTTGCCTCAGCCCCGGCGACCATGAAACGCTACAGCGCAAGCGTCGTCCAGCTGGACGACCGGACCGGCGCACTCATCCCCTTCCCCGACGCCGACTGGAACCGTTTTTCCAAAGACGTGAAGGACCGCGAAGAATGGGTATCCGTCCCGGCCCTGTGGGTCGATGACCGGGATCATCTCTGGGTTCTGGATTCGTCCCTGCCCTCCGTCGATCAGAAAAAGCTGCCGCCCAAACTCGTCGAGTTCGACGCGAGGACAGGGCAGCTCCTGCGTCTCTACCGCTTCGGACACGACATCACGCCCGGGGACTCGCTCAATGACGTCAGGGTCGATACCAGAACGCGCACGGCCTATATCACCAATGAATGGGGCCGCGGCGGTCTCGTCGTGCTCGACCTGAACACCGGCGCCTATCGTCTCGTTCTGGCGAATACGCGCTCCGGCGTCGCCGATCCCGAACAGCATCTGCACATCTATGGCGAACTGGCCCGGAAGAAGGACGGCACGTTACCGGTCACGCAGGATGACGGCATTGCTCTCTCGCCGGACAGGGAATGGGTCTATTATCGCCCGCTTACCGATCATCATTACTGGCGCATCCGTGCGGCCGATCTGCGCGATGCCAGCCTCGACGATGCCGCGCTGAGCAAGCGGGCCGAATATCTGGGGCAGTCGGTCATGAGCGGCGGAATCGAAATGGACCGATGCAACCGGCTATGGGTCGGCGATATCGAGAATCACGGCCTCTACGCCCTGACTTTCCCTCCGGGGGCCAAACAACCGAAGACCGATCTCGTCTACCGCGATCCTTCGGTGCTCGACTGGGCGGACGGTTTCGCGATCGCCAATGACTGGCTCTACATCTCCGATTCCCGCCTCGACGAACTGGTTTTCGCCAATTCCCGTCCCCTTCAGGGACCGACGACCATCTACCGCATGAAACTTCCGCCCTGTGGCGGAGAGACTGCCACACGATAAAGCCCGACAGGCCGCATGCCATGCCCCGTCATGTCGTGCGGCGCGCCGGAACGAGCGCATGAACCGGGAGGCCGAGACGTATGTCTCGCCCTCCTGCGCCCGACTCTGGCGCGCTCACTCCGGAAGGGTCTGCAACGTTCCGGGTTCGATACCGAGCCGGACCACGGCCACACCCCCCAGCATGAAAACGGATCCGGTCGCAGGGAAAACCGGCTGCGGCCCGATCCGGCCCATGATGGCCCGGACCCGGGAAAGGGGCGCCATCCGGACCTCTCCGATCATGTTCGCACGCATGAAGTTCGAGATACGCAGATTATTTCCCCCATCCCAGTGAAAGAACGACGTTCCGTAAATATCGGAGCCGCGCGGCTTCCAGCGATTGGCGCGCTGGATGCCGCCATGGAAATAGACCGGCGTGACGCCGTCCCGATAATCGGGAATCGCGGAATGCAGGCGCTGTTCGATCTGCTCGGCAAGGACGATATCCGCCCGCCAGCTCATCTGGTCGGCGAACACCAGGGACGCCAGAACATGGGTTCCGAACCAGAGCGCGCCGCAGGTCGCCGCGAATGCTGCCGGACGAACGAAACGCGCGGGCAGACCGAAGCGGAGGAAGAAAACGATCAGATAGGCGAAGGAAAACCCCTGGAACACATAGGTTCTGGGCGGAAAACTGAACGACAGCAGGATGTTGAGCGCGAAAGGCAGGACGAGAATCGCAGCCAGCAACACGGCACCCACAGGACGCCTATGGCGCAGCATGACCACGATCCCTGCGATGCAGGCCAGAGTGGCGAGAAGATAGATCCCGTTCCCGTAGTAATTTCCACCGAGACACAAGGTCACTGCATTGCGGATGGCGGAGGAGACGGAGGCGGGAAACGATGCGTGGGTCCAGCCGATCTGCGTTGCGAAATAGGTGCTGGGCGAAACGGAAAGAACGCTCTGCAAGCCATGCGATACGAGGCGAAACAGAACGAAGGAGGTGGCGAGCCAGAGAATACCGGGACCGGCGAGCCGGGCGACCGGTGGTTTTCCCCCGCGGGCGATCTTCTCCGTCAGAACGAGAAGGACGATACCGGGCCCCATGGTGAAGAGCGATTGATAGGTCGCCGTCGAAATCGCCGTAGTCGCACAAGCCGCAAAAAACAGGGCAATGCGGCGAGCGATCGGGCGATCCGCACGAAGAGCCTGCAGGAAAAGCGGTGCCGATACGGCGCCGAGGGCGAGCCCTATACCGACCGCATCGCTCTGCACGTTGAAATCCACCTGATAGAACAGGGCAGGAAAGGAAACGGACAGAAAGCCGAAGACGACAAGCATGCTGTCGGAGAGACGCAGCGTTCGACCGACGATGTATACCGCCAGGGACAGGAAGACGACGAAGACGACCGGCGTGATATAGGCGGCATAGGGATCGGCCAGAAGAAGGCGCTTCAGAAGCGAAATGGCCCAGCGACCGAGGCCGATATCCTGATCGAACGTATCCGGAAACTCGTTGTCGATCGACATCGTGAATGTCGTGATGACGGACCCGTAAACGAAGAGCGCCGGGAGGAGGATGGCGGCAAAACGCAGCGCCTCCCTCAGATCTCCCGTGCAAAATCCCGGTTCGGATGCCGGTCCTGTGCCATTCCGGTCCGCATTCGGAACAGAATCGGCAAAAGCGCGGGTCAGCATGAATTTTCTCCTCGCAACGCGCCCCGCTCTCTCACGGATTGCAACCGACCGCCAGCCCGACGCCTGCGGATGGTTCTCACCCCTCTCCCAGGGACGCGGGAGAAAGACGACAACCGCGACCCGGGCCCGTTTCGCGTGGGAGCGGGATTTCCATGCGCAGATGCTCCATGCTGCCCTTGAGGAACGGCGCCCCGCTGCCGTTCAGGCCGAAACGCCTGTAAAACGGAATGGCACCGATCCGCGCGTCGAGACACAGGCTGCGCGCGCCGGAGGCCTCCGTGCGCAGGAGCGCCGCCTCCATGAGTGCCGTGCCGATACCCTGCTTCTGGAATTCGGACAGTACCGCGAATTTGCGAAGCTGAACGGCATTCGCGCCCACCGGACAAAGGGAGAGGCACCCGACGAGTCTCTTCCCGTGTCCGGCGCCTGTGACGGCGCCAAGATGCAGGGCAACGGGGTCTTCGGGAACGCGACACGCATCCTCCGTCAGATCCGGCCACAACACGACCCGGCGCAGGGGAAGACAGGCTTCGATCGTGATCTCTTCGACATGCAGCGCGAGAGGGCTGGGAGTGCGGATCACGATACGGGCTCCTTCTCATCGTCTCTGCCATATCGATGTGGGCTTGCGGGCGTCGTTGCCGCAGAAGAGACGTCGTGTTCTTCCGCCCGTTGTTCCCCAGCCCATCGTCCCGGTTCCTCATGCCCGCAGGAGAGACAGAAGCGGTTGAAGGCGAGATTGCGCGTCTGGCAGACCGGACAATGCCGGTAGAGCGTCAGCCCGCAATGAACGCAGAAATTGGTCTCCTGCCCCTCGGAGAAACGGAGCGGACGCTCGCAATCCGGACAGATCTTCCGATCGATCCGCGCATATGCATTGTCCCGATCGACCCTCTGCCTGCGCAGGACCTCCGACTCGGATTCGGCCGCGCGCCTCCGGGCCAGATAGGCCCGCATGTTCCTGACGAGAACGATACAGACCATGACCGTCATGACCACGCCCACGCCGTACCGGATATAGCCGCCGTAACTTGGAAGATACGGAACGAGTTCGACGAAGAAACCGTAAAGGGCCGCCAGAACGAAACCGCGATAAAGAGGCCAGAAGGCGCTGTTCCGACGCCTGAGGACAAGAAAGGCGGAAACGAAAAGCAGGGGAAGGGTAAAGGCGAGCCGTAGCAGAAACACCTGCGTCTCGGCCCGGAAGACCAGTCTGGCACGGATGGGACGATAGGCGTCATCCAGCGCTTTGCGCTGGGCGAGCGCGGCGCGTTGCGACCGCGCGATCGCCTCGATCGCGGCATCGATCTCGTCCAGACGACGATCCTCGACGCGCACGACGCCCTGAAGCTGCTCGAGACGACGGGTCCGTTCCAGCACATCGCGATCCTGCGTCGGATCGGTGGTGGCCTTGCGGGTCTCGATCCAGGTCGAAAACCCCTCTTTCGCGCTCGCCATCGCCTTGCGCGCGGCTTCGAGACGCAAGGCCTGGGCTTCGCGCTCCATGACACGCCTGTCGCGGTCCTTTTTAAGACTCGCTCTTTGGAGCTCCAGAGCGGGCGGATAATCCGGGTGCAGCGGTATGGAAGGCGTTCCCCGGGGGAGATCGTCGATGACGAGGCCGCCCAGACCGATCAGAAACACCGCCAGAACGGCCGATACGGCCCACATGGCGATGCCGTAGAGCCGCTCGGGCAGTCTGCTACCTCTTCTCATGCTCCATCTCCCGCGCTTCGCCCTCGGTTCTTCGTTTTCCCGAGTGGCGTTTTCCCGGGTGACGCTTTCCCGGGCGGCATTTCGATCATGACATGAAACGTCTCCTCGGCCCATATCCGGAGGCCCCTGCCTCGACACGGCTTTCTCCCCCCGGTGCCCTTCCTCCGGGGTCAGGCGCACTCCATGGGTAGCCGCTCCGACGGGGGCGGAATTGCACGAAGGGACACGAAACCGTATCACCGCCCCTTCCCCGTCTTACAGAGGTTCCATGATCCGTCTCGATTCGATCAGCAAGCAGAACGGTCAGCGCGTCATCTTCATAGAGGCCAGCGCCGCGCTCCAGAAAGGCGAGAAAACCGGTCTCGTCGGCCCCAACGGCGCCGGCAAGACGACCCTGTTCCGCCTCGTCACGAAGCAGGAAGAGCCGGATGAGGGCCAGGTTTTCCACGATCGGGGCATCACCATCGGGTTCTTCAGCCAGGATGTGGGCGAAATGGCCGGGCGCTCGGTCGTGGCGGAGGTCATGGACGGCGCGGGCGAGGTCGCACGGATCGCGAACGAGCTGGCGACCCTGGAGGCAGCGCTCTGCGATCCGGACAAGCTGGATCAGATGGAGGAGATTCTCGAGCGGTTCGGCGATATCCAGGCCCGCTTCGAGGAGCTGGGCGGCTATGCTCTGGACAGCCGCGCCCGGGAGGTTCTTCACGGTCTGGGCTTTTCGCAGGAGATGATGGCGGGCGATGTCGGGTTGCTGTCGGGCGGGTGGAAGATGCGCGTCGCCCTCGCCCGCATCCTGCTCATGCAACCCGATGTCATGCTGCTCGACGAGCCGAGCAACCATCTCGACCTCGAGAGTCTGATCTGGCTCGAGCAGTTTCTGAAATCCTATGAGGGAGCGCTTCTCATGACGTCGCATGACCGCGCCTTCATGAATCGCGTCGTGAACAGGATTCTCGAAATCGATGGTGGGACGCTGACGGGATATAGCGGGGATTACGAGTTCTACGAACAGCAGAGAGCGCTCAACGAAAAGCAGCAACAGGCACAGTTCGACCGCCAGCAGGCGATGCTGGCAAAGGAAATCGCCTTCATCGAGCGGTTCAAGGCGCGCGCCTCGCATGCGGCGCAGGTGCAGAGCCGGGTCAAGAAACTCGACAAGATCGATCGCGTCGAGCCGCCGCGCCGCCGACAGACGCTTTCCTTCGATTTCGCCCCCGCGCCGCGTTCGGGAGATTCGGTCGCCGTGCTCAGACAGGTGAGGAAGGCCTATGGCACGCGCGTCATCTACGACAATCTCGATCTGCTCATCAGACGACAGGAACGCTGCTGCATCCTGGGCGTGAACGGCGCCGGAAAATCGACCCTGCTCAAACTCGTCGCCGGGGCGAGCGAGCCGGATTCGGGTAGCGTCACCATCGGAGCGAGCGTCAAGACGGGATACTTCGCCCAGCACGCCATGGATCTGCTCGAAGGCGGCAAGACAGTGTTCGAAACGCTTGAAAGCGCGTTTCCTCTGGCGGCGCAGGGATCGCTCCGGGCGCTTGCCGGGGGGTTCGGCTTCTCCGGCGACGATGTCGAAAAACAGGTCAGCGTCCTGTCAGGCGGCGAGAAAGCGCGTCTGGTGATGGCGCTCATGCTCTTCGATCCGCCCAATTTCCTGGTGCTCGACGAGCCGACCAACCATCTGGACATCGATACGAAGGAAATGCTCATCCGCGCCCTGTCGAATTACGAGGGCACCATGCTGTTCGTCTCCCATGACCGGCATTTTCTCGGCGCCTTGTCCAATCGCGTTCTGGAAGTCACTCCGGAGGGGCTGCATCGCTACGAGGGCGGCTATCACGACTATGTCGCAGCAACCGGGCAGGAAGCGCCCGGCCTGCACGTATGATCCTGCCGGTATCGCCCGCGCTGCAGGATCGCAAATCCCGCCGGGGCGACACATCTCTCAGAGCGGATTTCCCCAGCGCCAGCGCCATCCTTCCCTGGTCCGATTCCTGACCAGCGGGACCATGCAGAGGATGCCACCGATCCCGCAAGCGAAACACCCTGCGAAGACGAGGTCGGGACGCGCGGGGTGGAACAGGACCGAGACGATGACCGGCAGCATCGCAAATACGAGAAGGCCGATCAGCAACAACCACCCTTCCCACGCAATCGGCACTCCGGCGCCGTAGTCCTATCGCTTCGCCGCGAACCAGGGCTGCGGGCCCGGAGCATCCCTCGACAGTCTGTCTTTCATCCTTCCGTCTGCGGGGAGGAAAATCACTGCCTCGTTCTCTCGCGATGACGGGCGATATCCCGTCATCCCTCGTCGCTACGGGCATGCCGCCTCTCAGGCTTTCGTCATGGTCACGACTTTCTTTTCGTAACATGACTCAGAGAACGAGACATTCGTATGACGATCGTAGGAAACGACCGGATCCTTCACATTGTAATATCCGGTCACATCAGAAATTTGTCCTGACCCTATTGTTTCCACTCCGATATAGCATCCATCGAGATACCAGTTCCGGAGATCGGTTATCTCCGCTGGGAGGTCTCGATACATTCCTCTCAGCGCGTTTATGGCTCGCATGAGGCCCGTATTAACATCTATGGTCGTCTTGTACATGACACCGTCATTCTCGCTCCTGAGCGGATTGATGTAATCGGCCGTTGGCCCAAACACGTTGAATATACTTCCACCCAGAGTTTGAGGAAGATAGAAATAGCCATCTGGATCGCCGGTATAATCTATTGACTCGAATTGTAGAAACAAACCGAAACTCAAATTTTTTGTCTTATAGTTTATCGTGAAATTAACTCCTGCCTGATACGTTCCTGTGTTTCCGCGATAACCGGACACACCCTGAACAAGAGACGCCGTTACCTGATGATCGAAGGAAAGATTGAGGTCTTGCGTTCCGAGGGTCGCTATCTGAACGTCCAGCAATTCGCCGCCCTGGGCAGCCATCTGATAGACATAGTGACCGTCAGCCGGGTCTCGAAAGACGTTGAATTCTGTTCTGCCTAGCTCGGATGTCGCCGATCCCTGGCTCCAATGTCCTATCGACGTACCATAATTCTTATCCCAGACCTGCGATGCCTTACCAGCATCAGGCGTCAGAGGGGTTTGTCCACTCCACTGCACCACGCCCCAGTCGGACGAAACGCCACCATCCAAGGTGGTGTACCGATCATAAAACTCCGGTTGCCCATTCAAAATCCCCTGAGTATTCATCTTGAGATTTGGGCCATCTACGCTGGGATTCGAGAAAACAATCGAGACGATGGGCCTGAAGCCACACTTGTGCAAATCCTCGAGCGTTCTGCCGTCCGCAAGTTCATTCTGATAAGTCAAAAGCTCAGCCTGGGACAATGGTCGCCCGAGCGCTGCTCCGCCAAGCCGCAAGATAGTGTTGCGCGCTTCTTCGGAGAAGGCCTTGTCTCGCCGGATCTCTGAAAAGCTCTTTCCGTTAGCCAGGGCATTCTGTGCGTTGCGGACACCTCCTTCATCTCCCAGGCGATCGAGTGTCGCAGGATAGAGTCCGTTCCTGATCCGGTTATAGGCCTCATCGGAAAAGGCGATGCGGCGCCGGAGTTTTCCCCAATCAACACCTCTCGCAAGATCGTTCTGCGCTGTTTTCACGCCACCTTCATCGCCCGTTCGATCGAGAATGGCGGGATAGAGTTCGTTCCTGATCCGGTTATAGGCCTCGGTAGAAAATGCCATCCGTCGGCGGACTCCCTCCCAGCTCTCACCACGCGCAAGATCGCCTTGAGCTGACTTCACTCCGCCTTCGTCGCCTGCACGATTGAGAACGGAAGGATAAAGGTCGTTTTTGATCCGATTATAGGCCTCGGTAGAGGACGCCAGCCTGCGCCGGAGCGTTTCCCAATCGATACCGTTTGCAAGATCGTTCTGGGCCGTCTTCACTCCGCCCTCATCACCAATACGATTGAGAACGGACGGGTAGAGGGCGTTTTTCACTCGATCGTAGGTTTGGGGATAGAAAGCCAGATCGTGGCGCGCACGTGAGAAAGTGAGGTTGGCGGACCCGATCGCATCTGCTGTTCTGTCGCGCCATGGGTTATCTCCAGACTGGAAGGATCGTCCCATGATCCGCGGCACAAGGGTCTGCAGATTCGACAGCCCCCGTTCGGAGTGCGCTTCGTTCCAGCGATAATCCCGTATCGACCAGCCATCTCCAATCCTGACAGCCGCATAATCGCGATCTCCGCCCACCGGATCGAATCCGTACACATCCCGGAAAGTCTGATCGTAAATCCCGCGCTGTGCAGACCATCGTGCAAGCTCCTGCCGCACCTGCAACTCAGTTTTCTCACCTCGCTCGATGGAGCCCTGCTGAGTCCCGATCCATGCATCATCGGATATGCTGACGGCGCGTCCCTGAACCGAAGAAATCATCTCGCCCAGACGCCCTCTCAAATCCAGTATGAACGGTGCTGGCGCAGTCCTGAGCACTGTTTCATCGCTAAGGAATTGCAATTGAGGAAGTCCGGTTCCTGCATCCTGTGTTGCTCCGATCCCCTTGGCCTCTACCGCGAGAACGCTCGCCGCAGCGTTGCCTGCCCGATCGAATGACTGGCCTATCGTTTCCGGAGTTGAAGACGCCAAAGGGTCATGACGAGAGACGCCGGGGCTTGGCGTGACCGCTTCATTTGCGAGATCTCTGATCTGGAGGGCCACAAGCTGATCGGCCGCACTCCCCGGTGCGACGATCTCGTGCGACGCCCCAGTTTCCTGCACGATCGCTGATCCGGAAACCGGCTCGGTCGCGAAACCGCCTCCCTTCTCGCCAATGGCAAGCACTTCCTCGACCGAACGATTGGCGGAGGGCAAAACCGAAAAAAAATCTGACATGCGAATCCTACCAGAAGAAGAAATTGGCAAAGACACACATCAGGAGAATGTCTATTTTCCTAGAATAGAAGTAAAAATACAGTTATTCCTTATTTCTGCCGCAACGGTCAGGAAAATAGAGATATTCAAATATTTTATTGATAATAATTCTAAATTATTTCTACTATAGACCCCAGCCATTTTCCCCCTGATAGATGGACAATAGGTGATTGTCGTCATATCGGAAGGTGACAATATGATATCCTCCTGCGAGATGAGGCTTATCAGTCGTCGCATATGGGGGATTGTCCGGAGATCCAGTATTCCGAACTGCACATGCCGATAGCATCGAACCGTTCAGACCGAATCTGTAGGCAGCGGAGCTGCTCTCGACACAGTACGATGTGACAGGATGTGGTTGAAGAGAGGTAATTTCATTGTCTGAACCGAGATATACTCGGAGCAGGTCATCATGAACGAATCTCTGGTCAGAAAGATCTGCCGGATATCGTTACAAATCCGGTAGACTAGCGCCCTTGACGAAGCCCTGCGGCTGGATGCCGGAGGGTTCCCTCAGCTGAGTATTCCTGCTTCGTTTCGCTCCGGCTGCACCGTGGGGTCCGTTCGGGCGGACCAGCCCTCTCGACACGATGGAACCGGGCTCTTCATCCATAACATCGATGGAAAAGAACCCGGGCGCTGGCGCCTAAAGTCCCTGGAGCGGTGGCGGAACGCGCGCCTCGGCGAGCGCGGCTTTCTGGCGTTCTGCCAGAGCGGTCTCGTCGAAATCCCTGATGAGATCCTGAAAGAGGCGGTGCCAGTTGAGCTTCGCCCTGAGACGCAGGAACACGCTGCCGAGCCCGATCGCGGACCGATCGACGAGAACGAATTCCCGCGACGGTCTGACGCCACCCGTGCGCTTGAGTCCCTCATAGACCCGCTCGGCAATGTCGCGGCCGAAATTGGGGTCGTCGCTTTCCTGTATGAAACGCTCCCGGTCGTCCATGAGAGGGCCGTAGATGAAGCGCGCCCATTCGTTGAGAACGGCCGCGGTATCGCGCGAGAGTCCCTTGAACCCCCATGCCTCATAGGCCGCGAAGGCCATGTCCTCGTCATTGTCGCGCAGGGCGTTGAAGAGATCGATAATGCCCTTGATGAAATGGGCGGGGAAAATGCGGATGGCCCCGAAATCGAGCAGGTTCAGCCCCCAGTCGGGCCGGATCGTGAAATTGCCCATATGCGGATCGCCATGGATGATCCCGTAACGATAGACCGGCGTGTACCACGCCTTGAAGAGCGCGGTCGCAATGGCATTGCGCTCTTCCTGCGAGGGATTGGCGTCCAGGATCTTCTGGATCCCCCTTCCTGTCACCCATTCCATGGTCAGGAGCCGGCGGGTCGAAAGCGCCTCGACCGGCAGAGGAATCGTGACTTCGGGAATATGGCCGAGCATCGCGCGATAAAGCCGCATATGCGACGCCTCGCGCTCGTAATCGAGCTCCTCTCTCAGGCGCTCCTCGAGCTCGCGCACCACCTCGTCCTGCTTGATCGCAGGGAGGAATTGCTGGACCAGCCCGACCACGACACGGAACTGGCGGAGATCGGATTCCACCGCCGCGTTCATGTCGGGATATTGCAGTTTGCACGCCACATCCTCGCCCGTCGCGGTGGTCGCGCGGTGCACCTGGCCGAGACTGGCAGCGGCCACAGCCTGATGCGAGAAAGACCGGAAACGCCGCTCCCAGTTCGGGCCGAGCTCGGCCGTCATACGACGCCGCACGAAACTCCATGCCATGGGCGGGGCGTTGGCCTGAAGCTCCGCAAGCTGGGTCGCATATTCCTCCGGAAGCGCGCCCGGAATGGTCGAGAGAATCTGCGCCCCCTTCATGAGGGGCCCTTTCAGCCCGCCCAGAGCGGCACGCAGATCGTTGGCATGAATGGCCTGATTGGACTTGAAACCCAGACGATTGCCGATCACCCGCGTGGCGATGCCGCCCACCGTTCCGGAAGCGCGGGCCATCCGTTTGAATTCGCCGAAAAGGCCGGTCTGATCGAGATCTTTCGGGGTCGTCATCGCTTAAGCCGTCTTGTCCTGTTTATCCTGAGCTTCGAGCTCGTCAATGAAACCCGAAATGACATCCAGCCCCTTGCGCCAGAACCCCGGATCGGTGGCATCCAGCCCGAAGGGTTCGAGAAGCTCCGCATGGCGCTTCGTTCCTCCGGCTTCGAGCATGGCGATATAACGATCCTGGAAGCCCGCTGTTCCGCTTTCATAGACGCCATAGAGCGCGTTCACCAGACAATCCCCGAATGCGTAGGCGTAAACGTAGAAAGGCGCATGGATGAAATGCGGCACATACGACCAGTAGATATCGTAATCGGGCGTGAAGGAAAATGCTGGTCCGAGGCTGCGTGTCTGCACGTCCCGCCAGATTTCTCCCAGTCGCTCCGGAGAGAGTTCTCCGTGGCGCCTTTCGTCATGAACCTTCGTCTCGAACTGATAGAAGGCCACCTGGCGCACCACGGTATTCAGCATATCCTCGACCTTGCCGGCGAGCATGGTGCGACGGCGGGCGGGATCGGTCTCTGAGTCCAGAAGCGCGCGAAAGGTCAGCATCTCTCCGAAGACCGATGCGGTCTCGGCAAGGGTGAGTGGTGTCGAGGACTGAAGATAGCCCTGCTTTGCAGCCAGTATCTGATGCGCACCGTGACCGAGCTCATGGGCGAGCGTCATCACGTCGCGCGTGCGACCGTGATAGTTCAGCAGAATATAGGGATGAACGTCGGGCGTCACAGGATGGGCGAAGGCCCCGGAAGACTTGCCCGGCACGGGAGGGACATCGATCCAGTCGCGATCCATGAACGCACCGACCAGAGCGCCGAGACGCGGGTCGAAGCGCGTATAGGCATCGCGAACCACGGATTTCGCCTCGTCCCACGGGATCGATCTGTCATCGTCTCCCGGCAGGGGGGCATTGCGATCCCAGTGCTCGAGCGTCTCCAGCCCGAGCCATCCGGCCTTGAGCGTGTAATAGCGATGCGCGAGACGCGCGTAATCGGCATCGACGGCAGCAACCAGCGCATCGACGACCTCATCTTCCACCATATTCGCCCGGTTGCGGCTCGAACAGGGGCGGGAGAAACCCCGCATTCCGTCCTCGATGGCCTTGTCCTTGGCGAGGGTATTGGTGATCAGAACGAGCAGGCGCTGATTGGCCCCGAGAACACGGCTGACCTCACCCGCCGCGAGACGACGCTTCTCCCGATCCGGGCTGGAGAGCTGGTCGAGCGCATCGCCCAGAGGGCGCTCCTCCCCTTCGAGCGTCACGGTGAGGGAGGCCATCGTCTCGTCGAAAAGGCGATTCCACGAGGCGCGCCCCGTCACGGATTTCTCGACCAGAACCTGCTCGACCTCGTCGGAGAGCTGATAGGGGCGCCAGACCCGCAAATCGCGCAGGAAGGGTGCCCAGCGGGACAAGGCCGGATCCTGCACGCGGGCAGCGAGATCCTCGTCGCCGATACGGTTCAGCTCGAGCGTGAAAAAGAGGAGATGGGAGGAGATCTCCGTCAGACGTTCGGTCATACCCTGGGAAAAGCGCCCGGTTGCGGCGTCGCTCGTCCGGGCGGCAAAGCTGAGCTGCGCGAATGCCGCAAGTCGCCCCATGCGCTGGTCGATGCGCTCGTAACCGGCGATGGAAGCGTCCAGATCCTGCGCGGAGGCGGCAGTCAGACGGCCCTTCCATCGTCCTGAAAAGGCGCGGGCCTCTTCCTCGCATTGCGCGAGATCGCGTTCGATCGCCGGATCCTCGAGCCCGTCATAGAGATCGGAGAGATCCCAGCGCGGCAATGCGGCCAAATCGTTCTGTGCCATGAATGCGGGCGTCCTTCCTGTCATGGGTTTCCGGTATGGGTCGGGGGAGCGGTTCCTGGAAGCGCGGCTGCGTCCCGAAAGGGCTCGACCGGAGGTCTCTTGGGTATCATCCGGCTTCCTCGCCCCCCGGGATGGCTTTTCATGCGCCTATCGAAAAGCCGGCTCGTCGAAGCCGCGCAGCTTGCGCGAATGCAGACTGTCCACCCCGCGCAGTCTGAGCAGCCTCATCGTCTCGATCCCTACCATGAGATGCTGGCTGACACGCTCCCTGTAGAAGGCGTTTGCCATGCCTCTGAGCTTCAGTTCGCCATGGAGCGGCTTGTCGGATACGCAGAGCAAGGTTCCGTACGGCACGCGGAAACGGAACCCATTGGCTGCGATGGTGGCCGATTCCATGTCCACCGCGATCGAGCGGCTCATGTTGATCTGGGTGAAAAGGGAACGCAGGCGCAGCTCCCAGTTCCGGTTATCCGTCGTAAGAACGGTGCCGGTGCGCAACCGGGTCTTTATGTCCCGCTCCTCGAGACCGGTCACCGCCTGCATGGCTTCCTGGAGCGCGACCTGAACCTCGGCGATCGGCGGGACGGGAACCCAGGTCGGCAGATCGTCATCGAGCACGTGATCGTCGCGCACATAGCCGTGCGCCAGCACGTAATCGCCCAGAAGCTGCGTGCGCCGCAGCCCGGCGCAGTGACCCACCATCAGCCAGCAATGCGGACGCAGCACCGCCAGATGATCGGTGATGGTCTTCGCATTGGACGGGCCGACGCCGATATTGATCAGCGTGATGCCATCGCCATCGGGACGACGCAGGTGATAGGCCGGCATCTGGGGCAGGGTCTCGAGCGGCTGACCGTGCTGGCCGTCGCGGGTGTACACGGCGTCTCCCGGCTCGATGAAGGCATCGTATGCACGATGCTCGGGATCGGATGCCTCCCCGTCGATGCAGCTTCGGGCAAAGTCGCGGAAGCCGTCGACATAACGCTGATAATTCGTCAGCAGGATGAAGCGCTGGAAATGGCGCGGCGCCGTTCCGGTATAATGATGCAGGCGGGCGAGCGAATAATCGGTTCGTTCTGCCGTAAACAGGGCAAGCGCGCGTGGAGCCCCCTGATCGGGAATGATCTCGCAATTCGCGATCGTGTCGTCGGTCGCATGCAGGTCCGGAAGCGCATAATTGTTGCGAAGCAGCTTGAGATCGCTCTCCGTCAGTCCGGTGACGGCCTCCTCCATCACGTATGGCAGGGGCATGGGACGACGGGACAGCCCCACATGAACGGGCTGACGGTAGCATTGCAGAAGGTTTTCGATCTGGGCCTGCCAGTAGCTGCGAAAAAGCTCCGGGCGCGTCAGGGTCGTGCCGTAGAACCCCGGCTCGAGAACGACCCCGAAACGCGGCTTGACGTCATCGGGGATATCGCCCGGCCTGAGCGAAAACGCCAGATAGGGATAGAAAGCCTCGGCGGGTCGCCGTTCGGCAAAAGCCTCGCGGAGATGTCTTGCCCCCGACTCGTACAGGGCCTCGATACGATCGAGCGCTGCATCCGCGGTATCGAAAGGTTCGAACCCGCTCCCGACCCGATCGAATGACGCTGTCTGTTCCCTCTCGCTCATCGCGCACCTCTCTTCTCACCGCTTCGGCGAGGTTAACGCTTTGTGCGGACATGCGATAGACGAGCGATGGACGCAGCGTAAGTTATGTTATAACATACAATAATGTCTCCGCTTTCCGCATGCCCGACCGAAGCCACCGCGCAGGGGCGATCCCCAGCCGGGGCAAGCCGCGCCCTCATCTCCGGCGATCGTTCCGTCAATGATGGAACGTGCCGCAATGCGATCTGGAGGCGCTATGCAGGCGATCCCTGGGCGGCTTTCGACGCGCTGCCAGCATCGATCAGACGCAGACTCGCCGAGCATGTCTACGATGCCTGGTCGGTCAACGCCCTGATCCTGTGGCGTCACTACAAGCGGGTGCATGGAGCGACGCCGCGCGCCGAGCGGGCGATGATCCGCTATCTCGATTATTGCGAGCGTCTCGAGCAGCAGGCATTCATCGCACGTCACGGCGCCTTGCCGCATATCGAGGCCGGAGCGACGCCACAGCGTTACGGCCCCTGATCCGGCGACTGTCCTTGTTTTCCGGCAACGCATCTCGAAAACGGGATCGGGCGCAACGCCGATATCCGCCCGGCTTTCAATCGATTGCGTAGCGCCGCCCATAGGCCAGGGCCTCGGTAACGAGATCGAGCGCGCGAAGATCGAGATCGGAGAGGCGCTGTGCGACGAGCGCCGCAAAACGATCGTACACTCCGGCATATTCGGGTCGATCCCCGATGGGTACGGGTTTGCCGTTGCGCAACAGATGCCCTCCGCCCTCCGAAAGCGCCAGCGTCGTTCCGTCGTGAAGCGACCAGACGATCTCCCAGATTTCGCTTTCGGCAGGGTGGAGCCAGTCGAACTCTCCGATGATCCCGAGCGCGCGATCGCTCGTCTCGAGTGCGAGACGCGCCCGGGCGGGGGCTCCCCGTCCGGGGCAGAAACCCAGCTCCGCCTTGCGGAAAACGACGCCCTCGGGGGTCAGGGCGCACAGGATCGACAGCGCATTGATCCCGGCATCGAACACGCCGGGCGCACCCGGCGCCCAGAGCCACTCCGCGCCCGGATGCCATTTTTCCGCGTTTTCCTTCCAGACGATGGCGATATCGCGCACCGATAATCCGGGCAGGTGGTCCTTCAGCCATGCGACTGCTGGCGCATGAACGGAATGCCAGGCCGAAAACAGGGTGATATCATGCGCCTCCGCTCGCTCGAGAAGGGCCACCCCCTGGCTCCGCGTCGTGGCGGGGGGCTTTTCGAGCAGGACATGCCAGCCCGCATCCAGCGCTTCGCAGGCGAGAGCGTAACGTATGTCCGGCGGTGTGCAGATCGCGACGGCATCGACCCCGATACCGCTCTCGCGCAAGGCCGCAACGGTCGGGAAGACCGGAACCTCGAGCACCACCGGGACCGGGGACACCCCGGCCACGAGCGTGAACGCCTTGTGGGCCGCTATGGTCGGCAGATGCTGCTGTCTGGCGATCTGGCCGATGCCGATCATGGCAATACGAATCATGGATACTCTCTCAGGAAGGAGGGAGATCCTGCCTCCCCCGGAAGAGCCTAGGGGCAAAAGCGCCGGATGAATAATACCGAAAAGAAAACCTCATATAACCGTTCGCCCCCCCTTCCCGGCATCCGGGAAGGGGGAGCGGAGCGGCGTGAGATCAGGCCGAAAGCGCCTCGGCCGTCCGGGGTACGGCAAACCCGATGATCCGCGCATAGTCCCGCGGGACGACCTGCCAGAAACGCGGGAGAACGCGATCCCAGCGATGGAGAAGCCCGCTTGCATAGGCGCTCCCGGTCTCGTCCGCGTGACGCTGCACCAGATCGCGCAGTTCCGTCTCCCACCGGCTTCCGGCCTCGATCCGGCTCCAGAGAACGGTGTCCGGATTAACCCGGCTTTCGAAACGCTCATCCTTGTCAAGCACGAAGGCCATCCCGCCCGTGAAACCGGCACCGAAATTATCGCCGATCTGGCCGAGGATGACGACGGTACCGCCGGTCATGTACTCGCACCCGTTGGACCCGCAGCCCTCGACGACAGCGGTCGCGCCGGAGTTCCGGACGGCGAAGCGTTCACCCGCCTGACCCGCAGCGAAGAGCGCCCCCGCCGTCGCGCCGTAAAGCACGGTGTTTCCGATGATCGCGTTTTCTTCGGAGCGCCATGGCGCCGTCGGCGACGGACGGACGACGATCGTGCCGCCCGACAATCCCTTGCCGACATAATCATTGGCATCGCCAACCACATCGAGCTTGAGCCCCTGCACGGCGAAAGCGCCGAGCGACTGCCCCGCCGACCCGCGCAGACGCAGAGTGAGATGCCCCTCGGGAAGGGTCTTCATCCCGAAGCGGCGGGTGATCAGCGAGGAGACGCGTGTCCCGATCGCGCGATGGGTGTTCTGCACCGTGTAATGCAGATGGAGCTTCTCGCGATGATCGAAAAGCGGGCTCGCATCGGCGATGACCTGGGCGTCGAGCGTCTCGGGCACCTCGTTTCTGCCGTCGCGCGTGCAGAACCGCGCATCCGGCCCGGGATCGGCCTGGACGAGAAGGGAGTTGAGATCGAGATCGTCGAGATAATCCGCGCCGCGCGAGACCTGACGGAGCAGATCGGTACGGCCGATGATCTCTTCCATCGAGCGGAAACCGAGATCGGCGAGAATGTTGCGCACATCCTCCGCGATGAAGGAGAACAGGTTGATCACCTTCTCGGGCGATCCCTCGAACTTGGCACGCAGGGCCTCGTCCTGCACGCAGACACCGACCGGGCAGGTATTGGAGTGGCACTGCCGCACCATGATGCACCCCATGGCCACGAGCGCGGCCGTGCCGATCCCGAATTCCTCGGCCCCCAGCATGGCCGCCATGACCACGTCGCGACCGGTCTTGAGGCCGCCATCGGTTCGCAGGGTCACGCGATGACGCAGCCGGTTGAGGGTCAGGACCTGATTGGCTTCGGTCAGACCCATCTCCCACGGAAGCCCGGCATATTTGATGGAGGATTGCGGGCTCGCTCCCGTTCCGCCGCTATGACCGGAGATCATGATCGCATCGGCCTTCGCCTTGGCGACACCGGCGGCGATGGTTCCGATTCCCGTCCGTGCCACCAGCTTTACGGTCACGGTCGCATCCGGATTGATCTGCTTCAGATCGTAGATGAGCTGCGCCAGATCCTCGATCGAATAGATATCGTGATGCGGCGGCGGCGAGATCAGCGTCACGCCCGGTGTGGCATGGCGCAGCTTGCCGATCAGCTCCGTGACCTTGAATCCGGGAAGCTGGCCGCCCTCGCCGGGCTTCGCCCCCTGGGCGACCTTGATCTCGATCTCGCTGCAATTGTTCAGATATTCGGCCGTGACGCCGAAACGCCCCGACGCCACCTGCTTGATCTTCGAGCTCGCATTATCGCCGTTCTCGCGCGGGGTGAACCGCGCTGAATCCTCTCCGCCCTCGCCGGAATCGGATTTCGCGCCGATCCGGTTCATGGCGATCGCAAGGGTCTCGTGCGCCTCGGGGCTGAGGGCGCCGAGGGAAATCCCCGGCGCCACGAGACGACGGCGGATTGCGGTGATGCTCTCGACATCCTCGACGGGGATGGACTCCCTCACCCGCCGGAAATCGAGCAGATCGCGCAGAGCGGTGGGCGGCTGGCGGCGCACCGCATCCGCATAACGCTTGAACAGCGAGAAACTGTCGGTCGAGACGGCCGTCTGGAGCATGTGGATCAGTTGCCCGCTGAAGGCATGGACCTCTCCCTTGCGGCGCAGCTTGTAGAGCCCGCCGATCGGAAGCGCATCGACGCCACCTGCATAGGCGACTTCATGCGCCTTGAGCACGTTGCGGGCCAGACCCGGAAGGCCGATCCCCGAGATCCGCGAGGGCATGCCCGGGAAGAACTCGGCAACCAGCGCGCGCGACAGCCCGATCGCCTCGAAATTGTAACCACCGCGATAGGCGGAAACGATCGAGATCCCCGATTTCGACATGATCTTGAGCAGCCCCTTGTCGAGGGCCTTTCGATAACGCTGTACCGCCTCACGCAGGGAGAGATCGCCGAACAGACCGCGACGAAGACGATCGGCAATGCATTCCTGGGCCAGATAGGGGTTGACCGTCGTTGCGCCCACCCCGACCGTCACCGCCATGCCGTGCACGTCCATGACATCGGCCGAACGCACGTTGAGCGAAGTGAAGGTCCGCAGCGACTGGCGGACGAGATGGATGTGGACCGCAGCGGTCGCGAGAATCATCGGGATGGCGACATGCGCGTCGTTTTGCGCCTCGTCGGAGAGGAAGAGATGGGTGCAGCCACCCCGTACGTGATCCTCCGCCTCGCGCCGGATACGCGCGATCGCATCGCGCAGCCCCGCCTCGCCATCGGCAGCGCGGAACGTACAATCCACCGTCGCCCCGTCCTTGCCGCAGAACCGCCGCAGGGCGTCGAACTCGCCCGTGGTCAGAACCGGGCTCGGCAGTTGCAGCAGATCGCACTGATCCGGCGTCTGATCGAGCACATTGCCCAGATTGCCGAGGCGCGTGACGAGACTCATCACGTTCATCTCGCGCAGGGAGTCGATCGGCGGATTCGTGACCTGGCTGAAACCCTGCCGGAAATAATGGGCCAGACCGCGATAGGTGCTCGAAAGAACCTGGAGCGGCGTATCGTCGCCCATCGAGCCGATCGCCTCGGCCGCGGTCTCGACCATGGGATGGAGAATGGTCTCCATCTCCTCATGGGTGAGACTCATGGCGAGCTGGCGCCGACGGAGCTGCTCGGTCTCGAACAGGATCGGCTCGGCAACGTCATCGCGGACGATCGCGCTGATGTTCCGGATGCGCCTGGTCCAGGAAACGAAATCCTGACGCCCGGCGAGAAGGTCGAGAAGCTCCTGCGGCGCATAGAGCTTCGCTTCCTGCAGATCGAGCCCCAGGGTTTCGCCCGGCCCGAGACGCCCCTTCATCCGGGTATTGGCGTCCTGCACCCTGACCATTCCGGCTTCGGATCCGACGATCAGAAGGTCGTCCTGCGTGATCGTGTAGCGCAGGGGACGCAGACCGGCGCGGTCGAGACCGGCCACGACCCAGCGTCCATCCGTCGCACAGATGGCGGCCGGGCCGTCCCAGGGCTCCATCACCGCATTGCAGTAGGAGAACAGGGCGCGCTGCGACTCGGTCATGGCGGTATTGCCGCCTGCACTGGCCGGAACCATCAGGGTCTTGGCCATGGGGGCATCGCGTCCTGCATGGGTGAGAAGCTCGAACACGTTGTCGAACATCGCCGTATCCGACCCCGCAGCCTGAACCACCGGTTTGAGGTCGTCCATATAGGGATCGAGATTGGCGTCGGCGAGCCGCGTCTCGTGGCTGCGCATCCAGTTCACATTGCCCGAGAGCGTGTTGATCTCTCCGTTATGGGCCAGGCGACGGAATGGCTGCGCCAGCTTCCAGGTGGGGAAGGTGTTCGTGGAATAGCGCTGATGATAGATGGCAAAGCGCGAAACGAAGCGCTCATCCAGAAGATCGGGATAGAAATCCGTCAGATTCTCGGCGAGGAACATCCCCTTGTAGATGAGCGAACGGCAGGACAGGGAGCAGACATACAGATCGACCTGCGCTGCCGCCGCAGCCTTTTCGATGCGACGGCGAATGACATAGAGATCGCGTTCGAATGCCTCCTCGGAACGGTTGAGGCGGTTGCGTACCATGATCTGTTCGATCTCGGGACGGGTGGCATTGGCCTTCTCGCCGATACAGGCTGTATCGATCGGCACCTGCCGCCATCCATAGATCCCGTAACCGAAATCGAGAATCTCGCTCTCGATGATCGCCCGTCCGGCTTCCTGCGCGGCCAGATCGGTTTTCGGCAGGAAGATCATCCCCACCGCGATACGCCCCTCGATATGATCGTCTCCGGCGCTGTGAATCGCCTCGGCGAAGAAATCCTGGGGTATTTCCACGTGGATGCCCGCGCCATCGCCCGTCTTGCCATCCGCATCGACGGCACCGCGATGCCACAACGCCTTGAGCGCGGCGATTCCGGCGAGCACCACGTCACGGCGCCGCTTTCCGTCCAGCGCGGCGACGAGACCGACACCGCAGGCATCGCGCTCCATGGCGGGGTCGTACAGGCCTTCGAGGGCGCGGACATTGTCCTGATAGGACGCGATGAAGCTGTTCTCGGTCATGACCCTTACTCCGCCACAGCCATCTGGGTGGCCGGTTCTGCTGACTTGCTCTCCTTCGCGGAGAGGAACTGATGCATCTCGGCCGCGGCCTCGCGTCCATCGCGAATGGCCCAGACGACGAGGGACGCGCCGCGCACGATGTCGCCCCCGGCAAAAACACCGGGAATGCTGGTCTCGAAACGGCCCGGACTGACCTTCAGCGTACCCCAGCGCGTAACGGCAAGCTCCGGCGCATCCCATGTCCCGGGAAGATCCTCGGGATCGAATCCGAGCGCCTTGATCACGAGATCGGCCTCGATGGTGAAGCTGCTGTCCGGCACGGCCTCGACAGACTGGCGCCCCGACGCATCGGGGAGGCTCAGGCGCATCCGGTGCGCCCGAACGGCATTGACCGTCCCGTCGCCCAGAAACGCCTCAGGGGCGGCGAGCCAGGCGAATTCCACGCCTTCTTCCTCGGCGTTCTTCACCTCCTGGATCGAACCGGGCATGTTGGCCCGGTCGCGCCGGTAGAGACAGGTCACCTTCCTCGCGCCCTGACGGATGGACGTTCTCACGCAATCCATCGCCGTATCGCCGCCGCCGATGACCACGACATGCTTGTCGCCCGCATGC
This sequence comes from Swaminathania salitolerans, assembly GCF_007988945.1. Taxonomy (GTDB): domain Bacteria; phylum Pseudomonadota; class Alphaproteobacteria; order Acetobacterales; family Acetobacteraceae; genus Swaminathania; species Swaminathania salitolerans. Next base: position 728,356 of record NZ_BJVC01000001.1, on the reverse strand, counting down.
AGAATGGCGTCCTCGCCCGGCGTCTCGTGATACCCGCGACGATTGGACGCCGTCAGGAATGCGAGGGCCTGAACGACGCCCCCCAGACCGCTGCCGGGGACGGAGACCTCACGCGAGCGATACACGCCCGTTCCGACGAAAACCGCATCATGCGTCTCGCGCAGGCTCTCGAAGGAGGTTTCTCCCGCAGCCGAACCGATCGGAGTGGAAAGATGGAAAACGATACCCTGCGCGGCAAGCAGCGCATGACGGCGGGCCAGAACATCCTTTTCGAGCTTGAAGCTCGGAATGCCATAGACCATCAGCCCCCCGATCCGGTCGTGCCGATCGTAGACATGCACCTGATAGCCGAGCGCACGCAGCCATTCGGCCGCAGCCAGACCCGCCGGGCCGGCTCCCACGATCCCGACACTCTGCGCGCGCTCACGCGACGGCATGCGGGGCTTGACCCAGTCCTTCTCGAAAGCCGTCTCCGTGATGAACTTCTCCACCGCACCGATGGTGACGCTTTCGAAGCCCTTCTCGATCACGCAATTGCCCTCGCAGAGACGGTCCTGCGGACAGATCCTGCCGCATATCTCCGGAAAGGTGTTGGTCGCCGCCGAGAGCCTGTAGGCCTCTTCGAGACGGTCTTCCGCCGTGAGCTTCAACCAGTCGGGAATATTGTTTCCGAGCGGGCAATGTATGGAGCAGAAAGGGACGCCGCATTGAGAGCAGCGGCTTGCCTGACGCTCGGCATGATCTACGGCAAAGGCACGGTAGATCTCGCCGAAATCCTCCCGGCGTTCGGCCGCAGGACGTTTCTCGGGCATCTCCTGCGGCAAGGAGACAAATTGCAGCATCCGTTCGGCCACGTCACATTACTCCCCATGGGCGAGCACGCGCTTCAGACGCTGCCCGGAAATGATGACGATCAGGTAAGGCAAGGCCGCAAACTGTATAAGTCAGTATCACTGACCTTTACGGGCTCGCAGATCTCTTTTTCACGGGAAAGTTCCGATATCCGCCAGACAAAAGGTCCGCATCGGACCATTCATTTGCGAAACGCTCTCAACAGGCTGAGTTTGGACAGATAATCCGGTGCACGATCCTGCAGACTCTGCGCCCGGATTCCGAGCGTATCGAGCCCTGCCGCATCCGGTGAGACCACGTTGTCCCGAGAGAGCATGGCGAGCTGGTCGCGCGTCAGCAATTTGCCCGGGAGGCGCTCGAACAGCCCTGCCTGGAGCTGGGCGAGCCGGTCCGGAACACGGATGAGACGCGGCGTGCGCCCGACGCCACGGGCCGTGAACGCCATGATCTCTTCCATGGTAAGACGATCCGGACCCCCAAGCTCGAAAACCGTCTCTTCCGGGAGATCCTCCTGCAGGAGACAGGCGATCGCGGCCCCGGCGACATCCTCGACATAGACCGGCTGAAGACGCGTATCGGCGGAGTAGACAGGCAGAACCGGCAGGACCTTCGCCATCAGCCCGAACATGGTCAGGAAACTGTCGCCGGGGCCGAACACAACGCTCGGGCGCAGGATACGGGCATCGGGGAAATGCGCGCGCACGTTCTGCTCGCCTTGCGCCTTGCTGCGTCCGTAACCGGATGGCGCGTCCGCAGAGGCGCCGATCGCGGACACATGCACCAGTTTCCGGACACCGCTCTCCCGTGCGATCCGGGCGACATCGCCGGGGGCTCTGGCATTGACCGCTTCGAAAGCCCCTTCTTCAGGCTCGGTCAGGATCGACACCAGATTGACCGCCATATCGCAGTCGCGGAGCGCAGCCCGAACCGATGCGGGATCGGTAACGGAGGCATAGACCGGCAGGACGGAGCCTCCTTTCCCGGTCTTTTCTGTCCCGGCCGGTCGTTTCGCGTCTCCCGGTTCGAGATCCGGCATCGGGCCCGGAGACCGCGTTGCGACACGGACCTCATAGCCCAGGGCGGCGAGCCTGCTTACGATATGCCGCCCGATGAACCCGCTTCCGCCGAAAACCGTGACCCGCTCTGCGCTCATGAAAAAAATTCCTTCTTCGACCCCCTCCGGGTGTTGACGACACCCCGCCACATGGGTAAACGCCACCTCACCGAACGGGATGCCTCGAAAAAAGGTTTCCCGGACAGCCTCTGAGCCCAGATGGCGGAATTGGTAGACGCGCAGGTTTCAGGTACCTGTGTCCGCAAGGACGTGGAAGTTCGAGTCTTCTTCTGGGCACCATACGAAAAACGGAAAAGCCGGCGAGAAATCGTCGGCTTCCGTTTTTTCTAGCCCCAGGGTTTCCCAGACATGGCTTCTCCGAGCGCCGCAATCCATCTCCATGATGGCGATCTTCCCGACGGTTTCGATATCGGCCCGGTCGTCGCGGTCGATACCGAAGCCATGGGCCTCAACCCCCATCGCGATCGTCTGTGTCTGGTCCAGCTCTCGGCCGGAGACGGAGAGGCGCATCTCGTCCAGATCCGCCCCAGATCGCTGGGCGGACGTTATGACGACTGCCCCAATCTCAAGGCGCTTCTTCAGGACGACTCTGTCACGAAGCTGATGCATTTCGCCCGGTTCGACGTGGCATTGCTCCAGCATGCCCTCGATATCACCGTGGCGCCGGTCATCTGCACCAAGATCGCTGCCCGCCTCGTCCGGACGTTCACGGACCGCCATGGCCTTGCCCATCTCTGCCGCGAGCTTCTGGGCGTCGATCTTGCCAAGCAGCAGCAGACCTCCGACTGGGGCGCAGAGACCCTGACCCCCGAGCAGCTCGCCTATGCGGCTTCCGACGTGCTGCATCTCCATGCCCTGTGGGAGAAGCTCGAAGCCCTTCTCGTCCGGGAAAACCGTCGGGATCTGGCGCAGGCCTGTTTCGATTTTCTCCCGGCGCGCGGGCGTCTCGACATCCTCGGTTACGAGGATCCCGACATCTTCTCGCATCGCGCCTGACACGCGCACACAGAGAAACACCCCGGTGCTGCGCCTGTGCAATTGACCTGAGGCCGGCAAAGGGGGAAGAAAACACATGACCGAGTTTCCCCTCTCCGGTTTCGAACCAGGCAGTCCTGCAGATCTGGCCTCGCTCCCGACGCTCACGAGCGCCCAATCGACACTTGCGGCCGAAATTGCGGGACTGAGCGCCCTGCAGGGCGCACTGGCCCCTTCCGAGGCACTCGGCGCCGCATTCGCCGAAGCCGTCGCATGTATCGCATGCGGGCGCGGCCATGTCGTCGTGAGCGGCATAGGCAAATCGGGGCATATCGGCAGGAAGATCCAGGCGACACTGGCCTCAACCGGGACTCCCGCCTTTTTCGTCCATCCCGCAGAGGCCGCCCATGGCGATCTCGGGATGATCGACACGAACGACGTGATTCTCCTGATCTCGCAATCGGGCGAGACGAGCGAACTCGCGGCCCTGCTCGAACATGCGGCCCGTCATGCGCTCCCCGTCATCGGGATGACAGCCTCGACCGGCTCCACCCTCGCAAAAGCCAGCACGATCGTGCTTCCGCTGCCGCGCGCACCCGAAGCCTGTCCGATGGGCCTCGCGCCGACCACCAGCACGATCATGCAGCTCGCCCTTGGCGATGCCCTCGCCATCGCCCTTCTCGAGCGACGCGGCTTCACCGCCAATGATTTCGGTGCCTTCCATCCCGGGGGTAAACTCGGCGCGTTGCTCCGTCCGGTCGCAAAGCTGATGCATACCGGCGACTCGCTGCCGCTCGGCACGCCGGACATGACGCTTTCCAGCGTGATCATCGAAATGACGCGGAAGGCTTTCGGCTGTATTGGCATTCTCGACGAGGGAGGCATTCTGATCGGGCTGATCAGCGATGGCGATCTTCGCCCCGCACTCGATCGCGACCTCACCACCACATGTGCCCGCGAGATCATGAATCATGCGCCGATCACCACGCGCGGCGACATGCTCGCGCAGGAGGTCATCCACCTCATGACGGCGCGGCGCAAGGCCATCAACAGCCTGTTCGTGCTCGATGACGAAGGTCGTCCCGCAGGAATCATCCATCTTCACGACCTTCTCCGCACGGGAATCGCATGAGTACCGCTTCCGGAGAGTCGCCCCCCGAATCCGCGCGGCCGGACTCCACGCCCGCCGATGCGGCGCGTCCCGATACGGCACATGACGGAAAACCGCAGCGTCCCAGACGCGAGGATTTCGCCCGGGATGCGGAAAAACTCGCAGCCCTGCGCGAAGCCATGCGCGAACAGGGAGAATCGCGTCAGCGCGATATCCCGAGTTCCGCCGATCTCGCCTCGCGACGCAAGATGCTGGACACCGCCAAATGGGCGCTTCCAGCTCTGGCGGCCCTGCTTCTCGGGTCGATCGCCGTATGGCCCGAAATCGCCCGCTGGCTGAGCGCCAACCGCGCCGTCATGCAGGAAATGGCGCGGATGCATGTCGAGAGCGGCAATCTCGAAGGGGCGGTCTATCGCGGTCTCGACGCCCATAACCGGCCCTACATGATCACGGCACGCGTCGCCCATCAGAATGGCCCCGACCGGATCGATCTCGTCGATCCTGTGGCCGATACCCATATGGCCGGTGGCGGCTGGGCCGAGATCCGGGCGGATAAGGGGGTGTACATGCAGCATGAGCAGACCCTCGGCCTGACGGGGCACGTCGTTCTCTATCGCGATGACGGCACCCTGCTGAACGGTCTGACCGCCGATATCGATCTGCATCGCGGCGTCATCGCATCGAATGACTGGGTTCATGCCGAGGGACCGTTTGGCATCCTGGACGCACAAGGCTATTTTATCGACCAGCACGCCAATCTGCTGCAATTCACAGGGCCGCAGCGCGTCGTGCGCAATGACGACCGGCAGGATGCCCTGCCCTCACCCGCACACAAGGCTCCCTGATGCGTCGCCTCTCCTTCGTTCCGGCCCTGGCCTTCTGCACGACCGCCCTCTGTCTCAGCCCCTCCGTCGCCAGAGGCCAGGGGCTCGACATGTCGCATGGGGAACAGGTTCATATCAGTTCGGCCGGTCCCCAGACCTACGACCAGAACGCACGGACCATCACCTTTGCCGATCGCGCACGGGCGGTTCGTGGCAATGTGACGATCGATGCGGACCAGCTCATCGGCTTTCTGCGCAAGAAGGCCCCCGCTCCCGGCGCCAGCACGGGCGAGACCGGCACGGGCGAGACCGGGTCCGGAAAGACAGATACGGATACGACCGGCGCGGCGAACGGGGATTCCTCCATGGGGGGCTCGATGGAGCTCTACCGCATGGAGGCGATCGGCCATGTCCATATCTATACCGACACCGATCAGGCCTGGGGGGACAAGGCGCTTTACGACATCGACCAGTCGACCCTGGTCATGACGGGCAAACATCTGCGCCTGACCACCCCTCAGGACGTCATGACCGCGCGTGACGTCATGGAATATCACGCCCAGACCCATATGTCGGTCGGCCGGGGCGATGCCACCGTCACGACCAATGACGGCAAGCGCATCAAGGCGGACGTTCTCGTCGCCATCAGCAAGCCCGATTCCGCACCCGCGGGAGCCGGCAAGACGGACACGAATGACGGAAATGCCCGGTCTTCCAAGCTCGATCGCGCCTATGCCTGGGGTCACGTCCTGCTCCGCACGCCGAACGAGACCGCGACGGGCGATCGGGGTGTCTATGTTTTCGATACGCAGATGGCGCGACTGATCGGCCATGTTCACGTCACGAGCGGGCAGAACCAGAACAACGGCGCCTCGGCCATCGTCAACATGAAGACAGGCATCGCGATCATGAATCCGGCGCCGGGCCAGAGGATCGAGGGTCTCGTGATTCCCAACGAAGCCGGCAGCAGCAAACCTGGAGCGGTAAAGCGATGAACGACGCGGAAACCCTGGTTCTGCACGAGATCCATGACGACCCTGCCGTCACGACGGGCCTGATCGCGCATGGAATCGGCAAGAGCTACAAGAAGCGACAGGTTGTGCGCGATGTCTCCCTGCGGGTGCAGCGTGGTGAGGCGGTCGGCCTGCTCGGCCCCAATGGCGCCGGAAAGACCACGAGCTTCTACATGATCGTGGGGCTGGTGCAGCCCGATACCGGCACCATCACACTGGATGGGGCCGATATCACCCAGCTGCCGATGTACAGACGCGCCCGCCTCGGGATCGGTTATCTCCCCCAGGAGGCCAGCATCTTCCGCGGGCTGAATGTCGAGCAGAATATTCTCGCCGCGCTCGAAGTCGTCGAGCCCGATTACGAGCGGCGTCAGACGATGCTCGACGGGCTTCTTGCCGAGTTCGGAATATCCCATCTGCGCCACTCTCCCTCCCTCGCCCTTTCGGGCGGCGAGCGGCGCCGGCTCGAAATCGCACGGGCTCTGGCGAGCCAGCCCAATTACGTCCTGCTGGACGAACCTCTCGCGGGCATCGATCCGATAGCCGTGAGCGAAATCCGCGATCTCGTCTCCCATCTCAAGGATCGCGGAATCGGCGTGCTCATCACGGATCATAACGTTCGTGAAACGCTTGAAGTGATCGACCGCGCCTATATCATGCATAGCGGACAGGTCCTGATGGAGGGCGTGCCGGAGGAAATCGTGGCCAATGAAGACGTGCGGCGCGTCTATCTGGGAGAAAACTTCTCCCTCTGATCTCTCTTGACGCGGCTCGGCTTACAGGCACGCCAGCGGGCCGGTCCTGTCATGTCGGCCCGCCTCCGGCAGGCCGTCTCGCTTCTTGCCCAGTCCAATCAGGAACTTCTCGGGACGCTCACCGCCCTGGCGGAGACGAATCCGCTCCTGATTGTCACGCCACCTTCGCTCGATCCCTCGTCATATCCTGCCCCGTTCCCTTCCCCATTCCCTGCCCCGCCCGAAAGGCGCGACGCACAAAGCCGCGAGGAGACCGGGGAATACGAAGACGGCGCGTTGCCCGGCCCCGATGCGCGCTCTCACGGACGCGCGGACACGGTCCCGGACGCCGAGGGACGCGCATCCGGGGTCGCTCCGTCTGCCCCTTCGCTCGAGGCGGTCATGGCCGGGCAGATCGCCCTCGCCTTTTCCGACAGCGACGACAGGCGCATCGCCCTTGCCTTGCTTTCTGCGCTCGATGAAAGCGGGCGTCTCTCCTCGCCCCCGGCCGCGCTTGCTGCCGAATGCGGCGCAAGCGGGGAGCGACTGGACGCCATCCGCCGGATCATGATGCAGTTCGACCCGGTCGGGTGTTTCGCGCTGACGCTCGAGGAATGCCTCGCCGCGCAGTTTCGCGAGAAGAACCGCTACGATCCCGCCGTTTCCTGTCTGCTTGCCCATCTCGACTGGCTCGCGAAGGGAGAGCATCTTCGCCTTCGCAAGGCCTGTCAGCTCGACGCCGGAGACTATGCCGATCTTCTCGCGGAGCTGCGCAGATGCACCCCCCGGCCCGGAGCGGCCTTCACCCCGGAACCCCAGACGATTTTGCCGGACCTGCATGTCTTTCCCCGTGACGGGCGTCTGGTCGTCAGGCTCGACCCGCGAAGCTGGCCACGCCTCGAGATCGACGGGGCCCTCTACGCCCGTCTCCTGCAGGGCAACGACGTGGATCGGGGCTATGCACGGGAGAAGAAGGAAGAAGCCGAAGCGACACTGCATGCCGTCGAACAGCGGGCGCGCAGCATTCTTCTGGTCGGCGGCGCGATCGTCAGACATCAGGCCCGCTTCCTGCAAGATGGCGAGTCGGAACTGCGCCGCCTGACGCTGAGGGATGTCGCCGAACGGACGGGATTGCACGAGAGTACGGTAAGCCGCCTGACCGCGACGCGTTTCATCGGAACACCGCGTGGCGTCCTGCCGCTCCGCCGGTTCTTTTCCTCTGCGCCTGGCCAAGGTCATGCCCCGGCAGTCGCTGTTCCTGACCGGGATTCAAATGATGCGCACGATCCGGGCGCATCGCCCGGTGAGTCCCGCAGATCCGCAGAAGACGGGACGAACGAGACCCGACTGGGCGCCGCGGCCATTCAGGCGCGCATAAGACGGCTCATCCTGAACGAGACACCGGAAAATATCCTCTCCGACGAGGACGTTACCCGAACCCTCCAGGCATCGGGCATCGCCATACAGAGACGCACCGTGGCGAAATATCGCGAGGCGCTCGGCATTCCGGGATCGGCACGCAGACGCAGGGACAGGAAAGGCCTTGCCGGTTGAGACCCCCGGTCCTGTGACGGACACGGCGCCCCGGGGGATACGGGGGCGCGATCGCGCGCCTTCCGGTTCCCGCCCGTCAGAGCGCTGCGATTGCCGTGATTTCCACAGCCCAGTCGGGATCAACGAGACGTGCCTCGACGGTCGCGCGCGCCGGTTTGTGATCGTGATCGAGCCAGGCATCCCAGGCCCGGTTCATCGAATCGACCTCGGTGATATCGGTCAGGAATACCTGAACGGAGAGCAGACGGGTCTTGTCGGTACCGGCCTCGGCCAGGATCGCATCGATCTGACGGAGGATATCCGCCGTCTGGCCCTCGGTATCGAGAGACGCATCGTCTGCAACCTGCCCCGCGAGATAGAGCGTATTGCCATGTCGCACAGCGCCGCTCAGACGATGTTCCTCACCATAGCGCACGATATCGGCATTCTTAGACGTCACGTCAGTCTCCCTTGTCGATCATCCGGGCCTGAGCATTCAGGCATACGCATCCCGGAGGAGCCGGATCGGCTCAGTGGACCCAGGCCGGGACCATCTCGTGATCGATGATGGCCTCGAAAGCGCTGGACTGGTCTTCGGCGAGCGCCATGGGCGTTCCATCCGCTGCGTGGATGGCAAACGCGGCCTCGCCCTCATAGGTCACGGGTTTGACATAAGCCAGCTTGCTCATGCCGAAATCCTTGAGGTCCTGATGTGTCATACGGCGCAGATCCGAAACCGGCGCGGGCGCCGATCCGGTCTCCTCGTCACGAACTGATTTGGTCATATCTGGATCTATCCTGTGAGGTCGGTGCCGGATCGCCCCTTTTCGCCCCCATATCGGGGCGCGGGTCGTTCCGGGTTCATTCGTCGTCGAGATCGCGGATGGCGCGCGTGCGGCGCGGCTTTGGAACCTCGATATGGGTGGTGCGGGCCATGGATCGGTCCCGGCGTCCTGCGCTTATCTCGATGCGCTTGACGCGGACTTCCGGCTGGGGACGGAAGAGATCGATATGCAACAGCCCGTTGTCAAGCCACGCTTCGCCGATCTCGATATTTTCTGCCAGAACGAAGGCTTTCTGGAACTGTCGCGCGGCAATCCCGCGATGGAGGAAGACACGCCCCTGGCTGTCATCCGTCTGACGGCCGCGAATGACGAGCTGGTTGTCCTCCTGCGTGATCTGGAGATCGTCCATGACGAAACCGGCGACAGCGAGCGTGATCCGCAGTGTCGTCTGGTTGAGCTGCTCGATATTATAGGGAGGATAGCCGTCCGAAGCGGTTTTCGACGCGCGCTCGAGCATCTGCTCGAGGTGATCGAAACCGAGAAACATGGGTGACGTGAACAGTCGGCCTGACATGCAGCCTCCTCCAGGAGCGAGACGATAGGATAGGATCGACCCTCGAAGAGGCATCGGGTACCCGCGCCCGATATGAGCATGTTTGGGCATGAACGCAAGCGAAGCGCCCTTCGGGAATCCCGGTCGTTGCATCGAAAACCGTCAATACGAACTGGTTTTCCGGCGCATGACCGACTACATCCCGGCATCATGACTGCGCTCCCTTTTCTCGCGGACATCGAGTCCGTCGCCCCGACCCCCATTCTCGTCGCGCCCCAGCCCGTGCTGCGTGCCGTTGCGCGCGAAGTGACCCCGGAGGACATGGCGCTCGTCCGTGCGACCCTGCCCGGAATGTTCTCGGCCATGTACAAGGCGCCCGGGATCGGTCTCGCCGCCCCCCAGATCGGCCTCGGCCTGCGCTTCGCCCTCGTCGATGTCGCCGATGAGGGCGAGCGGAACCCGCTGGTGCTGATCAACCCCGAAATCATCGAGGAGACGGAGCAGCTTGCCGCACGGGAGGAAGGTTGCCTGTCCCTGCCCAACCAGTATGCCGAAGTGGTGCGACCCGTCGGCGTGCGTATGCGCTACCGGACCCTGGATGGCGTCATCGAGGAGATGGATGCCGACGATCTGCTCGCGACCTGCCTGCAGCATGAGATCGATCATCTCGACGGGATCCTGTTCGTGGACCATCTCTCGAAGCTCAAGCGCAACATGATCATGCGCCGGCTGGCCAAGGAACAGAAAGGACGCTGAGCCGATGCGCCTCGTCTTCATGGGAACGCCCGATTTCGCGGTGCCCGTCCTCGAAGCCCTGCGTGCGCAGCAGCACGAAATCGTTCAGGTCTATACCCAGCCGCCCCGCCCGGCGGGACGGGGCAAGGCATTGCGTCCCTCTCCCGTGCATCGCGCCGCCGAGGCCGCGGGCATTCCGGTACGCTGTCCGACCCGCCTGCGCCACGACGTCGCAGAGCACGCGTTCTTCCGGGCCCTCGATGCGGATCTCGCGATCGTGGTCGCCTATGGTCTCATCCTGCCGCAGACGATGCTCGACGCACCGCGTCTGGGCTGCCTCAACGTCCATGCGAGCCTTCTTCCACGCTGGCGCGGCGCATCTCCGATCCAGTCCGCCATTCTCGCAGGTGACGGGAGAAGCGGCGTTTCCATCATGCAGATGGATGCCGGCCTCGATACGGGAGACGTCCTGGCCGAAGCCGCCATCGACCTCTCGCCCCGGGAGACCGCATCCGGCCTGCATGACAGGCTTTCGCTGCTGGGTGCCGAGTTGCTGCTCGAGACGCTCCAGCGTCCCTTCGCACCGACGCCTCAGCCCGAACACGGCGTGACCTATGCAGAGCGTCTGACACGCGAGAGCGGCCGGATCGACTGGCGCGACACCGCTGCCGCGATCGATCGACAGATCAGGGGGCTTACCCCCTGGCCCGGCGCGTTCACCACGCTCGACGGGGTCGTGCTGAAAATCGGGGCGGCCGAACCGGTCGCGATCGATCACGCTCTGGCAGATGATGCGGCCATGACGCCCGGCACGACGCTGGATTCCAAACTCACAATTCTCTGCGGCAGAAACACCGAGGGCGAGAGCAACGCCCTGCGCATCACCCGGCTCCAGCGCCCGGGCAAGGCGATGATGCCTGCCGAGGCCTTTCTGCGCGGCACGCCGCTTGCGAAAGGGACGCGCCTTGGCGAATGACGGCCCTGCCCCGGGCTACACACGCTGGGCTCTGCGTATCGAATATGACGGGACGGGCACGGTGGGATGGCAGCGCCAGAACAACGGCGTCTCCGTGCAGGAGAGGCTCGAGGATGCGGCTTCGCGTCTCGTGGCGGATGCGCCGGTCATGACCGCCACGGCAGGACGGACCGATGCCGGTGTCCATGCCGCGGCCATGGTCGTTCAGCTCGATCTTCCCGAAACGGCCGCCCGCGATGCGCGTCAGATCCGCGACGGTCTGAGTTTCCACCTCAAGCCGCACCGGATCGCCGTGCTGGACGCGGCCGCGGCCCGACCGGGCTGGCATGCCCGTTTCTCTGCGGTGTCGCGCAGCTATCGCTATACGATCCTCAACCGCCCGACGCGCCCCGTCCTCGATCTCGATCACGTCTGGCATGTCAGGCACGAGCTGGATGCCGAAGCCATGCATGCCGCAGCCCGCTTCCTGATCGGTCGTCACGACTTCTCATCCTTCCGCGCTTCATCCTGTCAGGCCAGCGGCCCTGTACGCACGCTCGACCGGCTCGATGTGTCGAGAAGCGGGGTCTATATCCATATCGATGCCACGGCGCGTTCCTTCCTGCATCATCAGGTGCGGAACCTCGCGGGATCGCTACAGATGGTCGGTTGCGGTCGCTGGCCCGTCGAGCGCATGAAATCGGTACTCGAGGCACGGGACCGTCGCAAGGCAGGCCCGACCGCACCGCCCGAGGGGCTGTGTCTCGTCGGGGTCGGCTATCCCGAAGACCCGTTCTCCTGAAGACGCGTTCTTCCAGAGATCCGGCCTCCCGCTCCCTCTCATCGGGCGCGCCGCGCAGGCATGTGCCGGAAAGGCCGGGAGGGGCTTGGCGCGTCCGCGTTCTCTCCCGGACCGCGAACCGGGCTACGGGTCCGGGCTGCGGGTTCGGGCTACGGGTTCGGGCTACGGGTCGAAGCCAATTCCGGGGCCAATTCCGGGTCCGCTTCGAAGCCCTGCCGGGGGCGTGGCCTCAGTGGGGTTTTCCCATGGGGGCCAGCAACTCGCTGATCACGTTGTAATGCGGCGGCAGCAGGGCCGCCAAACCGTACAGCAGCATCAGGGAGACATTCACGGCAACGATGAGCAGCGCCGCCTTGCCGCCACCGATTTCGAGACCGGCCCGGGCGACGAACCAGCTCAGCCACAGCTCATAAAGCTCGACACCGAGCACGACACCGCCGACGGCAGAGCCTCCGGATGCCGCCCCCGGTGAGAGAAGCTGCACGAGGCTGACGGCAAACAGCATGATCACGATCGGAAGCCAGTTGCACCAGAGCGACGCCGTGGCGTAGCGGATCCAGCGATCGTCACGCTTCCAGATCACCGCCATGAACTGCGAGACGACGAGGCGGCTCAGCAGGGTCACGATCAGCAGGAAGATCTTGACGACCCCGATGGCATCATAGCCCCTCAATGCCTGGGACAGGATCGTAACGAGACACAGCGCCACACTCGGGGCGAGAGCGGATAACAGCGCTTCCGGCCCGGAGCCGAAGGAGGCGATGCCACGCGGGTCGCCCCGCCCGAGAAGCAGGACGCCACGAAGGATACGGGCTGCGGCACCGGCGGGCGTCTCGTCAGGCGTGGGAGTACGGGATGTCACAGGCCGAAAGCCTCCAGAAAATCACGATAGATGCCAACGAGCGTTTCGAGATCGGCAACGGGGACGCATTCATCGGCCTTGTGCATGGTTGCGCCGACAAGGCCGAATTCGGCAACGGGGCAGACGGAGGTAATGAAGCGGGCATCCGACGTGCCCCCTCCGGTGTCGAGAAGGGCCGCATTGCCCGTATGCCTCGCGATCACGTCCTGAAGCGCCCGCACCGGAGCGGCCGGTTCGGTAAGAAACGCTTCTCCGCTGATCTGGGACTCGATACGCCCCCTGCCCGGCGCATGACGCTCGACGCAGGCCTCGATCCAGCGAAGCAGGGTCTCGCCCCGATGCTCGGTATTGAAGCGTATGTTGAGGACTGCGCTCGCCTTCTGCGGGATCACATTGGTGGCGGGATTGCCGACATCGATGCTCACGACCTGGAGAGACGAAGCCGAGAAATGGGCGTTGCCCCGGTCCAGCTCCCTGCCCGTCAGCTCCCCGAGAATGGCGATGAGCCGGTGCACGGGATTATCGGCAAGATGAGGATAGGCAACGTGGCCTTGCGTCCCCTCGATGGTGATGCAGGCATTGAGGCTGCCGCGTCGGCCGATCTTGATCGTCTCGCCGAGATGCATGGGGTTCGTGGGTTCGCCCACGAGGCAGAAATCCGGGCGATGCCCGTGCTCCACCATCCACGGCAGGACGTCTTTCGTGCCGTGCCGCGCGGGTCCTTCCTCATCGCCCGTGATCAGGAGGCTCACCGAGCCGTTCAGAGGCCTCTGCGCGAGAAGAGACGACACGGCCGAGACGAAAGCAGCTATTCCCCCCTTCATATCGGCGATGCCGCGACCGAAGAGGAGACCGTCCCGGATGGTGCCTCCGAAAGGATCGGCGGACCAGCCGTCTCCGGGGGGCACCACGTCGGTATGACCGGCAAAGCACAGATGAGGGCCGCTCGAGCCGAGACGGGCGAAGAGATTTGGCGTCTCTTCTCCCGCGGGGCCGAAGGAAAGATGTTCCGTGGCGAAACCCAGCCCCGTCAGCGCCCGGTCCAGAACGGCAAGCGCGCCGTCATCTGCGGGCGTGACCGAGCGGCAGGCGATCAGGGAACGGGCGAGTTCGACGACGTCAATGGACACGGTTCAGTCGCGATTCAGTCGCGGAGGAGTTCGTTGATCGACGTCTTGGAGCGCGTGCGCTCATCGACGCGCTTGACGATCACCGCGCAGGCGAGATGCGGCGCATCGGGCGTGCGGCCGGGGAGCGTGCCCGGCACGACCACGGAATAGGCCGGGACGCGTCCCATGAAGATCTCGCCCGTGGCACGATCGACGACCTTGGTCGAAGCGCCGATGAAGACCCCCATCGAGAGCACAGATCCCCGCTCGACGATGACACCCTCGGCAACCTCGGAGCGGGCACCGATGAAACAATCGTCCTCGATGATCACCGGGGCGGCCTGGAGTGGCTCGAGCACGCCGCCGATCCCGGCGCCGCCGCTGATATGCACATTCTTCCCGATCTGCGCACACGAGCCGACAGTGGCCCAGGTATCCACCATCGTGCCGCGATCGACGCGCGCACCGACATTGACGAAGCTCGGCATCAGCACGACGCCGGGCGCGATATAGGCGGAGCGGCGCACGATCGCACCGGGCACTGCCCGAAATCCGGCTTCTGCAAAACGGAACTGGTCCCAGCCATCGAATTTCAGCGGCACCTTGTCGAAGCCCGGAACACCGCCGCAGCCACGCTCCGCCACGCGGCTGTCGGTAATACGGAAGGAGAGAAGAACGGCTTTCTTGAGCCATTCATGGACCACCCAGCCCTCCTTCCCCGGCTCGGCCACACGCAGACGGCCCTCGTCGAGCGCGGAGAGAACATGTTCGATCGCATCCCGCGCCTCGCCCTCGGTATGGGCATTCAGCGTGTCGCGACGCTCCCAGAGGGATTCGATCACGGGGCGCAGATCGGTACCAGGCATGGTCAGGCTTCCTTGGAGAGGGTTACGCAAGTGATGCGGACCATGCTCAGGACCTCCCCGGAAGTCAACGAATCTTAAGGCGAAACTTGGGGGAGATCCCGGGGGAGGTCTTCTGGGAGCCCCCCAGCCCGGATCCGGGCAGCATCCGAAAAGCATCCCGTTAAGGAGTAATTAAATTGGCGGTCCTATAGTGAATCCTGTTCGCCGTTCCGGTCCCGGACATCAGCCAGACCGGTCAGAGAGCAGAAAAACTCCAGTATATCCTTTCAGGAACCACCAGAATGAACGCATTTTTCTCGAAGATCATGCGTTCTCCTCCCAGCCTCTCCTCATCGGCTCCGATCGGTCAAAACGCCAGGAACGGGCATCGCTCCCGGGAAATCAGGTTGCAGACTGCCCTGCTCGAGGCCCTCCGGGCGGCCGTCTCGGTTTCCGACGGGCTGAAGGACGCATTCACGCTTTTCTGTGCAACGGCACGGCCCGATCGGGGCGTGCTCATGAGTTCCGGCCCGCTGATCGTTCCGGAAGCGCCGCGCTCGCAGCTGCATCTTCTCAAGGCCTGGCCCCCCTTGCCGGAAGGGAGCGACCCCGATCCGCACGGCTTCAACCTGATCAGCACCAATCTCAGCATACGCGCCATCACACCGGTGCGGCATCAGGGCGATATCGGCATCATCGTCTATTTTCCGCGCCGCTATCCGGCGAGAGACGCCGAATCCGCCCGTCGCGTTCTGGTCACGCTCGTGCAGACGGCCGCCGCCATGATCGAGGTGGATCACCGCTACCGCGTCTTGCTGCGTTCCCTCCCCTATGACCCCCTCACCCATCTGCCGATCTGGTCCCTTTTCAAGGAACGGGTGGAACGGAGGCTCGCGCGGCTCGACCGTGAGACGCTACCGGCGACACTGATGCTCGTCTGCTTTTCAGGGCTTCTCGATGTGCGTGACGATGCCGAGGTGGAAGCGGACGATGCCATCACCCAGATCACCCATGTCCGCGATGCCATCGCCTTCCTGCAACGTGCGATCCGCCCCACCGATATCATCGGACAGGTCGACCGGGAGAGCTACACGCTCTGGCTGGATGGCGGGGACCGCTTTGCATCGGTCGAACGAGCGGAACAGATCTGTCGGCGGCGTTATCTCTGTTCGGCAGGGGCGAATCCGCGAGTCTCGGTCAAGATCGGCCTCGTGACGCGCGAGCCCGGCTCGAGCGATACGCTCGACTCGTTTTTCGAGCGTGCGCGCCTCGCCCTCTCGATCGCCCGGGAGCGCAATGCGGACTGGCATTTCGCCCACGAGAACGCCTGACCCGGAAGCACCCGCTCCGGAAACGCCCGATCCGGAGACGCCCGATCCGGAGAAGCGGGGGCGCTCCAGCCGGACGCCCGATACAGACACGCCCGATCCGGATCGCGCGGCCCGGATAAGCTGAATCTTATCGGGTGATCCCGATCAGCTGGCCCGGATCAGGGTTCCGGAGCCCTTATGGGTGAACAGCTCGAGCAGGCAGGCATGGGGCACGCGACCGTCGAGAATGACCGCCGCGCTCGCGCCCGCCTTGACCGCTGCAAGACAGGTTTCCACCTTGGGAATCATGCCGCCTGAAATCGATCCGTCGGCGATACGGCGCTGCGCCTCTTCCGCGGTCAGTTCGGGTATCAGCTTGCCTGTCTCATCGAGAACACCGGCCACGTCGGTCAGCATGAGCAGACGCGAGGCATTGACGCTGCCCGCAATGGCTCCTGCTGCCGTATCGGCATTGATGTTGTAGGTCTCGCCTTTTTCACCCACGCCGATCGGTGCGATGACGGGAATCAGGCCCGAGCCGAGCAGGGAGTAGAGAACGCGCGGATCGATCTTGACCGGCTCGCCGACGAAACCGAGATCCACCGGCTCCTGACTCGCATCGCGGCTCCGATGCAGGAGTCTCTTCGCCTGGAGCAGACCGCCATCCTTGCCCGAAATACCGACAGCCAGAGCCCCTGCACGATTGATGAGATCGGCAACCTGCTTGTTGACGCTGCCGGAGAGGACCATTTCGATCACGTCGATGGCCGCCTGATCCGTCACGCGGAGCCCGTCCACGAAGCGGGAGGCAATCTCGAGACGCCCGAGCATTGCGCTGATCTGCGGTCCTCCGCCATGCACGACGATCGGATTGATGCCCACCAGCTTGAGTAGGGCAATATCGCGACCAAACGCGCTCGACAGGTGATCCTTGCCCATGGCGTGACCGCCATATTTGACGACGATCGTATCGCCCGCATATCGACGCAGGAACGGGAGCGCGCTCGCGAGCAGGGCCGCCTGCTGCTGCCCTTCGTCGTTCATGTCAGGATTCATGATATCGGCCACGTTCTTGATCATCCCGGCTTCCCTTCCGTCCCCAGCGCCGGGATCAGTCGGGCGATCTCGGCACGCAATGACTCGATTCCCGCGCCTGTCTCGCTGCTCGTCACCGCTAGGTGAGGATAGGCGGCGGCATGCTTTGCGATCGCCGCGCTCACCTCGGCGGATTTGGCTGCAAGCTTCGTCGGGCCGACCGCATCTGCCTTCGTCAGGACGATCTGGAACAGGACGGCGGCGCGATCCAGCATGTCCATGACGTCACGATCGGCCTGTTTCAGCTCGATACGCGCATCGAGCAGCAGAAACACCCGTGCCAGGGTCGGACGCCCGCGGAGATAGGCGAACATCATCGTCTGCCATTCTTCCTTGATCGCCTTGGCGGCCTTGGCAAAACCGTAGCCCGGCATATCGACGAGAGCGAGCCGCCCGCCGAGATCGAAGAAGTTCAGCTGCTTGGTGCGCCCGGGCTCCGAAGAAGCGCGTGCGAGGCTCTTGCGTCCTGTAAGCGCATTGATGAGGCTCGATTTCCCGACATTCGAGCGCCCCGCAAACGCAATTTCCGGCCCTGCGAGAGGGGGAAGCTGGTCCAGCTTCTGCGCCCCGAAGAAGAAACCGCATTCCGAGGCGAAAAGAAGACGGCCGTCCTCGATCTGCGCTTCGGTAAAGACCGTGGGATCGTCCTGCCAGGTCACGACTTGCCCACGGCCTTGCCGCCCTTCCCGCCATCGTTTTTCCCGGCGCTTCCGCCCTTCTGGCCGCGATCGATCTGCATCTGGATGAGCTTCTGCTGTCCATAACTCAGGACGTTGTTCCAGGTGTAGTAGATGACGATGCCTGCGGAGAGCCGCCCGAGGAAGATCGTGTAGATGACCGGCATGAACTGCATGATCTTCTGCTGGGCCGGGTCCATGCTGACCATGCTCTGACGCTGCATCAGCCAGATCGTGATGCCGAACAGGATCGGCCAGACACCGACATGAAGCATCTCGGGCAGGAAACTAGGATTGAACGGCAGCAGACCGAAGAGATTGAAGATGGTGGTGGGATCGGGCGCGGAGAGATCGCGTATCCAGCCATAGAACGGTGCCTGGCGCATCTCGATGGTGATGTTCAGGACCTTGTAGAGGCAGAACGCGACCGGCGCCTGGACGAGAAGCGGCAGACAGCCTCCGGCCGGGTTGACCCCCTCCTCCTTGTAGAGCGCCATGATCTGCTGGTTCTGCGCCATCTGATCGCCCTTGTTATGCTCGCGAATCGCCTGGATCCGCGGGGCAAGCGTGCGCATGCGCGCCATGGACGCGAAGGACTTCGTCGCGAGCGGATACAGGATCAGCTTGATGATGAGCGTCAGGATGAGCAGGGCGATGCCGAAATTGCCGACATGGCTGTAGAGCCAGTGAAGGATATGGAACATCGGGCGCGTGAGGAAGGCGAACCACCCGAAATCGACGGCCTTGTAGAAATAGGGAATGTGCAGATCGTTGGTGTACTGGTCGAGCAGATTTACCTCTTTCGCACCGACGAAGACCATGCTCGCCGTCTGCACGGCGGAACCCGTCGCGATCTGGATCGGCTGGCTCGAACGCGTATCGACGATATAGGCGCCATCCGTCCTTCCGGGGATGTAGCGGTACTGCGCCGTCACCGCGGCTTTCTGATCGGGAATGACGGCCGTGAGCCAGTAACGATCGGTCAGTCCGGCCCATCCGCCGACACCTTGCGCCGACCAGGCTGCGTTATCGGGCTTGGTGGCCCCTTTGCGCATCGTCTTGTAGGTTTCCTCGTCGAGCCGGTCGTTCATCACCGAGAGCGGCCCCTCATGCACGATCATGCCTCCGGTCTCGACGGGCTTGTAGTCGCGCTCGACACGCTGGAAAGGCGTCAGGGCAACCGGTTGACCGGAATCGTTCTGCACGGTCTGGGTCACGGCAAAGAGATACCGCCGATCCAGACGGATCGCGATCCTGAAGACGAGACCCTGACCGTTGTTCCACTGCATGGTCACCGGATGATCGGGGGAGAGCACCGTGTCGCTGCTCGTCCAGTCCGTATCGGCATCCGGCAGGCGGATCGTGGATCCGGCGGGCGCCTGCCACCCGATCTCGACGAAACTCGGCTGAGGACCGCCCTGGGGCTCGAGCAGGCGCACCAGCGGGCTGTCCTTGTCGAGCGTCTCCCGGTAATGGGTCAGAACCAGACTGTCGAAGCGCGCGCCGCGAAGGCTGATGGCGCCCGTGGCGTCCGGCCCCTCGATCGCGATCTTGCCTGCATCCTTGCGGGGCATGTCGGTTGCATTTGCCGGAGGCCCTCCGGGTACCGGCGCGGGAAGCGCCGATATCTTGCCCGAAGGAGCCGGTTTTGCCGGTTGGGTCTGGGATGAGGACGGGGTCTCGACGTCGTCTTTCGCGTGCTGCGGCACGAAATAATCGAAGCCGATCAGGATCGCGGCCGAGAGACAGGTTGCCACGATGATGCGCTTGATATCCATCAGCCGAATGCCGGTCTTTCCAGGTGAATGAAACAGGTAACCATGATTCCGGGCGCGATGCCGCAATCACAGCGGTTCAAGTGACCGAATTCCGAGCGCAAAACAATAGCCCGGACACGATTTCGGCGATTTGTTCGGTCTCGCATGCAGCCGGAGAACCGGGATCAGGGCACCGGATCGAAGCCACCGCGATGAAAGGGATGACAGCGCAGGATACGACGCAGGGCAAGCCACGAGCCGCGCGCGATTCCATGCTTGCGCAGGGCCTCTTCGGCATAGGTGCTGCATCCCGGATGGAAGCGGCAGTTCTGACCGAGTTGCGGGCTGATATAGCGCTTGTAGAAGCGAAGCAGCGTCAGCAGAAAGCCGAGAAAGACGCCCCTCGGACGCGCTCTCAAAGAGCCTGTCCCTTTCTGAGGGCGTGCTCCAGATCATCGACAAGACGGGAAAAGGGACGGGAGCGCGTCGAATCGCGTCCGATCAGGACCAGATCGACAGCCTCGAGGGAGTGGGTCTGCGCCACCTGACGCAGGGCCGCCCTGAGGCGGCGGCGGGTCCGGTTACGCACGACGGCGTTGCCGACTTTTTTCGTGACGGTGTATCCGACACGGGCCGGTTCGGCCTCTTCCCGCTTGAGAACCTGCAGGACAAGACCCGGAGTCGCGACCTTGCGCCCACGCCCCGCACAGCGGAGAAACTCTGGGCGCTTCTTGAGCGTCTCCGGTTGCCCTGCCAAGACGATCTCAGGCCGAGAGCTTCTTGCGGCCCTTGGCGCGGCGGTTGTTGATCACGCGGCGTCCACCGACGGTTTCCATGCGAGCACGGAAGCCGTGACGACGCTTGCGAACGAGCTTGGACGGTTGATAGGTACGCTTCATGGCGTCATTCCTCAAGGCAATGGTTGACGGTGAAACCTGTCACGGCCCACCCTGACAAGAAGACGACACAAGGTTGACGCCATCTTCCTCTGTGGGCGGGCTTTTACGAGGCCCCGTCAACGCTGTCAATCGAATCGAGGAGCTTCAGCATGACACCTCCCCCGCCCCCGGCCGCCTCAGGGACGCCGACCGGCCAGAACCCGGACGCCGAGCGACGCCTGTCGGCGCTGCGTCACGATCTTCGCAACGATCTGGCCACGGCCCTGCTCGCGGCCGATCTGCTTTCCAACGATCCGGACGAGCGCGTGAAACGCCATGCCGCGACGATCATCGCCGCCCTCGAGAAGGCCACCGACCGTCTCAGGCAAAGCAGATCCCGGAGCTGAGGCAATTCATGCCCCCGGCCTGCCCGTCACGCGCCGAACAGAAAGCAGCGCCGGGCAGAAAGCACGCCGGGCAGGACGGCAGCACCGGGCAGGAAACGTCAGAACGTATCCTTCTGGATGATCTCGATCTTGTAGCCATCGGGATCCTCGACGAAGGCAATGACCGTCGTCCCGAACTTGACCGGCCCCGCCTCGCGCGTGACCTTCCCGCCATTGCCGCGCACCGTCTCGACTAAAGCCGCGGCGTCGGAAACGCCGATCGCGAAATGACCGAATCCGTTGCCGAGCGTGTAGGGCTCTTCCTGATCCCAGTTATAGGTGAGTTCGATTTCCGCCTCGCCATGGGCGTTGTCGTTGAACCCCATATACACGAGCGTATAGCGACCGTCGGGCACTTCCCGACGCCGGATCTCGCGCATACCCAGCATCCTGTAGAACCCGACGCTCTTGTCGAGATCGCGGACGCGAATCATCGTATGCAGATAGGTGGCCATTTTTCTGTCTCCTGACGCGTTTCAGGCAACGCCGTCGTGTTCGACGTCGCTCACTCCGTAAAGGAACATCCCGAGGCGGTCCGCGGTTGCCTTGCACCCCTCGGGATCCGTCAGAAGCGTCCCCCCGGCCTCGAAGGCGATCCCGCGCAATCCTGCCCGATGGGCGTTCTCAACCGTTCGCGGCCCCAGTGTCGGCATGTCGGCCCGCTTTTCCTGACCGGGCTTGAGCATCTTGACCAGAACACCCCCGGCCCCGGGCTGCCGGAGCTCCGCCGCACGGGCGAGCATCGCGTCCGTGCCCTCGAGCGCCTCGACCGCGAGAACGAGATTATCCTGAACGACGCATCCCTGCCCTATATCGAGCGCGCCGAGCCCGCGCACGACGGCAACGCCGCGCCGGATATCCTGCATCGCCTGTGCGTCAGGACGGACACAGCCCTGGATTCCGGGATGGCCGAGCGAGCGGTTCAGAAACTCATGCGCGCCCCTGACGACGAATCCTTCCTCGCCGAAGATCCGCACCAAGGCGCCGAGCAGCCCGTCATCGCCCGAAAACAGCGCCCGTCCTACCCGCGCCATGAGCCGCGCGCCCTCGGCATCGGGCCGAAGATCCCTGAGCGCCGGGCGACGGACCGGCCCGATCAGGACGATTTCGCGACAACCGGCCTCACGCAGTGCGGAAAGGATCTCTCCCGCCGCGGCCAGACGAACGATGCGATGCGGCCATGCATCGAGACGCGCGGTATCGACGAAATCCTGAAAACCGACGATGAAGACCGAACCACCCGCATCCCGCACTGCCTCGGCAACCTGGAAGGGCAGAGGCCCGCCTCCGGCCAGAATACCGACGGGCGCAGGAGCAACCGCACCATGAGGCAGCGGAGTCACACGCCCTCTGTCTCGGCTGTGATCTGGGACGGGCTCGCAGCCCGCACGAGCCCGCGTCGGCTCTCGGCTTCCATGAAGGTGATGATTTCCTGAATACGCGCGTGATCCGGAAAATCGCGCTTTACTTCGGACAGGCGCGCCCCGAGAACGGCCTCGTTCCGTCCGGTACGGGGATACAGGATACGGAAGGCACGGCGCATCTGCTGGATTTCTCCCGCACTGACACCCTGACGCCTGAGCCAGATCCAGTGCAGGCCGACCAGACGCGCTCGATTGCCCAGAACGCTGCCATAGGGGATGACATCCGCCTCGACCCCGCACACGCCGCCAACCAGAGCCCCACGACCGATACGAACGAACTGGTGCAGGGCTGCGGAGCCCATGATCCGCGCGCCATCGCCAATCTCGACATGACCGCCCATCACCGTATTGTTGACGATGATTACGCCATCGCCGATCAGACAGTCATGGGCAACATGCGCATTGGCCATGATGAGACAATGCGACCCGACCCGGGTCAGCCCCGCACCCTGGGCCGTGCCCCTGTGGATCGTCACGTTCTCCCGAATGACGGTGTGGGCGCCGATCTGGCAACGCGTCGGCTCGCCACGATATTTGAGATCCTGCGGGGCGAGCCCCACCGTCACGAAAGGAAAGATCTCGGCCTGGGCGCCGATCTCGGTCAGGCCGTCGACGATCACATTCGCATGGAGTCTGACGCCCTCACCGAGCACGACATCGGGACCGACGGAGCACCACGGACCGATGGTCACGCCCTCTCCGAGTTTTGCCTCGGGATCGACGAGAGCGCTGGGATGAATGCGGACGGAGCTCGGCCAGTTTACCACGGAATGATCCAAGACCTCTGTTTAACCCATGATCATGGCACTGAAGGTCGCCTCGGCAACCGAAACGCCATCGACACGCGCCACGCCCTTGAAACGCCAGACATTGGCGCGGGCGCGCTCCTTCTCCACCGTGATATGCAGCTGATCGCCCGGACCGACGGGGCGGCGGAACTTGGCGCCCTCGATCGTCATGAAATAGACGAGCTTGCCTTCGAACGCCTCGCCGAGGGTGAGCACGACGAGAGTCGCGGCTGTCTGGGCCATGGCTTCGACGATCAACACGCCGGGCATGACCGGCTGGGCCGGGAAATGCCCCGTGAAGAACGGCTCGTTGATGGTGACGTTCTTGATACCCGTCGCCGATTCACCCAGCCTGATATCGACCATCTTGTCGATCATCAGGAACGGGTAGCGATGCGGAATGGCCGACATGATCCGCATGATATCGATGGAACCGATCTCGGCCGCAGCGTCGCCGGCTGCCGCCACCTTTTTCTTGTCTTCCGCTGGCGCGTCCAATTTTCCGCTCACTTCTTGCTTGTCGCGGCACCAGGATTCCGGCCCCGCCTCTCCATCACCTCGATGATGGTCGTTTCACGATGTTGCCCAGCCTTAGCAAAACTCTGCCATTCTGGCCACTCTCGGGGTCGATCCTCCCGAACCGCCATGCAGACATACAGCGGTTCGACGGTTCTCAGCCTTCTCCCTTGCCGTCCTTCTTTGCGAGACGGCGCAGAAAGGCGACATTGCGGAAGAACTCCCGGAACGGCATGGCAGGGCTGCCGATCACATCGGCGCCGGCCTCCACATCGGACATGACACCGCACTGGGCGCCGACACGCGCCTTTTCCCCGATCCTGATGTGACCGATCAGCCCCGCCTGGGCGGCGATGGTCACGAAATCGCCAAGCTCCGTCGAGCCGGAAATACCGGCCTGCGAGACGACGATGCAGCAGCGACCGAGCTGGGCGTTGTGTCCGATCTGCACGAGATTATCGATACGGGTTCCTGCGCCGATCGCGGTGTCGCGCATGGATCCGCGATCGATGGTCGAGTTCGCACCGATCTCGACATCGTGCCCGATGACCACGCGACCGAGTTGCGGGACCGTTTCGAATCCCGACGGCCCCACGGCGAAGCCGAAGCCGTCCTGTCCGATCCGTGCCCCGGGATAGAGCGTGACCCGATCCGCCAGAATCGCATGCGACACGGAAACATGCGCACCGATCCTGCATCGCTCCCCGATCGACACACCGCTGCCGATCACCGCCTGGGCGCCGACGACACTATGCGCGCCGATTTCCACACCCGCGCCGATCACGGCAAACGGGCCGATCTCCACCCCTTCCGCGATCCGGGCGGTCGGATCCACACAGGCCGTGGCGTGAATGCCCGGCTTCGCCGGGGGAAGCGGATGGAACCGCGAGGCGATCCGCGCCCAGGCGAGATAGGGGGTCTTGCTGACGAGACCGATCACGCCCGGGGGCAGCTTGTCCCTGAACGCCGGAGCGAGAATGACCGCGCCCGCCCGCGTCCCGGCGAGGAGCGGCAGATAGCGCCTGTTGTCGAGGAAACTGATCTCGCCAGCGGTCGCGGCCTGGAGCGGAGCGACCCCCTGGAGCATCGTCAGCGGAGCGACGCCCTGGAGCATCGTCCGGTCGGTGTCATCGTCGAGGCCGACAATCTCGGCCCCGGCACATTCGGCCAGATCGCGCACGGAGAACGGCCCCGCCCGGTCGAAGAACCGGGGATCGCCGGGAAGGACGTCGCTGGGGAGGACGTCACTGGAAATCGGGGCGTCGGTATCCGTCATGAGCGATCAGTGCTTCCTCAGAATCGAGCGTGGCGCCTCGGTCGCCTGCTGACCGGCAGCCGGACCCGGACCGACCTGCGATGTCGTATCCTCATCCGCCGTCGTGGGCATCTTGCCCGATTTTGCGAGAACCTCGGGATCGACATCCTCGGCCGGGATGAAGACATGAGGCAGGATCTTGTTCAGAACCTTCGCCGTCTCCTCCGTGATATCCTGCCCGTCCACATGCAGGGCGACCTGCTCGCTATGCAGAACGAGATTCATGCTGTGAGAATTCGCCACCTGGCGCACGATACGCACCAGCTCGCGCTCGATCTGGTTGAGCGAGACATTGGCGGCTTCCTGGATGATCCGGGCGCGATTGGCGAAATCGCGCTGCGCCTTGTTCCGGCGCTCCTGCAGATGACGCTCACGGATCTGGATCTGTTCCGAGGTCAGGGTGCGTGCGCTTTCCTGCAGCTTCTGCTGTTCGGCGCGCCAGCCCGCCTGCTCCTTCTGCGCCGCAGCGGCCAGCTTGTCGCGGCGCTCACCCAACACTTTCTGGGCTTCTGCCGCGGCCGTCGACATCCGCATCACGGTCGGGATGCTGATGACACCGATCAGGGCCGCCGGAGGGGGTGCCGCCTTGGGAAGATCGGGAGAATCCGGAATCGGGGGGGCCGGCAGCACGGGCGGCGTCTCGGGCTGCTGCATGGCTTCCTCGGCCTGGGGCGCAACAGGCTGCGCGACCGGAACGCGGCGGGCCGCACGGGGCGGCGGCGCAGGCTGGGCGGTTTTCGGCACGAACCAACCTGCATTGCCACCGGAATTGCCGGAGGAGGACTGCGCCTGAGCGAATGCGGGAAGGCTGACGGAGGCGAGTAATGCCGAAGCAGCCATGAAGCGGGCTGCCGAGAAAATGGACATGGAGACCTCTACTCAAGACCATGACGATCGCGCCGCGGAAGCATGGCGCGATCGGGATGGGAAAGGACTGCGATCAGAACTGCTGCCCGAAGCCGAAACGGATCGGATACAGGCGGTCGTTCCGCGATTTGATGATCGGCACGGCGGCGTCGATATTGACCAGACCGAAGGGGCTCTTCCAGGAAATACCGACACCCGTGGTCACGCGGGGCGTAAGCGTGTCACCGGTTACGGGCGTGTATCTCTCATCGGAAGGATTGGTATAGCGGTGCTTGACGCGCAGGCCCGCAAGACTACCGGCATCGACGAAATAGCGCCCCGATATACCGACATCGTCTCCCATGGGCAGCGGGAAGTTGAGCTGGGCAGACGCCGTATAGATGAAGCGCCCACCGATGAGATCTTCCTGCCCGGGCAGAGGGGTGTTGGCATTGATGTGGCCCGATCGGGGGCCAGCACCGCCCTGAAGGAAGCCGCGCAGGTTCTGGCCGCCGAGATAGAAGTTGTCGATGATGTTGACATTGCCGCTCTTGGACCAGTCGCCCATATAGCCGGCGCCGCCCTTGAACTGCAGACCCCAGTCATGGGAGCCGGTAATCGAATCGAGCGGCAGATAATACTGCCCGTCGAATTTCGCCCGGAGATATTTCACGTCTCCGCCGATACCGGCGAAATCGCCCCCGAGCTCGAGCATGTATCCCTTGCGCGGGCGCATGCGGTTATCGCGCCGATCGTAGGTCAGCGATGTGCTGAGCTGGGAAAGCAGCGACCAGCCGGCGGAATCCTGAACGTAATAGGAAGGCACGTATTCGTAGCTTCCCGATTCCTGGACATATTGCGCATCGTAGAGATTGCCGACGCGGCGATCGATCAGCGAGTAGCTCCAGGATTGCGAAAGATAGTTGTTATAGGAATACCCCATACGCAGGGTCGCACCGTAACGGCCTTCCTTGTACGACTGATATGTCTGGTAGTTGTTCTCAATGCCGAAGATATCGATACCCGCGACGATGTTGCGATCCAGGAAATAGGGATCGGTCAGCGAGAGATCGACCTGCTTCTGGTAATAGGCGACCGTACCGGAAATACCGGCATCCATACCCGTACCCAGCAGATTGTGCTGCTTGACGGAGCCATTGCCCAAAATACCGACGTCTGTCGAGTAACCGCCACCGAGCGAGAACTCGCCTGTCGGCTTCTCCACGACATTGGCAGAGACGTTGACCTTGTCGGGGGCCGAGCCCTGGGTCTGATCGATCGATACGGTCTTGAAGAAGCCGAGATCCTCGAGCGCGGCCTTCGAGTATTTCCGGTCGAACGGGGTGTACGGGTCGCCCTCGGCCATAGGCAGGGATCGCCGGATGACCTTGTCCTTCGTCACCGTATTGCCGTTGATGTCGAGGCGCTCGACATAGACATGCGGCCCCTCATTCACATCGAAAAGCAGATCGACCACCCGTTTTTCCGGGTTGCGGGCAATTTCGGAGCGCACCATCGCAAAGGGGTGCCCGGTCGCCTGCAGCCGTTCCTGCATGCTGGTCACATTGTTGCGAATGGCCGTACCGTCGTACCACTGATGCGGGAACAGATCGATGTACTTCTTCAGGTCCTTCGACTCGACGTGACGAAGGCTGGAGCGGACGTCCATCTTGCCGATGCGGTAGCGCGGCCCCTCATCCACCGTGAAGGTGATGATGAAGTTCTTGCGATCCGGCGACAGCTCGCCCGTCGCGTTGATCATGTGAAAATCGACGTAACCGTTATGCAGATAGAAGCGACGCAGAAGTTCGGCGTCGTATTTCACGCGCTCGGGATTGTACTCGTCGGAAGAGGAGAAGAAACGGTACCACTCCGATTCCTTGGACGAGATAACGGCAGCGAGACGCGCCTCGCTGAACGCCTTGTTCCCGACGAAGACGATCTTGTTGATCAGCGTCTGACGGGCCTCGTTGATCTTGAAGATCACATCGACCCGGTTATGCGAAAGCTTGATGATCTGGGGCGTTACCGTCGCGCCGAAACGCGCTTTCGACGCATAGAGATCGAGCAGTTTCTGGCGATCTGCCGCAGCCGCCTGGGACGAGAAGACCGCACGCGGACGCATCGTGATCTCCTTGCGGAGATCCTCGTCCTTGACGGCGTGATTGCCTTCGAAGGCGATGCGGTTGACGACCGGGTTCTCGACGAGATCGACGATCAGGGTCGAACCCGAGCGACGCAGGGTCACATCCTTGAACAGACCCGTCGCATACAGGGTCTTGAGCGAGCGATCGAGATCGTCCTGGTTGAAACGGTCTCCCGGCTGCACCACCATATAGGACAGGACCGTACTGGTCTCGATACGGCTGTTGCCCTTCACATCGATGACCTCGATCACCTGACCGTTGGCCTGGCGGTGTTCGCTGGCCTGATGCGCGGAATGGCGACGGGTTTTCTGTGCCTCGGCCTGACCTGAATACACAGGTAAAATGCAGACCGAAGCAAGGAGAACGAGACGTTTACCTGACAAGACGGACGTTCCTTAACTTCATCAACCCGACGTGAAGGTTTATTTCAGACAATTAAGCGCAATGCAATCTGGCGCAAGGCACGGGAGCTGGCGCGACCTGACTGGACGTATCCGACTTGTCCCCCCCTGCGCAAGCGCCACGAGACATGAACTCTCGTAACACACTATGTCACGACTGGCCTTACCTGAACGCGCCCTTCACCGGAACAATCCGAGATTGGAAAGATCGTTGAACGTCGAGAACAGGAAGAGCGCTGCGATAATGGCAAATCCCGCCTGATAGCTGATCTCCTGAATGCGTCTGGAGACCGGCTTCCCCCTCACGGCTTCGGCAACATAGAAAACCAGACGGCCGCCATCGAGCAGGGGAATCGGGAAAAGGTTGATCAGGCCGAGATTGATCGAGAGCAGAGCCATGAAGGAGACGATGCTGGCGAGCCCGTAATGGGCGACCTGCCCGGAGAGCTGGGCGATCCTGATCGTCCCTCCAAGCTCCTTCGCGCTACGGTGACCGGTCAGGATCTGCCAGACTCCCTGGAGGGTCTGGACCGATACCGTCCAGGTTTCGTGCAGCCCGGCGACGAAGGCACGCCCCGTGCTCATCGGCCGTCCCGGGACGAGCTCGGCCATGATGCCGATGCTCCCGCGCGCCGGGCTGGTTTTCGTTGCGGGAACCGTATCGAGCGTAATGGGCAGCGACAGATCGTGACCGTCCCGCCGGATACCGAGCGTGGTCGTCTCGCCCGGCATTTTCACGGCATGAGCCTGGATGTCGGCGAAATTGAACACATCGAGCGATCCGAGTCGGGTGATCACGTCGCCCGGACGCAGCCCCGCCTTTTCGGCGGCACTGTGGGGCGCGACCTGTGCGATCTCGTTCTTCATCTCCGGCTTGCCCACCGAAGCGTACAGCACCGTGAAAAGCAGGATCGCGAACAGGAAATTGAAGACCGGCCCCATGACGATCACGAGCATGCGCGAGCCGACAGGCTTGTCGTGGAAGGTCTGACCCGGAACCCAGGCTGCCTTCTGCTCCGCCGTTGCGTCTTCCGGATCCTCGAAACCGTGAGGTTTGACGTATCCGCCGAGGGGAATCGCGGCGATGCGCCATTCCGTGCCCGTCCGATCGTGCCAGCGATACAGGGCAGGCCCGAATCCGATCGAGAACGCATCCACCTTCACGCCCCGCCAGCGCGCGGCGAGATAATGACCCATTTCATGAACGAAGACGAGAATCCCGAGGATCAGGGCGAAGGCGAGAATCGTGACCGCGAACTCATGCATGAAGCTGCTCCGCTGCGGTCATGGAGGCGACCGTATCGCGCGAGACGAAGAGTGTCGCGACACGACGGGCCTCCGCGTCCCAGTGGAGGACATCGTCGAGCGTATCGAGCGACGGCGCACCGAGCACCTCCATCGCATGGGCGATCGTCTCCGGGATACCCAGAAATCCGATACGACGAGCGAGAAAGGCCTCGACGGCGATCTCGTTGGCCGCGGAGAAGATCGTCGGCGATGCAGCGCCGGCACGCAGTGCCTCGCGAGCGAGACGCAAGGCGGGAAAACGCTGTTCGTCCGGCGCCTCGAAATCGAGACGGGCCAGGGCGGCCAGATCGAGGCGCGGTGCATTCGTCTGCATGCGATCCGGCCAGGCCAGGGTGTTCGCGATCGGCACGCGCATGTCGGGCGCGCCGAGCTGCGCGATCAGGCTGCCATCGCGAAACTGGACCAGCCCGTGAACCGCCGATTGCGGGTGAACGAGAACGTCGATCTGGCTGTCGCCCAGACCGAAAAGACGTGCCGCTTCGATCACCTCGAGACCCTTGTTCGCCATCGATGCGGAATCGATGGTGATCTTCGCCCCCATGCTCCAGGTCGGGTGCTTCAGGGCGTGTTCGGGCGTCGCAGCCCGCATGGTCTCGAGCGAGGCGCAGCGGAACGGACCGCCCGAGGCCGTCAGGATGATCTTGTCGACCGTTCCGATCGCGCTTCCCGTGAGGCTCTGGAAGATCGCGTTATGCTCCGAATCCACCGGCAGCAATTCCGCCTTTGCGGCTGCAACCTCGCGCAACATGACATCGCCCGCGCTCACGAGCGCTTCCTTGTTGGCCAGCGCGATCGCCTTGCCGTTGCGCGTTGCCGCAAGGGTAGGCTCGAGTCCGGCTGCCCCCGTGATGGCAGCCATGGTCCAGTCCGCCTCCATCGCGGCCGCCTCGATAACCGCACGGCGTCCGGCTGCGGCCTGCACCCCGCTTCCCTTCAGGAGCGTGCGCAGCTCGTCAAGGAGCGACTCGTCGTTGATGACGGCCAGTTCGGCGCGCAGGGCGCGCGCCTGTTCGGCCAGAAGCGCCACGTTACGCCCGCCGACAAGTGCCCGCACCTGAAACCGGTCCGGTTCGGCCAGCAGCAGGTCGATCGTCGAGCAACCAATGCTGCCGGTACTGCCAAGAACGCTTACGCTACGGACTGAGGAGGTCATGATCCCAGGATACTCCAGATCAATGCGGAAAAGAGGAAAAAGCGGCGAGCGGATGAAAGAGAGAAGTGACGAGATCCGCCGGGCCCGCTTTCCAGAATACAGAGCCGGGAACGGCAAGAGAGACGAGCGCGGCGAGCGGCGCCGCGGCCAGCAGACCGTCGAAGCGATCGAGCAATCCGCCGTGGCCGGGAATGAGACGCCCGGAATCCTTGACCCCGGCCCGGCGCTTGGCGGCACTCTCGACCAGATCGCCGCACTGGGCGGAAAAGCCGAGAATGCCCCCCCAGGCGAGCGCACCGGTCAGACCGCCCTGTCCGAAAACCCAGGCAACGGCCAGCCCGGCGGCACCGGCTGCACACAGCCCCCCGAGCGCACCCGAGCGGGTCTTCCCCGGCGATATTCTCGGGGCCAGTTTCGGCCCGCCGAAGACACGCCCGCAGAGATAGGCGCCGCTATCGCTCGCGATCACAACGAGAATGATGAAGAGAACGGAGACGATTCCGGTTTCCGGCAGATCCCGCAGCCACAACAGCGAGAGGCCGCCAAACCCCGCCACCGCCACGCAGGCCCATGGCACCGCCCCGAAGGCGATGGCGGTCATGGTCAGCATCAGGGCGACCCGCCACTCCCCCTTGAGGGCCACGACGAGCGCCATGACAGGCCAGAGAAGAAGCAGCACGCCGCGCCAGCTGATCTCGTTCCGACGCCACCGGAAACCGGCCATGGTCGTCGCCTCGTACACGAGCCCGATGCTGACGAGAAAGATCATGGTCCGGTAGAGCCAGCCACCGAGCACGATACAGATGAGCGCAACCGGCACGATCGCCGCCGCAGAGAGCAGACGGAGCCTCAGATCGGACCAGCGCGCATCCTGTCCTGCACCTGTCACAGCGCACCGTCCGGCGCGAGCCTCTTGCCGTAGCGTCGCTCGCGTCCTGCGAAATCGGCCATCAGCGCGGCAAAATCGGCCTCGGTGAAGTCAGGCCACATCACGTCCAGGAATGCCAGCTCCGCATAGGCCGACTCCCATAGCAGGAAATTGGACAATCGGCGCTCGCCACTGGTCCGGACGATCAGATCCGGATCGGGAAAGGGCGACGTCTGGAGAAACGCCCTGAAGGCGGTCTCATTGATCGAAGCAGGGTCGATCTCCCCCTTCGCGGCGGCAAGCGCCATGTCGCGCGCCGCGCGCGCCACGTCGTTGCGCGCGCCATAGGACAAGGCAAGAATGAGCGTGAGCCGGGTGTTATGCGCGGTCAGGGCGCGTGCCCGCTCCATCTCCTCGCGCAGCCCCCGATCGAACCGGGAGAGGTCGCCGATGAAATCGAGCCTGACCTTCTGCTCGTGAAGCTCGACCACCTTGTGGCGCAGATAAAAGCGCAGGAGCGATGTGAGATCCGACACTTCCTCAGCGGCACGATGCCAGTTTTCCGAGGAGAAAGCGTAAAGCGTGAGATAGCGCACGCCGTTTTCTATCGCTCCCTTCACGCAGCGACGCACGGCCTCGGCACCGGCGCGGTGCCCGGCCATGATCGGCTTGCCGCGCGCCCTGGCCCAGCGTCCGTTGCCGTCCATGATGACGGCGACATGACGGGGCGCGGCGGCGGTGGCCTGACCGGCAAGCGGTGAAGGGCGGGACCTCAGGGACGACACAGCGTGAGATCAGACCTGCTTGATCTCGCGTTCCTTGTCCGCGAGCATATCGTCCACCTTCTTGACGTACTGATCCGTCAGCTTCTGCACGCCGTCCGACCAGGTCTTCATGTCATCCTGGCTGATCTCGCTCTTCTTCTCGAAGGTCTTGATCTGGTCCATGCCGTCGCGACGCACGTTGCGAACGGCGATCTTGCCGTTTTCGGCATAACGTCCCGCCGCACGGGCCAGCTCGTTCCGGCGCTCTTCGGTCAGCTGGGGGATCGGCACGCGAACCATCTGCCCGTCGGATGCGGGATTGAGGCCGAGACCCGCATCGCGAATGGCACGCTCGACCGCCCCGACGAGACCGCGATCCCAGACCGAGACCGTCAGCATCCGGGCCTCCGGCACGGCGATCGATCCGACCTGCGACAGAGGAACCTCCCCCCCATAGGCCTCGACCCGCACCGGCTCGAGCAGGTTGGGACTCGCGCGACCGGACCGCAGACCGGACAGGTCGCGACGAAGGCTCTCGATCGCGCCATCCATACGGCGCGTCAGGTCGTCGAGCAGGTCGTTCAGCTCAGCTGGCATCGTTCTCTCCTTGGAAGGGTCGTGCGAACCGCGTCGGACGACGCGGAATCAGGCGGTTTCGATAATACGGGTGAAACGTCCCTCACCGCGCATGACACTGGCAAAGGCCCCGGCAGCGTGGATATTGAAGACGATGATGGGAAGACGATTCTCCCGCGCAAGGGAGATGGCCGTGGCATCCATGACGTTCAGATCCCGCGACAGCACATCCATATAGGACAGCTCGTCATAGCGCCGGGCATCGGGAACGCGCCGCGGATCCGCGGAATAAACGCCGTCGACCTGGGTGCCCTTGAGCAACACGTCGCATTCCATTTCGTTCGCGCGCAGGGCCGCGGCCGTATCGGTCGTGAAGAAGGGGTTGCCCGTGCCCGCTGCGAAGATGACGACCCGCCCCTTCTCCATGTGCCGCACGGCGCGGCGGCGGATATAGGGCTCGGCAATGGACGACATCTGGATGGCGGACATGACCCGCGTGTCGATCCCCGCGCGTTCGAGGGCATTCTGCATCATGAGGGCATTGATCACGGTCGCGAGCATTCCGGCGTAATCGCCCTGGGCCCGGTCCATTCCCTTGGCGGCGGCAGCGACGCCGCGGAAGATGTTGCCGCCCCCGATCACGAGACAGACCTGGACGCCGCTCCGCGAGACATCGGCCACGTCATTGGCGATCGCCTCGACCATTTGCGGCTCGATCCCGAAGGATCCCTTGCCCATGAGGGCTTCGCCCGAAACCTTGAGAAGAACGCGCTTGTAGCGTGCAGAAGTTTCGGTCATCGCTTCCTCTATACGTTGCAACCTGAACAGGGCCGTTTCACAACCCGGCCCCTCTTATAGGGCGATGCCTGTCCTCACAAGAACTTCTCAGGCGTCATCCAGTCCTATTGCACGCAAACGCGCCTTTTCCTCATCCCAGCCGGCGCGCTCGCGCACGTTCAGGAAGAGATGGCACGGGCGTTCGAGCAGACGTCCCAGATCGATCCGCGCACGCTCGCCTATGCTCCGGATCTTGCGACCGCCCTCGCCGATGAGAATGGCCTTGTGCCCGGGGCGCGAGACATAGATCGTCGCATCCACCCGCACGGACCCGTCCGGACGTTCCTTGAAGCTCTCCGTCTCGACCGTAGCCTGATAGGGAATCTCTTCATGGGTCTGCATGAAGATCTGCTCGCGCACGAGTTCGGCCGCAAGCAGGCGGTCCGGCAGATCGGTGAGATCGTCCTCAGGGTAGAGATAAGGCCCTTCCGGCAGTTCCGCAGCGAGATGATCGAGCAGATCGTCCACCCCGTCGCCCGAACGCGCGCTGAGCATGAAGACATGCTCGACGGAAAGCTGGTCGGTGATGGCCTTCGTAAGCGGCAGAAGCTGTTGCGCGCTGACCAGGTCGGTCTTGTTCAGCACCAGCCAGACGCGGCGCTTCTGCTTCGCGAGCGTCTCGATAACGGCCTGCGATTCCTCGCGGATACCCGCCTTGGCGTCGATCAGCAGGAGGGAGATATCGGCATCCTGCGAACCGGTCCAGGCCGCAGCGACCATGGCGCGGTCGAGCTTGCGGCGCGGCTTGAAGATGCCCGGCGTATCCACGAGCAGGATCTGGGTGGTCTGCCGCATGAGAATGCCCAGAACCCTGAAGCGCGTCGTC
Source organism: Swaminathania salitolerans (assembly GCF_007988945.1). Lineage (GTDB taxonomy): Bacteria > Pseudomonadota > Alphaproteobacteria > Acetobacterales > Acetobacteraceae > Swaminathania > Swaminathania salitolerans. The sequence continues at coordinate 693,661 of NZ_BJVC01000001.1, read as the reverse complement.
TGGGCCTTGGGGCTCACGATGGAGAGCTTCGCGCCCGTCATCCTGTTGATGAGGGTCGATTTTCCTGCATTCGGCGCGCCCACAAGGGCGACGAAACCACAGCGTGTCGTCATGTTCTTTCCTTCGTGCCTTTCCGGCCACGGTTCAATCGCCGGAGCAGGGCGGTCGCCGCCTCGCTCTCGGCCAGTCTCTTGCTTCCGGCAACGCCTTCCCCCGTATGCCCCATTCCGGTCACGGAAATCGTGAAACGCGGGGCGTGGGACGGCCCCTCCATCGAGAGGGTTTCGTATTCCGGGAGAGGATAGCCGCGTGCAAGCACGAATTCCTGCAAGGCCGTTTTCGGGTCTTTCGGCGGGGTGATCTGTGCGGTGAGAAGCCCCCGCCATCGTGCCCGGACGAAACGCCGCGCAGGCGCAAGGCCGCCATCGAGATAAACGGCGCCGAGCAGGGCCTCCATCGCATCTGCCTGCACATTGGCCAGTCCGCGTATTCCGGCCTGCTCCTCATGCTCGGCAATACGCAGGGCCGAAGCAACGCCGATTTCCTCGGCGATGGGCGCCAGGGCATTGCGCGAGACGAGAGATGCGTGCCGCGGGCCGAGCGCGCCTTCGGGCTCGTCCGGGAACTGCTCGAGCAACCATTCCGCCATGATCAGGCCGAGAACGCGATCGCCGATGAATTCCAGCCGTTCGTTCGACCCCTTCCCCGGGGAATCGCCAGCTGCCGTCCGCCCGGCCTGACGGGAACCGCGCCGCCCCTTGCGCACCGAAACGGCAGAACGATGGGTGAGCGCCTGCTCGAGCAGCGCCCTGTCCGAAAAACGGTGGCCGAGCGCTTCCTGAAGCGCATCGAGAACCCGGTCGTCTCCTGTCATGGTCCCGTCAATCCATCACGGCGAAAAGATGGCTCCAGCGGATTTCGAAGGGCCATTGCCAGAACTGCCAGACGGGATGACGGGCCTCGTAGGAGAACCAGACGAACCGGGCCTTGCCCACCAGATTGACCATGGGAACATAGCCGAGATCCCGCCCGTTATCGGCCTGGAAGCGGCTGTCGCTGCTGTTGTCGCGATTGTCTCCCATCGCGAAGAAATACCCCTCTGGCACGATATATTCGCGCGTGTTGTTCGGTTCTCCGGCGTCGGTCTGCTTCAGGATCTGGTGCGTGACGGAAACACCGCCCTTGCTGGGCGGCAAGGTCTCGAGATAACGCATGCCCGTCTGTGCATCCCCCCTCTCATCGTCGACCGAATAGGCCCCGAGCGCGCGCCGGGGCACCTTCTCGCCATTGATGTAGAGTTCGCCCCCTGTCACCTGCACATGGTCTCCGGGGAGACCGATGATCCGCTTGATATAATCCTCCGAGGTGTTCTGCGTGTATCTGAAGACCGCAACGTCGCCGCGATGGGGCGCCGCGCCCCAGATCCGCCCCTTGAAAAGATCGGGAGAGAAAGGCAGGGAGAATCGGGACCAGCCATAATCGAACTTGGTCACGAAAACATAGTCGCCGACCTGAAGCGTCGGAATCATCGAACCGCTCGGAATGGTGAAAGGCTCGACCAGGACAGTACGGATGACGACCAGCACGAGGAGCCAGGACAGGACGAAGCGCACCGTCTCGAGCGGCGTGTCCTGTCTGCGGTCTGAGGTCTGCGCCTCTCGGATCTTTTCGTTCATACCGGCTTCATAGCGCAGGCGGGAGGGAATTGGCGACAGTCTAAGTGCGTTGCGCCTTCACGACGAGGACGGCACGGACTGGATGACCACATAGGCGAGGGCATAGGGCGCCTCGTCGCTCAGGCTCAACAGCGCCTCGACACGCTGCCCCGGCATTGCCATCGCCTGGAAGACGGTCGCAGCCTCCCCGCTCAGAGAGAGAAAGGGCCTGCCCGATGGCTCCTGCAGCACCTCGATATCCGTAAGGCGTATGCCATCGCGAAACCCGGTCCCGAGCGCCTTGACGAAGGCCTCTTTCGCAGCCCAGCGTTTGGCGAGGATCCCGAGCCGCCCCTCGCCCTTGCGCGTATCGGCATAAGCCCGCTCGGCCGGTGTGAAGCTCCGCTCGAGAAAACGCCCTTCCGAGCGTTCTATCGCACGGGCGATCCGGCGCATGTCGCACAGATCCGTGCCGATCCCCCTGATCATGTCGCGCTCAGCTCCTGGCGCGCTCGACCTGCATGACGCCCTGCGATGATCGCAGGGCTGCGATCATCGCAGAGAGATGCCGCACATCACGCACCTCGAGATCGACCAGGATTTCCATGAAATCGAGCTGCCGGTTGAGAATGCGCAGATTGACCACACTGCCATGATGTTTCGAGGCCGTGTTGGTCAGGGTCGCGAGCACATTCGATTCATTGGCGGCAATCACGCTGACCCGCCCGATATGGGGCGCACCGCGCTCACCCTGGGAGAGCGCCTCGTAATCCCAGTCGATCTCGAGGAAACGCTCCGGGGTGGACGAAAAGGCACTGAGATTCTGGCAGGCGCGCTGATGGATCGTCACCCCCTTACCCTGCGCGATGATCCCGACGATCGGATCGCCCGGAAGAGGATGACAACATCCGGCGAAATGCGTGGCGATACCGGTCCCGATTCCGTTGATGACCGAGCCCGTCCGCGCGCCGTACCGGGCCGACGCGCCTGCCCCGCTGCCCAGACGCCCCGAGAGACCGGGGACCATGCGCGGTGCGCGATGTGTCTGGCGCAATTCCGGATAGGCGGCGTTGACCACGTCGCGTGGGCCGAGCTGCCCGGTCCCCACTGCAACGTAGAGATCCTCGATGGAAGCCTGACGCAGATCGCGCAAAAGCGTCTCGAGCACCTTTTCGCTGCCATCGACACCCTCCTGACGGAAGGCCTTGGCGAGCGCCGTGCGACCGCCATCGAGATTGACCTGACGCTGCTGCAAGGCGACATGACGCCTGATGCGCGCACGCGCCTTGCCCGTGACCACGAATCGTTCCCACGATGCGGAGGGCGTTCCGCCGCGCGCGGTCATGATCTCGACCTGATCGCCATTCTGCAATTCGTGGCGCAGGGGCATCAGCCGCCCGTTGATCTTCGCCCCCACGCAGGCATCGCCGACCTGGCTGTGCACGGCATAGGCGAAATCGACCGGCGTGGCACGACGCGGCAGGGAAATGAGCTGCCCCTTGGGCGTGAAGCAGAAGACCTGATCCTGATAGAGCTCGAGCTTGGTGTTCTCCAGAAACTCGTCGGGCGCTTCGGAATCCTCGAGAATCTCGAGCAGATCCTGCACCCAGCGCAGCTTGTTCAGACCGAGCGCCGCTACCTCGCTGTTCGATGCGGCAGCCTCGTCCCGCTCCTTGTAGGCCCAGTGCGCGGCAACGCCGTTTTCAGCGAAGTCATGCATGCCCGGCGTGCGGATCTGGATCTCGATCTTCTGGTTGCGCGGGTGGCGCAGCGTCACACCGGTATGGAGGCTCTGATACCCGTTGGCCTTGGGGGTGGAAATATAGTCCTTGAAGCGCCCTGCAATCATCGGATAGGCGCCGTGAATGGCGCCCAGAGCCGCGTAGCATGCATCCCGCGTCGGCACGATCACCCTGAAGGCCATGATATCCGAGAGCTGCTCGAACGCGACATTGCGCTTCTGCATCTTGGCCCAGATGGAAAACGGCGATTTCTCGCGCCCCGTGACCTCGACATGGGCGAGACCGGCCTCGGCACACAGCCCTTTGAGCTCGCGCCGGATCTGCTCGATGATATCGGCCCCGTGGCCGCGCAGGAAATTGAGCCGCGCCCTGATGGTCGTATCGGCTTCTGGCTCGAGCTGCTCGAAGGAAAGATTCTGGAGCTCGGTCTTCACCCGGTCCATGCCGATACGCTCGGCCAGAGGCGCGTAGATGTCCATCGTCTCGCGCGCGATGCGCAGACGACGGTCCTGTCGCTGGACGTAATGGAGCGTCCGCATGTTGTGCAGGCGGTCGGCCAGCTTCACGATGAGCACACGGATATCGCGCGACATCGCCAGAACGAGCTTGCGGAAGTTCTCTGCCTGCTTGGTGCGATCGGACTGAAGCTCGAGGCGGGTCAGCTTGGTGACGCCATCCACGAGATTGGCCACGGTCTCTCCGAAACGCTCCTTCAGGAACGCTTGGGTGACGCCTGTGTCCTCGACCGTGTCATGGAGCAATCCGACCACGATGGACGGCACGTCCATCCGGAATCCGGCGAGGATATTCGCAACCGCGATCGGATGGATGATATAGGGCTCGCCATTGTCGCGCTTCTGTTCCCGATGGGCACGCTCCGCGACCGCATAGGCATCCTCGATACGCGAGAGATCGGCTTCGGGATCGTAGCTGGCGACCCGTCGCAACAGACCGCTGATCGAGGGGATCGCAGCCGGCGGCTCAGGAGTGGGAAGGATTGTCTCGGACACGATACGCTTCTCCTCTCCTGTTGATACCCCCATGCGCCGTTCGGCCTTTCACGGTTTTCCGTAACGCGGCTCCCGGGACCGTTCTCCCGGGAGCCCAGACCCGGCTCAGCGGCGGCCGCGACCGCCGAATTCGGCCTCGAACGATGCCTCGAGCTCGGCAGGAGACAATGTCTCGGCCATATGGGCCTGCTCCTCTTCGGAGGAGACATCCTGAAGACCGAAGATATTCTGATCGGTCGGGATCAGATCCATGACCTCCTCATCGACCGGCTCTGGCTCGGGGGCCCGCGCCAGAGACCGCACGATTCCGTCCTTGAGCGCGCCGAGATTGACCTTTTCATCGGCGATCTCGCGCAATGCGACCACGGGATTCTTGTCATTGTCGCGATCGATCGTCATTTCCTCGCCGCGCGAAAGCCCGCGCGCGCGCTGGGCAGCGAGAAGAACGAGCTCGAAGCGGTTCGGAACCTTTTCGATGCAGTCTTCGACGGTTACACGTGCCATTACTCTATCCCAACCAGTCTCTGCAGATCCATATGAATTGGCCAAAATAGCACGAGGCCGAAGCCGGAGCAAACAACTTCCTCGGCGCGCGAGGACGGCGGCGCGTCCCGACAGTGACCGCCCCCAGCCTGAGCCGTGAAGAAGTTGCCTGAGGTTGTCACTATATTAAGAGTTCGAAACTGGTTAAAGATGCAAAAATCGAAGCCATCACTTCGATGGCCGCTTATCCCTGAATCAAGAAATGACATTAGGCAAGATATGCTCGAGAAAAGCGAAAGAACCGCCGTATTCATAGACGGGTCAAGTCTCTACTATACCGCAAAAACGGTAGGATTTGAGGTAGATTATCGCCGACTTCTGAAATACTTCAAGACAAATACAAAACTTTTGCGCGCATGTTACTATGCAGCCATACCGGAAACCGAGGACTATTCTCCCCTCAAGCCGCTGACCGACTGGCTCGCCTATAACGGTTACATGCTCGTATCGAAGCCGGCCCGGGAATTTACCGATCACAACGGGCGACGTCGTGTGAAAGGAAACATGGATGTCGAAATCGCCGTCGATCTGCTCGAACTCGCGGATCGCATCGATCACGCGGTCATCTTCAGCGGCGACGGCGATCTGCGCCGCGCGGTGGATGCCGTGCAAAGACGCGGGATCAGGGTCACGGCGATTTCCTCGCTTCGCGCCTCCCCCGCGCTTATCGGCGACGATCTGCGCCGCCAGGTGGACCAGTTCGTCGAACTGGGGGACATCGCGGCGGAATTCACCCGGCGTCAGAGCGACGTGCCCCCTCGCCCGCGCGCCGCTCCGATACGCCACCCTGCCGATATTGTCGACGACGATTTCGAGAACTGAGCAACCGCGCGTTATCCTGTCTTTCAGCAATGCATAGCCATGCCGATACCGAGGGAAATGTCCGCATTCTCGTCGTCAGCCTCACCGCCCTCTCCCCTCATGACAAGTCCCGGCTGGGAACCCGGTTCTTCCGCCCCGGAAACCGGGAAATGCCGCACGGCACCGTCTATCACGATCTGGGCGGAACCCCTCCGCAGGCGGATGAGCCGGTTTCCATGGCGACATCGCAACTCGATCCCCTGACCGCCCTGCTCCGGTCTCTCGCGAGCCTGAGACTGGTCGTGACGTTCGGTATCACCGCCCATCTCACGACCATCGAGTCCTACGGCATACCCTGGTCGCGCATTCCTTACCGGGCAGGGCTTCTCACCGCCTTGCCCGACGGTCTGATCATCGCCAATCTGCCTGCTCTCGGGATCATGCCGCTGGAGACGATGGAACCCGCCCTGACCCGGATGATCCCGGTTCTCCGCCGTGAGGGAATCCTGTGAATACGACCCGACGGCAGGGGAATCGTGCCTGAGAGGATCCGGACCGGATTTTTCCCGACACGATCCGCGCCTTCCGGCCGGCCTGGGCAAGACCCGGGGCAGACCGGACCGGAACCTCTCCGGGGGATCAGGCATTGAACCCTGCGACATACCGAAGAGTCGCTCGAAAAGGGACACGATCACATGAAAGACACCTCAATCCGGACGGTCGGCTTCGTCGGCTACGGCGCCATGGGCCGCCTGATGGGCAAGAATCTCCGCAACGCCGGTTTCGCGCTGACCGTCTATACCCCGTCCGGCAGGACGGGCGACGACGAGGTGCAAACCTGCCCGTCACCGAAAAGTCTCGCCGAAAGCGCCGATCTGGTTGTGGTCTGCGTTCCCGATGACAAGAGCCTTTTCGCCTCTGCCGAAGGCGAAGACGGATTTCTGGCGGGATGCGCCCCCGGCACGATGATCGTCAATTGCAGCACGGTTTCACCGGATGCGACCGAGCGGCTTTGTCGCGCGGCACGGTCACATGACCTGCGTTTCGTCGATGCGCCCATGTCGGGCAGCACGCCGGAAGCCGAACGTGGTGAGCTCGTCATGCTCGTCGGTGCGGAAGTGGCCGATCTGGAGGCGGCCCGTCCGGTGCTCGATGCGATCGGCAAACTCACCATTCACGCCGGCCCTGTGGGGGCCGGTACGCGGCTCAAGCTCGTGGTCAACGGGATCATGGGGGGTACGCTCGCCATCATAGCCGAGGCCGTCGGATACGGGCTCGGAAGCGGGCTCGACCGGACCGTGCTCTATGACGCGCTCTCGGAACTCGCCGTGATTTCGCCCCACCACAAGAGAAAGCTCGCCGCGGCGGCCCGGCACGATTTCTCCCCCCAGTTCCCCGCGCGTCTCATGTCGAAGGATATGGGGCTTCTGGTTTCGGCAGTGCGGCAGACGCACGGATTCTGCCCTGCGATCGCGGTTGCCGACCAGGCCCTTTCCCTGCTGGTGAAGCGCCATGCAAATGACGACTACGCATCCCTTCTCGGCGCGGTCGAGAAGAGTGTGGTCCATACGCCGCCCGCCACGCCGGACCACGAGGGGTGACAGACTCACCCCGGAGGGACCTGCAGAAACAGCAGGAACACCGCACGGGTTGACGAATTGCGTCCCACACCATAGCTGGCTTGGAAGACCAAGCAGCTCCGCTTTGTCCTCACCATGACAGTCCAGGAGACGAGACCATGGCTTTCGAACTGCCCTCCCTCCCCTATCAGACCGGAGCGCTCGCCGCTTCGGGCATGTGCCAGGAAACCCTCGAGCTTCATCACGGCAAGCACCATCAGGCCTATGTCACGGCCCTGAACGGTTTTGTCGAAGCCAAGCCCGAGCTTCAGGGCAAGAGCCTCGACGAGATCATTCTCGCCGTGAAGGGCGATGCAAGCCAGGCGCCGGTTTTCAACAATGCCGGTCAGCACTGGAACCACATTCTCTTCTGGAAGAATCTCGCCCCCAATGGCGGCCGGATCCCCACGAAGCTCGCAGCCAAGATCGACGAGGATCTGGGCGGGCTGGACGCTTTCAAGACCGCCTTCAAGCAGGCAGCGACGACGCAGTTCGGTTCCGGCTGGGCATGGCTGGTTCTGGGCAAGGACGGCAAACTGGCCGTGACCAAGACCGCCAACGGTTCGAACCCCCTCGCAGAGGGTCAGGGGCGCGCGCTCCTCGGCCTCGACGTCTGGGAACACGCCTATTATCTGGACTTCCGCAACCGTCGTCCGGACTACATCACGAACTATCTGGACAAGCTGGCGAATTACGAATTTGCCGAAGCGGAACTCCTCTCCGCCTGAGACCCGGCCCGGCGCCCCCCGGCTGCAACGGAAAAAGGCCGCCCCGAACCGGGCGGCCTTTTCTTTTCGTGCGCAGCTTCTTTTCGTGCGCAGCGTGTCGGAAGGCCCGTTATTTGGCGGCCTTCGCTGCGTCGTTCGCGGGCTTCGCCGTGCTGGTCAGAACCTGGGAGACATTCTCTCGCATGAGCTGGATCCGGGTATTCGGCGCGATCTCCACCTCGATTTCCTTGCTCCCCTCACGGGCCAGCTGGACCGTGCCCACGATACCCCCGCTCGTCACGATACGATCGCCGCGACGCAGGGCGTTGAGCTGAGCCTTGAGCTCACGCTGGCGCGCCTGCTGCGGACGGATGAGCACGAAATAGAAGACGACGAACACGAGGATCATCGGTAGGAAAGAGATAATCCCGCTGTTGGCGAGCATGGTTTTATTCCATATGTCAGTGCATTGCCGGGCCGGACGTGCCCTCAAGCCCGCCGGATAGGGTCCGGACCATAATTCCTCGGGACAGCACGTCAAGGAGTCCTGCGGTTGACGGAGTTGACGATGCACCCCGATTTACTCACCAGACTGGACCGGATCGCAGACGCTCTGGACAGATTGTCCCCACCTCCGGCCACACCCGCATCGCTCGATACGGCCGATGCTTTCGTCTGGCAGGGCAGCACGGGCACGCTGCGGGCCGTTCCCGGCATTTCCGGGGTCGATCTCGATCTGTTACGCGGGATCGAGCGTCAGAAGCGCCTCGTTCTCGACAATACGCGGCATTTCGCTTCGGGGCGCGCGGGGAACAACGTCATGCTGTGGGGCGCGCGCGGCATGGGAAAATCCTCCCTCGTCAAGGCCTGCTGCACAGCCGTCAACCGGGAGATCCCCCACGGCGTGGCCCTTATCGAGATCGCCCGGGACGATCTCTCGAGCCTCCCGCGTCTTCTGGATCTTCTGCGCGACCAGCCGCGACGCTGCATTCTCTTTTGCGACGACCTCTCCTTCGAAACGCAGGATGCGGATTACAAATCGCTCAAATCGGTTCTCGATGGCGGGCTTCTCGGTCGTCCCGCAAATGTCCTGTTCTATGCCACGTCGAACCGGCGGCACCTCATGCCGCGCGACATGATGGAGAACGAAAGCGGCAGCGCGATCAACCCCCAGGAAGCCGTCGAAGAGAAGGTTTCCCTCTCCGATCGTTTCGGTCTCTGGATCGGCCTGCATGGATGCTCGCAGGACATCTATCTCTCCATCGTCGACACCTACGCCGCGGCGCGCGGGCTCGATCAGGCGCGCGATATCCTGCATCGCAAGGCGCTCGAATGGGCGATGGAACGCGGAAGCCGCTCCGGGCGGGTCGCAGCGCAATTCATCGATCATTTCGAAGCCTGTTGCGACATGCGCGGCGCGCCCCTCGAGAAGACGGGCCCCGAAAGCCGCTCCTAGTCACGCAAGCCGCACCTGGAAGGCAACCGACCGGAAAGCGACCCGCCCCGAAAAGCCCGACAAGGCGGGAGAAAGCGGCTGACAGGACGGATAGGCGCCCGGCACGAAGACGAAACCCCGTTCCGGGCCGTGTCCGTCAGGCCGGAACCTGACGGAGACGACGCCTCCGCGTCCCTGCCTCAGAACGTCACGTTGAGGCGGCCGTAATAATAGGCGCCGGAGATGGGAATTCCGGACGAATCGGTGTCATAGATCTTCGGGCCGAGATAGTTGTTGATCGGGTTCACATGGCGGGGGCGCTGGTTGAAGATGTTGTTCACGCCCAGAGCCATGTGCCAGTGCTCCATGAACCGGTAGCCGACCTCGATATCGGTAAGCCATGCGGGCGTATTCTTGAATTCGGCCCATTGCGTGTTCGAATATTTGAGGCCGGCAGGCGCCAGATCCTGATAGCTGAGGAGCGATTTGGTTTCGCCGTAACGCGTCTGGCGCAGGTTCACATCCCACTGATGATAGGACCAGTAGGCATTCAGGATGATCTTGCTTCTGGGCGAGCCGGTCGTGAGATAGCCGATCGTCTGTGCATTGGCCGCCGGTTCGCCGAAGGCATTGGTGTTGACGTGATGGATGCGCGTCCGGTTGAGATTGAGCATCATGCTGAGATTGAGCGTCCCGTAACGATGGAGACGCAGAAGATAGTCGGACTGGATATCCAGACCCTGGGTGCGTGTGCTCGCGACGTTTGCGAAATAGTTCGCGGTCACATTATCGAGATCGAATCCGCCACCGCCGGAGCCCGGAAGCTGCACGCCGGTCAGGGTGATCGCATCCAGAGCCGTCTGGCCGTTGACGGTCGCCGACCCGATGATGCGGTCGCGTATGTTGATCTGATAGACATCGGCGGAGATATGCCATCCCTTGACCGGTTCGGCGATGATTCCGCCTTCCGCGCTGGTGGAACGCTCCGGCTTCAGCCTCTGGGCGCCGATCGTCTGACCGGCCGCGCCCACGGTCTGGAGCAGACCCGACGCGCCGGTCGGTGAGACGTTCAGGGCACTGTAATACTGCTCGGGCATGGTCGGCGCGCGGAAGCCGTTGCTGATCGTCGCACGCACGGCAAGGCGGCTGGTGATGTCGTATCGCGTCGTGACCTTCCCGTTCTCGGTATTTCCGACATCGGTGTAATGCTCGAACCGCCCTGCAAAATCGAGATCCCAGTGCGGCAGGAGATGGAAATCGCTGTCCACATAACCGGCCCAGATATTGCGCTGCCAGCGTCCGGCGTTCTGCGGCGTAAGACCTGCGAAACCCTGCGTCCCACCGAGGGCGTAGGACGCTTCCTCGCCGGCCATGATCTTGTACATCTCGAGCCGGTGCTCGGCGCCGAAAGCGAGCGTCATCGGCACGGTATCGGCAATGCGGAAGCGCCGCCGGGCATCGAAATTGCTCGTCCACTGCGCAAGCGAATAGCTCTGCGTCCTCACGGTCGTGGGCGAGAAGCCATAAGCCTTGTAGTAATTCGGGTTGAAGGTGTTCTTGTTGCCGATATCGTTGTCGTCCTGGCCGTACAGGGTGCTCAGATCCCAGCTGAACCCCAGAAGATCGTCGCCCTTGAGCCCGAGATTGGCCTGGAAGTCATTTTCCTCGATCGTCTCGAGCGGTGAGAATCCATAGGGATAGGCGCTCGGCGCCACGCTGGGCAGGCGATAATTCTGGATCGACTCCGCATGGCGATGCGCATAGGTGATGAGGCCGTAGGTCTGGAGTCCCTCGACGATCCCCTTGCCCCATTCGATCGAGAGATTTTCGCGCGTTTCCTCCGGCATGGACAGGATCTTGTTGGAATTCGCAGGCCAGCTTGCGCCCGGGGTCCAGCGGTGATCGTTGGTGCTGCGCAGCTTCGAGACGAAATGATCGGTGTGATAGACCTGCCCGCTCAGATGGACGAAGCCGTCCTTGCCCCATTTCGCCCCGCCATCGGCACCGACGAGATACTGCCAGCCCGAGCCGTTATAGGCATTCGCGCCGGTCTGGGCGACGGTGTTGATCCCGTGACTGGTCTTCTTGGTGATCACGTTGACAACACCTGCGATCGCATCGGAACCGTAAAGCGCCGCGGCACCGTCGCGCAGGATCTCGATATGATCGATCGCACCCGCCGGGATCATGTTCAGATCGACCGGGGTCGAGCCCTGCTGCGGCCCTGCATCGGCATAGATATTGGCGGTGGTGTTGCGACGCTTGCCGTCGACCAGAACGAGCACCTCGTTCGGATTGAGCCCGCGCATCCGGATGGCGGAAGTCAGCGCACCCGCATCGGCGCCATTCGCCGTGACCGTGATCGACGGATCGACACGCGTGATGGCATCGGCGAGGTTGAGCTGTCCCGACCGGCGCAGGGTGGCCCCGGAAAGAACGGTCACCGGGACGGCGCTGTCACGGGCCTTGCGGTTGAAGGCATGGGTCCCGGTCACGATCACCGACTCACCCGAATCCCCGCTCGCATCGCGGGCGTGACGCGTGCGGGCCTTGCTGGGAACCGAGGCGAGAGTCTGATCCGATCCGATCGATGTCCGGTGATGCACGGTGCCCTGTTTTTTAGCGCGAGCGGTCGTGTGCTTTGCAGAAGACGTTTCCGCCAGCGCACAGTCGAACCCGAATGGCAGTGTGAGAAGCGTCGCCGCGGCCAGTATTCTTCGTTTTGTGGACATCGTTTGTGCTGTCTCTCCATGGGATGGGAACGAGAGGCAGTCTAGGCAGCGCCGGAAATACGTTACAATATCGAAATGGAGACTTTCTTTCGATATCGAACCGAATGAGACATGAAAAACACAGTTTGACGCAGCGGACCAGCATTATGTTGCGCGAAAGCCCCTCACAGGCGAGACGCGATGCTTGCGTTTCGCTTGTGAATCGACCTGCCTGCGGTGGCGGAGCGGGCCGGAGAGGTCGCGGGCGGGCGCGATAAACCCGCTATTCGCCAGCCCTCCAAGCCTGCTAATGTCCGGTCCAACACTGCGTCACGTATCGCGCGGCCCGCCCCCGCAGGTCGGTCGCCCCAATGGAGGTCTCGACAGAACACCCATGACGGAAAGCCTTATGACCGACACGCCCACCCTCGCAGATCTCCCGCAGGGCAGCTCCGACCGGATGAGACTGGGCAGCGAGACCATCGACCTGCGTCAGGTCAAATGCGACCCGGATTACTGGTATCCGGTCGCCTGGTCGCACGAGCTCAGGAAGGGCAAGACGATCGGTACGCGCTTTGCCGGCCAGCCGATCGCCCTCGTCCGCCCCGAGGAAGGTGCCGTCTTCGCTCTGGAAGATCGCTGCGCGCATCGTCAGGTGCCACTCAGCAAGGGGCGCGTGGAGGGAGAGGCCGTCCAGTGCTGTTATCACGGATGGGCCTATGGACGTTCGGGGCGCTGTATCGATGTTCCCTATCTCGGCAAGGGCAAGCTGCCCAACGGCGTACGCACCTATCCCTGCCGCGAGGTGGAGGGGCTGATCTTCGTCTTCCCGGGAGATCCCGCAAAGGCGGAAACGGTTCCGTTCCCGCGGCTGGGCTCGGTTGCCGATCCGGCCTACAAAACCCGTCGTTTCGGCGAGACCGTCCAGTGTCACTACAGCTTCATGCATGAAAACCTGATGGATATGAATCATCAGTTCATGCACTCGAAGCAGATGGGCAAGATGAAGCCGCGCTATCTCGGCGGCGAAAACGAGCCGCTCATGGTCGAGGCGCGCTACAGTTTCGCCCGCACCGGGGGCAAGCAGCCCTGGGGAGAAACCCTCATTTTCGGCGAGAGACGCGATGCGAGCGCAAAATACGCCCATCGCGACGTCATGACGATCCGCACGGAATATCCCTATCAGACGCTGCGCATCCGCACCGGGGATGCACCTCCTGTCATGGATCTGTGGATTGTCTATGTCCCGCAGGACGAGGCGCATATGAGTTGCCGCGTTTTCGGCCTTCTCTCGATACGACGCCCCAGGCTCAAGGGAGCTCTGGAACTGGCCTGGCCTCTGCTCGTCGGCTTCACGAACCGCATCTTCGCCGAGGACCGGGAAATCGTGGAGCTCGAGCAGCAGGCCTGGCGCGACCTCGGCGGCGACAGGAACCAGGAGGTGTTCCCCGTGATCAATGCGCTTCGCGATCTCCTTCGCCGCGCGGGAATAAAGCCTGCCGCCGCCGATTCATGACCGCCTCCATCGAGATCGCTCCCTATCGGCTGCGCCCCCTTCGCCTGTCCGATGGTGCGGACATCCACCGTCTGGTCAATGACTGGAGCGTGGTGCGGATGCTGAGCCATCTCCCCTTTCCTTATCCGAGGGAGCTCGCCGATCGCTGGATCGGCAGCACCATCCAGCGTCAGAGCGCCGGACAGGCATGGCATTTCGGGATCTGCGACGACAAGGCGCTGATCGGCTGCATCGGCGTCTCGCTCGATGCCCCCGGCAGGGCGGCGCGGATCGGTTACTGGCTGGGGCGCGCCCATTGGGGCCGCGGTATCGCTACCCTCTGCGTCACCCGCATTGTCGCGTGGGCGTTCGAGACCCTTCCGGCCTCGCAGATCCTCGCAGATGTCGCGCAGGATAATCCGGCATCGATCGCCCTGCTGAGGCGGCTCGGATTTTCCGAGGCGGGACGCACGACCATCGCGTTTCTCTCCCGTGGCGGCGAACCCTGTCCTGTCCTGACCATGTCCCTCGCCCGTTCCGGCTTCTCTTCCGTCGCGGCCCGGCTCGGCACCGTTTCAGCAGAAACCTCCGCCGATCATGACCCGGGCATGACGCCCCGGCCCACCGGCCCTGCAACCGCCACAGCAATGCCCGCCGCTTCCGGCGCCGGGACGGTCCCGGACGGCATCGCGACGAAACGCCCTGCCTCAGCGGCGCCCCGGATATTGCTCGTCGTGGCCGCCGTTCTCGTCGACCGGGAAAACAGGGTGCTCATCGCCCGCAGACCTCCGGGCAAACCCCTGGCCGGTCTGTGGGAATTCCCCGGAGGAAAGGTCGAACACAACGAATCCCCAGAGCAGGCCCTGATCCGCGAGCTTCACGAGGAACTCGGAGTCGATCTCAGCGCCGGTTGCATCGCTCCCCTGACCTTCGTCTCCGAGAACTCCGGAGGGCGCCATCTTCTCATGCCGCTTTTCATATGCAGGCGATGGCGTCACGATCCGGTCGGACGGGAGGGGCAGGAACTCGCCTGGGTGTCTCCCGAGGCATTGCACGCTTATCCCATGCCAAACCCCGACCGCCCTCTCATCCCGCTGCTTCAGGAACTCCTGTCAGGCTGAGAGACGGATCCGGTGCTGCGGCAGCCCGGCCTTGTCGGAGCGGAAGGTGAAGACGCTCCCGGCATGTGGCTCGCCTGCGAGAGTCCCGGCAGAAAGATTCTGTCGCGCAGAGGTTACATAGGCGGTCTTCCTGTCGGGGCCGCCGAAAGCGACCTTCGTCACGTTCGTGGCGGGCACCCGAACAGCGAAACGCTCCACCCCTTCGGGCGTGAAGCAGCGGACATGGCCCCCACCCCAGGTAGAGCTCCAGACATTTCCCTCGCAATCGGTCACGACGCCATCCGGATAGCCCTTGTCTTCCGGCAGATGGACGAAGACGCGCTTGTTCACCAGATTGCCATCCGCCGCGATATCGAACCGGTAGATGTTCCCGCTCGGCGTATCGCAGGCATAGAGCGTACGGCCATCGGGGGAGACTGCCGGACCATTGGCAACCGTATAGCCTGTATCGTGCTTGCGCAGCACGAAGCCGGATGCCTCATGACGAACGCTGTAGAGCGACCCGCTCGCGGCTTCTTCCGAATCGTCCATCGTGCCGAACCATCCGCGCCCGTAGATATCCACGCATCCGTCATTCAGCCTGTTGCCGGGCAGATCGGGCTCGACGTCGACTTCCTTGCGGAACGACCCATCGGAAGAGTCGAAACGATAGAGCCCGTCCTTGACCCCTGCGAGAAATGTTCCGTCTTCGAGCGGAAGCAGAAACGCGACCTTGTCGGGAGCATCGAAATGCGTCGCCTTCCCGGTTCCGGGTTCGAACCGGTGGACCCGCTTGTTGACGATATCGACGAAATAGAGCGCTTTTTCCTCGGCGATCCAGACAGGCCCCTCCCCGAGCTGGGCGCGGACGTCATAGGCGCAGCTTGCCCATTGTTCCTGGTTCGGTCCGGTCATGAATCATCTCCCGCGAAAAAGTCATCAGATACGCAAGGCGTAACGTCGCGCAACTCTGTATGGTTGTCGTCATCTACACAGTTTGAAATAGGAGAAGCCTGTCATGCCCGCAACAGCCTGTCTGCTCGTGATCGGCAATGAAATCCTCTCCGGACGCACGCAGGACGCGAATATCCGCTTCATCGCCAGCGGTCTGGCCGAGGCCGGCATCGCGCTGGAGGAAGTCCGGGTCATACCGGACAGGACGCGCCGGATCGTGGAGACCGTGACGACCTGCCGCGCACAATTCGATCATGTCTTCACGACGGGCGGAATCGGCCCGACACATGACGATATCACCGCCGCCTGTGTCGCCGAGGCCCTTGGCGTTCCGCTGGAAATCCATGAGGAGAGCTACCGGGCTCTGGAAACCTATCTCGGGCGGGAGAAGTTTAACAAGGCGCGTCAGCGTATGGCGATGCTGCCGCGCGGTGCACGCCCGATCCCGAACAGCGTCTCGATCGCGCCCGGTTTCAGCATTGCGAACGTTCATGTCATGGCAGGCGTGCCCGCCATCATGCAGGCCATGTTCCGCGCGCTCATACCCACGCTGGAGGGCGGCGCGCCCTTGTGCTCGGTGGCGTGGCACAGCGATCTGCGTGAAGGGACGCTCGCGGAGGGGCTGGAGGCGCTACAGAATGCCTGTCCTTCGCTCGATCTCGGTTCCTACCCCTTCGACCGGGCAGATGGCCGGAAAGGCGTGACGCTCGTCGCCAAGGGATATGACCGGGATGCGATTGCCGAAGCGGGAGAGAAGATCAGGGCGCTGATCGAATCGCTCGGCGCGGTGCCGGTTGCGGGAGAGCCGAGCCCCTGAAAGCAGGATAGCGCGAGCGGGATGGCCCGGGTCTGCAAGGGGCACCGGGCCGAAAAATCGGCCCGGAGGATCGTCGCGACCGGGTTCTGTGGGCGAAGCCGGAGCCATCGCTCCGGGCGAAGAGAAGAGACCCGGAAGGAAAGAGGGACAGGCGGCGTGCGACGGGGCGCAGACCCGACCTGCCTCAGAGCGCGTCCCTGCCCATGGCCAGGAACTTCTCCCGCCTCTTTGCCACCAGATTTTCTCCATCGAGCGGCAGCAGCTCCTTGAGCACTTCGTCGATGGCATCGCCCACCGAAGCGATCGCCTCGGAAGGGAAACGCTGCGCGCCGCCGATCGGCTCGGGGATGATCCGGTCGATCAGCTTGAGCTTCAGGAGATCCTGCGCCGTGAGCTTCAGGGCCTCGGCGGCGGTGGAGGCCTGTTTCGGGTCGCGCCAGAGGATCGACGCAGCCCCTTCCGGGGCGATGACCGAATAGATGGAGTGTTCGAGCATCAGAACCCTGTCGCCCGCGCCGAGGGCAACGGCGCCGCCCGAACCGCCTTCACCGATAATGGTGGCGATGAAGGGAACGGGCGCTCTGAGACAGCAATCGGTGGAGCGCGCAATGGCCTGGGCCTGACCGCGCTGCTCTGCATCGATTCCCGGCCATGCGCCGGAGGTATCGATGAAAGTCAGGATCGGGAGACCGAAACGACCGGCAAGCTCCACGAGACGCTGGGCCTTGCGGTAGCCCTCGGGCTTGGGCATGCCGAAATTGTGACGCAGGCGCGATTCCATGTCGAAGCCGCGCTCGGTGCCGATCACGACCACGGCCTGACCGCGGAACCGTGCCAGGCCGCCGACGACGGCCTGATCGTCATGACCGAGGCGGTCACCGGCAAGCGGCGTGTATTCCTCGAGCAGGGCCTTGAAATAATCGAGCGCGCGCGGGCGCTGCGCATGACGGGCGACCGAAACCTTCTGCCAGGGCGTCAGCTTGGTATAAGCGGCCCGAAGCTGCTTCTCCGCCTTGTCGGAGAGCTTGCCGATTTCGTCGGCGATGTTGATGCCTTCGCCGTCCTTCGCCATCTGGCGGAGTTCGGCAATCTTGTTTTCAAGCTCGGCAACCGGCTTTTCGAAATCGAGATACTGACGCATGACCCGCCGATAGCACGCCTCACCGGCTTTCAACAATCCGTTGCGTTGACCGTTGCGTTCAGCCCGTAGCGTTCTGCGAGAGCGGGTGATGCGTTTCGAGAACCTGCCTGAGGCGCGCCTGCATCACATGGGTATAGATCTGTGTCGTCGCGATGTCGGCATGACCGAGCAGCGTCTGGAGCGCGCGCAGATCGGCACCGCGTTCGAGCAGATGCGTCGCAAAACTGTGACGAAGCACATGGGGAGAGACGAGAGCGGGATCGATCCCGGCATGCAGTGCGGCCTGAGCGAGGATCTTGTCGAATCCCTGACGGGTCAGGGGACGGATCGGATTACGCCCGGGGAAGAGCCAGGGCGTCTCGAGATCGCGATCGTGGTCGATGAGGGCGAGAGCCGCAGACCGCGCGCCGGACGATATCGGCACGAGACGCTCGCGCCCCCCCTTGCCGCGCACCATGACCATCGGCGTATCGCGGCGGAACAGGGCCACCGGCAAGGCAAGCAACTCGGAGATACGCAAGCCGGTGGTGTAGAGAAGCTCGAGCGCCGCGCGACAGACCAGCGCGCGCCGCTCGTCCTCATAACCGCGGCATCCATCCTCGATCAGCGCCGCGACCTGCGCCTCGGAGAGAAGACGGGGCAGAGACGCGGCAAGACGCGGCATCTGTATGCTCTCGGTAGGATCGCTGCGGCACCACCCCTCTCTCAGGGCAAAACCGTAGAATTGCCGCAGGCAGGACAGGCGTCGTGCAGCAGTCCGGGCGGAAAGTCGCCTTCTCGCCTGCTCAGCGCCATAGGCGGTGACATATCCGGCATCGATCTCGAGCAATGTCGGAGCGGATCCCGGCCGGGGTCCGGGGCGACGGATGAACCGCACGAAATCCGCGAGATCGGCCGCATAGGCGGCGCGGGTTCTGGGTGCTGCGTTCCGCTCCGCCGCCAGCATCTCGAGAAAAGCCTCCGCCGCAGGGGGCAAAGACTCTCCCGGCTTCACGATCAGTGCTGCTGCTGTTGCAGCATCGGCGCAGCCTTCGGCTCCGGCATGGCCGGCAGGCTCGCGCCGCCCTGCCGTGACTCGCTCAGCGCGAACCGGGCCCCCGGCAGATCCTTGTGAACCACGGTCTGGACAGGAAGCGGCGGATTCATGCCAAGCTTCAGAAACGCGCCACCGAGCCCGAGCGCGAGCAGAAGGACGAGGGCAACGGCAATCCGCGGAAAACTCAGATTGGACATGCAGGCTCCTAGTTGTGAACACCGATCTGGAGAGCGCCCAGTGGAACGGGCGGACCAGAACGGGCGGAGTGTGACGGGCGCATTGGAACAGGGGCAGCAGATCGGCCGCGACCTGATCGGTGGCAGGTCGTTGTCCTGTATGTTAGCCTTGCCGGATTGTCACGCCCAACTGTGATCACGCCACCATCCTGACCGACTGAAACCGAACCATGTCCGATTTGCCTGATCCCCTGCCGGGATCGGTCGCCGCCATCTCTTCCGCTCCGAGTGGAATCGCCCCGAATGGAATCATCGTGCTCGTCGGCCTGATGGGCGCGGGGAAAACGACCATCGGTCGCCGTCTCGCCGCCCGTCTCGGACTCGATTTCGTCGATGCGGATCACGAAATCGAGCGCGCTGCGGGATGCACGATTTCCGAGATATTCGCCCGCCATGGCGAACCGGCTTTCCGCGACGGCGAGCGCCGTGTCATCCACCGCCTCCTCCAGGGAGGGCCCAAGATCCTCGCCACCGGCGGGGGCGCCTTCATGGACCCGCAGACGCGTGCGCTCGTACGCAGCCGGGCGCGCTCCGTCTGGCTGCGCTGCCCCCTGCCCGTCCTGATCCGCCGCGTCTCGGGACGCGCGGGTCGACCGCTGCTCGAGGCGGGCAATCTCGAGACCACCCTCGCTGCGCTTCAGGCGCAACGTCATCCACTCTATGCGGAGGCCGATATCATCGTGGATTGCGGAGACGACAGCATCGAACACGGAACCCAGCGCATCATCGATGCCCTGGACTCCTATGCCCACCCGGTGACGGTACCCGTCACCCTCGATCATCATCGCTACGACGTGGTGATCGGCGCCGGGCTGATCGAACGGGCCGGCGCCTGGCTGGCCCCGATCCTGCCCCAGAAACGCGCCGTGGTGATTACGGATGAAACCGTCGCCGCCCTTCATCTCCCACGCTTCATGGCATCCCTAGAGGAAACGGGAATCGATGCGCGCGCCTTCGTCGTCCCCGTCGGGGAAGGTTCGAAATCACTCTCGCGTTATGCCCGTCTCGTCGATGACATTCTCGCCCACGGCATGGAACGCAAGACGACCGTGATCGGCCTCGGCGGAGGCGTCGTCGGCGATCTTTCCGGATTCGTGGCGTCGAGCCTGCTCCGTGGGGTTCCGTTCGTGCAGATCCCCACCACCCTGCTCTCGCAGGTGGACAGCTCTGTCGGTGGAAAGACGGGGCTGAATGCCTCGAGCGGAAAAAACCTCGTGGGCGCCTTCTATCAGCCCCGCATCGTGCTCGCCGATGGCGATGCACTCGCGACACTTCCACGCAGACAGCGCGTCGCAGGCTATGCGGAGATCGTGAAAGCCGGGCTGATCGCCGATCCCGAGCTGTTCTCCTGGTGCGAGGCCAATGGTGCCCGCGTTCTGGATGGCGACCCCGCGGCACTCACGGAAGCCGTGCGCCGGGCCTGTGCCTTCAAGGCGCGGGTCGTCATGGAAGACGAGCGCGAGACCGCCGCCCGGGACGGGCGCGCCCTGCTCAATCTCGGCCACTCCTTCGCCCACGCGCTCGAGGCGCATTTCAACTATGACGGACGCCTGCTGCATGGCGAGGCTGTCTCCATCGGCCTGGGCCTTGCGGCCTCCCTTTCCGTCGCGCTCGGCCATGCGCGACAGGAGCTCGGCGACCGGATCGATCGTCATCTGCGCATGCTTGGCATGCCGGCCGGGCTCGACTGGTTCGACGCCCCTCTCAGCGCGAGGGAACTGATCGGTTACATGGCACGTGACAAGAAAATGCAGGACGGACGGCTCTCCTTCGTCCTTCTCCGGGATATCGGTGCCGCCTTCACGAGCAATGACGTCGATATGGACCGGGTGACGGAGGTGCTGCGCCGCGCCGGGTGCGAAGCGTGATTATATCGTGACGATTCGGTAGAGCGCCCGGAAAAATCCGCAAAGGGATTCGCCCGGATCCTCACGATCCCTTGATGATACAACATACGAAAAATCGCTCTAAATGAGCGCGTTGCATGAGAATTAGTTAATGGGCCGGAATGAACTGTTGCAGTTTGGACACGGTTAATTCGTCCAATCGTCAAATACCTAGGGAACTCACTTCCTGAACCGGAACCGACGGCTCTATACGCACTTATGCATCGCGCTGGGCCTGTTGTTGCTTCACTCCTCCGGGAGGGGTTCGGCAGGCTCGAATGGATGAATTAATGAGGACGAAACTTATGCGTCTCCGCACGGCACTTCTGGCCATGACGTCGATGGCAGCCGCCCCGACGATCGCAATGGCGAGCACCATCACCGGCCCGTATGTCAATATCGGCGGTGGCTACAATCTGGTTCAGAGCCAGCACGCGAACTTTGCCCCGACCACGATGGCCGATGGTGGCACTGTTGCTTCCGGCAGCAAGTCGCGCTTCCGCCACAAGGACGGCTTCACGGGCTTCGGTTCGTTCGGCTGGGGCTTCGGCAACGGCCTGCGCGCTGAAGTCGAGGGTGTTTACAACTACTCCCAGATCAACCACCGTCGTCCGACCTTCGCGAACGGCTCGACGAGCGGCTCCGACCAGTCCTATGGCGGCTTCGTCAACGTTCTGTATGACATCGATCTGGCCCAGTTCGGCATCAACCTGCCGATCACGCCGTTCGTCGGTGTCGGTGCAGGCTATCTGTGGCAGCACTACAACCCGATCACCACGGCCTACACCAATGGCGTGACCAACCGCGTCGGTGGCACGAATGGCGGCTTCGCCTATCAGGGCATCGTCGGTGCGGCATACGATATTCCGGGCGTCCCGGGCCTCGCGCTCACGACCGAATACCGCATGATCGGCCAGACCTTCCAGAACGGCGCCTACCGCTCCACGACCTGGAACTCGTCCGGCATTCACAAGGGTAACGTGAATTTCGATCACCGCTTCAACCACCAGTTCATCCTGGGTCTGCGCTACGCGTTCGACACCGCGCCGCCGCCGCCGCCGCCGGCTCCGGTTGTCGTGCCGCCCGCACCGACCCCGGCACGCACCTATCTGGTGTTCTTCGACTGGGACAAGTCCAACCTGACCGGCCGCGCTCGTGAGATCGTCGCCCAGGCAGCCCAGGCTTCCACGCACGTCCAGACGACGCGCATTGAAGTCAACGGCTACACGGACAACTCCGCAGCCCATCCGGGCCCGCGTGGTCAGAAGTACAACATGGGTCTGTCGATCCGTCGTGCACAGTCCGTCAAGGCTGAGCTGATCCGTGACGGCGTCCCCGCCGCTGCGATCGACATCCACGGCTATGGCGAACAGCACCCGCTGGTCCCGACGGGTCCGAACACCCGCGAGCCGCAGAACCGTCGCGTCGAAATCATCCTGCGATAATCTCGACCGACCGGGAGAGGGGCAACCCTCTCCCCTGTCGCAAGAAAAAAGGCCCTGGCGGTTTCGCCACGGGCCTTTTTTCATGCGTGTTTTCCTGCGCGTTTCCACGCGTGGCAGCCATTCGCTTTACGCCCAGCTCCGCGGCGGCGACATGCCGTATTGAGAAGACCTGAGTTCAGATTTTTTCAGCAGGACAAGTTCTACGATGGCACAGGTCTATCACGCGGGCGATATGCCAGCGCTGCGCAACTCTTCCCTGACGGCTCGTACGGGAAGCTTCTATCTCACCCTTGCCGCCACCGGCGTGAGCTTTGCAACACTCGCGATTGCAACTCTCGCGATGATGTAAGTCGCAACCCCTCCCCGGGAAACGATCCCTGTTCCGGGATCGCTCCCGGGAAAGACCGCTCTTCCATGCCCTTCCGGGCGGCCACTTTCTTGTCGGGTATCTGACAGGGAAGCGTAGCTTTCGAACGATCCCTGCCCCACGAGACGCGCCTACTGCCGCATGAGCCGTCCGTGTGGTGTCATTCAGTTGCTCAGACCGATCTGCTTGATGTCGTGGAACCCGAGTTCCGGATTCATCTCCACCATGCGACGCATCATGAAAGCAGAGCTTGCGAGAAACACCGGATCGCCATCCAGATCGTCCGCCATCGCCGACCGGTTGGCGAGCGAGAACGTCTCGACCCGCGTGCGCTCACCCGTGACCCAGCGCGCAATGGTGAACGGCGTGGACTCGAACCCGATCGCAACGCCGTATTCTCCCTTCAGGCGGGACTGAAGCACGTCGAGCTGAAGCGTCCCCACGACGCCGACAATCGGCGACAGACCGTCCTGGGGCCGAAAGAGCTGCACGACCCCCTCTTCCGCGAGCTCGACGAGCGCCTGACGCAGTTTTTTCGCCTTCATGGCATCGTCGAGCCGGACGCGCCGCAGGATTTCAGGAGCGAAATGCGGCACACCCGTAAAGCGGAGTTCCTCCTGTTCGGAAAGCGTATCTCCGATGCGCAATGTCCCGTGATTGGGCAGCCCGACAACATCGCCCGCAAAGGCTTCCTCAGCGAGCTGCCGGTCTCGCGCAAAGAAGAACTGCGGCGTGTGAAGCGCAAACTGCTTGCCTGTGCGCACATGCTTGAGGCGCATGCCTCGGGTCAGACGCCCGGAGCAGATCCGGGCGAAAGCCATGCGGTCGCGGTGATTCGGGTCCATATTGGCCTGGATCTTGAAAATCAGCGCCGTGACCTGCTCTTCCTCGGCACGGACTTCGCGATGCTCGCTCGGCTGGGCACGGGGTGCCGGGCCATAGGCAACCAGCGCATCCAGAAGATCGGTCACGCCGATTTCCTTCATGGCGCTTCCGAAAAACACAGGAGTGAGATGGCCTGCATCGAAGGAATCGCGATCGAATTGCGGAAGAGCGGCTTCCACCAGCTCGAGATCCTCCGAGAGGGCGATCATCCGCGGCTCGGATTGCGGGAAGGCGGCAGCCTCCCCACGGATCTCACGCGTACGCAGGTCGTAGGTTCCGGCAAAATGGGCGGCGCGCCCGATGGGCCAGGTGGCAGGCGCGGTATCGAGCGCCAAAGTCGAGGCGATCTCGTCGAGAAGACCGAAACAGTCCTGCGCCTCGCGATCCATCTTGTTGATGAAGGTCACGATCGGGATATCGCGCAGCCTGCAGATCTCGAAGAGCTTCCGTGTCCGGTCCTCGATTCCTTTCGCCGCATCGATCACCATCACGGCGCAATCCACGGCGGTCAGCGTGCGATAGGTGTCTTCCGAGAAGTCCTCATGGCCGGGCGTATCGAGCAGATTGAAAACGCAGCCGCCATATTCGAACGTCATGACCGAGGTCACGACGGAAATGCCGCGATCGCGCTCGATTCCCATCCAGTCGGATTTCGTCCGGCGCCGCTCCCCTTTCGCACGCACGTTTCCGGCGAGCTGAATGGCACCGCCCGCTCGCAGGATGCGCTCGGTCAGGGTGGTCTTTCCCGCATCCGGATGGGAGATGATGGCGAAAGTCCGGCGTCGGCGTATCTCGCCAGAAAGACCGGTGGCGGAAACGGAAGCGGACGCGGCTTCGGACATCGGGAATACCCTTCAGAAAACAGTTTGGGACCGGAAACGACAAATGCCGGACCGGGGCGACCCGATCCGGCATTGGCCAGAAACACCCGGTTGGGAACCGGCGTTTAGCGCGAGTAGAACTCGACCACGAGGTTCGGTTCCATCTGCACGGGATAAGGCACGTCGGAAAGACGCGGCGTGCGGATGAACTTGCCCTTCATCTGGCGATGATCGACCTCGATATATTCCGGCACGTCGCGCTCGGCGGACTGTGCTGCATCGAGAACGACGGCAAGCTGCTTCGACTTCTCACGCACTTCGATCACGTCGCCATCGCGAACGAGATAGGACGGGATGTTCACCTTGCGACCGTTGACCGTCACGTGACCGTGGCTGACGAACTGACGGGCGGCGAACGGCGTGATCGCGAATTTGAGGCGGTAGATCACCGCATCGAGGCGACGCTCGAGCAGATCGATCAGGTTCTCCGAGGTGTCACCCTTGCGACGAACGGCCTCATCGTAATACTTGCGGAACTGCTTCTCGCTGATATTGCCGTAATAGCCCTTCAGCTTCTGCTTCGCCATCAGCTGGATCGAGAAGTCCGAAGGCTTCTGCTTGCGGCGCTGGCCGTGCTGACCGGGGCCGTATTCCCGCTTGTTGACCGGCGACTTGGCGCGGCCCCACAGGTTGACGCCCAGACGGCGGTTGATTTTGTACTTGCTCTCTTGGCGCTTGCTCATCTGCAAGAACTCGCTTCGATTTCGGGCTGTCCAGTGCTGCGCGACGGCCTCTTGTTGCGCCGGTAGGCCTCTCCCCGGATTGGAAGAGACGGGCGCACACCTCTGACCGCAATCTCGGGATGCAGAACCCGGTCCGATTGCGGCCGGTCTGTCCACGTTCCCGGCAATAGCGGCGGTGCGTAAAGAAGCCACCGCCTCCTGTCAATCGAAAAGACGTGCGCCAGAGCTGCAGAGACAGGCGCTGCAAAGACCGGCGCTGCCCGGACCGGCGCTGAAGGGACCGGCGCTGGAGGGACCGGAGCGGTATGGCCCGGAGCGCTGTGGCCCGGAGCGCTCCGGATGAAGCCAGTCAGGCGAAGACGGGCGCCGCCACGGCACTTCTGTTTTCCCGACGCAGGATCAGGAACAGCCTTACGGACAGGATCAGCGAGAGAAGCCCGAGACCGCTCGCCAGACCGACCCAGAGGCCCACGGCACCGAGACCGCGATGAAACGCCAGCCAGTCCCCTCCGAAGATCGCGACCGGCACATAGGTGGCGATCATGAAAACCATCGGCATGAACGTATCGTGACACCCGCGCAGCGCGCCCGAACACACGCATTGCACACCGTCCAGAATCTGGAAGAGTCCCGCGATCCTGAGCAGGGTGGCCGCAAGCGGAATCACGGCCGATGCATCGTGGCTCGCGGGGTCGACATAAAGGCGCGCGATCTGCTCGGGATAGGCGAGAAGAATGAACGCGGTAAAGCTGGTCCAGCACAATACGAGCAGGATCGCGCCCAGAACGGAGCGTGTCGCGGCGCCCGGTCGCCCCGCACCCAGCCAGTAGGCAACGCGTATATTGACGGCCTGGGACAAGGCGAGACTGATCATGAACGCCGTGCTCGTGACGCTGAGTGCGATCTGATGCGAGGCCGAAGCCACCGCCCCGAGCGCGCCTGCATGGAGTCCGGTCATCTGGAATGCGAGAAGCTCCGCCCCGGTAGCCCCCATCATGGGCAGACCCAGCCGGAGCATTTCACGGATCGCCGCCGGATCGGGGCGCGTCAGCCTCAGATGGGGACGCAGATGCGCCTGTCGTTTCGCAAGGACGAGAAGCAGGAGCGCCACCGACCATCCGGTGACGATGGTCGCGCTGGCCGATCCCCAGAGCCCGAGCGCAGGCAGCCCGAAATGACCGTGTATCAGGCTGGCATTCAGCACCCCGTTGAGCACGGCCATGCCCGGCATGGTCCAGAGCAGAAGCCGCTCGGCCCCGAAGGCAGGCAGGACGATCCGAAGCAGCCCGATGATCACGAGATTCGGCACGAGCGCCCAGAGAAGCAGATGCATGAACCGGCTTCCCTGACTCACGATAAAAGCCGGCTCGTCGAAAAAGGAGAGGAGCGGACCGACAGGCAGGAGAATGGCGAGGACCGGAAGACACAAGAGAAGCGCCAGAACCACGCCGGAGGTCACGATCCCCGAGAGATCCTCCAGATCGCGCCCGGCTGAATAGGCTCTCCCCCGCGCCCGGGCGATCAGGATGCTCGCCCCGCCAAGAGCGGCCTGAAACGTGATGAAGGTGCAGAAAAAGAGATTGGTGGTCATGCCGCCCACCGCAAGCGCCGTCGCGCCGAGCCCGCCCAGAAGAACGGTATCGGTGACGTTCATCGCCATCTCGCTCAGCTGCGAGAAGCTCAGGGGCGCGGCAATCCGTATGAGCGCACGCAGATGCAGCCCGCGCGGCGGCGCTTCGGAAGGAAGACTGTTATCGGCCATGCGCCCTTCTGACAGCACTCACGCCCCAAAACCAGCGTCGATAACGGCAAATTAGAGTTGCACCGGGGACGGGGCTGTCGCATCTACTCTCGATCATGGCCTCCCCTTCTCATTCTCTTTCGCTGCATGACAGCCAGACCCGGCAGAAACGGGTATTCACTCCGATCGATCCGGAGAACGTGCGTGTCTATTACTGCGGCCCGACCGTCTATGACGCGGTCCATATCGGCAATCTCCGCGCGATGCTCAGCGCCGATATTCTCGTCCGGCTCCTGCGCTGCCTGTATCCGCACGTCACCTTCGTGCGCAACATCACCGATGTGGACGACAAGATCACGGCCCGCGCCCGTGAAAACGGCGAGACGATCGGCGCGCTGACTGCCCGGACGACGGAGATCTTCCACGAGGACGTGGCCGAGCTGAACATCCTTCCGCCGGATGTCGAGCCCCGCGCAACCCATCATATCGACGACATGCTGGCCATGATCGACCAGCTCGTCGCCAGCGATCACGCCTATGTGGCAGAGGGACACGTGCTCTTCGCCGTCGATCGCTGCGCCAGCTATGGCGCGTTGTCCGGGCGCAGTCCGGAGGATCTTCTCGCAGGCGCGCGGGTCGAGGTCGCTCCCTACAAGCGTCATCCGGGCGATTTCGTCCTGTGGAAACCCTCCTCGGCCGATCAGCCCGGCTGGGACAGCCCCTATGGACGCGGGCGGCCGGGCTGGCATATCGAGTGTTCGGCCATGTCGAGACGCTATCTCGGCGAAAGCTTCGACATACATGGGGGCGGAGACGATCTCATGTTCCCCCATCACGAGAACGAACGCGCGCAATCTCTCTGCTGCGCGCCAGCGAGCGGCTTCGCCCATACCTGGCTGCATAACGCGATGCTGCTCTCGAACGGCGAGAAGATGTCCAAATCCCTGGGCAATTTCTACACCATCAGACAGGTGCTCACCCGGGCCCCTGCCGAGGCGCTCCGCCTCCTGATGCTCGGCACGCATTACCGCTCGGTCCTCGATTTCACCTGGGAAAAACTTGAGGAGGCCAAGCGAACGCTCGACCGGTTCTATCGCGCGCTCGAGCGGACCCCTCCCCTGGCCGAAGTCGAACCCGCCTCGTCTCTTTGCGCCCCGTTCATGAACGCCCTGTGCGACGACATGAATACGCCGCTCGCCCTGAGCTGCCTGCATCCGCTTGCCGATGCGGCATTGCAGGGCGATCAGGCCGCCTCCGATGCGCTCAGCGCATGCGGGCGGCTCATCGGCATACTGACCCGGTCTCCCGATCTCTGGTTCCGCTCCGGCGCGGACGATACGGCGATCGAGGCGCTCATCGCACAACGGGCCGAAGCGAAGAAGGCGCGGGATTTCACCACTGCGGATGATATACGCGCCCGGTTGTCCGAGCAGGGCATCCTTCTCGAGGATACCGCCTCAGGAACGAGCTGGAGGCGCGCATGACCGGTCGCGATGGCGGCGCCGATATCGGGCCGATCGGTGCTTTCAGCCCGGTGGTCATCCTGGTGCGTCCCCAGCTTGCCGAGAATATCGGCACCACGGCGCGGGCCATGGCCAATGGCGGCCTCTTCCATCTGCGTCTCGTCGCCCCGAGAGATGGCTGGCCGCAGGAGCGGGCCTGGTATGCCTCTTCGGGCGCCGATCGCATTCTCGATGCGGCACAGGTCTTCGACAGCGTCGACGAGGCGGTCGCCGACCTGCATCACGTCATGGCAACCTGCCCGAGACCGCGTCATATCGTGAAAACGGTCATGACCGCACGCGGGGCGGCTGCGGAGCTGCGCGCCATCTCGAGCCGGGGTCTGCGGGCCGGACTTCTGTTCGGACCTGAGAGAGCGGGGCTCGATAACGAGGACATGGCGCGGGCCGATATCCTGATCCGCTATCCGCTCAATCCCAACTTCATGTCGCTCAATCTGGCTCAGGCCGTGCTGATCATGGCCTATGAATGGTGGATGGCCTGCGAAACCACACCGCCCAGAACCCTGATGACGAACGAGACCCATGTCGCGACGAAGGGTGAGCTCGAAAACTTCCTCGATCATCTGACCCGCGATCTCGACGCCTGCGGTTTCCTGCGCAATACCCAGAAGCGCCCGGGAATGGTCCGCAACCTGCGCCACCTGTTCCAGCGCGGCGAAGTGACCGAGCAGGAGCTGCGCACGCTGCATGGCGTGGTGACCGAATTGTCGAATGGCCGGAAAGCCCGCCAGAAACAGGACTAGCAGGATGTTCCAGAACATTCATCACGTTGCGATCATCGCGTCCGACTATCAGAAATCGCGCAGCTTCTACACCGAGATGCTCGGCCTCAGGATCATACGCGAAGTCTGGCGCGCCCAGCGCCAGTCCTGGAAGTGCGATATCGCGGTCGGCAACACGCAGATCGAGCTCTTTTCCTTCCCGACACCGCCGAGCCGACCGTCGCATCCCGAGGCGGCCGGATTGCGACATCTTGCCTTCACCGTGGACGATATCCAGGCAACCGTCGACCATCTTGCTGCCAACGCCATAACCTGCGAACCGATCCGCACGGATCCCTATACCGGAAAGCTCTACACCTTCTTCTCCGACCCCGACGGGCTTCCCCTGGAACTCTATCAGGGCTGATCCGCGCCGGAGCGGACCGGAACAAACCGGATTCCGTTTCCCCGTGCCATGCAGCAGCAGCGGGGATTTCGGACTATGCCTCGTTGAGCATCCCTGCCCCGGGACGGTAATATTGCGAAAGCGGAGGCGCGACCTCCTCCAGGGACCGGTTTTCGGCATCCACGCCCCATATCCAGGCCACGATACTCGCCACGATCATCAGCAGTGCGGCAACGCCATACCCCATGAGCAGAAGCGACAGACGCCCCGTGCCGATCAGATGGCCGAAAATGAGTGGCGCGGCGACACCGCCGAAAAGCGTGCCGACGGCATAGAAAATCGCAATGGCGAACGCACGCATCTCGAGGGGAAAAAGCTCGCTTGCCGTGAGATAGGCCGAGGACGCCGCAGCAGAGGCGAAGAAGAATATACCGCACCAGGCGAGAGTCTGGGTGGTCGCAGTCAGGATATGCGCCCCCATGGCCCAGGCGACCAGCCCCATCAATATGCCCGATATCGCATAGCTCGAGGCAATCATGCGACGTCGGCCCCAGCTATCGAAACCGCGCGCCAGAACGAGAGGACCGATGAGATTGCCCAGAGCCAGAGGCAGGATATACCACCCGACCGCCTCAGCCGGCACGTCGTGATACCGCGTGAGCACCATGCCGTAGGTAAAGAACACGGCATTGTACAGGAAGGCCTGTGAGATCATCAGAACCAGAACATAGAGCGAGCGGCTCCGGTAATGCCGCGCCATGATCCGGATCATGTCGAGAGGGCTGAATGCTCCGGCGGGGTAGATCAGCACCTTGTGCAGAGGCTGCCCCCTGCCCTCCGCGGGCGCGGGGCAGCGCGCCTCGACCCTGGCCACGATGGACTCGGCCTCGGCGACGCGACGATGCGTCATGAGCCAGCGCGGACTCTCCGGCACGAAAGCCCGGAGGAGAAGCACCGCAACGCCAAGCAACGCCCCCAGGGCGAAAGCCAGCCTCCAGGCGAGCCATACCGGGATGAGACCTGTATTGAGAAGCCACACTGAACCCAGAGCGCCGAAGGCCGCACCGGCCCAGAAGGTTCCGTTGACCATGACATCCACACGCCCGCGCAGGCGCGCGGGAACGAGCTCGTCGATTGCCGAATTGATGGCGGAATACTCTCCGCCTATGCCCATGCCCGTCACGAAGCGCGCGATGGCAAAACTGCCCAACCCCCATGAAAGCGCAGAAGCACCGACACCGACGACATACAGGGCGAGGGTGAGGAAAAAGATCTGCTTTCTGCCCAGACGGTCCGTCATCCATCCGAATATCAGCGCACCGAGCACCGCTCCGGCCACATAGGCCGAAGACGCAAATCCGATACCGTCGGCTGAGAGCCCGAGCGTATCGCCGCGCTGTAGCGACGGGGCCAGCGATCCTATGACCGTGACCTCCAGACCATCGAGAATCCAGGTGATACCCAACGCCATCACGACGAGCATGTGGAAACGCGACCAGGGCAACCGATCGAGCCGTGCGGGAATATCCGTCTCGAGAGGCGCCCCGTGCGGATCCGGAGCATGGGAACGGGGACTATCGGGGATGGCTGTCATGGCGCGCGTCTCTCCTGATTACCGATCTTTCATCTTCTTGTCATTTCTGACGCATCAGACGCAATCCGGTTCTCCGATCCGTCGTATGAAGACGCCGATGCAGCGACCAGACGGATCCTGCCTGCGATCGGGGGCATGGCCTCAGTCCAGAACCGCACGACCTCATGAGCGACCTCATGGTCCCGGGCGGAACCACCCGCGCCTGAGCGCGAGACGGATGAACACCAGACCGAGCAGGACGAGAGGGAGCCAGGGAATGGCGGTCATGACGAAGGTGAGGACATCGGCCGCGCTCGCGAGCAGATCGCGCCCCATTTCGCGCCATGCCTCACGGAGCGGGCCGGTCGCGTGAAGACGCGCCGTATAGGTGAGATCGATCTCCTCGGTATCGACCCGGCGGCGGAGCTGGCTCTCCTGCCCCTGGATCGATTCGAGTTCGGACTGGACCTCCGACAGCTCCTTGGCAACACGGATCAGATCTTCCGCCCGCGCGGCGCTCTGCTTTTCGAGCACCTCGAGACGATCGCGATAGGCGGTGAGCTGAACGATGCGCCGCGCCACGTCCCGCAAGGCAGGCGCGAGATCCTCGGCATCGACCGATTGTCGTATCGCGTGGATCTTCTGCCCGGTTTCGCCGGGAAGCGGAGAGGCAGCAAGAGCAAGAAAGGCCGCCACATCCCGATGGGGAAGACGCAAGGTGATCCGTGCATCGCCTGCTTCCCCCTCATGGGCCATCTGCTGCGCGGAGATGAGGCTGCATTCGGAGGTTTTCAGGCAATATGTCCGGGCCCGCTCGAAATGAGGCGTGACCATCCCGTCAGACACGAGAAAAGACAGATCGTAGCGATAGGCGATTGCCTTTCCGTCGCGCACACCGGGACCGTCGCCCGCTGCCGCCCTGACCATCATGCCCCGGGCGAAGACGGCGGGCGGAATCGCGGCAGAAGATCCGGTTTCGCGATGGCGACATCCGGGCAGGCTCGTCACAGCCGCGACGGCGAGCGTGATCCCCACCCAGGAAAAGAGCCTGTTTCTTACGTTCATCGAGATCCCCGTGAATATTGCCGGATACAGGCCTCGGGGCACGGCACCGCCCGTGCCCCCGGCTTCGCAAACGCCCTTACCGGGTGCACGCGCCCCCCCATGTAGTCTCCGGTCACGCCGTCCGGTCCGGCCGCTTGTATCGGCTCATCATGGCGCCATTTCGTGACCCGGATAAGGCAAACCCGCAGAGGAGATGGCCCCGGGGTGGGGGGCGGGGCCAGCAAGAGTCAGGATCAGAGTGAGGGTCGGGGATAAAGGAAATTATCCCCAGTTCGGGGGAACAACCTTGCGGATCACCCTGTGCATAAACTGTTGATGGCAGGGGACAAGGTTGAAACTCCGGACATCATCCCCGGGAAGACGAGACCCGCCGGATCAGCTCGGCCATCACGACATCGGGCGTTCCGGCGCTGTCGAGCGTGATCACACGCTCGTCATCCATCGGCGGTTCGAGCGTCGCAAGCTGACTGGGCAGCAGGCTCGGCGGCATGAAATGCCCCATGCGATGCTCCAGACGCTCGGCGATCGTTTCTTCCGTCGTTTCGAGATAGACGAAGGTGACGACGAGACCCGAGCGCAACGTGTCGCGATAGGCACGCTTGAGCGCGGAGCAGGTCAGAACCCCGCCCGTCTCGGCATGGGCGGCAAGCCAGTCATGGCATAATCTGAGCCAGGGCGCGCGATCGGCATCGTCGAGAGGGATCCCCGCGTGCATCTTCTCGACATTGGTCTTCGGATGCAGATCGTCCCCCTCCTGGAAGGGCCAGCCGAAATGCTCGGCCAGCCCCTGCGCCACGGTCGTTTTTCCGCATCCGGAGACCCCCATGACGACATAGAGGGAAGGTGCGCCGCTTTGTGTCATGCCGCTCACAGGGCCAGTCTCCTCAATCCGCCGGTACCGGCAACGAGTACCTCTGTTGTCACATCGAGGAAAAGGCCGTGATCCACCACTCCGGTGATCGAGATGATCTGATCGGCCAGAGCACGGGGATCCTCGATACGCTCGTAATCGCAATCGATGATGATGTTGTGATTATCGGTCTGGTAGAGCGAGCCATCGTCGTTCCGGCGCGGCTGGCAATGTCTGGCGCCCGTCTTGCAGAGCAGATTCTCGACACGCTCCCATCCCCAGGGAATGATCTCGACCGGCACGGGCATATGGGTTCCGAGATCGTCGACGAGCTTGCTTTCATCGACGATGACGACGAAGCGACGCGCCGAAACGGCGACGATCTTCTCGCGAAGAAGCGCCCCGCCCCGTCCCTTGATCAGGAAGAGCGATCCGGCCTGCACCTCGTCGGCCCCGTCGATCGCAATATCGAGCTCGGGATCGTCCGAGAAATTCGTGATCGGGATCGACAGGGCACTGGCCTGGTTGGCGCTGGCCTCGGATGTCGGAATCGCGCGGATCCGGAGCCCCTCCTTGCGCACCCTCTCTCCGAGCGCGTCGATCATGAACTTCGCCGTGCTCCCTGTCCCGAGGCCGACCGCCATGCCGTCCTCGACATAGGAAACGGCCTTGATCGCGGCTTCGCGTTTCAGCGCAGCAACGCGCGCCTTGCTCTCTTCGCTCTCTGACATCCTACAGATCTCCCGCCGCGGCCTCGTCGGTCAGGAACGTGACATCCCCTTCCGAGGTGATATGCGAAGAGGGAAGCGCGTCCTCTCCCTTGCGTACTCGCGCCAGCATCTCGGCTTTGCCCGCGCCCTCGACGAGGAAGACGACGTGACGGCTCGAATGGATCGCCGGATAGGTGAGAGAAACGCGGTCATGCGGTGCATTGTCGGGCGTGCAGGCCGCAACCCATTTCTCGCGCTCCCCGAGGATCGGCTGACGTGGGAACAGGGACGCCGTATGGCCGTCCGGGCCCATGCCGAGCATGATCACATCGAAAAGCGGACGCCCGGGCTCGAGTACGCTGCCCCCGTATACCCGCTCGAGACTCCGCTGATAGAGCGCGGCGTCGTCCTCCGGCGTTCCGTCAGCGGGGATCGGATGGACGTTCGCGGGCGGAATGGCGACATGATCCAGCAGGAGCTGGCGGGTCATCGTATAATTGCTGTCCGCATGGGTGTAGGGCACATGGCGATCGTCGCCGAAAAAGATCTGTGTCCTGTCCCACGGGAATGTCTTCGCGAATTCGGGCTCGGCCATGATCTTGAAAAGACGCTTCGGCGTCGATCCGCCCGAAAGCGCGATCACGAACGGCCCGTCCTTCTTCGCCAGTGCCTCCTCGAGAAGCCAGCGAGCCATTTCACGGGCGACGGCCTCGCCATCCTTCAGAACGACCACTCGGGCTGATGGCACGTCATGTCCTGTCATAACTTCTCTTCCTTCCTCTCAGGCCGCTACCGGTGCTCTGGGCAGCACATAACGATGCATGGCTTCGGCCCAGCCCTCCGCATCGTTTCTGCCGGTCGTCACATGGGCATGGGCGCGCACTTCAGCGCTCGCATTGCCCATTGCGATACCGAGCCCCGCACAATCGAGCATTGGCACGTCGTTCGACATGTCGCCGATACAGGCGACTTCCTCCATCGAAACGCCCAGCCGCGCCGCAAGCTCCCGCGCGGCAAATCCCTTGTTGGCGTCACGATGGGTGATATCCAGATAATACTCCGAAGAGCGATGAACGCTCGCCTCTCCGCGCAGCATGGCACCGATCTCGATTTCCATCCGGGCAAGCAAAGCGGCATTGCTGCTCGCCGCCATGATCTTGCCGACGCCGCCCAGACAGGCCGAGAAATCGGGAACGACGGTCGGGGCGAGGCCCACGACCTTGCTCTCATGCGCCACATAGGGTGT
Organism: Swaminathania salitolerans; assembly: GCF_007988945.1. GTDB lineage: Bacteria > Pseudomonadota > Alphaproteobacteria > Acetobacterales > Acetobacteraceae > Swaminathania > Swaminathania salitolerans. Next base: position 658,697 of record NZ_BJVC01000001.1, on the reverse strand, counting down.
GCCCGGGTCCCGAACCAGCCAGTCATGATCCCGGAAGAGCCATGTATCGATGGCATGCACGGACAGCACGTCACAGGCAGAGGCGACACAGGGTTCAGGAAGCACGAGATGGGAGAGGATCTCGTCATCCGCCGAGACGATCGCTCCCCCATTGAGGGCTCCGAACGGCGTCTCGAGACCGAGTTCGCGATGATAGCGTATCATGCCCCGCGCCGAACGGGAGCTGACGAGACAAAGCGCGATGCCGCTCGCCTTCAGCAGGCGTGCGGCCTCGATCGTCCCGGCGGAGAGCGTCTTGTCGGGACCGAGCAGCGTTCCGTCTATGTCGGAAACCACGAGACGGATCCGGGAGGTCATGGGCGGCAAGGCTGCATGGATCGCATCCAGATCGATCGTCATCTCGTGTTCCTTCTTGTTCAATCCGTCCGGGTCGTTCGTACCCGGCCCGACACGGGCCGGATCCTGCGCATTCAGTTGCCCAGATCGAGCCATCGACGCCCGTTGCGTGCGAGGAGTTCATCAGCCTCGCGCGGGCCGTCCAGCCCGGCGGGATAGAAGCACAGGGGCGACTTTTCTGCCGTGTCCTGCGCCAGGGCAGGCTCGACGATCCGCCAGCCCTCCTCGATCGTATCGGCACGCTGATAGAGGGTCTGATCGCCGATCAGGCAATCGTAGATCAGCGTCTCGTATCCGGTGCTCGGTCCTTCGCTGAACCAGTCCGAATAATCGAACTTCATCCTCACGCCGCCCAGTCGCACGGAGGGGCCGGGCACCTTTGCGGAAAACTGCATCGTCACGCCTTCGGTCGGCTGGATATGCAGTACCATGATGTTCGGCGTAAGCTTGTCGACCGGGGTATCGCGGAACAGGGCGAAAGGCGCCTGTTTGAAATGGATCGCGATTTCCGTCTTGCGACACCGCAACCGCTTGCCCGTCCGCAGATAGAACGGCACGCCCGCCCAGCGCCAGTTATCGATCCGCAGCTTCATCGCGACATAGGTTTCGGTCTGGCTGCCCATGGCCACATCGGGTTCCTCGCGATACCCGCGCAGCGCCTCGGCCTCGTCCCCGACGCCGAATGAGCCGCTGACATATTGCCCACGAACCACCTGCCCGAGATCGAGCGGCTGTATGGCGCTCAGGACCTTGGCCTTTTCGTCGCGAACGGCCTCGGCATCGAACGAGGTGGGGGCCTCCATCGCAACCATCGAGAGAAGCTGCATCAGATGATTGGGCACCATGTCACGCAGCGCGCCGGTGCTCTCGTAAAAGCGTCCGCGCCGCTCGACACCCACCGTTTCGGCAGCCGTGATCTGCACATGGTCGATATTCTGCCGGTTCCACAGCGGCTCGAAGAAGCCATTGGAGAAGCGAAGGGCCAGGATATTCTGGACCGTCTCCTTCCCGAGATAGTGATCGATGCGATAGATCTGGTTTTCATCGAGCGAGCGAAGGAGCCGCGCATTGAGCGCCTTGGCCGATTCGAGATCGGCGCCGAAGGGCTTCTCGATGATGACGCGCCGGGAGATTCCGTCATCCTGTTCCGCGAGTCCGGACTCGCCGAGCAGATCGACAATCGGCCCGAAGAAACGGGCGGCCACCGCGAGATAGAACACAGCAGAGCGTACGCCCAGCTTTTCCTTCAGTGCCTCGAATGTCGAAAGCTCCTCGAAGGAACCGCGCAGATAGGTGATGCTCCGGGACATGCGATCCCAGACATCCTGACGCAGCACCGTAGCACTCGTGCCGCGCTTGCTCACGAAATCGTCGAGCGCCGATTTGAGCTGGGCGAGAAGCCCCTCCGTCGTCATCTCGGCCCAGTCGACGACGATGATCGAGAAATCCTCGCTCAGCAGACCGGCAGAATCGAGATTGTAGATTGCGGGGATGAGCAGCCTTTTCGTCAGATCTCCGCCGCCACCGAAAATGACCAGCGATCCGGGCGGAGCGACCTTCACTCCCCTGGCTGTCTCTGGATTGGACAGCGATGCACGTGCTGAAGCGGAAACCTCGACCATATTCCGAACCTTTTTAGTCGTCCGATCTGGACCGGACCGACGCGCTTCGCCCGGCGCGGACGAAATGCCCCGACCCTCTTACCCTGTACAAGAAAAAGGGCCGGAACCAGTCTGGTCCCGGCCCCGATATGTCACTTCTTCTCGACGTGGCCGCCAAAGCCGAAGCGCATGGCAGAGAGAATCTTCTCTGCGTAGTTGTTACCCGTGCGCGACCGGAAGCGCGTGAAGAGCGACGCGGTCATGACGGGAACCGGCACCGATTCCTCGATGGCGGCTTCGATCGTCCAGCGACCTTCGCCGGAATCGGCAACCTCGCCCGAGAACTCGGACAGGGATTCGTTCTTGGCGAGCGCGTCCGCTGTCAGGTCGAGAAGCCAGGACGAGACGACACTGCCGCGACGCCAGACTTCGGCGATATCGGCCATGTTCAGGTCGAAACGCTGGTCTTCCTGGAGCGCGGGCGAGTTCTTGGACTTCATGACGTCAAAGCCTTCGGCGAAGGCCTGCATCATGCCGTATTCGATGCCGTTATGAACCATCTTGACAAAGTGGCCCGAACCGGCGGGACCGCAATGCAGATAGCCTTCCTCGGCGCGGGGATCGAGGCCTTCACGGTCGCGACCGATGGTACGGACGACATCGCCCTTGCCCGGCGCCAGCGCCTTCAGGATCGGATCGATATGATCGGTGGAGTCCTTCGTGCCGCCATACATCATGCAATAGCCGCGATCGAGGCCCCAGACGCCGCCCGACGTGCCGACGTCGATATAGTGGATGCCCTTTTCCATCAGCTCGTGCGCGCGACGGACATCGTCCTTGTAGTAGCTGTTGCCACCGTCGATCACGATGTCGTCCTTGCCGAGCAGGCCGCGCAGTTCCTGCACGCAGGCTTCGGTGATCTCACCGGCCGGCAGCATGACCCAGACGATCTTGCGCTCTGCCGTGAGCTTGCTGACCAGATCGGAAACGGAGTCCGCTGCGACTGCCCGGCCCTTTTCGGCACGGTCGAACGTCTTGGTCACGACTTCAGGCGTGCGGTCGAACAGAACGACATCATGACCGTGACGGGTCAGGCGCACCGCAATGTTGCCACCCATGCGGCCAAGGCCAACAATACCGATTTGCATCTCTAAAACTCCTGCACAGTGTTCCTGTGCCCTCTAACTATCACGTCAAAAAACAATCCGCCCCGTCGGAGCGGGGCGGATTGCGTCAGTCTCAGACGGCCTTCCCGATGACCGTCGCCAGCTCGGCGAGGCCAGCTTCGAGCGGTCCCTTGATATGGACCCGCAGGGCACGACGTCCGCGCTCGGAGAGCACATCGAAATCGCCGCGCGCCTGGGCGGCCTTGACGACGCCGAAGGTGAAGCGCTCGCCCGGAACGGCCAGATCGGCATGATCGTCAGCCGTGATCTGGAGGAACACGCCGCTATCGGGGCCGCCCTTATAGGCCTGGCCGGTCGAATGAAGGAAGCGAGGGCCGAACTCCGCCGCCGTTGCAACCTTGAGCTGATCGCGCAGATTCAGGCGCACGGCCTGGATCCACTCCCGCGTTTTCAGATCGCGCTCGATATAGGCGAGAACGCCCACATAGTCGCCAGCCTTCACACGGCCGAAATGCGCCTTGAGGATTGCGAGCGCATCGCCCTGACCCAGTGCCTTCGCATTGACGTCATCGGCAAAGAACTCGAACGCCCCCGAAGTCGCGAACGGCGTTTCGGGCGGCAGCTTGCCCGTCTCGTTGAAGGCGGTCGTGAGCTTCTTCGTCTCGATCTTGCTGAACTCGACATCCGGCTGATCGAACGGGTCGATCTCGAGAACCGAACCCGCGACGGCCGTGGCATATTCCCAGTGGAAGAATGCCTGGGCGATATCGAGCTTGTCGGCGAGATCGATCGTCACCACCGGCTCGCCAGCGGCGATCAGGGCAGCGATAGCCTTCTCCTGCTTCGGACAGGCTTCCCCTGTCAGGCGCAGATAGGCGAAGACGCGATCCTTGCCATAGACACCCGGCGCGCCCAGCGTCTCGTCGTCGATCGGGATCAGGCCTGTGCCCTTCTTTCCGGTCGACTCGGCGAGAAGCTGCTCGAGCCACGCCCCCAGATCGTAGATCGCGGGAGAGGCGACGATCGTCACCTTGTCACGGCCGAACTTCGTGGCTGCCGCGCCGAGAATGGCACCGAGCTGCATGGCGCCGTTATGGGCCGGCGGCGTGCTGGCCGAGGCTTCCTTGACGGAACGCAATGCGGATTCGAGGAAAGCACGAACGTCCAGACCGGCTGCTGCCGCGGGAACGAGACCGAAATTGGAGAGAACGGAGAACCGGCCTCCAATCTGCTTCTCGCCGTAGAAGATCTTCCAGAATCCGTCCTTCTTCGCCACATCTTCCATGTGGGAACCGGGATCGGTCACCGCCACGAAATGCTTGCCAGGTGCCGAACCGAGCGCCTTTTCGGCGGCTGCGAAGAAATAGGCCTTGAGGATATTCGGCTCCAGCGTGCCGCCCGATTTGGACGAGACGATGAAAAGCGTGTTCTTCAGATCGACCGCATTCTCGAAGGTCTTGACCTGCTGAGGGTCCGTGCTGTCGAGCACATGCAGCTTCGGGAAACCTGCGATCTGGCCGAACGTCTCGGCAATCACTTCCGGACCGAGGCTCGACCCGCCCATACCGAGCAGCAGAACATCGCTGAAGCCCTTGGCTTTCACTTCGCTGGCGAACGCCTCGAGTTCAGCGACATGAGCCAGACGCTCATCGACGATATCGAGCCATTTCAGCCATTTGGCTTCGTCGCCGCCCGTCCATACGGACGCATCCTTGGCCCAGAGCTTGCGACCCTTGCCGGTCTTGCGCCAGTCCTCGAGAACGGCGTCGGCAGCCGCTTTCAGATCGGCCGGAAGGTCGGCCTTCTGCTCGATCAGTCTGGACCCGAGAAACGTGGCCTGCTTGTTTGCTACCGCCCCGAGCAGCTGGTCGAAAGCGTCGCAGAACGAAGCGCAGCCTTCTGTTACAAGGGTCTTGGTCACGCCGTCGAGGTCGAGGCCGAGCCTGGCCTGCTGCTCGAGCACCTTGAACGCGTCATCCACATTCTCGGTCAGGCTGGCACGCAGCTTGCCGTGATCGCGGAAGGCGTCGAACGTTGCCGGCGGGATCGTGTTGACGGTGTCTTCTCCGATCAGCTCCTCCACATACAGCACGTCTGAGAAGGTCTTGTCCTTGGTGCCGGTCGAGGCCCAGAGCAGACGCTGCGGATTGGCACCGGCAGCAGCCAGCTTCTTCCAGCGCTCGCTCTTCATGACTTCGAGATAATGCTGATAGGCGACCTTCGCGTTTGCGATGGCGACCTTGCCACGCAGGGCTTTCAGCGCCTCGGCATCCTTGTCGCCTTCCTTGACGCGACGATCGATGGCACCGTCGATCTTGCCGTCGATGCGCGACACGAAGAAAGACGCCACGCTGGCGATCTTGCTGATATCCTTGCCCGCGGCATGGCGGATCTCGAGACCCTTGATATAGGCTTCGAGAACGTTCTTGTAGGCCTCGAGCGAGAAGAGCAGCGTGACATTGACGCTGATGCCTTCTGACGTCACTTCCTGGAAGGCCGGGATCCCCTCAGGCGTACCCGGGATCTTGATCATCAGGTTTTCTTCGCCGACGGCCGCCCAGAGACGACGGGCCTCATCGGCCGTAGCCTTGGTCTCGAACGCCAGATAGGGCGAAACCTCGAGGCTCACATAGCCATCGAGCCCCTTGGTCTCGACGAAGACCGGGTGCATGACCTTGGCGGTCGCCTTGATATCGGTGATTGCGAGCTTTTCGTACAGCTCACCGGGGGACAGGATTTCCTTTGCCAGCAGATCCTTGATCTGGGCATCGTAATCCGTGCCGTAACCCATGGCCTTTTCGAAAATGGCCGGGTTGGAAGTAACACCCCGCAGGCCATCCTCATCGACGAGCTTCTTGAGGCTGCCATCGGCAGTGTAGGATCTCTGAATGAAGTCCAGCCAGGGTGACTGGCCAAATTTGGAAAGGTCACGCAGCACGTTCGCGCCCTTCGCGGCGTCCGGCTTCTGATCGACGTCCATGACGTAACTCCTGTCTGTCCCTCTGACGGGCTTCTCATGAAGCCCCGTCGCAGCTCAGGCCGGTTTTCCGACCCTGACCTCGAAACGGGTGGTGCTACGAACGTGCGCGGCACCACCGGACCCGACCGTCGAGGCGAACGGTCGGGTCTTCTGCACTCGTATTACTTGCGTTCGGCCTGCTTGCGCGCAGCTTCGTAGACCTTCTCCGGCGTGAAGCCGAACTTGGTGAGCAGCCCCTTGAGCGGCGCGGAGGCACCGAAGCTGTTCATGGCGATGATCGCGCCACCGATACCGGTGTAACGATCCCAGCCGAAAGCAGCTGCCTGCTCGACGGCCACACGCCCCTTGACGTCGGGCGGCAGAACGCTGTCCCGATAGGCCTGGTCCTGCTCTTCGAACAGGTCGAAGGACGGGAAGGACACGACCCGGGCCTTGATGCCCTCTGCCGTCAGCTTCTCATAGGCATCGACGACCAGCGACACTTCCGAACCCGAAGCCATCAGGATGACGTCCGGCTTGCCCTCACAGCTCGCAAGGACATAGGCGCCCTTCGCCACACCGGAGGCGCAGGCATATTTGCTGCGGTCGAGCGTCGGCAGGTTCTGGCGGCTGAGGACGAGAACCGCAGGCTTGTGCGTCTGCGGAATCAGCGTACGCCAGGCCTCGGAAACCTCGTTGGCATCGCCCGGACGAATGGTCATGATCCCCGGGGTCGCACGCAGCTGGGCGAGCTGTTCGATCGGCTGATGCGTCGGACCGTCTTCACCGACACCGATGGAGTCATGGGTGAAGATATAGATGACCGGCAGCTCCATGAGAGCCGAGAGACGGATCGGCGCCTTCATGTAGTCGGAGAAGATCAGGAATCCCGACCCGTAGGCGCGCAGACCGGCAAGGGCCAGACCGTTGCAGATCGAACCCATCGCATGTTCGCGAATGCCGAAATGCACGTTGCGACCTGCATAGGTACCGCCCCATTGCGGCGGCTGGAACGAACCGGCACCCTCGAAGGTGAGATTCGTCTTGGTCGAAGGCGACAGATCGGCGGAGCCACCCATCATCCACGGCAGGTTCTTCGCAACGGCATTGATGACCTTGCCGGAGCTCGCACGCGAGGCGACACCCTTGGCGTCTGCCTCCCATTTCGGAATATCCTTGTCCCAGCCTTCCGGCAGGCGACGCTCGAAGATGGCCGTGAGTTCCGCGGCTTCCTTCGGATATTCCCTGGCATAGGCGTCGAACAGGGCCTGCCACTCGGCGCTGGCCTTCGCACCGCGTGCGCCGATTCCCTCGCGGAAATGCTCGAGCACGCCTTCCGGCACATGAAATGGATCGGTCCAAGGCCAGTGATAGGCTTTCTTGGCGCCAGCGATTTCCTCATCGCCCAGCGGCTCGCCATGGGCAGAGGCCGTACCGGCCTTCTTGGGCGCGCCATAGCCGATGACCGTATGCATGACGATCAGGCTCGGACGATCCTTGACCGCGCGGGCTTCCTCGAGCGCCTTGGACACTGCGGCGAGATCGTTGACATCATCGACCGTCACGACATGCCACTTATAGGCACGGAAACGCTCGGCGACGTTCTCGGTGAAGGCGAGATCGGTCGAACCCTCGATGGAGATCTGATTGGAATCGTAAAGCCAGATCAGATTGCCCAGACCGAGATGACCGGCCATCGAAGCGGCCTCGGAGGACACGCCCTCCATCATGTCGCCATCGCCGCAGAAGACATAGGTGTGGTAGTCGAACAGGTCGAAACCGGGGCGGTTGTAATGCGCGGCGAGATATTTCTCGGCCATCGCCATGCCGACCGAGTTGCCGCAGCCCTGGCCGAGCGGTCCGGTCGTGGTCTCGACACCGGCCGTATGACGGTATTCGGGATGACCCGGCGTCTTGGAATTGAGCTGACGGAACTGCTTGAGATCGTCCAGCGTGAGCGACGGACGCTCGAGAACCTTGTCCTTCACGACATCGCGGATGCCCGTGAGATAGATGGTCGAATAGAGAAGCATCGACGCATGACCGACCGAAAGCACGAAGCGGTCGCGACCGGGCCAGAGCGGGTTCGCCGGATCGTATTTCAGGTCATTCTGCCACAGGGCGTACATGACGGGTGCAAGCGCCATGGCCGTACCCGGATGGCCGGAATCGGCCTTTTCCACACCGTCCATCGACAGGGTGCGAATGGTATTGATGCTCAGCTGCGCGATATCGACGGCATCGGTGCCGGCCGTCCCGCCAGTTTCCGCGCCATACGCGGACGGGTTGCTCAAGGAACGCATCAAAAATCGACCTCCGAATTAACTCTTTGCGATGGAAAACCATCAGCCGGACAGACATGGATGTTCAAGACCGGTTTGCTGCCTGAGACAACCCCATCGGGGATCCTTTTGCCACCGGCAACCATGCAGATTGCGTGACCGCGCTCACCGCTCATGGCAGTTCCATGGCGAGAGCGGCCATCCAACATCCTGATCATACGCCTGCATCGTGGCGATGTTCCGCTGCACTGCACATATTGCCTCAAAATCCCGACAGCACTGACACCAAACTGAAACCTACCGGCCCGGCAATACATTGCACTGCGTATAAGACGCCGATTGCCCATAATGTGCTAGGGCCGGGCCATTCACGAGTGCTCGACCACACGCTTTTTTGCGGGGATAACCGTGGCCCATTTCCCAGTTTCCGACCATCATGACGGCCGGAGGTTCTACAACCCGTCCGCATTGCGGCTCGCCTCTCCTCCCGCCGACAGGAGAATCGATCCCGGCTTCGCGTCGATCCTCGCCTGGCAGCGCAGCCTCCGCCCGAGATGGCCCGACGATCTCCCGCCGCCGCGTCGGGTCGTCCTGCCCGATCTCGCGCCGGGTGCGTTTTCCGTCACCTTCATCAACCATTCCAGCTTCCTGATCCGTATCGGGCGCCGCGGACAGCCTCCCCTTGCCGTACTCACGGACCCTATCCTCTCCGCACGCTGCTCTCCGTTCCGGCATTTCGGGCCCGCGCGGGTCGTAGCCCCGGGGCTGGATTTCCGGTCTCTCCCCGCGATCGATCTCGTGCTGGTTTCCCACTGCCATTACGACCATCTCGATCGGCCGACGCTGCGCCGCATCGCGCGGCGCGACGATCCTGTCTGCATCGCGCCGATCGGCAATCGCAGGCATCTGCGCGGTCTCGGCTTCTCGCGCATCCGGTCGCTCGACTGGTGGGACCGCACCGGCACGGGCCTGGCGGGGGGACCGCTCGTGACGCTCACCCCTGCCTTGCATGGATCGGCACGCACCCCGTTCGATGCGAACAAGGCCCTTTGGGGCGGGTTTCATCTCCGCAGCGCCGAGGAGACCCTCTTCTTCGCGGGCGATACGGCGCATGGGCGTCACTGGGATTTCATACGCGACCGGCTCGGTCCACCGGATCTCGCTCTGCTGCCCATTGGCGCCTATGAGCCGGTCTCGCTGATGCACGACGTTCACATGACGCCCGAGCAGGCCCTCGATGCCGCGTTGCGCCTCGAGGCCCGCCGCGCGGTCGCAATGCATTTCGGCACCTTCCAGCTCACGGATGAAGGGTACTGGGAGCCTCCCGGGCGGCTGAGCCGTGCTCTGGCCGCGTCGGGGCGCTCTCCGGACTGGTTCAGGGTTCCGGAGCGGGGCGAGACGATCCTCCTACCCGGCAGGACAGACGGGATACCCGGGGAAAAGGCCCCGGGGTCGAGAGCTTCCTGATCGCCCCGCGCTGGTCTATGCTGGCGCAGCTATGACCCTATCGGACCCGCCAATGACCGAAATGATGCCGGCAGGCAGTTTTTCGCCCGAACAGATCACCTCCCTGTTCATCGACGCGGCGCGGCGCGGAGATACCGATCTCCTGACCCGCTTTCTCGATGCCGGGATGGCCGTCGATGCCCAGGACAGCCGCGGCTACACGGCATTGATCGTCGCTGCCTATAACGGCGTCTTTCCGGCGACCCGGCTTCTTCTCGAGCGGGGCGCCAACCCCGATCTGCAGGATGCGAAAGGCGCCACTGCGCTCTCGGGTGTCGCATTCAAGGGGCATCTGGCCGTGGCTGAACTCCTCGTGGACCGCGGTGCCGCGCTCGACATTCCCAGTCATCTCGGCCGCACGCCCCTGATGTTCGCCGTCATGTTCGGCCGGGTGGAGCTGGTGCGATTCCTGCTCGAGCGAGGCGCCGATCCCAACCAGCGCGACGCCGAGGGCCTGTCGGTTCGCGACATCGCGGAAACTCACGGCCAGAGCCATCTTCTGTCTGCCGAACTGACGAGGCAGGCATGAGCCGGTTCTGGAACGCACGCGTTCATCAACTCCATCCTTATATCCCCGGCGAGCAGCCTCGCGGCGACGATGTGGTGAAGCTCAACACCAACGAGCTGCCTTACGGTCCGAGCCCCCGGGCGATCGCGGCCATGCGGGACGCCTGCGACGACAGTCTGAGGCTCTATCCCGATCCGACCGCTCAGGATCTGCGTCAGGCCATCGGGACGCGTTTCGACATGCCGATCGAGCGGGTTTTCGTCGGCAACGGGTCGGACGAGGTCCTCGCCCATGCCTTTCGCGCCCTCGTCGCCCAGGACGCGCCGATGCTCTTCGCCGATGTGAGCTACGGCTTCTATCCGGTCTATTGCCAGCTCTTCGATCAGCCTTTTCGCGAGATTCCGCTCAACGGGGCGTTCGAGATCGATATCGACGGCTACGACATCCCCTGCGGCGGGATCGCGATCGCCAATCCCAATGCGAATACCGGCCATGCCGTTTCTCTCGACGCCATCGCGCGCCTGGCCCGGATGCAACCGGATCGTACGATCATCATCGATGAAGCCTATGTCGATTTCGGTGCGCACTCCGCCATTCCGCTGACGCAGCATTACGATAATCTGCTGGTGGTGCAGACCCTCTCGAAATCCCATGGCCTCGCGGGGCTGCGCGTGGGCTACGCGATCGGTCATCCCGATCTGATCGAGGGGATGACCCGCGTCAAGGACAGCTTCAATTCCTATCCCCTGAGCCGGATCGCGCAGAAAGGTGCGGCCGCCGCCATTGCAGACACCGCCTGGCTGGCGCAGGTGACGGAGCGCGTCAAACGCACCCGTGCGCGCTTTGTGGGTCGGATCGAGGCTTTGGGCTTTGACATTCTGCCCTCCTGTGCGAACTTCGTTCTCGTGCGCCATCCGGATCGCGATGCAGGCGCCCTGCTCGACGGATTGCGAGAACAGCATATGATCGTGCGCCAGCTCAGCGCACCCCGCATCCGCGACTGGTTGCGAATTTCGATCGGCACGGACCAGGAAATGGACCGGCTCGTCGAAACGCTCGAGGCATTGGGCATCTGACGCATCGAAGGCTGGCGCAGCCTTTCAAACGAGACGGGGACGCTCTCCCGGGATACGCCGGTCTTTCCGCGCCCAGGGGAGACTCCCCTTGTGACTTTCTCCGGACGATACCGGAGTGAAAACGGACCTATTCATGCGCTCCTATACAGGACAGCTTTCCGACAACCAGCCGATCCGCCGCAATCTGGCCGAAAAGCAGAAGCAGCTTCGCGATCTCAAGGAAACGCTCGGCGCGATGAAGCCGCATACCTCGCCAACCCTGCGCGAGAGCATCCAGCGCCGGATCCGCGAGCTCGAAGTCGAGATCCGCGCGGCATCTAAGGCAGAGTCCCAGCCGCAGGATCGCCCCAGGCGCGACGAACGTCCGCGCCGCGCGCCGCGTCGTGCCCATCATGCCGAGACCTTCGGCGAATAACCTGCGCCCCCGCCTCTCAATTTCGCGCCAAGGAAACCGTACGATGTCCGAGACCGCCAGAAACTTTACCGATCGACTGGACCGGCTGGGCGAGGTCGCCGTGAGAATCGGGCTCAATCTCCAGCCCGGCCAGGAGCTTCTCATCTCCGCGCCGCTCGAGGCGGTCAGTCTGGTCAGGCGGATTACCGAGCATGCCTATCGCGCCGGTGCGAGCCTCGTCACGACCCAGTATGCGGATGACGAAGCAACACTTGCCCGTTTCCGCCATGCCTCCGACGAAAGCCTCGATGTCAGCGCTGACTGGCTCGCCGACGGAATCGCCCGCGCCTACCGGCAAGGCGCGGCCCGACTCGCGATCACGGGCGCCAATCCTACCCTGCTGAACGGGCAGGATCCGCAAAGGGTCTCGCGTGCAAGCCGTGCGGCGTCGCGCGTCAACCGTGCCGCGATGGAAATCATCACCCGTTTCGACACGAACTGGACCATCGTGGCCTACGCCACACGAAGCTGGGCCGCCCAGGTCTTTCCGGATCTTGCTCCGGACGAGGCGCAGGATCGTTTGTGGGACGCCATATTCAGCGCCTCGCGACTCGATGCAGCCGATCCCGTGGTCGCATGGGGGGCGCATAACGCCACCCTGCACGCCCGCGCAGCGATGCTGAACGAGAGACGCTTCCATGCCCTGCGTTTCACGGGACCCGGCACCGATCTCGAGGTCGGACTGGCAGACGGTCATGCATGGGCGGGGGGCTCGGAGCGCACATCTTCGGGCGTGGCGTGCAACCCCAACATCCCGACCGAAGAGGTCTTCACCACTCCGCATAGCCACCGGGTGAAGGGGATCGTGCGAAGCACCAAGCCGCTCTTTCATCAAGGGACGCTCATCGACGACATAAACGTGCGCTTCGAAGACGGCCGGATCGTCGAGGCCCATGCCGGGCAGGGCGAGGACGCCTTGCGCCGCATCCTGGACACCGATGAAGGCGCCGCGCGACTCGGTGAGGTCGCGCTCGTCCCCCATGCCTCCCCGATTTCGGAAACCGGCATCCTGTTCCGGAACACGCTTTTCGACGAGAATGCCTCGAGTCATATCGCTCTCGGTCAGGCTTACACGAAATGCCTGTTCGATACGGAGGGCGCGACCCCGGAATCGCTGTCGGCGCGGGGTGCCAATACGAGCATGATCCATATCGACTGGATGATCGGTTCGGACCGGATCGACGTGGATGGGCTGGATTGCGACGGCAAGGCGACACCGCTCATGCGCAAGGGAGCCTGGGTATGACAAAACGCCCCCGCAGCCGCCTCGCCCCGGTCGTCGCGACTCTCGGTCTTTGCGGCGCTTTTCTCGCGACTCCCGCGGCCCGGGGGCAGGACGCGCCTCCCGGGGGCGGGGCGTCCATGTCGCCGGGAATGCGTGCGGATGTGGAGTCGGGTCTCGCCTATAGGCTGCCCTCCGATTTCATGTCCCGCGCCATGGGCACGGTCGAATCGCTCCGCTCGGCCCGGATCGCACCGCCCGACTCGTCGAGCCTGACCTTGCAGCAGACGATAGACAGGGTGTCTGCCACACCGGGTGTCCCGCAAATCCTGTCTGCACATGGTTTCACGCCCCGCGATTTCGTGCTCGGCCTGACGGCTTTCGGCATGACCGTGGCCATCATGCACGGACAGAAACCTCCTGCGGGCTTTCCCTCGCCGGATCCGGGGAATATTGCGCTGCTCAAGGCCCATCCGGCTGAGACCGCGCGCCTGATGCAGGCCATGGGAATGCCACCGTCCTCGACTCCGTGAACTTCGATTGACCCCCCTGACTCCGATCGCCGGAAACGAACGATGCCGATAACAATCGACCCTGAGCTCCTCCCCCCGATCGACATCATTCGCCTCGCGCAGGAGGGCCATCTCCTGCGGGCCGAGCGAACCACGCCCGAGGGGGGTGTGCCGGCATTCATCTCAAGCGCCGACCGGGATCGTCTGTTGACCCGCCATCCCGAAGGGGCAGACGTCGCATCGACGGAACGCGCCGTTCATCATCTGCTCGCTCACGCGGCCCAGGGGCTGACGGCGACCGGCGAAGGCGTCGTACCGGCACGCCTGTCGCTGAAGACAGATCTGTTCGAGGACGAAGGAGAGACGTGGATCTCGTTCGTACGCGACGCGTCCACGGCTGTTGCCTGCGTCATCATCGGCAGCCGCCCCGTCTTGACCGACACGAATGAAACCCCGTCGGACATGCATCGGGCGCAACCCTGACTCCCGCCTGTCGCCGTCGGGACGGGGGAGCGAAACCTGCGCGCCCCCACCGGGGCGCGCGTGGCCTTCCCCCCGGACGACCGGCGCGAGAAATCCTTGCACGATCAGACGCCCGAGAGCGCAAACCGTCATTCGACCGCGATCCGGTCGCAATAGATCTGTCAGGGACGCAGATCGCCATCCGGCACGGGGCAATGCTCGGAGGCATTCCGCGCCATCACGAAGGCCTGATAGGCGACTGCGACATCGATCCCGACCTCGCGTTCAGCCGCACGCGCACGTTCGATCGTGTCCCGCGCCTCGGGCAGCCAGCTGACGAAGCCCTCCACAGCGCTGTCTTCATCATTCGATTCGAGCACGGCCCGCTCCGCCGCGATCATCGCGGCCTCTGCTTCATGCCTCACGTGACGCGCTCTGGTCTCGCGACGCAGGATTGCGGTCAGGGCTGAGGCACATTCGAGCATCTCGCGCCAACGCTGCTGCCTACTATTTCTCTTGATCTGCACGAATCTCGCTCACGGATAAAGGTCCTGAAGAGGAAGGTCGGGAAGTAATCACTCCGGTTTCGTTCCGGAATCGTAATTTCGTTATCTATGCTTGCAAACGACCCAATAGAATCATGAAAGAAGGTAAAGGCCACACCATACAACCTAAACGGGTGGAAAAAGAGAATCCGGATTCAAATTGCGGATTCTCAGGAACCTTTTACGTTAACGAACGTGAATAATGCATAGGGAAATTTGTTCGTAAGGATCCCCATATCAGACGATGTCGTTCAACTATTCTTAACGTTCACTATGAGAACAAACTGTAAATACAATGAAATTTTAGACCCACTTCGTTAAAAACACGTTACTCCTCACCAGAAAAGTTTTTGAGGTAAGAAAGTATTTTCCTTGCCGACAGCAACCTCAGGTAGTAACACGATCACAACAACCCTGGAGATTGACGATATGCGCCTCCTTCTTGTGGAAAGCGATCAAGCCACGGCTCATACCCTGATCAAAACGCTGAAGCAGGGCGGTATTACTATCGATCACGCCCAGACCGGGCACGAAGCGATCGATATGCTGCGCCATTACGATTACGATCTGGCCCTGACCGAGCTGACGCTGGAGGATCTCGAAGGTTTCGAGGTGATCCGGCGCGTCCGCAACACGCAGATCGAAACGCCGATCATCGTGCTGAGCGGCCTGAGCCGGGCACAGGCGAAGATCAAGGCGTTCCATGCGGGCGCCGACGATTACATAACCAAGCCTTTCGACTCCGAGGAACTTCTCGCGCGCCTGCACGCCGTTCTGCGTCGGTCGCGGGGTTTCAGCACCACCATCATGACGGTCGGCCCGCTCTCGATCGATCTCAACGCCAAGAGCGCCACCGTCAACGGAAATCCGGTGCAGCTCACGGGCAAGGAATATGCGATCCTCGAGCTGCTCGTGCTGCGTCGCGGAACCGTCCTCACCAAGGATGCCTTTCTCAACCATCTCTATGGTGGCATCGACGAACCCGAGATGAAGATCATCGACGTCTTCATCTGCAAGCTCCGCCGGAAGCTCCAGCAATTCGGAGCCGGACAGCTGATCGGCACCGTCTGGGGCCGTGGTTATGTGCTGAGGGACGAAGCGAAACCCGCGACGACGCCGGCGACAGCGCTCAGAACCGAAGCGAAAGACGAAAGCTCGCTTCAGGCATCATTCTGAGCTGACTGCGTGATTCATCGGACAGGCGCTCCCTTTACCGAAGGGCGGTGCCTCGAGGATGGCACGACGCACATACCGGCGCGCGCGAATGACCGCCTGATCGAGCGTCTCGCCCTGGGCGAGGCATGTCGCAAGAGCGCTCGCCAGAGTGCACCCCGTACCGTGAGTATGCCGGCTCTCTATCCTGTCCGCCGAAAAGATCTTCCTGCTTTCCGATGAGACGAGGAGATCGGACACGACCGATCCTTCGAGATGCCCCCCTTTCGCCAGAACGTAACGCGGCCCGTGCTCGAGACAGATCTTTCTGGCCGCACGGAAGACCCCCTCGACAGTGCCGGGGTTTTCGCCGCTCAACTCGGCGAGTTCGGGCAGATTGGGCGTCAGGACGAAAGCCCGCTTCATCAGTCTGCCATAAGCCCGACAGGGCGAGTCTCCCATCAGGGAATCCCCGCTGGTCGCGATCATGACCGGATCGACGATACAGCGCAGATCGGGATAGCACGCCAGGGTATCGGCGACCGCCTCGGCGATGCTCTCATTACCGAGCATACCCAGCTTGACGATATCGGCCCCCAGATCGTCCAGAACCATGCGCATCTGCAACGCAACGAAGTCGGGCGACATGGCTGTTATGCCCTGCACGCCATGCGTGTTCTGCGCGGTCACCGCCGTGATCGCCGTCATGGCGAAGCCACCGAAAGCCGACACGGTCTTGATATCGGCCTGGATGCCCGCCCCTCCCCCGGAATCGCTCCCGGCGACGATAAGGACGCGGCCCTTCATTCCCCGGTCATTGCCGCGGTCACGGCATCGCAGATCGACGCCACCACATCCTCCACCAGGGCGGCGTCCTCCGCCTCGGCCATGACGCGAATGAGAGGCTCGGTCCCGCTCTTGCGCAGAACGAGACGCCCCTGGGTCCCGAGGCGCGCCTCGGCCTTGCGCCGCGCCTCGATGAGGCGCTCGGTCCCGAGCGGGTCCGCGCCCGTATAGCGCACGTTGCGCAAGAGCTGCGGATAAGGCCGGAACACGCGGCAGATCTCACTGGCCGGAGCGCGCATCTCCACCAGAACCGCGAGAACCTGAAGCGCTGCGACCAGACCGTCTCCCGTGGTGGTGAAATCGGACATGATCATGTGACCCGATTGTTCACCGCCGAGATTCGCCCCCAGCTCGCGCATGCGCTCGACCACATAACGATCGCCCACGGCGGTTCGATGAAGGGTGATGCCGTGCGCCTGAAGCGTCTTCTCGAGACCGAGATTGGACATCACGGTCGCGACGGCATCCGTCGAATGCAGGCGACCGCTCCGGTGAAGGAACAGGGCGATCAGACCGAGAATCTGGTCGCCATCGACGATCTCGCCCTTCTCGTCCACGATGATGACGCGGTCGGCATCTCCATCGAGGGCGATCCCGATATCGGCCTCATGGCGAATCACGGCCTCCTGCAGGGCCGCAGGGTGGGTCGAGCCGCAGGATGCATTGATGTTGATCCCGTCGGGTGCGCATCCGATCTTGATGACATCCGCACCCAGCTCCCAGAGCGCGACCGGTGCGACGCGATAGGCGGCCCCGTTGGCACAGTCGAGCACGATGCGCAACCCGTCGAGACGCGAGCCGCGCGGGAAAGAGGCCTTCGCGTTTTCGATATAGCGCCCTGCAGCATCGTTCAGACGCGAAGCGCGTCCGACCTCTGCGGGCGACGCAAGCCTGGCTGAGAGGTCCATCGTCATGAGAGCCTCGATCTCGGCCTCGACCTCATCGGATAATTTGAAACCGTCAGGACCGAAGAGCTTGATTCCGTTATCGCCGAACGGATTGTGCGATGCAGAAATCATGACGCCGAGATCGGCCCGCAGCGAGCGCGTCAGCATGGCGATTGCCGGGGTCGGCAGCGGCCCCACCAGAATGACATCCATACCGGCAGAGAGAAATCCCGAGACCAGCGCGCTTTCGATCATATAGCCGGAAAGGCGCGTGTCCTTCCCGAGAACCACGGAGTGACGATGGGCTCCACGCCGGAAATACAGCCCGGCGGCCTGCCCGAGCTTCAGCGCGATATCGACCGTCATCGGAAAGCTGTTTGCCTCGCCGCGGATGCCATCCGTCCCGAAAAGCCTGCGCGTCGCGTTTGTTTGGTTGCTCATGATCGCCCTTGTTTCACCGACAGTCCCGCACCGGGCACCCTGACCTCTTCAAGCACAGGCAACGGCCCGAAAAAACCCACAAAAAAAGAGGGCTTTCGCCCTCTTCTTTTCTTCGGTCTCCCTCGACATCAGCCCGGCTGGGGCGATGGCGTCAGAGCGTCCGTTTCTCCTCCAGTCTCCGGTCCTTTCTCGGGCCTGATCGTCGGCACCGAGGCACGACGGTTCTCGGGTGCCGAATCGTCGACCTCGACCCGCTCGAAGGTCTCTCCGCGCAGCACCTTGCCCACCTCGTCTCCCGACAGGGTTTCGTATTCGAGCAGGGCCTGGGCGATACGATGGAGGGCGTCGATATTCTCGAGCAGGAGCGTATGGGCATGGTGATAGGCCGCATCGATCAGCTGTTTGATCTCACGATCGATCTCGCGCGCGGTCTGCTCGGAGACGTTCTTGTTCTGCGTCACCGAGTGACCGAGAAACACCTCCTGACCGTTATCGCCATAAGCGATCATGCCGAGCTTCTCGCTCATGCCCCATTCCGTAATCATGCGCCGGGCATAATTCGTCGCCATCTTGATGTCGCTCGATGCGCCCGTGCCGACATTATCCGCGCCGAAGATGATTTCCTCGGCTGCACGACCGCCCATGGCCAGAACCAGCTGCGCCTTGATCTGCATGCGGCTCATCGCGATGCGATCGCCTTCCGGCAGGATCTGCACCATGCCAAGGGCCCGCCCGCGCGGGATGATCGTGGCCTTATGGATCGGATCCGACCCAGCCGTGAGGAGCGCACAGATGGCGTGACCGGCCTCATGATAGGCGGTCATGCGCTTTTCCTCATCGGTCATGACGAGAGAGCGGCGCTCGGCCCCCATCAGGACCTTGTCCTTGGCATTGTCGAACTCGAGCATGGCCACGGTACGTTTTCCGAGCCGGGCCGCAAGCAGGGCCGCCTCGTTGACGAGATTGGCCAGATCCGCACCGGAAAAACCGGGGGTGCCACGTGCGATCACCTTCGGATCGACATCCGATGCCAGCGGTACCTTGCGCATATGGACACGCAGTATGCGCTCACGACCCGCGACATCGGGATTCGGAACCACGACCTGACGGTCAAAGCGACCGGGACGCAAAAGTGCCGGGTCGAGAACATCGGGCCGGTTCGTCGCGGCAATCAGGATCACGCCCTCATTGCTCTCGAAACCGTCCATCTCGACCAGCATCTGGTTGAGGGTCTGCTCGCGCTCGTCATTGCCGCCGCCGAGACCGGCACCGCGATGACGACCGACCGCGTCGATTTCGTCGATGAAGATGATGCAGGGTGCCGATTTCTTGCCCTGTTCGAACATGTCGCGCACGCGCGAGGCACCGACACCGACAAACATCTCGACGAAATCCGAACCCGAGATGGTGAAGAAGGGAACATTCGCCTCACCTGCGATCGCACGGGCGAGAAGCGTCTTGCCGGTGCCCGGAGGACCGACCAGCAGGGCTCCCTTGGGGATCTTGCCGCCGAGCCGCGTGAATTTCTGGGGATCCTTGAGGAAATCCACGATCTCCTGCAGCTCGGATTTCGCCTCGTCGATTCCGGCGACATCCTCGAAGGTCACCCGCCCCTGCTTTTCCGTGAGGAGCCGGGCGCGGGACTTGCCGAATCCCATGGCGCGTCCGTTGCCCGACTGCATCTGCCGGAAGAAGAGGATACCGATCCCGAGAAGGAAAACGAGTGGCAGCCAGCTCGTGATCGCCCTGAGAATCGGACTTCCGTCAGCCTCCATGGGCTTTGCAACGACTTCGATCTTCTTTGCGGTCAGCCTCGGGATCAGGTTCGGATCGGCGGGCGCATAGGTCTCGAACGATGTGCCGTCCTTGAGGGTGCCGGTGATATCGTGATTCTGCACGACCACCGAGCGCACCTTGTCCTGATCGACATCCGTGATGAAGTCAGAATAGGCCAGTTGCTGGGACGCGTGCTGGGCGCCGCCCGGCTGGAACGCCAGGAAAAGCAGCACCGCCAGAACGATGATGATCACCCAAAGAGCCAGATTGCGGCCAAAATTGTTCATCACAGTCTCAATTGTTCCAATCGCTACAGGCGAAGACTGCCCGACCATGCGGACGACAGTCTCAAAGGCGTCCTGCCCGGGCGGGCAAGCGTCATACGGTCTCGTGTTAACATAAGCATTCGTCGGTCCGTTCCCAGCCCCTCGCGATCAAGTTTTCAGGCTCCGGGCCGGCAAGTCGCAGGGTCATCTCCCCATTCCGAGCGGTCGGTCAGGGTAAGAGGCGGAGAAAACCGCATGCTTATCCCTGCCCCGGCCGCAGTCCCGGTTGCCGCTCCGGGGTCCTCGAGACAGGGGACGGCCACCAGCCGTCCCTTGATGCGCAGTGCCGGAAGACCGGCGAGAATACGAAACGGATAGGGATATGACCGGAAATCGGAGGCCTCGCGCCCCAGCGGTCCGATCTCGCCATGCGCCGCCGCCATCGCTGCGAATGGAGCGATTTCCCCCGCCTCCGATCCAGCCATCTCGAAGCGTCGATCCCACAGGAGACCCGGCGCCACCGGTGTCCGGGCCGTGATCGCGGCGGGCTCTCTCATCAGAATCCATGTCCTGCCGAGTCGTCCGGATCGGGCGAGCAACGCACCGCCAAGGGTTGCAGGACGCGGCGCGCGATGAAGAGCGGCGAGAAGCCGGGGTGAAGGCGGGAAAGCCGCACCGCTGACGATCTGCCACAGCCGCGCCAGAAGATCCGGCTCCGGGAGCTTCTCGCCGAGAAGAGCGAATCCGAGAGGATCCATGAGAACCTCTCCAGCCAGCGCGCCCAGACGGCTTTGTGTCCCGTCCCGCTTCGCGCCGTATCGTGCCAGATCGCCGCGCGCTGCAACCCTGTCGCCCGGGGTCAGATCCTGCCGGATACGCACGCGCTCGAATCGCCGGTTCCGGTTGCTCGGGTCCTCAATCCAGTCGCACCCGGCGTCGCGCAGGGTGATGCGCAGCCGTGCGGACGAAATTCCGAGCAGGGGGCGGAGATAGCGAAGCTCCGGCGTTTCCCGGCTACGGGCCATACCGGCCATGCCATGCGCCGTGCTGCCATGGGCGCGCCGGAGCGTCAGGGTCTCGATCTGGTCGTCCTCGTGATGCCCGAGGGCAAGGTCGAGGATCCCCCGGGCCTTGCAGGCAGAGTCCAGCGCTGCATACCGCGCTGCCCGCGCACCTGACTGGATCGCCCGCCTCCCGTCCAGACCCGTCAGGGTCAGGAGAAGGGCGGGAACGCCCATCTCCTCCAGTCTGCCTATGGTCATCCGCGCCTCAGCGGCGGATTCGGGCCGTAAACCGTGATCGACGACGAAAGCCTGAACGGCGCGTCGCCATTGTCGCATCAGAAGAGCGAGACAGAGGCTGTCTGCCCCGCCCGATACGGCAATCCCGATGGGAAAGGCCGGATCGTCGGAGGGAAACGGGCCGAAACGCGCCATCAGCGCGGCGAACTCGCCTGCGCTGACCGGAACGGTTTCTCTCAATGGCAGCTGGCACGTCCCTTGAAACTGGTCATTGCCGACCTGACCCGCGGCGTCGGGGAGGGAAACTCTGTCTGGAGCTTTTTCAGTGCCTCGCAGGCGGAGTTTTTGTCTCCGAGAGCGAGCATCGAAGCCGATACACCCAGAAGCGCTTCCTGCGCACGGGTGGATTTCGGCGCGCGCTTATAGGCATCGAAATAGGCCACGGCGGAATCCCGGTATTGTTTCTGCCCGGCCAGGGACTGGGCCAGAAGGAACTGGGAATCGATCTTGCCATTGACGGTCCTGGCGCGCCTGAGCGCCTGCTCGGCGCTGCTCTGGGCGGACGCATAATCATGGGCGCGCAGGGCTTCCTGCCCCGATTTGAGCAGCTCGATCGCCGTCACGGGCTTTGCTGCGGGGGCCGACGAAGCCTGCATGTCGGCCGGGGACGCTGCCCCGGCCCCGGCTCCGGCCCCAGCTCCGCCCCCGCCCCCTCCGTTCTGCGCGGCGAACTGCATGTCGGCGATCTGCTTCTTGAGGCTCGCCATATCCGTCTGCACCTGATTCGTCAGCTGGTCGAGCGCGCCGCGCATGTCGCGATTCTCGTTCTCGAGGGTCGCTACGCGCTGGAGAAGCTGGGACACCAGATCCCCACTGGCGGCCGGTGCGGCCCGGGATGAGGCGGAGACTGCGCCGTTCGACGTCTCGCGCATCTGCTGGACCTGCTGCATCTGCTGGCTCAACTGCTCGATCTGGTTCTGCAGCGCGATTCCCTCGCGGCTCGAGATCTGCGCCTGCGCCGTGGACATCGCAGGCCCCGCAAAGGCGGCAACGGCGATACCGGACAGGACGATGAAGCGGAGAACGGGGGTACCGCGCATGGCGCATCCTTATGACTGATCGGGAAGCGAGCCGGGAGCCTCGCTGTAAACTGCACGTATCATAAAACAAAACCGGCTGACGCATAAGCGCCAGCCGGTTTCGCGGATACCGTTGGGATCGGCTGGAGCCGATCAGCGAACCGAGGTGATCGCGTTACGATTCTGGGCCCATGCCTGCTCGTCATCGCCATCGGCGGTCGGACGATCCTTGCCGTAGGAAATCGTCGTGATGCGCGAGGGTGCGACGCCCTTGGCGACGAGATAGTCGCGCGCAGCATTCGCACGGCGCTGGCCGAGCGCAATGTTGTACTCTTCCGTGCCGCGATCGTCGCAGTTACCGGCGATCTGGACGCTGACCTGCGGATAGCGGGCAAGCCAGGCGGCCTGCTTGTCGAGGGTCATCTGGGCATCGCTCGAGAGCGTGTTGCGGTTCAGGTCGAAGAACACGCGATCGCCGACATTGGCGACCAGATCGGCCTCACTGCCCGGCGCTGCGCCGGTTTCCTGTGCCGTAGCGCCCGCACCGGTCGATGCGCCCGTGTTCGATTTGTCCGAGCACGCAGCGAGAACGACTGCGAGACCAAGCGCACCGAGAAGCTTGAAATTCATTTTTGCCAACCCTGAATATAGTCCCCATCCGGGACCAGGAAGCGTTACGACAACTATTGAAACAGGTCGGAGTTCCCGCTTTGCTTTCTGGTTACCTGAACCAAGGCGCTCACTGGTCCCGACGACCAAGATTGCCCTTACTCACACGAGAGAAGCATGGTCAAGCGACATGATTATGGCACGGCGGCCGGTCGCGCTGATTTCATGAGAAATCCGGTTTTCGTGTCTCCGCCGCCACAGAACGCGGCGCCGAAGACACGTTTTTTCAGCCGCGCAGCGGCGACCAGGCCGGATCGGATGCGCCCGTCGCGGTGCGGATGGGACGCTCATGGAAACCGGTGATGTCGATCGTACCGATTCCGCTCGAGAATCCCGCGCCACCCGCACCTGCGGCCGACTGGCGGCAGAAGGCGATGACCCGCCCATTGGGGCAGAACGTCGGACTTTCCACCGTAAACCCTTCGGTGAGGATGCGCTCTCCCGTGCCGTCAGGCATCATGACCCCGAGCGAGAAACGCCCGTTGGCGATCCGGGTGAAGGCGATCTGATCCCCGCGCGGCGACCAGACGGGCGATCCATAACTGCCGTGACCGTATGAGATCCGGCGCACGCCCCCGCCAGACGCGCTCATGATATAGAGCTGGGGCGACCCCCCGCGATCCGAGTTGAAGACGATCTGGCTGCCGTCGGGGCTGAAACACGGGCTGGTATCGATCGCACCCGAGCTCGTTATCTGGCGTTTGGCACCCGATGCGAGATCGACGATGAAGATATCCGAGCCGCCGCCCCGGGTCGCGGAGAGCACGACCTGATTCCCGTCGGGGGAGAAACGCGGCGCGAAGGAGATGCCGGAGAATTCCCCGAGCATCTGCTGTCGGCCTGAGGCGAGATCGAAGGTGTAAACCCGGGGCCGGTTATTGGCGTAGGACATGAAGGCGATCTGGTCGCGGACCGGGTTGAACCGCGGCGTCAGCGTCAGCCACTGGCCGGAAGTCAGGGTGTGGGCGTTCGCCCCGTCCTGATCCATGATCGCAAGTCTGGTGATCTGATGGTGGCGCGGTCCGGTACGGGCGATATAGGCGATACGGGTGTCGAAATACCCTTTCTCTCCCAGCATACGCTCATAGATCACATCGGCGATCGTATGAGCGATACGACGCCAGTTGGCAGCCGATGCCGTATAGGCCGTGCCCTGGATCTGCTGGCCGGTCAGGACGTTCCACAGCCGCATTTCGACCCGCGCGCTGCTCGATCCCGACGCGCTGCCAGTCACGACGGCCCGAGCGCCCTGCCCCTTGAGCGCGGCGAAATCGGGAGCGCCCGGCGCGCCGGGCAGCACGGTGAAAAGACCGGTGCTCTCGAGATCGGCGGCGATCACGCCGGTGATCTGCTCGCCGAGGCCCGGGCCGAAGGACGGAATGGCGATCGGGATCGGGGCGGTGCGCGCCTGATCCACCGTGATCTCGGCCTCGCCCGGCGCGCCGGGGGAAGTTCCTGTACCGTCTGCCTGGGCGAAAGCCTGGAGCGGGGTCGCAAGAAGGCCGCCAGCTGCTGCGGAGACACCGAGCAGGGTGCGGCGGGATAACAGGTTGGACAGGCCTTGTGCCTGATCGTCGGACAGGAACGGCAATTCGACTCGCATGACTTCTATTCTCTTGCGCAGCGTGGGTTTACGGTCGGAACACGAATTTCAGCTCGTGCGTCCTGCCGAGAAGATTCCGGGGGATCGGAAGTTTCGAGCAGGTCGGACTGAGCACGGCATCGCGCGCGCGCTCGGCCAGCGCCCTGTAGGAGGGATCGGCGTTGACTTTCGCCTGGGTATCGGGGGCGAAACGCGCCATTCTCGCTTCTCCGGTCGCATCGACGGTCACGATCAGATGCGCGCTGAATGAGGCATAATTGCGCGCCTGCGTGTCCTCCGAATAGCAGCGACGCACAGACCCGCCGATCGCCTTCTGCTGGGCCGCACTGAGCGCGTTGGTGATATCGCCATTCGGCGCGCCTCCACCGTTGGGCGCACCGCCCTGCCTGGGGTTCGATCGCGCCTTGGGCGGGTGGGTCTGCTTCTGGTCCGCACGGAACGAATCGAGCGTCGCCAGAAGGGAATGGGACTCGGCCTTGGTCTTCTTCGCCGGATTGGGCTGGGTAATGTGAGAGAATTCCGGCGTATCCGGAAGCTTGTCCACGGCCTGCGTCTGGGGAGACGGTGGGGCGACCTGCTTCGAGACCGAAGGCGGAGACGGAAGCGGCGGCGAGGCCTTGATCGGCTCGGCGACGTCATCCACCACTTTCGGTGGCGCCTTCACATCCGGCAAAGGCGGCGTCTTACTCTCTGCGGGAGGCGGAACCGGTTGCGGCGGTGGCGGCGGCGGCTGGGGCTCCTCGACCGGCTGAGGCGTCGGCGGTGTCGGCGCCGGCGGCGCATCGTCGGGAACGGGAGCTGGGGCAGGCGCCGGCTTGGGAGCGGGTTTTTCAGCCTTGTGCGGCGTCGCCGGAGGACCGGCCTCCTCGAAGGCCATCTCGATCGGCGGAGGTTCGGGGGGCTCGGGCGGCTTGCTCATCGGCATACGCAGGAGGAGAAAACCGACGAACAGGGCGTGACCGGCAACGGACGCACCGAGGGCGTAGCGAAAACGCCGGATGTCGGACCGACGGGGACGCAGCAACGCTGCTTCTCCTCTCGTTACTGGCTTGCGGCGGGCTGCTGGGCCAGCAGCGCCACATGGGTGAAGCCACCCGAGGTGATTTTCCCCATGATGTCCATCACCTGACCATAATTGATATGAGCATCGGCCCGGACGAAGATCCGGTGCTCCTTGTCGTTCTGGGCTGCCTGCTGCAGCTGGCCCACGAGCTGATCGGCCGAAACGGGCTCGTCACCCAGATAGATCCCGCCATCGCTCTTGACCGAGACCGTGATCGGCTTGGTATCCGCGTTGAGCGGACTGGCGTCGGTTTTCGGCAGATCGACATTGACGCCGCTCGTCATCATGGGCGCTGTGACCATGAAGATGATCAGCAGCACGAGCATGACATCCACCAGAGGCGTGACGTTGATTTCCGAAGCCGGGCGCCGCCTGCGGCCGCGCATCGGCCCCCCTCCTGCCGACATGCCCATGGATCTCAGCTCCGCTCTTCAGACTGACGCGACAGGATGGCAGCGAACTCCGTGCCGAACGCTTCCATGCGCTCGGCAAAATGGTCCAGCGCGCTGCTCGTCACGTTATAGGCGACATAGGCCGGAATGGCGGTCACGAGCCCTATGGCCGTCGCGAAGAGCGCTTCGGAAATACCCGGCGCGACCACGGCAAGATTGGTGTTGTGCATGGCCGCGATGGACCCGAAGGCATGCATGATGCCCCAGACCGTCCCGAACAGGCCGACGAACGGCGCAACGGGGCCGATCGTGGCAAGAGCCACGACGCGACGGCTGAGACGATCCATCTCGCGTGCGATCGTGATATTGATCGCACGATCGACACGATCCCTCACCCCGCCCCGGGCGAGATCGATCCCGGTGATACGCGCCGAACGACGCCATTCCCCCATCGCAGCGCCGAAGACCGCCGCCATCGGATGCAAAGGCTTGGCGCCGTCGCTGTCGTAGAGATCCTCGAGGCTGCCGCCGGACCAGAACCGGTCCTCGAACGCCGTGGCCTCGCGATTGACGCGCCGGACGAGAACGATCTTCTCGATGATCACGGCCCAGACGAAGGCACTGCACAAGATCAGTCCGATCATCACAAGCTGCACCACGATGGAGGCGTGGAGGAACAGATCCAAAGGTGACAAACCAGACGCGGCCGCCCCGAGGTCAGCCGCATTTACCGCTCGATCCAAAAAAACCTCCTGAGGTTTCGTTCTGCGCCACGCCTATACCGCGCAAGCCCGCCCGGCGCATATCCCAAATCGCTCCGCGCCGTCACGACCTGCCCGCCCGGGATCGTGCCCGCTTTCAGGACCGGTTCGACATGGCCTGGAGGGAAGCACGCCATCGCGGCGGAATTCGGGCAGGCCGGCCCGAATCCTGCGTGATGCAGGCAAGCTCGACTGTCAGTATCGCAGCCTGCATGTCGCCACATGAAAGCGTCTGACGCAACTGGCAACGTGCCTGCCCGATGGAGAGAAGATCTGTGGCGATCTCCACCCAGTCATCCAGACGCAACGGCGCCTGATAGGCAATCTCGAGCCGGGTCACGACGAAAGCGAGACCCGTCTCGGCAAGGAGGCTTGCAACCGACGTCCCCGCCATCCGCAGGGCTTCCGTGCGCGCGCGCTCGGCCAGGGCCAGATAACGCGCGTGATAGACGATCCCGCCCGCATCGGTGTCTTCGTAATAGATCCTGAACCCGGTCTTATGCACCGTCATCCTGATCCTTCAGAAAATCGAATTGCGCGGTCGCGGCGGAGGCAGGCGCCGTCAGGCCGAGATGGCGCCAGCCGCGCTCACCGAGCATGCGCCCGCGCGAGGTGCGCAGCACCAGCCCTTCCTGGATCAGATAGGGCTCGATGACATCCTCGAGCGTGTCGCGCGACTCGGCCAGTGCGGCCGCGAGGGTCTCGACGCCGACCGGGCCGCCGTGATGGTGCTCGGCGATCCGCAGGAGATACCGGCGATCCATGGAATCGAGACCGATCGAATCGACTTCGAGACGCGAAAGCGCGGCATCGGCCATGACCCGCGTGATCGCCCGATCCCGCGGTGCGCCGACTGCGGCAAAATCACGCACCCGCCGCAGCAATCGTCCGGCGATGCGTGGCGTTCCGCGTGCGCGCGAGGCAATCTCCTCGGCGCCGTCCTCGGTCAGGGTCATGCCGAGCTTGCCCGCCCCGCGCGACACGATAAGCCGCAATTCCTCCGCCGTGTAGAAAACGAGGCGCAGCGGAATACCGAACCGGTCGCGCAGCGGCGTCGCAAGGAGTCCGGCCCGCGTCGTTGCCGCAACGAGCGTGAACGGCGAGAGATCGATCCGCACCGAGCGCGCCGCAGGCCCCTCCCCGATGATCAGATCGAGCTGGAAATCCTCCATGGCCGGGTAGAGGACTTCCTCGATGGCCGGCTGCAGGCGATGGATCTCGTCGATGAAGAGCACGTCGCGCGGCTGCAGGTTGGTAAGGATCGCCGCCAGATCTCCCGCACGCTGGATGACGGGGCCTGACGTCGCACGGAAACCGACACCGAGTTCCCGCGCGACGATCTGCGCCAGCGTGGTCTTGCCGAGACCCGGAGGCCCATGCAGCAACACATGATCGAGCGCTTCGCCGCGGCTCTTTGCCGCCTGGATGAAAACGGCGAGATTTTCCCGGCTTGCCCGCTGCCCCGTGAAATCGTCGAGGGTCTGGGGCCGCAAACCGTGATCCGAATCGTCGATGCGCCGCTCGGGATCGAGCGCGCCGCGGTCATGTGCGCCCGTGTCATATCCACTCATCGGGCCAGATCCTTCAGCGCCAGACGTATGACCGTATCGAGCCCCGCGCCCTCATGTTCGGTGAGAATGCGCCCGAGAACGGGCCATGCCTCAGCACGGCGGAAACCCAGCCCCGCCAGAGCCTGAAGAGCATCGTTCTCGATGCTGTGTGCAGCGAGCCCCGCCGCCTTGCCGAGCGGCGCGGCGCCACCGCCGGGCATCTTGCCGACCTTGTTCCTGAGTTCGGTCACGATTCTCTCGGCCAGTCGCGCACCGACACCGGCCGCGCGCGTCAGGGTCGTCTTGTCGCCCGCACCGATGGAAAGCACCAGATCGCCGGGTGTCGCGACCGAGAGAATGGCAAGCGCGACCTTGGCACCGACACCCTGAACCGTGGTGAGAAGCCGGAACCATTCCTGTTCGTCGGCTGTGCGGAAACCGTAAAGCTGGATCGATTCCTCGCGCACGACCGTCTCGATCAGGAGGCGCACGCGCTCGGGCGGTTCGGGCAGGGAGGCCAGCGTTTGCGTAGAGGCCGAGACCACATAGCCCACCCCCGCGACATCGATAAGGCAGCGATCGGCCTCGACCCCGGCGACCACTCCGGTCAGAAGCCCGATCATGCGCTGCGTTTCCCGTTCGAGACGTGACGCGCCGTTTCCCGGTGATGGGCATGGCAGATGGCGACGGCAAGCGCATCGCTGGCATCTGCCTTGTGAATCACCGCACCCGGAAGCAGTCGCTTGACCATCATGGTAACCTGCTCCTTGGTCGCCGCACCCGTCCCGACCACCGATTTCTTGACCATCATCGCGCCGTATTCCGCAACGGGGAGCCCCTCATAAGCCGGCGTCAGCAACGCAACGCCGCGCGCGTAACCGAGCTTGAGCGTGGAGGCGCCATTCCGGTTGACATAGGTCTCCTCCACCGCGGCTTCTGCCGGGGCGAACTCGCGTATGAGTTTCTGCAAGGCGCCATGCAGTTCGCACAGGCGCAGCGGGACGGATTCGGCACCGTCGGTCGCGATGACCCCGGAGGCGACGTGATGCAGCCGGTTCCCCTCCACATCGATCAGCCCCCAGCCCATAAAACGCAGACCGGGATCGATTCCGAGCAGCCTGATCAAGCGGCGAGCGCCTGCGCCACCTCGTCCGGCAGGTCGAAATTCGCATAGACGGCCTGGATATCGTCATTATCCTCGAGCACATCGATCAGCTTCAGGACCGAACGGGCCTTCTCCTCATCCAGCGTGACCGTGTTTTCCGGCCGCCAGTCGAGTTTGGCAGAACGCGGCTCGCCGAAACGGGCCTCGAGCGCATCGCGGACAGCGAAGAGATTTTCCATCGCGCAGGTGATCTCATGCTCTTCCGCGGTGCTCTCGACGTTATCGGCACCTGCCTCGATAGCGGCCTCGAGCATATCCTCCTCCGAGGCGATATCCGCCGGATAGAGCACCACGCCAAGACGCTGGAACATGAAAGAGACCGAGTTGCTCTCGCCCATCGACCCGCCATGCTTGGAAAACGCGGCGCGCACCTCGCTCGCAGTCCGGTTGCGATTATCGGTCAGCCCCTCGACGATGACGGCGACACCAGCCGGACCGTAGCCCTCGTAGCGCACCTCGACATAATCCTCGCCACCCCCGGCACCGCTGGCCTTCTTGATCGCGCGCTCGACATTGTCCTTGGGCATGTTTGCCTCACGCGCGGCGATCATGGCCGCACGCAGCCGCGGGTTGGACGCCGGGTCGGGAAGACCGGAGCGCGCCGCAACGGTGATTTCGCGCAGGATCTTCGCAAACTGCTTGGCGCGCTTGGCATCCTGCGCACCCTTGCGATGCATGATGTTCTTGAATTGCGAATGACCGGCCATCAGACCCTCCTCACCCCTGAAATCAGGCCAGACGGCCGTGACAATGTTTGAACTTCTTTCCCGAACCGCACGGACACGGTGCATTGCGCGGCGTATCCTGCGCGTAGCCCGACGCAGCCTGGGACGGGGAGACCGCAGCGTCATCGGCTCTCGCTCCCATCGCCGGGCCGGGCTGGATGCCGACCTGTCTGGGTTCGAAGCCCTGGCCGGTACCCTCCATGCCCGCTGCGATCGCATGTCCCTCGAATGCGGGGAAGGGATCCGCCTGCTGCACCACCTCGATACGCGACATGGTGGTCGTCACCCTGATGCGCATGTCGTCCAGCATGGCGGTGAAAAGCTGGAAAGCCTCATGCTTGTATTCGTTAAGCGGATCGCGCTGCCCGTAGGCGCGCAGACCGATCCCCTGGCGGAGCTGATCGAGGGCATGGAGATGCTCTTTCCAGACGGCATCGAAAGAGGTGAGCAGGACCTGCTTCTCGATATTACGCATGACGGTCGGGCCGATATTGGCCGAACGCGCCGCCTGGGCCTGGGCTGCGGCCTCTTCCACGCGCTGGATGATCAGCTCCGCATCCATGCCGTCTTCCCGCGCCCATTCACGAACGGGCAGAGCGAGATTGAGCAGGGACAGAAGATCGCTCTCGAGCGCCTCGCTCTCCCATTGCTCGGCAAAGGCCTTCTCCGGGATGCGTGCATGAACGGCTTCCTCGATGCTCTGCTCGCGAAGCTCCTGGATGATGCCGGATACATCCTCCATCGCCATGTATTCGCGGCGCTGGGCGTATACCTCCTTGCGCTGGTCGTTCATGACGTCGTCATATTTGAGGACGTTCTTGCGCATGTCGAAATTGCGCGCCTCGACCTTTTTCTGGGCGCGCTCGAGGGCCTTGTTCAGCCAGGGATGGACGATCGCCTCGCCTTCCTTCATCCCCAGTTTCGTCCAGAACTGCCCCATGCGCTCGCCGCCATAGATCCGCATGAGATCGTCTTCGAGCGACAGGAAGAAACGCGAGGCACCCGGATCGCCCTGACGGCCGGACCGGCCGCGCAACTGGTTGTCGATCCGGCGGCTCTCATGACGCTCCGTACCGATCACGTACAGGCCGCCCAGTTCCTTGACCTTTCCGTGATTGACCGCGATTTCCTCACGCAGACGGAGGGATTCGGCTTCACGGGCGGCCTCGTCCTCGATGCCCTCCAGCCTGTGCCGGAGCAGCATGTCGAGATTGCCGCCCAGTTTGATATCGGTTCCGCGTCCGGCCATGTTCGTCGCGATCGTGATCGCGCCGGGCGCACCCGCCTGTGCCACGATTTCGGACTCGCGCTCGTGAAAACGCGCGTTCAGCACGCTATGCGGCACGTTCTTCTTCTTGAGCTGGTTCGACAGATATTCGCTCTTCTCGATCGAGGTCGTGCCGACGAGAACGGGCTGCCCCGTTGCCGAAACCTCCTGGATCAGATTGGCGACGGCGTCGAACTTCTCACGCGCGGTGATATAGACCTCGTCATCCGTATCCTTGCGCGCGACCGGCAGGTTGGTCGGAATCTCCACGACCTCGAGCTTGTAGATCTCGGCGAATTCGTCGGCCTCCGTCATCGCCGTGCCGGTCATGCCCGAGAGCTTCGGATAGAGCCGGAAGTAGTTCTGGAAGGTGATCGAGGCCAGGGTCTGGTTCTCTGGCTGGATCTCGACATGTTCCTTCGCCTCGAGCGCCTGATGAAGGCCGTCGGAATAGCGCCGGCCATCCATCATGCGGCCGGTGAATTCATCGATGATGATCACCTTTCCGCCGCGCACGATATATTCGACATCCCGTGCGAAAAGCGTGTGCGCGCGCAGGGATTGCTGCACATGATGCATCACCGCGATGTTGTGCACGTCGTAGAGTCCGCCCTCGTGCAGCACGCCTGCCTCACGCAGAAGCGCCTCGATCTGGTCGGAGCCCTGCTCGGTCAGGATGACCGTGCGGAGTTTCTCGTCCTTCTCGAACGCGTCGGTATTCCTGACCAGATCGACCATCACGTCATCGACGGCGCGATAGAGCTCCGAGCTGTCATCGGCGGGGCCGGAAATGATGAGCGGCGTGCGCGCCTCATCGATCAGGATCGAGTCGACCTCATCCACGATCGCATGGAAAAAGGGACGCTGGACCATTTCCTCCAGCGTGTACTTCATGTTGTCGCGGAGATAATCGAAGCCGAATTCGTTGTTCGTGCCGTATGTGATGTCGCAGGCATAGGCTGTACGGCGCTCGTCATCGGAGAGATTGGGCACGATGACACCGGTGGTCAGACCGAGGAAACCGTAAAGACGGCTCATTTCCTCGGCATCGCGCCGGGCGAGATAATCGTTGACCGTGACCACATGCACACCCTTGCCGGCGAGGGCGCTGAGATAGACGGCGAGCGTGGCCACGAGGGTCTTGCCTTCGCCCGTGCGCATCTCGGCGATCCGCCCCGAATGCAACACCATGCCGCCCACGAGCTGAACGTCGAAATGGCGCATGCCGAGCACACGACGCGATGCCTCGCGACAGACCGCGAAAGCCTCCGGCATGAGCGCATCGAGGCTCTCGCCCGCGGCGATCCTCTGCCGGAACGCCTCGGTCCTGGCGGAAAGCGCATCGTCGTCCAGCGCCTGCATCGCGGGTTCGAGCGCATTGATCTCCGGCAGGCGCTTCTGATAGCCCTTGAGCGAGCGATCATTGGCGGTACCGAACACGGCGCGGGCGATACGTGCGAACATGTCTGTCCTTCTGGCGACCTGGTCCGGAGAGATGGACCGCGAAATGAAGAGGCGTTTCTTCCTTGTCCGCCGACACCGGGGCCGACGGTGATCCGGAATGCCTGGCGGAAACGCAAGCGGCGGCGGCGCCGACCTGCCGGAGCAGGATCGGGACGATCCGCGCGTGAAGTGAGATAAGGCGCTGCCATGGCTTGGTCAACCGAGCGCGGTGGCGAAGACCGGACACGGGAGCCCGGCTCGAGACGCCCTCTGCACGTCCGCCCGGCCTCCCGGCGCGGTTTCGGCCTCGAGCCGTACCATCGGGTCAGCCCGGCCGGGGGAGCCAGATCGGGGGATCCCGCTCGGGGGAGCGCGATCAAAACCGCCGAACCGCATGGCTGCGGCCTTGCCGACTGGAAGAGGCTGGGCCATGCTGCAGGAAGTTCCACGAGTTTTATCGAGGTTGTTTCTCCATGCGGCTTTCCCGCCCGGCACTTTTCTGCGCCGCCCTTATCTCCGGCACGACCCTGGCAGCTCAGGCCTTTGCCGCCCCCGCTCCTGCCGCTCCGGCAAAGGCGGCGTCCGCTCCGGCGACTCCGGCAGCCCCGAGCAATCCGAACCCGCTGATCGCTTCGGTCAACGGCCAGAACATCTATCTGGAAGACGTGAAGCACGCTGCGGCCAATCTGCCGCCGCAGGCGCGTCAGCTCCAGCCCAACACGCTGGTCGGACTTCTGGTTAACCAGATCATCAGCCAGAAGGCGATCCAGATCGACGCCATGAAGGAAGGGCTGGAGAAGAAGCCCGAGGTCAAGGCGCAGATGGAAGAGGCCGCCGACGGCGCCCTGCAGAATGCCTATCTCCAGGAAAAGGTGACCCCGCTCGTCACCGAGGACGCCATCAAGGCGGCGTACGAAAAGAACTACGCCTCGAAGAAGGGCGAGAAGGAGATCCATGCCCGCCACATTCTGGTTGCGACCGAAGCGCAGGCCAAGGATGTGATCAAGCAGCTCAATCACGGCGCGAAATTCGAGGATCTGGCCAAGAAGCTCTCCACCGACAAGGGTTCGGGCGCGAGCGGTGGCGATCTCGGCTGGTTCAAGAAAGACGATATGCTGCCCGAGTTCTCCAAGGCCGCTTTCGCAATGAAGCCCAATGCGATCAGCCAGACCCCGGTCAAGACGCAGTACGGCTATCACGTCATTCAGGTTCTCGGTTCGCGCGATGCGCCTGTGCCGCCGCTCGATCAGGTCCATGACGAGATCCGCCAGCAGCTGATCCGCGACAATGTCCGCAAGGTCGTCCAGCAGGCCCAGGACAAGGTCAAGATCGTCCGTTACGACGCCCAGGGCAAGCCCATCGACCCGAACGCCAAGCCGGCCGCCCCGACGAAGAAATAAGAGCCTCCGCTCACATCTCTCTCAGTTTTCCGGTCTTTTCATCCCCCCGGCGGGATGGAGGGCTGGACCTGAGCGGCCAGCCGTGCATCCTCCTCCGAACGTTTCAAGTCCGGAGACAGATCATGGCAGAAGCCCTTCCCCGCTCCCCCCTCGCCCAGCCACTTCCGACGCTCGTCCCGGTTGCAGGCGTGCGGCTGGGGGCGATCGCCGCGCAGATCCGCTACAAGGATCGTCCCGACCTGATGATGATGACCTTCGCGCCGGAAACGACGGTTGCAGGTGTCTTCACGCGCAGCAAGTGCCCCGGTGCCCCGATCGACTGGAGCCGGGCGGCCCTCGCTCAGGGCAAGGCGCGCGCTCTGGTGGTCAATTCCGGCAATGCGAATGTCTTCACGGGCCGGGCGGGCATTCTCGCAACCCAGATCACCGCCGCTTCGGCCGCGCGCGTCGCACAATGTGCGGCTACCGATGTCTTTCTCGCTTCGACGGGCGTGATCGGCGAGCCTCTGGATGCCGAGCGTATCAGCGCTGCCATGCCCGCCCTGCACGACCGGTTGTCCGCGGATGGCTGGGAGGACGCGGCAAGAGCCATCATGACCACCGACACCTTCCCCAAGGCGGCAATCCGCAAGACCCGGATCGGCGATACCGAGATCACGCTGCAGGGCATCGCCAAGGGAAGCGGCATGATCGCCCCCGACATGGCCACCATGCTCGGCTTCGTGGCGACCGATGCCTCGCTCCCGAACGAGGTACTCCAGTCCCTGCTCTCGCGCGGCTGCAACCGGAGTTTCAACGCAATCACCGTCGATTCGGACATGTCGACCTCCGATATGGTCCTTCTCTTCGCGACCGGTCAGGCAGGCAACACCCCCGTGACCTCGGCCGAGGACCCTGCCCTCGCCGCTTTCAGGGAGGCGCTCGACTCCCTGCTGCTCGAACTCGCCCTCATGGTCGTGCGCGATGGCGAGGGCGCCAGCAAACTCTTCTCGGTGCGGGTGACGGGGGCTGTCTCGGACGATTCGGCCAAGAGGATCGCACTGGCAATCGGAAATTCCCCTCTGGTCAAGACGGCGATCGCTGGCGAGGACGCCAACTGGGGACGAATCGTCATGGCCGTGGGCAAGAGCGGCGAGGCAGCCAATCGCGATACGCTCTCCATCGCGATCGGCGGCACCTGGATCGCCCGTCAGGGCACCGTGGTCGATGGTTATGACGAAACCCCCGTCGTCGCCCATATGAAAGGCGACGAGATCGACATCATGGTCGATCTGGGACTGGCGAACGGGCATGCCCGTATCTGGAGCTGCGATCTGACCCACGGCTATATCGATATCAACGGCTCTTACCGGAGCTGATTTCTCCCCGGGTTGCGGAGGCGCAACCCGGGTTATACCCTCTGCCCTCCGACGCCATTGCCTCGGTGTCGCGTGTCATCGCCGCGAGTTGGGGCCGCGAATTGGGGCCGCGCGTCATGGCCACAAGTCATGGCCGCGTCCCGTAGCCGTTTTTCCTGGCCCCGCATCGCAGGGAGCGGGAGCAAAGACGCACCGATATTTCGTACTGTTTCGGTCTTGTTTTTGACCGCTTTCAGGTGAACGGACGGGTAGACGGATGCGTTGTCTGATCCCACATTATGGGTAAAGCCACGGCGCCCGACGCCGTGAAACCGATATCGACGCATCGACACACCGTCTTGCCAGACGGCCGAAGATCAGGGGAACAGGCATGGCTAATGGATTGCGCGTGGTCATCATCGGCGGCGGCGTCGCCGGGATGGAGACTGCGATGACGCTCGGTCGCAGCGGGAATCGCGAGATCGAGACCACGCTGATCGACAAGGGTGCCGTGCATTACTGGAAACCGATGCTGCACGAATTTGCGGCAGGAACCGGAGAGCAGTCGCGGGACTGCACCACATTCGAGGAAGCCAGCCGCCGTTTCGGTTTCCGCTTCATCCAGAGCGCTCTTGCAAGCGTGGATCGCGAAAAGCACGAGATCCGTCTGACCAATGACAAGGTCGTGCCCTACGACATGCTCGTCGTCTCGCTCGGCTCGCGCTCGAACGATTTCGGCATTTCAGGCGTGATGGCCAATTGCACGTTCATCGATTCCCTGCCAGATGCCGATATCTTCCACGAGAAATTCCGCACCGCCTTCCGGGACGCGGTCGCCGAAGGGCGTCCGCTCGAGGTCGGGATCGTCGGCGGAGGAGCGACCGGTACGCAGCTCGCTGCGGAACTGTGCAGCGCGATCGACCTTGCTCCGGGCTACGGCAAGGAAGCACGACGCAAGACACTGCGCCTCTCCCTGATCGAGACCGGTGCGCGTATCCTGCCCGCTTTCCCCGAGCGCGTTTCCGCAGATGCCCGTCGTCAGCTCGAGGCGCTCGGCGTTTCCGTGCTGACCGAAGCCATGGTCACCTCCGTGGATGAGCAGGGCTTTCATCTGAAGGATGGCCGTGTCGTCCCGGCCGAGCTGCGTGTCTGGGCAGCCGGCGTGCGCGCCAGCGCGGCGACTGCGCTTTTCGAAGGACTGGAAATCGCCAAGGGCGGACAGATCGTCGTCAACCATCATATGCAATCCACGAGCGACACCTCGATTTTCGCGCTCGGTGACTGCGCGCGTATCAAGGACTCGCCCCTTCCGGCCACGGCGCAGGTTGCCCGTCAGCAGGGGATCTATCTCGGCAGGGCCATTCCGGTCATCGCAGCCGGTCGGGAGCCGTCGACATTTGTTTACCGCGACCGAGGTGCGGTCGTCTCGCTCGGCGACTATAACGGGTGGGGCATGGTCGGGTCCTCGACGAGTTTCGGTGGCGGCTTCCTGCGCGGCCTCGCGCCAAGATGGCTTCACGATCTGATTTTCCGTCAGCATCAGATCGGGGTCATGGGCGTGGGACGCGGGGTGTCCGCGTTTCTCAAGGCCCATCTGAGCCCGACCAGACCTCGCCTCGATCAGTGACGATATGGTTGTGACATGACCCAGCAGAGACCCGGCCCCTTTCCTTCCGCAGAGAGCACCTCGCTCGATTCGATGGTGGATATCCTGCGTGAGCGCGGTTTCACCTTCACGCGCGGAGAGGCCATGCGCCCTTTTCTGGAAGGGTTCGGGTTCGCGGACTGGCCTCGCTTTGCCGAAAGCTGGAACCGCCTCGGTCTGGATCGCTACATGGCGGATGGCGGGCGCTATCGGAAACGACGCTATGCGACCTATGCGCTGAGCGAGGCGCGTATCGAGCGCAAGCGCCATCAGCCGCATTACCAGAGCCGCGACTACAATCTCCTGAATGGCGGGATCGAACGCTGGTTCGGCCCCGTGGAGGATGCGATCGCAACGCATCCGGCCATGATCGCCATTCTGCGGGCCGCGCATCTTCTCGCCCTGCGCATGACCCCCGCCCCGACCCAGCCCGATAGCTGGCACGCCGAGGTCCATCAGTTCCGGATTGAGGCACAGGCCGGCCATACGGGCCAGCCCACGCCAGAGGGCATGCATCGCGACGGCGTGGACTGGGTTCTGGTGCTCATGGTCAATCGTGAGAACGTCGCCTCCGGCGTTACCTCGATCCATAACGACCAGAGACAGGAAATCGGGACCTTCACGCTGGAGAAACCGCTCGATACGGCGCTGGTGGACGACCATCGCGTCTATCATGGCGTTACACCCGTCGAGCCTATCGATCCGGCGCGACCGGCGTATCGCGACGTTCTGGTCGTAACGCTGCGCCACGCCTAATATAGGCAGCAATGGCCGCACGCCCGGTGCGGCCCGCTAGCCCGGTGAGGTATGAATGCGCGCTCGATTGGTTCTGTCGGTCATGATTCTGGCGGGATTCGCGCCCGGTCACGCCCAGGCACGCAGTCACGGACATCACGCGACGTCCAGGGCGACGCCCCGCCCCGTGCTGCTGTCGGAGCAGCCGGGAACGGAACTCGATCGTGAAGCCCGGCGACTGAACGCGGCCGATCTGGCGGACGACGCGAAGCATCGCGATCAACCGGTCGTCCTCGTCGCCTCGGCTCCGCTCTCTTCGGCACCCGGAGATATGGCCCTTTTCGTCCAGATCCAGTCCGCGCGTCTGTGCGGCTCCGCAGGATGCTCGACCTCCGTCTATCTGCGTCACAAGGGCGGCTGGAAACTGGTTCTCGATTCGGTCAGCGGTGCGATTGCCGTTCTGCCCACGAAGCATCGCGGGATGCACGATCTCCTGATCGACAAGAACGATCGCTGGAGCTGGAACGGCTCGACCTATCAGGAGGGCGTACCGACCCCTGCAAGACGCAGGTCGAAACCCGTGCCGAAAGCACCCGCACCGGAAAGGAAATATCTGAGAGGATAAAGGAGGACCCCGTTCATGGCCGACAGCTTCCGTCTCGATCCCGATGACATCGTCTATCTCTTTGCCGATCTCCAGCCATTCCTGGTCAGGAACAGCCTCACCAACCCACCCCGGATGATCGCGGCCGGTGCGAAGGCTCTGGCCGAGACCGCAACCCTTCTGGGTCAGCCGATCCTGTTCAGTGTCATCTCCGAGCAGGGGAAACAGGCAACCCACTGCCCTGAACTGGCGCCTTTCGCGACCGGGTCCAACGTCCACACACGGACCGTGGCCAGCCCCCTCATGGATCGCGGCCTTATGAACGCCCTTTCGGCCACACGCCGCAGGACCCTGGTCCTTTGTGGCTACTCGGTCGAGGCGGTCATCCTGTTCTCTGCGCTGGACGCTCTGGAGAGGGACTTCAGGGTGATCGTTGCGCTCGACGCATGCGGTGCCCGGTCCGCCCGCTCCGAAGCAGCGGTCCTGCGTCGCGTGGAACGTGCCGGAGCGACCGTGTCATCCGTCATCGCCGTGGTCATGGGATGCCTGCCCGATTTCACGAGCGCACAGGGTCGGGCGGGTTTCGATATCGTGCATGAGCTCATGGCCATGAACCCATCCGACGCGCCGGAATAAACGTCGCGTTGAATTCCGCTCAATGCACCCGGACCGTCGAGGCGCGTTCTGGGTGCAATGACAGGGAGGATGCAGGCGATGAACTACCGCAAACTCGGCCGGACCGGCCTCAAGGTCAGTCCACTCTGCCTCGGGGCCATGAATTTCGGCGATGTGACGGCCGAACCGGACAGTTTCCGGATCATGGACGAGGCGCTGGCCGCCGGTATCAACTATTTCGATACGGCAGATGTCTATGGCGGGCCGCAGACACCCGACATGGAGAAGGGGTACGGCACCTCCGAAGAGATCATCGGAAACTGGTTCGAACGATCCGGCCAGCGCAATTCCGTCGTGCTCGCGACGAAGTTCTATCAGCCCATGGGGACCGGGCCGAATGATCGCGGTCTTTCGGCCTTTCATATCCGGGAAGCCTGCGAGGCGAGTCTGAAACGTCTGAAGACCGACCGGATCGATCTTTACCAGATGCATCATTCGGACATGAGCGTCCCGCAGGACGAACTCTGGCAGGCACTGGACCTTCTGGTCGCCCAGGGCAAGATTCTCTATGTCGGCAGCAGCAACCATGCGGGATGGCAGATCGCAACCACGCATCTCGCGGCACAGGCGCGGGGATCGCTGGGACTCGTGTCGGAGCAGAGCTATTACAATCTCATGGAGCGCACGGTCGAGCTCGAGGTTCTTCCCGCCTGCCGCCATCACGGTCTGGGTCTGGTCTGCTGGAGTCCTCTCAATCGCGGCCTTCTCGGAGGCGTACTCCACGCATCCGCCAATGGCCGCCGCGCCCGTCCGGATGTGAAGGAAAACATAGACCGCCATCGTCCGCAGCTCGAACGTTACGAATCGTTCTGCGCCGGGCTGGGCGCACCCCCCGCAGCAGTCGCCATGGCATGGCTCCGTCAGAACCCGGTCGTTACCGCCCCCATCATAGGGCCGCGCACCCTGGAGCAGCTCAATGCCGCGCTCGACAGCCTGTCGCTGGAGCTTTCGCGCGAGGATCTGGCCACGCTGGACGAGATCTGGCCGGGCCCCGGGGGGCAAGCGCCCCAGGCCTATGCCTGGTAGATATCCGGGAGCGGGGATCGCGTGATCCCCGGGCGCGGGCGTTCCAGCCCTGACGGGGATGCAAGACCAGCCTGCCATCCCACACTGGAGATCCGACGACGGGTCATGGAGCGGGTGAAGGGAATCGAACCCTCGTATGCAGCTTGGGAAGCTGCCGTTCTACCATTGAACTACACCCGCATCTAGAAGCGCTTTTACCCCAGCTTTCTGTCTTGTGCAATCTCGACCGCGCCGTATTGACGCGATCGACGCGCTCCGGGCATAGTCCGGGCGCTGCCTCCTGCTGGCAGTCCTCGCGATTTGGAAGGCCGGATTGCGGCGAGGTTAAAAAACAGCGCTAAAGAGGCCCGGGATCCCTGTATCTCTGGACTTCCACGGCCAGAATCGCCTTCCACCCCGGACGGCATTTTGGAGCGTCATCCCATGACAGAATCTTCCTACGGACCGTCGACCCGGCTTCTGCACGACCATGTCGCGCGTACCGAACACGGAGAGACGAGCGAGGCGATCTTCCTGACCTCCGGCTTCGTCTACGACAACGCCGAACAGGCCGCCGCGACCTTCACTGGCGATACCGAGCATTATCAGTATTCCCGCTTCGGCAATCCCACGACCGACGCATTGCAGACCCGGCTTGCGCGCCTCGAAGGCGCAGAGGCATGCATCGTTACCGCCAGCGGCATGGGGGCCGTCTCCTCCGCGCTGCTCGCCCAACTCAAGGCGGGCGATCGCGTCGTGGCTTCGCGCGCGCTGTTCGGATCCTGCTACTGGATCGTCACCGCGCTTCTGCCCCGATACGGGATCGAGACGGTTCTGGTGGACGGCGATGACGCCGAAGGCTGGGAGCGCGCCTTGTCTGAACCGACCGCCGCGGTTCTCATCGAAAGCCCGTCCAACCCGATGCTGGACGTTCTGGATATCCGGAGGATTGCCGAACTGAGCCATGGTGCCGGGGCGCTGCTCATGGTCGACAATGTCTTCGCCTCCCCGATCGGCCAGAAACCGCTCGATCTCGGGGCCGATGTCGTCCTTTATTCCTGCACGAAACATATCGACGGTCAGGGTCGCGTGCTAGGCGGTGCCGTGCTCGGGCGCAAACAGTGGATCGAGGAGGTGCTCCAGCCTTTCACGCGTAACACAGGCAATGCCCTCTCGCCTTTCAATGCGTGGGTCCTGCTCAAGGGTCTCGAGACCCTTCCGCTGCGCGTCAACGCAATGGCTGCGAATGCCCTGACCGTGGCTCGCTTCCTCGAGAGTTCGGGAGCGATCGCGCGGGTGAGTTATCCGGGCCTCGAATCGCATCCCCAGCACGCACTCGCCCGGGAGCAGATGCATAATGGGGGCTCTCTCGTCGCATTCGAGGTCCCCGGAGGGAAAGAAGGGGCCTTCCGTTTCCTCAACGCACTTCGCCTG
This sequence comes from Swaminathania salitolerans, assembly GCF_007988945.1. Lineage (GTDB taxonomy): Bacteria > Pseudomonadota > Alphaproteobacteria > Acetobacterales > Acetobacteraceae > Swaminathania > Swaminathania salitolerans. The sequence continues at coordinate 616,886 of NZ_BJVC01000001.1, read as the reverse complement.
ATCGCGATCTCGAACAATCTGGGGGATGCGCGCTCGCTCGCGACGCATCCTGCCACGACCACGCATATGAAGATCGCCCCCGAGGAACGGGCTCGACTGGGCATTACCGACGGTGCCATCCGGCTCTCGGTCGGCCTCGAGGATAGTGCTGATCTCCTCGCCGATCTCCAGCGGGGGCTCGACGCGCTCAAAGGCTGATTGCGTTCGGCGCGATCATCGTCCTACAAGGCGGGCATGTCGCAAAATCCTGTGCCACCCCGTCTTGCCGCCGATCCCGAAGCCGCACTCGCGGATGCCATGGAAGCCGCCCCCCGTTACGAGGCGATCACCGATGACGTGACGGTGGTGGTGCGTGTTTTCTGGCTGGAAGACCAGTCGCAGCCCGACGAGCATCATCATGCATGGGCCTATCATATCCGCATCGAAAACGGCGGCAGCGAGACCATCCAGCTTCTGAGCCGCTACTGGGCAATTACCGACGGTCGCGGCAAAACCGATCATGTGCATGGCGATGGCGTGATCGGAGAACAGCCTGTTCTCGCAGCGGGAGAGAGCTTCGAATACACGTCGGGTGTGGCGCTTCCCACGCCGTGCGGATTCATGCAGGGCTGCTACCACATGATCAACCCGAGCTCGGGGGCGCGATTCGAAATCGCAATTCCGCTTTTCAGCCTGGACAGCCCTCATCGTCTCGGCCTGATTCACTGACGACGATGCGCCCGCGCCCGCCGAGCTTGGCCTCATAAAGCGCCTTGTCCGCCCGCTCGATCGCATCCGACCAGACATCGCCCGGCCAGGTATCGGTGATCCCCGCGCTGCATCCTATGGGCATCGTGCCAGCGCGGGTTTCGAACGCAACGCCGCTGAGGGTTGCCAGCAATTCGGAGATTCGCGCTACGGCATCGGGAAATGGACCGGCGACAAGGATCAGAAACTCCTCCCCTCCGTAGCGACCGACAATCTCGGTTCCCTTTTTCTCGCGAAGAAGCCTGGCTCCGATTTCCACCAGGATCTCATCGCCGATGGTATGACCGAAACTGTCGTTGATGGACTTGAAATAATCGATATCGAACAAGGCAAGGGCCGCCATTGCAGCATCCGGTCCGGTCGCAGAACGCTCTTTCCCGTTTCGAGATGCCATCGTCTCCATCAGGCGCCGGGCACTGGCCTCGGCGGTCCGGCGGTTCATGAGCCGGGTCAGGCCATCCTGCCTGGCCTGCTGCTCGAGCGCCTTCTGCGCCGCCTGCATCTCCCGCGTCCGCTCATCGACCAGCGTCTCGAGAACGCGCTGTCGCTTCATCAGATATCTGAACCGCAGACGGTTCAGCGTATAGGGCAGCACGGGAATAGCGACGACATAGAGCACGATCAGCGGCCATGCCTGCCACCAGGGGCGCTGCATCCTTATATCGAGCACGATCGGAGCCGATATGAGATTGCGCTTGTCGTTGACCGCCTCGACGAACAGACGGGAATGACCTGCGGGCACGTAGTTGTAGCGTATCTCACCGGTCGAGCTACCGATCCACTGGCTATCCACGCCTTCCATACGGTAACGAAACTGCGTGGTGGCGGAAAGCTCGGTATTCAGGGTTCCCAGCTTGACGGAAAGAGACTCATGCGTGAAAGGGACCGCCTTCTCGGGCAGGGGTTTGTCGCCGAGCATGACCCTTACGAAGACAGGCTTCAGGTCCTGATACTGGAAGTAATGCTCAGGATGGCGCAGATGGGTCGCACCCCGGTTACTCCCGACCCAGAGACTGCCATCTCTGTCTTCGGTTATGCCCCTGGCGCTAATATCGGTGGAGACGAGACCGTCATCCTTGTCGATCCTCACCCATTCCTTCCCGTTATACCCCGCAAGCATACTCTCGCTTCCTACCCACAGCCAGTGGCGGGAATCGCAGAAGAGGGTGAATACCATCTCCGACCCGATCTTGTCGGAAGAAACAGGCTCGATCGAGACGATGCGGTTCCCGGAGAGACGAATATGGATAAGCCCGGTTCTCGCGCCCGCGCCGCCGATCCAGAGATCGTTTTCGGATGTGAAAGCCATGCTGACCACCCAGAAATTGGGTCCGCTCGGCCAGGAAGCAAGCATATGAACTGGCGTACCATTCCCGTCGAGACGGAAAAGACCTTTCCGGGTAGCGAACCAGAGGTCCCGACCGCATCGCAGCGTCAGAAAATCGATTTCCCCTTCGAACCTCTTTCTCGACGTGAAACTCTCTTTACCATTGTCTTTCGCCCCCTCGCCTCCCCACGAAAACAATCCATGAAGTGTCGCGATCCAGAGTTGACCGGCACGAGGCCCTGCGGAAACGCGCGCGAGCTGTGTCGCATCCCTCACAGTCACGCGCTTGTCGCAGACGAGTCGGCTCTCGACGATTTTACAACGGGTGACATACTCGCGGGATGGTGAGATCCAGAAATGTGGCGGGCCATCCCACGTAAAGGCCACTGAACTCAGCTCGGCGAGTTTTTTCTCAGCACCTGAACCGCGACGATAATAGAGGGATCTATCGGCGCTGAGAATCTGAGCGTCACCCAGCTGCCTTACGTGCCAAACGGTTTCGAACTGGCTCGAGACGAGGTTTTCAAGACTTCCCCAGCCGATAAATCTGACCAGGTCGACATCGTCCCTGACAGACCAGAACTGATGATCTCGATCGAGAAACGAGGAGAATATATCCTGCTCGCGATTGAAATCATCATTTAGTACATTCCACCCTTCTCCTGTATATGATGAAATCTTGTGACCATCGTAGAAGAGAAAAGAGCTCCGATCTCTCATTAGAGAGTATATTGCTCTGCGTTCCGGCACATCGTTTTCAAGTCGTTTATAGGGCAGGTCTTTCCAATGGAAAAATCTGTCAAGATACCTGATCCTTCCTTGTTCAAAAAAAAGAACAGGATTAGTTCGCCTCACCTTGTTTATCCCAATGAACACCCCTCTCTTACCAAGACAAAACAGAACATGACCTTCTGTATCGAATAAAATATTGCTATTCGCGTCTACAATGACAAATTTGTCTTCTATCTTCGATACACTCAGTTCAGTCGATTTGATCGTCAGATCTCGCTCGCAATCGGCCCGCCTGGCAGCATCGAGGATACAACGACGCAGCCCCTCTCTTTCGATGACGAATATAATTCCCCGCTCGTAATACGCGAGGAACTCTCCATGAGCGCCCTCGATCGAGATTCTTCGATATACGAGGTCGAGAGGCGAGATCCGGGCGCTTGTCTTTTGCCTAGCGACAAACAGCGTCTTGCGGTCCTGGAAATAAAGAAGACCATCGGATGAGATGTTGGTCGAAGAGGCAGTCGGGGTCTTCCCTCTTTCTACAGGGACAGGCAACGGAACGAAGTATTTTCCATCGAGAAAATATGAACCCCGCCTAGTCTGAAAGTACAAATACCCGTAATTGTCCTGGGTAATATCGTAGATGTAAGTACTTCCGATTCCGTCCTGCTCCGTAAACTCCATCTCCCTGAGATGCAAATTTCCGGCTGAACAGGATACCGGCCAATTCACAAGGATTGCGGCCAGGATCATAGAGTCACAAAAGCGTCGCAGGCCCATGAAGAGCCTGCGCGCAACGTGCAATGAGTTTGCTGTGTTTCTCATTTTTGCGGAGGAAGACGCATCGAGAGCGGGCAACATTTCAGCCGCCAGTGCCGGTTCTTTGCGCGATTCGACGACCTCTCCCCGAAGAAATGGAAGGCTCCTCCTAGCTTCACGCTGCCTTTGTCGCCGGAATCACTACACTATCGATCCACATCTCGGGTCGAACCCCCAGGTGCATGCATGGGGATTACCAGTCGGTGCCTCCCCCGGATTATAGGGCAACCGGTGCGACTGTACGGGTTCGGCGAGTTTAAGCAGGCCCGATCTGTTGACCCCAGTAGCATGACCGACTGAAAAAGTCGCGAGAAAAGTGGCGGCCGAGAACGCAAGCGTGAGAGCCCGTTTCGAACGAGAAGAATGCTGCATGGAACTACTCCAGTGATCAAATCAAGCAGGATTGCCTGGAGAAATACTGACACAGGAAACCGAGGAGTTATTATGCTTTATTCAAATAACGAGAAGAAAGAGTAATACATTATATTTAGTTCACGGTCATGTTTGCCTAATCGTCAATGTATTTCTCTGTTTTTTGCTTGATATTCACTCCAGTCTTTCTTGTCGAAATTGCATCGACGCGCGAATGCCTGCATTCACTATGTGAGCCTTACTCTTTCCGTTTTATGGTTTATTAACGAACACTCGGGCACATGCCTCTGGCCCGGGCAAACCGTGGTGCTGTGGCGCCGAAGTCGTATTCGGGAACGATCACGAGCCGGACGCTTGAATTGCTTTGAAATAACGTGACAAATGCGCGAAGATCACAAACAGCTTGGGATTTTCCGCATGTGAGAAGAGCCCGGGCGTCATCGACTAGGGTCTCAGAGACATGAGTAACGTTACAACGCGCACCGAACCCGACAAGCAGATGCCGCTGGTCGGAAAAATGATGCTGGCGGCCGTGCTCGCCGCCGTGGCCGGATTGATGTTCGGCCTCGATATCGGGGTGATCTCCGGCGCCCTCAAATTCATCGCGCAGGAATTCAAGGCGAGCGATGCTGAGCAGGAGCAGATCGTCTCGTCCATGATGCTCGGCGCGGCACTCGGCGCGCTGTTCGCCGGGCAGCTTTCCTTCCGCTTCGGGCGCAAGAAGGCGCTCGTGCTCAGCGCGATCCTCTTCATGCTCGGCGCTTTGTTCTGTGTCATCGCCCAGTCGGTCGCGGTGCTCGTCGTCGCACGCGCCCTGCTCGGCCTCGCCATCGGCATCGCAAGCTTCGTCGCCCCGCTCTATATCTCGGAAGTGGCCGACGAGCAGCATCGCGGCGGGCTGATCTCGGTGTATCAGCTCATGATCACCATCGGCATCCTGCTTGCCTTCATTTCGGACGCGCTCTTCTCCTACTCCGGCGCCTGGCGCTGGATGCTCGGGATCGTCGCCATTCCGGGGGCCGTCTTCCTGATCGGATCGCTCTTTCTGCCCGATAGCCCGCGCTGGCTCATGCTGCGGGGCCGTCCGGACGAGGCGCTCGAGACCCTCGCCGCATTGCGCCCCTCGCGCAACGCCGCCGAGGCAGAGATCCGCGAGATCGAGGGCAGCCTCGATCACAAGCAGCGCGGCCTCGCCATGTTCCGCGAAAACCCCAATTTCCGCCGCTCCGTGATGCTTGGCATCGGCCTGCAGATCGTTCAGCAGCTCACCGGCATCAATGTCGTGATGTATTACGCACCGCGCATCTTCGAGGTCGCAGGCTTCGGGCAGGACGGACAGATGTGGGGCACGGCCGTCGTCGGTCTCGTGAACATGCTCGCAACCTTCATCGCCATCAGCTTCGTCGATCGCTGGGGCCGTCGCCCGATGCTGATCGCAGGATTCATCATCATGGCAACCGGCATGGGCGCCCTGGCCGTGCTGCTGTCATTCGGTGCCGGATCCAGCGTCATGATGCATTATCTCGCCGTCGCGGTGCTGCTGCTTTTCATCACCGGCTTCGCCTTCTCCGCCGGACCGCTGATCTGGGTTCTCTGCGCCGAGGTACAGCCGCTCCAGGGCCGCGATTTCGGGATCACCTGCTCAACCGTGACGAACTGGGTCGCCAACTGGGTCGTGGGCATGACCTTTCTCACCCTGCTCGGCACACTCGGCGCCTCGCATACCTTCTGGCTCTACGCGGCTCTGAACGCGGCCTTCATTCTCGTCACCCTCGCCTTCGTGCCCGAGACCCGGGGCGTCTCGCTCGAATCCCTCGAGCAGAAGCTCAACAGGGGCGTCCGCCTGCGCGATATCGGACGCTGAGACCGAACCGGTCGCTCCCTGCAGCGATCCCCGGTCGCTCGCCCTTCCCGGCCGTCATGTGGCGGTCGGGACGTCGTTCTTGGGCTTGACGCCTTGCCCGCAAATCCGCATTCCCTGACCATCATGCGTATTGCTGCCATTCTTCTCGCTGCCGGTTCGGGTCGCCGCTTCGCCGATGCCAGCCCTCTCTCCGCCCCTGACGCGCTTCCGAAGCAGTATATCCTGCTCGGCGGCAAGCCAGTCATCAGACATGCCGCCGAAGCGCTTTGCGGTCATGTCAGCGTCGTACAGCCGGTCGGCGACGATCCGCGGCTCGTGGAGGCGCTCGAGGGTATGGCGTGTCTCGCGCCTGTCGCCGGCGGACGGGAGCGACAGGACAGCGTCCGCGCCGGTCTGGAAGCGCTCGCGCAGCTCCCCGAACCGCCCGATCTGGTTCTGGTGCATGACGGTGCGCGGCCTTACGTGCCTGCAGAGGTCATCACGAACGTGATCGAAGCCCTGAAGGCGCAGCCGGGAGCGATCCCGGCGGTACCCGTCGCAGATACGCTCAAGCGCGCACGTGACGGGCTGATCGAATCGACCGTCTCACGCGATTCGCTCTACCGGGCCCAGACCCCTCAGGGCTTTCATTTCCCGCTTCTGCTCGCCCTTCATCGCGATCACGAGGGGCCGGTCACGGATGACGCCGCCCTTCTCGAGCAGGCCGGTCATCCGGTGGCTCTCGTGAGAGGCGCCGAGGACAATATCAAACTGACCCTTCCGGAGGATCTCGTGCGTCTCGAAAGACTGCTCGGCTCGATGCCCCTGCCACGCACGGGACTTGGATATGACGTTCACGCCTTCGAGGCCGGACGCCCCCTGATTCTCTGCGGCATCACGATTCCCCACGATCGCGGGCTGGCCGGTCACTCCGATGCCGATGTCGGCATCCATACCTTGTGCGACGCCATATATGGCGCGCTTGCAGAGGGCGATATCGGGCGGCATTTTCCCCCGAGCGACAATGAGTGGAAAGATATGGATTCCGCCCGTTTTCTGGTCCATGCCGGAGAGCGCATCCGTCAGCGCGGTGGCATGCTCATCAATGCCGATGTCACCCTGATCTGCGAGCGTCCGAAGATCGGCCCGCACGCCCAGGCCATGCGCGAGCGCCTGGCATCGTTGCTGCAGGTCGAGATCGACCGTATTTCGGTGAAGGCGACGACCTCGGAACGGCTGGGCTTCACGGGACGTGAGGAAGGCATTGCCGCTACGGCGGTCGCTACCGTCCTGCTGCCTTGAGGCAGCGTATATAGAAAAAGCCAGGATCTGCCCGGCTTTTATCGGATCGGGTCACCTGTGAGACCGGATCTTTCCGATAGGAGAAGGGGCTGCAAGCCCCTCCCTCGGAACGCAGGACTTACCCCTTGATCGCGCAGATAACGACGATCACGGGTGTTGCCGCCAGCAGCAACCAGACATTCTGGACACATCGTGCCACGAAATGCACAGAGCGGTCCTTGAGTGGCATGCGACGGATCAGTGTCTTTGCGATCTTGCCATCCTGCATGATGCCATGGACGTGAGAAGACATATTTCATCCTTACACGAGTTCATCCGATTACTTGTCATCGCTTAGCGCCCGGCGCTATCGCGGGTCGAGTAACCAATGGTCACCGAATGTGATGACCTCCGTGTCTCACTAGACCGCAATCATGGCGAAATCATGCGACAGTTGAGGCTCCTCCACGGGAGAGGGCAAGAAAACGCATTGCCGTGCGTATGTCGGCATCCTGCCGGGCGATCTCGTCCAGCAAGGCCTCGTCCTCACCCCATTCCTTCATCTGGTATCGCTCCTCGAGGCTTGCCATCGCGCACGCTGCCTCAGGGGCAACCCACCCCTCGACAAGGCCTAGGGCGAGGATGAGGCTCCCCGTTGCGGGCGCCAGAACGGAGGCCGCAGCCAGCTCCGCATCGTCCGCCTTGCGGAGCGCTCCGGCAAAAGCGGCCGCGAGCGCAGGATCGATCGCAACGGGCATCATGCTCCGCGTCACAGGCGGTCGAATTCCGTAACGTGCGGCAAAGGCGTCGAGCACCGGATCGAAGACCTCGTCCTGCATCCGCCCCAGCGCACCGGTGGCACGATAGCAGAGCAGATCGCTCTCTCCGAACGCGCATAATCCACCGATGATCTGGTCTCTGTCCGATGCCACCCGCTCGATCTGCGTGCCGACCATCTGGGTAAGCCCGAGATCCGCACTCCGGAACGCCGCATTTTTCGGAATACGATCCCACTCCCTGGCGATGGCCTCGGCGAGCCCCTCTGTCGCAACGGCGAGTTCCGTACCGCCCGGAAGACGGAACGGCCTGCCATCGAGCCGCACGCGAAAGAGGCCATCCTCCGGATCGCGGGCGACCGTGACCGTGTCCCAGAAACGTGAAGCCGGGCGGGTCAATGCAATATTCCCAATCCATGAAGCAGATCCGAAGCCTGCATGTGTTTCTTCCTCTCCGCCGGGGCCGCGCCCTCATGTCCTTCCCGCGTGGTGCCGAGGAGTGCGGGACAAGGGTCCTGCGTCGCTCCTCCTATCGTGATCTCGAACCGGCCATCGCCATTCGCAGCCTGATGCACCGATGGGCGCTCGAGCGTTCCCTCGACAGCGATCGCCGTCGAAGCACCCGTGCCACCGAAGCCGATGCGGGGCATGAGATGCAGATCGAGGGCCTGCGTTTTCAGCGAATAGGTGCCGCTCCCGGCGAGACTCAGCGGTCCGGCCTCGAGACCGATCGGATCGATCCGGCTGCTTCCCCCCGCAATAACGGCGCGCACGCCGAAACAGCGCACCGGGAGATGGCCGTGGGAGAGCAGCGCACCGGCCTGGTTGCCGAGATAGGGAGCTATGGCTTTTGCCTCTATTTGTCCCCCCACCATAGACAGGCCGATATGACCGCTCAGGGAATCCCGCAATGCATGAGACGACTCTCCGGTCGCCGTGAGCTCACCCACCAGCATGAGCGGGCCTTCGAAATAACCGGGCAGACCGAGAAGCGACTGGGCGAGACCCGAAGGGAAAAGGAAAGGCGAGAATGCGACGGACAGTCTGGGGACCGCACCTGTCAGATCGTAGCGCAATGTGCCGGAAAGCGCGGTATCGCCGCCCCTGGCCGTGACCGGCCCTTTCGCAGAAACACGATCGAGAACGACAACACCCGGATCGGCGACGAGGTATGCCTTCACCCCGGTGTAATCGACCGAGTAGACGTGAATGCTGTCAGCACCGATAACCAGCCGGGCTGCCGCCCGCTTCAACCAGGACGAGACATGGGCATGACGGGCGGGGACCGGTCCCCGTTCCGTTCCCGGCGCATTGTCCGTGGCCGTGTCGCGTGGAGGCGTCCCCCCGCCCGGAGCCGCGCCCTTCATCGTGCCCGTCACCGCTTTGGCAAGTCCCCCCGGGAGGGGCGGTATCGCAGCCTGCGGAGCGCCCCGGGGGGAGTCCTGCGCGTCTCTCCGGGCGGTTCCGTTTCCTCCATGCCAGAGCCCGTCGAGCGCATCGAGATCCAGATGGTCGAACTGGAGCGATCCCTGGAAATCCGAGAAATCGGGGCGCGATGCGACGCCCGTAAGATGCGCCCCGACTTCATGACTTTTCAGCTCGGCATCGCGTATCCGGAGCATACTGTCCGCCTCCCGGGTCAGAGCGGCCGAGAGCGACAGATCATGGAATGTTGCCGCACGGACCGGCAGGCTCGCCGCCTCCCCTTCCAGCCTCAGAGAGCTTCCGGCGGCGGAGACGTGACCGCCGATCTGCAGTTTCAGCCCGGAGGAAAGGCCGGCCATCGCCGCGTCGCGAAGAGTGACGTCGACATCGAGGCCTTGCTGCAGAGCGGTTTGCCAGGCGGTATTGGCCTGGGCCAGCGTTCCGAAGGTGCCCTGCATAGCGAGCGATTGCGCCCCGGGGAAAATGCCCTCGCCGGAGAGCGTTGCACTGACTGCAAATGCCGAGGAAAGCGTGTCCGCGTCGATATGGACATCCTTCGCCGCAACGCCCCTGACAGGCGGGGCCGAACCCGCATGAAGATGCACGTGATTGACCCCGAGGCGGGACAGCCACTGCCTCACATCGCCCGTTGCGCTGTCGCGCCCTGAAACATCGTGGCTGACCGCTCCCCGGTCATCGGTCCCCGTCCCTGTATCGGCATCGTAAAGGCCGATTTCTCCTCCCAGACCGCGGATATCGGGCAGAGCCGCATGGGGGAAAAGACGCTCCAGATCCGTCAGGGCAGCGATCTCGCCGCGCAGGACTCCGGAAAAACCGCGCAGATGACGCGTATCGGTAATCTGCCCATCGAAATTCAGCCAGTCCTGCTTGTCCTTGTCCCGTCCGAGCGTTGCGCCGAGGCTCAGCGCCCAAGGAGGATTGGCTCCCGTGAGCAGGGAGAGCGGCCCGATATGGCCGTTGAGCCGGAACGGCACCGCATCCGGATCCTCTCCCCCGCGATGGCCGTGAATATCGAGATACGGTGCGCTCGAGGCGAGACCGTCGAATTCGGCATGATCGATATCGACAGCCCCGCTGCGATGCGCGACGCGGTCATCGAGCGACAGATGCGCTCTGTCCAGCCGCACAGAGCCGATCCGCAGCCCCCAGCGGGCCTGGGGATGGGCGGAGCGACCGGCCGTCCCTTTCTCTTTCCCGGGCGCAGGGGATACCGGATGGAACACCCAGTTCGCCTCGCCCTGTCTCTCCCGCCTCAGGGCGATGGATCCCTGGACGATCCGGAGATTTTCCAGACGGATCTCCCGCCACAGGAGCGGAAGAAGTGCCAGAGAGGCGCGGACATCCCGCGCCTCGAGCATGGGCGTCACGCCATCCGGATCTGTCAGCGTGACGTTGCGCGCACTGAAACCCGGCCAGGGCAGAACCTGAACGGAGAACCGGCTCATCGTCAGTTCGCGCCCGCTCTGCCGCCTTACTGCGGCGATCACCGACTGACGAAGATTCGATCGATCGATCAGGATATCGGTCGCAACCGCAGCCCCTGTAACGAGGACGAGAAAAACGATCAGAACGATGAGAAATCGCCTCATTTCCGGTTTCCTTTCTGCCCGCTCCGCTTCGGTGCCGGCGTGTCTCCCGCCGTAAATCCGAGATCGCGGAAGGTTGCGCGCATATGCGGGGGCAGCGGTGCCGCCACACACAGGCGGCCACCTGCAGGATGCGGAAAATCGAGCATGCGCGCGTGCAGATGCAGCCTGTCCGTGAAGCCTTCCGGATGGGCTGCCTTGCCGCCATATTTCGGGTCGCCAAGAATCGGCGTACCGAGGGTTTCGCAATGAACGCGAAGCTGGTGCGTACGCCCGGTCAGCGGCTTGAGCGAAAGCCAGGAAAGTTTCTTCCCCGCCGCATCGACGACCTCGTAATCGGTCTTGGCAACCACGGCGTCCTCGTCATCGCGCGTTGCCGCGATCATGAGCGCACCATTCCCGGCGCCGAGCTTTGCCAGAGGCTGGTCGATCACGCCCGATCCCGGCATGGGGCGTCCGACCACGACGGCCCAATACGTCTTCTCGACATCGCGCCCACGGAACGCCGCCGCGAGCTTTGCAGCAACGCCGGGCGTGCGCGCGAGAAGCAGAAGCCCTGACGTATCGCGATCGATCCGGTGGACGAGACGCGGTCGCTCGTCATCCTCGCCACGAAGCCCGTCGAGCATCATATCGACATGTTTGGTAATCCCCGGTCCGCCCTGCGTGGGAAGGCCAGAGGGCTTGTCGAGCACGATCACATGGGCATCGCGATAGACGACCATCCGCTCGATCTCCCGCGCGAGCTGCGGATCGAGCGGATCGGGGCGGCGGGGTTGTTGCGCCTGTGCTGCCGGCAGCGGCGGTATGCGCAACGTCTGCCCGGGCGCGATACGGCTCGCTCCGGTAACGCGCCCCCCATCCAGACGTACCTGCCCCGTGCGACAGAGCTTCTGGAGCGCGCCCTGGGTGAGATCGGGAAAATGGCGGCGAAACCAGCGATCGAGGCGCATATCGGCCTCGTCCTCGCTGACAATTCGGGTTGTGACACTCATGGTCGACGGCTTGCCCGCAATGCGGCCCGCCTGTCCAGAATTTTTCTGAGATCGCCCTCATGACCGCGATCGGTGGGCTGGTAGAGGCTCACGCGCTCCATGCCATCGGGGAAATAGTTCTGTCCCGAAAACCCCTCCTCGCTGTCATGGTCATATTCATAACCCTTGCCGTATCCGATCTCCTTCATGAGCCGGGTGGAGGCGTTGCGGATATGATTCGGCGGACCGAGGCTTCCGGTTTCACGGGCCAGACGACGCGCCTGGTTATAGGCGCGATAGACGGCATTCGATTTCGGCGCGGTGGCGAGATGGACCACCAGCTGCGCCAGAGCCAGCTCGCCCTCCGGGCTGCCGAGACGCTCGTAGCTCTCCCATGCTGCCGTCGCGAGCGGCAGGGCGCCCGGATCCGCCATACCCACATCCTCCGCCGCGAACCGGGTCAGTCGCCGGGCGATATAGCGCGGGTCCTCACCACCCTCGAGGATGCGGGCGAACCAGTACAGTGCCGCATCGGGATCTGACCCCCTCAACGATTTGTGCAGGGCCGATATCAGGTTGTAATGTTCTTCCCGATCCTTGTCGTACAGGGCGGCCCGTCGCGCGACCACGGAAGCCAGATCGCCCGGACCGAGGATCGAATCGCCCGGCAGGGCCTGCACCTGCTCGACGAGGTTCAGGAGATAGCGCCCGTCGCCATCGGCCATCGCACGAAGGGACAGACGCGCAGCCTCGTCGAGGGGAAGCGCACGCCCTGCCTCCGCCTCGGCCCGCTGAAGGAGCCGCTCCAGCCCGTCATCGTCCAGACGTTTGAGAACGAGAACCTGACAGCGGGACAGCAGAGCCCCGTTGAGTGCGAAGGACGGATTTTCGGTGGTGGCGCCGATCAGCACCACCGTACCGCGCTCGACATAGGGCAGGAATCCGTCCTGTTGCGCCCTGTTGAAGCGATGGATCTCGTCGACGAACAGCAGGGTTCCCCTGCCGGTCTCCTTCTGGATGCGATCCGCGGTTTCGAACGCCTTCTTGAGATCCGCAACGCCGGAAAAGACCGCCGATATCTGCTCGAAACGAAGTGTCGCGGCGCGTGCGAGAAGGCGCGCGATGGTCGTCTTCCCGCATCCCGGACCACCCCAGAGAATGAGGCTCGGCAAGGTCCGCCGCGCCAGCATCTGTCGCAGCATCCCGCTCGGACCGAGCAGATGTTCCTGCCCGACGACATCGTCCAGGGATTGCGGACGCAACCTGTCTGCCAGAGGACGGTTCGCAGCCGGCGCGACCGGCATATCCGGCATTCCGCGCGCCTGGCCGGTCGGCTCCGGCCGGGGGCTTGCGGCCTGTCTCCGGCGGGTATCTTCCTTTCGGGTCCCTGCCGGATGCGTGCCGAAAAGATCGGCATTGTCGCCGTCATGCATGATCCTGTCTCCTCCTCTGGCGGCCTGTCTGGAAGAACGGCCCTCGCTGGGCGACCCTCTCTGGGCGCCCCTTTGGGCGGCAACCCTCCGGGGTGGTCCTATTTGGCCAGCTGCCTCATGACACCGGGCAATAGCATGGCGAAGGGGTTGACCGAGAGCTGGGGATCGCCCGCCGTCCCGCGCACCGTGAAGGTCGCAGCCAGAAAACCTCCCCCCTTCTCGGGAGAGAACAGCTTGCCGATATCGGGCAGACGTCCGGGCGCCGCATTGATGCCGAATACGGGCACCACCGTTCCGCGCAGGTCCAGCGCCCCCGAACCGAGCCCGATTTTGCCCTCGATCGTCGCGCCGAGAGCCGGGTTGCCGAGATGACCTTCGTGAATCGTCATGACATCGCGCCTTACCGACACGGGAAGACGCAGATGACGCACCGCGAACCGGTCGCTGCTCGCCTGTGCCCAGTCGAAGATCGCCAGATGGCTCGCCGCGGTCAGGGCCGCCGGGGGCTGACGAAAGGTGAAGGGCGAGACGGATACGAGCCCCCGGAACGGCGGAACCTGGCCCGTTCCGCCATCCTCCACGGTGCCGTCTATCCGGGCCCTGCCACCCTCGAGGCGATCGGTGAGCCCGGTTTCAGACAGGAATGCGCCGAGATCGTCGATCTGGGCCGCGAGATGTCTGGGGCGCCCCCTCGATGTCGCCTCGCGCTGCGGGGTCAGGGAAAGCGCGATCCCGACCGGTGCCCGCGCCCTGAACGTTCCGCGCTCGAGACGCTGGTACCGGTGCTCGAGATGTGCCGTGACGCCCGAAAAGGACCGGGTATCGCTGTAATAGAGACGATCTGCGGCAATATCGACGATCCAGGGCGCTGCGCCGCCGCGATCGGGGACCGAGACCGACGCCTTCGCTCCATGCCCGCCCGGAGAAACTGAGGGGTCCGGAGAATCGGAGGGAAGCGTACTCGTGACCGGAATATCCGGAGCCAGATGTCCGGGGTGCAGCAAGGGCGCGATATCGAGCGTGGCGGCGCGAACGGTCACGGAGATGGCGCGCTCATGCGCATCGGGCAGGACGATCGTCGCATTCCCGTGCGAGCGCCCGACACGAAACGCATCGAGGGTCATGCCTTTCACGCTGCCGGCAGCGACCTGTCCGGTGCCGTCGATATGCAGGTCCGGCCCCTCTGCAAGGAGGTGATCCAGCTGCACGATTTCCCCCGAACGGAGCGCCATATGCGCGGTGGCTCGTGCCGGTGTGCCGATCTCCTTGCGCCAGACGGGGATGACCAGACCGGCATTGCGGAGATCGAGGGCAAGAGACAGAGACGCCCGCCCGTCGAACCCGGCCCTGTAATCCGAGACGAGCTCGGCGACACCGTGGAAATATGCATTCTCTCCGAGCCGGGCTCTCGCGAGGGCCGCCCTGTCGAATTGCGACACGGCATGGATCGTCTCACGCGTCCCGTCCGGCTCGCGGCGGAAATTCTCGAAGATCCGTGCCTTTGTCGGCACCCCGCCCAGCCTGCCCTCTCCGTCGATCTCGAGATGACGCTCCGTGGCGGTCAGGAGCCCTCTGGCCTCCTCGAGCCCGCGGCCGATCACGACATTGCCGAGCGCGACATCCCTGAAGGAGGCCCGCGCGGAGAGATGGAGATCGTCGTCGGAGATACGGGCGGAGAGGGGCAGGGTCAGCGTTGCGGAGGCGGTCACCGCCCCCGATGGATCGGTGAAAGGCAGCTTGTGGCGGGAGAGAATATGCAGGCGAGGCTGGGAGAGGAGCGCGATATAATTCCGAAGATCCCCCGAAAGATCGAGGGAGATCTTCCCGATCTGATCCCGAGCGAACAGGTCCGAAATCAGCATCTCGCCTCCGGTCAGATGCAGTATCCCGGCCCCTTTCCGGTCGGAAACCGGCTGTTCGCCTCCGAGAAACCGGATGCGCAGCGTATCGGGCGTGGCAAAACTGAAACGGGCCGAGACATCGCGCGCGGGAGGCACGGGGCGCAACCAGTGCACGACGGCGTTCTCGACCGAGAGATCGGCGCGGGTTGCGACCGGACGCAGTCCCCCCCAGCCCGAATCGCTTTTCAGTTCCGCGCCGATATCGAGCCCGCGCGCCATCCCCTCGGTCATGTTGCGCACGACCCAGCGGCGCGCGCCCCTCATGATCGCCTCAGGCCAGATCGGCCCCATATGGGCCAGATCGAGGGCGGTTGCGGTCGCATTCACACGGGCGGAAATCTTCCGGACATGCAGGGGATCGTCCAGCGCAAGGCTGCCATGAGCCGCATAGGTGGTTTCGCGGCCCGTATCGTCGCGAAGCGTCATTTCCGCACGATGCAGCATCACCTGGCCGGATCCGGGCCGCACTGCGAGACCCAGAGCGATCCGCCCATGGGCGACGACCAGCGGTCGTCCTGACGTTACCCCGGCGCCCTGTCCGTCTTTCCTGGCGATTTCTCCGCCGGGTTTGCGGCCATCTTCCCTGCGCGCCTTCTCCTCTGTCTCCCGGGCATCCTTGCGGTCGGCTTTCTGATCGATCGTCCCGGCACCGAAGGTCACATCCGCGACACCTGAAAGCGGAGGGAGCGCCGTCGCTCCGTCAGACAGGCCAGAGGGCGCGTGTCGGGCCGGGGACCGGTCCGGATGCAGCTCGAGATGAAACGTGACCGGAAGATGCCAGGCAGCGGCATGGGGCACGAACCGACCGAACATATCCGGGCGAAGCGGCCCCGCATCGAGAGACCACCCCGGAGAGGATACAGCTGAGGAAGCACCCGAGAGGGCAACCGGGGCGGCAACCGGGGCGCTACCGGACGCGGCATCGCGAGCGACGCCCGGGGCGGTACCGGACGACGCTGTCAGCCGGAATGGCGCCAGAGACATTCCGGTGCGACCGATTCCCCCGCGACCGATCCCCCCTTCGACCCTCCCCTGCCACCGCCCCCCCGACAGAAGCGCGAACCCGGTATCCCCGGTCGCTGGCAAAGACGATGCACCGGACCGGCGCAGCAGATCGACAATGCCCGCATGAGCGAGCAGTCGCCCGCCGATCTGCGGATCGAAGAGCGTGACATCGACATCCGATGCAACGATCCGCCCGAGCCGGTCGAGCCGCACGGGCGATTTCCCCCCCGGTCGCGACACGGCTCCGGGCCAGTCCAGATCCACGGAACCGTCGGCTGCACGCCGCAAATGAATGGTGCCCCGATGCAGGGCGATTGCGGTCGGCACGACAGCCCCACGCAGGAGCGGTGCCATCAGCGCCACCACCTGCATCCGCCCGAGCGTCAAAGCCGCCCGGCCGTCCTGACGCAGGATACGCACGCCCTCTGCATCCAGCACGATCTCCGGGTGGCGGTGCCGAAGACCCGGCCTCCAGGAAAGAAGGAGCCGTTGCCAGACAAGACGACCGGCAGGATGCCCCGGGCGTGACGACGCCTGCACGGCGACCGGCGCCCAGCGGTTCCCGATCGCCGTGACGTCGAGAGGGCCCTGCGAAAGGCGCCACAGGAGGGCGCCCGCCACCACAAGCCCCGTTGCGACGGGAATACCGACGATCAATGCCCCGATACGGAGCGCTTTCAGGAAAGCGGGCCGGAACAAACCGCGAGGCACGATCCTCATGCGCCCTAAAGCTGGGCCGCAGCGTCCGTCACGAGCGCGACATGTTCGGCTGGCTTCACCTTGCGCCAGACGGCCCGGATGACACCGTCACCATCGACGAGAAAGGAGCTTCGCTCCATTCCGAAATATGTCTTGCCGTAGTTCTTCTTTTCGACCCAGGTGTCGTACCGGTCTGCGAGTTCGTGGGACGCATCGCTGACCAGGGTGAAATCCAGATCGTATTTCCTTGCGAAACGGTCGAGCTTCTCCACCGGATCGGGGCTGACCCCGATGACCGTAAGCCCCAGATTGCCGAGGGTCTGCCTGTGATCGCGCAGATCGCAGGCCTGTGACGTGCATCCGGGTGTATCCGCCTTGGGATAGAAATAGAGCAGATAGGGCCTGCCTGCGAGCGCCTCCGAGGATACGACCTGCCCCCCCGCTGCGGGGAGAGAAAACGCAGGGGCTTTGTCGCCAATCGCTACCATGATGACTCTGGACCTTCTTTTATCGGCAACCCGGCTGTTTTCAGTACCCTGGATAGGCGGGGTAGGACGGATAGGCAACCACCGGCGGCGGATATACGACGCGCGGCGGCGGCTGATAGACCACCGGGGGCGGCGCATAATAGACCGGCGGCGGGGGCGGCGGAACCGGGACGGCATAGGGCCGGGCGATCGCGCCGATGACGGCTCCGCCCACCAGCCCCCCGACGAGACCGCCGACGAACGCATTTCCGCCACCCCGGTGCCAGCCACCGCCCCGCCGCCAGCCGGGCCCGGGACCGCCATGCCAGCCGGGACCTCCGCCCCATCCCGGACCGTAGGGATGGGCCTGTGCCAGTGGCGTGCTTGCGAGGAGTCCTGCGAGAGGCAGAACGGCCAGGCCGGTTTTCAGGATACGACGCATGAAGAAATCTCCTTGCCAGACCGCACCCGCAATGCCGGGGCGATCTCACACTGTCATCTTGCACCGGATATGGTGTCGATTTTGCGACGGAACAGGACAAAACCCGGACCAGAATGTAACATAGAACATCAGAGCGCATCCCGTTCCCGGAGACGCATGGCGTGCCCCGGGCGCGATGCGGACATGCGATTATCCTGCCGAAGGGTCAGAACCGTGGATCGATACCGGGCGACCGGCAGGATATGGCCGTCAGGGCTTCAGCCTTACCGCCTTTACCTCGTGAAAACCGGAGGGCTCCTGAAAGACGGACGGTCCCTGAGGCGTCTCGGCATAGGCTGTTGCCCTGAGCGTCGGCACGCCGCCACGGCTCGCCGAGAGAAGCACCCCGGTGCGGCTGTAGCAGAAATCTCCCTCCTGCCCGTCCGTATCCGTACTCGTCCAATGCGTACACGGCACACCGGCCACCCGATCGTCCGCCCCTTTCTGCCAGACGCCGTCAGCGGCCTGACCCGGCGGGGCGAAACGCGTATCGGGCGCGCCGGACACCGTAAAGGTCTTCGATCGCAGATCGACCACGGAAAGACGATGGGCCTGATAATCTGTCAGCATCACGAGACCGGAACCCGGCACATCCAGACGCTGACGCCAATGCGCCGCATTCCAGCGCATGCGCTGGGAGGCACTCTGTCCGTCCGGAGTCCGGACCTCGTAGGTCACGTCGATATCGGCCAGAGGTGTCACGAGAGGCGTCGGAAGGGACGCCGTTGCCGCTCCCTCATCCCCCGGCTCGCCATGAGCGGCGGCCGCCGTCGTGGCCGCGCCGGACAGGAGGAACAGGAGGGATAGAACAGGAGCCGAACGAAGACAGGCGACACGACGGAAAGCAGGGGCGGAGAAAACAATAGGGGCGCGCCCGTTGCGGGGCGCCCTGCACGATACTGAATTCACGGCGTGGACGCAGACTTCGTCGTGCTGCCCTGCATTGCCGCGCCCTGCATTCCGGCGCCCTGCACGCCAGCGCCATGCGGTCCCGCTCCATGGGGAATCGGCATCTGGGCAGAGATCTTCTGATAGCCCGCCGGGGGCTGGAACAGCGATTCGTCCAGAGGTGCGTAAGTGATCCGCTCCGCCACCAGCTTGCCCCGCAGACCGTCCGAATCGACCCCCTCCTCGCTGAGAATCACACCGTCATCCGTGACACAGGCTTCTGCCTTGCCGTGAGCGGAGGTGATCGACCACTTGTTGCAGGAGGCTCCGGCGACCATGCCCTTGCCGTCCGGCGCGAACTGCATCGACATATCGAGCAGGAACGGACTGCGCAGACCGTGCTTGGGCGAGAAGCTCGTATAGACCTTCTGCTTGTTCATGATCAGCGTGACCATCTGGGCAGGCCGGTCGAGGATCGTGGACCCTGCGTGATTGGCAGGATCGATCCTGAGCTTGTCGCCTTCCGCACGGAAATGGACGGTGGCCTGAACGGGCTGGGGAAGTTTTTCGGGCTGCACGGAATAGACCACCGTGACATCCCGCGACGGAGTGAGGCGAGGATGCTGCTGTGCGAATGCCGGTGCCGCCATGCCTGCCATGGCAACCCCCAAGGCCAGGGCCGCAACGCTCTTTCTGCGATAAGACGACATGTTCTTCCCCTTCACTGGACCTGGCTCGAGGCCGATTCCTCACGCAGGACTGCAATCTCCTGCCGCAGTTCATCCAACGCGACAGCATGCGACCACGTTGCCTCAATCGTCAGGGCCCGGTCCAGCATCAAGCGATAGAGCGTGTCGGGAACGGTCTGACAGCCGAAGCGCTCGAGATGCGTCGTCGGGAACTGGGTGTCGAGCAGCACGAAGCCACGCCTCCGCAGCGTTGCAACGAGATGCACCAGAGCGATCTTCGAGGCATCGGTGCGTCGCGAGAACATGCTCTCGCCAAAAAATGCGCCACCGAGATGAACCCCGTACAATCCTCCGACCAGCTCCGATCCCGACCAGATCTCGATCGAATGCGCGTGGCCGAGCGCATGCAGCGCCCCGTATCGCGCCTCCAGCCTGTGGCTGATCCAGGTCTCGTCGCGTCCGGACACTTCGGCGCATGATCGTATCACGGCATTGAAGGCCCTGTCTGAAGTGACCGAGAACCTGCCCTGGAGGACGGTGCGCGCAAGACGCTTCGACAGATGAAAGCCCGCCCCGAGAGGGAGAATGCCGCGCATCAGCGGGCGATGCCAGGTGATGTCGCCCGCCGATCTGCCATCGGACATGGGGAATACCCCCATTCGATAGGCCTCGATCAGACGCTCCGATGTAAGCGGGTCGATCATGCGCCTCGCCTCATCGTCCGCCGCGCCTCTCGGACACGCGACGCAAGGCGATATCCGACGGGGAGATCTTCCTGAACGGGGAAACGCCCGTGGCAGGTGTCGCAGCAATCGATACGCCTAACGGCGTAATGAGGGCCGGGGTCGAAAGACTGCAACTCCGGCGATCCTGATGCATTGCAGGAAGGCAATGAAAGCGGGAACGGAGGCGCGGCCATGAAACTGCGCCTTCCGCCGCGCCACGCCGCAGGAGAACCGGAAAAATGCCCCTGACCTTCGTTTATCTCGCAGGTATGGCCCTTTGCGGCGCGCTCGCGCTGATCGCCCCGCATTACGGGAACCTCGCCTTCGTCATGACGGCCATTTTCTCTCTCCAGCTCGTCCCCGTCGGGACGTTCGAAGCGATCCGCAACCGGAAACTCGACTGATGCGGCCGCAGGTCGCGCGGCCCGAGGCAACGGAACGCGTTCTCAGCGCGAAGAGGCCTCTGCCTGTGCGGTCTGGCGCATATGGGTCGCCGTATCGCGCACGACGGCGCCACCATGCTGCCGCTCGAGGCGTCTTATCGTGAAATGGGCGCGCGCCAGAGCGCGATAATGGGAGAGGAACGCCGCATTCAGCGAGGCGCCGCAAAGCGCTCCGGCGACGGGCACCATCTGCATCGCGAATTTCCGCGACAACCCGATTCCGTAATGTGATGCGACCTCTGCAATCAGCAACACGATCGGTTTGCCCCGCATGAGCGCCCGGGCGGAGAAGAAACCGAGTTCGCTCTCATCCGGCGTCTGGCCGGCAAGGAACCCCTTGAGCGCGAAAACTTCCAGACAGGCGCGACGCGTTTCCTCGTCCCGCAGATCCTCCCCCTCCTCGCGGGCGATCCGGGCGATTTCGCGCATGATCGTCAGCGTGGTGAAGCCGATATCGGGCATCAGACCGACCACGCCCCCGAAACCGCCCAGCGCGCCCGAAACGGCAACTGCCGCCTGGGCCGCAGGATCGCGCCAGCGCCCGGGCGATGCGCTTGCCGGAGTCGCGCTGCCCGCCGGAACAGGGCCGTCCTGCTTCATGCCCAGAATGGCGACATCGAAGGCCCGGGCGATCGAAGCCTCGGCCAGCCCCTGTATCTTCGCCTGGATATTGGGCGCCATACCGAGGCCCTGCAATCCGAGCCGGGTCGCCTGCCCCACTGCGCCCCCCATGAGATCGGCCAGACGCACGAGCACGCCCCGCCCGTGCTCGACCTTGTCGAGCGCCGCCTGCAACTGGGCCAGAGACGCATCGTCGAGCGCCATCGGAGCGATTTCCCCCAGAGCCGAGGGTGTGGTTCCGTTTGCTGAGGACATGCGAGGTCTCCCTGGGATAAGGCCCCCGACGGGGCCCGGACTGGTCGGTGCAACTTGTCTGTGCAACGCGTGGCGAGACGCGCGGTCACCGGGTATTGTGACAAAGACTGTTTTTTTACACGCTCTGTCGTCATAGGAAAACGAAAGAGCTGCATCCCTGTTAGGATGACAGGAATCCGACAGGAGCATGGCAATGCCTCGAATGCCCAGATCACTGACCTCTCTATCACTGGCCTTTTTCCCCGGCGCCGTCACGGCGCTCCTCCTGACGCTGCCGGGCATCCGGACCGCTTCTGCCGACCCGGCGGCAGAGATGCGCGCACCAGCCCGCCCCCTGACGCCGGTCGAGCGCGTGGCCCTTCCCGATGGGGGCGCGCCGCCTCCGCCGCATGGCTATGAGGTGACCGAGGATTTCGACAGCTCGCTCCGAACCTTCTCGGCGACGGTTCGCTCCCATCAGGCGCTGGGGCTTCCGGGGGGCGAGGCTCACCAAAGCACCCAGATCCCGAACGATGCGCCGTCCCATTTCTCGTTTCTCGGCATGCCCGTGAAGTTCAATGCGCCGGTCCGGGCTCCCTATAACAGCTCCGCCTACCACAATTATGCGGGCTCGCCGGGCAATGGTCAGACCGATGTCGTCGCACAGTCCGACGCGGCCGGAACGGCGCTTTGGAACAACAATCAGAGGTAGTCTCCCATGAGCGAAGAAGAAACCCGAACGGGCGTCACCACCGTCGATCCGAGCACGGGAGAAACTCTCTCGTCTTATGCGTTCCTCGCCGATGACGCGCTCGAAGGCGTGCTGGCGCGTGCCGGTTCCGGGTTTCGCAGCTGGCGCGCTCTTTCGCCCGGCAAGCGCGTCGAGGCGCTGCGCCGGATGGGACAGGCACTCGACACCCATCGCGACGCGCTGGCCCTGCAGGCCACACGCGAGATGGGCAAGCCGATCGCCACGGCACGCGCCGAAATCGACAAATGCGTGGCCGTGATCGACTGGTATGCAGACAGGGCGCTCACCCTCCTGCAGGACCGCGCGATGACGCCCCCCTCCGGGGACGCCTGCCTCAGCTATGCCCCCACCGGCACCGTCCTTGCCGTGATGCCGTGGAATTTTCCGTTCTGGCAGATCCTGCGCGCCGCTGTTCCGATCCTGCTCGGTGGGAACGGCTTTCTCGTCAAACCGGCCGAAAACACGCTCGGCTGCGGTATGTCCCTGCATGAACTTGCCGAACAGAGCGGTCTCGTGCCGGCGTTCCAGAGCGTCAATCTGTCACGCGAACAGGTTGCGCGCGTCATCGCCGATCCGCGGATTTCGGGCGTTACGGTGACGGGCAGCGTGCGCGTCGGGCGCATTCTTGCCGGGCTCGCGGGACAACACGGCAAGAAATCGGTTCTCGAGCTCGGCGGGTCGGACCCCTTCGTCGTGCTCGCGGATGCCGATCTCGATCTGGCCGTCGAGTCGGCCGTGGCGGCACGATTCGCAAATTGCGGACAGGTCTGCATCTCGGCCAAGCGGATCATTCTCGATGCGGCCATCGCCCCGGCCTTCACCGAGGCCTTCGTGGAACGGGTCCGGGCCATAGAGCCTGCCACTCCCTGCGAGGACGATGCCTTTCTCGGTCCGATGGCCCGTCTGGATCTGCGCGATACCCTGCACGCGCAGGTGGAACGCAGCATTGCCGAAGGCGCGAGATGCGTGCTCGGCGGGAAGACGATCGCGCGGCCCGGCGCCTGGTACGAACCGACCGTGCTGTGCGACGTCACACCGGAAATGACGGCTTTCCGCGAAGAGCTGTTCGGCCCGGTGGCCTGTCTCACGGTCGCCCGGGACACCGGACACGCCCTGGCTCTGGCCAACGATACGGAATACGGCCTCGGAGCCAGTGTCTGGACCCGCGACACGGCGCTCGGCCATACGCTCGCAAGACAGATCGACGCGGGCACCGTCTCGATCAACAGGATCACCGCGTCCGATCCTGCCCTGCCGATCGGCGGAACCAGGGCGAGCGGATTCGGACGGGAGCTGACCGAGCTCGGCCTGCACGAATTCATGAACATCAAGACGATATGGTCGCGCTGACCGGTCCTGACGCGGCGTGACGCGGCGGCGCCATTCGCTGTCGTTCACGCCGGAATCACGGGCAGTATCCCCGGCAATATTTCCTGCGAAACCGTTTCGATGACCGGCCCCCTCTCTCATCTGCCCGTCA
Source organism: Swaminathania salitolerans (assembly GCF_007988945.1). Taxonomy (GTDB): domain Bacteria; phylum Pseudomonadota; class Alphaproteobacteria; order Acetobacterales; family Acetobacteraceae; genus Swaminathania; species Swaminathania salitolerans. Next base: position 593,166 of record NZ_BJVC01000001.1, on the reverse strand, counting down.
GGATACGGCATCGGCTCGCAATGCGGCGGATCGTCGTGTCGCAGATCGTCCCGCTCTCGACCCGGATGCGCCGTATCGTGTTCACTGGAGCCGATCTGCATGATTTCGTCGCCCCGGGCGCCGACGATCACGTCAGGCTGTTTTTTCCGAGTCCCGGTCAGGCCGGGCCGGTCCTGCCACGACTCGTACCCCGCGGGAAACCGGATGGGCACGCTCCGGATGGGCACGAGCCGGATGGGGAACCTGTCGTTGCGCGCGATTATACGCCGCGCCGCTTCGACCCCGCGAGCGGGGAGCTGACGATCGATTTCGTCCTCCACGATTCCGGGCCCGCCGCCTGTTGGGCGCGCCATGCCGTATCCGGCCTGTGGCTCGGCATGGGGGGGCCGGCCGCGTCCTATCTTCCTCCTCCCATCTGCACGGCTCATCTGCTGATCGGCGACGATACGGCGCTCCCGGCCATCGCGCGCATGGTCGAGGGCTATCCCGTCGATCATGCGATCACCGTGCTGCTCGCAACGGAGGAAACGCCGAAGACCTACCCCCTGCGCCGACACGGCGCGCTCACGGTTCATCGTTATGCGCCTTCGAAAGACGGGGCGGATCTCATCGCGGCGATCGAAGCCCTCACCTTGCCGCCTTTGTCGGAGCTGCATGTGTGGATCGCGGGAGAGATCGATATCGTGCGGCACCTGCGCTCTCATCTCATACAGAAGAAGGCCGTACCGCGCGACCGCATCCGTGCAGCGGGCTACTGGCGTGCGGGCAAAACGGGCGGTGGCAGCCATATGGAGATCGGGGCCGCCTTGGCGCCGGACGCCTGAGCGCCAGCCCCCCGAACGCCGGACACCTGAACGCCAGACACCCGAACGCCATCAGATCGACTTTACCGGCAACAGGCTTGCCCCGCTTCCTGGGTTCTCCCGGCGCGCCCTGCCCGGGCGGTCGGATTTTCATGTCAACTCTATGTGTGCGTCACGGGATCGTCTTCAGCTGCCTGTCCGGTTCAGCTGCCTGTCCGGGGCATCGCGCGCCGGAAACGACGGTCTGCGACCGCTCGACAGCCCCGGGCGATTGCAGGCCTCGCCTCACGAAGCGCCTCCGATCCCCGGAGGACGCTTTCATGATCCATTGCCAATCCGCACCGCTTCGCCATAACCGTTTCATGACGCGCGAATCGACAATCCTGTTCCAGAGCAAGGACGTGCTCGTACGCGCCTTCCTTTCGGACCGCCGCGACCGGGTTGTGGTGAGCTTCGACAGCTTCACGGATAATCCTTCCCTCGCGCGCGCCGGTTTTGGCGAGAGCTTCCTCACGCAGCGCGATATCGACTGCATCCTGATCCTGACACGCTCCAATCTCTGGTACCAGGAGCCGGAGATTCCCGAGGCCATCCGCGCGATAGCCGCCGTCACCGCGGGATATCACCGGGTCTTCACCTACGGATCGAGCATGGGGGGATATGCCTGTATCCGCCATGCCCATGCGCTCGGAGCCACGGCCATCGCCTTCGCGCCGCAATACTCGGTCGATCCCGAACGCGTGCCGGAGGAAACACGCTGGCCGCAGGCGCGGCGGATCGCCTTCCAGCCTGCGGATCGGCATCCTGTCCCGCCACCGGAGGGCGCCTTCATCTTCTACGATCCCTGCGACAGGCTGGATCGTCTTCATGCCCGGCGGATTGCAGGGGATATCGCCTCCACCCTCATCCCCATCGCCCATGGCGGCCATGTGGTCATCGCGTTCCTGTCCGAGGCAGGCCTGCTCGTACCGGGCGTGCTGGCCCTGCTCGACGGAGAATTCGATCCTGCGACCTTCATCGCCGAGGCCCGGGCCAGGCGTAAAACGGTGGCGAAATATTATGAGGTTCTCTCCTTCCGGCTGCGGGATACGCATCCGGGCTGGTCGATCGCGCTTGCCAGACATGCGGTTTCACTCAGTCCCGAGGCCGGTCATATCAGCCAGCTGGCCAATCTTCTTCGTGAACAGGGACGCCACCAAGAGGCGGAACCCTGGGCACGTCGGGCCGTGGCGCTCGATCCTGAAAACCTGAATTACCGTTATTGTCTCGCGGCCGTCCTGATGGGCCGCGGCGAACGCCATGAAAGCCTCGCCCTCGCCCTGTTTCTGGTCGCAGCCGTGCCCGACCGGCAGGATTATCACCGCCTTCTGGCCGGTATCCATCGCCTGCGCGGCGCGTTTCCCCAGGCCTTCCGGTCGCGACTGGCCGCCTTCCGCCTCACCCCGCGACACAGTTCCGCACGCAGGCGGGCCGCCAGAATTCTCGTCATGGATGCGCTGCGCGCCCTGCCCCTTCTCGGCGGTGCGATCGGCGGGCTGGGTCAGTGGCTCGACCGGCATCCCTCCCTTGCCGCGCCATCGCTCTTTCAACGCGCACGGGTCCGGGGCCGGAACCGGAGCAGGAAAGAAAACCGCCCGGCACGCTGAGCCCGTGCAGCGCCCGGAAACGGGAGGCGCGTCGTTCAGGCCAGAAACCGTGCCTGCGCCCGGCGGAGGGAGGGCGGAGCTGCGCAGGCCGCCGGCGTATGCGCATCCTGCACGCCCGTCCCGAGTGCGGTCAGAACCGGAACGACACCGCCCCATTGTCCGGAGGGAAGATCGTCACGATCGTCCGCAGGGGGGCCGGTCCGCTCCTTGGCGCTCACCGCCTCGATATCGAGCGCGAGCACCCCGGTCGCCTTCAGCTCCTTTTCCGTCATGGGCCGCACCTCCCGGCTGCGCCCCGGAAGCAGGTGATCGATCAGGGCATCGAGCGCCCGCGGGTGATCCGCTCCCGTAACGGCGCGGGCCTGACCGTGCACCACAACGCTCCGGTAATTCACCGAATGATGCATGGCCGAACGCGCCACGACGAGCCCGGTGAGCTGGGTCACGGTGAGGCAGAGCTTCTGCCCGTCGAGCTGCATCAGACGTGTTTTCGAGGCGCCGTGAAGAAACAGCGTATCGCCGATCCGGGCATAGGCCATGGGTATGACCATGGGACGTCCCTGAGCCACGAAGCCGACATGCGCGACGAGCCCGGTATCGAGAACCCGGTCGATCGTCTCGCGGTCGTAACGCGCGTTCTTTGCCTGTCTTGCGCGCGCAAAATCGGCGATGTCGTGTTCCGTCATGGCAATCCCTCCCCTTCCTCGGACTTGACGCGCTTACGCTACACGCCTTGACTGGACCGCAGCGATATCCAGTTCCGTATCAGTTTTTCAGACCAGTTCTCTCGGGCCAGTTTTTCCGGGCCAGTTCTCTCGGGCCAGTTCTTCGGGGTGGTTTTCCATGCAGAAGCCTTCTGTCTCCGCGTCCTCCGATCCCGCGCCGGTCTATCTGCCCGCGCTCTGTCCGCTCGATCCGTCGCGTGCGGAACCGCTCCCGGTGCAGATCTTTCTCGCGCTCCACGCAGCCATGCGCGCCGGGCGTCTTCGCGGCGACATGACCCTGCCATCCAGTCGCGAGGCCGCGCGCAGCCTCGGCCTGTCGCGCAGCACACTGACATCGGCCTATGAACTATTGAGGGCCGAGGGGCTCCTCGACATCCGCCCGGGAAAGCGTCCGAAACTGTGCCTGCCGGTCATCCGCCCTGCGTCGCAGGAGGGACATGAGCCGCCCACCGTATCCTGTCGCGGAAGAGCGGCGATCCAGGACCTGCGCGCGGCATCCTATCGGGTGACGCAGGGACGTCTCGCACCCGGTATGCCCGATCCGGATCTGTTCCCCGCCGATCTCTGGGCGCGGCTTCTGCGGCGTCATGCGCGTCAGGACCATGGCGACTCCGCAGGTTATGGGTCCTATCACGGCAGTGCGACGCTGAGAGACGCCATAGCGGTCCGCCTGCGGAGCGATCGCGGGTTGACCGTCTCTCCGGAGCAGATCCTGATCACCCCCGGCACTCAGGCCTCTCTGACCCTGATCACGCAGCTCATGACCGATTCCGGTATGACGGTCGCCATGGAAACGCCCGGTTATCTGGGCGCCCGCGCGGCCTTTCTCTCGGCCGGAGCCCGGATCGTTCCCGTCCCGGTGGATGAGGACGGGTTTCGTGTCGACGCCCTGCCCGGGACGGCGCGTCTTATCTACATCACCCCGTCGAACCAGTTTCCGCTGGGCGTACGCATGAGCCTGCCGCGCCGTCTGGCCTTGCTGGCAAAGGCACGGGCGCAGGGCGCGCTCATTCTGGAAGACGATTACGACAGCGAGTTTCTCTGGCAGGGGCGGGAAATCGCGGCTCTTGCCGCCCATGGGGACGGTTCCGGCTGCGTCTATCTCGGCTCGGCGTCGAAAACACTGCTCCCGGGGCTGAGGCTCGGCTGGATGACCCTGCCGGAGCCGCTTGTCGCCCCTGCGCGGGCGATCCATCGCAATTTCGGCATGGCGGCGAACCTCCATGCGCAAGATGCGCTCGCCGCGCTGATGCAGACGGGTCAGTATCGCGCCCATCTGCGCAGGATCGCCCATATCTATTCCCGCAACGGCCAAAAGCTCCACGAGGCGCTTCGTGCGCTCGATGGCGTGAAGACGGCTCCCCCTTCCGGCGGGGTACAGCTCTGCGTCGGTCTCCGGAAAAGAGGGTACGAGATCGCCTGTCAGGAGGCACTCGGGCGGGCGGGGTATCGCGTGGGCCGCCTCTCGGCACTCCATGTGCCGTCAGACCCCGATGATTCCACGCCGCCCGGTTCTGCCCGGCAGAGTCACGACCCGTCATCCGCATCGGAGGACGAGGGGCTGATCATCGGTTTCGCCGCGCTGCGTGCCGATGATCCCGCCCGGATCGCGGAGATCCTGCGGCGCGTTCTCGGAGCATGATGCCCACGAAGCCGGAACATGGGGGCCGGATCAAGGGGTCCGGCTCACGAGGCCGGGGGAGCATGAGAGACACGGGAAAAGGCAGTGTGCCGCGGTCGATCAGGGCGCGCGCCATTGTCCGAGCGCACAGATATGCTGCCACTCCTCATGCGTGACCGGCGCGACCGACAGGCGGGACTGTTTCACCAGCGCCATACCGGCAAGTGCGGGATCGGCCTTGATCACAGCAAGAGAGACGGGTTTGCGCATCTCGCCATGAGCCCTGACATCGACGCACACCCAGCGTCGTTTCCCGCCCCCTTCTTTCCCACTGCCTTCCTTAACGGCCCCTTCCTCCGCGGCGGTCGGGTCGGGATAGGCTTCCCGCACGATTTCCACCACACCGACGATTTCGCGATCGCTCACGGAGTGATAGAAAAAAGCGAGATCGCCACAGCGCATGGCTGAGAGGTTGTTGCGCGCCTGATAGTTTCGCACCCCCGTCCAGGGCTCGGTCACGTTTTCGACCTGCTGCTGCCAGGAAAAGGCCTCCGGCTCGGATTTGATCAACCAGTACTGCACGATACACCTCGACTGACAGGGAAACTCTATCACCGTCACCGGAACAATCTGCACGCTCCGTTCTAGCCTTGACGGAGGCTTTGAGACTATCAGGACGGTTTCTGATCATGTTCCCATAACGGACGAAACGGAGACAGGGCTATATCTTGCCGTGATTCCAAGGGAGAAAAGTGAAGCGTGATTCATCCCTCGCCTTCTGCCGCAGCAGGACGCCCGTCAACCGGCGCCCTGCTGCACCGCTTCGCCAATCCCGGGCGTTTCCTGCGGCTGTCGCGCTGGCTGTTTCCCCTTCTCTCGATCGCAGCCATCGTCTGCCTCGCGGCAGGACTTGGCCTCGGCCTGTTCTTCTCCCCCGCAGACTGGCAGCAGGGCGATGCCGTGCGCATCATGTATGTTCATGTGCCCATGGCGATACTCGCCTCGTCCGGCTATGCCGCACTCGCCCTGTGCGGACTCCTTTCTCTCGTCTGGAAACATCCTCTCGCCGATCTCGCCGCGATGGAGATCGGCCCCGTCGGCGCCGTCGTGACGGCGCTCTGTCTGGCGACGGGTTCGTTATGGGGAAAACCCATGTGGGGCGCCTGGTGGGTCTGGGATGCGCGCCTGACCTCGGTGCTGGTTCTTTTCTTTCTCTATCTCGGCCATATCGCCCTGATCCGCGCATTCGACGATCCGCAGCGCGGCTTCCGGGCCGCTTCGATCCTGGCCATCGCGGGAGTGATCGACCTTCCGATCATCAAGTTCAGCGTCGCCTGGTGGAATACCCTGCACCAGCCGGACAGCATTACCCTGACCCATGCACCGAGCATGGCCATGTCGATGCTCGTGCCCCTTGCCATCAGCTTTGCAGGGTTCGCCCTCGGTTTCGCCGCTTTGGTAACCGGCCGGCTCGAAGCCGCGATACTCGAACACCGCGCCCAGCAGATCCTGACACGGCGGGCGGGAGCGCGCGCGTGACCCATCTTCCCTATATCCTCTCATCCTACGGCCTTACCGCCATTGCCGCCCTGTGGCTGTCCATCGCCCTCCGGCTGCGCCTCAAACGCGCGCGCGCGCGGCTGGCGGGGCTCGAGCGTGCGGCGCGCGCGCAAGAAAGACGCAGCCCATGAGCACGCCCTCCCATGACCGGCCTGCCGACCGGAATCCCGCCCGCGAGGGGCCTGCGACCAATGCAGGGCCTGACGGAGGCCGGCGCACCGCCACCCGGCGCATGACACGGAAAAGCCGCCGTCTGTGGTTGACCCTGACCTGTCTGATCTGCTTTTCCGCCGCGACCGCGCTCGTTCTCAACGCCTTTTCGTCGAGTATCGTCTTCTTCATGGCCCCATCGCAGATCCTCGCCAGACCGCCCGTTCCCGATCGGGTGATCCGCCTCGGCGGCATGGTGGTCGCGGGGTCGCTCAGGCGAACGGTCGAGGACAATGTGCCCGTGAACGTCTTCGACGTCACAGACGGACAGGCGGCCGTCACGGTGCGGTTCAGCGGCATTCTTCCCGATCTCTTCCGCGAGGGACAGAGCGTGGTCGCCCTCGGCACCTTCAGACCCGGCCATCCCTTCGCAGCGACGGAAGTGCTTGCGAAACATGACGAGACCTACATGCCCCGGGAGGTTGCCGAAGCGCTGAAACGCAGCGGCAAATGGGATCCCCGCTTCGGCAAGCCGCCCAGCGCGGGAAGCTGGGACAGCATGACCCGGAACGAGGCCCGCGAGATGACAGGACGATCCGCACAGTGATGGCGCTTCCCGGTGCAGAAGAGGGGCATTATGCGCTCGCTCTGGCCTGCGTGCTTGCCCTAGCACAGGGCGTTCTGCCGCTCTGGGGCGCAGCGCGTCGTCGTCGCACCCTGCTCGAGCTCGCACCCGCCCTATGCTTCGCACAGCTTGCTGCGCTTCTTCTGTCTTTCGCCTGCCTCGTGATATCCGCGGTCCGCGACGATTTCTCGGTCGAGAACGTCGCAGCCAATTCGGCCCTCAGCAAGCCATTGCTGTACAAGATCACGGGAGTCTGGGGGAACCACGAAGGGTCGATCCTGCTCTGGTGTCTCATTCTCGCCATCTGCGGCGGGGCGGTCGCCTGGTTCGGTCGCGGCCTGCCTCTGGTCCTCAAGGCGCGGGTTCTCGCCATTCTCGGGGCGGTCTCCACCGGGTTCCAGCTTTTCTGTCTGCTCACCTCCGATCCCTTCGCGCGGGTCTGGCCCGCTCCTGCCGACGGGCAAGGCATGAATCCCCTGCTTCAGGATCCGGGCCTCGCCTTCCATCCGCCCGTTCTCTACACGGGCTATGTCGGCTTTGCCGTACCCTTCGCCTTTGCCGTGGCCGCCCTGATCGAAGGGCGGGTCGATGCGGCCTGGGGGCGCTGGGTCCGGCCCTGGGCCGTAACGGCCTGGTGCTTTCTCACGCTCGGAATCGCGATGGGGTCGTGGTGGTCCTATTATGTGCTCGGCTGGGGCGGGTACTGGTTCTGGGATCCTGTCGAGAATGCCTCGCTCATTCCCTGGCTGACGGGCACGGCTCTGGTGCATTCCGCCATCGTGGTGGAAAAGCGCGATGCCCTGCGGATCTGGACCGTTCTGCTCGCCATCGCAACGTTTTCCTTCTCCCTCTCAGGCACCTTTCTGGTGCGGTCCGGGATACTCAATTCCGTTCATGCCTTTGCCAACGACCCGGCACGCGGCCTTTTCATCCTTCTCCTGCTCGCCCTCGTGATCGGCGGCTCGCTGCTTCTTTTCGCCTGGCGCGCGCCCTCGCTCGTATCGGGCGGCATCTTCGCGCCGCTCTCGCGCGAGGGCGGGCTCGTTCTCAACAACATCCTGCTCTGTGCGCTTTGCGCGGTGGTCGTCACGGGAACGATGTACCCGCCCTTCATGCAGATTCTCACGGGACGCACGCTTTCGGTCGGCAAACCCTTCTTCGACGCGACGACGATCCCGCTCGCCCTTCCCCTGATGGCCGCGATGGCCGCAGGCGTGCTCCTCCCCTGGAAGCGCGGACAGATGCGCCCCCTCCTGCGACGCCTGCGACCGGCAGCCGCTCTGGCTTTTCTGGGGCTGATCGGCGGACTCGCGACATGCACGGGGATTATCCCGGCCCTTTGTGCCGCCTTTGCGATCTGGGTGATCGCAGGCAGCGTGACCGATCTCGCACTGAGGCTCGGGCTGGGCCGGGGTCATGGAATGCTGAAACAGCGCCTTCCCCATCTGCCGCGCGCCGTCTGGGGCAGCGCCATCGCCCATATCGGTGCCGGTGTGACCGTGCTCGGTCTGACGGGCATGTCCCAGGCACAGCACAGGATCGTCGAACTCGGGATCGGCCAGTCGGTTCATCAGGGCGCGCTGGACTGGACCCTGACGGCGATCCGTCAGGAAAAAGGTCCGAACTACCGCGCGACCCTCGCCGATCTGACCGTGAGCCGAAACGGCAGGGAGATCGCGATCATGCATCCCTCGCGGCGCGACTTCACCGCTCAGCATCAGGTCACGACCGATGTGGCGATACGCACCAATCTCCTGCGCGATCTCTATGCCGCGCTGGGCGAAAGCCACGGAGAGGGAAAAGCCGCGCGCCATGTTCTGCGTCTGCATGTCAATCCGCTCGCACCCTGGATCTGGCTGGGCGGCGTGATCATGGCACTGGGCGGAGCGCTCTCCCTCTCTGACAGGCGCCATCGTTTCGGCGCCCCGCGAAAGCCCGGCGGACAGGGGGCGGGCAGGATCGCCCGCTCACCGTCCGGGACGGCAGACGGAACCGGAAGAGACCCCGAAGGAGTCGCATCATGACGATCCCGTCACGACGACGTCTGCTCATGGCTCTGCCCGTCGCCGGAGCCGGCGCACTCGGGCTCGGATGCTGGAAGATTCTCTCTTCGATGGAGGAAGGCGGGTTCGATCCACGGGCGATCCGCACGGAAGCGATGCGTCACCCTCTGCCTGACTTCTCGCTCGGGGGTCTTCCCGGCGCGGGAGAGGGCTTCGATACGCGGACGCTCTCCCGCACCGGGGAACCCGTTCTCGTCAATTTCTTCGCGTCGTGGTGCATTCCCTGCGTCGCCGAGATGGACGCGCTGCGAAAGATCGCCCGTTTCCTGCCCATCTGGGGGATTGCCTACAAGGACCGCCCGGAGGATGCCCGGCGTTTCGTCCTGCGCGACGGTTCGCCCTATCGCCGGATCGGCCTCGATCCGGACGGGATGACGGCCATCGAATGGGGGGTCACGGGCGTGCCGGAGAGTTTCCTCGTGCTTCCGGGCGGTCATATCGCCTGGCATGCCAGTGCGGCGCTCGACGCCCGCCAGTTCGAGGAGAAGGTTCTCCCCCTGACGCGAGAGGCGAAATGACCGGCGCTTCCCTCCGGCAGCGGCGCCCGGCTCTGCCTCGCTTGCTGGTGCTTCTCGCCCTGATCTCCTTTCTCTGGCCCGGAGGAACGCGAACGGGTTTCCCCTGGTCGGCAGCGCCCGCCTTCGCAGTCGATGCACCGTCGGAAATGCTTCCCGATCCCGCGCAGGAAAAGAGAGCGGAGGCGATAGGCGCCCGGCTCCGCTGTCTCGTCTGCCAGAACGAATCGATAGAGGATAGCAGTGCCGGGCTGGCGCGCGATCTGCGCCACGTCGTTCGAATCCATGTCGCGCGCGGCGAGAGCGATGCGCAGATCATGCGCTGGATGACACAACGCTATGGCGAATTCATACGGCTCAGCCCGCGCTTTTCGATAGCGACCTTCCTGCTCTGGGCGATGCCCGCTCTCGCCCTGATCGCCGGTCTGGGGCTGGCGGCGACGATGCTGCGCCGTGCGCGCCCGGCACCACCGCTCGACCCGCAGGAGCAGGCGCGTCTGGCCGACATATTGAAGGAAGAGGGAGAGCATCGCTCGTGAGCTGGTTCGGCTTCTTTCTCGTCACGGTCCTTGCTCTGGCCCCCGTCACGATCTTCATGCTGCGTGTGACGCGACAAGGCACGCGACATGCCGTCGACGCGCGACGTTCGGCGATGACGCTCTACCGGGCGCAACTGGCCGAGCTGGAACGCGACCGGGCGACCGGGGCGCTTCCGGAGGGAGAATATGCGCGCGCGCGGCTGGAGATCGAGCGGCGTCTTCTGGCGGCCGATTCCCTGGAGGAAGAGAGTTTCGACCGGGAAACCCGCGTCATGTCGCGTCTGGGACTCCTGTTGCTCGCGCTCCCCCTCTGCGGTGGGGCGCTCTATCTCGTCAACGGTCATCCGTCCTTGCCGAGCCAGCCTCATCATACCCGCGATCGCGTCGTTCCCCCCGGCATGAAGGCGCTTTTCGACAGGCTGGCCCATCAGGTCGACTCGATGACACCAGCAGACCCCGATTACGTGCGGCAGGCCATCCTGCTGGGACAGGTGGATGAAGCCATGGGGCAGGAAGACGATGCGATCCGGATCTATCGCAAGGCCCTCGCCCAGCGTTTCATCCCCGAACTCGCCCTTCAGATCGCCGAGCTCCAGTCGAAACGGGACGGTCATATCTCGCCCGACAGTCTCTCCCTCTACCGGCGGGCGCTCGATGCGGCGCCGCCCGATGCGCCCTGGAGAAAGGCGGTGGAAGCGCGGATCGCCGCAGGAGAACACGAAGGACCGGACTGACCGTCGGTTTTTCCTGTTGCGCCGCCGACATGCCTCGCGGCATGAGCGGTTCATGGTCCAGATCTCGCCCCGCCACCAGATGCGTTCGATCCTGACCGGAAGGCATCTTCCGGTTCCGCGCCCTCCCGCTCAGGAAAGCGTGGTTCTCTGCCCCGTCTGTCGTCAGAAGATGCAGCGTACGGATGAGGAGTGTCCGCATTGTCATGCGCAGCGGCATTTCGGGCCGACACGAAACGAGACCCTGACCAGCACCGCGATCGGCCTCGTCGCCACGCCAGCGCTTTCTCTCCTGCTGGTCTCGCTTTCCCTCTGGACGCTCGCTTTTGCGATCACCGGCACATTGGCAGGTTTCTTCGTGGCCCATAGCCGTCACAGCGGCGACAGGTGGCTGCGCAACCCGCGCTGACGACGCGGGCGCTGACGACACGGGCGCCGACGGCATGGGCGCCGACAGATACGAGCGCCGACTAATCGCAGCGATCGGGGGGGGAGGCTTCCCCTCCCGCTCTAGGGCGCGATCGGCACGACGATGCGACCGCGTACGGCACCCGACAGAAAAAGGGGTGCGGTCTCGATGACGCCGGACAGGGGACATGTGGCGATCATGGCCTCGAGCGTCTCGGGCGCCAGATCGCTGGCGAGACGCGACCATGCCTCCAGACGATCGGGCAGCGGACACATCACGCTGTCGATTCCCGCCAGCGTCACACCGCGCAGGATGAAGGGCGCGACAGAACCCGGCAGATCCATTCCCGCGGCGAGCCCGCATGTCGCCACGATGCCGCGATAGCGCGTCATCGAAAGCATGTTCGCAAGGACATGACTTCCCGCGACATCGATCCCAGCAGCCCAGCATTCCCTGCCGAGGGGTCTGACCTTTCCGGTCAGGACTTCCCGGTCGATCACGGAGGATGCACCAAGGGCGCGCAGATAGTCCGCCTCGGAGGCACGCCCTGTAACCGCCACCACAGAGAACCCCCGCGCCGCGAGCAGTGCCACGGCGACACTGCCCACGCCCCCGGCGGCGCCGCTGACGACGATCTCGCCCTTGTCAGGCGTGATTCCGTGTCGTTCGAGCGCCAGCACGCACAGCATCGCCGTATAACCCGCCGTGCCGATTGCCGCCGCCTGTCGCAGATCCATGCCCTCCGGCAGGGATACGAGCCAGTCTCCCTCGACCCGGGCACGCTCGGCGAGGCCGCCCCAGCGCGTCTCGCCCAGCCCCCACCCGTTGAGAATGACCCGATCGCCGGGACGGAATCGCGGATTGCTGCTCTGCGCGACCGTTCCGGCAAAATCGATACCGGGCACCATGGGGAAATTGCGGATGACGGGCGCCTTTCCGGTAATCGCCAAGGCATCCTTATAATTCAGGGTCGAACAGGCGATATCGACAAGTACATCGCCCTCCGGCAGAAGCGATTCGTCCACATCGCCCAGAGAAGCGATAGGCCTATCCGCAGTTTTCTCGATCAGGATCGCCTTCACGTTCGCTTCTCCGCACCATGTCGCGTTCAGGTTCCGGCGTTCGGGGGCCGGTTTCCGGGAAAAGGCCGTCCGCAGACCGGGCACGGCCTTGCCCATGGCGCCCTGCTCGCTGAGCGCCCCCCCGCTGAGCGCCCTGCCCGCTGAGCGCCAGACAGTCAGCCTCGCACAGGCGACGCACGGTCTCAACCGGATCGGTATCCCCCGTCGCCGCGGGAAGAGCGGGTTCCAGAGCAGGAAAGCGCCGCTCGGCGCGTTCCTGCGCAGTACAGACGATCCCCGGGGGTTTTTGTTCAGTAACAAGTTGCGTCTTTCAGCAATGCCGGTGAACCGCTATGGGCATGAACATGTCTGTTCCGGCCTCCCGCCCCGCGCGGCGCATTTCCCTGCCTTTGCGCGAGCGCTACATCCTGCGCCAGCTTCTGCTCGGGTTGCTCGGGATCACGAGCGGCGCGATCGCGCTCATCTGGCTCATGCAATCCCTGCGCTTCGTGTCGCTCGTGGTCGATCGCGGTCTGTCCCTGCGCGTCTTTCTCGAACTGACATCGCTCATGGTTCCGTCTTTTCTTGCGGTCATCCTGCCGATCACGACCTTTCTGGTCGTTCTTTTCGGCTATCAGCGCATGTCGGGAGACCGGGAACTCGCAGTCATGCAGGCAGCGGGCCTCTCGCCGTTCCAGCTCGCCCGTCCGGCGCTTGCATGCGCGGCCCTCACGACGCTTCTGTGCTATCTGCTCACGCTCTGGCTCGTTCCTGTCTCCTATCACGCGTTCCGGCGCTACGAATTCGAGATTCGCAACCGTATGGCCGCCTTCCTGCTGCAGGATGGCGTGTTCACCCAGCTCTCGAAGGATATGACCGTCTATGTCCGCTCGCGGGACCGCAACGGAGAGATGCATGGCGTCTTCGTCGAGGATGACCGGCAACCCCAGGCCCGTGCCACGATCCTGGCCGAACGCGGCAGCATGATCGTCGTGAACAATCAGCCCAGAGTGGTGCTCTTCAACGGATCGCGTCAGGAGATCGATCATCATACGGGCCGCCTGAACGTCCTCAGCTTCGCCCGCAACACGATCGACCTGACCACGCGCAAGCAGGCCGATTCCGAGATCCGCGATGCGACGGAGATGTCGCTGCACGAGCTGTTCCATCCCGATCCGCGCTATGTCGCGCAGCGCGACTGGGGCAAGTTTGCCGTGGAAGGCTGGCGACGTCTGACTGCGCCCCTGACGACGATGTCCTTCGTGATGATCGCCCTCATTGCCGTTCTGAGCGGGGCATTCTCCCGACATGGCAATATCAAGCGCCCGCTCGCGGCGATCCTGGCCATCGTGGGGCTGATGGCGATGAGTCTCATGCTCCAGAACCTCGCAGGCCGGAACCTGCGCCTCGTGCCGCTTCTGTGGGTGGTGGCCGTCGCACCGGCACTCGTCGGGGCGATCTGGCTGTTCGGGCGGGAAATCCTCGCACGCAAGCGGAAGTCGAACGATGGTGCGTAAGTTACTCCCTCTCCTTCACGGATCGGGATCGGGGGTCTCGGTCACGCTCTCGCTCTATATATCGCGTGTGTTCTCCCTGTTTGCCGTGGCCATGATCGCGGCGCTCACAGGGCTCGTCTCGCTGTTCGATTTCATCGATCTGCTGCGTCGCGTCGCGACCAAGCCCGATGTTCCGACGAGTCTCGTAACCGAGATCGCGGGGCTGCACGTTCCGTATTTCATGATCATGATCATGCCGTTCGGCATATTGCTCGGCGGGATCGTCTGCTTCTGGCGTCTCACGCGCTCGTCCGAGCTGATCGTCGCGCGCGCTGCGGGTATCTCGGCCTGGCAGTTTCTTGCAGCCCCTCTTGCCTGCGCGATCCTGATGGGGCTTTTCGGCACGCTTGCACTCTCGCCCCTGTCCTCCGCCATGTTCCGCAAGGCCGAGTTGCTCGACGAGGCCTATCTCAAGACCGGAGGCGGACCGCTCTCGCTCAATGGTGGTGCCCTGTGGCTGAGACAGCTCGACGACAGCGAAAGCGGAAAGGGCGTCGCCATCCTCCATGCGCGCAGGGTCCTGATGCACGACCATCATCTGCGGATCAACGATATCAGCATCTTCCGTCTGAACGGGCGCGACCAGATGGTGGTACGCATCGAGGCACCGCGCGGGGAGCTCGTCCGGGGCGCATGGAAGCTCGAGGATGCGGCAAGCGTGCGCCCCAATCATCTGCCCCTTCATATCGGGGAATATTATCTCCCCACGAACCTCACCCTCACCCGCGTCGAGCAGAGCTTCGCCTCGCCCGATACGCTTTCCGTCTGGTCCCTGCCCGGCTTCATTCATCTGCTCGAACGTTCCGGATTTTCATCCATCCGGCATCGACTGCACTTCCAGACTCTGTTAGCTCTGCCGATCCTGTGTGGTACGATGGCGCTCGTTTCGGCCGGGTTTTCGATGCGCCCGACCCGGCGCGGCGGCGTGGCCCGCATGCTCGGTTCGGGCATTGCCGCAGGGTTCGCGCTGTTCACAATATCGAAAGTGGCCGCGCAATTTGGTGAATCCGGCGCCCTGCCGCCCGTCATGGCGGCCTGGGCACCGACGGTCGCGGGTCTGTGTCTGGCTGTGGCCCTGCTATTGCATCTGGAGGATGGCTGATGTCGAACATGCGCGATGCGCGTAACAGGCGCAGGAGCTGGCTTGCCGCTTCCATGCTCGCGGGCGGCGCCACGTTCGGCCAGATTCCGCAGGCCGGTGCCACCATGCAGAGACAGACCGGCCCCAAGGTCGCCATCGGCAAACCGACCTCGCAATCCGACCCGGTGACCTATCTTGCGGATCAGGAAAGCTATACCAGATCCGGTGTCGCGACCTGGACCGGCAATGTCCAGGTCTGGCAGGGCGATCACGCCCTGCGCGCCGACAAGATCGTCTATGATCGCAATACCGGCGTTCTGACCGCGACGGGGCATGTCGCCATGGTCGAGCCGGATGGCAGTACGAGCTACGCACAGCAAGTCCAGCTGAGCAACGGGATGCATGACGGGATCGCACGGGCGATCTATTTCCGTATGGAAGACAATGCGAAGCTCGCTGCGAACGGGATGCGTCGTACCGACGGCAAGATCAACGACATGGCCAAGGCCGTCTATACGGCCTGCGCCATCTGTGCCGAACATCCGAGCCGCCCTCCCTTCTGGCAGCTGCGCGCCTATAACGCGACGCAGGATGCCGAGCACAAGCGCATCGAGTTCAGCCATGCCTATCTCGACATGCTGGGACTGCCGATCGTGTATCTGCCGCTCTTCTCCATGTCGGATCCGAGCGTGAAGCGACAGAGCGGCTTTCTGATGCCCGGTATCAGCCCGCATGACCGCTATCTGGGCACCTATTTCACGATCCCCTATTTCTGGGCCATCGACCGGCAGCAGGATCTGACCGTTCAGGGGCTGATCTCGAGCCGGACCGGCCCGCAGATCAGCGGCCAGTACAGAAACCAGCTCAATTTCGGCAAGGTCAATCTCACCGGCGGGATCGCGTACAGCACCCACAAGGAAGGGAGCTACGTCAATACGTTCGGCAATACCGTCAGCGGAACGAACGACAACGGAATCCAGGGCTATGTGCGCGGACGCGCGGTGTTCGATCTGGACGAGCACTGGCGTGCGGGGGCGAACGTCAATCTCGCCTCATCCGCCAACTACATGCGCGACTATCGAATCTCGGGCTACGGCAACGAAACGCTGAACTCGACGGCCTATCTCGAGGGATTCGGCGTCGGATCCTATACGCGCCTCGACGGGCAGTTCTACCAGGGCCTGAACCAGGGCGTCATCCGGAACTCCAACCTGCCCTTCGTCCTGCCGCGCCTCTCCTACGCATTCCAGGGCGAGACGGATCCACTGGGCGGCACGTTCTCGCTCAACACCACCAATTTCAACGTCTATCGCCCCGAGGGCGCACGGGACCAGCGCGGACAGATCCAGATGAACTGGAATCGTCCGTTCCATAACAGTCTGGGCCAGATGTGGCTCCTCACCGCACGGCTCGATGCCACCGTCTATCAGGCCAGTCATCTGACCGAGCAACCGCTCTATTACAACGATACCGGGACCCATACCTCAGGCTGGGTGCTGCCGACGGTCGCCCTGAAGATGAACTGGCCTTTCCTGCGCAGCTTCGCGCATGGTCATGGCTCCCAGATTCTCGAACCGATCGTGCAGGCCATCGCCGCACCGAACATGGGCAACAGCGCTGCCCGCATGATCCCGAACGAGGACAGCCTGCAATACGAGTTCACCGACAGCACGCTTTTCGCGCTCAATCGCTATACGGGAACCGACAGGCTCGATGGCGGTCTGCGCGGCAATATCGGCATTCACGGAAACTGGACGTGGCGCGGCCATGTCGTGGATTTCCTCGTGGGCGAGAGTATCCAGCAGCACATCACCCATAACCGGATCCCCTATTCCGGCCTGTCGCATCATCTGTCCTCTCCGGTGGGACGTATCCGGGTAAGCCCGAACCGTTATCTCGATCTGACAGCGCGCGGCCGCTACGATCCCTGGCGGAAGCGCTTCGATTACGGCGAGGGACTGGTGAGCGTCGGCGTGCCGGTATTCCACGTCAATGCGGGCTATATCTACGAACCGGTCACGCCCTATTATCTCTATGCCACGAATTACCGGAGAAATGGACCGACTCAGGTCTATTACACGCCGACCAACGAAATCACGTCGGGCGTCTCGACCCAGATCGGACAGTATCACGCCTCGGTCTATGGCCGACGCTCCCTGTCGCGTCATGAATTCGTCAGTCTCGGCGGTGATATCGGCTACAGCAACGACTGCTTCGGCTTGGACATCCTCGCGATCAAGCAATATACCTCCATCGGTGGCCAGCAGCGTAATACGACCGTGCTGTTCAACCTGACTTTCAAGACGATCGGTACCTTCGGAATCAATGGCTGACGGACGCGCAATGATCTCTCCTGCTCCCACCATCCGCACCGCCGGGCGCCCCGGCCCGCATCTGCCCCTGCGTGCCGCGCTCAGAGGCATGACGGCACTGGCGTTTTCGTCGCTTGCGGGTCGGACCGTCGCAGCCATTCCGCGTCTGGCGGCGCCTCTGATGGCTCTTCCCTTTCTGGCCTCATCCCTCCCGGGCGTGACGTCATCCGCCCATGCGGCTCCCGCCGGACAGGCCCATGCATCGCATGGCCACAAGAAGGCGCATCCCGGACAGGGCACGACAACCGGCCCGGCCACGCCGCCGGAAGATGCCATTCTCGGCACGATCAACGGACAGGTGCTCACGGAGCGCGATGTCGATAATCGCGGCAAGCTCTTCGCCCTTTCGACCGGCCTGCATATCAGCCCCGACCTGATGGCCAGGCTGCGTCCCCAGATCGTTCGTCAGCTCGTCGACGAACGCATCAAGACGCAGGAAATCCTCAAGCGGCACATCAATGTCGAGCCCCAGCAGATCGCCAATGCGATCAACAACATCGAATCGCGCAACGGGATGCCCAAGAATGCCCTGCGCGACCGTCTGGCGCAGGATGGCGTCTCGCTCACCACCCTGATCGACCAGATCCGTGTGCAGATCGGCTGGATGCAGGTTCTGCGCGAGGAAATCGCGGGGCGCGGGCGCATCACCTCGCGCGAGATCGCCCAGCGCGAGGAAGCCTTGCGCGCAGAAGAGGGCCGCCCTCAATACAATGTAAGCGAGATCTTCATCCCGGTCGCCGACCCGCGGCATTCGGAAAACGAGCTCGATTTCACCAAGACGATCATCACGCAGCTCAGGAACGGTGCGCCGTTCCCGATCGTCGCGGCGCAGTTCTCCCAGGCACAGACCGCGCTGGATGGCGGAACGATGGGCTGGGTACAGGAAGACAGCCTCGATCCTCCGGTGGTGGATATCGTCCGTCAGATGCCTGTCGGTGCCATCTCCAATCCGGTACGGGTCGCAGGCGGCTATGTGATCGTCACCGTCAACGGCAAGCGGACCATCGGCCATCAGAACGTCACGATGATTACCCTGCGTCAGGCGTTCTTCCCGTTCTCTTCGCCGCTCAACCCCCAGAACCCGACGGACCAGCAGAAGCTCACCCTGCAGAAAGCCACCGCCGCGGCCCAGTCCACGCATGGCTGCGAGGCCATGGAGGCGCTCAACCGCTCTCTCGGAGAGAAACATCCTTCCGATCCGGGCGGTCAGCTCGTGCTCGAGCGCCTCAACCCGCAGATGCGTCAGGTTCTCTCGGCGCTGCCCGTGGGCAAGGCAAGCCGTCCCCTCGTCTCGGCTGACGGGATCGCTCTTCTTGCGGTCTGTGCGAAGACCCAGAAGAACATCGCCCAGCAGAGCCCGAGCGAGATCGCGGACAGTCTCATGAACGAACGCGTGGAACAGGCATCGCGCCAGCTGGAGCGCGATCTCGAACGCCGGTCCGTGATCGAGATGCGCCAGAAGGAGAAGGAGGCCGAAAAGGCTGCCGAGCGCGACGCCGAGGCGAAGAGAGAGGGACAGACCGGCAAGGCCGCCGCCCATGGCGCTCACGCCGGACACCGCCCGGATGCTGCGGCCGATCAGGGATGACCCTTCCCAGTCTGCGTGAGACCATTCGTCTCCACGGTCTCGACGCCAGGAAATCCTTCGGCCAGCATTTTCTTCTCGATCCGGGCATCGTCGCACGGATCGCGGCACTCGCAGGAGACATGCAGGGACGTCACGTCGTCGAGATCGGCCCCGGTCCCGGCGGTCTGACCCGCGCCCTGCTCGACACTCCTGCCAGCGCCGTGCATGCGGTCGAGATCGACCAGCGCGCCTGGCCGCTTCTCGACGAGCTCGCCGCCCATGCCGACGGGCGGCTTGCAATCGTCCGTTCGGACGCGCTTGCGCTCGACTGCACCACGCTCTGCCCCTCCCCACGCAAGATCGTCGCCAATCTGCCCTATAATGTCGGCACGCCCCTGTTGATCGGCTGGCTTCGTCAGGCTGCATCCTGGGAGCGGATGACGCTGATGTTCCAGCTCGAGGTCGCCGAGCGTATCTGTGCCCGGCCGGATACCGGCGCCTATGGGCGGCTCGGTGTTCTGGCACAATTCTGCGCGGATTGTGCGGTTGTGATGAAAGTCCCTGCCGGAGCGTTTTCTCCTCCTCCCAAGGTCGAGTCGGCTATCGTGGATCTCGTCCCGAAGGCGGCGCAGCCGGCACCCGGCCTGTTACGGGCCATGGAGCATGTCACCCATCTCGCTTTCGGGCAGAGACGAAAGATGCTGAGAGCGTCGCTCAGACCCATCGGCGGCGAGGCCCTGCTCGAAAAAGCGGGAATCGCGCCGACGCGACGCGCCGAGACGCTTTCGATCGACGAGTTTGCGACTCTTGCGACTCTTGTCTGGACCGACGCAGCAACGGGCAAATCCGGACAGACGGGCTGACCCGCTATAATGCCGGGAAAACAGGGGGTTCCGTGCGGGAGCGCCTGAGCGCTTGCGATTAGGACGCCGGAAAAGCGGGCTTTGCTTGCATCGCGCGCCGCGAGCGGTCATACAGGGAGAGACGGGTGCTCTGATACGGGATGTCTGGCGCATGTGGCGCCGTGTTTCTTTCTCTCCAGGGCATGGTTGCACGCATAATTCTTCTGCGTGACCGTCAAGGTTTCAAGGAGCCTCGTTATGGCAACAGGCACCGTAAAATGGTTCAATTCTACAAAGGGATACGGGTTCATCAAGCCGGATGCCGGCGGTGACGACGTGTTCGTTCACATCTCGGCAGTCGAGCAGGCCCGTATGTCCAACCTGGCCGACGGTCAGGCGATCAGCTACGAGACCGAAGTCGGCCGTAACGGCAAGACGTCGGCGGTCGGCCTCAAGGCGATCTGATCCTGCCCGGGCAGGACGCATGAAGGTCGAAAGACCGTCATGCGACGAAAAAGCCGCCCTTCGAGGCGGCTTTTTTCATGTCCTCCTTCCGGAAGATCTGCCCGCGCCCCGATGGCCGGGTCTCATGCCCGGGGCCCGGGGATCAGGCTCGGGCTCGGGCTCGGGCTCGGGCTCGGGCTCGGGGCTCAGTTATGACAGAGATAGTCCCTGGTGAAGGGAACGGCATCGATCGAGCGTGTGAGCTGGAGCTGGAAATTCATGTGCCCCTGCACGCGGAACGACAGCTCCGCCCCGGTCAGGTAGAACTCGAACATCCGGCAGAAGCGCTCATCGTAAAGCGCCTTGATCTTCTCGCGATTCGCAGCGAAACGGGTGCGCCAGATCGCAATGGTCCGGGCGTAATGCAGACGCAGGACCTCGCAATCCGTCATCCACAATCCCGATCGCTCGACAGCGGGAAGGACCTCGCTGAGCGCTGGCGAGTAACCGCCCGGGAAGATGTATTTGTTGATCCAGGGATTGGTTGACCCCGGACCGTCCGAGCGTCCGATCGAATGGATCAGGGCGACGCCTTCGGGACGCAGGAGACGCGAGACGGTCGCGAAAAACGTGTCGTACTGACCGATGCCGACATGCTCGAACATCCCGACCGAGACGATTCGGTCGAACGACCTGTCGACGCGCCGGTAATCGCACAATTCGAAACGGACACGATCGTCGAGGCCTTCGGCGCGGGCACGCTCGCGCGCCACCTGCAGCTGCTCCCGAGACAGGGTGATGCCCGTCACCCGTGCACCGAACTCCTTCGCCAGGGTCAGGGCCATCCCACCCCAGCCGCATCCGATATCGAGCACTTCGAGATCCGGACGATCGAGAACGAGCTTGGCCGCGATACGGCGCTTCTTCTCGCGCTGCGCGTCTTCGAGAGACATGTCGTCGGACGTGAAATAGGCGCAGGAATACTGCCTGTCCTCGTCGAGAAAGAGATCGTACAGCGCACCGTTGAGGTCGTAATGATGGGCGACGTTCCGGCGTGAGCGTCTCTGGTTGTTCCATTGTCGCAGATGACGCGTGAGAAACCGGGTCTTCTCCTCGATCCGGTTCAGGAAATGATGGTTCTCCTGCATGTTGAGCATCAGGACATGCAGGACGTCCTCGAGCGTACAGTCCACGGCAACGATTTCGCCATCCATCCAGCCCTCTCCGAAGGCGAGGCCGGAGTTCAGAAGCAATGCCTTGAGCGCGCGCTCGGTTTTGACCTCGATTGCCGCGACAGGGCCGGGCTGCCGCCCCCGGTAGCGGCGCACCTCGCCATCGGGAAGAACGACATCGAGCGCACCGATGCCGATGAATTTCTTCAAGACCCGGTCCAGTAAAAGCGCCATCATTTCCCCCCGATCATCGTTCGACACAGTTGATATCAAAACGTGTTTGGGCAGGGATCGTCAACAGCAGGCATGAACACAAAAAAACCCGGCTGTCGAAAACAGCCGGGTTTCTTTACTTGACGGATATGTCGTGAAGCGATCAGGCGACCGTGTTTTCGGTCTCGACCTCTTCCTCACCCTCGACGGGCTCGACATCCGTCTCGAGGACGTATTCGTCTTCCTCGGCGGTGATGGCTTCACCGCGGGCCTGGCGCTCGGCCTCCTCTTCGGAGCGGGCGACGTTGACCGTCACGGGAATGGACACCTCGGGATGGAGATCGACGCGTGCCTCGACCAGTCCGAGCAGCTTGATCGGCTCGGCGAGAACGACCTGGTTGCGACCCACGGTCAGACCGGCTTCGGTCACGGCAAGCGCGATATCGCGGGTGGTGACCGAACCGTAAAGGCTTCCGCTGTCACCGGCCTGACGGATGATGACGACGCTCAGGCCGTGCATACGCTCGGCAAGGCGCTCGGCCTCTTCGCGACGCTTGAGGTTCTGCGCCTCAAGCTGCGCGCGCTCGGTTTCGAAACGCTGGCGGTTCTGGGCGTTGGCGCGGAGCGCCTTGCCCTGCGGCAGCAGGAAGTTGCGCGCATAGCCCGGCTTCACGCGGACGATGTCGCCCATCTGGCCCAGATGCTCGACGCGCTGCAACAGGATGACTTCTGTCTGTGACATGCCTGTCTCCTCAGTTCATCACATAGGGGAGCAGGGCAAGGAAGCGGGCGCGCTTGATCGCCTGCGCCAGCTCACGCTGCTTCTTGGCCGAAACCGCGGTGATGCGGCTCGGAACGATCTTGCCGCGCTCGGACAGGAAGCGGCTCAGCAGACGCACGTCCTTGTAGTCGATCTTCGGCGCGTTGGGGCCGGAGAACGGGCAGGACTTGCGACGACGGTAGAACGGACGACGGGCGCCAACGGCGATGCGACGGGCGGCCGGGTTGATTTCGGTGTTGATCTCGTCAGACATCGCTCTTACTCCGCATCCACTTCGGCACCCTCACGGGCGCGGTATTCCTCACGATCGTCGCCACGACGACCGCCGCGACCGCTGTCGAAGCGACCGGCCGGCTTTGCATTGCCGCCGCGGAAATTGCCGCGATCGCCACGATCGTCACCCTTGCGGGACAGGATCGGAGACGGCTCCTGGCTGATTTCCTCGACGCGCAGGGTCAGAACGCGCAGCACGTCTTCGTTCAGGCTCAGCTGACGCTCCAGCTCGCGGATCTGCTCCGGACGGGCGTTCAGGCCGAGAAGGACGTAATGGCCCTTGCGGTTCTTCTTGATGCGGTATGCGAGCGAACGCAGACCCCAGAATTCACGCTTCTCGATGGAACCGCCGTCCTGGGTCAGCAGGGTTTCGATCTGCTCGACGAGGGATTCGACCTGCGCCTGCGAGATATCGTTACGTGCGATCAGCACGCTTTCGTACAATGGCATATGTGCTCCCTTCGGATTGCTTCAACCCAACCGTCCGATCGCGACCGACCGGAAAACAGCGCCCCTTCCACAAGGCTCGGGTATAGCCACGACGATGCCTTCGCCGGGCAGGGAATGGCGGCTTGAAGCACAGCCCCGGGAAACAGGCAAGGAAATTCGGTATGGAGGATGCCGGAGCGGCATCCCTACAGCCAGGGCGGCGGTACGAGCGCGAGATCGTCCGGGATGGCCCAACGCTCGCGCTGGACCATGACGGGCTCGAACCCGAGAGCCCGGTAGACCGGCAGGGCACGGGGATGATCGGCCGTGCAGGTATTCACCCGCAGGACCGTTGTCTGTGCCTGCCACGCCGTCTCGATGGCGCTCTCGAGAAGACGCCGTCCGAGCCCCTGGCCCTGCGCCTCGGGGAGGAGGCCGAAATAGTTCAGATAGGGTTCGGCACGCTCATGCAGATCCAGCTCGAAAAACCCGGCAACGCCATGCGGTCCGAAGAGCCTGTAGATATGGGTATCGGGAGATTTCAGGATTTTCGACAGACGGTCATGCGGCATCATCAGCCGCATCCACCAGCAATGCGGCGCCCCGACACGCCTGTAGAGCTCGAGATAGGACGGGACATCCGGCGTCCAGCGCAGGAGCCCGTATCCGTCAGGCCAGGGATGCGACGGGGAAAGCGGCGGCTCGCGACGTTCCAGAAACGTCACGTCGACCGTGATTTCGGTCGTCGGACGGTCCGGCGGAACGCTGAGCCACGCTTCCATCGTGTCGGCCTCAGTTATCGTCGAGGAAGGACCGCAGCTTGCGGCTGCGGCTTGGATGCTTGAGCTTGCGCAGGGCCTTCGCCTCGATCTGGCGGATACGCTCGCGCGTCACGTTGAACTGCTGACCGACCTCCTCGAGCGTGTGATCGGTGTTCATGCCGATACCGAAGCGCATCCGCAGGACACGCTCCTCACGCGGGGTGAGCGAGGCCAGAACGCGGGTGGTGGCCTCGCGCAGATTGGTCTGGATCGCGGCATCGAGCGGAATGACCGCCGTCTTGTCCTCGATGAAATCGCCCAGATGGCTGTCTTCCTCGTCGCCGATCGGCGTTTCGAGCGAGATCGGCTCCTTGGCGATCTTGAGCACCTTGCGCACTTTCTCGAGCGGCATGCCCAGCTTCTCGGCCAGCTCCTCGGGCGCGGGTTCGCGTCCGATTTCATGCAGCATCTGGCGCGAGGTCCGCACGAGCTTGTTGATCGTCTCGATCATGTGCACGGGGATGCGGATGGTGCGCGCCTGATCGGCGATCGAGCGCGTGATGGCCTGACGGATCCACCATGTCGCATAGGTCGAGAACTTGTAGCCGCGACGGTATTCGAACTTGTCTACCGCCTTCATAAGGCCGATATTGCCCTCCTGGATCAGATCCAGGAATTGCAGGCCGCGATTAGTGTATTTCTTGGCGATCGAGATCACGAGACGCAGATTGGCCTCGATCATTTCCTTCTTGGCGCGCGTCGTGTCGCGTTCGCCGCGCGAAACCACGGCATAGACGCGACGGAACTCACCCACGGGCAGGCCCGTGCTGTGCGCGAGATCCGCCACCTGATTGCGCAGATCGATGATCTGCTCGGCATAACGCGTGGTGAAGTTCTTCCAGGATTTGCCGGTCAGGGCGGATACGGAAGCCAGCCAGTTCGGATCCAGCTCGTAACCGCGATATTTCTGCAGGAAGTCGTCACGCGACACACGGCAGCTCTCGGCCATGCGGAGCATCCGGCCCTCGAGATTGTTCAGACGCTGGAACTGGATCTTGAGCTGCATCACCAGCTCCTCGATCCGGTTGTTGTGCAGATGGACCTGCTCGACCATCTTCACGAGTTCGGTCCGCAGCGCCTCATATTCCTGCTCGGACGTGCTCGTGGTCTCAGAACCGCTCGTCAGGGTCTCGATACGGCGGACCTGCAGCGCGCGGAGACGGTCGTAAAGCGGCTCGATCGCCTCGAAATGCGCCAGGATCTCGGGTTTGAGCTTTTCCTCGAGCGCGGAGAGCGAAAGGCCGGAATTCTCGGACTCGCCCCCTTCCTCGTTTGCGGGCTCCTCGTCGAGGGACTCGTCATTGTCGTCGGTATTCTCGCCCGCCGCCTCTTCCTCTTCGGAAGGGCCACCCTGCATCGCCTCGAGATCGACGATATCGCGCAGGAGCATCTCGCCTTCCTTGAGGCGATCGTGCCAGGAAATGATGGCGCGGAAGGTCAGCGGGCTCTCGCACAGGCCGCCGATCATCTCGTCCCGACCGGCCTCGATGCGCTTGGCGATCGCGATCTCGCCCTCGCGCGAGAGAAGCTCGACCGAGCCCATCTCGCGCAGATACATGCGTACCGGGTCGTCCGTGCGTCCGGCGCTCTCGCTGACATTGCCGGTGGGGGATTCCTCGGAATCCTCCGCCTCTTCCTTTTCCTCGGCCTTTTCCTCGGTCTCCTCGGCTTCCTCGTTGTCCTCGTTCTCGACAACCTGGATTCCCATCTCGGAGAAGATCGCCATGATGTCCTCGATCTGCTCGGAGGACATCTGGTCCTGAGGGAGAACGGCGTTCAGCTCGTCGAACGTGATATGGCCGCGTTCGCGCCCCTTGGCGATGAGCCGCTTGACCGCACCGGACTGCGTATCGAGGACATTGGTATCGCCGTCCTGCTCCTGCGCGTTCCGCTCCGTTCCCGTGGCCGTCTTCGTCGCCATACCCTACTCCCTGCTCCCGCCCGCTCTGATCGAGCAACGCGCTAAAAACCAGCCCTGAAAGAAACGCGCCGACGCAGCGCTCCACCCTTGCGGAGCGCCGGCCCAACCGTCGGAACCCGGCTCCGACATCTCTCTCAATTGCGATCCACCAGCGTCAGCGCTAGCAATTTCGGCAGCGTGCAGGTGGGCGATCCACGCCACGAAGTCAAGGGTTAACGCCTTTTTCTTTTCCTCTCGCCCCCGCAGAAACCCTGACTTGCGCCCCTATGTCTCGTCATCCTGCGACTCGCCTCGCCGGAGCCGCTCGAGCGCGCGAAGCCGCCCCAGAAGGGCCTCGGGCAGCCCCTCGAGCGCCGGATCGGCGAGCGCCGCATGCATGTCGCGTTCGACTTCGCGCACGAAATCCGGAAGATTGACCAGACCGTAGAAGTGCCACCATTGCTGGATCGGCTCCATGGCGAAAAGCCCGCCCTGCTCACCCGACTGGCGCAGCCCGGCCCTTCCGGCGACGAGAAGGCGCGCCGTATCCCCCATCCCCTCGCGGTCGAGCGCCGCAAGCAGCGTCGCGGCATCCGGATCGCATCCCGGCGTCAGGGTCGCGAACCAGTCGAGCACCGCATCGCGCAGATCGTCCAGAGGCTGAGGCAATGCCATGCGCCCGTAATGGTCCTCGACCTCACCGAGCAGCGCCGGATGGGAAAGAACGAGCGCTGTCAGAAGACGCAACCGCTCGAGCGCCCCGCTTTCCTCCCCGCCTTCGCTCCGGCTGCGTCGCACCGCCGGACGAGCGGGCCGCGAGGGCGATCCGGAGAACCCGCGACGTGGCGATTGGCGGCGCGACGCCGCAAAATACCGGTCCAGGAGGGCTCTTCGATATTCCGAGGCGAGATCCCGGTCCGCGATAAGACCGGCCGCGGCCTCGAGACGTTTCCTGAGCGCCGCCCTCTGCTCGGGACTGTCCGTGCCGACCCCGACACTCATCTGCGCGTAAAGCTCCTCGACGAGCGGGGTCGCGGAGTCGAGGATACGACGCATGGCCTGAGGCCCGTCGCGCCGGATCAGACTGTCGGGATCGTCGCCGGGATCCAGACGACAGAAGCGAAGGCTCCGCTCGGGCTGAAGCAGCGGCAGGGCAAGCTCGGCCACGCGCAGCGCCGCACGGGCACCGGCAGCGTCGCCATCGAGACACAGGACGGGATGACTGGCCTCGCGCCAGAGCAGCTCGAGCTGTTCCGTGCCCATGGCCGTTCCGAGCGGTGCCACCGCCCCCTCGAACCCGGCCTGCGCAAGGGCGATCACGTCCATATATCCCTCGACGACGATGAGGTCGCAGGACGGATCGCGCAGCGCCGCGCGTGCGCCATCGAGGTTGTAGAGCGCGCGTCTCTTGGAAAAGAGAGGGGTTTCCGGACCGTTCACATATTTGGGCTGGGCATCCCCCAGAGTACGCCCGCCGAAGGAGATGATCTTTCCCCGCCTGTCGCGGATCGGGAACATGACGCGCGAGAAAAACAGATCGCCTCGCGGCGCGCCGCTCTCGTCGCCGCGCATCAGACCGGCCTGGACGAGTTGCCCGGCCGTGATCCCCGACGATCGCAGCGCGGAAAGCAATGCGCCGCGCCCTTCCCCCGCCCAGCCGAGACCGAAGCGCACGATCGTCTCGTCGTTCAGGCTTCGGCCGCGCAGGTAATCGAGGGCCTGTCGTCCTTCCGGCCGGAACAACGCCTGATGATAATGCTTCTGTGCGGCCTCGAGCACGTCACCGATCGACTGGGCCTCGCGGCTGCGGGCCTCGCTGCGGGGGTCCTGCCGCGGCATCTCGAGACCCGCTTCACCGGCGAGCTGCTCGACCGCTTCGGGGAAACTGCGCCCCTCGCTCTGCATGACGAAGGATATGACATCGCCATGCACCCCGCAGCCAAAGCAGTGGAAATGGTCGTCATACACATAGAAAGACGGCGTCTTTTCCCCGTGAAACGGGCAGCATGCCTTCCAGTTACGGCCGGAACGCGCGAGCTTCGTGCGCCGCCCGACGACCGATGCGATCGGAAGGCGCGCGCGCAGCTCGTCCAGAAAAGCGGGATCGAACGCCATGCTGCCCGACGGAACTCAGGAGAGCCGGGCTTTGACGACGGGATTGACCCGCCCCATATCGAGGGCAGAGCCGAATTTCGACTTGAGCACGCCCATGACCTTGCCCATCTCCTTCATGCCGGTCGCGCCGGTCTCGGCAATGGCGGCGTCGATCTCGGCATTGAGCGTGGCCTCGTCCATCTCTGGCGGGAGATAGGCCCGGATCGTCTCGATCTCGGCCTCTTCCTTTTCGGCCAGTTCGGGGCGACCGCCTTCGCGATACATGGTCGCGGACTCGGTGCGCGACTTGATCATGCTGCGCAGCATCGGGAGGATATCCTCATCGCCGATTTCCTTGCCATTGGCGCGCGCCGCAACATCGAGATCCTTGATACGCGCGGTGATGCCGCGGATCCGGGCCACGCGATCCATCTCCTTGGCCTTCATGGCGGTCTTCAGGTCGTTCGAGATCGTCTCTCTCAGGGACATTGTCTTTCCTTTCCCGGCTCTGGCGACAAAAGCCAGTCCGCCTGCTCGCCCTCAGCACGCGGGAATATTTTTCCCACCTCTCGGGCTATCCGAAGGAGTGGGAAAAAACTTCCCATTCCTCTCTCAAGCGCCTATCTAGCACCAAGACCACGAGCGTCCGAGAGAAAAGGACGGGAGGACAGCCATGGATATCGAAGAGATCATCGAGAAGGCAGGCGGCGCCGAGGCGCTGGCAGGCCTGACCGGCGTCGGCACCGAGGCCATACGCAAATGGCGCCAGTCGCGCGCCATTCCCGGCAAGCACTGGGCGGCGCTGCTGCGCCTGCCCGGCATTTCCCTTTCGGACCTCGATCCGCAGACGCCTCAGGAGGATAGACCGACCGTGACCGATACCTGCCCTGAAGGCGCGAATGCCGCCCTCGTCCTGGCCGATGGCTCCGTTTTGTGGGGCGTCGGCTTCGGCGCCCATACCGATGGCGCGGCCATTGGCGAGCTCTGCTTCAACACCGGCATGACCGGCTATCAGGAAACGCTCACCGATCCGTCCTTTGCCGGGCAGATCGTGACCTTTACCTTCCCCCATATCGGCAATGTCGGCACCAATGCCGAGGATGACGAGGCCCAGCGCGTGGCCGCGCGCGGCGTGGTGGTGAAGGAAGACGTGACTCTCCCCGCCAACTGGCGCTCGACCCGGAAGCTCGCGCAATGGATGATCGGCCAGAACCTGCCCGGCATTGCCGGGATCGACACGCGGCTGATCACCCGCCGCCTGCGCGATGGCGGCCCGCAGACCGCCGTGCTCGCCTTCCCGGAGAATGGCCAGTTCGACCTCGCCGCCCTGCGCGCCCAGGCCGTTTCATGGCCGGGGCTGGAAGGGATGGATCTGGCAAAGGACGTAACCTGCACGCAGAGCTATCGCTGGGATCTGGGTGTGTGGCAGAAGCCTGCTGCCGAGCGCAGCACGCGCCGACGCGTAGTGGCCGTCGATTACGGCGCCAAGCGCAACATCCTGCGCTGCCTCGTGACCGCGGGCTGCGACGTGACCGTGGTGCCCGCCACGGCAACGGCGGAAGAGATCCTGCGCCATAATCCGGAAGGCGTGTTCCTCTCCAACGGTCCCGGCGACCCGGCGGCAACCGCCGTTTATGCGGTGCCCGCCATCAAGGGCGTGCTGGACGCGAATATTCCCGTCTTCGGCATCTGTCTCGGTCATCAGCTTCTGGCCCAGGCACTGGGTGCCAGGACCTACAAGCTGGAGCGCGGCCATCGCGGCGCGAACCAGCCGGTCAAGGATCTCGCTTCGGGCCGCGTGGAAATCACGAGCCAGAATCACGGCTTTGCCGTGGATGACAAATCCCTGCCCGAGGACGTGATCATCACCCATACCAGCCTGTTCGACGGTTCGAATGAAGGCATCCGCAGCACGAAGCGCGATGCCTTCTCGGTTCAGTATCATCCCGAGGCCAGCCCCGGCCCGTCCGATTCATTCTATCTCTTCGAGCGTTTCGTCGCGCTCATGGACAAGAAGGCAGCCTGACCCATGCCGAAACGTACAGATATCTCGTCGATCCTCATCATCGGCGCCGGCCCTATCGTGATCGGTCAGGCCTGCGAATTCGACTATTCCGGCACCCAGGCCTGCAAGGCCCTGAAGGAGGAAGGCTATCGCGTCATCCTCATCAATTCCAACCCGGCCACGATCATGACCGATCCGGGTCTGGCCGATGCCACCTATGTCGAGCCGATCACCCCGGAATTCGTCGAGCGCATCATTCTCAAGGAAAAGCCCGACGCGGTTCTGCCCACCATGGGCGGACAGACCGCGCTCAACGCCGCCATGGCGCTCGACAAGTCGGGCTTCCTGAAGAAGCATAATGTCGAACTGATCGGCGCCGATGCCGAGGTGATCGACCGCGCGGAAGACCGTCAGAAATTCCGCGAGGCCATGGACGAGATCGGCGTGGAATCCCCGCGCAGCACCATCGCCCATACGCTGGAAGAAGCCCGTGCGGCGCTGGATACGGTCGGCCTGCCCGCCATCATCCGCCCCTCCTTCACCATGGGCGGCGCCGGTGGCGGTATCGCCTATAACCGTGAGGAATTCGACCAGATCGTGAGCGGCGGTCTCGATGCCTCCCCCACCACCGAGGTTCTGATCGAGGAATCCGTGCTGGGCTGGAAGGAATTCGAGATGGAGGTCGTCCGCGACAAGGCGGATAACTGCATCATCGTCTGCTCCATCGAGAATATCGACCCGATGGGCGTGCATACGGGCGATTCCATCACCGTCGCCCCGGCCCTGACCCTGACGGACAAGGAGTATCAGAAACTCCGCGATATCTCGATCGCCTGCCTGCGCAAGATCGGTGTCGAGACCGGCGGGTCGAACGTGCAGTTCGGCATCAATCCCGCCGACGGTCGTATCGTGGTCATCGAGATGAATCCACGCGTCTCACGCTCTTCGGCGCTGGCCTCCAAGGCTACGGGTTTCCCCATCGCCAAGATCGCAGCCAAGCTTGCCGTGGGCTACACGCTGGACGAGCTCGCCAATGACATTACCGGCACGACGCCCGCCAGCTTCGAGCCGACCATCGACTACGTCGTCGTGAAGATCCCGCGTTTCACCTTCGAGAAATTCCCCGGCGCCCCTGCCCTGCTCTCGACATCCATGAAATCCGTGGGCGAAGCCATGTCGGTGGGCCGCTCCTTTGCCGAGGCCCTGCAGAAGGGTCTGCGCTCGATGGAAACCGGCCTGACCGGCCTCGACCCGGTGGAAGCCCCGGGCGACGGCTCGCTCGATGCCTATCGCGCCGCCCTCTCCGAGCCGCGCCCCGAGCGTATTCTCATGGCCGCCCAGGCCATGCGCGCCGGGCTCTCGCTCGAGGACATCAACGCCGCCTGCCGTTTCGAGCCATGGTTCCTGCGCCAGCTGCACGATATCATCGTGACCGAAAACGAGATTGCGGCCAATGGCCTGCCGCAGGATGCCCGCAATCTGCGTCGCATCAAGGCGCAGGGCTTTTCCGACCGCCAGCTCGCCCGTCTCACGGGTCAGACCGTCGAGGACGTGGCCGCCCTGCGTCTCGGTCTCGGGGTCACACCTGCCTATAAGCGCATCGATACCTGTGCGGGTGAATTCGCCTCCGATACGCCCTATCTCTACTCGACCTATGAGGGCGGGTTCGGCGTGCCGGAATGCGAAAGCCGTCCGACCGACCGCAAGAAGATCGTGATCCTCGGCGGCGGCCCCAACCGCATCGGTCAGGGCATCGAATTCGATTATTGCTGCGTCCATGCCGCCTATGCGCTGCGCGAGGCCGGGTTCGAGACCATCATGGTCAACTGCAACCCCGAGACCGTCTCGACCGATTACGACACCTCGGATCGTCTCTATTTCGAGCCTCTGACCGATGAGGATGTGATCTCCCTCATCCGCACCGAGCAGGCGGACGGAGAGATCCTGGGCTGCATCGTGCAGTATGGCGGCCAGACCCCGCTGAAGCTGTCCCGTGCGCTGGAGGCCGCCGGGATTCCGCTGCTCGGCACGCCGGCGGATGCCATCGACCGTGCGGAAGACCGCGAGCGCTTCCAGGCCCTTCTGCGCAAGCTCGGCCTGCGCCAGCCGGAAAACGGGATCGCCCGCACCCCCTCCGAGGCCGAGGCCGTGGCGGAGAAGGTCGGCTACCCCGTAGTGGTGCGCCCGTCCTATGTGCTTGGCGGACGTGCGATGGAAATCGTCTATGACCCTGCCGGTCTGCAACGCTATCTCCGCAGCACGCTGCAGCTTGCAGGCGCCGAGGTTGCGAACGGCCCCATCCTGCTCGATCGCTATCTCAACGACGCCATCGAGGCGGATGTGGACTGCCTCTGCGACGGCAAGGATGTGTATGTCGCAGGCGTCATGGAGCATATCGAGGAAGCCGGTATCCATTCCGGCGACTCCGCCTGCTCGCTGCCGCCTTATACCCTCTCTCCCGCCATCGTGACCGAACTCAAGGCCCAGACCGAGGCCATGGCCCGCGAACTCGGTATCGTCGGTCTGATGAACGTGCAGTACGCGATCAAGGATTCCGAGGTCTTCGTGCTCGAGGTCAACCCGCGTGCGTCGCGCACCGTCCCGTTCGTCGCCAAGGCGACGGGCGTTCCGGTGGCCAAGATCGGCGCCTGTGTCATGGCGGGTGCGAGCCTGTCCTCCTTCAAGCTGGATGGCGATGCCATCGCGCCTCATGTGGCGGTGAAGGAAGCCGTCTTCCCGTTCCATCGTTTTGCCGATACCGACACGATTCTCGGCCCGGAAATGCGCTCGACGGGCGAGGTCATCGGTCTCGACAGCAGCTTCGAGCGGGCCTTTGCGAAATCGCAGCTCGGGGCGGGTGTCGTGCTTCCGCAAGCGGGCACGGTCCTCCTCTCGGTGCGCGACGGCCACAAGACGCAGGTCCAGGCGCTGGGCCGCAAGCTCGTGGAAATGGGGTTCAGCATCCTCGCAACACGCGGCACGGCGACGCGTCTCGAAGAGGCGGGGATTGCGGTCAAACGTGTCAACAAGGTTCTCGAGGGGCGCCCCCATTGCGTGGACGCCATCCGGTCGGGCGAGGTGCAACTGGTCATCAATACCGCCCAGGGGGCTCAGGCGGTGCGTGACAGTTTCGATATACGTCGTTCGTCCCTGCTCGGGGGGGTGCCTCATTTCACCACCCTCGCCGGCGCACGGGCCGCGATCTATGCCATCTCGGCCATCAAGGATGGCGAACTCGACGTGGCGCCGCTCCAGTCCTACTTCAAACGCGCCTTCTGAAGCGGCAGGGTCCGGGCCTCTGCCTTCCCGGCCCGGTTCCTCCGAGCGGGTGGGGATAACGAGGCGCAATCCTGCGCCCTCGAGACTCCCGTCTTTCTTCCCGGCTCTCGCAGGGGGCCGGATCTGCCGCCCCGCAAGGCGGTTTTCCGGAAGAGGGCGGTCCTCTGGCGGGTCCCGGGGCGCAGCCCCCGGAACCGCCGCGCCCCTGCGATCAACTCTGCATAAAACAGGCGCGGTTTTCCGGCCTCGCCTTGAATTCACCCCCCGGAAGACATAACTTGACTGATCAAATTACGGGCTGGGATTGTCTCATGCCCATCGATGCCCCGTGCAGGGCCCCGGGACGCTTCGTCCCGGGGCTGTGTGCGAGGGACGAACTCGTTTTGGGGAATGCGCTGTGCAGAAGATTCCGATGACCGGTGAAGGTTTGACCCGTCTAGAAGATGAACTGCGTCGGCTCAAAAGCGAAGATCGCCCGGCTGTGATCCGCGCCATCGCCGAGGCACGCGCTCACGGCGATCTGTCGGAAAATGCCGAATACCATGCGGCGCGCGATCGCCAGTCCTTCATCGAAGGGCGCGTGCTCGAGCTTGAGGAACTGATCTCGACCGCCGAAGTCATCGATCCCTCCCAGCTTTCGGGCGACACCGTGAAATTCGGCGCCCATGTCGAGCTGGTCGATGAGGAAACCGACAAGGAGAGCGGCTATCAGATCGTGGGCGTCCACGAAGCCGATATCAAGCTCGGCCGTCTTTCCATCTCCTCGCCGCTCGCCAAGGCGCTGATCGGCAAGTCGGTGGGCGACAGCGTGACCGTGCCGACACCCGGCGGAGACAAGAGCTACGAGATCCTGACCGTCACGTTCAAGTAAGCGGGTCAGCATCAGCACGGGCTGGCATCTGGCCGTTTCCGGCGGCCAGCCCCGAAACAAGAAAAGAAGACCGTGTCCGAAAGCCTCACTCTCTCCTTCGCCGATATTCTCTCCGCCCATGAGCGGATCGCCCCGCATATCGTACGCACGCCGAGCATTCGCTGCGCGGCGCTCTCGAAAATGACGGGTGCGGATATCTGGCTGAAGCTCGAGAACCTGCAGGCCGTCGCATCGTTCAAGGAGCGCGGCGCCGCCAACAAGCTGGCGCTCCTCGGGGCGGACGAAAAGAAGCGTGGCGTCATCGCCGTCTCGGCCGGCAATCACTCCCAGGGCGTGGCACGCCATGCCAGCCTGCTCGGGATAGACGCCACCATCGTCATGCCCCGCCATACCCCTTCGGCCAAGGTCGAGCGTACGCGCGGCTGGGGCGCCCATGTCGTCACCGAGGGCGAGGATTTTGCGGAAGCGTCGCTCGTTGCCGAGGAACTGCGCCGGAAGAACGGGCTCGTTCTGGTGCATCCGTTCAACGATGTGGCCGTCATGGCCGGTCAGGGCACGTTTGCCATCGAGCTGATCGAGGACAGCCCTCCCCTCGATTATCTGGTCCTGCCTATTGGCGGTGGCGGTCTGATCAGCGGTTCTGCCATCGCGGCGTCGGCGCTCAGCCCCAACACGAAAATCATCGGCGTTCAGGTCGAGAGTCATGCCTCGCTCTCTGCCTTCCCCGAGGCGGCCGTTCAGGCGCGTGGTGGCTCCACCATTGCCGAGGGCATTGCGGTCATGCAGATCGGCAATACCTGTTTCGAAACGGTCAGCCCGCTTCTGGATCGGGTTCTGGTCGTGACGGAGCTGCAGGTGGAATCTGCCATCGCGCATCTGGCCGAGCAGGCCAAGCAAGTCGCGGAAGGTGCCGGGGCGGCCGCACTCGCAGCCGTCATGGCCTATCCGGAGATTTTCGAAGGCAGGCGCGTGGCACTCCCGATCACGGGCGGGAATATCGGAACGCGTATCTTCGCCAATACGCTTCTGCGCGCGCTGCGCCGTGACGGGCGGCTCCTCTCGCTTACCTTGCAGATACCCGATCGCCCCGGCGTTCTGGCCGATATCTCCACCCGCATCGGCGATGCTGGCGGCAATATCATCGAGGTCTCGCATCAGCGTCTGTTCGCGGCGCCCTCGGTCCAGACGGCTGAGCTGGAAATCATGATCGAAGCCCGTGACAGCATGCATGCGGACCAGATCGAAGCCGAGCTGCGCAGCCATTATCATCTCACACGGGGCTGAACCCGCGTCCCGATCAGTGCGAACGGGCCTCTGGCGAGGAATGATCGGCCATCCAGTTCAGACCATCTGACTGGCCATCTGACTGGCCATAGTCATCCGGGAGGGCATGAAGCGTTGCCAGAACGGCCCTGTCATAGGGAAGCATCTCCCCCTGTCGGTCCCGCAAGGATCTCGGTCTGCATGTATCCGAGCAGACTCCGGTCGTCGTAACCATCGCGAAGATGCGGCACCGCAGAAGCAACGAGCGAGAGCGGATCGCCCGGCATGCCCCGGGATTCATTCCCGAGGCGGTTGATATCGACGCAGATCTGCCGATGTCATCGTGGCAGCGTGTCGGACTGATGGTCCCTCAGCTCGAAAATCCGATGATCCTCGGGAGCGTCATGGGTCATGCCATCCGACCTGTCTCGATATGAACAGGCCGGATCGATCGCCCGCCATTATGCAGGATTTCAGTCCTGCATGAATCCCTCGCGCTTCAGCACTTCGATGGCCGCACGGATACGATGGCCGTAAGTGTGTTCCTCCATCGTACGGGCCTGGGCGCGGCGGGCCATTTCGATGCAGAGCGGGATATCGTCGATATAACGTGCAACGAGCGCATCGAAATCGATCTTGTTCGAAAAGGTCGGGATTTCCTCGGCGCTGAAATACCGGCGAAGCTCGTAAGTGTCTTCATGGAAGATCTGGAACGCGCCCGCAGCCGCTGCCTCGAACGTGCGCGGACCGGGGGTCGAGGGCGCGATCATGAAACGCTTGTTCTCGAAATGGAGCGATCGACCCAGATTGAGCACGAGTTTCGAGCGGCGATAAAGCTCGATCAGCTGGGCCTTCTCGATGCGCGCATCGGAAAAGCCGATGCCGAATTCGCCCCAGCCCGGACCGATGATCTTGACGTTGAGATTGCGCAGGGTCGGCATCAGATTGCGGACGATATCCTTGCGGCTCGTGAACGCGACGCCGCAGAAGAGAACGTCGATGCTCTTCTCCATCTCTGCATCGATCGGCGCGTAGTGCAGCTTGCGGCTCGCGGCGAGCGGCAGATGGAAAACCCGGTCGCGCTGATAGAAATTATGGCCCCAGCGATCGCAGGAGAAGATCACGTCGAAATCGTCCGTGATCCGGTAATTCGCATCCTGCTCGTAAGGATCTTCCGTCGCCCAGAACACGGTCGTAGCGCCGATCTTCCTGGCCTCCCGGCATACTTCACCGAAATAGGTGCTCTCGGGAAGATAGGATCCGATGGCGAAGACGATGGTCGGCTGCAAGGCCGCAATCGATGCGGCGGCGCCGCTGATATGAACCGCCACGACGTTCTCGTCGCCGAAACACTCGGCCCAGCCATCCATGATGGACTCGCGGATCTGGGCATTCGCCTGGGATTCGTAACGTCCACCGCTGCAGACAAGCACGCGTTGTGTACGGCCCGGATCGGCTGATTGTGCGTTTTTCCTGACTGCTGACATGTCCGTACAGTTCGCTCCTCGTTACGACGAAAGGGCCGGTCGCCCCAGCCCGCCGGTTCAGTGCTGACGCCCTTCGGGCCTCACGCTTGATTTGATGATGTGGTCGAGCGTCTGGCCGAAACGTGCGGGGTCGCAGTCACGCTTCACCGCCAGAAGCCCATTGCTCCGTATCCTGAGCCATTTCTCTTCGTTTTCGTAGAGTTCCGCCATGGCAAAAGCGAAGGCCGCAGGATCTTCGCTCGAGGAAGATACCAGCTCGACTCCGTCCTGCCAGCCCATCTGCATGGCAAGGAGATGCGTCGCAACGACAGGAAGCCCGTGAGACGCCGCCTCGTGGATCTTGTAGGGCAGCCCCCCCGCATACCGCGTGGGCGCGACGAAAACCCTGTGAGACGCATAAAGACCGGCAAGATCGTCCACCGGCCCGAGCCAGTCGATCCGGGACGAGTGACGCAGGGCCCCCGTATCGATGGCGGGGCTGACGTAACCCGCAACGGAAATACGGATATCCCCGGGGAGATGATCGTCCAGTTCGGGAAGCACATCGTTGACGAGCCAGAAGAGACTGTCATAATTCGGCGCATCGACATCGTGCAACGCACCGACGAACAGGAAATTCCGCCGCTCGGAAAAAGATGTCGGATCGGGCCTCAGAGCCACGGCGTGACCCAGGATCGACACGTTGTCGTATCCTGCCTCACGCACGAGATTTGCGTCGTGCTCCGATACCACGACGATCTGCTGGCAGTAATGCGCGGCCTCGAGCTCGCGTGACACCAGCTCGGCAAGACTGTCCTGCGTTTCTGCCTCGGGATGGAACCGCGCTTTGGCAATCGAACGCGGTGCCGCAATCACCTCGGTATCCAGGATCACGCTGCTCACCGGAAGGAGACGGCTCATTTCGGTCAGGACGGGAAGGAGACGGGTGAGATTATGGGTCCGCCCGATCCAGATCGCATCGTAATAGCCGGCACGTTCCTCGATGAAACCGGTCAGGCCCGAAAGATCGCTCTCGGCCATCAGCTCGACATCGTCGGGAAAATCGCTGGCCAGATCCGTCTGGCTCACGGCGCGCGGCAGAACCGGGAAAACGGTCACCTGAAAGCCCAGGGCCGACATCGACCAGAGCAGATCGTTGGAGCGGACATAGCCCGATCCGAGCGCACGCACGGGAATACGGTCTTCGATGAAAAGGATCTTGAGCCGGGTATTGCGATGCGCGCGCGCAAGCACGGCGTTCCTGACATGGGCGGGATATTGCTGGCGCAGATAGTCCTGATGCTGTCTTCCGAAGATGCGATGATTGACCTTGATCTGTGCCTGCGACCCGACCGTGCCCGCGCTGCCGAATTCCAGATGCTCGACCATCACCGAGGGATCGTAGACGATCCGCCGCCCGGCCCGCACGATCCTCAGACAGAAATCCGTATCCTCGAAATAGGCCGGTCGGTAGATCGGATCGAAGCCACCGAGTTCGCGCGCGATCTCACTGCGCACGAGAAGGAATGCCGCCGAGGCGTAGTCGATATCGCGCGTGAAACTGGCCTCGGGAATGTTCGGGGAATCCTGGCGGCGATATCCATAGGTGGCGCCGTCACGCCAGATGATCGATCCGGCCTCCTGCAGCCACATATTGCTTCGTATCAGCTTCGCTCCGACAGCCCCGATGCGCTCATCCTCGTAGAGGCGGGCCAGCGCATTGCGGATCGCATTGGGGTAGAGGCGCAGATCGTTGTTGAGATAGAGAAGCGACGAGGCCTTCACGTGAGGGAGGGCGGCGTTGCAGCCGTCCAGATAGCCGATATTGTAGCGATAACGCAGTATCTCGGCGCCCCGGACCAGATGCTCGATCCCGGCCGTGCCGTCATCGGACGCGGAATCGACGAGAATGAGCTGGATGGAGCCCCGGTAATTGGCCCTGAGCGAGGCCAGCGCCTGCAATGTGAGATCCAGCTTGTTGTGCAGGATCATCACGACAGAGAGATCCGGCGCGCGCGAACATGAAAAATCGAGCCCCTGCCTGCGAATTACAGCCGCCTGGAGCGCCGCTTCACGCTCGAAGAGATGACGGGTCTGCTCCTCTGAGGGAGGCGGAAGATCCAGCATCGATCCGTGCTTCCGGTGTTCGGCCACCCAGCACGCATAGACGCTGTCATAGACCCCGGCGCGGAGCATGTCCCTGACATCCGCCCGCTTCATGAAACGGGCAAGGTCGATTCCCTCGTTCGGGCTCCGTCCCTCGACCGCACCGAACCGGACGAAATGATCGTAGCCGTTTCTCAGATGACCGGCCTCGATACTGGAGACGATGTCTCCATGCATCCGGGCATAATATGTTTCGCTGAAACTCGCCTGGGGGTTGTACTGACGCGGGGTCGGGTTCGTCAGATAGTGATGCAGGGCCGAGAGATAACGGCCCGCTTCGATATCGCGCGCGACCTCCGGGTAGGTCTCGCGGTACCAGACAGGGTCGAAATACCACGAAAGACGGAAGCGGTCCGCCAGGGAGGGGGCCGTTTCGATCAGCGTGCGAAACGCCCCGCGATGCGACACCACCTCTTCCGGCGCGAAAGGGGCGAGATGCGCCAGAGCGCCCGGATCGAGAAACCAGTGGCCGCTCAGACCTGCGGCATCGCCCGTGTCGAGAAAATGGTCGTAGCCGTTCAGATACAAGCCCGAGGCAATGCCCTCGGCGACACCGGCACCGGCACCGGCATGTCGCCGGTAGTACTGCTCGGAGAAAAGCCAGTGTGGGGCATGGGTGGCATAGCCGCGGGTGCAATAGTGATCGAAACCGGAAGCGAGCGTTCCCCGGCAGATCTCCGCATAGATGTCGGGATAGGCCAGACGATACCACGCCTCGTCGAAAAACCGGTTCGGAGAAAAACCGAACGATTTTCCGATCGTCTCGTAATGCTCCTCGGCGCCGAAAAAACCGTTCTCGGCGATTTCCGTCCGGGCCTGGTCGTATTCGGCCAGATACCAGGCCTCATCGAAGCGGCGCCATTCGGGTGTCCTGTCCTGGTCCATCAGCGAGCCCCGCGCCGGTTCAGTGCACAGGGTCGCGCTGGAAGCTCGCCTCGATGGCGCGCCGTGCATGGGTGACGACCTCGCCATCCAGAGGAGCCCGGCTCACCGCCTCGATGATTCCGTGGCCGACCGTCATGACGATATCGAGCGGCTTGATACCGATCTGCTCACCGACATGATTGACCAGACACAGACGATAGCGGCCCTCCATGGAGAGCGCATATCCCGAAGCGATCGAAATCCATCCCTCGAACCCGACGCAGAGCGGCGCATCCTCGAACGCGGTCTTCACGTCGTGGCGCAGGAACCTGTTAAGCGCGAAGAAGAAAACGCCCTGTCCCTGTTCGTCCACGCAGGCGAGCGACATCGTTCCGGCCCGCTCGAGATGGCGCAGGAAGCCCCAGCCACGAACGAACAGATTGCTGTCATCGGTCAGAAGCGGCGGCGGATCGCCGATCAGACCGCTCAGGGAGTCGATATAATGCTGGAATTCGTGATCGCCCTGCAGGGAGACGGGATCGCCCTGGAGGCGGCTTAGCTTGATGCCACGCAGCTGCCCGTCGGCATGGGAGACACGGTCGAAATCGCGCATGATCTGGTCGTTGGAGGCGCGCTCCACGTCGATTTCCCCGATCTTGCCGTCCTTGATCGAGATCCGTACCGGCGTGACCATGAACGCGCCGGCCCCGTTCACGATATTGACGAGCGCAACCCGGAAACGGCCCTCGCACCACTTGCCCCTGAGCGCGGCCTGACCGGCAAAGCCGGCGCGACGCGGCGCACCCGGATAGCTCGCCAGAACGTCGCCGCGTGCCTCGCGGATACAGGGCAGGAAGATCATGGGCGTGTTGTCGTCGCCGATCAGAACCGCATACATCGACCCTGCCGAGCTCACCCCGGGCAGGACATGCCAGCCGCGGATGTGGAACTCGTAGGCTCCGGCGAAATCCTCGGGTTCCTGCTCGGCGAAGACCAGATGGCAGACATCGTCGATATAGTATTCGGCCCCCTGGATGGAGAACCAGTCCGTGACACGCTCCGGCAGCTCGACCGAGAGATCGCGGATGGTCGGCGGATCGAAGATGTGACGCGGCGGCGCCTGATGACGCCAGGAGGCGTGAGGCAGGAGATGGACCTGACCGGCATCGATCTGCATCTCCGCCGTGCCGAGCTCGCGCACGGGTGCCGCACTCTGATAGACGCCGCGCATATCCTCGACATAGGTCTCTGCCTGGGTCCAGAGCGCGGGAGAGATATTCCCCATGATGGTGCGACGGACCGTCTCCGACGAGCGGAGGAGCTCGAGACGTTCGAGCACCATATTGGCCCGACCGATCGGCACCTTGAAACCCGTCACGCCGTCCTCGACGCGATCGCCGAGCGCGCCGACATCGGTCACGATCGGAATGAGACCGTTCTGCCAGGCCTCCGAAAGCGAGATGCAGTAAGTCTCCGGCCATATCGACAGGTTGAGCGCGACATCCGCAACCTGAAGTGCTGCGATGTCACCCGCATTGTAGCGGCCATAGACCTTCACGTTCGGTCGCGGCTTGCCGTTGATCACGGCATCGTATTCGGGGTGGATATAACCGAAGATATGGAACTCGAAATGATCGGGATGGGCGATCTCGATCAGATTGAGAATGGTATCGGCCCCCTTCGTCCGCAGGAAATTGCCCACGATCGCGACACGCAACGGTCTCTCTCCCAGAGGCTCATAACGCTTGGGGACGATCGGAATGGTATTTTCCGGCGAAGGAATGCCGAGGGTCAGACTCTGCTTGCTGTCGAGAACCGGGTAGATCTCGTGAGTCAGATCGCGCGAGTGCCGTGTTCCGAACAGGATCAGATCGACGGAATGGAGCATTTTCGCGATGAAGGCGCGACGGGTCTGCTCACCGCCATATTCGATGTTTTCGGCAACCTTGAGAATGATGTCGCTCGCGACCACCGACTTCACCTCGTCCTCGACATAGCGAAGATCCTGGTTCAGCAGATTGTACCGCGAGGAGATCAGCCAGAAATCATGCGCCGAAAACACGACGCCCGCACCGCAGGCCTTGGCGATGATCGGCAGGGAAAGCGCGTGATGTCCGAGATGCTGGAAATGGACGATGTCGAAATTGTACTGGCTGATGGCGTTGGAGAAGGCCATTTCCTCCGGGCCGTCGCACATGGCGTCCATCCAGCCCACTTCCGGCACGTCGTATCGCTCGACTTCCTGACCGTTTGCCGTCGTCAGGCGACAATGCGTTCCGCGGCGCAACCAGTAGAAGAACTCGATCTCGCGACCGAGCATCGAACACAGGGTCTGCTGATAGACCTCCACGCCCCCCCAGGCCGCTTCGTGGATCGTCGAATGGGTGCACATGAGCACGCGCAGACGCCGCCTGCGCGGGGCGAGCGCGGTACCGGGCAGGGATCGACCGAAATTCGCTCCCGTGATCTCCGCCATGCGCCTCAGGCGATGCTCGTAGAGATGCCCCTCCAGCGCCGATTTCTGGGCGGCCTGCGCCGTTTTGCGACGAAGATCGGCATCCGAGAGCAGGGCTGCGACGGCAGCGACGACACCATCGATGTCACGCGCGAGGAACGTGCCCTCGATTTCGGAGAAATACTGCGCGTCCATGCTCTCGGGCGCTTCGACGACCTGGGCGGCGCCGGCGAGGGCGAGTTCGAAAAACCGCGGTCCGGGAGCCGTCGCCTGGCTGATATCGCCATGGCTCGCATAATCGCGGAACATGGTGAGCGTCACCGCACTCGCATTGGCGAAATCGATGAATGCCTCGTGACTGACCGGACGCTGGATCGCCAGCTCGGCGAGGTCGGCCGGAAGCGGAGGCAGATACTCGTTTCCGGGGCAGATCAGCTTGAGTCGTGCCCCGGGGAAGGCTGCGATGATGCGGCGCAGGGTCTCGACACGGTTCGGCCACATCGTTCCGGCGAAGAAGATGTCGTAATCGAGCTGTTCCGCGTCCCTGACGTCGCGCTGGTGGATCGTCCGGCTCGAGGCGAGCGGCAGATAATGCCCCTTCCCCCGGTAGTAATCGGCACAGGACGGATCGTTGGTGAAGACGTAATCGAAGAGACCGGCATTCTCGACATTGAAATCGCGCATGAACGGATCTTCGAACGTCCAGAGTATCATCGTCCTGAAAGCGGGACGGATACGGCGCATGAGCTGGGTATTGATGCGCTGGCCGTCGATACAGATCAGCGTGTCATGCTCGCCCGAGGCTGCTGCGGCCGCCAGACTCATATTGTCGGCCAGCACGATCTGATCGGCACCGAAGATCGCC
This sequence comes from Swaminathania salitolerans, assembly GCF_007988945.1. Classification (GTDB taxonomy): domain Bacteria; phylum Pseudomonadota; class Alphaproteobacteria; order Acetobacterales; family Acetobacteraceae; genus Swaminathania; species Swaminathania salitolerans. The sequence goes on along the minus strand of NZ_BJVC01000001.1, from coordinate 549,939 downwards.
CGGGCCGCGCGCTCCACCGCCAGGGTCAGGTAGGAGTTGGGATTATGGGTATAGTTCGTATTGTAGATGACAGCCATGAATCCCCCGCCAGCGATCGCGCATTCCAGTAAGAGCCGAGCCACGCCCGCCCGTCACATGCAAGAAGGCTTTAAACGAAAGACAGTGCCCGCAAAAGTCTTCGTGTCCGGATTTCGGATTATGTTCGGTGTCTGTTGTACAAGAAAAAATAAAAGGGCTGCCGAAGCAGCCCTTTCATAATGTTTCTGAACGCTGAGGCGCGATCAGGCTTCCGTGTTGCGACGACGGATTGCCGCACCCAGAATGTCACCCAGCGAGGCACCGCTATCGGACGAGCCGTACTCGTTGATGGCGGCCTTGTCTTCCTCGACCTCACGGCCGCGGATGGTCAGGGCCAGCTTGCGCGAGGCGCGATCGACGGAAACGACCTTCGCATCCACCTTCTCGCCGACCGCGAAGCGCTCGGGGCGCTGCTCGGCCTTGTCACGCGCCAGCTCTGCACGACGGATGAAGCCGGTCAGGACGTCGTCCACCTTCACTTCGATACCGTTGGTCTGGACCGAGGTCACGACGCAGGTGACGATATCGCCCTTGTGGACGCGCGACAGCGTGTCGGCAGCAGGGTCTTCATGCAGCTGCTTGATACCGAGAGAGATACGCTCCTTCTCGGCATCGACGTCGAGCACCTTGGCCTGAACGACCTGACCCTTCTCGTACTTGGCCATGGCGGCTTCGCCGGCTTCGTCCCAGGAGAGGTCGGACATGTGAACCATTCCGTCGATATCGGCAGAGAGACCCACGAACAGACCGAATTCGGTGATGTTGCGGATTTCGCCTTCGATGGTCGAACCGACCTTGTGCTCTTCGGCGAACTGCTCCCACGGGTTGCGCTGGACCTGCTTCAGGCCGAGCGAGATACGACGCTTGGCGCTGTCCACATCGAGCACCATGACGTCGACTTCCTGCGAGGTCGCGACGAGCTTGCCCGGATGGACGTTCTTCTTCGTCCAGGACATCTCGGAAACGTGCACGAGGCCTTCGACACCCGGCTCGAGCTCGACGAACGCACCGTAATCGGTGATGTTCGTGACACGACCCGTGTAACGCGCGCCCGGCGGATACTTGATCGCCACGTTCTCCCAGGGATCGGCCTCGAGCTGCTTCATGCCCAGCGAGATACGCTGCGTGTCGGAGTTGAAGCGGATGACCTGAACGCGAACCGGCATGCCGATCTGCAGGGCTTCGGACGGATGGTTGATGCGCTTCCAGGCGATGTCGGTGACATGCAGGAGGCCATCGACGCCACCGAGATCGACGAATGCACCGTAATCGGTGATGTTCTTGACCACGCCGTCGAGGATCATGCCTTCCTTCAGGCCCTGGATCAGCTCGGAACGCTGCTCTGCACGGGTCTCTTCAAGAACGGCGCGACGCGAGACAACGATATTGCCACGGGCGCGATCCATCTTGAGGATCTGGAAAGGCTGGGGCTGGCCCATGAGCGGAGCGACATCGCGCACGGGGCGGATATCGACCTGGCTGCCCGGAAGGAACGCCATGGCGCCGCCCAGATCGACCGTGAAGCCGCCCTTGACGCGACCGTAGATCGTGCCGTTGACGCGCTGGTTGTTGGCGAAAGCGCGCTCGAGCGAGGTCCATGCCTCTTCGCGACGTGCCTTCTCGCGCGACAGCACGATGGAGCCGTCACGGTCTTCGTAGCGCTCGACATAAAGCTCGATCACATCGCCCGGACGCACGTCGGGCGCAGTGCCCGGAGGTCCGAATTCCTTGAGCGAAACGCGACCTTCGCTCTTGAGGCCGACATCGACGATCGCGAATTCATCCGTCAGGCGAATGACGCGACCGGTGACGACGGAGCCGTCAAAGCCCGTGTCCTGGCCGAGGGTTTCGTCAAGAAGAGCAGCGAAGTCTTCGACGGTATTGGTGGCTGAAGCCATGTGTTTTCGTAATCCTGGGCCGATCCTGAAGATCGGGCCATTGTCTGCGCCCGCCGGAATTGCAGACGTCTTGCTCGTGATCGTCGGCCGCCCATGAGCCGGAAAGGAAACCTGCCTGCATCGATGAGGGGCAGGCAAGCGCAGGCGGCGATGCGCTGGTGATCGTCAGACACCCGCAAAGGGGCCGATGTCAACCAAAACCTTGGGAGTCCGATGCCTTCCGGGCAATAAAGCTGGCTTCAGGACGGAAACCGTGCCCTCACGAGGCCGAGTACATGATCGAGCACGGCCCCGGCATCGAGATGATCCGTCTCGACCAGAAGCGCATCCTCCGCACGCCGGAGCGGGGAAACCGGTCGCTCCGCGTCCTTGCGGTCGCGCGTTTCGATCTCCTCGGTGAGCCGTGCGAGGGCGTCCCGGTCGGGGGGCGCATCGCCATGCAATTGCTGGAAGCGGCGCAGGGCGCGCACCGGTGCGCTCGCGGTCACGAAGAGCTTCAGATCCGCGTCCGGAAAGACCACGGTCCCGATATCGCGTCCGTCGATCACCGCGCCGCTCGCCGTCGCGAAATCGCGCTGACGGCGGAGAAGCGCCGCCCGCACGGCGGGCTGGGTCGCAACCGCGCTCGCCCCGCGATCGATTTCGGGAACACGCAGGTCGCTGCGGGTCAGATCGTCGGGCTGAAGGCGCTGGGCGATTGTCTCTCCGGCATCCTGCGCAGGATCGAGACCGGCAAGGATCATCTGACGCGCAACGGCCCGATAGAGAAGCCCGGTATCGAGATGAGGCAGGCGGAGAGCGGCGGCGAGCGATTTGGCAAGCGTTCCCTTGCCCGCAGCGGCAGGCCCGTCGACGGCAATGATAAGGCGCATCAGAGCTCGGCTCCGATCCCGGCCATGAGACCGACAAAACCGGGAAAACTGGTATTGATGAAACCCGTATCGTCCACCCGGACAGGGCTCTCCGCCGCCAGACCGAACACGATCGCGCTCATGGCGAGCCGATGATCCATCTTCGTTTCGACGAGCCCCCCGCCGAGACCGGACGGCCCACCTCTGCCCTCGATGATCATGTCGTCTCCCTCGACGCGCACTACGGCACCATTGACGCGAAGCAGGGCCACGGTGGCGGCGAGACGGTCGCTCTCCTTCACGCGCAGCTCATCGAGTCCCCGCAGGCGCGAAACACCGCTGGCAAAGGCGCAGGCGACGGCGAGCACCGGATATTCGTCGATCATGGAGGGCGCCCGGTCGGCCGGAACATCCACGCCATGCAGGGCGGCACTGCGCACGACGATATCGCCGACAGGCTCTCCCCCCTCTATGCGCGCATTCTCGATATCGAGCACCGCGCCCATCTCCCTCAGGGTCTGGAAAAGGCCTGTCCGGAGCGGATTGAGTCCGACACCGGGCAGACGGATTTCCGATCCCGGAACCAGAGACGCGGCCACGATGGGAAACGCCGCCGAAGACGGGTCGGCCGGGACAACCACATCGCGCGCGGTCAGTTTCGCAGGCCCGGTCAGGGTGATCACCCGCCCGCCCGTATCGGTGCGACCGACCTCGACCGGCACACCGAAATGACGCAGCATGTTTTCCGTATGGTCGCGTGTGGCGACCGGCTCCTCGACCCGCGTTCTGCCTCTGGCGTTCAGCCCCGCCAGAAGGATGGCGGACTTGACCTGGGCGGATGCCACCGGGAGACAATAGGTCAGCGGAGCGGCCTCACCGGTCCCGATGATCGCCATGGGGAGTTTCTCTCCCTTGCGGGTCGCAAAGCAGGAGCCGTTCCCCGAAAGCGGCTGCGTCACCCGCCGCATCGGCCGGCTGCGCAGACTGGCGTCGCCTGTCATGAAACTCGTGATGGCATGGCTGGAGAGAATACCCGAGAGCAGCCGCGCGGCAGTGCCGGAATTGCCCATATCGAGCACGTCTTCCGGCTCCTGCAGGGCACCGACCCCGCTCCCGTCGATCACCCAGCGATCGCCCTCGCGTGCGATCCTCGCGCCGAGCGCCCGCATCGCATCGGCCGTGCGCAGGACATCTTCCCCCTCCAGCAATCCCGTGACGACGGTACGCCCCTCGGCAAGGGAGGCCAGCATCAGCGCCCGGTGACTGATGGATTTGTCTCCCGGGACACGAATCGTGCCCGCGAGCGGGGCCGGGTTGCGCGACACGGTCAGGGGGAGAACGGGGCTGGAAGAGTGGTTCTGCATGATAGCGTTCATTCCGATGCAGCGATCGAACTGTCAATCGCCCGATGGCGGGTTTGCGCCGCTTTTATCACGGAAGCGGGATGTTGCATTTGACATCCCCGGCACAAGCTGGCATGGCCCCGTGCTTCGCGGCGCGAGCCGTTCTCCTTCCTTTCAACCGGTTCAGGATCGACAGGTAGTCATCATGGCAAAACCAGAACTCGGTCTGAAGCGCGTCTGCGTCTCCTGTGGCGCGCGTTTCTACGACCTGAATCGCGCTCCCGCGATTTGTCCCAAATGCGGTGCAGAGCAGCCCAGCGATCTGCCCCTGCCCAAGCGCGGTGGCGACGTGCCCCCCGACCAGACCAAGAACGAGCCCAAGAGCGACGAGGAAGACATCGACGTCGATCTGGATTCCGACGACGATGCCGATGAGGACGTCATGGAAGACGCCTCGGATCTGGACGACGATGACGACGATCTCGGATCGGAGATCGAAGTCACCACCGATAACGACGACAACGAAAACTGATGTTTTCAGGAAAAGCCGGTCTGACCGGCTTTTTTCTTTTGACCATGACGCCCTTCCCTTCGATGGCCGAAACGGCCGCGCATCTCGGCCATGCGCTCGCGACCCGCGACAGCGCCACAGCGGTTCTGCAGGACTATTGTCGTCATGCGGCTCCGGGGCTTCGCATACGCGCCGTATCGCTCCCGACCGGAAACGGTGCGCCACCTGACGATCTGCGCAAAAACCTCGCCATTGGCAGCGATGAGCCGATCGCCCTGAGACATGTCAGCCTGCGCTGCGGCAATATCGCGCTCTCGGATGCGTGGAACTGGTATGTTCCGTCCCGCCTGACCCCGGCCATGAACAGGTCTCTGGACACGACCGAAATCCCTTTCGGTCGGGCCGTGGCCGCACTCGGTTTTCGGCGGGTCCCCCTGACGAGCGCCACGAACGCCCTGCCTGAGGCGGTCCTCCTTCGCAATACGGCCCTTCTCCTGCGTGGTTCGGACGACCTGCCGATCGCACTCGTTCAGGAGACCTATCTCGCCTCGGGCTTCGCGGCACTCGCTCGCCCCCGCAACGCTCATCCCGCCGACTCCCACCCGGGCACGGGCACGGGCGCGGGCGCCTGCTCCGGCTTCAGCCCCGACGCCGCTGCATTGCCGTCTCGCGCGCAGACCTCTTGCACGACGCGATCCCTGCCGGAATCCTCACCGGAATCCCCGCCAGAATCCCGGACGGAGCGATAACCCCGCCCGTCTAGAGGGACGAACGCCGCCGCTCGCGCCAGAGCGAGACGAGTTCGGACCAGCGGGCACGCACGGCAGGCGCGATACGATCATCCGCCTGAACGAGCTGGTCGCTCTGCTCTACATAGGCGGCGGACTGCGCGCGAAACCGCGTCTCGATCTCCTCGACGGCTGCATCGACACCGGGGATAGAGCGGAGCCGGCGGATCTCGCGCTGTATATCCCCGGCCAGAACGGCGGCGGGCTGGGTGCCACCCAGGGAGAAGCGTTCCGTAAACAGGGCGAATATGCCGGGATTGTTGTAGCGGAAATGCTTTTGCGTCAGAACGCCGTTGCAGTCGTTCTCACCCCGGGCGAACTTCCAGACATATTCTTCCAGAGAGCGGACATGATAATGGCAGACCATGGCGTTGACGGTCGGCTGGGCGATGAAATTGATATCGTGATCCGTCAGATCCCCGGTCCTGTGCTGCTCCCCGTCGATCGTCATGAACGGAACGACGCGCCGCTCGCGTGAGGTCGGGTGATGTGCGGCGGCCCCGGTAAACCGGTCCGTACGAAAGACGCTCTTGATCAGGGGGTGATGTTCCGTCTGGACGAATCGCTCCGCCGAGAGGCCGGGCTGCCATTCGATATGCCCGTTCGGCGTCATGACGCGCCATGAAATGGCCAGCGCCTCCGCCCCTTCGCGCTCGCGCGCCGCGACGAGCGGAGGGAGCATATGGTCGCTATGTTCCGACGGCAGAACGACCTCGTCGAGATCGACCACGAGACACCAGCGATAATCCAGCAATTCCGGCACCATGTTCAATGCATGGTTATAGGCCTTGTCCTGCATGTTGATTCTGGCGGGCGAGGCTCCGGTATTGTCGATCCAGACGATCTCGCCGGCCTCGGCCAGAAGACGCAGGAGATGGTCGGAACCGTCCGTCAGATCGTTGGTGTAGATGAAGAACTGCTCGACACCGATACGCCGGTGATGGGCGATCCACTCGAGCAGATAGAGGCCTTCGTCCCGCGCCGTGGCGAGCAGGGCGAGCGCATGACGGGGCTCGGGGCGACGGCGCGCTTCGCTGACGAGTCGCCCGCCCTGCATATAGGGACTCTCCGCAAGACCGTTCTCGTGAAAGCCGAAGAAGTCGAAACGCGCATCGGCGCGCTGGATCGAGCGGGTCTCGCGGGTTTCTTCCCATTCTCCCAGCGCCGAGAGCGCTTCGGCAACCCAGTCTCCATGAGGAAGGGCGTCCAGCAGCCTCCTGCACGCCCCACCGACCGAATCCTGCCCCGCGCCGTCACGGCGCGTGAAGAGGGAAACGAACGACGAACGTACCCGCTCATCCACGAGCTCGAGCACGAGCGCGAGCATGAGGGGCTGGAACGAGGGAGGAAACCGCAGCAGAACCGCAAGCAGGCCCCGGGGATCGCCCAGGCTCTGGCACAGCTCCGCGCAAAGCGCAGCGAAGTCGCGCATCTCCACCGTCGGGAAGTCCTGAACCGGTTCGAAATGGAAACGCTCCCAGTCGGAAATCGCGGTCCGGTTTTCCGGCACGCGCCCCGTATTGTGCTCGGCCGAGAGAAAACATGCCGAGCCCCAGGGTTTGAACGCGACGGCCTCATGATCCAGCGCGACGATCGAGAGAGGACGAAGGCCGGGCACCCATCCCGCACGACCGAACGCAGCCGGCATATCGGGCCAGGGACGATCGGTCCTGACGAGCAGAGCGAGATCGGTCCTGTTTCCGAAACGGAATGCCAGTGTCTCCCCGGAGGATTCCGGCCCCTCGCGATGCGACAGCTCTCGCCCTGCCACGTCGAGGCTCAGCAGGGTCCCGTGACAGGTCCTGACGCGCGACACATGACACAGGGTGCGCATTCCGTTTGCGAGGCGGGACTCGAAGCTCATCGTTGTATCCATTCCGGTTTCCGTCTCACGATCTAGGCCCGCCATTGCAGATGCTGGCCGCCGTCGAGCGCCAGCATCTGTCCGGTCACTGACGGCATCGCGAGGAAGGCGAGGCAGGCCGTCACGATCTCCTGCAGGTCCGCGCCCCTTTGCAAAGGCGATCTTGCACACATCGCCTCGAAATGCGCGAGGCTTTGCCCCTTCGCGGGCAGGACTGGCCCCGGGCCGATGGCATTGACCCGGATTCTGGGCGCAAGCGCACCTGCCATCGTCTGGGTCAGGGTCCATAACCCGGCCTTGGCGAGGGTGTAGCTCGTGAAATGCGGCGTGAGATTCCAGACTCGCTGGTCGAGCAGGTTGAGCACCATGCCCTCGGCTCCCTCCGGGAGGAGGCGGGCGAACTCCTGGATCAGCACGAAAGGCGCGCGCAGATCGACCTCCATATGACGATCCCATGAGGATCGGGTGACCGTATCCCACTCGTCACGTTCGAACACCGACGCATTATTGACCAGAACGCCGACAGGGCCGAGCGCCTCGGTCGCACGTCCGACCAGCCTTGCGGTCTCATCCTCCTGCGCGAGATCGGCCTCGAGCACGCAACCCGGCACGTCGAGCGTGTCGAGCAGGGCCTGCGCCTCATCCGGGGCGCTCCGGCAATGCAATGCGATCGAAAACCCTTCAGCGGCCAGCGCCTCCACGAGCGCCCGACCGATCCGGCGAGCCCCGCCGGTGACGAGGGCCACACGGGGCATGGCCATACAGGGCATAGACGCAGAGCCCCGACCGCCGGTTCGGGGGTCCCCGGTCCCTGTCATGCCGGCCGCCGGGCCGAAAGCGCCGCTGCGAGCGTCCCGTCATCGAGCACATCGAGCGCCCCCCCGATGGGCACACCATGACCGACACGGGTGACGGTGACACCGCTATCGGCAAGACGGTCCTGAAGCCAGTGGGCCGTGGTCGCGCCCTCGACGGTCGCACCGAGTGCCAGGATCACCTCCCGGACGCCTCCCGAAGCGACGCGCTCCATGAGAGAGCGGGTATTGAGATCGTCCGGCCCCGTCCCGGACAAGGCCGACAGAACCCCGCCCAGAACCTGATAGGTACCGGGATGCAGCCGGGACCGCTCCAGCGCCCAGAGGTCACCGACCGTCTCGACCACGCAGATCAATCCCCTGTCCCGGGCCGGATCGGCGCAGATGCTGCATGGATCGCTGCTATCCAGCGTTCCGCAGACATGACAGGTCCGCACCGATTTCGCAGCCGCCTCCATGGCCTGCGCGAGAGGGAGCAGACGGGTCTGGGGCGACCGGAGCAGGGTCAGAGCCGCACGACGCGCCGAGCGTGGCCCGAGGCCCGGCAGCCGCGAGAGAAGCTGGATCAGCCGCTCGACATCACCACCACCCATCATTGCCCTCCTTCGTGCATTGCAGGGATGACCGCTCTCCGCCGCCCGACAGGGGCGACAAGGCTCAGAACGGGAATTTCAGACCGGCGGGCAGATCGATCCCGCCCGTCACCTTGCGCATCTCCTCCGCATTCGCCGCCTCGACCTTGGTCCGGGCATCGGCAAAGGCCGCGATGACGAGATCCTGCAGCATCTCGACCTCGTTGGGATCGACCAGCTTCGGATCGATATGCAGCTTTTTCATGTCGCCCTTGCCGCTCAGAGTGACCGTGACGAGACCGGCACCGGCGGCGCCTTCCACGGTCATCGCGTTCAGCGTGTTCTGGACTTCCTCCATGCGGGATTGCATCTGCGAGGCCTGTTTCATCAGTCCGGCGAGATTTTTCATCTGTTCAAGATCCTTTGCTGTGCTGGAACTGGCTGTAGCCCAAACCCGCGACGCCCGAAACCTCCGGCACCCTGCATCCGGTGCCCTGAATTCGGCGCCCTGAATCCGGCCGTCCGGTTCGCGACGTCTGCCGACATCCTGCGGAAAAGCCTCCGCCCCGAAGGAAGGCGTCAGAAGGCCCCGTCGAGATCGTGCCAGTCCCCGTCTTCCATCAGATCGGCATCGAGCGGGGCAAAGTCCAGATCCGGAACGGAAGGCTCTGCCGACCAGCTCGCAAGATCCTCGAGATCTTCCGGTGGCAGACCGTATTCGTCGAGCGAGAGATCCTTCGGCTCGCCGACCCGTGCATCGGGAAAGACCTCGAGAATGGCTTTCAGCAAGGGATGGGCGTGAAGCTCCTCCCGCCGCAATGCGACGATCTCCGCCCCCTGCTCATCGAGGGTCGGCTCGCCTTCCTCCTGCGAGAGCACGACGCGCCACTGACCCGGATAGATGCGCTCGAGCAGGGCCTGAAGACGCGCCTCGGTGCGCAGCGGCGTGCCGCGCGCAAGGCGCAAGACGACCTGAGGCGGGTCGAACCGGACGAGATGGGCCGAGTGCCGCAGCAGACCATGAAGCATCGGCTCGGCCATGCGGGCAACGAATGCGACCATTTCGCGCCATGAACGCAGAGGCGCCGGATCGTCCCTCTCCCGCCCGGATTCGGGCCGGGGCTGCGCATCCGGAAGATACGGTTCGGGTGAGCGGTCGAGGGCAGGAGACGCCTCCTCCGCGCAGACGACCCCGCCATTGGCGACGAGCCTGAGCGATGCGCGCGTGCCCTCGCCGGGGCCTGCTCCACCCGGATATCCGCCTCCGATGCCGCGCCCCACGGGACCGGAACCGTCCTGCCCCGCATGGGGAGAGCCGTCTCCGGGCGAAGCGGGGCCGGACCGCCCTGCCCCGGAATACGGATCACCGGCACGATCATTTCCAGAGGGGGCGTTTCCGGAAGGGACGTTTCCAGAGCCGGAGCCTACGGAACCTCCGGGCATGGAGGTTTCCCCGCCCGGTCGTTCGCTCCCCGACGATTCGCCGGACGACAGCTGCATGACAAGACGCGCCGCCCGTTCCGGCGTAGGCAGGGAGCTTGCATAGCAAAGCCGGATAAGGACCATCTCGGCGGCGGCCCTGCGATCGGGCGCCTGCTCGACCTCCTGAACCCCCTTGAGCAGGATCTGCCAGGCGCGGCCGAGTTCCGCATTCGGCAGACGATCCGCAAGCGAAGCCCCCCGGTCGCGCTCGGCCTCAGGCAGATCCCGACTCGTGCGCAGCGCCGGTATGGCCTTGAGGCGCGATATCGTGTGAACCAGATCGAGAAGATCGGTCAGGAGGAGTCCCAGATCCGCGCCCTGAGCGTAGGCCTGTCCGGTCAGGGTCAGAGCCTGTTCCGCCGCCCCTTGCATGAGCGCCTCGAACAGGTCGAATACGAGCTGCCGATCGGCCAGGCCCAGCATGTCGCTGACCATGGCGGCCTCGATCCGGTGTCCCTGCGTTCCACCCTGAGCCGGGTCCGAATCGCGTGCACTCCCGACATCGCCCCCGCCATCTCCCTCGCCTTCCCCCTGGGCGATCGCCTGGTCGAGAAGGGAGAGACCATCCCGGACCGAGCCGTCGGCCGCGCGCGCGATGAGCGAGAGCGCATCCTCCGAGAACGCCACCGATTCCTTGCGCGCGATGGCCGCGAAATGCTGCATCAGGATGTCCTGGGACACGCGACGCATATCGAATCTCTGACAACGCGACAGCACGGTGACGGGAACCTTGCGCAGCTCCGTCGTGGCAAAGATGAACGTGACCTGCTCGGGCGGCTCCTCGAGCGTCTTCAGAAGGGCGTTGAACGCATTGCGGGAAAGCATATGGACTTCATCGATGATGAAGACCTTCATGCGTGCCTGCATGGGGCGGAAACGCGTGGCCTCGATGATCTCGCGTATATCGTCCACACCGGTGCGTGAGGCGGCATCCATCTCGAGCACGTCGGGATGACGATCGGCCAGTATGGCCGTGCAATTCGCACAGACTCCGCAGGGATCGGCCGTCGGCCCGCCCTTGCCATCCGCGCCGATGCAATTGAGCGCACGCGCGATGATCCGGGCCGTCGTGGTCTTGCCGACGCCGCGTACCCCGGTCAGCATGAAGGCATGCGCGACCCGCCCGAGCTGGAAGGCCCGGCGAAGGATGCGGATTGTCGCATCCTGGCCGATCAGATCGTCGAAATTCAGGGGTCTGTATTTGCGGGCAAGGACGCGATAGGGGCTGCCACGGGGTGCAACGGTATCGACGGGCGTATCGCCCGCTGCGCCGGCTTCCGGCCCGGCTCCGAAGAAACCGCCCCCCTCATCGGGAGGCAGAGGCAGATCGCCGCTCTCGTCAGGTGCCATCGGGGACGTCATGCATCCACCGGACATATCGTCGATTCGGGAGGGTGGGAGGCCGAACACATGACCCGAACAAAACTCACTGCGGCTGCTTCCTTCCGGACCTGACCGGGTTCGCAAGGCGCCCGTCCAAGGCCGACCTCCCGGTGCAGGGTTAACACCATTCGGACCTCCCCGCGCAAGGGGGCCGACACTCTTTTTTGCGAAATCGCCCAAATCCGGGATCCGCGGTATCCGGGATCCGCCGAACCCCGGACCCGCCGGATATCAGAAGCCGATAGCGGCGCCCCCTTCGTGACGGCGGTCCCACCCTCCATAGAGGCCGCCCGTCTCCGGCGCATGCGCGGACGGACGACCGAAGAGGATACCCTCGGCGATTCCCCAGGGCTTGTGCGGCGACAGGGCATATCCCTCGATCTGGAGCTGCTGCATGACATCGGGCGTCAGGGCGCGCGGCTCGAGTTCGATCGCGCTCGGCTGCCACTGCTCATGGATACGGGGAAGGTCGATCGCCTGCTGGATATCGAGCCCCCCGTCGATCACACCGAGCACGACAGACAGGATGATGGTCGGGATGCGCGACCCGCCCGGGCTTCCGATGACCATGAACGGTTTGCCGTCATGCGAGACCACTGTCGGCGCCATGGAGGAGAGCGGTGTCTTTCCCGGAGCGATCGCGTTGGCTCTGGATCCGACGATCCCGAACATGTTCGGACTGCCGGGTTTGGCCGAGAAATCGTCCATCTCGTCATTCAGGAAAAAGCCGGTGGAGGAACCGATGACCCCCGCGCCGAACCAGCCATTGAGCGTGTAGGTCGCAGAAACGGCAAAGCCTGAACGATCGGCGACGGAGAACTGCGTCGTTTCATGCTTCTCCCGCGAGGGAGCTTGCGTCTCGCCCGTCCCGACGGGAAGAGCCACTCCCGCACGCAGCGTCGCGGAATCGAGCGCATGATGAGCGGGTATTCCCTCGCGTATCCGGGCGGCATAGGCCGGATCGAGAAGATGCGTGATCGGGTTTTTAACAAAGGCCGGATCGCCCAGATCGCGACGATCCGAATAGGCATGACGCATGGCCTCGACCTGACGCTGGACGCCTTCGGTGCTCCGCAGCCCGAGTTTTCCGAGATCGTATCCCGAGAGGATATCGAGCATCTCGCACAGCGCGACGCCGCCCCCGCTCGGCGGTGGGGCCGTATCGACGACATAGCCCCTGTACGAGCAGCGCAAGGTCGGCAGCTCCCGGGGACGATAGCCCGCGAAATCCGCAAGCCTCAGGATCCCGCCGCCCTTGCGGCTGCTTTGTACGATGCGTCGGGCGATTTCGCCCTTGTAGAAGGCATCCGCCCCCCCGGCTGCGATCGCCCGCAACGAATGCGCAAGGTCTTTCTGGACCAGGCGGTCTCCCACATCGAGCGGCGAGCCATCGGCATGAAGGAAGATACGCCGCGCCTCCGGATCCTTGCGGAAGACCTCGGTGCTCGTCCGCAGGAGGGCGACGTCTCCTGCATCGAGCACAAATCCCCGCTCGGCCAGCGCGATCGCCGGTGCCATCACCTGCGCGCGGCTCATCCGTCCCCAATGACGCCGGATATCCTCGAGACCGGCCACGGTACCGGGGATACCCACGGCGCGCCAGCCGCTGACCGAAGCGTCCTGATCCACCCGCCCCTGCGCATCCTGATACATGGTCGGGGTCGAAGCCCCCGGCGCATGCTCGCGGAAATCGACGAAGCGGGTCTTTCCGTCCGGCAGACGCAGCGTCATGAAGCCGCCGCCACCGAGATTCCCCGCAGCGGGATAGACCACCGCGAGCGCATAACCCACGGCCACAGCCGCATCGGCCGCATTGCCGCCCGCGGCGAGGATCTGACGCCCCGCCTCCGAAGCGAGATGCTGGGCCGAGACGACCATGCCCCTCTCGCCGAAAGCCGGTTCGAGCGGTTTGAGGGCAGGATTGACGGTACCGTATGCCAGCGGATCGGAAGCCAGCCCGGCAGGACCCGCATCCTGCGATGATGCAGCAAACCCTGCGCCGGGAGACAGGAGCGTGCCCGTCAGGAGGGAGAGAATGGCGGTTCGTCTGCGTATTCGCGTCAAGACGGTCTTTCCTTCGATCTCGATCCGGACGTGCCGGTCCTGCAAAAGCGCGTTTCGGGCGCCCTCAGCCGGCGATATAGGGCGGCCTGGTGTATCCGGCGGGAGAATGGGTGAAGATCTCGCATCCGTCCTTCGTCACGGCGAGCATGTGCTCGAACTGTGCGGAGAGGGACCGATCGCGCGTGACCGCTGTCCATCCGTCCTCGAGAATCTTGACGTCGGGACGACCGAGATTCAGCATGGGCTCGATCGTGAAGACCATTCCCTCACGCAGGACGAGCCCTTTGCCGGGCTTGCCGTAATGCAGCACGCTGGGCTCGGTATGAAATGCACGACCGATCCCGTGGCCGCAGAAATCGCGCACGACGGAAAGACGCTGCCCCTCGGCATAACTCTGGATCGCATGACCGATATCTCCGAGAGTCTTGCCGGGCGCCACCTCCGCGATACCGAGCATGAGGGATTTGTAGGTGGCCTCGACGAGCTTCTCCGCCTTGCGCGACGCCTGCCCCACCAGATACATGCGCGAGGTATCCCCGTACCATCCGTCAAGGATCGATGTGACGTCGATATTGACGGCATCTCCCTCCATCAGACGTCTCTCGCCGGGAATACCGTGACAGACGACATGGTTGATCGAGATACAGCAGGATTTGGGAAAACCCCTGTAATTCAAAGGGGCAGGCACTGCGCCATGATCGAGCGTGAACGCGTGAATCAGCGTGTTGAGCGCGTCGGTCGTCACGCCAGGGACGACATGGGGCGTGATCATGTCGAGCGTCGCAGCCGCGAGCTGACCCGCCTTTCTGAGGCCGACGAAATCCTCTTCCGTGTAAAGCGGGATACCCCGCGCGTTCGCGACGCTGTCCATTGCTCGCTCCAATTTCCTCGTAACCGGAGCGACGCTCCGTTTCGTTCCCTGATCACGGGAAAATGCGCCGCCTGCCGCCGGGGAGCAAGGCCGGAATGCAGGTTTTCGAAAAAGGGACGCCGCCTGCCCCAAGATACCGACCCGGAGAAAACCGGCCCGGGAAAACGGATTACTCCTTGACGGATCAGCCCTTCTGGTGACGGTGATGTTTCTTCGTGGAAACGACGTGACGCGACGTCGCCATCCGCACCTTGGCCGAGCTCACGCTGTGATGCGCCTTGCCGTGATGCACGGGCTTGTAGCGGCGCGATCCGCTCGGAGCTTCCGCCACCTCCACCACGGAGCTGCCATGGCTCTTTGCGGCGTGATGACGGTGGCGCGCTGCATTGCGTGCGAGCACGACCGGGGGATGCAAGGGCGCGACGGGCGCGACGCCCTCGGCGGAAAAGCCGCTATCGAGCAGAGACGTCATGATCTTGTTGCGCTGGGGATTGGATCGCGCACCGAGCACGACACCGACGATGCGTACGTTGCTGCGCACCGCCGAGGCGACCAGGTTATGGCCTGCCAGATCGGTATAGCCCGTCTTCATCCCGTCTGCCCCGGCATAGGTCTTCAGCATCGGGTTGTGATTGGGAATCAGACGCCCGTGAAAGCGGAAGCTCGTTTCGGAGAAGTAATGATAATATTCGGGGAAGTCGTGAATGAGCCGCTGGGACAGGACGGCCAGATCCCGGGCCGTCGTGACCTGATCCGGATCCGGCAGACCGGACGCATTGCGGAATGTCGTATTGGGCATACCGAGCGCGCGCGCCTGCTGCGTCATGATATTGGCGAAACGCGTCTCGTCCCCCCCACCGAGCAGTTCCCCGAGCGCACAGGCTGCGTCATTGGCGGATTTGGTCACCAGGCCGAGAATTGCCTGACGGACGACGAAACTGCTCCCCGGCACGAGGCCGAGCTTCGACGGCGATTGCGTCGAGGCATGAATGGAAACCGGCACGGGGGTGTCGAGCGTTATCTGCCCGGCACGCAGCGCCTTGAATGCGACGTAAAGGGTCATCAGCTTGGTGAGCGATGCCGGATAGCGCTGGAGATCCGCATCCACCTGGGAAAGGACCGCACCGCTATTGACGTCCACGACGAAGCTGCTGACATGTCCGCGATACTGCGCCTGGGCCACCCTCGGCATGGCGATCGCCCCGAGCGCGAAGCCGAAACCGAGCAGGATGTTCAGACGGCCCGCGCCCTTGCACCGCCTTCGCGCTTTCTGAGCCGTAGGAAGGCCGGTCATGGTTGCGGACTGCGTGCAGTAGGTCACTCGTGCCCCCGGGGATCGCTGGCGTTTGCCCATCATAGTCAGACGGATTTCGTGTCGTCCATCATGATCTGAAACAAATGCGTGGAAAATAAGGTCGACCGGAGCGGTTTCGCGAAATCTGCTCTTTTTGCCTCTTAGACCTTTCCCAAGCCGCGTCCGATCCCATATCATGGCAGACATGCAACACCTCCCCTTCCCCTCCGGCGCAACCGATTTTCCGGCCATGGCCCGGGAGCTTCGCGCAATGGGCGCGCCGTGCACGCAGGCAGCGGCCCGGGTGTCGGCGATCCGCGGGATATCCGCCCGGGGGAAAGACGCCCTGGAAAAATGCGTTCGGGGCATGTCGGAGGAGAACGACCCGTCCCGCCGGGACGGTGACGATTCAGGGACCGGCCCCGGGATCGGTGTCGTCATCCAGACGCGGCCCGAAACCCGCCGCCCGTCGATGTACAAGGTTCTCATGCTGAACGACGATTACACGCCCATGGAATTCGTGGTGCATGTACTCGAGCGATTTTTCTCGAAATCGCGTGAAGAAGCCACCAATATCATGCTGAGCGTCCACCAGAAGGGTGTCGGCATATGCGGGGTATTCACCTTCGAGATCGCGGAAAGCAAGGTGACCCAGGTCATGGATCTGGCCCGCCAGAACCAGCACCCGTTGCAGTGTACGATCGAAAAGGCCTGATCGCCGGCACCTGTTCGCCGAGCTTTCGGAAAAGGACTGCAAGGAACCCTTTTACAAAAGACGATTCTCCCCACATCCTTCCTGTTGGCTCTTCCCGCCTGACCCAAAGGAGCGTTCCCCATGTTGTCTCGTATGCTCGAACAGACGCTCCATCGTGCCCTGACCCTCGCCAGCGAGCGGCGGCACGAATATGCAACGCTCGAACATCTCCTGCTCGCCCTGACCGAGGACACCGACTCGGTGACGGTCTTCAAGGCCTGCGGAATCGATCTCGAGAAGCTTCGCGCCGATCTGACGGAATTCCTCGACAAGGATCTGGCCGGACTCGCCTCCGATCGCCCTAGCGAACCCAAGCCGACAGCCGCCTTCCAGCGCGTCATCCAGCGTGCCGCAATCCATGTGCAATCGACCGGTCGCGATGAGGTGACAGGCGCCAATGTGCTCGTCGCTCTTTTCGCCGAACGCGAGAGCCATGCCGTCTATTTCCTGCAACTTCAGGACATGACCCGTCTCGATGCGGTCAATTTCATCTCGCATGGCATCGCCAAGGCGCCGGATCGCTCCACGCGCCGCACCCCCATGGGCGCCAAGGACAAGGAGGACGGCGAGCGTGACGAAAAACCCGGCAAGACGCCGAAGCCCCCCGAGGCGCTGTCCGCCTATTGCGTCAATCTGAACCAGCGCGCCGAGGACGGGAAGATCGATCCGCTGATCGGTCGGGACAACGAGGTGGAGCGCACGATCCAGATCCTGTGCCGCCGCACGAAGAACAACCCGCTTTATGTCGGCGATCCCGGCGTGGGCAAGACCGCGATTGCCGAGGGGCTCGCCAAGCGCATCGTGGAAGGCGACGTGCCTGAGGTTCTGCTCGATGCGACGATCTTCTCCCTCGATATGGGCGCGCTGCTCGCAGGAACGCGCTACCGGGGCGATTTCGAGGAACGCCTCAAGGCGGTCGTGACCGAGCTGGACCAGACCCCGGGCGGGATTCTCTTCATCGACGAGATCCACACGGTGATCGGCGCGGGAGCGACGTCGGGCGGCGCAATGGATGCATCGAACCTGCTCAAACCGGCTCTCGCAGCGGGCACGCTGCGATGCATCGGCTCGACCACCTACAAGGAATATCGCCAGCATTTCGAAAAGGACCGCGCGCTGGTACGCCGGTTCCAGAAGATCGATGTGCCCGAGCCTTCGATCAGCGACACCATCAGGATCCTTCGTGGCCTCAAGGGCAATTACGAGAAGCATCACAAGATCCGCTATACGGATGATGCCCTCAAGGCAGCCGTTGAGCTCTCGGCCAAATACGTTCACGACCGGAAGCTTCCCGACAAGGCGATCGATATCATTGACGAAGCAGGCGCCTCGCGCATGCTCGTTCCGGAAAGCAAGCGCCGCAAGACGGTCACGCTCAAGGATATCGAGGAGATCGTGGCCAAGATCGCCCGGATCCCGCCCAAATCGGTCTCGACCGACGATCGCGAGACGTTGCGCCTGCTTTCCCGCGACCTCAAGAACATGGTCTTCGGCCAGGATCGGGCCATCGAGGCATTGACGGCGGCGATCAAGCTTGCACGCGCCGGATTGCGGGATGCCGAGAAGCCGATCGGTAATTATCTCTTCTCGGGTCCGACCGGCGTTGGCAAGACCGAGGTGGCCAAGCAGCTCGCCGCGTCTCTGGGCATCGAGCTGATCCGCTTCGACATGTCGGAATACATGGAGCGCCATTCCATCTCGCGTCTCATCGGCGCGCCTCCGGGCTATGTGGGATTCGACCAGGGCGGGCTTCTGACCGATGCCATCGACCAGCATCCGCACGCGGTTCTGCTCCTCGACGAAATCGAGAAGGCACATCCCGAACTGTACAACATCCTGCTTCAGGTTATGGATCACGGTCGTCTCACGGATCACAACGGCAAGACGATCGACTTCCGCAACGTGATCCTGATCATGACGACCAATGCCGGTGCGGCCGATCTGAGCAAGGAGGCTGTCGGTTTCGGTCGGACGGACCGCACGGGCGAGGATGAGGATGCGATCAAGCGGCTCTTCACGCCCGAGTTCCGAAACCGGCTCGATGCGATCATCCCCTTCGCCAATCTGACGCCGGAGACGGTGGGGCGCGTGGTCGAGAAGTTCATTCTCCAGCTAGAGGCCCAGCTTGCCGATCGTCATGTCACGATCGAGATCACCTCTGCGGCCAAGGAATGGCTGGCGGAGCGGGGTTACGATCGTCACTATGGCGCGCGTCCTCTCGGCCGCGTCATTCAGGATACGATCAAGAAGCCGCTTGCCGAAGAGCTTCTGTTCGGGTCGCTCGCCAATGGCGGCGCGGTGCGTATCGGACTGAAGGACAATGCTCTGAGTTTCGAGTTTCTCGAGGCATCGCCCACCCAGCCTCCCTCGGGGGAGGAGGATTCGGACGAGCGTTCCGAAGCGGCGAGCGAAAACTGAAACCGGAATGACTCCGCAAAGCATGCAATTGCAGCATCGCTGACGGAGGGCGTGATCGGGGCGCGGTAATCTGCCCCGATCACCACGCTTTATACGAAGCGTTCTTACAAGTTGTCTGAAATCCGCGCGTCTCTGATACGGCTCACCTGTCGCGCTGCTCTGCGCTGCTCCCATGTCCGGAAACAGGAAGTGCGGGAGCCTGACGCGTCAGGCGCTTGGCAACGCCAGGCGAGCCGGAACCCGGGTCCGGGCGTGTTACGCCGCTCGAGACCGTCCAGCTCCGGGCGCTCACCACATTCCTGACGATCGGGACCGGCCTACTCGTAACGTGTTCCGTTCACCTCGACATAGCCCGGCATGGACCAGTGGCGTCCAGTGCCGTGATGCGTCCAGTCGATTCCCTGGGCACGAGCGCTGTCGAAATAATAGCGACCGACAACATCGACCCGATCGCCGACCCGCACCCATGGCCAGGACGGCGCATTCATCCTGTCCAGATCCGATACGATCCGGATCGTCCGACCGGGGGCAACGCTTATGACGAAATAGGCGTGCACGCCGCTATGGGTCCTGCGCGCGCGCCGCGTGAACGAAACCACCTTGCCGCAAATATGCTCCGGCAAATCGACTCTGGTCGGTCCGGTCTGCATGAGACCTGCCTGATCGGTCAGGAACCGGGCATTGTCGCAGGATGCGGCCCCGGTCTGCGCGAAGGCCTCACCTGCTGAGGCAGACAGACCCAAAGCGAGCATGAGAGGCAGAAAGAGACCGGGCAGGCGAGACCTTCTCCGCACAGGGACCTGGGTCTTGGCGGGCCTGCGGGCGACAATGCTGGAAGAGCCTGCCCGGACGGTCTCCGGGCCACTCCTGTGCCATGATTTCATTTCTTTTTCAGGCTTTCCGGCTTGTGGGCTGCCCTGGCGCCGGTCCTGGCACTTTCGACGACGATCTTCGGATCGTCTTTCGATGCCTTGACCTGATTGTTCTTGATCCTGATCGGCTTGGTCACCGTCTTGACGACGTGCCCCTCGGTCTCGCCGTTTCTGGTGTTCCAGGCAACATCGTCGCCCTTGTCGAATTCTTTTCCGGACATGATCATCTCCCTCGGAGTCACCTCCGGGAAACGCCTTTCGGAGGCACCTGTTGCCGTCGCCGGAGCGCTCGATACAAAAAAAGCCGCCCCGGTCTCCCGGAGCGGCCATCGCATGGGCCGAAGATCAGGCCGCCTGCTTGCTGCCTCCCGACTGGGCGGCAAGGATCTTACGGAGCACCTCCGGGAATTCCGACAGATGACCGATCCGGATCAGACCCGGCCAGCTCGGCGCCGGCTTGCTGAGATCGCGCAGAAGGACGCAGGCCATGCCGGCGCGCCGGGCGGCTTCTGCGCCCGTGTCGGAATCTTCCAGCACGATGCAATGCTCCGGTCCGACGCCTTCCAGCTCGGCCGCGTGCAGGTAGAGATCAGGACGCGGCTTGGGCATATCGAGATCGCGCCCCGAATGGATGCGCTCTTCCTCGATCAGCGAGTCCAGACCCGTGCTCGAGAACTTCGCGTCCATTTCCGCACCGGACGAGTTGGAGCCGATCCGGATCGGCAGACCGAGCGCGTGAACCTCTTCGAGCATCTGATGCGCTCCGTCGATGGTTTCGGCCTCGGTCTCCATCATTTTGACGATGCGGTCCTGCATCATCATATCCCAGTTCTCGGGCATGGTCTTGCCGGTCTCACGGCCGATACGCTCGCCGATCTTGACCAGCTCGCCACCCGTGAAAATGCGGTGCGCTTCCTCGTTGGAAAGATTCCAGCCGTGGTTCCGGGCCTCTTCGGCCATCTTGGCAGTGGAGAGGTGCTCGCCATCCACCAGCACGCCGTCGCAATCGAAAATCACGAGCTTGAGCGCGCCATCGACACGCATTGCGGCCGGGATATCCTTGGCTGCGGCGGGTGCGGGAACGGTTGCAGGAGCGACGGTCATGGCATTGTCCTTTCGATGCGTGCAACACGGGCGACGAAGCGCACTGGCACTCAGGGTTTGGGCAATCACGAAATCGTGTGTATGGCACAAACATAGGCATCCAGGGCAGAAATGCAAGGATAAAATTTCAAAACATGTCCGATCGACCTGTTTCGCCGGGCTCAGGATTGCGGTGATGAAATATCGAAAATCACCACAATGATCACAGATATGATGTGAAACCGCGTCGATTTTACACCTTGTGACGGTACAGCTCGTGATTTCTTCCGATCTTATGAATATTTCATGACAGTTGTTACGAAACTATTCCGGATACCGGGTTCTACTATGCATCCCGACCAATGGCCGGTGGGGCTATTTATGGCACTACGGGCATAGTCGAAGACGCCGACCGACTGGTCGCAGTCAGGCGTCTCATGCGATGACGGGAGCACACGGGCGGAAGAGAACGAGCGTACCGGACCTTCGGTACGATCCGCCGCGCAGAGAGCTCTTTCGATCCATCGCTCCTCAATTCTTCCGGTTTCGCAACATGCAGATGAAATTCCGGACGGGTTTCGTCATATCGCGGCTCGCTCCTCCGGACAGTTTCCGGACGTATGGGTAACGGGGAATTGAGCTGCACATGTCGCAATCGTCGGGACCCGGGCAGACAGACACGCGTTGTTTCCCACACAACACATCCACTTACGTCACACCTGCCCCAGCCGGGTCCGCGCCAGCCGCGCTGGCCCCGATCACGACGGGTCTGTCCTTCCGGCTGCCCTCATCGAAGGCAACCGGTCCGGTCCGTCTCTGCCGGCATCGCGCCCGATACGATCCGACGGAACGATGCCGGGGACGATTTTCGGCACGATATCGGGGAAAGCGCAACATTGCGTCCGATGCCCGGCACCGATCGGTGAACCGCTTTCCGGATCGGTGGCTCCACGCGACGCGGGACGTCCGGACCTCTTCCGGTCTGGCGAAAATCCCGCCTTATGTCTGGGAGGACAGTTTTGCTACTTTCACGCGCAACGCTCGAGCTTGTTCCCGAAACCGTGCATACCCCGCGTTTCCTGCCCGAAAAACTGCGGAGCGGGCTGCTCCATCTCGGTTGCGGAAACTTCCACAGGGCCCATCAGGTCACGGCAACCCAGGCAGCCATCGGCCAGCAGGGCGTAGCCGGGCTGGACTGGGGCATTACCTCGGTCACCATGCGCCGTCCCGATCTGGCGCAGTCCCTCTCGGCCCAGGACAATCTCTACACGCTTCTGACCCGGGAACCGACCGGAACGGTCGCTTCGGTGATGGGAGCCATCACGCGTGCGCTTCACGCCGGAGATCCTTCCGCCGATATCGCCGCGGAACTGGCCGCTGAGGGAACGCATATCGTCACCCTGACCGTTACGGCGAGCGGCTACCATCTGCGTGCCGACGGATCGCTCGATCCGGATGCGACAGAGATCGTCGCGGATCTGGGCCAAAGCCGACCCCGCACGGCCATCGGTATTCTCGCTGCCGGTCTGGCACGGGTCAGGACGCAGGGCGGAACGCCGCCGGTCATTCTCTGCTGCGACAATCTTCCGCATAATGGCGAAACCCTCCGCGGCGCGGTACTGGATTTTCTGGCCCTGCGGGGTGACGATGCCCTGGCCGGCTGGGTCGCGGATACGGTGCGTTTCCCCAATACCATGGTCGATCGCATCGTCCCCATACCGAGTGCCGACGACCGGGAGGATGCCCGTCGCTTTCTCGGCGGGCTCGAGGATCGCATTCCTCTCTCGGCGGAGCCCTGGTTCCAGTGGATCATCGAGGATTTCGAAGGGAAGCGGCCATTCTGGGAAGCCCATCCCGGCACGAAATTCGTCAGTGATGTAGACGTCTTCGAGCGTGCGAAGCTCCAGATGCTCAACGGGACCCATATGATCCTGGCCTATGTCGGCGCCCTTGCAGGGCTCGGTACCATCGCAGAGGCCGCTGCCGACCCCGCACTCGGCACAATTGCGGCGCGGTTCATGCGGCAGGAGCAGACTGCAGGTGTGGCGCTGCCCGGGAACGAAACCGACGCCTATGCCCGGGACCTCATGGCCCGGTTCCGCAATCCGGGTATCGTCCACGAGGTCGAACGGATCGGGCGCAACGGATCGGCGAAAATGGCCAGCCGGATCATCCAGCCCATGCGCGAGAACCTGATGGCCGGACGCGCCGTAACCGGCGCCACGCTGCTCATTGCGAGCTGGATACGGTGGTTTGCCCTCCATGAGCAGGAGGCGCTGGAAATAGCCCTGGTCGACCCGCGTGCAGATACGCTCCGACAGCTCTGTGCCGAGGCCCGCGACGACCATGCCGCGCAGGCCGAAGCCTTTCTCGCCATGGAGTCCGTTTTCGGCCCTCCCCTGCCGGATCACGACAGACAGGTCGAAAACATCGCCACCATGCTCAGACGCCTGACGGAGGAAGATGTCGGGTCGCTGCTGCGCAGTCTGGCGCATTAGATGATCGCGCGCGGGTGCAACCGCGCGCCCGGGTTGTGCGAACAAGGCCGGTTTTCGCTACCGGCCGGGGGCCTCGATCGCGCGCCCCCCGATCCGGGCAGCCGTATATGCGCTCCCCTGCCCCTCCCTCGCGGGGTTCAGGCGGTGTGGCGCTCGATATAGCCGCGCGCGACGGTCAGATCTTTCACGATCGCCAGCGCCTGAGCCCGGATCTCCTCGCTGGGTGCGATCAGATCCGGTATGACGATCACCCGGATGCCGGCATTCAGTGCGGCCTGTGCCCCGCTCCGGGAATCCTCGAGAGCGAGACATTCCTCCGGGGCCACTCCGATACGCGACGCTGCCGTGAGATAGGGCTCGGCATCCGGCTTGCCCCGGGAGACGTCGTCACGGGTCACGATCGCATCGAACCGGTCGAACAACCCGACGAGCTTCAGATGATGATCGGTGCGATAGCGACTGGACGAGGTCGCGATCGCCCGGGGGATATGCCGCTCGTCGAGAAGATCGAGCAGAGGAAGAACGCCCGTCTTGAGCACGAGACGGCCGGTATCGACGAAGACACGCAGATGCTCCTCCTGCAGGGAGAAGAAGCGCTCGAGCGGAAAGGAGTCACCATAGGTATCCCGCACCAGGGCGCGGCATCCATCTGCGGGGACGCCGATCATCCTCCGGCAGAAGGATAAAGGAACATCCTCCCCCAGATCGCGTCCGGCGGCCACGAGTGCGTCCATCGCGAGGGATTCGCTGTCGAGAAGAAGGCCGTCCATGTCGAACACGACACCCCTGACCGGCGTTTGCGACGTCGAAAGCAGATGATCTGGCAGGAATTCGGCGGGCATTGTTTTCCCTTTTTCTGGATGCGAAGGACGCGGGATCCGGTCCGGAGTATGGGACCGATTCCGGGCGGCACCGCAGCGGAGAGGCAGATATCCGAACTGAACGGCTGAAACCCCGCGCTGTTCATCCTCCCGCTCCACATGATTGCTTCACATGATCGACAGGACAGTGCCGGAGCGAAAGGCGGGCCGCTCCCGGGGACAGGGCCCGCAATCGGGTTCCGGGAGGAACTCAGTGCGCGTCCGTTGCGGGATGAGCCGCACGATACAGGACCCATTCTTCCACAACCCGGCCATAAGCGAGATGGCAGTATCCCGTCTCGCCACCCGGACCGCGCCGTATCTCGAGCTTCCCACCCTGCTTCACGCAATAAGAAGATGCCGGATTGGTCATGTCCGGTTTTTTCGCCGCGTGCGACGCGCCGCCACATCCGCCCAGAGCGAAAAGCGCCAGAGCCGGAATGAGCTGCTTTGCGACGCGCCCGCAGGTCGTCGATACGCTTTCATGCTTCATGGATTTTTCCCTTCATGGATTTTATCCCGCGCGGGACTCTCCCAGAGCCTGCCTGTCAGAGCCTGCCTGTCGTCATTCTTGCAGCCTGGAACCCCGCCCGTCGAGCGGTCATCCTGCCGGTTCCGGATCCTGCCCCTAAATGCCCCCCGGAGACAACCGGCCACGGATACGGCGCGCACCTTCGGAAAAACGTTGTTTTTCAGCTTCTTGCCTGCTCACGCCACTTTGTACGCCCCACACCTCAACGTGTGGGCGGACCCTCTTCCCGCGCTGCTTCTTTTCCCGTCTCAATCCGGAATGAAAGGTGCCGCAAAAGGCGCTGGCATCATCGCACGGAGAGGAAACGGACATGGATATGGGACTCGGCAACAAGGTTGCGGTCATCACCGGCGGCAGCGTGGGTATCGGCCTTGCTGTTGCGGAAGGTCTGGCACGGGAGGGGGCTCATATCGCTCTCGTCGCCCGCGATCGCGAAAGACTGGAGGCGGCAGCTGCGAAGCTGGAGGCGGATCATTCCGTTCGCTGCCTTGCCATCGCCGCCGATGTTGCGACCGCCGACGGGGTCAACGCGATCGTCAGCCAGGTGGAGGAGGCGTTTGGCGGGGTCGATATCCTCATCAACAATGCCGGCACCGGTTCGAATGAAACGATCATGGAGGCACCGGACGAGAAATGGCAGTTCTACTGGGATCTGCATGTCATGGCAGCCGTTCGCCTTGCACGGGGTCTGGCACCGCTCATGAAGAAACGCGGCGGCGGTGTCATCATAAACAATGCGTCGATCTGCGCCGTGCAGCCTCTGTGGTACGAGCCGATCTATAACGTGACCAAGGCCGCCCTCATGATGTTTTCCAAGACGCTCGCTACCGAGCTGATCAACGACAATATCCGGGTCAATTGCGTCAATCCGGGTCTCGTTCTGACCCCGGACTGGATCAAGACCGCGAAACAGCTCACGGCGGAAAGCGGCGGCGACTGGGAAGGCTATCTGCAATCCGTGGCGGACGAGCATGCGCCGATCAAACGTTTCGCCTCACCTGAGGAACTTGCTCATTTCTTCGTCTTTCTTTGTTCTGACAAGGCGTCCTACAGCGTGGGATCCTCCTATTTCGTCGATGGAGGCATGCTGAAGACACTGTAATCGGGTCCGCAAAGACGAAAAAAGAAAGGAAATATCATGAGCGAGACAAGGCGGTTTTCCGGAAAGACCACCCTCGTTACGGGCGCGGCAGGCAATATCGGCCTCGCGGTCGCCCGACGGATGGCACGCGAGGGCAGCAACGTCATCCTGCTGGACCTGGATCGTGCGAAACTGGAAGAGGCAGCGGCCTCATTCGATACGGATGACGTGGCGATCGGATCGATCGTATGCGACATCACCGATTACGCAGCACTCGAGAACGAACTCGACAAGGCGGAAAGCGCGATCGGGCCTGTCGATTATCTCTTCAACAATGCCGGATATCAGGGTGCCTTCGCGCCCATTCACGACTATCCCGTCGAGGATTTCCAGCGCGTCGTGTCGATCGATCTCGTGGGCGCGTTCCATGTTCTGCGCGCAGTCTCACGCCGCATGGTCGCACGACGGTCGGGAAGCATCGTCAACACGGCCAGCATGGCCGGACTTCAGGGCCCCCCGAACATGGGCGGATACGGTTCGTCGAAATTCGGGGTCGTCGGGCTGACGCAGGTCGCCTCCAAGGATCTCGCCCCGCATAATATCCGCGTCAATGCGATCGCGCCGGCGCTCATGGGTCCGGGCTTCATGTGGGATCGTCAGACGGAGCTCCAGGCCAGCACGAACACCCAGTATTTCTCCACCGACCCGGAACAGGTGAAGAAGGAGATGATCGCTGGCGTGCCCATGCGTCGACTGGGCGATATCGAGGAAATCCCCGGGACGGTCGCCTTCCTTCTGAGCGAGGATGCGAGCTACATCACCGGTGTGACGATGCCGATCTCGGGCGGTATTCTCTAACCCCCCGCAGCCTTCCGATCCGTGCGGCACCGGACAAACGGTGCCGCACATGCTGCGTCAGCATATCGGGCGGGTCCCCGAACGCCTTCGCCCCGCCTTCAGGGAGCGCGAGAAATACCGGGCCAAATTGTCAGGAAAATCATGGTGCTGCTAGCGAGGATTGAACTCGCGACCTCTCCCTTACCAAGGGAGTGCTCTACCACTGAGCTACAGCAGCAACGAAGCGCTTCCTAGCTTTTCGGCCCGAAGGCTGCAAGCCCCGAAAGCGCTTTTTTTTCGTAAAACCCTCAGTCGTCGCGATGGATTTTTTCCATCCGCTCGTGGCGCTCCTGCGCCTCGATGGACATGGTCGCGATCGGACGGGCCTCGAGACGCTTCAATCCGATCGGCTCTCCGGTCTCCTCGCAATATCCGTAGGAGCCGTTCTCGACACGCTGGAGCGCCAGATTGATCTTGCCGATCAGCTTGCGTGCCCGGTCGCGCGTGCGCAGTTCCAGCGCGCGATCCGTCTCGACACTGGCACGATCCGTGACATCGGCTTCATGGATCCCCCCTTCCGAAAGACTGGCGAGGGTCAGATTGGCCTCCTTGAGCAGATCCGTCCGCCAACGCAGCAGCTTCTGACGGAAGTATTCTACCTGAAGCGGGTTCATGAACTCTTCATGTTCGGAGGGCCGATAATCCGGGGGGAGCGTGATCATGCAGGTCTGTCCTCAATGCAAGTCGCCTTGGCCCGCCGCTCCGCCTGCTGAACCGGAAATGACAGGCATGAAACCCGTATCCCGAGCAAAACGGTATGGCCGGTTTGGCGCGGCTTATACCGCTGCGAGACAACGCCGCCAAGCCCGTCCGAACGAAAATACTCATATCGCTGCGCGCAAAATCCAGTTCTCAGGACACAAACCGGGCAAACACTTGCAATCCGGCCCTTTTCCTGAAGCGATCTATTCGCAGGACATCCAGTAATCCCAGAAATTGGATGAATTTTCCATTACGCTTCCGGGAGAGCGTCGCGGCAGCGCGGGCGGATGCAACGGTGCTGCCACCCCGGGGCCGGAAAGCGCCTGCCCTCTCCCCGGGGGCATTGGTCTATCTGACGGCTTCGTAGCGCTCGAGCTGCCAGGACTCCGGTTCCCCAGCGGCAAGGTTCGCCCATTCCAGCATCAGGGGATGCGTCATGACAGCGTTACGATAGGCTTCCGCTTCCGCAGACAGCGCGATTGCATAGGAGGTGAACCGGGAGGCGACGGGAGCGAACATGATATCGGCACAGGTGAAATCCGTACCGAACAGGAACGCCCCTCCGGCGCCGAACGTCGCGCGTGTGTCCACCCAGAGTCGATCGATGGCCGCGACATCCGCGCTTACAGCCTGCGTTATTTCTTCGAGAGGGCGCGGCACACGCCCGAAATTCATCGGAAGCGCCTGACGAAGCGCACCGAAACCGGCATGCATCTGGCCGGCGATGCTGCGGGCATGGGCGCGGGCGATCCGTGCTTCCGGCCAGAGAACGGGGGCGAGCTCGGCGCAGTATTCGCAGATGGCGAGACTTTCCCAGACCCGCGCACCGTCATGCTCGAGAAAGGGAACCAGCCCGTTCGGAGAGATCTCGTGGATTTCGCTCGTCTGTCCGCCACCACGAAGGGCAATCACCTCGTCCCGGACCGGCAGTCCCGCGCATTTCACGGCGAGCCACCCACGCAACGACCAGGACGAATAACGGCGTGTGCCGATGACGAGACGATTCACGACAGGAACTCTCCCTCAGGACAGGATGAACCCTCCACCCAGAACCCGACTGCCCTGGTACAGGACACAGGCCTGACCGGGTGCAGGCATGGCTGGCTCATCTAATACCACGCGCGCGCCCCCGGCAACCGGATAGACACAGGCGGCGCGGCACGCCTCGCGCGCCCTGATCTGGACCTCGCAGCGCATGCCGGCGGCGTCCGGCTCCGTCAGCCAGTTCATATCCCGCAAGGCGAATTCGGTGCGGCCTGCGCCTTCCCGCGGGCCGACGACGATACGGCGGGTCGTGGCGTCGATCCTCTTCACGATCTGGCGCCTTCCGTCCTTCGTGTGGATATCCCCGAGCCGCTTGCTCTGTCCGACGGTGTAGCGCGCAATCCCTTCATGTCTGCCGAGCACGCGCCCGTCCTCGGTGACGATCTCTCCCTCGCCGCCTGTTTCGGGTCGAAGCGTCTCCACCACATCGGCATAGCTGCCCGACGGAACGAAACAGATATCCTGACTGTCGGGCTTTGCAGCGATAGCCAGGCCGAAAGTTTCGGCCAGGCCGCGCACCGCGTCCTTGTCCGGCATGTCGCCGAGCGGAAAACGCAGGTAATCGAGCTGATCCTGCGTAGTGGCGAAAAGGAACCAGGACTGATCGCGGGAGAGATCGGCGGGACGATGCAACTCGCTCCGTCCCTCCCCTTCGACGCGACGGACGTAATGTCCGGTCGCCATCGCGTCGCAATCGAGATCCCGTGCCATGCCGAGGAGATCGGTGAACTTGACGCCCTGATTGCAGGCGACACAGGGAACCGGCGTTTCGCCGCGCGCATAGCTTTCGGCAAAGCGGTCGATCACGCTCTTGCGGAAGCGTTCTTCCGCATCGATGACGTAATGGGGGATGTCGAGCCTGTCCGCCACGGCCCGCGCGTCGAGTATGTCGCGCCCGGCACAGCACGATCCCGCCCGCGATACTGCCTGACCGTGATCGTAAAGCTGCAATGTCGCCCCGATGACCTCATGCCCTTCCTGTTTCAGAAGGGCGGCCACTACGGAGCTGTCCACGCCTCCCGACATGGCAACGAGGATACGCATGAGATCTCTTTCCTGCGATGACCAGGGGCGGCTTCGGCCCTCAGGATGACTTGGGCAGACGGACGACGAGACCGTCCAGAGCCTCCGTCATAACGATCTGGCAGCCCAGACGGGAAGTCTTTTCGAGGCCGAAGGCGAGATCGAGCATGTCTTCCTCGTCATCGGTCGGCGCAGAGAGCTTGCCGGCCCATTCCGGGTCCACCACGACATGACAGGTCGCGCAGGCGAGAGAGCCTTCGCAGGCGCCTTCGAGATCGATATCGTGCTTGTGCGCGATCTCGAGCACGGAAAGCCCGACCGGCGCGTCCACTTCCCTGCGCGAACCGTCCTGCTCGATGAAAATCATGTGTGGCATATCTGTCGTTACCCCGGGCAATGGATCCTGCGCGCGGCATCCAGAAACAGCTCCAGTGCCCGCACGATTTCGGGCTCGGACGTAAAACGTCCGACCGAGAGACGCAAGCATCGCGCCGCGTCTTTTGCGTCGATCCCCATTGCCGTCAGAACATAGGACGGTGCGATTTCGGCCGAGCTGCAGGCCGAACCGGTCGAGACGGCAACGTCGGGCATGGCGCGGATCAGATCCAGGGCCGCATGGCCGGGCGGCAGCATCACATTGAGTGCCCCCGCGACACGATCGGCGCCCGCACCGTTCACCCTCAGCCCGGGCAGGCCCGAAACGAGACCGGCTGCCAGACAATCCCGCAACCGGCCGAGACGCGCCCCTTCGCTCTGCACATGATCCCGGGCGAGGGCACAGGCGACACCGAACCCGGCGACCAGCGGCGTCGGCAAGGTGCCCGATCGCAACCCGCGCTCCTGTCCCCCTCCCGAAAAGAGCGGGACGAGACGCGTTCTCGGCCGATGCCGGACATAAAGCGCCCCGACCCCTTTCGGCCCGTAAATCTTGTGGGCCGAAAGCGACATCAGATCGACCGTGTCATGATCGAGCGGGATCCTTCCCGCTGCCTGGGCGGCATCGGTATGAAACAGCGCACCCGCCTCCCGGACGATATGCGACAGGGAGGCGATATCCTGGATCACGCCGGTCTCGTTATTCACGCTCATGATGCTGACGAGCGCCGTCGGACTCTCGAGCGCGCGCGCCAGCGCCGCGGGATCGACCAGCCCGTTCGCCCCGACCGGCAGAATGACAGGCTCGAATCCCTCCATGGCAAGATCGCGCACGGATTCGAGCACGCATTTATGTTCGGTCGCGACGGTCACGATCCGCCGACGGGCGCTTCCCTGATGTGCCAGATAACGGGCGGCTCCCTTGATCGCCAGATTATTGGCCTCCGTCGCTCCGGAGGTGAAAACGATCTCGCGCGGAGACGCCCCGATCAGGGAGGCGACAGACCGACGCGCCTCCTCGATCGCACGGGACGCGAGACGACCGGGCGCATGATCCTCGCTATGGGGATTGCCGAACTGCCCGGAAAAGAAGGGAAGCATGGCCTCGACCACGGCAGGATCGCACGGGGTCGTCGACTGGTAGTCGAGATAGATCATGCGGCGCGCGTCCCCAGACGCTCGGCCATCGTGCGATACGCCGCCTTAAACGCCACGACCTGTTCCTCCGTCACGTTCCATGGAAGCGAGATACGGATGGCCTGTGCAGCGGCCTCGCCCAGCCCCATGGCAGACAGGACATGCGAGGCGGAAACCTTGCCGGACGAGCAGGCGGATCCGGTCGAGACCGCAAAACCCGCAAGATCGAGCATCATGAGCTGGGTCTGGGCCGGAACCCCCCAGAGGGAAAGGGATGTGGTGTTCGGCAGACGCGGCGCATGCCGGTCTCCGATGACACGCGCCCCGCAGGAGAGCGCGAACTCGTCGATCCGGTCGCGCAGATCCGCAACGGGCCTCCAGTCCTGCGCGCAGGCATCCTGGAAAGCGGCAGCCATTCCGACGATGATCTGAAGGGGCTGTGTGCCACCGCGGCGTCCGCGCTCCTGCCCGCCTCCACGCATCAAGGGCGTGACATGAAGCTCCCCACCCAGAAGAAGCGCCCCGGCTCCTTTCGCGCCTCCGGCCTTGTGGCCCGACACGGCCATGCTCGTCACGCCGTCGCAAGTCAGGGCGATCCGGCCGGCGCCCTGCACCGCATCGACATGAAGCAGCGCCCCGTGACGGAGGCACAGATCCCGTATCGCCTCGAGCGGATGAAGAATGCCGGTCTCGTTATTCGCGATCATGGCACAGACGAGCGCGGGCCCTCCCGAACCCAGCATGCGGTCCAGCGCGTCGAGGCAAAGCTGTCCGTCGCCCCGCACGGGCACGATCTCGGCATGAGACGACGCCATGCGTACCGCGTCGTGTTCCGTCGCCCCGACGAGGACCCGTCTGCCCTGACCGAAGGCATGAATGGCAAGCGCATTGGCCTCCGTGCCGCCGGAGGTGAAAACGACCTGCTCCGGCCCCATGCCCCAGAGACTGCCGATCTGGCTGCGCGCGGCTTCGAGGAGTGCGCGCGCCTTCCTTCCCGGCCCATGCACGGAGGAGGGGTTCCCCTCGCATCGCAGCGCGTCGAGCATGGCAGTCATGGCGGAAGGTCGGAGGCATTCCGTTGCGTTGGCATCGAGATAGACGGTCATGCGTCTATAGATCGAATTGTACCCGCAAGACGCAAGTCAAAAGCAACGGACCGGGAATTGGCGCCTTTCTGACGATTTCTGTGGAATTTACCCCTTCGTCATCGTTATACACTGCGGCCATGATGGCGTGGTGGCCATAAGGGCGTGTTCCGCACACCCGAATGCCCATGCTGCGTCAGGGGGATATCCACCCGATATCCTCTCACCGTTGAGGAGCTCGTCCATGCGCGTTTTGACGCCTGCAGATTCCCTTCGTGGTTTTCACACGCGACCTGCCACCCTTCCGGTGAACTACGGCTGACGCCTTCCATATCGTTCGTCATGATCTGCCCGTATCGGGATCAGCCATTTTCCGGCCGATTGACGACGACACCCCGGCTCTATCCGGTTTCGGGCAGTCTCATTCATCCGTAACAAAAACACCTCTCCCGCTGCGCTTTTCCCGCGGGATCAAAATTCGGAAGCATTTTAATGCCAGAAGTCATGTTCGCCGGCCCCGACGGTCGGCTGGAGGGTCGTTACCACCACTCTGACGAGCCCAATGCGCCGCTCGCTCTGGTTCTGCATCCGCATCCGCTCCATGGCGGAACCATGAATAACCGCATCACCTACACGATGTACCGGTCCTTCGAGAAAATGGGTTTCTCGGTCATGCGCTACAACTCGCGTGGCGTCGGTCGCTCGCAGGGCCGCTACGATGGCGGTATCGGCGAGATTTCCGATGCGGCGGCAGCGCTCGACTGGATGCAGATGGTCAACCCGAACTCGAACGAACTCTGGATCGGAGGCTACTCCTTCGGTGCGTTCGTGGGTATGCAGCTTCTCATGCGTCGCCCCGAGATCAGCGGCTGGATCAGCGTCGCCCCACCGGCGAACGACTATGATTTCGGCTTTCTCGCGCCTTGCCCCTGCGGCGGCCTGATGATCGCAGGTGAGAAGGACGACATGGCACCGGAGCCCGGCATCCGGAAGCTTGTCGACAAGCTGAACACGCAGAAGAACGTCGAAGTCGATTATCGCATTTTCGATGGAGCGAATCACATCTTCGCCAGCGAGGCCGAGAAGGTCGCCGCGGCGCTGGAAGATCACGTAACCACGATGCGCAGCCGACGCACGCTGGCGCTCGCCGCAGACTGAACGAGTCAGGGGGCTGACGTGCATCCGCACCGGGTGCCGTCAGCCCCGATCGGTCAGCCCCGGTCCGTGAACCCGGGTCACGCAGCTCAGCCAACCCGACCAGCCCGGCCCGGCCCGGCCAGCCCGCACGAAATGGGCGACCGTTCCATACACAACCCCGGATATGCCCGATCGGACCGGTCCCGTCCGGACCGCCCGCGTCCTGCAGGACAGGACAGAACGAACGGGGTATTCGGCAAGCCCCGCTTTTCGTGCTAGCACCCCGGGCACCGGATGCGTTCCGGTGCCGCAGCGGGGCACGCGATCAGGCGTGATACCGCCCCGAAAAACCAATCCGTCGCGCGACAGGACCGCCTACGGATCAGGATCACCCTGATCGACCGGCGCGGAACAGGAGCCGACCCGTAACCGAGTGGATGACCCGACATGGCAGAGCACGCGCTGAAAAGTCCTTTCCTGCGAGAGGCTGAGGCACGCGGCTATATTTTCCAGTGCACGGATCTGGCGTCTCTCGACGCCGCCATGTGCGCCGGTCCTGTCACCGGATATATCGGCTTCGATCCCACCGCGGATTCGCTGCATGTGGGCAATGCGCTCGCCATCATGATGCTGCGCCTGATGCAGCGCCACGGTCATCGTCCCATAGCCCTGATGGGCGGAGGCACGGCAAAGATCGGCGATCCGTCGTTCAGGGACGAGGCGCGTGCCCTGATGAGCCCCGAAAGACTCGCCGCCAATCTCGTCGGCATCGAGTCCAGCCTCAGGCAGTTCCTGGACTTCGAGAGCAGCAATTCCGGCGCGATGCTGGTCAATAATGCCGACTGGCTGGACCGGCTCTCCTATATCGAGCTGCTGCAGGATGTCGGGGTGCATTTCTCGATCAGCCGCATGCTCTCCTTCGAGAGCGTCAAGCAACGCCTCGAACGGGAGCAGGGCCTGACCTTTCTGGAGTTCAACTACTCCATTCTCCAGTCCTACGATTTCCGGGAACTGAACCGTCGTCATGGCGCCGTGCTCCAGATGGGCGGATCGGACCAGTGGGGCAATATCGTCGCAGGAATCGATCTGGTCAGACGCACGGATGCAAGACAGGTCTTCGGCCTTACCACGCCCCTCGTCACGACGTCGTCGGGCGCCAAGATGGGCAAATCGGCCAAGGGTGCGACCTGGGTCAATGCGGCGAAGCTGCCCGTCTTCGAATACTGGCAGTTCTGGCGCAATACCGAGGATGACGATGTCGGTCGGTTCCTCAGATTCTTCACCGATCTTCCTGTCGAGGAATGCACGCGCCTCGGCGCATTGCAGGGAGCGGAGATCAACGAGGCGAAAAAGATACTCGCGACCGAAGCAACGGCGATCTGCCATGGACGCGAGGCCGCGGAGGCGGCAGCCGAGACCGCCCGTCAGGCTTTCGAGACCGGGACGCTGACCGCCGATCTTCCCTCCCGGGAGATCCCTGCCGCCCTGCTGAACGAGGGCATACCTGCCTTCCGTCTCTTCGCAGAGGCCGGGCTGGTCGCGAGCAACGGGGAGGCACGTCGCCTCATCCGTGGCGGGGGTGCGCGGCTCAACGATCGCCCGATCTCCGACGAGAACCGACTGATCGGCACCGGGGATCTCGTGGAGGGAGCGCTCAAGCTCTCCTCCGGGAAGAAGCATCACCTCCTTCTGCGCCCCCGGACCTGATACCCGGAATAAAGACACGCCCGCAGGACCGAACGACAGGAAGAAAAGGTGAAACCGGGCATCGCAACGCGGGGGTTTCTTTCTTTTTCTTCATGTCCGGTCATGACGACCGCATGACTGACGACACTGTTACCTGAGCGAATCGTTATCCATGCTTCCCGGAGTTTCTCTTCTCCGGGATAGACATGTCATGACCGTAACAACCGGGATCGTTTCCTCCTTCCGCGTCGCGCTGACGGATCTCACGGGCCTCGCTCTCGCAATCTGGTGGGGCTATCGCGGCCTCAGCGTGACGGGGCTCGACGCGATCCGGATCGCCGCCCTTCTCGCAGCACCAGGCCTGGCGCTCGCCTATGGGTTTCTCTCGCGGGCGCCATGCAGCACGCGAGGCGCGATCGGGGCCGGGCGAGAGAGATCTTTGCGTCGTCTGCGTATTCCCCTTCTCTTCCTGCTCGGATTCGCCCTTCACTGCCTGCATCGCTCCGATCTGATGCTCCCCGCAGCAGGACTCGCGATCGGCGCCTCCTTCTTCCTGCCGGGCCGGACGAAGCGGGATCCCATCCACGTGATCGCAGGATGCGGTATCATCGGCCTGACGCTCCTCGCTCTCGGACTCACGGACCCGCTTCGCAGTCTTGTCGCCGGTCTCGGAACGGCGCTCTGCCTGTGGCTGACTGCCGCGATCCGCCTTCTGACGGAACGCCCTGAGCGCTGCACCATCCCGGCCAGCGCCCGGATCGCATCCGCGTCGAACATTGGAACATGAGAAGCGAAGCGCATCCCGGCTCGCCGCAGACGGCAACGCGCTGGAGACTGCTTTCAGGCGTCTATCTCCCGCTCTTCCCGCTGCCATGGCTACGTTACGGAACCTCGCTGCCGGCTGTCGCTGCCTGGCTGGCCGGAAGCGCGATCCTGCTTGCTTTGCCCTTCCTTCCCGACCGGTTCCGACCGTCCCTCCGGGGGCAAGCCATCGCGACCGCCGCGATCGGTCTCGCTCTCATTCCGTTCCGGGGATACTGGGGCATCTTTTTCATCTTCGCCGCAGCAACATGCGGCGTGATCGGAACGCTCCGATCGGCACTGATCCTTCTGATCGTCACGCTGGGTCTCTATTCCGCGGTCGCCCTCGGCCCCGCACGGAGTCCTTACGATATTCCGGTCACGCTCATCGTCGCCATCGGCACATTCTTGGGCACGCGTCTGCAACTGGCCCTTTTCGCGAAGAATGCCCGGTTGGCCGATGCCCAGGACCAGATACGCCATCTTACCGTCGCTGCGGAGAGGGAGCGCATCGCGCGCGACCTGCACGATACGCTCGGTCAAACCCTCACCCTGATCGTCTTGCGGTCCGACCTCGCCCTGCGCAGGGACAAGGATGCAACAGCCGCCCTGCGCGACGATCTCGAGACGATTGCACGGACTGCGCGACATGCCCTGTCGGAAACGCGCCAGACCGTCTCGAGCATGAGGATCGCAACCCTCGGACAGGAACTGTCGGAGGCCGTGACGGCGCTGCAGACAAGCGGGGTTTCATGCCGTATCGCAGGCGATCCCGGGCATATCCCCGCGCATCGGGAGGGCGTCTTCGCCGCGATCCTGCGTGAAGGGGTGACAAACGTCATTCGTCATGCCCGGGCCGAAAGCTGCACGATCGCTTTCGGTTCTTCCTCCGCCGGAGAGACAACCCTCGAGATCCGGGACCAAGGCCCGGAAGAAATACAACAAAGTATTTCATTTCATGAAGGAAATGGTATAAGCGGAATGCGCGCCCGTATCACAGAGCTGGGAGGGAGCCTGACAATCACGCGTCATGCGCATGGCACGACATTGCGAATCACGCTTGGAGACTTCCTATGAGGCGAAAACTGCGTCTCGTGCTTGCCGAAGACCAGATCATGCTTCTCGAGGCGTTTGCCGCCATTCTGGCCCTCGAGCCGGATTTCGAGATTGTCGGAACCGCGCGATCCGGGCCGGAAGCGCTGGAGCGCGCGAGAGAGGAGCGCCCGGACATTCTCCTGACCGATATCGAGATGCCGGGAATGAGCGGAATCGATATCGCCGAATGCCTGCATCGCGACAAGGCGAAAACCGTCGTTGTGATCGTGACCACCTTCGCGCGAGCGGGCTACATGAAGCGTGCGCTCAATGCCGGGGTCCGGGGATATCTCCTCAAGGATGCGCCGGTCTCCGAGCTGGCCGAGTCGATCCGTCTGGTCGGTCGGGGCGGACGTGCGATAGACCCCGAACTTGCGAGGCAGGTCTGGGATGCGTCTCACGATCCGCTCACATCGCGGGACAGGGCCATTCTCCGCATGGCCGAATCGGGGCGGTCGAACCAGCAGATCGCAACATCGCTCTCGCTGTCTCCGGGGACCGTGCGCAACTGCTTTTCGGAGATCATCCAGAAGATCGGCGCGCGCAACCGGATCGAAGCGAGCCATATCGCAAGACGCAATGGCTGGCTCTAGATGAAGAGACCAGCCATACGATCGGCGCCTCAGCTCTCTCCGGTCAGCAGGGCACGGACCCGGGTCAGAACCGCATCCTGGGTATAGAGCGCGCGTGCCCGGAGGAGACCGGCCTGTCCTGCGCGTTCGCGGAAAGCCGGATCCTCGACGAAACGGTTCAGCGCCCCTGCCAGAGGCGCGGCGAGCCCGGGAGGGACAAGCAGCCCCGTTTCTTCCGGGACGATCTGTTCGCGCGGCCCTCGTATATCGGTTGCGACGACCGGCAGACCGCAGAGCATCGCCTCGATGATCGACATGGGCAGCCCCTCGAAATGGCTCGGCAGCGTGAAGATATCGGCCGCAGCAAGCAAACGCGGGATGTCGTCCCTGTAGCCGAGACATCTGAGGCGCGGCCCGAGCACAGTCTCGGCATGCGAGAATTCCTGCGCCATCGTGTCGCCGTGGTCGGAGGGCAAACGCTCCCCTACGATCCACAGCATGGCACCGGGCACGCTCTCCATGGCCCGCAGCAATTCCGGATAGCCCTTGTGACGCACCAGCCGGGACACGGCGACGATCACGACGGCCCGGTCGGGCACGCCGAGCGCCGCGCGGATTTCCGCCCTCGCGTCGCGATCCGGATGAAACAGGGCCGGATCCCGCCCGTTCCCGACAGCGATCGCCCGGGGGCTGATCCCGAGGCGGCGGGCATCCCGCGCTTCCTCCTGGGAGACGGTCATGTAGCGATCCGTCACCTGACCGGCGAGATACTCCAGAACGAAGGAGAGAAGGCGCCGTCGATACGAACCCGGCTGGTTGAAGAGGAAGCCGTGACAGGTATAGGCGACGAGAGGCACGTTGCACCACCAGGCAGCCATCCGCGCAAGGAAGCCGCTGATGGGCATATGGGCATGCACGAGGTCGGGACGCGTTTCACGGATCAGCCTGACAAGGGCACGCAAGGCACGGTACTGGGCAAGCGGATTGAAGGACCGCGCCATCGGCAGCCCGTGCACCACGAAACCGTCCTCGCGCACCGGCAGGAGATGACTGCCCTCGGCACAGGCGCCTTCGACATGGTGACCGCCGTCGCGCAGGACCCGCATGAGAGGATGCAGGAACTGCCTGAGCGCGAAATCTATATTCGTGACTTCCAGTATGCGCAGTCCGGAACCGGCTGTCTTGCCGGGCCTCTCGTCACGGGAGCGATCGGGGCCGGTCATTCCGGAACATGCTCCATCACCCACTGGATGACCCTGCGAACGGGTCGGATCGGCGAAACGGCGCCATCCCTCTGACCGGCGCCCGATCCGGCAGAGGATGTCTCCGGCGGGGTTTTCACGGAGGCGGCCCGTTCCTGCGGCGATTCGTCCGGGTCATCTATTGCCCCCGGATCGCTGCCAGCGCCCTCGCCGGTCTCGCCCACCCCGCCCGTATCGCCGACAGGCTCGCTGTCGGGCGCTCCATCCCGATGGATCCCGGTCACGGGCGGATCCGAGCGC
This sequence comes from Swaminathania salitolerans, assembly GCF_007988945.1. Lineage (GTDB taxonomy): Bacteria > Pseudomonadota > Alphaproteobacteria > Acetobacterales > Acetobacteraceae > Swaminathania > Swaminathania salitolerans. The sequence goes on along the minus strand of NZ_BJVC01000001.1, from coordinate 510,971 downwards.
AGATCGGCTTCGGATCCGGCATCGTTCGCACCGAGCGCGGGGGCGAGACCCTCATCCGGCGTTTCGGATCCCGGCGCTGCGGGCCGGATCTGACCGGTCTCCTCGCGCGGTCCGACCACGATCTGGAAACAGGGCACAGGTCTCTCCCCTCCCGCATAGACACTTCTCTCGAGACCCAGATGCCCGCCTTCCTGCCGGAATCGCCATATGGCGCCGCCCGCGATCATGAGTATCTCGTCTCCCTCCGGAGAAAGCTCGGCACGCACGGAAGGATGCAGATGGAAACGCAGGGCAAAGGCGACCTCTCTCTCACCGGAAAGAACCTCTTCCCCGCGCAGATCGTCCCCCGTCGGACCGAGATAGAGACGGCGCCGCCAGGTGATTCCGTGACCTGGATGATACCCGTCATGCTGGCCGTCGAGCCAGTGCGCTCCATCCTGCGTCTGATGCTGCATCGTGACATGGGCAGGTCTGCGCACGATATGCCCGTCGGGCGAGAAATCGCAACAGGACTGCCCCTCGACGCAGACAGCGCTATGGGCAGCGGTCTCTCTCAGGGCGTGCTTCCACCGTCCCGTCTCCGCACTGCCGCAATTGACGAAGAGACGCTGCCGCCCATGGGAGAACTCGATTGCGAGCGGAGCCGCATGGGCGTCGCGATCGTAACCTGTCGGCGGCGGGCCGGCCCCGTCCACGAAAAGAAGCGCCTTGCCCGCAGCGATCCGCCAGAAACCGCCATCGGGCATGGAAGGGGCCAGCAATCTCTGACGCGCGCCATGCTGGATGATGCGGTCGATATGGCGGTCGTCCAGTTCCTTGCTGCCGTTGAACAGGGCAAGACCGCCATCGCCGTGACGCAGGGCACGCAGCACGGGGCTGAGACGATTGAGCGCGCTCTGGACCGCTTCGGAGGGAGGAAGCTGGGCCATGCGCATGATGACGCTGATTTCCGTCAGTTCGCGCACCGCTTCGAGCTGCGCTGACGGGCTGCGCTCCCGCAGCGTTCCATCCGGGAGGATCTGCCGGGCCAGCTCCTGATCGAGATAGCGATGGAAGCGCTGCAGGAAGCCGGTCTGGGAGGGTATCGCGACCGCAGCGGCCAGCAGGCCCTTAAGCGCCGTGAGATTGCGCCATCCCTGCTCGGGTAGCGGCAGGAGGATCGAAACGAGACGTCCTTCGACCAGAATCCTGTCCATGACGCGCTGACGGAACGAGACATTCGCCGTCGCCGCGAAGAAATCGAAATGTCCGAGCCATGCCGCCAGCCGGGCGCCGGCGGTCGGCGCGTTCAGGACGAGCGGATCGATCGGAGGCTGGTCGAGCCAGCTCCCGACGATCGCACGGGCATAGAGCCGGGCCTCGTCGCTGCCGAGCGCCCTCAGATCGCGCAGCCAGGTGAAACTCTGGAGCCAGTCCCGGGCCTCGGGTGCCAGATCGTCATATTCCCAGTCATAGGCGCGCAGGGCGATCGCACGCCCCTCGAAGCGACAGGCGCCGCTGACGAGAAGCGCACCGTGGTCAGGATCGCCGGGCCAGATATCCCGTATCATATGAACGGGGCGATCCGGCGCGCGGGCCATACCGGGCAGGCTCGGAGGCAACCGGGCAAATGAAAGACGAGCTTCACGCGCCCAGCGTCCGAACATGACGTCATGATCTCCAGATGGAAGGCTTAAACGAGACTCCCTGCCTGTCGCAGAGATGTGATCGCTGCAGCATAGTCGTCCTGACCGTAGATGGAAGTCCCCGCGACCATCATATCGGCACCCGCCGCCGTGGCGCGCGAGGCGGTCGTCACATCGATCCCGCCATCCACGCCGATCCGGATGTCCCGGCCGCTTGCATCGGCCATCTGGCGCAATGTGCGGATCTTCGGGAGCTGGCTTTCGAGGAATTTCTGGCCGCCGAAACCCGGATTGACCGTCATGACCAGAATGATATCGACCAGATCGAGAACGTATTCGAGCGCTTCGGGCGGGGTCGCGGGACAGATCGCGATCCCGGGCTTCTTGCCCAGCGCCCGGATATGCTGAAGCGTGCGGTGGACATGCGGGTTGTTCTCGACATGGACATGAATGTGATCCGCCCCTGCTTTCGCAAAGGCCTCGATGAAGGCATCCGCCGGGTCGATCATCAGATGAACGTCGAACGGCTTGTCCGTGCGGTTGCGCAACGCGGCGATCATACCCGGCCCGAATGTCATGTTGGGGACGAAATGCCCGTCCATGACGTCGAGATGCAGCCAGTCGGCGCCGTCACGCACCACGGCGTCGACTTCGGCACCCATATTGGCGAAATCCGCCGAGAGGATGCTCGGCGCGATCAGAGGCGTTTTCAGCTGGGACATGTTGATCCTATCGTTTTCAGGAAATGTTGCGTCTCAGCTGCTCTTACGCAACCGGGCGGCGAAAAATCCATCCATCCCGCCCCGTTCGGCCCACATGCCGGGATGGGTACGGAACATTCCCGCATTTGTGAGCGCTTCGGGCATTCCTGCCAGCTCTTCGGCGGTGAATGGATCGTGGATCCAGCCCCTTTCGCACGCCGCAGCCACGCGCTGCGGTCCTTCCTCGTCCTGAAGCGAACAGACTGCATAAAGCAGCGTGCCGCCCGGCTTGAGCATCGCCCCCGCCGCATCGATCAGGCGATCCTGGTCCTTTGCCAGTGCCAGAACGTCGCGCGGCCGCTTGACCCACAGCACGTCGGGATGGCGACGCAGCGTGCCCGTGGCCGAGCAGGGCGCATCGAGCAGAACCGCATCGACTGGCTCAGCCGGCCTCCAGTCGAGCGCATCGGCAACGACGCACTCCACCTCGAGACCGAGCCGCTCGAGATTCTGCCTGAGTCTGACGCTCCGGGCCGCCTCCCGCTCGACCGCGACGACCTTCGCCCCGGCAGAGGCGAGCTGGGCGGTCTTCCCGCCGGGCGCGGCGCAAAGATCGATCACGCTCTGGCCGGGCCTCGCGGCAAGAAGGCGGGCTGGCATCGACGCTGCGGCATCCTGGACCCAGAACCGACCGGTTTCGAACCCGGGAAGCTCCGTCACCCGCGTGCCTGCCGGAAAGCGCAGGCTGCCGTTCGGGAGGCGCTCTCCGCCGTCGGGGGCCTCGGCTCCCGGCCTCATGGTGAGATCGAGCGGCGCCTCGCGATGCAGCCCCGCCGCGATGGCGCGCGCGCGTCGGCCCCAGGCCGTCCAGAGCCAGGGCGGAACATCGAGCCTGTCCGGATCCAGCCCCTCGGCAAGGGAGTCGCCCTCGCGCGCGACCCGACGCAGCACGGCATTCGCCAGACCGGCAAACGGTGCGAGCCCCCGGCGACGCAGCAGGGAGACGATCGTTCCCACGGCGGCGTGGGGCGGGGTCTCGAGATGGCGCAGCTGCGCCACGCCCATGAGAAGTGCGCAGCGTACGGGTGCGGGCGGCTCACGGCGCAATAACGGCTGGAGAAGCTCGGTCATGCTGCCCATATGCCGCAGCACCGTCGCCGCAAGACGATGGGCGCTCGCGCGGTCGCGCGGGTCGGTGAGCGGACTGCGGTCGAGCGTGGTCTCGAGCATGCGCCGGTGTTCGACGACGCCGCAAAGGATATCGAATGCCAGATCGCGGGTCGGATCGGCAGGAATCTGGGAAGGTGCTTTGGACATTGCCTTGCCAATGGCATTTCGCGAAGCGGCGCGCTACCCCTTCTCGCATCAGAACGGACACAACCTGCGGAGCCGATCATGTCCAGCGCCCCCTCGAGCGACACGCTTACCTCGCGCCTCGACCGGATCAGGTCGCGCATTGCCGAATCCTGCGACCGGGCCGGGCGCGCAACGGATGCCGCGAAACTGGTGGCCGTGAGCAAGTTCCATCCCGCTTCTGCCGTGGAGGAAGCCCTCCGGGCCGGACAGCGACTGTTCGGCGAGAACCGCGTGCAGGAAGCGCGGGAAAAATTCCCGGCCCTGCGCGACGCCTGGCCCGATCTCGAACTGCACATCATCGGCGGTCTGCAGACCAACAAGGCTCTGGACGCCTGCCGGATCGCCGATGCCATCGAAACCGTCGACCGCCCGGGCCTGGTCGATGCCCTGAGCCGGGCGGGCGATCGCCTCGGGCACCTTCCTGCCCTGTACGTGCAGGTCAACACGGGAGACGAACCCCAGAAATCGGGCGTTCCCCGGGCGGATGCCGATCGCTTCATCACACTGTGCAGGCAGCGTTTCGGAAACCGTCTGGCGGGTCTCATGTGCATCCCCCCCGAGGCGGAAGACCCGGCGCCCCATTTCGCCTATCTGGCAAAACTGGCGCATGAACATGAATTAATGGGCTGTTCGATGGGAATGTCGGCAGACTTCGAAACGGCCATAGAGCACGGAGCAACGCTGGTTCGGGTGGGTAGCGCCATCTTCGGCAACCGGCCCGCGCCCTGAAGCGAACCATCACGCGCTTGCGGTCGCTGCCGAAAGGATCGTATGGCAAAGCTCAGGCGCGCAATTGCTCACGTCTTCGTGCGCGATGTCCGTCCCGTGTTTGCCGTGAGTTGGAAGAGAAATGACAGACAGGCCTGACGGTCAGCCAGGTTCGCCCGACCCCGCCTCGACCCCTTTGCCCCGGACCGCTGCCGGCGAGCAGGGCCCGATACGCGAGTTCGGCGCCGCCGACGATCAGCACAGAAAGGCCCCGGTCGGGCTCGCCGGCCTGCTCGGCGTTCTCGGCGTGGTCTATGGCGATATCGGAACGAGCCCTCTCTACGCCTTCCAGGCCTCGGTCCAGATCGTCGGTTCCATCCGCCATCCCGCCGAAGGCTGGGAGATCATGGGGATCGAGAGCCTGATCTTCTGGGCGCTCATGATCGTCGTCACGATCAAATACGTCACTCTTGTGATGCGGGCCGATCATGACGGCGAAGGCGGCATCATCGCGCTCATGTCACTCGCCCAGCGCGTCTGCAAATCGCCCAGATTCCGGTGGCTTTTCGGTATCGTCGGGATAGGCGGCGCCTGTCTGTTCTTCGGAGACGGCATCATCACGCCGGCCGTCTCGGTTCTGTCGGCCATCGAGGGAATCGAGGTCTCGGTGCCCTCGGCCTCTCATATCATCATTCCTGTCGCCATCGTGATCCTGATCGCGCTGTTCAGTGCGCAGGCGCTCGGCACCGGCAAGATCGGCCGGGCATTCGGGCCGATCATGCTCGTCTGGTTCGTCTCGCTCGCGGTCATGGGGATCCACTCGATCATCCAGACGCCGCATATCCTGATGGCGCTCTCGCCCTATTACGCCGCGCAGTTCGTCCTTTATCACGGCTGGCTCGCTTTCATCGCGCTCGGCTCGGTCGTGCTCGCCGTGACCGGCGCGGAAGCCCTCTATGCCGATATGGGCCATTTCGGACGCAGCCCCATCCGTTACGCCTGGCTGTTTCTCGTCCTGCCCGCCTTGACCCTGAATTATCTCGGCCAGGGCGCGCTCCTCCTGCGCGATCCGGCCGCCCTGCAGAACCCCTTCTACCATCTCGCCCCGCACTGGGCGCAGATCCCTCTGCTCCTGCTCGCCACGATGGCCACCGTCATCGCGAGTCAGGCCGGTATCTCGGGCGGCTTCTCGCTCTGCCGTCAGCTCATCCAGCTCGGCTATCTCCCGCGGATGCGCATCACCCACACCAATGCAGAGGAAGAGGCGCAGATCTATCTGCCCGTCTTCAACTGGGTTCTCGCCATCGGCGCCATTCTGCTCGTGGTTTCGTTCCGCTCCTCCTCGGCTCTGGCAGCAGCCTACGGCATTGCGGTGACGGGCACGTTCATGTGCACGGCCGTGCTGGCAATGGTCGTGTTCCGTCGTGTCTTCGACTGGAGCGCCCCGGTTGCGGGGCTGGTTTTCGGCTTTTTCCTGCTCAGCGACGGGACGTTCTTTGCGGCCAACGTGCTCAAGATCCCCGATGGCGGCTGGGTTCCGCTTGCCATCGGCGTGACCGCCACGATCCTGATGACCACCTGGGCCAGAGGACGCAATCTCGTTCGCGCCCGTCAGCAGGCCGATTCCCTCCCGATGGCGTCGTTTCTCGCCCGCCTTCCGCAGTCGCGTACATTGCGTGTCCCGGGCATGGCCGTTTTTCTCACGGCAAATCCCGATACGGTTCCGACCTGCCTTCTGCATAATCTGAAGCACAACAAGGTCCTTCACGATCATGTCCTGTTCGTTACCGTGCAAAATCTCGATCAGCCCGAGGCGGAGCGCGGCCATCGTGCCATGGTTCAGGAGCTCGCGCCCAATATCCATCGCGTCATCATCCGCTACGGCTTCATGGAGATGCCGAATCTGCCGAGGGCACTCGAGGAGCTGAATGCTGCGGGGATCGAGTTCGACGCCATCCAGGCTTCCTATTTCGTCTCGCGCGAGCTGGTTGTGCGCTCGACCCTGCCTAAGCTTTCCCTGTGGCGGATGTGGCTGTTCCTCATCATGGTGCGCAATGCGGTACCCAGCACGGAGTTCTTCCGCATTCCGCCGGATCGTGTGGTCGAGCTCGGCGTGAGGATCGCGATCTGACCGGGGCCGCTCCGCTCTCGCTTTATGTGCACTGGCCTTTCTGTCTGGCGAAATGCCCGTATTGCGACTTCAACTCCCATGTCAGGGAAACGATCCCCCAGGAGCGTTTCGCCTCGGCGCTGCGAAAGGAGCTGGCCCATGACGCGGCGCGAACCGGTCGCCGCCCGCTCCGCTCGATCTTTTTCGGAGGGGGCACGCCCTCCCTCATGGATCCGGAGACGGTCGCAGCCCTGATCGAGGACGCGTCGCGATATTTCGACGCGGAACCCGATCTCGAGATAACCCTCGAAGCCAACCCCACCAGCGTCGAGCGGGCGAAGCTGGCGTCGTTTCGCGAGGCCGGGGTGAACCGGATCTCGCTCGGGATCCAGAGCCTGGACGACGCCTCGCTGCGTTTTCTCGGGCGGGAGCATTCCGCCTCCCAGGCCATTGCAGCTCTCGAAACGGCACGCAGCCTGTTCGCGCGGGTGTCTTTCGACCTGATCTATGCCCGCCCGGGGCAAAGTCTTTCCGAATGGTCCGGGGAGCTCGACCGGGCGCTCTCTCTCGCCTCCGACCATCTTTCGCTCTATCAGCTCACCATCGAGCAGGGCACGAAATTCGAGGCGCTCTATCGTCAGGGTCGCTTCCATCTGCCCGATGACGAGCAGGCTGCGCGCCTTTACGAGCGTACGGCCGACATTGCCGGACGTCACGGGCTGCTGCCCTATGAGATCTCCAATTATGCACGCCCCGGCGCCGAGAGCCGACACAACCTGACCTATTGGCGGTATCAGGACTATATCGGTATCGGCCCCGGTGCACACGGGCGTCTCACCATCGGCGACGACCTTCTGGCAATACGCCGTCATCGTGCCCCGGAGCCCTGGGCCGGGCGGGTCGAACAGGGCGGCTGCGGATCGACCGAGGAAATTCCGCTCTCGGCGGAGGAGCGCGGTCGCGAGGCGCTTCTCATGGGGTTGCGGCTTACGGAAGGGATTTCCTGCGCGGCGTTCCGGACGCGCACGAGCAGGGAAATCGGCGAGTGTCTCGATCCGCGGATTCTGGATGCGGCCCTCGAGGAGGGCTATCTGACCTTCGATCGCGAGAGGCTGATCGCGACCCGTGAAGGACGATTGCGTCTCGAGGCGCTTCTTTCGGCACTGGTCCTCTGACCGATTCTCCCGCATGGATGAGGCGGGAGGCGCTTTCCCGAAGGAACTCTCGCGCTTCCTTTCGTCTTCTGCCTCTTGTCCGGAAGGTACACGCCGTGATTCGCCGCTTTTTCGCCAGCCTCGCCCTTGCCGCCTTCGGTGCCGCTTCGACCGCGCCGCTCCACGCCGCCCCGCAGGCGGCGAAGGAACTGGTCATTGCGGATAACGATTATCTCGGTCCGGGCGGGTCGAATATCCAGTCGGTGATCCCGCTTCTGAACAACCCGCATGTCACGCTTCTCGGGATCACGGTCGTCGCCGGAGACGACTGGGAAAATGCGGAAAGCGCCCGGATCAGGCGTTTTCTGGAAATCTCCGGCCATCGCGACATTCCGGTCTATGACGGGGCGACGCAGCCCCTGATCAACACGGTTGCCCTGACGCGCCTGCGCGAGCAGCAATTCGGAACCCTCCCCTGGAAAGGCGCCTGGGGCGGGATGGGATCGATGGCCCACACGCCGGACAGCCAGCCCGATGTGCCCGCCTCGCCCGACGGCGCGCCGACCATCCGGCCCCAGGGCATTCCGGCCGCGCTTTTCCTGATCCAGCAGGTTCACGCCCATCCGCATCAGGTGACCATTATCGAGGGCGGCCCCATGACCAATCTCGCTCTGGCGATCCGTCTCGATCCGAGTTTCGCGGCAACGGCGAAACAGCTCGTCTTCATGGGCGGCTATCTCGATCTCTCCATGACCTCCGTCACGGGCAATGCGGATAACGCTTCCGACTTCAACCTGATCTTCGATCCCGAAGCCGCTCACATCACCCTGAGCGCACCCTGGCCGAAAATCACGTCCGTTGCGAATGTCTCGAACGACGTCACCCTCTCGAAACAGGATGTCGCGGGGATCGGCAAGGGGCACGAAACCCCGGTCACGCACTATCTGACCAGATACTATGTCCCGCTCGCGATGTGGGATGAGGTAACGAGCGCAGTTGCGGTCGATCCCTCGCTGATCACGCGCTCGACGGAGGCCTATATGGATGTCGAGACCGGCAAGGGACTATTCTACGGCCATGCGCGGGTCTGGCCCGAGTCGCTTGCCCCCCGCACCATGGGGCTGAGGAAGGTCCGGATCGTGCAGGCAATCGATGTCGCACGCTTCAAGAAGGACTACATCGCCCAGGCGCGGGACCTGATGGGGAAACACTGAGCCTTGCTCCATATGATCAAGCTCGTGGTGGGATGCACCACGCTCGACGAACTTGCCGCATGGATGCGTCAGGGGGAGCGGATCGACGGATACGGCGTCGTCCGCACCCGGACCATGCCGAAACAGGCCGCCGAGATCGAAAACCAGGGCTCGCTCTATCGTGTGATGGGCGGGCTGGTTCTCTGCCGCCAGCCTGTCGCGGGATTTCGTCCCTTCACCCGGCCGGACGGGCAGATCGGGACGCATATTCTCGTCACCGACGAGATCATCCCGGTCGAGCCCCGCGCGATGCGGCCGTTCCAGGGCTGGCGCTATCTCAGGCCCGACGACGCGCCTGCCGATCTCGGCACGCGAAGTGCCCATGAAGGGCTCGATACCTTGCCCCCCGATCTCCGGCGCGCCTTGTCCGAACTCTGCCTGATCTAGACGTTCCCTCCCGGGATCTGGCAATGCAGTCCCTGCGCACGGAGGAAAGGAAACGCCCGGGACCAGGGACCAGGGGCGCTGCGGGTTGTCACGCTACGCAGAAGCGGAATGCCTCGTTCAGTTCGCGGGGGCCTGACCCTGAAGCGCTGTTACCTCATCGCCCGGAATGACGATGGAGTCCGGAAGCGGTGCTCCGGCTTCGAGCCGGGTTGCGTATAATGCCATTTCCCGAGCTGCCGCGGGCGCGGGTGCACGCAGGCCATCCAGCATGTCGAACCGGTAGAGCGTCATCTCTCCACTCAGACAGCGGAGGGATTTCAGCAGGGCGACTCCCGACTGGGCTTTCGACTCCCGCAATTGTGCCGCCAGACCGCCGAACAGGGGAAGACCGTTCTGGGAGAATTCTGCCGCAATCGTCGCTATGCCCGCCTCGCGCTGCAAGCGATCCGTCTGCGTCGGATCGCAATCTCCCGAAAGCACCAGCGCAGCGTAACGGTAATTGGCGACGAGCGCGCGGCGCAGGGCGGTGTCGCGCTCGCCCAGCTCACGTCCGGGCCGTGGGAACGACACGCAAAGCAGGGCGACGAGGCTGCCGATCGTGTTGTCGAGAACGCGCGTCCAGACGATTCCCTCGCCGGGCATCACGGCTTCGGCGATCACCACGATGAGGCCGGTCAGAAAGAACACGAGCAGGGTGTAATTGACGGCCCTGACCGCAATGGCCGCGAGCGAGAGAAAGACGGCGACGACCAGAAGAGCGGCTTTTCCCGGCAGGAGGATCGCGAAACAGGCCGCCAGCAGGCTTCCGCCAAGACTGCCCGTGACCCGCTCCACACTGCGAATGAGGGTGACATGGCCGGCAGGCTGCATGACGAGCAGCGCTGCGATCAGTGCCCAGTAGGAAAAACCCTGTCCGCCATAGAGGCAGACGAGCTCGGTAAGACACAGGGCCACGGAAAGCCGTGCCGCGTAGAGCCACTGTCCCGCCCCCGGACGCCGCCAGACGATTCCTTTCCGCCCGGCCTCTGATCCGGAGCGGCGGGAAAAGGCTCCGATCATCGCCTCGAGACTGGTGACGCTTGCAACGAAAGGCATGGTCTGGACGAGGTTGTCGCCATGTATCTGACGGCCGAAGCTGCGAACCAGCTCCCGCAAGACGCTGAAATCGGGCTCGTAGCGCCCGAGCTGCCGCATCGTCTCATGGCAGATCGTCGCCATGGCGCGTATCGGTACGCGCGCCTCATGCACAAGACGCCCCGCCTCGGCAAGATGTTCGAGAGCGAGCAGAGCCGTGAAGAGGCGCTCCGCCGTCGACAGGGCTGCTTCCATGCGCATACGCACGCGCTGATTGCCGTGGCGCGCGTCGAGCGCGCGAATCAGGGCACGTGCGCGCTCGATCGCATTGCGGACGCTCTGGCGGTGAACCGTTTCACGAAGGCGACCCGCCGCGAGTTCACGCGCCATGAGGCCGAGAACGAAGAAAACGGCACCCAGACTTCGGCGGGCCGGTGCGTATGGATGCTGCCGCCAGAGCACCAGACAGAAAAGCGAGGCAAGTGCCCCGCCACCGAAGAAAAGCCCCGCAATCGCGAGCGCTCCGGCGGGCTGCGACGGAAAGCCGGTCGCCGCCAGTCCGGCGCAGCCCACCAGCACCCAGAGCTGCATGATGGCCGGAGAGAAAATCCGTGAGATGCCGCATCCCAGACCGATCAGCGCGACGATCGGAAGGATCAGAACCGGACCGAAAGACGCCCCCCAGGAGGCGAGGGCCACGACGAGGCTCCCCGCGAGGGTGAATCCACCCAGCACCTCGAATCTCTCGCGCTGCGGACCGCCCGGATCGATCAGACAGGCCCAGAAACAGGAGAAGGCGCTCCATGCATAGAGCGGCGCATCGAAAAGCAGAGAGGGGAGCAGAGCGAGCGCCGTGATGACACCGGCGCGTACCCCTTCACGCAGGCTGAGCTGCTCCGGAGTGAGCGTGATGGCAAAGCGGGCGAAGCGGTTGGAGGAGAGAGACAGGAAGGCGGAGAGAAACGGCATGAACGATTGACGGGATCGACCCTTCACCATGCACGCCACCTCTTCCTGCAATGAAGCGGGGTTCAACGCCCCGTCATGATCCGCTCGACCAGCTGTTTGACCGACGGTGTGAAACCGTCAGCATAGAACGGATCGGTAGCGAAACGCCATGCATTGGTGCCGCCGAACATCAGGTTATGATCGACAAGCGCATCGGCCTCGGCCTCGCCCGACAGATCATCCGCATGCGCGATGTCCTGAAGACTTTTCTGGATACAGAAGGATCGGGGATCGGCCTTCGCACCGTTGGTGTATCCGGGACCGCGCTGACTCCAGTTCGAGAAGCGGCATTCCGAGAGACAGCCCATGCAGGCGACCTGATCGGCCACGATGGTCCGGCTCTCCTCCGGCGTGACGAACACCAGGGTCGAATCAGGCGTGCGCATCGCTTCCGTGTAGCCTGCCGCCTCCCAGCCGAGCACATGAGCCCGATCGGCCGCGGTCATGAACACTTCGCGCTTGCGGGCGCCGATCCCGTGCGGCGTGTCATGCTCGCCGATGGGCTCGCTGCTATAGGCGACCTGCCGCTCGGAACGGGCCCGAAGCGTGCGGAGGAAGCTGTTATTGACTGCCGAGGAATAGAAACCCGTGGGCGAGAAACGGTTGAGATAGACGTCTCCCTCCTTCAGGCGGCGCAGGCGGCGCTTCCAGGCAGCGGGGATGGGACTCTCGCGGGTGAGCAGCGGTCGCGTGCCGAACTGGAAGACGATGGGGCCGATTTCAGGATTGTTGAACCAGTGTGACCACTCCTCCAGCCACCATACGCCCCCCGCCATGATGATCGGAACGCTACCCAGACCGAACTGGTTCATGGACCGTCGCAATGCCGCGACGCGGGGATACGGATCTTCCGGCGAGAGAGGATTCTCGGTGTTCGACAATCCGTTATGCCCGCCGGCACGCCAGGGGTCCTCATAGACCACGGCTCCGAGAAGCTCGGCCGTCTTGCTGTACGAGCGCTTCCACAACGCGTTGAAGGCACGGGCCGAGGAAACGATCGGGTAATAGTGAACCTTGTGACGCGCTGCGATTTCCGAGAGGCGGTAAGGCATCCCGGCACCGCAGGTCAGTCCGTCGATCAGCCCCGGTGCCCCTTCGAGGATCCCCTCGATGACGCGCTCGGCACCGCCCATCTCCCAGAGAAGATTGGCGTTGATCATGCCGCTGGATCCCGCGATCTCACGCGCGATCCTGACCTGGGTGATACCGCCCTCGATGGCGTAGCGAATCAGCTCTTCATGCCGCTCCCGGCGCGTGCGTCCGAGATAGGTTTGCGGAATGCGGTGACCGTTCTCGTCATAACTATCGGCGTTGACGGCCGATACCGTCCCCACCCCGCCTGCTTCGGCCCAGTGGCCAGCGGAAATACCAGTCGAGACCGAAACGCCTTTCCCGCCCTCAACGAGGGGAAGCACATCCCGGCCAGCCATACGGACGGTATCAATCGACATCATAATCTGTGTTGTACTCCAAGGAAGGAAAGCCTCGGCAGGCCTCCTTCCTGAAACGGGAGATCAGTCAGCGTCGCGCTGTCTGGACGGACGAGACGGCTTGGCGCCGACGCTCTCCGAGATATCGGCACCGGTCTCCTGATCGACAACCCGCATCGACAGCTTGACCTTGCCGCGATCGTCGAAGCCCACGACCTTGACCTTCACGGCATCTCCCTGCTTGACGACATCGGTCGTCTTGGCGACGCGCCCGTCCGTCAGCTCGGAGATATGAACGAGGCCGTCGCGCGGGCCGAGGAAGTTCACGAACGCGCCGAAATCGGCGGTCTTGACGACCTTGCCGTCATAGATGCGACCGATCTCCGGCTCGGCCACGATCCCCTCGATGCGCGAGATGGCCTTCTGGGCCTGCTCGTCATTCGAGGCCGCGATCGTGATCACACCCTCATCATTGATATCGACCTTGGCGCCCGAGACCTCGACGATCTCGCGAATGACCTTGCCGCCCTGCCCGATCACGTCGCGGATCTTTTCCTTCGCGATGGTCATGGTCGTGATTTTCGGCGCATTGCGCGACACGCCTTCACGCCCCTCGTCGATCGCTTTCGCCATCTCGCCGAGAATGTGGATACGACCGTCACGCGCCTGCTCGAGCGCAACCTTCATGATTTCCGGGGTGATCGAGGTGATCTTGATGTCCATCTGGAGGGCCGTGATGCCCGCCTCGGTTCCGGCCACCTTGAAATCCATGTCGCCGAGATGATCCTCGTCACCGAGAATATCCGACAACACGGCGTAGCCGCGATCTTCCTTGATCAGCCCCATGGCGATACCGGCAACCGGACGCGGCAGCGGAACACCGGCATCCATCAGCGCGAGAGACGAACCGCAGACCGTGGCCATGGAGGACGAGCCATTGCTCTCGGTAATCTCGGACACGATGCGCACCGTGTACGGGAAACGGTCCTTGCCCGGGAGGAGCGGGTGGATGGCGCGCCAAGCCAGCTTGCCATGACCGATCTCGCGACGGCCCGGGCTGCCCATACGACCGCACTCGCCGACCGAGTAAGGCGGGAAGTTGTAATGCAGCATGAAGTTCGAGCGATACTCGCCTTCGAGCGCGTCGATGATCTGTTCGTCCTGCGTCGTGCCGAGGGTGGCGACGACCAGCGCCTGGGTTTCACCGCGCGTGAAAAGCGCCGAACCGTGAGCGCGGGGCAGGATACCGACCTCGGAGACGATCGGGCGGACCGTCTTCGTGTCGCGACCGTCGATACGGAGTCCGGTCTTGAGAATGGCACCGCGCACGACCTGGGCCTCGAGCTCCTTGAGCATCGGCTTGGCCAGCTCGACATCGAGCCCTTCTTCCTCGAGTCCCTCCACGATGCGGGCCTTGGCGCTCGCGATCTTCTCGTAACGCGCCTGCTTGGCCTTTTCCTTGTAGGCGTCGGCCATCAGCTTGGTGCCGATCTTCTCGACCCGCTTGCGCAGGGCGATCTGCTCCTTGGTCGGCCCTTCGAGATCCCAGGGCTGCTTTGCGGCATGTTCGGCAAGATCGATGATCGCATCGATCACCGGCTGGAACGAGTCATGACCGGCGGTCACGGCCTCGAGCATCACATCCTCGGAAAGCTCGGACGCCTCGGACTCGACCATCAGGACGCCTTCGCTGGTGCCTGCGACCACGAGATCGAGCGCGCTCTCCTTCATCTGCGCGATGGTCGGATTGACGACGAGTTCGCCATCGATCCGCCCGACGCGCGCCACACCGACCGGGCCGTAGAACGGAATGCCGGAAAGCGTCAGCGCAGCCGAACACCCGATCAGTGCGACGAGCGCCGGATCGTTCTCCATGTCATGGCTGAGCACGGTCGCGGTGATCTGCACTTCGTTGCGGAAATTATCCGGGAAGAGCGGACGGATCGGACGATCGATGAGGCGGGCGATGAGGGTTTCGGACTCGGACGGACGCCCCTCACGCTTGAAGAAGCCACCCGGGATGCGCCCCGCAGCGTAGGACTTCTCCTGGTAGTTGACCGTGAGCGGGAAGAAATCCTGCCCGGGCTTGACCGTCTTGGCGCCGACGGCCGTACAGAGCACGACGGTATCGCCATAGGTCACGACCACGGCACCATCGGCCTGACGGGCGATCTTACCGGTTTCGAGAACGAGCGGACGTCCCGCCCATTCGATTTCCTTGCGGAAGTAATTGAACATAATTCAGTCCTGATCAGAGGGCTTTGTCACAGGGAAGCGAGAAGGGAGGGAACTGGCCCTGACTGGCTGGCAGCGTTTCGGACGGCATGGCAAGAAAGACCGGGATCGGACCGGCATGTCACCATGTGGCCTGAAACGCCGAAGACCGGTTCTGTCTCCAGCTTCTACGTTCAGTGACGCAGCCTGTGTCCCTGCCGCCGGGCTGGCGGCAAGGGGTGGCGGAGGAAGACACCTCCGCCCGAGCATATCAGCGACGCAGGCCGAGACGCTCGATGAGGGTCTGGTAACGACCCTGATCCTTGCGCTTGAGGTAGTCAAGCAGACCACGACGCTGGCCGACGAGCATCAGGAGACCACGACGGGAGTGGAAGTCCTTCTTGTGCGTCTGCAGATGGCCCGTCAGATTGACGATGCGCTCGCTGAGCAGGGCAACCTGCACCTCGGGCGAACCCGTGTCGTTCGGGGTGGTCTTGTATTCTTCGATCAGCGCCGTGCGGCGTTCAGCTGTAATCGACATCTCTGTCTCCGTATCTCAACGACTCGAATATCCGTATCGGCTTCATCCGGCCCTCCTGGACGCGGCACAAGCCGACAAGACACTCCCCCTCGCGGGCCTGGAAGATGGTTCCATCCTCCATCGTCGGCATCAGGCCATCGCTGACAGGTAGAGGCGGGCTCTGCCCCCAGCGAAGGGCCTGTGCTTCTGCTTCGGTCACGGCCAGAGCCGGGATGTCGGCCAGCGCGGTCGGGACCGGTCGCAAAAGCGCCAAAAGTGCATCGGCCTTGTCGTCATTTTGCGCCAGCTTGTCCAGTGTAATCGCATGGCGCTCGTCGAACGGGCCGCATTTGGTCCGACGTAGAACGGAGATATGCCCCACGGTGCCGCAGGCCAGTGCGATATCGCGGGCAAGGCTGCGCATATAGACGCCCTTGCCCGACTGCACCTCGAAGACGGCATGATCGCGATCCGGTCTTTCCACGAGGGTTATGCTGTCTATGCGTGCCGGTCGCGGCGGCAGATCCGGAGGACGCCCGGCCCGGGCAAGATCATAGGCGCGCTCCCCATCGACCTTGAGCGCCGAATAGACGGGGGGCACCTGCATGATATGGCCGGTCAAGGCGGGAAGACACGCGCGCAGCACCTCGTCTTCCGGCCGAATGCCGGATCTCGCCAGCACCTCGCCCTCGCGATCGTCTGTTGTACGCGATTCTCCGAGGCAAAGCGTGAAACGATAGCGTTTCGTCGCATCCATGATGTAGGGGATCGTCTTGGTGGCCTGCCCGAACGCGACGGGCAGGATGCCGGTCGCCAGAGGGTCCAGCGTCCCGCCATGCCCGGCCTTGCGTGCATCGAAAAGACGGCGCGTCCGGTTCACCACATCGGTGGAGCCGATATGCAGATCCTTGTCGATGACGAGCCAGCCATCGACATCCTGCCCTTTCCTGCGTCCCATAGACGGGTCGCTCCGTTCAGTCGTCTTTGTTGTCGAGATCGCGCAGGACCTCGGGACTGCGCAGGAGCGCATCCATGTCCATGGCGTGTTCGAGCGCCGTATCGGGCTGGAAATGGATCTCCGGCACGATGCGCGAGCGCAGGGTCTTGGAAAGACCTGTTCTCAGGAAAGGTGCAACCCGCTTGAGAGCGGGGAGGATTTCCTCGATGTCGCTCCGGCCGAGACGGCAGACGAACGCCGTCGCGTGGCGGAAATCCGGAGAAATCCGGACCTCGGTAACAGTGACGTGAACGCCCGCCAGCTCCGGATCGCGAAACTCGGTGCGCGCGAACAGGTCCGAGAGGACCCGCCGCACTTCTTCCGACATTCTCAGCTGACGCTGCGAGGGACCTGCCGCATCCTGTCCGGCAGCGCCCCCGGCGAGTTTGGACCGCCCTCCCCTCATGCAGGGATGACTTCCATTTCGTAGCACTCGACCATGTCGCCCTCACGAAGGTCGTTGTAACCCTCGAAGGAAAGACCGCACTCGTAATTGCGCGCCACTTCCTTGACGTCGTCCTTGAAGCGCTTGAGCTGGCTCAGCTCGCCCTCATGGATGACCACGTTGTCACGCAGCAGACGCACGCCGCAACCGCGCTTGACCACGCCCTCGGCGACGTAACACCCGGCGACCTTGCCGACCTTCGTGATGTTGAAGACCTGACGGATCTCGGCGTAACCGAGGAACTTCTCGCGATGCTTGGGCGCGATCTTGCCCTTGACCAGCTGCTCCACATCGTCGGTCACCTGATAGATGATCGAGTAGTAGCGGATATCCACATCCTCGCGCTGCGCCATTTCCCGGGCCTGCGACGTGGCGCGGACATTGAACGCGACGATGATGGCGTTGGAGGCCTTGGCGAGCTGGATGTCGCTTTCCGTGATCTGACCGACAGAGGCATTGAGCACGCGGATGCGCACTTCCTCATGCTCGAGCTTGAGTACCGAGGCCTGGATGGCCTCGGCAGAGCCCTGGACGTCGGCCTTGATGAGAAGCGCCACTTCCTTCTGCTCGCCTGCCTGGATCCGGGCCAGCATCTGGTCGAGCGTGCCGCGCGCCGCGGCACGACCGGCAGCGGCCTTCTCGCGCAGCTTGCGCTGACGGAACTCGCAGATCTCGCGGGCACGGTTCTCGTTCTCGACAACGACGAAAGGCTCGCCTGCACCGGGAACGCCCGTGATGCCCAGAAGCTCGACCGGCATGGACGGACCGGCTTCCTTGAGCTGACGCCCCTTGTCGTCGAGCATGGCACGCACGCGGCCCCATTCGGCACCGGCCACAACGATATCGGACCGGTTGAGCGTACCCTTCTGGACCAGCACCGTCGCCACGGGACCGCGACCACGATCGAGACGGCTCTCGATGACCGAGCCTTCGGCGACACGATGCGGATTCGCCTTCAGGTCGAGCACTTCCGCCTGGAGCAGGATGGCCTCTTCCAGCTTGTCCAGACCCGTGCGTTTCAGCGCGGAGACCTCGACATCCTGTACGTCGCCGCCGAGCGCCTCGACCACGATCTCATGGCTGAGAAGCGCCTGACGCACGCGGTCGGGATTGGCTCCCGGCTTGTCGATCTTGTTGATCGCCACGATGATCGGGGCATCGGCTGCCTTGGCGTGCTTGATGGCCTCGATCGTCTGCGGCATCACACCATCATCGGCGGCCACCACGAGCACGACCACATCGGTCACGGACGCGCCACGGGCACGCATCGAGGTAAAGGCTTCATGGCCCGGCGTGTCGACGAAGGTGATCTTCGCACCGCTGGGCACCGTTACCTGATAGGCACCGATATGCTGGGTGATGCCACCCGCCTCGCCTGCCGCCACATCGGTGGTGCGCAGCGCATCGAGCAGCGACGTCTTGCCGTGATCGACGTGACCCATGACGGTCACGACCGGCGCACGCGTCACGAGATCCTCGGCGCGGTCGTCGACGCCCTCGATTCCGAGTTCGACATCGCTCTCAGCAACGCGGCGGACCCGGTGTCCGAATTCGCTGATCACCAGCTCGGCTGTATCGGCATCGATCAGCTGCGTGGCTGCGGCCATCACGCCCATCTTCATGAGCGCCTTGACCACTTCCGCCTGGCGCGCAGCCATACGGTTGGCGAGCTCGGCGACCGTGATGGATTCAGGCAGGATCACGTCACGCACCACGCGCACCTGATCGGCACGCAGGCGCTCGAGTTCCGCCTGACGACGCTCGCGGTCGCGCTGACGGCGTACCGAGGCGAGCGAACGCGTCTTGTCATCGTCACCCTCGATCGCGGCACGCACGTCGATCCGACCCGAGCGGCGCGATTCGCCGCTCTTCTTCGGCACGGCGGGCGCGCCACGGCGCGGCGGGGCCGCGGGAGCACGACGCGGCGACGCACGACGGTCATCCTCGCCTTCGCTGCCGCGACGGAGGTGCAGGGTTTCATTGCGGGCACCGGCCGGTGCCGAAGCCGCCGCGGGCTTGGGCGTCGCAGGACGGGGTGCCATGACGGCACGCTCGGCAAGCGGGCGCAGCCGTTCCATCGGGGCCGCGAGCTGGACGCCACCGGTCCGGCGTGCGGATTCGGCAGCTTCGAGCGGCGCACGACGGGCCGCCTCTTCGCGCTCGCGCTCGGCGGCACGCGCCTGGCGCTGCGCTTCGAGCGCCTCCTGCTTGACCTTGTCCTCGGCAGCGGCGGCCATGGCCTTTTCATGCTCGGCTGCCTCGCGGGCGGCCTCCGCTTCACGGGCCGCAGCCTCGGCGCGCGCTTCTTCCTCGCGCTTGGCCTCTTCGGCAGCCGAGAGAATACGGATCTTCTCTTCCTCGAGACGCGCGGCTTCCCGCGCGGCTTCCTTGCGCTGCTCCTCGAGAACACGCTGACGGATCGCGAGCTCCGCAGGAGTCAGGGCGCGACCGGCACCGGCACGGCCACCCCGGCCGCCACCGGCCGGGCCGCGACCGTCCTTGCGCTCGTTCGTCTCGCGCTTCTTGCGCACCTCGACCTGGACGACCTTGGAGCGCCCATGGCTGAAGCTCTGACGCACCGATCCCGCGTCCACCGTTCGTCCGAGTTCCATGCGCCCGCCCGGACGCAGGGACAGACGTCCCTTACCCTGGTCACCCTGAGCCTGGGCGCCCTGATTCTGGACATTATGGCCTTCTGTCTGGCCGCCCTGAGCCTGAGTGCCCTGGTCCCGTTCGTTGCCTTCGCTCATATACCTGCCTGTTCCCGTCCGAGCCGCTCATCGCGCGGCTCTGGAACCAACCCATCGGTCAGCCCCGAAAATCGTTCATGCTCAGCCATCAGACGCTGTGCCAGCGCACCACGCGCCACCACAGCATAGACCGCATGTTCCCGCCCGAATGCCGTCGCGAGCACCCGGGCTGGTAACGTCAGTACCGGAAGATTGCCGTTCCCCGATATCAGACGCCGCAACTCATCCGGGCTTCCGCCCGATCCCTGGATCACGATACCCGCCTTGCCGGCAGCGATCCATTCACGACACTTAACAAACCCACAGAGAGCCTGCCCGGCACGGCGCGCAAGACCCAGTCCCTGCACAAGCCGCGCTTCTAGGCCCGAAACCACTGCTTGCGCAATATCCTCGGGCACCTTCACCGGCTGACGCGCTGCTCTCGAGAACAGGTGACGCGTCCGGGCGGTATCTAGCACATCCCGCCGTGCGCTCAACCAGATTCCCCGTCCGGGCAGACGTGCAGCCAGATCCGGGGTGACCGTTCCATCGGGAGCGATCACGAAACGCAGCATGACGTCCGGATTTCCGGTCTGGCGGGTCACGATGCAGCGACGCTGCGTATCGTTCCCTTCTTCAGCCCCATCGGGAAGATCGTCGAAACGATCCCCCTCTTCAGCACCGGTTTCGTGAAAATCAGACGTCGGAAGCCTCCCCTTCCGCAGAAGCAGCAGGGGCCTCTTCGGCCTGCTCACCGTCGAACCAGTGTGCACGGGCTGCCATGATGATCTCGTTGGCAGCATCCTCGTCTATATTGTCACTGCCGAGCATTTCGACAAGCTCGTCACCGGCAAGATCGGCAAGATCGTCGAGCGTCCTGACGCCTTTCTCGCCCAGCGTGACCAGCATGGTATTCGAAAACACCCCGAGTTCGGCGATCGAATCCTCGACGCCGAGGCCACGACGCTTGTCGTCCAGCTCCTGTTCCTTCTGCATGAGGAACTCCTCGGCCCGACGCATCAGCTCTTCCGCGACGCTCTCGTCGAATCCCTCGATGGCGTGCAGCTCGTCGGGGTCGGCATAAGCCAGTTCCTCGATGGTGTGGAACCCCTCGGTGACGAGCAGCCCCGCGATCACGTCATCGACATCGAGCGCATCGACGAAGAGCTGGGTACGCTTGCGGAACTCTTCCTGACGGCGCTCCGATTCCTCGGCTTCGGTCAGGATGTCGATATCCCAGCGCGTGAGCTGGCTGGCCAGACGCACGTTCTGACCGCGACGACCGATGGCGAGCGAAAGCTGCTCGTTCGGCACGACCACTTCCACGCGACCGGCTTCCTCATCCATGACCACCTTGGTCACTTCGGCAGGAGCAAGGGCGTTCACGACGAAGGTCGCGGCCTGCGGGCTCCACGGAATGATGTCGATCTTCTCGCCCTGGAGCTCCGCCACGACCGCCTGCACGCGCGAGCCGCGCATACCGACGCAGGCACCGACCGGATCGATGGACGCATCCTTGGAGACGACCGCCATCTTGGCACGCGAGCCGGGATCGCGCGCCACAGCCTTGATCTCGATGATTCCATCGTAGATTTCGGGCACTTCCTGCGCGAACAGCTTGGCCAGAAAGGCCGGATGCGTACGACTCAGGAAGATCTGCGGCCCACGTGTCTCGTCGCGCACGTCATAGATATAGGCGCGCACGCGATCGGAATTGCGGAACGACTCGCGGGGGATCAGCTCGTCACGACGGAGCAGTGCTTCCGTATGACCGATCTCGACCATGAGGTTGCCGTATTCGGTGCGCTTGACCGTGCCGTTAACGATCTCGCCCACGCGGTCCTTGAACTCGTTGTACTGCTTCTTGCGCTCGTATTCCCGCACGCGCTGCACGATGACCTGCTTGGCGGTCTGGGCGGCGATACGACCGAAATCGATAGGCGGCAGCGGATCGACCAGATGCTCGCCGAGCTTGATTTCCGGCTGGAACTTCAGGGCGATCGCAAGCGGGATCTGGGTATCCTCGTTCTCCACGACCTCGACCACCTCGGTCCAGCGTGACAGGCGCACCTCGCCGGAGCGGCGATCGATCGTCGCGCGGATATCCTTCTCGTGCCCGTATTTGGCGCGGCCGGCCTTCTGGATGGCCTGCTCCATCGCCTCGAGCACTTCTTCACGATCGATATTCTTTTCACGCGAGACCGCGTCTGCAACCAGAAGCAGCTCAGGACGGGTAACGGAGGTGTCCATCAGACGAAATCCTCAAATACGGTGCGCCTTCCGGCGCCACCAGCAGAAACGGAACGGTCCGGATAACGCGCGTGCGCCCTCGGGCTCAGTGCGCTTTCCGACCGGGCTTGGACCCCTTGCCCGGCTTGGAGGGATTCAGCTTCGGCGTCTTGCGACGCGACACCTCTTCTTCTTCACTCCCTTCCTCATCCGATGCAATGCCCATCATGGCGGCACTGGCGTCGATGAGAGCGTCGGTCAGGACGAGGCGCGCCTTGCGGATGGCCCCGATCGGGAGGACGGCTTCTTCCCCCTCGTCGAGACGGATAACGGCATTGCCGTCACGCGTACCGGTGATGATGCCGGAAAACCGCTTGCGGCCGTTCAGCGGGAGGTCGAGCTCTGCCTTGACGAGATGGCCCGAAAAACGCTCCCAGTCCTTCAGTCGCGTCAGGGGGCGATCGATACCGGCAGACGACACCTCGAGCGTCCATGCGCCGGGAATCGGGTCGTCCACATCGAGCACGGCGCCCACAGCGTGGCTGATCTGCTCGCAATCCTCGATTCCGATCAGGGAACCGTCGGCGCGATCCGCCATAATCTGGATGGTCGGCGTCTCGCGACCCAGAACGCTCAGGCGCACGAGCTCGTAACCGAGATCGGTCAGGGTCGGCTCGATCTGCTGCGCGATACGCGCCTCGAGACCGTTCAGACTGGGAATTTCATTGGCCAAGACAAAAAAGGCGGCCCGTCAAGGCCACCCCCCGATAAGACGAAAGATGAATGGAATACGCGCTGTTTAAGCCAATGTCCCACCCGATGCAAGAGTTGCCCGAATGCACGATGCGGATGCACGCGCCTGATGCAGGATCCGGGCGCACGCGCCCGATGCAGGACATCGGGAGGGGCCGGCCCGGGGACGTCGCGTCCCTCGCCTTCGTCTGCCATCCTTCGTATCCCCGGTTGCTGGCCCCCGGTTACTGTGGCCCCGGTTACTTTGGCCCCGGTTACTTTGGCAAAGGTTGATTACACAGCGGAAAGATAGCGGCGCTTGCCGAGTCCCGCGTTATCCTGTCACAGTCCCGTGCGATGAACGATGTTCCCGAACCCCAACTCAAGCCGCTCTCAGATGGATCGGGCACGACGTCTCGTCACGCCGGCTCCGCGCGCACCTCCATGACCCCCAGACTCGTGCTGGCGGCGGCCGTCATCGTCGCGTGTTCCGGAGGTATCCTGTGGAAGACATCGTCATCTTCGCCCCCCGCGCCCCGACCGGGCATCGTCGGGGCAGGCCAGCCAGACCCGGCCCCGGGACTCCGTCCGGATGCGACACATCTGGGCGCACAGCTCGCGCTCGTTCCGACCAGTCAGGTGAAGGCAGCTCTGGCAACGACGGGATTCAGCAGCCAGCAAAAGACCGATATCCTGGCAGCCGTCAAAAACCGGCGCATGCGTCTCGTCCGGATGCCGATCGCGCAGATCGCAGGCCCGGTCGGGCAGTCCGTCACCATCACCTCGGGCGGGATGCGGCAATCCCTGCTGCTCAGACCGACGCTCCAGTCCGTCGTCCTTCCGATCTATCTGGCAGGTGAGGTCATGATCAATCCGACAACGCCCCCGCCTGTCGGCGGGCTCGAAACCGGAATACTCACGGCGCTCGGCCCGCAGCTTCTCCCGCGTTTCACCAGCCTCGACCAGCAGCTCGTTCTGGACGTCATCGTACAATGAAAGCCCTTCTGCCCGCGCTGAACCGTCTCATGCCGTTGATGATGGTCATATTCCTGATTCTGGCGAGCATTCAGGCAGCCGTTTCCCTTCACCTTTCGGGCGGGATGCTGATCCGCTTCTTGTCCTGGGCACGCGATGCCTATCTTCCGATCGCAGGCGTCTCAGCTCTCCTCACCGTTTCGGGGCTTCTCTACGAGGTCCGCTCCACAAGACTGGCCCGAAAGGGACTTCGTCGTCGCAAAGGCTTCGTTATGGATATTCTCGCCCGCCTGACAAATCGCGTCGCCCTGGAAGAGCTTCTGGCCCAGGAACAGAAAGAAGTCGCAATCAATGCCGAGGAACTGGCCGCCGGGCTCCGTGCCAAGGTGGTCGGGCAGGACCAGGTTTGCGAGGATATCGCCCAGCAGCTGAGACGGCGACTGGCGCTGACGGTCAGAAACAGACCGGTCGGTATCTTTCTTCTCGCTGGCCCCCCGGGAACCGGGAAGACCTATCTCGCCAAGCAGATCGCCCGGCAGATGGAGCGGCCGCTCCTGCATTTCGACATGACCCAGATGTCCAGCCCTCACGCAGCGACCATGCTGTTCGGATCGCCCAAGGGATATGTCGGCTCAGACAGTTTCGGCAAGCTCACGGGCGGATTGCAGGAAAAACCCGATGCCATCGTGTTGCTGGACGAGATCGAAAAGGCGCATCCGGACGTCTTCAAGAAGTTTCTCACAGCCTGGAATGACGGGCATGTGACGGAAGCCTCGACCGGAGCGCAGATCTCCACGACGCGCGCGATCTTCATGCTGACATCGAATATCGCTACCGAAGCCCTGACCGAGATCGTCGATCGTCTCCACGACGATCCCGATCGTATGCGTGCGGAATCGACGGAAGCGCTGCGCAAGGCGGGGTTCGCACCCGAGGTGCTCAACCGTCTCGATCGTATCTTCGTTTTCCGTCAGCTGCGCGATCTGGATCTGGCCCGCGTTGCGGCGCTCGAAATCGAGGCGATGATCAAGGGGTACGGTCTGAATGTCGAGGCAGGGGGAATCGATGCCCATCTGCTCTTCCAGTTGATGCAGCGTCAACAGAAACTCGGCGCGGGAGCCTCCGCACGCGATCTGGTTCGCTCGATCGAGGATATGGTCAGCGAGAGTCTGATTCTCGCCCGCCAGAACGATGCAAAGCTCGTCCGTCTCGTCATGGGCGATGACGGCGCGCGCGCGGAAATTGCCGATGAGAGAACCTCGCTCAATGCCCGTCTGAGCCCCTGATCGTCTCCAGGATCCTGAAACGTGTCTGCATTCTCCCGTTTATGGCGACGAGCACCTCTCTGGCGGTCCACGATCTATGTGGCTCTCGCCTTTATGCTTCTGAGCCTGATGTTTCCCATGCCCTGGATGCTCCGCAAGGCGCCCTGGCTCGGCCATGTTCCGGGCATGCAGCGCCCGACCTCCCCTGCGGGACAGGACGCGGCGTCTTCCCGGGATGACGGCCCTTCCACCCCGGGCAGTGGAGCCGCGCAGAGCCAGGCCGATAATGGCACGGACAGGCTCATGACCCCCGATATCACGCGGCAGATCGTGGGCTCGATCGCTTTTGGCGGTCATACGCTCCCGCTCCCCGCCGGGATCTGGCATCCCGTCCTCACAGGACAGTACGGCCCTGGCGGGCAGATGCTGATCAACATCCTCGTCCGGACGGATCGCGGGATCGTCACCGGCGTGACGATCGCGAGGACCGCAGACGCGCAGCTGCCCGTCGAGATCGTCCAGGAAGCGAGCGGTCGCTGTCACGACGACCGGAATTATGCGGCGCATGTATTCGCCGATCGCGCTGACGGCCGAAGCGAATGCGCCTTCGTTGCCAATGCCGTCATGGGTCCCAACGGGGTCATATCGCCCGACGAGCTGATCCAGCTCGCTTTCAGGCGTCTTTCGGCGCTCGGATTTCCCCTGCCGTCGCTTTTCATCGTGGCGAGCTGGATCCGCAGCTCGGGCGCCACCGATAGCGAAAAGGGAACCTCCGCCGTCACCTATCTGCTGTCTCCGACAAACGCGGGAACGGTGCAGCTTCTCGCGCCCCTGCCCTACTGGGACAAGGAGACCCTCTCCCAGGCGCCGGCAGCGAGGGCGTTCGTCCAGAAGACGGATCAGTGGTTCGAGAAATGGATTCCCCTTCTGCGCCGCGACATGACCCGGGAGACGTCGAACGCTGCCATTCCCGAAACCCTCGCCCGCGATCCTGCTGCACCGACATAGGGATCCGGCTTCGGAAAGCGTTCCTTGGCGCGGGCAAGGCCGGTTTCCGTTTTCTCAGTGATGTCCCGAGCGCATGAGGCTCTGGCCGAGCCGACGTTCCACATGGCGCGCGAATCTGACGAAAGGCAGACCGAGCAGAAGATAGGCGGCACCGATCAGAAGGCCCGTGCCTATGTAATCGTAATAGGTCGACGAGAGGCGGATATAGGTCTTCGTCAGCTCCGTCAGCGTGATCACGCTGACGAGCGAGGAATCCTTCAGCAAGGCGATGAAGTCGTTGGTCATGACCGGCAATACGGTCCGGAAAGCCTGCGGAACGATCACGAGACGCACCGCCTGGGCATGGGTCATGTTCAGCGCGATTGCGGCTTCCATCTGCCCGCGCGGCACGGATGAAAGCCCTGCGCGGTAATTCTCGGCCTCATAGGCCGCATAGTTCAGCCCCAGCGCCAGAACGCCCGCGAAGAATGGCGAGAGCCTGATACCGAGGCCCGGCAGGCCGTAGAAGATGAAGAGAATCTGGATGAGCAAAGGGGTGCCGCGCACGATCTCGATATAGAGCCCGCTCAGATCCCGCACGAGACGGGGGCCGTAATGGCGCCCCAGGGCCAGAACGAGGCCGAGGGCAACCGCGATAACCATCGCAAGAGCGGAAACGACCAGCGTCAGCCCCGCCGCCTTCGCGATGATCGGCAGGAAGCCGACATAGCGACGGAGCCTTCCCGTCCAGCCGGTCTGGCTTCGCATGGCGTCCTGATAGCGCAGCCACTGCACGGGTGCGACATGGCGCTCCGTGTGATCGCCGGTCATCCGCGCCATTGCGGGGGTCCAGAGATTCCAGCGCCCCAATATGTCCTGCATGGTGCCGTCCTGCATCATGGCACCGAGAACGCGATCCACTGCATCGTGCAAGGCCGTGTTGTCCTGACGAAAGGCGATGCCGTAACGGGTCTGCCCGACCGGATCGCCCACGATCACGAGATCGTCCGTCACGCCCGCATAATAGAGCGCAATCGGTTCATCCAGCAGCAACGCATCCAGTCTGCCGTTCCGCAGGTCTGAGAATGCATAGGTCTCCTCCTCGTAGGAGCGCACCGTGACATGCGTCTCGCGCTGGAGCAGACGCTCGGCCAGCGTCTCCTTGATGGTTCCGACCACATGCCCGCGCAGGGCGGCGAGGGTATTCAGGTCCTGACGATCCCTGCGCACGACGATCCGGTCGCCCGTCACGTAATAAGGGCGCGAGAAGAGGGCCGCCTGCAGATGATCGGGCGTCATCTCGATGCCATCCACGACCATGTCGTACATGCCCCGTTGCAGCCCGGGAATCAGGCCGTCCCAGTCGTTCTGGACGAAACGGGAGGGACGCCCCAGCCGACGGGCGATCTCCTGCACCATATCGTATTCGAACCCCTCGAGCCGGGTCGTATCCTCGGGGTCGTGAAAGACATACGGCACATTGGCCTCGCCGTCCGAAGCCCATCTCAGCGCCTTTTCCGGCGAGGGGGAAACGGAGGCGGGACGCGACTCCGCCCGGGCCGGGGATATGACCCATGAGCCGGGGCATGAGCCGGGCCACGAGCTGGCCCACGAACCGGCAGGAACGATGAGGCACGATATCGCGCCGAGCAACACCGCAAGCAGCCGGAGGGGGAAGAACGCCCTCACAACAGCGTCCTGAGGAAACGACGGGTTCTCTGATCCGCAGGAGAGGCGAACAGCGCTTCGGGCGCCCCGCTCTCGACGATCCGGCCGCCTTCAACATAGAGCACCCGATCGGACGCTGCGCGGGCAAAGCGCATGTCATGGGTCACCACGATCTGCGTCATCCCTTCCTCGTCGAGACGACGCATGACCTGCAGCACCTCTTCGGCCAGTTCGGGATCGAGCGCCGAGGTCGGCTCGTCATAGAGCATGACCGCAGGCTTCATGGCCAGAGCCCGCGCGATGGCTGCGCGCTGTTGCTGGCCGCCAGACAGGGTGGCGGGAAAACGCGCGGCCAGCCCTTCCAGACCGACCTTTGCAAGAAGGCTGCGCGCCAGAGGCTCGCTTTGTGACGGAGGGGTCTTCTTGACCGCACGCGGCGCCATGATGACGTTGTCGAGCACGGTGCGATGCGGAAAGAGATTGAAGGACTGGAAGACCATTCCGACCTGGGCGCGCAACCGGTGGGCACGGCGCTCCTGCGCGCGGTTCCAGCCCTGTTCGCTCTTCTTGTCGATTTCGACATCTCCCATCCGGATCGATCCGGAATCGGGGATCTCGAGAAAATTGAGACAGCGGAGAAAGGTCGATTTCCCGCAGCCCGAAGGGCCGATGATGGAAATCAGCTCCCCTCGCTTCACACGAAGCGACATGTCGTGAAGCACGACATGTCGCCCGAAGCTCTTGGTAATGTTTATGGCGTCGAGAACGGTCTCGGCGTGATCAGTCAGTTTCGGTCATCCCGCGCAGGACATAAGGGAGAATCCCTCCATGCCTGTAATAGGCGACTTCATCAAGCGTATCGATGCGGCAAAGAAGCTCGACCTGCTCGGTTTCGCCGCTGGCGCGGGTGATGGTCATCGGAACGGTCATGCGTGGCGTGATGGCGTCGAGCCCGCCGAGCGTGATCGTCTCAGAGCCATCCAGCCCCAGGGTCTTGCGGGTCACGCCCTCACGGAAGGTCAGAGGCAGAACACCCATGCCCACGAGATTGGAGCGGTGGATCCGCTCGAAGCTCTCGGCGATGACAGCCTTGATACCGAGCAGCCTCGTGCCCTTTGCCGCCCAGTCACGCGAGGACCCCATGCCGTATTCGCGCCCGCCGAACACCACGAGCGGCGTCCCGTCCTGCTGATAGCGATGCGCCACGTCATAGATCGAGGCCACCGTGCCATCGGGGAGATATTTCGACATTCCCCCTTCCACGCCCGGCAACATCTCGTTGCGGATGCGGATATTGGCGAATGTGCCACGCACCATCACGCGGTCATTGCCGCGACGCGAACCATAGGAGTTGTAATCCGCAACCGATACCTGATGCTCGCTCAGGAAGGTT
The DNA here is from genome assembly GCF_007988945.1 of Swaminathania salitolerans. GTDB lineage: Bacteria > Pseudomonadota > Alphaproteobacteria > Acetobacterales > Acetobacteraceae > Swaminathania > Swaminathania salitolerans. The sequence continues at coordinate 482,011 of NZ_BJVC01000001.1, read as the reverse complement.
CCGGCCGGAGAAGACGGCTTGATGGCCCCTGCCGGAGAGATGTGATCGGTGGTGATGTTATCGCCCAGAAGCGCCAGAATGCGCGCATTCTCGATGTCGTGCGTCTCGCCCGGCTCCTTGGTCAGCCCCTCGAAATAGGGCGGCTTCTGGATATAGGTCGAGCTGTCGGACCAGGCGAAGGTACGGGCATCGCTCGCCACGGCGAGCGCCTGCCACTGCCGCGTGCCGCGGGTGATGCTGCCATAGCGCTCGACGAAGCTCTCGCGCGTCACCGATGCGCTCATCAGATCGGCGATTTCCCGGTTGCTCGGCCAGATATCGCGCAGGAAGATTTCCCTGCCATCGGTCGAGATGCCGAGCGGCTCGCTGGTGATATCCTTGCGCAGCGTGCCGAGCAGGGCATAGGCAACCACGAGCGGCGGGCTGGCGAGGTAATTGGCACGCACGTTGGGCGAGATGCGTCCCTCGAAATTGCGGTTGCCCGAAAGCACCGAGGTCGCCACGAGCCCGTTGCCCTCGATCGCATCCACGATCGGCTGGGCGATGGGGCCTGAATTGCCGATACAGGTGGTGCAGCCATAACCGACCGTCTCGAAGCCGAGCGCATCGAGATCGGCGCTGAGACCGGCCTTGTCGAGATAATCCGTCACCACCTGCGAGCCGGGGGCGAGCGACGTCTTGACCCAGGGCCTGGGCTTGAGGCCGAACGCGCGCGCCTTGCGGGCCACCAGACCGGCAGCCACGAGAACGGCCGGGTTGGAGGTATTGGTGCAGGAGGTGATGGCAGCGATCACCACATCGCCATGGCCGATATCGTAATCCGAACCCGCCACGATGGCGCGCTTGCGCGCATCGTCGGGCTTCACGCCCAGCGTCGTGGTCAGGGCTTCCTCGAAAGCCGAGGTCGCATCGGTCAGGGCCACACGGTCCTGCGGGCGCTTGGGGCCCGCCAGCGAGGGGATGATGGTCGAGAGATCGAGCGACAGGACCTTGGAGAACACGGGCTCGGGCGTGCCGGCATCGCGGAACATGCCCTGGGCGCGCAGATAGGCTTCGGTCAGATGGATGCGATGCTCATCGCGACCCGTCTGGTGCAGATACTCCAGCGTCAGCGCATCGACCGGGAAGAAACCGCAGGTCGCGCCATATTCCGGTGCCATATTGGCGATGGTCGCACGATCGGCCACCGGGAGATGATCGAGGGCGGGGCCGAAGAACTCGACGAACTTGCCGACCACGCCTTCTGCGCGCAGCATCTCGGTAATGGTCAGAACCAGATCGGTCGCGGTCGCCCCCTCGGGCAGCATCCCTTCCAGACGCACGCCGATCACGTCGGGGATCAGCATGGCGATGGGCTGACCGAGCATTGCGGCCTCGGCCTCGATGCCGCCCACGCCCCAGCCGAGCACGCCCATGCCGTTCACCATGGTGGTGTGGCTGTCGGTGCCATAGAGCGTATCGGGATACGCATAGTCCTTGCCATCGACCTTGCCGGTCCAGACGGCCTGCGCCAGATACTCCAGATTGACCTGATGGCAGATGCCCGCACCCGGCGGCACGACACGGAAATTCTCGAACGCGCCCTGCCCCCAGCGCAGGAAGGCATAACGCTCGCCATTGCGCTCGAACTCGATCTCGACATTGCGTTCCAGCGCATCGGCGCTGCCCGCCACATCGACCATGACCGAGTGATCGATCACGAGATCGACCGGCACCAGCGGGTTCACCTTCTCCGGGTCACCGTCGAGCGCGATAATGCCATCGCGCATGGCAGCGAGATCGACCACGGCGGGAACGCCGGTGAAATCCTGCATGAGAATGCGCGCAGGTTTGAAAGGCACTTCCTTGTCGGAATGCCCCTTCGCCACCCAGTCCACGATCGCCTGGGCATCCTCGGCGGTGTAGGTCTGGCCGTCCTCGAAGCGCAGGACATTTTCCAGCAGGACCTTGAGGCTGACGGGCAGGCGGGAAAGATCGCCCAGCCTCGCTGCAGCCTCGGGCAGGGAGAATATGCGATACGCGCGGCCATCGACCTCGAGATCGCGCATCACGCCCAGGGAATCCCGTCCGACGGTTCTCATGGCTTGTCCTCCTGCCTCTTCATCTGGCCCTCAGGGGCTGGGCTCTCTATACAGTCTCGGGCCTAATTCGCACAGAGTCGAATGAAACCCTCTCAGGAAGATGTTACCCTTCGATCATGTCAGGTTTCCCCCCGCCTAACGATGCCTGGCTTCAGGCCCATGACGTAACCGTGATCCGCGGCGGTCGCCTCGTGCTCGACAGGACCGGGTTCGATCTGGATCGCGGGGAGGCGCTCATCCTGACCGGCCCCAACGGTGTCGGGAAATCGACTCTCCTGCGTTGCCTCGCAGGCCTCATCCGGCCGTTTTCGGGGCAGATCACCTGTGATGGTCAACCGGCAGACGATCCCGACACGGCGCCCCTCCTCGCCTATCTCGGCCATCAGGACGCCCTCAAGCCCGGCCTGACCGTGGAGGAGAATCTCGCCCTGACGGCGCGGCTTGGCGGCGGCTCGATCGTCTCCGCGCTCGACGCATTCGATATGGCGGATTCGATCACCCTGCCCGCACGCCTTCTTTCCGCAGGGCAAAAACGCCGTGTCGCCCTGGCGCGGGTCCTGCTGCGCGGCGCACCGCTCTGGCTGCTCGACGAGCCGAGCCTCGGTCTCGACACCGCCGCGACAGAGCGGCTCGGCGCGGTCATGACCGATCATCTCCGGAAGGGCGGGCTCATCGTCGCGACGACGCATATCGACCTGCCTCTGGTGTCACCGCGTCGCCACGCCCTTACTCCTGTCGCCATCGAGGCCTCGACGCCATGGTTCTGAGCCTCTTTCTCTGCGTGCTCGCGCGCGATCTCCGGCTGGCTCTTCGCCATGGCACCGACACGCTCGCCGCATTGCTGTTCTTCCTTCTGTGCGGCAGCCTCTTTCCGCTCGCGCTTGGCCCCTCCCCGGATCTTCTTCATCGCATGGCACCGGGTATCATCTGGGTCTGCGCACTCCTTGCAACGCTGTTGCCGCTGGACCGGATGTTCGGCGCCGAACTCGAGGACGGCTCGCTCGATCACCTGCTTCTCGTCGGCCTGCCCCCCGCACTCGTCGCCCTTGCGAAAATCCTCGCGCACTGGCTGACCACCGGTCTGCCGCTCCTGATCATGGCCGCGCCGCTCTCTCTCATGCTGGGCGGCAAAGGAAGCGATATCGCTCCCCTTCTCGCCGGGCTGGCTCTGGGTACGCCGCTTCTTTCCCTGATCGGCGGCATGGCGGCGGGGCTGGTGCTCGGTGCGCGGCGCGGCGGGGTTCTGCTGCCTCTGCTCGTCCTGCCGCTTGCAACGCCGGTGCTGATTTTCGGCGCCGCGGCATCCGACGCGACCGTGCCCGGGACGGGTCACGGGATCGAGCTCGACTGGCTCGGTGCCTTTCTCGCCCTTGCCCTGCCTTCATGTCCGCTTGCCGCGGGGAGCGGCCTGAGAGCCGCGACTGCCTGATGCGGTTTTTCCGTCATCTCCTCCCTCGGCATCTTCTCCGTCGACATCTCCCTCGCTGGCACGCTCCTCGCCGGGCCTTGTTCGCGCATGCGCCGCCTCCGGCGCGATCCGGATAATGTTTCCGGGTGATGGGTCCCGTCGGAAGACCCGTCCGGCTCTGACGCCCGGATTTCCTTTCTCCGCCCCGCGCCTCCCTGTCGTTCCTCTGTCTATCGCTCCCCTATCCTGTCATTTCCCTTCCCTGGCATTTCCCTTCCCTGGCATTCCCCTTCCCTGTCATTTCTCTATTCTGTCGCTCCTGTTCCCAGTTTTTGCTGTTTCCTGTCGTTGCGGAATCCGATCATGACACTCTCCAGACTTCTCGCCGGCGTCGCCTTTCTCGGTCTGGCGGCTCATCCCGCCATGGCCGAGCCGGGCTATCTTCGCGATCCCGACATCGCAGGAACCTCCCTCGTCTTCGATGACGAACAATCGGTCTGGAGCGCCCCCCTGGCCGGAGGCAGGGCGAACCGCCTGACGGCGCCGCTCGGCGTCGATCCTCACCCGATCATCTCTCCCGATGGCAGGCAGGTCGCCTTTCTGGCGAATTTCGACGGGCCGGAGGAAATCTATACCATGCCGGTCGGCGGCGGCTCGCCCCGACGGATCACGTTCGAGAACCGGAACGTCATGCCCATCGGCTGGGACAGGAAAGCAGGCATACTGTACAGCACGACACCGGAGACCGATCCCGGCTTCGGCAGGATCGTCGCCTCCATCCAGCCCGCCAACGGGACGAAACGGATCTATCCGCTTGCCGAGGCAAATGACGTGGCGCTCGGACAGAACGGCGAGTGGCTGTATTTCGTTCGCTTCGGTCTCTCGATAAGCCACGACCATCTTCGCCGTTATCGCGGCGGGGCCATGGCGCAGCTCTGGCGCTACCGCATCAGGGGCGGCGAAGAGGCCGAACGGATCGGCCCGCAAGACGCGAATCTGAGGCGGCCGATGCTGTGGCGCGACCGGATCATCGTCGTCAGCGACAAGGGAGGACGCGACAATCTCTGGAGCTTCGCCCTCGACGGAACCGACGGGCATGCCCTGACGGATCATGAGGATTTCGGTGTGGGCCATGCGGCGCTGAGCGGTGACACCGTGGTCTATCAGTGCGGCGCCGACCTCTACCGGTACGACCTCGCCCATGACGCAGGATCGCGCATCGCTCTCGACATCGCGAGCGACCACCCGGCCCGCCGCCCGCAATGGCTCGACGACCCGTTCCGCTTCCTGACGGATACCGCCCTCTCTCCCGACGGGCGGCAGGTCGCGATGACCCTGAGGGGGCATGTCATACTCGGCGCGCCCAACGGGCGCAGGCTCGTCCAGCTCGCCCAGGCGGGGAATGCGAGACTGCGCCACGCACGCCTCTCCCCCGACGGCCGGACCGTCTATGCGTTCAGCGACAAGGGGGGCGAATCCGAACTCTGGGCCTTTCCTGCTATCGGCGGGGGAGAATCGCGTCAGATCACGCACGGGCTTGGCGGTCAGCCGACCGGCCTGTGGGTGGCGCCCGACGGAAAGACGCTCGCTCACACCGACCGTCTCGGACGCCTGCGGCTGCTCGATCTGGCTAGCGGCAAGGACAGGACGATCGACGATGCCCGCCTCGACGGTCAGGCCGAGTACGACTCCCTCGTCTGGTCCCGGGACGGTCGGGCGCTGGTTTTCGTCCGCGCCCGGGGCGAGTCTGTCCGCCGCCAGCTCGCTCTGTACGATCTGACCGATCACAGCACGCGCTGGATCACCAGCAGCAACTACGATTCCTTCGGCCCCGCCTTCAGCCCGGACGGGCATATGCTCTGGTTCCTGTCCGACAGGGCGTTCACCCTGGCCAATGGCAGCCCCTGGGGGGATCGCAATCCGGCACCCGTCTATGACAGGAGAACGGGCGTTTTCGCGCTGACCCTGCAGAAGGGAACGCGGTTTCCGTTCCTGTCCCCGACCGAGCTCGATCCGGCACCCCATGCGGCAAGGCCTCCGGCGATGCCCACGCCGGGCAAGACGGCGCCCGATGCGACCGGCACCGCATCCCCCCTGCCGCCCATCGAGGCAGAGGGCCTCGCAAGACGCCTCTATCAGGTTCCGGTTCCTGCGGGCAGATACAGGAAGATCGCCGCCTCGGCCAAGCGGCTCTATCTTCTGGCCTCCAGCGACGCGCATCCCTCCGACGATACGGAAAATATGGTGCTCTCACGGATCGCGATCGGCAACGAGCGCGCCGCAGCGGAGCTTCTGGAGGGCCATCTGGCCGATCATCTGCGCGATATCGCCATGACGCCGGATGGCGCGACCCTCATGCTCGTCTCCGGTGCGAAGAAGCAACGCCCCCGGATCCGCCTGATCGCGGATGGAGACGACCTCGGGGACGAAACGCCCAAGGGAGACGGACACAGGAAGACGCAGAACGAAATCGGACTGAAGGACTTCCGGCTCAGGATCGATCCGGGCGCGGAGTGGCAGGATCTGTTCATGGATGCCTGGCGTCTCCACCGCGATCACTTCTACGATCCCGCCCTGCATTCGGTGGAGTGGACCGCCATACGGGACCGCTACAGACCGCTTCTGGCCCGCGTGCAGGACCGGTCCGATCTGGACGATCTGATGGGGCAGATGATGGGCGAACTCAACGCCCTGCATTCGCAGATCCGCCCCGCCGAAACGCCCGGCCGCCCGGCAGGCAGCCTGATCGCCAGCCTCGGCGCCATTCTGGTCAGACAGCCGGGAGGCTATCTGATCGATCGTATTCTCGAAGGAGACCCCGACCTCCCGGAGGACCGCTCTCCTCTCGCGGCGCCGGAAGTGGATGCGGCTCCGGGCGATCTCATCGTGTCGATCAACGGACGCCCGCTGGCGGAGCAGCCCGATCTGTCCACCTTGCTGGCCGATCAGGCCGGGCGGCAGGTTCTGCTGACGCTCAAGAGGCAGAACCGGAAGATCGAGACGGTGGTCATCGCGATCGACGGGAAGAAGGAGGCCTCCCTCCGTCAGCGGGCCTGGGAAAACGACCGGGCAGACCGTGTCGCGCGCCTCGGGAAAGGACGTCTGGGATATCTGCATCTCCGCGCGATGGGGCCGGACGACATGGCACGCTTTACCCGTCAGTTCTTCGCCCAGATCGACAAGGACGGACTGGTCATCGATGTCCGGCGCAACAAGGGAGGCAATATCGATTCATGGATCCTGTCCGAATTGCTGCGCAAGGTCTGGATGTTCTGGTCGGATCACGGTCAGGCGCCCCAGGGCAACATGCAGCAGAGCTTCCGCGGCCATATCGTCGTGCTCTGCGACGCCTTCACCTATTCCGACGGGGAGACCTTTGCCCAAGGGGTGAAAACGCTCCGGATCGGCAAGCTGATCGGCATGCGCACGGCAGGGGCCGGCGTCTGGCTTTCGGACAGCGACCGTCTCGCGGATAACGGACTCCCCCGCACGGCCGAGCGCCCCTATTTCGACCTCAACGGCCACTGGCTCGTCGAAAATCACGGGGTCGAGCCGGATATCGAAGTCGAGAACCTGCCGAATGCAACGTTTACCGGCAAGGATGCCCAGCTCGATACGGCAATCGAGGTGCTTCAGCAGGAACTCGCCGCCCATCCCGTCCCGCCGCTGGCGCCCGAGGCGTTCACCGATTCTCCGGAAGCGATCCCCCATTGAGGCCGCAACGGATCGGGTTCGGGGCGGGCTCGCCATGCCCCCGCCCGGCGGTCAGGCAGGCTGTCGGGGAGAAAACGGAGAAAGCCCGCACGAGTCCGGAAAAACCGGATGGGTTGCCAGCTCCCTGCACCCACATGAGAGTTTGGTGTGAGGCTTTGATGTGAGGGTTTGGGCCGCTCCGGGTTTCGCCGTATCGGATACCCGGTTCAGCGACTTGGAGAAAAGGCCGTGGGCACAAGCAGCGTGCTGTGCATCGCTCCGATATAGTTGAGGATGCCCGGCGGCGGCCAGACGCCGCTTTCGAGCGCCTCACGCCGCTTCCCGGCGCGCGCGGCCAGGGTTTCATAAGGCCAGACATGGCACAGACGCGACGCGCCATCGCAGGAGGTCATGACGACATAGGCGGGCGAGACGACCGAACGGGCCGGAAGCGCCTCTTCCATGAGACCGACGACACGCGCCTCGCAACCGGGAAGAATGTCGTACACGCGCCACTCATAGATCGTGCCATGCGCACCGGGCTGCGGCACGGTGCCTCCATGCACCTGCCAGAGCGAGCGTTCGATTTTCGCTACGCCCTGCCTGTGATCCGGCCAATCCACGCGCACCGGCGCCGTTTCCGCGGGGTAGACGAAACAGACGACGACGCGATCGAGCGCGCCGATTTCCGTCGTCCAGCACCCGATGAATCCCGGCTGCCCCGCGAGAAGGCCGTCGAGATGCGCCACGACCCCAGGCACGCTTCCCGGCCGGCATGTGAGGATGGTCGTTTCGACAAAATCCGTCATCGCTGAGCCCGCCCGTTCATCCTGTCGCCCCGGTCGTCCCGGTCATCCCGCATCCTGCGTCCTATCGACGCAGGGATTCCACGAATTTCTCCAGCCAGTGAATGGTATAGTCACCCTTCTGGAACTGGGGATCGGACAGGATCTTGCGGTGAAGAGGAATGACGGTCTTGACCCCATCCACCACACATTCGTCGAGCGCCCGGAGCATCCGCGCGATAGCCTCCGCACGGGTCGGGGCATGAACGATCAGCTTGGCGATCATGCTGTCATAATAAGGCGGCACGCGATATCCGGCATAGATCGCGCTGTCGATCCGCACGCCGAGCCCACCCGGGGCATGGAAGACCTTGATCGTGCCCGGATTGGGCATGAAGGTCTCGGGATCCTCGGCGTTGATGCGGCACTCTATGGCATGTCCGCTGAAGGTGATGTCGGACTGCTCGTAGCCGAGCGCCTCACCTGCCGCGACGCGGATCTGCTCGCGCACCAGATCGACATCGCAGACCATCTCAGTCACGGGATGCTCGACCTGGAGACGCGTGTTCATCTCGATGAAGCAGAACTGGCCATCCTGATACAGGAATTCGAGGGTTCCGGCATTGCGGTAACCCATCTTCTTCAACGCGGCCGTGGCGGTGGCACCGATGGCGTCGCGTGCCTCGGCGGAGAGCACGGGTGAACCCGCCTCCTCGAGAAGCTTCTGGTGACGCCTCTGGAGCGAACAGTCGCGCTCGCCGAAATGCACGACATTGCCGTGGGTGTCGGCCATGATCTGCAATTCGATATGACGCGGCTTATCGAGATATTTCTCGAGATAGACCTCGTCATTGCCGAAGGCGGCGCGCGCCTCCGTTCTGGCGACCGACCAGGCTTCCTCGATCTCGCCTTCGTTCTGCGCGACCTTCATGCCACGTCCGCCGCCGCCGGCCGCAGCCTTGATCAGGACCGGATAACCGACCTTCGCCGCGACCTCGCGCGCCGCATCCAGATCGCGCAAGGCACCGTCGGATCCGGGGACGAGCGGAACGCCGAGTTCGCGCATCGTCGTCTTCGCCATGATCTTGTCGCCCATCGTACGGATGTGATGGGCGGTCGGACCGATGAAGACGAAACCATGCTCCTCGACCGTCTCGGCAAAATCGGCATTCTCGGAGAGAAAGCCGTAACCGGGATGAATCGCCTCGGCTCCGGTGATGGTGGCCGCCGAAAGGATGGCGGCCACATTCAGATAGGAGTCGCGAGAGGAGGGCGGCCCGATGCAGACCGCTTCATCGGCGAGGCGGACATGCATCGCGTCGGCATCGGCCGTCGAATGTACTGCCACCGTGGCAATGCCGAGCTCGCGGCAGGCGCGCAGGATGCGAAGCGCGATTTCGCCGCGATTGGCGATCAGGATCTTGGAAAACATCGGGCTCCAGGCTCAGTCAGAATACTTATTCGATGATGGCGAGAGGCTCGCCGAACTCGACCGGATCGCCACTCGAGACGAGGACGCGCTTCAGCGTGCCGCCGCGGGGCGCCTTGATCTGGTTGAAGGTCTTCATGGCCTCGATCAGCATGAGCGTCTGCCCTGCCGTGACGGCCTGTCCTTCCTGCACGAAAGGCGGTGCGGACGGATCGGGCGCAAGATAGGCAATCCCGACCATCGGACTGTTGACCGCGCCGGGATGGCTCGCGGCATCCACCGGGGCCGCAGCGGCCGGAGCCGCAACCGGAGCCGCAGCGGCAGGAACGGGAGCAGCGGCATGGACCACCTGACCGCCGGCATTGCGCGCCACGCGGATACGGTTGTCCTTCTCCGCGACCTCGATCTCGGTCAGACCGGTTTCGGTCAGAATATCGGCCAATGCCCGGATGGCATCCGCGTCCACGAGCATACGGCTCATCGTTCGTCCTCGTCTTCGATCATGTCATAAAGTGCACGCAATGCCATGGCATAGCCCCGCACGCCAAATCCGCAGATCACGCCAATGGCGGCCTGCGACGTGTAGGTATGGTGGCGAAAGGCATCGCGGCGATGGATATTGGAGATATGTACCTCGACCGTCGGGAGCCCCGTCGCAAGAAGCGCATCGAGAAGGGCAATCGAGGTATGGCCATAAGCCGCCGGATTGATCACGATCCCGCGTGCCCGACCCCGGCATTCCTGGATCCAGGATACCAGCTCGCCCTCGACATTCGTCTGGCGAAAATCGATGGCGACGTCGAGTTGCTCGGCCGCCTGGATGCATACCTGCTCCAGATCGTCCAGCGTCGCATGGCCGTAGATCTCCGGCTGGCGCATACCGAGCATATTGAGGTTGGGACCGTTGAGCACGGCAATCATCGGGCGAATCATGAATGCAGCCCGTAGCACTTTCATTCCAGCCATAAAAGCCTCTGCGGCGGCTGCGCGCGTTTTGCGCCTCATTCTCGCCGCCTTTTCCCTGTCCTGTGGTGAGCGGGAGACAAGGAAATACTCTCCTTCCCTCCCGTAGGGGCGCCGCGCTTCTGCCTGCCTGCGGGCCTTTTCCCCGAGGAGGCAAGGCCGGAATTTCGCATCCGCTGCGCTTCGTGCTAGGCTTGTGCGCTTGTCCCGGCCATTACCGGGACGTTCGACCGTCCGGAGTGACTGAAACAGAAGGCAAGATTCGGTAGTGACCCTTTCGATGAGCAAGATCAACGCCCTGAAACAGACCGGACGTATCCGCAAACGGATCTGCTCGCGAATCGGCGGCGTTACGCTGCTCTGCCTGGCATTCACGCCCCGACATGGCGCTCACGCGGCCTCGGTGCCGCTTGCCCACGCTCCAGCCGGGACGACGACCGAAGCCGATGCCCGGATGGCTGGCGCAGCCGCAGGCGGGACGACGATCGTCACCGCCCCGGCGGATCGTACATCCCTTGCAGGTCACACGCCGTGGGCGGCCTCCGTCCGGCGCGCGCTGAGCAGCCGTGCCCATCGCCTCGCTCTGGCCAGCCATCATGTTCTCGCCTGGTCCGAACACGGAGTTGCAAGCTGGTACGGGCGTGGCCTCCAGGGACATCGCACCAGCAGCGGCGCCCGTCTCGACGGAAAGAAACTGACTGCCGCGCATCCCAGCCTGCCTCTCGGCTCGAAGGTTCTCGTGCAGAACGAGGATACGGGACAATCCGTCATCGTGACGATCAACGACCGGGGACCGTTCAACAGCCGGATCATCGATCTGTCGCACGCCGCCGCTGCGGAAATCGGGATGCTCGGCAGCGGGACCGCGCATGTGAAGCTTGCCCCTATCCCCACGGGTACCGCTATCGCCGAAGACCAGCCTCTCGAGGTCGCGGAGGCCGAGGCGGACGATACGAGTGAGCAGGCCATCGATGCGGTCTCTCCGACGGTCGCGCCCCGCGCTTCCACGTCGCATCACGCGGCATCCCGGCATGCTGCCTCCGCTCATGGCGCCTCGCACCAACAAGCCTCCCGGCGGATGCATGGCGCCGGTGCAGCCACGCATTCCGTTGCACAGCACAGGACCTCGCACCGCCACTAGGCGATCTGCGCCCGGAATGCTGTCGATCCGGGATCACCACGGCCGATAGCCGTCGCGATCCTGATGCGCTCCGATATCGTTTTCAGGTTTTTCCCGGATCTTCTCCGGAACGGCAAGACGCAGCTCGGCATATGCGCCGCTCGCCTCCCGGGGGAGCGGGCGGCGCACCGGTCCGTCACGCTTCGGCTGCGGTTCCCTCGACGCCTTCCTGCACGCGCGTCGCGCCCGGAACCTTGGGATTGAATCCCTTCATGCGGTCTTCGAGACCTGCATTCAGTTCGGCGCCGAACAGCACGACATAGGTGCCCACGAAGAACCACATCATGATTGCCGCAACGGCGCCGAGCGGCCCGTAGGTCGATCCGTAGCTGGCAAAGTGACTGACGTAATAGGAAAAGGCGAGCGAGGTCAGAACCCAGAGAAAGGTCGCAACGAGCGAACCCGGGACGATCCAGCGCCAGTCGGCGGTTTCCCGGCACGGTCCGTAGCGGAAGAGCAACGTGACCGCCACGAAGACGAAGAGCAGCATCAGCGCAGGCGCACCGAAATGCACGATATAACGTGTGCTGTAGCTCATCAGATAATCGGTAAGATTCAGGATTTCCGGCGGCAGGTTGCGCAGGCCGAAGCGGTTCAGCAATTCGGGGAGATAATCCACCAGAGCCGGGAAGGCGACCATGAGAGCGAGGGTGAGGCACGCACCCAGCACAGCGCCGAAAGTCACACCAAGGGCCAGAAACTGGAAACGGAAAAACCCGCGCGTCTCAAGGGTATCATAGGCCAGATTGAGTGCGGAAAGCACCGATTTCGTACTGGCGGAAGCCGACCAGAGCGCGACGGTAATGGAGAAGATCAGCCCCATCGTAAGCGAGGCGTGAGGCTGGCCGATCAGGGTATGGATCTGCGAGGCGATCAGCTCGAAAGCCGTGGGAGGCAACAGACTGCGCAAGACGTTCAGCTGCGGTTCCACCGTCTGGAGGTCGAAAATGAGCCCGTAGACCGAGATAAGCGACGAAATTGCCGGAAAAAGCGACAGCGTGGCATAGAATGCACATCCTGCGGCCGAGAGGCTGGTCTGGCTGGATCCGAGATTGCTGAACGTCTGGCGCAGAACGAGCTTCCATCCTCCGAGCGGCATGTGAATCGGGCTTTTCGCACCCGTCCCGGGCGCCTCGCGACCGAGTGCCGCTTCCGCCTCGGCAGCGTTCTCATGCGCCCCGTTCCCATGAGTCCCGGCTCCAGACATCGGGGCGGCATCGGTCCCATTTCCGGCATCGCTCCGGGTCTCTTCGGCACTGTCTCCGACCGAATCCCCTCCGGCCATTATGCGGGCGAGATCGGTCCGACCCTGATCCTGCCCCGAAGGCGGATTCTCGCGGATATCGGTACGTATGCTCGGGGACTCAGCCACACGGGACTCCTCGTTCAGGGCGCGCGCGGGCCGGACGGGCCTTGCGGACGCAAATCTCTTTCTTCGCGGGCACCAGCCCTGTGCAGTGGCGCCCTGTGCGGTGGCGCCCTGTGAAAACGCCCCCGGAACATGATGACGCACCGGTTCGGGAAATGTTGCACCAAGTTTAGCGTTACATTGCAACACATGCACGACCGGCACGTAAAAAAAGCCAAAAGGGGTCTTTTTTTAGTTGCATGACAGGGGGATTGGTCCCATATGCGCCCCCACGCAGCAACGCACGTGCCACTGGCCCTCTGTAGGTTACGCAACGACGTCAAGCGTTCTGGCAATCGGGCTGATCCCGTTCGTCTTTCGCGAACGTTCAGCCTCGTCCTGATCGCCGGTCCGTTCGACCGTTTCGCAACAGTTCCGCCCGTGCCGACGGGCGGATTTCGGGAGGAGTGACTCATGACTCCGAAAATCGTCCGCTATCTTGCCGAGCAGCAGCCGGCCACTCCTTGCCTCGTCGTCGACGTCGATCATGTGGAAGCCCGCTATCACGCCCTGCGTGATGCGCTCCCGCTGGCGCAGATCTACTACGCGGTCAAAGCCAACCCGGCCGCGCAGATCCTCGAGCGCCTCGTACGTCTGGGATCGTCCTTCGACGCAGCCTCGATCGGCGAGATTCATCAATGCCTCGCAGCCGGGGCACAGGCCAGCCATATCTCGTTCGGCAATACGGTCAAGAAGGTCTCCTCCATCCGCGAGGCGTTCGGTCTCGGCGTCGATCTTTTCGTGTTCGACAGCGAGGAGGAGCTTGCCAAGCTCGCCGAACATGCCCCCGGATCGCGCGTATTCTGCCGTCTTGCGGTCGAAAACGAGGGCGCGGACTGGCCGCTGTCGCGGAAGTTCGGCACCACGGTGGATCATGCAAAGACCCTGCTGCTGAAATCGGTCGAACTCGGTCTGGAGCCCTACGGGCTGTCTTTCCATGTCGGAAGCCAGCAGACCAGCACCACGGCCTATGAAACGGCGATCGCCAAGGTGGCCATGCTGTTCACCGACCTCTCCGAGGCGGGCATCGATCTCAAGATGGTTAATCTCGGCGGCGGATTCCCGGTGCGGTATCGCGACGATATCCCCGAGATCGAGCAGTTCGGTCTGGCCATCGGTCGCGCCATGACCGAGCATTTCGGCAATGCCCTGCCGCAAATGCTCATCGAGCCCGGACGGTTCATGGTCGCGGATGCCGGTGTGGTTTCGACCGAGGTCGTTCTGGTGAGTCGCCGTGGCGGAAAGGAGAGCGACCCGCGCTGGGTTTATCTCGATATCGGTCGTTTCGGCGGTCTGGCGGAAACCGAAGGCGAGGCGATCCGCTATCGCTTCCGTACGCCGCATGACGGTCTGGCAACGGGTGAGACCGTGGTGGCCGGTCCGAGCTGCGACGGGGTCGATATCATGTACGAAAAGAACAGGGTGCAGCTGCCTCACGCGCTGAGCTCGGGCGATCGCATCGAACTGCTCACGACCGGCGCCTATGTCTCGACCTATTGCTCGACCGGTTTCAACGGTTTCGCGCCTCTGGCCGAACATTATATCTGAGTCTTCCTCACTCCTTCCGCTGCCTCCTCCAGTGCCCTCGCCGGCGACGACCCGACAGTCGTTACCGGCAGGGCACGCCCTGGGCGAATGTCCCGCAGGACCGTCCGCTCCTGACGCATCTCATTACCTGTCTCCGGCGCGGGTGCTCCGTCCGTCCGGAAGACGCCCGTTTCTCCCCTCTCCCGTTTCTTCCCCTCTTTCGGGACGATCCATGAAGCGCCGCATCTTTCTGTCTTCCCTGATCGCAGGCACGTCGCTCCTGCCTGCGTTGCGCCGCGCACGCGGAGAATCGTCGGGCGGACATCTAGGCCCCCGCAACGACCTGACCGACATCGCCGGACTGCGTGTCGGCCAGGCCCAGAGCAGCCGTGCCCGTTCCGGCGTCACGGTCATCCTGCCGGACGTTCCATGCCCCTGTGCGGTCGACGTCCGTGGCGGCGGTCCGGGCACGCGCGAGACAGATGCCCTCAATGGCTGGAATCTGGTGCACCGCATCGACGCCCTCACCTTCTCCGGCGGATCGGTTTACGGTCTTGCCGCAGCCGATGGCGTAGCATCATGGCTCGGCGCGAGAGGGCGGGGATTTGCGCTGGGCAAGCGCGCAGGCGTGCCGCCGTCACCCATCGTCCCTGCCGCCATTCTCTACGACCTCGACAACGGGGGCGACAAGAACTGGGGGGACGCTCCACCCTATCGCGCTCTGGGCATGGAAGCGGCAGATCATGCGGACTCGCACCTGATGCTCGGCTCCGTCGGCGCCGGTTATGGGGCGATGGCTGGCACGCTCAAGGGCGGTATCGGCTCGGCGTCGTGGGTCACGGCTGAAGGCCATACCGTTGCGGCTCTCGTTGCGACGAACAGCGTCGGCGCCGTCACCCCGCCTCATGACCGGCATTTCTGGGCAGCGCCTTTCGAACAGGGCACGGAATTCGGCGGCCTCGGGGTCTCGACCGCACATATCGCCCCGGAGGACTGGTCCGGCACGAAGCTGGATCCGCATCCCCGTGCCAATACCAGCCTTGCCTGCATAGCGACCGATGCGACACTCGATCAGGATGCACTCAAGCGCATTGCCATGATGGCCCAGGATGGACTCGCACGCGCCATCCATCCCGTTCACTCCCCTTTCGACGGGGATACGATCTTCGCGCTTGCGACAGGGAAAAGACCGGTCGCGCCAGAAAACAATGCGCGCCTGGTCGCTCATCTCGGCAACGTGGCGGCAGATGTGCTTTCCCGTGCAGTCGCGCGCAGCGTCTATCTCGCGACCCTGCCCCCGGGCATGAAGGCGACGTCATGGTCGCATCTGCCTCCCTCGGGCTGACCGCTGGCCGGTCGCTGCTGGCACGTCCGGCCGCGCTGCCCTCTGGACAGCACGCCGGAGGATTCAGGAAAGCCCCCGCCCGTCGAGACCGTAGAACGCGGCCGCAGCGCCCGCGAAGATCGATCCGGCGCGCTCTGGCGCATGAGCGGCGACCGCGTCCCGCGCGAAAGCGAGCGTTTCGGCATAGCTCCTGTCTGCGAGAAGGCAGACCGGCCAGTCGCTGCCCCATAGAAGCCGGTCCGGGAAAAGTGAAAGAAGCGTCCTGACGAAGGGTTCCAGCAATGCTTCCTCCTCATCGGGCGGGAGCTCGGTAAGGAGGCCCGAGAATTTGCAGGCAACGCCGAGATCCGATAGCCGGACCATCGACTCCTGCCAGTCATCGTAGCCAGCGCCGTCGGGACTAGGCTTGCCGGCGTGGTCGATCACAAGAGGCAGATCCGGCCAGGCATGGCGGAAGCGATGCAGCATCGGCAGGTGGACCGGACGCACAAGCGCGTCGAGCCGCATCCCGTGACGGATCATGGCATGAAAGGCAGGCCGCAGGCCGGGGGAAAGAAGCCATCCTGGATCCGCCATATCCTGCAACATGGGTCTCAGTCCCTTGCACCGGGGATGTCTTGCGAGCAAGGCAATACGCTCGGGTGCCTCCGCATCTGCCAGATCGACCCATCCCACCACCCCGGCAATCTCCGGATGGCGCTCGGCCAGGGCCAGTAGCCAGAGCGTCTCGCGCCAGTCCTCCTGCGCCTGAACGAGGATAGAGCGACTTACACCTGCGGCATGGGCCGCTTCGCGCCAGTCTCCGGGGCCGAAATCGCGATGGATGACACCGAGCGTTGCGTCCGGCCAGCCATGGAACGCGTTGGACAACGCCCAGACATGCTGATGCGCGTCAATCACGGCGCAGGCCGGAGGACAAACGTCCCGTGAACAGGCGAGCCGGAGATGCAGACGCGCTCATGCTGCCGTCCAGCCACCGTCGATCACATGCACGCTGCCTGTGGTGTATGCAGAGGCATCGCTGGCGAGATAGAGCGCGAGCTCGGCGATCTCCTCGGCCGTCCCGATACGCCCCATGGGCTGACGCGCAACGAAAGCCGCCCGCGCAGCCACCGCATCTCCGGTGGCGGACAGGCGCTCATCGAGGGAAGGAGACTGGACGGTCCCGGGACAGATCACATTGCAGCGTATCTTGCGCGTGACATAATCCACCGCGATGGATTTGCTCAGCCCGATCACGGCGGCCTTGGTCGTGCCATAGGCAAAGCGGTTCGGAACGCCGATCACCGAACTCGCGACCGAGGCCATGTTGATGATCGATCCGCCCCTGTCGAGCATGGCGGGCAATACGGCGCGGATGACATCCACCATCGCATGGACGTTGAGCGCAAAGGAGAGGCGATATCCTGACGACGCCATATCCAGCACGGTGCCCGAATCGACGTAGCCTGCACAGTTGAACAGGATATCGACCGGCCCCAGTCCACCGAGATGGCTCGCGATCGCGGCCGGGTCCAGCAGATCGAGCGCTACCGGATGACAGGAGGTCATCGATGCGATCGCTTCCTCGTTCCTGTCGATTGCAAAAACCTCGGCCCCCTCGGCGGCAAAGCGCAGAGCCGAGGCGCGCCCGATGCCCTGCCCCGCACCGGTGACGATGGCGCGCTTGCCCGCGAGACGGTTCATTGCGCCCACGCCCGGCAGATCTGGGTCTGGCAACCGAGCGACACGCCCGCTTCGCCATCGATCCCGAGCACCATCCTGTCACCGGGCCCGAGATAGACCGGCGGCCGCAATCCGAGCCCCACCCCGGCAGGCGTGCCGGTGGAAATGATATCGCCCGGACAGAGCGTCATGAAGCGGCTGATATAGCTGATCAGGAACGCGACATCGAACACCATATCGGAGGTATGCCCGTTCTGCCGACGCGTGCCGTTGACCTCCAGCCAGAGAGAAAGCGCCTGAGGATCGGGAATTTCCTCTGTCGTGACCAGAAAGGGACCGATGGGTCCGAACGTGTCGCAGCTCTTTCCCTTGACCCATTGACCGCCCCGCTCGAGCTGGAAGGCGCGCTCGGACAGATCGTTCACCAGGAGATAGCCTGCGACATGCGCAAGCGCCGTTTCGACCGGGATATCGCGTGCGGTACGACCGATGACCACACCGAGTTCGACCTCCCAATCGGTCTTCAGCGATCCGCGCGGAATGACGATCGCATCGTTCGCACCGCAGATGGCACTCGTGGCTTTCATGAACAGAACCGGCTCTTCGGGGATCGCTATGCCTGATTCCGCAGCGTGGTCGCGATAATTGAGCCCCACACAGAGAAACTTCCCCACCCCGCGCACGGGCGGCCCGAACCGCTCTCCGTCAGGGAGGTATGGAAGCGCGGACGGGTCGAGCGCGGCCAGGCGCTGCAGAAGCCCGCTCCCCAGAGCCTCTGCGGTTATGTCCGGTACGATTCCGGAAAGGTCGCGGGCACGTCCCCCCGCTTCGATCAGGGCCGGTTTTTCCGCACCTGGCGGGCCGAGTCTCGCGAGTTTCATGAAAAGCTCCCTGTTTCGAGACGACCGGATCCTGATCTCCGGGCATCGAGGTGACGGATGTAGAGACTGAATGAAAGGACGACCGCAAAGCACAGACACGGCACGAGCATGGCGACGCGGATTCCCACGAGGTCGGAGGCATGGCCCATCACCCCCGTCAGGAACGCACCGCCGATAATGGCCATGATGATGAGAGAGGCGCCCACACGCCGCTCGCTGCCGAGCCCCTCGACTCCCAGCGCGAAGATCGTCGGGAACTGGATGGAAAGAAAGAAACTCGCCACCACCAGACAATAGAGTCCGAGCGCGCCGGTAAAGACGGAGGCGCCGAAGACGAGCAGGAAGCTGAAAGTCGCGAAAACCTGCAGCATCGTATTCGGCCTCACGCGTGCCATGAGAGACGTGCCGCAGAAACGACCGAAAGCGAACAGGACCAGACTGGCCAGCAGCGCATCCGCCCCTGCAGCCTCGGTCATATGAGCGTTCACCTCGGCATAGCGGATGGTATAGCTCCACACCCCGATCTGCGCGCCGACATAGAAAAACTGTGCGATGACCGCAAAGCGGAGCCGCGGATTACGGAAAAGACGCGCAATGCGGACGGGGCTGGTGCCGACGTCCGAGTGCGATGCGCCCTGGGGAAACCGGATGAAGGCCGCCAGCACCGCGAGACCCAGCACGATCAGACCGAGTGCGATATAGGGGCCCCTCACCGAAAGGATTTCCTCGCGATAGAACAGCGTTTTCGCCGCCTCGGTCAGATCCGGATCTGTCGGATCGAGCGTCTTGCCCGAGAGGATGAAGTACTTCCCGACGAGAATGCCGCACAATGTTCCGATCGGATTGGCCACCTGCGCCCAGTTCAGTCTTCGCGCTGCCCCGGCGGGATCGCCGATCTCCGTCATGAGCGGGTTTGCCGCCGTCTCGAGAAAGGCGAGACCGCCTGCGATGATGAAAAGGGCGACCAGAAAGAACTCGTACCGCCCGAATTCGGCCGCAGGGTAGAACAGGAGCGCCCCCACCCCGTAGCAACCGAGCCCCGTCATGATGGCGATCCGGTAGCCCCGTCCCTGCATGAGCAGGGCGGCAGGGAGGGAAAACAGGAAATATCCGAAATAGAAGACCTGCTGCACGAAACTCGTACCGAAATCCGAGAGGGCAAAGGCCTTCTTGAATTGCGTGATCAGGATATCGTTGAGATTGTTCGCCATCCCCCAGAGAAAAAAGAGCAGCACGACGAAAGCGATGGCGACGCGATAGGCGCGCCCCCCGGTTCGCAACCCGGATGTCATCACGTGTTTCTCCCGTTCCGATATGCCCTGTGTCATGCCCCACCTTCCGTCTCTCCCGCCGCACCGATCCGGATTTACGGGCTGAAAACGCATTTGCCCCGCTCAGTCGAGAGATCTGTCGAAATGCACATAGCCACCATCGACGAACAGGAATTGCCCTGTCGTATGCGAGGCGCGATCCGACAGCAGAAAAACCACCGTATCCGCGATCTCCTCCGGTGCCGTGAAACGTCTGCCGAACGGAATACGGGACTCGATCAGATGTCGGCGGGCCACGGGGTCGTCGCTGGATGCGAGCCATTTCTCGTAGAGCGGCGTCATGACTTCGGCCGGGACAACCGCGTTGACCCGGATGCCGTCCTCGCGCAACGCTACGGCCCATTCGCGCGTCAACGCGAGCTGGGCGCCCTTGGCAGCCACATAACCGCTGGTATTGCCCTGTCCGGTGACCGCCGTTTTCGACGAGATGTTGACGATCGCGCCGCGGGTGGCGCGAAGTGCAGGAAGGGAATGATGCGCCATCGCGAAATAATGGCCGAGATTGTCCTGCACCGAGCGCAGGAACTCCGACGTCCCGGCATCGAGTCCCACGCCGTCATTGGCTCCGGCATTGTTGACCAGCCCGTGAATTGCACCGCGCTGCTGCAACACCTGCTCCACGGCGGCACGACACGCCGCATCGTCACGCAACTCGCAAGGCACATATATGTAGTTCGTGCCTGAAGCCTCGAGCTTCTGCACGAGATCCGCCTCGGGTGGACGACGCGCGAGGATCGCCGGACAGGCGCCCTCACGCGCAAGCGCGCTGGAAATGGCGCCACCGATGCCCTGACCGCCTCCGGTTACGAGCACCGTTTTTCCTGCGAGATCGAGATTCATGAGCCGGCTCCACGGCACAGGGCCTCTTCGTGAAACTCATGGCGCTCCAGGCTCCCGGGATGCATCTCGATCGAATATCCGGGCGTCGAGGGAGGCATATACGCACCGTTGCGCACGATGCAGGGTGCTACGAAATGCTCATGCAGATGATCGACATATTCCGCGACGCGACCCGCCGTTTCGCCTGAGAAACAGAGATAGTCGATCATCGCGAGATGCTGCACATATTCGCATAGTCCCACGCCCCCGGCATGAGGGCAGACAGGAAGGTCGAATTTGGCCGCGAGTAGCAAAATGGCGAGAACCTCGTTGACCCCGCCAACGCGACAGGCATCGATCTGGACGACATCGATCGCACCGGCCTCCATGAACTGCTTGAACAGGATACGGTTCTGACACATCTCGCCTGTCGCCACCCCGATCCCGGGCAATGCGCGGCGGATCTTGGCATGACCCAATACGTCGTCCGGGCTCGTCGGCTCCTCGATGAACCAGGGTCTGGCGAAAGCGAGGCGCTGAATCCAGCCTATGGCCTCGTCCACCTCCCATACCTGATTGGCGTCGAGCATCAGATGACGATCCGGACCGATCACATCGCGCGCGATGGTCACGCGTCTGATATCGTCCTGAAGATTGCGTCCCACCTTGAGCTTCACATGGGAAAACCCGGCGGCGATCGCCTGCGTGCACAGCGCTGCGAGCGTGTCATCGTCATAGCCGAGCCACCCGGGCGAGGTGGTGTAGCATGGATATCCCGCCTCCATCAGCCGCGCGCGGCGCATCGTTTTCCCTTCCGCCCGCTTCTGCAGAAGGGCACGCGCCTCGTCGGGGGTGATGACATCGGTCAGATAGCGGAAATCGATCGCAGCCAGGATCTGCTCCGGGTTCATATCCGCAACGAGGGCCCAGAGGGGTTTCCCCTCGTCGCGCGCCCAGAGATCCCACACCGCGTTGACCACGGCGCCGGTGGCAAGATGCATGACTCCCTTGTCCGGCCCGATCCAGCGAAGCTGACTGTCCGAAGTGAGATGACGCCAGAAGGCTGCAGGGTCGCGCTTGATCTCCTCGAGATCGAGACCGACGACCAGCGGAGCAAGGGCCCGGATCGCGGCACAGCATACCTCGTTCCCTCGCCCGATCGTGAATGTCAGGCCGCACCCGGAAAGAGCGTTGCGATCGGTGCCGAGCACCACATAAGCCGCGGAATAGTCGGGATCGGGATTCATGGCATCCGACCCGTGCAGCCCCGAAGACGTCCGGAACCGTATATCGCGCACCGAGAGAGAAAGGATCTTCGTCACGGCTGACTCCCGACCTGTTCTGTTATTTTTTTCTTTCTATAATGAGTTATATATATCGCGAAACAGGATATATTGACGTTACAATACACATAACAGAGAGATTATTCACAAGGGACACGCGAAAATGCCGCAGGAACGCCGTTGCTACGCTCTCGATCTCGTCGCCGATGCAAGCCTGATCGCCGCATATGAAGCACGTCATCGTCCGGGGGCAGTCTGGCCCGGGATACTGGCCGATCTCAACGCACGCGGTATCGTCGCAATGGAGATCTGGCGTTTCGGGACGCGCCTTTTCATGATCGCCGAATGCGAAGAGGTGCAAACGCCCCCAGGCAACGTACCTCCTGTCGTGCAGCGATGGGAGGCAGAGATGGATCGCTATCAAAGGCGCCTCCCGGGCACCCCCGAAGGCGAGAAATGGCGCCCGATGACCTGTATCTTCAATCTTTCCGAACATCTCGCCACGCCCGGATCCTGACATTTCCCCAACCGGAACGACATCCGGATGCGCCATCCGGATGTCGTTCATATGAGGGTCAGAAGACTCGCGTGCCGGTTTTTGTTGTGGTTCACTCCCCCCTCTCGATGGCTGGCGCTCACGAGCGCATCGTTTTGCGGGGAGACCGTTCATGAACAAGACGCTATCCGTTGCCCTCTGCGGGCAGGATCTGCTCAATCACCCTTTCCTCAACAAGGGGCTGGCGTTCACCCCCGAAGAGCGCGAGGCTTTCGAACTTCACGGTCTCCTGCCGCGGGCAGTGCTGACGCTCGACCAGCAGGTCGATGCAGCCCTCAAGTTCCTCGACGCCCTGCCCTCCCCTTTCGCACGCCATGTTCATCTGCGTGAGGTTCAGGATACGAACGAAACCCTCTTCTACGCGCTGCTCACAAGGCGTATCGAGGCCATGCTGCCGCTTGTCTATACGCCGACCGTCGGGGAGGCCTGCCAGCGTTTTTCCGAGATCTGGCAAAGACCGCGCGGGCTTTTCCTGAGTTATCCCGAACGCGATTCCATGGACGATGTTCTCGCCAATCCGGCCTATGACGATGTCCGGATCATCGTCGTGACCGATGGCGAGCGCATTCTCGGCCTCGGCGATCAGGGCGCGGGCGGAATGGGCATCCCTATAGGCAAGCTCTCCCTCTACACCACCTGCGCAGGAATCTCCCCAGATCAGACCCTTCCCATCGTGCTCGATACCGGTACGAACAACCAGGATCTGCTGCAGAATCCGGCCTATATCGGCTGGCGCCACGAGCGCATACGCGGGCCCGAATACGACGCCTTCATCGAGCGCTTCGTGACCGCCGTACAGGCGCGCTGGCCTCATGTGGCCCTGCACTGGGAGGATTTCAGCAGCGCGAATGCCGCGCCGATCCTCGAGCGCTATCGCAACCGTCTCTGTACGTTCAACGACGATATCCAGGGCACTGCCGCCGTCACCACCGCCGCGATCCTCAGCGCAAAGGCCGCCCATGACGGCAAGCTGAAGGACGAAACCATCGTGATGCTCGGCGCGGGCTCGGCCGGAGTGGGAATCGCACGGCTTCTGCTTCAGGTCATGCTCGATGAAGGTGCCAGCGAGGAGGAGGCGCTCTCGCGCTTCTACATGCTCGATCAGGACGGGCTGATCCTCGCTGACCGTGCCGGACTCAGCGAGGGGCAGGCACTCTTCGCGCGCAGGGACTGGAAGGAGCGCCCGACGGATTTCGGGACCGTGATGCAGGAAAGCCGGGCCAGCATCCTGATCGGCGTTTCCGGGGTGAAGGGGCTGTTCACCGAGAAGATCGTGCGCGACATGGCAGAACACTGCGAACGCCCGATCATTTTCCCGCTTTCCAATCCGACCTCGCATTCCGAGGCCACGCCGGAAGATATCATGGCCTGGTCCGACGAGCGCGCTCTGGTCAGCACCGGCAGTCCCTTTCCTCCGCTCGACCTGCATGGCCGCACCCATCGCGTCGATCAGACCAACAACGCCTATATCTTTCCCGGGCTCGGCCTGTGCCTCCTGGCGACCGGCGCGACGCGTGTGACCGATTCCATGTTCATGGCCGCGGCGCGCGGTCTCGCCTCGCTTTCGCCGCTGCGCGACAATCCGGATGGCAATCTCCTCCCGCCGGTCACGCAATTGCGAAGGGTTGCCTTTGCCGTAGCCGAAGCAGCAGCCAGACAGGCATGCGAAGATGGCGTATGTCCTGAATTCAGCGACGACGAGCTGCGCGACCGGATACGGTCCATCGTCTGGACACCTGAATACGATCACTACGAGAAGGTCTGACATGAGCGACACACGGATCGAAACCGACGGCCTCGGCGAAATCGAGATTCCCGCCGACAGGCTGTGGGGCGCGCAGACCCAGCGCTCGCTTCACTATTTCAGCATCGGCCGAGACCTGATGCCGCGCGAGATGATCGAGGCCTACGCCATCGTCAAGCGCGCCTGTGCGCACGCCAATCACCAGAGCGGCCGTCTGGGCGAGACGCAATACACGCTGATCACGACGGTCTGCGATGAAATCCTGGCCGGCCAGCATGCCGACATGTTCCCGCTTCATGTCTGGATGACCGGCTCTGGCACGCAGTTCAACATGAATATCAATGAGGTCATCTCGAACCGCGCCTGCCAGCTTTCCGGCGAGGCTCTGGGCAGCAAGCGCCCGGTTCATCCCAACGACCACGTCAACATGTCGCAATCGTCCAACGACAATTTCCCCACCGCCATGCATGTGGCGGTCGTGCTGGGCAGCCGACGCAGGCTGATCCCGGCCCTGACGCGTCTGGCGGAATCCATCGAGGCCAAGGCCGAAGAGTGGAAGGACATCGTCAAGATCGGCCGCACCCATATGCAGGATGCCGTGCCGGTCACGCTGGGTCAGGAATTCCACGGCTATGCCGGAATGCTGCGCGAGAACATCGCCCGTATCCAGGAAGCCGAAAAGGGACTCTACCCCCTCGCCCTCGGCGGCACCGCGCTTGGCACCGGCATCAATACCGATGCCCCCTTTGCCGGTCGCGCCTGCGCCGAAATCGCCCGTCTGAGCGACGCCGCCTTCATCAGCGGCGAGAACAAGTTTGCCCTGCAAGGCGCGCATGATGCGCTCGTGCATTTCTCTGGCGCGCTGCGCACCACGGCAGGCGCGCTCTACAAGATCGCGAACGATATCCGCCTGCTCTCCTGCGGCCCGCGCGCCGGTTTTGCCGAGCTGCACCTGCCTGAGAACGAGCCCGGCTCGTCCATCATGCCCGGCAAGGTCAACCCGACCCAGGCCGAAGCCCTGGCCATGCTGGCCGTGCAGGTGATGGCCAATGACGTGGCGGTGGGTTTTGGCGGCGCCGGTGGCCTGCTGGAAATGAACGTCTACAAGCCGCTCATCATCCAGAACATCATGCAGAGCATCACCCTGCTGCATGACGGCAGCGAGAATTTCCGTACCTTCCTGATTGAAGGCACCAAGCCGAACCGCGCCCGCATCGAACGCTATGTGGCGGAATCCGTCATGCTCGTGACGGCCCTTGCGCCGACCATCGGCTACGACACGGCCTCAAAGGTCGCGCATCACGCCATGGACCATGACTGCACGCTGAAAGAAGCGGCTCTGGCTCTGAATGCGGTCAGCGAAGCCGATTTCGACCGACTGGTCGACCCGCGCACCATGCTGGCACCAAATTTGAAGGGGAAGTAAGGGAAAGCGGGGCTCTGCCCCGCTCCCCGGAAAGGGGCGGAGGCCCCTTTCATCCCGACGAATACGTTATAGTGTTGCGCCCGCTCCGGGGGTAGAACGGGCTATCGGGATCCAGTGCTTTTTTAGGGGGGGAGCGGTCGTCAAGGGTTAGATTTCACGGCCATTCTTAGCTCACTCTGGGTATAAAAGAGATCCGATTAGCGTAGTGATGATAGAATAGTATCAGAGAATCTTCAGTCGTCGTCATCATAGCTTGGCACTTGCCCATACTTTGCGCGAAATTCGAGAGCCTGCTGCTTCAATCTTGTTCGAAGGGCCAACGGCGTGCTTGGATCGTCAGCAAAAGCATCAAATACAGAGGCCCGGATCAACCAATCACCCGGTTCCTGTGGAGTAGTATCGATGTTAAGCGCATATGCATCGCTTGCTCGACCTTCGGCGATAAGAATTTGTGTTTCTATACTGACCGACGCGCCTTCATTTCTTTTATCAGCAATGATTAGTGCCAAATCTTGTCGTGCCACCCCTAGTTCGCCAATACGTGCAGCATAGATCGCACGTGCCTTGCGTAGTCGCATAGAGCCACCGCTTTGCTCAAGCACGTTGGTAAGGTACGCGAAGGCGCCTCTTTCGTTGTTTTGTTTAGACAGAAGTTGGGCTTGCCGTAGGTCGGCCCGATTAGCATTTTCATCGAGCTGGCGGAGTCTATCGATTGCGGCAGGAACCTGCGAAAGATCATTTTTAGCGATGTGCAAGCCAATCATAAAGTCGAGGAACTGAGCACTATCGTCAACGAGGTGATCGTTCTCGCGCAGCAGAATTTCCAGTTCTCGTGAATTGTGCAAGCGCCGATAGCATATCGCCAGTTCATGAACGGCCGAGCGGTTCCCTCGATTGTGTTCTAAAGCGATGCGTAACCAAGGTATGGCACCCTCAAAATTCCGTTGCTTGCGAAGCAAATGGCCCTGGAGGAAGGCCACTTGTCGATAGCCTCGATTTCTCATGTATTCGATGGTTTTTGCGGCGTCCGGATAGCGTCGCAGCCTGATTTGTGCTCGGGTAACAGTAGAGAGAATTTCTTCCCTGAGCCCTTCACTCATATTCATCTCTAAAGCGACGCTCCCCCAGTTGATCGCCTGTTCGATGACTAAGTCGTCCTCTGATTGCTTACCTCTTGCGTATACCTCACGAACGACATCGTATAGATTGCTAGGGGTCAGGAGCGCCTGAAGTTCTTTCGGCAATGCCGAACGATCGAGAAGATGCATAAATAGGAACGCAGCAAATAGATCGTCTCTAAATCCCTGATCTTGGACTTTCGCCCAAGCGGCCTTGAAAACTTTCGCCATAGCGGCGACGGTTTTGTCGTCTGCCACATTGTAGCGGCGATAGATTTGGCGGACAGAATTGGCGATAGCTAGGCGAGGCCCGTTCGCGTAGAGCAAGCAGCCCAATATTAAATTTTCTATCGTTAAGTTGAACTCGTCCGGTTCAACGCCAAGTTCGTCGACCACAATCGCTTCAAGCAGATCGGAACCGAGGTTCGGCAGCCATCCAAGAACGTCGAGAATCTGGCGGCTTGTGATGCTTAAGGCGTCCGGCCGAACAGACTCACCAATGATTGCCTGTTGAACTGAGAATAACTGTCGCGGGTCTCGTTCAAGGATGCCTGTGCCACGTTGCTTTGCAAGCCGAACCGCCGCGTTTGCGACGTCGGGATGCCCCCCAATTGCTTGGACAAGATCACTGGAGATCTTAAATTCTTTCACATCCAAGAGATTGGCTGTGAAAATCATTAGCGCGCGAATGTCCTCATTGTCGAGTTCAGGGATGCGCATTTGGATTGCATTATCGAGATTATCAACGAATACGGTTCGGAACTGAATATTACTAACCACAACGAGAACTTGATTGGTTGGTATAGCCTTAAGAAGAGGAGCTACCCAACTTTTGGGCGTCGCCACATCCTCGAAAAGGCCAGCAGCCGTAACGATCGTTATGGCCTGTTGCAGGGCTTCGAAGTGACCCATCACCCGAATAATTTCTGTAATCTGACCGTCTTGCTTAAGGTTTTGGAACGCGGCTTGATCCTCTGCCATAGCTTGAGGACCGATTGTCGGACTCACCTCGGAGCGAAGCGCTCGATAGAGATCGACGAGTTCGGCTTGCGTGGAAAGTTGAATCGACGGCCCATACGGGAGGTTCGCATCCGTAGCCATACCTTGCCGCAGATAATAGGCCGCAAATGTCCTTCGACCAATCCCGGATATGCCGGGGAAAATGAAGACGTTCGGACTCGCGCGCTTTCGTTGCAATTGTAATGCCGCCAATCGTCTGACAGCATCAACCGTGGCGCCACGGCCTATCACTTGAGGTGCTGCAATCGAAAGCCCCCGGTCAGGTTCTAAAAGTATGGTGGTCAGAAAGCGAGCAATGTCCGCGGGTGTCTCACCCGCGTTCGGTTGCCAAGAGCTCTGTATCCATCTCGGAAGATCACTGAATATGAGATTACTTTCGATCGGAAAGACAAAGACCCTTTTCATTTTCCCAAAAATCTTGCGGGTTTTTGCCTCGCTGACCTCAAAGCCAACGGCGAAAGAACTGAGCGATGCGCGAGATGCAAAAAGAACGAAAATCTCGGAAGCATCGAGATTGCGTTCCATCGCCTCGACAAGGTCCTCTCCTCGCTCGAAAGACCGTCGGAAGTAACGAGCTACGCCGCGCGGAAGGCGGTCATAGACAGACCTGACGAAAGCCTCGTCAACAAAGGACAGCGAGAGAAATATTGTGGGAGTCATTTACAGCATTCACCTTCACTGCGATCAGGGAAGAAGTCCATCATTTACAGCCTCAAAAGTCTACCCATCAAAGCTTGGTAGTTCTTTTTTAAATGATGATTTCCCGCTCCGGCAGCCTATTCAGCTTCGCGCGAGTCCCCCCCCGAGGGCTGACTATACGACACCCCTCGGACGCCGACGCCTCAGACTTTCGCAGAGGGCCTAAATGCCCGCACAATAATTGCAGAACTATTCGCTCTCATAAGCTAAAATACAACCTCTACCTGTTGACCTCAACTGCCACTACCGGCTCTGAGCGCAGAATTCAGTCTCAGGTCAGATTGTTGGGCTAGGAGCAACAGTAACGGGGCGAAAGGTACCACTCGAAGACCAAACTTCGAAACGGGTTTCCAAAGGGCGACGACCCTTTGGCGGGTTTCAGGGCAGCGCCCTGATCTTCCCCTCCCCGCATTGCACCCCCTTCCGAGATTGTTATACTGTTCCAAACTCGAAAGGACTTTGCATGTCGCGCAAGACTCTTGTTGCGGCGTTGCTGGCTTCGGCCTGCTTCGCCCTGCCTCTTCTCCCCGCCGCTCACGCGGCTGAGCCTGCCAGGAGCGAGGCTCCCAAGGAGGGGCTGGCCGCCCTGCTGCCCGCGGATTCCGTCACGAAGCATCATCTGACGGCGGGCGGGCAGAGCATTGCCTATACGGCCCATGCCGGAACCCTGACCCTGCGCGACAAGGAGGGAAAGCCCTCAGCCAAGGTCTTCTATATCGCCTATACGAAGGACGGATCGAACGCGCAGAACCGTCCGGTCTCCTTCTTTTTCAATGGGGGTCCGGGCGCTGGCTCTGCCTATCTGAATCTCGGTGCAGCAGGGCCGCGTATGCTGCAATTCCCGGCAGATCATCCGGAAGATGGCGCGCGTGCCCATCTGGCGGATAATCCGGATAGCTGGCTGCCCGCCACCGACATGGTGTTCATCGATGCCGTGGGCACAGGCTACTCGCAGCCGACCGACCCCAAAAAGGCCGCTGAGGAATTCTACAGCGTCACCAAGGACGGTGCGGCTTTTGCCAAGGCCATCGCGTTGTGGATCGGACAGAACGGGCGCGAAGCCTCGCCGCATTATCTGGTGGGCGAGAGCTATGGCGGCATCCGCTCGGCACAGGTGGCCGATGCGTTGCAGCAGCAGCAGAACCTGATCGTCAACGGTATCGTGATGATCTCACCTGCCATCCAGATGCAGTTTCTGGACAACACGAACAACCCGATGGCCTCGGCCATGGCGCTGCCCACCTTCATCGCCTCGCATCTGTCCCAGACCGGCAAGCTGACGCCGCAGGCCGTGGATGAGGCCTATCGCTATGCGCTCGGCCCGTATCTGACCACGATCGCCAATGCCCCGCCAAAGGGGGATGATGCGAAGAAGTTCTACGCCGATCTCGCCGCGCGCACGGGCTTGCCGGTGGAAGTCATCACAAAGGAAATGGGGGAGCCCAATCCCTTCGCTCATGATGTCCGCAGCCGCAACGGGCGTCTTTATGGCATCTACGATTTCACGCAGTCGATTCCCGATCCCTATGCCGATGGAATCGACAACAGCCAGAGCCCCGAAATGACCCTCTCAGGGTTCGGCCGTGCCTATGGCAATGCCTATGCGGGATATGTCGGTAACGAACTGAAGTTCAGGACGCCTCTGACCTATGACCTGTTGAGCATGGAAGTGAACGGCGCGTGGAAGTTCACGAGCCAGGGCTCGCAGCTTACCGATCAGGTCGGCATCCTGCGCAAGATGCTGGCGCTCGACCCCAGCCTGCATATCTTCATCGCCAATGGCTATTTCGATATGGCCTGCCCTTTCGGCACCACGCGCTGGACGAAGGATCATATTCCTGTCGGGGCCGACCGGATCTCGCTGCACCTCTATGAGGGCGGTCATATGCTCTATACCCGCCCTGCGAGCCGCGCTGCGCTCTCGCGCGATGTCGCTGCCTTCTACAAGGAAACCGCGCAATAGACGCAGATGCCAACGGGAGGGCACAGACCTTCCCGTTGGTCCTGAAAAAACTGCCCGCTCCCGGGGGGCTTCCCGGGTGCTTCCGGGGCGGGATCATATCAGAAAAAGCCCTGTTTCTTTTCGCTGTAGCTGACGAGCAGGTTTTTCGTCTGCTGATAGTGATCGAGCATCATCTTGTGATTTTCGCGACCGATGCCGGATTTCTTGTAGCCGCCGAAAGCGGCATGAGCCGGATAGACGTGATAGCAATTGACCCAGACACGTCCGGCCTGGATGCCTCGCCCCATGCGATAACAGATATTGGTGTCGCGGCTCCACACACCCGCGCCGAGACCGTATTCCGTATCATTGGCCAGAGCGAGCGCCTCCTCCTCTGTTTTGAAGGTCGTGACCGCCAGTACGGGTCCGAAGATTTCTTCCTGGAAGATCCGCATGTCGTTCCTGCCCTGGAAGACGGTAGGCTGGATATAATAACCGCTCCCAAGATCGCCTCCCAGATCGGGCACGCCCCCACCAGTCAGGACCTTCGCGCCTTCCTGCTTGCCGATTTCGATATAGGACAGGATCTTCTCCTGCTGCATCGGCGAATTCTGCGCGCCCATCATCGTCTCGGGGTCGAGCGGATGCCCCTGCCGTATGGCCCGGACACGCGGGAGAACCTTTTCCATGAAACGCTCGAAGATCGATTCCTGCACGAGTGCGCGGCTCGGGCAGGTGCAGACCTGCCCCTGATTGAGCGCGAACATGGCAAATCCCTCGATCGCCTTGTCGAGATAGTCGTCATCCTTGTCCATGATATCGGCAAAGAAGACGTTCGGCGACTTGCCCCCGAGCTCGAGCGTCGCCGGAATCAGGTTCTCGGCGGCGGCATGACCGATCATCCTGCCGGTCGCAGTGGATCCGGTGAAGGCGATCTTGGCGATACGCTTGCTGTTCGACAGCGCCGCACCCACGTCCTTGCCGAGGCCGTTGACGATATTGATCACGCCGGGCGGAAAGAGATCGCCGATCAGATCCATCATGACGAGAATACTGGCGGGCGTGGTCTCCGCGGGTTTGAGCACGACGCAGTTCCCGGCAGCGAGGGCCGGTGCCAGCTTCCATGCTCCCATCAGGATCGGGAAATTCCAGGGAATGATCTGCCCGACCACACCGAGCGGCTCGTGATAATGATAGGCGACGGTGGTCTCGTTGATCTCGCTGATCCCTCCCTCCTGGGCACGGATGCAGCCTGCGAAATACCGGAAATGGTCGATAGCGAGCGGAATATCCGCGTTCAGGGTCTCGCGAACGGGCTTGCCGTT
Source organism: Swaminathania salitolerans (assembly GCF_007988945.1). Taxonomy (GTDB): domain Bacteria; phylum Pseudomonadota; class Alphaproteobacteria; order Acetobacterales; family Acetobacteraceae; genus Swaminathania; species Swaminathania salitolerans. The sequence continues at coordinate 450,383 of NZ_BJVC01000001.1, read as the reverse complement.
ATCCCAGGTCTCGGCCCGGGCAAGCAGTTCGAGATTCGCCTCCATGCGATCGGCGGCCCTGAGCAGGATCTGCGCCCGATCGGCGGCGGGCGTCTTGCCCCATGCCGCACGCGCTGCCTCGGCTGCATCGATGGCCAGATCGACATCCTTCGCGTCGGATTGCGGCACCTGGCACAGCAGACGCCCATCGACGGGCGAATGATCGTCCATATATCTGCCCGAGACCGGGTCGTGCCATTTCCCACCGATATAATTACCGTAACGCTCGCGAAAAGGCGGTTCTGCATAATTCGTCGACATGGGATCGTACTCCTGTTTCTCGAAAACGGCCTTCCGCACCGCGCCTCCGCGCAAGCGCTTCCTCCGCCTCTCCCGACCGCTTCCCGCAATGCGGCATCGCATGACAGCGCCCGAAACATGACTGCAAAGATAAAAACGTGAAGGAGGTTTCCTCAACCGTCCGTGCCGTCACCTCGTCGTGAAACATGTCTCGCAGCGTGTCACAATCCGCTCATCGCGGTTCGGATCCGCTCAGCACCGGATCGGCAAAACGACGATTGGCAAGGACAGGAAGCACCGCCTTTGCCCGCGCAACACGCCCGAGATCGATATCCACCTCGAGCGCGGTCTCTTCGATGCCCGCCGCAGCGATAACGGTCCCGAGCGGGTCGATCACCATGCTGTGACCGATATTCTGGCTGCCGCATTCCCCGGCACCGATCACATAACACGTGTTTTCGAGCGCCCGTGCTGCAAGCATGACCTCCCAGTGGCGTTCCTTTCCCGGACCGCGCAGCCATGCGGCGGGGACGATCAGCACCTCCGCCCCCGATACGGCCAGATGACGGGCGATTTCCGGGAAACGCACATCATAGCACGTCAGGAAACCGCATCTGACGCCCCCGAAATCATAAACAGGCGGCAGTGAATTGCCCGGGGCGATCAGACGGGATTCCTGCATCGAAAACGCATCGTAAAGATGGAGCTTGCGATAACGGACCGTGATTTCCCCATCACGAAGACAGTAAAGCGTGTTGAAAAACCGCCCGGCGCCATCCGGGACATTGACGCAGAAGACGATGGCGAGCGCCTTGCTCGCGTGCAGAAGCGCCGTCATGAACGGACCTGTTTCCGACTGGGCGGTGCTCAGGACATGATCGGGATCCTGCGGATCGCGTGCAAGAACGCCCTCGGGCAGGACCAGCATCCCAGCACCCCGGGCGCGCGCCTTTTCGACAAGATCCAGACACCGCGCCAGATTGTCCTCCCAGGACCGGGCAACGGCAAATTGTCCGATCACGATCCGCATCGCGTCTCTCTCCCGATCCCGTGTCTGCCGATGATATGCCTGCCGATGATATGTCTGCCGATCATGCAGCCGGATGCCTGTGAACGGACACGATCTCCCCTCATGTCAGTCCGGCTTCCTCCAGGGCGCGCGCCAGCCGCCCGATAAACTCCGCGTCGATCTGCCACCCCGCATGTTCGGCCGCGGCCATGACGGCACCGCCTATGGGCGGCAGGGCCGGCGCGCGGGCGGGGCCGCATCGTCTCGCGATCGCGTCGCGCAGGACAAGGCTGCGCATGGTTCCGCCAGCGTAGCTCCAGGCAAGATTCTCGTCGCCAAGCCTGTGTCGCAGGGCTTCGACATGCCGGGCGAGATGATCTGCCGCGCGATGAAGGATCGCGAGGGACACGTCGCATCCCGACCCGGCAAGGGCGCCGACATCCCTCGCAAGCGCCGCAACCACGGGACGCGGCTCGTCGAGTCCGGCATACCAGTCCTGTAGCGCGGCGCCCCAGCGTGCGGGATCCTCGGGCCACTCCCTGAGCCGGGCGAAATCCCGGCAATACCCCGTGCCTCCCGGGAGCCTTCCGTCGAGATGACGGGAAAAGAGCGACAACGCCTCACGACCGATCCAGTAGGCGCTGCCTTCATCGCCGAACAGACTGCCCCATCCTCCGGCCCGGCAGGTCTCTCCCCTTCCGTCCCGTCCCCAGGCCATCGATCCGGTTCCCGAAAGGAGCAGGATGCCCGCCTCCCCCAGAAACGCACCGCGACAGGCCATGTCGACATCGTTGCAGATGACGTGAGGCGCGGAGCAAAGCGCCCCGATATGGGCGCCGACCTCCTGCGTCAGGCGGCGGCTTTCTCCATACCCCGCCATGCCGAAAGCAGCGGAGACGCAATTTGCGTCCTGCCCGTCCATCAAAGCGGTGAGAACGTCCCGCCATTCGGGAACGTCGAAAGGGTTGCTCCCTCCCGCGATACGTCGTTCGGCGATGCTCGCATCGCGTCGGACGCGCAGGAGGAGGGTTTTCGTCCCACCGCCGTCGAGGGCGAGGATATCTGATCTCTGCACGTCGATCTGTCTCTGATGATGAAGCCGCGCCCGGAGCTTTTCCCGAGCCTCATGAGGGTGTCAAGCCGGTTCCGCCGTCTCAGAAGCCGGTGGAAAGGGAGACCAGAGCCGCAAAATTCCCGCCCACGAGATAGATCGGGCTTCCCGCATTCGTCCTGTTTCCGAAGAGACCGACACGACTGCGCGCGCTGGTGACAATGCTGGCCGGCGCCGAGCGATAGAGATTATTGCCGATATTGACGAGATTGAGCTGGATCTTGGGGCCTTTGAGATGCGCAACGTGGGGAAGGCGATAGCCGAGCGTGATATCGGACAGGACATAGGCAGGCACACGCTGGTCGTTCATGAAGGTCGCCCATTGCGCGCTGATGTAACGAAGGCTGAAATTGCCGAAGAACCGCCGGTTGTCGTCATAGGCCAGACCGACCGAGGCCGTGACATGGGGCGTTGCCACCATGGTTTTTCCGGCCGTGGGCAGATAGTCGATCACGGATTGCCCGGCGGCGTTCGTGGCCGAGACGGGCAGGTTGTTGTCGGTGGTGGCGTGAAGATACTGCGCCGAGACATAGGGGCTGAAATGATGCCACGGCTTGAGACCCAGCTCGCCCTGCACGCCGCGTATGGTTTCCCCTCCGGCATTGATCGGCATGGAAATGAGCGTGTTGGTTCCGGGGATATAGGCGGTCGAACTGACCTGATGATTCGTGAGATTCATGTTGAAGGCAGAGAGCTGGAGATGCACCAGGGCTCCGTTGTGACGATAGCCGATTTCCTCACCGATACCGTACTCCCCTTTCAGACTTCCGGGCTGCGAGGTGGCCCCGACGGAATTGGGATCGAAAATCTGGCTGTAGGCCTGAACCGAACCCGGCGCCCTGAAGGAGGTGGTGCCGTTGATATAGATCTGGTCCTCGGACGTGATCGCATAGCTCACGGCGAGCTGAGGCAGGGGCGCGAAATAATTGCGGACCGTCTTGTAGGGATCGGCCCCCGGAATATCGTTCGTTCCCTGACGTGAGACCATGACCGCGCGAAACCCCGCACTCAGGGTCAGCCGGTCATCGAGAAGCTTCAGCGTATCGGCGAGATAGAGCGCGTTGATCTGCTGCATGAAATTGAGATTGTACCCGCTCAGCAGCGCACCGCCATCGACCCGTATCCCGTATTTCCCGTATGAATTGGCCGGTTTGCCGCTCGGATCGACAGTTGCGAACGTCGAATGCTCCTCATGCATGGCGTAGGAATACCAGTATCCGCCCGACAGGGTATTATGCCCCGATGTCCAGTTGAGCGACGTGTTGACCGCGCCCACTTTCTGGTTCCACGGATCGACGGCGACTGTCGTTATCCTGCCACCGGTCACATAGGGCTGCCCGAGATCGCCATAGGTCTGTGTACCGAACGCGCCGCCGGAGGCCGGAATATTCTCGCCCCCCACCGCAGGACCGAACTGATGGACGAAATAGGGCGTCACACTCAGTTTCAGCCCCCGGGCAAGGGTGAAATGCATGGGGACGACGACGTCCTGCGAGTTGAGATTGCTCAGCTGGAGCTTGTAGTAATTCGCATCCCCCGGGGTATAGTGATCGGTGTAGCTCAGCCCCTCGCCCCATTGTTTCCACTGGGCAGCGCTGGGCGAACGGAATGGCGTCTGCTCCTGCTTGTTATATCCGAAGATCGCCGTGATCGAGTTGTCGTCCCCCCATTCCTTCACGAATTTCGCATCCACATGGTAGCGCCTCAGCCCTCCCGGACCGCGCCAGTTATTGTTGGACTGATGGGAAAAAGAGACGAATCCGCGTATTCCGGAGCGTCCGATATCGCCTGTCTCCAGCCGGATGAATTCCTTGTTGGCACTCTTGTTCCCGCCCATCAGATTGATGAACCCGCCGGATCTGTGCGAGGGGTTCAGCGCCGTGGCCGAGATCTGCCCCCCTACCGCGTTGAAGGTCGGGGCGTTCAGGTCGGGGGAGCCCTGCGAAACGGTCACGCTGCCGAGATTTTCAGTATCGATCAGCATGGCCGTGTAAGGCTCGTAATTGATCGGATCGGCGAGGGGCGCCCCCTCGAACAGATAACCGATCTGGGTCTGGTTCATGCCACGCATCGTGATGTTGTCGCCCGCCGTGGCGAGAGGACTCTGATTGGCGTACACCACCCCGGGCAAATTCGCGATCATCGAGGAGATATTCCCGGTCGGCGCCTGTTTGGCGATGAAATCCCGGGTGACACCGCTCTGGGATCGGGGAGCCGTCTGCCTCGGCATCAATCCGCCTCCCGGCGTCGTGTTCGTCGTTCCATCCGCGTGACGTCCGGCGGCTCTGACCGAGATCTCCTCGGCCTGGGGATTCGCCCCGAGAACCGACCCTTCCGTCGCCCGGTCCGTCCCGGGCACCCCCCTGCGCGATACGGCCTGTCCGTGCGGGCCGGCGGGATGCGGTCCCGTTTCTGCCGTCGTTTTCGAGGAGGCTGCCACAGCAGGGAGCACCGTGCATTTCGTTGCCAATACGGAACATGTGAGAAGCAGATATTTCCCGAAACGACCCATGATTCGCTCCTGCCCGGACGATGTGTTGGAGGATGTGCATAACGATCGCAGTTCGTTGCGATACGATATCGTTTCACCTCGATACAGGGGGACGTTATCGGCAGCTTTTATCCCTCGCAATTGTTTATATTCAAAATTAAGAATTTTTTTTTAAAATTGGGAGAAATACGGGTGAAAAAGCCTGTTCCCGGGGATTTTATCGCTGAAGAGAGGGATTCTGTTTAGTTTATGGTGATAAACTAAGGGAGAGTTTCTAAGGGGAAGAGCAGCGACTCGCCACGCGCCTGTCCCTGCCCGGTTTTCGTGTTCTCAGGAGAACGTCCCGCCCATGCATATGCCCTCCATGCACCTGATCGTCACCGACACCCGGGAAGAGGCCGTAAACCGCGCCGCCGGTTTCATCGCCGGACTCGTGGCACAACGAGGCGACCCGGTGCTCGGCCTCGCGACGGGACGCACAATGGAAGATGTGTATCGCGCACTCGTCGCAAGGCATGAGCAGGAAGGGCTCGACTTCTCCGGGGTTACGAGTTTCAATCTCGATGAATATGTCGGGCTCGGGCCGGAGGATGTCCGATCCTATCATCACTACATGCGCTCGCTTCTGTTCGATCGTGTCGGTATGCCCTCATCGCACACCCATCTGCCCGACGGCACGGCGCATGATCCGGATGCCGAGTGCGCCGCCTATGAAAAGGCAATCCGCGAGGCCGGCGGCATCGATCTGCAACTGCTTGGAATAGGCGATACCGGCCATATCGGGTTCAACGAGCCTCCCTCGCCCTTCGACAGCCGCACGCGCTGCGTCCGTCTCGACAGGCAGACCCGGGAGCAGAATGCCGCGATGTTCGGCAACGATCCGGACGCCGTTCCGGACCGGGCCCTGACGATGGGCGTAGGCACCATCCTCGAAGCGGATTCGCTTCTCATGCTGGCTCTGGGAAGCGCCAAGGCGGAGATCGTGGCCCGCGCGCTGGAAGGCCCTGTCGGCCCCGAAATCAGCGCATCGGCCATTCGCCTGCATCCGCGCTGCACCGTCATTCTCGATGCTCGGAGTGCGTCCGCCCTGTCTCCGCAGCTTCGCGCGGCGCACGCATAAGGACACGATCCCGCACGACCGCAGGACCGGTCGTCCTTCATCCGACCCTCCGGGTCTCCCGGGTGTCGATACCCGCTCTCTCGCCATCCGGACCCTCGTGACAGTCCGGATGGCAGGAGAATCTCACCGGGCCGCGTCGACGAGACTGCGGATACCGGGGGTGATTGCGATCAACAGCCCCGAGGGCGGCTGATCCTCCCGATACGATACGATATGATCGGCACTCGCGGCGAAGAGAGCCTCCTGTTTCCCGATCTCGTCCTGCGCGCGATGTCGCCATGCCGCACCATGGGAGCGACCGTCAATGGCCTCGAGCCCCAGTCGGGCAAGCTGTGCGATGGCCTGCGATACGGGCTTGGCCGTATCGATCGCATGCGGGCCACGAAGCGCCTGGAAGGCGATGTCGTTTCCGGCATAGCGCAGCAGCCGCTCGCGCAGCGCCCCCTCCAGCGCATGATCGCCCGCCGCATAGCGCCGCGCATCCGCGTTGAAGGCATTTGCCTCGAAACTGTCGGGAGACGAAATCGCTGCCGGGCTGCGAAGAATGGCGTCGCCCTGTTTCAGGGCCAGCCTGTTCAACGCATAGTTACGAACGGGAACGGTCAGTTCCGTCAGCATCGTCAATGGCGCGACGTTCCCGGGCGTGAGACGGGCGATCATACGGGCCCGGTGCATCGATGCTTCCAGTCCCAGTTTTTCAAGACGCTGCTGCACGGCGGGAAGACGCGCCTCGAGAGCGCCGGGGTTCCGCATAGCGGCCGGAGACCAGAAGCGCTCGGCGATCGCTGCCGATCGGGGCCAGAGCCGGGAATCCACCATTTCATCGGAAACGATTTCCGTCCAGAGCGGTGCCTCCCCTCCCAGAACCAGAGCCTCCTGTTCCGGCGTGAGCGGCGCGGCCTTCGGATCGCGGGTAAAGGCGTCGATCATGGGACCCGATTTTTCCCGCTGCGCGGCAGCCTCCTCCGGATCGAGGCCATCGGCACGCGTATCGTAGGGATCGACGGCATAATGCGTGGTCGATGGCGTCAGAAGATCGAGATAATAGCCCGAGGAAACCACGACGGGATGACCGCCTCGTGTCGCCGATCCGATCCATTTCGAGCCGCGCCATGCCTCCACGACGACGTTTTTCGGAATCGGCGCCTCGCTGACCTCATCCCATCCCATCATGATCTTGCCATCGGAAGCGAGCAGCTTTTCCACCTCAGCCGTGAAAGCGGCCTGCAATGCCGGAACGTCGGCATTGCCATGGGCCTTCATATAGGCGACGATCTCCGGGTTTCCGGTCCACTGGCCGGGCTCGACCTCATCGCCCCCCGTATGAAAATAACGGTCCGGAAAAAGCTGCCCCATCTCGCGGAACAGTGATTTGGCGAAGACCAGAACCTGAGGATTGGTCGGGTCGAATGCCGGGAGATTGAGATTCATGTGCCTGGTGCAACGGGTCGTGATTTCCCCGTTGCCCGAGGCGACCTCGCAGTTACGCTGCCAGTCCGCGGTGGTCGGCACCGGCTTTTGCGCCGCAAGAGCGGGATAGGCTGCAAGGATCGCAAGCGTATGACCCGGAATATCGAATTCCGGCACGATCCTGATCCCTCGATCGGACGCATAGGCGATGACATCCCTGATCTGGGCCTGGGTATAATACTGGTTATGTCCTCCGACCTGCTGGAGCCGGGGGAAACGGTGGCTCTCCACACGAAAGCCCGTGCCATCGCTGAGATGCCAGTGAAGTACGTTGAGTTTGGTCAGCTCCATGGCGTCGAGCTGCCTCTTGACCGTGTCCGTCGACATGAAATGCCTCGAGACATCGAGCATGATCCCGCGCCATTTGAACCGTGGCGAATCCACGATATGTCCGGTCGGGATCTCCGGCGTCATTCCACGCATGTCGATCATCTGCACGAGTGTCGCGAGACCGTGCATGAGACCTGCCGGCCCCTCCGCCGAGAGCACGATCCCGGAAGGAGTCACATCGAGCCTGTACGACTCCTTTTCGTCAATCGTGAGATAGGCCGGATCCGCTCCGATATCGAGAACCAGCGGAATCGCGGTCGAGGGAGCGCTCTTCACGCCGAGCCGCGCAAGACGGGCCTCGAACCGTGCAACGGCGCGCCTGAGACGCGGGGACGGCGCCTGCTTCCAGACGATAGGCGGCATTCCCGTCAGGGAGACGCGCTGTGACCCGAGCGCGACATGTGCGGGCCGAGGCATCAGCGCGGGGGCGAACGAGGCCGCCTGCGCCGGTGGCGGAAACAGCGACAGGCCGGATAACGCGCCGAGTCCCAGTCCAAGCTCGAGTCCAAGCCCAAGCCCAAGTCCAAGCCCAAGCTTCCGGACGAGGCTGGAGCGCAGGTTTCTCCGAGAAAGTGACTTCACGTTCAGCTTCCCTCTTCTTGTGCGGTCCGGATTCCTGTGCGGCGCGGGCGCCGAAGCGCGCGCCCGCGCCGGTTCATGCTGCGGCAAGGGCGCAGAGTGCATCGCTCAGCCGGAGGATCTCACCCGCCGATGTCACGCCCCGTCTCGCTGCGAATCCGAAATGATCGAGACGATCATCCTGCACCCTGCACGCAATACGACAAGAGGCATGAAAGCCGTTCACGCCACTTGTGCGATAAATTTCCGCGACGTTGTCCGGTCGGACGCCTCCACCCGCCATGATTTCGATCCGACCCCGGGCATGCTCCATCATCCTTCCCAGACACGCAGCCCCTTCCGCCGCCGAGCGCGCACCCCCCGAGCTGAGCACGCGCTCGAAGCCCAGATCGATTGCGATATCGATGGCCTGCAGCGGATCGACCGACAGATCGATCGCGCGATGCAACTGGCAGCGCAGAGGCAGACTCGCGCGGCGCAACCGCGCGAGACGCGCGCGATCGAGCCTGCCCTCGGCATCCAGACAGCCGATCACCACGCCGGCCAGCCCCGCCTGACGCATATGGGCGATATCGTCCAGCATCTGATCCGTTTCCATATCGGAATAGATAAAATCGCCTGCCCGCGGCCTTATCAGTGCGAAGACCGGCACAGAGGAGCCTCCGGCCCGGGCGATCAGGCCGGGAGACGGTGTCAGACCGCCCTGGGCGAGGGCCGCGCACAACTCGATACGGGCAACGCAGGGACGCTGGGCCGCCGTCAGCCCGCAGGACTCATCGACGCAGATTTCGAGATCGGGGACGGTGCCGCGCGAGACAGCCTCACTGCGCGCCCTCTCCGCTTCCGGAGAGCGGCCGCCGTCAGAGATACGCATTACCGAACAGGAAATGCTGGGCGGCGAGACTTGCGGCACCGCTCGCAAAATCCTCCGGCCGGAGAGGCAGGAGAACGAGCTCGGTATCGTAGCTCTCGCGACGCAGCACGTGCGCCTCGACCGCCTGACGCAAGGCGCGCGCGAAAACGCTCTCGACGAGATCGGGATCGAGCATCACGACGATACGCTCGGGATCGACGAACTGGATGACCTGGGACAACGCAACACCCAGCGCCGTGCCCGCACGATGCAGAATGGTAAGGGCCTGGGTCTGACCCTCGGCAGCGAACTCAACCACCCTGGCGATATCGTCGGGCAGACCGGCCTGCCGCGCCGCGCCCATGATGGCCGGGAGGGCGGCCAGGGTCTCGAGACATCCGCGATTGCCGCAACGACACGGCAGAGCCTCCCCGTCGATCGCGACGGGCGCATGTGACATCTCTCCGGCGCCGCCATGATGTCCGCGATGAAGCTGCCGGTTGACGATATGCGCGCCACCGATCCCCTCGCTCACGAATACGAGGCTGAAATCCCTCAGCTCTCCGGAATTGCCGAACAGCTGTTCGCCGACGATCAGCGCATTCGCATCGTTCTCGACGAAAACAGGGAGCCCGGTCAGTTCTGACAATCTCCGACCGATCTCGACATTGTGCCATCCGAGCGTTGCAGAGACCAGACAGGTCTGACGGTCCTGCGCGACGATTCCGGCAATGACGACCCCGATACCGGCCACGGAGCCGATACCGTCGGATGCGCTCTCGATCAGCGCGCGTACGCCTGCGGCCATGGCCGCGATGCAGGCCTCGACATCGTGCAGCAAAGGCATCGTCCGGCGGGCATGAACGTGTCCGTGCGGATCGGTCAGGACGATATGAGCAGGATCCGATTGCAGCGAAATGCCGATGAAGCTCGCCGCATCCCGACGCAGGCCGAGCATCACCGCAGGACGACCGAAACCGAACACCCTTTCGCGCTCGTCCAGAATATTCCGCTCGATCAGTTCCCGCACCAGAGCGGTGACGCTCGCCTTGCTGAGGTCGAGAATGCGGGCGAGATCGGTGCGGCTCTGGGGACCAGACCGGCTGAGCACACTGAGGATACGGTGATGGCCTGTGGAGAACATTCTCTATTTCGTTTGCTAAACTAACCCGGGTGTTTCTAGGGTGAAAAAACCCGGCTTACAGGTTTCGAACAATAGCAGAGGCCGGTTCCAGCCGGACCTGCCTCAGGAGTCAGATTTTATACTAGCGAAACGAAGAGGAAGATGTCCATAAGCAAGGCGATGTGATTCACGATCACAAAAAGGAAAAGCGGACACCTCAAATGACGATATCTCTTCGATCAATCACGATTTTAGTTTTTCATGATTTTTGTAAGTAGAAAGATGGGAAATATTTTGTCATCTTCCAGATCGACGCCGAACCCGCCTCTCAATCCCGGAAGAGAGGCCGTTTTCTGCGCGGATATTGGTGGGTCCTATATGCGTGTTGCCCGGATCGACCACACCCATAAACCGCAGCATGAACAAAGAAGCCCCACGCCCGGCGACGATCTCGAACGCTTCATCGCCACTCTGTGCGCCCTGATCGCGGCCAGCCTGGAGAAGGCAGACAGGCAGGAATGTCGAGTCGATCCCGGCGCATTGCATATCTCTCTCGCCGGACTCCAGGACCCGGAAACCGATCTCTGCCTCGCCGCCAACATACCCTGTCTCAAGGGCGTGGCCCTTCGGCCACTCCTCGCCGAGCGGCTGGGCATGTCGGTGCGGATCGCCAATGACGCGGATTGTTTCGCACTCGCGGAGTCGCGTATCGGCGCGGCGCGGCATCATGCCTCGGCGCTCGGCATCATCCTCGGTTCCGGTATCGGCGGGGGGCTGATCATTTCCTCTTCCCTCGTCCAGGGGATGCATGGCCTTGCCGGCGAATGGGGCCACGGTCCGCTGGTCAGGCCAGGAGACACGCATTATCCCTGCCTTCCCTGCGGATGCGGCCAGACGGGCTGTCTCGACACCCTCGGCGGCGCACGGGGGCTCGAGCGTCTGCACGAATGGCTGACGGGCGATGCCCGGAACAGCCGGGCCATCCTCGAAGGGTGGCGGTCGGCTCCCGCGCGCTATGGAGATACCATGCACCGCTATATCGCCCTCGTGAGCGATGCGCTCGCGGTCGCGATCAATACCACCGGCGTCACCCGCATCGTGGCAGGGGGCGGCCTCGCTTCGGACGACAGGCTTCTTCACGCGCTGGACGAGGCGGTCCGACACAAGATCCTGCGCTCCGGCACAGCGCCGATTATTGTGAAAGCGGAACTTGGTCAGGACGCTGGCCTGATCGGAGCTTCTTTCTTATAATCCAGATAGTTTATTATTTGAATAAACAGATTGCCCTTCAGGGTGAGGATCGACCGACATGACCAAGGTGCCCTCTTCCGACGACCGGCTCGTCGGGTCCTATGGCTATGGAGCGCTCGGCGTCGCCGCGCTCATCTTCTTTGCCATGGGTTTCGTGACATGGCTCAACGGACCGCTCATCTCTTTCGTACGCGTCGCTTTTTCTCTCGACGAGTTCAGTGCCTTTTTCATTCCGCTCGTCTTCTATTTCTCGTTCTTCCTCTTTTCCATTCCGACCTCTCTGCTGGCCAGACGCCTCGGACTCAAGAAGGGTCTCGCCCTGTCGGTTCTCGTCTCGGCTCTGGGCGTCGCGCTTTTCGGGCAGTTCGTTGCATGGCGGATATATTCCGGAGCCCTTACGGGGCTTCTGGTGCTCGGCGCGGGCATTTCCCTGATGCAGGTCGTGATCAACCCGCTCGTGAGTCTTCTCGGCCCGCCGGAGCGCGCGGCCCAGCGCATTTCCGTCATGGGTATCTGCAACAAGACCGCCGGTATCCTCGCCCCGATCGTGCTCGGTCTCATGGTCATGCGCAATGTGGGCGACGTCGCCGAACGGGCAGCCAAAGCCACAGACCCGCAGGCACGCGAGGCGATCCTCGGCACCTTCGTCCATGCCCTGTATGGGCCCTATCTCGCCATGGCAGCGCTGCTCGTGCTGATCGCGGCCATCGTGCTCGTCGTGCCGCTTCCCAATCTGGAGGCCCCGCCGATCGGGAATTCCCCCGGAAAAACGGGCGCCTTCTTCAAGCCTCATCTCGTCTTCGGCTTCATCGCGATGTTCCTTTATGTCGGGATCGAGGTCATGGCGGGAGATGCCATCGGCACCTATGGACAAGGCTTCAATCTGCCGCTCGACGAAACCAAATATTTCACGGCGCTCACGCTGGGCTGCATGCTCGTCGGCTATATCCTCGGATTCGTGATCGTCCCGCGCTTCATTCCGCAGGAGCGCTATGTGCAGATTTCCTGTCTGGCCGGGTGCGTGTTTACGCTTCTCGCCGTCTTCACGCGGGGATATCCTTCGGTCTTCTGCATCGCCCTTCTCGGGATCACCAATGCGATGATCATGCCGACCCTGTTCCCGATCGCGATCCGCGGCGCAGGCGCCATGACGGCCATGGCCTCGGCGGTCATGGTCATGTCCTATAGCGGCGGCGCGATCGTCCCCCAGTTCTATGTCTGGCTCAAGCCGCTATACGGGTTCCAGCCCATGTTCGCTGCCATCGTGATCCCGGCCTATCTCGTCATTCTCGTCTATGCGCATCGCTACGGTCGCATAGGCCTCAGCCAGACTGCCTGACATTCATGACCCTTCCTTCCCGGACGTCCGATCTCAGAGGCCATATCGTTCTTCCCGACCGCATCCAGACGGGGCGCATCACATTCGATTCCCGTATCCGCTCGGTCGAAGCCGAAACGGCCAGCGAAGACCGCTACATTCTGCCCGGCTTCATCGACGGCCATGTCCATGGAGGAGACGGGGCCGACACGATGGACGGAACCGAGGCCATCGTCACCCTTGCGCGGTTCCATATGCGTCACGGCACGACCACGATCCTGCCGACCACCATCACCCGCCCCTGGCCGGATGTTATCGCCGCGCTCGGCTCGGTGGCCGGGGTCATGAAATCTCCGCCCCCACTCTCGCCCCGCATCCACGGCGCGCATCTCGAGGGGCCTTTCGTCAGCCCGCACAAGCTCGGCGCGCAGCCTCCTTTCACGATCGAGCCGACTCCCGAGCGCGTCAGGGAAATCCTGGCGCTCGACTGCGTCAGGGTCGTCACACTGGCGCCGGAAATCCCTCATGCCGGGCAGGCGATGGAGCTGTTTGCCCGCGCCGGAGTCAGGGTAAGCCTCGGTCACACCACGGCCGATCACGATCTTGCCTGGCAGGCGATCGACCGTATCTGCGCCTGTGGCGGCGTGGCGGGAGGCACACATCTCTTCAATGCGATGGGTCCGATCGAGGGCAGAAACCCCGGTCCGGCGACCGCCCTTATGTGCCATGATGCAAGCTATGCCGAAATGATCTTCGATACGCATCACGTGCATCCCGCGAATTTCCGCCTGGCCTCGCGCCTCCTGCGCGATCGTCTCGTCTTTGTAACGGATGCGATGCGGGGGGCAGGGCAGAAAGACGGCCCCAGCCAGCTGGGGGGGCAGGAGGTCCTGATCCGGGACGGCGTGGTGCGGCTACCGAATGGCTCTCTCGCCGGAAGCGTTCTGACCCTCGATCAGGCCTTGCGCAACGCCGTGGCTCACGGGGCATCGCTTCCCGAAGCCAGCAAGCTTCTGAGCGGGAATCCGGCGCGTTATCTCGGCCTCAGCGATCGGGGCGCTCTCACGCCGGGCCGAATGGCCGATTTCGTCGTGCTCGATTCCGCATTGCAGCTCGAGGAGGTCTGGATAGGAGGGAACCGGACCTGGCGGGTCTGACGCTTCTCGCGTCTTGTGAGAGATTCTGCACAACAAGACCATATTTCCGTAACATGATCACACGGCATTGTGTCGTTAAAGATAGTGTTGCTCATTCATGACTTTCTGTTAATGGCTGACGCCATGAGGGTCCTCCGCAAGGGGAGCCGCCCTGGGACAGACGATCATGAGAGGCATATTCGAGTTGATAAAGGACAATGCTGCGCCGGCGCCCTCCCGTCGCCGGATCATACGGACCGGAGCCCGACGACTCGGTTTTTCGGTCCTGTGCGCCCTGACGCTCGGCACGATCCCGACGAGCAACGCACAGGCCCAGTCCGAGACGGCGAAAACGCTCGAAGCGGGCGATTACGAGGCCATGGGATTCCCGATTGCGGGCAAGGGGGCCGTGCCGATCGGGCCGCTGGTTCCTTCGCTCTATGGCAACCCTCACCTCTTCGGCGATTGGGGCGGCGCGCAAAGCTGGATGAAAGATCGCGGCATCTTCCTCAATATCGCCGTGAACGAGCAATTCATGGGCAACATCACGGGAGGGCGCACGCGCGACCACGTCCTCGCCGGACAGGTCGCCGCCGAGCTGGATATCGACTGGCAGAAACTCGCCGGACTCCAGGGGTTCTGGACTCATCTTCTGGTCGTGAACGGTCATGGAAACAGTTTCAGCCACACCCTCGGGGATTACGTCACAAATCCGGAGCAGATCTACGGGTCACGCGGCAATGTGGTGGCCCATCTCGTTTCCATGTATGCCGACAAGAGCTTTCTGAACGACCGGATCATCGTCTCGGCCGGCGTCATCCCGACAGGGACCTTCTTCAACTTCGACGCCCTCGCCTGTTCCTTCATGAATGTGAGCGTTTGCGGCAATTTCGCTCCGGGGAAATATGTCCCGGGCGGCAGAGACTGGCCCTCGGCCAATATCGGGGCCGTTCTTCGCATACGCCCGACGGAGCGAACCTACATTATGGGCGGGCTCTTCGCGGTGAGTCCCCATGCCTATAATGGCGGCATCTCGGGCTGGGCCCTCGCGCAGGACGGGCTGGGCAAGCTTTCTTCCCAGGTGGAAATCGGCTGGGACCCGGCCTTCGGCAAGGACAAGCTTCTCGGCCATTACAAGATCGGCGCCTGGTACGACAATTCGCGCTATCCTCACCTCTACGAGGATCGCTATGGAGGCTCCTATCAGGCGAGCGGTTTGCCGGCCCGGATGCAATCCGGCGTCTGGTCGAGCTGGCTCATGTTCGACCAGATGCTGATGCGCAGCGGAGAAGGGCTTTCGAACGGTCTGATCCTCATCGGCGGTGTCGGGTACGCGCAGGGCAATGTCGTGGCCATGCGCGATCACGAATGGATCGGCCTGCTGCAAAGCGGCGCCCCCTGGCACCGCCCGCAGGACCAGATCGGCATCATGTTCCAGCACATGAACATGAGCCGCTCGATCCGACTGCAACAGGAATCCTCGGTCGCGCTCGGCTTGCCCTTCGTCTCGAACCAGTGGGGCGACGTTTACGGCGTGCAGCGCTGGGAACAGGTATATGAGGCTTTCTACAGCGTTCATCTGGCACCCGCCACGGCGTTACAATTCGATTTCCAGTACCTGCAACATCCCGGCGCAACCACGACCTTCGGCGACGCGGCCATACTGGGCGGTCAATTCACAACCCATTTCTAGGAGATGATCTGCCCGACGCACCTGTCGGGCATCGAATTCCGGAAACGGAACATCAGGCGACCGGGCTTCAGGCAGTCTCACTGCCTGCCCAGGATAACAGGGTCATGGTGTCGACGTCGATCAACCCCAGATCCGTTATCTTGAGATGGGGGATAACCGGCAAAGGCAGAAAGGCGAGCTGGAGAAACGGCTCCTCGAGCGTTCCACCCATCTGCCTTACCTGCTCACGCAGGGCGATCAGATCGTCGCGGACGCGCTCATAAGGTTGATCGCTCATGAGCCCGGCGATCGGAAGGGCGAGTTCGGCGACAACCTTCCCCCCGCGAACGGCAACGAACCCGCCGCCCGTCTCGTTCAGCCGCCGGACCGCGAGCGCCATGTCGTCGTCACTCATGCCGACCACGCAGATATTATGGCTGTCATGTCCGACCGAGGATGCCAGCGCGCCTTCTGCCAGACCGAATCCCTGCACGAAACCGCGCCCGATATTGCCGTTTCGGCCATGCCGCGCCACCACGCATATCTTGGCGATATCCTGCGACGGATCGGGAAGAATCATGCCTGCTTCGACCGGCAGCTCGAAACGACGATGTTCCGTGATGATCTGCCCCGGCACGATACCGATGACAGGAACCTCGCCTCCCGCTCCCGCCACCCGGAAATCCTCCGGCTTCACGGCCTTTGCCAGCCGCACGCTTCCGTAGCCGACAGGCGGCACGACATGGCGGTTGCCGAACAGCCTGTCATCGACGAGCCGCCCGGCCGAGAAGACCTGCGCCACGTCGCATCGATCGAGATCGTCGAGAAGCACGATATCGGCCCGCTGACCCGGCGCGATCTGACCGCGATCGCGCAGCCCGAAGGCGCGCGCGGCCGAAAGGGATGCCGCTCTGTAGGCTGCGAGGGGGGCGACGCCGAGGCCGATGGCCTTGCGTATCAGGAAGTCGATATGACCTTCATGCGCGATCTCGAGCGGATTTCTGTCATCCGTGCAGAATGCGAAGAACTGCGATGTCTCCGGTGTCAGAAGCGGCGCGAGCGCTTCGAGATCCTTGCAGACAGATCCTTCGCGAATGAGGATCGTCACCCCTTTGCGGATTTTTTCCAGCGCCTCATCCGCAGTGGTGGCCTCATGATCGGTCAGTATGCCTGCGGCGAGATAGCCGTTGAGCCTTCGTCCGCGCAGCAGCGGCGCATGACCGTCTATATGGCCGTCGGCAAAGGCAACGAGCTTGTCCAGACATTCGGGCTGACAGGCAATCACGCCCGGGAAATTCATGAATTCCGCAAGGCCGATCACCTTGGGATTGAGCCGGTAGATCTCGAGATCCTCGGCCGAGAGCGTGGCGCCCGATGTCTCCATCGGCGTAGCCGGAACGCAGCTCGAGAGATTGATCCGCAGATCCATGATCATGCGATTGGCGCAATTCAGGAAATAGTCGAAAGCTCCGCCGCCGAGAACATTCGCCATCTCGTGCGGATCGCATATCGCCGTCGTGACACCATGCGGCAGCACGCAGCGATCGAACTCGAAGGGCGTGATGAGCGAGGATTCGACATGAAGATGCGTGTCTATAAATCCCGGGACCGCGATACGCCCGCCACCGTCGATTTCCGCCTTGCCTTCATAATGTTCGAAGAGACCCACCACGCGATCGCCCGAGATCGCGATATCGGTCGGGAGCAGCTCTCCCGTCACCAAATCGAACAGCCGCACATTGCGAATGACGAGATCCGCTTTTTCTTCGCCCGCGCCCTGCCGGATCCGCTGGGTGAGTATATGGCGCATCATCTGCTCCCGCTGTGAACCGTCCCACCATATAGGACGGGGTGCGGGCACTTACAAACCCGACATACCCCGGCCCGACATGTTCCGGCCAGACATGTTCCCGCCAGACATATTCCGGGAAGATCTTTCCGCAAGCGTTTCCGACGACACGACGCGTCTCACGCTGCCCGCACCGCAGGGGCAGCGCCCATGCCCGCATCCAGACGGTCGAACACCGCGCGGAATTCCACATCGAAATCCTTGCGCTCGAGGATCGAGGCCGCCAGATGCCGCAAAATATCCGCGTTGTGCTCGAGTTTGGCGATGATCGCCGCATCGGACCGATCCGCCGAGACGATGGTCCTGTTGGCGTAATCCTGGATCGACCCGACGAGACTGATGAAATCGGGAAGATCGTCATAACGCCCCATACGTTCGGGATCGCGCAGACAGGTCATGACCTCATCGTGGAGCGCATAAAGCTCCTTGATGAGGGCATAGATACCGTGCGGAAAATCGAGGGTCGCGAATTTTCCGTTCATGAAGAGAACGCACATGAACAGGAAATAGAATGTGGTGTCCCAGTTCGACTTGACGAAGAGATAGTCCCACTCGTCGAAGCGGCGCAGGGAATCGCGATGGGTGGCGATGAAGCCATGATAAACGTCGCGCAGGAGATCGTTCATGCGCGTGATTTCGGCGCGATCGCATCGCCCGGTGATCGCATTGGTGATCATCGTATTGGTCAGGCCGATCAGATCGATCCCGTTCGAATACATCGGATCCACGAACCCGGCGGCTTCGCCGGTCACGGCCCACTGATCCGTCGAGAGAAAACACGAGGCCAGATAGGAGTAATTCCGCATCATCGAGAAATCGAGCCGCTCGAACTCCTCACCTTCCAGATAGGCGTGAAGCCTCGGCTCATGCCGGGCGAGCCATGCCATTGCGAGCGGATGGCTGCTCATCGCAGAAAGATCGTGCAGGGTATTGTCGAAAACGATCCCGATACTCGTCGCCGTCTCGTCGAGACGGATGATCCAGACCCAATATCCCTTGCCGACGAAATGCGTCGTACTCGCCGAGCGATCCGGAACCGCACGGAACGGATCGTCATCGCGCTCCGAGGTCATGAACGCGTTGATATCCACCTTGCCCGCAAGACGGAACCAGACCGCCGAATGATCGATCCCGGTATCGGTCTGGAGGCCGAATTTGCGCATCAGCATCCGGCCGCGTCCCGAAGCATCGACGATCCAGCGCGATCGCAGGGTCGAAAGCGCCCCACGCTGGTCCCTGACACAGGTGCGATACGCATCTTCCTCACGGACCGTATCGACCGCCTTCATCGTCTCCAGCAAGGTGACCCGGTCGATGAGCCTTTCATGAAGATGATTCTCGAGACGCCCGCGATCGATCTGGTACGTTCGATGATAGGGATAGGTCGGAAGCCCCATTTCCCGATAACCGGTCTGCGATGTCCGGATGAAACGCAGACCCATCTTGCGCAGATGATCCCCCTCGAGATGATGTCCGCATCCGACGATTTCCCGCAGATAATAGGCCCCGATCTCGACCGTGGATTCACCGACCTTGTGAACCTTCTCCGCATTCGGGAAGCGGCGATTATGGACGAGACAGATCCTGAGCGCGGGGTCTGCGTCCAGCAATTGCTGCGACAGGGTCAGGCCGGCAAGACCCGCGCCGACGATCAGCACATCATAGACCGGCGTCGCGCTTTCACTGGTGGACATGTTGCTTGCTCTTTTTTCTTTCCTGGCGGCAATTCCGGTATCCGCACCGGAACCGCACCGTCGATCCGTGTGGCAGCGGGGAGGAATGCACGAAATCGATCGGAACGAGGCCATCACATTTCGTGATACCTGCCTTGCAGAACATTCATTATAGACTGTTCGGCGCCCGGGATCAAAAATTCGTTCTTTTTACGAGATCCGGATCTATTATTACAAAACTTTACACGGACATGACCATGGTCGGAAAACCTCTGCCTTCGCATACCGTGCCGCGCGCACCGCATTCACCCCGACGCAAGCCTCCCCCGGGTGGGAACGAAACGGGAGCGGGGTTTACCGAAGCCGAGCGCGCCCTGCTCCTCGAAGGGAAGGGGATCGGTCCGACAGTGCTCCGGCGGATCGAGGAGGCCGGGATTACCCGTCTCGATGCTCTGGCAGGATGGTCCGCCGGGACACTGTGCGATCTCATAAGCCGGACTCTTGCAGCACCCTGCTGGAGAAACAGCCCCCAGGCACGTCAGGCCATCGAAACGGCGATCGGGATCGCCCGCGAGGCCAGCCGCCCGCCCCCGCCTTCTTCCGGATCGTGAGCCTTGGCGCAGCGCCCGGAAGGGAGCATCGTGGCGCCTCATCCAGACTGTCTCACCCAGACTGGCTCACCCAGACTGGCTCACCCGGGATCGAGCGCCATGAGCAATGCCCCCCTTGTCCTGACCGTCGAACTCGAGCCGCAAGCGCAGAAATGGGCACAGGATCTGCGCACGGCCCATTTTCCCCCGGCGCGTAATATCGTGCCTGCCCATGTCACGCTCTTTCATGCCCTGCCCTTCGATAGCGCCCCGCAAGTGCTCGATCACATCGTTACGAACCGCCCGGCCCCCGGTGTACGCATCGAGGCCCCGTTCTCGCTCGGCGGCGGCGTGGCTTTCCGGCTCTCCTGCCCTGAAATCGCTGTCATCCGCTCGGGGATTGCGGCCCTGTTCCCATCCGCCAGCCTCAAACCACAGGATCGCGCGCCCTGGCGACCGCATCTGACAGTACAGAACAAGGTCTCCGCCGAGACCGCCTCAACCCTTCTCGCGACATTGCGTTCAGCGCCCCGTCCGGAAGAGAGCCATGCGGCGGCTCTGCGTCTGTGGCGATACGAGAACGGGCCCTGGCATCCGCTCGCCCGTCTCGCTTTCGACCCTCCCGTCCCGGCCTGACCGTCCCTGGCCTGACCGTCCCAGGCCCCCGACACGCCGCCGGTCGCCCGGAAGGCGTCCGAACGCTCCTCTGTGTTCCCCTCTTCCCTAAAAAGCGCTGAAGGACTATCTAGGCGATTGAGAAGCGTTCTCAGGGAATGCTGCGTACGGACACAGGTGGGTATATCCATGACACTCGACACACTCCCGAAAGGGGCACAGGCTGTGGTCAGTCAGGTCGTGGCCCGCATGGAAAACGACCCCATAGCCACCCGTCTGGGTGAGCTCGGCTTCATACCCGGTGCCTCGGTCGAAATCGTGGCGACCGGCCCCGTCGGTCGCGATCCCATTGCCGTCAGGCTCGGATCGTCCCGCTTCGCCCTTCGTCGTGGAGAAGCGTCGAGGATCGCACTGAAACACGATTTCTGATCCATCATGGATGCGGTCGTCTCCCCCGACCCTGCAACGAAACCGTTGCGGGCCGCCCTCGTGGGCAATCCGAATTGTGGCAAGACCTCGCTGTTCAACCAGCTGACGGGAAGCAGGCAGAAGGTCGCGAATTATGCCGGCGTGACGGTCGAGCGCAAGGAAGGCGCTCTCACCACACCGGGAGGCCGGAAGATACGGCTGCTCGACCTCCCCGGGGCCTATAGTCTGAGCGCGACCAGCCCGGATGAGGACGTCACGCGCGATGTCTGCACCGGCCGCCATGCGGTGGAACCCCGGCCCGATCTCATCATCTGCGTCGTCTCCGCCACCAATCTCGCCCTGCATCTGCGCTTCCTGCTCGAGCTGTGTCAGATCGGTCGGCCGATCATGGTGGTTCTGAACATGATGGACGAGGCGGAAAGGATAGGGCTCACCATCGATGTGCCCGGTCTCGCCTCTGCCCTCGGTCTGCCGGTCGTTCCTGCGATCAGCCTGCGCCGCAGTGGCGTCACCCATCTGCTCGAGGCGCTCGACCGGCCCGATCCGCCGCCACCCGCACCGATTCCCGAAGGCGCCGACCTGCATGCGGAAGTCGCGGCGCTGATCGGTCGCTACACGAATGCCCTGTCTCTCCGGGGAGATCGTCTCGCGGACCGGCTCGATCGCTGGTTCCTGCATCCGGTCTGGGGGCCGGTCATTCTTCTCGTCGTCCTGTTCTTCATGTTCCAGACAGTGTTCGCCTGGGCGCAGCCGGTCATGGATGCGCTCGAGGCGGGCATCACCGCCCTGGGCGAGATCCTGCTGTCTCCCCTGCCGCAAGGTCTGCTGCGCAGCCTTCTTGCCGACGGCGTCATTGCCGGGGCCGGTACCGTCATCGTTTTTCTCCCCCAGATCCTTATCCTCTTCCTGTGGATTCTCGCTCTGGAAGAGAGCGGCTATCTGCCGCGCGCCGCCTTCCTGCTCGATCGGATCATGGCGCTCGCCGGTCTCAGCGGACGATCCTTCATACCGCTGCTCTCGAGCTTTGCCTGCGCCATTCCCGGAATCATGGCGGCACGCACGATCCAGAACCCCAGAGACCGCCTCGTCACCATCCTGATCGCGCCGCTGATGACCTGTTCGGCGCGGTTGCCGGTCTATACGCTGCTGATCGCAGCCTTCGTTCCGCACCGGACGGTGGGCGGCATATTCGGCTTGCAGGGCCTCGTCCTGTTCGCCCTGTATTTCGTGGCCATCGTCAGCGGCATCGTGGCGGCCCGGCTCATGACACGGGGGGTCACGTCGGACGAACATCCGCTCCTGCTCGAACTCCCTCCCTATCGCAGGCCCAATCTCCGCAGCCTGGCCCTCGGCCTGTGGCAGCGTGCGGTCATGTTCCTCTCCCGTGTGGGAACCATCATCGTCTCTCTCAACGTGCTTCTCTGGGCCCTGTCGAGTTTCCCCGCCCCGCCCGCCGGGGCGACGGGATCGGCCATCGACTATTCCCTCGCCGGGATGATCGGTCACTGGATGCTGCCTGTTTTCGCGCCGGTCGGCTTCAACTGGCAGATCTGCGTCTCGCTGATCCCCGGGCTCGCCGCCCGCGAGGTTGCTGTCAGCGCACTGGCCACCGTCTATGCCCTCGGGGCCACGGAAGACAGCGCCGCAACGCAGCTGACACCGCTTCTGAGCGCCCATTGGAGCATGGCCACCGCCTTCGCCCTTCTGGCCTGGTATGTCTATGCGCCGCAATGCATCTCGACACTGGCGGTCATGCGCCGCGAGACACGCTCCTTGAAAGTCGTGATCGGTGCCGCAGCCTATCTTTTCGGACTTGCGTACGCGGCGGCGTTTCTTACCTATCATGCGACTCTTGCTCTGACCGGATAACCAGCCATGACCGAGACACTGATCGTCGCCTTTATCGTCCTTGCCGCCATGCTGTTCTGGCTCGGCAGGCTCTTTCCGGCCGGTGCGGCCGGGTTCAGATCGCGGATCGGGCTGGGCAGTCGCGTCTCCGGGCCCGGAGAAATCCGCAAGGGCTGTGACAATTGTCGCGGCTGCAAGGGCGGCGGCTGCCACTAGAGCGCGTCTCGAGGCGGCACAACCGGCACGACCTGCGACGAATTGCGATGTCGTGCCCGCCCCGCAATGCAGTGAAATGCCTTGCAACCCTTCCGGATTCCTGATGAAAAACGGAGCCGCTGACGCTTTCTGACGATCAAATACTGTGTGTGCGCCGTGTTTCCCCCTGCCCGATATAGACTTACCCATGAATTAAGGGCAGGTAACCTGTCATGACGACAGCGCTCCAGATGTTCGCCCTCGCCAATCTCATCCAGCCTTCCTTTCAGGAGGCTCCTCAGGAAGCCTCACAGCGAGCCCAGCGGGACGCGGTCGGGACCATGCAGGCGCGACCCGCCGCCCAGGACAGCAAGGTCAGCGCGACCAGCCAGTCCGTCGACGTCAAACCAACGGTGCAGAGAAAGAAGACACAGGCGCCTGTGGCTCCTCCTGCATCGCACGGCAAGGGAGATGGCAAGCTCGATCTCGGAATCGCCGTTCGCGGACGCTACGATCTGCGTTTCAACGATGTCGGCAAAAACGGACAGGGCCGAACCTCGAGTCATCTCTCCTACGACACGATCATCCTGACAGCGGATTACGATTCCTCCTTCCTGTTCGGATCGCTGCAATATCGTTTCTATGGCGGCAGTTTCATTTACGGCTCGAGCTCCGGATACAAAGGCTATCCGGGAGAGATCAGCTTTCCGATGTACGGCTATGTCGGCGCCAAGATCGACAAATCGACCAAGATCACCCTCGGCCTCGCGCCCGTCCCCTTCGACGATCGCTGGTGGGGATCGTCCTTTCTCAACAGTGTCGGTTTCGTCTACGGCCTCGAGGAAGTCTACGATGTCGGGGCGGTCTTCAGCCATGTGCATAAACGCTGGTCGTTCGATGCCGGGTTCTTCCCGACCACCATTCCCAATGCGATCGGCAGGAGCGCCGACAGCGCCCGCTATTCCGTGAACTTCGTCAGAGGGGGGACCGCGCTGCAATACGGTTCAAGCAATGACGAGCGATATATCGGCGTTGCGCGCGTCCGCTATCATCTTTTGCCCGACGATGCTGACGGGCTCGTCCTCACCGGCTCGGCCTGGGTTTCGACGGTGCACAACTACACGACCCGACGCAACGGCCAGCGTCGGGCCTTTTCGCTCAGTCTCAAGCGAAAGAGCGGGCCCTGGCGCTTCAAGCTGATGGGCGCGCGCCAGGATATGGATCTCAAGAATCCGGGGACGAACGAAGTGGTGACCGTGGGAGATTACGACTCCCCCTATAACATCGCCGCGCGCGGAACGATCGGTTTCGCGGAAATCGCGCGCACGATCGATACGGGCAAGCTCCCGGTGAAACTCGACATGTTCGTCAATTATGCCCGGGTCTGGAAGGATATCGGCCATAACGCCCCCGATACCGACCGTCTGAGCGTCGGTGCCTTCTGGTCCGACAAGGCCACCAATCGCTTCCGCGTCTGGTCGGAATATTATCTCGGTCGCAACGATCCCTATATCGGCGCCGGACAGTTCACGAACGGCGCCGGATTCGGGGGCGACAACCGGTACAAATCCTCGTTTCTCATCATTTTCGGCTATTATCTCTGACTGCGGCGCGACCGCGGCAAAGCGGCCCCGGGGAACAAGTACGGAAAGCACCCCGGAAGACAACCGGAAATCGCCTGCGGGCATCATGCCCGCAAACCCGTCTCAGCCGGGCGAACGATCCAGAAACTCACGCACCTCGTGCAGATCATGCATGATCGCATGGGCCTTCGCCCTGATCTCCTCATCCGGCTCCATGAGATCGGGCACCACGATGACCCTGATTCCGGCGGCATGGGCTGCCCTTGCCCCGTTATGGGAATCCTCGAGCGCCAGACATTCGGCGGGCGGCACACCGATCGCGTCGGCCGCCCTGAGATAGGGCTCGGGATCGGGCTTGCCGCGCGTCACGTCATCTCGCGTGACGATCGCATCGAAGCGCGCCCGGATCCCGACATGATCGAGATGGGCGAGCGTGCGCGCCCGACCCGATGACGTCGCTATGGCGCGCTTCGTCTTTCGCGCATCCAGCGCATCGAGCAGGGGAAGCACCCCGTTCTTGAGGACGAGCCGTCCGGCCTCGACCAGATCGCTCATATGACGGGCCTGGGCGGCAAACAGCGCCTCCACGGGAAAGGATCGACCGCAGGTTTCGAGAACGAGCGCGATACAGGCATCGCCCGGCAGTCCGATCATGCGTCGGGCGATGCTGGCGGGGATGTCATGGCCGAAATCCCGGACCGCAAGGGCGAAGGCATCGAGCGAGAGTGTCTCGCTGTCGAGCAGCAGCCCGTCCATATCGAACAGGACCCCTCTGACCGGGCCGAGACTGCCTGCGGGATCGCCCGCTCCGGCAAGGTGGTCCGTGTCCGTGGTCGTCCGGACGGCACCCCGATCGGCACTCTGGGCGGTACTCAGGGCGGGCCGACACGCCCCTGTCGTCTTCGCTGACATCCTGCACTCCTCTCCGGACCTCTGGCCGCCGGAAATCGGCTCGGCGCACATACGCCCGCTCTCGATAAATGCGCAGGGCGTCTCCAGCCCGCACGGATCCTGTCGGACCCGTTCGTCTGACGCAGCCGCGCGCGCCCGGTTCCGGATGGGGGTTCCGGCGACAGGGCTCTCTCAGGGGTTCGTGTCGCCGGTTTCGGTCCTCCGCGTCCGGAGCGGGGCCCGGTATCCGTCCCGTGCGACGAGTGTCACGGCAAGCTCGGCTGCGATCAGAGCTGCGATGATCTCGGGACGCTTGTCCCGAACGCCACGATCGCCCACCGGGCAGACAAGGGGGGCGATCTGCGCCTGCGACAGACCTGTGCGCAGGAAGGCCGCCTCGAATCGCCGACGTTTGGTGCGTGAACCGATCAGCCCGACATAGGCCAGATCGCCCCGCTCGAGTGCGGCCGCGGCGATCAGGGCATCCAGACGATGGCTGGGCGTCATGACAAGCACGCCATCGCCGGCACGCAGCGCCGCAAGCTCCTCTTCCCATGCATCGCTCACCCGGGTCTCGACACCCTGGGGTACCGGCCCGAACTCCTCCTCCCTCGGATCGATCCAGCGCAGCGAAAGCGGGAGGAACGAGGCACACCGCATCAAGGCGCGCCCCACATGTCCCGCCCCGAACACGGCAAGACGGGGCCAGGCGCCGCGCGCCGATCGCTCTGCCTCTTCCTCCTCGGCGAGATCGCCGACGAACGAGAAGCGTACCACCATCGCCCCTCCGCAGCACTGGCCGGTCTCCGGGCCGAGAACGAAGCGCATCTCCCCGGGACATGCCCCCTCCCCGTCGGTGCCGCTGGCGAGCGCCGCGCGCGCGAGAGAGAGGCATGTCCATTCCACATCGCCGCCGCCAATGGTGCCGGTCTGCCCGGTTGGGGAGACGAGCATGAATGCCCCCGCCTCCCGGGGGGTCGATCCCTGCACCGAAAGGACGGTGACACGCATGACCGGCACATGCTCACGCCGCCAGACTCCGATCAGAGCGAGATCGATCAGAGCGGCTCTCCCTCGAGCCGTGCGAGGCAGCGCAGAATGGCTTCGGGGGTCGCAGGCGCATCGAGACGCGGACAGCGCCGGTAATCGTCCACGCTCGCGATCGCATCCGACAAGGCATGGAGCACCGCGACGCCATGCACGAAAGGCGGCTCGCCCACGGCCTTGGAGCGATAGATCGTCTCCTCCCGGTTGGGCGCATTTTCGAGCAGGGAGACATTGAAGATCCGCGGCCGGTCGGAGCAGGCGGGGATCTTGTAGGTGCTCGGCGCATGGGTTTTCAGCACGCCTTCCTTATCCCAGACGAGCTCCTCGGTCGTGAGCCAGCCCGCCCCCTGAACGAACCCCCCTTCGATCTGTCCGATATCGATCTCCGGATTCAGCGACTCTCCCGCATCGTGAAGAATATCGACCCGGTCGATCGTGTTCTCGCCGGTCAGGCGATCGATCGTGACTTCGGCGCACGCAGCGCCGTAAGCGAAATAATAGAAGGGACGCCCGCGCCCGGTCGCCGGGTTCCACGAGATCCTGGGTGTGCGATAGAATCCGTTCGCCGAAAGCGAGATCCGCGCGAAATAGACCTCCCAGGCGAGCTGACGGAAAGGGACGATCTCGTGACCGATCCGCACGCCATCGGTCGTGAACCGGATATCCTGCGGCGAGACCTGCCATTTCGCGGCGGCATAATCGATCATGCGGGACTTGATCCGGGTCACGGCATCCAGCACGGCCATACCGTTGAGATCCGCCCCCGAGGAGGCCGCGGTCGCGGAGGTATTCGGCACCTTGCCCGTCGTCGTGGCCGTGATACGGACCATCTCCGCCGGGAGCGCGAATTCCCGCATCACGATCTGGACCATTTTCGTATGGAGCCCCTGCCCCATCTCGGTGCCGCCATGATTCACCTGCACCGACCCGTCGGTATAGACATGAACCAGCGCCCCGGCCTGATTGTAATGGGTCGCCGTGAACGAGATTCCGAACTTGACGGGTGTGATCGCGATCCCTTTCCGCAGGATCCGGCTTTGTGCGTTGAAGGCACGCAGGGCAGCCCTGCGCTTGCGATAATCGCACTGTTCGGCCAGCCGGGTGAGAACGAGATCGCTGATCGAATCCTCTACCGTCATGTGATAGGGCGTCACGTCGCGATGCCCCGTGCCGTACAGATTGCGCAGCCGGATATCGAGCGGATCCTGCCCGGTAGCGAAGGCGATCTCCTCGATCAGCCTTTCTGCGGCCACGATCCCCTGCGGGCCACCGAAGCCGCGAAAGGCGGTATTGGATTGCGTGTTCGTTCTGAAGGCCCGGGAGTGCAGGCGGACATCGGGATAGTAATAGGCGTTATCGGCATGGAACAGGGCGCGGTCGGTCACCGGTCCCGACAGATCCGCGGACCATCCGCAACGCGCCGACAGGGTCATGTCCACGGCAAGGATATCGCCCCGGGGCGTGAAACCGACCTCATAGGCAATGCTGAAATCATGTCGCTTTCCGGTCGTCATCATGTCGTCGTCACGATCGAGACGCATCTTGACGGCTTGCCCGGTCAGCTCTGCGGCAAGGGCGGCCAGACAGGCACAGCTATTGGCCTGCGTTTCCTTTCCGCCGAACCCGCCCCCCATACGCCTGACCTCGGTCGTCACGAGATGATGCGGTCGTCCCAGAACCGACGCGACCAGATGCTGCGTCTCGGACGGATGCTGGGTCGACGACCACACCCGCATCTCCCCGGCCTCGCCGGGCTGGGCCAGAGCCACCTGTCCCTCGAGATAGAAATGCTCCTGACCGCCGAGCGTCAGCGATCCGCCAAGACGACGGGGCGATGCCTCCAGAGCCGCTTCCGCCTGTCCGCGCTCCATGGTCAGGGGGCGCCAGACCAGATCCTCCTCCCCCGATTGCGCCGTGGCGATATCGAGCACGGCAGGGAGATCCTCATAGGTGATCCGGGCCTTGCGGGCGGCACGGCGCGCTATGCCGCGCTCGGTCGCGACGACGACGAACACGATCTGGCCGACATGATGCACGACGCCATCCGCCAGAAGCGGCTCGTCTTCCGCATGAACCGGGCTGACCTGGTTCTGTCCGACGATGTCCGCGCAGGTCAGAACCCTTACGACGCCCGGCACGGCCAGCACTTCGGAAAAATCGAGGGAGACCACTCGGGCATGGGCGCGCGCGCTCAACCCCGGGGCGAGATGGAGGAGGGATTTCGGCTCGGGGAGATCGTCGATATAAGAGGCGCGCCCCGTGACATGGAGCGTGGCGCTCTCATGCTTCACGGTCCTGCCGCGCTCATGCGTGGGCGCCTCAGACATGGCTCAGCCCCCGTGACTTCTCCAGCACGTTCGGAGCCCCCGGGACATTTGGATTGTCCGGATCGTCCGCCGCCTCCCGGCTCTCCTCGAAGAAGCGTATGAGCAGATTGCCCGCGACACGCATGCGATACCACGCGCTCGCCCGCATGTCGCTGAGCGGTGTGAAATCCCGCGTCAGGATGTCACGGGATTTCGCAAGCGTCTCCTCGTTCCAGACCCGGCCCAGCAGAAACGCCTCGGTCTCGCGCGCCCGGCACGGTGTCGCCGCCATGCCGCCGAACGCGATCCGGATATGCACGATACGTCCCTCCGCGTCGCGACGAAGCGCGAAGGCCCCGCAAACGGCGGAAATATCCTGATCGAAACGCTTGGAGACCTTGTAGACGCGATAGAACGTATCCGGAGCGGGACGCGGAATGGTGACCCCTTCGACGAATTCCCCAGCCGCGAGATCCTGCTTTCCGTAGGCAAGAAAATAGGCGTCCAGCGGGAGATCGCGCCGCGCGTCGCCATGGCGCAGATGGAGCACCGCATCCGCTGCGATCAGGGCGGGCGGCCCGTCTCCAATGGGCGAGCCATTGGCAATGTTGCCGCATAGAGTGGCACTGTTGCGGATAGGCGTCGAACCGATCCGGGCGATCAGGGCGCCGAAAGACGGGAGCATGCGTCCGAATGGAGCCGCGACCTCCTCATACGTCACCGCCGCCCCGACATGAAGCCCGGATCGGGTCTCCTCCAGACGCAGGAGATCGGGGCATTGTGCGATGAAGGCGAGACGGGGCAGCGCGCGCATCCCCTTGGTGATCCACAGACCCACATCCGTCGCCCCGGCAACCATCACGGTCCCGGGATGAGCGACGAGCCGCGCGGCGAGCGACTCCGCATGAGCCGGTATGAAGAGACTGGAGGTTCCCGTATCGATCTCGACATCGTCAGAGGCAGCGAGTGCGAGAAGACGCGGCTGCAAGGCGGCGATACGCGCCTCGAAGGCTGCCCCCGCCCCGTCTTCGTCGCCGGCAGTGCTACCGGGGGTGCTACCGGGGGCGTTACCGGGGGCGCCACCGGAAACCCCTCCGGGGGCACCGGGTATGGAGAGCGCCTGCTTCATCGCACGGACGATCGGGGCATAACCCGTGCAGCGGCACAGATTGCCCGCGAGTGCGGCGTCGATCGACGCATCGTCATCCGGGGCTCCGTCCATGCAGCGATAGGCGATCATGGACATCACGAAACCGGGCGTGCAGAACCCGCATTGCGAGCCGCTGGCGGCGACCATCGCCTTCTGGACAGGATGGAGCGCGTCGGGCCCGCCGACATCCTCGACGGTCATCACACAGGCCCCGTCGAGCATGGCGACCAGCTGGATACAGGCATTGACCGCCCGCACAGCCAGACGCCCGCGCCGAAGCCGGATGACGATTACGGTACACGCACCGCAATCGCCCTCGTTGCATCCCTCCTTGGTTCCGGTGCGACCCTGATGCCGCAGCCAGTCGAGCAGGGTCATCGAGCACGCTTCGCCCGCGACCGTATGAAGCGTATCCCCGAGATAGAACCGGATCGCGTGACGCATGAAGACCCCCCGAAAATCAGGACTGGCAGAATGAGCGGGGTCTGCCCCTTCGCCAATTCGCAAAACTCTTGTATGATTGTGGGATTCGTCGGCTGAGAACAATCGGGAATATTGCATTTCCAGCCTTGTTCTCCCTTCGAACTGCGCCTATGGCTCCACGGCCATTCCCAACGCAAGAGGATCACAATGAAATCCACTGATCTGATCGACCGCATCGCTGCCGCAACCGGCGGCACCAAGGCCGACGCCAAAACCGCCCTCGACACCGTGTGGGCGAGCATCATCGAAGCCGCCACCAAGGGCGACGAGGTTTCCATCCCGGGCTTCGGCAAGTTCCAGGTCCGTTCGACCGCGGCGCGTCAGGGCCGCAACCCGAAGACCGGTGAAACGATCGAGATCGCCGCTTCCAAGAAGCTGAGCTACTCGGCCGCGAAGAACGTCAAGGACGCGCTCGCAGGCAAGTAAGCCGCTGGACGGACGCCCTCCCGCCCGGTGACGATCCGGGCCATCGGGACGGCGTCTCTCCCGGGTCTGCTCGTTTTCCCTGAAGAGACGACAGACCCAGGCCGCGATGCATCGCACGGCCTTCATTCATGACAGCATGACAGCACCTGATCGTCCGACCAGCCCGCCTCGATGGGCCGCTTGCACCGCAGGACCGGTCATCTTGTTTCCATAACGGAACGCTTGCCAAATGCCTGTGGCTTCGTCACGTTCCGGACCATGTTTTTCCGTATCCTTATCCTGACGGGTTTCGCCCTGTCTATCGTTCCCGCCCGGGCGGAAACGCCCGACAGTCAGACGACCGCGCATGTCTTCGACCGTCTGCGCAACGATCCCGCCCGTCTGACGCTCTTCCTGCGCGCCTTTCCCAAGGGCGGGGATCTTCACAACCATCTGGCCGGTGCGATCCCGGCCGAAGACTATCTGCGCTGGGCTGGAGAAGACGGTCTGTGCGTCTCCCTTCCCCAGGGGCGCATCCTGCCCGGCAAGTGCCGCGTGGCGACGCCCGGCGATCTTCCTGCGACGCAACTGGCCGCGCATGACGAGGCGAGACAGGTCATGATCGATTCCCTGTCCATGCACGACTTCGTGCCGACACCGCTGGACCGTTCCGGTCACGATCACTTTTTCTCGACATTCGGGCGCTTCGCACCGGTTCTGGCCACCCATCAGGGCGAGATGCTCGCCCAGGCACGCGATCAGGCTGCGGCCGATCATATCGTCTATCTCGAGCTCATGATCTCGCCCGCGCTCGGTGCCATGGCCAGGGCAGGCGAAGCGCATCCCCTTCCGGGCACGGATTACGATGCCGCCCATCGCGCCCTCGATACGGATCGCGCGCATCTCGTCTCCCTCGCCCGTCAGGAGACCGATACGATGGAGCATGACGCACAGGACATCCTTCACTGCGATACGCCCCAGGCACATCCGGGATGCAGCGTCACGGTGCGTTATCTGTTCCAGGCCATTCGGACGATGTCCCCCGCACAGGTCTTCGCGCAGCTCGATACCGCTTATCAGCTGGTGCATGAGGACCCGCGATTTGTCGGCGTGAACTTCGTCGCACCGGAAGACAATCCGGTGGCGATGAAGGATTACGCACAGCATATGCAGATCTTCGCAGCCCAGAATGCCC
The DNA here is from genome assembly GCF_007988945.1 of Swaminathania salitolerans. GTDB lineage: Bacteria > Pseudomonadota > Alphaproteobacteria > Acetobacterales > Acetobacteraceae > Swaminathania > Swaminathania salitolerans. The sequence continues at coordinate 418,382 of NZ_BJVC01000001.1, read as the reverse complement.
GTCACCCGGACGTGAAGCTCAGCCTTCATGCGGGGGAGCTGACGCCGTCACTGGTGCCCGCCAACGGTCTGGACAATCACATCCGGCAAGCGGTGGAAATTGCGGGAGCCAGCCGCATCGGCCACGGGGTGGACATACTCTGGGAACACGACGCGCCCGGCCTCCTGCACGAGATGGCGCAACGCCGCATTGCGGTCGAGGTCAACCTGACCAGCAACGACCAGATCCTCGGGGTCAGCGGCAAGAGCCATCCGCTCTCCGTCTATCGGCGCGCGCATGTTCCGGTCACGCTCTCGACGGACGATCAGGGCGTGTCGCGCAGCAATCTGACGCAGGAATATCGCCGGGCGATCGCCACGGCACGGCTCGGCTATGCCGACCTCAAGGCGATCTCGCGCAACAGCCTGACCTATGCCTTCATTCCGGGCACCAGCCTGTGGGACGGAGATCACGTGATCACATTATGTCGCGCCCCACAGAGTTTCGCCTGTGCAAACTTTTTGCGAAAAAGCGAAAAGGCCCGTCTCCAGTTCCAGCTCGAGAGAAATCTTGCCGCTTTCGAAGCCATGGTCAGTCACGAGCCCCTTTTCCAGTGAAGGCCCGAACCGTGAAAAAAATCCTTCTCTCCCTCTCCGCCCTCTCTCTTGCGGGCCTCCTCTCGCCCTCCCCGGCCCGGGCCGCACCCGCAGATGCACCCGCAGCCGCGCCTTCCGCCCTGTCTGCGGAAACGGCATCCGCGCATCTGCCCGTGCGCGTCGTTGTCGTCACCACCTTCGAGATCGGCAAGGATACGGGAGATACACCCGGCGAATTCCAGAACTGGATCGAGAAATTCCCGCTCTCCCGCCAGATTGCCGCCCCGGGAACCGATCATGGGGTCATGTATTACAACCCCGAATTGCAGGTTCTCGGAATCGCCACAGGCGAAGGCCCCGAGCATATGGCCTCGGCGATGACCGCGCTGATTCTCGATCCACGCTTCGATCTGCGAAAGAGCTATTTCGTCCTTGCCGGAATTGCGGGCGTGGATCCCGGCTTCGGGACCATCGGCAGCGCCGTATGGGCGCCGAGAGTGATCAACGGGGGTCTGGCCCATCTGATCGACCCGCGCGAGATCCCGGCAAACTGGCCTGACGGTTTTACCCCCGTCCAGGGGAGCCGTCCCGACGAAACGCCCCGACCGCCTCTGCATTCCCTGTCGGGCGACATGGTCTATACCCTCAACCCGGGCCTGACGCGCTGGGCCTATGAGCTGACGCGCGGCCTCACCCTGCCCGACAGCGAGGGCATGAAGACCATCCGCGCCCGCTATCGCGGCTATCCGGCCGCGCTGAAGCCGCCTTCGGTCGGGATCGGCGACACGATTTCGGGAGAGACATTCTGGGTGGGCAAGCGGATGAATCGCTGGGCCGAACGCTGGGTGCGCTACTGGACCGACAACAAGGGAGTCCTGGCCACGACTGCCGAGGAGGATATCGCCTTCTGCCAGGCCCTCGCCCTTCAGGCAAAGGCTGGCCGGGTCGATCCGGAGCGCGCGGTCGTGCTTCGCAGCACGAGCAATTTCGACATGCAGGCGCCCGGCGAGACCGCAGCCGGTTTCCTGGCCGCGGAGTCCAGCGAAAAGGGCTATTCGGCCTTCATTCCCTCGGTCAATGCCGCCTATCAGGTCGGGAGCGTGGTCGTCAGGGCCCTCGCCACGCACTGGCCCCGTTACGAAAAGACGATCCCCGGCGCGAACTGAACCCGCGCTCCGGCGGGTCGCCCAATCGGCTCAGCCGCGCATGAGGAGCGCGGCGACCGCTTCGAGCAGCGCTTCCTCCGCCGCGCCGAAACGTGCGGGCACGGGGCTGTCGATATCGAGAACGCCGATCAGCGCACCGTCACGCATGAGGGGCAGGACGATTTCCGAAGCCGAGGCGGAATCGCAGGCGATATGACCCGGAAAGGCATGAACGTCGTCCACCCGTATCGTCCTGCGTTCTGCCGCCGCCGTACCGCAGACCCCGCGCCCCAGGGGAATGCGCGTGCATGCGACCCGCCCCTGAAACGGCCCGAGAACGAGCTCGCCTTCGCGCAGGAGGTAGAACCCTGCCCAGTTGATCCGCTCGAGCGCCTCGAACAGCACGGCCGCACAATTGGCCATGTTTGCGATCGGGTCCCGCTCCGAGGATACCAGCCCTTCCACGGCGGAGAGGATATCGGATTCGGTCAGTTTCTGCTCGGAGGCACTCATTCGGATCTCGCTTTCAGATGCTTCGGAAAACGATATAGCCTGCAACCACGAAAATGAGAGCCGCGAAAATCAGTTTGAGCCGGGCTCCGGAATCGCGGCAGAGCGTGCCTGCCAGGCGCGTGCCCGCAAGACTGCCTGCCACGCCCCCGAGGATGAACCATCCGGCGAGGGACCAGTCCACGAAGCCGGAAGCGGCATAGCTGATCGCGGTCGTGACCCCGAATGCCGCGACCGCGACCAGCGAGGTTCCCACGGCGTTCAGCACCGGCATATGGGTCGCGGCCATGAGGGCCGGAACGATGAGAAACCCGCCCCCGATCCCGAAAAATCCCGATAGCCCTCCGGTGCACAAACCGAAAAGGCCGACTTTCCAGACATTGTCCCGGTTGCATGCGGCGCCTGCAATCCCCTCGTCATGCCGCCCGCGGATCATGTTGATACCGACCAGGATCATGAGCAGGGCGAAGAACAGCAGGAGCTTCTGTCCGTCCACCGCCTTTCCGACCTGCGCGCCGAGCGCGGCGCCGATCATGCCGGCAGGCGCGAAGAAACCCGCGCAGCGCCATTTGACGGTGTGCTCGCGCGCATGGCTCACGAGCCCGGCCAGAGCGTTGATCGCGACGGCGAAGGCGCTCGTTCCGATCGCGACATGCGGATTGCGCACACCGACCAGATAAACGAGAAGCGGGACGGCGAGTATGGACCCGCCGCCACCGACCAGCCCGAGCGTCAATCCGACCAGCCCACCCGATCCGAGGGCAGGCAGGACGCTCGACCAGGCGAGTGAGCCCGATATCATGGCCGCTGGATCAGCCCTGTCCCTTCCGGTCCGGCTTCACCATGAGTTCGCGCCCGCGCAGCATGAAGTCCCAGTACAGACGTGGCATGATCTTCTCTTTCAGGAACCAGGCCAGTCGGCTCGGCTTTTCGCCGTCGAGCAGCCATTTCGGCAGGGTCGGCAGCAATTTCCCCCCATAGCCGAACTCGGCCAGAACGATCCGGCCACGCTCGACGGTCAGCGGACATCCGCCATAACCGTCATAGGCCGCATCCGGCATCCGGCCGGAAAGCTGCGACAGGATATTCTCCGCCACGACCGGGGCCTGCTTGCGCGCGGCGGCGGCCGTCTTCGCGTTGCTCGTGCCTGCAACGTCGCCGATTGCGAAAACATTGGCAAAGGCGGTGTGCTTCATGGTGTCCGGATGAACGTCCACAAATCCGCTCTGCCCCGCAAGCGGGCTGTTCCGGATGACATCGGGCGCGGTCTGGGGCGGCACGACGTGAAGCATGTCGAAGGCACGTTCGACCGTCTCGACCCCGGCCTCGGTGGTCCGCTCGAAGGTCGCGATCCTGCGCTCGCCATCCACCGAGACGAGACGCGATTTGAGCTGGAGATCGATACCGTATCCCCGCACATACTCCATCAGCGCAGGCACGAAGGCGGCGACGCCGAACAGGGCCGGTGCGGCAGCATCGAACTCCACCTCGATCCGGTCCAGTACATCCGCGCGGCGCCAGGCGTCGCAGGCCAGATACATCGCCTTTTGCGGCGCTCCGGCGCATTTGATCGGCATCGGCGGCTGGGTGAAGAGGGCCGTTCCCTCCCGCAATTGCTGCACCAGCTCCCAGGTATAAGGCGCGAGATCGTACCGGTAATTGGAGGTAACGCCGTTCTTGCCGAGCGTCTCCACCAGTCCGGGGATGGCTGCCCAGTCGAGCTTGAGCCCGGTCGCGACCACGAGGGCGCTGTATTCGATCATGCTGCCATCGCCCAGCTCGACCCGGTTCCGATCGGGATGAAACGCCGTGACAGCCTGACGGATCCAGTTCGCATTGCGCGGTATGAGGCCCACTTCGGAGCGTCTGGTCTGCTGCGCCTCGAACACGCCCCCTCCGACGAGCGTCCAGCCGGGCTGGTAGTAATGCTCGGTCGAGGGTTCGACGATCGCAACCAGAAGATCGGGACGACGACGCAACAGGCTGGACGCCGCAGCCAGACCGCCCGCACCGCCCCCGACGACGACGACGTCGAAACGACGCGGCGACGCGGGCGCCTCTTCCGTCGGCGCATTGGCCAGCTCGAACAGATCGGCAGCGCGTCGCCCCGAACGGCAATAGGCAAGTACTTTTCCGGTCCGGTCCGGCCCCAGCATCTCCGCAAGGGTACGGCGCATGACCGAGACGCTGTGCGCATCCGGAGTCGTTCCGGAACGGACCGGAATATAGGCGAATGCCAGCCCCGATTTTTCGGCGGCCACGCCGAGCGTGGCAACATCGGGCTGGTCGTTCTCCTCCCCGTCGGGGCGTACGCAGACGATGCCGGTGAAGCCCTGCTCGGCGAGCCCCGGCATATCCTCTGCCTTGATCTGGGGGGAAATCGCGTAATGGGCCGTCAGGAAACGAAGGGACATTGTCGTGCCTTTCTCTGATCACTCTGGCTGAGATGCCCGGACGCAGAGCGCTTCCGATCCGGCAGGGGCATCATGAACGGGCGGATCGTCCGCCTGAAAAAAAACTCCGTCATCCGGGCGGGGCCATGCCTCGCACGCCATGCCTCGCACAGATGACGGCCGCACCGAAGCTCACAGGGTATCGAGCGGTATCTTTATATAGCGCGTTCCGTTTTCTTCCGGTTCCGGCAGTTTTCCACCGCGCATGTTGATCTGGACAGAAGGCATGATGAGGTTCGGCAATGTCAGGGTCGCATCGCGACGGGTGCGCATGGTGACGAAGGCGTCTTCCGTCACCCCGTCATGCACATGGATGTTGGAGGCGCGCTGCGCACCGACGGTCGTCTCCCAGGCATAGACATCCCGTCCGGGTGCCTTGTAGTCGTGACAGAGGAAAAGCCGCGTCTCATCGGGCAGCGAGAGAAGCCTGCGGATCGAGCGATAGAGCCGATGCGCATCCCCGCCCGGGAAATCCGCCCGGGCCGTACCGAAATCGGGCATGAACAGGGTATCGCCGATAAAGGCGGCATCGCCGATGACGAATGCCATGTCGGCGGGAGTATGACCGGGCACATGAACGGCGATGGCGTCTATCCCGCCGATACGGAAACTGTCGCCATCGGTGAAGAGCCTGTCGAATTGCGATCCATCCCGCGCGAAACGCGTACCCGCATTGAAGATCTTGCCGAAGACATCCTGCACCTCGAGAATCCCGGAGCCGATCGCAAGCTTGCCCCCGAGCTTCTCCTGCAGCCAGGGCGCGGCAGAGAGATGATCGGCATGCGCGTGGGTCTCGAGCTGCCAGACGATTTCGAGACTTTCGGATTTAACGAAATCGAGGATCGCCTGCGCACTGGCGGAGGAGGTGCGACCCGAGGCGGGATCGTAATCGAGCACGCTGTCGATGATCGCTGCCTCGCGCGTCTCCGGGTCGTAAACGACATGCGAGGCCGTGAAAGTCGGCTCGTCGAAGAAACTGCGAATGACGGGGCGCCGCGCTTTCCCGGCGCAGGTGGCCTTCACGAGCGCGGCGGCTCTTTCGATCGTGACGTCATCCATCGGTGTGACTCCCCTTTTCCCGCAAGAGCGGGATCCATGGCGGTTCGTGGGTGGTTCGCTGGCGGTTCATGCGCGTTTCGCGGGTTTCATATTTCGCGAATGTGATGTTTCGTCGTTTATGTAAATATGATAAACGACAGCGTCAAGGACAGTTTCAGGATTGAGGACATGGATCTGAAGGTCGAGACAAGAGAAACACGCCAGACCGAGGCACACCAGACCGGCGGTGCCCCTGTTCTGGGAAGATCCGCTCCGAATTTCCGGGCACGTTCGACACGCGGGACGGTCACCCTGAGCGACTATCGTGGCGGCTGGGTCGTTCTCTTTTCCCATCCGGCGGATTTCACACCCGTCTGCACGAGCGAATTCCTGGCCTTCGCCAAGGCGCAGCCGCGCTTCGAAGCCCTGGGGTGCGCGCTGCTCGGCCTCTCGGTGGACAGTCTTCCCGCCCATCTGGCCTGGGTCGATGCGATCCACCGGGATCTCGGGGTCGAAATCCGCTTCCCGATCATAGAAGACCCTTCGATGACGATTGCCCGGGCTTACGGGATGCTCGACGAAACGGCACAGAACAGCAGCACGGTCCGCTCTACCTTCATCATCGCACCGGACGGCACGATCCGGGCGATCCTGACCTATCCCCTCTCGGTCGGGCGCTGCGTCGCCGAGATAGAAAGGACGGTGAGGGCACTGCAACATACGGCAGACGGGACACGGCTCACGCCGGAAAACTGGCATCCGGGCGACCCCGTCTTCCTGCCGCCGCCCACGGAAACCTGCAGGCTGCACGCGTCCGGCGATACGGAAGGCCAGGAAGACCAGCCCTGGTATCACCGCCTGCAGGCGGACGATGCCGCATGACATCGCCCGTCGCCAGAAACCAGTCTCCCCTGCTCGAACGGCTCCGCCTCTACGGTCAGCCCCAGCGTCTGGCCATACTGACGGCGCTCATCGACCGTCAGAGAAGCGTCTCGGATCTCGAGGCCACGACCGGGATCGGCCAGCCGGCACTCTCCCAACAGCTCGGCGAGCTGCGGCGCGCCGGGCTGATCGCCTCCAGACGCGAAGCGAGAGAGGTGTTCTACGCCTATGCAGACCCGGTGGAACGCGCGCGGGCGATGGCCGTGCTCTCCCTGCTCGACCCGCCCTCCACGCCTTCGCTCCCGGTGCCCGGCCTTTCCGCCCCGCCGAGCCAGGGCGCCCATTTCGCCGCGATCCTCCCCGAATAGCGCCGGAGACGCCTCCATCCCGCAAGCACTCGATACCGGGGAGCACTCGAGACCCGCAAGCCGCATCCCCGAACGGGCGAGACCACCCGGACAGGACGCGGTGAAGACAGGATGCGGTGAAGACGGGGCATAGGGGAGGCAGGGCTGTGTTCAGGCTGCCGCGGTTGATGTCACCCGAAGAGCGGCCGGAAGAACCGCCAGAGGAGCGGCAGACCGGGACGCCACGACATAAGGTCCGCCAGCGAGAATCTCGATCGTCAGGAGCGTCTCCATTTCCTGCGGGTCATCCGTCAGGACGATGAGGGCATCTCCTGCCGTCCAGCGGCAGGAGGCGTGCTCGGGATCGTGCCATCCGGCAAGCGCCTCGCCGGTCAGATGCGTTGTCAGCAGATAATCGCGCCGGCTCCCGAATTGTCTGATTTCCCCCACAAGCACCCCGAGCGCGCGCCTGTCATCGACAAACGGACCGATGGTATCGAACGGGCGCGACGTGCGCGATCGCAGCCGGACATGACGCGCCCTGCGCGGAACCGAGAACGTGATCCTGTCTCCCGAGCGGCGCAACACCGGAAGCTGACGCCCCCTGTCATCGACCAGCGAAAGCGCCGGATCGCTATCGCACTCGGGCAGCGCCTCCGCCACCGGCAAGCCCATCCTGTCGGCGATATCCGCAAGACGCCGATAGACCGGCTCAACGAAGTCGCGAAGGACGCAAAGCGGCGCAGCCGAATCCCGTTCCCAGCTACGCGGCACGCAGGGGGAGAGGGCGATGACATTTCCGGCACCGGGCAAAAGCCGCCGGGAGGCTGTATCCAGATAGCTCTCCGTGGGCGCGCCGTTGGCAAAGATCACCGCATGTCGCTCGAGCTCGATATGATGATGGACATAAGAAACGCGGGCGCGGTCGTAAGCGATGCTCCTGCCATTGACGAGCATCCGTATGGGTATGAAACGGCCTTCGAACAGGAAGCAATGCTCGGAGGTCACGCAGAGATCGCTTTGCGGAATGCTGTCTCCGAAAGCCCCGGCGAGAATACGCACGGCGTAACCGGCGCAGTCGTCGGAAAGGGTGGGCGCGACCGTTCTGGGGCGCTGCACCACGCGCGTGACCCGGCGCAGGACCTCACGACCGCCTTCAAGACACCAGACCCGGTCTCCTCGCGCGACTCTCTCGACCGGCATATCTCCGATCTCGCAGCGGATAAGGGTTCCCGGCAGGAAACACGCATCGGTAGAAGCGCCCATGATATAGAGTGACCCGCCCTCGGCGACGCGCGGCGCCGTAATCGCGCAGCCCCTGTAGGCTTCGACCATGACATAGTTACCGAAACCGGGACGATCGACACGCGCCCCTTTCTGGATCATGACCATGAAGGGACTCTCCGACCCTTCCCAGAGATCGTCTTCCGAAACACCCCCCGGCTCGATCAAGGTCGGACAGGCGCGCAAGACATTGCCCCGCGAAACTCCTCCGTCCTGCACGGTCAGACCGCCGGAAGCGATATAGCAGCCCGTCAGTATCCCTCCGTCCTGAACATGGATATAGACATCGTCACCGACCAGTCCGGAAACGACGGCGCCGCTGGTCACGTAGAGCAGGGACCCGCCCGGCGGGAAAACCGGCACACCCGTAAATATTTCCTCGCCCTCTCCCCTGTCCTCAGCAACATAGCGCGTCTTCCCGTCGGGGCCCGGCTCCGCACGCCAGACATTCCCCGCAACCATGTTCGGGCCGGATGCAGGCCTGGCCGGAATCCCGAACGCTTCGTTGAGGGGGGAGTGGGTCGTGAAGTCTGCACCTGCCCTGATCATGACGGCATCGAGCGCAACGCCGCGATCGATATAGCCTGCCGCACCAGAGGACAGGGTCAGACCGTCGATGACCGAGCCGCCCGCACAATGAAGCGAGGTCGTCTCTTCCATCGTGAGATTGCTGACAACCGCGCCGCTCATGACCGAGGCATAGCCATATCCGCCTTCGCTCCGCATGAACGTGTCGTCGCGGGAAACAGCGCCTTCCTCGAAATCGACCGACCCGGTGAATCTGTTTCCCTCGGTCACCCCTCCGGACAGGACGCTCACGCGCATATCCGTCTCTTCCAGGGTAGCGCCGCTCACCCTCCCGCCCGAGGCGATCGAGACATGAAGATACGAGTCCGGCAATGCGTCGATGGCGGAGAGCGTGACGCCGCTCGTCACGAGGAGGGACGCCCCCGATCCGAAACTGACAGGAGGGTCGTAGAGCTGTCCGTCCTGAAGATACCGGAGCTGCCCGTCCCGCATCACGGCAGAGCAATCGCCGGTGAGAATGACAGGACCGGAATACGGCCTCGTACCTGCACCGGCATAGGCGCTTACCCGCGTATCGATATCGGCATCCGTGTCACGCCCCGGAACGCCCCCGGAGGCGCTTCCAGAGGCACTTCCAGAAACGCTTCCAGAAACGTTTCCAGAAACGTTTTCCGGGGCGCTCACGCGCTCCCCCGAAGATAATGCCACGCCCTCGGTGCCGACCATCGCTCTGCCCTTTCCGTTCAGGACATCGAACCGGATCGCCACTCACTCTGCGAGGATATGACGATCAGGAACCATGCATTTATTTATTTTATTGAACAAATACATGGATATAGTAGTCTGTGAACAGGAACACATCAACGATACGGAATAGATAAGATAATTTGAAACATCAATATTGTAATGACTATTTGACGAATGGAGGCCACTCGCACCGAACGCAGCAACGCAAAAAGGCAGGCTCGAGGCCTGCCTTTTCCGGGATATCATCCGGTTTGCGTTCCCTGTCCTTCGCGAGAACATCGCAGGTTCCGCGAAGAGGGAGATCGTGCCCTCAGGCCGCGACCGGCTGCGACCGATCCGGCTCGAGCGCCATCCTGTAAGGACCGGCCGAAACGATCTGGACGCTGATCATGCTTTCCGATGCCGTCGCCGCCCGGTTGAGCAGCAGCAGCCCCGCGCCGTCGGTCCAGCGGCAAGCGCCCGAACCGTCATGCCACCCCGCCAGCTCCGGAACGGTCAGATGGGTCAGCAGGGCGTGTGCGCCATGCGCTCCGAACTGCGTGACTTCGCCCACCAGAACACCCAGACGACGACGATCGTCCACGAACGGGCCGATGACGTCACAGGGCCGCATGGTGCGCGACACCAGACGCAGCGCCGAGATTCCCGGCGGGACATGGAAGGTCACCCTGTCCCCTCCCTTGCGGACCGGCAGATAGCGCGTTCCCCTGTCATCGACGAGCATGAGCGCCGGATCGTCGGTCAGAGCGACATTATCGGACCCCTTGTCGGCACACTGGCCGGCGAAGCGCCTGTAGAGCCCCTCGACAAACCCGCGCTCGACACAAAGCGGCGCAGCCGCATCCTTTTCCCAGCTGGCCGCCCCGGGAACGGGCATGAGAGTGGCAACCCCTTCCCGCGTCCGGAAGCCCTGACGATTGCCGCTATCCAGATAGCTCTCGGTCTTCACGCCATTGGCATAGATGATCGAATGCTGCGAAAGCTCGACATGATAGTAATCGTAGATCGGCATCGAGCGATCATAGGCGATGCTCTCGCCGTTCACGAGCATCCGCACCGGCACGAAGCGCCCGTCGAACAGGAAGCAATGCTCTGCGGTAACGAGAAGGTCGCTGTGAGGCTGCCCTTCGCCGAACGCCCCTGCGCGGATACGCACGGGATAACCCGCCATGTCCTCGGGTTGCCACGGCTCGAAACGGTTCTGCCTCTGACCGACCCAGATCACGGCCCGGAGACGATCCTGGCCATCGACATGGCAGACCACCTGATCGCCCACGCGCAGGGTTTCGACGGCAATCTCCCCCCGATCGGTGAGGATCATCGTCCCTGCCAGGAAGCAGGTATCGGTCGCTGCCTTGTCCACCACGAGATAAGCCCCGTCCGAAACGGACGGCCCCTCGACGACCGAGCCCGGAAAAGCCGAGACATAGGCGCCCGATCCGAATTGCGGGTTCGTGACCGATGCGCCGCTGTTGACGGTGCTCCAGTTGATGTCGTACCCGCTATTGTACCACAGATCGTTGATCGAGCTCGCTCCGGACAGCAGATTGACCGGGTCCGAGTTGAACTTGTTTCCGCTCGTCACACCGCCTGCACTGACCGTCACATTGCCCTGCGCGATATAGGAATCGGCAAGAGTGCCCCCGGCCTGCACATAAATCGTGACGCCGTACCCGGAAAGACCGGAAGCGACCGCACCGTTCTGCACATAGAGCGCCGCGCCGTTGCCGAGCGTGACCGGCTCGGCATAGGAGCTGACGCCGTTGGTGTAGATGGTTGCACCGTTCGACAGCACAGCACTCCAGGTGCCGTTCAGCACGGTTCCTTCCGGGGTTCCGGGGGTGGTCGGGATCGTGATGGTCCCGCCGATCGAGGTGTAGGTTGCAAGATAGCCGCCCGCAGAGACGTTCAATCCGTTGAGATCGACGTCCTTTGCGATGATCGCCGAACCGCCGGATGCCACATTGGCCCCATCGACCACGGCACCGGTCGCAGCCGAGATCGTCGTGCTGGACAGCACGGTGACATCGCTGACCGTGGCCCCGCTGGCGACCTTGACGGACTGGACCGCATAGCCATACCAGCCGAAGCTGTCGCCGATCGAGGCCGCACCCGTATTGAGCGTCGTGTCGCATCCGAGAAACTGGTTGTTGCTCAGCAGGCCGCCGCCATCGACGCGCACATAGGTACGCGTGACGTGCGAATCGGTCAGCGTGGCACCGTTCAGGACGCTGATGGTCGGAATCGAGTCCTTGAAGCAGGTAAGCCCCGAGACGACCGCACCGCTCATGACGACGAGGGTCGCACCGTTGAGAATGACCGGATCGTGCACGGTGACGGAGCCGTTCGTGTAAACGGTTTGCCCGTTCTCGTTCTTGGCGGACCAGGTTCCCGTGAGGATCGCGCCGGTATCGACGACCTCGCCATTGCCCGCATATCCCGAGAACACCAGAGCGCCGGACTGAACGTAACCGCCATCCGTCGCATGGATGCCCGATGTCGTTCCCGCGGCTATTACAGCCGAACCGCCGCTGGTCGCGGTGAGATCGGTCGCGGTGGCACCGGTCTGGATCTGCAGAAAACCGCTCGTTCCGACTGTCGCCCCTGTCACGGTCGCGCCGGAATAGGCATAACTCCAGGTTCCCCCGGTCCCGCTCGTCAGCCAGGTATCGTTCAGCGAGCTCGCCCCGCCATTGAGCGTGGTCGTCACGCCGTTAAAGCTGTTGCCCGTGGTCATTCCGCCGGAGAGCACATTGACGCGCCCGCCTGTCAGGGCGGCATCCGTCAGGTCTCCACCCGCGCTTATCGTGATATTCAGGCCGGATCCCGTGATACCGGAAACAAGCGCTCCGCTCGTGACCACAAGGCTTGCGTTATTCGCGAAGGTGACCGGCTGCTCAGCAAACACGCTACCGCTTTGAAACAGCGTGGTTCCGCTGACATTCACGGCAGACCAGGTTCCGTTAAGTGTCGTCGCCATTCCGACTATTCCCCCATGACGCCCTAAGGCCCCGGGCAGGCACTACCGCCGCGAGCGGATCACCTGCGATTCAGACATATTTTGAATATTGCCTGTCCGTCGGGAAAAACCTGACGGACGAAGTAACCATCGGAAACTCCCTACGCCTCCACCCGGAGGCAGGCAATTGAAAAACGTTATTTATCATCATATGACACATTATCCTCCCTGAACACATTGCGATACAAACGAACTCTATATGAATACCCTACAGGTCCACTTTGGATTTTCTTTATGAGTACTTGGCTTTAACTTTTTGTTAGCAAGTCGAACAACGTGTTTGCGAAATACCAAGTATCATCGTTCGTTAATTTTTGTCCGAAGAGACGAACAGGATCACGCATCGGGTAATACTGCGCCCGATCGTTTCGATGCTGTTCCGGCTCCGGCCACCCTGAATCCGGAAAGACCCCGGTCTGCTTCCTGCTTCATCCAGCACCTTCCGCCCGACACACGTCCTTTCGATGCGAGGCTGTCAAAACGCGCGCGCGCGCCTAGACTGGCGCAGCCCCAGAACTGCGCCAGCTCCAGGCGCCGACCGAAAGGACATATGTCGATGCGATCCCCGCCTCTCCTGCGCCTGAGACACGTTCTTCTTGCAGTTCCTGCCCTGCTCGCAGCGTGCAGTCATCCGGCCTCCCGGGATCTGGCTGCCCCCGACAAGACGACCCCCGACCTGACCGCCCGGGATCTGCCGGATGAACGCCTCTCCCTCGCCACGCCGCCGCAGAGGAAGAGCGCCATGCAGGAGGCAGACGACCGGATCTTCCGGCAGACGCGCGCGCTCGAGGGAAGCCCACGCTGGACCCTGGCAACGCTGGATGCCGATCTGAGACCCGGTCCGTTCCTCCGGGGTTTTTCCTGCGCTTCGGGATTCCGGATTGACGCTTCCGAAGCGCCCCATCTGGTGCAGCTTCTCACCCTGATGGGAAAAGCCGAGTCGGTGCGTACCTCCGAAGAGAAGCATTTCTGGTCTCGGCCGCGTCCGTTCATAGGAAACGAATCGCCGATCTGCGTCCCCAGGGACGCGCATCTGGCGCAGAGCCCTGCTTATCCCTCCGGCCACACGATCGCCGGTTACTCGACCGCGCTCGTCCTTTCCGCGCTGCTGCCCGAACGCAAGGCCGAGCTTCTGCAGCGCGGCCGCGTCATCGGTGAGAGCCGGATCGTTTGCGGGGTCCACTGGGCGTCGGATGTCGCTGCCGGATATCAGGCTGCCGGCGCCTTTGCCGTCGCCACGCTGCAGAATCCGGCCATTCGTGCGCTCATGCCTGCGGCACGCGCCGAGCTGCTGGCGATGCAGAAGAAGGGAGACAAGCCGGACGCCGCGCGTTGTGCCGCAGAAGCCGATGCCGCAGCGCATTCGCCGTTCACCGCCCCGGTTTCCCCGGAGCATTGACCCGATCCCGCCGCGCCCGATCTTGTAGCCGGGATATCGCGGTCGGTTCTTTCCCGGGTTCGGATCCGGGACACGCCCCGTGCGAGGCGAGAGGTCCGGGCAACCGGACCCGCCCGGTTTTCACGGACTGCCACGACGCATTCCTCCCAAAAAAAATGCCTGCCGGAACATCGAGGGTTCCGGCAGGCACAGGAAGCCATTGCGTGCGGTCCGGCTCAGGCGATCCGGGTCGTGATGAAGGAGCCGAGCGCCTCGGCCGCGCTCTCGGGCGATCCGGTTGCGTCGATCCTGAGCCGGGGCGCGGCAGGCGCGTCATAGGGTGCGCTCACCCCCGTGAAATCGGGGATACGGCCCGCACGCGCCGCGGCGTACAATCCCTTGGGGTCGCGCGTCTCGCATAATGCGAGCGAGGCATCCACATGAATCTCGTGGAATCCCTCTCCCACGATCTGGCTGGCCAGAGCGCGATCTTCGGCCAGAGGCGAGACCAGCGCCACGATCACCACCTGACCGCTTTCGGCCAGGATACGCGCGACATGCGCGGCACGACGGATATTCTCCCTGCGATCTTCGGGAGAGAACCCGAGATCCGCGCACAGACCGGCACGCAGCGTATCGCCATCGAGAACGGATGCCCTGACGCCCGAAGCCACCAGATCCTTCTCGACCAGACGGGCAATGGTGCTCTTGCCCGATCCGGGAAGCCCCGTCAGCCAGAACACGGCGCCCTCATGGCCCTGCAGGGCGCGCCTCTGGAGCGCGGTCACACGGCTCGCCGTGGGATGGATGGCATGCGTGCCTTCCGGAAGCTCCGCCTCGCCGAGAAGCGGCGCGCCTCCGACGATGCGCTGGAAACGGTCGACCAGAACGCCGCGCCCGTCGCTATAGCCGGGAGCGAACGGATCGAACAGGATCGCATGGGCCGCTACCAGCGTGACTTCGGCAAATCCGTCCGGCGGCACCTCCTCGCCCGGGGCGAGGGTCAGATCGTCGAGATCGACGACCGCATCGATGGACGCCACGGTCACGTCGTGTTCTGCGGTGGAGAGGCGCAGCGTGAAGCTTTCCCCCACCCGGAGCGGCTCGCTCCGCAGCCAGAAGAGCCGGGTGCGGATCCGCGCCGTTTTCAGGGGGGGCTCGCCCGCACCCGAAACCGGGAAGAGAAGATCGCCCCGATCCGGAACGAGATCGGGCTCGAGACGCAGGGCGATCGACTCGCCCGCCCCGGCCACCGGCGTTTCGGGGGCATGCCACCGGCAGATCTCGGCAACCGTCGCCTGTTGCCCCTGAACGCCGATCATGATCCGGTCGCCCGCGCGGATCACCCCGCGATCGATACGCCCGGCGACATAGCGCACGTCATCGAAGCGATACACATCCTGCACCGGCATGCGGAAATCGAGCGCGAGACGCGAGGCCGGCGCAGGCACGGCGGCCAGGGCCTCGACCAGGGTCGGGCCCGTGTACCAGGGGGCGCGCTCCGAACGGCTCGCGATATTGTCTCCGTCACGGGCAGAAGCCGGAACGAATGCCTCGACCGTGATCTCGAGACGGCCCAGAAGGGCGCGCACATCGGTTTCGGCCTGGGCTATTCTTTCCTGATCGAAGTCGAGCAGGTCGGATTTGTTCAGCAGAACGATCACATGACGGATGCCGATCAGACGCAGCAGCATGGCATGGCGTCGCGTCTGTTCCTGCGCTCCTTCGAGCGCATCGACGACCAGCACGGCGGCCTCGGCATCGGCCGCCCCCGTGATCATGTTCCGCAGGAACTGCCGGTGGCCCGGCGCATCGACGATGACGAACTCACGCCCGCCGAGATGGAAGGGAATGCGGGTGGAATCGACCGTGACACCCTGATCGCGTTCGATCTGGAGGGAGTCGAGCAGGAAGCTCCATTCGACGGTCAGACCGCGTTTGCGGCTGCTTTCGACGATCTGGGCCAGCTTGCCGTCCTGAAGGCTGTCCGTGTCATAGAGCAGGCGTCCGATCAGGGTCGACTTGCCATGGTCGACATGGCCGACGATGACGATGGGGGTGGCAGCCGCGCGCAGCGAGGGGGGAAGGTCGTTGGTTGTCATGTTGTCGCCCATAACTCAGAGATAACCCGCAACGCGCAGACGCTCGAAAGCATCTTCGGATTCGTGATCCATGGCGCGACCGGCGCGCTCGGAGGTCTTGCTCGCCTCCAGCTCGGCGATCACCTCGGCCAGGGTGGAGGCATCGCTGTCGATCGGGCTCGTGATGTCCTGATCGCCCAGAGACCGGTAACGCTTGCCGTTCTTCGCGAAATACAGATCGACCAGAGGAATGTTCTCGCGCTCGATATAGCGCCAGATATCGATCTCGCGCCATGACAGCAGCGGATGCACACGGATATGCATCCCGTCTTCATAGGGGGTGGCGTACTGATCCCAGAATTCCGGAGGCTGGTTGCGCACATCCCAGCGATGCCCGGCGCCGCGCGGGCTGAACACGCGCTCCTTGGCACGCGTCGCCTGCTCGTCGCGCCGGATACCGGCAATCACGCCACGGAGCTTGTGCTTCTCGATCAGGCTGGCGAGACCGGCAGTCTTGCGGGCCGCGGAACGGGCAGCGGGCGGGAGGGAGGGATCGATCTCCTCGACCGGCGGACAATCGCCGAGCATGAGATCGAGGTTCCACTTCCTGGTGTATTCCTCGCGAAAGGCATACATTTCCGGAAATTTCTTGCCCGTATCCACATGCATGACCGGAAACGGCACTCGGCCCATGAATGCCTTGCGGGCCAGCCAGACCATGACATTGCTGTCCTTGCCGAGCGACCACAGCAGAGAGAGCGGGCGCAGCTTGCGATAGGCTTCGCGCAGGACGAAGATGCTCTGGGCCTCGAGCTGGTCGAGATCGTCCATGGCACGCGGGCTTACCACGCCGGGGGTCGCCAAACTCATGTTATGCTCCATTATCGCGCCGGCACATGAATGCCGCATTCGGTTTTGTTGTGTCCGGCCCAACGTCCGGCACGGGGGTCTTCGCCTTCCCCGACCGCCCGGGTGCACGGAGCGCAGCCGATCGACCGGAATCCGAGGGCAGTCAGGGGGTGACGCGGCAGAGCCCTGCGGATCATTTCAGCCTCGATCTGCGCCGGGGTCCAGGATGCGAGCGGGTTGATCTTGGCGCGCCCGTCCCCGAGCGGCTCGAAAACAGGCATGGCGGCGCGCGTGGCGGCCTGACCGCGCTTGCGTCCCGTTATCCAGGCATCGTACCCCGCCAGCGCGGCATCCATCGGCTCGACCTTGCGCAGGGCGCAACAGGCATCCGGATCGAAATCCGCGAGCTGATCCTGTGGATCGCGATCCCGCAGGGCAGCATCGGCCGGGGCGATCGAACGGACATTCGTCAGCCCGAGCGAAGCCACCAGATCGTCGCGATAGGTCAGGGTTTCCGGAAAATGACGCCGCGTGTCGAGAAAAAGGACCGGAAAGGCGGGATCGAGATCGGCCAGCATGGCAAGAAGCAAGGCCGATTCCGCACCGAAAGACGAGACCAGCGCAATACGCCCCCTGAGAAGGGAGACGGCGCGAGGGAGGATTTCCTCTTCGGGGAGCGGCGTGAGGATCTGCCGTTCTGTCTCTGTCAGGGCCATGACCGAACCAATCCACTATTCAAGATCGCTGTTTGAAGAACCAGTCTCGACATAATGCCTCAAACACGAACGTGCAATGGGGAATGCACGATCTTTACAAGTTATCCCTGTGGATCTCGCGTCTATGTTCCACGACCTCTCCCACGAGCGTCAGGGCCGGGCTGACCACGCGGCGTTCCTTCACCAACGCGGGAAGCGTTGCGAGCGTTGCGACATGCACCCGCTGATCGTGTCGGGTTCCATGCTCGACGATCGCTGCAGGCCAGTTGCCGGGCAGGCCATGCGCCTGAAGCTGGGCGCAGAGATCCGCCAGAGGGGCGAGTCCCATATAGATGGCGAGCGTCTGCCCCTTGCGCGCAAGACTGGGCCAGTCGAGCGCGAGTGTGCCGTCGGCACGCGCATGGCCGGTGACGAAGACACAGGTCTGGGCGCAATCGCGATGGGTCAGCGGGATACCGGCCGCCGCACCGCAGCCGCTCGCTGCGGTAATCCCCGGGATGACGCGCACCGTGACGCCTGCCTCGACCAGCGCCTCCATCTCTTCTCCCCCGCGACCGAAGATGAACGGATCGCCCCCTTTCAGACGCAGGACACGTTCGCCCTGTCTGGCGCGCCGGACCAGCTCCTCGTTGATCCGGTCCTGGGGCAGGGTATGGTGGTTCTTCCTCTTACCGACGAAGACCCGCTCGGCATCGCGTCGCACCCGATCCATGATAGCGGGCGGGATAAGCTGATCGTAAAGAACGGAATCGGCATTCTGCATGAGGCGCAACGCAGCGAGAGTCAGCAGATCCGGATCGCCCGGCCCCGCCCCGACGAGCCAGACCTCACCTGAGACCGGAACGCCTGCGAGCGCCTTTTCGAGGCTGGCGCGGGCTGCCGGTTCGTCTCCCCGCAGCGCCTGCTCTGCACCGGCGCCATCGACGAAGGCCTCCCAGGCCCGGCGTCTTGCGGTCGTATCCGGCTGGACCTCCCGGATCCATTCCCGTTGTGCCCGCATGAAGCGGGCCAGTCGCGATATCCCGTCGGGAAGCAGGGCCTCGATCCGGGTCCGCAGACGCCGGGCGAGAACGGGCGCGGCGCCGTCAGTCGAAATGGCGATCTGCACCGGGGTCCGGTCTATGATCGCCGGGGTGATGAAGGTCGAGGGCGCCGGATCGTCGACGACGCAGAGATTGACGCGCATCTTCCGCCCGAGTGCCGCGATCTCCCGGTTGAGCGCGGCGTCATCGGTCGCAGCGAAGACGATGCGCATCTTTTCCAGCAGGGGGGCAAGCGCATCGGGCACGATCGCATCGCCCAGATGGGTGACCTGTCCTGCCTCGATAGCAGAGACGATCTCCGGGTCGTGAACCGGGCCGAGCACGGCAATGTCGGGACAGCGACCGAGAAGGAGGCGGAGCTTGTTCGAGGCGACCTGCCCGCCCCCCACCACGAGGGCGCGGGCGTCGTCGAGACGCAGGGAGATGGGGAGATAGGTCGCTTCGCTCTTCATGGAGTCTGTATGACGCGCCGTTTCGCGCGCGCCAAGTCCGGACGACGTCCCTCCTCCCGGTGACTTTCTCCCCCGGCGACTTTCTTCCCGGGTGACTTTCTCCCCGGGGGCCACGCCCGACGCGACCCGACTCCCCCGGGGCAGTCGGGTCGCGTCGGGAGGCGTTGCAAGAGTTCACACGAAAACGTCGGATGGCCATAACGATGCACCCTGTTAGGGTCGTGCCCTCCCGCAACGAGACGATGGAACATCACGATGTCCAACCCGGCCCTGTTTTCCCTCGCTGGGCGACGCGCCCTGATCACCGGCGCCTCACGCGGGCTCGGTCTGACCCTCGCCCGGGGGCTGGGAGAAGCGGGGGCGCATGTGATCCTCAATGGCAGGACGCCGGACGCACTCGAGAAGGCCTGTTCCGGATTGCGCGGGTCGGGCATCGCAGCCTCGACTTGCGCGTTCGACGTCACCGATCAGGACGCCGTACGAAGCGGCATCGACAGGCTGACGCAGGAGGGGCCGATCGATATCCTCATCAACAATGCGGGGATACAGCATCGAGCGCCGCTGGAAAGCTTTCCGCGCGCCGAATGGGACAGGCTCATCCGCACCAATCTCGACGCCGTGTTCTTCGTGGCCCAGGCGGTCGCGAAAGGCATGATCTCCCGGGGGAGCGGCAAGATCATCAATATCTGTTCGGTCCAGAGCGAACTCGCCCGACCGAATATCGCGCCCTATACCGCCACGAAGGGCGCGGTCAAAATGCTGACGAAGGGAATGGCGACCGACTGGGCGCGACACGGGTTGCAGATCAACGGCCTCGCTCCGGGATATTTCGAGACGGAGATGAATGCGGCCCTCGTCGCCGATCCGGCATTCACGGAATGGCTGTGCAAGCGCACCCCTGCCGCACGCTGGGGCAGGAGCGAGGAACTCATCGGCGCGGCGCTCTTTCTCGCTTCCGATGCCTCGAGCTTCGTCAACGGCCATATCCTGACGGTCGATGGCGGATTGACGGCATCGGTTTAAGACAAAGTAAATTCCCTGTTTACCGTCTCGCCGCCGGGACGTTATGACAGCTTCTGATCGGCCGCTCTCCCGGCATCCTGTTTCGAGAGCGAGGATCCGGCTCATAACGACGGGTGGCAATCGTGGTGACGCTCAGGGACTCTGCCCGAACGATCGAGGAGGTGACGGATAATCCGTTTCCTGCTGCGATCCGCGACACGCTCGAATGCTGTTTTCCGGGGCGAACCTTCTGCGTGTTCGTGACGGAAGGAAGCGCTCTGGTTCCCGTCCCCGTATCTGCCGGCCAGCCTATTCCCGCCGCACTGACCCGGCTGAATGCCGATATAACGGCGTCGCATGTGCCGATCGAACCCTGCCCGATCGAACCCTGTGCGATCGAACCCTGCGCGGGGTGGTCGCTCCTCCCGTGCCACGAAGAGGCGAAAGACCGCAGCGCAGGCCAGATCGCGGGAGCGATCGCGATCGACACTCCGCCGGACACGCTCTCGCTTCGACAATGCAGGATCCTTCGCGCCCAGGGCACTCTGGCGCTCGGCACTTTGGCGCCTGGCACTCTGGCACAAGGCGGTGTGGCCCGGGACAGTCTGAGCGTTACCTATCCCAAATACGCCCCCCCTCTCGATCCCGAGCGCGCCAATCTGGGTTTCTTTCTCTGGGATCAGCGGCGCGGCCGGATGACGGGGGACCCGCATATGGCGACGCTTTGCGGTCTCGACCGCGCGGCCCTGCGCGAGGGGATTTCCTGGAGTGATTTCCGCCAGCTGATCCACAGGGACGAAAGACCCGGGCCGGATGTTTCGGCCGTCGGCTGGATGACCGGAATCGGCCCCTCGGGCCTGCGTCTCGTTCACGCCGATGGCCGCATCGTCCATGTGAACATGCGCGTTCAGCCTCATGGCGAGAACTGCACGGGCAATCTGGTCGATCTCGGGCATGAGGACCGTCTCGCCCTGCGGACGAGCCAGGCCTTTCTCAACTCGATGCTCGTCAGCGCGAATGACTGCGTCAAGATTCTCGATCTCGAAGGGATCATAACCTTTGTCAATCAGGGAGCTCTTCTCGTGCTCGATCTCTGCTCGACAGCGGAGATGGTCGGCATTTTCTGGCCCGATGTCTGGCAGGAACGTGGACGCGCCCTGAGCCTGGATGCGATCGCCGCCGCCCGGAACGGCGAGACGAGTCATTTCCAGAGCTATCTGGAAACGCGGGACGGGCGGATGCGCCTGTGGGACGTGATCGTCACTCCGATTTTCGGTGCCGATGGCAGACCGGAGCGCATACTCGGCGTATCGCGCGACATGACGATCGCCAATCAGGAACACGAACGCCTCGAACTCGCGCTCCAGGCCGGGACGATCGTCGGCATGTGGCTCTGGGATCCGCGGATCCGGCGGATCACCGGCGATGCGCGCATGGCATTGACACTCGGTATTTCTCCAGCCGGTCTGAACAATGGCATCGACCTCACGGCGCTGTTGCGTCGGATCGATCCGGAAGACAGAAACAGGGTCCGCTCCGCACTCTCCCGCGCCCTCAGGGATCGAACCCGTTTTCACTGCGAGTTCCGGCTTCTCGACGACGATGCGCGCGCCAGCCACTGGGTCGAGGCGAACGGAGCCTGTACCTACGACAAAAGCGGACATATCAGCCATTTTCCAGGCATTCTGCTCGATATCGACGCGCATAAACGCCAGACTTTGAAGCGCGAAGCGCTCGTCCAGCTCGGCGAGGGACTGCGTGCGCTCGACAGCGAGTCCGAGATCCTCTCCCTCTGTGCGAAGATCCTGGGCGAAACGATCGAAGCCGACCGCGCGGGGTTTGCCGATGTGGATTGCGGCCGCGAACTCGCCCATGTGGTCGACGCCTGGAGACGCGACGCTTCGATGGCGGATATCTCGGGGCTCTACGCCTTCCGCGCCTTCGGCGATTATATCGACACTCTCAAACGGGGCGAAATCGTCGCGATCGCGGATGTCGCCACCCATCCCCTGACGTCGCGACAGGCGGAGTCCTTCGCGAAACTCGGCATCGCCGCACTCCTGAACCTGCCGCTCATGGAAAACGGCGCACTCCAGGCCGTGGCGATCGTCCATTTCGACCATCGCCATCGCTGGGACGAGATCACGCTCGCCTTCGTCCGGACCGTCGCCGACCGGAGCTGGGCCGCCATACGGCAGGTGCGGGCGCAGGAAGCATTGCGTCTCATGAACGAGACGCTCGAGGAGCTTGCCATACGGCGCACGCGCGAACGCGATCGCCTCTGGGCCATCAGCGCCGATCTGCTCGCCCTGACGGATCAGGACGGCCGACTGCGCTATCTCAACCCGAGCTGGGAGAGAAGCTTCGGCCGCAAGGTCCAGGAGTGGAGCGGAAGCAAGTTCGAGCTTTTCGTTCATCCCGCGGATCGCCCCCGCGCGGCCGAGGCGCTGCGTCTCCTGCGGGAGAACCGCCTCGATCAGGGCGTCGATCTGCGGTTCCTTCACCAGAACGGAACCTGGCACATTTTCAACTGGTCGGGATCGCGCGAGGGGGACGATATCTATCTGATCGGTCGGGATATCACAGACCGTATCGCGCTCGAGGAGCAGCTCCGCCAGTCGCAGAAAATGGAGGCGGTCGGCCAGCTGACGGGCGGGCTCGCCCATGATTTCAACAATATCCTCGCCGGGATCGGCGGCGCACTCGGCCTCCTGTCGCGCAGGATCGAGCAGGGGCGCCTCTCCGGTCTCGATCGCTACATCTCGGCCGCACAGGCTGCGACGGACCGGGCGGCGGCCCTCACCCACCGCCTTCTCGCCTTTTCCCGACGACAGACGCTGGATCCCCAGCCTGCCGATATCAATACGCTGATCGTCGGAATGGAGGATCTGATCGAGGGCACGGTCGGACCGGCCATCGTTCTGGAGCTGGCACTCGCCCCGGAAATCGGCCTCACACTCGTCGATACGAACCAGCTCGAAAATGCCTTGCTGAATCTCTCGATCAATGCGCGGGATGCCATGCCCGATGGGGGGCATCTCCAGATCGCGACCTCAGCGGTCCTGCTCGGCGCGAGACAGGCACGGGAATGGGGGCTCCGTGCGGGCCGCTATCTCGTTCTGACCGTAACCGATACGGGGGTCGGGATGAGCAGCGACATCATGGACCGGGCGTTCGATCCGTTTTTCACGACCAAGCCCATCGGCAAGGGAACGGGCCTCGGCCTGAGCATGATCTACGGTTTTGCCCAGCAATCCGGCGGCCGCGTCGGTATCGCCTCAACTCCCGGCGAGGGCACGACCGTGCAGATATGGCTTCCCGGTCATGAAGCCGCGATCGCACCGCCACAGGACATGGCGCGTCGCCCGTGCAACGACGAGAACCTGAACAGGCTGCAGATTCTTCTGGTGGATGACGAGGAAACCCTGCGATTTACCGTGCGGGAAACGTTGCAGGACTGGGGGGCTGTGGTTCAGGACGCGGCCGACGGCGCGACGGCGCTCGCCATGCTCAACGACCGGGAACGCCTGTTTGACCTTCTGATTACCGATGTCGGCCTTCCGGGAGGGCTCAACGGACGGCAGCTCGCCGATGCGGCCCGCAGCCTCCGGCCCGGTCTGGCCGTGCTGTTCATCACCGGATATGCCGAACAGGCGATCTTCGACCGGGAGGGTATCCCGGAGAAGATCCATATCCTGCCGAAACCCTTCACGCCGCAAATGCTCGATGAAAAGCTGCGCGGCGCCCTGCGCGCAGGCGGCTGACGCAGGAGACATTGCCCGCGCGACGGGCGCCCTGCCTCATGCCCGCGGGCCGGGGGTCATCCCTCCGGATCGCCGGTTTCCTTGCCGCCGGGCGGAGAGACGGCACGGGCGCCCTCCCCTGGTTCCGACCGCGTACCGGCACTCTGTCTTGCGCCGCTCCCGGGCATCGCACCGGATAGTCCCGTGAGTTCGACATAACGGGTCGGATAAGGCAGCTGCATCCCTCTCGCCTCGAGTGTCTTCTTGAGACGACGATAGAATTCGCGCTGCACCGGCCAACGCCCGGAGGTGATGGTCGGAATGGTGCCACGGATGGTAACCGAGGTCTGGTTGAGCGAGTCGACGCCCCAGAGCTGGAAGTCGTCGATGATGAGCTTGCCGAACGTCTCGTCGGCGCGCAGCTCGGCCGTGATATCGTTGATGGCCTTCACGACATCGTCCGTATCCGTCTCGTATCCTGTCTCGGTCACGATCATGGCGCGTGCGAAATCACGATTGTAATTGATGATCTGGCCCAACGCGCTGAACGGGAAGATATTCATCGATCCGTCCGTCCCGCGCACGTGAACCGTGCGCAGGGAGAGATGCTCGACGACACCGTATGTTCCGTTGAGCGTCACGGCATCGCCGACGGTCAGGGCATTTTCCATCAGCAGGAAAATGCCGTTGATGAAGTCCTGAACGAGTTTCTGGGAACCGAATCCGAGCGCCACGCCGAAAATGGAGGCGCCTGCAAGGAGCGGGGCCACATTCACACCGATCTCGCTCAGAATGGTCAGACCGATCACGGCCACCAGCACCACCATGAGCACGATGCGGATCATCGGCTGCAAGGTGCGCACCCGCGCCACCCGTGTCTCGCCATCGTCGAGGGCGGCGACCTTCCGGGCATAGCGCTCGACCATGATATTGGTCGCTTCCCAGACCAGAACGCCCAGGAAACAGGCCACCAGAACCGTCATCGACGAGGAAACGAGCCTGTACCCGACACCGCCGGCACCGAACAGATCCCGGATCGGAGCTCCCCAGGCGCTCGCCAGAGCGAACAGGGTCAGAACGGTCACGACCACCGCCGTGACACGCTGTGCCGGACCGTAATAGCGCGTGAAACGCTTCTGGGCCTCGTCGCTCAGGGCCACCCAGTCCGGGGCGGTTCTGAAAAGACGCTCGAGCAGCCCGTACAGGACGATACTGACGAGGCGCATGATGATGAGCGCTGCGGCACTCCGCAGGAAAAGCGTCCAGATGGCCGCATAGCCGTGATGGATTTCCGCCGCCCAGACCAGCCACAATCCCATGTCGAAGAACAGGGCCACGATCCACCAGACGCGTCCGAAGAGATGCAGCAGGGTGGCACCGAAGCCCTTGCGGTCGCCCCTGTGGCAGAAACGCATGACCCGGGGACGGCTGCGTACGATCATCACCGCGACCATCAGATGCAGGACGAGCGTCAGGATCTTGAGAAGGGCCTCGATCACCCGTCCGGGCAGACCGCAATCGTCGAGAGTCTCGAGTACGGCAGCCGAGATACAGGTCGTCATGACCAGAAGCTTCAGCCAGTCATAGAGAAACAGCGCGGCAGAATCCGACAGCAGCGCAAGACGCAGCCACGGACGACGGGGCGCGAGCACGGCGCGCGTGACGATGATGAGCCCTCCGCCGATCAGCGCGGTGAGGCTGAGCGCCCGCAGAAGCGCTGTGGTGAACGCATCTCCGTCGGGGTCGAGCAGCACCATGACGAACGCAACGAAAGGGACGGCGAGGATCGGCAGGCAATCGAGCAGGAAGCACAGCGCCGCGTAAGGCAGCCTGCGCAGAACGAGCATCAGTCGTGCCAGAGCACCCTGATGACGCAGACGGGACAGGCGCTGTTTCTCCTGCGCCTCCTCCTCCTGCGCGGTGGGGGCTGGCCCTTCCTCATGCGCCTCGTCAGCGGCTTCCCTGGCCGCCTCGCGATCTTCCTCACCCTCGACGAATGCCGTGCGTCCGCTGACCCTGGCCATCGCCTCGATGCGATGGCGCGGCGCGCGCAGGGCCAGACGTAGCCCCAGAAAGAGAAGCGTGGCGATCACAGCGAGCAGAACGGCGCGCGTCAGAAGCTTGAGCGACTCCGCCCTGTCTGCCGGATTGGTTCTCATATGGCGCCACCAGGGCCCGATCGCCCTGACATCCACGACGGTCCGCAGCAGGGTATGGGCCTGCTTGCTCGCCGCCTGCCCCCAATCCGCGGCGCTGCCGAGCAGCTCGGCGCCGAGACCGTCGGGCTTCAGCTTGGGGCCTGCTCCGCCCTCTGCGGCAGGGGGCGTGCCTCCCTGCTGCGCCTGGGTGAGGTTCTGCAGTGTCGTGAGAAATTCGCGTCGCTTCGCCTCGTTATTCAGCACCGAGGCGAGCTGTTTCGCCTGGGCAGCCGTAATATGCGGCGCCGATGCCGGATCGCCCGATTGCGCATGGGCTGCGGGCGGAAGGAAAACGGAGAGACCGAGCGCGAACAGCGACAGGAAAACGATCCTGCAACACCGTGACAACGCCTGGAGGCAGAGGGTCATGAGGCACTTCCTCGCTGTGAAGGGGGAGGGCTATGCCCGAATGCCTATAACGAACCTCTCCTCCGAGGCAATGTGCAGGACATGTTTTCCCTCGGTCGCGCCTGCCTTGTCTCAGGCGGCTTCGGCTTTCGGGCGACCTCGGCTCTCAGGCAGCTTCGGCCAGCCGGTGCTCACGCCAGAGCACGGCGAGCGCATCCACGAGCGAGGCGATATCCTCGCGTTTGTGCATCGGCCCGGGCGTGATGCGCAGGCGCTCGGTACCACGGGGCACGGTCGGGTAATTGATCGGCTGGATGTAATGGCCGAAGCGCCGGAGGAGGGCGTCGGACAGCGCCCGGCATTGCGCTGCATCGCCAACCATGACCGGCACGATATGAGACGGGTTGGCGAGATGCGGGATTCCGGCCCGATCCAGGCTTTCCCGAAGCCAGGAAACGGCCTGACGATGCGCAGCCCGCTCGCTCTGGCTCTGGCGAAGATGACGAATGCTCGCAAGCGCGCCCGCGGCGATCATGGGCGGCAGGGCGGTGGAGAAGATGAAGCCGGATGCGAAGGAGCGGACGAAGTCGCACAAGGCCGCGCTGCCCGTGATATAGCCGCCCACGACGCCGAAGCCCTTGCCGAGCGTCCCTTCGATGACCGACAGGCGATGGGCGATGCCGCGCTCCTCGGCAACACCGCCGCCCTGATGGCCATAGAGCCCCACCGCATGCACCTCATCGAGATAGGTCAGCGCGTTGTAGCGATCGGCCAGATCGCAGATCTCCTCGATCGGCGCGATATCCCCATCCATCGAGTAGACCGATTCGAAGGCGATGATCTTGGGAGCATCGATCGGAAGCGCCTTCAGTTTCTCCTCGAGATCGGCCACGTCGTTGTGACGGAATATCATCTTCTCGGCGCGGGAATGACGGATCCCCTCGATCATCGAGGCATGATTGGCTGCGTCCGAGAGGACGACGCATCCCTTCATGCGTGCCGCGATCGTGCCCAGAGTCGCCCAGTTCGACAGATAGCCGGAGTTGAAGAGCAATGCCGCTTCCTTGCCGTGAAGCGCCGCCAGTTCCCGCTCAAGCGCGACATGCTCGTGATTCGTCCCCGAGATGTTGCGCGTTCCTCCGGCGCCGGCGCCGCTGCGGTCGAGGCTCTGATGCATCGCTTCGAGCACGGCCGCATTCTGCCCCATGCCGAGATAGTCGTTCGAGCACCAGACCGTGATGTCCCGGCCAAGACCATGGTGATAGGCGTGCGGGAACTGGCCCGCATGCCGCTCGAGCTCGGCAAAATGCCTGTAACTCCCATCCGCTTTCAGACCGTCCAGCGCTGTCTGGAAAAACCGGTCATAGACCGCTTCGGCGTTCGCCATCGACATGATCCTTTCCTTCGGTCCCATAGCGCAGAACAGCACCGGACGTTCCAGAGCAAGTTAAACTCGCGTTAAGCGTATCGATGGAAGGCCGTCCCCGTTGCCGACACGGTGCAACCGCCCCGTCCCCGGGGGTAGTGCCCTGCATTACCAGCAGGGCAGGCCGTCGCTCTGCGCAATGCCCTCGAGCTCGCTGCACCTGCCGGAAATCTCGTCGAATTCGGCATCGAGGCCGAAAGCGCACTGGCTTGAGGAGGCGATACGACCGAGATGGGTCTTGAGCCCCAGAGCCCGGATCGCGGCGCAGGACGCCGCCACGAACTGCATCGCGACCGGGTCGAGAAACGCATCCGTATTCTCCATCCGCTCCTCCATCGGATGCCATACCGCATTGGGCATGAGAACGAGAGAGGCATCGAAGCTCACACCGTTGATCAGCCCCGATGCGGCGCGCTCGCGGACCAGACTGAGGCTCGACTGGTCCTGACCGAACCGGGTCAGCCACAGTTCCACCCCCCAGTCGCGCAGAAGAGCGAGCTGATACGCCCGCTCGCAGCGCTCCTCCATCAAACGATCCTCATAAATCATCAGCTTGAGGCATCCGGGAGGGAAACCCGTTTCGGAAAATATACGCTGCAATCCCTCGACGAAAGACGCATCCGGCGCCTTCCTGTCCGCAAGGGTGACGCATACGACATGGCGCCCCGGTATCTGCACGAAACGCGCGCAGATCTGACGCATCATGAGCAGATCGGGACCCTCCTCGAGGCGTGGCGGGCGGCTGCGGGGGTTGGACTGCCCACGCTCGCGCACCAGTTTGGAGAGCGCCGGACTCAGATCCCACCCGATGGTGGAAACGAGCCCCTGCCGCACCTCGTAGCGGTATTGCGTATCGAGCGACGCCGTCTCTTCACGCTGGCGCGCCGCGGCACGGCGCGGCTTGCGCCGCATCGATAATCGAGGGGATCCCTCTGCTTCCTGCAAAATCCCCGTCCTCCCGGTCTGGAGGGGCAAGCTCTACCAGCCCCGGGCTAACATCGGGTTAATCGTGTCTTTTTCGTTCCGGTATCGTCGCGGGACTCGACGCGAGCCGTCACAGGGTCCAGAATGAGGAGGAAACCTGTCCACATTCTATCGCATCAGGCTTTACTTCCCCCAATCCTCCGCCTCCACCCAGTTGAAGGACGAGACCATGTCGGCCTCCGCCCGCCCCTCAGCCCTGTCGAAGGCGCTTGCCTACCCTCCCCTCATAGCCCTGCGCCCCTATTGGCGCGTCACGATCGCCGCGTTCCTCGGCTGGTTTCTCGACGCGTTCGACCAGACTGCGCTTCTTCTCACCCTGCCCGATATCTCGCATGAATTCGGGGTCACCCTGAGCGCCATGGGCACGGTCCTGCTCGCCCAGAGCATAGGCCGCGCCATCGGCAATACCGGATGGGGATGGCTTGCCGATCGTTACGGCAGACGGCTCGCCTTTCTGATCGGCGTTCTCTGGTTCGGCTTCTTCTCGGCGGCGACCGGTCTGTCGCACGGTCTGGTTTCCCTGATCGTCATCCAGTTTCTTTTCGGGATCGGATTCGGAGGGGAATGGACGGCCTCGGCCGCCTTGCTCATGGAGAGCGTTCCTGCCTCCAGCCGGGCGATGGCGTCTGCCATCATGATGTCGGGGTACGAGCTGGGCTTTCTGGCCGCGACGGCAGCACAGGCGCTCATCCTTCCCCATTATTCATGGCGCCTGCTCTTTTTTATCGGGCTCGCTCCCGCGCTTCTCGCGCTCTTTATCCGCTGGGGCGTGAAGGAGAGCCCCGTCTGGGCGCTGACGCAGGAGAAAAAGCGCATTTCTCCCCAGGACGACCGGGCTCCGCATGCGAAATTCGTGCTGACCCTCGCGGCGATCCAGGCCATCGCGCTGATGTCGTTCCTGGAGTTCCAGAAAGCGGCCATCTACAGCCTCTATCCGACCATCCTGCGGAGCGTGCACCATCTGACGCCCGCTCTGATCTTCTGGCCCATCGGATGTTTCTGCATCGGTTCCCTCGTGGGCAAGCTGGGCTGCGGTGCCCTGGCGAGCCGTTTCGGGGATCTGCGCGTGATCCTCGGCACTCTCGCCGTCGTCGTGCTGACCATCTATCCCTTCCTGAGCGCCGAGGCCTATCCGGTTCTTCTCGTCTCGGCGGCGATCATGGGGCTGGCCGCATCGGGCGTCTTCGCCCTCGTGCCGCATTATCTCGCCAAGCGCTTTCCTTCCGATACACGCAGCTTCGGGATGGGGCTGAGCTATGCCATCGGGTCGCTCGGCCAGGGACTGGCCGGCAAGCTCGTGCCCGTGCTCGGCCGCACGGTCGGCCTGTCCGCCTCCGCGCAGATTTTCGTCATCGCCTCGAGCGTGGTGGTCGGGGCGATTGCCCTGATCAGACCCGCCGAACTGCCGGGCGAGACCATGGAAACCGAACACTGAGAGCGATACGGCGCCGGGAACGGCGCCGCCTTTCCCCATCCGCCGACCTGCGGAAGGGGAAAGGACACGCAACGGATCAGATGGCGGCCATCGTGTTCAGGCTGATCTGACGCAGGACATTCCGCGCGATTTCGCGGATCGGCTCGTTGCGGGAGAGGACGAGAAGAGAGATCTCGACGTTGAATTCCGTCTTGATCGCCGTCTGGATCTCGACCCCGGCAAGAGAATCGACCCCAAGCTCGTTCGGTCGCGCGCCCGGATCGATACTGTCCGGCTCCATTCTGAGCACCTTGCCCAGAATCGTTTTCACGTTGTCCAGAATGAAGTCGTACCGCTCCTCCGGCGTCAGCGTCTGGAGATGGGCGAGCTTCTGGGCGGAGCTGTTCCTGATCGTCTTCTCGCGGCGTATGAGCGCGAATTTCGGATTCCGTTCGATCTGTCCGTGATGCTCGAAGCAGGTCTCCCAGTCGATCGCCATACTGGCCACCGTATCGCGATCCCGGTCCAGAAGCGCCTTGAGATCGGACAGGGCATCGCCGGCAGATTGCAGGCGGAAACCGGCCTTCTCGAAAAACTGCACCACGCTTTCCTCCTGCGCGAGCATACCTGTCCCGGCGATCGGTCCCCACTGGACGGAAAGCGCCGCGAGCCCTTCCTGCCGTCTTGCACTCGCCAGGGCATCGAGCCACGCATTGGCGGCGCGGTAGTTGCTCTGACCGATATTGCCCGTAACGGTGACGATCGAGGAATAGAGCACGAAGTAATCGAGCCTGTCCTGTCGGGAGAGGCGATCGAGAAGTCGCCCTCCCTCGACCTTGGGTGCGAGCACACGACGCAGGCTCTCCCCCGTATAATTCGAGACGAGCCGGTCATCCAGAACACCGGCTGCGTGGAATATACCGCGGATCGCCCGTCCCGTATCGCGGATCGCTGACAGAATGCGGCTGACATCCGCCTCCTGTGCGACATCGCCGAAATGCAGGGCGATTTTCACGCCCTTGCGCTTCAGCGCCGCAATCCGCGCCTTCGCATCGGCCTCCTTCCTCGGTGCGCGCCCCATGAGATGGATATGGCGCGCGCCCTGCCCGATGAGCCACTCAGCCGTGGCGAGGCCGAGCCCGCCCTGCCCTCCGGTAATCAGATAGGCACCGTCGGGATCCACGGATCGGGCCGGCTGACGCTGGGCGCGCACGCCAGCGAGATCCTCGTAGGAAACGAGAATCTTGCCGATATGCCGCGAGGACGACATGAATTTGAACGCGTCCCGCACCTCTGCTGCGGGATAGACGACATGAGGCAGGATGACCGTGTCGAACCGTCTGGAAAGATGGGGAATACGCTCGAATATCGCGGTCGCCTTGCGATGATCCCGTGCCATCATGAGGTCGAGATCGAAGCTGTAGAACGCCACATTGCCGTTGAAATCGAACAGCGAGAGATCGCGTTTTTCCCAGATGTCCTTCTTGCCGATCTCGACGAAACGCCCTTCGTTGCGCAGTAGCGCCACGCTGTGTTTCTGTATCTCGCCGGGCAGACTGTTGAGGACCACATCGACGCCCTTGTCGCCCGTCTTCTCCAGAATCCCCTCGTAAAACGCCAGCGAGCGGGAATCCCACACCGCCTCGCAGCCGCGATCGAGCAGCATCTGCCGCTTTTCCTCGTTGCCTGCGGTCGCAAAGACGCGTGCGCCGATGATTCTGGCGATCTCGATCGCCGCGAGGCCGACCCCGCCTGCAGCAGAATGAATGAGCAGCGTCTCGCCTTTTTTCAGGCGGGCGAGATCGTGCAGCGTGTAGAGCGCGGTCGCGATCGCAATCGGCAGGCCAGTTGCCTCGGCAACGGTGACCGGCCGTCCCGATGTCTCGAACAGGTCGAGCGCCATGACGCGGAACCCCTTGACCGGCAATGTCATGTGGGATGCAAAACACCCCGGATGACAGGTCAGATAGCGCTCGCCGACCCTGAACCGCTTCACACCGCGACCGACCGCCACGACCTCGAAACAGCACTCCATGCCCATTTCTGTGCCGTGATAGGTATCGCGCAGGAATTTCTCGGGCAGGACCGATATGCCCTTGAGCATGTCCTTGAAATTGAGAGAGGTCGCGAGGATACGGATGGTGATCTCGCCGCGCCCGGGAGGCCGCACGTCGAAGGCCCGGTAACGCAGACCGTCCAGGGTTCCCGTGCGGCTCTTTTCGAGCCTGATTCCCGAGCCGGACGGGAGTTGCTCCAGGCTTCGTTCCGGCTGTCCCTCGACCGGAACGAAACGGGGCACGAAACGCCGGTCATCGCACAAGGCGACCTCGGTCTCCGCATCGTCATGAAGGATTTCGGCAGCAAGTGCGCCCAGAGCGCCCTGGCTGGCCAGATCCGTCACGTCGATGATCTTGCCCCGGAACTCCGGCCGTTCATCGACGAGCCCCTGGAAGAAACCGGCAAGGGCCGCATTATCAGGGCGTATGGCACAGCGCGCCGGAAGAAGCGCCTCCTCCCGGTCGAGGAAAAGAGCGCCCTCGGTCACCAGGATCAGCCGGGGTGCCGGATCGGATTGCGGGATATGAAGACGCTCGCCGAACGCAACGAGCGCATCGATACGCGCCGCGAGCGCCTCCTGCGTCTCCTGCGCCTTCGAAAGGCCGAGATAGACCACGGCATCGGGCACGGATCCCGGCTCGAGCTTCAGGGTCTCGGGGGTGATGGACGAACGTGCCGGCGGGACCACGACGGTCACCCCGTTTTCTTCCAGCAGGGCTTTCAGCCGCTTGCGGACCGGCCCCGCCTCGCCTGCGAGACAAACGGTTTTCGGCTCGGAGAAGAGAATGGCCGCCTCGGTCTGCGTCCATCTGGTGTAGTAGTCGCGCCGCTGGATTGCGCGGGTCGTTTCGTCGTCGCGCGATCTGGGCACTTCGGCAAGGCGAAGCGCACGCATCTCGGCCACCGGAATGCCTTCATGGGTGTAGAGCCGAAGCGACGCCTCGATCTGAGCGTGGCTGACCGAGAGGAGCTCGACCCTGACGAGCAATTCTGCCGGGGCCTTGCCGTAGAAACTCAGTCGCTCGAAACCGACCGGCACATACATGTGATCCGCAAAGCGCTCCGGCACCAGGGCGATCAGGGCATGCATGGCCCCGTCGAGCAGAGCGGGATGGAGATGATAGGTTTCGACAGAATCCTTCTCTTCCTCCGTCAGGGCCAGCTCCGCATAGGCAACCTGCTCCTGCACGGCCAGACGCCGCAAGGTCCGGAAGCGCGGTCCGTAATGGAATCCCTGCGGTCTTATCCGTTCGTAAAGCCGGTCGCCATCGACGCCCATCGACAGCCATTGCGTCGCCTCGTCACGATCCAGAGCGGGCGCCTCCCAGGGAAGAGCCGAGAGAATATCGACCCGACCGTGATCGATCCACATCTCGCTGAATTCCTCGCGCGCGCTGAAGAACCGCAACGAACCGCGCGTTTCGTCATAGCTGAGCTGGAGCACCGGATTGTCGCCCGGCTGGACAACCAGAGGTGCCAGGATCTCGAAATTCTCGAGGATGACGCCCGCCTGCCCTTCCACTTCTCCGGCGACAGCCAGCGCGCTCTCGATAAAGCCCGATGCGGGAAGCAGGACCACGTTGTCGATGCAGTGATCCTTGAGCCAGGGGACGGAAAGCGCCGTCAGATCGGCGATCCAGGCCTTGCCGGGCGTCATCGCGCCGAATCCGAGTAGCGGGTGCCCCCCTCCTCCGAGACGGAACCGCCTTTCCCGCTCGTTCTCGATCCAGCAGGCTTCGCGCGCCCAGCGATAGGCGGGCAGATCGATCGGCTGTCCGCCCGTGATCGCGGGCCAGTCGAGGCGCGCCGTCTGGAGAATGATATGGGCCACCGCATTCCGGAGGCAGCGTGCTTCTTCTTCCTGACGATTGAGCGTCGCGATGACGCCGAGTTTCGTCTGGTTCTTCTCGCCCACAGCCTTGATGGAGCGTCCGAGCACCGGATGCGGCGCTATTTCGACGAACTGCGTGAATCCCTCTGCAAGAGCGGCCTCGACCGCCCCGGCAAAACGCACCGCCTGACGCGCATTGGCAAACCAGTATGCCGCATCGAGCGCCTGCGTCGGCGGGAGCGCGGCCCCGGTCACGGTCGAGAAGAAGGGTATCGACGGTGCCACCGGGGCAATTCCGGCAAGGGCCTGGTGCAGCGCCGACTCGATGCGATCCATGGCCGGGCTGTGAAACGGCACATCGACATTGAGTATGCGGTTGAACAATCCCTTGCCCGCCAGATGCGCCGCCATGGCACGTATGGCCTCTTCAGGCCCCGCGAGCGTGCAACTGCTCGGCGCATTGATTGCCGCCACGCACAGACCGGGCGCCTCGGCTTCGATCAGTGCTTCGGCAGCCTCGGCGGAGAGACCGACCGCCAGCATCCGCCCGGTGCCGTTCAGCCCGGACTGAAGGCGCGAACGATGGAAGATGAC
The DNA here is from genome assembly GCF_007988945.1 of Swaminathania salitolerans. Classification (GTDB taxonomy): domain Bacteria; phylum Pseudomonadota; class Alphaproteobacteria; order Acetobacterales; family Acetobacteraceae; genus Swaminathania; species Swaminathania salitolerans. Next base: position 383,737 of record NZ_BJVC01000001.1, on the reverse strand, counting down.
CGTCACGGCATCGTCCAGCTCGAGCGCACCGGCCACATAGGCCGCGGCGACCTCTCCCATGCTGTGACCGAGCACCGCGTCGGGCACGATCCCCTGTTCGGCCAGATAGGCCGTCACCAGGATCTGGATGACGAAAATGGCTGGCTGGAGGATCTCGGTCGCATCGATCCGGCTGTGCGCCTCCTCGCGGAGGATCTCGTCGAGGATGGAATAACCGGCGAGCTTGGAGAAGCGTGCGTCGCAACGCCGCGCCAGATCGCGCACCGCGTCGGATGCCTCTTTCAGGAGATGGCGCCCCATCCCCCACCATTGCGGCCCGACACCGGAATAGACGAACACGATCCCCTTGCCGTCCTGCGCCTCGATGCTCGCCTGATACACGCCTTCGCTGCGCTGCTCCTGCAGAAAGGCACCGAGCCGCTCGCGGAGTTCCACTTCGTCTTTTGCAAGGACGAGCAACCGGTTCCGGAAAAGCGTACGGGTCGTGGCGAGGCTGAAGGCGAGATCGCCCAGAGCGGGAGGACGATCGCCCGCCAGCATCTCGCGACAGGCCGCCGCCATCATCGGCAGGGACGGTCTGGAGAAGGCCGTCAGAAGGACCGGGATCCTGCCGTCGATACGACGCCCTTCGGGCGGGGAAACTAGCGGTTTCTCCGCTGCCTCGTGACGCCGCAGCACGGCGATCGCATTCGTCCCGCCATAGCCGAAGGAATTCACGCCGGCATGACGCGCAGGACGCGCCCCACCGAGCGCGTGGACCCCGCGGCGTGGAATTTCGAGATTCCATTCCTCCATCTTTATGGAGGGGTTGATGGTTTCGAGTGCCGGCTGCGGAGGTACGGCCTGATGACGCAGACAAAGCGCGGCCTTGAGCGTTCCGAGCGCGCCTGCGGCGGCCTCGGTATGTCCGAGATTGGCCTTGATCGCGCCGATGACGAGCGGTTCGTCACGGAATCGGGCGATGGACCGGGACAGGGCATAGGTTTCGATCGGGTCGCCCGCCGGGGTTCCTGTTCCATGGGTCTCGACATAATCCACATCGCGCGGGTCGATATGCGCGGCCTCGAGCACCTCGGACATGAGCCGCGACTGCGCGCCTGCATCGGGCGATGTCAGGAATTGCGTGCGCCCGTCCTGATTGACGCCCGTTCCGCTCACGACCGCATGGATCGTATCGCCGTCACGCTCGGCATCCTCCAGACGCTTGAGGATGAAGACGACGCTGCCCTCGCCACGGCCGTACCCATCGGCATCCGCGCTGAAACTCTTGGACCGCCCGTCACGCGCGATGAAATGGCCTTTCGACATGAAGATGGATGTCTGGGGGCAGTACATGAGGCTCACGCCACCGGTCACGGCGACATCGGTCTCCCCTTCGCTCAGACTGCGACAGGCCTGATGAAGCGCGACGAGCGACGAGGAACAGGCCGTGTCGATGGACATGCACGGCCCCTGGAAATCGTAGACATGCGCCAGACGCGCCGAGAGCATCGTCGAAGGGGTCGCCGTGGCAGCGAAGTGATCGCGGATGATCGGGAGATTGTACGGACTGGCGTGATGCCCATGGGCGTCGACCGCAAAGATACCGATGAACACCCCCGTTCTGGCCCCCGAGAGCGAAGCCGGTACCATGCGGGCATTTTCCATGGCCTCCCATGTCACCTCGAGAAGGAGCTTCTGTTGAGGATCCATGATCTGGGCCTCGCGCGGCGAGATCCCGAAAAACAGCGGCTCGAACGCGTGAATATCGCGCCGGAGAAAGCTGCCGCGACGCATATAGGTCTTGGATGGCGCTTCGATATCCTCCGCATAGAACCGGCTGACGCTCCAGCGGTCCTCGGGAATATCGGTCACGGCCTCGTTTCCCGCGCACAGGAAACGCCACAGCTCTGCGGCGTTTCCGATATCCGGAGCGAGGCGGCAGCCAATACCGACAATGGCAATATCTGTAGTTTTCTTGCGCGACATGACGAGAGACAAACCCTAAATCTGGTAGAAGCGAGGCAAAAGCGGCACGCGTCGCATGTTCTCCGGGGACGACAGCTTTTCGGAACCGGCGCTGCGTCAGCGCATGACGACGGCGGCGCGCGAGAAAGCGCCTGCGAGGCGCTCCCGGTCGACACGTCCGTCGAGCGACCACGGAATATAATCCGTCTTCATCACGCATACCGGTGGGAGCGATGGGTAGAACGCCCTCAAGGCCTGGGCCAGCTGCTCGCCATCGAAGTCGCGCCCCGAGGCGAGCGCCATATTGAGCCGCGTGCGCCCGGACTCGTCGACTGCGAGAAAACTCCCGAGCTCGCGGGTTGCGAGTATCGACCGGGCGATATCGTCGATCACCCCCAGATCGAACTTGTCGCCGCCAAGCGATACGAGATCGTCCACACGTCCGGTGATACGCAGAATGTTGGACCGATCCAGAATGCCGCGATCGCCCGGATAGAACCACGCGCCGGAAAAATGACGCGACCGTTTCTCGCTGGCACCGACATAGCCCGAAAGAACCCCCGTGCCGCTGACCCGCACGATGCCCTCCTCGCCCTGCGCGACCTGCGTTCCGGTCGCATCGACGAGCTGGAGCGTCACCCAGGGCAGGACCGAGCCGACCATATCGTCGGTCGGCATTGACCCTGCCCTGCCAAGTGCCAGGGCACCGCATTCATCCGCACCGTAAACGATGGAAAGCGCGCTTGTGAGACGGGCATGCGCCTTGTCGCGCAGGGCATCGTTCAGGCGCCCGCCCGTCACGACCAGTGTGAGCGTTTCGAGCGGCGTCATTCCGGGTGGGAGAACCTCGACGATATGGGCGAGATGCTCCGGCGTCACGACGGCGACGGTGGGCACCCTGCGCGCGATCAGGATGCCGATATCGGTATGGCTTACGAAATTCAGCGGCGATCCCGAACACAGGGCACTGCAGCCGATGATGAAGCCCGTCAGGGAAATCAGACCTATGGTCGAAAGCACATGAGACGGCTCCACCGGTCCGGTTCCGACGATGCGGTCCTGGAGCATCAGATGCATGATGGCCGTTTCTGCCTGACGATAGGTCATGGACAGAACGCCCCGTTCGGCATCCGTGCCGGACGCGATCGCGTACCGGCAGATCGCGTCACAGGAAAGGGAGACCTCGACAGGAGGGCCGGAAATCTTGCCGATGCGCCCCAGCCAGGCTTCGTCGATCACGAGAACCTGCACGTCCTGAAGCGAAAGACCGCCGAAGGAGATCACGAGCTCCGGCTGGAGAAGCTGGACATCCCTGAGAAAGGACGGGCTGGCACTTTCCGGAAGAGAGGCACTCGCAAGCCCCAGAGACGCCAGGGAGAGAATCAGGACCCAGTGCCAGTAGAGATTGCTGCAATGGATGCCGACCATTCTCGGCTCGGCCTCTCGCAGCCTTTCCAGCGCACGGCTAACCGCGAGCACATCCTGCTCCAGCCGTGCGAAACTCCAGTCCTGCGCCAGACTGTCGAAAGCGAGGGATTGAGGATTTTGCCTTGCGTGCTGCAAAGCCATGACATGAAACATAAACGATCAATCCCGATAATCCAGCGATGCCATTTCATCGCCCCGGAATCCCCAGGATGCGGGGAAACCGGTCGTGAGGGGGCTCAGCCAGCCTGAGCCCCGCAGGAGAGTTCGGCGGGCCTCGCAAGATAAGGACCGCCTGCACGTATTTCCACTGAGAGAATGCTGACCGCTCCCGAAACGCGGTCACTCAGATCGAGCCGGGCATCGCCGGTCGTCCAGCGTTGACGACCATCCTCGATATTCGCCCAGCCCTCAAGACCCGCATCGCTCAGATGCGCGTCGATATGACGGGTCTCGTTCGCCTCCCATATCTGGATTGCACCGACCAGAACGCCGAGATGCCGCCGGTCGTCGTGATAGGCCCCGACGACATCGACCGGGCGCGAAACCCGCGAAACGAGACGAACCGACCGGATCCCGGGTGGCACCATGAAAATAGCGCAGCGATTGACGGAACGCATCATGCGGATCGTGCGCCCCTCATCGTCGACGAGATGCAGATCGGGGTCGTCGGTAACGGATGGCGTCTCGACCAGGGAACCGATACCCAGATGCGCCGCACGACCGGCAAATGTCATGTGCAAAGGCTGCACGAACGCGCGATCGGTCCTCAGGGGCGCCGCTGCATCGTGCTCCCAGCTGAGGGCGGCACCGTTCAGGATATGAACGACGGCGCTCTCCTGCGAGAACCGTCTGCGATCGCCGGTATCGAGATAGCTTTCGCTCGGAACGCCATCGGACCAGATGATCGAGTGTTTTTCCGTTTCGATATGATAATAGTCGAAATGGGTCAGGGTCCGGTCGTAGAAGATGCTGCGACCATTGACCAGCATGCGCGCAGGCACGAACGCGCCTTCGAGATAGAGCGCATGTTCGGGGGTAACGAGCAGATCCTTGTGCGGAAGATTGTCGCCCAGCGCATTGCGCAGGATACGCACGGGGAATCCGGCCTCGTCATCCTCGAGCCAGGACCTGACGACCGTGGAGCGATGGCCGATCCAGCGGATCTCGCGATATTCCTCCCCGCCATCGACACAGGCGACCACCCGATCGCCGACCGCGAGATCCTCGACCCTGACCTCTCCCCGGTCGGTCCGGATCATCGTCCCAGCCAGGAAGCACTTGTCGTAGACGATGATCGAGCTGCCATCGGCCGGATCGCGTTCGAGGTGATAATCGCTCGCTGCGTTGCTGTCCGTTCCCTTGACATCGGCGCTCCACAACACCGCGCCGTACTGATCCACGATGCTGATCGTATTGTCTCCGTAAACGATCTTCTGCGTCTGGTCGTAGCTGAGCGTATCGACATCGATGCGCCCCTTCCAGCCGATGGTCAGTTTTCTCAGCACCGCTCCCGACTGGACGATAAGCAGCCCTCCGGTTCCCGATCCCGAGGCATCGATACCGGAAATCGTCGCACTCGCCAGCGTCGCTCCGGAATTGACCGTCATGGTTCCGCCGCCCTCGATGATCGCCTTGGACATCGTGCCGCCTGCCTCGACGGTTGCCGCGGCCGCAGCCTGGACCTGAAGGTACAGGGCCTGACCGCTCTCGAGAACCCGCACGCTCCCTCCGGATCCGGCCCTGGCGCGGTAGGAAATGGCGCCGCTCCCGGAAACCTCGATCAGGCCTCCATCGGAAACGACGCTGTATTCCGCAAATCCTCCGGCGCCCAGCAACTGGGTGCCCGCACTGAAGATCGAACTGATGGAATGACCGGAATAGGTAACGACCTGGGTGCCCCCGATGATGCTGCCTATATCCGTGCCGCCGCTCGCCAGCCCTTCTGTGGAGCCGACGTCGAATGTCCCGCCCGAGATGGTGCCCGGGCCGATGAAGAACTGTCCCTTGATCGTAAAGCCGCCACCGGCCAGCCCATAGCCTCCCGCAAGGACATGCGGATCCAGCACGAGACCGTCACCCCCGCCCTGTTCGGGAATCTTGCTCGCGAGAACGCCCCCTCCGGGGCCGACCGTCACCCCACTGACGACACCGTCATTGATGGCGGCGAACGAACCGCTCTCATAGGCGGTTCCGCCGATTGCGGTCGCGCCGTCGGCCGCGATGACGACGCCCGCCGATACGACCGTCGCTCCCGAAGCGACAGAAGAGCCACGCATCAGAAGCATTGCAGGGTTGGTCGTTCCTCCCATGCCGAGCCCTTCGATATAGGCACCGACGACGGAGGTCCCCGCACCCATGACGGTGAGGGTCGCGCCGCTGAGCACACGCCAGCTATTCGCGGCTGTCTGATAGATCGTCGCGCCCGACGATCCCAAACCACTCGATTCAAATGCCATGTCTCAGTCTCCTGCCGGGATACACGTCACCATGCGGCCCGACCGGACAGACGCTCCTGAGAAACGGAAAAGCTCCGCCCGCCAGAAGCACGGCCCTGCGACGCTCGGCCACATCGTTCCGTTCATTTTGTGTTAACCAATTCTTCCCTGACACAGAGATTTTCCATGCGCAATGATTCCTGTTGTTAGAAGTTCATGCGTTTTTCTTGAGTAGTTTTTTCATAGATTGATAAATATATATTTTTTCTGTTGTTTTCCATGGTTTTACCACATATCGGGTCGATACCCCGAACCGGAGGGGGTCAAACCTCACATTCCTGTGATTTTCGCTTCACAAACAATGCCTCCCGAACGGCCCCGTCCGGCAGGGAGCGCGATCTACCCGAAACCGCCCCCTGCAAGAGATTATCCGGCGCTGTCAGGACGCCAGAGCGCTTTCTGCCCTCTCGGAGTCTCGCTCGACCCTGTACGGACCGCCCGCGATGACCTCTATGGAGAGCAGACGCACCGTTTCGGCGTTGCCGCCATCCAGGGGCAGACATGCCGCGCCAGCCGTCCAGCGCGATCGCCCACCCTCCGGCTCGGCCCAACCCTCGAGCGTCTCGTCGGTCAGATAAGCCTCGAGACGATGCGTTTCCTCTGCCTCCCAGATCTGGATCCCGGCGATCAGAACGCCGAGATGACGCCGGTCGTCGAGGAACGGCCCCACGACATCGACCGGACGGGAGATGCGCGACATGATCCGCACTTCCCGCGTTCCCGGCGGCACCATGAAAACACGCGCCCGGTCGACCACGCGCATCTGGCGAATGACCCGCCCGCGCTCGTCGAGAAGATGCAGATCGGGATCTTCCGTGACTTCGATGTCCTGCTCGACCGGAGCATAGGCGAGCATATCCGCGCGCGCTTCCAGCTTGCGAAAGAGCGGCTCGACAAAATCGCGCGCGATCCTGAGAGGTGCGGCAGCATCCTGTTCCCAGCATTGCGCCTTGGCATTCAGCAGCCGGACCACCTGGCCGTCCTGCGAAAATGCCGTACGGTCTCCGGTATCCAGATAGCTCTCGCTCAAGGCGCCATCCGACCAGAGGATCGAATGGATATCCGTCTCGATATGAAAATAATCGAAATGCGTCTGCTTATGATCGTACAGGATGCTGCGTCCGTTCACGAGCATACGTGCGGGCACGAACCCTCCATCGAGATAGATCGCATGCTCCGGCGTGACGAGAAGATCCTTGTAGGGAACGTTGTCTCCGAGCGCGCCCTTGCGGATCCGCACGGGATACCCGGCCTCGTCATCCGTCATCCAGTCTCTTACGGTTGCGGAGCGGCGCCCGACCCAGATGACCTCACGCTGGACGACCTCACCATCGACGAGAGTCGAGACATGGTCGCCCACCTTGATATCCTCGACGGCGCGCTCGCCCCCGGGAGTACGGATCATGGTCCCCTTCAGGAAGCATTTGTCATAGACGATGATCGTGCTTCCGTCGGCGTCCTGCTCGAGGTGATAATCCGCAGCCGTATTGCTTCCGGAGCCCGTGACTCCCGCACTCCAGAGAACATTCCCCTGACTGTCGACGATGCTGATCTGGCCATTCGCATACCGGATCGACTGTCCGGACGTATAGCTGAGCGTATCGACGTCGATACGCCCCTTCCATCCGATGCTCAGACCGTTCAGTACCGCGCCCGATTGCACGATCAGCAGACCTGCCGCACCGCCATCGGAGGTCGTCCCCTGAATGGTTCCGCCAGCAAGGGTTGCACCGGAATCGATCGTGAGCGTTCCACCGCCATTGACCGTCGCGTTCGAGATCACGGCCGCTGGGCGCGCTGTTGCCGCCGCGGCAGCCTGGAGCGTGAGACCGTTGACCATACCGCCAGCCGCGACCTCGACACTGCCGCCCGAGCCGACCGTCGTGCGATAGGACACGCCGCCGGAAAGGACATGGATGGACCCGCCTGCATAGGCCGTGTTGGCGCTTGCAACACCGCCGGCACTGATCAACTGCGTTCCGGCGCTGAAAATGGAACTCAGCGAATACCCGGCAGAGGAGATGACCTGCGTGCCGCCGATCAGGCTGCCTATATCCGTGCCCGCCGAGACGAGAATCTCGGTGGAGCCGACATCGAACGTCCCTCCCGAGATGATCCCCGACCCTGCGAATTCCTGTCCCTTGATCGTGAAGCCGCCTCCGGCCAGTCCATAGCCTCCGGCCTGCACATGCGCGTTGGTGACGAGACCTGCCGCGCCGCCATAACCCGGCATCATACTGGCGAGCACACCACCATCCGAGCCGATGGTCACGTTATTGACCGTTCCGCTGTTCACGGCGGCGAAGGACCCGCTATCGGTCGCATAGCCGCCCTCGACGCGCCCACCATTGGCCCCCATGACAACACCGCCGAACCCGACCTGGGCGTTGGAGGCGACGCCGCCAGCGGAGGCGAGCAGAAGCGCGGGATAATTCGTGCCGCCCGACTGGCCCGGAAGGGCACCGGAATTGTCAGGCCCCTGACCGAACCCGGAAACGATGGCGCCCGAGACGACATAAGGGCTGTTTTCGACGACAAGGGTCGCCCCGCTCAGGATCGAGTACTGCCCCCCGCTACTGGTGATCGTGCCGCCACTCGCGGTGCCGCTCGAAGTAATCGCCATGTATATTTCCCCCGGAATCGATTTCTCGAATGTGCCGCAGCATTGCGACAGTATAGCCGAAACGCAAGATCGGCCTTGAACCGCCTGGGTGCTGCTCCACGCATCTCGAATGCGGTTGTGTGTTTGTAACTTGACAACACAAATAAAACAGAAAGAACCCGCGATCAACAGAGAGGCTCTGGCGCTTGGCGTTTTATCGATATACGTCAACGACATGGAACGAAATATGTCGTAAACTATATTTACGGAAAACTTTATTTATATAATACAAAGTTTTGTTTTAATAGTTCGTTAACCTTTTGTGCCCCTCGTTTCGTTATAATTTTACAAACTGACACAATGTTCACAAATGGTTCACGATCATGTCTTTTCCTTTCTTTAACCGGGAATTAGCGCAGGCAAACGATGTTTGATGGATCTTTGATGCTGCGGGGCAGAAACCCGGGATTTGCCGCACGTCTCTCCACGCATGGTGGACGGGAGAAGGGCGGGAACCCGACTGGAGAAGGCGGAAAACCGGGTTTTCCATCATCCCTGTCATCCTTGCGGAACGCGATTTGCCCTCCCTGCCCGGAGCGTGGGCAGACATCGTGGCAGAGGACCGGAAACCGGGCAGAGCTGCGGGCGGGGACGGAACAGACCGTCGCATCCACGTGCGCCGGTGACTTCTGTGCGTGCTTGCCGATCGGACAACGCACATGAAGAAAATCGTCTTCCTCAATCCCTTCGTACCGGGATCCGTCAGTGGCGGCGTGAAGGTCGTTTATCAGCACGCTTCGATGCTGGGGGCGCTGGGCTATGACGTTTCCGTCTATCAGCCCGCTGGTGCGCCGCCATGGCTCGATGTGGGCGACGATGTCAGGGTCTGCGACCAGTTTCCCGTCGACGAGGAAACGGTGCTCGTCTTCCCCGAAGTCATGCGCGACTGGCTGCTCGATTTCGCGCGCACGCCGCTCGGCGCCACCAAAATCATGTTCTGTCAGAACCAGTATTATCTCTATAGCTACGGCATCGAGCGCTCCGATCTCGTCCGGATGGGGTTCACGCATTTCATCGTGCCCGGACAGGAAATCGCACGCTCCCTCACGACCGTTCTCGGCCTCGACCAGGTGCATGTCGTGCCGATCTCGATCGACTCGCAAATGTTCTATCCGCGCGCCAAGGAAAACAGGATCGCCACGAATCCGAAAAAATGGCCGTTCCAGAACGGAAATCCCGCGCTCGCGCATCTGATCATGAACATGCTTCATCTCAAATATCCCGAAACCCGGCGCTTCCCCTGGATCTATCTCGAGAACATGCCCCAGCACGAGGTCGCCGAGCATATGGGGCGGTCCACGATCTTTCTTGCCCTTTCGCGTCAGGAGGCTGCCCCGCTCACCCCATTGGAGGCGATGGCGTCACGTTGCGCGCTCGTCGGGTTTCACGGCACTGGCGGGAAGGATTACGCCACCCACCGGAACGGTCACTGGTTCTCGCCCGAACAATGCGAGGAGATCGTCGATCGGCTCGCCTCGCTGCTCTTCGGGTTCGAGCATGGCGACCCGAGCATTGACATGATGCTCGACGAGGCGGAAAAGACTGCGCGGCGCTATACTATAGACGAGACGCGGAATGCGCTCGCGCAAGTATACGGTCTGATCATGTCGCAATCCGGCCGGGCGTCCCTATCTCTCTGAATCGCGAGCAGGAGCCGATGAACGAGACGCCAAGCCAGATCGGCCCGGAAGGAATACGCTACGACTTCCAGGACGGGTGTCGCGTCAGTCTTCCCCCCGGGAAATGGCATATCGAGCTCAGGGATCGCCTGACCCAGACCGTCATTTTCGCCGGCGCGAACGAGGGCGGTCTCGTATGCAGCACGAAGAAATATCATGTCCCTTTCAGTTTCAGAATAACCCGCGAGGGACAGACGGTCTTCGCCCACGACATGGCATTGCGCGGACATACCGTTCTGATCGACATGCATCTCGGCGGTATCGGCGATCACCTCGCCTGGATGGGTCATGTCGAGGCCTTCGCTGCGCTTCACGGGTGTCATGTTCTGTGCCTCGTACGCCCCGGCATGGCGGCGCTCTTCGCAGGCTGCAACGAGGCGATCACGATCACCGACGACGTGTCGTGTCTGGAAGAGGATTATTACGCGCGGTACAAGGTCCTGATCTTCTTCAACGACACGAATCGCGACCATCAGCCAACCGATTATCGCCAGGTGGGACTTGGCGTCTCAGGCGCCTATATTCTCGGGCTTCCTCCCAAAGACCGGCGCCCCTCCATCGCGATCGCTCCAGGCGGTCCTCCCATGGAGGAGCCTTATGTCTGTATCGCCACACAGGCAACAGGTCACAACAAATACTGGAACAACCCCTTCGGCTGGGCGGAAATCATTCCGTACCTGAAAAAACGCGGTTTTCGCGTCGTCTGTATCGACCGCGACCGTGTGCAGGGAAACGGCACGATCTGGCATCATATCCCGCACGGCGCCGAGGACATGACCGGCTCCCTCCCCCTCAGCGAGCGGGCACGCTGGCTGAAACATGCGGCTTTCTTCATCGGGCTTTCGAGCGGATTGTCCTGGCTCGCCTGGGCCGCAGGCTGCCCGGTGGTCATGATCAGCGGATTCACCGAACCGTTCAACGAATTCGAGACGCCGTATCGGGTGATCAACCGCAATGTCTGCAACGGATGCTCGAACGATGTCACGATCGAATTCGAGCGGCAGAATTATTTCTGGTGCCCTCGCCACGCGAACACCGAGCGGGATTTCGAATGTACGAAAATGATCTCCTCGGCGCATGTGGAACAGGTCATCGAAGAATTGCTCGCCGGGCAGGGAATAGCGTGCTGAAATGAGCGACATCGACTCCATAATCGATTCGATCCTCAATTTCAGCGCACCCGCACCCGGAAGCGAGGAAGCCACGCCACGCGCGCAATCCGGCGGCGCAGGCACCGGTGATGCGGCCCGGAGCGGCGCGGTCGATACGGCGCAGGATTCGACGGGCGCCTTCGCGGCCTCGTCTCCTCCCTTGCCTGCAACGCGCGGGAATTTTCCGCTCCCGCCGGAAGTTCCGACACAGGCTGCCGCCAGAGGCATCGCGTTCGACTTCAATAACGGCGCGCGCGTCCTCCTGCCGGAGGGGCGCTGGCACGTGACCCTGACCGACATCGAACGCAAGGTCTGCCTTTACGCCGCCGATGCCGGCCCCTGCACCATTCTCGGATCGAAGAAATATTTCATCCCCACGCGGGTGGAGATCCGCGACAACGATACCGGCGAGATCGTTCTCGACCACACGCTCGACTGCCGCGATCGCGATGTCGCTATCGCTTTTCCGGGCGGCACGCTCGGCGATGCCATTGCGTGGTTTTCCTATGCCGCGCAATTCCAGGAAAAACACGACTGCCATCTGGCCGTCATCATGAGCGAGGCCGCCTGCAAGCTTTTCGCCGGGGTCTATCCCCGGATCCGCTGCTGTACCTTCGACGAGTACGAAACGTTCAAGCACCGGACCTATGCCACCTATTACATGGGACTGTTTTTCACGGACGAGAATGCCGACTGGCAGCCTTCCGATTTCCGGCTCGTCGGCCTCCATCATACGGCTGCTCATATTCTCGGTCTCGGGATAAACGAGAAACCGCCCCGTATCGTGCAATGGCCGATCGCTACAGCGCCGCTCGACCGCCCTTATGTCGCGATCGCAACCCAGGCATCCAGCCAGTGCAAATACTGGAACAATCCTCATGGCTGGTCGGAAGTGATCCGGCATCTCAACCGGCTCGGTTACGACGTGGTGTGCATCGATCGTCAGGCCATTGCCGGCCATCGCAACCACTGGAATTATATTCCGCACGGCGCACGCGACGAAACCGGTGAGCGCCCTCTTGCAGAACGCGCCTACTGGATCCGTCACGCAGCCTTCTTCATCGGCCTGTCATCGGGACTCTCCTGGCTCGCATGGGCAACGGGCACGCCGGTCGTCATGATCAGCGGGTTCACCCACCCGCTCAACGAGTTCGAAACGCCGTATCGCGTTTTCAACCCGCATGTCTGCAACAGTTGCTGGCACGATATCCGCGTCCCTTTCCAGCACGACAATCCCCTGTTCTGCCCCCGCCATGAGGGCACGCCGCGGCATTTCGAGTGCACGCGACTGATCACGGCCGATTACGTGACGGCGATGTGCGACCGGGTACATGCCGCGCTCGGCGGAACGCATCCCGACGACCGGGACCTGTCGGATCCGCACCGCTCCGACGACGCGACTCCGGTCGGGTCCTGAAACGGATAACCGCTCCATGTATGAAGAAGAACAGGCACTTGTCGGGCGCGACGCCTGGAAAGAAAGAACGCTTATCGATCTCGTGACGTTCCGGCGTCTTACGAGAGGCGAGCAGCCGATCTTCCTGTTCCTCGGCGATGGCGCAACGGTCACCGCATCGCTCAGCGCCGCCCGGCTGCATGACGAGGCCGGTCTGGTGGCCGCCCATCTGTCGCGAACCCTGCCTTCCGGCGCCCGGGTGCTGCTTCTGTTCGAAAACGGTCTCGACTACATCGTCGCCTTCTTTGCCTGTCTTTACGCAGGTCTGGTGCCTGTCTCCGGTGCCTATCCGACATCCATCGGTGCGCGGGAACGGTTCACCTTCCTTCTTCGCGACAGCGAGGCCCAGGGGGTTATCGGCCTGCGCGAGACGTTGCGCCTGTTCCATGAACCGGATCCGACATCGCAAGACAGGATCAGATGGATCCCCATGGAGGCCGCGCGTAACGCCAGATCGCCCCTCTCCACTCCCGTTGCATGCGGGCCAGAAACACTGGCGCTGGTCCAGTACAGCTCCGGCTCGACCGAAAGTCCCAAGGGCGTCTGTCTGACTCACAGGAATATCTGTTACAATATCCATGCCCAGCTTCTGTCGTTCCGGTATCAGGATCACGATACCGGACTGAGCTGGCTTCCCTTCACCCACGACATGGGACTTGTGGGCGCCGTGCTGCCCGCGCTCGCGGCCGGAAATCCCTTCTATTTCATGGCTCCGGAGAAATTCATCGAGCGCCCTGCGCGCTGGCTCGAGGCTATCAGCCGATATGGTGTCACGATCTCGGGCGGGCCGGATTTCGCCTATCGTTACTGTGCGCGGCTTGCAGGGAGCGACGTGTCATCCGCATGGGATCTGTCGCGCTGGACCATCGCGTTCAATGGCTCGGAAACCATCTCGGCAGACACCTTATCCTCGTTCGCGACCCGCTACGCCGCGCAGGGTTTCCGACCGGAAGCCTTTTATTCCTGTTACGGCCTGGCAGAGAACGCACTGCTCGTGACGTCGGGCGTCAAGGGACGTGGCGTCGGGCTCGCATGTTTCGACCGTGCGGCGCTGGGACTCGGCCGGGCAGTCAGGACCGGTGAAAAAATCGAGCCGGGCAATGTGACCGTTCTCGCCAGCTGCGGAACGGCCCGCGAGGAACAGAGCGTCCATATTGCAGACCCGGATACCGGCGCATTTCTGCCCGACGATACCGTGGGCGAAATCTGGATTTCCGGCCCGAGCGTCAGCATCGGCTATCTCGGCAACGCATTGCGAAACGCGCGCAGCTTCGTGGAGAAAGACGGCCGACGCTATCTCAGGAGTCAGGATTCGGGCTTCATCCACCAAGGCGAACTTTTTGTGGTCGGCAGGCTGAGCGAGCGATTCGAGCTGCGTGGCAGCATCTATTACACCAACGACATTGCGCTTTCGCTCGGCCAGGCGTTCGATGGGGCGCTATGCGTCGTCGCCCCGCCGACAGGACCGGAAAATCCCGTCCCGAGCCTCATCGTGGAACAGCATGGCGCGGTCGATCCCTCGCGTCTCCGCAGCATCCTCCAGACCGTGATGCGCAGCTACAGGATCGATGAATTTGCCTATTTCCTGATCCGCAAGGGCTTCGTCGCCCGTACGCCGAGCGGCAAGGTGCGAGCCGATCTGACTCTTGCGATTATCCTGAAGGAAAACAGCGCCATTCTGTGTTCCGGAGATACGCAAAGCCCGGTCGCCTCGGGACCGGAACAGCTCATCTGAGACGGATTTCCAGCGATGCGGACATCGCATCTGCCGGAAATGCAATTTCATTGGCTGAGTGACCTGCCCGCAAGAGCGCACCGGAAGTCTCCCGGGAAACCCAAGCGTCAATATGCGTTACATACTATGTAAAGTCTTCGGCAGAGACCGGAAAAAGGCTTTAACGCGCAGCTTCGGAGGAAGCGAAGGACAGTCACAGAGCGCCTCTTCACGCCCCCCGGACAGCTAAAAGCGCGATATTCTTGTGATGAGAGGAGATCAGTCTTATGCGCTCTATTGAGAAAACATACACAACTACGAAATATATGATCATTATTCATGAAAAGATATTATAATTAAATTTTATGCAGACAAATCATATCAGTCCCACCTCATGTAACACCCCCTTGTAATCACCTGCCGTTTTCCCGTAATGACTCGGGACAAGACAATGAGAACCATCCTTGCAATCAAACACTGCTCCGCAGAACTTGAGAGGGCAGGCTCATTGTAACATCCACCTGACCAGCTCTCCGAGTCTGGATTTTCTTCATCAAAACAGGGCTCTCTGCACATGGCAGACAATACGTCGAACAAGATCTTGGAACAGATCGCCCAGGGTATCGCTTCACTGAATGCAGAATCCGCCCCCATCATATTCGCCGACAACGTTCCCGTTTACGGTCATGTCGGAGGAATCATCACCGTGACGCTCGCCGCCGAGCGGCCGCATGGAAACGAGATTGTCGTCGCGCCGACCGCTCACCTCAGACTCACGCCGAAGGCAGCCAAGCTGCTCGCCGAGTCGATCATGAAAGCTTTCGCCATGGGAGAACGCAAGGAGGCCTCGGTCAACTAGACCGCGGCCCTCGCACATGTGCCGAACGCCTCCTCGCGGGCGTCGGCACATGAAGCCTCCAGTCGCATCAGATTCCTCTTTGCGTTTCCGTCGCCCTGCCGGGCAGCCGCACGATAGAACAGCCTTGCCGCCACCGGATCGGGCGCATGAGACCCGTATCCCTCCTCATGCAGGATACCCAGCATGTTGAGTGCCGGAAGGATGCCGCCCCGGGCCGCTTCCGCATAGAGCGCGCAGGCCCGCGCGCGGTCGGGATCGACCCCGTCACCGAGATAGAAGAGATCCGCGAGGTTGAATCTGGCCCAGGCATCTCCTGCTTCTGCTGCACGCTGGAATAATTTCGCGGCTTTCGCAGCATTGCGCTTCACCCCCCAGCCACGTTCATAGGCGCGACCGAGCATATTGACGGCTGCAGGATGCCCCCCGCGCGCAGCGGCGTGAAAAAACGTAAACGCCTCGCGCGGAGAGCCATTCTCTAGATGCCATTGGGCAAGATAGAGCGTCGCTTGCAGACGCGCATCTGTGAATGCAGGGCTCAGAATCTGACTCCGATCGAGCCGAGGAACGTACGCCCGGAGGTCGGAACCGCGCGCCCTGTCGAGAACGCCGATCCGTAATTCAGATGGTTCGTGAGATTGTTGGCGTTGAACTGCATATGGTAGCGGGCATAATCGTAGGACAGCATTGCATTGACGGAAATGTTTGCGGGCATTCGGCCGGTGTTTGCCTCATTGGCCCAGTATCCCGATGCATATTGCACACCGCCGCCCGCCTTCAGCGATCCCTGCTGTGGTTTGAGAACGAGACGGGAAAGATCGTAGGTGCTCCAGACCGAGAGACTGTTATCGGGAAGCTGGGGCGCCTTTCTGTCCTGATAGTTTCGGCTGTTCGTCACCTTGCCGCCCATATAGGCGTACGAACCGTAGATTTCCCAGTCCCGCGTGATCTGGCCCGAGGCGCTGACTTCCAGCCCGCGGATACGGCGCCCGGACCCGGCATCCTGGAACCCCACGAGAATATTGCCGTCATCGTCATAGGTGAAGGAATTGTTCTGCTCGATCTGGAATATGGCTGCCGTCACGCCAAGACGCTTGTCGAGAAAATCCGCCTTGCCTCCAAGCTCGTAGAGATCGCTGCGCTGCGGCTTCAGATCGCGCCCGTTGACGGGAACGTCTCCGATATCCGATCTGCCCATGGTGAGCGAAGAGACATCGGTGCCGACCGGCTTGTAGGATTGCGAGAACGTGAAATAGAAGGTCGTG
The DNA here is from genome assembly GCF_007988945.1 of Swaminathania salitolerans. Classification (GTDB taxonomy): domain Bacteria; phylum Pseudomonadota; class Alphaproteobacteria; order Acetobacterales; family Acetobacteraceae; genus Swaminathania; species Swaminathania salitolerans. Next base: position 367,084 of record NZ_BJVC01000001.1, on the reverse strand, counting down.
TTCTCGAGCGGCTCGTACATCAGGCTCGCCGAGGGGCTGAAGCGGTTGGAGTTCTGTCTCTGGGTTCCCGCTCCGGCTGCCGCGGCGCTCCAGTAGCTCGCCGCATAATCGTCCCAGCGCACCGTGCCATAGACAGAGAGCTGGCGTGTCAGATGGATCTTGTCCGCCAGGAACAGCCCGAGATCACGAAAATCGCCCGTTCGCATCCCGCTTGCCGGGTAGACGATTTCGGTGCCGGGATATTCGAATTGCGGCGTTCGTATGGACTGGGAGTTCGAGCGGTTCAGATAGGAGCCGTAAGCCCTGTTGTCCTTGGTATAGTTGATATCGACACCGGCACGGATATCGTGCCGCAGAAATCCGGTTCTGAATTTCGAATGTCCCATGGAAACGTTCTGTACGCCCCAGCCGGCCTGATCGTAGGCCATACCTCCGCCGGCCCCGTAGGGAAGGGTCGGATTACCCCCGGCAAGGAAGGCAGCCGCACAGGCGCCGCTGCATGCAGACGGGGTCGTGGCCGCGAAATTGCGGGTATAATGGGAATAGCGCGTGCTGTTCGACAAAGTGAGCCAGCGCGCGATCTGTGACGAGAATTTCGAGGTCACCATATGCACGTTGCCGCGGTCGCGATCGAAATTGCGCGAATAATTCGTGCTGCGCGGCAGGCCGTATTCCGTGATCGGACGATAGACATCGCCCGTTCTGATCATCGAGACGCCGTAATCGGGGCGACCGCGACTGCCGAGCCACTGATAGTTCAGATGCCAGGTCGTTTTCGTTCCAAGTCCGAAACCGAGATCGGCGGCGGCACCGTAACGGTCCGTGCGAACGTTGTTCCGGTCTGCAATCATCTGCTTGTTGTACATGCCATTGACCCGCAGGGCCGTATGCGCGCCGATCTGATAATTCGCATCGGCCGTGCCGCGATAGAGCATTCCACTCCCGAAAGACTGATCGGCGGAGACGACGTTGCCCTCATGCGCTTTCTTGAGGGTCTGGTTGATGACCCCGCCGACATTTCCAGCGCCGAAATACTCGCCGGACGGACCTTTCACGACTTCCACGCTCTGGGTGTTGTAGACATCGCGCACATAATTGCCGAAATCGCGCAGACCGTCCTCGTAGATGTCGCCTCGCGCCTGCTGCCCCCTTATGCGGAACTGGTTCCCGTTCATGCCGCCATTGCCTTCACCGGCAGACATCGTGATGCCAGGCACGTTGGCCAATGCCTGATCGAGGGTGAAGATTCTCTGCTGTTCGATGATCTTTTCCGGAACGACGGTGATCGTCTGAGGCGTTTCGCGCACGGTATCGGGCATGCGTCCGATATCGAGACGCGTCGTATTCGTATTGAGGGTGTTGACCTGCTCGCGACCATGGATCCGCACGGCAGGGAGCTGCATCTCCGTGCTGTCCGACATATCCATTGAGGCACTCACCGGAGTGCTCGCATCGCTCTCTTTCGCCTCGGCATCCTCGATGCTGCTGCAAACGGCTCCGGCACCCATTCCGGCGCTCATGGCAAGAAACAATAACCGTTTCCGTTTCCGGGCGGCGCCGGAGACATCGCAAGTCTCTCCGGAGTTTCCTGCGAGCTTCAAGGAGCGGAACAGCGTTTCTTCAGGCATTGGACTCACCGATCGACGTTTTTATTCTCATTCGGAAGCCGGATCAGGTCGTGATATATTATGAAACAATCCGGGAAACCCTTCGCGGTGTCTGACCCGAACCTGCTATACGTCACATTACTGCCCGACCTCCGAAGGCGAGTTACCGTCAGGTGACACATAGATGCAAACGATTCTTAAAATCTTTCTCAACGCGACACCATAAGTGACAATTTTGTCACATACTTCATGACGGACCGGCGGGGCCGGGCATCGCATTCAGATGAACTCGACATGGGTCTTCACGCCCATCATGAGCTGCTTCCCGAGGCTTTTTCGTCCATCGGGATACAGATAGAATTGCAGATCGGGCGCTATGCTCACCCCGCGCATCAGGTGAAACTGGTAGAATGCCTCCACGATTGCCGCATCGCTCCGGGGCGATCCTGTGACAGGCTTCGGCCATGCATCTGCCGGTCCGGCGTTTGCCGCGATTCTCCGGAGCCGCTTCTGGGCGCGGCGCAGAGGGGTGGCGATCCGCGTATAGGCGATGTTGATCGCAAAGGAATCGAGGGGGCGTCCCGAGAATGCCCCGAGAACGACGAGTCCTGCGGAGTACTGGGCCTGTCGTAATTGCGAGCGTGGCGTGTTGAAGTAAGCGACCCCGAGAAACGTGATGCCGGCATCGGGACCATGCCCCGGAAAACGCATCAGACGCTGATCGATCAGGAACCATGCCGACCATGCACCGTGAAAGCGCCGCGGCGGCGCGCCGGTCACCGCGATCAGTTTTCCTTCCCTGTCCTCGAAGAGGCTGTCGTGACTGGCCGTATCCCAGACGAAACCGATCTTGTAATGCCCGGGCAGTTTCCCCCCCCGACCGAGGCGCGGCGCCCAGGCCAGTTCGAGCGGGATCGCTTCGCCATCGATCGTCGCTCCGTTGAACTTGAAGCCGCTGCGCATCTGCGAGAGGGCATATTGATGTCTGGTCTGGGTAAAATAGACACCCGATTGCAGGATGAGGGCCTCGAGAAGCTGCACGCGGATGCGCGCTGCCCAGCTCGCCGTGGGAAATGCAGCATGGGCGGTGTTGTCGCTCGCAGCCCGGGGATTGCCGCAAAACGCCGCATTCATGAAATTGCAGTAAAGCGGGTTGGCAGAGAAATCCGAAAGAAATGTCATCCGCCCCGCAGCGATATTGACGCGATCGTAGAGCATTGCCCGCTCGACATAGGCCGAGACGAGATGGATCACGACATTGCCTGTCCCGCCATAGGTCGCCTGGCTCGGGGTCAGAAAATCGCCGAATTTCCGGCTGGTCGGCGAACCGTAGCCGCTGGCCAGCACGATATGGGTGCTGACGCCACGCGCATCGGCCAGACGTTCCCAGTCCATATCGGCCCCCAGAGTGGCGATCCCGACGCTCCCGGTGCCCTTTTTCCATCCGGCAGGAGGGGCGGTCAGCATCGTCAGGGTCTCACCGGTATGCTGAAGATGCAGGATCACCCCGCGCCCGGCGAGCCTGCCCAGTCCGACCATTGCCGCAGGCGCATCCGCCAAGGCCGTGACAGGAAACAGGAGCCACGAAAGCAGCAGACAGCCGAGCAGTGCGCGCTTGTGCGCGCCGCGATACCCCTCTGCCCTTTCCGCACCGGGTGAGCCCTTCCCGCCTGCACGAGCTGCCGCCCGTTTCGTCATCCACATCGCCATTCGTGTTCTTGCGCCTCCCTCTCCTGCCGCACGCGCCCCTTGCAGACGCCCCCCCCCTCTGCTGATGCCCTCCCCCGGCCGACGCGCCCTTGTCGAGGCGCCCTTGTCGAGGCGCCCTTGCCGAGGCGCCTGCCGGTTCCGGGGCGGAACGTCTCTCCGGGGCGGCGACCATCCTCCGGGAACGACCGTTCTTTTGTGGCTGTTTTCGGACATCTGCCAGCCGGTCCGGCCCGGAGAAACAATTTGACCGTTACGCGCAGCGGACGACTCCCGCGAGACAGGACGAAAAAAGGCGGCCCCTTCCGGGACCGCCTTTTCCTTTTCACCCACCGGAACTGCCTCCGGGTGGGCGCGTCCCTGACGCGATCGTCTTACGGGATCAGAACCGTCTTGATGGACTTGTCGCCCTTCTTCATCAGGTCGAACCCTTCCTTCCACTTGTCCAGCGGCAGGGAATGGGTCACCACGCCCTCGACCGGGAGACGCCCGTCCGCAATGGCGGCGATGGTGAAGGGATAGCAATACGGACCCAGATGCGCGCCGAGCACGTCGAGTTCCTTGCGGTCGGAGATGATGGACCAGTCGCAGGTCACTTCATCGCCGAACACGCTGAACTCGACGAAGCGGCCGAGCTTGCGGATCATGTGCAGGCCCTGACGGACGCTGGAGGGATGACCGGTCGCCTCGATATAGACGTCGCAGCCATAGCCGCCGGTCAGTTCCTTGACCTTGGCAACCACGTCCTCTTCCAGCGGGTTCATCACGATGTCCGCGCCGAACTTCCTGGCCAGATCCAGACGGTCCTGCTTGGTATCGAGCACGATCAGCTTGCTCGGGTTCTTCAGGCGGGCAGCGCCCACCATGCCCAGACCCAGCGTACCCGCACCGGCCAGAACCACCACGTCGTCGAGCTGGATGTTCGCACGGTTCACGGCGTGAACAGAGCAGGCATAGGGCTCGATCAGGGCTGCCGCCTCGGCGGGCATGTCCTCCGGCACGCGATGGGTGCGCGACGTCTTGGGGAAGCGCATGTACTTCGCCATGGCGCCGTTCGTGTTGTTCTGGAAGCCGTACAGGTCGTGACGCTCGCACATCCAGTACTGACCGCCCTTGCAGTAGCGGCACTCGTCGCAGGGGACGATCTGCTCGCTGATCAGACGATCGCCCACCTTGTACTGCCCGCGCAGGTTCTCGCCGATCTCGACGGCGCGGCCGATGAACTCGTGGCCCGGGATCATCGGGGGCTTGACGTAGCGGGGCTGCTCCTTGTCGCCCCAGAAGGAGGGTGCGCCCAGGAAGCACTTGATGTCACCGGCGCAGATGCCGACGGTTTCGACCTCGATGATGATGTCATCGGGACCGGCGCGGGGCACGTCCACCTCTTCCCAGCGATAATCGCCGGGCTCGTAGGCGACGACGGCCATCATTTTTTCCGGCAGGTTGACGCTGGCTGCTTCTTTCTGCAGGGCGTCCAGATCGGGTGTGACGACTTTGTTCATGATCTTGTCTTTCAGGATTGAGGCGGATCAGGCGTTATGTTTGCGCGCCGGGGCCTCAAGTTCTTTCGCAATGGTCTGGAGGATCAGGCAGCAGGAGGTTGCACCGGCATCGAGCACGCCGCGCGAACGCTCGCCCAGCCGACTGGCGCGACCGATACGGGCCACCAGATCGACCGTGGAGTCGCGACCGCGTTCAGCCGCTTCCGACATGGCAACCAGAGCCTGCTCGAACGACTTCCCGTCATCCAGAGCCTTGTGAAACTGTTCCACAGCCGGCTGCAGCGTATCGACGAGGGTCTTGTCACCCACGCGGGCATTGCCGAGGCTGTTGATCCCGGCCAGCGCCCCGTCGAGCATCTGGGCGAAGAGCTTGCCGTCGAGGAACTCGACATTGCGCAGCGGGATCGCCATGCCTTCGAAGAAGCGGCCGTAAAGCGGACCCATCGAGCCGCCGATGCCGGCCATCAGCGAGTCGGACAGGGCGTCGAGACCCTTTTCCATGACCGGCGGATTGGCGCCCAGCGCTTCGCCGCAGCGGGCGAAGCCCTTGGCCATGTTGATGCCGTGATCGCCATCGCCGATCTTGCCATCGATCTCGCTCAGCCAGTCGCGCGCCTTGACGATCGCATCGACCAGAGCCGGAACGACCTTCGTGGTTTCGGCAACGGGAATACCGCCCTTGGGCACGTATTTCTCGCCCGTTGCGGTCTTGACCAGCGCCTCGACCGGTTCGGCTGTGGCGGTGGGGGCTTCAGCAGCCTGCGCCTGTGCCGCACCGGCACCGACACGCACCAGACCGATGGACTCGGCGGGCGCGGCCATCAGGCGGTCCAGCTCCTCGTCGGTCTTCATGACGGTGAGCGTGGCGCCCTTCATCTCGAGCGAGGTGAAGAGATTGCCGACGAAGCGATGCGCCACCTCGATGCCCTTCTCCTTCAGGAGATCGGCCACATCGGCGTAAAGCACATAGAGCTCGATGACCGGGGTAGCGCCCAGACCCGAGAGCAGCACCGTCACGCGATCGCCTCTGGTGAAAGGCAGGTCGGGCAGGATGTGCTCGAGCATCAGCCTGGCGATATCGCGCGAGCGGCCCAGTTCCTGGACGGAGACGCCGGGCTCGCCATGATGGCCGATACCGACTTCCATGGTGCCGAGCTCGATCGAGAAATTCGGGTGGCCGTTGGCGACGATCGTGCAGGGCGTGAGGCCGACACCGATGGAGCGGGTATTGGCAATGGCCTTGCGGGCCACGGCAATGACCTCATCCAGCGAAGCGCCTTCCTCGGCGCGGGCGCCGGCGGCCTTCCACATCAGGATCTCGCCGGCAACACCGCGGCGACGCTCGGCTTCGCTGGCCGGAGCGGAGGCCACGTCGTCGGTCGCGACGACCGTCTCGACCTTGATCCCGGCCTGCTGCGCATCCCGCGCTGCCATGCGGACATTCATCGTGTCACCGGCATAATTGCCGAAGAGACAGGCGACGCCAGCGCCGGTATCGGCTTCCTTCATGGCGTCGAGGAAGCTCACCGCCGTGGGGGAGGAGAAAATCTCGCCGATGGCAACCGAATCCAGCAGGCCCGTGCCGACATAGCCGAGGAAGGCAGGCTCGTGACCCGAACCGCCACCCGTGATCACGCCGACCTTGCGGCGGCCCGTGGTCCTGGCGCGCTTGACGACGCGCGGATTGGCCGTCTCGACGATGATATCGGGATGAGCAAGCAATGCGCCGCGCACACCGTCTTCCACGACCCCGTCGGGATCGTTGAAGATGCGGTCCAGCTTGGGCCGTGCTGCGGAAGACTGGGACGCAGCGCCATCAGCATGGCTGCTCTGTGCTGCGTGTTCGAATGAATGATCCATAATGGGCCCCATACTGAATGCCGGGAAAACACCCTGTGTGCCCGTCCGTCTTAACCGTAACAGCCATTCTGCGTAAAATCACACTCTCGAGAGTGATATTCGTGACCTAATATGTAGGATCTGACAGATCCGGAATGGCGCGACCCAGCGTTTCCGGGCGGGAAATATGGAAAACAGGCAAAATTATCAGTGGTATGCCTGTAATTTCGCCAAAAAACACCCTTCAGACACAGACGCAGGGTCGAATGTTCCGATTATGGCCAAATGTTATATTTTATGTCACCGCCTGCAGGATGCGCAGATGGGTTGCGCGTGTCATGCACGGGAGGCGGTTTTCATGATCGCGACGAGCACGAGAACATTCGCCATCAGGGCCGGCAAGGCAGGTGTCACGCCCCCCAGCGCCATGGGTGCGAAGGAAAGGGCGAGTCCACCCAGAATACCGGCACCGATCCCGCACAGGATCGGCAATGACGCCGTCCGCCTCCCCATAACGCAGAGCAATGTCGCAGGGAGAAGCTGGATGAGCCCGACATAGAAAAGCCTGTTGAGCGTCACGATCAGCAGACCCGGCGACAGCGATGTCAGGACCGACAGGACGAGATAGAGAACGATCACGACAAGGCCCGTCCTTCTCTGCCGCTCCTGCGGCACGTCCGGCAGGATATTGCGGGCCACGATGGCCCCGAGACTGAGGCAGACTCCGCCGAGCCATACGAGAGCCGTCAGCGCCACCCCTCCGAGAACCAGACCGACCGCCCAGTCCGGCAGAAGCCGCGTCGCTACGGTGAGAAAGACCTGATCGGGGCGCTGCATGGCGGACGGATGGGCCAGACCGAACATGGCGATGACGAGGAGAAACGGGAAAAGGAGCAGATAGAGCGGCATCCAGATCTGGGCGCGGCGGATCGTATGCGGATCGCGCGCAGAGAACAGGGCGGCAACGGTCTGGGGGGCGATACAGAACCCGGGTGCCTGGACGAGAATGATCGTCAGGATCGCGATGCAGGAGGGAACGGGATGAGGCGCCTGCCGGAAGCGGAACAGCGCCGTCCGTTGCTCGCCTCCCGTGATTGCCTGGCCCGGGATATGGCCCGGCACATGACCCGTCCAGTGCAGCATGGCCGCCAGAGCCACACCCAGAATGATCAGAACCACCAGACCGTCCTTCAGCATGGCGGTCATTGCCGCCCCGCGCATCCCGGCACCCATGACGAAAACCAGAGCGACACCGGCGGAGAGCAGCGCGAGAAGAAAGGGAGGCAACGGAAGACCGAGCCGGGACAGGGCATCGGTCAGGCCGATGAACTGCATCGTCCCGAGAGGCAGCATGAGCCCCAGCAGGAGCGCCCCCGACATCCGCTCGAGCAGAACCGAACCATGATAGCGCCCGAGCAGATCCGGCAGGGTGATGGCACCGCATTCCTGCCCGAGCCGCCACAGGCGGGGATAGAGAAGATACCCGATCGGAAAGGCGAGCAGGATATAGGCCGTGAACCAGAGCGCCACATCCACGCGCCCCTGTGCCGCAATTCCCCCGGGAAATCCCAGCATCGAGCCTATGGAATAGGTTTCTCCGACGAAGACGAAGAAGAAGAGCAAGGCCCCGAAACGGCCCCGCGCGACGAAAAAGGCGCGCGGGTCGCCTTTCTGCACCTGCCGCCCGGCAAAAAGCGCGAGACCGATGGCGAAGGCGATCACGATCAGAAAGAAGACTGCCCTCACGCGTTCCCGCCCGACAGGCGTTCGGCGAGATACAGACACAGCGTCGTCAGGGGGATACAGCAGAACAGCCAGACCAGCGCGACAGGCACGCCGCAAACCGCGCGTTCCGATCCGTAGAGAAACGGCATGGGCACCAGCACCGCGATAGCGGGGACGATCAGGGCGAGAAAAAGCCTGGCGTGCCGTATATGGGGCGCAGGTTCTGGCAGGACAGGATCTGGCAAAACAGGCTCTGGCAGGACGGGATCTGGCATGAACGAAAGGAGTCCGTCATCGGGGGCGATGCATCGGGTTTATCGCGCAGCCCCGTGTCCGGCCAGCCCGGCAATGCAGCTTGTCCGACCTGACGCCATTCCTGCCCTGACGATATCACTGTCCGAACGATATCACTGTCCGGACGATATCCCTGCCCCGGGTCGGGAGGGAGCGCGTCGGAACAGGCATCACCGGGACGATGCGTTCAGAGTTCGGCCCACTGGCGCAGAAGATTGTGATAGGTGGATGTCAGGCCCAGAACAGCCGGATGATCGTCCGGCAATGCCTTGCGCGTCTCGATGATCGATCGATCGAAATCGTAGAGCAAAGCGCGTTTCGTGTCGTCTCTCACCATGGACTGGCTCCAGAAGAACGACGCCCATCGGCTTCCGCGCGTGACGGGGCTGACCCGGTGCAGGCTCGTCGCGGGATAAACGACCATATCGCCCGCCGGCAACCGGACGCGCTGTTCCCCATAGGTGTCCTGAATGACGAGTTCGCCGCCATCGTAGGATTCGGGACCTGTCAGGAAAAGCGTCGATGAGACGTCGGTCCGGATCCGGAATCCCGTATCGGGGATCGGTCTGATCGCATTATCCACATGCGCGCCGAACGCCATCCCCGTATCGTAGCGGTTGAAAAGCGGTGGATAGACCCTCAGCGGCAGGGCTGCGCTGTTGAAAACGGGATTGCGCCCGAGCGCCTGGAGCACGACCTCGCCCAGCACCCGGGATTCCTCGGAATCCTGGGGGATCTGCAGATTGTTCTTCGCCTTGGCGGATTGCTGTCCTGCCGTCGCCCGACCGTCGCGCCATGCCGCCCGCTCGAGGGTTTCCAGACAGAATTCGAGTTCTTCCCGGGTCAGGACACCCGGAATGTGAACGAGCATGATTTCGACCCTCCCCAAGAGATTGCGTTTCAGGCGATCGCTTTCTTGTAATTGAGAATGAATCTGATTAACAGGGAGGAGGTGCCGGATTACATGCCGGTAACACGCGCCTTTCCCGAATGCGCGACCGCCCGACGCCCGATGCCCGACGCCCGTGCCGACCGCGATGACGGGCGTCGTCAAACCGCCCCGATCGCAGCGCCCCGAAAGGGTCCCGACGATCGAACCGTATCGAAGGAGTGCCTCATGGCCGTGCCCGCCAGCGACCTCGCCTCGCTTCCTTTCACACCGTGGGAGATGTTCCTCGGCGCCGGTCCGGTCGTGCGTCTGGTCATGCTGCTGCTCATCGCGGCAGCTCTTCTGAGCTGGGCGGTATTCGTCGCAAAAACGATCGAACTGCGCCGCGTTGCCGCGCGTCTGGGGGTGGCGGAGCGGCGGATCGAAGAGGCATCCTCCCTGCAGTCGGCCCAGGATCTCTGCCCGGAGGAGGGAATCGTAAGACCACTCCTTCTTGCGGCCGCAAGCGAATGGGCCAGATCGATCGATGCTCTGGACGACCGCGACGGTCTGAAGGAGCGGATCATGCTGCATCTCGAAAGGCTCGAAGCCGCCGAGGGGCGGCGTCTCCTGCGCGGCACCGGCGTGCTGGCAACCATCGGCGCAACCGCCCCCTTCATCGGTCTGTTCGGTACGGTCTGGGGTATCATGACCTCGTTCACCGGCATCGCGGCCACCAGGGCGACCAGCCTCGCCGTGGTGGCTCCCGGTATCGCAGAGGCTCTTCTCGCCACGGCGCTCGGCCTCGTCGCCGCCATACCGGCGGTCGTGATCTACAACTATCTTTCGCGGCAATGCCTCGGATGCAAGGCGCAGCTCGGCGATCTCACGGCCCTGATCCTGCGGATCGTCTCGCGCGATCTGAGCCGGCTCCATGTGCAGAACGGCGGCGGCCAGGTCCTGCATCTGGCCACGGCCCGTGCCGAACAGGCGGGACGCTGAGCATGGCCCTGCGTATGCGTCATGCCGATGAGAGCGCGCCCGACGCGCATGAGCTGAACGTCACCCCTCTCATCGACGTGATGCTCGTGCTTCTCGTCATCTTCATGGTCACCGCCCCGCTGAGCACCGTGAACGTGCCGGTCGATCTTCCGGCATCTACGGCAAAACCCGCCCCCCGACCGAACGATCCGGTTTTCGTCACCATCAAGGCGGATCACGGCCTCGCTCTCGGCGATGAGGATGTTGCGAACGAGACCCTGACGGCCCGTCTCATGAGCCTGACGGATGGACACAAGGATGAGCGCATCTTCCTGCGCGCCGACAAGACCGTCGATTACGAGACCCTGATGAAAACCATGGATCTGATGCGCAAGGCCGGGTTTCTGAAAGTGGCCCTCGTCAATCTCCAGGGACAGGACGAGGGAGACTCACCGTGAGCGCCTCGGCCCGGCCACAGACGCTCCCGGGTTTCGCCGGACCCGGAGAGAACGGAACGCGGCTCTTCCACCTCGCCTATGAACGACATATCGCAACCGAGGCCAGACGACTCCGGCGCCTCTATGCCCTCTCTCTCGTCGCTGCGGCCCTGGGCGGCCTGACGGGTATGGGTCTTCTGCTGCATCATACCCCTCCTCCGCCCCTGCCCTACTCGCCCCCGCCAGCGGCGATTGCCATCGATCTCGCACCCGAGCCGGCCCGCATCCAGGCGCCGCCTCTCGAAAAACCTCCCGGGCCGCCGCCGGTACCGGAGCCGCCCGCCAAACCCCCTGAGATCATGGCACCGCCTTCTCCGGTCCCGATCCCTCCGGTCGCCGTGCCGGAAAAAATCCGGTCCGCGCCCCTGCATCGCAAGCCGCGCGAGGCGCATCCCGTGATCAGACCCACGCCACCCGGCGTGCCGACACAGGCCACATCGGATACGGCCCCGCCGCCTTCCGATGCGCCGCCCTCGACCGTTTCCGCCCAGGCGGCCAAGGGACCCCCGTCCCGAAGAGATGCTTCCGAGTCTCCTGCGAGCTGGCAGGGTGCCGTTCTGGCCCGTCTCGAACGCGTCAAACGCTATCCGGCAGAAGCCCAGTCCGACCGCCAGGAAGGAACCGCCCTGTTGCGGTTCTCGATGGATCGCAACGGACATGTCCTTTCTGCCGGACTAGTTCGCAAGACGGGATATACACTGCTCGACGAGGAAACCCTCGCGCTCGTCCGCCGTGCAGAGCCGCTCCCCGCGCCGCCGGATACCATCAGGGGGACGATCCTGACCCTGACCGTCCCTATCGAGTTCTTCATGAACGAACGCTGAGTCGAACGCATGGCGCATCTGCCTGACACAGGCATGCGCCCTGAAAAAACCGGGCCTGTATCGCGCGGAACCGGCGCATCCTTGCCAGTTCGATCGCCTGGGGCCACTATGCTTCCATGTGCGTATCCGACACATCCGAACAGCAAAACCCATGACCGAACCGCGCAAAGGCGCGCTTCCCGCCTCCGCCGACATGCCGGTCTGGTCGATCGTCCGGGGTCGTGACGGAGCATCGCTGACCCTTTCGGGCCGCTGGATAGGACGGGAAACGGCCCTTCCGCGCTTCACGGCGCAGGATCTCACGGCGAACGCGTCCCGCGAGACAGCTCGAACGCCTGCCCCGGGCGGACGCGGTGACATCGCCCCCTCCTCGCCCGCAATCCAGCGCCTCGCCTGCGATCTCTCGGGGGTTTCGGCCTGGGATACAGGCCTGATCGCCTTTCTCTGGGATGTGCGTCAGGCCTGCACAGAGGCCGGGATACGCTTCGATTCCGAACCGCTTCCCTCACCCGTACAGCGATTGCTCGGCCTCCTGCCCGAAAACGCCCGTCCCGCGCAGGGCGCATCGCGCAGGAAGGGACGTCCTGCCTTTCTGGAACGTATCGGCGGCGGCTTCATCGCCATGCTGGCCGAGACCGGGGCGATTGCGGCGCTGGCGCGACAGACGATGCAGGCCAGCCTGCGCATCCTGTCCCGTCGCTCGGGTATGCGGCGCAGCGATCTCCTGAACGACTTCGCCAGTGCCGGGCCATCGGCACTGCTCATTGTCGGTGTGGTCAATTTCCTGATCGGCGCCATCCTCGCTTTCGTCGGCGCCGTGCAGCTCCAGAAATTCGCGGCCGGAATCTATGTGGCGAGTCTGGTCGGCATCGCCTCCGTGCGCGAGATGGCCGCCGTGATGACGGCCATCATCATGGCCGGTCGTACGGGCGGCGCCTATGCCGCGCGCATCTCGACCATGCAGGGAAACGAGGAAATCGACGCCTTGCGCGTCTTCGGCATCCCGATCTCCTCCTATCTGGTTCTGCCTGCCGTGCTCTCGCTCGTGATCACGATGCCCCTTCTCTATCTGTATGGCTGCCTGATCGGTATGCTGGGCGGGTATGTGGTGGCCATATCCATGCTCGACATCACGAGCCTGGGTTATTTCCATCAGACCGTGATCGCTTTCGGTCCGGGTCAGTTCGTGTTCGGCCTCGTCAAGAGCATCGTGTTCGGTGCCTTCATAGGCCTGACAAGCTGTCGCATCGGGATGAAGGCCGGTCGTTCGGCAGCCGATGTCGGCATTGCCGCCACCCGCGCCGTGGTGATCGGCATCGTAGGTGTCATCGCCCTCGATGCCGTGTTCGCTGTCATCGCCAACAGCGTGGGGATCTGAGTCATGCAGGACCGCTCTTCGCCATCGACCCTGCATGACCCGCACGCGACGGAGACAGGCCCGGGCGGGCCGGTCCTGACCATGAAGGACGTGACCCTCGCCTTCGGGCCGAAAATCATCCAGTCGCATATCGATCTCTCGGTCCGGCGTGGCAGTATCTTCGCGGTCATGGGTGGTTCGGGCTGCGGCAAATCGACCCTGCTCAAGAGCATGATCGGCCTTCTTCGCCCGAGCTGCGGCACGTTTATGCTGGATGGCGAGGATTACTGGGCAGGAAACGACAGACGCCGCACTGAGCTCAATCACCGCTTCGGCGTTCTGTTCCAGAACGGGGCATTATGGAGCTCCATGACGCTCGGCGAAAATGTCGCCCTGCCGCTCCAGATGTTCACCGCACTGGATTCCGCCTCCATAAGGCAGATGGTCTCCCTCAAGCTCGCGCTTGTGGGGCTTCTCGATGCGATCGATCTGATGCCCTCGGAAATAAGCGGCGGCATGCGCAAGCGGGCCGGACTGGCGCGCGCACTCGCGCTCGATCCCGATATTCTCTTCTTCGACGAACCCTCAGCAGGGCTCGACCCGATCACCTCCGCGCGTCTGGACGACCTCATCCTCAATCTGCGCGACGGGCTGGGTGCGACGATCGTGATCGTCAGCCACGAACTGCCGAGTTTGTTCCGGATCGCCGATGACGGCATCTTTCTCGATGCGGTGAGCAAACGTCCGATCGCGCACGGATCGCCGAAGCAGCTCCGCGATCGCTGCACTGACCCGCAGGTCCATGCCTTCATGAACAGACAACGCAACGAGAAAGACAGCAGACCATGAACCGGCAAGCACTCGTCGGCGCCTTCGTCCTCGGAGGTGTCGCCCTTCTCGTCAGCGCCTTCGTCCTGTTCGGGAGTTTCAACCCCTTCTCCCATACGGACCGGGCCGTGCTGGTATTCAGAGGGGCCACCAACGGTCTGTCCGTCGGAGCGCCGGTCAGTTTCCGGGGCGTACAGGTCGGCGCGGTGGATCGTATCGCCATCGATTACGACCCGAAGACGCGCGAAGCGTTCATTCCTGTCTATATCACGCTCAGACGCGACGACATTCTCGTTGCGGGGCGCAAGAACGGCCATCTTCCCAGCCTCAGGGAGCTGGTCGATCACGGCCTGCGGGGCGAGATGAATCTGAAGAGCTTCGTAACCGGCACCTCGCAGATCGATCTCGATATCGCACCGGAGACACCGGCCGTCTTTCATCCGGAGATCGCGTCCGAAACCGAGATCCCGACCCGGCAATCCTCGATACAGGCCATCACGAACACGCTGACCCATCTTCCCTTGCGCAAACTCAGCACAGATGCCGCCTCGACTCTCGTGACGCTGAAACATCTCGCCGAAACCCTGGACAGGAGCATTCCCGCCCTGGCGGACAGCGTGAAACAGACATCCGATCACAGCCGCGCGCTCGTCGATACCGCGCAGCTCATGATCACGGCGCTTCAGCCGCAGCTTCAGAAAACACTCACCGATATCGACCGTCTGGCCCGGAACGGATCGGGTCAGCTGACGGCGCGCGGGCACGATCTGCATCTCCTTGTCGAGAACAGCCGCCGGACGATGGAAACAGCGAACCAGGCTCTCGGCAATATCCGGGACATGACGGGCTCGCGCTCGGAAGACAGGGCCAATCTTGCCGCCACCCTGCGCGATATCGCAGCCGCCGCCTCGGCATTGCGAGGCTTCGCCAACGACGTGGAACGTAATCCGCAACTTCTTCTGACAGGACGTCGCCAATGAGATGCCGGTATCCGGGTTCCGCCCTTCTCATCGCGCTTCTCGTCGCGCCTCTCGCCGGATGCGCCGCGCCACCCGTGCAGGTCTATACGCTCTCGCCCCCGCTCGCGCAGAGTCCCGCGCCCGGACCGGCAGCCGAGACCGTCTTCGTTCCGCGTCTGATCGTGCCGGACGAATTCGACACGCAGGATATCCTCCTTCGCGACGGAAGCAGACTGATCCGCAGTCCGAACGGGCGCTGGGCCAGCCGTCTGTCGCGTACTGCAACCGATCTCGTCATCGCCCGGCTCTCACAGGACTGGCCCGCAAAATTCGTCACCGGTCACGCCCCGATGGAATCGGCAGCAACGCGCCTGAGCATCACCATCGAGCGCTTCGATCTGACAACCGACGGCAAGGCCCGGCTCGTCGCCTCCTGGACCGGGACGCCCCTGACGGAAACATCCCCGGCAAAAGCATCCCCGGCACGAACATTTCCGGCACGAACATCTCCGGCACGAACATTTCCGGCAGAAACGACGCAGCACGCCATGATCGAGGCTGAGGGACCGGTCGCACACGATTCCCAGCGTGCAGCCCTTCTGCAGACCCTGTTCACGAAGCTGGCGGACCGGATTGCCGCTCCGTCCGGCGGCTCCCGGTAACGCCCAGCCCGGTAACGCCCAGCCCGGCAACGCTCCCTCCCGGCGACCGCGTCGCGACATGGCGGCGTTTAGGGGCTGATCTCGTTCCGGGGCGGAAAGCCCCCTGTCTCTCGCTCAGAAAGCCGCCTGGAACCGGCTGCCGATCATGTCGATCCGGCGCCCTCTGGTGTTGACGCTTCCCGCCGTTTCGGACCGGGTCGCCTCGATATGGTTATACTGAAGCTGGATCCTGTAATGGCGGCTCGGATACCAGTCGAGCCCGCCCGACCATACCGTCTGTACGCCGCCCCGTACGCCGCCGGTTGCCGATGCGGGCAGGCTCCCCCGCAAATGGCTGTTGAAATCCATCACGCTGTATCGCCCCACCAGTTCGAGCGCCCCCCAGTGATTGTGCCACAGATCGAATTCCTCGTTCGGGGCCGGCGCGGCGAAAGCGCCATCCTTGGGGCTGTATCGCCGGGGCTTGCCCAGAAGCGTATAGCTGCCCTCGACGTAATATCCCTGAAACCCCAGATCGGGCGCCGGCCCCTTTCGGGAGGCGGACGCGTTGCGATCCACGCCGATATGATAATATTCGGCCTGGATAAGGGCGTTTTCGTATCGGAGACCGATTTCCGGGCCGATCGCCCAGACGTTTTTCACATCCGTGATGGTGCCTGTCGAAATCAGGCGCTCATTGGTCAGGCGGGTCTCGGGGCGATCGCTCAGAGACAGCACGCGCCCGCGTGCCGTCTGGTTGCGCTTGAACGACATGGTCGAGGACACGCCGATATGCAGATCGGTCGTCTTCGTGGCGATGGGGCGCCCTGTCACGCGCAGGACGCTGCCGACCTGGCTGTCGGACACCGTCGGATCGTTCGTCCGGTCGCCATAGGTCTGACCGGTGAGATAGGCCCCGAGATACCAGCGCTCGCCATGGCTGCGCCCGCCGAATGTCATGCGCGTATCGCCCGCAGCGATGAGGCGCACCACTTCGGACACCGAGGCGCGCTCCATGAACATGAAGCCGTTGGAGGATTCCGCATCGTGCATCGTTACGCGCGGCTGGTAATATCCGAGAACGAATTGCGAGTTCCTGACCCCGGCATACACCATGTTCGCCTCGTACAATCCTGCTGTACCGTCGACCGTCCGCCCCCATTCCGGCGTGAGACTCGCCATGAGGTTGCCGTAGCGCCATGTCAGGGGAAGACGAAGACGACGTGCATTCTCGTTCAGCTTGGGGAAACGTCCCGTCTGCCCGTCCGACGGGCCGGAGGAAGGAAATCCTCCGATATCGAGATGCATGACCAGACCGGCGGAGAAGGCATACAGACCGTCATCGGATGCAATTGTCGGTCGCCCTCTGGGAAAGCCGATCCGGATTCCGCCGATACTGACCGTCTCGGCGGTGCGCGTCGCGTGGCGGAAATCGGCGAGGGACATGTTGAGGCCGTGATCGGGCGGCGGATCGAGACGCACATCGTGGGCACCCCCACCACGCGCCGGCGACGACCCGCCCGGACCAGAAGCAGCACCCGGATCAGCACCCGGATCAGCACCCGGGGCAGCTTCCGATCGCGCAGAGGCGAGACGAATGGCCCCGTTCCGCCCCTCTTCATGGCTGGCATTTCCCCGGTCGGGTCCATGTGTCGGCTGTGGCGCGATAACATCCAGAGCACCTGTATCGGGAAGAGACCCGTGAGCCTCCGGATGATGTCCGACGGCTGGAGGACGACGACCGGTCGGACCGGACGGCGCATCAATGCTCTGCACTTTCGCGATCCGCGTCTCTGCCCTGTGCTCATGCTGCCCCGGGGTTCGCGCCGCCCCGGGCTTCGTCCCTTTTCCCAGCGCCAGCTTGCCCGGCGCCAGCTTTCTGGAGGCGCGCTCTCTGGCGAGTTCCTGCCGCAGAGCCGCGATCTCTCCCTGCATCTGCGCGCGCATTTCATGCATCTCGCGGCGGAGCGCCGCTATGTCATCCTCCTTCCCGGCTGCGAAGGTCTGGATCGGCATGCAGGCGCCGCAAAGAAGCAGAAGGGTCGTAAGGCAGCGCAGGCGCATAGGTCTCGATAAACTCTGAACTGAACTAAGTAAGCGGAGCTATAGAGGAGCCATTGAGACGATTGCGTGACCATTTTATGACAAAACAATAAAATTGAAATACTCTGATATGAAATGATTTGTAATAAGAAATACGATACTTCCTCTCCCATGTATAGACTACGACCGCTTCCTGTTCCCACTCCGGAAACACCACGCGCTGCTTGCAATCCTGCAGGACCCGACCCGATCCATGTTCGGTTCCGGACCCGGGTCGAACAGGATGCATGTGGGATACCCTGCTGCGAAATCCGGTCGATTTTCCGGTCAGACTGATGACGGGCGCTCTGTGTTCGACCGCCTTGCGCTTCCGGCTCATCCATCCGCTCCAGGCGCAGGAATGGGCCTCATCCGGAGGGGCCGGTTGCCTCGCACGGGAGGGGCTGCGGCGTGAGTGCAGCGAAGACGCCCGGCGATGCCGGACAGGGCGCAGACCGGCAGGAGGGGGTTATGGCGGGGGGAAAAGCGACGCGGTGTTTTCCTCAGAGATCGAGATAGGCTCTCACCGTCAGGGTCGAGGCGCCGATCGCGGCTGCATTCTCTTTCACTCCTGCCGCGAAAATCGACCCGCGAGGCCTGAGAACGCCGCGTCGTTCCTGATCGAAGACGGCAATATGCGGTCGCACCAGATCGACGAGAGCCTCGGGGATCTGCCCCCCCAGAACGACCGCATCCACATCCAGAATACCCATTGCGTTGGAAACGATCACCGAGAGGGAATCCTTCACACTGGAAACCCAGACCCTGTTGCCGCTCCAGTCGGGGTCGAAGGCACTGACCATATCCGTGACGGTAGGAAACTCCATCCCGTCGCGGGCCAGGATCCGGCGCAGAAGATCAAGATTGGGATAGGGATAGACGGGCAGATGCAACCCGGCTGCGTATTCTCCCGCATTGCCGTGAGCCCCCCGCCAGGCGCGCCCCTCGAGAATGACCCCGCCTCCCACACCCTCGGCGAGATAGAGATAGGCGAAACTTCCCGTGTCTCGCCCCTTGCCGAGCCTGGCTTCCGCGAGGGCCGCGGCCGTTCCGTCATTTTCCACCAGAACCGGCAGCGTCGTCACCGACGCAGCCCAGTCCAGCACATCGATATTCGCCCAGGATTCGAGACTGTTCGGCGTGTTGAAATGACGCCGATCCACGAACGATCCGGTCATCGCGATCCCGAGTCCTGCAACACGGGACATGATCTCCGGACGGGCGAGCGCGAGACGTTCCAGCCTGTCTTTCGTCCAGCGCGCGGCTTGTTGCGGCGTGCAGGAGCGGTGGGCGTGCATCTCCTGCAGGACGGGAACGCCATTCATATCGGTGATGGCGAGAGAAATCGTATCGGCCAGAATGGCTATACCGAGCCCGTAGGCGGTTTCCGGCACGATATGCAGGGCCCTCTGGGGTTTTCCCGGCCTGCGATCACCCATCGTCATGCCGACCCGCACGATATCGTTCTCCACGAAAGACGTCAGAATGCGAGAGACGGTTTGCTGGGGCAGATTGCTCGCATCGATGATGCGCTTTTGTGAGATGTTCTCCTTCCCCCACATGAGCCTGAGCACCGAGCGCTCCGTGCGCGATAGTCTGGGAAGGGCAAAGCCGACAGCAGTCATCAGGAGTTCCGGGCGCCGGTCGATGATTTTTTCATGACGACCGGGGAAAGGATTGCAGACTGCATTGATTTACCTGATACGGGTTAAATTTCCGATGTGAACTGGAAAGTCTAACTCAATGTCCGCAAGGTTCCCACTGACACATGATCCGGAATTCGCGGGCCGGAGGGCGCTGATCCGTCTGTCGGGAACAGCGGTGGTCGCGACCGTCGCCACGGCGGCCGCCTTTTCGCGCGGCGCTCTCGCATCTGGCGATCCATCCGGACCGGGGACGCGTCTCAGCCAGAGAAAATTCTATCCCGACGGGCGTGTCCGACCCTATCGAGGCAACACGATCATCTGCCCCCTGCCCCGGACAGGGAAGGACAGCGTTCTCTTCACGGAAATGGAGGCGTTCTCGCAATCGATGCAGCGCGGTCCCTGGGCTGCGGCCTTCGCGTTCCTGCCGCCTTCGAGCTATCACATGACCGTCTTCGAAGGATTGAGCGATGGCCTCAGAACCGAAGCGGGCTGGCCACGCGCGCTCGGGCGCGACGCATCCGCATCGTTTTGCGATCAATGGATGGCGCAAGAACTTGCGACATTTCCTTATCCTGTTCCGGCATCCCTCAGGATGATGGCCGCGCATATGGACCCGGCTCTCGATGGCAGAAAGATGCGCGTGCGGCTGTGTCCGGCCGATCGGGAGACCGAAGAAGCCCTGACACACCTCAGGGAGAAGATCGGGCGTCATCTCGGAATGTTCGATCCTGCGCGACCGCCTTATGTTTTCCACGCGACGATCGGCTATCCGATCACCCCGATGGACGAACGGACGAAGGAACGTTGCCGGGAGCGGCTTCTGGCCTGGCAGGACCGTCTTGCGCGACATATGCCCCCGATCGCACTCGGACGCCCGGCTTTCAGTGTTTTCGACGATATGAGTGCCTATCGCCCCGTGTTCGCGCTGGGCGCAAAGCGCGGATGAAACTGCCCCCAGTATCGCACAGGCGGCTAGTCCCTGTATGTCGGGGAAGACGGGGTCCATGCTGACCGGGGAAAAGGAGACGCCCGTCGCAAGAGAGAGGGTCATCATCGCGAGACCGGATTTGGCGCAGGCGAGGTAGCGGCCGTATCCTTGTGCGATACCGCCGGGACATGAGCGGCTGGCATAGGCAAAGCCAGACCAGAGCGCTGCCCCGAGGCAACCGCTGGCACCGCCGAAGAAGAACACGGCACAGCCCGACAGGATCGCGTCTCCGGACGCCAGAACGAGAGGGCGGACAAGAACCATCGCGGCGAGAATGCCGCACAGGATCGTCAGGAGACGGCGCTCCTCATGACGCGAAGCGAGCTGCGTCCAGAGCGGCTGAGCCAGAATGATACCCAGAGGATAGCAGGCCAGCAGGCACAACCCCGTCTGCGCGTCATGTTTCTGTGCGAGGAAAGGGAGTGTTCTGGCAAAGCAGGGGCCGATCCAGGCAGAAAAGAAAATCGCGACGTAGAACGGAGCCCGCGAAATGGCGGCCGCCCGGTCCCGGGATCGTGCGGTATCGCGCCCGGTCCTGCGAGAGACCGCGCTCCGGGCGAAGCGCGCGTTCGTGTCGCGCCATAGCCAGATCGCCGAACCGACAGACAGGAGCGGCGTCATGCTGAAGCAGAGGAACAGCGCGGTCCGATGAGCCCCGCGTGATCCTTCCCCCCAGCCAAGCAGAAGACCGATCGCAAGCCCGACCAGAAGCGCCGCAGCACCACTTCCGATCATGCGCAGACCGACAAGTCGATCGCCTTGCCTTTTATCGGTGAGGGGGAAAAGAGAAAGCAGCGTGTCCTGCCCCATCTCATGAAACTCGTATGAGACCCTGAAAACCATCGTTCCCAGAAACGCCAGCGAAAGCGAATGAGCGGGCGGCACGAAACGGGACGAAAGCAGCAGATAGAGACCCAGACTGCCTCCGAACGCCCCGAGCATCTGGAGTTTCGAGGACATGACCGGCGCGTTGAGGCGCGCACGCAGACCTGCGCCCAGTGTCATGTCCAGAATGGCTGAAGCGAGAAAGCCCGATGCCAGAACGAAGGCCGCGTCGCGTGGCGAAACGGAAAGCGAGCGTATCAGAAAGAACGTGAAGAGAAACTCGCTCTGATACCAGAAAAGGCTCTTCCCGAAATGCGCGAGTGCATAGGACCGGTTCAGGCGTCCGCTCCAGACCTCATACCGCTCTGCCGGAGAAGCAGGATCAGCCATGTGCTTCCTTGTCGCCCAGGCGATTATCCGGGCGATTATCCGGGCGCAGGCGCCGGGATCGGGCGAATGACGGGAGACGGTTCGGGTTCATCGGATCCTGGCTTCTTCTAGACACAGGCTTCGCAAAGCGGAAACGCGATTGCACCTGTCTCGAAATATTCACAACAATAAAACCCGTAACAGGTTAATTGGAGGCTCTCTGCAATCGGGTGGTATGTCCAATGGCCTGTTCGTGTTCTGCTCGCCTTTCCCTTTCGTTGGTTTCCGCAATCGCGCTGGCGGCTTTGCCGCCCCCTGCCGCCGCAGAAACCGATATCTCTACCCGGAATAACCGGCCGTCCGCTGCGACAGAGCGACATGACGGGAAGGTGCCGGCAGCCCGACATCCGAAGCATCAATATATCGATGTCAGAGGCGTATCGTCCTCGCAGCGCAGGCAGATCAGGCAGAAGGTGGACGCAACGGTGATCGTGGATTCCCTGACCCGGGATGAGATACTGCGCCAGCCCGCCCTGACGGCGGTGGACGCCGCACGCAGGATTCCCGGCGTGTCCGTCGATTACAACAACAACAGCGGACGCGGTCGCGGTGCCGCCCGGAATATCGCCATCCGGGGATTTGCCGCGGATTACAACCTGATTACGGTGGATGGATTGCAGATCGCCTCGATCGATCCCGGTTCGCTGAACAGCGGCACACTCAAACGCAGCTTCAATCTGGCAATGATACCGTCGAGCCTGATGGCGCGCATGGATGTGAGGAAAACCTGGACGGCGGAATGGGACCCGCAGGCGCTGGGAGGTCAGGCCGACGTGATCACGCATTCGGCATTCGCGACGCGAAAGACAACCTATGTCGATATAATCTCCTATGGGGGTTACGATACGACCTCGGGCACGTCTTCAAGTGACGCGGCGCCATCCGTTCGATCGAGTGCCATCATATCGCACCGGATCGGAACCGGAGAAACCCGGCTGGGTCTGACGGTCGCCGGCGCTTATCAGGAGACCCACTCCGCCAATACGGGGCTCTCGGTCGGGTTACCGTCCAAATCGGATCCGGTTTCGGTCGGGTGGACATATTACGGGTCGAACGGGAAGGCCGTCGCGGGGCCGGGGCCGGGAGCCTCAGCAGCGGTACCGACGCGGCTGGACAGCTATTCATTCGACGATCACACCATGCGGGCCAGCGTATTCGGAAAAATCGAACTGAGGCACGGCAAAGCGCTGAGGAGTACCGTTGCGGGCGGCTACTATACCAGTCAGGAAATTGAGACCCGGAACGAGCTTCTCATGACCCGCACGCCGAACAGCGCCATTGCAGGCACGGGCGCTTTCGGCACGGGTGCCCCCCTCAACGTCACGGGGACAAGCGGATACTATCCCGTCGCGGATGCAGAGGTGGGACTGCAATATCAGCCCATCCGGGCGTTCACCAGATTTCTGCTCTGGAAAAACAGTTACGAGTTCGCTCCTCATGCGCGTTTGTCTCTGGATCTGAGCGGGTCCCAGGCCTCAGCCGACGAGTATCAGAACCGGATCAAATATGCTGCGGGCGTGAGAGTGTCGAACTCGGGCTCCACCTCCACGATTTCCTCCCCGAATATCGGTTTTTCCTACGATACGTCGCGTTTCGTGCCGAGCGCGTCACTGACCGATCCTGCGATTTTCGCGAAGGATGGCAAGATCATCGGGGATTACTGGATCACGCAAAACATGCAGGAGCAGCAGAGATTGCTGTCCATCCTCCCGCGGTTCGAATGGAACGCCTCGTCGCATGATTACGGATTTCGCCTGCGATCCGGAATGCAGTTCACACAGACCAACACATCTTACACACCGCGATATAACAGCTTCGCACCCAGAAAACCGGGAGAGTTCAGCCTGTCGGACGTCCTCCTCCAGAACGATGCAAGGTCAGATCATTTCGGTCATATCCCCTTCCCCATGATCGACCGGAATGCGGCAGATGCGGTCCGTTATGCCAATCCATCGAGATTCTCGACAATCGATCAGTCAGCAAAAAATTTCGGCAATGTTTTTGCTCTGAGCGAGCGGAGTTTGGCCGGATATGTTTCGGGAGGTTACAGATCGGCTGTCGCGGAAGTGATGCTGGGGCTGAGATACGAGACCACGACGGATCATTTCGGCAGCTACAAGCTGGTTGCACCTTCGATATACAGGCTTGTCCACGACCGCGCCGCGTTCCGCAAACCGTTGCCCTATATCGTGTCCCTCTACCGGATCACGCCGGATCTGAGCGCGCATGTCGCCTATAGCAGAACGATCGGTCGGCCGGATTATTCGGCATTCGTGCCGCAATACTCGATTGGAACACCCAACGGGGGGCAGATCAACATTACCACGGGAAATCCTGACATAAAACCGCGTCTCGCCCACAACATCGATGCAGCTCTGGACCTTTCACTGCTTGGCGGCAACGCGCTGCTGAGCGTTCAGTACTTTCACAAGATCCTCAGCAATCAGTTTTACAACCTCGCCTATAGCGCGCCTTATGTCTATGACGGAGTGACATATACCGGAAACTTCACCCAGGTGCGAAATGGCGGCTCCGCGTCGGTCGATGGGGTGGAGCTCAATATCATGGCCCTGAAGCTCCCCGTGCTCCCCAGCCGTCTGGGGATCGTCGGCCTCACGACGAATCTCACTTATATGGCGACACGGTACACGATCCTGGATTCCAGAGAGCGTCGCCGTTCCCTGCCCAATCTGCCAGGTCAGCCCGACTACATCGTGAATGTCGCTCTCAGCTACCAGATCCGGCAGCTCGATCTCGCCGTGCTGTTCTACAGGCAGGGAAAGAGCCTTTACAGGAACGGTGCAGTTCCCTGGATGGACATGTATGTGCTCCCGCAAAACAAGCTGGACGTGAATGTGCGCTATGCGATTACCCCACGGATCCAGGCATTGGTGCAAGGGGCGAATTTGACTCAGGCATCCTATCGCACCGCATTAGGGCCGCGACAAAACCTCGCCGGCGATCATTACCGGGTCGGAACACGGGTATGGGGCGGTATGCGTGTCACATTCTGACGGCCCGAACCGCAGCGGTGCCGCTCGTGCTCGAGCGCATTCGAACGATGCGATACCTCGACCGCCAGACGATGATCATCGGTCTGGCGGGAACAGGAGACTTTGCGCGGATTGATGCGTCGATCCCCAGAAAACATCGCGCGTCATGATAACCGGCCTCGCCTTGCAGGATTCCGGTGAGAGCTTCGTTTACGATGCGCCACGGACTTCCGCGCGATGAAAGCAACAGACGTTTTCTACCTCCCCGGTCCTTCCTGTGTTCCCGGGCGCAATCACGGGGAAAATGCTGTCGCCAAACAGGAGATTTTCCCTTGCAAGCCCGCCAATCGAACCGTCAACGTCGGATCCTGTGAGGTTCTGCAAGCAACCGTGAAAACGCCTCCCGGGACCTTGCGGGATAGGTCTCCCAATGCAGGCGAGTTTGGCCCAACGGCACGCATCGCATCGACCTCGTCACGTTCGTCATCGGAGGCATTGCTGCCAGATGAGAACATACTTGCTCTCTGGACGTCTGGCAGGCTTATGACGGAATGTCCTAGACGCGATTCCGGATCAGGGACTGTGTCAGCCTCGTTGGAAAATATGAAGAAGCCTGTCTACGTCGTTAATGCGAATACGACGGTAACCCTGCATCGATATAATCGAAGAGCGGTTCAGGGTCGCGAATGCTCTCGTTACCGTTTCCCGACTCAAGCCGAGATAGGTGGATATATCCCGTTGCGACATCGGAAGTATTATCGGACTTTCGTGCCTTATCGGCGCACTCCCTTCCCAGCGGCGACTTGCGAGGAATTTTGCGAGCCGCTGAGTCGCGGTGAAAGTGGCCAGACAGGCCACATGGTCGATCATATGATTGAGGCGATTACTCATACTGGACATGATATAGTTTCGCATCGAGCTGCTCGCTTGCATCATCGAACGCATGATATGGGAAGGAATGATATAGGCGTCAGTTGCGCTCAGGAACTCCACACTGAATGTCTTGTAAGACAACTCGGCATATCCGATCAACGAACCTGGACCAGAAAAATCCAGTATTACGTCCGAACCGTTCTCGGAATACTGAATAATCTTCTGACTACCCGATAAGACGTATAACAGAATCTTATTGTCTTCGAAATTGAAACTTATCTTATCCCCCGCGTTCTTTCTGACGAGAGTACTGTGTTCCGTGATAACCTTTATAACTCCCGGATCTACTTGTCCGTCCGAAAACAATTCGGAATCATGTCTCATCTATCTTCTTCCCCACAGAAAATACCAACAACATGCGCCTCAGTGCCGTCAAGAGACTTCAGATTGCACAATCTAACTCGACCGATGTATCGCATCTGAAACGCCATAATTGATACGCAATCCAACATTCTGTCGAATACCAGTTCAACGACTAGATTTATAATTTTACGACGGTAGATATGAACGTGGTTTTCCCAGCTTTTTTATACTTTCCATCCCAAGTAAATGAATTCGTTTGCTCTGTCTGTTTTCGCGAACACCGGAGAACCAGACAAGGATAACACGACCGCTCTTTTTCTCGCCGCCCCAGATCTGCGTCACCGGGGACATTTTGTCAGCATGGTGGAGATCCACTCAATACTTCGATAATTATCTCGCACGGCTTCGACTTCTCGAAGGGAACATCCAAAGGCAACGACGCGTTCCCATTCGTCCAGCGGTATGGGCCCTGCTCCAGGCAATGCCACCCCCGCAGATTGTCACGGAAATGACGGTCGACCGGGCAAGAGAGGGAACCATCCGACACGACAATGCGACCGATAAGAGCACCCAACATTCGCCTGTCATCAACAAAAGGAGCAACGCAGTCGCACGGCCTCGCGGCGTGAGAGATGAGAGAAACCTGTATCTCCACGCCCGGTATGTCGAATACCATCATATTACCGTCAATTTTTTTTGCTGATACCTCTCTCCCTGTCGAGAGTCTCAGATGGAGGAAATCATTGGTGAGCGTCCATTCCTTCGAACCGACGACAAACTTCGGAAAAATAGTTCTATAGATTTTCTCGACTACAACACGATCATCGCATAGCTGAATTGGACTTACCCCGTCACAAGACGCCGTACCCTCCCATGAATCAAACATTCCACGGTTACCAGTATCGAGATAAGTCTCCGTATACAGCCCATTTGCAGAGATGACCTCATGTTCCGACGTTTGGAAATGATAATATCTGTAGTCAGTAATCTCGTCGCAATATGATATCGTTATGTTATTTACCAGCATTCTTACCGGTATGAGACGTCCTTCTACGAAAACGCAGTGTTCGGCAGTCACGAACAGGTCTTTGAAGGGCCTGTCCGCGCCAAATGCATTCCGCCGGACAACAACAGGCATCCCTGACAAGTCTTTCGGCAGCCCTGGCCTGAAGCGAGAATGTCCATGGCCGATCCAGTTTATACGGGAAACACTGGTCGCACTGTTTTTGTATGTACGAACGAAATCCCCCACTCTGAGATCCTCAACCGGTAACCACCCCCTGACCGTGTCTATCAATGTGCCAGTCAAAAAACACGTTTCGACCTCTATTCCACCACTGCCATCGTTTGAAACCCGGAGCGTTTCCCCATTTTTCAGCGACGGGCCGGAGACGCTCATGATCTCGATCGTTCCGATGTTACCGTCAGATACGTTTTTCCATGACACCACGATCCTGCCGTCGTGGAATACCGCCTTGATGATCTCATATTGTGAAGAAGAAATATCAGGAAAATCGATCAAGACACCTGATCCGAAATTCGTGATGGTGACGTCCAGACAAACGTGACTTCTGTTTGGAACGACTCCTGAGAATGTTATCTTGTTATTTTCTCCAGATATATCTATATTTGACAAACTCGCGTCGGGACCCATCAGATCCAGGGTGTTCCCACCTTCGAGGACGACTGTCGGCGCGATCGATATACCATCGCCGATCAGCATGGAAACACCGCTCTCCAAAATGATGTCTCCGCCTCCGCTACAATCCGCGCCTATTATATAAGCTCCTGTTCCGGACAGTATGAACTTCCCGTCGATTTCGCTCGTCCCCTGAATATTCAGAGAACTCCCTCTCGCCTGCAGTGCTATTGAGCCTCCGGCACTGCTTATCACTATATGCGAGGCGATATCGAAAATGCCAGAACACTCAAATATCAATCCGCCGCCTGAAAAGGATAGTCGCCCCAGTTGTCCCTCGGATGTTGTAAGCCCTTCAGTAATCGTAAGGGATGCCTGTAACTGCAGATCTCCTCCTGAAATACATAGCTGTTTCAGATCCGCATTATCCTCGATCCGCACGACCCCGCCTGACAGCACCAGCGAACTGCCCGTTCCTCCATCCGCTGTGATGTCGAGCTGACCGGACGCGACTATGATCTCGGAGTTGTTTATCGAGGATACTGTCGTATCACCTTCGTTTCCGGAAAGAAGTCGCAATATAGAGAAGGAAGATCCGATGATGTTATTGCGGCTGGTCGATATGTCTATCGTTGCTATATCCCCGGAGGTAACCTCGATCATCCCGGAACCGGTTACCGCGATATTGCCAAGGCTATTGATCTCGAGCGCCTCCAGAGTTCCACCGCTGATCGTCACCTCCCCAGTGAACTGCAGGTTTGCAATATCTGCGACGCCTCCTGTCTGTACGTATTTGTTGATGATCACAGCCTGGCTGTTGCCGGAGCTGTCAGGCACCTCCTCGACACTACCGCCTGCGATTGAGAGTGTATCGAGCTGATCCGCAGCATTCAGCGTCAAACTACCATCTTTCACAGATATTTCCGGATGAACGATGGAATTTGGAGCGAGAACTATCTCCCCGTAACGATTCTCCAATGTTATACACGCGGAGACAGATCCTGTATTGATAGTCACGCCTTCCTTGGACACATCCAGTATCCCACGGCCATTCGAGTCGCCCCCTATCTGGATATTTCCGTTCAGAGTGAAGCTACTTGTGACCTCGATGGCTCCGCCCGAATTCGCATCAGGACTACTTGTTCCCGTGAAGTCTACAGACTTACCTCCAATCCCTGCCGTATAAAGTGGGTTGAAACCGACTGCGACATTGCCAATATCGACGTTTCCGCCAATATCCAGCGTAGATGTCGACCAGGTGGTGCCATTGAACGTGTCGCCACAGACGACAAGCTGTCCTGCCCCCGTGAAACCGGCGGTGGTGAGGTCGATATCACAGGACGCGAACACGTTCGTGTCTTTTTCAAGTGTGAGGAGCGCGTCTAGAATGATTTTGTTATCATTGAAGCCGACTATATAATTACCCGAAATACTACTAGGCTGACGTACGAGGAGACTGGATCCGGAATCCAGTATCATCATACCGTCGGTTCCGACCGATACAGCGCCTCCATCCAGATATACGGTCGAGTGATCGAGCGTCTGACAGTTGAAGGACCTGGCCGAAGCAGCCCCGTTACAGTAAGATATTTTTTCGACGTATTTACGCATCCAGGGATCCAGGCTCCCGGTGTCCGCCGCCTCCCCCCCAAAATTGTAACGCGCGCCTTTTCCTATGTAAAAATCGCCTTGAACACTGAATGCTCTGTCTATTGTCAGGGATCCGGCAGAGATTTTTACGTTAATGAATCCTTCTGCATAGGCAATCTGTCCGCTGATCTCTACAGCGCCACCGTCCACTGGAGCGATTTCGAGACTCGGATCTTCGCCCGGGGAAACAGGCGCTGCTATCAGTACGGGGACCGAGACAATGCTACTACCTGTGAAATTTATATCACAATAATGCAGAAAAGGGAGAAAGTCGAAAGATGTGTCATTATCTATGGAAGTGCCTAATGTGCTGTTTATCTGATCCCAAGCTTGACCTTGGGCGTGCCAACTTCCAAATCCCCACGATATACCCCAATACATCGTATTGATGCCACCAGTATAACCGTCTACCTGAGCATTCAGGGCGTCGATATCAATATTACCTTGAATCTCCACCGTTAGTGCGCCTGCGCCGATTTTCCATTCCAGCGCGCCTGACCATGTCATCGTCCCAACCGACATCGCAGCAAACGACTGAAATTCCTCGGTTCCAAGGAGGCCTTCGAGACTCGCCTGTTTCGATAGGTCTGTTTGAACGACATCAAGAGCGTCGTCGTCACTCCGGATATTGCTATTCATGGATCTAGAACTTCCCAGCTCTTCACATCATGTCGCCGCCGATATTCGACGATCAGATATGATCTATATTCAAATAATTAAAACCAAGTAATTGCTTGAGTATCCGCAAATCATCTCTACTTCCACTCAAATGGGTTTGAAAAACAGCACTAAAATATATTTGAGAGATTTATCCTTGTTTCTTCGATATTTTTTTCTGCGCAGGCACACCTTTTGCAATATAAAGTAACGTAATGTAACATTTTGCCGGGTTCAGCCGCCAGAACCCGACGCTTATCCGCGCCTTGCGGGTGATGAAGGTCACATTTCCCCGGGCGTTGAGAACCCCTTGCACAGAACGATCGGTATTAGCCGCGGGACAAGCAGCCTACGCCTTTGGGACACGATCATTGTCGCGAATTGCAGCAGGCTCTGCTGGCGGGATGATCCATAGGTATCTTCGTTCGCATGAAAAACCGGCTCGATGGCAGGCAGGCGGAATCGTCAGCGCATCATCAGCGGCACGACCGATCTGGATTGGATCTTCGGAGAGAAGAAGTCGCCAGGTCATCCATTCGGGGGGCGCATATGAGGCGTGAACAGGTCGTCGCTTCTGACACCTGTCGAAAGAAATCCACGGTCCGGCTTCATGAGGATGCCTGCCCAGGTGACCATCTTTCAGGCACTGCCGCCCTCGTGGACCGTTCTTCCGCTACGGGCTGGTTTTCGGCTCGCTGCGGCTGCACATACCAATCTGTCCGGAACCGAATTTCCGATGAGAGAAAGCTGTTTCTGCGTTACAGGCTGGATTTTTGCGCGAATCTGCTCGTTTATACATCAGATGTGGATCGCGACGCCGTTATCCTGTCGCACAGCTGCAGCCCGGATTGCGCCGTGACGGTGCGTCGCCACGCACCATAACAGAGACCCGACCGTCGTCTGTTCAGCCCGCAGCCTCACTGTCAGCATCATGCGCCTGCTCCGAGCGCTGAGCCTGATCTGAACGACCGTTCTTGTGGATGGTTTTCGGAAAGAGACCGTGAACGGGACAGCCGTTCAGACGGCCGCGCAGCCCGGAGGAGAAAGGATAGGCGGCGCGGCGCGCGCGCATGATATTGCCAAGCGGGCGATGCGCCTCGAGCCCCTGCCAGGGTGAGAAACACAGCGCGTCCTCGAGCGAGCGGGCGCGCTCCCGGCTCCAGCTCGTCTGTGGCGGCAATTCGATGGTCGCGACATTCTGGAAAGGGCTGATCGCCTCGCTCCATTCGACGGCGCCATTCTCGATCGGCTGGGCCTCGACGTCGCGGCAGAGCTGCACGCGCAGGCTCCAGCGCCCGCCCTCTGCGGCCATGACCCGGGAGATTGCGTTGCGGATCGCGAAAGGATCGCGATCGATATCGATGGTCGCCCCGGAGAGCCGTCGGAAATTTTCGGAGTCCGGCACGATATCGTATTTGGCCACATGGCGACCGTGACGCAGGGGAACCTGGGAGTGAAACCGGTCGCCAAGGGGGTGGGTCGGCAGGAAACCGCCGAGCGCATCGAGCATCGCGGAGCGATGCCCGAAACGCGCCAGCACACGCTGCACCCTGCGAAGCAGCCGCGAGAGAGCGGCTTTCGCGCCTTCAGCCCGATCCGTCGTCAGGGCCAGCAGGCGTAAGGACTGCAGAAACTGATAGGCCGTCGGTGCGCCGAACGCCGTCCCATTGGCGAACAGGAAATCCTGCACCGCATTCCCCCCGGCGGTTTCGAGCAGCTCTCCCTCGACCCCGTCGATCTTGAGCGCCAGACCGCGCGGCCCTGATACGGCGTCGCGCAGGGGGTCGCCGGGTATGGCGGAAAGACGTGCAACCAGCGGATAGGTGCCGGGTGTCGCAAAGAGCCCCTGCGCCAGTTCGGCAGACAGATCCCGATGCACATGAAGGGAGCCCTCGAGCAAAGCGTGGCTTTTCGCATGTACCCCCCTCTCCGCATGTCCGAGATCGCGATGCGTGGCCGAGACGATCCTGTGAAACTGGGTCAGGATGTCGCGGATGACGCCTTCCTCATCGGCGGCGGGCATCTCGAGGCCCGGATCGTAGAGAACGGGAGGCAGCATGTCGTGTTCCTTCGGTTGCAGCGGGGTGCGCAGCCTTCAACCTCGCCCGGACAACGGAGTTGCAGCCGGACGCACAGTCGGGTCACGCGACCGGTCACACATGACTCAGACCGTGTCCGGCGCCATCTGCGCAAATCCCACCTCGTGAAGGTCCTTGAGAAGCGTCATGTCCAGCGCTTCGAGCCGGGATATGCCGAGCAGGCCCAGATCGCGCAGGATCTCCGTGCGGAGAATCGATACTGCACGATCGAGCCCCGCGGCCCCCGCAAGGGCGCAGGCCTGCAGGAAGGGGCGTCCGATCATCACCGCATCCGCACCGAGCGCCATGGCCTTGAGCACATCGCCGCCCGTGCGAAATCCGCTATCGACCATGACCGTCATGGAGCCGGACGCATGCCTGATCTCTCGCAGGATCTCGAGCGGGGCCACGGTCGTATCGAGCAGCCGCGCCCCGTGATCGGACACGACGATTCCGTCCACGCCGATCGCGGCCGCCTCCCTGGCATCCTCGGGACGCATGATTCCCTTGAGCACGAGCTTGCCGCGCCAGCGGGCCCGGATATGGCGGATATGATCCCAGGTGAAACAGGGCGACCCACCCACGGAAGCGATTTCCCTCGAAAACAGGCCCGGACCGCCCTGCGGCCGGATATTCACGATCCTCGGGTTTCCATCGCGCAGAATGGTCCGCCCCAGCGTGCCGAGCGTCCAGCCGGGACGCCGGAGGCCGCCAAGGGTCGCACGCAGATTGGGACGGATCGGCATCGCATATCCGGCCCGGGTTTCGGGGATACGTTGCGCGGGCACGGGGACGTCGCAAGTGACCAGAAAAACCGTATAGCCCGCATGCGAGACACGGTCGATCATCCCGTCGATCACGCCCCGATCGCTCGGCAGATAAGCGGCAAACCAGGCGCGCGGGTTGACCCTGATGATGTCCTCGAGCGGTGTCAGGGAATTGGCGGAAAGTGCGTAGAACAGCCCGTGACGCTGCGCTGCGGCGGCCTCTATCCTGTCGGCATCGTAGCGCGTCATCGCAGCGCCACCGGTCGGCGCGAAGCCGAAAGGCTGTGCATATCGCTCACCGAAGAGGGTTATCTCTGCCGCGCAGGCACTGACATCGCGCAGCCGATAGGGACGCCACAGAAAACGCTCGAAGATCGCCCGGTTCCGTCTCAGGCTGATCTCGGAACCGGCGCCGTTGCGCACATATTCGAACACGGCTTTTGGAAGATAACGCCGGACGGCCTTTTCGAAATCCGTAAGCAGATAGATATCGCGCAGGCGCCGTCTGGCCGTCATGGACATTAGTTCTTCTCCCGGTTCGGATCATGTCCACGGGGAACGGTTGCCATCGCGGTTTTGCCCGCGCGCGCCATTATCACGATTGCGTGATATTCACCCCCAGAGACCGGAGCGAACGAGAGCGAACCGGCCCGGGATTCCCTTCCCCTCCGGGCCTTCGCGCCCGTCCGGTCCGGATTCTCGCGGGCTTTTTTCATCCCGCCGGACTGAACACCTCCCGGGAGCCCGGCGTTCCCCCGGCACACTGCCACGCGAAATCGATGAATCGGAGCGCCGGAGCCATGTCCATGAATGTCAGCGAGTTCATCTGGAAACGCCTCAGGGAATGGGGGTTGCGGCGCGCCTATGGCTATCCGGGCGACGGCGCAGGCGGGATCGATGTCGCACTCCAGCGCGAGATCGATGCGGGGCGTATCGATTATGTTCAGGTCCGTCATGAGGAGATGGCCGCTTTCATGGCTTCGGCCCATGCGAAATTCACCGGTCAGGTCGGTCTGTGCTTCGCCACCTCCGGTCCCGGTGCCATCCATCTGCTCAACGGATTGTACGACGCGAAGCTCGATCATATGGGCGTCGTCGCCATCATGGGGCAGCAGGCCCGCAGCTGTATCGGCGCGAGCTACCAGCAGGAGGTCGATCTCCAGTCTCTCTGCAAGGACGTCGCCTCGGAGTATGTGGTCACGGTCACCGAGCCTACCCAGATCCGTCATGCGATCGATCGGGCCGTGCGCATCGCCCGTGACAAGCGCGCACCGACCGTCGTGATCGTCCCCAACGATCTGCAGGAGCTTCCCTACAAGGAGGCTCCGATCGCGCATGGCTTCACCCATACCGGGATAGGGGAAACCGTTACGAGTTCGGTTCCGGACCGCAAGGGGCTGGAAGAAGCCGCAAGGATCCTGAATGCAGGCCGCAAGGTCGCAATCCTTGCCGGAGCGGGCGCGCTCGAGGCGACGGACGAACTCATCGCCATCGCCGAATGTCTGGGTGCCGGCATCGCCAAGGCGCTGCTCGGAAAGGCCGCCGTTCCGGATGCGCTTCCCTATGTCACCGGGTCGGTAGGATTGCTCGGCACCAAGCCGTCATGGGATCTGATGAAGGAATGCGACACGTTCCTGATGGTCGGATCGTCCTATCCCTATAGCGAGTTCCTGCCGGACCCGGGTCAGGCCCGCGGCGTGCAGATCGATATCGATCCTGCCAATCTCTCCCTGCGCTATCCGATGGATGTCTGCCTCCAGGGCGACAGCGCCGCCACATTGCAGGCGCTTCTGCCGCTGCTCGAACGCAAGACGGATCGCTCCTGGCGCGAGAAGATCGAGCGTGAGGTCGAAACCTGGTGGAAGGTCCTCGAGGCGCGGGCGATGACCGACGCCAATCCGGTCAACCCGCAGCGCGTATTCTGGGAGCTGTCTCCCCGTCTTCCGGACGACGCGATCATCACCGCCGATTCCGGGTCGGTGGCCAACTGGTTTGCCCGCGATCTCAGGATACGCCGCGGCATGAAAGCATCGCTTTCCGGTGGTCTCGCCTCCCTTGGCGCCGGCACGCCCTATGCTGTCGCGGCCAAGATGGCCTATCCAGAGCGCACTGTCATCGCCTGTATGGGAGATGGGGCGATGCAGATGAATGGTCTGAACGTCATGATCACCATCTCCAAATACTGGAAACAATGGGACAATCCCCGCCTCGTCGTGCTCGTCCTCAATAACCGCGATCTCAATCAGGTCACCTGGGAGGAGCGCGTGCAGCTCGGAGAGGGCAAGACGACCGCCACCCAGTCCATCCCGGATTTTCCCTACCACAAATATGCCGAGCTTCTGGGTCTCAAGGGCATTCTCGTCGATCATCCGGATCAGATCGCGTCGGCATGGGACGATGCCCTGCAGGCGGATCGTCCTGTCATACTTGAAGCCCGCACCGATCCCGAGGTTCCGCCTCTCCCGCCACATATCACGCTCGAGCAGGCGAAAGCCTTCCTGTCCTGTCTCAGGACGGAGCCGGATCTGAAGGAGATGATCCGCGGTTCGGCGAAGGAAATGCTGGCGACATTCCTGCCGCACAGGAAGGAGTGAGAAGAGACGAACGAGCGGCCTTTGCCCGGGGATATCAGTTCACCCGGGAGGCCTCTCGCGGTCAGTGCGTCTCGATCAGCAGATACCATGCCTGCGCGCGCGCCGTCAGAGCGATCGCAACAGGATCGGAAGCCTGACCGGGCATGAACGCCAGACCGAACGGCGCGAAAGCGGTAAGGCTGGCCTCCCCGGACGGGACGCCCGAATTCCAGTACGCCGCGCCCTCGCCATACAGGCAGAAAACCGTCATGCCGGCGCGCAAACGAAGCCGATGCTCCGTTGCACAGCGCGACAGGCGCATCGTGACCCTGTTCGCGCCCGCTAGTGCCGCGAGAAGCGCCATCGTATGCTTCACGTCTTCGAGCAGGAAGCCGGGATAGTGCGGCTGCCCCGATAACGAGTCATGCGTCGCATCGATCCGCTCTTTCATCTGAGCGATCGTCCCTGTGCCGACGACGATATCATCGGGAAGCCGGGCGTCACGCATGGCTTCGCTCCAGTGCGCCGGCACGCGCCGCGCCCAGACCACCATGTCGAGATCGAGCCGTGTCAGATCCGCGATTGCCCCGTTCAGTCCGGACGCCCTCACGCGCGGCCCTCGCGCAGTTCCCGGGGCCGGCCAGCTTTCGATTGCAAACATCCCCTATCCTTCCGCTACCGTCCCCCGCGACATGCCGTCCGGGCATGGATCGGTCCCGTCGATCGTCAACAGCACACGCCCCTGGACAGCGCCGTTGCTGGTGGAAAGCGGCGGCGAGCGATGGAGGATTCTCCCGGTTGCCGCCCATTGCGGGTCATGGGTTCCTTTCAGCAGGATGACGGCCTCGCGCGGTGTCTGCCGAACGGTCGCGCCGTCATCGTCGCTCCACTGGACGCCCGGGCCGACATAGGTTCGCAGCAGGCGCAGATCCAGACAATCGATATGGAACCGACAGCACATATCCGACACGACCCGTTCGAGCCGCACACGCAGGATCTCATGGCCCGTGATCGCATTGTAGCGCCGCGCGAGGGCGATCACATCCTGTGCAAGAGGCGCCATGACGCCGCAAAGCGCGTGCGTCACCTCGTGCTCGATTCCGGCAAGGGAGCCACGATAGGAGACACATCCATATCTTCGGGCGAGAAACAGGCGCGCGGCTCGCCTCACCTCCGGAGCGAGCATACACCCGAACACCGAAAGGGCATCCGCCGTAGGGCGGACGCTCTCCAGAGGAACGGAACCGGGCATACGCTGCCGGGTCGGGCATGGAGGGATTGCAAGGGTCGGGCACATGAGGTTATGTTATAACATAACGAGTGCAGCCGCCAGCTCCAATCCCTGTCTCCCATCGCGGAAAAGCCAGGCGCACCGATCCGATAACCGTCCGGAAGCTACGATAGCAGCGCCGGGTTCGGGTTCGGTCCGGTTCAGGCGCTGCCGGGCGACGGTTCGCGGCGACGGCTCGCGACGCCGGTTCAGAGCGCCGTATAGCCCCCATCGACGAAGATCTCCTGACCGTTGATCATCCCCGAGGCGGGAGAAGCGAGATACAGTACAAGATCGGCCACCTCCTCGGGTGTGGCGACACGACCGGCGGGGATCTTCTCCAGAAAGCGGGCCAGCTTGTCGCCCACGCCCCATACGCGCTCGCCCATGGGCGTCCAGACAACGGTGGGACAGACGGCATTCGCCTGGATGTTGTGCGGCCCCCACTCGGCCGTCATGACCTTCGTCAACCCGTTCAGCCCGGCCTTGGAGGCAACATACGCACCGTGTTCCGTCAGGGCGACCTTGCTCGCCATGGAGCTGATATTCACGATCTTGCCGCCACCCTGCGCGATCATGCCCGGGGCCATGGCCCGCGCCATGAGCCATGGGGTCCGGAGGTTGAGGGCGAGAATGGCATCCCATTCCTCGACGCTCTGCTCCGCGAGGGTTTTCGGAATGCTCATCCCGGCATTGTTGACGAGGATCGTGGGGATACCGATCTCGTCCCGCGCCCGCGTCATCACGATTTCTGCCGCCGCGCTGTCGAGAAGATCGGCGGCAACCGCGACACAGCGTCTTCCCCGCGCGGTCACGGTATGCGCGACGTCCTCGAGAAGCGCTTCGTCACGGGCCACGGCGACGATATCGGCACCGGCAGCACTCAGAACGTCGCACAGGGTCACGCCGAGGCCGCGCGAGGCGCCTGTCACGACGGCAATCCTGCCCGAAAGCGAAAAACGATCTTGAACACCGGTCATGTGAAATTGTCCTTGTTCCGGATATGCAGGTCGGCCCGGCGCCTTCCGGGCGGGCGCGTGCGGCGTATCGTCCAGCTCAGAGCGTTATCTGCAGCTTGACATCCTCCGGCCGTCCCTCCGCCGCCCGCTCGAAGGCGGCGACCGCCTCACGAAACGGGAAAGTGGCGGAAATCAGCGGCTTGAGGTCGATACTGCCCGAAGCAATCAGAGCGATCGCCCGGTCATAGACATGCGCGTAGCGGAAGACCGTCTCGATACTGATTTCCCTGGCCTGGGCGGCCACGATATCGAACGCGACCTTGCGGGGCGGCATACCGACAAGAACGAGCCGGCCGCCCGGGCGCGTGCAGGCAAGCGCGTCGTCATAGGCCGTCTCGAAGCCGCTCGCCTCGAAGGTCACATCCACGCCCCAGCCGCTCCCGCAGCGCGCGGCGATCACGTCGGCGGGTTTCTCTTTCGCCAGATCGACAGGCGTGATCCTGTCGTATTGCCCGGCAATCGCGAGCTTGGGTGCGGAAAAATCGCTGATGAAGACCTGGCTTGCGCCGGATGCCAGAGCCGAGAGCGCCGTCACGATGCCGATAGGCCCTGCCCCCGTCACCAGACAGACATCCCCCGGCTGCAGGCGGGCCTTGACGCAGGCATGAACACCAACGGCCAGAGGCTCGACCATCGCTGCTTCGGCGAAGCTGACCGTATCGGGCAGACGGAACGTATAGGCAGCGGGATGCACGACACTGGCCGTCAGACAGCCATGAACAGGCGGCGTCGCCCAGAAGCGCACAGCCGGATCGATGTTATATTGTCCGAGGCGTGCAGCACGGGAGAGCGGATCGGGGATGCCCGGCTCCATGCAGACGCGATCGCCGGGTTTTAGCGTGCACACCGCATCGCCGATCTCGACGATCGTGCCCGACGCCTCGTGACCGAGGACCATGGGTTCACGCACGATGAAAGGTCCGATCGCCCCGTGCTTGTAATAATGGACGTCGCTGCCGCATATGCCGACCGTGTGAATAGCGACCCTTACATCGTTGGGACCGAGCTTGTCCTCGAGCGCGATGTCGCGCAGACGGAGGACTCCCTTTTCCTCGAGAACCAGCGCTTCGGCCATCGTCGTTTTCTCCCCATCCTGAAGATGGTCATAAATAACATCTGTCATGTTATATATAACCAATTTCGGGAAAGGAGGAGAGCGACCGATCACAACATCCGGTGATCGGTCGCTTCGGACCGCACGAAATCACTGCCCCCGGGAAACATCCCGCCATACGGACACCTCCACGCAGAAGCCAGCGGGGAGACACCCGGATCACAACGAGACGGATCGTCCACTGGACTTATCCTTCGGAAATGTCATGCAACCCGGGAGCGCAATCTGATAAGACACCGGCTTTGCGCCGTTACCCGGGGCGCCGTTACCCGGGGCACCGCTACCCGGGGCACCGCTACCCGGGGCACCGCTACCCGGGGCACCGCTACCCGGGGCACCGCTACCCGGGACGTAGCTATACGAGGCGTCGCTATACGAGGAACATACCGACACGATGACTTTCACAACCTGTCTCTTCGTCATGCTGGGTGGCGCGCTCGGCACATTGTCACGCTATCTCGTCACCGTCGCGACCGCGCCGTACAGCCGGATCATGCCATGGGGCACGATCCTGCCCATCAACGCCGTGGGTTCCTTCATCATCGGTTTTTTCGGCACGCTGACCCTCGCCCATGGCCGCTTCCCCGTCTCGGAAAACATGCGCCTCTTCGTCATGGTGGGGTTCTGCGGCGGCTATACGACCTTCTCGTCCTTCAGCCTCCAGAGTCTCGATCTTCTGCGCTCGGGAGCCTGGGGACGCGCCGCGCTGAATATCGTCCTTTCGGCGCTTCTCTGTCTCGGCGCCGTCTCGCTCGGTCATATGACGGCATCGAAACTCAATGGCGGCGCCTTCCAGATCGCCCAGACCGAAACCGAGGAAGACGCCTGAACGGTCGCGGGGCCAACCGCGCGCTCAGGCCGTAGCGGCCTCGAACCGCGCCGTACGTTCGTCGCAGCGATAGATATCGGCCATCGGATAAGGCTGGTGTGCGAGACGGGCGACGGCATCGATGATCGTCATGGCCTTGGCATCGTCCATGAGGGCACTGAAATTGAGACGTGTCCAGCCTGGCTTCTCGATCTCCTGACCGGACAGGATCGCCCGGCGGAGCAGAGCCGACCCCGCCTCGTCGATCGAGAGGAGCCTGTGCGCATAGGGGCCGGCACAGGCGCATCCGCCACGCGCCTGGATACCGTAGCAATCCGAAAGCAGCCGCGTGAAAAGCTGCTGATGGATATAGCCTCCCCTCTGACGGTCCCGGATGCGCATCGAGAAAACAGGCAGGGCCTTGCGCCCTTCGGTCTCGCCGAGCACCTCGATTTCCGGCACGTCGCGCCAGATCGCAAGCGCCATGTGCCGCAGCCTCTCGTGACGTCGGTCCATGAAGTCCTGTCCGATTGCCTCCTTCACCAGAAATGCGAGGGCCGCCCGGATATCGCCGGTCACGTTCGGCGTGCCTGCCTCCTCGCGATCGCTCACATTCGGGGAATAATCCTGCCCCCAGGGCGACACGAAACGCACGGTGCCGCCGCCGGGAAAGCTCGGACGCTCGATGGCAACGGCGTCGTTGCGCACGATCATCACGCCGGATGCGCCCGGCCCGCCAAGGAATTTATGCGGCGAGATCACCACCGCATCCTTGCGCGCCGCGCCATCCGCGCACATGTCGATTTCGAGATACGGGCCGCCTCCGGCATAATCCCATACCGACCGCGCGCCGTGAGCGTTGAGGATCCGCGTGATCCGGTCGACATCGGACACGATGCCGGTGACATTGGATGCTGCAGAGAAGGCGCCGATCACCAGTCTTGCAGGATCGATCCCGCGCAGGATCGCCTCGAGCCGATCCGGATCGGGCCCGCCCTCCGGCCCCTCGGGGAGTTCGATCATCTCTGCGCCGCTTTCCCGCCACGGCAGGATGTTCGAATGATGCTCATAGGGCCCGATGACGACCAGTGGCGTCCGCCCCCGGGCGACCTCGTCGCTCACCCCCAGAAGGGAGACGAGACGGTTGATCCCGCTCGTGGCGCCCGAGCCGGTAAAGACCACGCTATATCCGGACGGAGCATGGCAGAGCCGGGCGATATGCGCCCGTGCGGATGCCCGCAAACGCGTCATCATACGGCCGCAGAACGACGCCTGGGTATGGCTGTTGGCGTAATAGGGCAGAACGGTCTCGAGCATGAAACGCTCCACCTGATGCAAGGCCCTGCCCGAGGCGACGTAATCGGCATAGATCAGGGGATGATCGCCGAACGGCCCCGGCACGACCGCCCCCTCGCCCACGATACCTTCCCGCAATCCTTCGGCACCGCCCTGGTTTCGCAGGGTCTCGGCAAACTGGCTCAGGCAGGTATCGGGATCGAACATCGGGGGTCTCCTTCTCTCGTGGCGGAGACGATAAAACCGGGCTTGTGGAGAAACTTCGCCTTTTTCTGCGTATTTGTCAGTTTTTTCGGGTCATATGATCTGCTTATATCCGTTTCATGGATCATATCGACAAAGCCATCCTGCGCGTCCTGCAGAACGATTCCTCCCTGTCCCAACGCGATCTGGCCGAGCGGGTGGGATTGTCGCAGAATGCGTGCTGGCGTCGCCTTCATGCGCTGAAGACGCAGGGCGTTATTCTGGGCGAGACCATCCGGCTCGATCCGGAAGCGATCGGCCTCGGCCTGACCGTTTTCGTGATGGTGCGCACACGCCATCATTCCAGGGAGTGGCTGGCCCATTTCCGGGAGGTCGTGCTCTCCATGCCCAATATCGTGGATTTCCATCGCCTCGCCGGGGATTACGACTACATGCTCAAGATCGTGGCCAGGGACATGAATGCGTTCGACGCCATCTACCAGTCCCTGATCGGCAGGGTCGAACTCGACACCGTCACCTCCTGTCTCTCCATGGAAGCGATAGCGGACAAGCGCGACCTTCCACTCTGAAATGCAAGGTTTCATGGCCATGCGCCGAACACGCCGATGCAGGTCCGGCGGAGCGCGCATCGGGATATCGAAAAG
Source organism: Swaminathania salitolerans (assembly GCF_007988945.1). Classification (GTDB taxonomy): domain Bacteria; phylum Pseudomonadota; class Alphaproteobacteria; order Acetobacterales; family Acetobacteraceae; genus Swaminathania; species Swaminathania salitolerans. The sequence continues at coordinate 325,537 of NZ_BJVC01000001.1, read as the reverse complement.
TTCCCGTTATTTATAGTTCATCATAAATTGAATTTTCCATTCTGAACATGACTGATACCGTCATGCGTTAACTTATAGATTTACCTGAATATTTCACCGGGAATCGATAGATTTTCCCTGTTTTTCATGAATATCGCAGCATGAAGCTGCCAGGAGACGCGCATGGCCTACGCCACGACGAACCCCTATACGGGCGAAACCCTTCGCACCTTCCCCGAAGCGACGGACGAGGAGATTCTCCAGGCGATCGACGACGCCCATGAGGCCTTCCTTTCGTGGCGCGATACGTCCTTTGCCGAACGCGCGGCCGTCATGCGGAAGGCCGGAGCGATATTGCGTGACGAGCGGGATCGCTACGCGAAACTCCTGACCCTCGAAATGGGCAAACTGTTCGAGGAAGCCCGGCTCGAGACGATCCTCTCCGCCGAAATCTTCGAATATTACGCGGAGCACGCCGAACGCCTTCTCGAACCCGAATCCCTGCCGGTCGCGGACCCGGCTGAAGGAGAGGCGACACTCGTCCATCAGCCCCAGGGCATCGTCTTTGCCGTGGAGCCATGGAACTTCCCCTATTACCAGATCGCGCGGATCATCGCGCCCCAGCTCTCTGCCGGAAACACCGTGCTGCTCAAACATGCCTCGAACGTTCCGCAATGCGCGGCGATCTTCGAGACGCTGATGCGTGAAGCCGGTCTGCCCGAAGGCGCATTTCTCAACCTGTATGCTGCGCGCCACCACACGGAGACGATCCTGAATGACCCCCGCGTCTGCGGCGTTGCCCTGACAGGGTCCGAAGGGGCCGGGGCGATCGTCGCCGGGATTGCGGGGAAGGCCCTCAAGAAGGCCACGATGGAACTGGGCGGTGCAGATGCCTTCATCGTGCTTGAGGATGCCGATCTCGAGAAAACCGCAAAATGGGCTGCGTTCGGTCGCCACTGGAATGCCGGTCAGGTCTGCGTCTCCGCAAAACGTCTGATCGTCGTGGACGCAGTCCATGACCGCTTCGTCGCGCTCTACAAGGCGGAAGTGGCCAAGCTGAAGGCGGGCGATCCCATGGATCCGGCGACGACGCTCGCGCCGCTATCCTCGCAGAAGGCTGCCGACGATCTGAGGGCACAGGTCGAGGAAGCGCGCAAGCATGGTGCCGTCGTCGAAACCATAGGCGCGCCGGTGCCGGAGAAGGGGGCCTTCTTCCAGCCGCTGCTCATGACGAATCTGCATGACGGCAACGAGGCGCGTCACTGGGAGTTCTTCGGCCCCGTCACGCAGCTCTATCGCGTGAAAGACGAGGCGGAGGCCATTCGCGTCGCGAACGATTCACCTTTCGGTCTCGGTGGTTCCGTGTTCACGAAAGATACGCGCAGGGGGGTTCGCGTTGCCGAGCGTATCCACACCGGCATGGTATTCGTGAATCACCCGACCATGGTCAAGGCGGATCTCCCCTTCGGAGGGGTCGGACGTTCGGGATATGGTCGCGAACTCATCGGGCTCGGGATCAAGGAATTCGTCAACCACAAGCTGATTGACGTCGTGGATATCGACGCCCCGTTCTGACCGTACCGGGCGGCTTGGCGATCACGGCCGACGGTATCGGTCTGCCGTGATCGCGCCCCCAGCCCTGTGCGGCCGGGGTGGCGCCGCGAACCTGCGCCCGTCTTACGGGCGCGTCGTCACGCGTCCGAAGCGGCTCAGCCAGCGACGGGTGCGGACGGGTCCGACCGGTCGGTAACGAGCTCGAGCAGCAGGACCGAACGACCGGTCACGGTATAGACCTGCCCCTGGGTGAAATGCTCTTCCTCCAGTGCCTCGCCGTCATCGGGGCGATTGGTATCAAGCAGCAGCTTCCAGTCTTCCCCCTCGGCTTTCGGCAGGACGAATTCCACGACGTCATGCCAGCTGTTCAGAACCAGAAGAAGCGTTGCATCGGCGCCTCTGCGCTTGATTCCGCTCGGCTGGGCACGCCCGTCGAGCATCAGGCCGAAGCATTGCGCCTGCCCCCATTCGTCCTGCTGCATCTCCTCGCCATTCGCGCTGATCCAGGTCAGTTCCTTGACCTCCAGCTCGGGATTATAGGCCTCGGTCAGGAAACGGGACCGGCGGAGAATGGGGAATCGGCGGCGCAGCGACAGCAGGCGCCGGGTGAAGCGCGTGAGACTGCGTCCCTCATCGTCGATCTTCCAGTCGACCCAGGAAATCTCGTTGTTCTGGCAATAGGCGTTGTTGTTCCCGTTCTGGGTCCGCCCGAACTCATCCCCTGCGAGGATCATCGGCGTCCCCTGCGAGAAAATCAGGGTGGACAGCATGTTGCGACACTGACGCCAGCGGATGGCATTGATATCCGCGTCGTCCGTCGGCCCCTCGACGCCGTAATTGCACGACCGGTTATCCGACGAGCCGTCGCGCCCGTCCTCGCCATTCGCCTCGTTATGCTTCTCGTTGTACGAGACGCAATCCCTGAGCGTGAAACCGTCATGGGCGGTCACGAAATTGACGCTGGCCCAGGCCTGTCTTCCCGAGTGATTGAACATGTCGGGACTGCCCAGCAGCCTCGGCGCGAGCACATCCGCCTTGGCTTCCCCCCGCCAGAAATCGCGAACCGTGTCGCGGAACTTGTCGTTCCACTCCCCCCAGCCCGGAGGAAAATGACCGACCTGATATCCGCCGGGTCCGATATCCCAGGGTTCGGCAATGAGTTTGAGGTGAGCGAGGGTCGGGTCCTGCCGGCAGATGCGCAGGAAACCCGCCTCGCTGTCGAACCCGTCCTGCTCCCGGGCGAGGATGGTGCCGAGATCGAAGCGGAATCCATCGACCCCCAGTTCGTTCGCCCAGTAGCGAAGACTGTCCACCACGAACTGTATGGGATAGGTCTTGGTGAGATTGAACGTGTTTCCGGTGCCGGTATCGTTGATATAGAACCGCTTGTTGTCCGGCATGAGGCGATAATAGGAGGCGTTGTCGATCCCCTTGAAGGAGAGGGTCGGACCGAGCTCGTTTCCTTCGGCGGTGTGATTATAGACGACGTCCATGATCACCTCGAGACCGACCTCGTGTGCGGCGGCGACCATGCGGCGAAACTCCGAGATCGCGTCATCCTGATCTGCCGCATAACGCGTATCGGGTGCGAAAAACCCGATCGTGTTGTATCCCCAGTAATTCGTCAGCCCCTTGTCGACGAGATATTCGTCCGCAACGAAACTCTGTACGGGCAGAAGCTCGATCGTCGTCACGCCGAGGGATTTGATATATTCGAGAACATGACGGTTCCCGAGTCCTGCATAGGTCCCCCTGAGACGATGCGGAACCCGCGGGTGATTGAGGGTATAACCGCGCACATGGGTCTCATACACGACCGTGTCCGCCCAGCGCGTTTTGAGCGGCCGGAGATTCTGGGCCTTGGGGTCGGTAATGACGCATTTCGGCATGAACGCCGCGCTGTCGTGCTCGTCGAAACTCAGATCCTTGTCGGCATGGCCGATCTGATATCCGAACAGCGCCGGATTCCATTCGATCGACCCGAAATGCTCGCGCGCATAGGGGTCGAGAAGCAGCTTGTTGGCATTGAACCTGTGTCCCGCATCCGGCTCGTAGGGTCCTGAAACGCGGTAGCCGTAGAGCTGTCCGGGACGGATATCGGGTATCCAGCCGTGAAAGATCTGATCGGTATATTCCGGCAGCCGGATCCGTTCGATCTCGCGCTCGCCATCCTGATCGAACAGACAGATATCGACCGCCGTCGCATGGGCGGAGAAGACTGCAAAATTGACGCCTTTACCGTCATAGACAGCGCCGCGCTCAGTCGGCGTTCCCTCTTTGAGGCGTTTTCCGAACGTATTACTCATGAATTTCTTTCCATTCCGAGCCGCTACGCCATCATCGTCATGGGTCGAGCCGGGGCGGCCATTCGCCTAACGTCCAGGCGCCGGAAAATGGAGGTAACATTACCGAGAGGTCATAACGAAGACCGGGGCGGCGCGTTTTGGAACCGGAAACAGTCGTCTTCCCGAAATCTCTGACCCGCACCGGAAGTGAGGCAGCCCATGCCATCCGAACAGATCGTCATGCTCCCTACCGATCTGCATCTGCTCTCCGTAGCGGCAGAGATGTTCCCCTTCGTCAAGACGGGAGGGCTGGGCGATGTGGCGGCCTCCCTCCCTAATGCGCTGCGTCATCACGGTGTCCGGACACGCACGCTCCTGCCCGGTTATCCGGCTGTCCTCTCTGCCATGACCGACCGCACCGAAGCCCATGTGTTCGAGGATATGCTCGGCTACAGGGTCACGCTCTGGGAAGGCATCGCCCAGGGTCATCACCTCTATGCCATAGAGGTCCCGGAATTGTACGAACGCGCGGGCGGCCCCTATCTGGGCCCGGATGGACGCGACTGGCCCGATAACGACATGCGCTTCGCCGTTCTCTCGCGGGTTGCGGCCTGCATAGCCCAGGGATGTCTCGCCCGGGGAAGCACCGCCGGCTGGCGTCCCGATGCGGTGATGACCCATGACTGGCAGGCAGGCCTCGTGGCCGCCTATCTGCATTACGACGACAATCCCGGGGACAGGCCCGCGCCGCCTGTCGCGCATGTCATACACAACATGGCCTTCCAGGGCCTCTTTCCGCGGGAGATCCTGTCACGCATCGGGCTGCCGGATCGCGCCTTCACCATGGAGGGCGTCGAGTATTACGGCAAAATCGGCTATATGAAGGCCGCCCTCCAGCTTGCGGATCGTCTGATCACCGTCTCGCCGACCTATGCGGAAGAGATCCAGACTCCGGAAAACGGGATGGGGCTGGAGGGGCTGCTACAGGCCAGATCATCCGTGCTCACGGGCATTCTCAACGGAATCGATATCCAGGACTGGAACCCGATGACGGATCGGGCCGTCATCTTTCCCTATCCGATCGGCGACATCGCGGGACGCCGCGCCAACAAGCGCGTCTTCCAGGCGGAATTCGGCCTGCCCCAGACGGCCGATACGATGCTTCTGGGCATCGTCAGCCGTCTGACCCGACAGAAAGGCGTCGATCTCCTCGCCGATATCGCACCGCGCCTGTTCCAGTCGAACATCCAGCTCGCTGTCGTTGGCGTCGGCGATGCCGATATCATGCAGCGCCTGCGTGGCTTGCAGCTCGCCTATCCGCGCAATCTCGTCTGCCATCTGCGCTATGACGAGACCCTCGGTCATCGCCTTCATTCGGCGGTCGACGCCTCGCTCATCCCCTCGCGCTTCGAACCCTGCGGTCTCACCCAGCTTCACGCCCTGCGTTACGGCTCCGTTCCGATTGCGGCACGGGTGGGCGGTCTGACGGATACGATCGTGCATGCCAATACAGCCGCGATCGAGGAGGGAGTCGCCAATGGCGTCCTCTTTTCCCCGACGGAGGGCGATGCGCTGTATCGCGCGATAAGACAGGCGCAGAGACTTTTCCAGCAGAGATCGGTCTGGGCGAGACTGCAGCGCAACGGCTCCCTGCACGATGTTTCATGGCATGGCAAAGCCGGACATTACGCGCGCCTGCTCTACAGGATGGCAGGGCGCAGCGCTGGCAAGGGCGATTTCGATGAGGGAATGGCGCCGCGCCTGAGCGATACGGGCTCGGGAACTGCGCCCGCCTCTCCGCTCGCACGGACGGCGAGAATGCCCCAGAGCCGACCGCGCAACCCCGGGCTGGGACGGACGGATTTTCCGCGTTTCGGCACACATGCCTGATCTCGCCTTCCGGTGCCGATCCTGGCTCCGGAAGACCTCTTTCTGCCCTGACCTGCCGCCTTCCCCGGGAATTGCCCTGCCATGAGCGATCGCGAAACGACGCCCGATACAATGTCCGACACGGCGCCCGACAGGGCGCCCAATACGGCACACGACATGAAACACGAGAAGACAGCCACCGCCTCGCCCGCCCCCCTGACCGCCCCCCTGGCCGACCGGGCCGCGATGGATGCGATCGTGGAGGGGCGCATGCACGATCCCTTTTCCTTTCTGGGGCGCCATCGGGCGGGCCGCGGATGCGTTGTCCGCGTCTTCTACCCCGACGCCGTGGAGGTCCGGCTCGTGGTTCCGCGCAAGGGCAAGCCGCCGCTCGAACGCGCGATGCAATGCATCGACCCGCGCGGCATCTACGAGGCTCCGATAAGCCTCCAGTCGAAACAGTACAGCCTGCGTATCCTCTGGGCGGATGGCTGGCAGGAAACGCACGATCCCTACAGTTTCGGCACGTTGATCGGCGATCTCGACCTCTATCTGTTCACCCAGGGGAATCATCGCGACATCGATCGCATCATGGGCGCGCATCTGGGCGAGATGGACGGCGTGTCGGGCGTCCGGTTCTCTGTCTGGGCACCCAACGCCCACAGGGTTGCCGTGATCGGGGATTTCAACATCTGGGACGGGCGCCGTCATCCCATGCGCCTGCGTCACGGGGCCGGTATATGGGAGCTCTTCGTTCCCGGTATCGGCTCGGGCGAACGCTACAAATTCGAGATCATGGCAATGGATGGGACGACCCTTCCCGCCAAGGCCGATCCTTATGCCCGCTTTGCCGAGCTTCCTCCGGCCACCGCCTCGATCGTCGCCCCTCCGCTCGAACATGCCTGGCAGGATTCGGACTGGATGGACAGACGCGGTGCGGCCCAGGCCCCGGATGCGCCGCTCTCGATCTACGAGTTGCACGTCCCCTCATGGAGGCGGGAGAACGGAGGGACCGGCTATACGAGCTGGAACCGTCTGGGCGACGAGCTCATCCCTTACGTCGTCGCGCTCGGGTTTACGCATATCGAGCTCATGCCGGTGACGGAATATCCCTATTCCGGCTCATGGGGGTATCAGCCGCTCAGCATGTATGCCCCGACCTCCCGCCATGGAACGCCCGCCGAGTTCGCTCGCTTCGTGGATCGCTGTCATCAGGCGGGTATCGGCGTCATCATGGACTGGGTCCCTGCCCATTTTCCGTCCGATCCTCACGGTCTGGCGCGGTTCGACGGCACGCATCTCTACGAACATGCCGACCCGACAGAAGGATATCATCAGGACTGGCATACGCTGATCTATAATTTCGGCCGCACGGAAGTCAGGAATTTCCTGACCGGCAGCGCACTCTACTGGCTGAGAACCTTCCATATCGACGCGCTGCGGGTCGATGCGGTCGCCTCCATGCTCTATCGCGACTACAGCCGCAAGGAGGGGGAATGGCGCCCCAATATCCATGGCGGGCGCGAGAATCTGGAGGCGGTCAGTTTCCTGCAGGAATTATCGGCCATCCTGCGCGATTACTGTCAGGATGCGGCTCTGATCGCGGAGGAATCGACTGCCTGGCCGGGCGTGACCCGTCCGCCCGAGACCGGGGGGCTGGGATTCCGTTTCAAGTGGAACATGGGCTGGATGCACGACACGCTGCGCTACATGCAGCACGATCCGCTCTGGCGGCGTCATCATGCGTCCGACATCACCTTCGGCATGGTCTATGCCTATACCGAGCGCTTCATCCTGCCGCTCTCCCATGACGAGGTGGTCCATGGCAAGGGGTCTCTCCTTTCGCGCATGCCCGGCGATGACTGGCAGCGTCATGCCAATCTGCGTCTTTATCTGGCGCTGATGTGGGCCTATCCGGGCAAGAAGCTCCTCTTCATGGGCGGCGAGCTCGCCCAGTGGGAGGAATGGGACAACGACCGCGAACTCGCCTGGCACCGCCTCGACGACCCGCTCGGTCGCGGGGTGCATGACACTGTAGGCCGGCTGAATGCGCTCTATCGCGCCCATCCTGCCCTTCATCGACGCGACTTCGATCATGACGGCTTTCGCTGGGTCATCGCGGACGACACGGAAAATACCGTCTTCGCCTGGATCAGACAGGCCCCGGAATCCGCACCCGTTCTCATCGTGGCCAATATGACGCCGGTCGTCCGTCACGACTATCGTATCGGCGTTCCCTGGGGCGGCATGTGGCATGAGCGTCTGAACACGGACGATCGCGCATTCGGCGGATCGGGCGTGTCCAGCGGACACGCCCTCCATACATGGCAGGAAGGCGCGCATGGCATGGACCACTCCCTCGTACTGACGCTCCCGCCGCTTGCAGTTCTCTACCTGTCGCCCGACGCCGGATGATGCGCCGACCAGACCGCGCGCATCGTCCTTCTTCTCACGCCCATACCCGCCCTGTCGCTCCTGCTTTCACGCCTCCTCACCTCACGCATCCCGGCTTTACGCCCTCTTGTCTTCAGGCCCCGGAAAGGCACCGCTCATGAGCTCCCATGTCTTCCAGACCCGGTTCGGCACCATGCCCCAGAGCGACGGAACCACACGGTTCTCGCTATGGGCCCCGTCCTGCGAGACCGTCGCACTGGAGGTGGAGGATGCGCCTCCCCTTGCCATGCAACGCGATGCCGAAGGCGTATTCACCTGTGTGACGTCCTGCCCCACAGGCGCACGCTATCGCTATCGCGTTCGCCCGGATCTCGCCGTACCCGACCCTGCCAGTCGCGACCAGCCCGAAGGCGTACACGGCCCGAGCGTCGTGACGGACGGCTCCCGCTACGCATGGCGCAGTGAAGGCTGGCTCGGACGCCCGTGGTGCGAAGCGGTGATCTACGAGCTTCATGCAGGCGTGCTCGGCGGGTTCGAAGGCATTGCCAACAGGCTGGACGAGCTTCTGGCGCTCGGCATCACCGCAATCGAGATCATGCCGATCAACAGTTTCGGCGGGTCCCGGAACTGGGGTTATGACGGTGTCCTGCCCTATGCGCCGAGCTGCGCCTATGGCGATCCGGACAGTCTGCGCGCCCTGATCGATACAGCCCATGAGAAAGGCATGATGGTCCTGCTGGACGTGGTGTACAATCATTTCGGGCCGGACGGCAATTTCCTCCCCGTCTACGCGGAGGCCTTCTTCGACAGCGAGAACAATTCGAGCTGGGGCACCGGCATCGCCTTCTCCAATCCGCAGGTGGCCGATTTCTTCATCGACAACGTCCTCTACTGGCTGATGGAATTCCGCTTCGATGGCGTCCGGATCGATGCAGCCTCCGCCATTAAGGATCACGCCTGGTTCGGCAAGCTTCTCGAACGCACCCGGGCGGTGGTCGAACCGGGGCGGCACGTGCATCTGATCCTTGAAAACGAGAACAACGACGCCGGATTGCTGCGGGACGGGTTCACGGCCCAATGGAACGATGACGGCCATAATGTGCTTCATGTCCTCCTGACGGGCGAGAGCGAAGGCTATTACGGGATGTTCTCGGAAAACCCGACCCGGATCCTCGCACGGGTCCTGCAGGAAGGCTTTGCCTATCAGGGGGAGATCAACCCGTATTCCGGCAGGAAACGGGGTATGCCGAGCGGCGATCTGCCAGCCTCGAAATTCGTGCTTTTCCTCCAGAACCACGACCAGACGGGCAACAGGGCGTTCGGCGAGCGTCTCATTACCCTCGCAGATCCCGGGGCCCTTCATGCGGCCTATGCCCTCCTCCTGCTCAGCCCCATGATCCCCATGCTGTTCATGGGAGAGGAATGGGGATGCCGCTCTCCGTTCCTTTTTTTCTGCGACTTCCATGACGCGCTCGCCGACGCAGTGCGCGAGGGCAGACGCAAGGAATTCGCGACATTCGAAGCGTTCAAGAACCCGGAAAAACGCGCGACGATCCCCGATCCGAACGCGCTTTCGACATTCGATGCCTCCCGGCCCGATCGCGAGGAGAGAAACGCGATAGACGGTCGTATCTGGCTCGAGCGGACGCATACCCTGCTTGCGTTGCGCAAGAGATTCCTGATGCCCCGTCTTTCCGGCGCCCATAGCCTCGGCGCCTCGGTGATCGGCGACCGGTCCGTCCTTGCCCGGTGGAAACTCGACGACGGCGCGATCCTCTCCATCGCTCTCAATCTCTCCGACAAGGATACCTGCCGGATTTCGGAACCCCCGATGCTGCTCTATAGTTCTGCAGCGCGACGGACGGTAGAAGAGCTGCCGCCCGGCAGTCTCGTCGCCGGACTGGAGTGACCCGCATGACCCCTCTTCCCCTCTGCGCGACGCTGCGCCTGCAATTTCATCGCGATTTCACCTTTGACGACACAATGCCGCTCCTGCCCTACTTCCGCAGGCTTGGCATCACCCATCTCTATGCCTCGCCGCTTCTCGCCTCCACGCCCGGGTCGATGCATGGCTACGATACGGTCGATTGTCATCGCATCGATCCCGACCGGGGCGGAGAGGATGGCCTGCGCCGCCTCGTGGCGGCACTGCGAGAGAACGGCATGGGCCTCATTCTCGATATCGTCCCCAATCACATGGGTGTGGGGCCTGCCAATGGCTGGTGGATGGACGTGCTGAGCAAGGGCAGGCAAAGCCCCTTCGCCCGGCATTTCGATATCGACTGGTCGCCTGACGATCCGGGCCTGCAGGACAAGGTGCTCCTGCCCTTTCTCGGTGCGCCGCTGGCCGATCTCCTGCAGGAAAATGCGATAAGGCTGATCCGCAACCGGGATTCCGGTGCGCTCGAACTCCGCTACGGCGATCATGTCTTTCCGCTCTCCGAGGCGAGCCGGGCAGATATCGACGCGCAACTCGGCCAGGAGGCCGACGCGGCGACGCTGAGCGCGCATTACGATACAACCGACAAGAAGGGACGCGCCCGCTTTCTCGCCCTGCTCGATGCGCAGCATTACCGGCTGGTCTGGTGGCGCGTGGCGGGAGATCTCGTCAACTGGCGGCGTTTCTTCGATGTCACATCCCTCGTTGCCCTGCGCATGGATCGGCGCGACGTCTTCGAGGATGCCCATAAACTCGTTTTCGATCTCTATCGCGACGGCCTGATCGACGGCATCAGGGTGGACCATGTCGACGGGCTTGCGCGTCCCGCGGAATATTGCACGCGTCTTCGCGCGCGTCTGACCGCCCTCGCCCGCGAGCGCCCCGAAGGGCTGAGACAGGAAGCACCGTTCTACATCGAGAAAATCCTGGAGGGTGACGAGATCCTGCCTCTGGAATGGCCGGTCACGGGGACGACCGGCTATGATTTTCTCGATCAGGTGGATCTCCTGTTCCACCATCCCGATGGCGAAACGCCGCTCACGGAACTCTGGGCCGGTCTTTCTCCCGATTGTTTCGAAACGGAGAAACGCCGGGCACGCGAGGAGAAGCTCGAGACCGCCTTCTACAACGCGTTTCATACCCTTGCGGCACGCATCTGTTCCGTTTTCCCGCGCGAACAGGACCTGACCGCCCATGCCTGCGCGACGGCGCTCGGCGCGCTCCTGCGTGTCTTTCCCGTCTATCGCAGCTATTTCGCCGATGGCGGCGATTCAGGAGCCGATTTCCGGGCGATCGACCGGGGACGACGCGCGGCCTCTCCGCTGCTGTCGCCGGCTTTGCGCGGCGTACTCGACCGGATCTGTCAGTATCTTGCCGATGCTCGCATCGATACGGCGGAGCGGCAGGACATACTCGAGCGTTTCGAACATCTCACCGCTCCGCTTACCGCAAAGGCGGGGGAGGATACGGCTTTCTATCGCTATGCGCGGCTGCTCTCCCGTAACGATGTCGGTTGCGATCCAGCGGTGTTTTCCGCGTCGGTCGGCCATTTTCACGAGAAAAACAGGGCGCGTCTGGCGAGCCACCCCGATGCGATGCTCACGACCGCGACCCATGATCACAAACGGGGCGAAGACGGACGCGCACGCCTTGCGGTTCTCAGCGAACCGGCTGCCGACTGGCCGGAAACGGCCCGACGCTGGATCGCCGGGAGCACGGAATATCCTGCCTCACCGGCGAACGGAGGGGGTCTCGGTGCGAGACCCGTTCCCGCCGATATCTATTTCATTCTCCAGACGCTCGTCTCGGCATGGCCGCTCCTGCCCGCGGATCGCGCCTCCCTCCCCGACCGGCTGGATGCCTATCTGACCAAAGCCCTGCGGGAAGCCGGCCTGAGAACGAGCTGGGCGGATCCGGACGAAACCTACGAGGCCGCCTGTCTCGCTCTTGCACGCGGCCTTTGCGCCGGAGCGATGGGGGAAGATATCGCCCGTTATGTGGAGCGGATCGGCGCGGCCGCCGCCCTGAACGGCCTTTCCCAGACCCTGTTGCGGTTCACGAGCCCGGGCGTTCCCGATCTCTATCAGGGCAGGGAGAACTGGGATTTCAGTCTCGTCGATCCTGATAACCGTCGCCCTGTCGATTACGCGGCATGCGAGTCCATGCTCCGCGCAGGATCGTCCTTCGCCGAAAGCGGCGCCGACTGGAAAAACGGACGCATCAAACAGGCACTCATACAGACCGTGCTCGCCCTCAGGGCCGACGATCCAGCCCTCTTCTCTCGTGGCGATTACAGAGCCATCGAGGTGTCAGGGCCGCTCGGAGCGCATCTCGTCGCCTTCCGGCGAGATCTGGAAGGGCGCTCCTGCGTCGTCGTCGCACCGCGTCTCATGATGGCCCTCGCGCCTGACGAGGCCTTGCGCACCCGGCACGAAGGCTGGCACGACACGGCGCTTCCCTGCGACGGCGCATGGCGCAGTCTGCTCCATCCGGTAGCAACCGACGAGGGGACCCGGCTCTCTCTGTCTCATCTCGACGGCCGCATTCCACTCGATATCCTCGTCAGGAAACCCTGACGCGGCGCGCCGGAAAGCACCGACCGAGCCTGGGTGCCCGATCGGCGCGCTTGCAGGGCACGTTACAGCAGTTTTTGTTTCGTGGCCGTTCTTTTCGTTATGGGTTACCGAACGAAAAATACGCGGAAGGGATCCGGTCCGAAAGGCAACCGCCTACTCAAGAAAACGTTACGACTTTTCATCGGAGAGGTCGCACGTGCATATTCTTCATATTGCCTTGGGCGGCTGTCTTCGCGCCCCACCTGTCTCCTACGGACTGACACCCGATACGGGTGGCCATATCGCCTATGTACTCGAAGCCGCCCGGGCCCAGGCATGTCAGCCGGGGGTCGAGCATGTCACGATACTCACCCGCAGGTTCCACGACCCTGCTCTGGGCAGCATTCATGACACCATGCATGAACCCGTCACCGCAAAGCTGTCCATTCTCCGCCTCGGCCCCGGGAACAACCCCTATCGCGAGAAAGATGCAGCCTGCCTCGATGTGCCCGATCTGACCCGTCGTCTTCTCGCCTATATGAAGCAACGGGCGTGCCGGTTCGACGCGATCCATGCCCATTTCGCCGATGCAGCCCAGCTTGCCCTCGGGGTCCGTGCGGTCGTGCCGGTTCCCGTCTTCTACACGCCCCATGCATTCGGTCTCGACAAGCTTCTTTGCGGCGCCCCCCGGAATGCTGCGCTTTATCGTCGCATCGCCCGGGAGCGCCATGCGCTCACTCACGCCGATGGCGTCATCGTCTCGACACGCGACGAGGCCGAATGCCAGATTCCACGTTATGACAGCCCCGATGTCACGACGCGACTGCGCCTGATCGCCCCCGGGGCGCCGACGCTCGACCCCGCCCCGGCCTCCCATGGCGCCCGCTTCCTCGCCCCCTTCCTCGCCAAACCCGGAAAACCGCTGATCCTTGCGATTGCCCGCCCGGTCGAAAAGAAAAACCTGCTCCATCTGGCCCGTTGCTATGCCCGGTCTCCCCAGCTTCGGGCGAGGGCCAATCTCGTGATTCTGGCGGGTCAGCATATCGGCCTCAGGGAGGGATCGGAGGAGGCTCGTGTCATCTCCGGGTTGTGCGACCTGCGCCGGACATACGGGATGGAGGATTGCATGGCGCTGCCTCCGGCTCATGACAATGCCGATGTGGCCGGGCTCTACCGTTACGCGGCAAGGAGCAAAGGGGTGTTCGTCAACCCGGCCTTGCATGAGCCTTTCGGTCTGACCCTGCTCGAGGCTGCGGCCGTCGGTCTGCCCGTGATCGCGACCGACCGCGGCGGCCCCATCGATATTCTCGCCGGAACCGGCCATGGTCTCACGGTTTCCCCGGACGACGCTCCGGCACTGACCGAGGCGCTTTCGCAAATCCTCGCATCTCCCCGCCTGTGGCACGGGTTTTCCCGTGCGGCCCGTGAGAGGGCCGGTCTTTTCGGATGGCAGAGCTATGGCGCGGAGAGCCTCGCCTTCTATCGCAGCAGATCCCCTGTCTCCGGCCGCACCGTTACCGGAGCGCGCTCATCGACCGATCCGCTGCCTATGCGATCGTATTCCGATCCGGCGCCTCGTCCGCCGTCCGGCACGCTGCCCTCCGATGTGACCGGGTCCCGCCTCTGCCTGCCCGCCATCGTCGGGGCGGAGATCGGCGCATGATGCGCCCGATCGGATATTTCGTTCATCATCAGGGGCGTGGCCATGCGGAACGCTGTCTCGCTCTGATCGGGGCGCTCCCCCAGTCGCGCCCGGTCCGTATCTTCTGCGCGCGCGATACGCTCTTCCCCGTGCTTCCTCCCCAGGCTACCCTGACCGTGCTTCCCTCGCTTTTCGAGCCAACGGGCCATGAAGCGCCGGGACTTGCGGATCAGCCGACACCGAGCAGCCTGCATTGCGCGCCTCTCGGCTGGCCCGGCATACGCCTTGCCATGGGCATGATCGCAGGGTGGTTCTCCGACGCCGATCCGGCTCTGATGATCTGCGACGTCTCGGCCGAGATCGCCCAGCTCTGCCGCATATGCAGCGTTCCGCATGTGAAAATTCTCCAGCATGGCGACCGGAGCGATGACGGCCATCGTCTTGCCTATGAAGGCGCTGTCGGGCTTCTGGCTCCCTTTTCCGCCAGACTCGCCCAGCCGGAATGGAGCGATGCCATGCTGGCGAAAACCTGTTTCGCAGGGGGGCTCGGGCGCAGCGACACCATACCGGAACGCGAGGTGGCGCGTCGGCGTATCGGCGTGGCCGAAGGGCGCGAGATGATACTCGTCATGTCCGGCGGCGGCGGCAGCGGCTTCGCCCAGGCGCCTCTGGCGGTGGGCGCCCGACAGCGCAGCGCGGCGCAATGGGTTACGATCGGCACCGTCGAGCGCGACTGGCATGCCACCGAGCCCGGCAATATCGATCATCGCGGCTGGGTCGGTAACGTTGCCGATTACATCGCGGCCGCGGACTGCATCATTGCGAGCACCGGAAACACGACGTGCCAGCAGATTCTCGCTGCCGGAAAGCCGTGGCTTGCCGTTCCCGAATGGCGCTATTTCGACGAACAGCACCGCAAGGCGGAATGCCTTGCCGCGGCGGGTCTCGCCGTGCGCAGGCCTCATCTTCCCGCCTCGGCCCAGGCCTGGGACCGCGCGCTCGGCGAAACCTATGCACGCCACGACCCGGCGCGCCAGCGCGCTGCCATCGATGACAGACCGGCGGAGACCTGCGCCGACTGGCTCGAAGCGCTGATCGCCCGTCTGTGGCGCGACTCCCTCCCCATCAAGGAAAGAACCCCCTCGCGATGACGAGCCTGTCCGTCCTGACCCTGGCGCGCGGACGCGCCGCCCATCTCGCCAATCTCGTGCGCGGACTAAGCCGCCAGAGCGTCATGCCGGTGGAACTCATCGTCGTCGTCATGCAGGCGGAGGCCTATGACGCTCTGCCGGATGGGCCCTTTCCAATACGACAGATCGTGCTCGGGGATGTCGGTCTCTCCCTTTCCACCGCACGCAATCGCGCGGCTGCGGAAGCCAGGGGCGATTTTCTCGTCTTTCTCGATATCGACTGTATTCCCGGCCCCGACGCGCTGGACGATTATCGCGAGGCGCTTCTCTCCTTCGACGGCCTGCTCATGGGGGAGGTGATGTATCTGCCCAAGGGCGCCGCCGGGGACGACTGGCAGTATGATGGCTTCGAGGCGGTTTGCGTGCGTCATTCCGACAGGCGCGGGCCGCCCGCCTCGGGAATCGAAACCTGCAACGATTATCGCTGTTTCTGGTCGCTCAACTTCGCCATCCGGCGCGAGACGTTTCTCGCCTCGGGAGGATTCGACGAGCGGTTTACCGGATATGGCGGTGAGGATACCGATTACGCCAAGGGCTTCACCCTCGCCGGGGGGCGTCTCGCCTGGCTGAACGGCGCCAGGGTCTATCACCAGTACCACCCGCACCATATGCCCCCCGTCCACCATCTTCATTCTGTCGTGCGCAATGCGGAGATTTTCGAGGCCAAATGGGGCTACCGGACGATGGGGCACTGGCTCCATGCCTTCAGTCTCATGGGGCTGATCGACAACAGCCCCGAACGCAGGATCAGGATCCTGCGCGCGCCGAACGCCGATGATCTCGCACTGACATCGCAGCAGGCTCATCAGCCCTACGCCAACACGGCGTCGGTCATTCGCATTCTGGAGGCAGGCCGGCTGGAGGCACGCCGGGAGAATGCCGGGCCGTTGCCTCAGGCCGCCGAATGAGTTCCCGGCTACGCATCGCCCTTGTCGCGCATCCGCGTCATCCGATTGCCGAGCCGTTCAAGGGAGGGATGGAGGCGCACAGCTTTCATCTCGCCCGGGGCCTGATGGAACGGGGACATGACGTGACCCTGTTCGCCGCGGGCGACAGCGATACGCGCTTTGAAATCGACCCCCTGATGCCCGTGCATTACGACCGCGATTACCCCTGGGAGAACTTTCGCGCCGACCCCGTGCTCTACACGGTGCTGGACAAGGCCTTCGGCAGCGCCCGCCATCGCATCTTCTCGGGTCGTTACGATGTGGTGCACAACAATGCCCTGCATCGCTTCGTGCTCCAGAGCGCAAGAGAGAAGGCTCATCCCTGTGTTACGTCCCTGCATGTCCCTCCTTTCGATGCCTTGCATCATTTCGTGCGCGAAAGCCTCTGCCCGACCCATTGCATCACCGTCACCTCCCTGCGTCAGACACTGAGCTGGTGGCCGGAGGGACCGCCACAGGAAAGTGCGGTCCTGTATAACGGGATCGATCCCGCCCTCTGGCCTTTTGCCGAGAGGGGAGGCACGCATGGGCTCTGGTGCGGACGCATCACGCCGAACAAGGGGACGCATCTTGCCGTACAGGCTGCCATAAAGGCCGGAATCCCGCTCCGTATGTTCGGCTATCTCGAGCAGGAAGCGTATTTTTCCGAAGAGATCGCGCCGTTTCTTTCGGACAGGATCACCTATGGCGGGGTCGTTCCGGGTGCGGCTCTGGCGAAAGAGATGCGCGAGGCGGGCGTGTTGCTGTTCACCCCCTGCTGGGATGAGCCTTTCGGTCTCGTCGCCGTGGAAGCCATGGCCTCGGGGACACCGGTCGCCGCCTTCGACCGGGGCGCCACGCGCGAGATCGTGGGAGACGATGCCGGACGCTTTGCCCCGCCGGGGGATGTCGACGCTCTGGCAAAGGCGATGCAACAGGCCCTCCTCATCGATCGCCTCGTGCCGCGCAAACGGGTCGAAGCCTGTTTCACGCATGATCGCATGATCGATTCCTGCGAGGCGCTCTATGACCGCGTACGCCATGCCGCGCGCGCGGCCCGGGCATGAACGCGCGAGGTCGCAGCGCGTCATGACAGCGCCAACGCAGGAAGAGCCCTGAAAACCGGCGCGAAGCGGAACGAAGCATGACGGCCTGAAGAAGAATCGCATGGCCACGACCGGTCATCGGAAAGAGGTGTCGTTCTTCGGGATGAAGCAATCGTGCTTTGCCCGATACCCGTCTCTTCGGCTCAATATCGCCGATATGTTCATCAGAAACCATTTTTCCGGCATGGGCGCAGTCATCCGTCGCGCGCTGCCCATGCCCTGCATCTTCGCTTCGACCGGGAGGCGCGCGTCATGCGCGGTTTCCGGCAGCGTTTTCCGGCAGCGTCGTCACGACAATCGCCGCGCTCACGACCGGATCACGGTCCGTATCCGACTGGAGGCACCCATGACCCGCCCTGCATTCCTCCTTGCCGCCCTTGCCGGGACATCCGGTCTCGCCCTCGCGGTTGTGGCGCCCGATGCCCGGGCATCCTCCTGGCCCGACGATGCAGGCAAGGGGACGTGCGCGGTAACCCGACAGACGGACGTTCCCGCCCGGATGCGCGACGGTACCGTCTTGCGCGCCGATATCTATTCGCCCCGCACCGACAGGAAAGTGCCGGTCCTGCTGATGCGCACGCAATACGGCAAGGATGCCGCGCAGGTCGCTCCGTCCCGGTACCAGAGCCCCGCCTGGTTCGCCTCGCATTGCTATATCGTCGTGGTGCAGGACATCAGGGGTCAGGGAAAATCGGGCGGCACCTTCTACGAATACCGCCATGACCGGCTGGACGGCTATGACACCGTGGAATGGGCCGCGCGGCTTCCCGGGGCGGACGGACAGGTGGCGATGTACGGATCGTCCTATGTCGGTGCCACGCAATGGCTTGCCGCCACCGCGACGCCCCCTTCCCTCAAGGCCATCGTACCCTCGAACACGGGCGACGATTATTTCGACGGGTGGAGCTACGAGGACGGCGCATTCCGACTCGCATTCATCGAACCCTGGATGCTCGAGACCATCGCCGCCTCTGCCGCTGCCAACAGGGGAGACGACGCCCTGTCGAAACAGCTCTTCGCCGACGGAAAGAATGCCTCGGTCTGGCTGGGCTTTACGCCCTATGGACGCTTTCCTCCCCTTCATCCGGACGATCCGGATGTCGCTCCGTATTTCTACGACACCCTCGCCCATCCCGTTCGGGACGCGTACTGGGAAGCCTTCGAGATCCGGACGCATTACGACAAGGTCAAGATCCCCGTTCTCGCCTTCGACGGATGGTACGATTCGTTCCTGCAGGGAGCGATCAACAATTTCAACGGGATGCGCGTAGCCGGAGGCAGCGACATGGCCCGCCGGAACCAGCGCCTCGTGATCGGCCCGTGGGAGCATATCGGCTGGGGGCGTCCTGACTCTGTCGTCAGCCCGCGCCTCAAGGCGATCGGGTCTGTCGGAAACAGCCCCGTCAATATCCTCACGATCCGGTTTCTCGACCATGTGCTCAAGGGACAGGAAAACGGCTATCGCGACGGCCCAAGGGTCGATTATTTCACCATGGGCGAAAATCGCTGGCACAGCGCCGACGGTTTCCCCGTCCGGGGCACGCGCTATACGACCTGGTATCTCGGCAGCGCGGGTCGTGCCAATTCCTCCATGGGAGACGGGACCCTCTCCCGCTCGCCCGCGACCGGCGCTGCAAAGGATCGTTTCATCTACGATCCTGCCAATCCCGTTCCGAGCCTTGGCGGTCATTCCTGCTGCGCCTGGACGAGCGGGCCGCAGGGACAGTTCGACCAGTCCCCGATCGAGCAGAGACCCGACATCCTGGTATTCACGAGCGAGGCTCTGGCGAGACCGCTCAATGTGACCGGACCGATCACGGTCGATCTCTATGCGAGCACCGACGCCCCGGACACGGATTTCACCGCAAAGCTCGTCGATGTCGCGCCCGATGGCAGCGCGATCAATCTGAACAACGGCATCATCCGCGCATCGTACCGGGACTCGCTCGAGCATCCCACACCGGTCGAGCCCGGGAAGGTCTATCGCTACCGGATCAAGGTCTGGCCGACCTCGAACCTGTTTCTGGCCGGGCACCGGGTCCGCCTGGAAATCTCGTCCAGCGACTATCCCCAGTTCGCCCCGAACCCGAATACGGGCGCGCCGCTCGCCTCAGCGAAGGGGTACAGAAAGGCCGAGCAGATCATCTGGCACGACAAGGCGCATCCCTCTTCCGTCATCCTGCCCGAGCTTCCGGATGCAAGCGTCAGCGAGCCGCTCGATCACGCGCCCGAACTCTGAGCGGCCAGCCCCCGCTCCGCGCATTGCAACGATGCGGGGAACGGGGGCTGGACGATCTCAGGAAACGCTCATGTGATAGACAGCAAACATCGCCCAGAACAGGGTCGCGCCCAGCGCCCAGTAATTCGTGTGAAAATGATCCTGGAGATCGACCGTCGTGCCTGCGATCGCCCAGGCGAGACAGACATGAAAGAGCAGCAGACCGAGAACCATCGCACCCATGCGATAGCGAAGACGGCGCTGCGCTCTGATTTCCTCGACTTCCTTGATATCCGCAACGCTTGCGGCAGTATCAACGCTTTCCGCACTGATCGACATAATGGCACTCTCCCAAGGGGCGGGCCCGGCGGGGTCATCATCGCACGCCGTTCACGCCCGCATATCGAAGGCAACCGGCCAGCCTGCCGGGGGTTACCTTTCGTCAGGCCTCTGATTAGGGGATTGGCCTTCGATCCTGCAAGGCATTGTCTGGATGCGATGTCCAGACAATGAAAACAGTTCAGCAGATCGCCCTCATACCCCGTGCATCTATATCGGACAATTTTCTGATCTTCCTCATACAATCGTTCTTTTCTGCGCCAAGAGACTGTTTTGTCTCGTTATTTTGCTCTCTTTTTCGTGAACTCACATCTCTCATGTCCGGGCCTACACGATATCGGAAAATCCCATCGCCGGACGATATTCGAGGACCGAGCGCAGATTGGTCAGAGAGTCGCGCAGACCGTCGAGATCGGGCGCGCTGCCGAGGGCCATACGCACGGCGGGGGGCGGTTCTCCCGCCACAGTGAAAACGGAGCTCGGCACCAGAGCCAGACCCTGACGACGGGCAAATGCCACGAACTCCGTGCTTCCCCACCATTCCGGCAACGGCAGCCAGACATGGGGACTCGGCCCGCGATTGCCTGTTCCCTCGCCGAGAACCTGCCGGAGAACGACATGACGCTGCGCCAGCTCGTCCCTGATGCTGCGCAGACAATGCTGGGCAATGCCGGTCTCGATCCAGCGCGAAACCAGCGCGTCGAGCAATCCGGCCTTCGCCAGACAGATCGCACGGACACCGGAGGTGATACGTCGCGTCATCTCCGCCCCGGGCAGAACGAGATAGGCCGTGCGCAGGCCGGGGCTGAGAACCTTGGACATCGTCGCCACATGGATCACGCGCTGCGGGTCGAGCATGGCGAGTGGCGGCGGCGGCGCCTTGAGAAGAAAACTGTAGGGATCGTCTTCCACCACCGTCATCTGGTGGCGGCGGGCCACTGCAAGGATGGCCTCCCGCCGGGAAAGGGACCATGTGGCGGTTGTCGGATTCTGGAGACTGGGCGTGCAGTAGAGCACACGCGGGCGGTGACGGGCACAGAGATCGTCGAGGCTCTCGGGCAGCATTCCCTCGTCATCCGCCTCGGCGCCGATCAGGACGAGGCCGAACTGGGCCGCAATGGACCGGATACCGGGATAGGTGATCCGGTCCGTGACAATGGCCTCGCCGGGACTGAGCAACGAACTCATGATCGCGGCGAGACCCGCCTGCGCTCCGGGAACGAGCAGGATTTCGCTGGCGCGGCGGCGTCCGAGAAGGGGCATCAGCCACTGACCGCCGAGCTCACGATCATGCCGTGTGCCTCCGGTCACGCGATAGGACATGAGCGACTGCATGTCCTGCTGCCGGAAGATGGCCGCGAGTTCGCCCTGGATCATCGTCTGGAGCGAAGGGTCCTGCGGCAAGGGCGGCAGGTTCATCGTGAGGTCGACCACGCTGGCGCCGGACTGGCGCCAGGAGCCGTCTCCGGCGTTCAGCCGCACGAAAGTGCCGCGCCCGACCGTCGCATCCAGAAGGCCGCGCCGCTGGGCTTCGGTCACGGCGCGGGTGATCGTGCTCAGATTGGTACCGAGACGCGCTGCGATCTCGCGCTGGGGAGGCAGCTTCTCCCCCTCCTGCAGGTCGCCCTTGCGTATGGAACGGGCGATGGCCTCGACGAGCGCCAGATAAATGGCGCCCGTATCCCGGCCGAGCGCCGCCTTCCATTCCTCCAGATAGGGGGCATCCGCCATGGGTCGCGTCCTCGTTTCCGACAGGTCCCCCGACTGGGCAGGGGAGATGTCCCGTCATCGACGATCGGACGCCGTCACGCAATATCGCAGCCTGCACGAGGGCGGGGTCTGTGGCAGCGATAGCGGCGGCGGCGGATACCGGTCCCGGATATCGGCGGTGGCTTTCGGCTGTACGGATCGCTCGGAGCAAATTCATCGAACGGTCACACACGCCGCGCGCCGAATCCTCTATCGAGGCGCCGTGCCGCGGCACATCCTCCTGAACCCTTTTTCCGCGGCAGTCTTTCCGGATCCACCACCGGGAAATCTGCCGGGCTTTTCCCCTCTGAGCCTTCCCTCCTCCGGGAGCGCTTTTCCCGCCGGAAAGCATCTGCCGGAGGACCATCGCCTGGACTGCTTCTGCGCGCCTGTCCCGCCATTCTCTAGGAAACGGAGCCTCATCATGGAAACCCGGAGCCAGCACACGTCACAAAACCGGCAGAACGCCGCACACGCCTCTGCGCGACACGCGCCCTCCCGGCGTGCTTCATCTCAGGGAGCGCCTCTGGCCGCCTCTCTGGCCACCTCTCTGCCCGCCCCTGCGGCGCCCGCGCCGACAGCCCCGTCCGACCGGTGGCGGCAGACCCTCGTTGCCGCATGGCGGGAGCATCGCCTGACCACGATCTCGCTTCAGTCCCGACGCGGTCTTTCCGCCCCTCCGGCCAGCCCTCTGGACGAAGACGTGCTTCACGAGGATGATCAGACCTGATCCACCCGGGTTCTTCCGGCACCGGGAAAACCTGACCGGCGCCGGAAAAAGAGACCGCAACCAGAGGCAGAGCCGTTCCCCGTCATGTTTCGTCCGCATTGTGCCCGCTTTCCGCTCACCCTCGGCTCTCTCGCTCTGGGCTATCTTGCTCTGGGCTCTCTTGCTCTGGGCGCTCTCGCTTTGGGCTTTCCGGCTCTGACACCGGCTTTCGCCGCCGCGCCGACACGAACGCCGATCAAGCATCTCGTCGTCATTTTCGACGAGAACGTCTCTTTCGATCATTATTTCGCCACCTATCCGCAGGCGGCGAATCCAGAAGGCGAACCCGTTTTCCTTCCCGCGCTCGGCACTCCGGCCGCAAACACGCTTCTGCGGTCCAATCTGCTCCGGACGAACCCCAATACCAACCCGGCGAACGGACCGGATGCCGCACTCCCGTTCCGTCTCGACCGGAGCCAGGCGAGCACGGCGGACCAGAATCACGGCTATACGGCCGAGCAACTCGCCTATCATGGCGGGAAAGCCGATCTCTTCCCGCTCCATACGGGAAACGGATCGCCGGGCGGCGTCGGCGCCTTTGCCACGCGCGGCCAGGTCATGGGCTATTATGACGGCAATACGGTTACGGCACTCTGGCGCTATGCCCAGCGCTTCGCCATGAGCGATAACAGCTTTACGGACACCTACGGCCCCTCCACCCCGGGCGCGATCGAAATCGTTTCCGGTCAGACGAACGGCCTGCACATCAAGGCCTCGAGCCAGAAGAACGCGACGCGCGACGCCCCGTCTCCCTTCATCGCCGACGGACAGGGCGGGCTGACCATGATCAACGATATCGATCCCGCGGGCGATGTCTGCTCGCTCCCCGGTGAACAGGTCTGGATGGAAGGGCGCAATATCGGCGACCTTCTGACAGCCCGGGGCGTGAGCTGGGGCGGTTTCATGGCCGGGTTCGACCTCTCCCGCCACAACCCCAACGGATCGACGGGATGCCAGCGCGCCACCTATTCTCCGGTCGTCGCGCAGACGATTGTGGACTACATCGCGCATCACAACTGGTTCCAGTATTACCCGAGCACGGCCAATCCGCAGCATTTGCGCCCCTCCGGCGTCGCCGCGATCGGCCAGACCACCGGAATCGACGGCAAAACCAGGGACCCGGCGAACCACCAGTACGATCTGGAGGATTTCTTCGCCGCGACCCGGGCGGGCCATATGCCTGCCGTATCCTTCCTCAAGCTTCCTGCCTATCAGGATGCGCATGCAGGTTATTCGGATCCTCTGGACGAGCAGGAGGGGGTCGTCAGGCTCGTCAATTTCATCCAGTCGCGGCCCGAGTGGAAAGATACGGCCATCATCGTCGCCTATGACGATTCGGACGGATGGTACGATCATGCCTTCGTGACTCCCGATCACAGCTCGCGCGATGCCGAGGCAGATCAGCTCGACGCTCCGGGCATCTGCGGCGCCCATCCGGCACCTGCGGGCCTGAAAGGCAAGCCGGTCAACGGACGGTGCGGGCCCGGCACCCGCACGCCGCTTCTGGTGATCTCGCCCTGGGCGCGGCGCAACGCCATCGACCATACGCTCCTGACCCAGAGCTCGGTTCTGCGATTCATCGAAAACAACTGGCTTGAGGGCACCCGGATCGGTGGCGGCTCCTTCGATGCGGATGCGCATGATCTGGACGGATTGTTCGACTTCGATGCGCCGCCCCGGACCGAGCCACTCTATCTCGACCCGAAGGATGGCGCCATTCTGGGCAAGGCGCCCGACAATCCCTGAGCCTTACTGCCCTGAAGGAAAGGCGCGTCGGCTTACAGAGCGGAACAGGGGACCGGTCCGGGGGCCGGACACGTCTTGGGACATATTTGCGGGCGAGGCGCAGGATGCAGTGACGGACGGAAGACCGGTCCGACGACGCCCCCGGTCCGGGAGGGCGGTCGCGCTTCTCCTCTCCCTGCTCTGCGCCGGTGCGGCGAAGGCGTCGGCCACGGAGCCGCCACGCGAAGAGACTGCGCCTGTCGGGCCTCCGGGCATTTCCCGGCCGGCAAGCGTCCCTGCCCGCGACGCCTCCGCCCAAAGCGCGCGACCGGACGATGCGCCTCCCCGAAACTGCTTACCGGACGATCAGGGCCGCAATCCCTGTCCGACGCATCTCTTGCGGCCGGTCGCCATGCCGCTCTCCGCAATGGCGCGTCTCGGCAAGGCGCTCTTCTTCGACGAGGCTCTTTCAGGGTCGGGACACCTCTCCTGCGCCTCCTGCCACGTTCCCTCGGCACATTATGCGCCCGTCGACGACGCGGTCTTTGCCCGGGGGGGAGCCGCGATGGATCGTGTCGGTCGCCGTGCCGTGCCTTCCCTGACCTATCGCGAGAGACAGCCGCCCTTCAGCATAGGCCCCGACGACCCGACGAATGAGGGGGCGCCCCCCATACCATCACCCGCGCCGACGCAAGGGCCGGGCGCGAGAGCGGCCAAATCGGCTGCGGGCGCAGGCGCCTCCGCGCTCGCCATGGTTCCGCAGGGCGGATTGTTCTGGGACGGACGGGCCGATACCCTGCAGGCCCAGGCTGCGGGGCCTCTGTACGATCCGCGGGAAATGGCCTCGAACCGGGACATTCTGATCGGGCGCCTGCGTCATGCGCCCTATACCGCCGCATTGTTGCGACTGGCCGGCCCCTATGCCTCGGATGACATGCTGATCAGCGAGGCCCTTTTCGCCCTTGCGCGCTACCAGATCGAGGATATCGCCTTTCACCCCTATACGAGCCGCTTCGATGCCTGGCTCGAGGGGAAGATCCACCTTAACCCGGATGAGGCTGAGGGGCTCAGATTGTTCAACGATCCCGCAAAGGGCAATTGCGCGGCGTGTCATCTAAGCGCAGTGACGAAGGATCACCTTCCGCCCCTCTTCACCGACCACCAGTACGAGGCACTTGCCGCGCCGCGTCAGCCTCTGGCAGAGCCCGGCATCGTCGATCTCGGCCTGTGCGAGGCCGGGCGTCCGGACATCGGCACAAATGGCGCCTATTGCGGCTTTTTCAGAACGCCGTCCCTGCGCAACACTGCAACGAGACGGCATTTCTTTCATAACGGCGTTTTCACCACGCTGAGACAGGTCATGGATTTCTACGCCCTGCGCGACCTGTCTCCCGGGCGATTCTACCCACGCGACGAAAACGGCCGGGTCCGTCTTTACGACGATCTTCCGCCGCAATATCGCGCCAATGTGGATACGCTCGACGCACCGTTCGGCAAGCGACACGCGCCCGCCCTCACCGAAGCGGAGCGGGAGAAGATCATCGCGTTTCTCGGAACCCTGACCGATGGCGAACGCTGATCACGATACTTCGGTCGCGGCGGAAATGAACTGTCCGGACGTGGCTGCGGCAATCTGTCCGGCATTCATGTCGACAGGAACGAAAATGACCGTTGCCTTGCCCGAACGGCTCGCAGTCACGACCATATCCGCCTGGTTGACATTCTGCATGAGGGTAAGAATTGCCTCTTCGCTGACATCGGGCACGCTCTTGCGGAACAGTTCCGCCGCCTCGGCAAAGCCCGCGGCGATGGCCCTGCGCTCATTGGCGATTCCCTCGCCTTGCAGTTTCTTGCTTTCCGCCTCGGCCCGGGCGATTCCGACCCGGCGAACCATCTCCGCTTCCGCCTCGGCCTGAGCGGCGTCCTTGCGGGCGATCGCCGCGAGCTTGTTGTTCATTGCCTCCTGGATTTCGAAAGGCGGCATCGGTTGCTCGATGGTCACGCCGTGGATGTCGAGCCCGGACTCCAGCGCATCGGCCACCTGGTCTTCTATCACCCGACGGGCGATCTCGTTCCGCTGGGAATAGAGCTCGGCGAGCGTCATGGTCGAGGATATCTGCCGTATCTCGTTCTCGACGCGGAACACGAGCCGTTTGACCGGTTGCGATACCTTGTAGGCGTAGTTGAAGATGGCCTCCTGATCGTCCCGCACGCTGTAGAGCAGAACCCAGCGTATCTCGATGAATACGTCGTCACGTGTCTTCACCTGAGACGACGTCTCGACCTGCATCTGCTGGAGGGAAACGCGATAGGCCACCCTGTTGAGAACGGGAATACGGAAATGCAGGCCGCTTTCGAGAAGGCGCCTCTGCGGCTTGCCGAGAAACTCGACCACATAGACCCATCGCCCCGGAACGATCATGACCCCGCCGAACAGGAAACAGATCGCAAGAATCGCGATAACGAGAAAAACGGAAAACAGAAACGCTGCGGGCAAGATGACGAGACCTTCCTCTCTGGAGATTCGCGAACGAACCGGAATCGAAAAGACGTGAATAACATGACTTGCTTCAATACGGGCTTATCTCTTCATCGTGACTCTAGCATGATTGGGTGATTTGTTCTCCCTCTATTGATTCCGTTCGATATTATAACGTATTTTTAATGACGTTGCGAAACCGAATCGGGAGAGGCGTCATGCAAGGCAGAAAACAGCGAACCGGCAGGAAGCCCTGTTTTCTGCTGGCACCGTTCCTTGTTCCATGCGCCGCATTCCCTGCCGTTTCCGCGCCGAATCCCGGTATTCCGACCTCGTCTCCCGGCATGTCGTCCGCTTCTGCGCCACCTCCCCCGCTCTCTCTCTCCCCCGCCGCTCCGGCGCCCATCGCATCCGGGACGAGAAAGACCGGGGAAAAGAGACACGCAGCGGGATCGGAATCCATCTCGGTCAACGCCCGGAAAACGAAAAGCCATGCCGCCGAAATCGTCGTCACGCGAAAGACGATCGACCGGTTCGTACCGGGGACGAATCCGATGAAGGCTCTCGCGCGCACCACGCCCGGAGCGACCTTCACCTCATCGGATGCGTTCGGGCTCGATTTGCCGGCCAATACTTTCTACGTGCGCGGGTTCACGCAATTGCAGCTCGGCGCGACACTGGACGGCATACCGCTCGGGTCGCAGGGATATCCCAACCAGAACGGCGTATCGATCACGCAGGCCATGATCCAGGACGACATCGCAGGCATGACGCTGTCGCAAGGCGCGGGCGCGCTCGATATTTTCTCGGCCCAGCTGCTCGGAGGTGCCCTGACCTATACATCCTCCGACCCGGCGGACCGGGCCGGGGGGCGGCTCAGCCAGACATTCGGAAGCAGTAACGCATTCAGGACCTATGCGCGGGCCGATAGCGGCGTTCTCAATGCCACCGGCTCGAAATTCTATGCCTCTTTCGCTCGCACGGAAAACAATCTCTGGAAAGGGGAAGGATATCAGCGCGAATTGCAGGCAGATGCGAAATTCGTCCAGCCGATCCACGAAAAAGCGACGCTCACGGGGTTTTTCGGCTACGGGAACTTCATGCAGGCAAACTACCTCCCTCTCACGCTGAACATGTGGCGGCGTATGGGGCGGGATACGACCTTTCTCAAACCCGATTACGAAAAGGCGAAGCTCTGGGCCTATTACGCGCAATATACCTCTCAGGTCCCTCCCGGTTATGAGGGCATTCTCTCGCATGACGAGGCGGCCAATTATGCCTGGGACGGTTCGCAGATCCAGCGCAGCTATCTCTCTTCCCTTTCGGGACGTGTCGATCTGACGAAGAAACTGCGCAGCGACACGGTGCTTTATGGAAACGTGAACAGCGCGATCTATGGCGGCACGAACAACTTCGTGACCTCGCCCAGCTACGGCGTGCCCTATCTCCGTCCGGACAATACGGTCAGCGGCGTACCCATGGCGCTTCAGCGCAACCATGCCGATATGCGACGCGTGGGCTTTACCCAGAAACTCTCCTGGGAGGCGCCGCATCGCAACCTCGTCCAGACCGGTCTGTGGTATGAAAGCAATCGCTGGATCTACGATGTGCGTCTTTACGAGGATACGCCCTCTGCCGCCCATTCGATGATGTCGGGGCTGAGACGCGGCACCGGAAGCACCTGGTTCGAAAACAGCTACAATACCAATACGTTCCAGTTTTTCCTTCAGGATCGCTGGCGCATCCTGCCGGGCATGACCCTGCTTGCGGGGTTCAAGGCACTGACACAGACGACGCATGGCGGCACGAAACGTGACGACACGCGCATACTCAAGGCAGAAGGCTGGAACGCCTATTATCGCAGGCCCGCAAAGGGCGCTTTGACGGCCTCAGCGGCGTTTCTGCCCCATTTCAGTTTCGACTATCACCTCGACGACCGTCATGAGCTTTACTGGGACATCGCCGAGAACATGCGCGCCTATGATTATTACTCCCAGGCATCCTCGGGCACCGCATGGGGCGGGCTGGGAAACGCCTCCCAACCCGCCCAGCAGGTGTTCGACGCGAACCGGAAAATTCTGAAGCCGGAACGCAGCTGGACCTATGTCGTCGGCTATCGCTATACGGACAGATATTTTACCGGCACCGTCGATTATTATCATACCGATTATTTCAATCGCCTCGCCTCGATCACGGAGGGCGCATCGGCCAATACACGCAACGCCTATCTGAACGTGGGCCGCGAGACGATGGATGGCGCGGATGTTCTCGCGAGTCTGCGCCCTGTTCGCGCGCTGGAAATCACGAACAGTTTCAGCTGGAACGATGCCCGTTATCAGGGCACCGGCATCAATTACGGCGGAAGACTGTATAACCTGAAGGGAAAACGACAGGTCTATTATCCCTCATATATGTACAAGACCGGGCTGAGTTATGACTGGCGCGGCACGCGTTTGAGTTTCGATGCGAATTACATCAGTGCCCGCCCCATGACATTCATGAACGATCTGTTCATCCCCCCCTACTGGGTCGCGGATCTCTCGGTCGTGCATGATTTCGGACGGCTCGGCTTCGTGGAGCATCTCACCGGAAATTTCGGGATCACCAATCTGCTCGATACGAATTACATCGGCGGGATCTATGGCGCTGCATCGGTGCGGGGCGACAATAACGCCAATCTCTATGTCGCCGCACCCCGTCAGTTTTTCGGAACGCTTTCCGCACGCTTCTGAAAGAGAAGATCAGATCGGGCCGCGATCATCGTGGTTCAGTTGCATGTATGCAGGACCGATTTCGGGCTGTTGACCTGGTAGGAGATATTCTGCGGGTCGTTCGGGCAACCGGCATGATCGATTCCCTGACAGGCGGAAAGCCCCAGCATGACGACAAACAGGAACAGGGCAGGCGCTTTCATCAGATGTCATCCTCTCTCGACAATCCGGATATCCGGCGCGGATATCCGGCTCTGACAGTGATTACGGTGCCCGTTTCGGCACCCCCGCCTTAACGCGCGATCCCGAGGATGGTCCCCGATGACAAAAAAGACTCGGGCAGCGCGATACCCGCAGAGCTCAGACGCCCACCGGAAGAAAGGCGGGGCGCGCCGGTAATGCCCGGAGACGAGAGCGGCAGACCGCGCAGGGCGCGCGCGGCGAGAAAAGCGAAACATTCCGCCTCGAGCATGTCGCCATTCCAGCCCAGCGCCTCTACGGGAGAGACCCGACCGGGAAGCCGGGACGCGAGGGCTGCCATGATCGAGGGATTGTGGCGCCCCCCGCCGCAGACGAACCACGCCGTGGGCGGCTCGGGTAGCTGGGTCCGCGCTATGGCATGAACTGTCATGGCGACGAGCGTTGCGGCTCCATCTTCCGGAGATAGCGGGGACAGGGTTTCGAGCGAAGCGATGAAATCCTGCCTGTCCAGGGATTTGGGCAGAGGTCTGCGGAAGAAATCATGCGCCAGAAGATCGTGCAGCCGCGCGGAATCGACCCGGCCTGCGCGGGCCAGAGCACCGTCGCGATCGCAGGCGATACCGGTATGTCGCAAGGCCCAGTCATCGAGCAGGGCATTGCCCGGACCGGTATCGCCCGCCAGAACCGAACCGTCCCGACCGACGAAGGTGATATTGGCGACACCGCCGATATTGAGGATTGCGACCGGCCCTTGCCGCCCGTCGAGACAGGCGGCGTGATACCATGGCGCGAGGGGCGCACCCTCTCCCCCTGCCCGAACATCGGCACTGCGAAAATCATGGATCACGGGCAAGCCGACCGCACCCGAGAGACGGATCGCATCGCCGATCTGCCAGCTCACGCCGCGTCGGGGCGCGTGACAGATTGTCTGACCGTGAAACCCGACGAGATCCGCGCCGCCCTCGACGGCAAGGATCCGGCGAACCGCCTCGGCATGGATATCGGTCAGCGCGCGCTCCACCTCGCACAGCGCCGGATCGTCATGCGGCAGGTCCGGCGCCCGGGCAAACAGGCCATAGATGGCCTCGCGCAACGCGGAATCGTAGGGCAGGCTCAGCGACGCGCCACGCCGGCCGACACGCCTGCCATCGGTCTCGACAAACGCCGCATCGACCCCGTCGAGCGACGTGCCGCTCATGAGGCCGATGACACGGAGCATACCGGTCGCCATCGCGATATCAGCGCCCCAGTACGGCATGAAGATTGCCGTCATGCGCCTGCAGGGCCGCCTCGGCCTCCTGAAGCGTCATGCCGGCACGCAGCAGAACGGCGCGTTTGACGTTGCCGCCGCTCCGGTCGAGCGCCTCGCAGATCTCCTCATCCGAACCGCCGGAGAGGGCCTTCACCATGCCGATGGCACGGCGTCTGAGCTTTGCATTGGTGACGCGCATATCCACCATGAGACCGCGATAGACATGCCCGAGCCTGATCATGAGCGTGGTCGAGAGCAGGTTGAGGGCGGCTTTCTGCGCCGTGCCGGCCTTGAGCCGGGTCGATCCGGCAACGGCCTCGGCCCCGGTGGGGAGGAGGATGCCCAGCTCCGCCTCGGCAAGCAGGCGGGTATCTGCAACGCAGGAGACGCCGATCGTCAACGCGCCGCGCGCGCGGGCGCAGGATACCGCAGCACAGCTATAGGGCGTGTTCCCGCTTGCTGCGATGCCCAGAACGACGTCGTCCGGCCCCACAGCGTGACCGGCAATTTCCCGACATGCCGTCGCCTCGTCATCTTCCGCCCCCTCGACGGCGCGGCTGATGGCCCGGTCTCCCCCGGCGAGCAGCATGACCAGACGCTCCTCCGGCCAGCCATAGGTCGGCATCAGCTCCACGCCGTCCTGCATACCGATCCGTCCGGCGGTTCCGGCCCCGACATAGACGAGACGCCCCCCGGCGCGCAGCCGCGGCAGGGCAGCCTCGACTGCCCTTTCCAGCATCGGGGCGGCCGCTCGGACCAGAGCCGTCGCGGCCATCTGGGCCTCTGCGAGAGTCTCGATGATCGTCGCCGTGGGCCAGAGCTCGATCGAGGCATAGCGCGGATCGTGCGTTTCGGTCTGTACCGGAAGGGCGGCGGTCTCACCGGGGGCGGACATGCGTTCTCTCCTGCAAGGATGGAGGATTGTGACGTTACGGGCTTCGGTGCCGATGAGCGGCACGATACAACCCGGTCGCGACACAGTGGAGCAGGAGCCCCAGAGGAACAAGCCAGGAAAATGCGATCTCCCAGCCCAGAGCCTGACCACTGAAAAGGAGCAGGGCCATACCGGCGAGGGAGGCGAGAAACCCGAACCGCGCTTCGCGCATCCCGATTCCCGGAACGAAAAGCGCAAGCAGGAATGCTCCGAGCGTCGGACCGTACGACCATCCGGCGATGGACAGACCGACAATCACCGCGGAATGGCTCCCCATGGTGAAAAGAGCGGCACCCGTCACCAGCGCCACACCCCAGAAAAGGGTCAGAAGCCGGGCGACGGTGAGCGGACCGGGCCGGTATCCCAGCCAGCAGAGTGCCCGCTCGATCCGCAGGCGCAGGAAGGGTCCGAAATCGGTCAGACTGGCCCCTGCCATGGCATTCAGGGTGGAGGAGAGAGACCCCATGGTCGCGCTCAGGACCCCGGCGACCAGCAGGCCCGAAATCCCCGATGGCAGGGCCGTTGCGATGAAATGCGGAAACAGCGTATCGGGCGAGCCGGAGAGCGAGATTCCGGGATCGCCACCGTTCCGGGCGAGCCGGATCTCGATGCCCAGCAGGGAAAGCAGCCCGAAAAGCGCTGCAACGAGGATCGCGCTCCCGATCAGGGCCAGACGCGCCTCACGCAGCGAGCGTGCCGCAAGAAGACGCTGCACCATGAGCTGATCGGTCCCGTGGGACGCGATGGAGAGAATGGCACCGCCGATCAGGGCGGCGGGAAGCGTGAACGGATCGGACAGAAGATGCCCCGGCGAAAGGGGATGAAAAAGCCGCGTCAGCCCCGCAGCCCTTGCATGAGACCATGCATCGGCCGGCAAGGCAGGCATGAGATAGAGCACGCAGAAGGCGGCCCCCGCCCCATAGAGACCGAGCTGGATCGAATCCGTCCAGATGACGGCCTTGAGCCCCCCGAGAACCGTATAACCCAGCGTGAAGAGAAGAATCCCCGAAAGGATCGTCCAGCGCGCGAGCGGCAGACCGGATTGCGCGAGCAGCCACATGACGGGCAGCGTCCCGGCAAGGAGGCGAACGCTTTCTGCCAGAAACCGGGTGAGCAGGAAGGCAGCCGACGCGATACGCTGCATCGATGCGCCGTAGCGCGCACCGAGAAGCGCATAGACGCTGGTCAGCGTGCCGCCCGCATAGCGCGGCAGAAGCCAGATCGCGACGATACCGCGACCGACGCAATATCCGGCTGCCAGACCAAGAAAAACCATACCCTGACGACATGCGACCCCCGGGATGCTGATGAAGGTGAGCGTCGAGGTCTCGGTTGCGACCAGAGAGAGCGACAGGGCCCACCATGGCAGATCGTGACGGGCCGACAGGAAATCGGTCGCGGAGCCGCCTTTCCTCGCATGTCCGGATGCGCCCGCCTTGCGCGAAACCTTCCAGACCACAGCCGCAAGGACGAGGAAATAACCGGTAATGACGAGAGGATTGAGCGGCGACATGAAATGAACCCTGCTGGCGGGAGACGGCCCGCCGAGCTTGTCATTTCATCTTCGTGATGACAAATCGCGCCCCGGGCTATTTCTCGATCTTCTCGATCACGCCGTCCAGCGTGTCGAGATCGATGGACAGCCCCCGATAGGCCGCGCTTGTCGGGTTGACGACCTCGATCGTGCTCTTTTCCTCGAAAGAGAGCGTGGCGGATGCGCAGCGATACGCCAGAACATGACCGCTGATCCGTCTGGCATCGTCCAGAAAATGGAAATGAAACCCCGGGACGGACACGCGTCCGAACAGGCCGGGCGTCCAGAATCCCACAAGTCGCCCCGTCACGCCTTCGCGCGTCTCCACTTCCTGGCTTGCCGCAACCGCATGCGCATCGCGCGTCTCGTCCCCGGCCCTGCGCGGGCGTCGGAGAACGAGACGGTCGAATCGTCCCTCTATGGAAACGGCAAGGAAGATATTGTCGGGGGCGATATGGCGCGCGATATGCTCATAGGCGTTCTCATGCGAGATATCTTCCACCACGTGGGTCTGCTGGGGTGCAAACTGCGTCACCTGCAGGAACGGCATCTTCTCGTCGGTGGAGAGACAGCGAACCTCCTCCCCGGCAGAGGCTTCGTAGATCCGGCCGCAGCAGATCGTCAGCTCGCCGTTTATGCCTGCCGAACAGCCGAGGCCGAAAGCGTCTTCGCATCTGAGGGCGGCGAGCGATTTCTCCCCGGCGAAATGCCCGGCCAGAAGTGCACCCACGGTCGAATACTGGGTAATCCTGCTCATGCGCCTCGTGATCTCCTGTCGTGAGTGGTCCTGCGTGCGATGCCGGACTCCGGGCACCGGGCGTCTGGAGCCAGACATCAAACGCGGGAGACGCGGCGGGTTCCCTTCACTGCTCCCCTCCCCGTTACTGCCCTCCGTCACTGCCCCTCCCCGGTCTCGCCCGACACGCTCAGCCAGGCTTCTGGACCGAGAGGGGAAAGGCATTGAAGACCGACCAGCCTGTCTTCTGAACCAGCCTTTCGAGTGCGAGGGTGCCGAGAAGCGAGTTCCCCTGCGCATTGAGGCCCGGCGACCAGACCGCAATCGAGGCGAGACCGGGTGCGATCGCGAGAATGCCGCCTCCCACGCCGGATTTTCCGGGCAGACCGACACGGATGGCGAACGCCCCAGAACCGTCGTAATGCCCGCACATCATCATGAGCGCCATGATCGTCCGGGCATTCGATACCGATGTCACGACCCGGCCCGAGCGCGGATCGGTCCCCCCGTTCATGAGAAAGCCGCCGATCTCGGCGAGCTGGCGACATGACATCGTCAGAGCGCATTGGTGGAAATAGAGGTCGAGCGTGTCATCGACCGGGTTGTGAAGATTGCCGAAGGTCCGCATGTAATTGGCCAGAGCGGCATTGCGAAACCCCGTCTCGCGCTCCTGCATCGCCATATCCTCGTCGATGCCCAGCCCGCCGGGCGTGCCGACCAGAGGAGAGACGAGATCGAGCAAGGCCTGACGCGCGGCGTATCGTCCCCAGCGGGAAACGAGGATATCGGCGATGACGATGGCCCCCGCATTGATGAAGGGGTTGCGCGGAATGCCCTGCTCGCTTTCGAGCTGCACGATCGAGTTGAACGCACTCCCCGAAGGTTCCTGACGGACGCGTCGCCAGATCTCGCTGCCCTCGAGATTGAGCGCCAGGGTCAGACCGAAGACTTTCGAGAGGCTCTGTATCGAAAACGCCTCCTCGGCATCCCCGGCGAGATGCGCCGCCCCGCTGGCATCGATGACGGCGATGCCGAATTTCTGCGGATCGACCCGCGCCAGAGGCGGGATATAATCGGCCACCCTGCCCCGCTCGACCGCCGGCCGCAATTCTTCCACGATCTCTGTGACGATCCTGCCCAGTTCGGCCATCCGTCTCCTCCCCGTATCCGGCACGATGCCGCGGGGAAGACATCGCATGGCGTGACCGGGTGAGACAATCGCGAGACAATAAGTTGAGATCCATGACATTATCTGCGATGAACATCCGATGACCGGCAGCGAAGAACGGAAGAAGAAAATCCCCATGACGTCGGCGCAGATTCCCGAAATCGCGCTGCCGGACGCGGATGCCCAGTCCGAAGGCTTCCGGCTGAACCGGGCCGCGAGGCGAAACGCCCTGATCGAGGATTATGTCGAGCTGATCGCCGATCTGATCGCCGAGGGGCGCGAAGCCAGACAGGTCGATATCGCCATGAGGCTGGGGGTATCGCAACCCACGGTTGCGAAGATGCTGACCCGCCTGGCCGGGGAAGGTTATGTGCATCGTCGGCCCTATCGCGGGGTTTTCCTTACGGCGAAGGGCCAGGGCATCGCGGAAGAGACGAAAAACCGCCATCGGATCGTCGAGACCTTCCTGCGCGCGCTCGGAATCAGCGAAGACACCGTGCGTGTGGATGCCGAGGGGATCGAGCATTATGTCAGCGCGGAGACGCTCGCCGCGTTCGACCGGGCCTTGTCCTCCGGCCTTGCCGGATTGCTGACAGGCCCGCAGGACCCCTGAACCGCGCGGACGCAGGGTCAGCGCATCGCATCGCGTCGAACCTCTTATATCAAACCCTTTCATCAACAGGACGTTACCGGTCCGGTATTTTCCTCCATACTCGTTATAGCATATTGCATATTATCGAGCCTTAGGTTTGAGTAGCGCCCCATGTCCGCCCGTACGACCGCGCCCGATCTTCCCCCCCGCACCGAGGACGATGCCGGGCAGAAACGCTCATGGCGCTTCATGCGCGAAACAGGCCCCGGCAGCGAGAGTCTGCCCGAGGTGTTTTCCTCGGTTCGTGTCGCCCCCGAGGGCGCAACCTGGCTGAAGCGCTTTCTCTCTTTCGTCGGGCCGGGCTACATGGTGGCCGTCGGTTATATGGATCCGGGCAACTGGGCGACCGATCTCCAGGGAGGCGCGCAATTCGGTTATACGCTCCTCTCCGTCATCATGATCTCGAACCTCATGGCCATTCTCCTGCAGGCCCTCGCAGCGCGTCTCGGTATCGCCACAGGCCGCGATCTGGCCCAGGCGTGCCGGGATCATTTCCGCCCGTCGGTGTCCATCCTGCTCTGGCTGACCTGCGAACTGGCGATCATCGCCTGCGATCTGGCCGAGGTCATCGGCACCGCCGTCGCCCTTCAGCTCCTGTTCCACATACCGCTCGTCTTCGGGGCGCTGATCTCGGCCTTCGACGCGTTCATCGTCCTTTTCCTGATGAACAGGGGCTTCCGGTATCTCGAAGCCTTCATCATCGCCCTTCTGACGATCATCGCCCTCTGCTTCGCCGTCCAGGTCGCGATCGCAGCACCGCCCGTCGCGGCGGTGCTCGAAGGCTTCATTCCCCATCCCGGCATCGTGACCCATCCTGCGATGCTCTATATCGCGATCGGCATCATAGGCGCGACGGTGATGCCGCATAATCTCTATCTGCACTCCTCCATCGTCCAGACGCGTGACTACCCGCGTACGGAAGGCGGCAGGCGCGAGGCGCTTCGCTGGACCGTGCTCGACAGCACGATCGCCCTGATGCTCGCTTTGTTCATCAATGCCGCGATCCTGATCGTTTCGGCTGCGGCCTTTCACGGCACAGGCCATCAGGACGTGGCAGAGATCGAGGATGCCTACCGCCTCCTTTCGCCTACGCTCGGTGTCGGTATCGCCTCGACCCTCTTCGCCGTGGCACTGCTCGCCTCCGGCACAAACTCGACCGTCACCGGCACTCTGGCCGGCCAGATCGTGATGGAGGGTTTCCTCCATCTGACCATTCCGCACTGGGCCAGACGCCTCATCACCCGCGGCCTCGCCATCGTGCCGGTCGTGGTCGTGACGGCGCTCTACGGCAGTCACGGTGTCGGCGCCCTTCTTATCCTCAGCCAGGTCGTGCTCTCCCTGCAACTTCCCTTCGCAGTCGTTCCTCTCGTGATGTTCGTCTCGGACAGACGGAAGATGGGCCGGTTCACGATCGGGCGCGGCGTGCAGGCGCTCTCCTGGGGCGTTGCCGGGATCATTCTCGTGCTCAATTTCAAGCTGCTTTACGATACACTCGCCGGGTAGGCCTCCTCCTTCCCTCACCGACACACCGCCATAAGAAAAACGGAAAACCATGCGGAAACGCTCAAGCAACATGCCCAGCCCTAAATATAGCAATTGCTATCAGAGTGAGCGTTTGAACATTGTTAAAGCAGATGCTCGTGCAAGGATCTTTCTTGCGCCGGTGCTGGGCGGTTTTCCGGCCTTCATGCTTCTGACATCCGGGCTTTCCCCCGCCTGGGCGGAATCCTCCGGAGCGATCGTCCAGGCGGGAAGCCCCCGTATGGAAAGCTCCCATGTGGAAAACTCCCGTGCGGAAAGCTCCCGTGCGGAAAGCTCCCGTGCGGAAAACGGAACCGGTGCGACAACGCATCGCGACGATCACCCGACCGGCAAGCCTAAGCACGACCGCAAGGAGGATTCTCCTCACGGCATCCCCCCTCGCAGCGTTCTGCGCGCGCCATCCCCCCGGACGGAGGAAATCAGGGTCACGGCTCATCTCGATCAGGTACGGGGCCGGATCGCACCCAGCCTGGGGGCGGTCTCCTACGGGATCGATCAGCGGCAGATCGAGGCAACGCCCTCGGGAGAAAACGCGGCGTTCAGCCAGATCCTGCTGCGTCTGCCCGGCGTCGTCATGGACAGCTATGGCGAGGTTCATGTGCGCGGAGAGCATGGCGGGCTGACCTACCGGGTGAACGGCGTTCTCCTGCCGGAAGGGCTCAACGGTTTCGGGCAGGAGCTGGACAGCCGGATCATACAGTCGGTCAATCTGCTGACGGGCACGCTTCCGGCGCAGTTCGGGTTTCGTACGGCAGGGATCGTGGATGTCACGACGAAATCGGGCGAGACACTGAAAAACAACCAGCTCTCTCTCTATGGCGGCAGCTACAATACCTTCTTTCCCGCGCTGCAGCTCGGAGGATCAAAGGATCGCTGGGATTATTTCGTCACCGCCTCCTACAACCGCAACGATATCGGCATCGAGAACCCGACCGATTCCTTCCGTCCGACCCATGATTTCACACAGCAGGAGAAGGCCTTCGGCTATCTGGCCTATCGGCTCGATGACGAGAGCCGCCTGAGCTTTCTGACGAGCGCATCCTACGCCGATTTCCAGCTTCCGACCACGACGGCCCTGCCGATCCTCTATCGCGCCTCGACCATCGCCCCGGACGATCCGACGATCCAGTCCCGCCTGCTTCAGGACAGCCAGACGGAGCAGAACTACTATGCGGTTCTCTCCTACCAGCGCAGCACCGAGCGGACGAATCTCCAGATATCGCCCTTCTTCCGCTATGGCCGGATCGGATATCGCAACGATCCCGACCGGGATCTGGCCTTTTCGGGCATTTCCCAGCGCGAGGTGAACGACTTCACCACGGGCGGCGTCCAGTTCGACACATCCTGCGACATCGCGCCCCATCATGTGTTGCGGTTCGGGTTTCTCGCACAATACACGAGGGAGCGCCTCGATACGGATACGCTGGCCTTTCCCGTCGACGAGGAGGGAGAGCAGAGCGGGATCGATCCGCTGCGTATCGTGGATCGGGGAGGAAACTGGGCCGTGGAGGCCGGATTGTACCTGCAGGACGCATATCGTCTCACCCGGACTCTGACATTCAATTACGGACTTCGCTACGATCGTTTCGCGTCCTCCTTCCATAGCGAGGGACAGCTCAGCCCAAGGGCCAACATGGTCTGGAAACCGCGCCCCGGGACCACGATCCATTTCGGCTATTCGCGGTTCTTCGCCCCTCCCTCGCCGCAATACATCTCCGACGCGACCCTCGCGAAATTCGCGGGAACGACCAACGCTCCCGAGACGATGCTGAACACGCCGACACGGGTAGAGAAATCGAATTATGTCGATGCCGGTATCCTGCAGCACATCACGAAGGATTATCAGATCACGATCGACGCCTACGGAAAATGGGCCAGGGACCAGGGCGATCTCGGACAGTTCGGACGCGCGGTGATACTCGCCCCGTTCAGCTACCGCACGGGCAGGGTCTATGGCGCCGAGATCGGCAATTCATGGCGCCATGGCGGCTGGTCCGTATTCGGCAATTTTTCCTTCGTGAAGACCTGGGCGAAGGACATCAACTCTGCCCAGTACCAGTTCGAGGCGGCCGAGCTCGCCTATATCCGCCACCATGGCATCCAGCTCGACCACCAGGGGGAATTCACCTCTTCTGCCGGTATTTCCTACAGCAACAGGATCGATATGGCCTATCTCGATTTCCTGTACGGATACGGATTGCGAAGCGGCTTCGCCAATCTCGATAAACAGCCTGCCTATGCGATCTTCAATATCGGCTACGCGCACAGCTTCACCCATGTTCCTTTCGGGCACGCCATCCGTCTGCGCGCCGATGTGGTCAATCTGTTCGACCATCGTTACCAGATCCGCGACGGGAGCGGGGTCGGGGTCACGCAGGCGCAGTACGGACGCCGCAGGGGGGCCTTCTTCTCGGCTGTGAGCAGCTTCTGAACCGGTCCCTGATCATGCCCCGCGAAATGAACATCACGTAGAAATGAGGGAGGCGTTCCGACGCGTAAACCTTTGTTGCGTATAATGATCCTGTTCCGACCACCCTGTTTCCGGCGGAAACACGCGCAGCAGAGAGACCCGCAATGACCAAGCGTGAGACCGTTTATCGACCCTATCACCATCCCGCCGGAGGATGGGGGGCGGTCAAGGCCACGGCCCGCGCCCTGCTCGAACAGAGCGTCGTCCGCAAGGGATCGCGCGCCTTGCTGGCCATGAACCAGCCGGGCGGCTTCAAATGCCCGAGCTGCGCCTTTCCCGACCCGACTCATCACAAGAAGATCGAATTCTGCGAGAACGGCGTCAAGGGACTTGCCGTCGAGGCGACGAAGCGCCGGGTCACCCGGGCGTTCTTCGCCCGTCACAGCGTGACCGATCTCTCGGCCCAGAGCGATTACTGGCTTGAGGAACAGGGACGCCTGACCGAGCCGATGCGCTACGATGCCGGAACCGATCACTATGTTCCCTGCAGCTGGGAGGAGGCCTACGCGCTCATCGGAAAGCATCTCCGTGCGCTCTCTTCTCCCGATCAGGCCGAGTTCTATACCTCCGGCCGCACCTCGAACGAGGCGGCGTTTCTCTATTCCGTCTTCGTGCGCGAATTCGGCACGAACAATTTCCCCGATTGTTCCAATATGTGCCACGAGCCGACCAGCCGCGGCCTGCCCGCTGCGATCGGAATCGGCAAGGGAACGGTCGTCATGGACGATTTCGACCATGCCGAGGCCATCTTCATCGTGGGGCAGAATACCGGGACCAATTCGCCGCGCATGATGGGCCTTCTGGCCCATGCGAGAAAGCGCAACGTGCCGATCGTGGTGGTCAATCCCATGCCCGAGCGCGCGCTGATCCGCTTTACCGAGCCGCAGGACCCCGTTCAGATGAGCACGGGCGGCTCGACCGCGATCGCCACGGAATTCGTCCATATCCGGATCGGCGGAGATCTCGCCTTCTTCAAGGGGGTCATGAAAGCCCTGTTCGAGCGTGACGCGCGCGGCGATCCCGTTCTCGATCACGATTTCATCGCGCAGCATACGGAAGGGTTCGACGCCTTTCGCGAGGAGATCTGCCAGCAGGACTGGGACGAGATCGTCGGCATATCGGGGATCGAAAAGGACCAGATCCTGCGGGCTGCGGATATCTATGCCCGATCCCGGGCCACCATCCTGTGTTTCGGCATGGGGATCACCCAGCATCAGCAGGGCGCCCGGATGATCCGCATGCTGGCCGGCTTTCTCATGCTACGCGGCAATTTCGGCAAGAAAGGCGCCGGAATCGCCCCGATACGCGGCCATTCGAACGTGCAGGGCGACCGGACCGTCGGGATCGACGAGAAACCCACCGACATCTATCTGGACCGTCTGCGCGATGTCTTCGGTTTCGAACCGCCCCGTGCGCACGGTCATCATGCCGTCGAATCGGTCGAGGCGATGCTCGCCGGGGAGGCAAGGGTCTTCATCGGAATGGGCGGCAATTTCGTGCATGCGATTCCGGACACGCCGCGCGCCTATGAAGCCATGCGCAAGCTGGACCTCACGGTGGGCATCGCGACCAAGCTCAACCGGGGGCATATCGTCCACGGTCGGGATGCGCTGATCCTGCCGGTGATCGCGCGATCGGAAATCGATCGTCAGGCGACGGGCGAGCAGTTCGTGACGATCGAGGATGCGATGTCGAACGTGACCGCCTCGCGCGGCGTGCTCGAGCCCGCCAGCCCGGATCTGCGGTCCGAGGTTGCGATCGTCTGCGGGATGGCGCGTGCCACCCTGCCCGACAGCAAGACCGCCTGGTCGCTCTTCGAGACGGATTACGGCCTGATCAGGGACAAGATCGCCGCGGTCTATCCGGAGATCTATGCGGATTTCAACGCGCGCATCCGCAATCCGACCGGCTTTCATCTCGATATCCCGCCCCGTCGCCGGGTATGGCGCACGCCGAGCGGCAAGGCCCGGTTTCTGCTTTTTCCCGGGCTTGCCGTGGATGATCGCATCGAGGATCCGACCATGCTGCGTCTCTCCACCATCCGCTCTCACGACCAGTTCAACACGACGATCTACAGCATGAACGATCGCTATCGCGGCATCTACAACACGCGCATGGTCGTGTTCATGAACGATGCGGATATGGAGGCGCGGGACATCGTACAGGAGGATATCGTCACACTGGAAACCCTTTCCACCGACGGGGTGACGCGACGCGTCGAGGATCTCGTGGCCATTGCCTATCCCATGCCGCGCGGCGCGATTGCCGGTTATTACCCCGAGCTCAACCCGCTCCTGCCACTGAACCATTTCGACGAGATCAGCGGCACCCCCGCCGCGAAATCGATACCCGTCCGGATCGTCTCGTCCCGCCGGGCATCATGACGCGCAGACCGGACAGCCTCTCCTCCGCCCATGTGTTGCGTCACGCCATCCAGATCCGGTCGGATGGCGGACAGGAACGCCTCGAACTCGGCATCGCCGAGGAAATCCCCCTGACGCTCATCTTCAACGAGTTTCACGTCTATGGCGTGATGATGGTGACCCCGCTCGATCTGAACGACTTCGTTCTGGGTTTCGTCCTGACCGAAAAGATCGTGACCTCACCCGAAGGTCTGCTCGCCTGTCAGATCGAGCGCCATGACGGCGACTGGCAGGCGCATATCCGGATCTCCGGACAGGATTTCAGCCGTCTCATCCGCAGGGGGCAGCGCCTGATGACCGGAGGGAGCGGCTGCGGGGTGTGCGGCGTTCCCTCGCTCGAGGATATCCGGGGGACACATGCCGCCCTCCCGGCCTCGCCGATTGCGATCGCCTCGATCCGTCGGGCTCTGGCCGCGCTTCCGGAGCAGCAGATCCTGAACCAGA
Organism: Swaminathania salitolerans; assembly: GCF_007988945.1. Taxonomy (GTDB): domain Bacteria; phylum Pseudomonadota; class Alphaproteobacteria; order Acetobacterales; family Acetobacteraceae; genus Swaminathania; species Swaminathania salitolerans. The sequence continues at coordinate 282,752 of NZ_BJVC01000001.1, read as the reverse complement.
AGGTTCATATGGTCCATGCGGCGGCCTGGGCACGCGCCGACGGATCGATCCAGTTCGTGCGCGAAGATGTCGGGCGTCACAATGCGCTCGACAAGCTCGTCGGCATATTATGCATGTCCCGTGCCGATCCGGAGGGCGGGTTCTGCCTGCTCACCAGCCGCTGTTCTTTCGAAATGGTCGAGAAGGCGCTTACATTCGGCATCGCAACGCTCGTCGCCATCTCCTCTCCGACGGACCGGGCCATCCAGATCGCAAAACGCGCCGACATGACCCTGATCGGCAATGCGCGCCCGGACCGTTTTTCCGTCTTCTGCGGCGGCCATCGTCTGATACGACCGCAGACCTCCTGACCCCGGCTTCGCTGCCGCACGCACTCAGCTATCCTGCCGTTCCGGACCGGACGTCGGACACCCGCCCTCCGGATCCCGCCCTTCAGATCCCAACCTCCAGTCACGAGGCTCCATGACCGATCTCGCCTCTCCTCCTTTCTTCCGTTTCGAACTCGATTTTGCCGAATCCCTGCGCTGCATCCCCATGAGCGTACGCCGGAAGCTCGATCTGTGTGCGATCAAGCTCACCCTGAAACAATGGAGCCGTTTCCTCCCTCAGGAGCGGGAAGACCTTCTCGATCTTCCTTGCGAGACCGCCCCCGAGCGGGAAGCCTATCGCGCGCGGCTTCTCGCGCTGATCGCCCTTCGCTCGGACGAACCGCCGCGCCTGCTTCTGAAAGACGAGCAGGCGCTCTGGCGGGAAACCGACAGCGTTCCCAACTGCGTTCTCGACCAGGCAGCCACCGACCGCGTGACCCCACCCGACGCCGCTGCCTGGCGCAGCCTGTCGGAACTGCAACGTTTCGCACTGGTCAAACTCGCGCGCTCGCAGCACGAGAATGAGAACTTCGTGCCCGCTCTCATCGAGTTCGGCCTGCTCGATGCCCGGGCCGCCTCGCCCGATCGGGAAACGAGGCGGCATGAAGACCGGTAGGCCCGTCCCGTCAGATTTCTCCGGGGGAGACGAGCGCCCGGAGATCGTCCGGGGTATTGATATTGAAGAAAGGATCATGCGCGGTATCGTCGAACGCGACCCGACGCATCGTGTTGGATCCGGAGAAATGCCGGACCGATAATGCCCGTCGCTCTCCCGAAATCATGGCCCGCTCCAGATGAGCGGCGAGGCTCTCGCGAGAGGAGACGGACCACAGGGCGACGAGAGGATGGAGCCGCCCCCGGCTCATCGCACAGGCTGGCCCGGGAGCAAGGGCGTCATAGAGCGTATCGGGGATGAAAGGGGTATCGCCCGGCACCGTCAGGACGCTCGCAGCCCCGCAGGAGGCCGCCCAGTCGAGGGCCGCAAGCACACCGGCAAGCGGGCCGGCATTCTCGACCGGATCGACGAGCAGGGGCAGTGTCGTCTCCTCATAGGCCGCATGCTCCCGCCGGACGGAGAGCGCAAGACGATCCAGCCGGGGCGCCAGCCGGTCCTGCAGATGGCGGAGCACTGTCCTGCCTTGCAACGCGATCAGCGGTTTGGCGCAATACCCCATACGCCGCCCCTCTCCGCCAGCGAGAATCACAGCACATCGCATCCCCAAAAAACTCCGACATCCTGCGCGACGACCGCCTCCGGTATACCGACTCCGGTATCCCGCGCATCGGGAACCGGAAAGACGCATGATCGTTGCGCCGGGCCCAGCGCGCAACACAGGCCCCTTTCGCAAAACGGCTGTCCATGCGCGTCTCGCCCCGATGGAAGGATCCCACGGCGTGGTTTCGCTCCGCCACCGATATCGCGGCGCGCGTAACGTCTTTGGAGGCAACCGGATGCCCGCTATCGAAACCGTGAAGGATAGTTCTCCTCCCGCAAGAAACGCGAAGGGGGGCGAACCTGTTAGTTCAGGCAGAGACCCGGGCGCCATCGCAGGCGCCGAGGCGGACAACACCACAAGGAGCGTTCCATGTCGCTTACTTCCCAGGTCAGGACCATCCTCGACAAGTACGAATCGGACACGCCGGGCACGAAAGCCAATCTCGTCCGGCTCATGAACACCGGCAAACTCGCCGGAACGGGCAAGATGGTGATCCTGCCGGTCGATCAGGGTTTCGAGCACGGTCCGGCGCGATCCTTCGCCGCGAATCCGCCAGCCTATGACCCCTATTATCATTTTTCTCTCGCCATCGATGCGGGACTGAACGCCTTTGCGGCGCCTGTCGGCATGCTCGAAGCGGGCGCATCGCATTTCGCAGGGCAGATCCCCCTGATCCTGAAATGCAACAGCTCGAACTCTCTCGCGACAGAGAAGAACCAGGCCGTGACCGGTACCGTTTCGGACGCGTTGCGTCTCGGCTGTTCGGCCATCGGATTCACGATCTATCCCGGCAGCGAATACTGCTTCGATCAGATGAACGAGCTGCGCGAGCTCGCGCAGGAGGCGAAGGCTGCGGGGCTGGTGGTCATCGTCTGGAGCTATCCGCGCGGTCCGATGCTCGACAAGAAGGGTGAGACCGCCATCGATATCTGTGCCTATGCGGCGCATATGGCGGCGGAATGCGGCGCCCATATCATCAAGGTGAAGCCGCCGACCGATGTCCTGTCTCTCCCGGCGGCGAAGGCCGTCTACGAGCAGGAGAAGATCGACATCTCCACCATGGCCGCGCGCGTCCGCCATGTGGTGCAATCGACATTCGCCGGACGCCGCATCGTGATCTTCTCGGGTGGCGAACATGAGAGCACCGATGCCCTGCTCGACACCGTAAGGGGCATCCATGACGGTGGCGGTTTCGGATCGATCATCGGACGCAATACGTTCCAGCGCCCCCGCGAAGAAGCCCTCGCATTGCTGTCGACAATCACCGACATCTTCAAGAGCTGAGATACGCGCTCGTCTTCCGCAACCCGGCTCCGGTCGGGATGCCCTCCTGTCGTGAGGCGGGGCATCCCGGACAGGAAAGACGGGGCACAGGAAGGACAGGGCACAGGAAGGACGGGGCGTGCCTCGCACTGCCACTGCCCGGAAGCGTGCCGCCCGGACTTGTGCTGCCCGAACTTGTGCTGCACGGGCCTGATGCTCTTCAGGCCTGCCCCTGCTCGGCCTCGTAGGCATCGATGATCGCGTCCGCCGGGCCATCCTGGTGGATGCGACCGCTCTTCATCCAGACGATCCGCGTGCACCAGCTGCGCAATATCGGCAGGGAATGGGACGTCATGACCAGAATACGGACATGTTCGATGAGGCGGGTCAGGCGCTCGCGCGCCTTGTCCTGAAAATGATGGTCGCCAGCCATGAACCACTCATCCATCAGCAGGATTTCCGGCCGCGGCGCGGTCGCCAGACCGAACCCGACCCGTATGGCCATGCCCGAGGAATAGAGCCGTACCGGCAGATCCAGAAAGGCGCCCAGCTCGGCGAATGCCTCCACATCCTGCTCGAGCCGTGCGATGGCTTTCCGGTCGAGCCCGATCATCTGCCCGTACTGGCGGATGTTCTCCCGTCCTGTCAGATCCGGATTCATGCCGGATTGCGGATCGAGCAGGGCATGGATCTCCCCGTCGATGGCAAGGGTGCCGAGGGGCGATTCGTAGATCCCGGCGAGGGCACGCAGAAGCGTCGATTTCCCGGCACCGTTATGACCGATCAGACCGATCCGTTCGCCGCTGCCGATCGACAGGGTCAGGGAATCGAGCGCGAGCACCATGGTCGTGTCGGCCTGGCTCACGATGTTGCCCCCCACGCGCTGCACCCCGTCCGACCGCTGCGAAGCAGAGAGCGACTGGCGAACGCCGCGCACGAGGCTCTTCTTGAACGAACGCGCACTGCCGTGGAACATCGGATAGACGAGCGAGTAATCGCTCAGGCGAATGCTGGCCATGCCGCTCAGACCCAGAATGCCAGACGATCGCGCGTCCGGACGAAGGTGAGGAAACCGAGCGCGCACCAGATGGCGCTGAGCGCAAGAGCGACGACGATCGCTGCGGGGCTGGGCCAGTGTCCGAGGATAGGGGCCCGCACCAGTTCCATGAGATCGTAGAAAGGATTGGCCACAAGATAGCGGCTCCGCGGTCCCAGCTGGGACGGCTGCCAGATGACGGGCGTGACATAGAAGGCGATCTGCAGGAACGCGGCAACGATGGGTGGAATATCGCGGAAACGCGCGCAGAGCGCCCCCAGAAGCAGACACGCGGCAAACCCGTCCAGAAGCCAGAGAAGAAGCCCGGGAATGCTGGCAAGCCCCATCAGACCCGGCCAGACCCCATAGAGGACGAATACGCCGATGGGCACGACGATACTGTGAGCGAACACGATCGCATTGCGCACGAGCAGGCGGATCACATGGAGCGTGAAAGGCAGCCGCATGGCATGAATGGTCGAGGCAGCATCGATGAAGCAGGTGCAGGATTCCTGGATGATGCTTGCAAGCCCCACCTGCCACAGGGCGAGAGACAGGGCGAGAAACGGCAGATAATCGCGCAGCACCATATGAAACAGCCGGGCATAGATGCCGCCCATCGCCGCAACCATGATCAGGGACGACAGGGTGAGCCAGAACGGCCCGAGCACCGAGCCGCGATAACGCAGGCTGATATCGGTCCGGCCCAGCGATACCGCGAGACGCCATGAAGCCAATCCCTTGACGAGATCGTCCCATGCACGGGAAGTGCGAGTCTGGATCATGTCCCTCCGGGGCACTCTTCGCCATGCCACCCGGCATGTCCTTAACAGAATCCGCCTAGCGGAACGGTTGGTTTTTCGCAACCTTCCGACCCGCATCGCCCCGTCTCCGGCGGCAGCGCGAAGCCCGGCAGGATCGGTGGGACGATCGGGGCGGGGCGCCTCCGGAACCGGGACCGCGAATGCACTATACTTCCGCCCCCGAAATCCGTAGTTTCGCCGCATTCCTGCCGCAGATTGCAGAAGACGCTCGGCTCGCATCAGGTGAAACACGACCATGGCCCGTACCCGTTCCTCGATCGCTCAAGCCGGACAGACAGAATCCGGCCGGTTGTCTCTTACGGGGACCCCGCTCTCTCGTCTTGTCGTTCTGGCCTGCGCGACAGGCCTGCTCTCTGCCTGCGCCACCACACCGCAGCGCCCCCGCATGCCGGTCGCCGAGGAAGCGGCTGGCTATCGCCATCACGCGAAATCCTATTACGCGCCGCCCGGCCCACCGCAGGATCCCTGGGGACCCTATATCGAGGAGGCCTCAGCGCGGTTCGATGTGCCCGGAGTCTGGATACGCGCCGTGATGATGCAGGAATCGGGCGGACGCCTGTTCGATCGCAATGGCCAGCTCACGACCTCGACCCCCGGTGCGATGGGGCTGATGCAGCTGATGCCGCCCACCTATGACGATATGCGCGTGCAGTACAATCTGGGCGACGACGCCTACGATCCCCATGACAATATCATGGCTGGAGCGGCCTATATCCGGCAGATGTACGACATATACGGATCGCCCGGTTTTCTCGCCGCCTATAATGACGGTCCGGGGAGCCTCAACTCCTATCTCCGTCGCGGCCGCAATCTGCCCCGAGAGACGCGTCGCTATGTGGCCCATGTCGGCCCCCAGATTGCCGGGATCTGGCCGCGCAACCGTTCCGCCGCCGATCTTCTGGTCACGCAGCACGATCCGTCTGCCGCAACGATGGTCGCCCAGAATGCCAGCGAAACCGCCAGCGTCCGGGCTGCCTGGCGTCATCAGGCGGAGGCGGCGACCTATCAGGCCGACAGCCAGGACATGCAGGTGGCCGAAGCCCCTGCGACTTCCTCCTCCTCGGTCAGCGCGGCCTGGGCTGCGCGCGGTGTCAGATCGAGCCCTCCGGTGCAGATGGCACGCGCGGATACGGGCAGAACCACGGCATCGTCTGCCGATGTCAGCCAGGCCTGGGCCGGGCGGGCGCCCGTGCAGCCCATTCCGGTTGGCCGTCATCTCAAGGCCGAACCCGTACTGGCCGTCATGACCCCCCGGCCCGGCCTGCAACGCCAGACCGCAAGGCCGGTCCAGTCGGGCAACTGGGCGATCCAGGTCGGGGCGTTCAACACGGCCGTTCAGGCAACGCGCGCCGCCGCCCAGGCACAGAATCACGGGGGAACTTCCCTGCGTGGCGCGCGTAGTCAGATTTCCTCGGTCAAGTCGGGACGCGCCCATCTCTACCGGGCAAGGCTGGTCAATCTTTCTCACGAAGGTGCCGTCGCTGCCTGCCACAAGATGGGTCGGGACACACCCTGCGTCGTCGTCTCTCCGGGGTCGTCTTTCTGACTTCTCTTCCGCCCTGCAAGGCATTCTCCGGCGGCGGGCGTGGCGCGTAACCGGTTTCTCTCCCGGGTTCGCCCGGTGGACCCGACCGTCCGATCCGAAAAGGAGGCCGTTCGGCCATGACGCCTATCCGACTTCCTGCGCTGGTCGCCATCGCCGTCCTCGGCCTGTCCCCGGCATATGCCGCTCTGAAAGAGGGCGCCAAGGCCCCCGACTTCTCCCTGCCCGCCGCACAGGACGGCAGGGATACCGGGTTTTCCCTGTACGAGGCGCTGTCGAAGGGGCCGGTCGTCCTTTATTTCTATCCTGCCGCCTTCACCAAGGGATGCACGATGGAGGCGCATGGTTTTGCCAGAGCCTTGCCCGAATTCTCCGCGCTCGGCGCGAGCGTCATCGGCGTTTCCATGGATTCGCTGAGCAAGCTGGAGGCCTTTTCGAAGGATGAGATCGGCGGGAAATTCATCGTCGCTTCCGACGCACAGGGAAAGGTCACGCGTCTTTACGACGCCAAGATGCCGATGCTCGATATCGCGCGCCGCGTTACCTATGTGATCGCACCGCAAGGCCGGATCATCGATACGATCGCCTCGGACACGCCGGGCAATCACGTGGATCGCGCCCTCGCCGCGCTCCGGACCTGGAAAAAGGACCAGATGAAGCGTTAGGGTGCATCCGAGCCCCTTGCGGGCTCCTCCATGGCTGTCGCGCTGCCCCCTTTCTTCCCGCGAACCCGGCTTCCGCTCCTGTTTGCACGGTGATATGAACGGACCCCTCATGTCCGTTCGTCGCGCACCCTCCTCCCATCACGTCGGAACCGCGAAAGCGCTCCGCCTCGCAAACGACGTCGTGAGCTCGGCAGTGTATGACGGGGTGGGCGCGTGCTATCGCTACCGGCTGCACCGGGTCTGGGATCCTGAGCGTCCCACCGTGATGTGGCTCATGATGAATCCCTCGGTCGCAACCGAAGAGGGCGATGACAGGACCGTTGCGAAATGCCAGCGTTACGCCCGGGCCTGGGGCTATGGGTCCATTCTCGTTGGCAACAGCTTCGCTTATCGCTGCACAGACCAGAAAAGACTGCTCGAGGTCACCGATCCGGTCGGGCCGGGCAACGATGCGGCATTGCTGGAAATGGCTGGGCTGGCAGACAAGGTCATCCTCGCCTACGGTTCTCCGACCCACCCCTCCCTGAGAGAACGCGGCAACCGGGTGGCGCTGAACCTGCACGAAGCCGGTATCCGGCTCTATACCTTGCGCCTGAGCAAGGGCGGACGCCCGGAGCACCCGCTTTATCTCCCGGCCTCCCTCGAGCCCGAAGCGCTCGACGAGGCGTTTTTCGCCGGGCTTCGCGGCTGAGCCCGTTCGGCAGGCCGCATCCCGACAGAACGAAGGCCCCTCCGGGAAAAACGGGGCGCTCCGACCCGGCTCCGACCCGGATCTGGACGAACCGGACCGGAGCCCGGCTTGCAGGGGCAAACCGGTCCGGGATGGACGCTATTTCTCGGTGATCTGATAGGTCAGAACGACATGATTGTCGTGGTTCGGCTGGGTGGCAACCGGCTGGATCTGCACGCCGAGATTGTGCTTCTGATAGACTTTCTGGATTGCCGCCGCATCGGCAGAGGCCGCCGCCGCGGTAACGGTCGCGCCCGGACGCAGCGACGTGGCTGCCTCGAGTTCCGATGTCGGGACCTTCCTGTTGCCCGTGAACACGACCTTGTCCAGCACGAAGGGAGCGGGGGCCGGGGCTGCACTGGGCTCCTGCTCCTCGATCACCAGATAGAACTGGACCGTGTTCTTGACGAAACGCTCCTTCTCGCTGAACTTCGCGCCCATGTTCTTGGCCTTGTAAAGCTCGGCCACCTTCTGGACGCCCGCATCGAGCGTTTCTCTCGTGACGGTGTCGCCCACATGGTACGGCAGGGCCGCCATGATATCCGCAGTCGGGATCGCCTTGTTGCCCTGCACCTTGAGGACCTTGAGCTTCAGAGGAGCATCCGGTGCCGGAGCGCTGGCCGCGAAGGCCGCACCCGTAAAGCCGGTTGTGGCGGAAACAGGCAGAAGCGCGGTTCCGGCCACGAGGGCGAGTCCGGCGAATGCGAAACGGCTGGTCGGTTTCATGATGACGTCCTTGGCACGAGATCGTAAGACGGATCGGATCATAGCCATCAAGTCGCGTCTTTGGCAAAACCCGCATCGCCAGGGCGTTCCGCCCACCCCCGAAGCCGGAGGACATGCGCTTCGGCTCTATCGCTATGTGCAGTTTTCCCGACCCGAACAAATTCGCCTGTAGCGACCCCGGCTTCAGCAGGATTCATCCCTGCGAATGGAAAGGAATACCGGAGGGGTGTCCTTTCGACTTTCCTTATTATTTGAAACGAACATAAATATATACAAATACATATTCTCTTAAATAAAAATGAAAACAGTATCATGTTCGAAAATCGCCAAATCCGTTGACAGTCTATCCTCCAGGCTTCATAGAATTCTGACCTTATTCCTCCTGATTTTTCTTCCTTGCGGTCCCAGTTCATGCATCCTCGCGACCTGCGCGCGCCTCGTCATCGTATGGCCCTTCTCGGGCTTTCCGCTGCGCTTGCAGGCCTGTGGCTCACGGGCCCGGCACAGGCCCAGACCGCCTCGGATAACGGGACCGGGCTGACGACCGGTGCGCGACAGGGCCAGAGTTCGGCATCCTCCAGCGCACATACCGAGGAACGGGAGCCCGAAGACAGAGCCGGGACGCAGAACGAGCGGATCGGTGCGCGGCAGGGGCGAGCCTCCAAGGTTCAGGACCCGAGACCCCATTTCTCCGCCCCCATGGGGAGCAATCATTTCTTCGGCGATTGGGGCGGTATCCAGCCCTGGTTGCTCGATCGGGGAATTCACCTGCTTGCCTCCATCAATGAGGAATTTGCGGGCAATGTCACGGGAGGGAAGCAGCGCGCCTATTCCGATGCCGGGCAGGTCGGCATGGAGCTCGATGTGGACTGGGAGAAACTGGCCGGGTTCAGGAATTTCTGGACCCATATGCTCGTCGTGAACGGACACGGGCAGAATGTGAGCCGCATGTTCGGCGACAGCATCGCACCGGTGCAGGAGATCTACGGCGCGCGCGGGAATGTCGTTGCCCATCTCGTTGCGATGTACGGCGAACAGACATTCTATCATCATCGCATCGATATCAGCGCGGGCGTCATTCCCGTCGGCAGTTTCTTCGCCGCCTCTCCCCTTTTCTGCGACTTCATGAACGTCGCCATATGCGGCAATCCGGCACCGAACAAATATACACCCGGCACACGGGACTGGCCCTCAGGCAATATCGGAGCCGTGCTTCGCGTGATGCCGACCACGAACAGCTACATCATGGCCGGGCTTTTTGCGGTCAGTCCGCATCCGTATAACGGAGGCATTTCGGGCTGGGCTCTCGCCCAGGACGGTCTCGGCAAGATCTCGACCCCGGTCGAGCTGGGCTGGATACCCGAATTCGGTCGCGACCGTCTCATCGGGCATTACAAACTCGGCTACGCCTACGACAATTCGCGGTATCCGCATCTCTACGAAGACCGCAATGGCGCCTCCTATCTCGAATCCGGATTGCCGGCACGGCAGGTCAGCGGCATGAACAGCTTCTGGCTCCTCATGGACCAGATGATCGTCCGCAACGGCCGGGGTGCCACGAACGGCCTCATCCTTCTCGCTGGTGCGATGCATGACGACGGCCAGACCGTCGCCATGCGCGACCATGTCTGGGCGGGCCTTACCGAGACCGGCGCCGCCTGGGGGCGTCCCAAGGACACGCTCGGCGCCATGGTACAGCATTTCGACATGAGCCGTACCGTTGCGCTCCAGCAGGAATCCGCGCTGCGGGCGGGCGTTCCTTTCCCCACCAATCAGTGGGGCGCGGTGTACGGCGTCCAGTCGCACATGAACGTCTATGAGCTGTTCTACAGCATCCATCTGGGCAAGGCCATGAACCTCCAGCCCGACTTCCAGTACGTCCAGAGACCTGACGCGACTACCGTGTTCGGAGATGCCGCGGTTCTGGGCGTGCAGTTCACCGTCGTTCTCTGACCCCTCCCCCGCGATCCCGGGGGAGGAAAAACATGTCAGCGCTCGATATCGAGCGGCATGGCCGCGGGCGCATCCTCTGCGACCGGACCGGAGGCGGCCTCTGCCGAGGCAACGGCACCGGAGGCAACCGCCAGAACGTGCTGACGGTCCCAGCGACGGGCGAGAGGCAGCAAGGCGACGAGGATCCCGGTCAGGACCAGCCCGGCGAAGAAAAGATCGCGAAAGAGCGGAACGTACAGCGCTGCTGCCGGAACTCCCTGAGGCGATGCGCCATCGAACGCCGCGAAATTGGCGACGAGGCTGCCGACATACATGGCGATCCCCCAGAGCAGATAGAGCGACCCCATCATGAATCCGCTGCTTTCAGGCGCCGTATACCGGGCGATGATGGCAAGACCGAGCGCCATCGTCAGAAGTTCCGCTATCGAGATCAATCCATATCCGAGCACCATCACCCAGGCCGAAACGAGCGGATGCGCATGAGCCGCGGCGATCCACCAGATGAGGAAACCGAGCGTGACGAGACCGAAACCGAGAACCATCTTGTGGGCCAGAGACAGATCCCGCCCCTGTGCGGAGAGCCGGTTGTAGAGGCTGGCAAGAAGCGGGCTTGCAAGCATGATCCAGATCGGATTGAGAGCCTGGAACTGCCCCGCATTCAGATGGACCAGCGTCACCCCCCCGATCCTCAGATCGCCATCGACCGCACGCAGGGCGAAAAGCGTGAGTGAGGTCATCATCTGCTGATAGAAGATGAGATAGGCCATGCTTTCGATGCAGAGCAGGAACGTCAGACGCAATCCGGGGCGCGCCGACTCACCGGAGCGCAGATAGAGCCTCCCCCACAGGAAGAGAATTGCGGCACTCGCGCACCAGACGCAGAACCGCGCGATACCCGGACTCGCGATAATTCCGGTCAGAACCAGAACCGTCAGCACGAAACCTGCAAGAACGAGCAGGAAGGGACGCGCTTCGAATGCCCCCCGGTCGAGTGCGGACCCGGCATGATGGATCCATCGTCTCCGCCAGAGATAATAGAGCAACCCCACGACGAGACCGCCGGAACAGGTCATGAACGCACTGGCGGGGCCGTAATATTCCTGGAGCAGCGGCGTCAGCAACATCGAGACGGTGGAGCCGACATTGACGGACATGTAATAGATCGTGAATGCCGCATCGAGCGCCGCATCGTCACCCTCATAGATGCGGCGTACGAGATTGGCTGCATTGGGCTTGAACAACCCGTTTCCGGCCGAGATGAGCGCCATTGCGAAAAAGAGCAGGGCACGATGCTGATCGGCAAGCGCCAGTGCCGCATATCCGAAGATGAGCGCGACCGCCCCCATGAGCATCGTCCGTCGCGGCCCGAGAATGCGATCTCCGGCAAATCCGCCGAGAACGGGCGTGATATAGGTCAGACCGACAAAGGCGGCGATCATGACATTGGCCGCAACATCGGTCAGACCGAGCCGCTGCACGAGATAGAGCGTGAGTACGGCCTGCATGCCGTAATAGCCGAAGCGTTCCCACAGCTCGATTGCGAAGACGACAGAAAAGGCCTGACGCCGGGTGGGCACCTCTGGAAGCGCGCCGGGAGGCGCCCCGGGTCGCGATCCGGGCGAAGCTCCGGAAGAAGGAGATGAACTCATGCAATTGTTCCAGCCAGTAGGGAGTCGGTTGGCCGGAGATATCACATCCCCCCGCTATGCAAAGACCAAACTGGGGCAAGCGACAGGAGCAGCGCTCGCCCCGCATCGCCATTTCCTTCCGGATCGGATCGACCGGATGGTTGGAATTCCAACTGGAATCAGGGATATGCGATGGATCAGCGGCGCCGGAAGCGACAAGGCCCCTATGCCTCCCGGTTTTTCTCCCGCCTTACAATCCCGACCAGATTCCCGAGATTCTCATTCCGCCGAAGCCGAGAACGACGAGCAGGGCGGTGGTCAGAAGTGCCACGACCCCTCCTGCCACCTCGCGGGTGAAAATCAGTTTCCAGTCCAGAACCGCCCGCCAGGCCATGGCTCAGACCTTTTCCGCTTTCTCATCCGCATCGGCGCCATGCGTCTCGAAAAATGCCTCGAGCGCGGGGTCGACCTTGCCGATCCGGACCTGGAGCGTGACATAGAGATTGCCCGCCTGATGCTTGCCATGCGCAGCCACGCCACGCCCTCCGAGACGGAGCACCGTACCGCTATCGGAATGAGGGGGTACCTTCATGGTGACCTGCCCCTTGGGCGTCGGAACCACCAGTTTGCCACCGAGCACGGCGGTTCGCAGGTCGACCGGCACCGTGGCGCGAAGATCGCGTCCGTCACGGGTATAGAGCTTGCTCGGCTGGACCGTAACCGTAACGAGCGCGTCGCCGGCCGGTGCGTTCTCTCCCATGCCGGGCGCGCCCTTGCCAGCCAGACGCAGGGTCTGTCCGTCCTCGATCCCGGCCGGGATCCTGACCTCGACGGTTCCTGCCTCGGGCAGGGTCACGCGGGTCGTGGTTCCAAGAACGGAATCCTCGAACGAGACCTGAAGCGTATAGCTCCTGTCCGCTCCGCGCCGGGCACGACGCTGGCCGCCGAACCCGCCAGGCCCGAAATCGGCCCCGGTTCCGCCCCCGCCGAACATGTCGGAGAAAAACGCGCCCAGATCCTCCTGGCTGAACTGCGCGCCCTGCGGACCGCCATGGAAACCCTGCCCGTTTCCGAACCCGGCTCCACCTCCGAACCCGCCGGGACCGAAGGGCCCCCGCTCGTTGCCCTCGGCATCGATCTCACCCCGATCGAAGCGCGCCCGCTTTTCCTTGTCTCCCAGAATGGCGTAGGCCGCGCCTACGGCCTTGAACTGCTCCTCCGCCTTCTTGTCGCCGGGATTATGATCTGGATGATGGGCCTTTGCGAGTTTGCGATAGGCGCTGCGGATCTCCTTGTCCGTCGCCCCGCGCTTCAGCCCGAGCGCCTCATAAGGATCCTTCACGCCGATACCCTCCTTCTGGGGATGAATACTACAGATTCCATATGTTCTATGTTGTGGGCGTCGGACGGTGAATCAAGGGAGCCATCGGATCAGCGCGAGAACGCCTTGGCAAGAATGCTCTGCTTGGCCGCATCGATCGGCAGTTCGGTCGTGCGCAGCGCCATACCCTGCCACCCCGCCCCCATGGATGTGTAGAGCGCCACCGTATCCTGCAGCCGCGCGGTGCGCGCAACGGCCTCGCGATCCTGGGCATTCAGCAGCGTTCTCTGGGTCGTCAGCACGTTGAGATAATCCGTCAGACCCGCCGCATAGAGGCGTCTGGCCCGGTCGGCCGCGAGCCCGCTATCCTGCGATGCCCTGTGAAGCTGGGCGACATAGCGGTCGTTATGGAGCCATGACGTCATGGCGTCCTCAACCTCGCGAAATGCGGTCAGCACCGTCTTGCGATAGGCGAGCCTGCTCGCCTCGGCCCGCGCCCTTGCCTCGACCACCTGCGAGGTGAAGCGACCGCCATGCATGACAGGCAAGGTTGCAAGCATCATGAAGGACCAGCTCATCGCATTGATCTGGAAGGCCTGGTACATGGCCGATGCGTTGGGATTGAAATTGAGAGGGATCGAGAATTTCGGATAGAGCTGGGCCACGGCCACCCCGATCCGTGCCGTGGACTCCGCATAGGCACGCTCGGCCGCGCGGATATCGGGCCGGTTCGCCACGACGATGGAGGGGAGCGTGGCCGGGAAACGTGGCGTGACGGGCAGGCTTGCGACCCCTCCGGGCAATGCCTCGAGCTCCTGTTTGAGGTCTCCGGGCATATCCCCCAGAAGCACGCTGACACCGTGGGTCAGCTGGTCAATCTGGGCCCTGAGCGGCTCGAGCGTAGCAGTCTCGCTATCGAGTTCGCTCGAGGCCTGAGCGATCTGCAGGGTGTTGCCGATGCCTTCGAGATAGAGCTTCTTCGCCAGATCGACCTCGTCCTGCGCATTCTTCACATTCGCCTGGGCGATGGAGAATCTGAGCTGGGCCCCGCGCAGCGCGATATAGGCCCGCACGAGATCCGAAAGCAGGGTCATGAGGGTCGCGCGCCGGGCTTCGATGCTGACATCGATGGCCCGTTCGCTCGCCTCGACCTCGCGCCGGATCCGTCCGAAAGCATCGATCTCCCAGCTTGCCTGGGCGCCATAGGTGAGCACCGATGCCTGGGGTTGATTTGCCGGATTGCCGGGGCGGAGCGGCCAGTTATCCACCGCGATCGAGTAGCGGTTGGTCCCGCCCCCGGCATTGGCATCGAGCTGGGGATACCAGGCGGACGCGGCTTCCTCACGCACGGCCCGGGCGGCGATGATCCGCTGATCCGCGATGAGGAGATCGTAATTACCCTTGATGGCCTGAGCCACGAGCCGGTTGAGGAGGGGGTCGTTATACTGCCCCCACCATTCCTTCATTTCCTCTTCGGTCCGGGCGATTTCCTCCGGGGTCGCCGCATGATCGCTTTCCACGAAGCCCGAGGGAAGCTTCATATGATCCGGCTTGTAGTCCGGCCCGACCGTGCATCCGGCGAAAAGGAGGCTGCCAAGGCAGAACGCAGTCAGGTTTCGGGGGGCGGTCTTCATGATCAGAGGTGGTTCTGCAGCCATGTCGTAAGGCGCCCCCGCTGCCCCCGGGGCGGATTGCCGACCGTGACCGTGCAGGTCATCCCTGCCGCGAGAATGACTTCGGGCGGCACCCGGTCGAGATGGATTCTCACCGGGATACGCTGTGCGAGACGCACCCAGGTAAAGATCGGGTTGACGTCCTGCAGGCCGAGCTTGTCGGGCGTGCCGTTCTGATCGTTGATACCGCGCGCGATCGAGACGACGTGAGCCGGGATGATCTCGCGATATCCCATGAGCTTGACCCGCGCCACGTCTCCGACATGCACGCCCCACATCTTCGTCTCCTCGAAATACGCATTGATCCAGAAGCTGTCCGCATCGATCACGGCCATGCGCGACTGCCCCGCCTTGGCATAATCGCCCACGCGCAGATTCAGGTTGGTAACATAGCCATCGACCGATGAATAAACGATGGAGCGTTGCAGGTTCAGACGGGCGACATCCAGCGCAGCCCGGGCGGCGTTCACGGCGTCTTCCTGGGTCTCGACATTCGAATTGTAGATTTCCTGCTCCTCGGCGGAAACGATACCGCTGAGCCCCATGCGGCGCTTCGCATCGTTCTTGCGGAGTTTCAGGTCTTCCTCGGCGCTGGCCAGCCGTGCCTCGGCCTCGCGAATGGCCAGACGAAACCGCACCGGATCGATGACAAACAGGGGATCGCCCCGATGAACGAAATCGTTGTCATGCACGGGAACGGCGACGACCGTGCCGGAAACCTCCGGCGCCGCATCCACGACATAGACCCGCACGCGGCCGTCGCGGGTCCAGGGGGCGATCATGTAGGTCTCCCACAGCGTATATCCGAGGAGAAGCGTCACGAGCAGCACCGCTAGGGTCAGGAACACGCGAATCAGCGTACGGGCGAGCAGCACGGACAATCTTCCTCAGGGAACGGGGCGACGGGGCCGGGGAACGGGGGTGCCTCAGACATAGAGCACAAGCAGGCAGAGCACGGAGACGTAAAGCGCGACTTCGAACAGCGCGACATGCCAGAACCACTCGATGGCACCCGTGCGCCAGAGCACGAAACGGATCATGAGCGTTACGGGAATCGCTGCAATCGCATAGACGGCGATCGGGGAGATGAATACGCCAAATAGATTGAATTCTGCGAGCATCAGCCTCCCTCACACCGAGCAGGAACCGGGCAGGCTGGAAAAGTCAGGACGAAGCGACCCGGAGGAGACGAACGGAGGACGAAACCCCGTTGCCACCTGCAAGACACAGATAGAGGAAAACTCAGCCTGACCCAAGCCCGAATTGGTCGCGCACCCGATGGAGCGCTGCCTCTCCCGGGAGGTCTTACGGGAAAGGGCGCAGGGCTTCCAGCGGGTAAACCTGAAAACTGGATTAGTTTTCCGGCAAGATTGGAACCCGCCTGCGTTGCCCCCAGGGGAACCGGCGATCGCTGGAACCGGCGATGGCCCGTGCGACCATGGCCTTATTTGCGGGTGAAGATGTTCCGCAATCCACCCATAGCCTGACGCCCGGTGAACCGGCCGAGCGGACCGAGCAGGATTCCGACCAGCGTGGAGACCGCAAGCGTCTGCTTGAACTCGATGACTTTCCGGTCACGCCGCAGCCGCGCCTCGAACTCTACCGGATCGGCGACATTGCGCGTACCGAGAAGGCCGAAGATGATGATGAAGAGAATATCGAGCCCGAGGACCGAACTCGCCGCCGCAAAGGCCGAGAAATGCAGAACGCTGTAGGCGAAGGCCCAGAGCACGGCATGAAAGGAGATCAGGGCGAAGAAGCCGAAGATGGCGGCAATGACGAAATAGGCGACACGACGGCCGATCCGCATGGCCGCACGCTGCATGACCTCGCCCTGGGCCTGCAGGACTTCCTGTCCAACATCAAAGACCTTCATGGAGTTTCGCTAGCCTTCATGTCTGTGCGTCTCCCCCGGAGAGGCCGCGCCACATCCCTGCGGATACGACGCGCCGCCTCACGGGGGGACGGATGATTTTGACGAGGCCGCCACGCTCCACGCGAAGACAGCCTATTTCGAGATACGTCCTGCAATAAAGCCAATGACGGCAGAAATCAAAACTGCCGCGAGAGGGCGCGCCCGGACACGGGCTTCCGCGTTGTGAAGCTGGACATCCTTGATCTCGCGGGCATTGGCCACTGCGTGGTCGGCCCTGCCGGCCACGTCGAGAAGCGCCGGGTTGATCCGGTCCCTGAGCAGCTGCTCGAGCTGATCCTTCAGGCTGTCGATCTGCTCCTGGGCAGATTTGGCTGCGTTGTCCACACTGTTCTTGACGTCGGTCTTGCTCATGTCACAACTCCTCGCACGGTTGAGGCCGTGCATTATGGTTTAACGTCCAACGCAGAAGGGAGAGGCAGGTTTCATGTCGGCTTCACCACGCCACCCCAGCACCCGGGACGCCCCCTCCCCCCGGCTCAGCTCCCGGCCCGGGCCCCGGCTCCGGATCGAGTCCTGCAAACTCGGGACGCGCCTGGATGCGTTCTGCCTCGACATCCACAAAAACGAGGCCGTCAGCCTTCTGAGCGACGATCCGGCCCTGCCCTCGATGCTCTGTGACGTCATCGCCGGTTTCCGTTCCGCGTCGTACGGCTCGCTCGCGGTCGAGGGTATCATGCTGGACGGCCTCCCTCCCGAGTCGCGTCCCGTCGTACTCGTCTCGCCGCGCGACCCGCTCTTTCCGCATCTCGATGTGGCGGGCAATATCGCCTTTCCGCTCAGGGTACGCGGCAAGGGGCAACAGGAGATCGAGGCAAGCACGACGCGCATACTGGCCCTGGTCGGGCTGGAGCGTGTCGCCCGCACGCGGATTTCCGCGCTGGACGCAGGGCAGAGAATCCGTCTCGCCCTCGGCCGGGCCCTTGCCGGCACGCCATCCATCCTCCTGCTCGACAGGATTTTCGCCGGGCTCGATCTGAGAACGGTGCGGCGATTGCGGCAGATGATCGTCACGCTTCAGCGCGCCCTGGGGCTGACGCTGATCCATGTGGCGCAGGACCGGGACGATGCCCTGTGGCTGGGAGGACGCATCGCGATCTTCGATAGCGGTACGCTCGTGCAATGCGCCGATGCGGGGACGCTGCTCGATCGCCCCGAAGACGAACGGATCGCAAGCCTTTTCGGAGAGGCCAACACGCTTGCCGGCCGGGTTCTGTCGATCGACGACGATATCGCACGCATCCATCTCGCCTGCGGGGGTGTGGTCGAGGCGATTGCCGACGAGAGGCTCGAAGCCGACGCGCTGTGCGTTCTCTGCATCCGCCCGGACCGCATCGCGCCGCTCATAGGCTCCACGATGGCCATGGAGGAGGATACGCCCCCGCTCATGGCCACCATCCAGACCGTTCTTCATGCGGGCGATCAGATCAGACTGCGGCTGCGCCTGGCCGATGGGAGCGAAATCGAGATCAGACGCCCGCTCCTGCAGGCCATGCGCGGGGTTACGCCGGGCGCGACCGTACAACTTGCCTGGCAGGCCAGTCAGGCTGTGGCCTTTCCCATGAAAGACGATCTATAAGACGCAGACCGATGCTGTTCATCTCCCGGGAAGGGCTTTTCCTGCACGTATCCCCCCCCTCTTCGATGGGACGCCCCGTTCGTCGCCTGCTTGCCGCAACGCGCCTCGTCGCGTGTCTGCTCGCCCTTGTCGCTTCCCCCGGCATGGCGCAGGCCCTTGCGGACACCCATCACGCCCATCACAGCAGCCATCGTCATAAGACCCGCAAGCACAAACGCCCGGCTGCCCCGAAACCCGCTCTCGCGGTTTCGGCGGGCAGTCTGGGCGCTCACTCCCTTCTCATGCCGGACCAGCCCTACCCCCTGCGGGAATGGGATGGCACTTCCGCCGCGCTCGACGCGGAGGCAAAGAGCCGCAAGCCGGCCTGGCTCGCCGTGATGGTCAACAACACGCTCGGAATCGCGGCCTGCCGGAGCGGCCTTGCGCAACCCCTCCCCCCGGCCCCGGCCGGGCAGAACGCCCGGACCGGCGTGACTCCATGTGCCATCCCCGCAGGCGAGGAGAGCATCGTCCTTGCCTGGGACCGCAATCGTCTGGGCGACGCAGCGCCGGATTGGGGGGATTTCTGGGATATTGCGCGCCATCCGGGGAAACGCGCCCTGCGCATGGACCCGCGCGGGACGCTGGAAATCGCCCTGATGGCCGATGGTGTGTCCTCCGATGACATCTATGCGCTTCTGGCGACCCCTGCCGGGATCGATCGTGCGTTTCACAAGCTGGACCAGCTGCGCCCCTATCTTGTCTGGTGGCGCACGCCTTCGGAGGCGACGCGCATCATGAAAAGCGGCGCGGCGCTGATGCTGGCCACGCCGCATGACCGTCTCGCCACGCTCGGGAACAAGGCATCCGGGGACAAGGCATCGTTTTCCGCCCAGTGGCGGCAATCCCTGCGGCAGAAACTCTCCTGGATCGTCCTGCGCAACGTACCGCCCGAACAGAGGAGTGCCGTGGTCGCCATGCTGCGCGATCAGACGCCCGTGCATGACGACACGCAGGACGCGCCCCAGAACGGACAGGCCCTTCATATCCTCGCCATCGATGACGGATTCTGGGCCGATCGTCACGACGCCTTGCTGAAACGCTTCCAGTCATGGCTTACGTCCCAGCCATGACACTCGCCCTGTTGTCTTTCATATCCGGCACGCTGGCCGCTCTCTTCTGCCTGGCGCTTGCATCGGTCGTTCCGGCGGCCCACAACCGGATCGGCCCCCTTCTGCCCAGCCTCGCCTCGGGAGGTGCGGTCGGCTTTCTATGGCTGGCGAGCAGTCACCTCGCGATCAGGGGCTCGGGTTTTCTTGCCGGTTTCCTGATTTCGCCCCTCTGCCTTCTTCCCGTGAGGTCGATGGTTTCGTCCCGCACCGAGACTCTCGCCCGCGCGGCGGCAGGCCTCGGGGCGGATCGCGCCGCGCGCCTGCGCTATCTCTGGGTGCCGCTTCTGCGCCTGCCTCTAGCGATCGGCCTGTCGATCTACGCATTGTGCCTCGTGCTCTTTCTGGGCTTCGCCGGATTTTTTCATGACTGACGATCGTTCCCTCCCGTTCTGGCGCACCAAGACCCTGGAGGAGATGAGCAAGGATGAGTGGGAATCCCTCTGCGATGGCTGCGGGAAATGCTGCCTTCACAAATTGCGCGATGAGGATACGGACGAGGTCCACCATACCAATGTGGCCTGCCGCCTGCTGGACCTCGAAACCTGCCGCTGCTCCGAATATGCGACACGCTTCCGGAAGGTCCCGGATTGCGTTTCGCTCTCGCCCGCCCTGTTGCGGGAAATAGACTGGCTGCCGCCCAGCTGCGCCTATCGCCTGGTCAGGGAAGGAAAGGATCTGCCCTTCTGGCATCCGTTGCGCTCAGGCTCGGACGAGAGCGTCCATGAAGCGGGCATATCGGGTCGCGGGAGGATCGTCAGCGAACGCGATGCCGCCATGCTGGAAGATCATCTCGTCGACTGGCCGGGAGCGCCCATGACCGCACGCCAGCGCCAATCCCGGCGGAAGTGACCGGCGGAAGTGAAGCGAACGAGCCCGACGCGTACCGGCGCGGCCATCGCAACGGATGAGGTCGTGGCCGGGATGACGGGCGTTCCGGCAGATATCCCGATGCGTTTCAGGGTTTCCACCCGCGCCCGCAGGCTGAGCATGCGCATCGATCCGGTTTCGAGAGAGATCGTTGTCACCCGGCCTGCCGGCACGCTGCAGGAGCAGGCGATGGCTTTCGTCGAGGCCCGGAGGGACTGGCTCGCCAATGCGTTATCGACATTGCCCCGATATCGGGGGATCGAACCCGGCTCCGTGATCACTCTCAACGATCGCTCGCTGACCGTGACACCCGATCCGGCGCAGATACGGACGGTTCACGAGCGGGACGGGCTTCTGATGGTCAGGGCACCTGCCGATCGTCTCGCGATCCGGGTCCTGTGCTACGCCCGTCAGGAAGCCTCATGCACGCTCCCGGTCCGGCTCGAATACTGGGCAGATCTCATGCAGTGTTCGCCATCTGCCGTCATCTGTCGTGACGCTCGCTCGCGCTGGGGAAGCTGCTCGCGCACCGGCCGCATCATGCTCAACTGGCGACTGGTCCTGATGCCTCGAGCGGTACGAGACTACGTTCTCGTGCATGAGCTGGCCCATCTGAAGCATTTCGACCACGGGAAACGGTTCTGGGCTCTGGTGGACAGGTTCCATCCCGCAAGAGCGCACGCACAGACCTGGCTCAAACAGAACGGAGCGGAAATCCTCGCGCTGTGACGGGGGATTTCCTCCCCCTGCACGCCCGTGCTAGAGCACTGTTCGGCATTGTGCGAGAGCACTGTCCGGCTGTGTGCGAACTTGGCGGAATGGTAGACGCACGAGACTTAAAATCTCGAGTCCGCAAGGGCGTATGGGTTCGAGTCCCATAGTTCGCACCACAACTCGCTGAGATGGAACGACTTTCCGGTCTGGATGGGGCAAAGTGCCGCTTTGCTCCACTGTCCTTCCCCATCGAGGGACTTTTCATGCTGTGCATTCGCGGCACGACTTACCATTTTCGCCGTATCGTTCGCCCTGCCCTGCGCCCTGTTCTCGACAAACGCGAAATTTGGGTCTCCCTGCGTACGGGGTATCAGCTCGAAGCCCGCAAACGCGCTTCAGTCCTGCACGCCAGAACCACGGAACTCTTCGAACAGGCCGGTTTGGTCAGCGGCCTTCGTCGCAATGCCAGAGAGTTCGTAGCCCTGCGTGAAACTCTGGCGACACTGGGCGGCCTTGTGCCCAGTCAGGCTGATGGTTCCGAGACAGCCGACAAGACAACAGCTCGACGACGCATGCCCGCTGTTGATGACACCTCGTCATCGGTTAGAAAATCTTCCAACAAACCCCGCACGGCCTCGTCCAGGGCCGCGAAGACTTTCCCGCTGCCATCCATGCTGCCCGAATCGCGACGACCGCCATCACCCCGGTCACAGTCGCGGTCAAAGTCACTGCCGCCCCATCCACGGTCCCTGCTGATGACCACAGCCCTGCAACAATTCGTTCTGGACAATCCTCGTGCCAGCGCAGACACTCGCAACGGCGCATCCAGAGCCGTCTCCCTGTTTGTCGAAGCTTATGGCGATACGCCTGTCGCCCTTATCGGCGGCGAGACGGCGGGGGCGTTCCGTGACCTGCTCTTTTTCCCTTCCGGCTTCCCTTGGCAAACGCAAGGAACGCGGCAGTATCGAGGGAAGCCCGCAAGGCGAGAGACACAAACGCCCCCTTACTGAGTGGCAAGAGTGTAAAAAACCACATCATGCGTCTCTCGGCCTTGTGGAACCAGCTCCTGCAACGCGAGCTGGTGAGCAAGAACCCGTAGACCGGCTGGTCCTTCGAAAACGGCATCAGAACAATACGCCGGGGCTGGACGGAAGACGAGCTGACCTTGCTGGCTTCGACCACGTTGTGGCCCAGCACCATCGTATCTGCGCATAGTTTCCGGCTCGTCACCCGCATTGCTGCCTGGTCCGGAATGCGCCTTGGCGAAATCTGTCATCTGCGCAAGGAGGATTTACAGACCATCGAGGGCGTTCCCTGCTTCGTCATCCGACCGCATCCCGGTGAAGGGTGGTCGCCCAAAACGGAAGCAGGCACACGCGTCGTACCTGTCCATTCCCGACTGATCGCCACCGGAATCCTGTCTCTGGCCGAAACAATCGAAGGACCGTGGCTCGTGCCGGGTCTCGATATGTCGAAGCAGGGTATGCGCGGGGCCAATTTCGGCAGGTCCTTTTCCCTCCTGAAAACCCGGCTGGGACTGCCTGCTGAAATCACCTTTCACTCTTTCCGTCACACAGTCTCCACGCAGTTGCGCAACGCCTCAGCAGAAATCAGGGAGGTCTGGATTGACCGTCTGCTGGGGCACGAGGCCACGCATCGCAGTCAGGGCACATCAACCTATCTGGGTTGCATCACACCACAGAATCTCAGACAGACAGTCGAGGCCATTACCTATCCGGCCCATCTGCTTGCAAGTAACACGCTGTAGCCTTCTGCCCCCTGAGCCAGCAGTGCTTCGTGGCTACCCGTGGGGTGCACGAAGCAGCTGGCAAGGGGGAGTACCTCCTCCATTGACCCCTTTTGCCGTATGAAATGCGATCTGTTTATGTGGAGCTCTGGCCACAAAGCTGCTCCTCTCAGGCTAAATTATAGTTTTCGTACTTTTCGAAAAACCGGGACATTTTCTCTCGCAGGACTGACACAGTATTCCAGAGAGGATATGCTCCCCACAATCAAGGCTAACACCGAAAGTTGAACACACTCCTATGGCTGCCCCCTTGCGCGACCTCATTCTTTTTCTCCTCCCCGAAGACGGATCGACCATCGGAAATCAGCGCATGCTGACTGCTTTGCAAGAGCATCTACCGAAGCTGAAAGAAGGCCGCTATCAGGCGGAGAGGGATGAATTAGCTGCCGAAGGCCTGCTCATAAAGGGCAAAGGGCGCGGTGGCTCCGTTGCTCGCGCAAAACCCGTCGTCCGGTCGCGCAGCAACCTAACGTCGGGACAGCCATACGTATCGCCGACAGTAGGTGCCCCCAGTGCCAATGCATATCTTTACCCGGACAAGGCAATAACGCGCCCGGATGTTGGGATGGAAGCACAGTTCTCAAATAAGAAGGCACCGAAAACCTATCGTTACGATTCAAGCCTCGCCCCCGAACTGGCATGGGATGAAAATGCGGAGCGTGACTTTGCGGAGTGGCTGCTGGCGCTGATAGCCGAAGCCGCAGACAAGGGTGAGGCCACCGTGTTTGCCCAGCCGCAGGTATGGCAGGGAACAAATGAGCGCTTTCTTTCTCTTTCGCAATGCGCGGCCCGGTTAGGCAGCCTTACGAAACCCTTCCTGAATTGGGCAGGTAAGGCCGAGCGCCGACAGATCTCAGTACCCACGCTTCCTCTGTTCGTTCACGAGCGCCATTCCACCCAAGCTATCCTCGATACCCTGCAATCTCACAAGGCAGTCGGCACCAATCTCGACCTGTTCGGCGACATGGACTTGGACGTTGCCGACAGACTGGATGCCTACGAGCATAAGGGGCCATGGACCAATCGCCTTGTCCTTGGGGATTCGTTGCAGGTGATGAACTCCTTGCTCGAATATGAGGGGATGGGTGGTCAGGTGCAGATGCTCTACTTCGATCCACCCTACGGCGTGAAATACGGATCGAACTTTCAGCCCTTCGTTCGCAAGAATCGGGTCAACCACGGCTCCGACGATGAAATGATCCGTGAACCAGAAATGGTGAAAGCCTACCGGGATACATGGGAACTGGGACTTCACTCCTACCTGACCTATCTGCGTGACCGATTAATGCTGGCGCGTGAGCTACTGACTCCTTCCGGTTCAATCTTTGTTCAGATTTCTGACGACAACGTACATCATGTTCGGGAAATTCTGGATGAGGTATTTCCCGGTGGTTTTGTCTCGCAAATCAGCTTTCAAACGACATCAGGTTTCGATTCTACGACTTTACCCACGATGGGCGACTTTTTGCTTTGGTATTCCAAGGACAAGGATACCGTGCGCTATAATAAGATTTTCCAGCCGCAGCCCATCGAACTCGGAAAAGGTAATGCGACATGGGTTTTGTTGCCGGATGGGAGCTACCGGGGGGTGAATGCCGCCGAAAAGCGCGGCGAAGCCGAATTGCCTAAAGATGCCAAGCTCTACAATCCCGATAACATTCAGTCGCAGAACGCCGCCTCCGAGCCTCAACCCTTCAAGTTTGAAGGCAAGACGTATCTGCCCGGCGGCAATTCCCACTGGAAAGCCAACTACCCGGATGGGATGAACAGACTGGGCAAGGCTGGGCGCATTCATGTCGCCAAAAACAGCATCCGCTACCGCCGCTACGCAGACGATTTTCCCTTCCAGCAGCTGGGCAATATCTGGACCGACACCATCACCGGCAATTTCACCGACGATAAAGTGTATGTCGTCCAGACCGGCGTGAAGGTTGTCGAGCGGTGCATCCATATGACGACAGAGCCGGGCGACCTTGTGCTGGACATCACTTGCGGCTCTGGTACCACCGCATACACCGCCGAACAATGGGGGCGTCGCTGGATCACCGTAGATACGTCGCGCGTGCCGATTGCGCTAGCCCGGCAGCGCCTCCTGACCAGCACGTTCCCTTGGTATCGCTTGCAGGAACCGGGGAAGGGACCAGCAGGAGGTTTCATCTACGAGCGCAGGCGGAACAACAAGGGAGAGGAAGTCGGCGGCCTTGTCCCACGTATCACGCTTAAGTCCATCGCCAATGATGAAGATCCGAAGCTGGAAACAATCATCGACCGCGCGGAGGTGAACGACAAGATCACTCGCGTTTGTGGTCCCTTCACGGTCGAAGCCACCATTCAGGCGGCGATGAATATGGAGGAAGATTCCACCGCCTCGTCGTCGCAACCGATAACCGATAGTCCCCGCGCCTACCTGGATCGCATGATCGAGGTGCTGCGCCAGAGCAAAACGCTCAACTTACCCGGCAATACCACGGTGGAACTGGAAACCGTCAGCCCGCTTGCCGACCGTGAATATCTCCATGCCGAGGGAATCGCCCGCAACGGCACGGAAAAGCGTATAGCCATCGTGTTCGGTCCCGAAGATGGCGCGATCGGTTCCGATTATGTGTTTAACGCCCAGACTGAGGCGTTACGGCAGGGCTATAGCCAACTCTTTCTGTTCGGCTTCGCCATCGACGTCAATGCACGGGGGATGCTGGCGAAGTTGAAACTGCCCACCGTCTACATCGCCGTCACGCCGGACGTGGTGATGTCCGATTTACTCAAAACCAGCAAGTCGAGCGAGATTTTCTCGATTACCGGTCTCCCGGACGTGCGGCTAGAAGCAGCTGGCAAGAACAAGGACGGAACCCCGCTTCACCGCGTCGTTATCAAGGGACTGGACATTTTCCGCCCCGATACGATGGAGACAGACGAAGTGAAGGCAGAAAATCTACCATGCTGGATGCTCGACACCAACTATAATGGCATGGCATTCTTCGCCTCGCAGGTATTTTTCCCAAAGACAAGCGCGTGGGATAACCTGCAGAAATCCCTCAAAGGACAGTTCGCCGAAAACGTATGGGAACATCTGGCCGGGACGGTGAGCGAGCCGTTCACGCTTGGCGACAAGCGACGCATCGCGGTCAAGGTCATCGACGAGCGCGGCAATGAATTGATGACCGTCAAGACGCCGGGAGGCGATAATTGATGGGCGCGCGGCAAAAGCAAGAACCGACGGTTACGGTTCCTGAGGTCGAATCTCCGATCATCAATTCGCCCTTCATCGAGCCCCAATGCCATTGGCAGATTGAGCGCGGCAAGGTGCCGATGAAGGCCAACGGGCGGCGGCGGGCCAGCTACTTCTATCGCGTGCCTGAACATTCGGGGCGGGGACGGCGTGGCCGTGCTGAAGCCGATATCTTCGAAGATGTGAAGGGCGAAGAGGTTGAACTGCAAATCGTCAACCTCATCCGCGAGCGCGTGAAGGAATGGCGCGAAGGCACGCGCCCCGGTGGTGTCACCTATGATGGCGCATCGTTAGTGACGAAGGAGTTGCTAGACCTCTGGCGCAGCAACGAAAGAATGCAGCGCCTGTTCTTCGCGCAAATTGAGGCCGCCGAGACGGTCATCTTTCTGGTCGAGGGCGCCGACATCTATCGCAAGGGCATCCCCGAAATCCCGAAGGATGAACCGGGATTGGCGGCAAAAGCAGACGGGGTGCGTACCTTCCTCCGCTACGCCTGCAAAATGGCAACCGGCTCCGGCAAAACGACCGTCATGGGAATGCTCGCCTCATGGTCGATCCTCAATCGCGTCGCTGCGCCACGTGACGACCGTTTTTCTGATACGATCCTGATCGTCTGCCCCAACGTCACCATTCGGGAGCGCCTTCAGGAACTGGACCCCGCTCTTGGTGACCTAAGCCTTTACCGAACCCGCCAGCTTGTGCCGCCGCACCGCATGGAGGAATTACGGCGTGGCGAGGTGATGATTGCCAACTGGCACCGTCTTGCCAAGAAGGAAAGCAACACTGTCAACGGCGATTCTGCCAAGGTCGTTAAGGCAGGTGAACGGGTCGAAGTGGTAAAGAACGCTGGTAAGGCAAACGAAACTATCGAAACCAAGTATTTTGAGTCTGACGCTGCATGGTTCAAACGCATCCGTCGCGAGCTTGGTAGTGGTAAAGGCCGCAGTTCGCATTGGTTGATTTTCAACGACGAAGCCCACCACGCCTACAGGCGCGGTGATAGTGCCGAAGGCGACGAACAGACGTTGGATGAGGACAAAGACCTCGCCAAGAAGAATGCCCGTGAGGCGACTATTTGGATCGAGGGACTTGACCGTATCCACAAGCTGGCGGCCGGCAGCCGTCGGCGTGGCGTCAACCTTTGCGTCGATTTGTCCGCCACGCCTTTCTACATTCAAGGTTCAGGCAACGAGGTAGGAAAGCCCTTCCCGTGGGTTGTGTCCGACTTCGGATTGCTGGACGCTATCGAATCCGGCCTTGTGAAGATCCCACAACTGCCATCCCGTGACGTAAGTGGCGCAGAAGAAGCCGCTTATTTCAATATCTGGCGTTGGGTGCAGGCTAAAGCGGAGGAAGATGGTTTCGGCACAAACATCACGCCGGAAATTGTCATGAACTACGCTAGGCTCAGGACCCTTTACGAGACTAGGATGATGTGACTCGACGGTCATCGGAAGGAGAACCCGATGTCTGATCTGCCGATGCTGCCTGTGAGCAAGATGCGCGCGTTACGACCATATTTCCCGAAAACGCGCGGCCTGAAACGCGTAGATGATCGCCGCGTGCTGAGCGGCATCGTCTACGTGATCCGGCATGGCTTGCAATGGAAGGACGCGCCGTCGGGCTACGGTCCGCATAAGACGCTGTATAATCGCTTCATCCGTTGGAGCCGTCTTGGCGTATTTGCCCGGATCTTTTCCGCCCTGACGGGTAATGCTGGCGTTCCGGAGGAGTTGATGATCGACAGCACACATCTGAAGGCGCATCGCACTGCCGCAAGTCTGCTCAAAAAGGGGGTGCTGCGCGTCGGATCGGACGCACAAGAGGCGGCCTGAACTCGAAACTGCACGCCGTCTGCGACGGGCATGGCCGTCCAGTGGCGATGCTGCTCACCGAAGGTCAGATGAGTGACCACAAGGGCGCAGCCCTGCTGCTGCCACGCTTGCCCTCCGCTCGCCACCTGGTCGGCGATCGCGGTTACGACAGCAATTGTTTCCGGCGCAATCTGACCGAAAGAGGCATCGAGCCATGCATCCCGTCCACGAAGAGCCGGAAAGTGCCGATCCCGCACGACAAGTCCCGATATCGCCGGCGGCACAAGGTCGAGAACATGTTCGGCCGCCTCAAGGACTGGCGCCGCATTGCCACGCGCTACGACCGCTGCGCCCACACCTTCTTCTCGGCAATCTGCCTCGCCGCAACAGTCATCTACTGGACGCCGTAATGAGTCCTGAGCCTAGGACACCGTGCGCCCACACTCACAGCTCGGTGGCAAGACGCCCGATCAGATCGCCGGGCAACGCTCCTGGGGGCATGCCCCCAGGAGCGTTGCCATCACATCACCATCAGCCCATAAAAGCAGGGAACTCTCCTTTTGAGCGCATACAAAAAAGGGAGCACGTCGGAAGTCGCATCGTTCCGAGATCTTTCCACAAACAATATCCGGACATCGCGATCCTGTCCGGTCGATATCACCTCTATCCTGTCGTCCAGGGGCGAGGGTCGTCTTTCCCGTCGAGCCAGCCCAGAGCCTGCATTTCCCCGATGATCCATCCGCAGGACATGTCGCTCGAGGGCGACATTTCGAACGCATGTGGATGGGCGCCAAAGGGCATCGTTGCGCAGGTCGCATCCCGAGGCAGGGCGAGGCCCCCTGCGTCGAGAGAGCGTGTCGCGAGGTCGATCGTCCTTTCCCGGAAGGCCGGATCGAGAGACCGGGCAATCGACGTCTCCAGAACGTCGCGCAGCGCCGCAATGTGACAGGGATGACGTCTGGCCCAGGCCGAGGTGACGACGCATTGTTTTTCGGGATGACCGGGGCAGATCATGGCCGAACCGCTGACAACGCGCCCGAGCCCGGCATATCCGGCGGCAACGCCCCAGGGCGGCCCCGCACAGAAACCGTCGATTTCCCCGCTTGCCAGCGCATCCAGCATCGTATCGGGCGGCATGACGACCACCTTCCCCAAAGCGTGTGGACAATTTGCCAGAAGGAACCGGCGCAGCAGCAGGTAATGGGTCGAATAGGCATGCACGACGGCAAGACGCGGCGTAGCTCCGCCCTCGAGAGCCCCGTCACGCAGAACGATCGTGTTGCCGCCACGGGAAATGCCACTGACCACCTCCAGCGGCGTCGGACGACCGCGCTTGCCCAGATAGGTCATGATCGCGAGAGGCGGAAAGACGACAGCCGCATCCAGCCGCCCCCAGCTCAGCCCATCCGCAATATTCGCCCAGGAAGGCTCGATCACGATCTCGACCGTTATCCCCGCCTGCGCGAACAATCCCAGCTCTCTGGCCATCAGAACCGGCACGCTGTCGCTCAGACGCAGCAGGCCGATACGCAGGGGGATCGTCATGAACCGGCTCCGGGTTCATGGAGCTCGAGATATTGTCGACAGAGATCGGCCATACGTCGCCCTTCCTGCATGGCGCGCTTCTGGAACCAGCGATGAGCGGCAGCTTCTCCGGTCGATTCACGCTTCATGAAAATTCTCTTTGCACGGTCGATCGCCTCCCGCTCGGACAGGTGACGTTGCGCTTCGTTCAGGGCCCGGCTCTGCTTCTGGAACCGCGTGTAGAGCGCGATTGCGGCACGCAGGACCGGCTTCACGTCTCGCGGGAGCGTGTCGACCAGATTATAGGAGCAGATACCGGCATCGAATGCATCGCACATCAGAGCCTCGTCGTCCCGGTCGACAAACAGCGCCACCGGCCGGTTCAGTTCCGAACTCGAGAGCGCGCGCACGCTGTCGAGGGAATCGCGATCCGCCATCTCCAGATCGACCAGAACGATATCGGGCTGCATTTTGCCAACGGCCTCGATCAGCGTCATGCCCGGTGCCAGACGCATGATTTCGAGCGCCGGATCGGAGGCGAGCTGATCCGACAGGGCAACAGCCCGACGCGGATTGGAGTCGGCAATCAGGACACGCATGGCTCAGTAGACGTCACGAACATAGCGTCCGGCCCGGGCCATTTCATCCACATAGCGCCCGGCCTGCGCGGGATCCATCTGCCCGTGCAGCGCAACGATACCGCGCAATGCGGCATCGACATCGCGCGCCATGCGTGCCGCATCCCCACACACATAGACATGAGCGCCTCGCGCGATCCACTCCCAGAGATCAGCTCCTGCCGCCTTCATACGATCCTGAACATAGATACGGGCCTCCTGATCGCGCGAGAATGCCAGATCGAGGCGTGCAAGCCCACCCGATCCACGCAGGGCGTCCAGCTCCTTGCGGAAATAATAGCCCGAGGCGGCATGACGTTCGCCGAAGAAAAGCCAGGCGCCGCCCACAGCTCCGACACCCGCAGCCCCGGCGCCCCCAGCCCCGACGCTCGCAGCCCCGAGGGCGGCACGGTGATGCAGAAATCCGCGAAACGGAGCGATCCCCGTGCCTGGCCCGATCATGACGATAGGTATCGTCTGATCCTCGGGCAGACGGAAATGGCCCGATTTCCGGACGAAGATCCGGGCTTCGTCGCCGCAGGAGAGACCGGCAAGCCAGGTCGAACAGGCCCCGGGATAGGGATCGCGCGCGACGCCTACGGTCAGATGAACCTCGCCCGGATGCGCGAGCGGAGAGGAGGCGATGGAGTACAGACGTGGCTGGATCCGGCGGAACAGATCCGGGATATCGGTCAGGGCCATGGCTCGACAAGACGCGTCGAGCATATCCGGCAGATACCCGGCCTCCATCCCGAGATGCGCGCTCATGGCGGCACTCGCGCGTGAGAGATCCAGATGATCCGTCAGAGCCTCCCTCAATGTCATTTTACCCGAGGCGCCCAGAACGATCTCGCTCTCGCCCGGGTGACCGATCGCGTGCAGGACACGCGCGACGATGCCCGCCCCGTTGCGCGGCCATATGCCAAGCGCATCTCCCGGCGCGTAGGACAGGCCGGTCCCTTCGATGTCGAAACCGATCAACCGGGTCTCGCGCGCGGAATGCGGGGGCGTGAGAAGCCCATTGCAGCAAAGCCGGGCCGCGACGGTGAGAGGGGACGACCTGCCAGCGGGAGAAGATGGCGTCCCGGGATTTCCTCCGCCCGTCTTCAGGTACGCAAGAAGGCGGGTCTGCCATGCGGCAATGTTTTCGTCGTCAAAAGGCTCGCATTCCTGCCGATCGAGCAATGGCTGGCTCCCGAGCTCCGACAACCGGCCGTCCAGAGCCCGACCGAATCCGCAGAAACTGGCATAGGCGGAATCCCCGAAAGCGAGCACAGCATGCCGCATACCGCTCAGCGAGGCCGTGCGCGCGCGAAGCGCAGCCCAGAAGACGGCCGCGCTGTCGGGCGGGTCGCCATCCCCGAAAGTCGACACCACGAAAATGGCGTCCCCCCGCGGCAGATCATCGGCTGAAACCGCATCGAGCGCGATGCAGGGTCGCTCCAGAGCCGCTGCCAGCGCACGCGCGGCTGCCTCGGCCCGTCCGGTCTGCGACGCCCAGAAAACGGTCGCGCCTCCGGCAGATCCGACAGGCGCCTCACGAGGCTTGCGCGCGTACAGGCCCGCCAGAAGCCCATCGATCCGCAGACGATCGTTCTCGTCCAGCGGCGCATGAGGCGGAACGACCGGCACCTCGCCCGGGAGTGGTGGCGAAAGACGCAGCCCCTCGAGGAAACCGCCGAGCCACCGCCGCACGGTGCCGGACAGAGGCGGGGGCGGGGCCTCCACCAATCCGGCATAATCCGCCAGTCGCGCAGCGGGATCGGGCGTGCCTTCC
Source organism: Swaminathania salitolerans (assembly GCF_007988945.1). GTDB lineage: Bacteria > Pseudomonadota > Alphaproteobacteria > Acetobacterales > Acetobacteraceae > Swaminathania > Swaminathania salitolerans. The sequence continues at coordinate 250,796 of NZ_BJVC01000001.1, read as the reverse complement.
GGAGCGGGGGCCGGCACCCGGGTGAGATTGACCGCACACAGCTTGAATCCCGGCTGGAGCGACACCGGATCGACCTCATCCGGGGTCAGGGCATTGACCGCCAGATCTGCCCCGAAGGCATCGTTCCAGTGAAACGGGGCAAAACACAGGTCAGGGGGCACGCGGTCGCTGATATGCACCGGCAGGGTTGCCGAGCCACGACGCGAGCGGATCAGGACACGATCGGCAGGATCGAGCGCCAGATCGCACGCGGTATCGGGATGCAGCTCCACGAACGGCCCGGGATGCAGTTTGCGCAGGGCTTCGACCGTGCCCGTCTTGGTCAGGGTATGCCAGTGATGCTGCAAACGGCCTGTATCGAGCACATAGGGATACTCCGCATCGGTTTGCTCCCCCGCCCCGAGATAGGGACGCGCCAGAAACCGGGCGCGACCGTCATCGGTCGCGAAATGCGGTCCGGATTGCGGATCGGGCCTGTAACGAATGGGGTGGCGCGGTTGCGTGTCGCCAGACGGGCTCGGCCATTGCACCGGCCCTTGTGCCAGCCGGGCATGGCTGATGCCCGAAATATCGTAGCCTGTCTGCGGGTTGGCGAAACAGGCTGCTTCGGCGAACACCCCGGCTGCACTCTCGAAATCGAACCCCTCATACCCCATTGCACGCGCGACACGGGCGATGATCTCCCAATCCGGCATGGCTTCGCCCGGAGGCGGCACGGCGGCGGGCGTCAGGGTCAGGGTCCGCTCCGAATTGACCTGAACCCCCTCCCCTTCCGCCCAGAGCGCCCCCGGCAGGAGGATATCGGCATAGGCGGCCGTTTCCGCCCCCTCGAACGCATCCTGCACGATCACGCATTCGGCGCTTCTCAGACCTGCAATCACGCCCTCGCGCCGCGCGACACTCGCCACCGGATTCGTGCATATGATCCAGACCGCCTTGATCTCGCCGCGCGCCATCGCGTCGAACATGCCGATGGTTCCGTACCCGGCCGCCTCGCGAATCGTGCCGGAGGGCAGACCCCATATTGTTTCGGCAAAGGCGCGATCCGCTGCCACCAGCGCGCTGCGCTGGCCCGGCAGACCGGGGCCCATATAGCCCATTTCCCGCCCCCCCATCGCGTTGGGCTGGCCTGTGAGTGAGAACGGTCCGCTCCCGGGCTTGCAGATCGCCCCGGTCGCCAGATGCAGATTGCACAGCGCATTGGTGTTCCATGTGCCTGTCACGCTCTGGTTCAGCCCCATGGTCCAGAGACTCATCCACGCGCCCGATTCCGCAATCCAGTAGGTGGCCTGTTTGAGGTCGTCGATCGAGATACCCGTTATCGTCGCCACCCGTTCCGGCCCGTACTCCGCCAGAAACGGGACCATCGCGTCCCAGTCGCGGGTGTGGCGGGCTATGAAATCGCGGTCGATCGCGTCCCATGCCACCAGCAGGTGCAAGATACCGTTCAACAGGGCGAGATCGGTGCCTGCCCGGATCTGAAGGAACAGATCGGCCTTCTCTGCCGTCGCGGTCCGGCGCGGATCGACCACGATGAGCCGGGCGCCCTGACGCCTGCGATCCAGCAGGCGCAGGAACAGGATGGGATGACAATCCGCCATATTCGCGCCGATGACGAAGAACAGATCGGCATGATCGAAATCCTCGTAGGAGCCCGGCGGAGCGTCCGCGCCCAGCGACGTCTTGTACCCCGCCCCTGCGGATGCCATGCAAAGGCGCGAGTTGGACTCGATATGCTGCGTGCGCCAGTATCCCTTTGCCAGCTTGTTGGCGAGATATTGCGCCTCCATCGTCATCTGGCCCGAAACGTAGAGCGCCAGGGCATCGGGGCCGTGGGCATCGAGAATTGCACGCAGACGCTGCGCGGTCCGCCCGATCGCATCGTCCATGCCCAGAGGCTGCGGCTTTTCCTCCCGCGCCGTGCGGATCGCTGCATGGGTCAGACGCCCGGATGCCGAGACGGGTTTGTCGCAGGAGCTGCCTTTGGTGCAGAGCCGCCCCCGATTGGCCGGATGATCCGGATCGCCGCGCAGCTTCACGATCCGGTCGCCCTCGACATCGAAGATGATCCCGCATCCGACCCCGCAATACGGACAGGCGGAACGAACGGTTTTGTGCATCGCCACGTCAGACCTGCGCCAGGACCGGCTCCCTTGCACGGATCTGGACACGCCCCCCGGCGATCCGGGCATCCCATACGCGCAGGGAAACGCGCTCGTCTTCAAGGCACATCCCGTCACGCAGGCGGAAATGCTGCTTGTAGAGGGGGGACGCCACCACGATCTCCCCCTTCAGATCGCCGACGATACCGCGTCCGATCACATTGGCCTTCGAAAACGGATCGTGATTGTCTATGGCGAAAATCCGTGCAGGCATGTCCTTCGTCGCAGGCAGCTGGAACAGGGCCACCTGTGCGCCCTCCCACCACGCAACCACCCCGGAACCGGGAACGAGATCGGTCTCCTCACACAGCGTCTGCCAGTCATGCGGACCGCTGCAGACGCTTCCGCCGGAAGCATTTCGGGCGGGTCTGACCTGATCGCGCTCGGCCTCGGTCCGGACGTCCGGATCGGGTCGCGCGTCATTGACGAAGGTCCGGAACCGCTTGAGCTTGTCCCGATCCGAAAGCGCATCGCGCCATTCGCATTGATAGCTGTCCACGACACTCTGCATCTGTCGCTCGAGTTCGTCCGCGATGCCCAGACTGTCCCTGATGATGACGTCCCTGAGATAATCGAGCCCGCCTTCGAGGGTCTCACGCCATACAGACGTGCGCTGAAGCTTGTCTGCGGTGCGGATGTAGAACATCAGGAAGCGATCGATGTACCGGACGAGGGTTGCGGAATCGAGATCGGTCGCGAAGAGTTCCGCATGGCGCGGGCGCATGCCCCCATTGCCGCAGACATAAAGGTTCCAGCCATTTTCCGTGGCGATCACGCCGACATCCTTGCTTTGCGCTTCCGCGCATTCGCGCGTGCATCCCGAGACGGCGAATTTCAGCTTGTGCGGGCTGCGCAGGCCCTTGTACCGGTTTTCGAGGTCGAGCGCCTGGCCGACACTGTCCTGCACGCCGTAGCGACACCATGTGCTGCCCACACAGGATTTGACGGTGCGGGTCGATTTGCCATAGGCGTGCCCCGTCTCGAAGCCTGCATCGATCAGCTCGGCCCAGATATCCGGAAGCTGATGAATCTGCGCGCCGAACAGGTCGATACGCTGACCGCCGGTGATCTTGGTGTAGAGCCCGTATTTCTTGCCGACCTGTCCGAGGACGATGAGTTTGTCCGGCGTGATCTCTCCCCCCGCGATACGCGGCATGACCGAATAGGTACCGTTCTTCTGCATATTGGCCATGAACGTGTCATTCGTGTCCTGCAGCGGAATATAGGCAGGATCGGTGATCGGCCTGTTCCAGGCAGATGCCATGATCGATCCGACGGTGGGCTTGCAGATATCGCAGCCCAGCCCGCCATTGCCGTATCTTTCCATCAGCGCGTCGAATGTCCGGATATCGTGCACCCGGACCAGCGCGTAGAGCTCCTGCCGCGTATGGGAAAAATGCTCGCAAAGGGAATGATCGACCTCGATCCCGCGCGCCGATATCTCGGTCTCGAATACGGATTTGAGCAGTCCGACGCACCCGCCGCAGCCGGTTGCGGCCCTGGTCTGCGCCTTGAGGGCCGCAAGATCCAGACATCCTCCGTCGATGGCGGCGCTGATCGCGCCTTTGGTGACGTTATGGCAGGAGCAGATCGTCGCCGTATCGGGAAGGGAATCGGACCCGAGAAGCGCTGCCCCCTCGCCGCGTGGCAGGATCAGGGCGGCCGGATCGGCAGGCGGCCGGATCGCATTCTGCACGAATTGCAGGATCGTATCGTAATAGGAATTGTCGCCAACCAGAACGGCACCGGTGACACGTTTGCCATCGGCAGAGATCACGAGGCGACGATAGGCGCCCTCCGCCTCTCCGACGAAGCGATAGCTGGTCGATCCGGGTTCGGCACCCTGTGCATCGCCGATCGAACCGACATCCACACCGAGCAGTTTCAGCTTCGTGGACATATCCGCCCCGGAGAAAACCGCCTCCTCTCCCGCGATGACGGCTGCGGCCGTGCGCGCCATGGTATAACCCGGGGCAACGAGACCGAACACGCGCGCCTGCCAGGACGCACATTCGCCAATGGCGAAGATATGCGGATCGACTGTGCAACACCGATCGTCCACCGCGATCCCTCCGCGCGGGCCGATCGCAAGTCCGCATTCGCGCGCAAGCCCGTCATTGGGCCGGATACCGGCAGAGAATACGACGAGATCGGTCTCGAGCGTCGATCCGTCTGCAAAGACCAGCTTGTGCCTCAGGGTCTCTCCCGGCTCGATGGCCTGCGTTGCATGCGCGACGCGCACATCGATCCCCATACGCTCGATCCTGTGACGCAGGGCCCGGCCGCCATCCTCATCGAGCTGAACCGGCATCAGACGCGGGGCGAATTCGACGACCGCCACATCCAGTCCGAGCGACCTGATCGCGTTGGCGGCTTCGAGACCCAGAAGCCCCCCACCGATCACGACCCCGTGCCTTGCACCCTGCGACGCCTCGCGGATTGCATCGAGGTCATCGAGCGTACGGTAGACGAGACCCGCTGTCCCCGCATTGCCCGGCACGGCTGGCACGAAAGGAAAGGAACCCGTCGCGATCACCAGCGTCTCGTAGGGAAAATCTCCTTCCGCGGTGCGAACCAGACACGCCTCACGGTCGATCGCCGTTACAGCCACACCGAGATGAAGCGCGATACCGTGCGTTTCATGAAAGCCTTCCCGGTGCAGGCGAAGAGACAGGGCGTCCTGTCCGGTCATGTATTCGGTCAGATGCACCCGATCATAGGCCACATGACGCTCGGCTCCGAATACATGGATATGATGGCTCTCATGCAGCCCGTGACCGACGAGCTGCTCCGCACAGTAATGGCCAACCATGCCATTGCCGATGATGATGAGATTGGTCTTGTCGGTCATGTCCGGAATGTCCTTCTCAGAACTTGAGCATCATGGTCTGCATGACGAATGCGCCGCTGCGGGCACCTGCCCGACGCATGGCATGCGACGCGGAAAAGCCCGCGAGATCCTGTGTCCAGGCCCAGTGCGGCGCGAAATTCCAGGCGAGCTGGGCCTGGGGTATGGTGCCGATATAACCGCCTGAGAGCGTGTCGCGCCAGGCATAGGTCTTGCCCACAGCATAGACAGCATCATCTGTGCTCTCGCGCCAGAAAAACGGAAGATGAAACTTGATGTGAAACGTCGCAGAGGGAGCCAGATCGAATGACGGCCCTGCACCGACCAGATTTTGCGATGTAAGCGAGAGGGTCACATCGTTATAATAGGGAAGCGGGAAATACGGCGCGGCAAAGGTGCCGACGGCGCCGCCTTGCGATCGAAAGGAGCCGCCGGAAAACAGATCTGCCTGTATGCCCAGACTGGGCTTCCAGGCCTTGTCCGGCGCAGCGTACAATACAGCTGCATTGACGGCATAGGCCCGCACGGCCCGGCCCGGCAAGAGCCGGTCGGCCGGACGATATCGACCGCCCTGAAACACACCAGTCAGATTGACCGTGATCGGACCGGCCTTGCCCCAGAGGCGTGCCCCTATATTGTCGCGCCGGCTCGATGCGGCTTGCGCCCGCCCCGGTGCGGGAAGCGGCTGGGCGGCAAGAGGCCCGGAAAAGAGATATCCGATATAGAACAGATCCGCGAAGAGCTGTCCCGGTTTGCCCCACAGGCTGAAACCCGGAAGAGCCGTCGAGCTGTATCCCCCGAACATCCGTGCCGCGTAATTCGTCCCGTCTGAAAAAACGCCGACAGGGCGCTTGTCGGTCTGCGCGAAATCGAACAGGTCGAGCCGTGTCCGCTTCCAGATCGCATAGCCGCGCACGCCGTCCCATGTCAGCTGCGCATTGGTCAGATCGCGCGCGGATTGCATGGAAACGGGCGCGTCGAGAAACACCTGCCGACCGCCGATCACGCCCGCCTTCGCCCCCAGCACGGTACCGCGAATCTCCAGGATGCCCTGTTGCAGATCCAGCCGCACGCGCTGTGTCCCGCTCTGATAGCCATAATAATGCGCGCCACCGGCGAAAGCCTGCAGGAACTCCGCATAGGCCCGGACATGTTTCCCGACGGACAGATCCGCGCCGTACTGGCTGCGAAGCAGAAGACGGGACGCGTTCGTCTTGCCTGCCGTACCCATCAGGGGACGGTTTTCGAAGACATATCGCAGCCGTTCCTCGCCGGAAAAACTGATCCGGATATACGCCTTGTCACTCAGCGACAGGTTCTTCAGGCGCGCGAATCCGTCATAGGGGCGCTTGCGACCCGGGGGCGTCGTGATCGTGGACCAGTCCTGCGCCCAGGACACCTGCCCGAAGCCGCCGACCGTTCCGAATCCCGCTGCTGCGCCATCGCCCTTGCTGAAAACGCCATAAGGCGGGGCTGCTGCCCGGGCAGGGAAGATTGCAAGAAAGGCCGGAAGCGAGGACAGCGCACACAGGCACGTCCTCATGCCTGTCCCCCGGAGACGGCGTTCCGGGCGGCTGCCGGACGCGCGCGCGATGCAAGGCAGGTCAGAAGCCCGAGGAAGGTGAAAGCCGCGAACAGAAGGAAGGCCGCCCCATATCCTCCCGTGGCATGACGGATCGTACCCAGGAGAACCGGCAGACAGAATCCGCCGATACCGCCGCTCATACCGACGAGTCCGGTCAGGATACCGACGGAGTTCGGAAACCAGGTCGGAACGAGCTGGAAGAGAGCCCCGTTCGCAAGACCCAGAGCCATCATGCCGACGAAGAAAGCAAGCAGCGCAAGCAGGAAGGACGGCAGACCGAGCCCGATCGACAGATAGACGATGCAGGCAGCAGCAAAGAGAATGGACAGGGCGCGGGTTCCCCCGATCCGGTCGGCCAGCGCCCCACCCAGCGGACGCACGAAAGACCCGGCAAACACGATCACGGCGGTACAGAACCCGGCGGTCGCAGGTCCGAGGCCATATTGATCGTTGAAATAGATGGTCAGAAACGAGGCCAGCCCCACGAAACCGCCAAATGTGACGGCGTAGATCCCCATCAACGTCCAGGCACCGCGCGCGTGCAGCAGGGGCAGCCATGCGCGCAAGCCGCCCGAGACGCGTCGCTTCGGTGGCTCCTTTGCAAGCATGACGAAGACGATCAGCACCAGAAGAAGCGGCAGAACGGCAAGCCCGAGCACATTCACCCAGCCGAGCTTCACCGCAAGCACCGGAGCGATGAGCGCCGCCAGAGCCGTGCCCGAATTCCCTGCGCCGGCAATGCCGAGCGCCGTCCCCTGATATTGCGGAGGATACCAGCCGGACACCAGAGGCAGCGCGACGGCAAAGGAGGCGCCCGCCACCCCGAGCAGCAACGCGACCGGAAACATGGCCCCATAGGATGAGGGCGCGAGAAACCAGGTCACCATCAGCCCGGCGATGACAACGATCTGGGCGACGATCGCAGTGCGACGGGCGCCGAACAGATCCACGCAGGCGCCGAGCACGACCCGAAATCCTGCCCCTGCCAGTACCGGTGTTGCGACGAGCAGACCCTTCTGGCTCGCATTCAGATGCAGGGCATGGGAAATCGCAATGCCGAGCGGCCCCAGAAGAACCCAGACCATGAAGGAAATATCGAAATAGAGGAAGGCAGCGATCAGGGTCGGAAGATGACCGGATTTGAAAAAAGCCCTGTCCATGGCGGTTTCCAGATGACGGCACGCCCTCGGGACTTGCCGGTCAAGCCTTCACGGCATCAGGGTCTTCCTTGGCCCTGAGTTCGATATGGATCGCCACCCTGCCCCGACGCCGCCATTGACGCGATGTGGCTCTTTTTCTGGATCCTAACAGCAGATTCGATCTCGCGTCAAACTGATCCGATATCAGAATAAAACGACATGAGAACTATTTGCATCCCGACCGGGGCGCCGCTCATCGGAGCGGACCGGGAGGGACGTGCACCCCGCACTACGCGGCGTCGATCCGCTTTTCGTTCCACCATACGCGCATGAAAGACGAGGGAATGAGCGCTATGGGGGCGTCATCAGATGGGTCCGCAGCGCATCGACGAAAACGCGAACCTTGGTCGACAGGCTTCGATGCGCCGCATAAACCGCATGAGCCTCGACGATTTCCGTCCTGAAACCGGCAAGCAGGTGCACGAGCCTCCCCTGCGCGACGGCGGGCCGGGCGATGAAAGCGGGGAGTCGCCCTATGCCCCCGCCCTGTTCGAGCAGGATTTGCAGCACGGCGGGCTCCGGAACGACGGTTCCGACTCCGACGGAGACGCGGCTTTCACGATTGGCATGATCGTGAAAGCGCCAGATCGAGGGTTGGTCGCTCCATCCGATCAGGGTGTGACCGGCAAGATCGGACGGCACGACCGGCGTGCCATTCCGTGAAAGATAGGACGGACTGGCACATGGCCATAAGGCAATGCCGCCAAGTTTACGGGCAATCAGATCGGAATCCCGCATGGCACCGATACGGATCGCAACGTCGACATCCTCATTCGCCAGATCGGCAAGCCGGTTCTCGGCCTCGAGATGAACGCGCAGCTCGGGATAGCAACGCAGGAATTCGGGCAGCATCGGCGCGATCAGACCGATCGCGAACGTGGTCGCCGCGCTGATTTTCAGAAGACCGCGGGGCTGTCCGGTCACGCCGTCGAGCGCGGCCTCGGCCTCGCTGAGATCGTCCATGATGCGTCTTGCGTGAATCAGCAGGATCCGGCCGGCCTCCGTCAGCCTCAGGACTCGCGGGCCGCGCTCGAAAAGCTTTGCCCCGATCTCGCTCTCGAGACGGGACAAGCTGCGGCTCAGCGACGATTTCGGCGTAGCCCCGACACGCGCGGCCGTGCTGAGGCTCATGGAATCGGCAATTCTCACGAAAGTGCGGAGGTCGTCCGAGTTCATGGCATCGTTCCAGAAATGGAACGCCCTGTCTACGATACTCCCCCTGATCTGCAAAGCAGGAACGGCCTAACCTGACATTCAACAAGGAGGGCGGAGATGTCCAAACCAATCGTTCTGATCACGGGGGCCACCGGACAGCAGGGAGGAGCCACGATCCGCGCGCTGCAGCGCCGCGGATATGGCCGGATACGCGCGCTCGTCCGCAACCCGCAGGCCCCGAAAGCGGTCGCGCTGGCACGGAGCGGCGTCGCGCTCGCTCAGGGCGATCTCGATGACGAGCGATCCCTGCACGCGGCGCTTACCGATGTCAGCGGCGTTCTGTCGGTTCAGTCGCCCATGAAGATCGGGCCTGCCGGAGAGGAACGACAGGGAAAGAGGCTCGCACGCCTCGCGGCCGAGCACGGCGTGCGCCATTTCGTCCAGTGTTCCGCCGGGGGTGTGGAAAGAGAGAGCGGTGTGCCGCATTTCGAAAGCAAGAGGGCGATCGAGCGACATATCGCAGATCTGGGACTGCCTGCGACGATCTTGCGTCCGGCGGCCTTCATGGAAAATTTCTCGGGTGCGGTATTCCGTCTCACCATGCTCTCCATGATGAAGACCTTCCTCCGTCCGGACCAGACGATGCAGCTCGTCTCGGTGCAGGATGTGGGATGGTTTGCAGCCGAGGCCTTCGAACGCCGCGACCGCTATATCGGCCAGTCGATCGAGCTTGCCGGAGACAGCGTGACGCCCGGATCGGCTGCATCCGTTCTCAGGGCATCCGGTGCACGTCCGAGCCGGGGCTTCACGCTGCCCGGCATGATGCTGGCGCGCCTGCCCGAGGATTTCCGGCTGATGTTCGCGTGGATCGCACGAGACGGGTTCCGCGCCGACATCCAGGCCCTGCGGCGCACCTATCCCGGGTTGCTGACCCTCGCGGAATGGGCGCAGCAAAACGCCCGGGGCGCCGGACGCGGTTCATGACTGGCGTATCGGCAGCCCCGTGCTGAAAAAAAACTCCCGGTCCCGCGCGAAGACGAACGGGATAACCGGATCCGCCCGACCGGTCCGGTGGCGATACCGGACGACACCGATATCGGCGCTATCTACAGGACAGCGTGCAGTCTCAGGCCGATAACATCGACCTGCGGTTTGTTCCGTTGCAGGTTCGTGCGCCAGATATGCTGATAATCGGGCTGCACCGACACGCCTTTATAGAGCTGGAAGGCGTAGGTCGCTTCCAGCGTCATGAGATGGCTCTGGGGATAGGTCGCGTTCCCCGGAAGGGGATCCCCCTTGCGATAGCGCTCCCATTGGGCAGCGATCAGGGATGAACTTGCAAAGGTTTCCGACCATTCGACGCCGATCGTATCTTTCGGACGCCTTTTGAAGAACCCGCGATCGACAAGACCCGCAAAGACCTGAAAACCGTAGGGACTGTTATTCTCCTGCCCTCGTGTCATCCCGGCAAGTATGTAGGTTCCATGCAAGGGACCGTCTCCATGGCGGACGATCATCTGATCCGCCTCGAGCCATAATTGCGTCTTGCCGTTCGTCTGGCGATGCGGCTTCCCGGACTGCACTGCGGAGTTCATATCGGTATCGAAATACAGATCCGGATAATTCGACGAGTCGTAGGCGACACCGAATTTGTAATGTCCGACGAGGTGGTTCTTTCCGAAAGAGGGTATCCACCCGAACTCGACCGGCACATAAACCCCAGTGTACAGACTGGTTCCCATACGAAAACCGGATCTGTCGTAGCGGTTCGTGTTCAGATCGGGATTGACCCCATACACACCGGTCTGGGCGTAGACGCCGCTATCGGGCCAGTAGCGCACGCGTCCACCCCAGACGGATCCGGGATAGGTCGCAAATCCGGCGTCGTTCCTGGTGAGAGACTTGGGCACGCCGCAATTCGATTTATTCATGAAAACGCAGTAAAGCGGCGAGTTTGCGAAATCGATATTGACGGGCATCTTCCCCATGGCAATCTGCATATGATTGCGGAGCAGGTTCTGCGTCGCATAGACATAAACCAGCTTGACCCCCACATCGCCACCGGACCCGAAAATCTCCTGATATCCATTCAGCGAATGATCCCCTAGATCCGCTGCCAGATTGTGGCCGGCCCGGTTCACGAACACGGCGTGGGTCCGCAGCCCCTGCCATCCGACGAGACGACCCCAGTCAAGATCGAGTTCGGCACCGATCTGATGGGCATAAGCGGCATCGCCGGCATGCGCCGTGTCGAGAGCTATGGCGCTCTCGGAGGTATAATCCACGACGATGCCTATACCTTTTTCATTGAGCTTTCTGACCAGAGTCCCCCAGGCTTCGACGCTGTTCTCCACCTTCGGCGTGAAGGGTGTATTTGCGAAAGACGTCGGCGTATCGAGTTCGAAAAGCGGTGCGGACCTCGAGACAGGCCCGCGATACTGGGCCTGTGCATCGGAAACCGGCAGGACGCACCAGACCATGGTCGTCGCTGCAAGGAGCCGATGAACATGCGCCGCATATGACGAGGGAGAGCGCAAAGCAGACATCGCCCGGAAAGGGGCACAGGAACGGGCACAGGAGCGGAAACGGGCAATCACGTCGGACGACACGTGCTTGCAGCATGGAACACGTTGCCGGAAAGGCGTTCGCCCAAGCGATCGGGACAGGGCCGGCCGGTCGCCCATCCGGCGCGGCGATCGCGGGGCACATCCGCTTCCGGGCCGGGATCGCTCGTTCTGGGCAGAAACAGCCACCTGCCAGTATCGGCGACCCTGCCGGTCTGTCGAACGGGCGTTTCCGTATCGGAGAGTCCGGATAGGGCGATCTCTTTCGGAGCGGCAACGCTTTTTTCTTGCATGACTATTCCAGTAATCATCGTCTTGCCGGTTATTCGACCTGCACGATCCAAAACATCGATCCGCCCCATAACGCGAGCCCGTCTCCAGAGCGCTATTCCGGAGATGCGCATCCATTCAGGCGCATCCATTCAGGCGCATCCATTCACGCGTGCTCAGGAAGGCGCGTTCTTCAGGCATATCAGGCCCGCGCTCCGTTCGAATTCAGCGCGCAATTATCCACATAAGCGGGGAATATCCGGAAATATACGAGTATAATCTCCCCACACCCGGAAATCTTCATGCTTATGTTTGTACAATCCGATAATCTACATATATGGATTTTTTAAAAGTTAAAAAACGATCATTTATCCAGTACATTATGTTGATTATATTTAACTTTATCGAACCTTATAAGTGCTGCACACGTTATTCAGGCACCAAGCTGGATACAATAGGGATTTCCGCAAGAAATCTCATGAAAATCCGTGATGAGAGCCGATTTCTTCTTGAAGACTGAGCCATGCAGAACGAGGCCGAGCGCATGACACCTTCCGTTTCCGGCGCGAAGACCGCCCACTCCCCGGAGAGACGGGAGTTCCTGCGCAAGGCGGGCATTACTGCAATTCTCGCCACGCTGACCAATCTCGATTTTCCCGTCGATCCTGCCTCAGCCGGGGAAACATCCTCCGGGATCGAGGATGAGCAGTTTCTCGCCGTCTCCCGCGTCCTGACGGGGTGCAGGGATCTCGACCCCGTATTGTCGCGGCGTCTGAGACACGCATTGACGGGCGTCTTTCCGGAGCAGGTTCGTCAGATATGCGCGCTGGCCACGACGCTCGACACGAACACCACGTCGGATCTTCTGATGACCGATGCAGGCGCGGCCCACGATGCCCTGCTCACGGTCAATGCTGCGTGGTATATCGGCTCCGTCCGGAATCGTACGAACGCTCCGATGGTCGCCTATGCGGATGCGCTCATGTACCGACCTGTGAGAGACGCGTTGCCGGTCCCGACCTACTGTCGGGCAGAACCTGGCTGGTGGTCGCAAACGCCTCCGCTCGATCATATCGCCTCACCTGAAACGGACAGAGCCCCGCCGCCGCCGCCACCGGTCGGGGTTCTCGGATCCACCCCACGCCAGAGCGCCATCATCCCGCCTGCCGGTCGGTCGTCGTTCTCGGCATTGCCGCGTGAAACCAAGGATACCAGATAGAGTGAGAAAACCGTCATTCACTTCCGGTGGCGATCTGTCGGCCGACGTCGTGATCGTTGGCTCTGGCGTCGTGGGCGGCATGATCGCAAACGAACTCGTCTCCGCCGGGCATTCGGTTGCCGTTCTGGAAGCCGGTCTGCGCAGGCCCCGTGGAGAATTTACGGAAAACTGGCGCAACATCTCGTTTCATAATCGTCTTCATTCCGACTTCCAGGGCATTTATCCGCAATCACCGCTCGCCTCGGCCCCCCTCTATTTTCCGCCCAACGACTATATCTCCCTTTCCGGACCGGACGGCGATGCTTTCAAGCAGGGATATCTGCGTATCGTCGGAGGAACGACATGGCATTGGGCGGCTTCCTGCTGGCGCCACCTCCCGGTGGATTTCCAGATGCATACCCGTTACGGTGTCGGACGGGACTGGCCGATATCCTATGACGATCTGGAACCGTATTACTGCCGGGCCGAAGAGGAAATGGGCGTTTCGGGCCCCTGGGATGTCGCCCTGCAGTCTCCCTCCCAACGCAGCCGCCCCTATCCCAGAAACATGATCCCGTTCGGTTATGCGGATCGCCGCGTCGGCGAGGCTGTAAATCCTCACGGTTTCAGGCTGGTCCCGATACCCCAGGGACGCAGCGTCGCTCCCTTCGGAGACCGACCGGCGTGCTGCGGCAACAATAACTGCCAGCCGATCTGTCCCATCGGTGCCATGTATAACGGCATCAGACATATCGAATGCGCCGAACGGAAAGGCGCATCCATCCTGTCGGAGTCGGTCGTCTATCGTGTGGATACGGACGAGACCAACAGGGTCACATCGATATACTGGTACGACAGGGATAGAAACGCGCATAAGGCAACGGCAGAGATTTTCGTCTTCGCCTGCAATGGCATCGAAACGCCACGCCTGCTGCTTCTGGCAGCCAATGCCCGCAACCCGAATGGAATAGCCAACAGTTCCGATCAGGTCGGCAGGAACATGATGGATCACTCCGGTATCCATGCCACTTTCCTGGCCGGAGAGCCCCTCTGGTTCGGACGCGGACCGGCCCAGAGCAGCTGCATCGTCGGTTCGAGAGACGGAAATTTCCGCAGCAGATACTCTGCAAACAAGATGATCCTCAACAATATCAGCCGCGTACCGCCTGCCACAGAGCAGGCCCTTGCGCTCGGCCTGACCGGCGATGCCCTCGACCGCGAAATCCGCCGCAGGGCAGCATGTGGCGTGGATCTCTCCATCAGCCTCGAACCCCTCCCATCTCCCGGAAACAGGCTGACGCTGAGCCGTACGCGCAGGGACGCGCTTGGCCTGGCCTGCCCAGACATCCGATACGATGTCGGAGATTACGTGCGCAGGGGAACGAAGGCAGCCGTCGAGCAGGTCAGGGAAATCGCTGGACTGCTGGGCGGAACGGAGCTGCACGTGACCGAGCAGTACAATGCGAATAATCATATCATGGGCGGCACCATCATGGGAGCAAATCCCGGAGATTCGGTCGTCGATGGAACCTGCAGGGCCCATGATCATCCGAATCTCTGGCTGCCGGGAGGCGGTGCCATGCCATCCGCAAGTGTGGTCAATACGACCCTGAGCATGGCGGCGCTCGGTTTGCGCGCGGCCGATGCCATCCGTTCGCGCCTTGCGGGCAAGACATCATGAAGTGCTCAGACGCCCGGCACGGCGACAGGCTCCGCATACTCGTCGCTGCTCTCTCATTCGGGATGGCAGGCAGTCTTGCAGAAACGGCATCGGGCGCCGATGCGACCGCCCGGGAAATCGGGAGAGGGCGCTATCTTGCCATCGCTGCCGACTGTGCTGCCTGTCACACGGCGCATTCCGGCCTGCCCTATGCAGGCGGATATGGCATTCCGTCTCCGTTCGGCACCATTTACAGCACGAATATCACACCATCCAGATCCTACGGGATCGGCACCTATTCGGAGGCCGATTTCGCCCGTGTTCTTCGTCGGGGCGTCACGCCGGAGGGCAAATACCTCTATCCCGCGATGCCCTATACCTCGTACACGAATCTGACCGACGCAGATATCCGCAGTCTCTACGTCTATTTCATGAATGCCGTGAAACCCGTCGAGCAGATGAGTCGGCCGACGCGGCTGATGTTCCCGCTGAACATGCGGTTTCTCATGATCGGGTGGAACTGGCTTTACCTGAAGAAGCAGCGCATGGCTGTTCCGGGCACCGCCACCTCGCAGGTGGCCCGGGGGGCCTATCTCGCGACAGCGCTGGCGCATTGCGATGTCTGCCACACGCCACGCAACTTCCTGATGGCCGAGATACCGGATCGGAACCTCGGCGGTGCGGCGCTTTCGAGCTGGTATGCGCCCGATATCACGCCTGACTATCCGAGCGGGATCAGCACCTGGACGGACGAACAGTTGCGACTCTACCTGCAGACGGGAAACGCACCGGACAAGGCGCAGGCGGCAGGTCCCATGGCGGAGGCTGTCGAGAAGAGTTTCCAGCATCTCTCCGGGCGCGATATCGACGCTCTGATCGCCTATCTCAGACAGGTGCCTCCGGTTGGCGATCCTGCCTATAAACGACCGCGTGACAGCTTTGGTGCACCCTCCCATATGGAGGCCGCCATAAGGGGAAGCCGTGTCGATACACGCACGCATGGCGAACTGCTCTATTCACGCGAATGCGCCTCATGCCACCAGCCTTCCGGCAAAGGGAGTCGCGACGGCTATTATCCGCCGCTTTTCCACAATACCGCTACGGGAGCCCCCGATCCGGGGAATCTGGTTTCTGTCGTCCTGCATGGCGTCCGCCGGAACATCGATGGCCGGATCGTCTATATGCCCGGTTTCGGTCCTGAGAGTCCGATCGATCATCTTTCGGATCAGGATATCGCTGACGTCGTCAACGAAGTCGAAACCAGCTTCGGCGATCCGGAGGTCCGCATCACACAGGAAGACGTGAGGAACATCCGCAACGAAGGCCGTTTCTCTCTGTCTGTCACGACGGAGAGGATGGTTTCACTCGGCGGGACGATCCTGGCTCTCGCTCTGGTATCGCTGGGAATCGTGCTCATCAGACGCCGGAGAGCGGCAAGGCGGCGCCTGTAGCGGGGGCCGATCCGGGAACAGGGCGCGGCGTCAGGAACGGGGCCGGGACGGGTTTGTCTCCGGAGGCGATCCGATAACGTCACACGGGAGGCGCCATGATCTCCTGCACGAAGTCTGCAAACCGGCGGGCCTTTGCCGTGATCATGCGTCCGGTCGGAAAGACGGCCCATAAATCGAGCTGCGGCAGAGACCAGGATTCGAGCACGCGCGTTACCGCGCCGCTTTCGAGTTCCGGGGCGAACATCCAGTCCGAGGTGATGGTCAGGCCCATATCGGCGAGTATTGCTGCCCGCAGGCCTTCGGCGGCGCTGACCCTGAGCCGTCCCGCAACGGACACCGAGACGGCCGAGCCATCCCTGTGAAACGACCAGACATTGGGGAGCTGGCTGTAAACGATCGCTTCGCGATCGGCGAGATCGGCAGGGCTTTCCGGAATTCCCGCACGCGCCAGATAGGCCGGAGTCGCCAGCACGGAGCGCCCACCCGTGGCGATCCTGCGCGCCACCGCTGACGAGTCGGCCAGAGCGCCCATACGCAGCGAGATATCCACGCCCTCTGCCACCAGATCGATCATCCGGTCATCGAGCAGGATATCGACATCGAGCTGCGGATGCGCATCGAGAAAAGCCGGAAGCCGGGGTATGATATGCAGCCGCGCGAATGTCGTGGCGGCCGATACGCGCAGCCGTCCGGACAGACCGCTTCCCGCGCCGCGCGCCGCCAGCTCGGCCTCGTCGGCTTCCAGCAGCGCATTGCGCGCGCGCTCGTAAAACGCCTGCCCCGCCTCTGTCGGCGTCAGACCGTGCGTCGAGCGTATCAGCAGGCTGACCTGCAACCGGCTTTCCAGCTGTGCCACGGTTTTCGAAACTGCCGGCTGTCCGACATGAAGCTGCCGCGCCGCTGCGGAGAAAGAGCCCGTCTCGACCACGCGAACGAAGGTGGCCATCGCCTGATACCGGTCCATTCCATTCCTTCCGGGAATGATGCTTATCGCATCTGGCTGTCTGCCATGCCGAGTGAAACAGAGGCAAACCGTTCCTGCAACCCGGACGAACCGGGAGAACACAGGAGCACGGTTTCAGATGGTCGATCCCTTCACCAGAGCCACGACAAGACGACCGGTCTCGGCCTTTCTCTCGACCTACCAGCTCACCGGCGATCTTCCCCAGGCACTGATTGCCGCCGCTCTCCCGGTTCTTTCCACGCTTCTCAACAGGACCCGTGAAGGAAACGCTCATGTATGAGCTCTACGCTTTTGCGACGCCCAACAGCGTCAAGGTCACCATCGCGCTGGAAGAACTCGGCCTGCCTTATACGCTGCATGGCATCAATATCCGCCAGGGCGAGCAGGGCGGCGCATCCTTTATTGCGCTCAACCCGAACGGAAAGGTTCCGGTCCTGATCGATCGGGACGCTGGGGGCGAAAAGCTGCTTCTGACAGAATCCGCAGCGATACTCGTCCATCTGGCAGAAAAGACAGGCCGTCTCCTGCCCACAGATGCCCCTGCACGGGCGCGCGTGTTCGAACAGCTTTTCTTTCATGCCTCCGCGCTGAGCCCCGCTTTCGGACAAGCCGGCTTCTTCCGGCGTTTTGCCAGCGAAACCCTGCCGCTCGCCATCGAACGCTTCGACAACGAGGCCAGACGCGTGCTGGGTGTACTCGACGGCGTGCTGGCGCATCGCGACTTCGTGGCAGGCAATGCCTTCTCCATTGCCGATATCGCGCATTTCGGCTGGCTGTGGCGACGCAGCTTTCCCGGCATCGCGCTCGACCGCACCCCTCATGTCGCCCGCTGGTACGAGCAGATCGCCGCCCGACCCGGCGTGCAGCGCGGTATCGACCGCGTCGAGGCGCTCACCGCCAGGAACTGAACCCGTCTCATTTCAGGAAAGACATTCCCATGAACGCACTCTTCACCCCGCTCCGGGCCGGAGCATTGTCGCTCGGCCACAGAATCGTCATGGCACCGCTGACGCGTATGCGATCGGACGCATCCGGCAAGGCCAATGCGCTGATGGCGCAGTATTACAGCCAGCGCAGCTCGCCCGGCGGACTCATCGTCTCCGAGGCGACACCCGTCGCACTCGAAGGGTATGGCTATGCGGGCGCACCGGGCATTTATGACGACTCCCAGATCGAAAGCTGGCGCGCGGTCACCGAGGCCGTTCATGCGCGCGGTGGCAGGATCGTCATGCAGCTCTGGCATGTGGGGCGGCAGTCGCATCACGATCTGCAACCCGGCGGCGCGGCTCCGGTTGCTCCGTCTGCCCTGCGGGCGGAAGGAGACGCCTACACGCCCAGCGGCCCCGCCCCGTTCTCCATGCCGCGCGCCCTCACGCTGGAGGAAATTCCTGCCGTGATCGAGCAGTTCAGGAAAGGCGCCGCAAGGGCCAGACTGGCAGGGTTCGACGGCGTGGAGATTCACGGCGCCAATGGCTATCTGCCGGACCAGTTCCTGCAGGATGGCACCAACCACCGCACCGATGAGTATGGCGGCCCTGTCGAGAACCGCGCCCGCTTCCTTCTGGAGGTGACGCAAGCCGCCATATCCGTCTGGGGGGCAGATCGCGTAGGTGTTCGTCTGAGCCCGAGCGGCACTTACGGCTCGATGTCGGACAGCAATCCCGAGGAAACCTTCGGCTATGTGGCAGAGCGGCTGGATGCGCTCGGAATCGCCTATCTGCATGTGGTCGAGCCTCGCATCAAGGGCACGGAACTCATTGCCGAAAGCGCGCCTGTCGCCGCGCGCGACTTGCGCAAGAGGTTCCGGGGCACGCTGATCGCGGCAGGCGGGTTCGACAGGAACAGTGCAGGAGCCCTGCTCGATTCCGGCGATGCCGATGCGGTCGCCTTCGGTCGGCACTTCATCAGCAATCCCGATCTTCCCGAGCGGCTGCGTCTGGGTCTTCCCCTGACCCCTTATGACCGCTCGACCTTCTATGGCGGCGATGCCCATGGCTACACCGACTATCCTTTCTCCGAAACAGCGGCAGCAACAGCAACAGCAACGGCGGAATGAGAGACGGAGCGCTCATTCCGTCACGGAATGAGCGTTAGTCGGCCACGCCGTCATCCCTCCCGTCCGGCGACCGCATATCGTCGGATCCGACACCACAACCAGGGAAACGAAACCATGACACTCCAGGCAAAACTCGACGCTTTCAAGGCCGATTTCGAAGCCGGAAAGCCCCCTTACAACGTCCCGCACGCGGTCATCGAGACCATGCACCGCGCCACTGCCGAGCTGGTTGCCTCGGGCGCCGCAGAGAAAGCCCTCAAGGCGGGAGACAAGGCACCGGCCTTCACGCTGAACGATCCCGACGGCAATCCCGTATCCTCTGCCGATCTTCTCGCCCGGGGACCTCTAGTCGTCAGCTTCTATCGTGGCGTCTGGTGCCCTTACTGCAACATGGAATTGCAGGCTCTCGAGGCGGCACTTCCTTCATTCCGCGATCTCGGTGCGGAGCTGGTCGCGATCTCGCCGCAGACGGCTGCGAACAGCCGGAAATCCGTCCGCCAGAACGATCTGGATTTCCCGATCCTGTCCGACACGCATAACGACGTTGCAGCACAATTCGGCCTGCGTTTCACCATGCCGGACTATCTGATCGAGCTTTACAGGAATCTCAAAAACGATCTGCCCGGCTTCAATGGTGACGACAGCTGGACGCTCCCCATGCCCGGACGTTTCGTCATCGGTCAGGACGGCGTCATTCTCTACGCCGAAGTGAACCCCGACTACACGCGCCGCCCGGAACCCGCGGACATGCTTCCGGCCCTGCGTCGCGCCGTTCAGACTCCCGGCTGAGCCCGCCGCCCGGACACCCCCTGAAAACCGCAGCCGGTCGGCGTGCAGCTGCCGTGCCGGCCCGGTCCCAAACGCTCAGGATCGGGCCGGATCGGCCCGGTCGTTTATCCGAAATCTCCAGAGGGAGAGAACCATGACGAAACTGCATGGAAAAACAGTCCTGATAACCGGCGGCACGAGCGGGCTCGGCCTTGCCATGGCCAGACGCTTCATCGCCGAAGGGGCTTTCGTCTATATCACGGGCCGGAGAGCGGACGCGCTCGATCGTGCCGTATCCGAACTGGGCGCCCATGCTGCGGGTGTGCAGGGCGATGTCGTCTCGATGGCGGATCTCGATCGTCTGATGGAGCTGATCCGTCGGGAAAAGGGGCGGATCGACGTGCTCGTCGCGAATTCGGGCATCGTCCTTCCCGAAACGCTCGACCGGGCAACCGTCGGGAATTTCGACCGCACGATCGATGTGAATCTGCGCGGCCTTTATTTCACGATCGAGCGCGCCCTCCCCCTCCTGCAACCGGGGAGCTCGGTGATCCTGCTTTCGTCGATCGCCGCGAACAAGGGCGTGCCGGGCTACGGCACCTACAGCGCCAGCAAGGCCGCGATACGCAGCCTCGCGCGGACATGGACGGCCGAGCTGGTGGCGCGCGGGATCCGTGTGAACAGCCTGAGCCCGGGTCCGTTCGATACGCCGATCATGGACGGGCAGGCCGATACGCAAGAAGGTGCAGAGGCCGTCAGGGCGAAATGGGCAGCGGCCGTGCCGATGAAGCGTCTCGGTCGCCCCGAGGAACTCGCTGCCGCCGCGCTCTTCCTCGCATCGGACGAAAGCAGCTACGTCTCCGGAATCGACCTGATCGTCGATGGTGGCGCAGCCGCCGTCTGAACGTCGGGCCTTCGCCTGCGTAAAGCTTCCCGAATCCGGTCCATTCGCCCGGGGCCGGATGCGCGAACAGGACACGTCGCGTCGCCCCCATATCAGAGACAGATCAGCGAGACAGCAGCCATGACAGATCCGAGCACCTATACCCCGCCCAGAGTCTGGAGCTGGGACAAGGAAAATGGCGGCAAGTTCGCCAGCACCAACCGTCCGGTCGCCGGCCCCACCCACGAGAAGGCTCTCCCCGTGGGGCGCCATCCGCTTCAGCTCTATTCCATGGGTACGCCCAACGGGATAAAGGTCACGATCCTGCTCGAGGAGCTTCTGGAAGCGGGCCATACTGGCGCCGAGTACGACGCCTGGCTCATCCGGATCGGCGAAGGCGATCAGTTCGGATCGGGTTTTACCGCCATCAACCCGAACTCGAAGATTCCCGCCCTCGTGGATCGCAGCGGGTCAACGCCGCTGAATGTCTTCGAATCCGGATCGATCCTGCTCTATCTGGCCGGGAAGTTCGACGCCTTCCTTCCGGCCGATATCGCAGCCCGGACATCCTGCCTGAACTGGCTTTTCTGGCAGGTCGGAAGCGCCCCCTATCTCGGTGGCGGCTTCGGACATTTCTATGCCTACGCCCCCGAAAAGATCGAATATGCGATCGACCGGTTCACGATGGAGGTCAAGCGGCAGCTCGACGTGCTCGACCGTCAACTGGCGGAAAACGACTATGTCGCCGGCGACACCTATACCATTGCCGACATGGCCATTTTTCCCTGGTACGGCGGTCTGGTCGAGGGATGGCTCTACAACGACGCCGCCCGTTTCCTGAAGGTCGATGACTATCCTCATGTAAAGGCCTGGGCGGCGCGACTGCTCGAACGCCCGGCCGTGCAGAGAGGGCGTCTTGTCAACCGGACGACCGGAGAGCCCGGCCAGATTGTCGAACGTCACGATGCCGCGGATTTCGAGACCGGACCGGCTGCACAGCAAGACGCAGGCTGAACGCAGTCCGGATGCGCCATCGGGGATACGCTCCGGTGACGCAAGGGACGGACTGACGTTATGGGATATCTAACCCGTTAATCACAGGTTATTTCGTTATAACGAGAAATATAACGTAATTCCTGTGATTTTCGCTATCGCTACCCTCACTCAGCCACTCTGATTGAGGGATTCTCCCAAATGGTTACGCACCCGCCATCGTCTCGTGAAAACAAGGATCGTCCGGATATCCCGGTCTCGCGTGCCACGGGTATCCCCATCATCTATATTGTCGGGCCGATCGCGGCGCTTGCCGGTCTGCTGTTCGGCATGGATATCGGAGTCATTTCCGGTGCGCTCGATCTGATCGCCAGGGCATTCGCGTTGTCGAGTGCACGTCAGGAGGCGGTCGTCAGCGCCATGATGCTGGGAGCGATCGGCGGTGCCGTCATCGGTGGATGGCTTTCCCACCATTTCGGACGGAGGAAAACGCTGCTCGTCAGCGGCTTCATCTTCGCCCTCGGCGCGCTCGTTTCAGCTCTGGCGCCGAATGCCGACACCCTGATCGGCGCTCGTATCGTACTGGGGATCGCGGTCGGAATCTCGTCCTATATCGCGCCGATCTACCTGTCCGAGATCGCACCCGAAAAACAGCGCGGCTCCCTGATCTCCTGCTATCAGTTCGCGATCATGGCCGGCATACTCGTCGCCTATCTCAGCGACGCATGGCTCGGTTATTACCAGAACTGGCGGCTGATGCTCGGTATCATCGCTCTGCCCGCCATAATCATGGTCGCGGCCATGATCTTCCTGCCCACCAGTCCGCGCTGGCTGATGACGAAAGGCCGCGACCATGAGGCGCTCGCCGTTCTGCTCAAGCTGCGACAGAACGACGTGGAGGCGGCCACGGCGGAACGGGACAGCATCCGCGAGAGTCTCCGTATCAAGCAGATGGGTCCGGCATTATTCGCGAGGAACCCCGATTTTCGCCGCTCCACCTATCTCGGCATGATGCTCCAGTTCATGCAGCAATTCACCGGTGCCAACGTGATCCTGTATTACGCGCCGAAAATACTCGGGCTGGCCGGTCTCTCCTCGGCCACGGACCAGATGTGGGGAACGGTCGCCATCGGTGCGCTGATGACCCTTGCGACCCTCATTGCCATCGGTGTGGTGGACCGGCTCGGCAGGAAGCCCCTGCTCTATACCGGATTTTTCGTCATGTGCCTGTGCATGATCGGCATGGGCGTCATTCTGAACGCCGGTGTCGGGTCACCGGGTCTGGCCATGGCGGCCATCGCGGTCCTGATCGTCTTCGTGATCAGCTATGCAATGTCGGCAGCGCCTATGGTCTGGATCCTGTGCTCGGAAATCCAGCCACTCAACGGGCGCGATTTCGGCGTCACCTGTTCGACAGCCACGAACTGGATCGCCAATTTCGTGGTCGGCGCCACTTTCCTCACCCTTCTGCAGGCGGCAGGACCGGGGCCGACCTTCTTCCTCTATGCCGCACTCAATGCCCTGTTCATCATCCTGACGTTCCTGTTCGTCCCTGAAACGAAAGGCATGAGCCTCGAGAAGATCGAGCGCAATCTCATGGCGGGCAAAGCCCTCCGCCATATCGGGGTCTGATATCGCGCGTGACACGCAACCTGTTCCCTCCCCCTTCCGGGGGAGGCGCAGCATGGCACCGATCCGCCATAGGGGCTATCGGAAGAGCGTTATGGTCTTATCAGCTAATCGTATTGGACGACGCCTCTCTCACACGATAATGATAATTCGTAACTTTTCTTTGTGATTATCAGTCCCGATGCAAGGAGAGGGCAACAGAAAAAGCGGCAGTACCCGACCCCGGCAAGACCACACCGCATCCGGATCGTTATCTCCGATAACGTCCGGGCAGGGATCTTGCGGCACGGTTCTCCCCGTCATTTCTGCCCCGTTGATCTGACATGACCCATGTTTTCAACGAACCCGGCGCATTCGCGCATGATGCGCTGGAGGGCGCCTGTTCGTCCTGTCGCCATCTCTTCAGCCCGCTTTCCGGAGGCGTGAGTCGCAGGAATGCCGCCAGGATCGATGCCGGTCCTCCGGGCATTCTCGCGGCGGCGGCCGATTTCCGGGCCGATCGCGCAGGCGGCATCCCGGGTGCGAGATGGGCGCGCACGGCCAATGGCGGAGCGGAGCGCAACGTCGGGCATCCCGATGCCGACGCTATCTCGCTCTTCCCCGTCGCAAGGACATTGCGCGTATTCATGGGGGAAAGAGCATGATCCCATTCCGATAGCTGCATGGCATCTTGTGCAACGTCCTTCTCCGGCGGACGAAGACTTGGACTCATCCGGACATGGAATGAAACGGCGCTTTGCGTCACGCAGAGCCCCTTCTGTCGCGACGCATGCGGCAGGTAACGAGAGAGACGAGACATGAACAAACGGATCGAAACAGTCGCCGTGATCGGCGCCGGTTACATGGGCGGCGGTATCGCTCAGGTTCTGGCCAATGGTGGCATGAAGGTCGTCATTGCAGACGCATCGCCCGAGACGACCCAGACGAATTTCCAGCGTCTCCTGCGCGAGGCATCGGAATTCGAGGAACAGGGATTGTTCCCGACCGGTACGGCGGAGACGATCCGGACCAATCTGAGTGCTGCCACCTCCATCGAGGACGCTGTACGAGATGTCGATTTCATCGAGGAGGCTGTGCCCGAAGTTCCGTCCATCAAATCCGACGTCTTCCGACGCATCTGCGGATCGGCACGCCCGGATGCCATCATCGGCACGAATACATCGACCCTGCCCGTACATACGCTCGCACCCTATGTCACCAATCCGGAGCGTTTCCTGACCGTCCATTTCAGCAATCCGGCGCCCTTCATCCCGGGAGTCGAGCTCGTCTGCGGCGAAGCCACGACGCCTGAGGCGGTTGCGACAGTCAAGGACATGCTCGCCCGGGCCAATCGCAGCTCGGCAATCGTGGCGGACCGACCGGGCTTCGTTCTCAACCGGCTTCAATATGTCCTGCTCAAGGAAGCGAACTCCATCGTCGAGGAAGGAATTGCGTCACCCGAAGATGTCGACACGATCGTGCGCAGCACTTTCGGCTTCCGCCTGCCTTTCTTCGGTCCGTTTGCGATCGCCGACATGGCCGGGCTGGATGTCTATGCAAACTGCTTCAAAACGTTCGAAGAGGCTTTCGGCGACCGCATGGCAACGCCCGAATTGCTGAAATCGCTCGTGGCCGAGGGAAAATTCGGCACGAAATCCGGCGAGGGTTTTACAGGAAAATTCGATCCCCAACAGCTTGCCACCCTCATCGCCTATCGCAACAAGGCCTATGCGGCGATGAAGCAGCTTCTCGATACGCTCGGTCCCTCTCCGATCGCGAATCCCTGACTCATCGATTTTGGCCGTCAGGTTGTGAGACGTCATCGGCCTATATCACGATGCGATCCGTGATTTCCGATGACGCATGGCGCGTCTGGGGGCCTTTAATTGGGGCAGCGCACCCCCAGAGGAAAAACGCCGCCAAGCAGTCCGCGCCTGATGGTAATAGCAACCTTCTTGCCCTACCAGAACGGCGCGAAATGGCGCTTCCTTTCGCCGGACGGGTTTCAGCGCTTAATCTCTGTCTCCTGCCCAATCCGAAATCTCTTCGTCCCCTCCGCTTCCATCACCATCACTTTTTCCCGGCACATTTATCTGGCCAGGGGTGTCGCTCGATGGAGCAACGTAACCGCTCTCAGTGTCTGAATATCCTTCTCGCGGACTTCCGCTACCTCACTTCAATTAACGTGACATCACCGCGCTGCGAGACTATTTCGCCACGGTCATCGCGACCGGGCAAGTATCGCGCGGCTGGTTCATCCAGGTCAGGACCATATCCCCCTCCCAGACAAACCCACCACGCAGCACCGCTCCTTGCAGAAATCCCGGAGCCAGATCACCTGTCAACCTCATCCGCCAGCGCCCCCACGAGCGAGCGGGCATGGGCAAAAGCGCCGCACAATCGAAGGGCAAGCGTCGCCCGATCCATGGGAAAACCGCCTTATAGGCGCATTCCTTGGCCGAAAAGATCACGCCCAGCAGCAAGGCCCTCGCCTCATCCGGCAAAGGTGCGAGCCATCGTGCCTCCTCCTCGGTCAACACCCGTTTTCCCACGACCTGCTGCGCGGTCGGGCGCAACGCCGCCTCAAGATCGACGCCCAGCAGGCGCCTGTCCGACCCTGCGATACAGGCAACCGAAGCCCCGCTATGACTGATCGCCCCGGCACGGCCCATGGGCCAGATCGGTTCCTGCATGGGCCCTCGGCCCAGCTCCTCGATCCCGAAGGCCGCGCGACATAGCTGACGACCGGCCAGAAACTCGGCCTGTCGCTTGGGATGTGCCTGCGAGAGGTTCGCCCGCGCCAACAGGACCGCATCACCGCCGCGCAGACCTTGCAGCGCGAACTGGCTGCGGGCCAGCCGTACCCCGCCTGCGAGCCGCCATTGCGAGGGCATCCCGATCAGAAGGGAGGCTGTTTCAGTCATGAAACTCTCCGCCAGTTTCCCTTGGAGGGCATGCTACGATACGACATCTCGGGTGGAATTGCGACATGTTACGTAGGCTTGCTCCCCTTCCACCCGCTACAGCGGGGGCAGACCAACTCGCCTGCCCAGACCGCGTGACCGCCATAGACACAGGGTCCACACTGAAAACATGCCTCCTGCCAACCTCTGACAGCACAATCAGCCATTTGACGAGTATAGGAGCATCGGCACCGGCGTGGGGCCTTCGATCGTCATTTGATGCGAACATTCGACAGAAACTCGCGGTCGGTGGCCTCGACCAACACGATGGTCTTGCGGAGGACGGACCAGCCCTTCTCGGTCAGCTCGATCAGACGCTCGCGACGGTCCAGTTCATAAGGCTCAACCGTCACCAGCCCGCTGCTGTTGAGCCGCTGCAACAGTTGCGAGACCTGCATCTTGGACAGTCGCGACATCTCGACGATGACCTTTTGCCGCACGACGCGCTGTTGGGTCGCCTTGTGGCTGTCTTCCGAGAGCCAGGCCGAGATCGCCAGCAGGCTGAAACTGGGCTGCGTCAGGTCATAGGGTGCCAGCACGACGTCGATCCGGCGCTGCCAATTCAGGAAGGTCTGCCAAAACCGGAAACCGGGACTGTCCATCGGACTGGCGTACTCCGTGTTTAGGTTGTTCTCGTCTGTCATTACACCTTCACGCGCCTTCTTCGGGTCGTCTCGCTAATGCTGTCGGTTTCGGCCATTGCCCGGCAAGAGAGCTTTTCCATCGCTTCCGCCAGATGAGCCTTGATCTTGGTCCCGATCACCTTGCCGAACAGTGGGGCCAGAAGGCCGGTCAGGGTGACCGAATGTCGGATCCGTGCCTGCTCTCCATCCTCCTGCGGCAGATATTCATGAGTGAACACCATTTCGGTCAAAGGCAACCGCGCTGTATCGGTGAAACTTACATTCGGAGTTACCTCTGTTAGTTCAAAGGCAACCTCCGGCCCACCCGAGGGTTTCATCTTGCCGGTCGTGCCTTTCGAAAAAGGGCCGTTCAGCCGAACCCATTCGACCTCTCTATCCCACTCGGGCCAGTTAGCGGCATCTGCCCACCGCGCCCAGATCTGGCTGGCACTGGCTGGGGTCGTCACGGTTTCAGAATGAGTCCATGTAAACATCTCAGGAAATCCTATGAGAGAGATTGCGATAACGGAGTCTTAACGGGGCCGCGTCATGGCCGCGAAGCCAAGCGCAATGGCCAGCGCGGGAGCGACCAGGACAAGTGCGGTCAGAGGCAAGGACTGCACCCCCGCACCTGCGGCAAGTTGCCACCCTGCGATCATGGCGCTGATCGAGAGACCTGTATTGAACGCGGTAACGTTGAAGCTGGCAGCGATCCGGGCGTTGGTGTCACGCGAGATATCGATGGCCCAGCTATGCACCATCGGGGCTGAGGCGAAGGCCCCCATCGACCATGAGAGAAGCGCCAGCGCGATGGCAGCAATGCCAGAGGCCATCGGAAGCAGCGCCAGGCCTAGAAGCTGGGCCGCGACGGCCAACAGCAGTGCCTGCGGCCGCCCCAGCACTTGCGGCAAGGCCCCGCCCAGCACGTTTCCAGCCAGCGCGCCCAGACCCACGACGCCCAGCATGCCCCTGGCGACGCTGGCCGGGAGGCCTGCCTGCAACGTTAGCCAGGCCTCTGCATAAGTGAGGAAGGCGAAGCCGCCGCCGAAGCCAAAGACCGTAAAGCCATAGGGCCAAAGCAGGTCGGCACGCAGCGCGGCCTGACGCAAAAGCCTGATCCGTGGCGTTTGCGACTGACCGAAATCCTGGGGCAACACTTGCGACAGAAGCACCGCGCCCATGGCCGAGCAAAGCGCTATGAGGATGAAGGGAAGCGGCCAGCCGAACGATCCCGCCAGAGCCATTCCCATCGGCACGCCCAACACCATCGCCACCGTCAGCCCCGAGAACATCAGCGCCAACGCCATCGGTGCGCGCCTTTCGTCGAACAACGAGGGCAGGCTAGCCGTGGTGACGGTGAAAAACGCGCCGTGCAGCCCACCCGCCAGCGCCCGGAAAGCGATCATCCAGCCCATCGTCGGTGCAAGGGCGCAGCCCAGGCTGAGTATCGTGAAGCCGCCGATCAGCATAACAGACAGGCGACGTGCAGACAGACCAAGACTGAGGAAGGCTAGCAAAGGTGACCCGACCGAGATGCCCAGAGCATAGGCCGCAACCAGCCAACTGCCGCTGGAGAGAGTCGCCCCCAGATCGCCGGTGATCTGCCCCATCAAGCCAATCACGATGAACTCCGATAGGCCGATCGCGAAGGTAGTCAGAGCCAGCACCAGAACCGAGGGGTCGGCGATGGTGCGTTGTCCGAGGGCAATCGAGGGATTAGACATCGGGTCGTTCCTTCTTCAGGAAGGTCGCGCAGCAGAAATCAGCCAGCCGTTCGCGCAACGTCTCAGCCAGCTCGGGCTTGTAGACGCGCCGATAGCAGACACCCAGGCCCGCTTCGGCATCGAAGGTCCAGAGGCCCGACTGGATCAGATCACCTTGGGCATCGCGCGCGCCGATGAAGATGTTCTGCCCACGCACGCGCCGACTGATGGTGATCTTGTCGAGGCCGTCAAGGCCCGCCAGCTCCAGCTCTACCTTGTGCGGCGCGAGATGTCGCCAGCCTATGGCCTTGGACCATGCCTTGACCAGAAAGGGCCATTCCAGCCGGCGAAAGAACTCGGGCGCGGTGATCTGGTCGAACAGCACGACGATCTTGTCTGAAACGCTCATCGTGCAGCCCTGTCATGACTGCGCAGAAGCTCGGCGTCATGGGCGCTGATGGTGAAGAAACCGCGCCGCGCCAGCAAGCCCCACTGGGGAGATGCGGTCAGCTCCAACCCGGCGACGTCATGAATTGCCACCCCCTGAAACCCCTTATCGAAAGAGACATCCTTGCGGAAAGGGGTGAAGCCCGGCGCCTGCTCGACCGAATAGATGCAGTCATCGTCGAAGGTGCAGCGGAATTCCACGCGCTTCAGGACGTCTCCGGCCCCCATGCCTTCGCGGGGGCAATAGATGAAAACCTCGTCCCCGGCGCGGGTCCGCCGAAGCGGGCCCGCCTTGCCGTGACATACCTGCAGAAATCCCGACGCGGCCGCAATGCGGGCATGCGCGCGGGAGATGACAGCGATCCAGTGGATCATGCGCTGACCTCATCATTTTGCAGCGTGGCGATGCGCGCCAGAGCCGTGACGCTCTCGACGACATCCGACCGCAGGCGTTCCCAGATCGTGTCCGGAATCGGCGCCTCGCCCGTCGCGACGGCGCAGACCGAGTGGGTCACTTGCGCGCTGGCGGTCTTGCAGATCGAATGACCGAAGGAAAGCAACCCCAGCGGACTGATCGAACTGGTGGTGAAGTGTCGTCCTTCCTGGAAAGCGGTGACGTTGACCGGGATCGGCGCGGCGGTCGCCTTGGGGACAACGGTAAAGCCCTTGCCAAGCGCTAGCCCATCCTCGGCGGCGTTGACGCCACGCAGCGAAGTGTCCCAATCGGGCCAGCGAGACAGGGCGCACCAGGCCTGCCAGATCTGCAGAGAGGCCTCAGCGGGGATCTCGATGCTGTGCTCGAATACGCGGGCGGTTCTGGTTTCAGATTGCGACATGGCTGTAAAGCTCCTGATGCGCGTCCAGCGCGGTTTCGATCTGCTCTTCGGTGCTCTCGGCGGTCACCAGGCTGAAGGCGCCAAAGGCGCAGGAAAGGGCCCGATCGACCGAAATGGGGCCGATTTTCGCGGGAATGGCCTCGAAGGTGCCGACCAGCACGACGCCTCGACGCGCGCCGCTGGCATCGCGCTTGAAAAGGCTGTCGGCCGCTGCGGCCCGAAGACCGCGATCCTTGCTGGCAATGGTGATCGCCTCACCCTTGTTGCCGTTCACGATGGTCAGATAGCCCTGCACGGTCGCGGGAAACCAAGCGGTAGCGACATAGTTGTTCACCCCGTCCAGCGTCATGCGCTGATCCTTGCACATGCTGTCGGCGACATAATCCCAGTTGGCGTAACGGTTGTAGATCACGATGGGTGTATCCTTCGGATCGGCCCCCAGCTCCTCCAGCAACGCGGTCAGCCCGAAATGACTGTACATGCCGCCCGCGATACGCGCGCCCGTCGACAGCTTGCCGCGCTGACGGCGGCTGATCAGCCCGTCGAAGGATCTACGGGACATGATCGACTGCGCACCTGTTTTCATGTCCGACAGCGTTGCGTTCTCACCCGAGAGGACACAGGTAAAGGTCATGCACATATTGACGCTTCCATAATGAGGCTGGCATGGATCCCCGAGAAACCGCTGGCGGTCTTGAGGATGGACAGGCGGTCCAGCGCCTGCGGCGTGCTACGCGGCGTGACGGCGTCATAGGCGTCGATGGGTAAATGCTCGGGGGTGGGCGGGATCGTAGCCTCGCGCAGGATCTTCCACGACAACGCCAACTCGATCATGTTGGCGCCGCCCAGCGCGTGGCCATGATTGCCCTTGAAGGCAGTGATTGTCGGCAGGTCGCTGCCCAAAGTGGCCAGCAGAGCGTTATATTCGGCCTCGTCATTCTGCTGGGTACCCGAGGCGTGCAGATTGACATGGCCGATCTCGTGCCCGGCGAGGCCCGATTGTTGCAGGGCCAGCATAATGCTTTTACCGATAGCGTCGCCGTCGGTCGCGATATCGGTCATATGATAGGCACTGGAGACGCAGCCATAGCCGCTGATACACGGCTGGTCCGGAAAGCTTTGCTCGGTGCTGACCAGAATGGCGCCGCCACCATCGGAAAACAGAAAACCGTTGCGATTTCGGCAGAAGGGGCGCGAGGGGCTGGCATTGGCGCTGCGGTCATAGCCGGTCGTGGCGTTGATCTTGTGGAAGGCTTCGAAGGCGAGCGGCGTCAGCCCGAAATCCAGCGACATGATGATGGCGCGCTTGATGCCCATGCGCTCCATCACGGCCTTGGCAAGACCGGTTGCCTGAAGTCCGGCGCAGCAGCCGGTAGGGACCGAAACAAAGCGGGTTTCGGGGCCCCAGGCAGGGGTATCGGCAAACACTGCCTCGACCTGTGCAAAATCCAGATCATCCAGCGTGATCGAGCGACCCGCATAGACCTCGTTTTCGACCTGGCCGAGGTTGCCGACTGCGGTTGCAAAGAAGACGGCGTCGACCGGTTCAGCGATACCCAAATCGGCGACCATGCCGCGGATCGCGTCGTTGAAGAGCGGCGCATAGACAGAAATGTCCGAGCCGGTGCCGGGTCGCGTCTCGGCCGCGTAGAAGCTTCGGTCCCCGGGCAGCGAGACCTTGCCATAGACGGTCTTGCGGGCCATCACCGCCGACCAGATTTCATCCAGGCTGGCTCCAAGTGGGCTGAGCGCGGCAGCGTTTTCGATAAATAGTTTCGTCATTTCAGTTTCCTGGCGATGGCGCGGGTCCAGGCGGCCCCGCAATGAATCTTGACAGGCAGAGCGATGAATTCGATCAGCTCGGCACCCTCGAAATCCTCGAGGTTGCACAGACGCTCGATCTGGTAATAGGGTCGGGTGCGCCCCAGAACATGCGCAGGCCAGAGCACGGCCTGGTCGCGGGTTTCGACAAAGGCACGCGACATGACGGCGAAGGGCGGATCGAGGCTGAACGCGTCCGTGCCGATGAGCGTGTATCCGCGATCCAGCGCCGCCTCGACATAGCGGGCAGGAACGCCTTTGAAATCGGTGAAATAACTTGTCTCTCCATAGCGCCGATAAGCGCCGGTGATGAAAAAGACGGCCCGGGCGCTGCCAGCATGGCTGTCAAGCAGTTGAAGATAGACACCAAAATCAATGTCGACTGTGTCGCCACCCGAGACGGTATCCGTCACGACCACCGCCTGGCCCATGAAATTGTCGATTGGAGCGGCGGCGATGTCGGATAACCCCGGTGCGTAATGCAGCGGCGCGTCGATATGCGTGCCCTGATGCGTCGAAAGCGTAACGTTCTCGTTCGAGATGCCGTAGCCGTCGGGCCAATCCTGCGGTGCGATATCGAAGCCGCGACACAGATGCGCCACCCCTGCAACATGATCGAGCGTGTCGACCTTGATCGTCACCGGCTCGCCATTGCCGGGATAAAGCGCAGTCGAGATGCATTGAAATGCATTCATGCGAACAGCTCCATCGGAATATGCGGATCCACCTCGCTGCTGATCGGACGTGCCAGCACATCATGCGGCAAGCTTTGACCGCCGCACATAACCGCGAGCTGCGACAGTGCCTTAAGCGTGCCGTATTCCGTCAGCGGGCAGGGCAGGCCGTTGGCATCGCCCAAGGGGTAGACCTGGCTCAGCCTTTTGCGCGTGACGGTCGGTCTGGGCTCGGCCTCGCCGAGAACGCGGATCGCCGTCTCGGCGATCTCTACTCCCGCGGCGCGGGCAGCCAGCATCAGCTCTTCATGCCCAACTGGATCGGAAGGGTGGCTCGAGCAGCCCAGCGACACCGTGCAGTCGCCCACTGGCACGATATAAAAGGTGCGCCGGTGGCCAAGAGCCGTGGTTTCCGACCAGAATTCCATGGTGGCGGGGTCCAGATAATCGGGCCGCTCGGCAAGCATGTAGCGGCATCGGGTCCGGGCGTAACCACGCATCTCGGTCCGATAGGCCGGATCGGCCTGCACGGCCTTGGCGCCGCGACAGTCCAGCACCGTATGAAAGCCCGTGACCGCGCCGATCTCGGGGACATCCTTCTCGGCCAGATCCAGCAGGCAAATTTCCTCCAGCAACGCCTTGGCCAGACGCCCCTTGTCATAGACGAGATATCGACTGTCCGTGCGAAGGCGGCGCGTCCGGGTGCCCCCGCTCTTGCGCCAGGTCACCGATCGGACCGGGGTTTCCGCCGCCTGAATAATCCGATCCTCGGCTCGGCGGGACAGGAAAGCACGTTCGAAGAACACGCGTCGGGGCACGATTTCCGGGATAGGGCTAGCGTTAAGGCGGGACGGCCGGAACAGCACCACATCATTGTTCCGGGACAACATCGAGGCAGCCAGACCGGCGGCTACCCCACCACCCACGATAGCTATGCGCAGACGCATGAGGGCCTCCGCTCGGCTGCAATCAGGGTTTCGACGTTTTCCCGCAGCAGTCCGAACATCCTGCGCGCCAGAGCTGGCGAATAGTCAGCCTCGGCAAGCAGGATACGGCGGCGAGCGAACAGTACCGCGCCCTGACCTGGCTCAGTCCACCAGGTCGCCGTTAGTCCCCTGACTCCCGGAGGCGGCACCATATGCACGACATCCACGGCATTTTCGCGGCGATGGCGTTCGACGCTGACGCGGTCGGGTTGGACTCGTCCGGCGTCAAAGACCAGATCGAAGCGCTGATAATCCGCGCGCTCCTCAAGGCGGTGGACCGCCTTGACCCGGGCCAGCGAGGCCAGCCACAAGTCCAGAGACCAGATCCGGTCAAGCGGCGCGTCACCTGCCGCTGTGTCGATCCGGGTCAGCAGATTGAGACACAGATCAGACATTGCCCCGACGCGCCCATGTGTTCAGTGCCGCATTGATGTGTTTGCGGATCAGCGCCACGCTGTCCTCGGCCGAAGTCTTGTCGTCCAGCTGGAACCCGTGGAAGCTGATCAGCCGCGTCTTGCCTCGGCCGATCGCCTCGAACCGCCAGCCGCCCTTGTGGACGGTAAAGCCCTCGGGCGGACGCGGCTGAAGGAAATCGATGATACGATGCTGCGCGTTCACGTAGCGCCAGGACTGCACGAAATATTCGGTTTCCGTACCCAGCTCGGCGATGTGCATGCGGAAGCTTTGCAGTGTGCCGTCGTCTGTCTCGGGCTCGATACGGGTGACATGTCCCAGAACGTCGGGCCAGATGCGATAATCGCGGATATAGCCGAAAACCGTTTCGATATCCTGATCGATCACGATTGAGCCCTGCATTACGAAAGGCTCATTCTCTGGCAGCCATGGGTCGCGAGCCGCGCTGAGATAGCCGACCAGATCCTCGACGGTCTCGACATCGGCATCATCCAGCGGAGGGGCGCTGAGCGCGAGCGCCGACACGAGTTCGCAGGCCGAGACGACTTCCTGACTGTCGCAGCCCAGGTCGTCGCGCAGATTGGCCTTCAGATCGGGTTGCCGAAAGGCATCATCCAGCACGCCCAGTTCGAACAGGACATTGGTAACATCGCTGGCACTGCGATGTAGATCAATTTGCTTCAGCATGACGTCAGGCCCTCTCAAGCCAATGGTGTTTCTTGGACGCGCCAAGGGTGATCATGTGATCGTTCATGGCCCAGCTGCTTTGCTGCTGCTGGAGTGCGACAGAGTTTTCCCACATGCTCTCGTCGAAAAATTCGAGCATAATGTTCTGTATCCAGGACTGGCCCAGTTCGGTGACAACATAGGCGTCTCCCTCGTCCCGCATCAGACAATCGTGCAGCAACCCGTCCATGATGCCTGGGAAATCGGTGCGCGGATCGCTGCCCCAGCTTTGGGCATAGTGATCCTTGTCGACCCGGTAATAGAGCAGGTTGAATATCATGTAGCGCTGTCGGCTCATCACCGGCGTGAGCGGGATCGAAGCGGTGGTGAAGGTCGGATCGCAGTTTTCGACGGCGGCGATATAGCCGTCGACATCCTTCGACGTGCCGGTACGGCGCTGGTTAATAAAGGAATAGGCCCCGGCACCGACGCCAAGCGCGTCCACGCAATTACGCATGGTGTAATGATTGTACTTCGACTCGTATCCTGGCATTGCATAATGCTCGAGCATGTAATTCGTCATGCCCGCATCCCGTGCGAATTCGGCAATCATCGCCCGCATCTTGTGGACGTCATCGCTTTCGGGACTGGCGACCTGACTGACTCTGCCCTCCTTGATCAGCTTGTCCTGCTGGGTGCCGGGCGTGACGCGGTAAAGATAAGTCGTCAGATGTTTGATGCCCAGCTCGCGCAGGACCTCGAAATCGCGACGCCAGGCCTCGATCGAATGATCTGGCATGTTGTACATCATATCGAGCGAGATATGTTCCAGACCCGCCGCTTGCAGCATGCGGATCGCCTCGATGGTCTGGTTGGCCTTGTGTGGTGAGCCTACGGTCTTCAGCACCTCCGGCTGGAAGGATTGCGCGCCCAGCGATACCCGGTTGATGATCGAGCTGGCCACATAGGCAGCCTTTTCGGGAGTGAAGTCCTCGGCATTCCCTTCCAGCGTGAT
This sequence comes from Swaminathania salitolerans, assembly GCF_007988945.1. Classification (GTDB taxonomy): domain Bacteria; phylum Pseudomonadota; class Alphaproteobacteria; order Acetobacterales; family Acetobacteraceae; genus Swaminathania; species Swaminathania salitolerans. The sequence goes on along the minus strand of NZ_BJVC01000001.1, from coordinate 215,284 downwards.
CTCGCAATCATCTGACAGACGGAAATAGCGCGACAACGTGCCCAGCACCTTGTTCATATGGTGGATTTCCAGCAGCGAGCCGGTGCCGCCGCCGATATAGACCCCACGCAGGCTCGCATTACCCCAGCGTTCGGTCGCCGCGTGGCGCTTGAGGTCCAGCACCAGCGCATCGACATAACGATCCATCAGGTACGCCTTCTTGTCGCTATCCTTCGGCAGCAGGTCCACAAAATAGGGACATGCCTTGCAGCGGACACGGCAATAGGGAACTGACAGATACATCACGAAATCTGCGCCCGAGGTAGTCAGCTCGAGGCTGTTTTCCAGCGCCTGCGACCGTTCCGGGCCCGAGACATCGTACATGTCCGGCGGGTAAAGGATGAAAGGCATGTAACAGCGGTTTTTATACACAGGCTCCTCCGAAAAAAGCGTTCTGGAATGGCTACCCCAGGGCACATGACGTTAATAATACGGTATTTGTATAATACTAGTAATAAAACTTACTAATTTATTCGAAAAATGTTATGCTATTGAAATTATGATATAAATTTTCATGACCTCAGTCGGGGAGCCTATTGGGAATCATCCATAGAAACGATTCGAGACGTCCTGAATTACCCGTTTCGGCTCGAGCGATTCGCGGGCAAGCCACCGGGAGGCTGTCATCTCAACTGACGGAAGCCAGCCAGAGCCTAAGATAGAGGTATGCCGCATCGCATTTCATCACCTGCGTTGTGAGCCCCCTTCTACCCGCCGAGCGTCGAGGGGCTGCTGGTGACGCGGGGCGCGGGTAGTATTTTTGACCTCTAGGCAGCAGGATTATATCCGTGCCTTCGATGTCAGGACGGGGAAACAGCTATGGCAAGATTGCCTCCCTACGGGCGGACAAACGAACCCGATGAGCCATTGGGACGACGGAACGCAACATGTCGTGACGGTCGATGGTGGCATCGGATTTTCGGCTCGGAGATGGGAGACGATGTCGGAGCCTGTAAACTCCGATGGCATTTCCGACGAAAAAAAATGGCGCCCGTTCGATCGAGCGCCCGTCATGATCGCCAGAAAGATCAGACGAAGGATTTCGGAAGAATGGTGCGGAGATAATCGCGATTGGCGGCACTGACTGTCAGGCCGTCTCCACCATAGTGCTCGCAGCAGAACCCGCCCCGGAATCCCGCGTCGATAGCGGCCCTGACCGCGACACGATAATTGATGAGTCCCATCGGCAAAGGCGCAGGGATCGTCGATATCGCGCTGCCTGTGGCGTCTTCCTCGCGGAAATAGTTCTTGACGTGCCAGTATCGGGTCCACGGCGCTGTCAGGGCAACCATCTCCTGCCAGGGTTCGATCGGGCGATGGAGCCGGATGAGATTGCCGAGATCCGGATTGAGACCGACGCTCGGATGATCGACCTCCTCGACGAACCGCACGGCGTCCCGCGCGGTGCCGATATAGGTATCCTCATACATTTCCAGCGCGATATCGACCCCGACTTCCGCCGCATGGCGACCGAGTTCGCGCAGCCGCGCGATCGTCGCCTGGCGGATCGCCGGGTCGTCGGGATTGCGATAACCCGGCGCCGTCCAGAACCAGAGGGCATGTTTCTGCGGCTCCGTCAGCGCGCCGAACAGACCCAGACAGGCGGTTCGCGCGCCGAGTGCCGCCGCCGCATCGATCACCCTGTGGCAATAGGCGGTCATCTCGACCACGGTCGAGGGCTCGACGAGGCATTTTCGCGCCGTTGACACACCGGGTACGGTAAGACCGAGACGGGCGAGCACCTTGCGGAATGCCTCCAGTCGCGCCGGGGAAAGATCGCCGACCCTCAACCAGCAATCCGTCGGATCGACCGCATCGAACCCCGCCTCGACGATCTCACCGAGCGTTGCCTCCCATTCCTCGGCGCTCTGATCCTGCACCGAGCGCCCGTCTGGTAGACAGTTTTGATACTGGATCATTGCGGCGGCGATAGGCCATGTATCCCTGTTGAGCGAGCCGAAATCTCTGAGCATCGTCGGTTTTTCCTTCCTCACCACGTGCAGGAACGTCCGATCGGCCCGGCGCCGCCAGCGAACAGGAGCCGGTCGACGGACAGGGGCAATACGGCGCAAATGCAACGCAAGTGAGTCTGGAGCGCTACGAAGCAGGCGTCCAATATGCTTGTCTGATTGATTAATAACCGACCGGTGATACTGTGCCGTCATGACCGCCCCACCACCGCCCCAGCTCCAGCCACAGCCTCCCCAGAACTGGTTCATGCAGCGGCGTATCAAGCTGCAGCATCTGAGACTGCTCTCGGCCCTGGGTACGTTTCCGACGCTCAACCGGGCAGCCGAAGCCATAGATATCTCACAGCCCGCAGCCTCGAAACTGATCGCCGATCTCGAGGCGGCGGTACGCCATGCCCTGTTCGAGCGCCGCGGGCGCAATATCGTGCCGAACAGCATCGGCGAAGTGCTCATAAGACGCGCCAAGGCCATGCTTCGCGAGCTCGAACAGGCCTCGGAGGAAATGAGTGCCCTTGTCGACGGTCGCGGCGGGCGGATCGTCGTGGGCGCGATCGATGGCCCGACGGTCAATTTCCTCGCAGATGCCCTCGCGGCCATGCGCAGGCGCTTTCCGCTGATCGAGATCGAGGTCATGGAGGGATCGAGCATCGTGCTGTTCGACATGCTCGTGCGCGGCGATGTCGAACTCATGCTCGGACGGATCACCCCCGAGTTCAACAAGCGCGAATACAGCTATCGCGCGATCGGTCCGGAACATTTCGCGATCGTCGGGCGTCACGACCACCCGCTTGTCGGCACGTCGCCTTTATCGGTCGGGATCCTGCAGCAGCAGGACTGGATCGTGCAGAAGCGGGGATCGACACTCCGCAACTGGTTCGACGCCCTGTTCGATCATGCGGACCAGACATTGCCGGACCATATCGTCAGCTCGGACTCGCTTCTGATGACGCTCGCCTATCTGAACCGGACCGATGCGCTCTCCGTCATGTCGGCGCCGGTCGCCGAACAGCAGGCCCGCTGCGGGCAACTCGCGATCATCCCGGTCGATATCGACATGACCTGCGTCGGATACGGGCTGATCCTGCCCCTGAACAGGCCTATCTCGCCGGCTCTCGACTCCTTTCTCTCGGTGCTCGACGGCATCATCGCACACGGCGCCACCTCCTGAGCGCTCCGGCAACGGGCGAGAGCCGGTCTCTGGCGGCACATCCCGTATGGCTAAATAGTAATTTATTCTCCATCCGGGGCAGCGACTCAACAAAACCGGACCTGCAACCGTAAGTTACACTCAGGTCCGTCGGGTATCGTTTCGCCCGTGTCGCAGGGTACGAGCCGAACGTCCCGCGCGATCCGGGTGACGCACGCGAGAATGGACAGACAGACTTCCATTCCGGAGTGATCAATACGATGACGTGGTTCCGATCGACCTCACCGCTGCTCGTCCTCACCGCCCTCCTCCTTCTGATCATAGGGCTGGCACTCGCCGGGCCAGGACTCTATCTTCTGGCGCTCGGGGGCACGTGGTATTATGCCGCCGCCGGGCTTCTTACGCTCGTGAGTGCCGGTCTCATCGGTGCTGGAAGACGCTCTGGCCTGTGGGTCTATGCCCTCATGCTTCTGATGACCGTCATCTGGGCGGTGTCCCGCGTGGGCCTAGACGGATGGCGCCTGCTTCCTCCGATCGCCTTTCCCGCAGGGATCGGACTCTGGGTTTTCGGCCCCTGGGTTGCGGGCAGGCTTTCGAGCGCGACACGCCGCACATCGCTGAACGCCACAGTCTATGCGGGTATGGGAGGCTGCCTGCTCCTTTTTGCGCTCATGTTCACCTTCGGCTGGACCATCACGGCATCGCGCTACACGCAGGTTTCCCCGTTTCCGGAGCGCATGATCGCACATAACGCGGTCGGTGCCGAGGCGGAACAAAAGGATGACTGGCAATTCTATGGCGGGGCGCCCTCGGGGCAGCGTTTCTCGCCATTGACGCAGATCACCGCCCGGAATGCCGCCTCGCTGGAACCGGCCTGGAGCTTCCATACGGGCGATATGCCGCTCCCGGGCGAAAACACACGCGGACGCGAGTTCAGCTTCGAGGCGACCCCGATCAAGATCGGCGACAAGCTGTTCTTCTGCACGCCGCACCGGGATGTCGTTGCACTCGACGCAACGACCGGCAAGCAGATCTGGAAATACCGCGCCCAAGGCAACATGTCGAAAAATACCTATCAGGCCTGCCGCGGCGTTTCCTATTACGATGCATCGGCGTCGGTCGAGGCCGGAGCACCCTGTGTGCACCGGGTCATTTCCACCGTCTCCGGCTCGCCTCCGACCCTGATCGCGCTCGATGCCGAGACGGGCAGGCTCTGCCCCGGCTTCGGGCAGAACGGTGTCGTCGATCTCCAGCAGAACATGGGGCCGATGCCCCCCGGGTTTCACTTCATCACCTCGCCACCCATGGTCATGAACGACAGGATCATGCTGAGCGGATGGGTATTCGACAACCAGACGGTGGATGAACCGTCAGGGGTCATCCGCGCATTCGACGCCCGGACGGGCGCCCTCTCCTGGGCCTGGGATCTCGGGCACACCCCTGCAAACCGCCCCCTGAAACCCGATGAGGTCTTCACGCGCGGCACGCCGAACGGATGGGGCGTCTATACCGCCGATCCTGCGCTCAATCTCGTCTATGTGCCGCTCGGCATCGCGACCCCCGATTATTTCGGCGGCAAGCGGCGGGATTTCGACGACAGGTTCGGCAGCTCCCTCGTCGCTCTGGACATGACGACCGGCGAGGAAAAATGGCATTTCCATACGACGCATCACGATCTGTGGGATTTCGACATTCCAGTCGGGCCGTCCCTGATCGATCTTCCCGACAGCCAGGGCAATACGGTACCCGCTCTGGTCCAGACGACGAAACAGGGCGAGCTTTTCGTCCTCGACAGAAGAACCGGCAAGCCCTTCTACCGTGTCGAGGAAAAGAACGTCCCCCAGGGCAACATCCCGGGGGAGCGTTATGCGCCGACGCAGCCATTTTCCGTCGACATGCCCAATCTGCGGACCCATCCGCTGGATACGGACTGGCTCTGGGGTGCAACGCCCTTCGATCAGATGGCCTGCAAGATCCAGTTCCACAAGCTGCGCTATGACGGGCTCTATACGCCGCCGAGCCTCGAGGGATCGATCGGCTTTCCTGCCTTCGACGGCGTTGCCGACTGGTACGGCGCAAGCGTGGATCCGCAGACAGGCGTGCTCTATGTGAACACGACCTTCATTCCGTTCCTCATGAAGCTGGTCCCGCAGGGGAAAGCCCTTCGCGAGGGGCTCTACAAGCCGTGGAAGGGCTGGGGCCATCGTTACCCCGAGCCGGATTTCATCTACAATCCGCAGCACGGTCTGCCTTATGGCGCCATCATCAAATCCTGGCTCGGTATCTTCGGGGCACCGTGCATCGCACCTCCTTGGGGCGAAACGCAGGCGATCGATCTCGTGACCCGCAAGGTCATCTGGCACCGTCCCATCGGCACGACGAAAAATGTCGGACATACCGGCGAACCGCGTATGCCGATCGGATTGCCGACCGGGATCTTCAGCATGGGGGGCACCGTGAACACCGCATCGCGCCTGATCTTCATGGGCGCGACGGCCGATCAGGGCTTCCGCGTGATCGACGGCCGGAACGGGAAGATCCTGTACGAGCGCGAGATGAATGCCGGAGCGAATGCGACGCCGCTCACCTATATGGGGCGCGACGGGCGGCAATATATCGTGATTGCCGTGGGCGGTCACGGCGGCCTGCAAACGCGCAACGGCGACGAAGTGGTGGCCTTTGCGCTGCCGGAACACCAGGGAGCGCAGCCTTAGCCTGACAGCGCGCGCCCGGACGAGAATGCGGGAAACCGGTTTCCCGCCCGGGCGCGTTGTTTTCGCCCCCTCCTCTTTCCGGTCAGAGCCGGCGCAGCGCCAGAGCGGCCTGCGTCGCCACATCCCGTCTCAGCGCCACGACACTATGACCGCCGCGCGGGTGCACCCTGTTCGTTAGAATGAGCACATAGCTGTCGCTCGCCGGGTCGATCCAGAGAGACGTACCCGTAAAACCGGTATGGCCGAACGACATGCGGGAGAAAACCTTCCCCCGCGCCGAGGAGTAATGCGTGTCGATATCCCAGCCAAGACCTCTGAGCGCGGCTTTGCCTCTGGGTTGCTGGGGGACGATCATGCGTGCCAGAGTTTCCCGCCGAAGAGGGAAGCGGCTTTCGCGTCCGGCCAGACGGTCGAGCAGGGCCTGCGCATATGTCGTCATGTCGTGGGCATCGGAAAAAAGCCCGGCATGGCCTGCGACGCCTCCCATCCGGCGTGCGGTCGGGTCGTGCACGATGCCGCGCAGCATGAGGCCCGACCCGTCGAACTGGGTGGGGGCGATCCGGGGGCGCAAGGCCGGGTCGGGACAATAGCCGCTCTCCGTCATCCCGAGCGGCACGAGGATGCGGCTGCGGACACAGGACGCAAGAGCCCGCCCGGAAACACGCTCCACAATGAACCCGAGCGCAATATAATTGATATCGCTATAGAGAAAACCCTCCCCGGGCGCCTGCGAAGGACGGGTTTCCGCCATGAGGCGGACGGCCTCGTCCCGACCTTGCCAGGGCCTGTCGAGCGGCAGATCCGGCGGCAATCCGGAATAATGCGTCAGCAGCATCCGCAGCGTGATCGCTGTCTTTCCGCATAGGGCAAACTCCGGGAGATAACGCGCTGCGCGATCCTCGAGCGAGACCAGCCCCTCCTCCTCGAGCTGCATGATCGCAAGTGCGGTCATGGTCGGCTTCGTCAGCGAGGCCATATCGAAACGCGTCCCCCAGCTCATGCCCTCGACATGCGGCACGCGCGCGCGATCGCCATGAACGAAGCGATGAACGATCCGCCCCCGATGACCGATCGCGACGACGACCCCGGGCGTCTGACCCGACGCGACCGCATCGCGGGCGAGACGATCCACCGGGGCGAAAGACGTGGCCCTCGTCGCGCAGCCTTCCATGGAGAGAAGCGCCGACGCACTTCCCCCCTTCAGGAGAAGTCGCCGCGAGAAGACGGCTCCGGCATCGTTTCTGCGCATTACGCACTCCTGCAAGGGCGGACCGGAGACACCCGGCTGGCGCGACCGCCCTGAGGCTACCGCTTGCGCATCATGCAAGGATAGTCCGGAAAAAACAGGGCGCGCCTGTTTCCGACACGGGCAGGAGAATACGCCCGGTTCGAGCGCCTCCGACCGGAGCGCGTATCGGCTTGGGTCTCAGGGCTTTGGGACTTGGGACTTGGGACTTGGGGCTTGGGGCTTGGGGCTTGAGGCTCGTTGCCGGAAAGCCACAATTTGCAGGAATGCATTAACGCCTTGTTGCGACTGATTATCATTCAATGTAATGACTGCCGCTCAATCCGAGGCAGGAACCAGATATATGCATGAGGCAACCGGCAGGCGCGCGATGACGGCCGCACTCCTTGCCCTTTTCACCAGTCAGCAGGCTCATGCGGCGTCCCGGACAAGGACCGGGACGACGCCTCATGAAGCCTCCGGGCACACGCAGAACGACCCGGCTTCGGGGATAACAGGAAAACCGATCCGGGCATCGGGCATCCGGTCTGCCCCCGAAATCGCTGCTCCCGAAACCGCTGCTCCCAAAACCGACGCCCCTGATACCGACGAGGTCATTCACGTTCACGCCCAGAGGGGCGCCGTTCTCGCCTCTTCGGCGACGAAGAGCACGACACCGCTGATCGAGACCGCGCAATCCGTAACGGTCATCACCCGCAATGAAATGGATATCCGGGGCGTACTCTCTCTCGATCAGGCCGTGCGCTACACCGCCGGGGTCACACCGGATCTGCGCGGCGGCGTCGGAACGCGCTACGATCTCTTTCAGCTGCGAGGATTCACGATCCCCGAATTCCTGGACGGGCTCCGTCTGCAGGACAGCCCGACCGGCTACGCCATCGCCCAGATCGACACATCGCGCCTCGAGCGGATCGAGATGCTCAAGGGCCCGGCCTCGGCTCTGTACGGGCAATCGAGCCCCGGCGGGCTCGTTGCCCTCTCGAGCAAGCTGCCCATCGACAAACGCTTCTATGGCGGGATCGAGACGACGGGCGGCATGTTCGATCTCTACCGGGTCGATGGCGATACCGGAGGATATGCAAACCGTGACGGAACGATCCGGTACCGGATCTATGGAACGGTCAACGGCCAGCATACCCAGCTCGTGAAAACAGGGAGCCGCCGCTTCTCGATCAGCCCCTCCGTCAGTTTCGGCGGCAATGGCCGCGATACGCTGACCCTGCTCGGCAATTACCAGTACGAGCCCGAAGCGGGCACCTATGGTGGCGTTCCTCTGGAAGGCTCCCTGAAGCCGGCACCTTTCGGGGGGTATCTGCCCCGCAATTTCTACGACGGCGACGCACGATTCGAGAAATTCAACCGAAAGCACGGCGCATTCACCTATATCTACACCCATCGCTTCGATAATGACTGGAGCGTCTCGACCCGCGGTCGCTACGACGATCTGAAAACGCAATATCGCAGCGTCTATAATGCCGGATACTGGAAGTCTCCTTCGCTCCTGCCCCGCTATGCCTTCGGCACGACCGAGCACACCCGCAATCTCGCATTCGACAGCAATCTCCGCGGTCGTGTACGCACCGGCCCCCTGCTCCATCATCTCATGGCCGGTTTCGACTATCAGCAGCAATGGGCCAATGAAGTGGCTGGACAGAGCAGCGCGCCCGATCTGGACATCTTCTCTCCGGATTACGATGCGGGGATCGCTCCCCTGTCGCCTTATGCCCGGTACAAGGTCAATTCGCATCAGATCGGCGCCTATGGACAGGACGAGATCCACTGGGGCGGCCTGATCCTGACCGGGAGCCTGCGTCACGACTGGTTCCGTTCGCGTCAGATCGAATACGACACCCCGTCGAACACGAAACAGAGTCCGGGCCAGATCACATGGCGCGCCTCGGGGCTGTATCATTTCCGGTTCGGTCTCGCGCCCTATGTGAGCTATTCGACATCGTTCCAGCCCCAGACCGGGATCGTGTCCGACGATGGCGGACGAACCCGCAACCAGGCCAGCCCCTCCATCGGAAAGCAGCTCGAAGGCGGGGTGAAATACCAGTTCCCCGGCACCACGATCCTGCTGACCGCCGCAGGCTTTCACATCGAACAGACGAACGTGCTCGTCTCGGTTCCCAATACGATCTACAACACCCAGAGCGGTCTGGTTCATTCCGACGGATTCGAGTTCGAGGCCCATATCGAGGCCTGGCGCAACCTCATGATCGAGGCCGCAGTCAGCACCCAGCGCGTCCAGGACGATTCCACGGGCAAGCCGCTCATCCAGTCCGGACGCGGCAATGCCTCGCTTTTCGCTTTCTATACCGTGCCGACAGGACGGCTGAAATCGTTCGGCTTCGGTGGCGGTATGCGATATGCCGCCTCGGCCTATGGCGGCGAGGCCGATTACGGCAGTGTCAAGGTGCCTCAATACGCCTTGTTCGACGCCTCGATTCGCTACGATCTCGGCGAGGCGTCGCGCGCGCTGAAGGGATGGACGCTCAATGCAAGCGTGCGGAACCTGTTCGACACGAATTATGTCACCAACTGTCTCGCCTATGCCTCATACGGTCAGGCTTTCTGTTATTACGGTCAGCGTCGTAACGCGCAGGCCAGTATCGGCTTTTCCTGGTAAGATCACCGCTCGCCCCCGACCGGTTCGCACCGCGAATGCGCTCATGGTCGGGCCGCGTTTTTCTGCCGCTCTCGCAAGGTCGATACGAGCGGCACGGCAGAGCGCTCCGCCATGCGCTGGAGATAGCGTTCGACAGGGGCTGGAAACAGGAGATCCGGCAGAATGGTGAGCGACCGCAACACCGGAAAAAGCACGATGTCGTCCATACTCGGTTTTTCCGGATCCGGCAGGACTGGCACCAGCGCCTCCAGCCCCTCCGCAATTTGCGAAAGGAAATCCCCGGTCCGTTCCAGAAGACCGGAGAAGGCACCGAAGCTCTCTTCCTTCTTGCGCGTGAAATACTGACGGGAGGAGAGCCGGGCGAATTCCGGAAACACGGGGTCGGGCGTACGCGGAATGACCAGACCGTTCACCGCATGATCCCACCGCTCGATCCAGGACAGGATTACATCGCGCGGCTTTTGCCCGAACATCCGGGCCGGGGCACGTTCGTCCAGTCTCGCGACGATATCGAGGCTTTCGGCGGTGAACCCCGCACCATCCTCGAGTATCGGCAGCATCTTGCGTCCGATCATGCCGATCGGCGTGGCCTCGTCATCATTGGGAAGGAAGACCAGCTCGTGCGGTATGGATTTCAGCCCCAGAGGCATACGCGCCCGAACGCAGAAGGGACAGTGATCGTACACATACAGGGTCACAGGGCGGGTTACAGGTTCCGATATCGTCGTCATCGTCTTCTATCCTTTTCGCCGGAAGGCAGGGCGACCGACATAGCGACCGGCACCACGCAGGACATCGAGCTTCGTGTCGTCCCAGACCAGCTTTCCACGGCTGATCGTCTTCATGGCGACGCCTGTCAGCTCCATGCCCTCATAGAGATTGTAATCCACGTTCTGATGATGGGTCGCCGCACTGATCCGCCTTGTGGCGCAGGGATCCCAGACAACCAGATCGGCATCCGACCCCACCGCGATGGCCCCTTTTAAGGGATAGAGGTTGAAGATGCGCGCCGCGTTCGTAGAGGTCATCGCCACGAATTGCGCCTCGCTCAGGCGGCCGGACGCCACGCCGAAATGCCACAGCACGCTCATGCGGTCCTCGATCCCGGGAACGCCGTTCGGAATTCTGGTGAAATCCCCGATGCCGCGCTCCTTCTGGCCGCGGCAGAAACAGCAATGATCGGTCGCGGTCGTCTGCAACTGCCCCGAGACCAGCCCGCCCCATAGCGCCTCCTGATGAGCCTTTTCCCTGAAAGGCGGGCTCATGACATGGCGGGCCGCAGCCAGCCAGTCGCTCCCCTCGTACACCCCTGCGTCGAAAACGAGATGCTGGGGCAGAACCTCGCCATAGATCTCCATCCCCGCAAGACGCGCCGCAGCGATCGCCTCCGTTGCCTCGCGCGTCGAGACATGAACGACATAAAGCGGCACATGCGCGAGCCCGGCAAGGGTAATGGCCCGCCGGGTCGCCTCGCCCTCGAGTGCAGCCGGGCGGGAAAGCGGATGGGCCTGCGGACCGGAAACGCCCTGTGCCAGAAGGTTTTCCTGCAGAAACGCGACAGCCTCGCCATTTTCCGCATGGACGGTACAGAGCGCCCCGAGCTCGGCCGCACGCTGCATGGAATGCAGAAACACCGGATCGTCGATCATCAGGGCATTCTTGTAAGCCATGAAATGCTTGAAGGAATTCACGCCGCATTTCTCGACCAGAAGGGCCATGTCGCGGCTGACGCGCTCGTCCCATCGCGTCACCGCAACGTGAAACCCGTAATCGGCACAGGCCTTCCCTGCCCTGAAGCGCCAGTCGAGATAGGCATCGTGCAGGGGCTGATCCCGGTCGGGAATGACGAAATCGATGATGCTCGTGGTTCCGCCCGCCAGCCCTGCCGCCGTGCCGGTAAAGAAATCCTCGCTCGCCGTGGTGCCCATGAACGGCATTTCCATATGGGTATGCGGATCGATGCCTCCGGGCATGACGAGCATCCCTCCGGCATCGACCACCGTGCAGCCGCCCGGTATCTCCAGCTGCGGACCGATCGCGGCGATTTGCCCGTCATCCCCGCAGAGTATGTCGGCCCGGTAGCGCTGCTCTGCCGTTACGACCGTTCCACCCCGAACGAGAATCATAGCGTCTTTCCTCCCCGCATCTCTCCTCCCATCCGGTCGCAGCGCGCCTGCGATACAGGATCCGGAAAAAGCGGCCGGACCAGTGTCATGAGGGTCTCGATCGCATCCTCGTAATCCCGATCGGTCAGGGCGGCGCGCTCCAGAACCGCTTCGAACTGCACCTGCATATCGGCATAGGCCTGGGTGCCGGACCACAGCAGGAACAGCAGATGTCTCGCGGGAACCGGTTTCATGATTCCCTGCTCCTGCCACGCCTCGAAAATCGCCGCATGTCTCGAGACATGGGCCCTCAGCTCTGACTGCAGGAAAGTGCCTATCCGCTCTCCACCGGAAAGAAGTTCCTGTGCGAAAAGGCGCGATCCTTCCGGGCGGGCGCGGGAAAACGCGATCTTCGCGCGGATATAGCCCTCGATCCCCGCCAGTGGCTCCTGCGCGGCGGAAAGCCACCGATCGGCATCGTCGAGCCAGATATCGAGGAGGCGCTGGAGCGTCGCTTCGTACAGCGCCTCCTTGGTTCCGAAATGATAGAGGATCGTGGCTTTGGGAACAGCGCTGCATTGCGCGATATCCTCGATGCGGGCACCTTTCAGACCGAGCCGCGCAAACGTCACCTCGGCCGCACCGAGAATCCGGGGCAGGATCGCCCGCCTCGGCGCGCCGCCCCTGCATCCCCCCGGCTGTTTCGCAGCTTCCCCGCTCATGGCCTTACAGGAGCCGGTCGGCGCGCAACACCGCACCGAGAAGCACATTGGCGCCGGCTTCGGCCTCTTCTTCCGTGATGCTCTCGGCCTCGTTATGACTGAGCCCGTCGCGACACGGGACGAAAATCATCGCGGTCGGGGCCACGCGGGCGAGATAGGCCGCATCGTGACCCGGCCCGGACACGATCGGTCTCGGATCGTATCCGGCCTCTCGCGCGGCCTCCGCGACCATCTCGATACAGCGCGGATCGAAATGAACGGCAGGGGCATCCCAGATACGGGTCAGCGTCATGACGGTTCCGCTCCCTGCAGCGATCCGCTCGAAACGCGCCCGGAGATCCTCCTCCATACGCGCGAGCACCGCATCGTCGGGATGACGGAGATCGACGGTGAAGAACACCTCTCCCGGCACGACATTGCTGCTATTGGGCCGGTTCTCGATCAGTCCGACCGTCCCCAGGGCGGCAGAGCCATGGGCGCGGGCCAGCGCCGCCACCGCCTCGATCATCGATGCCGCGGTCAGGAGCGCATCGCATCGCATGGCCATCGGGGTCGAACCGGCATGGGCGTCCCGCCCCGTCAGCGAGACCTCGAACCAGCGCATACCCTGCACGCCGCTCACAGCGCCGATCACGCGCGATTCCGCCTCGAGAACCGGCCCCTGCTCGATATGAAGCTCGAAATAGGCCGCAAGCGGGCGCTCGCCGCATCGTGTCTCGCCCCGATAGCCGATGGCCTCCAGCGCATCGCCGAACCGCGCTCCCGCGCGATCGCGCTTGTCGAGCACCTCCTGCTCGTCAAAGACGCCGGCAAACACACCCGAACACATCATCGGAGGAGAAAACCGCGCGCCTTCCTCATTCGTCCAGTTGATCACCTCGAGCGGATGACGCGTCTCGTAACCCGAGGACTCGAGCGCCCGCAGGACGGCAAGCCCGCCGAGTACGCCGAGTATGCCGTCGAATTTCCCGCCGGTCGGCTGGGTATCCAGATGGCTCCCCATGGTGATCGGCGGCAGGGTATCGTCCTGACCCGCACGACGGGCGAACATGTTGCCCATCGAATCCACTTCGACCCGGCATCCCAGTTTCTCGCAGGCGGAAGCGAACCAGTCCCGGACCTGCCGGTCCTCCTCGCTCAGGGTGAGACGGCGGATCCCCCCTTTCGGCGTTCCGCCGAAACGCGCCGTCTCCAGCAGGTCCGCCCAGAGGGCCGGTCCGTCGATACGCATGTTCGTGTCACTCATGAGCTGCCTCTCCTGCCTCGCCTGCGATCTGCCTGTTTCTCCACGCATCGATGCTCCAGCAATTTTCGCGATTACGCAACGATCCGGTTCGGATTGGACGGATGATACGGCCAGGTCAGCTCATGGGTGCAGGGCTGGGGCTCCATGGTGATGCAGTCGCTTACGGGGCAGACATGAGCGCAGAGATTGCACCCGACACAGGACTCCCCGATCACCTCATAGGTCCTGCGGCCATTGTCGTCCTGCCTCGCGATCGCCTGATGCGACGTATCCTCGCAGGCTATATGGCACAGACCGCATCCTATGCAGCGATCCGCATCGATCCGGGCGAGCGTGCGGAAATTCATGTTGAGCGCGTTCCATGGCACGTAACGCGAAACGGCTCTGCCCGTCACGTCGCGCACGGCGCCGTACTCCTTGCCATCCATCCAGCGCGACAGCCCGTCGATCAGGTCCTCGACGATCCTGAACCCGTAATGCATCGCAGCCGTACAGATCTGGAGCGACCCCGCCCCCATGGCGAGAAACTCCGCAGCATCGCGCCACGAACCGATTCCGCCCATGCCCGAGATCGGAATGCCGTGCATCGCCGGGTCCCGAGCGATCTCGCCCACCATACGCAGCGCAATCGGCTTGACGCCCGGGCCGCAATACCCCCCATGCGTCCCCTTCCCGTCCACGACCGGCATCGGCGCCATGACATCCAGATCCACACCGATGACCGACTGCACGGTATTGATGAGCGAGACGGCATCGGCCCCTCCCTTGCGGGCTGCGCGCGCGGGCTGGAGAATATCGGTCACATTCGGCGTGAGCTTGACGATGACGGGCATACGGGTGTTCTGCCTGCACCATCGCGTCACCATCTCGACATAGTCGGGCACCTGACCGATCGCGGCCCCCATATTGCGCTCCGACATACCATGGGGACAGCCGAAATTGAGTTCGATCCCGTCCGCCCCCGTCTCCTCGATGAGAGGGAGAATGGCCTGCCAGCGCGATTCCTCGCATGGCACCATGAGGCTCACGACGAGCGCGCGATCGGGATAGGCGCGCTTTACCCGCTTTATCTCCGCTATATTCGTTGCAAGCGGCCGATCCGAAATGAGCTCGATATTGTTCAGCCCCATGAGGCGCCGTCCCCCATAGGCCAGCCCGCCATAACGCGAACTCAGATTCACGACAGGCGGATCCTCGCCGAGCGTCTTCCAGACGACGCCGCCCCAGCCGGCCTCGAACGCCCGCCTGACATTGTATTCCTTGTCGGTGGGCGGCGCAGAGGCGAGCCAGAAAGGGTTGGGGGCGCGGATCCCCGCGAAATCGATGCCCAGATCAGCCATGAGAGCCAGCTCCTTTCCCGTCGGGATCCTGCCCGTTATTGCGGACCGCACCGGCAAGGGCGGCATGAATGGATTCGGCGGCATCGCGCCCATCCCGTACCGCAACGACCGTCAGATCCGCGCCGATCGTGCAATCGCCGCCGGCATATACCCCGGGCAGCGTGGTTCTCCCGCCCTGCGTGACGACGATGCGCCCGTCCTGCACGCGCGGCATCTCCCCTTCCGGCGAAAGCGGGAGGAGGGATTGCCCGATCGCCTTGAGCACCATGTCGGCCTCGAGCACGAAGCCTGCCTCCGGGTCGTAGAGCGGCGCGCCATCCGGACCGGGCCTGCCGCGCAGGAAGGACACGCCCCGAAGCGTTCCGTTCTCGATCAGGAGGCGATCGGGGCGTGCCCAGACCCGGATGGTGACATCGTTCACCCGTGCCCAGTCCCGTTCCTCCGGCGTGGCCGACATCGACTCCGTGCCGCGACGATAGACCAGAGTGACCTCCTCTGCGCCGAGCAATCTGGCCTGGACCGCTGCGTCGATTGCGGTATTTCCGCCCCCTATGACGACGACACGCCTGCCGACCCGCGCCTGCCGGTACGGTGCGGATCGCAACGCCTCGATGAAGGCGACCGCATCGATCACGGAAGGGTTCTGCGCGTTATCGAGGCCGAGCGCCCGCACGCCGCCAAGACCGAGCGCGAGAAAAACGGCATCATAGGCGTTGCGCAGCGATGCCAGCGTGATATCGCGCCCCAGACTACACCCAGCCTCGAACCGGATCCCGCCGATCGCCATGAGGAAATCGACCTCCCTTTGCGCGAAATCATCGGCAAGCTTGTAGGCGGCGACCCCGTACTGGTTGAGTCCGCCCGGTCTTTCATGGCGATCGAACACGACCACCTCATGACCGCGCATGGCGAGACGATGCGCACAGGCCAGCCCCGCAGGCCCCGCCCCCACGACGGCGATGCGCTTTCCTGTCGGCTCCCCCCGGGTGAAGGGATGATCGTCCTGCTCCATCTGCCAGTCCGTCGCATGACGCTGGAGTGCTCCGATCCTTACGGGCCGACCGGACTCGATGGCCGTATGGACGCATCGTTGCTCGCATAATATCTCGGTCGGACAGACACGGGCACAGGACCCGCCGAGAATATTGGCGTCCAGAATGATACGGGCCGCGCCGCCGGGATTATCCACGGCAATGGCCTTGATGAAACGTGGAATATCGATGCCGGTCGGACAGGCCTCGATACAGGGTGCGTCGTGACAGTAGAAACACCGCTCCGCCTCGAGCGCTGCCTGATCGCGGGTCAGACCGGGATGCGCGTCGGAGAAATTCCGCTCGAGCTGCGATTCGGTCAGTCGGCCACAGGCAATATCCGGCATCATCGCAAGCAGGCCTCTCGTGTTTCGTTGCCTTGACGATACGGTCCGTCTGAAGAACAAATCAACATGATTCTGACCAACGATTCAGTTTTCAAGTTCCTGTTCCGGATTCCTGTGCCGGAAATCTCCCTCGATCCGGGGCGCTTCCCCGGCGGGACCGGGATTGATTCTCCGAAGTGTCGCGCCTAGAGCGTTCGCGTCGGACAGGGATCGGGGCGGGACCGGCCCACCGGACATCGAGCAAGGAGAAACAGGCGAGGATGACGAAGACCGTTCTTCTCATCGGCATTGGCGCCGGAGATCCCGATCAGCTGACCCTGCAGGCCGTCAAGGCGATGAACAGGGCCGGGATCTTTTTCCTGCCGGACAAGGGAAGCGAAAAAGCCGGGCTGCGCGCCGTTCGCGAGGCATTGTGCCGTCAGGTCATGACCCATGACCGGTATCGATGGGTGTGCTACGATGTGCCGCAACGCGATGCGCGCATTGCGGAGTATCGTGCCCGGGTCGCTGCCTGGCATGACGCCCTCGCCGACCGGTTCGAGACCATGATCGTGGAGGCCTTGCCCGAAAACGGCTGCGGGGCATTTCTGGTCTGGGGCGATCCGTCTCTTTTCGACAGCACGTTACGGATCATCGAGACGGTCCGGAGACGGGGCGTATCCTTCGCATTCGAGGTCATTCCCGGAATCACGAGCGTCCAGACCCTGGCCGCACGCCACAAAACGACGCTCGGCGCCATCGGAGAGAAGATCACGATCCTGCCTGCGCGGCTTCTGGCCCGGGGGTGGCCGGACGATCTCGGAAGCGCCATCGTCATGCTCGATAGCGGGGCCGCGCTCGAACGGCTCCGGACGAATACCGAGCTTACCGTGCTCTGGGGAGCGAATCTCGGGACCGGAGACGAGCGCGTGATCTCCGGTCGGTTATGCGAGGTTTTCGCGAGCATCCAGACGGCGCGCCGCGCCATCAAGGAAAAGCGCGGCTGGGTGATGGATGTCTATATGCTGCGGCGCGAGACGGGTCCGGGCGGGGAAACGGCGCGTGACGTGAAGGATGAGCGCTTCCCTCCCATGACGGATTGATATAATTCGGCGCCATTATCACGATTTCGTGTTTTTTGGAGCCAAGAACGACCCATGATCAGGAGCATTCCGGGATTTTCGCGACTGGCGCGATTCTTCGATCTTTTCGAGGAATTCGCGATGCTGGTCCTGACGCTCTGCGTGACCGCAGTCGCTCTGCTCGGCCTGGTTCACGTGCTCTATGCCGTTATCTCGATGATCGCCACGGCCAGACTGACCCCGACCGACCCGGTCATTCTGCAGGGGCTGTTCGGTCTCTGCTTTACCGTGCTGATCGCGCTGGAATTCAAGCATTCCATCCTCGTCCAGCCGGAAACGCCGTCTCACAGCCTCGTGCGTATGCGCTCGGTGCTGCTCATCGGCATGATGGCCACCGTGCGCAAGTTCATCGTTCTGGATCTGAATGGCGTCAACGTCATGGAGATGCTGGCCCTGTCTGCTTCGGTGCTCGCTCTGGGCATCGTCTACTGGCTGATGCGTGGCCGCAAACCCGGCCAGCACCCATCCGAAAAGACCATCTCCGCACAGGAGAACTGACGAGAGACGCGACGGCGCGGACCGCGCGCCCGGTCTCGCTGGCGGGGTGGGCTCAGTCCGACGCCTTGCGACGCGTCCGGGCCAGAAACAGCGATGCGCCCCAGGCGAGAATGAACACGCCGATCACGATGAAACCGATCGTGTTGAAGCTGTCGCTGAGGGCGATCACGACCCGCCAGGCCGCGCCGCTGAATCCGATCCGATCGCCGAGGAGACGGAGCGTCTCGATACTGCCGATGCCGACGGCGACGATGACCGAAACCAGCGTGATTGCGATATTGTAGCGCAGCTTGCGCATCGGATCGACGAACGCCCAGCGATAGGCGCCGAGCATGAGCACGCCGTCCGCCGTATCGATCAGCGCCATCCCGGCCGCGAAAAGCGCCGGGAAGATCATGATGGACGCCACCGAGACGCCGCGCGTGGCTTCCGACGCCGAAAGCCCGAGCAGAGAGACCTCTGTTGCGGTATCGAAGCCCAGCCCGAACAGGAAACCGAGCAGCACCATATGCCAGCTTCTGGTCACGAGCCGGAAAAGCGGCGACAGCAGGCGCGCCAGAAGGCCGCCGCGTGCCAGGGCGTCCTGCTCGATCTGCGCGACGGAGCGCCCCTGCCGGAGCGCCCGATATGCCTTCCAGGCTCCGCAGAGAACGACGAAATTGGTCACGGCGAGAGCGAATAGAAACCCCGCGGAGACGAGCGTGCTGGCCACGCTCCCGATATCGCGCCATGCCCCGAAACGATCCTGAAGCGCATGGGACAGCAGGGCGGTCCCGAGTGCAGCCAGAACGACGATCAGGGAATGCCCGATGGCGAACCAGAATCCGGTCAGGACCGGCATCCGGCCCATCTGCACGAATTTGCGCGTCACGTTGTCGATGGAGGCGATATGATCGGCATCCACGGCATGTCTCAACCCGAAACCATAGGCGAGCAGCGCATTGCCCAGAAGAAGGGGGTGACCGCGAAACAGGAGGAAGGTCCATACCCACAACCCGAGATTGACCGCAAACAATCCCCCTCCGAGGGCAAGGACACGCGTCCGCAGGCGCGACGGGATACGGGCCTCACCGCTCATCGACGTCCCTCCGGGGCGCGGAATTCGCCGGAAGCCGGGAAACCGGGCGCACGGAACCAAAACGCACGGAAGCGGGGCGCACGGAAACGGGGCATACGCGCACGGGATGCCGGTATGCAGGACGCAGGTATGCAGAGCACCGGTATACAGGGCACCTGTATGCAGGGCGCCGGTATGCAGGGCGCCGGGGAACGGG
Source organism: Swaminathania salitolerans (assembly GCF_007988945.1). Taxonomy (GTDB): domain Bacteria; phylum Pseudomonadota; class Alphaproteobacteria; order Acetobacterales; family Acetobacteraceae; genus Swaminathania; species Swaminathania salitolerans. The sequence goes on along the minus strand of NZ_BJVC01000001.1, from coordinate 195,855 downwards.
AAATGCGGATCATGATCGTCTCTCCATTATGCCGGTTCACCCCGCCCGGACAGGTTCGCGCGACGAAGGCAGGTCTCCTGGCTCACGGATCCTCGCCATCGTGCCCCTTCCCGTCCCGCTGCAGGGGATAGTGGTTTTTGCATGATGGCTCACCGCTTACAGTTGCGGGGGCAGCTGCCGCCTCCGCCTCTTGTCGCGAATGAACGCGAGACGTTCCGGCATTCCCTTTCACGCTCGCTCGCGCGAGACCTTCGATCCCGACCGGGGTAGCGGCTGCCGCAGAAAAACGAAAGCCTTCCGTCTCCCCGGCCATGCCGCCTTGTCGCCCCCGGACCACGCGGTCTCGCGCCGCCCGGCCCGAAGGCAGAAATCCTGTCGCCCGGATCCTGCCCGCGATTTTCAGAGCGATCCCGGTTTCGACGCAACCCGGGGCGCGGTCGTGCCTTGTAACCCGCGAAGCCTCCACCTCTGCGTGGAACGTGAGCCGAACAGGAGACAGAACCATGAGCCTCTACCGCACGATCAACCCGTCGACCGGAAAGACGGAGCGTGAATTCGAGCTGCATAGCCAGGCCCAGGCTTTCGAGAAACTCGAGGCTGCCCATCGCTTCTGGTCCGAGGACTGGCGTCATCGCAGCTTCGCCGAACGGCGCGCAATCGTCGCGAAGGCGGCCGATATCCTCGAACAGAATGCCGAGAAATACGCCCGGCTGATCTCGATCGAAATGGGCAAGGTTCTTTCGGAGGCTGTCGCCGAGACGCGACTTTCCGCGCAGATCCTCGCCTATTACGCCCGGAACGCGGAAAAATTCCTCGCACCGCGCGAGATCGAGGTGGAAACGGGCCGTGCGACCGTGGTGAGCCAGTCGCTCGGCGTCATCTATTGCGTCGAACCCTGGAACTTCCCGTATTACCAGCTCGCCCGCGTTGCCGCGCCAAACCTCATGGCCGGAAATGTCGTGCTTGCAAAACACGCTCCGGGCGTGCCGCAATGCGCTCTGGCCTTCGAAGCCCTGTTCCGTGAAGCGGGTGCGCCAGAGGGCGCCTGGACGAACCTTTTCATCGAGAACGAGGTATCGGATGCGCTCATCGCCCGGGACGAGGTGCGCGGTGTCGCCCTGACCGGAAGCGAGCGCGCAGGCAGCGCCGTGGCGGCCGCCGCGGGCAAGTCCCTGAAGAAGACGACGCTGGAGCTTGGCGGATCCGATCCCTTCATCGTGCTGGACGATGCCGATCTCGACGAGGTGATCCCCAGAGCCGTCGCAGGACGCATGTCCAATAACGGACAGGTCTGCACCGCCTCCAAGCGCATGATCGTGCACGACTCCCTCGCAGACGAATTCGTGCGTCGCCTGTCCGATGCGCTGAAGGAGTTCCAGTACGGCGACCCGCTCGACCAGGGCACCACCCACGGCCCCATGAGCAGCGAGAACGCGATGAAACTGGCCCTGAGCCAGGTGGAAAAAGCCGTCTCGCACGGTGCCGAGCTCGTCACCGGCGGCAAGAGGCTCGAGCGGGACGGGTTCTTCATGCAGGCCGGGCTTCTGACCGGCGTGACCAAGGACAATCCGGTCTTCTACGAGGAGATCTTCGGTCCGGTGGCCATCGTCTATCCTGTCGGGAACGAAGCGGAAGCGGTCGCGCTCGCCAACGACTCTCCCTTCGGGCTCGGTGGCTCGGTCCATACCAGCAATCCCGAGCGCGGACGCAGGATTGCCGAACAGATCGAGACCGGCATGGTGTTCGTCAACGACATTACCGGCACATCGCCCGAGCTGCCTTTCGGCGGTGTGAAGAACTCCGGTTACGGCCGCGAGCTCTCCTTCATGGGTATCCAGGAATTCGTGAACCACAAGCTGATCCGCATGGCCTGACGGCGGAGCGATCGGGCAAGCGGGGCCTCGTGCCCCGTTCGTCCGATCCCCGCCCGCCACGCAACGCCCGGCCCTGCCATTTTGCCGATGGCACGGTGCCCTGCGAGAAGCGCCCCCGGATACGGTCCACAGACCGCGATACGGAGGCCCCGATTTCCCGTCCTCTTCCAGCCAGCGGTGATACGCATGACCGATTTTCCGAAGCCTCCCTTCGACACGAAACTCCAGGACCATATCCCGGGGCTTACCGACGCCATGACCCCCCTGCCCGATCACGGGGAGACGCGATATCGGGGGTCGGGCCGCCTCGAGGGCAAGATCGCCCTGATCACCGGCGGCGATTCCGGAATCGGTCGTGCGGTAGCCATCGGCTTCGCCCGCGAGGGTGCCGATGTCGCGATCTCCTATCTCGAGGAGGAAGAGGACGCGCGAGAGACCGCATCCTGGATCGAGAAAGCGGGACGTCGTGCGCTGCTTCTTCCCGGCGATCTGAAAAGCCGCGAAACCTGCCGCGCCATCGTCGACAAGACGGTCGAGACCTTCGGTCGGATCGATGTTCTCGTCAACAATGCCGCGTTCCAGGTTGAGCGCCTGTCTCTGGAAGAAATCTCCGAAGACGAGTGGGACGATACGTTCGCGACCAATATCGGGGCCACCTTCCGCCTGACGCGCAATGTCGTTCCCCATATGCCGCGCGGTGGCTCCCTGATCCATACCATCTCCGTCAATGCCGACAGCCCCAAGCCGCGTCTTCTGGCCTATTCGGCCACGAAATCGGCCATTCTGAACTTCAGTGGCGGGCTTGCCCAGCTTCTCGGCGAGAAGGGAATCCGCTCGAACACCGTGGCGCCGGGGCCGATCTGGACCCCACTCATTCCCGCCACGATGCATGGCGATCACGTCCATGAATTCGGAGCCGGAACGCCGCTCGGTCGTCCGGGTCAGCCCGTCGAGCTGATCGCGCCCTATGTGATGCTCGCCAGCGATGAGGCGAGCTATATTTCCGGCGCAAATATCGCCGTGACCGGCGGGACTCCCGTCATCTGATCTTCCCCGGTTCCATCCGGACCGGGACCGGACCCGGGACATTGCTTTCTGTCCCGGGTCGGCCATGCGGGTCAGCGATGACCCTGCGACAATTCCCGGGCGAGAGCGGGCTCGTCATAGACATCCCTGAGCGCCGCAACGATCGCGCTGGTATCCGTCGCAACGGCGCGATTGCTGGCGATATCGTAATAGAGCGTCCCTGCCAGGCTGGGCAGATTGCCGTCGAAAATCAGACCCACAGCGTGGCCCTTGCGGTCGAGCACGGGCGATCCTGAATTGCCGCCCACGATATCGTTCGTGGAAACGAAGTCGAGATGGGTCGAAAGATCGAGACGCGGCTTCGCATCGAGCCAGCGTTCGGGAAGCGCGAATGGCTCGCTGCCCGTGGCATGACGATACATCCCCGCGAAATCGGTGAATGGTGCGACCTCCACGCCATTCTTGCGCCAGCCCTTGACTGTTCCGTAGGACAGCCGCGGCGAGAACGTGGCATCAGGATAGAGACCGTCTTGCTTTCCCTCCTTTTTCGCCTTGGCGAAGCGGGCGCGCGCAATATCGCCCTGGGCCTTGTGCAAGGGAGACGTAACCTCGTTGCGCATCGTCTCCCGCAGCTTTTCGTAAGCCGGATAGAGCGTCCTTGCGAAAACGATCATCGGGTCCGAAGAGGCCTCGATCGCCTTGAGACCGCCCTTCCACAGGGCCAGTCTCTTCTGCGGGTCGGACAGGCCGGATGAGCGGATCAGATGGGCGGCAACCCTATCGGGGCTGCTCTTGCCCAGTGCATTCCGGACGAGAGGATCGTCCTCGCCCAGACTCTGACGCATACCGGTCAGGGACAGGGCGAGGCTGGCCGTCTCGAGCTCGGGATAGACCGGCTCTTTCGCGGCCAGCCTCGTTTCGATCTCGCCGAGCTGGGAATCGTGAAAACCGCTGTGACGACGCGCATCGGGTTGCGCGCGCTCATGCGCGGCCTCGACCAGGGTCATGGCATGGGCCGGGAGCCCGCGGAAAACGAGGCCGAGCGCGAGATTGCGGGCGAAGATGTCCTTCTCGAGCGCGATGGCTTTCGCAACGGTCTCGAAAGGTGTTCCATATTCTGCCTTCCGGTCCGGAGCCGCATCGATCCATGACTGGAGCGCCTTGTCCTCTTCCTCGCGCCTTGCGACGATATCGCCCGATTGCAGGGCCGCCTGCGTGCCCGAATAGGATTTCAGCCCGTTCTGTATGCCGAACAGGGGATTTTCGGCCTGCTTGGCGTGCTCCGCGCTCTCGCGGCCATATTGCCAGAGCATACCTTCCCGCACGGAAAGCGCCGCGATGATCGCGGGATTTGCGACATCGCGCTGGAACGCGAGCGCAGCGGCGGGCAAACCGCGCTGCGTGCGACCGGGATTTCCGGAAGTGAAGACGAGCTCGCCCGCTTTCGGCCCTGCCGGGTCGATCTGGAGGTAAGGTGTGTGGACCGGCTTTCCGTTCTCATAGACCCGCAACATGGAGAGATCGATATCGTATCGGGGATAATCGAAATTATCCGGATCTCCACCGAAGAAGGCGATGCCCTGTTCGGGTGCCATGACGATCCGCACATCCTTGTAGCGGCGATAGCGATACAGGGCCGTTTGCCCACCGTGATAGAGCGCGACCATATCGCAACGCCAATGCTCGGAATCATTGCCCACGCAGTCATGGGTCAGACGGCTTTCGACCTCCTGCATCGCGGATGCATAAGCCGCGCCCTCACGGTTTTTCGTCGCATCGGCCACCGCCTGCGAGACATCTTTCATGCTGTCCAGACGGTCGAGCTCCATCCCGGGGCATTGACGTTCCTCGGCGGGATCCTTCGTGTAGAACCCGTCGCGGAAATAGTCATGTCCCCCGTCCGACAAAGCCGAGAGGCAGGCATTGGCGCAGTGGTGATTGGTCATGACGAGACCGTCAGCCGAGACGAACGAGGCGGAACATCCTTCCGCCAGACGCGCCGAGGACTGAACGACGTGCTCGATCCAGGCCGGGTCCGGCGTGAAGCCATAGTGCTTCTGGAGTGCAGCCCTGGGCAGATGATCGAATGTCCACATCCCCTCATCCGCGCGTGAGGAAGACGCGAAGACGAGAGCCGAAAGAAGGGCCGTGGACAATAACAGGGGAGACCGGGACATGCAGGAACTTCTCTCCGGAGTGAATGATATAGTATATCAATTCACATCCTGACACAGTTTGCAAATCGTATCGACGATCATGACCCCGAGGCGGCGTTTTCCGGGCATCCTCACGCTACCGGCACGACAGCGAAACGCGCACGGAATTCCGGCGACAACAGGGACATCTGAACGAGACAGAAGAGATTATTCTGGTTGTCCTGGCGATGCTCTGCAAAGATATCGTCATTCGAAAAAAAATCACTGTAGATTTCATGACGAGAATCCTCTCCCGGCACTGGTTCGTTCCTGTTTTTTCTTCTGTTATCGCAATCTTTTCGATCGGATATATCTCGCCCGCCCCGGTTTTCGATACCCGATATCGGGAAACCGACGCGCTCCTGTGCTGGTGCCTGCTCATGCCGGTCATGTTCGTTTCGTGCTACCGCCCGGCCTCTTGCAGGAAAATCCTGTTCAGAACATGCCTGCTATCCTGCCTCGGTATCTGGATCTGCGAGCGTATCGTGCCGAAAGACGAACGGTTTCTCCTGCTCTATCTGCATCCTCTGAGAGCGATGGGAGGTGCGCTGGCGGGAGCGATCGAATTCCTGTTGCTGATCGGCATTCTGAAGATCGCCTTCAGCGAGACGGGGGACAGCGAACGACTCCAGAGCATGGGCGTTCCGAGGATCGTCGCCCGGGCGATGATGGTGGAAGCCCGTTTCTGGCGCCGGACCGGTCGCTGGTCCGGAGATCGCGCCGGGCGGCTTTTCGCGGCGAGACGCAAGGATCAGGGAAAATGAGGCTCCTGTCGCTCAGGCCCTTCGCATCGCCCCGTGCCTTCGCTGCCGCCCGTGCCTTCAGTGCCTTCGGTGCTTCGCTGTCTCACTGGGATACCGGGTCGCATCCCGAGCCACGCCTGGAATCGTCCTTGCAATCACGAAAATCTCCTCTGCCCGACCGACGGGCTCCGTCTCACTTCGGGACCGTTACGAATGCGATAAACGGGAAAATTCCGTTGCCGATCAAAGGCCCGGCCGTCGTCTCCCGATCTTCGTCTTATTTCACAATATGATGTTTATATATTGTGAAATATTCCAGACCGATAACGACACGATTACATAAAAGCTTAACTTTACCCTTACCGGCGCAATAACGATTTTCCGCTGCATCCATGACCATATGTGTCGGAGAGACCGGTGAGAAAATCAGTACTGTTCCTTGTTGCCACCACGGCGATCACCCCCGCTCTCGGCGACAGGGCCCGGGCCGAAGCCCGCGCGGAAACCGGCGTCACGGGCGCTCCGGAGGATCTGCATCAGAAAAGGGCCGACAAGACGACGGCCATGACAAAGCAGAACAAGTTCTTCAAATCGACGGGCGATGCCGAGCAGGTGATCGTGACCGGCACGCGCGAGAGCCACGTAAAGGCCCGGCAGAGCATCAGCCCCGTGGTCGTGATCTCTGCCAAGACTCTCGAGCGCACGGGCGAACTCAATGTGTCGAACGCCCTCACCCGCACCTATCCGTCGATCACCATGAGCGCGCGCGGTTCCAACACGAACTCGCTCGTTTCCTCCGTGCAGATGCGCGGGCTCGGCCCGAATGAGACGCTCGTGCTCGTGGACGGAAAGCGCCGCCATTCGACGGCCAATATCGTCCAGAAACCCGGGCCGCAATTTGCCTCCTCCGGTGTCGATCTCAACATGCTCGCCGGAAACATGATCGATCATATCGAGGTACTCGAGGATGGCGCAGCGGCCATGTACGGCTCGGACGCGATTGCCGGCGTGGTGAACATCATCACCAAGAAGAAGGATCACGGCCTGTCGCTCAGCGGTCAGGGTGGCGCAAATGCCTATCTCGGCAATGGCGTGCAGTATCAACTCGATGCCGATGGGGGTTTCAAGCTCGGCAAGGACGGGTTCGTTCATCTGGGCGCGCAGTTCTATCACACCGAACATGCGATCGCCTGGGGTCCCGATCACGCTTTGCTCGGTGCCTGGCCTGCGGGCGCCGATACGAAGAACTATTTCGTGGGCGTCAGACCCGGCTCCGAGAGCTGGCGGGGACGAAAGACAGACTATCTGAGCACCCCGAAGGAAACGCGTGAGACCTTTGCCCTGAATTTCGGCAAACCCCTTGCCGAGGGCGTCGAGCTCTACGGGCAGGCCACGCTGGCCTATCGCCACGCGGAAATGCGCGCCTATAAATTTCCCTATATCGTCCCCGCCGCCGGTATCGAGGAACTGCGCCCGATCACAGCCGATGACGAGCTGGATTATGCAGCCGAGCTCGGCCTGAAGGGAGAGGATCTCTTCGGCTTCGACTGGAACCTCTCCAGCGTCTATGGCGGCGACAATTCACGCATCAGCATTCGTGACGTCGTGAATCTGGGGCAGCTGGCCCGCACCGGATACTCGCCGAGCAAGTTCTGGGACTATACCCAGAAAAACACGCAATGGACCAATAATCTCGATCTGCGCCGGGGTCTGAAGATATGGACCATGCCGGTCAGCCTCGCTTTCGGCGGCGAACACCGCCTCGACTCCTATCAGATCGTATCGGGCAACCCGGAATCCTATCTCGATGGCGGCCCGGTCGAACATGCCGGCATCCCTCCCCAATCGGCGGGAACATGGTATCGCAATATCTATTCGGCCTATGTCGATGCCACCTTCCGGCCGACGCGGAAACTCTCGATCGATGTTGCCGGACGGTACGAATACTATACGGACACGGAAAATACCGAGAACGGAAAGATCTCGGCACGATACGATTTCACCAACCGCTTCGCGCTGCGCGGCACGATCGCGAACGGCTTCCGTGCGCCAACCCTCCAGGAATCCCATTTCAGCCGACTCAACATCTATGCGGGAACCGGCAGCGTCGGCGGGCAGCTTCCCGTCCAGTCCGATGCCGCGCGCTCCCTCGGGGCGCAGGGTCTCAAGCCGGAGCGCTCTGTCAATGCGAGCGCAGGTTTCACGATGGAGCCGGTACGCGGGTTCCATGTCGAGGCCGACGTCTATCAGATCAACCTGCGCGATCGCATCGTCCAGGGCGGCACGATACGCGGGCCGCAGGCTCTGGACGCCATACGCTCCTTCGGGTTCGACGTCTCGCCGACTGCAACGAATGCAGCCGCATCCTCGGCCTATTTCCTTTCCAACGGCGCCAGCACGCGAACGCAGGGCCTCGATATCAAGGCGGATTATCTGGTTCGCATGCACAGCTACGGCAATCTTGCGCTTACCGGGGCTCTCAACCTCAACCGGACGCGCCTGCATCATAACGGTCTCTCGACCCTCGGCAGACCTCTGCTGAACGAGCAGACCATCGGCTATATCACCACGGCGACCCCACGCAGCAAGATCATCCTGAATGCGCTCTGGACCGTCGGGAAATGGGACATCAACCTGCGTCAGACCCGCTACGGCGAAACCACCAACATGATGACCTATCAGGACTGGACACCGGCATCGGCACGCTGCGAGAAGGGCGGCGCCCTGCGCTATTCGAACAGCTGTTTCGGACAGTTCAAGAACACCCCGCGCTGGCTCACGGATATCGAGATCGGCTACAGGATCACCTCCCGGATCCATGCAAGCCTCGGCGTAAACAACGTGTTCAATGTGCGCCCGCGTCGTCTTCCCGGCGTTCTGGTCCCGGCAGGCGGCTCGATGTACGACCAGTTCTCCAACCAGGTTCCCTTTACCGGGGGCTATTATTTCGGCCGCGTCAGCGCCAGCCTCTGAGACGCGCCAGCCTCTGAGCGCCAGCCTCTGGGAGCGGTCTCTCCTTCCGGGAGCGACATCCTCCCGGGCCGGTTCGGCCTTCATGGAAACGGGGCCCGGCCTGTCTGCACCTCACCACTGCGCCTCCGTACTGCGCCTGCAATGCGCCAGTAACGCGCCCCGGGTGCCACCGGATGTCTCACCCGGGGGGCCTTGCCCCGGGAGCGCATCATGAACCTCAACGCACGCTGCATCGTCGGATGCAGCTTCGGATGCGCCGGGCTGACGGGCAGGGATTGACACCCGCATTGCCAGGCCCGACCTTCCTGACGCGACACACCGCCCATAGAGAGGAATTCGGATGTTCAGCCACGTAATGCTCGGAAGCAACGACCTCGAACGCTCAAAGACCTTCTACGACGCCGCGCTCGGTGCGCTCGGCTGTCCTCCGGCAACGCCGGACCCCAAGGGACGTCTGTTCTACAGCCATGACGGCGGCCGTTTCATCATCACGAAGCCGATCGACGGCAAACCCGCAACAGGTGCCAATGGCGGCACGATCGGCTTTCTCGCCTCCTCCCCCGAGGCCGTAAAAGCCTGGTACGAGGCGGGAGCGGCACATGGCGGCACCCCCATCGAGGCACCGCCGGGCCCGCGCGAAACCGCAATGGGTACGCTCCATCTCGCCTATCTCCGCGACCCGGACGGCAACAAGCTCTGCGCTTTCTACAAGGAAGGCTGAACGACGCTGACGGACGGGGCGATTGCGCCCCGATCCGCAATCTCATCCCCTTCCCTAACTCCGCCTGCGCGCCCACAGCTTCCCCGGGAATCGCATCGTGCCGATCATTCCGGCTTCCGGGATCCGCCGGTTCCGGAACCGCGTATGGCCCCGCTTCCGCCGAAGAGCCGTGCGTAAAGCACGGGCAATACGAAAAGCGTCAGGGCGGTCGAACTCACCAGCCCACCGATCACGACCGTGGCGAGCGGCCGTTCGACCTCCGCCCCGGCACTGCCCGAAAATGCCATCGGGAAAAAGCCGAGACTAGCAACTGAGGCCGTGGCGAGAACCGGACGGAAACGGCTTCGCGCCGCCGCAAAGGCGGCCTCTGCCGCACTCGATCCTGCCGCGCGAAACGTGCCGATCTGACTGAGTAGAACGACCCCGTTCAGAATGGCGACCCCGAACAGGGCAATGAAGCCGATACCTGCCGCGATGCTGAAAGGGAGCCCGCGCAGCGCCAGCGCGAAAACGCCTCCCATCGCCGCCACGGGCAGGTTGCAGAAGACGAGACCAGCCGCCCTGGGCGATCCGAGTGCGGCAACCAGCAGCACGAAGATAAGCGTCAGCGCGACCGGAACGACGCGCTCGAGCCGCGCCATGGCCGTCTGCAGGTTGCGGAACTGTCCCGACCAGGCAAGACGATATCCCGGCGGCAGAGCGATCGCCGACACCTTTCGGCGCGCCTCGGCGACGAAGGAACTGACATCCCGCCCCCGTATATTGGCCTGCACGACGACACGCCGATGCAATCCGTCACGATCGATGCGTGACGGCCCCTGATCGAGGCGGATCCGCGTCACATCCTTCAGGAGCGCCCATCCCTTGCCGTCCTGTCGTCGCAGCTGCAACCGGCCGATCCGGTCGATAGACCGGGAGACGGCTGACGGAAAACGGATCTGGGTCGGAATCAGGGCATTGTCGAGAATGACTGGCCGTCCGATATGCCCACCGATGGCCTCGATCGTGGCCAGTATCTCCGGCACCGCTATGTCGAACCGGCCTGCCGCGTCCCGATCGACGTCGATATGGAGATAGGGAACCGTTCCCTCGCCCTGTCTGGCGACATCGGCCGCTCCGCGTACGCCTGAGACGGCCTGCACGACCTGTGCCGCAAGGGTATCGAGCACCGGGAGATCGTCTCCATAGATGGAGATCGCAAGCTGGGTCCGGACGCCGGATAACAGATCGTCCATTCTCATCTCGATGGGCTGGGTCCATGAATAGGCGGCATCGGGCATGTCATGCGTCAGTTTCGCATTCATCTCGTCAACGAGACGTGCCTGCGTCATGCCCGCGCGCCACGTCGATCGCGGCTTGAGGAAGACGAAGCTGTCCGTCTCTCCAACGCCCATGGGATCGGTCGGGATCGCAGCGGTACCCGTGTTGCTGACCACGGTTTCGACTTCGGGAAACTGCCTGAGAATCCTCTCCTCCGCCGTGACCGATGCCAGCACCGTCGGCAGAGAGGCGCTGGGCAGACGCATCGCGCTCACGACCAGAGCGCCTTCCTCGAGCTGGGGGACGAATTCCCCTCCCAGATCTGCCGCAAGGAACAACGCCACCCCCATGAGAAGGCCGGTCGCGCCGAAGACCGCCCGGGCATGGCGCCCGCACCAGACGAGAGCCGGCTCGTAGAAACGGCGACACAGCCGCACAAAACGGGTTTCCCTGTCGTCGCCTCGCCCCCGCAGCAGGAGGGCCGACAGGACCGGCACGACGACGAAACAATAGGTCAGCGAGACCAGCAATCCCATGATGATGGTCTGAGCCATGGGGCGGAACATGCGTCCTTCCACCCCTTCGAGGGTCAGGACCGGCAGATACACCACGATGATGACCAGCACCGCGAAGATGACGGGCCGCGACACGAGGCGCACGGTCCTCACCGCCAGCTCCGTCATGGAGCGGCGCCCCCCGTCCCGGGCACGCTCGACCATCATGTGCTCCACGATCACGAGAGAGCCATCGACGATCATGCCGAAATCGATTGCCCCGAGACTGAGCAGATTTGCCGAAATCCCGAAAAACCGCATCCCGACGAAGGCCATGACAAGCGAGACCGGGATGACCGAGATGATGACGAGCGCCGCGCGCCAGTCCCCGATCACGACCAGAAGGGTCAGAAAGACGAGAACCGCGCCGAGGGCGAGATTTTCCCTGATCGTCCGGATCGTTTCGTCCGTCAGCGTGGCGCGACTGTAGAGCTGTCTGAGCGTGACGCCGGGAGGGAGCTGCTTTTCTATCGCGGGGAGTGCCCTTGCGATCGAAGCGAGAACGGCGTTCGAACTGGCCCCCTCCTGCATCAGCACGACGCCGTTGACGATCTCTCCCTTTCCGTCGCGCGTCACAGCACCCAGACGCTGGCGTCCCCCCAGGGAAACCCGCCCCAGATCGCGCAGGCGTATGGTGCTGCCATCGGGACCGTTTGCGACAGGGATCGCACCGAATGCCGCAAGAGACCCGATCAGCGCCCGCCCGACCACGACCCGCTGCTCCGCCTGATGGGCGATCCAGCCACCGCCCGAAGCGGCATTGTCACGCTCGATCGCCGCATAGACCGTCTCGAGGCTCACGTTATGGCTGCGCAGCCGGGCCGGATCGATCGTGAGCAGATAGGTCTCCTCGGCGCCGCCATTGACATTGACATCGGCCACCCCGGGAACGAGACGCAGCTGCGGCGCGACGGACCAGGTCATGAGACGATTGAGCGCGAGGGGAGAATACCGGGAATCGCCCCTGATCTCGATCTGCATGATCTCGCCCATTCCGGTCGCGAGCGGCCCCATCGTGACGGTCACGGGCGGAACGATGGCCGCGCGCGCGCGCTGGAGGCGCTCACTGACCCGGCTACGGTCGAGATCGATATCCGAGCCGTCCTCGAATTGCAGATAGACGACCGAAACGCCGTTTCTCGATACGGAACGCAGATCGATCAGCCCGGGCAGGCCGGTAAGACTGGACTCGATCGGAAAGGTGATCTCCTTCTCGACCTCCTCGGTCGCAAGCCCGGGCGCCGTCACCGACACGAGCACCTGTCTGGGCGAGATATCGGGAACCGGCTCGACCGGCAGCCCCGGAACCGCCAGCAGACCGGCAAGCACGCACAGAAGAGCCAGACCGAGCACGGCGAGCCTGTTTTTCTGCAGGGCCATCCACATGGGCAGATCTCAGTCCGATGCCAGGGAGCCCAGAAGGGCCATGGATTTGAGAACGAAGCTCCCTTGCGCCATCACGACGTCTCCCGCCTGCAGGGCACCGCTCACCGCCGCTTCCTCGTCGTTCCCGGCAAGTTCCTGCACCACGACCGGCACGAAACGCGTTGGCGAGCGACGCAGGAAGACAACGGTCTGGCCGTCGATTTCCTGCAGGGCAGCCTGCGGGACGATCAGCCCCCGGGCGCCACTCCCGGTCTCGAATCTGGCATCGAGCATCATGCCCGGACGCAACCGCGGAGGCGGATGGTCGAGAACGCAGACGACGCGCACCAGACCTGTCGCAGGATCGGCAAGACCTTCGATCGTATCGACCCGCGCGACGATCGCCGTATTATCCATCGCCGGATCATCCCCGGTATCTCTCCCGGCATTGTTCCCGGCATTTTTCCCGGCATCCCTTGGTCCGCTCTCCGATTCGCCGCCAGACCCACCCCCCTGGCCACTCGGGCGGAAGACGGCCCTGTCGCCCGGATCTATCCGGGATGCATCGTCGGGAGAGAGATCGGCCACCAGCCAGAGACGGGAGAGATCGACGATCGTCACCACCTTGTCTCCTGCCGTGATGTCCGAGGCCACAGCGCTGTTGACGGACTGGACGACACCATCGACGGGAGAAACGAGATCCGATGCCTCGTCCTCCACGATCCGCTCTGTCACGGAGGTGAATTCCTCGGTCCTGCGATGCTCCAGCGTCTCGAGATCCGCCTTTCGTGCCGCAACCAGACCGCGCTGCTGCTCGAGAATCATGCGCCGTTTCTGCAGTTCCCCGGTCGATACGGCACTGCCCGCCAAGGCCAGACCGCGCTTGTAGAGCTGCTCCGCCTCGAGAGCGCCTGCACGCGCGGAATCGAGCGCCGCCTGCATCTGGGCATACTGGAGATGCAGTTCATGAAGGGAGTGATCGGTGTAGCTGACGAGGCTCTGCCCCTTTCTGACACGGGCGCCCGGCGTGACATGCACGTCGGTCACCTTTCCGCTGCCCGCCGGACGGATGACGATGACGCGGCTCGTATCCGCATCCACCCGGGCCATCGCCCCGATACCCCGGATCAGCGTATCGCGACGCACGGTCGCGAACGACGTCCTTGCGTTGGTCTGGGCTTCCAGCGGCAGCTCATAGACATGGCGCCACGTGTCTTCCCCCCTGGCTGCCGGCGCCCCTGCCAGAACCGCACAGCCGATGATGACGCCTGTCGCAGCGAGGGAACGGAACGCCATGTGCGAAGCGAAGAGAAAGGCCACCTTACGCATCAGAGATATCTGGCGAAATGGCTGAATTCCTCCAGCGCATGCTCCTTGCTGAGACCGCCATCGGCCAGCGCCTCGACGATGCAATGCTCGACATGATCGCGGATCAGACGACGCTTTGCGTTGCGGATGGTGTTCTCGACCGCCTGGATCTGCTGGGCCAGATCGGCGCAGCTCCGGTCGGACTCGATCATCTCGAGAATTGTCGCAAGATGACCGTGAGCCTGTTTCAGACGGATCGTCACATTTCTGTGGCTGGGTTTGTGACTGGCCCCATGGTCGGACCCGTGACTGGGCTCGTGACTGGCCCCGTGGCTGGGCCCGTGACTGCCCCCGCGGCCCGGCCTGCGGGTGGGCCGTTGGCGCGGCTCGTGGTCTAGGGTGTCGGTCGGTCCGGGGCGCGTCTGGGTCATTCTCCTCCCATACCCTGGGGGGGAGGGGTTGAGGAAGTCTTTTTCCGGATCGGCGACCGCTCAGGGAGCGGTTTCGACGAAAACGATCTCCGCATCTGCCAGGGCATGGACGGTCACAGAGGCTTCGTCGCGCACCGCGACGCCGTCTCTTGCCTCGAGCGCGAAGGGTCCGAAACTGGCACGACCCGAGGCAAGAACGGCATAGCCGCTCCACCCGGGGGAAAACGCCCACGCAACCGACTGCCCCTGCTGCAATGTCGTCGCCCGAACCCTGGCACGGGCATTGATGGGCAGCGCGTCTTCCTCTTCCTCCATGCCCGATGCCAGAGTGACGAGCCGGCCTTCCCGCGCCCGAACCGGAAACGGACGGCTCCCCCATGAGGGCGCATGGCCGCGCCGGTCGGGCAGGATCCATATCTGGAACAATGTCGTGGGCTCGCGCTCCAGATTGAGCTCGCTATGGATGATGCCGCTCCCGGCGGACATCACCTGAACCTGCCCGGCACCGGTGCGCCCCTCATTGCCCAGAGAGTCGCGATGGGTGATGGCGCCCCGGCGAACATAGGTGATGATCTCCATGTCGCGATGCGGATGGGCCGGAAAACCGGCATCCGGCGCGATTTCGTCATCATTCCAGACGCGCAGCGCCCCCCAGCCCATCCTCTCGGGCGCGCGATACTCTGCAAAGGAAAAATGATAGGTGGCGCGCAGCCAGCCGAGATCTGCACGACCCAGCGAAGCGAGAGGCCTTGGTTCGATCATCGGGGAAGTCCTTTTTCGTCGGATGTGTCCGGGTCCCTTCGCATATGGGATGCGGATCCGGCTTCGTACAGGGCTTGCCCGGCGCCTCCGCGCCGCTGACAGCCTTCGTCCGGAACATTGCGGGCAGGAAAGCCACGGGCGAAACGCGACCGGCGGGAAACAGCCTGCGGAATACCGGGGGAGCGGTTCCGGGGGGCTGATTTCTTGCCGGAATCCGGTTTTCGAAGCAGGTTCTGGAAATTGCGGCGCAGACTTGCTAGGGTGAATACTTATTCGCCCGTTTTCCGTGACAGTCCAGAGACCCGAGAAACATGTCCGTCACCACCCCGGGAGGCCTTTCGCCCAGCACCGCCCTCACGCGTCGCATCGCCATGCTCCGCAAAAGCCAGGGCATGAGCCAGCAGCAACTGGCCGATGCCCTCGGGGTCTCGCGTTCGGCCGTCGCCTTCTGGGAAACCGGACGCGTCGGCAGCCTGCGCAAATATATCCCGAAACTGGCCGACCTCTTCGGTGTCTCGACCGAGGCCTTCCTGACCGGCATGATCGAGGAAGACATTCCGGCGATCCTCTCGCCCGACGAGAACGATCTCATCCAGCTCTACCGGGCGCTGAAACCCGAATACAAGCTGACTGCGCAGAAATGGATGGAACGTCAGGTGCATAAACAGTCCAATACACGCACCGAGCGCAGCGCGACGCCTGCACGCGCAACGGGCTCGAGGCATGCGGCGAGCTGAAAGCGGCCACCCCGCAGCGCGTTTTGCCCCCTATCGGGCCGACGCCATGCGCTCCACTCAGGACCGCGTACGAAACTGCCTCTGATATCCCGCATCGTACAGGGCACTCTCGCGAAACGCCTCCGTATCCAGGGCCGGCCCGACGAGAACGAGCGCCGTGCGGGTCACGCCTTCCCCCGCCATATCTGCGCTTACCGCGCCCAGCGTGCTTCGGACGATCAGTTCGTCCGGCCAGCTGACACGTGCAGCGATCACGACAGGGCAGGATACGCCATAAAACGGGACGAGCCGCTCTACGAGCTCGTCGAGCCTGTGTATGGCCAGATGCAAGGCGAGTGTCGCCCCGGTCGCAGCGAACGCCTCGAGCGTTTCCTTCTCCGGCATCGGAGAGGCACGTCCGGAGAGACGGGTCAGCACGATGCTCTGGGCGAGACCGGGAACCGTCAGCTCCCGTCCGATCCGCGCGGCAGCAGCGGCATAGGCAGGCACGCCAGGGGTCAGGCTATAGGGAATGCCACGCGCTTCCAGCCGCCTGATCTGTTCCGCAACGGCGCTGTACAGGGAGAGATCGCCCGAATGCAGCCGGGCGACATCCGCGCCCTGTGCATGCGCCTCCACCATGAGTGCCTCGATTTCGTCCAGACAGAGCGGCGCCGTATCGACCAGCCGGGTTCCCTCGCCGCAAAACGACAGAACGTCCGGCGGCACGATCGACCCCGCATAGAGACAGACCGGGCAGGTCGCGAGAAGATCGCGCCCCCGCAAGGTCATCAGATCGGGCGCGCCGGGACCCGCCCCTATGAAATGCACCGTCATCGCGAGAACACCCGCCCCGCGCGCGTGGCAAAGGCGCAGGTCACCCCCTCGCCCGCGAGCCGGGCACCCAGAAGGCGCCCCTGCGGACCGAGCGCCGCGAGGGCGCATCCTTCTGCGATGGAGCCGAACCCCATCGTGATCCGCGCCCGCTCCGAATGCGTGAGGCAGCGCGGCTGGGCCGAGGCCAGAGCCAGGAGATCCACGGTCCGCACAGGGAGGGAAAAGAACTGCGCGACGGCCTGAACCGCCGCGTGACGCGCACGAAAGGGCGGAACGGCAAAACAATGGGGGAGCCCCCATGTCGCAATGGCCTGCTTGACGACCTCGACCATGGCTTCGGGCGAGGCTTCGAGCCGACATCCGAGTCCGCCGACGATCATGGTTTGACGACCCGATATTGCGTTACAGTCATTGCCGGTCTGAATGCCGATACGTCACCTATGGGTCCCAGTCGCTCCATGGCGATGCGCGATAGCGCACCGCCCCAGGCTTGAAAAGCCTCGAAAAGACGCTGCTCTCCTTCCATCGTCACCGCATTGGCGACAAGTCTCCCGCCGGGCGACAGGGCGCTCCACCCCAGATCGAGCAGAGCCGGGGTCGCAACGCCGCCACCGACGAAGACGGCATCCGGTCGGGGCAGATCGTCCAGCGCGCAAGGCAGGGTCCTGTGTTCCACGTGGAGCTCGGGCACCCCCAGAGCCTCGGCATTGCGGAGAATACGGGCCACGCGCTCCGGGTCGCGTTCGACGGCACAGGCAGCGTTGGCAGGGTGACGCAACATCCACTCGATCGCGATCGAGCCGGACCCCGCGCCGAGATCCCAGAGCATTTCGCCCGCGCGGGGCGCAAGGCTCGAGAGCGTGACCGCTCTCATCTCGCGCTTCGTCATCTGGCCGTCATGCTCGAAATAGTGATCGGGCAGACCGGCCGAGAGCGGGACAAGAGCGGCATCCGGATCCGGCACGATTTGGACGGCAACCATGTTCAGCCGGTCGCACTCCCCGGATACGCCCTCATCGGCGCGCGTGACGCGGATACGTTCCCGCGCCCCTCCGAGAGCCTCCAGAACATGAATGCGGGATGCCCCGCAGCGCTGTTCGCAGAGCCAGGCGCAGAGACGGGCCGGGGTGGTTTCATCGGCAGAGAGAACCAGCAGGCGGGCGCGTGGCTGAAGCAGGGGGCGCAGACGGGCTATCGGGCGACCGCACAGGGACGCGAGCGTGACATCCTGCGCAGACCATCCGAGACGCGCGCAGGCAAGCGTAAGCGCCGATGGCGCAGGAATGACGCGCAAGGCCGCGGCGCCGAAGGCCTCGCGCAATACGCTTCCCGCTCCGAAGCAGAAAGGATCTCCCGACGCCAGCACGACGACCCGACGCCCGCACCAGGAAGCGATCTGCCCGACTCCTTCCGAGAACGGTCTGGGCCAGCAGACTCGCTGCGCGGAGCCATGCCCTTCCACGAGGGCAAGGTGCCGCTGCCCTCCCATGAGGATTTCGGCCGTCTCGATTGCCCGTTGCGCGGAGGCGGAAAGGGCCTCAAACCCGTCCTCGCCCAGGCCGATCACCGTCAGCCAGGAGCCGGTTCCGTGCGGATGAGGGGAAGCAGTCACGCGATGAACATCCTGATTCTCGGAGGGACGCCCGAAGCGCGACTCCTGTGCAACGCTCTGGCGAATATTCCCGATATCCATATCACATTTTCGTTCGCAGGCGTCACGCCCGCATTGCACCCGCCCGGCGCCACCGTGCGGACCGGCGGTTTCGGCGGTGCGGACGGATTGCGCGCTTTTCTCGAGGCGCAGGCCATTCATGCCGTGATCGACGCGACCCATCCATTCGCCGCACGCATGAGCGGCAATGCCGTCGCGGCGGCCCGGCTGGCCTCTTGCCCATTGCTGCGCATGGTGCGGCCGCCCTGGCCCGATCCGCCCGGGCGGAACTGGCACCATGTGCCGGAGATAGCCGCGGTCCCCGACGCGCTCGGATCGCGGCCGCGACGCGTTTTTCTGAGCACGGGACGCAAGGAGACAGCGCCGTTTCTGGACACTCCTCACGCGTATCTCCTGCGCTGCATCGTCTCCCCCGATACCCTCCTGCCCCCGCATATCCGGATCCTTCAGGCGCGGGGCCCTTTCTCACCCGAAAGCGAACGTGCCCTGTTTCGCGACGAACGCATCGATTGTCTCGTGACAAAGAATGCCGGAGGCATGGCGGTTTCGGCCAAGCTCGAAGCGGCGCGCGATCTCGGGATCGACGTGATCATGATCGACAGGCCGCCCCTCCCTCCGGCGCAGGAATGTCATACGATCGGGGACGCGCTGATCTGGATTCAGGATACGCTGCGCGCGGTATAGATCCGGCTTTCCTGCCCCGGGCGGACGATCTCGCGTGTCTGCGCACAGCCGATCATGACCAGCGTGCTCATATCCGCCATTTCGCCACGCGCCTGCGCCAGCGTCGTGGACAGCACCCGTTCGTCTTCGCGGCCGATGGCGCGGGCGAAAACGATCAGGGTGTCGGGTGGGAGAATGTCACGCAGAAGCGCGAAAGCCCGGTCGAGCTGGTCAGGTCGGGATTTCGATCGGGGATTGTACAGGGCTATGACCAGCCCGGCCTCGGCAGCGAGGCCCAGACGACGCGCGACGACCGGCCACGGCTTGAGATTATCCGACAGGGAAAGCACGCAGAAATCGCCTCCCAGCGGTGCGCCGAGCCGGGCGGAGGCCGCCAGAACCGCGCTGATCCCGGGGATGACCCTGACATCGATCGTCTTCCAGTGCGGATCGCCCGTGTCGATGGCTTCGAAAATGGCGCTCGCCATGCCGAAGACCCCCGCATCGCCACCGGACACCACAACGGGAAGGCGCCCTTCGAGCGCGAGAGTCAGGGCGTGGCGTGCCCGATCGAGCTCTTCGCGATTGTCGCTGCCATGCCTGACGGGGGCGTGCGGGACGTAACCTTGCGCGTTGGGGCCACGCGGGCACGACTCGTCTGGAGCCGAACGGCCCGGCCCCGCTTCGATCAGCGCCGCTGCGCGCGCGACATAGGGAAAATAACCCAGAAGATCGGTCGCCCCGGCCAGAGCCCTGCGGGCCTCAGCCGTGACCTGTTCGCTATTCCCCGGGCCGAGACCCACGACATACAGAACGGGCGTCATCGCGGACGCCTGCGACCGGGAACGAGAATCATCGAGAAATAGGGCGCCCGGTCGGGCGCACGCTCCATCGCAAGACAGAGCTGCTCGGGCTGGGTGCCCCGCTCGACATAGATTGCCTGCGCCTCGCGCCCTGCCCGGCGCAGCGCATCGCGCACCTTGGGCAGATTGCGTCCGATCTTCATGATGACATGCGCATCGCCCTGCGCCAGACACGCCGCCAGCCGGTCCCCGTCCAGGGTCGCGGGCAGAACGCTCAATATGTCGTCGCCATGCACCATCGGAAGGCAGGCAGCCGACCAGCATCCGCTCATCCCCGTGATTCCCGGAACGACCTCGCAGCGGTGATGCGGTGAGAGCCGATCGAAAAGATACATGGCCGAGCCGTAGAGAAACGGATCTCCCTCGCACAGCACCACCACCCGCCTCCCCAGCGCGAGCGCCTCCGAAAGCTGCGCGGCACAGTCATCGTAAAAACGCCCCATTCCCTCGAGATAGGCGGGATCGTCGACAGAAACGCCGGTGGTATAGGGATAGTCGAAGCGCAATGTCCGGGCGGCGCTGGTCACGTGATCGCCAGCGATCACACGCGCATGTCCCGGTTTTCCCCTTGCGGCGAACCAGGCGACGACATCGGCCTCGGCGAGGCAGCGCACGGCCTTGAGGGTCAGCAATTCCGGATCGCCCGGCCCCATACCGACGATCTGGCAAAGTCCCGTCATCGTGTTGTCATTCCGCGTGGCTGGCCAGCGCGTTGACGCAGGCGGCCGCCATGGCGCTTCCGCCCAGCCGCCCCCTGACGATGGCCCACGGGATCTCGCCGAAGGCCGCCAGAGCGTCCTTGGACTCCATGGCACCGACGAATCCGACCGGCATGCCGATAATGGCTGCCGGACGCTTTCCCCCCTGGCGAATCAGCTCGAGCAGACGAAACAGGGCCGTCGGGGCATTGCCGATCACGACCAGCGCATTCTCGACGTCGCTGCCCCACAGATCCACCGCCGCTGCCGAGCGCGTATTGCCGATGAAGCGCGCGAGCTCTGGCGTACGCATGTCGCGCAAGGTGCACAGAACGGGGTTTTCGGCCGGGAGCCGCGCGCGCGTGATGCCATGCGCCACCATCTCGGAATCGCACAGAATAGGCGCGCCCGCTTTCAGCGCGCGCTCTGCGACACGCACGAAATCCGGGGCGAAGGCGAGATGACGCACGATCTCGACCATACCGCAGGCATGGATGATCCGGACCGCGACCCGCGCCTGCTCCGGCGTCAGACCGGAAAGATCGGCCTCTTCCCGGATGATCGCGAAGGAACGGGCATAGATCGCTGCTCCGTCGCGGATGTAATCGTACGCGCCCGTCGTCATGAGGGTTGCGGTTCCTTCCTGTCTGTCCTGAGCAGACGCATTCGCACGTCCTCGCACGCAAGACCAGTCTCGAGGGGCGGAGTTGCCGCATCGCCATCGAGAATAAGGTCGTACCCTCCCCTGCGCCCGACCAGCGTGATGTCGCTCCGACCGCGTTCCGCACAGCTCTTGGCGCAACCGGAGACATGCAGGGTACGCCCTCCCAGATAAGGAGCGAGCGCGCGCGCCGTCTCGTAGCTCGCGGCCTCGGCCTGTGAACAGGCGCCGAGCCCGGGACAGGCGCGCAGACCGAGCCGCGGATCGTCCTGCGCGACGATCATGTGTCGCAGGGCGATATCGCGTTCGAGAACGAGGCCCCTCCATGGCGTCACCCGAGCCGCTACGCCCTGCCTGCCGAGATCGTGCAGGGTTTCCGCCTCGAGCACCCCCATGACCGCGACCCCTCCGTACAGACCGGGAAGAAACGCCCCCAGAAGCAGAGGGGACACGCTGCCGCGATCCGGGGCGGCGTGAAGGGTCCTCGGGGCATCGCGATGCGCGTCGTGCCACGCCAGCAAGTCCTGGACCGCATTGCAGACATCGTCTATCGCGCCCCGGCCGCCCGGAATCTCCGTCCGCTGCACGCCATGTCGGATCGACCACCCCGCACTTCCTGCCTGAATTGCGATATCCGCGCGCAGCGTACCCACGGGAACGTATCCCCCGCCATCGACGCAGACAGAGAATTTTTCCGGAAAGACCCAGCGACAGGCGGGGTCTGTCAGGATCTGCTCCAGCCTTCGGAACAGCGCCATCGTCTCCGGGGCACAAGCCGGATCGAGGCCCGCCAGAGGGGATGCGAAAACTATGCGTCTTCTGGCTTCCTCGAGCGGGTTCGCCCGTCCGAGGCCCTGCGCGGCAGCAAGGGCGGCGAAACTTCCGGCCGCTTCCATGCCGAGCCCACGGAGCTGGATATTTCCCCTCTGGGTCAGGGTGATCTGCCCGTTTCCTTCCATGAGCGCGAACTCGGCGAGAAACGTCATCTGTGCAGGCGTGAGGCCTGTCACGTCGGGCGTGATGCGGACGATCCAGCCATCGTGACTTTGCATCGGCGCATGCAGGCCGGGACACCAGCCCTTCTTGCGGGAAAATTCGCTCATGCCGCCTGTGATAGCGCCAAGCGATGCGCAAGGCATGAAAAAAGCTGCCCGTCGTGAAACGGGCAGCTTCCGGAAGACGTCTTGCCCCCCCCTTTTCGGGAGGGAGCGAAGCCGCATCAGGGAATGGTGCTGTGAACCGGAATGGGCACGGGCGTCACCACGATTCCCTGGCTGCGATCGACCAGAGCGCCCGGAACGATGCCGAGCACGAGGGTCGCACAGGCCAGAACGGCGATGAGCGTGGCATTGGCGGGCGTCGGCATCGAAAGCTCGGCCCGCGAGACATATCCCTCGGGAGCGGGGGTCAGCATGATGAGGATCAGACGCAGATAGTAGAAAAGTCCGATCGTGCTGCTGAGGATAAGGACGAACAGAAGCAGGATCTGATGCGCCGATACGCCTGCGGCCACGATATAGAACTTCGCGAAGAATCCGACTGCGGGCGGAATACCCGCGAGCGAGATCAGCATGATGGACATCGCCAGAGCCGCAGCGGGCTTGCGGCGGAACAACCCGTGCCATTCGCGGATGTCGCGCCCCTGGGGCAGAACCCCGTTCATGATCGCGAATACACCCAGCGTCGAGATCGCATAGGCCGCGAGATAGAAAGCAGCGGAGGCGACACCGAAAGGCTGGGGGGAAAGGAAGGCGACCAGAAGATAACCGACATGCGCGATGGAGGAACCGGCCAGCAGACGACGCAGATCGGTCTGGACCACCGCCATGAGATTTCCGCCCAGCATGCTGAGGACGGCCACGATCAGGATCTCGTTCACCTGTGCGCTGGGAACGCCCAGATTGACGCTCGAGAAATAACGCAGCATGGCCGCGAAAAGCGCGATCTTGGACGTGACCGCAACCAGAGACGCGACCGGAATGGTCGTCCCCTCGAGCACATCGGCCAGCCAGAGATGGAACGGCACCGCCGAAAGCTTGAAGAACATGCCCGTCAGAACGAGGATGACACCCATCGTGCCGATCATCGGCTCGGGCAGATGCGACAGATCGGGCATCGCAAAACGCAGGGATCCCGTCTCCGCGAAGATGAGGGCGAAACCGAAGATCAGCGTGGCCGAGGCGACACCCGAAAGCAGCAGATATTTCATCGCGGCTTCACCGGCATCCAGACGCTCGTTCCTGAAGGCGATCAGACCGAGGAGAGAGAGGCTGAGTGTCTCGAGGCCGAGAAAGAACGAGATGACGTTCACGGCGCAGGTCATCGCCACACCGCCGAGCGTGGCGAGGGTCAGAAGGATGAAATACTCGCTGTTGACGCTCGGATCGGCACTGATCGCGCCGTGGCGCGACATCAGGACGATGGCAATGACCGAGAGAATGATCAGCGCCCCGGCATAGGATCCCCAGCTATCCGAGGAAAACAGGGGCAGCGATCCGGTCATGATCAGAAACGTCGGGAGCATGATGGATGCAAGCGACGCCAGCAGGACGATCACACAGAGCACCGCATCGCGCGCGACATGACGCCGCCACGAAATGGCTGCGAGCTGCACCAGGCTTCCAAGGCACAACACCAGCACGGCATTGGGAAGGAACGAGAAAGACATTACTGGGCCTGCTCCTGAGCATAGCTCACACTATGGGGGCTTGCCGGGACCGAGAGATTCAGAACCGGCTGCGGATAAACGCCCAGCGCGAGGAGTAGAAGGGCTGCCACACCGAGAACGGCGACATGCGGCACGGACAGGGCGCCGAGCGGCGACGACGCCTCGCTGCGCCGGGGACCGAAGAACACACGCAGCATCATGGTGAGCGAATAGACCGAGGACAGAACCAGCCCCGCCGCGGCGAAGAATGTCATGGTATGGCTCACCTGCCAGGTCCCCATAAGGACGAGGAATTCACCGACGAAATTGCCGAGACCGGGAAGGCCGAGAGAGGCCGCAGCGAAGAACATGGCAAAGGCCGAGAATTGCGGCATGGCGGGCCAGAGGCCTCCCATCTTCGCCATATCGCGCGTGCCGAGACGATCCTCCAGAAGACCCGCGATCACGAACAGCGCACCCGTGCTCAATCCGTGCGCGACCATCTGGGCGATGGCGCCTTCCATGCCGATCCGGGTGCCGGAGAAGACCCCGAGCAGAATGAAGCCGAGATGGCTGATCGAGGAATAGGCGATCAGCCGCTTGATATCGCTCTGGGCGACCGCAAGCCAGGCGCAATAGAGAATCCCGACCACGCCGAGGGTCATGGCGACAGGGGCGAGATGCGCGGCCGGTCCGGGGAACAGCATGACGACGAAACGGATCATGCCGTATCCGCCGGTCTTGGCCAGAACACCCGAAAGAAGGATGCTCGCTGCCGCAGGAGAGGCGGCATAGGTGTCAGGCAGCCAGGCATGGAACGGAACCATGGGCAGCTTGACCGCGAAGGCGAGGAAGAAGCCCAGCATCAGCACGCCAGCGACAGGGGTGATCATCGCGGTCTGCGAGAGCAGGAAATAGTCGAACGTGATCACGCTCGTACGCTGCGCATTGACGATGACCAGACCGAGAATGGCGAGCAGCATGAGCAGGCCGCTTCCCTGCGTGAACAGGAAGAACTTCAGAACCGCGCGCTGACGCCCTGCATCGCCCCAGATCAGGATGATTCCGAACAGCGGCAGAAGCATCAGCTCCCAGAAGAAGAAGAACAGGAAAAGATCGGTCGCCATGAAGACGCCGTTGATCCCGGCGATCGTCGACAGGAGGAGGAAATGGAACAGACCGGCCCGCTCGCTGACATTGCGCGCGCTGAGCAGCGCACAGGGAAAGGAGATCAGCGCATTGAGCCAGAGCATGACGAGCCCGAGACCATCGAGATCGAAACGCAAATTGATTCCGAGCAGCGGGATCCAGGGCATGGAGAAATGGGCGAACCATCCCCCCGTGCCGGCCGAAAGAGAGGCCAGCGTCACATTGACCAGAACCAGAAGCATCAGGATCAGGGTGACGAGTGACACAGCCCATGCAGGACGTGTGGCGCCGCGCAGACCTGCGATCCAGGCGGCGAATCCCCCGAGAAAGGGAATAAGAACGAGAGCGGGAAGCGCAAACATCATCATACCGCCAGACAAAGAGCTGCAACCGTTCCTGCCGCAATCCAGCCGGCATAGCGACGCACCTGGCCGCTCTGCAGACGGGCGATGGCCTGGCCGCTGCCCTGGGTCAGGGCGGCGATCAGATCATAGAAACGATCGATGAAATCACGACGGTTCAGATGAGCGAGCACCATGAACGGCCGCACGAAGATCCGGTCATACAGCGTATCGAAACCCCAATCCGCACGCAGGGTGGCGATTGCGGGGCTCTCGGCCGGAGTCGGTGCCACGTCGCGCGGACGCCAGAGCGTCCAGGCGATGGTGACACCTGCGATCGGAACGAGAGAACCGACGATCAGCAGACTGGTCCCGTGTTCCTGGGGCAGTGCCCCGAGAACGGGAGAAAGCAGGTTGGAGAAGATGTGCACATTGGCGATCGCATCCGGCATCTCCATCCAACCTCCCGCGATGGCCAGCACCGAGAGAATGGCCATGGGCAATGCCATGGCCATGCCGGAGCGGCCATGCGCATGGGTGCGATGACCGCCCCAGAACACGATGAAGACGCAGCGGAAGATATAGATCGAGGTCAGGAACGCACCGAACAGGGCACCCGCCCAGAAGATCGGGCTCACCTCATAGGCGCTGCCAAGAATGAGTTCCTTGGAGAAATAGCCCGCCGTGATCAGCGGAAGACCCGCAAGAGCGGCCGAGCCGATCAGGAACGCCGTGAAGACCCAGGGCATGTCCTTGCGCAGACCACCCATCTTGAAGATGTCCTGCTCGTGATGGACGCGCAGGATGATCGAACCCGCCGCCATGAAGAGCAGTGCCTTGAAGAACGCATGGGTCACGAGGTGGAACATGGCGGCGTGCCACGCGCCGCATCCGAGCGCCAGATACATGTATCCGAGCTGACTCATGGTGGAATAGGCCAGGATACGCTTGATATCGGTCTGGACCAGGGCGCTTCCCGCAGCGAGGAGGATGGTGACGAAACCGACGACGGCGCAGGCGAGCATCGCGGCAGGCGTCAGCACGAACAGGCCGTGCAGGCGCGCCAGCAGATAGACGCCCGCCGTGACCATGGTGGCCGCGTGGATGAGGGCCGAAACCGGTGTCGGACCCGCCATGGCGTCAGGCAGCCAGGTCTGGAGAGGCACCTGTGCCGATTTTGCCATGGCGCCGCCAAGCAGAAGGAACATGCCCAGGGTCAGGGTTGTGGAAGGCGCATGCGGCCCGACTGCGAGCAGGGTCGGAATATCGAGCGATCCCACGGCCGTGGCCATCAGGAGCATGCCGAGCAGGAAGAGCGCATCGCCGACGCGCGTAACCACGAAGGCCTTGCGTGCCGCGACGGCATTGGCCTGCTCGCCATACCAGAAACCGATAAGCAGGTAAGAGCACAGACCGACGCCTTCCCAGCCGACGAAGACCGCAAGCAGATCCGACGCCAGAACCAGCAGGAGCATGGAGGCGACGAACAGGGTCATGTAGGCAAAGAAGCGCGCGATGTCCGGGTCGTCATACATATAGGCGCAGGCATAGACCAGGATCAGGAAGCCCACGCAGGAAACGACCAGCATCATCACCAGAGAGAGGCGATCGAGGCTGAGTGCGATCTGGGCCGTGAAATTGCCGACCTGCATCCAGTTCCACAGCACGACATGCAGCGCGCCGAGCGAATCGGGACCGGTCAGGAAGCTATAGGCCGAAATGACGGCGAAGAGGGCGCAAAGACCCATACCCGCACCGACGAGCAGTGTGGTGGCACGGGCGGGAAGCTTGCCCCCCGTCAGCATCAGGATGATGGAGACGAAAAGGGGACAGGCGATGACAAGTGGAAGCAGCGTAGCCACGAGACTAACCCCCCAGACGATTGCCGGTATCGGCGTCAAGCGTGGCACGTCCGGCGGCATGCATACGCAGGATGATGGCAAGACCCACGGCGGATTCCGCAGCCGCGAACGCGACGATCATGATGAACATGACCTGACCGTCGGCGAGATGCCAGCGATTGCCTGCCGCAATGAAGGCCAGGCAGGCCGCATTCAGCATGACTTCCGTCGACATCAGCATGAACAGCAGGTTGCGACGCACGAGCACGCCGAGCGCACCGAGCGAAAAGAGAATGACGGCGACGATGAGCGCGCCATTGGGATCGGCAGCATTCATATCAGGATTTCCCTCCGATGCGGCGGCCGATGTGATAGGCGCTCACGAGCCCTGCGAGGAGCAGGAACGAAGACAGCTCGACGGTCAGGATATACGGACCGTAAAGCGTGAGCCCGACCTGCTGGGGTCCGATCGGCGTTCCGGCGGTTCCCACGGCCATCGTGCTGCGTTGCGTGCCATAGACGAGCAGCCCCATGAGCAGCGCCGCGATGACGCCAGGGCCGATCCAGGCGCCGCCTGCAAACCAGCCTTTTTCGCGCAGCTGGTCCGGCTGGCCCAGATTGATCATCATGACCACGAAAACGAACAGGACAATGATGGCCCCGGCATAGACGATGATTTCGAGCATCGCCGCGAAAGGTGCGCCGAGCTCGTCGAACATGCAGGCGAGCGCCAGAAGGGAGACGACCAGATAGAGCAGGCCGTGGACGGGAATGGTGCGGGTGATCGCCAACGCAGTCGCGCCGATGGCAATCAACCCATAGAGTTCAAGCACGATGTTCATGATCAGGGCATCAGCGCATGGATATCGACAGGCTTGGCTTCATTTTCGGCTTCACCCTTGTTCTTGCCCGGGATCTTGAGCCCCGAAACATTATAGAAGCTGTAGTCGTGGACCTTGCCCGGCCCGCTGATCAGGAGATCTTCCTTCTCGTAGACCAGGTTCTGGCGCACATACTCGCTCATCTCGAAATCCGGGGTGAGCTGGATGGCATAGGTCGGGCACGCCTCCTCGCAGAAGCCGCAGAAAATGCAGCGCGAGAAGTTGATCTGGAAGAACTCCGGATACCAGCGCCCCTCCCTCTCTCCCTTCTGGAGGCTGATGCAATCCACGGGACAGGCCGCGGCGCAGAGGTTGCAGGCAACGCATCGTTCTTCGCCGCCCGGATCCCGGGTGAGAACGATGCGACCGCGATAACGGGGCGACAGATAGGGTTTGACGTCCGGATACTGCACCGTTTCATTGCGATGAAACATATGCAGGAACGTCATCCATATGGTGCGGATGATACCGAGCATGGCGCGTCCCCTCTCAGACGCCCGCGCGCAGCAGAACGACCGCGCCGGTGACCAGAATGTTGAGCAAAGATAGCGGCAGAAGAACCTTCCAGCCGAAAGACATCAGCTGGTCGTAACGGGGACGGGGCAAGGCTGCGCGCAACAGGATGTAGAAGCAGATCAGCAGGAAGACCTTGATCGCAAACCACAGGAAGGGCGGGAGCAGCGGCCCGTGCCAGCCACCGAGATAAAGCGTGGTAACGAGAGCGGAGCTGAGCGCGACCCCGGCATATTCGGCCAGATAGAACATGCCGAACTTCATGCCCGAATACTCGGTGTGGAACCCCGCGCCGATCTCGTTTTCGCCTTCGGGGAAATCGAAGGGCAGACGGTGGGTTTCGGCCACGCCCGCCAGAAAGAAGATCACCGCGCCGAGAAATTGCGGAATGATGAACCAGCAATTCGTCTGCGCATCGACGATGTCGCGGATGCTGAACGAGCCGGCCGCCATCACGACTCCCATGACGGAAAGTCCCATGAAGACCTCATAGGAGATCATCTGGGCGGCAGCACGCATGCCGCCGAGCAGGGCGTATTTGTTGTTCGACGACCATCCGGCAAGAACGACGGAATAGACGCCAAGGCCCAGCATACCGAAAATGAAGAGCAGTCCGACATTGAGATTGCCCGCCACACTCCAGATCGGGGTGATGGGCACCACGCCGAAGCAGAGCAGCACGGCCAGAAAGCCGATGATGGGAGCGATGAGAAAGACGGGCTTGTCGGCGAAAGGCGGAATCCAGTCCTGCTTGAACAGCATCTTCATCGCGTCGGCGATGACCTGGAACAGGCCGAACGGGCCGACCCGGTTCGGGCCGGGACGATCCTGGAACACGCCGAGCAGGCGCCGCTCCAGCATGGTCGAGACCGCGGCGACCCCGAGGACGCCGAAAACGGTCACGACGATCACAAGAATGGGCCAGATGATCGACATCATACCGCGCTCTCCGTTCCAACACGCTCGGCAGGCGCCGTGATTTCAAGCGAGACCCATTCCGGCACAGACCAGGAACGGGACACCATATGGGGCGGGCAGGTCGCAACGCCCTCGGGCAGGGACGGATCGGACACGGCATCGACCGTGAAGATCTCACCGCCGAGCGACAGGCGAACCCGGGCACCCTCGGCCACCGTGCCGCCGACACGCACCACGGCAGGGGCGGCACGATCGGCAATCGGCTGGGCCATCATGCTCATCTCATCGGTGCCGAACACGCGCGCCTCGGGAAGGAGCATGACCTGCCCCGCACGGGCGCGGAACGCCTCCGGTATTCCGGACGAGAACGTGCCGGAGCCTCCCGCCGCGTCGATCAGACGCACGCCGCAATCGCCACCGCGCATCTTTCCGCCGATTTCCTGCTGGAAACGGTTCAGCGACTGCTCCGAGTTCCAGCCCGGCACCTGATAGAACGGTATGAGCGTTCCGGGCATATCGGTGCTGTAGGAGCCTTCCATGGTGGAATGCAGCGGCGTGTCGGGCGAGCTGGGCGGCGGAATGTCACGCACGCTGATATTCGCGCGGATGGCCGTGCGCCCGCTGACGCGATGCGTCTGGCTGCGCAGCGGCGTGCCTTCGAGCTCGTAATCCGCAGCCGGTGCCGCCTCGGGGATACGGGCAAAGACCGGCATCGTCGCGGCGATTTCCGCGATCAGATCGTCCAGCCTGGCCCAGGGCTGCACATGGCTGAGGCCGGCCGCCTGCGCCATATCGGCAATCCAGCGCCAGCCCGCCTGGAGCGGCGCGTCGGGATAGACCACCTGGAGGAAACGCTGGGCGCGGCCTTCGGCGCTGACCAGCGTGCCATCCGTTTCGGAATAGGCTGCCGAAGGGAACGTGACCTGCGAGCGAATGGCCGTCGGGGTGACAGAATGATCGAGCACGACCAGACTGGCCGCGCTGCCCACCAGCGCCTCGAACTGCGCACCATCGAGGCGGCGGCTCAGATCGTTCTCGAGGACGATCAGCGTGGCATCGGCAGTCTGGGCCGCAATCTCGTCGAGCGAGAGCCCGCCCATCAGCGCGAGGCCCATGGAGTTGGCTTCCGGCAGGACGAAGCTGATCAGCGGCGTCTTGCCCCTGGCGGCCAGAGCGGACGCGATATTCGCGGTCGCCTGAAGCAGGGCGGCGGAAGCGTATTGCAGACCCGAGACCAGAAGCGGCTTCTCGGCTGCCAGCAGGCCTTCGGCAATGCGCGAAGCGGAAGCCGCCTCGGCCTCGCTCAGACCGGCCACATCGGGAGCCGATGCATCGATGCGGTGCGCGATGGCGAAACCGAGACGCGCGGCATCTTCCGGCATGGCGCGGATGGCGTCCTGCGCGAAACCGTCCAGATCGGTCACCGTGGGAGAGACCACGAAGAGCGGCGAGATCGTGTCCTGACCCAGCGTGCGGACCGAGGCATCCATCCAGTGCGGAACGCGGGCCTGATCGGCAGCCTTGTTGAAGGCCGTACGCTTGATCTGGCGCAGAGCGAGACTCATGCGCGGCGAGGTTGCCGAGACATCCTCACCCAGGATCAGGGCGCCGTCGGCCTGTTCCATCTCGTGCATGGTGGCGATGCGCGCCGGGCCAGCGGCCAGAAGCGACACGGCCAGCTTGACCAGGCTGTGCTCCGGCTCGGCCATGCCGGTCGAGAAGTTCCCGGCACCGACGAGCTTGCGCAGGGCGTAGTTGGATTCCAGCGAAGCGCGTGGCGAGCCGATACCCACCAGCCTGCCCGAAGCCGCGATCTTGCCGAAATGATCCAGCGCGGCCTGGGCCGGTACCGGCGTCATGTCGCCATTGATCACATAACCGGCCGAACGCAGACGCGTGGGGGCGTTGACCCAGCCATGACCGAAACGACCGCGATCGCACAGGAAGTAGCGGTTTACCTCATCATTATAGCGGTTGAGCGTGCGGCGAACCTTGCCGGCGCGCTCATTGATGATGGTGTTGCAGCCCGTTGCGCAATTTGAGCAGACAGACGGTGCACCGCGCATGTCCCATTTGCGGCTGTACATCTTCGAGAACGGTTTGTCGGTGAACACGCCGGTCGGGCAGACCTCGATGAGGTTACCGGAGAAGGGGCTCTCCAGCGTGCCGCTCTCATGACGGCCGAAATAGACGTTGTTATGCGAGGCAAACACGCCCAGATCCTGACCGCCCGCATAGTCGCGATAGAAGCGCACGCAACGATAGCACGCGATGCAGCGGTTCATTTCGTGCTTCACGAAAGGACCGAGATCCTGATTGTTGTGGGTGCGCTTGTCGAAGCGATAGCGACGCTCGCGATGACCGGTCATGACGGTCATGTCCTGGAGATGGCATTCACCACCTTCCTCACAGACCGGGCAGTCATGCGGGTGGTTCGTCATCAGCCATTCGACCACCTCGCCGCGGAACTCCTTGGCTTCGGGGTCCTCGACCGAGATGATCGCGCCTTCGGTCACCGGCGTCATGCAGGCCATGACGATACGGCCGCGCGTGTCCTCGGCATTGGCATATTGCTTGACGGCGCACTGGCGGCATGCACCGACAGACCCGAGTTCCGGGTGCCAGCAGAAATAGGGCAGGTCTTCCCCTGCCTCGAGACAGGCCTGCAGAAGGTTCACGTCTGAACGTGCTTCAACCTCGCGGCCGTCGATTACGATTTTTGCCATCGGGCCGTTCCTCCTAAGCCGCCTGCCCTGCGGCGCCGCTCTCTGCGGTGCCGGAGGCGGGCTTGCTAACCATTCGCTGGAAATCCTCGGCGAACATCTTCAGGCCGCTGGCCAGAGGCGCGATCGCACCCGGCGCATGGGCGCAGAAGGTACGCCCCATCGGGCCGATCAGGCGGGCCGCGTCATGGAGGCGATCGATATCCTCCTGCGTGCCGCGCCCTTCCTCGATGGCGATCAGAAGACGCTCGACCCAGGGCAGGCCGTCACGACAGGGCGTGCACCAGCCACAGGATTCCTGCGCAAAGAAATGCTCGAGATTTCGGATCATCCCGATCGGGCTGGTCTTGTCGTCGAGCAGGATGGCCAGACCCGTGCCGAGGCGGCTGCCCGCCTTTTCCGGCGTCGGGTAATCCATGATGATGTCAGCATGTTCGGCCCCGAGGAACGCGGTCGAGGCGCCGCCGGGCAGGAAGGCGCGCAGCTTGTAGCCGTCCTGCATGCCGCCGGCGCATTCGTTCAGGATCACGCCGAGCGACGTGCCCAGAGGCAGTTCGAACACACCCGGACGCTTGGCGCGACCGCTGACGCCGTAGAGCTTGGTGCCGCCATCGGCGCAGGCGCTCAGCCCCAGATACCACTCCGTGCCATTGGCCAGGATATGCGGGATATTGCTGAAGGTCTCGATATTGTTCACGACCGTCGGCGCGCCCCACAGACCGCCGATCTGCGGGAAAGGCGGCTTGGCGCGCGGGTTGGCGCGACGGCCTTCCAGCGCCGTGATCAGGGCCGTTTCCTCACCGCAGATATAGCGACCGGCGGAGGGATGGACGTGCAGGTCGAAATCGAAGCCCGAGCCGAGGATGTTTTCCCCGAGGAAACCGGCTTCGCGCGCCTGGATGACCGCCTGCTGGAGACGCTCCAGACCCAGATGATACTCGCCGCGCAGGAAGATGATGCCGTGCCGTGCCTGGATGGCGTAGGCCGAGATGATCATGCCTTCGATGAGCTGGAGCGGATTGCCCTCGACGAGCATACGGTCCTTGAAAGTGCCCGGCTCCATCTCGTCACCATTGGCGACGATGTATTTGAGGCGCTCCTTGGAGGATTCCTTGGGGACGAAGCTCCATTTCATGCCGGTGCTGAAACCGGCGCCGCCGCGTCCGCGCAGCTTGGACTCCGTCACCTCGGTGATGATTTCCGCAGGGCTCATGCCAAGGGCACGGCGCAGACCGCGCCAGCCACCCTTCCTGTCATAGCCAGCCGGGTCGAGTGGCGTCTCGCGATCGACGAGCGCCAGAAGCGGCTGCTTTTCGGGGTTCAGACCTGTCATCACTTCTTCCTCGCCCGAATGTCGTCGATGATGCCGTCAATGTCTTCCGGACGGACAGGACCGAACAGATCCTTGCCGACCAGCATGGCCGGGGCGTGGTCGCAATGACCGAGGCAGACGATGGGCAGGACGGTGAATTCACCATCCGGCGTCGTCTCGCCCATTTTTACGCCCAGCTTCCTGCACAGGCGCTCGCGTGTCTGCTCGGCACCCATGATGTAGCAGGAGACGGAGTCACAGAGCATGACCACGTTCTTGCCGACCGGCTTGCGGAACAGCAGGTTGAAATAGGTGGCGATCCCGTCCAGATCGGCCTGGGACATGCCCAGGATCCGTGCCGTATGGGCGAGATGCGCGTCGTTGATCCAGCCGAAGCGTTCCTGCACCAGACGCAGCGCCTCGATGGCGGCGCCGCGCGGGTGATGCTCATGGGCCGCCATGTCGATGAAGGTATCGACGAGATCCTTGGGGAGTTCGGCGTCCTGCGCCGTGAGTTCAGCGGTCGACATCGGCCATCACAAAATCGATGCTTCCGATGATGGCGATCAGATCGGCAATCATGGTGCCGCGTGACAGCATCGGAAGCTGTTGCAGATGAATGAACGACGGTGTGCGGATACGCGTCCGGTAGGACATCGAGCCGCCATCGCTCACGAGGTAATACTGGTTCAGGCCCTTGGTCGCCTCGATGCAGGAGCGCACCTCGCCCTGCGGAATGACCGGCCCCCAGCTGACGCCCACGAAGTGATGGATGAGCGTTTCGATGTCATGCATCGTGCGCGGCTTCGGCGGCGGGACAGCCAGCGGATGCTCGGCCTTGTAGGGCCCGCCCGGCATGTTATCGAGGCAGTAGCGGATGATGCGAAGGCTCTGGCGGATCTCTTCGATATGCACCGCAGCGCGGTCATAGCAATCGCCGTTGACGGCGGTCGGAATATCGAAATCGATCTGGTCATAACCCGAATAGGGCGCCTTGCGGCGGTAATCCCATTCCAGACCCGTGGCGCGCAGCCCCGGCCCCGTAACACCCCAGTCGATGGCTTCTTCGGTATTGTAGACGCCAACGCCCTTGGTACGGGCCTTGAAGATCGGGTTCTTCATGACGAGTTCGTTGTACTCGTCCAGACGCTTGGGCAGATAGTCGAGGAAAGCGCGAACCTCGCCATCCCAGCCCTCCGGCAGATCCATCGCCACGCCGCCGATGCGGAAGAAGGCCGGATGCATGCGGAAACCGCAGATCTTTTCGATGATCTCGAAAACGCGCTCGCGATCGGTGAAGATGTAGAAGACCGGCGAGAGCTGACCCAGATCCTGCACCATGGTTCCGTAGAACACGAGATGGCTGGAAATACGGAAGAACTCGGCCAGCATGATGCGGATGAGCTGCGCGCGCGGCGGCACGGTGATGCCCGCCAGCTTCTCGACACCCATCACATAGGGGAAGTTGTTCATCACCCCGCCGACATAGTCGATGCGGTCGGTATAGGGGATGTAGCTGTGCCAGGTCTGGCGCTCGGCCATTTTCTCGGCGCCGCGATGATGGAATCCGATATCGGGCACCGCATCGACGATGAACTCACCTTCCAGCTGGAGCACGACGCGGAACACGCCGTGGACCGAAGGATGGTTCGGACCCAGATTGAGGAACATGAAGTCGCTGTTGTCGGAATGGCGCTTCATGCCCCAGGATTCGGGGTCGAATCTCAGCGCTTCCTGCTCGTCGAAGACCTGATCCTCGGAGAGGGTGTAGGGCGGGCGCTCGGTCGCGCGGGCATAATGATCCTTGCGCAGCGGATGCCCGACCCAGGTGGGCGGCGTCAGGATGCGCGAGAGATGCGGGTGCCCCTCGAAGACGACACCGAACAGATCCCAGGCTTCGCGTTCGAGCCAGTTCGAGTTGGGCCAGATATCGGTAATCGAGGCGATATTCGCGTCATCGGCCGCCAGAGGCACCTTGAAACGCACCTCGTCGATCGGCCCGTCGAAGGACTGGATGTGGTAGATGACGGTGAAATCGGAAGCCGGAAGACCGTCGCGATGGATGCGCTGGCGTTCGTCCACACAGGTCAGGTCGAGCAGCATACGCAGTGCGCCACCGGCCTTGACGGCCTGGAGCACGGCACGGATCTGGCCGCGCGACACCCAGAAGGTCGGCACGCCATCACGCGTGGCCTCCTCCATCATGAGCATGTGCGGCGGGAAAGCGGCCACTGCCGCCCCCATGCTACCTGTGCCCGCGCCTGCTGCCCGGCTGTTGTCGAAAACTTCGCTCATTGCTGCAGGCTCCTCAGATCGTGTCGGGCGTGCGCAGCTTGGTGACCGCCATGCGCTCTTCACGCTTGAGGTCGCGCATGCTGGGCGGCGTGACTTTGGTCACACCCTGATCGCCTACCATCCAGCTGAGCGGACGGCGCTGCTTGCCGATGGAATCCTGCAGCAGCATCAGCCCTTCGAGCAGGGCATCCGGGCGCGGCGGACAGCCCGGCACATACACATCGACCGGAAGGAAGCTGTCGACGCCCTGCACGACGCTGTAGATATCGTACATGCCCCCCGAATTGGCGCAGGAGCCCATCGAGATAACCCAGCGCGGCTCCAGCATCTGGTCGTAGAGATACTTCACGATCGGGGCCATCTTGCGGAACACGGTACCCGCAATCACAATCAGATCGGCTTCACGCGGGGTGGCGCGCAGCACTTCGGAACCGAAACGCGCGATATCGTAGCGGCTGGTGAAGGCCGTCGCCATTTCCACGTAACAGCAGGACAGGCCGAAATTGAACGGCCAGACCGAGTTCTTCTGCCCCCAGGAGATAAAGTCCTGAAGCTTGCCCACAACGAGGTTACGGCGCACGTCCTCGTGCGCCAGAAGATCTTCAGGGGATTGCAGACGGGGTTCGCCGACGGCGGAGGTAAGAGTCCAAGTCATCGTTATACGACCTCGCGCTCGGGGATTTTGACAAGTTCAACGGGGGAGTTGGGCGGCACCTTGACCGGCATGCGGCGGTGTTTGGGGCCCCATTCAAGGGCACCACTGCGCCAGAGATAGACCAGAGCGAGCGTCAGGAAGACGACGAAGGTCAGAACCGTGATGAAGGCGGCCCAGCCTGCCTGAACCACCACCGAGGCCCAGGAGTAGATAAACACGCTCTCGACGTCGAAAATGACGAAAAAGACAGCCAGAAGATAGTACTGCACCGGCAGACGGATACGGGCCGAGCCGGTCGAGAGAATACCCGATTCATAGGGAAGGCTCATCGAGCGCCCTCGTGCAGCCCCCACGCGACGGGGACCGAGAGCCGCTGACAGCGCCACCACGATGCAGAGAAAAACGACCGTGAAGGCCACATAGATCGCTAGAGCATGATCTGCAAGAAACTGAGACACTGGCGCAACCACCTATTCCCGACGGGACCAATGACCTGCGCCCGGGAGCCGGCGTGCAACACCGTTTCCCGAACTAAAACAGCCAGTGGTCGAGAGGTTTTTTTACTGCGCCATTGCCTAGCATCACATCAAGCCCCTGCCTATCACCTGACTGAGAGCACACGAAGCCGTGATTATTGGTAGTCAAACGGTCCTGATTTTGTTGATATCGATTATCAATTCGTCATCGCATTATC
The DNA here is from genome assembly GCF_007988945.1 of Swaminathania salitolerans. Classification (GTDB taxonomy): domain Bacteria; phylum Pseudomonadota; class Alphaproteobacteria; order Acetobacterales; family Acetobacteraceae; genus Swaminathania; species Swaminathania salitolerans. Next base: position 158,564 of record NZ_BJVC01000001.1, on the reverse strand, counting down.
CGGGCATTATCCGGGCATTATCCGGGCATTGACCGGCTACATCCCCATACCGTGTTGATACTTGTTCTCAACTGATCACCTTCTGACGGGAGAGAGCCTGATCGAGATACTGCCCCGCGCGAATGAGAGCGAGATGCGTGAACGCCTGCGGGAAGTTGCCGAGATGCTCCCCCGCCGGCCCGATCTCTTCGGAGAACAGCCCGACATGATTGGCATAGGAGAGCGTCTTGTCGAACAGGAAGCGTGCCATCAGCAGGTCGCCTGAGCGTGCAAGACACTCAATGTACCAGAACGAGCACATCGTGAACGTGCCTTCCCTCCCCTCCAGTCCGTCCTCATTGTCGCCCTCCATGACCCGGTACCGGAACACATGGCTGTCATCCAGCAACTGCTCCCCCACAGCCTTGAGCGTCGCCTGCCATCTCGGGTCCTGATCGCCAATAAACCCCATAAGCGGCATCAGGAGGCAGGACGCATCGATCGCTGTTCCACCCTTGTACTGTACAAAATACTGAAGATCATCGCTCCAGAAGTTGTTCTGTACATCTGTATAGATCGAATTTCTTTCCCGTGTCCATACGGCAACCCTCGCCGGCAGGCCTCTTTCCTCCGAGAGGCGGATCGCCCGATCCAGCGCCACCCAGCACATGATCCGCGAGAACAGGAAATGCTTCTTCCCGCCGCGCACTTCCCAGATGCTCTCATCGGGCTGGTTCCAGTTGAGACACAGCCAGTCGATCCCTTCGGCCAGTGCCTCCCACGCCTTCCAGCTCAGACGCTCGCAATGGCGGTCGGCATGATAGATCGCATCCATCATCTCTCCGATGATGTCGAGCTGGAGCTGGTCCTCCGCCCCATTGCCGATCCGCACGGGTCGCGACCCCCTGTAGCCGGAAAAATGCGGCAGATCCGTCTCCGGCACGAAGGCCTTGCCGTCGATCGCATACATGACCTTGAGTCTGGCCTCGCCCGGACGTGCATCGAGCCGACGCTGATGGAGCCAGCGGATGAAGGCGGTGGCCTCTTCCGTATGGCCGGTCTTCATGAAGGCATAGACCATGAACGACGAGTCACGGATCCAGCAATAGCGATAGTCCCAGTTGCGTACGCCGCCCGGATCTTCGGGGAGGCCGAAGGTCGCGGCCGCCACCATCGATCCGTATTCGGCCGAAGTCAGCAGTTTGAGCGCCAGGGTCGAGCGTGTGATCTGGTCGTGCCAGCGTCCGTGATAGCTCGAGCGGGCGACCCAGTCGCGCCAGGAATTGGCCGTGGTCTTGAATGCCTCGGCCGCCCAGTGATCCTCCAGGCAGAAATTCCGGCCATCCGTCAGACCGTCCAGCATGAAAATCGCCGTCTCGTTGATTTCGAGAACGAATTCGGCACAGGCATCGCCGTCCTGCACCGAGATCGGAACGGTCGAACTCAGACGCAGTGTCGGCAGATCGTCGCGCTCCGGCTCGAAGAGAACGATCCGGTCATCGAGCTGACGCGCCGTGTGGGTGACACGGGCATAATCGAAGCGTGGCGCGCAATGGAGACGGAAGGTGATCGTCCCCCTCACGGCCTTGACCCGCCGGATCACGCGCTGCTCGGGATAATCGGGGGCGAGAGTCATGAAATCGGAAATCTCGCTCACCCCGTTGGGAGAGAGAACGCGGGTGAGAAGGACATTCGTATCGGGCACATAGAACTGCCGATAGCTGCCGCCATCCAGACTGGAGGAGAGCGCGAAGAAACCCGCGCTGGGTTCGAGCAGGGACGCGAACACACTCGGACTGTCGAAGCGCGGCCAGCACATGAAGTCGATCGATCCGTCCAGCGCGACGAGTGCCGTGGTCCGCAGATCGCCGATCACGGCGTGGTTTTCAATGGCCATACTCATTCTGGTTTCTTCCCGACCCGGGCCATGCGCGGGAGCCGGGCTCGCGCGCAGGGCATCGTTTTCTCGCAGCCGCGTCCGCACAAAAACCGCGATCCTTTCCGGATCGCGCCGGAGCGCCGCCGGTTCACGTGACAGGAAGCCAGTTCCGTCCGTCACGCGCAAGGAGCGCATGCGCCGCATCCGGCCCCTCTGTCCCGGCCGCGTAGACATGCGGCATGTCTTTACTGTTCACGATCGGGTCAACAGCCGACCAGGCCGCCTCGATCGTCGCCGCACTCTGGAAAAGCATCTGGTTGCCCTTCATGCAGTCATGCAGCAACGCCTCGTACCCCACATTCGGCGCCTTGGGGAAAACGTCGTCGTACAGGAAGCGGCTCGCCGCGGGTGCCACAACCTCTTCGAGGCCGGGCTGTTTCACATCGAAATTCATCGTGACCCCCCGCACGGGATCGAGCAGGAAGCGGATGACATTGCCGATCCGGGGGTCCTCGAGGTTCTGGTCGAACAGCGCATAGGGCGGCTTGCGGAACACGACGTTGATTTCCGTCCTGCGTCCGTTCATGCGCTTTCCGGTGCGCAGATAGAAAGGCACGCCGCCCCAGCGCCAGTTATCGATCATCAGCTTCATCGCGACGAATGTTTCCGTCCGGCTGTCCGGCGCGACGCCCTCTTCTTCGCGATAACCCGGCACATCGCGCCCGTTGATCCTGCCTTGCGCATATTGTCCGCGCACCGTGTCATCGGGCGAGACAGGGCGTATCGCCTGCAGAAGACGGGTCTTCTCGGCTCTGACCGCCTCCGAAGCGAGCGAGGAAGGCGGCTCCATCGCGATCAGGCTGAGAAGCACGAAGAGATGATTGGGCACCATATCCCTCAGCGCCCCGGTCGGCTCGTAGAACGAACCGCGCTTTTCGACCCCGATCGTCTCGGCGGCCGTGATCTGGACGTGATCGATATATTCCCGGCGCCATATCGGCTCGAACAGCACATTCGCGAACCGGGCGACCAGAATGCCCTGATTGGCCTCCTTGCCCATGAAATGATCGATCCGGTAGATCTGGCTTTCATCCGCATGGCTCAGGATCCGGGCATTGAGCGCCTGCGCGGATGCCAGATCGTGACCGAAGGGCTTCTCGATCACGATCCTGCGAAATCCATCCTGCGCATCCAGCAACCCGGCCTCGCCGAGCGAATCGGCAATGGTGCCGAAAAACCGCGCCGCAACCGCGCAGTAGAAGATGGCGTCCTTTCCCGCCAGCGCATCGCGCAATGTCGTATAGACATCCGGTTTCGTGAGATCGCCCTCGATATAGGACGCCTCATGCGTCAGCCGCCGCCAGGCCTCTTCATCGATCCGGTCGCAGGAGAACTCCGCGCTCGGATCCTTTCCATCGGCCTGCATGAGGGTGAAAAGCCCGTCGGCCCACGCCTCTGCGCTCCGGGGCGCACGATCGACGGCGATGATGGCGAAACCGTCAGGCAGCGCATCCACCGTGGCCAGATCGTAGAGCGACGGCATCAGGAGGCGCCGGGTCAGATCTCCGCCCGCACCAAAGACGACGAGACGGCATGGCCTTGAACCGGGGACCGATTCGAGCGCCTCATGCAGCGTTTCCGGTTGTGTCGGCATCGTGCTCCTCCATCCTTCTCAATGAGCAGGATAGAAAAGCCCGACATCCCCTTCCGGATCGCCTCCAGATCCGGCCCGGGTCAAAACGATCGCGTGATCACGCGTGATGGGCGCTGCCATCTCCGATCTGACGCACCGTGGATTCGGCGGGATGACTGTCCGGAAGCTGCTGCTCCCAGCCGCCGCCGAGCGCGTTGTAGAGACGGGCCAGATTGGATGCGATGGAGGTCGTGCTGTCGGTCAGCTGCAACTGTGCCGAAAGCAGATCGCGCTGGGCGGCAAGCACGTTGAGATAGGTGGTCAGACCGCTGCGATACTGGTCCTGGGAGAGATGAAGCGCCCTCTGGGCCGCATCGACGGCTGCCTGCAGCCCGTCGCGGCGCTTCTGCTCGTCGCGATAGGCGATAAGCGCGTTATCGACATCGCGCCAGGCACCCAGAACGGTCTGACGATAGGTGATTGCCGCCGCCTTCTGGGCGTAGCGGTTGAGCATGAGCTGCCCGCGCAGCCTGCCCCCCTGGAAGATCGGCAGGGAAATCGACGGGCCGACATTCCAGGCGCGTGCATTCCAGAACCCGAGATCGCGGAACGAAAGCGACTGGAAGCCGAAATCGGCGCTGATCGTGACCTTGGGATAGAACTCGGCCTCGGCCTCGGCCACATTGGCCACGGCTGCGTGAAGCTGCGCCTCTGCCTGACGGATATCGGGACGACGACGGGCCAGCTCGGAAGGCACGCCGATCGGAACGCGCGGCGGCACGACCGGAATACCGGCGCTGCGTGTCAGCTCTTCGTTGAGCGTGCCCGGCGGGCTGCCGAGAAGCAGGCTGATCGCGTTGATCTGCTGGTCGATGCGCTGTTCGAGCTGCGCGATCTGCGCCGTTGTGGAATCGAGCTGGCTTTCCGCGCTCGTCACATCCAGCGCCGTCACGAGACCGCTCTTCTGCCTCTCTCTGGCGAGGGACAGGGTGCGGGACTGGGTATCCCGGTTGGCCCGGGTGATCCGCAACTGCTCCTGAAGCCCGCGAAGCGTCAGGTAGTTATTGGCCATGTCGGCCTGCTGGGCGATCAGGATTCCCCGACGCTCCTCGTTCGTCGCCTGAAGATCGGCCTTTGCCGCCTCGTACTGGCGCGCCACGCGACCCCAGAGATCGATCTCATAGGTTGCATCGATCGAGTATTTCCACTGGTTCAGCAGGGGAATCGTGGCCCCGCCCACACTCTGGTCGAGCAGGGTCGCGCGCTGGGCGCCGAGAGCGGCGCTGTTATCCTTGGCCACGCCCGACAGGATACGCTGGAGCGCCTTGGTGCTGTACTGCGAACGGGCATAGGACCCGCTGGCGGAAAGACCGGGGAAGCGCTCGGCTCCGGCCATCATGAGCTGGGCGCGGCTCTGGGCGAGCTGCGCCGTCGCGCGCTGTATGTCGAGATTTTGCGTGGCCAGACGGGTCTCGAGCGAGGTCAGGACCGGATCGTTGAAGATCTTCCACCAGCTCGGATCCGGAGCATCCCGGGTCGTCTGGCTCGCGACGTCGCCGGATCGACGATGCATGTCGTACTGGGTCGGCGACCAGAGATCGGGCTTGTGATATTTCGGCCCCACGCAGCCCGGCAGGGTAAGGGCGATGGCGATGGAAGCACCGCACAGCATCAGCGCGCGCGGGGAACGGCCTGTGTTCAAGGCGTGGCTCCAGATGAGGGAAAAGGGGGGCATCAATGGGCACCTCCGGCGGAGCCCTTCCTGGCAACCGGAGACAGCAGGAAGCAGAACGGAACCACGCAGAAAGCCAGGATACCGATCATCATGAACGTCTGGTTATAGGCGACCATGGAAACCTGTTGCTGGAAATCCTGGTAATAGTGATGCACGGCAATCTGCTGCGCCGCCTCTGACGTGAAGCCGGAATCGACTGCCACCTTGTGGACGGTATCCAGATAGTCCTGACCGTTCTCGTTATAGGGCGAGCTCCAATGCGCCATGTAGTTCTGACGGATCTGCTTCGTCTCGGTAATTGCGGCGGTGGCGAGCGAGATCGCCAGCGATCCTATGTAGTTTCGCGACATGCTGAACATGGCCGACGCGTCGGAATTGAGCTCCTTGGGCAGGGTCGAATAGGCGATGGTCGAGATCGGCACGAAGAGGAAGGCCAGAGCCGAGGTCTGGAAGATACGATATTCGACCAGATGCGCATAACTCGTCGTCGGAACGAGCTGGGCCGAATAGAACATCGCAAGCCCCATGATGAAAAAGCCGAAAGCGATCAGGTTGCGCACCTGGATCACGCCCATCAGCTTTCCCACGATCGGGATCAGACAGATGATCACGGCTCCGCCCGGAGCGAGGACCTCGCCGGAGATCGTCGCGGTATAGCCCAGAACCTGCTGGGCGAATTGCGGAACGATGATGGCCGAAGCGTAGAGCAGGCCTCCGACCATGGCCATGAGAAAGGTCCCGACGGCGAAATTGCGGTCCTTGAAGATACGCAGGTCCAGCAGCGGGTTCTTTGCCCTCAACAGCCAGATGACCGATCCGATGACGCCAACCGCGCCCAGAACGGCCATGATGATGATGAAGTTCGAACCGAACCAGTCATCGTCCTCACCGCGATCGGCCATGACCTCGAGGCAGCCGAGACCCAGGGAGATCAGACAGATACCGATGACATCGACCTTCTCGCGCTTCTGCTTTTCCCATGGCGGATCCTCCACCAGGGCCGATACGCCGATAAGGGTCAGGATGCCGAACGGCACGTTGACGTAGAAGATCCAGCGCCAGGAGTAATTGTCGACCAGATATCCCCCGAGAAGGGGGCCGAGAATGGGAGCGACGATGGTGGCGATGGCGGTCAGGCCGAACGCCGCGCCGCGTTTGTCGGGCGGGAAGGTGTCGAGGATGATCGATTGCTGGTTCGGCTGCAATCCACCCCCGAAAAACCCCTGCATGAGCCGGAAAACGATCAGCATGGGCAGGCTCGTCGACAGGCCGCACAGGAAGGACGAGACCGTGAACATGCCGATGCAGATCAGGAAGTAACGCTTGCGACCGAGCAGTTTTCCGAACCAGGCGGAGATGGTCAGAACGATTCCGTTCGCCACCAGATAGGAGGTGAGCGCCCAGGTGGCATCGTCGTAGGAACTGCCGAGCGCGCCGGAGATATGCGGGAGCGCCACATTGATGATGGTGGTGTCGAGCACCTCCATGAAAGCGCCCAGCGTCACCACCACCGCAATCAGCCAGGGGTTGGCTTTTGGTTTCCAGTCCTCGTGGTTTTCGCCGGACGCCTCGCTCATTGCACGGTCACCGTGGGAACGACGGAGATACCGAGCGGCAGGGGCACCTGCGGGTCGAGCCCGCTATCGATCAGGATCTTGACCGGCACGCGCTGGACGATCTTCACGAAATTGCCTGTCGCATTCTCGGGCGGGAAGGCACTGAAGGCAGCGCCGGCGCCGAGCTGGATCGAATCCACATGGCCGTGAAGCTTGAGCGACGGATAGGCATCCACCTCGATATCGACCTTCTGCCCCGGACGCATACGGGTGATCTGGGTCTCCTTGTAATTGGCCACCACCCAGACTTCCGGCTCGACGATCGAAAAGAGCTTCTGACCCGTCTGGACGAAATTGCCCTGCTCGACATTGCGCTGCGCGATCCAGCCGTCATGGGGCGCGCGGACTTCCGTCCATCCGTAATTGAGCTGGGCCTGGACCAGATCGGCCTCGGCGGCCTTGAGCGCCGCCTTCTGCTGGCTCATCGACGCCTGCTGGTTCTCGATATTGGGCTGGACGGGTGTCGCCTGCTGCAACTCGCCTTCGGCACGCATCACCTCGGCATGCGCCTGATCGAGTGCGGCCTTGGAATAATCGATGTCCTGCTGCGTCGTGGCAGCGCGCGACACGCTGTGCTGGCGGCGGTAATCCGTCTCGGCCTTGTAGAGCTGCGCCTGGGCCGAGGCCAGAGCGCCCTTGGCCGCGATCAGACGACCGGGGAAGTTCTGCCTGGCCACCTGCACGAGCTGGGTCGCCGCAGCGAAATTCGCCTGGGCCTGCGCGATGCTCGCCTCGGCCTTGTGCAGGGCTGCGATATAGTCCCGATCGTCGATCTTGACGAGCAGCTGCCCGGCATGGACGTACTGGTTGTCATTGACCAGAAGCTGGGTGACGTAACCGTTCACATGCGGCGCCACAGCGAGCTTGCGCCCGGTCGTATAGGCATCGTCGGTCTCTACCTCGTTCCGGGTCAGGAACCAGTATCCGATCCAGACGATCGCCACGACGATGACGGCGATGATGAGGACGGCACGCAGAAGCGGGCTGCGTTTCTTGCCCCCCTTCTGTTTGTCCTTGTCCTTTTTCCCGTCGTCGTCACCCTGAGATGCGCGATTATCCTGCTCGTCGCCCTGCGCCATGTGCTTCCTCTCGGCGTCATGCCGCCCCGAAAGCGACGTGACGCAATTCCTGGCTTCCTGCCCCAGACATGAACCCCGGCGGTCGGATCGTCCGGGTCACGCTCCGGAACGAAAATGACCGTTCGGTTCGGTCATGCCGTAGCATAGCCAGACCGGGGCGACAACAAGACAATCCCGACTTCCGAAACAGTTTGACGCGATTCGCATCGTGCCCCGTCGCGCTGCCGACACCGCACCTCCCGGAACCGGAATGCGGCCCGGAACTCCGTTTGCGGCGCCCGCCCGGGATGCAGAAGGGCGCCATGCGCTCAAGTCCGGATCGGGCATGGGGTTTCCGCACAGCCCCGCCTCGCGCCCATATTCCCGGCGCCTCTGTGGCGAAAACGCCACGCTCTTCTCCGAGCCGGACGCATCCCGGACGCAGGTGCCTGCGGTCGGAGGAAACAGGACGGCGCGAAGACGCATTGATCCTTGCCCCGCATTCATGAGAGGGAGGGGCTGTATCCACCCTCCTCCTGCCGGGATCCCGGATGACCGATCTCCTGAGCCTTTCCGAAGCGGACAGACTGATCGGGGCCAGCCTGCCCCTGTTTGCCGACGAGACGGTTCCGCTCGCCGGGGCCGCCGCGCGCATCCTTCGTCAGGATGTTCTCGCCGAACGCGCACTGCCTCCCTATGACCGGGTCATCATGGACGGAATTGCGGTCCGCTGGACCGGGCAGCATCGCCATTTTCTCACGGCGGGTCTTCAGGGGGCCGGACAGCCTCCCCTGACGCTTCCGGAAGACGGAGCCTGCATCCGGGTCATGACCGGAAGCGTGCTCCCCCTCGGGGCCGATACGGTCATCCCGCGCGAAAAACTCGTGGAGGAAGAACGCGACCGGCAGGGCCGGCATGCCTTCCGTCTGGAGACGGACTACGCGCCTTCTCCGGGTCAGCATGTCCATCGTCAGGGCGCCGATTGTCGCGCAGGCGAACGCCTTCTCGGTGCGGGTTGCATCCTGACGCCGCCCGCCATGGCGATACTGGCGGCCAACAATGTCGCACACCCGCGCGTCACCCGGGTGCCGGCCATTGCCATCGTCTCGACCGGTGACGAACTCGTGTCTCCCGGTGCGCCGGTGGAGAACTGGCAGATCAGACGGTCCAACGAATTCGCCATCGGCGCGTCGCTCGCCCGCAAGGGGTTCGTACGGCAAACGCAGAGCATCCTCCGCGACGATCTTGCGCAACAGGTCGAGACCCTCGGCGCCCTGCTCGCCTCTCATGATGTCCTGATCCTCAGCGGCGGCGTCTCGATGGGCGAATTCGACTACATACCGCGCGCGCTCGAGCGGCTCGGTGTCCGCAAGGTATTTCACAAGGTCGCCCAGCGACCCGGAAAACCGTTCTGGTTCGGGATCGCACAGGACGGCCGACCCGTCTTCGCCTTGCCCGGAAACCCCGTCTCCGCCGCGTCATGCTGCAGCCGCCATGTCATCCCCGCGCTCTTGCGGGCGCAGGGGGCCGAGGCCGCGCCGATCCGGATGGTGCGTCTGGGTCAGGCGCTCGACCCGATCCGCGACATGACGCGCTTCGTTCCCGTCAGGCTGACACAGGACGATGGCGGGATGACGACGGCCATTCCGTTTCCCATGCCGAGTTCGGGAGATTTCAACCGTCTGGCCCTGACCGACGGTATCGTCGAGCTTCCTCCCGGCGGCGCGACGCGCGAAGCAGGATGCGCCGTGGCCTTTCATGACTGGTGAGGACAGGCCGACCGATCTGCTGCATCGCCCCTGGCGCGACCTGCGCATATCGGTCATGGATCGCTGCAATTTCCGCTGCCCCTACTGCATGCCGGCCTCCGTCTATCATGACGGTTTCCGTTTTCTCGCTCCGGAGGCGCGTCTCGGATTCGACCAGATCGTCCGGATCGCCCGATCCGCTGCACGGCTCGGCGTCCGGAAGCTCCGCCTGACAGGCGGTGAACCCCTGCTCCGGCCCGACCTTCCCGCTCTCGTCGCGCGGCTCGTGCACATTCCCGGGATCGACGATGTGGCGCTCACGACGAACGGCGTTCTGCTCGATCGTCATCTCGCGGCCCTTCACGATGCGGGGCTGACACGTCTGACCTTCAGCCTGGACAGTCTGGACCGTACCACCTTCATGAGGATGAGCGGCGGTCAGGATCTGTGCGAGCGGGTCCTGCGCAATCTCGACGCCGCCGCGCGCATGGGATTTCCGGGAGGAATCAAGATAAATACGGTCGTCCAGAAGGGCGTGAACGAGGACTCCGTAATTCCTCTGGTCGCACGTTTCCGCCATACGGGCATCGTGCCGCGATTCATCGAATACATGGATGTGGGCACATGCAATGGCTGGAAGCAGGATGCGGTCGTCCCTTCCGCACGTCTACTCGAGGAGATCGCATCCCGCTGGCCGCTCCATCCCCTCGCCCCGTCCTTTCGCGGGGAGGTCGCCGAACGTTACCGCTTTGCCGATGGCGGCGGAGAGATCGGCTTCATCTCCTCGGTCACCGCCCCTTTCTGCGGATCGTGCAGCCGGGCAAGGCTGTCTTCGGACGGCCGTCTCTATACCTGTCTCTTTGCGACGGAAGGTCACGATCTGCGCCCGGCCCTTGCCGAAGACGACGAACGCGCCCGCAAGAAAGGCGTGCCGGATGGGCACATGCAGGACGGGCCTATGCCGGAGGAGAACATGCCGGAAGGGCAGGCTCTGGACAGGATCTTAAGCGATCTCTGGCAGGGGCGACGGGATCGCTATAGTGAAGAGCGCCAGTCCCGAACGGCGGATGCCCCGTCGGAACGGATCGAGATGTTCTATATCGGAGGCTGAGATGGCTGGACTGACCCATGTCGACGCGAAAGGCGAGCGCCCCCGCATGGTCGAGATCGGTGACAAGACCGTGACCCGGCGGGAGGCCCACGCACAGGCCAGGCTCGTCTTTCCGCCGGATGTCGCCCGGTCTCTGGCCGAGGCGGGATACATGACCCGCAAGGGCGCCGTTCTCACGGTCGCGCAGCTTGCGGGAATCACCGGAACGAAAGCCACTTCCCAGCTGATCCCGCTCTGCCACCCCCTGCCGCTGACGGGGTGCACGGTCGATATCGCCATCGAGGGCGACGAGGCCGTGATCGATTGCCGTGTCAAATGCGAAGGCCGGACGGGAGTCGAGATGGAAGCGCTCACCGGCGCCAGTATCGCCGCGCTCACGCTCTATGACATGTGCAAGGCCCTGACCCATGACATGGTGATCAGGGAGGTGCGCCTGCTGGGCAAGACGGGCGGCAAGCGGGATTTCGGCGGAGCGGCGGGCTGACATGACGCAGCCGATCCGGGTGACGCTGGAATATTTCGCTCTGCTGCGGGACGAAGCCCGCTGCGCCCGGGAAGAACACGAGACCCGGGCCGATACGCTGGCCGATCTCTATGACGATCTCGCCCGGCGTCACGGTTTCAGCCTGCCGCGCCAGCGTCTGCGTGTCGCCGTCAACGGTGCCTTCGTCTGCTGGACCCATTCTCCGTCCAGCGGGGATCATGTCGTGTTCATTCCGCCGGTATCGGGAGGATGAGCATGTTCCGTCTCGTCGATACCCCGATCGAACCGGCCGAACTCGACCATGCGCTCAGACGCGACGAAGCGGGCGGTTATTGCAGCTTCGAAGGAAGGGTGCGCAATCACAGTGACGGTCGGGCCGTACTCGGTCTGGACTACCAGGCCTATGCGCCGCTGGCGCATGCAGAGGCCCTGCGCATCCTCGAGGAAGCCCGCGACCGGTTCGACATCGTCGCCGCCGCCGCCATCCATCGCACCGGCACGCTCGACATAGGCGATATGGCGATATGGATCGGTGTCTCGGCCGCCCATCGCGACGCAGCGTTTTCGGCCTGTCGCTACGTGATCGACGAGATCAAGCGGCGCGTGCCCATATGGAAGCGGGAACGCTATGCCGATGGCGAGAGCGCGTGGATCGCCTGCCACGACACAGAGTCCGATCTCTCCGTCTAGCGCCCGGGCATGAAGGTTCCGGGCATGAAGGTTCCGGGCGGGAGAGGTCCGGGCATGAGGAGACCGGCAGGAACGGATCCGGCGCGGCAATTGCACGACAGCTCCGGATATTTTTTGTCAGAAACAATCAACTTTTCGTAACAATAATCGCGAATTGGCTATCTCTACCGAGCAAACACAAAAAGTTTTAAAATTCTACTAACGGAATACCATACCATACCCGATAATCATTCCTGTTTTTGAAAACTCAACCACAGGATGAATGATGACTACCAGTCTGACGGGAACCTGGTCCGCCGTAATGAGCAACGGCCAGCTCACTTATACCAGCCACATCCCCGGCGGACAGGATGTCCTTGTCACAGGCTCTGTCACGCTGGATGGCGCCTCCCTGATCATCACCGGAGGGGCGACGGTATCGGGCCTGACCGGCACCTCGGCGTCGATCACGATCCAGTCGGGCGGAACGCTTGCCGAATCGACGATCAGCGGCGGATCTCTCGTCGTTTCCTCCGGCGGTGCGACGATCCATAACAGCTATACCGGCGCGAGCCTCGACAAGATCTTCAGCGCGCATATCGAAGCGGGCGGCAGCTCGGTCGCGGACAGTTTCACCTATACGGGGTCGTTCCAGTCCAGTTGGGGGCCCGTTTTCACCGTCGAATCCGGCGCATCGATTCTCGAGCCGCATTTCGGCTCGGGAAGCTTCGTTTACATCTCCTCGGGGGCAACCGTCAGCGGCGTTACGGCCGATCCCGGCGTCACGGGCATCAATATCGCGACCGCTTATGGCGATGCCGTTCCGTCGAACGCGCCGAGCGCTCCCGGCTATGCTCTCACCCTCAGCGGGATCTGGGACGCACGGGTCGTCAGCGGTGCGACCGTCTTCGTCAACCGCGCCGATTCGACCCAGGTCGTCACCCCCCCGGCCGGTGGGGTCCGCTTCACGGCGGGCGCTCTGGTCGTCCAGAGCGGCGCCGTCGTCAGCGATGTCTACATCGACGGCACCACCAATGCACAGATCGTCGTGGAAGACGGCGGTGAGGTACGGAACTCGTTCTTCACCGGACCGGCCATGATCAATCCGGGCGGGCTCAGCGTCTCGAACGTCTTTGCCGGGAGCGTCACGATCCAGCAGGGCGCCGTCTCCCAGAGCGATCTCTATCTCGGCTACGCGCAAACGACCTTCAACAGGATTGACGGCACGGCGATCGATCCGATCATCGGCACCGGAGACACGGCCTCTGGCGTATGGGTGGCGAGTACCGGGAAAATCGTCAATCCCAGCATCGGCGCCGGGAGCAACGCCTCCATTCAGGGCGGGATGGATCCCTCCTGCTTTCTCCCGGGCTCCCTGATCCGCACGATCGACGGCTATCGCGCGGTCGAGACCCTCAAGCCCGGCGATACGCTGCCGGTCTTCGACGGAGGGATCGACGCGGTCGCCGTGGTGGAGCACGTCACGAAAATGCGCTTCAGGGTCGATACGCGCCTGAGCGGAGATCGTGCCGGATATCCCGTGCGCGTGCATCGCCATGCCTTCGCCGAGAACTGTCCTTTCGAGGATCTTCTCGTGACCCCCGAACACTGCTTCCTGCTCGAGGGGCGTTTCGTGCCGGTCCGTATGCTCGTGAATGGCGGGAGCATACGCTACGAGACCGACATCGCCGAATACGACTACTATCATGTCTCCTGCGCGGATCATCATGTGATCGACGCCAATGGCGTGCGCACCGAAAGCCATTTCGACGAGACCGAGCGCAGTGAGGAGCGATCGCATCCCCATGGGCTGGAACGCGATACGTCCCGCGTTTTCGTGGAGCCGATCTGGCAGGCGCTGCGTGAGCGCAGTCTTCAGCTTGGCCTCGTCGCCGATGCCGAAAAGCGCGGTCGCGTCACGACGAGACAGATGCCTTGCCTCATCGACCGGAAGGGACAGGTCCATCGCGCCCGCCGCGTGAACGGCAGGCGTCACATCTTCCATATCGACGGTTCTCTGGCCCCCCTGCGTCTGCGTGTCGGAACGGCCCGGCCCTGCGATGTCGAGGGTCCCTTCGTGGATGATCGACGCGAACTCGGCGTGCTCGTCGGTCAGATCATGCAATTCGATTCCTCGGGTGTGCGACCGGTGACCGGCCATCACGAGCGCCAGACGCTAGAGGGCTGGCACGATGTCGAATCCCCGGAGATGCGCTGGACGCGCGGCCTCGCCCTCCTGCCCTGTCATCGCTCCGAAAAGCCGGAGACGACGATCCTCTCGATCGAGATCCTGGACGAGGGTCCGGCCAGAAGCTGCGCAGGACGGGAAGAGGCAGAACAGGAAGATGCGGGCACATTGCACGTCGCCTGACCGGGCGATCGCGTAAAACCGCAATGTGAGAAACAGGGCGCGCCGGAAACCGGGCTTTTTCCGGCCGGGGCGCCCTCAGACCAGACGCCATCCGACGATGAACAGAACGATGGAGAGCAATCCACGCTGGAAGCGCTCATTGACCTGTCCCACGCAGAGACTTCCCAGAATGATTCCCGGGATCGAACCGCAGAGCAGAGAGACCAGCATGGGCAGCTTGACGGCACCGAGCCACCAGTGCCCCATGCCTGCGATAAAGGTCAGAGGCACCGCATGGGCGATGTCGGAGCCCACGAGCCGGGCCGTCCCGAGAGACGGATAGAGCAGGATGAGCACCGTCATGCCGATCGCACCGGCACCGACAGAAGAGAGCGTCACCATGATTCCGAGGACGGCGCCGAGCAGCACGGTCAGCCAGGCGGCCTGATCGGGGGAGAGAGCCCCGGCCTTGCGGTGAGACCAGGCCTGAAGCTCCTTGCGGAAGAACACACTCGGAGCCGTCACCAGAAGCGCCACTCCGAGCGCCGTGGAGATCAGCCGTGTCGTATCGTGCGACGGGCTGCCGTACCAGTGAAGGAAGACGAGCGCGACAAGCGTTGCCGGGAGGCTTCCGGCAAGCATCCGTCCGACCACGCGCCACTCGACCGCCCCCCTGTGTCCATGCACCAGCGTTCCGACGGATTTGGTAATCGCCGCATAGAGCAGATCGGTACCGACTGCCGCCTGCGGATGAATCTTGAACAGGAGAATCAGGAGCGGCGTCATGAGCGATCCGCCGCCGACTCCGGTCATCCCCACCAGAAAACCGACGCCCAGACCGGACAGAACATAGAGCAGATTGAGGTCAGCAAGGAGAGACATGGGATGGCCTAAACGGAGGTGTGAACGACACGGAAAAGGACTAGGCCATAAAACCCGACTACAATCAACGATGATAGTTGTTTGAATTAATAACGCTCCGAGAGCGTGCTATGCCATGCCGTGCCTTGCCGCCACATCTGCCAGCGGCCAATATGCCGACACCATGCCCATAAAAACCGGACTCACCATGCTCGACATCCAGATCCAGGCCCAGTTCCCCATATTGCAGGGAACGGGCGCTCCGGAATCGGAACAGACTCTCGTTCTCCTGACCGGTCCGGATTTCGACGTCGCAAACGGCCCCTTCTCCCGGCTCGATGCCGTAACGGGAGGCGCGTTGCGCCGGGCTGTTGCCATCTCGCGATACAAGGGGCAACGCGATCAGAGCTGCGTTCTGCTCGCCCCCTGTGCGGCTCTGGCCCGAATCGTCCTGATCGGCTGCGGCGCCGATGAAGACCTCGATGGTCCAGCCATCGAGGCAGCCGGCGGCCAGGCCGTCAAGGCGCTGCGCGGGGCCACCCATGCCGATATGGCCTTCGTCGGAAAATGCGGCGGGTTTGCCGCTCATGGCGCACTCGGCGCCGTGCTTGGCCGCTATGAGTTCGACCGGTATCGCACGCCCGATCCGGACTCTCCTCCCCGGCTGCAGCGTCTGAATCTCGGCGTGCTCGCCCCCGATGCCGTGCAGCGCGACTGGGACAGCCTGAAGGCCGTCGCTGCCGGTATCTTCCGCGCGCGCGACCTCGTCAGCGAACCGCCCAATGTCCTGACCCCGCCTGAATTCGCACGCCGGATCGAGACGCTCCGGGATCTTGGCGTGGAAGTCGAGATTCTCGACGCTTCGACCCTGCGCAGCCTCGGTTTCGGAGCGCTTCTCGGGGTTGCCCAGGGCAGCGTGCAGGAAGCCCGGGTGGCCATCATGCGATATCGCGGCTCGGAAGAGGCCCCCCTTGCCTTCATCGGCAAGGGCGTCACCTTCGACTCGGGTGGCATCTCCATCAAGCCTGCTGCGGGCATGGATGAGATGAAAACCGATATGGGCGGCGCGGCCGCGGTCGTGGGTGCCCTCGAGGCCGTTGCGCGCCGCAAGGCGAAAGCTCATGTGATCGGTGTGGTCGGCCTGGTCGAGAACATGCTGTCGGGCAATGCGCAGCGCCCGGGAGACGTGGTGCGCAGCTATGCCGGTAAAACGATCGAGGTTCTCAACACGGATGCGGAAGGCCGCCTCGTCCTCGCGGATGTCCTCGCCTATGCGCGGGAGCGCTTCCAGCCGAAGCTGATGGTCGATCTCGCCACATTGACCGGCGCGATCGTGGTCAGCCTGGGTCATGTGCGGGCAGGATTGTTCAGCAATGACGACGCCCTTGCCGGAGCCCTCTTCCAGTCGGGAGAGGAAACCGGAGAGGCTGTCTGGCGGATGCCCATGGGCAAGGCCTACGATCGTCAGCTGCGTTCGGATATCGCGGACATGAAGAACATCACCGGCCGTCCGGGAAGCGCCATCACCGCCGCGCAGTTCCTCGCCCGCTTTGTCGGAGATACCGCCTGGGCGCATCTCGATATTGCCGGCATGGCCTGGCGTGGAGATGCCGCACCGCAATGCCCCAAGGGTGCGACCGGGTTCGGCGTGCGTCTTCTCGACAGTCTCGTGCGGCGTCATGAAAGCCGGACGACCTGACCTGCATGGCGGAGATCGGCTTCTATCATCTGACGCGTTCGGCGCCGGGGGAGGCGCTTCCTCCCCTTCTCGGCCGCACGCTCGAAAGCGGAGAACGCGCCGTCATACGCTGCCGCGACCTCGCTACGGTCAAGCAGCTCGACGACGCCCTGTGGAAGGCGAAATCTCCGCTCTGGCTCCCTCACGGGAGCCGCAGCCAGGGTCATGCTGCCCGGCAGCCCATCTGGCTGACCGAAAGCGACGACGTTCCGAATGAGGCGCGTTTCCTGTTTCTGACCGATGCGGCGCCCGACCACGATCTCGCGCGCTTCGCGCGCGTATTCGTCCTGTTCGACGGGCAGGATGAGGCCGCCCTCACACGTGCCCGCGCGCTCTGGAGCCGCGCAAGGGAGGAGGGGCATGAGCTCGCCTACTGGCAGCAGCAGGCGCAAGGCTGGCGCAGGGCGAAATAAACCCGGCACAAGAGGCCGGGGAAAAGGAGCCTTACGGAACGGGCCGAACCCGCCCCGGTCTTCCGCCCCTTCCGGCCCCTGTCGCGAACCGCCCGATATCCGCGCGCGCCGCTGCCGTTCTCAGCATTCAGGCAGATTGACCGCAAGCCCGCCGAGCGATGTCTCCTTGTAACGGTGATTCATGTCGCGTCCGGTTTCCGCCATCGTCCTGATGACCTGATCGAGCGAGACGAGATGCTCGCCATCGCCGTGAAGGGCGAGAGACGCCGCATTGATGGCCTTGATCGCTCCGAATGCATTGCGTTCGATACAGGGCACCTGCACAAGACCAGCCACCGGGTCGCAGGTCAGACCGAGATGATGCTCCATCCCGATCTCGGCCGCATCCTCGATCTGGGCCGGGGTGCCGCCCAGCGCTGCGGCCAGACCGGCCGCCGCCATGGAGGAGGCGACGCCGACCTCCCCCTGGCATCCGACCTCGGCGCCGGAAATCGAGGCATTGAGCTTGAAAAGCCCTCCGATGGCCGCTGCGGTAAGCAGGAAGTCATGCGTGCCCTGACGGATCGTCGCAGGAGAAAGCGGCGCACAATACTCGCGATAATAGCGCAGGACCGCAGGAATGATCCCGGCTGCGCCATTGGTCGGCGCCGTGACGACCCTCCCCCCGGCAGCATTCTCCTCATTGACCGCAATCGCAAACAGGCTGATCCAGTCCATGATGCCATGAGCCGAGCGACTGTTCGTCCGCTCGCGTTCCAGAAGCTTCTCGTGCAGGGCAGCCGCGCGGCGACGCACCCTGAGCCGTCCGGGCAGATGGCCCCGACGGGTCATGCCGCGCGCGATACAGCGCATCATCGCATCGACGATCCCGTCGAGATAGGCTTCGATTTCCGAAGCGGGTCGAAGCGCCATCTCGTTTTCCATGACGATCCGGGCGATGCTGCATTGCTGTGCGTCCGACCGTGCAAGAAGCTCCGCCCCGCTGGCAAACGGATGAGGCACCGATGGCAGGGTGTATCCCGTGCTCTCGGTAGCGGATTCGGGCACGATGAACCCTCCGCCCACCGAGCAGAAGCGCGAGAGCGCCAGACATTGCCCGTCGGATGACAGAGCCTCGAACTGCAATGTGTTGGGATGAACCGGAGGCGAAGTCTCCCGATCCAGAACGAGATCGCATTCGGGGTCGAATGCCAGATGCCACGCGTCGCAACGCACGAAACCGGTCCGGTGAACCTCCGACAGAATGGCCTCCGCCTCATCCGGATCGATCGTCGCGGGAAGCGCCCCGCACAGACCGAGAATGACGGCCTTGTCGGTCGCATGTCCCTCTGCCGTCCAGGCCAGCGAACCGTACAAAGTGACCCTTGCGCGATGGATCGAACCGTCGGCAGGCAGGGACGAGGCGAAACGCTGTGCGGCCCGCATCGGCCCGACAGTATGGGACGAAGACGGACCGATACCGATCTTGAAGAGGTCGAACAGGCTGATCATGCGGGTCCCGGAACGTGGAAAGCGGAGCGTTTCGCCGCACATGAACGATATCGCCTGAGCGAGTTCATTCCTGCGGGATGGGCTACGGCGAAGAGGGTGGATGCTATCTGGCCGTGCCGACCGGACGAACGCAACCCGCCGAGTCCAGGAGCGGATGGATCTGCGGTCTTTTTTTCCGGACGGGAGAAGCCCGGGTCTTTTGGGGCTCCGTCCCTCTTCCCGGAGGTTACAGCTGGGCGAAGTGCCGCAATGTCGGCAGATCGACGCGCAGATAGGCGGCGATCTCCTCGGCGGGGCAACAGGCGAGCCATTCGGGCAATGACAGATCGTGATAATGATCCGACTGGAAGATCTCGAGCGCAAGAAGAGGATGGCGGCCCGTATTGCGCATGGAATATCCCCGGGCGCGGGGCGTTCGAAGGACGGTCCCCGGCACGAATCCGGTCTCGCGTGACCGGCCCCCATCGTCGAGACAGGTGAGCGCGGCGCAGCCCTCGAGACAGATATGCCAGGTCGCGGTATTGAGATGCCAGTGCAGCCCGGTGCTGCATCCGGGATGCAACGCGACGAGGGCTGCGGAGGGCGCGTCGGGATCGTGGAAACGATCCCCTTCGATCACGCGCAGAGTGCCCCAGTCCGTCTGCCGGGCGGGCTGGGCGTCTTTCCTGTGACAATAGCCGCGCTCCTGCGGGCCATCATCTCCTTCCCGGCGGTGTGAAGGCACCCCCGCATCGGAATCGCCCGCGCTCGTCCCGATGTCAGCGCTCGTCCTTATGCCAGCGCCTGCCCTCACGAGAGCGAGAAAGCGCACCCGTTGCGATCCGAGACAGGCGATGCGTCCCGTCATGCGGGAGGGAATGCTCCAGGCATCGCCCTCGCGGAGGCGCAGAAGCCGGGCGGGCTCCGGTCCTTCGCCGCTCAGGATCAGCTGGGCCTCACCGGCGAGCACGACCCCCCAACCGGTCGCGTGGCAGGATGAGGGCTCGTGCCGGGCGCCGAGCGCGCGATGAACGATGTGACATTCGGCCCCGATCCGGATGGTCCTGCCTGAGAGCCCTATGGCACAGGCTTCGATCGGGAGAGACGGCGCGCGCTCCGCACGCGCCACGGCGCCCCCGCGAAAGAAGCTGAAAAACCGACGATCCAGAGCTTTCATGGTCGCTCTCCCCTTCGGATGACCCTCTTCGAATGACGAAGACCGAAGCCGGAACGCCTCCGCAGCCCCGATCCGGCCCGGTTGCGATCCGGCCCGACTGCGATCCGGCATGGGCACGATAACGTCCGATCGGTCAGGAACGCGTTATCCTCGCATTTTCGTGATGATCTGGCTGCCCGGTTAATCGGTCGTGAAGACGAACGTGCCCGGTTGCGAAACGCTCTGCTCTTCACAGTCAGAGGAGATCTTCATGAAAACGGTCACGTTTCGCAATGGGGTCAGCGTTCCGGCGCTGGGTATGGGAAGCTGGAATCTCGGGGACTCGAAGGCGAATCGTGCGGATGAGGTGGCAAGCCTCAGAGCCGGTCTCGATTCCGGTCTGAGCGTGATCGATACGGCAGAGATGTATGGCAGTGGCCGTTCCGAACAGCTCGTGGGTGAGGCGATCGCCGGGCGCCGGGACGAGGTTTTTCTCATCAGCAAGGTATTGCCTTCCCATGCCAGCCGAAGCGGCACACGACAGAGCTGTCAGGACTCCCTCCGTCGGCTGGGTACCGACCGGCTGGATCTGTATCTGCTGCACTGGCGCGGCAGCGTTCCTCTCGAAGAGACGGTCGATACGCTGATCGCGCTGCAACAGGACGGGCTGATCCGCCAGTGGGGCGTCTCGAATTTCGATACGGAGGATATGGAGGAGCTGGACGCGATCGCAGGAGCGGAGACATGCGCGGCCAATCAGATTCTCTATAATCTGGAAGAACGCGGCGCGGAATTCGACCTTCTGGCACGGGATCGGGAGAACGATATCGTGACGATTGCCTATTCGCCGCTGGGCCAGGGAGGCGATCTGCTTCACGATCCCGTCCTTGCAGAAATCGCGCGAGACCATGAAACGGCGTCCGGCCCCGCCACGCCGGCCCAGATCGCTCTCGCCTGGACGATAAGCCGCAGCAATGTCCTCTCCATTCCCAAGGCAGGGTCGCTGCGCCACTTCAGGGAAAACAGGGCCGCGCTGGATATCGTTCTAACCTCCGGGGATCGCGACCGGCTCGATGCGCGTTTCGGCCCGCCGCGCCACAAGACGCCGCTCGCGATGATCTGAGGCGGATCCGTCGCCAATCCCGCGCGTGCCCGCAAGGCGCGAGACAGGAAGGTGGCGAACGCGCGTGAACAGGGGCGCGTGTGAACAGGGGCGCGCGTGCACAGGGGAGAGTACGAGGAGAGCGCAGTAGGGGGGAAATCGGCGAGCCCCGCGATTGGGTGGCAGCCGAATCTGCGCTAAGGACGAGGGAAACCCGCAATCGTGCCGTCAGGATCGCTCCCTGTTTCTCGCTTCGCCCCTTTTTCCCGTACTCGTCTGCCTGACGCTGCGCGGCCTGACATCCCGTCTGGCGTTTCGTCATGGCAGGGCGATACGGAGCGGTTTGCTGGCGCTTCAGGCCCTGCTGGCCTGCTGGGGCTGTCTTCTGCCCGACGGGACACCGGCAGGACTCTTCGCGTTCGACGCTCTGACCGCGTGCTGGTTCCTGATCTGGACCTTCGGACTGCTCTCGCGGCATCCGCAGCTTTCGGGGGCGACTGAGCTTTTCGGAGGGCTCGGGCTTCTGTGTCATGAAACGGCCTATGCCGTCATCTGCATGACCCTGTGCCTCGCCTTCTGGCAGCGCAGCCGCCCGAACGGCATACACCCGCATGGCCAGAACCCGCATGGCCAGAGACCGGATAACGGGCATTCGGGCGGCTGGCGTCTGGGTCTTTTCGCCCCGGCCGGTTGCGCAGCCGTGGCTTTGCCATCGATACCCTCCCTGCTCGGTTTCGGTGCCGTGCCGGGTCTGGCCATGTTGCCGGCCCTGTCCGAATTCCCGATCCTGGCCTGGTCTCTTTTCGTCCCCCCATTGCTCGTCATGAAGGGCATGACCTGGCCGCTGATCCTGATCGCATCCGGCACGGTCGTTACGCTGCTCGCGCCGTCGCGATACGCCCGTCAGGCATGGCCCGTTCTTCTTCTCGGTCTTACGCTGGCGGCAAGAGCGGGCGGCCTGCCCGACACGGCACTCGCAGGAGGCGAAGCCCTCGTGCTCGCCCTCGCGCTCGAGGCAATGGGCCGTCATGGATGGTCCCTGCTCTTTCACATTCCGCTTCCCCCTCTGGCCGGGTTTCTGCCGCTCTGGCTGGGGCTGCACGTCGTCAACGGACTCTGCTCGCTCTCTCCCGCCTGGACGGCGGGCGGGATGATGCTCGGCCTTGCGATCGGTCTCATCATGCTGCGCGGCTGGAAAACCGGCTGGGACCGTCTGGCCGCCGGGGCCGGAGCGGGAGCCGGGGCCGGAACGGGAGCCGAGGCCGGACGAAACGCAGCGGGATCGGTATCCGCCCTCACGCTCGGGCTGATCCTCTCTGTCTGTCCCGGCCTGCTGATCGGCCTCGTTCATCCTGCGCTGCTGCGGCTCAGCGATGCCGGGCCGGATATCTGGCGTTCCTGGCCGATCTGGTCGATCGCGGGCGGAGATGGCACCTTCTGGTATCCGGCGGCGATCTTCCTGCTGCCTGCGCTCCTCGCTCCGGCGATCCTCGGCACCCTTCCGGCATCGCTCCCGCCCTTTCCGCGCTGGCCCGTATCGTCCGGCCTCTCCTCTCCTGCCCTTCGCCTTCCCTGGGCGATGCGGCGTCCCGTCGTGCTCCTCCGGCGACGATATGCCGGGACGGTGGCTCTCGGCCATCGCGGCGCGACGGCACGCGCATTCGCCAAGACCATCGCAAGAGCCGGCGTGATCCTCTGGATCGTCGTCCTCGCCATGGCTCTGGCCTGGCTGGGCTGGACGTCATGATCGCCCCCCTCGTCCTGTCGCTTCTGACAAGTATCGGGCAGCTGATCCTGCTCGCTCTCCTCGCGCCTTTCCTGACGGATCTGGATCGTGGCGCGTCCGCCGTGCTCGGGGGAGAAAAAGCCCCCCCGCCGGGATGGCGCTGGCGACAGATACGCGCCGGTTGGCGACAAGGCGGGCCGCTCCCCCCTGTCGCATGGCTCGGTTTCTGTCTCACCCTCCCTGTCCTGTCGGGCCTGCCGCTCGCACGCGCCAATACCCTGTTCGGCTTCCTGTCCGAGCCTGCGCTTTGCGGCGTGATGCTCATTGCGGCCGCAGCGCCCTGCTGGATACACGCACTGACCGGAATGCCGACACGCGCCCTCACGCGCACGCTTCACGATGGCCTCGCACGACGCGGGCGGACCCTTCTGCTGCTCGTTCCGCTCCTGACCCTGAGCGGCACGCTCATCGCGGTAGGGTTACCCGGCGCGGGCACCTTGACCGGCCTTCTCCAGCAGCGCCAGCTGCAACCCGCCCCGGCCCTGATGGGCGGACTTGTCTTCATCGCCGCCGCCCTCATCCTGAGTCTCGACGGACTCTTTCTCGACGACCGGTGGCACGAGGTCCTGATCGCCCGCACGACCGGTCGCCATCGCAGCGTCCTGCGGATCCATCACGATCTCCTCCGCTGCGGCTGGACCCTCATGATCGCCGATCTTCTCTGGCCCGGTTCCATCGCCGTGGGAGACACCTCCACGCGCCACGATCTTCTGCTCTGGTCTCTCGTCGCGCCGGTCAAGCTGGCGGTCGTGACGGGATTCGTCGCCCTGGCCCGTCTTCTCAGGCCTCTGCCTCCGACCCGCCTTGCCCTCGTCCTCGCAGGCGGGGCGATCCTGCTCACCCTCGCCGGGAGGATCGGGGTATGATCGTTCTGCTCGGCCTGACCCTTCTCGTGGCCCTGGCGGCCATCGGCAGGGACGCCCGGATCCTGCCGCTTCACGGAACCTGCGGTGCGGCCTCGGTCTCCCTGATCGGTCACGGACCGCCCGCCCTTGCCGTTCTCGTTCTTCTGCCGGTTCTGAACGGCATCGGCTGGATCCTGCTCGGACGTCATGCCTCCTGGCAATCCGGCGATCTGCGCGAGCGGCGCCGGATACGGCAGGCAGCCACCATCGCAACCGCGGCGGCCATTCTGCTCACCCTGCTCACGGCGCTGGCCGCTACCCCCGGCCTGCCGGTTCTGATCTGCATCGGGCTGGTTCTGGCCGGACTCTGTGCCGCTGCGCTCCCCGCCCCCTTGCTCCAGCTCGTCGGGCTGCTCTGCATGCTGAACGGATTGCTGCTCCTTGGCGGCTATTGCCAGAGCTGGCCGCTGGTTCTCGCTGCGCTGCTCGTCTGGCTCGGGCTCATCGCGCTGTCTTCATGGCTCATTCCGCGTCTCGCCTGGCTGCGTCAGGAGGACCCGGGCAATGTCTGAAACCCTCCGTCAGATCGCGCAGTTTCTGGTTCCGACATGGCCGCTCCTTGCGACCTGCCTGATGAGCCTCCTGCCCGGGAACCGGGTCTCGCCGGCCGCACGCCGTTTTGCCGTCGGTGGCGCGATACTGTCCTGTGTCCTGATCCCCTTCCTGCCCGCAGCGGATCTGCTCACCCGGTGGTCGTGTCTTCTGGTTTCGGTCATTCCGCTCATGTCCTGGCGCGAAGACGCGCGGCGCATCGCCTCGTCGCTCTGCTTTCTCGCCTGTTCGGTCATGCTTCTGGCTCTCGTCACGCATGACGTCCTGATCGTGATGTCGCTGACGGCCTGCGCCGCCATGCTTCTCGCCCTGCACGAGACGCTCGTGACGACGCGTGCCCGTCTCGCCTGGGATCTGATGCGCGCCCGGCTCCTCGGGCTCATCCTGGCCCTTCTCGGGACGAGCCTGACCAGCCTCGTGCATGACCCGTCCACCCTGCGTCTGGGCGATCTCTTTCTGGCCATCGGCCTGTGCCTTCTTGCCGGATCCGGCACGATCCTGCCGCAGCGGCTCTCCGACAATCCGGCGGACAGAAGGGCGGCGGTTCTGGACATGCTTCTGTGCATCGGTGCCGTCGCCCTCATGCTTCGCCTCCCCGAACGCGAGATCACCCATCTGGTCCTGCTTTTCGCCGGTCTGGGCGGGCTATGGCTTTGTGTCCTCGCGCGGCAGGATGGCGCGCAGATGGCCGTCGCACTCGCCACGCTTTCCGCTGCCTGCCCCGGCGGTCTCGTCCCTGCCCTGCTCTTTCTGACAACGGGCCTCGCACTCTCGGCCGATCCGCGCCTGCCGGAACCGACGCGCAGATGGATCGCTTGCTGCCTGCCGCCCTGGCCGGGATTTGCCGCGATGTGCGGTCTTGCGGTCGGACTGTTCCGGTCGGGTGCCCTGCCCGTCATTCTCTGTCTGACGGCGCTCGGCATCCAGGCGGCGGGGGCGCGCTTCGATCGTCCGGACCCGCGCGACCGGCGCGAGAGGGTTCTCCTCGCTCTCCTGCTGTCGGGCGGGCTCGCCGCCCCTTTCCTCCTGACCCGCATCTGGCCCCTGATCTGGATGGCCCCATGACGTCGACTCCTGCACGCATCGATCCGGCAAGACCCGGCCATGACGGAGAGACCCGCTCGGAATCCCGATCGCCCGGGGGGGCATGTCAGGGCATGACCGGTTTCATCCGTCAGGGAGAGGCCCTGACACCGTTCCATTTCGCGCTGGACGAAGCGCAATGGCGCACGCTTCTGACACGGACGCCCGGCTGGTTCATCGCCCATTGGTGCGACGATACGCGCGCCTATGCCCTGTTCCTCGATCAGGAAACGCCGCTTCTGGCCAGCACGCCGCTGATCGAGGGACGATATTTCGCCCTGTCCGCCGCCCTCCCCCCGGCATCCTGGCCCGAACGTATCGCCCAGGATCTCTGGGGGAGCCTGCCTCTGAACGCCAGCGATACCGAGCCCGCCATCGATCGTGGCGGCTGGGCGAGCATCTCGCCGCTCTCGCGACGCTCCGTCCAGTCGGATCATGCGCCACCCGATCCGATTCTGGTCGACTCCCTCCAGACCGACATGCAGCCTCTCGCCTGGCGAAAGCAGCGCCTGATCCCCGGAGCCGCTCACAGGGGCCTGTTGCGGGATCTGCAGGGGCGCCGCCCGGAGGAGGCCCTGCCTCTGCTCGGTCGTCTGCACGCGGCTGCCTTCGTCGCGGGGCCGCTTGCCTATACGCGCGCCATCGAACAGGCCCTGGGTCTCGTCCCGTCGGCAGAGATGCGCGATGCCCGGATCCTTCTGTCCGAAGTCGAGCGGATCGTCGTCCATTGTCGCGATATCGCCCTCATGGCCCGCCTCGCCGGCTTTCCGCTGCTCGCCACCCATGCCGCTCTGGCCGAGGATCTCTGCGCTTCTCTCTGCGCCGATCATGGCGGCAACCGGCGCCTTGCCGATTCCCTCACGCCCGAAGGGATCGCACCGGGGCTCGATATCCGCGCGCTCGCCCGGCATCTTCACGATGCGATGATGCCGAGACTGCCCGTTCTCGAGGGGCTGCACGGCCGGATGGCCGAGAGGCTCGAGGGACTCGGGCGCCTCTCCCCTTCGCGCGCCGAATATCACTGCATCGGCGGACTTGCCGGACGCGCATCGGGTCGCTCGTTCGATCTGCGCCAGCGTGAGGACGACATGCGCCACGTCCCCGGCCGCGCCGGATCGCACCTCTCCGGTGACGGCTGGGCCAGGCAAAGCCTGCGGCTTGCCGAGATCCGGGATTCGCTCCGGCGCATCGAGCGCGTCTCGTCGCAATTCGGGGCCACGCTCCCCGCCCGCCCCGAGCCGGGCGCGGGGAGCGGCGAAGGGATCGGCGCGGTAGAGGGGCCGCATGGCGAGATATGGTGCTGGGTGCGCCTGAAGGATTCCTGTCTCGACGGATTCTATCTGCGCGATCCGGCGCTCGGTCTGCTCTGCGTGCTTCCTTCGCTTCTGCGCGACTGCGAGGATGACCGGCTCGTTCTTGCCTCGTTCGGCTTCGATCCCGGCGGAGCCGAACTCTGACCGGAAGCGCCGGGCGTTTTCCTGCACCAGGCGTTCTCCTAAGTCAGGCGTTCTCCTGCGTCCGGATCTCGGTCGCGGGTTGCATGGAGGAGCTGACGGCGCGCCACAACCGTGTCGTGAACATGACCAGACTGGTGAACGCCGTCGCGTAGCAGGCTCCGGCGAGCGACCATTGCGATGTCAGCAGAACGAGCAGTGGAAAATAGGCAAGCGTGATCCAGGTGCGATTGGTCATGAGAAACCCGATCTGCCCCAGAACCGTCAGCAGCGGCTCGAGCGGTACGACCAGAAGGGTGAGCACCGCCGAGACCAGCATGACCGAGATATAATAGGTCGTGCCCCGTACATGGATGTGAAGCATCAGCGCGAAGATGTGCCCGCCGAAAAAGGCCGCGACCAGAAGCAACAGAACCGACACGCCGCATAGCAGGAAGAAGATCTTCCAGGTGAGCCGCTTGAGGCCGGACCAGTCCTGACGGTCGCGCATCTTGACCAGTTCGGGATAGAGCACCGGCGCCAGCATCTGGGCCGGCGTCACGATCCCGTCTGCGATCTGTCGGCAGATCCGGAACACCGCGGCATCCGCCGAGCCGAGAAGCGAGCCAACGATGAGGGTCCCGACATGACCCGACACCGCGCCGAGCGTCTGGTTGATGGTGGTGGAGCGGGTGAATTGCCACATGCCGGGCAGGCGCCAGCGCCACTGGGAGAAAACGTCTTCCGGGCCGATCCGCAATCCGATCCGGTCGCGCAGGGTCCGCAATGCGAAAAAGAGAAAGAGCCCGTAATCGAGCAGAACCGCTCCGGCCCAGACGAGAATGAAATACTCCAGCCCGAGATGCAGCACGAAGCCCACGCCGGTACCGATCGTGCGGAAAACTGCCGTGATGCTGTCGCTGACCGGAACGAGATGAAACCGCTCCGTCAGGCGGAGAACGCCGTTGCTCCAGCCCGTGTACATGAAGGGCGCCACCAGAGCGTAGCCATAGGCGAGACCGCGGATCGTCGGAGACCAGTGAGCGACGTGACTGTAGATGGTGACCGAGACGAGTCCGATGACCAGCGCCCCGATCGAGGAGGCCAGATCGAGCCGGATGCAGAACCCCAGAATGCGGCGCAGGGTCTCGAGATCCCGCCGGGCATAGGGCTCGTTGCCGAAACGGATGAGCGTCTGCCAGGACTGCATGCGCGAGAGAGTCGATGCCATGATCCCCAGGGAGTGGATGAGGATCAGGAAGCCGAACTGCGTGAGGCCGAGGGCCCGGACGGCAAAGGCGATATAGGCAAAGCTGCATATCGCCGTCGCGATACGCCCCAATGTCAGGAAACTGACATTGTTCACGATACGGCGTCCGGCAGAGGACTGTTTCGACATGGAGGGGTTTTGAACGCCCGGTTCGCAAATGGAAAGGGAGGGAAGAAAAAAACTTTGCCAATGGCGCATCCGGGACCAAGTGAAGGACAAACCAGCCCGATCGAGGTCCATCGTGAGTCTTTCCCTGCGCGCCGCACCCTTTCCCGACACCATGGCGATCGCCGCCGATCCCGCCCGGCTCGAAACACCGCGCCTGATCGCACTCAATTCTTCCCTGGCCGGAGATCTCGATCTCCCGCCCGACTGGCTCGCCGGACCGGACGGCGTGGCCTTTCTCGCGGGGCAGGCCCTGCCGGACGGGATACGCCCCGTCGCGCAGGCCTATGCCGGCCATCAGTTCGGGCAGTTCGTCCCGCAGCTCGGAGACGGACGTGCCCATCTTCTGGGCGTGGTGACCGATATGTCGGGCCAGACGCGCGATATCCAGCTCAAGGGATCCGGCCCCACGCCCTTTTCGCGCAGGGGGGACGGGTTGGCGGCGCTCGGACCGGTGCTGCGCGAATATCTGGTGAGCGAGGGCATGGCGGCACTCGGTGTACCGACGACGCGCAGCCTGGCCGCACTCCTGACAGGCGAGCGCGTCTGGCGGGACACGCCGCAGCCCGGAGCCATCCTCGTCCGGGTGGCGACGAGCCATCTGCGCGTCGGAACGTTCCAGTATTTCGCCGCCCGGGAGAACCGCGAGGCCCTGGACTTCCTGAGCGCTCTGGCCATCGAACGCCATTATCCCGACGCGGCGGACACCGCGCATCCCGTCAGGACACTCTACGAAAAAGTCGTGAACGCGCAGGCGGATCTTGTCGCGCAGTGGATGAGTCTCGGCTTCGTCCACGGCGTGATGAATACCGACAACATGGCGCTTTCGGGCGAGACGATCGATTACGGTCCCTGCGCCTTTCTGGACGTCTATCGCCCCGATACGGTCTTTTCGGCAATCGATCGGGACGGTCGGTACCGGTTCGAGAACCAGCCACGCATGGCGGGCTGGAATCTCGCACGACTGGCAGAGACCCTCCTGCCGCTGATCGATTCCGATGAGGACAGGGCCCTGTCATGGGCACAGACGGCGCTCTCGGGTTTCGGCCCGGCTTACGAGGCGCATTATCTTGCCCGGATGCGCCGCAAGCTCGGCCTCCAGCTGAGCGAGGAGGCCGACATGGCCCTCGTGAGCGACCTCCTCGCCATGATGACGCGGCGGGAACTGGACTATACCCTCACCTTCCGCCGTCTCTCGAACGGCCTCTCCCTGACGGAAGGAGAGACCGATGACGGGGAAGAAAACTGGATCGCACGATGGAAGGCGAGACAGGCGCGCGAATCCCGGTCGCGGGACGATCAGCTCGCTTCCATGCGGGAAACCAACCCCGCCATCATTCCGCGCAATCATCGTATCGCCCAGGCGATCGCGGCAGCGGAGCAGGGAGATTATTCCCCGTTCCGCACGCTGCTGACGCATATCGCCACACCCTTTCGTGACGATCCGGATTACGCGACCCCGCCCATGCCCGCAGAACGCGTTACGACGACCTATTGCGGCACCTGACCCGGATACGAACACGGATTCGGGATCGGGATCGGGCAGGAACGCGCGCCCGTCACGACGGAGCGAGGCGCCGGCGCAGCTTGCCCAGCTCGCGCCTTCCCTCGATCAGGAGACCATGCGCGGAGAGCGCCGTTTCCTTGACGTCGAAAAGGGTGACATCCCCGGCGGCGGAGAGTGTGTGCATCCCCTCCAGATAGGGTGCGAAACGCTGCGGGATCGGCAGGACCTCCCCGGCCCGGGTCTCGACCCGGGTGGGGGTGAGGCTGTCGAACCAGAGCGGACGAATGCCGCCCCCATAGGTACGCGAGCAATCCTGGACCGGAAGCATGAGAACACCGTCGATCACGACGGGCGTCCCGCCGGGACGCGCGCTTGCGGGGTCGATGCGTACCGGATTCTGCGGATGCCGATGCCATGGGCCGCAAAGGGACCCGGCAAAGGCGACATGCAGGCAGCTCGGCGCCTTTTTTGCAGCGCCCATCGGGGTATAGATGAGCCACCACAGATCGTCCCTGCGACAGAGCGTCGCATCGACGGCGATCTCACCTCCCAGATCGATCTCGCAGGCAGGCTCCCACCGGTCGGGGAACTGCGTGGCCCGATACAGGGTCTGCGTGCCCGAACGATGCGCCTCTGGCAGCATCCAGAACGCGCCCTCCGCCTCGAGCACCTGCGGATAGGAGAGATGCCACGCCTCGCGCAGGACGATCTCCTTGCGGACGAGACGATAATCCGGGTCGAAGACGCAGAGTTCGATCTCACCGATCCGGTTGCGGTAATCATAGACCTCGAGAAAGACGTGAAGCTGCCCTTCATGCCACACGCCGAACGGATCCGCCCGGAACTGGAACGCACGCGGCATGGCGGGAAGCCAGCGAAACGGGATATCGCTCCAGTCGTTCTCGACAAGCAGGCGGGAGACGGGCGCGCCCAGAATGCCGGTTCTCCAGATATCCTTGCGCAACGCCATATCGCTTTCCCTCCTCGATCACGGGAGGGGTGGTTACCACCAACGCCTTCGGTTGCAAATCATGTCAGGCGACGAAACTCCGGCAGAAAGCGGCGACGGACCGGGGAAGCCCGGCGCCTTCCGGCTGCGGTCGCCTATCTGAGATCGACGCGGACGCCTGCCCGGGGGGCGGCGGGATCTGTCCGGGCCTCGAGCTGAACCTGCTCCGGCCGTGCTCCCGCACTCACGATCCGGTCTGCCACGGCCTGACCGTCCTCGCGAATCAGATGCTCGAGCGCCTCGACCTGGGCCCCCGGACTTCCGACGCGCGGAGAGACCACCGACACGACGAACAGGAGCGAGGGCTGTCTGGCCAGAGCGCGTTTCGTCGCGCGGTCGACGGCCGGTGCCCATGCTTCCTCCGGCGTTCCCGCCACGATCGCAAGAAAAGGCGCAGGGGCGGGCTTCGCGGGTGGGGCGGGCGGAATATGGGGCCGGGGCGGCTTTCCCGCATCGGGATTGAACAGACGCTGTCCGGGTGGGGCGCAGCCCGAAACCAGGACCGTGGCCAGAGCAGCGACTGCATATCGCGCAAGGCGAACCTTCAGGAAAGCACGGCTGGAAGCATTCGTCATCGTCATGACCTCAAGAACTTTCGGGAAGACCGGACACAAGCTGGAGAGCGATAACAGAAACACCAATTTTTACGAAATTTTCGAAAAGTTTTTAAGCCGCCCCCTCTCGTCTCGCGATCCAAGAATGCTATGCAAGACGCTCTTAATAACGAAACCGCCAAATGGCCGGGAGACGACAATGGCAGTGAAGATCGCGATCAACGGGTTTGGACGTATCGGACGTCTGGTTCTGCGTGGTATCATTGAAAGCGGGCGCACGGATGTCGTGCCGGTTGCGATCAACGATCTCGGCTCGGTCGAAGCCAACGCCCATCTTCTGGCCTATGATTCGGTTCACGGACGCCTGCCGGGCACGGTGCGCGTCGAGGGTGACAGCCTGATCATCGAGGCCAATGGCCGCACCTACGGCCCGATCCGCGTCTCGGCTGAGCGCGACCCGACAGCCGTGCCGTTCCAGGATGTCGATGTGGCGATGGAATGCACGGGTCTGTTCACGACCAAGGAAAAGGCCTCCGCCCTTCTGAAGGCCGGTGCACGCAAGGTCATCATCTCCGCCCCCGGCACCGATGTGGATGCGACCATCGTGTACGGCGTGAACAACGCCATGCTGACGCCGGACATGACGGTGATCTCCAACGCCTCCTGCACGACCAACTGTCTTGCGCCGGTTGCCAAGGTTCTGGACGAGGCATTCGGAATCGAATGCGGCTATATGGTGACCATCCACTCCTATACGGGAGATCAGCGCACGGTCGACACGCATCACCGCGATCCCCGTCGCGCCCGTGCAGCCGCGCTGAACATGATCCCGACCTCCACCGGCGCCGCGAAGGCGATCGGCCTCGTCCTGCCGCATCTGAAGGGACGTCTGGACGGCACCTCGATCCGCGTTCCCACGCCGAACGTCTCGGTCGTGTCGCTCGATTTCATCCCGACCCGCGCTCCGGCCTCCATCGAAGCCGTGAACAACGCGCTGCGCGAGGCTGCCGGTGGCGCGCTGAAGGGCGTGCTCGATTACAACGAGGCACCGCTGGTGAGCACGGATTTCAACCACTCCTTCGCCTCGTCGACCTTCGACGCAACCCAGACCGCTCTGGTCGATGGCGGCAAGATGGTGCGCGTCTGCGCGTGGTACGACAATGAGTGGGGCTTCTCGAACCGCATGTCGGATACGGCAGCGCTTTTCGGCAGCCTGTAAGACGAACAGGAGAACTGGGCATGACCAGCTTCAAGACACTCGACGATCTGTCACCCGAAGGAAAGCGCGTCCTGCTGCGCGCCGACCTCAACGTCCCGGTGCGCGAAGGCGCGATCACGGATACGACGCGGATCGACAGGGTGATTCCGACGATCTGCGAGCTCGCCGACAAGGGAGCGCGCGTCATCGTGCTGAGTCA
Organism: Swaminathania salitolerans; assembly: GCF_007988945.1. Taxonomy (GTDB): domain Bacteria; phylum Pseudomonadota; class Alphaproteobacteria; order Acetobacterales; family Acetobacteraceae; genus Swaminathania; species Swaminathania salitolerans. The sequence goes on along the minus strand of NZ_BJVC01000001.1, from coordinate 125,880 downwards.
TTTCGATCGACCGAAAGGCCAGGTCGTGCCCAGCATGTCTCTCGCCCCGGTCGCCGAGATGCTGGAATCGAAGATCCAGCACAAGGTTCACTTCGTTCCCGAATGCGTCGGCCCCAAGGCTGAGGAAGCTGTGGCTTCCCTCAAGGATGGCGAGGTTCTCGTTCTGGAGAACACGCGCTTCCACGCCGGCGAGGAAAAGAACGACGCCGCATTCACGGCCATGATGGCCCGTCTCGGCGATTACTACGTCAATGACGCGTTCTCTGCCGCGCATCGCGCCCATGCCTCGACCGAAGGACTGGCCCGCCATCTGCCATCCTTTGCCGGTCGCCTGATGGAAGCGGAGCTGAACGCTCTCTCGGCCGCGCTCGAAAAGCCGGAGCGTCCCGTCGGTGCCCTGATCGGGGGTGCGAAGATCTCGACCAAGCTCGATCTGATCGGCAACGTCATCGGCAAGGTCGATGTGCTGTTCATCGGCGGCGCGATGGCCAACACGTTCCTGGCCGCGCAGGGTGTCGCTGTCGGCACCTCGCTCCAGGAAGCCGAGATGCACGACACGGCCCGGAAGATTCTCGATCAGGCGCGCGCCGGTGGATGCGAGATCGTCCTGCCCGTCGATGCTGTCATCGCCCGGGAATTCCGCGCAGGCGCCCCCTCCGAAGTCGTCGCGATCGACCGGGTGCCGGACGACGCCATGATTCTGGATGCCGGACCGGAAACCGTCGCGCTGATCGAGTCGAAACTGGAAACCCTCAGGACGCTCGTCTGGAACGGTCCGCTCGGCGCCTTCGAGATCGCTCCGTTCGACGCCGCGACAGTCGCTGTCGCCCGCAAGGCGGCCGCCCTGACCGACGAAGGAAAGCTCAAGACCATCGCCGGTGGTGGCGATACCGTCTCGGCGCTGCGTCATGCCGGAGTCGCTGACAGGATGACCTATGTCTCCACGGCGGGCGGCGCGTTCCTCGAATGGCTCGAAGGCAAGCTCCTGCCCGGGATCGCGGTCCTGACGGATGCCGCGCGCCACGTCTTCCCGGTCTGATTTCCAGCCCGGACAGAACGACCGGGGGCGGTTGCATCACGTTTGGTTTCCTTCTGATACAATCGCCCCTTTCCGTTTGCTTTCCCTCCCTGCCCTTCGATACTGATTCCGTATCCTGAAACGGCACGGAGGGCGACGCGATGCGCCTTGGACCTGCGCTGATCGTCGGCTTGACACTCCCTCTCGCCCTGCATGGCGCCGACGCCGCCACACCGCAGCACGATGCGGCGAAATCCGGATTTTCTTCCGCAGCACCCTATACGCTCACTCCCCGCGATGCGGTCGAACCCCTCATCAGACAGGCGACATTGCGTGCGACCGCCAGGGCGGTCACGGCCCCCGGCGCCTTCACGGATGCCCCCCTGCCCGATGACGAGATCGACGCTCCCAGGGAGCGCGTATCCGACAATGCCGCGCAGATCCGCCCCGACTTCTTCAGACGGAACCATCATGTCGTGGGAGACGCCCTGAGCGGAGGGGCCGCTGTCAACGATCAGAGGCGCGGCCACGGCTCGATGGCGGCTGGTCTGGCCGTCGCGATCCCGATGGACTGAAACACGAGGCGATCTGCGCGGGAGGATACCCGGCGCACGAGATCCGGCATACCGGATCTGTCGGGCCGGTTCCGGAGAGGACTCCGGAGCAACGGTTCAGCCCCCCCAACCGGGCATGGATGGGCGATGCGATGCCCTCAGAAACCGGCAATCACGTTGAAATCGCAGAATATGCCCCGCGAGCCGGTGCTCGCAGCCCGGCGCAGGCGCCATCCGGCGTCGAATGTCATGTTCAGATGACGGTTGACGCGGCTGTTGAGGTCGAGACCGACACTGGACAGGGTCACGACCCTGGGTCCGATCCCGGCTGGATGAACCTGGGAATTATCGCCCCAGTCCCAGAAAGCGCCGAGCGTATTGGTGTCATCCAGAACGCCGAACCCGGCCCATTTCCCGAGAGAGAAGCCCGGCGCAGTGACCTCTTCGCTGAAGGTGACGCCCCGGCTCCCGAATGAGGTGTTGACGTAATACCCCCGGACGGTGCCGATCCCGCCGATCATCAGCTGTTCGCTGTAGAGCAGATTATGCGTTGCGCCCTGCCAGCTTGCCTTCGTGTTCGCTTTCAGCCCCCAGGGCAGGGAAATGACGCGGTTGAGCGAGAGCCGGTCATAGACGTAGTTCGGCTTCGCATTCGGGAAGATCGTCTCGTACCAGCCCCGCTTGTTATAGGCGGAAATCCCGGGGGGACCGTATACGAGCTGGTTGTTGATCTCTGTCTTTCCCCAGGGGTCCTGCAACGACCCGATGAAACCCGATACGAACTGGTTGGTCTCCGCATTTGCGAGAATCAGGGGAACGGCAGCGGCGAACTGGTCGGAAATCGTCGATTTCCAGTCGAAGCCGGTCTGGAGCGTTCCATCGATCCCGAAATTCGGCCCGAATGCGATATGCGGAAGCATGTGCAGCCAGCGCAGCGAGGCCTGACCCGAAATACCCTTGTTGGAAAGAGGCTGATCCGCCACCGGATAGGAGACCGAATAGCTCCCGAAGAACAGGAGCGCATCGCGTGGGCCCAGAGGGATCTGCCAGCTCGCATTATGGTTGGTGAAGCGCCCCGAAACGCTGCGCTGGAGCTGATAGGTCAGGATATGGCCAAGATCGAACGCGTTGCCCCAGGACAGCCCCGCCGTCCAGTTCAGGCGGCCAAGCGTCGGATCGAGCTGGTTGTTGTAGGAGCCATAGACATAAAGCGGCAGTCGATCGGCGACCCTGAGATCCACATCCGTCTCCCCCGTTCTGCTTCCGGGCCGATAAACCATATCGACCGTCCTGAACGGATTGAGATTGACCCAGGCCAGATCGGTCTGGAGCCCGTCGAGCGAGAGGGTCTGCCCCGGCACAAGACCGCTCTGGTTCCGGATCGTGCGATCGGAAAACCAGCGATTGCCTGTCACGCGGATATGGCCGATCCGGTAATCGAGAACGGAGACGTGCAACACGCCGAGATGCACGCGCTGGGGCGGAATCGTGACCGTCACGAAAGCATGTCCGGCCTTGCGGTAAAAGCCTGCGACACGATTGACGAGCGCCTGTACCCCGCCGAAATCCAGAGGTCGCCCGATGAAAGGCATCATGAGCCTCGTAAATTCCGCATCCTGCAGGAGCGGAAACCCTCCGGCACTGATCGCGGCATTCCCCTGCTGGGTCGCTGTCTGCCCGGGCGCCTCGAAAACCAGCGCGCGCAATTCCGGGAGAACCGGCCGTGTCGAGCGACGGGCCACCGGGACCATGGCGCGTCCCTGCGCCGTCGGGGGGGAAAGATCGGGAGGGCTGGAAGACGGATCGGCCACGCTGCCGTACCATGGCGCACTTCTCTGCGCCATGGCGTCGAAGGCCCCTGCCGGAAGCAGAAGAAACGTCAGCAGCGCACACAGCCAGGGTGACCGGTTCATCGCGCGTCGCCCGACGGTCCCGCTCCGGCGGTCTCGAGCCGAGGCTCGGCATGATCCGGCGTTTCGACCCCGAGCAGGACATCTCCATCGGGCAGGCGATGTGCCTCATTCGCCTGGCGCAGCCCCTCGCGATTCCCCGCAAGAGCGAAGACATTCCCGCCTGCCGAAGCCAGAGATGCCGCGGCATCGGCAATGAGCGCCTTTCTGCCCTTTCCCGTCGCCCGACAGGGCGCGGGCATGACGTAGACCCCGGACGGGCCGAAGGATGCATTGAGCGTTGCACGGTCGACGGACGGAGAAGCCGGAGAATGCGAGACGGGAAAACCGGTCACGCCGATCATGACCGCCTCATCCTTTCGCGTCCCGGTCCCGGCGCCCGGCACACCTTTCAGGGCGGGCTCTGCGGGGGCGCCGCCCGCGACGAACTGACCCGATGCGACCGAACCGGGCGCCGGGCACCCTCCGGAGACAGGCTTTCCATCGGGGCCGATCAGCGTCCCGGCCGGCGTGACACGATAGACCGCACCGTTGAGCTTGACCTGTTTCTTGACCGGAGAAGGACGATTGCCGACCACGCTGTCGAGCGTCGGGTTGGCCGAGGCGGAGGCACGGGCACCCGGGGCGAACCCTCCCATGGATGCTCCTCCCTGGGATGCACCACCCTGGGCGCTCTGGGCCAGCGCGGGAGATGAGCCCCATAACCCGACAGCGAGCAGGACCGGCGCAAGCAGGACCGGCGCAAGCCGGCTTGCAGGGAGGCCCGCCCTCCATGGCATACGCGGTTCGGGGGCACATCCGGCACCAACGCCATGACGTGTCATGAGAGGCAGAAAGAGGAGGACCGGCAGTACAGGGATCGTCTTCACCAATCCGTGATTGCTGATCCTGCCGAAGAATGTCAATCGGTAACGGGGTGGGAAACCGTAAAAACGGCTCCCTCCCCAAATACAGACCGGATCAGAAACTCACACCGGCCTGAAGAAACGCAAATCGCCCGACAATCAGGCTGCCATATTGATAGACATTGGTATTGGTCGAGGCGTCCATCACGAAAGGCGGCTTCTTGTCGAAAAGATTGCTGACGCCGGCCTGGAAGTTCCAGCGATCGAGCCTGTATCCAAGCGTGATATCATGGGTGAAGATACCGGGGGTCTTGTACTGCCCCCCGGTTTTCGGCGTGACATCGGTCACGCCGTTGTTCCACACCATGCCACCGATATACCGCATCATATAGGTGAAGCTGAAATCGTCATGCTGCCATGTCGCCTGCGTGTAATTGCTCACACGCGGCTGACCGCTATCTCCCTGATAGAACAGACGCCCCGTGTAATTGTACCATTCCCCGTTCGGGACGTTCTGTTGCAGGTAGCTGACGAGCTGCTGCATGTTGTTCGTGACGGTCAGACCGTCATGCGGCGTCAGGCGTATGTGATAATCGAGATCGAAATCGATACCGCTCGTGCGGATGCCGCCCAGATTCTGGAAGATGGCACTGACCGAGGTCAGTTGCTGCGAGGTGGAACGGGGCGCAATGGCATTGCATTGGCTCGTATCCGCACCCGTGTAGCATTTATCGAGAATATACTGGGTCCCCAGCGTCGAGATCGTGTTGTTCAGCGAATAATGCCAGTAGGTCACGGAGGTCGAAAGACCAGGCACCCAGCGCGGCGTCACGACCGTGCCGATCGTATAGGTGCGTCCCGATTCGGGACGCAACGCCGCATTGCCGCCGGAAATCGTCGGAACCTGCCCGGTATTGGCGGGCACGAACGTCGCCGTATCGATCCCCGCTGCGGCGCAGCGGGCCTGCACAGCCGCAGCGCTGGCGCCGTAATTCGGAACACGGCTGCACGGATCATAAGCAGAGGGATAACCGAGATTCTGCCCCCGATAGAGCTCGTACACATTGGGCTGACGATAGGAGGTGCCGAGCGTCGCCCTGAAGCGTATGTCGCGCACGGGCGCCCAGTTGATCGAGACCTTCCAGTTCTTGGTGGAACCGAAGGTATTGTAATCCGACCAGCGTCCCTGACCGTCGATCGTCAGATCCCTGGCGAGAAAGGCATGCTGCAGAAGCGGTATCTGCCCCTCCGCATAGACCTCGGTCACGTTGAATCCACCCCCGCTATAGCTCGTCGCGTTGCCGGTGGAATCCCCGGCGATCACGACGGGGTCCGGCTTGTTGCTGAGCTGCTCGCTTCGATGCTCCATGCCGAAAGCGATACCCACGGGGCCGCCATGTTCGTAAGGCAGGGTGACGACATCGCTGTTATTGATGCGCAGATTGAAATCGCGCAGCTGATACACGGCGTGATCGTGCTGGGTGAAACGCCCATAGGCTGCGGCAGCCTGCGAATAGGGCGCGAGCGGATTTGAGAGGACACAGCCGGGCTGGCTCGTGCAGACGCCGGGATCGTAGACGATCGCACTGCCGGGATCGGTCGGATCGAGCTGCCTTACACCCGTCATTTCCAGAAGATGACGATAATTCCCCATATTCTGAATATTGGCCGTGAACAGGCTCTGCCCGTAGGTCATGGAGGCATCGTATTCCCAGCCGCGCCAGATCTCGCCCTTGGCCCCGCCGATCACCGTCCAGGTATCGGTCGCGTAATCCGACTTGCGCGGCCCCATATCGCTTATACGCCGCGAAATGACCGCGTCCTTGCCCCAGATATTATAAGGGCTGCCTGCCGGAAGCGTCCATGACGAGAGCAGGGGTGACGGCTTGATACCGCCAGAGACAGGAGATGCGGCCATCTGACGGGCCGTCGTCGTGTGGCTGTAACGCACGGTGGCATAGGGCTTGAAATGCCGGTCCACATCGTAATGCGCATCGCCGGACAGGGCCGAATTCTGGTTATAGTTCTGTACCATGGTATCGCGCGCGAAATTGTAGCGATCCGCATTGGTATAACGATGAAAGGTCCCGTCACCATTGGGCACCAGACTGACCCCGGTATCGGGATTGGTAACGCGTCCGGCGGGAATGATCGACGATCCGTAGACGGGCGTTCCGGTCACCGGGTTGCTCTGCTGCGGATTGGCCGCCCAGGCGCGATCCTGGCTCATGATGCCACCGGAGGTGTTGTACTGCCCGAACAGGGTGACATTGCCCCGACCGTGATCGAAATTGAAGCCTTTCATGGCCGAGAGCAGGCCAGTCTTCGCATCGCCATATTGCGAGATCCCGCCGCGCATGGTGATGCTGGCCTTCGTCACATCGTGACGCAGCTTGATGTTGAGCACGCCCGAAACGGCATCGGCGCCGTAGAGCTCGGAGCCGCCATCCTTGAGCATCTCGACACTCGCGATCTGCTCGATGGGGATCGTGTTCAGATCGACGCAGGCAGATGACGCATTGATGGCAGTGCGCTTGCCATCGATCAGGACGAGAACCCGCTTCTGTCCGAGATTGCGGATATCGGTGCAGCTCACGCCGCTCCCGCCATTGGTCACCTGATTGGTGGTGCCGGACGACCCGACGGAGGGGAGACGCTGCAGATAGTCCCCAAGAGAAATGGCCGATGTCTGCTGTATCTGCCTGGCCGTGATGATCTGGACCGGATTGGCGGATGCATTGTTCGACGTCCGCAGATACGACCCCGTCACGACGATCGTCTCGGCTTTCTTCCTGCCGGTCTCGCTCTGCCTTGCGGGAGCCTTCCGCCCGGCCGGATGGGCATCCGAGGGTATGCTTCGGGATACAGGGGCCGCATGCGCCGGATGGAGGAGCCCCATCCCGGCAATTGCGGTGAACGATAAAAGGGCTGCCCTGCGCAGTCTGGATGCCATCGTCGGAATGCTCCGTTACGTTCTCTCGTTGATCGGAACGTAACGGTTACATAATGATGACAGAACGACATCTGACATACCGTGTCGGATTCGTATCGTTCTATGTATTCTTTACCAATCGGTTGTTTTTCCCGAATACTCGCGCGAAAACCTGACCAGATCGTTACTTTCCTGTTGCAAACAGGACACGATCAGCCCGGTGCGCTGCCACGCTCTTCCTGACCGGCCTCCGGGTCCGATCCCTCGACCAGCCGGTTTGCGAGATCGCCGCCGGATTGCCCGACCAGACCGCGCGCGTAATCCTGCGCCGAGAAGGGACGCAGATCCTCCACCTGCTCACCGACCCCGACCAGATGCACGGGAAGCTTGAAGGCGTCGGCCAGAGCGACCACGATCCCGCCGCGGGCCGAACCGTCGAGCTTGGTCACGATCAGGCCCGTCACATTCACCAGCTCGCGGAAGACCCGGACCTGCTCCATGGCATTCTGGCCGGTCGTTGCGTCGAGAACGAGCAATACGGAATGCGGCGCGGTCTCGTCGAATTTCCGCATTACACGGATGATCTTTGCGAGCTCCTCCATGAGCGCGCCCTTGTTGTGCAGACGCCCCGCGGTATCGACGAAGAGAAGATCCGTTCCCGCCTCACGCGCCCGTTTGATACCCTCGAATGCCAGCCCCGCGGCGTCACCACCCGGCTTGCCTGCGATCACGGGCGCGCCCGTGCGCTCTCCCCAGACCTGGAGCTGCTCCACGGCTGCCGCGCGGAATGTATCGCCAGCCACCATCATGACCGAACGCCCCTGATCGCGGAACCATTTCGCCATCTTGCCGATCGTCGTGGTCTTGCCCACGCCGTTGACGCCGACCACGAGCACGACATGGGGCTTGTGCTCCGGCTTCAGCTCGAACGGAACGGCAACCGGGGAGAGCACATGCGCGATCTCCGCGGCGAGCGCCTCCTGGATCTCCTCGGTGGTGACATTGCGACCGAAGCGCGAGCTCCTGAATCCGTCGATCACCCGCCCGGCCACGGCCGGACCGAGATCGGCCGCGATCAGCTCGTCCTCCAGCTCCTCGAGCGCGGTTTCATCGAGATAACGATGGGTCAGGGCCGCGTTCAGCTTCTGCGTGGAACGCGTCAGCCCCTGTTTGAGACGTGAGAAAAATCCAGCCATGTCATCTGATCTCCGCTACCAGGCCGGTCTCGTCAAGGTCGTGCGCCACAAGACGATAACGTCTCCCGCGCTCTGCCCGTCCGCCCTGGAGCCGGACAGGCACGAAATGGGCCGAATGTCCTTTTTCCGGCCCTTCCATCAGAACGTCGATGGGCCTGCCGACCATACCGCGCCAATAGGCGCGGCGATTGACGTCTCCCGCCTCGCGCAGGGCGCGGGCACGGTCCTGACGCCGGGCATTGGGCACGACCGGCATCCGCGCGGCCGGCGTGCCGGGACGCTCGCTATAGGGAAAGACATGAAGATAGGGCAGTTCGTGCCGACGCACGAAATCCAGCGTCTCCCGGGCCTGTGCGTCGGTTTCTGTCGGGAAACCGGCGATCAGATCGGCGCCGAATGCGATATCCGGACGGAGCGCGCGCGCGCGGACGATGAGCGCCTCGACATCCTCCACCGAATGACGGCGCTTCATGCGTTTGAGCACCATGTTGCTGGCGGCCTGCAGGGAGAGATGCAGATGCGGCAGGAAACGGGGCTCATTGGCGAGAAGCCACCAGAGATCGTCATCCACGCAGGCCGGATCGAGCGAGGAGAGGCGCAGACGCGGCAGATCGGGCACCGCCGAGAGCAGTTTCCGGCACAGATGACCGAGGGAGGGCGTACCCTCGATATCCCGCCCCCATGACGCGATATCGACACCGGTCAGGACGATTTCCTGATGACCGCTCTCGACCAGGCTCCTGGCCCGCTCCACCACCAGGGCGCCTGGAACCGAGCGGGACGGCCCCCGGCCATAGGGGATGATGCAGAACGTGCAGCGATGATCGCAGCCCTGCTGGACCTGAAGCAGCGCGCGCGTATGTCCGCCCGTCTCGATGACGGGGGCCGCCGGAGCCGGAGCGGTCGTCATCACATCGGCCACCGACAGGCGCGAGGCGAGCGCGGCTTCGGTCCAGCTCGACGCCTCGAGCTTTTCGGCATTGCCGACGACCCGGGCCACACCGGGAAGGGTTTCCCAGCGCTCCGGAGCGATCTGGGCTGCGCAGCCCGTCACCACGATACGGGCTCCGGGCTGCTCGCGATGCGTGCGGCGTATGGCTTGCCGGGCCTGCCTCTCCGCTGCGGTCGTGACGGCGCAGCTATTGACCACCACGACATCGTCGAGATGACCGGTCAGCGCCTCCATACGCTCGCTCTCATGCAGGTTGAGGCGGCAGCCGAAGGTCAGAACCCTGGCCCCGCTCACGAAGCGGCCCGGTCGTCATCGATCCCGTTCAGGGCGTCCCGGGACAGCACCCCCTCGAAGACATGGGTTGCGGCACCGATCATGAGCACATGATCATCGGCCTCGCGCCACGCGATGGTGAGACTGCCGCCATCCATGAGAACCTCGCAGCGCCGATCGAGCAGACCCCGCCGCACTCCGTTGACGACAGCGGCGCAGGCTCCGGAACCGCAGGCCAGGGTCAGACCGGCCCCGCGCTCCCAGACGCGCAGTCTGATGGACCGGCGATCGAGAATGTCCACACAACCGATATTGGCCCGCTCCGGAAAGAGCGGATCGCGCTCGAGCGCGGCGCCGTCACGCCCGGCCCGCTCCAGACCGTCGAAAAAGGTCGCATGGGGATTTCCCATGGAACAGGCAGCGGGAGCACCCGGCAGAGGGAGGGAGGAGCTGTCCATTTCACAGGCGAGCGGGATGGATTTCCAGTCGAAGGCAGGACGACCCATATCGATCCCGATCTCGCCCGATTCCGTGCGGAAACTGGGGAGCAGCCCGCCCCGGGTGCGAAGCACCGGTGCCCCGCCGAGCAGCGCTGCGACGCAGCGGGAGGCATTGCCGCAGGCCCCCGCCTCGGACCCGTCGGGATTGAAGAAGCGCACGCCGACATCGCCCCCTCCCTCTTCCGGCGCGTCGAGGAGGACGAGCTGGTCGCAACCGACACCGAAGCGGCGGTCGCAGAGCCTTGACACATTATGTATCGATGCCTGGAAGTCCTGACTGCGCCTGTCGATCACGACAAAATCGTTGCCCAGACCCTGCATCTTGTGAAACCGGATAGTCATTCGCGCACTTATAGACCGTCCGGCATTGTCCGGCACGGGAAACCTGCCGTGTTTCCCGGTGATTTTTTCTGCCGATGCGCCGCATGGTTGGGGCGCTGGAATTCGAGACCGATGTTCATTGCGCCTTATGACAGCCCTGCGACCGCCCCTCATATCCGCCTCGTCTGGTCGTGTCTTTCGTTGAGTCGCGCTGAGATCGGAACCTGTCTTGCGAAACTGCCACCCGGGAGCGCCTTGCTGGTCGATCCGGAAGACAGCGCATGGATCCGGGCCGAAGCACCGGACCAGAATCTCCTTCGGCTGGGCGGCGGTGGCGTCGAACGTCTCCGTCAGGATGGGACCGTGGCGGAAACCATGGCCCTGTTCGAGAACTGCCTGCCATCGCAGATCGTCGATCATCCCCCGCGCTCGACGGTCGCTCTCGATATCGTTCTCGAGGACACCACCGAGGCGGCATGGGAAGCGGCCGAGATCCTGATCGCGCAGGGATTGCCCTCGACGGTCGCGGCATCCGCCCTGATCGGCAACGCGGCCGAAATCGCGCAACGGCTCGAAGGGTATCGCGCACTCGGGCTTCGCGACGTCATCCTGACGGCGCCATCTTCCCGTGCGCCCTACGATGCGGTGGTAACGGAGCTGCTGCCCCTGCTTCGACGCAGCCTCGGCGCAACCGACCGCACCGCCCGGATCGCCGGGATTTCCAACGGTCCGTTCGAATGGCATGGCGCCGCCCTCTAGATCCCGTCCGCCCCCTGCGCGTTCTCTTTCCGTCCCCGCATCCATGGGGGGCCTGATATCGGAGGCGCGCCGGGAGAAGGGTTGACGCGCGTCCGGAGGGGCTGCATCCCTCCCCTCACCGTGCCCAGACAGACAGGACAGGTTCGATGACCGAAGCCCCGGCAGGACTGCATCCAGCAGCCTTTACCCGCGCCAATGACGAGCCCGATGCCGTGTTCTACGCGCGGCGCGGGGCCTCGACCTGCATGGATGCAGGGGCGCGAACCGCGGTGACCGCGCTCTATCAGACCGCATTGCCCGCAAACGGGACCATTCTCGACCTGCTTTGCGGCAATCTGAGCCATATTCCGCCGGAAGCAAGCCATGAGACGGTCATCGGGCTGGATGTGAACAAGGCGGCGCTCGATGCGAATACGGCGCTCACGCAGCGCATCGTTCAGGACGTCAATCTCGTTCCGACCCTCGATCTGCCCGACAATTCGCTGGATGCGATCTGCCTGTGCGACGGTCTTGCCTATCTCACCCAGCCCGCCACGCTGTTCGAGGAATGCGTGCGCGTCCTGCGTCCCGGTGCGCCGCTGATCGTCACGTTTTCCGATAATTTCGTCGCCCAGAAGGCGGTTGCGCTCTGGCAGGCTCTCGAACCGGCAGACCGGTCCCGTCTGGCCGCCCTGCTTCTGGAACGGGCAGGCTTCGGCGACCTCGATACGGGAGAGGTCGTCCCACCGGAAGATCTGACCGCATGGAACGATACGGTCCATGCGGTGATAGGACGCAAGAAATTCGCGGCCTGACGAAAGACGTCAAGGCCGGGCGCCAGCACCGGGCGCCAACGGAAGGCGCCAGAGCCGGGCGCCAGAGTCGGGCGCCAACGGAAGGCGCCCTGGGCGGGTGCCTACATCTGTGACGGACGATAATCGCTCGGTCCGACAGGCATGATCCCGTTGAGCAGGTCGACGGATTGTTTCAGCCCCTCGACACTGTTGAGCAGGAAATCCTCATGCTCGATCGAGAGCCATCCGTCATAACCGACCGAACGCAGGCGATGGCAGAACTGGCGCCACCAGAGCGTATCATGGCCGAAACCGAGCGTGACATAGGACCAGGCCCGCTCCGAAGGCAGGCCGAGCGGCCCGTTTTCCAGACGCGACGTGACGCCCATGAGCGACTCGTTGAACCCGGTATCCTTGGCATGGATATGGTAGATCGACCCACCCAGCGCATCGATGGCCATAAGAGGATCGGCCCCCATCCAGAAAAGATGCGACGGATCCAGATTGGCGCCGATCATCGGCCCTGCCGCCTCGCGCAGTTGCAGGAAAGTCGGCACGTTATACGCCCACTGCCCTCCATGCAGCTCCAGCGCGAAACGCTCCACACCGGCTGTTTCGGCAAGTTTCAGGGCCTTTTCCCAGAAGGGGAGAATACGCGCCTCGAGCTGCCATTTCTTGGCTTCCAGCCCCTCGGGCGGCCAGGAGCTCACGATCCAGTTCGGCAGGGTATCGCCTTCCTTGCCTTCGGGCAGACCCGACATCGTACAGATCGTCCTGACACCGAGATCACCGGCCAGACGGATCGTTTCGAGCAGATCCTCTCCCTGTTTCCTGTCCACCGGATGCAGGGGATTGCCGTTGGCGTTGAGGGCGATGATCTCGAGCCCACGCGATTCGAACGCATTGAGGAAAGACTTCCGGGCGGCGGCACTGCTACGCATCTGCGCCAGATCGAGATGCGGGGCATTCGACCACCCTCCGGTATTCACCTCGACACCCGAGACGCCGAGCGAGACGGCGATATCGAGCATCTCTTCGAGAGGACGCGAAGCGAGACTATCGGATACAAAACCCAGTTTCATGATCTGTTCACCATGGCAAGAGAATCGACGCGGCATCGCACTGCATCGAAAACGATGGAAATATAATTCCTTTCTCAGCACATCATGAGAACATATTTTCTCTTTTATATCATATTATAGTGATTTTTAACATATGAGGCGTTCGATCAGGCGTTCATCCTGTGATCCGCATCGGGGAGCGCAGCAGCGGTACGACCGGCCCGCATCGTGCGGCCCTCAAGCCAGGCCCGGGATCGCGACCATTCGTGACGGATGACCAGCAGCGCGCCGAGCGCACGCGAGACAGGGAATGCCTCGTCATCGCCCATCGTGCCGAGCGCCTGCTCCAGCCTGACGATCAGACGATCGGTGGCGGGCCCGAGTCCGGGTCGCCACCGATGACGCTCGGATGCCACGCGAAAAAACGACCCGATCTCGTCGGACAACCATGCGGGGCAGGCCGGATCGCCGATGAAGCACCGCAGGAAGAGGAGATTGCGCCCGAGGGTCATCGCCGAGAGGAGGGCCTGCAATTCGCTCCTCATGACGGGCGTGATATCCGCGCCTGCATACCGGATGACGCGTTCCATACCCTGTGTGATCCGACCGACCCAGCGTCTTTCATCGGGAATCCTGCGCCTGGGACGACAGATCCGGTCCAGACCGCGCGCACATTGCTCTCTCAGCATGCGGCAAAGCTGATCGACATCGAAGGGCAGCACACAGCGGAAGATGACGACCCCTGCGCCCAGTCCGAGCAGGAGGGAGAGCGTGGTATTGCACCAGCTCAGTTCGTCCATCCGACCGTAATTATCGAGCCCCACCAGAACGGGAAAGAACGTAACGAAGGATCCGGCGGCGTTGGCCGTCGACGGGTTGCGGACAGCGAGCCCGCCCATGAACATGAAAGGCGCGATCGAAAGGCATAATCCCTCGAAGCCGTTCGCCACGGGAAGCAGGAAGAAGACGGGCACGATCGAGGCGAGCGCTGCGAAACAGGCGCCGTAAAAGAACTGGTTGCTGGCCAGAACGGTATTGTCGACCGTTGCAAAACGACCGACCACGACAGCGATGAAGGAAATGAACGCAGCACCCTGCGGCCAGGCCGTGACATGCCAGACCAGTCCTGCAAGGCAGATCGCGATTGCGGAGCGCAATCCGTTATGCAGCGAGACCCGCCAGTTCAGGACCCGGCGGAGCCTGTGACGCGGCTCCGTCGGCATCGCCTCCGGACCGGTCTCCAGATGCGAGAAGAGGATATCGTATTCCGAAAGGATGAGAGACAGCCCTCGCAGGATAACGGCATCCTCGAAAGCCCTTTTCGAACCGGCTTCCCCGAAAGCGCCCTCCCCGAGACCGCCTTCTCCGGAACCTGCCTTCTTCGGACCGGTGTCTCCGGGATGGGCGATTCCCGGATAGGCGCCTCCCGGATAGGCACCTTCGGGATCGGCACGTCCTGCGGCGACCGCGTGCAGAACGGCTTCATGCTGGGCACGATCGATACAGGCGAGCAGCGCGAGACCTCTCTCGCGGATCGCGCCCGGCGCTCCTCCCGGGGAACCCTCCCGGGAACCATCCGGAGAACGGCCTGAGAAACTGCGCGGCAGGATATTGAACGTCTTGCCGGAGCTCCCGGGGGGAGACGCGACGATGCAGGCGGTGACGCTGTCGGGCAGGTCCCGGAGGAACTGCCCGACCTGCGCCACGAGATGCGCTGTTTCCGGCGATCGCCCCGGCGTGCAGGCAAGCCGCGCCTGCATACCCAGGCCGCGCGAAACGATCTGGGACAGCATACCTATCGCCTCATAGGCATTCGCGATTTCCCGATCGCGATGGCCGAGCTCGACCACCGTGAATTCCATCTGATCGTGCAGACGGAGCGTACGCGCATAGACGGCGGCGATCGCGGCCTCGGAGAGCGGCTTTCCCTCGAGCACATCCGCGAGGAGTGTGCAGGTCGCGGCTATGCCTTCGGAGAGATCGCGACGCATGTTGTGACGGGCGCGTCGTGCGAGCGAGGAAGAGAAGACCACGCCTGCCAGCATCTCGCAGACCACACCGAGAACGATATAGGTGCCTCGCGCCATGGCGATCTCGAAAACATGAGACGGCGCGGCAATGGCCGCTGTCGCAATGATCGCGCATGTATAGGCTGCCAGAACGAACGCATAGGCGCGGAAATTGTGGAACAGCGTCGCAAGGCCGGTGCAGAGCGCGGCCCAGAGGGCGAGCGCCGGAATGAAGAGCCAGGGCGTCTGCGGGAAGGCTGCGACCAGACCGATCGCACCGACCATGCCGATCAGTGTCCCCACGAGACGCCAGCGCCCCTTCGAAAGGCTTTCCCCCCGGGACCCCTGAGCGGTGATCCAGACGGTCATTGCCGCCCATTGCGGCTCGCCCAGTGCCATCCAGAACGCGATTCCGAGCGCGACCAGAGAAGCCACGGTGTTGCGCAAGGCGAATTCGAGCGCATTGGCGCCGGGGGCGAACAGCCAGGCGAGAGGAAAGGAAGGCGTGCGCGTGCGACGGAGGGCGGCGTCGAGCCGAGCCAGATATCCACGGATCATGTCCGGGGTCTTACCCGAATTTTAATGGCGAAACGACGCCGATTTCGTCAAAACATGTCCGGTTTCCCACCAGATGGGTTTCCGCCGAATCACATCGTGAGGAGGACGACGTATCGTCGCCCTCACCGTTTAATCCTAGATTTCGCGACGCATATTCTTTATTGACCGCGTTCCCCACGCCGACAGCTCCGCTTTCCCAGCGCATCCGTGTCCCGGCGTTCTCTCTTTCGTACAGTCCTGATCGAGTTCGAACCGCATGCCCTTTCCCGATACCGTTCCTTCACTGAGTCGCGCTCTGGCGGCACGCGGTTATGAAACGCCCACAGCCGTTCAGGAGGCCGTTCTGCAGCCGGGTCTCGAAACCCGCGATCTGCTCGTTTCGGCCCAGACCGGTTCGGGCAAGACAGTCGCCTTCGGACTTGCCTTCGCGCCAACCCTTCTTCCCGAGGGCAGCGAGCGCCTGCCTCCGGCCAATCAGCCGCTTGCCCTCGTCATCGCGCCCACGCGTGAGCTGGCGCTTCAGGTCCAGACCGAGCTGCAATGGCTTTATGCCGAGACCGGCGCGCGCATCGTGAGCTGCATCGGAGGCACCGACGCCAGACGCGAGGCGCGCAATCTCTCCAACGGGGCCCATATCGTCGTCGGCACCCCGGGTCGTCTGTGCGACCATCTCTCGCGCGGCGCGCTCGATCTGAAGGATCTGCGCGTGGTCGTTCTCGACGAGGCGGACGAGATGCTCGATCTCGGATTCCGCGACGAGCTCGAACAGCTCCTCGATGCCGCCCCGGTCGAGCGTCGCACGCTCCTGTTCTCGGCGACGATCGCGCGCGAGATCGCCAATCTGGCCCGCCGGTTCCAGAAAAACGCCGAGCGGATCAACACGGTCTCGACGTCCCGGCAGCATGACGACATTGCCTATAAATGCGTGCTGACGGCGCCCAGCGATATCGGACGCGGTATCGTCAATGTGCTGCGCTATTACGAGAGCCCGACGGCGATGCTCTTCTGCAATACGCGCGCCATGGTCGCGCAGGTGCAGGCAGCTCTGGTCGAACGCGGCTTCGCCTCGGTCGCCATCTCCGGAGAGATGGGGCAGAACGAACGCTCGCGTGCCATCGAGGCGCTGCGTTCGGGCGTGGCAAGGGTCTGTGTCGCGACCGATGTGGCCGCGCGCGGAATCGACATTCCCGCGCTCTCTCTCGTCATTCATGCGAACATGCCGAGCGAGGCCGCGACCCTGCTGCATCGCTCCGGTCGTACGGGACGTGCAGGACGCAAGGGCACCTGCGTCGTGATGGTTCCGGTCAACCAGCGTCGCAAGGCGGAACGTCTTCTTTCCTATGCCAAGATCAGCAATGCGGAATGGGAGAGCGTGCCCTCCGCCGAGGCGATCCTGAAACAGGATGCCAGGCGCCTGATGGAAGACGAGACCCTCTTCGCCCCCTCGCAGCCCGCAGAAGACGCGCTCGCCTCGCAGCTTGCGAATGCACACGATGCCCATCAGCTCGCAACGGCTCTGGTGCGCCTCTACAAGAGCCGCCTGCCGAGCGTCGAGAACATCCGTCCTGTGAGCCTAGACGCCCCGGCGGGCCGCGGCCGCATGGATGAGCGCGGCCCGCGCGAGTTTTCCGGACGTGTCGACCGGCTGGGTGGAGAGTGGTTCTCTCTCGGTATCGGACGCACCGAGCGCGCCGATCCGAAATGGCTCGTCCCCCTGATCTGCCGGCTCGGTGGCGTCACGAAGAGCGAGATCGGCGCCATCCATATCAATACGGACCATACGCTGTTCGAGATCGCTCCCGACAGCGCGGAGCGTTTCCGCTCCTGTGTCGCAGGGAGCGATGCCGACGAGGCGAAGATCGAGCCTGCCGCGGCGCCGACAGGCCCCTCGGCCCCGCCCCGTGGTCCGCGCCGCCCGCGCGAGGGGGGATTTGCTCCGCGCGGCAAGGGCGCTCCCCGGGGTGACCGGGGTGACCGGGGTGACCGGGGTGACCGGGGTGACCGGGGTGACCGTCCTTCCTTTCGCAAGGGGCCCGCAGGAGCAGGCAAGGGCTCGTCGCGCAAGCGCTACTGAGCCCTGTCCGTAACGGACAACCGGGCGCCTCGGAGCGCCCGGTTCAGCGACGGCAGAACCATCGTGCAACGCCCCGCCTCGTGCGGGGCGTTTGCCGTTCAGGAGACTACAGGGCACAAGCGAGTTGAAAATAAATATCAAATTCAAAACCGAATACTACTTTCATAAGAGAAGCATTCTCAATTACTATACACTATATTTTATTTTCGTTATTTCTGTTGCGCCGCTTTGACTTTCGTGGTTGATGGTCGCTCGTCAATGTCCTGGCTGGCCTTGGACGCACGGTCGCCGCACGAAAGAAAGAGGAGCATTCCATGCTGAAAGATCCGAAGGTCGTCGAGCACCTGAACATCCAGCTCACGAACGAGCTGACAGCCATCAACCAGTATTTCCTTCATGCCCGCACCCTGAATCACTGGGGCGTCACCAAACTGGGCAAGAAGGAGTACGACGAATCCATCGAGGAAATGCGTCATGCCGACTGGCTGATCGAGCGCATTCTCTATCTCGGTGGCCTTCCGAACGTGCAGCGCCTGAACCAGATCCTGGTCGGCGAGAGCGTCGAGGAAATCCTGACCTGCGATCTGAAGCTGGAAGAGAAGGCGCTGGCCGATCTGCGCGAAGGCATCGCCTATTGCGAGAGCGTGCGCGACTATGTTTCCCGCGATCTGCTGATCCGTATTCTCGCCGATGAGGAAGAGCATGAAGACTTCATCGATCGCCAGTTCGATCTCATCAAGCAGGTCGGCATCCAGCGCTACATCACGCTGAATTCCTCGGCTGCACCTGATCAGACAGCAGAGTGACACCGGGGCGGTCCGAGCGGTTTCAGCCGATCCGGACCGCCTGTTTTACGCAAAAGCCCGGCACGCCCTGAAAGGCGGCCGGGCTTTCTGCTGTCCGGGCAACGTCAGGCCCGTCGGGCTCCGTAAGCGGGCTTCGGGGGCTGGCGAGCTCCGGGGCGGTCACGGTTCAGGCGGGCGCGATTCAGGCCGAAACGCGGGGCATCGTCGTGTCGCCTGCTCCGCCTGCACCGAAAACCATCATGGCCTCCTGGCGCTCGCGCAGAAGAGCGCGAAGCGTGCAGACGACGCCCGATACGCAATTGCCGCATTGCGCCTTGCAGTTCTTGGCGGCGTAGACGTCGCGCGGGCGGGACGCGCCACGGCTGACGGCATCGGCAATATCGTGATTGGTCAGAGCATTGCATGAACAGACGATCATCGGTCATCCCGCTTGAGAATGCACCGAACCTAACAGCGTTTGAGAATAACTCTCAACACTAAAATGCGACTCATTCCTAAAATCGTCCTTAAATCCGGTTCAGCTCAGCAATCGGCCGATCACCCGCGCCGTGTAATCGACGACCGGCACGATGCGCCCGTAATTGAGGCGGGTGGGGCCGATGACGCCGATGGCCCCGACGATGCGATCATGCTCGTTCCGGGCCGGGGCCACGACCATCGAGACGCCGGACATACCGAAAAACCCGCTCTCGGCCCCGATATAGATACGCACGCCCTCGGATTCCTGCGCAAGCTGGAGGAGCTGCAGCATCGTCTCCTGCGCCTCCAGTCGCTCGAAAAGCATCTGGATGGTCGCGAGCTTCTCGATCTCGGTAATATCGGTCAGGAGGTTCCCCTGACCGCGCAGATACAATGTCCCGTGCTGGGCGTCCCATGTCGCAAGACCGCTTTCGATCACACTGGCTGCCAGCGTGTCCAGCTCGGAACGGTTCTGGGCGAGATCGTCCGAGACGCGTTGACGCAGGACGGGAAGGGTCACATCGCCGAGCAGGGAATTCAGATAATTGCCTGCCTCCACCAGCGCGGAAGGCGGAAGGCCGGGCGGCGTCTCGATGACCCTGTTCTCGACCTGACCGTCGGCGGCAACGAGAATAACCAGCGCCTTGCCCGGCCCGAGCGCGACGAACTCGATATGCTTGAGTGCGCCATCCCCTTTCGGGGCGAGAACAAGCCCGGCTGCAGCAGACAGACCCGAGAGCATCGAAGATGCCTCGGTCAGCATCTCCTGCATCGAGCGCCCCCGGACCGAAAGACGGGTCGCGATCCGTGCGCGCTCGATCTCGTCCAGCGCCCCGAACTGGAGCAGCCCATCGACGAAAAGGCGCACGCCTTTTTCCGTGGGCAGGCGACCGGCGGAAACATGCGGGCTGAAGAGAAGACCAGCCTGGGTCAGCTCGGCCATAACATTGCGGATCGTCGCAGCCGAAAGCGACGGAGTCAGTCGCTGGGCGAGGGTCTGGCTGCCCACGGGGCCGCCCGTCTCCATATATTCCTCGACGATCTCGCGCAGGATACTCGCGGATCGGGCGTTCATGCCTCCCGGCAGGTTGGAGAACTCGATCATGCCTGCCCCTCCTTTATGCCTCGTGCGATTTCCGGCATTCTGGCCGACCTGGGACCACCCGGCCAGCGGAGCCATCGGAATGACGCGCGTCACCGCCTTATATACCCACCCGGTCAAGAGCCTGCATCGGGTCTCGTGCGATTTTCTCGATCTCTCTCCCTGGGGGCCAGCCCACGACCGTCGATGGCTGATCGTCGACGAGGCGGGCCAGTTTCTGACCCAGCGTCAGCATCCGGCTATGGCGACCATCCATGTGGCGCTCTTCTCCACCCCCGAGAGGCAGGACAGTTGTCCCGGCACCGGAATCCCTGAGGATCCGGGAGGCGGTATCGTTCTCAGCGGACCAGAAACCGGGCCGCTGCGCATCCCCTGCCCCGACGGGAGTCACGCGTTGCGCGCGGTGCGTGTCTGGAAGGACCGGGACATACCGGCGCGGGACGCAGGCGACGACGCGGCAGAATGGCTCGAACGCAGTCTCGGGCTGAAATGCCGTCTCGTTTTCATGGATCGACCCGAATCGGCAAGGAAGGCGGATTTCGGCAGTGTGAGCTTTGCTGACGGCTTCCCGCTTCTGGTCACGAATACGGCCTCGCTCAGGGATCTGAACGAACGTCTTGACGAGCAGGTTCCCATGACGCGGTTCAGGCCCAATATCGTGCTGAATCATGCCTTGCCCTGGGCGGAAGACGGATGGATCGAAGCCCGTATCGGCGCGGCGCGCATCGCCTTTGCCAAGCCATGCAGCCGGTGCATCGTCACGACGATCGATCAGGAGGACGGCAGGATACCGGTCGCGGGCGAACCGCTCCGGACCCTCGCGAAATTCCGGCGCCAACCCGGCGGAGTCATGTTTGGCCGGAACGCCGTCATTCTCGAACCGGGTCGCATCGCACTGAACGACCCCGTGACCCTGGTCGGCCCCTGATTTCGATATGTCCGTGATTCCGGCCCGATTCTCGGGGAGCGACTCTCCCTCTTTGTCAAGCCGGGCATGACGCGGTAAGGCAATGCACATCTGCGGCGCATATCTCTGGCGCCTGCCTGTCCGACGAGAGGAATCCCAGCATGTCCATCACCCGCCCCTCAGGCCGTCTGGCCGATGAAAGTCGCGCCGTTTCCATCGAGCCCGGATTTGCACGCCATGCGGAAGGATCCGTTCTGATCCGGGTCGGCGGGACCGAGGTTCTCTGCGCGGCTTCGGTCGAGAACCGCGTACCGCCCTTCCTGCGTGGACAGGGTCAGGGCTGGATCACTGCGGAATACGGCATGCTGCCGCGCGCGACCCACACCCGAGGCAATCGGGAAGCGGCGAAAGGCAAGCAATCGGGACGGACGCAGGAAATCCAGCGTCTGATCGGCCGTGCGCTGCGGGCATGTGTCGATCTGCGGGCTCTGGGCGAAATGACCATCACTCTCGATTGCGATGTGATCAATGCCGATGGCGGCACGCGCTGCGCCGCGATCACCGGGGCCTGGGTCGCCCTTGCGATCGCGCTCGACAAGCAGGTCCAGGCCGGCACGATCAAGCGATCGCCGCTGCGCGCGCAGGTCGCCGCCGTCTCCTGCGGACTGACCGATGCGGGTGCCGTGCTCGATCTCGATTATATCGAGGACAGCTCTGCCCAGGCGGATACCAATTTCGTTCTGACCAGCGAAGGCGGCATCGTCGAAATCCAGGGCACGGCAGAAGACGCACCCTTCAGCGAGGCCGAATTCAATGCGCTCATGGGGCTCGCCAAGATCGGCACCGCGCGGCTTTTCGAGGCGCAGCGCGCCGCTCTGGAAAATGCGGCATGACAGCGGCGAGACGCCTGCCGCGCAACAGCCGGATCGTTCTTGCCACGCATAACGCGGGCAAACTCGAGGAATTCCGTCGGCTTCTCGCGCCGACGGGTATCGAGATCGTCTCCGCCGCCGCGCTCTCGCTTCCGGAGCCGGACGAAACTGCCGACAGCTTTGCCGGCAATGCCGCCATCAAGGCTCTGGCAGCCGCCAGGGCGGCGGACATGCCCGCGCTGTCGGACGATTCGGGCTTCTGCGTCGCGGCTCTGGACGGACGGCCCGGGATCTATTCCGCTCGCTGGGCAGGCCCCGGGGGCGACATGGATCATGCCATGCGTCGGGTGCATGACGAGATGGGCGATACGGCAGACCAGCGCGCGGCCTTCGTCGCCGTCCTGTGCATCGCCTGGCCAGACGGAGAGACTCGCTGCGTCGAGGGACGCTGCGAAGGCGCGGTGGTCTGGCCTCCACGCGGCACGGGCGGCCACGGTTACGATCCGATCTTCTGTCCAACAGGCGAGACGCGCAGTTTCGCGGAAATGACAGCGGACGAGAAAAATACCATCAGCCATCGCGGTCGCGCCTTGGCAAATTTCGTCGATACCTGCGTCGAGCAGGGATGACAGGGAGTTTCCCCATCATGAGCTTTCGGACAGCCCTTCTTGCCGTCTGCGCCGCACTCCCCATCGCAGCACATGCGGCACCGGCGGCCCCCCTTCCCCTCGCACTGAACGGGTTCGAACTGCGTGAGACCGGACAGTGGACGATCAGCGTCACACCTGCGGATCGTCTTACCCGAGGGGCGGAGCATCCCAACCGAGGAACGGATCAGGCGTCTTACCGGTTCGGGCCGGAAGGCGTGACCCTCACGAGCGAGGCCCGCAAACCGACCGCCTATCACGCGCGTCAGCCCCGCACCGAAATGAGCGAGAGCCGCCACTGGCGCATCGTCGACGGTCGCACGGATCTCTCTGCGGCATTGCGGATCGACAGACGCCCCGCACGCGGTGCGATGATCCTGGCCGAGCTCTCGTCAGACGACGACGCAGCCCCGATCCTCTCGGTCGTGACCGAGGGCGATCGCGTGCTTCTGCGCGGGCCGGGCATAGCCTCTCCGTCCGAGGCCGTGGCTCTCGGCACGATCGGACCCGATCACGGGGTGAGGCTCTTACTCGCCTTTTCGCCCGATGGCGAAGCGAAAGCCGTGGTCAACGGAACGACCAGCCGGTTTTCCCTGACGCCGGAGGCGCGCATGACCCCGGTTGCATTCCGGACCGGCGCGCACGCCATCGACGATATCGGGACCAGCCCCGATCGCGTCACGGTCACGCTGACCGGGCTTGGGGCACATCATGCCGGTGCGGTCGCGCGGACGGACGCGCAAACAGGTGCCCAGACTGATGCCCAGACTGGTGCGGGGGCGGCTTCAGGCCCGCGCACGTAGGATCGCGATCCCGAAAGCGACGAAGAGGATCCCCGTCAGGCGGTTGAAGGCCCGCCTGACGGAAGCCCGCTCGAGAAAGCGCGAGAGCGAGCGACCGCCGAGCCCGTAAAGCGACATCCAGAAGCAGTCCGAACACAGATAGGTCACGACCAGAATCGCAAATTGCGGCAGGACGGGCCGGTGGTGATCGATGAATTGCGGGAAGAACGCGGCAGCGAAAAGAAGCAGCTTGGGGTTGCTGATCCCCACCAGAAACCCGGTCCGGTAGAGGGAGAGCCCGCTCTCCTGTCGGGATGGCGTTTCCTCCCGCGCAAGGCCGACGCCGTCCCTTGCACGCCAGGCCTTGATACCGAGATAGATGAGATAGGCCGCGCCGAGATAGCGTATAGCGCTGAAAAGCCGTGGCTCTGCAACGAGCACAGCCCCGATCCCGATGACGGAAAGCACCAGCGCCAGAAGCAGGGCGGAGATACATCCGGCCATGGCAAATGTGCTGCGCCGGAAGCCCACCTGAACGCTCCGGGTGAGCGCGTGCATCATGTTCGGTCCGGGCGTTGCAGAGAGAAGAGAGACGGTGACGAGAAACAGCCACCAGGCCTGGAGGGTCATGACCGGATCCAACATACAGGGCGCACCGTGTTCCGGTGCCCGTTTCAGGGGGATTGTGTCGTTCTGCCCGTCCTTCTCGACCGAGGCAAGGCGGCGGCGGCGCTTTCAGCTCTCGTTTTGCCCACCGTGTCGGCCCCCCCCCGTGTAGGCTCACCGTGTCAGCTTCCCCGGGGTCACCGCCACCTCAGCCCTCCAGGGACTGAAGTTCGAACAGACGGCGATAGACACCGTCCTCCTTCCGGATCAGCCCGGCATGGGTTCCGTCCTCCACCACCTTCCCCTTGCTGAATACGAGAATCCGGTCCAGCTCCATCACGGTCGAGAGCCGATGGGCCACGACAATCACGGTCCGTCCCTGCATGAGACGATGCATCGCATCCTGCACCAGGGCTTCGGATTCGGAATCGAGGCTCGACGTCGCCTCGTCGAAAATGAGCAGGGGAGCATCGGCGAGAAAGGCCCGCGCGATCGCAACCCTCTGACGCTCGCCGCCCGAGAGCTTCACGCCACGCTCGCCCACGAGGGTCGCATAGCCCTCGGGCAGGTTTTCTATGAAAGCGCTCGCATTGGCGAGCCTTGCCGCGCGCTCGATCTCTGACTGGCTCGCGCCCGGCCGCGCATAGGCGATATTCTCGGCGAGGGAGCGATGGAAGAGCATCGGCTCCTGGGGGACGATCGCGATATGGGCTCTGAGCGAATCCTGGGTCACATCGCGCACGTCGACGCCATCGATCAGCACCCGGCCGGCACTCGTGTCGTAGAGACGCTGGACCAGCTTGGTGAACGTGGTCTTCCCCGAGCCGCTCGGGCCGACCAGAGCCACGCGCGACCCCGAACCGATGGCGATATCGAGATCGCGATAGAGCGGCGTCTCCTGACCGGGATACCGGAAGGTGACGTTTTCGAACCTGACCTCTCCTCCGGCAAACGCGGCCTGTCGTGCCGATTTCGCATCTTTCACGCCAGGCGCCTGATCGAATATCGCGACCAGCTCCTCCATCTCGTTGACGGAACGCTGCACCTGGCTGACCTGCTGACCGAGATCGCGCAGATAGCCCTGCACGAGGAACACCATGGTCAGGACATAGGCGACATCGCCCGGCCCCGCCTTGCCCTGCCACCAGCGGAACACGATGAGCGCAACCAGCGTCATGCGCATGACCAGCGATGCAAGTCCCTGGAGATTGGCGCTGTTCGTTCCCCGGATCCAGGTGCGTGCGGTACGTCCGCTCCACGCGCGCAGCACCCGGCCCAGACGGTGCTCCTCCCGCTTTTCGGCGCCGAACGCCTTGACCACGGCATTGCAGGTGACTGCATCTGCAATGGCCGCGCCCACCTTCGTATCCCAGCGATTGGCCGCCCGGGCCGAAGGGGCCACATATCTCAGGGTCAGCATGACCGAAAGCCAGGTAAACAGCACTACCGATACCGCAAGGACCGCGCCCATGAACGGCGAATGCCACGCCAGAACGAGCGTCGTTCCCGTCAGAACGAGTACCTCGGGCGCGATCAGGAGCAGGAGCGTGTCGTCCAGCGTGTCGATCGCCCACATGCCGCGCGTCAGCTTGCGGACCGTGGAGCCCGCGAAATTATTGGCATGCCAGTCCGTCGAGAACGCCTGAACCCGCGAAAATCCCTGCGAGAGCGCACGACGCATGATCGCGAGGCTGAGATGGGTGATCCCGAGATAGGAAGATCGTCGCCCGAGAAGACTCAGCAGACCGAGCGCGATCAGTCCGCCGACCATCAGCAAGGCGTCATCGCGCAGCGCGCTCTGTGCCGCATCGTGCGGAACGCCTCCGGGGCGGCCGGAAATATCGGTCACGAGCCGCCCCGAGAGAACCGGCGTCGCCACATCGGCAATCGTCGCCAGAGCGATACCGAGCACGGTGCGGGTCAGATAGGCCGGATGCTCGAGCCATCGTCGCATGACGAAACGCACGATATCGACAAAGGCGATATCGCGTGTCTGCTTCCTGGATTGTTCGGTGTCGGACACGAAAGAAAGCTCCTCCGCCTGACGATCGACCGGGCGGGCATACTGGAAGTGTGAGGCGGGAAGCGCTTATTGTGGGGTGTCAAACGCCCGTATGCAACATGATGAAACGGTTACGATGTCTCTCCCCCCGGCCAGAAAGGCCATGACACGCGCTCAGGCGCGCCAGTTCATCACGTCGCTGGCCGAGGCCAATCCCGATGCGGAAAGCGAGCTTGTCTTCCGGGACGCCTTTTCGCTTCTGGTTGCCGTCGTCCTTTCGGCGCAGGCCACGGACAGATCGGTCAACAAGGTGACGGAAGGCCTGTTCCGCGACGCCCCCGATGCGCGGGCCATGGTCGCGCTCGGCGAGGACGGTATCGCCGCGCACATACGCACGATCGGCCTGTGGCGCGCGAAGGCGAAAAACGTTTTCAGGCTTTCGGAGCAGCTTCTGGCCCTGCATGAAGGAGAAGTCCCCGCGGATCGTGCCGCGCTGGAGGCTCTGGCAGGCGTCGGGCGCAAAACGGCCAGCGTGGTCCTGAATGTGATGTTCGGTGAAAGCGCCATGGCGGTGGATACGCATATCTTCCGTCTGGGCAACCGCACCGGCCTTGCACCGGGCAAGACCACGCGTGCGGTCGAGGAGGGGCTGATCAGGCGCATACCGCCGGAGATGCTGCGCCCCTCGCATCACTGGCTGATCCTGCACGGACGCTATGTGTGCAAGGCACGCAGCCCCGAATGCTGGCGATGCACGGCTTTCGCGCCGTGTCTCTTCCCCCTCAAGGAAGACATCGGATCGAAAAAACCGGGACGAGACAAGAAGCCGCTCCGGGAGAAGGCGATGCCTGCGACTGACCGGGGCTGAAGCCGTTCAGCCGTGGGCCGGAAAGACGTGGGCCGGAGAAACGTGGGCCAGAGAAACGTGAGCCAGAGAGAGGCGAGTGGGAGAGACGCGGACGCTCCCCCCCAACGATCCGGATGTGAGGCTCTACCCGGCCTTGCGCAGGTCGCTTGCGGACTCTTCCTCCCGGGGTGCCGGATAGGGGCCGCTTTGCAACACCTCGAGCGAGAGGATGGCATCGCCCTCGCTCTTTCTGTCGGGAATGAACAGAAAGCCATTCCCTCTGGTCCAGCGGCAATCCGCGCCCGATTTCGGGTGCCAGCCATCGATTTCGAGGGCGTCGAGATGCGCCGTTATCACCTCCGCCCTGTCGGAGGCGTAGAGTTCGATCCTGCCAACGAGCACACCAAGCTCGCGACGGTCATCGACGAAAGGCCCCCAGACGTCGCAGGGACGCGCCGTTCTGGACAGGATCCGGATGAAGCGCGTCGAGGAGGGCAGAAAGAAGCTGTAACGCCCGGCATTCCGGCGAAGGGGATGAACCAGCTTGCCCTCGGACGTCTCGATGCACAGGCCGGGTTCATCCGTCAGGACATGCGGCGAGACGGAACCGAGACCGGCACGCGCTGCGATGGACCGGAAGACCGGCTCGACGCATTCGCGCCGTGTCGTGAGCGGTGCCGCCGCATCGACCTCCCAGCGCCTGCCCCCCATATGCTCGACGGGCATTGCCGACTGGAAATCGAAAATCCGGCGATTGCCGGTATCGAGATAGCTTTCGGAAAGGGCTCCGTTCGCGATGACGACCGAATGATCCCTCGTCTCGAAGTGGAAATATTCATAATCGGTCTTCGTACGGTCGTAGACGATGCTCTTGCCGTTCACGAGCATCCGGGCGGGAATGAATTTGCCCTCGACAAGCATGCAATGCTCGGCCGTGACATACATGTCGCGCTCAGGCACGGAATCGCCGAGGGCGCCTGCCTTGATACAGACGGGATATCCGGCAGCATCGTCCGTCAGGGCAGGATCGACGACGGCGCGACCGCGGCCGACCCAGACGATTTCCCTTTCCACCTCGACACCGGACACGACAGCCGTGATGGAATCGCCCGGCTTCAACGTTTCCACCGACACATCGCCCTGCGCGGTGCGAATGAGAGTACCTGCCAGATAACAGACAACGACGGTCAGACCTTCGGCATTATCCAGCAAGGAATACCCGGTCGTGCCGACACCCTGTATGTTCAGCACATGGGTTCCGCCTGCCTTCAGGAAGAAGGTGAGCGTGTCGCCGGAAGCCGTGACAGAAGCGATGTCCCTTACCTTGAGACCCGTGATCCTGATCTGATCCGAAGCCGTCTGGCTGGTTCCGTTGAAGCCCGTGATCATGGTGGTCGGAAGTGCCCCGGCGGTCAGGCTGACCTCGGCATATGATCCGGCCGCCATGTTGAGGGTACCGTTGCAAGCGCCGTGGAGGACCGCCGACCCGCCTGCATAGAGGGAGACCGCCCCTTCGATCGCACCTCCGCTGACGACGATCTTCGCCCCGGAGCCGACATTCTGATTGGTGACCGTGCCGTCTGCAACGGTTTCGACAGTGCCTGCCCCTGTCAGAGTGCCGCCTATCATCTTGCCCGAGGTCGTTATCGTGCCGCTCAATACGGTCGTAGGAGCCGCATAACAGTAAGCATCGTGTCCGAATGTGCCGTTATGGATCGTAGCCCCTGCAGCGGCATTGACGCTGGCGGCCGTATCGAGATCGCATTTGTACATCATCGCGCCACTCATGAGAGTGACCGAACCGCCCTTTACCTTTTCCGAGCCGAGATAGCCCCCTCCGTGAACCGTGACATAGCAGTTCGTCAGAATATTGCCCGCCACAGAACCGCCATTGAGGATGGTAACTCTCTTGTCGGTCAGGGGCCACGCCATCCCCGCCCCTGAGGACACGGTAATATCGGATGTCACCCTCGTGCTCTTATCCATCGTTTCACCCCATGAATCCGGTTCGTGTGTCGATACATCCAGGACCAGACCGGGAGCCTCAGGATATAGAACCGGATGTTCGTTTCGGTTTTAGAAAACCACCTGATCTATAGAGCACGTTTTCTCATGATTCACTTATGAAAATTTGGCGAATTGATCCGAAATTGTTTATCTTTCTGCATTTGTAACGATTATTTGTATGAATATTCTCTGAACTAACCATCCCGACGCGCGAGGCTGTTCGATCGCATGCCTCACGTCTCGTGAGGTTGGTGGGGAAATGCTGGAGAAGCGAGGCTGTCCCCTTGTCTTTATCCTGCTCGGGAACGAGATCTCCCGTCGTAAAGGAGCACCGTCATGAGCACTTATATCCTCTTCATGCGTGAGGAAACGCGCGACCAGAAAGAGCTGGATACCTATTTTTCTCTCGTGGCCGAAACCTTCAGGGGTCATCCGATAAAGCCGATCGTCGCCTATGGCGCACAGGAAGCGCTCGAGGGGAAAGCACCGGAAGGGATCGTGATCGTCGAATTCCCGGACCGCGATTCTGCCCTCGCCTGGTATGACGGCGATGCCTATCGCAAGGTGCGCGAGCACCGCTTCCTCGGCGCGGTCTACCGGGCGACCCTCGTCGAAGGCGTCTGACCGGCGGGCGCCCCATTCGCCCGGGCACATATCCGGACGAATGGGCGCGCAAGAAAAAAAAAGCGCCAGCGGAGAGGTTTTCCGACCCGGCAAGGACGCAGACCGGGTGAAATTCGCGTGACATAATGTTGATCGGACGACAGAGGGGGCTGTCATCACGTTCTCTTGCGTTAGAACGTTACGATCACGCGCCAGACCCCGAAGGTTCCATGTCCTCACTCAGCCTCTTCGCCACGCTGCTCACCCTGTGCACGGTCTGCGGCATTCTCAATTACAAGATCCTCAAACTCCCGATGACGATCGGCATTCTGCTGATTGCCATGGTCATATCCCTCATCCTCAAGGGGCTCGATGTCGCCCTGCCGGGGGTCGATCTGCATACGCTTCCGATGAGCCTTCTGGCCTCGGCCGATCTGCCCGGGAACCTGCTCGACGGTGCCCTCTCCTTCCTGCTTTTCGCCGGTGCGCTTCAGGTGGACACGCGTTATCTGGTGGAGAGGAAATTCTCGATCTTCTTTCTGGCAATCGTGGGCACGCTTCTCGCCGTCTTTTTGCTGGGCGGGGCGATGTACTGGGTGATGCAGATCGTGGGTCTGCCGGTCCCGTTCCTGTGGTGTGTGGTTCTCGGTTCCATTCTGGCCCCCACCGACCCGGTCTCCGTGGTCGGCATGTTGCGCCGCCTGGGCCTCCCGGGACCGATCCAGGCGATCTTTGCGGGAGAGAGTCTCTTCAATGACGGGATCAGCATCGTGCTGTTCGGTCTGGCCATCACGATGGTCACGGGAGAAGCGCAGAACGTCACATTGCTCGACGCGCTTCAGGCTTTCGGCATGGAGGCGATCGGCGGGGCTCTGGTCGGTCTCGCCGCAGGCGTGATCGGCCTGCTCTGCTTCCGGACCGCGCGTGACAGCCATCTTCAGCTTCTCGTCTCCCTCAGTCTTGCGACCGGCACATTCAGCCTTGCTCACGCGCTCGAGATGTCCGGTCCGATCGCCGTTGTGGTGGCCGGGCTCTGTCTGGGCAGCGAGCGGGCGAAAAGCACGATGGACGATCATGCCCGCGAGGAGCTGAACAGTTTCTGGACCCTGATCGACGAAATCCTCAACGCACTCCTCTTTCTTCTCATCGGTTTCGAGATCCTCGCAGCCATTCCCGGAACGCGGGCCCTCTGGGCGCTTCTGCTCGGCATTCCGCTCTCGATCCTTGCGCGCGCGCTCAGCGTTTTCCTCGCCATCCTCCCGATCCATCTCTACGGAGAGGATCGCGGGCGTATGCTGGCGGTGCTGACCTGGGGCGGGCTGCGCGGCGGCATTTCCCTCTCCCTTGCGCTGACCCTTCCTGCCGGACCGATGAAGGACATCCTCGCGCCGATCTGTTACGGCATCGTGGTCTTCACCATTCTGGTGCAGGGTCTGAGCATGGAGCGGGTCGCACTGCGCTTTTATCCCCGGAGCAAATAGCCGGGCAAGTAACCGGGCAGAGAACCGGGCAAGTGACGCGACCGACAGGCCCCGCTGCGCGGAACCCGCTCCCGGAATTGCGCGCAGCGGGGTCATGACGGATATTTCTGCCTCGCATATCGGGGCGCAAGGGAGGCAGGACTCTACTCCGTCCGGGCCAGAGGCAGATTGGGCTTCCCGCGATAGCCGGGAGGCGGCACCCAGAGACGCGTCCCGCGCCAGCTCCGGTCGGACACCATCACCGGCCCGTTCCCGTGCGGATCGCGCTCGTGCGGATCGCCATCATGCAGATACAGGGCGACCGCACCGTTCCGCCAGACCGTGAAGCGATCGACGGACAGCCGCGACGGACATGGCTCCGGCAAGGGCGACCGGCTGATCACGATCGCACGCGAGGCGCTCGGCGGACACGGGCTTCGATCCGCTCCACTGCGGCCATCCGCGAAATGCAGGATCAGCGGATATCCATCCAGAACCAGTTTGCACCCCTCTCCCGTGCAGCCTCGATGCGCCGCGGCAGGACGGACAGGAAGCGCGAAGGCACGCTGCCACGCCTCGAGGACGGGCGTCTCGAGCGCGCCATGCGGACCAGCATGCAAGACGCCCCCATCCCGGAAGGCGATAAGCCCCGCATCGGGAGATACGAGCACCAGAGGAGGAGCGACGAACAGGAAGGACAGGACAGCGCCGCTCACAGGGAGCAGGAAGAGGCCTCTCGCTTTGCCGCGCCACAGGCACAGCCCGGCAAGACCTGCCATATAGAGCGCAATCCCCCAGCCCGGCATGAGCGGCACCGAAACGGTCGCGAAGGGAGACTGTGCGACATGATCGGCCAGAAAGCGGATCGCACGGATCCCGAGCCCCATGATCGTGAGCGGGACGCTTGCCAGACCGAAACTCATGGCGAGAAGCGACAGGAGACCGAACGGCATCACGCAGATCCCCGCGAGAGGCACGGCGACGAGATTGGCGAGGATGAACCAGGGCTGAACCGTGCCGAAACCGGCCATGACGAGCGGCAGCGTCGCGCCGCCGGCCAGCGCACTCGTCAGGGCGAGAAGCCCCACATGATGAAGGATCCGGCGGGACGTGCGCCCACGGAATCGCTCTGCATCGCGCCGGAGAACCGGGCGCAGGACATCGTATCCCGCGATCAGGGCCATCACGGCAGCAAAGGACATCTGGAAGGACAGATCCAGAACGAGGACCGGCGAGACGATAAGAAGGAGCAGGGCCACGATCGCAAGCGAGCGCATGGAGAGAACCCGGCGACTGGCGAGAAGGGCGCAGGTCGCCAGTCCGGCCATGCCCAGGCTTCTCAGGGCAGGAAGATGCGCGCCTGTCAGCAGGACATAGCCTGCCCCAACGGCGAGAGCGACGAGCGCGGCAATCTCCCGGCAAGGCAGACGAAGGCCGATACGCGGCCAGAATACGAGACATTGACGCAGGGCTACAAAGACGGCGCCCATGACGAGCCCCAGATGGAGACCGGCCACCGCGAGAATATGTGCAAGCCCCGATGCGGCAAAAGACGCGCGCGTCTCCCGACTGATCCCCTCGTCATGCCCGGCAAGCAGGGTGGCGGCAATGGCGCCGTCCTGGCCGGGCAGCGTCTCGCCGATATGGCGGGCGATGGCCGCGCGCCAGAGATCGGGATTGCGCCGCGTCGTCTGTGCGATGAGGACGGGTTCGTTCAGGATCCGGCCCGTTCCCGCCGTTCCGTCGAACCAGGCGCGACGCTGGGGATCGCGACCTCCGGGGTAGAAGGGCGGAGAAGGCGGATGAAGCAGGGCACGGGCACGGATGCGATCGCCCGGGCTCAGGGGCCGTTCGGACCGGAGGGACAGAAGCAACCGGCGTTGCAGGGGAGACATACCGGCATCGACCCCGGTCTCGAAGACGGCATCTGCCACGACGAGACGCTGGCGAAAAAGATCCGGGCTCTCCCGACCGAGATCGCGCACGTCCCGTATCGTACCGCTGAGAACGACCGAAAGAGACGGCAGCGCAGGCATCGGAGTCTGACGATGCGCCTGCCATGACGCGTCCAGAAAACCAAGAGCGGGCAGAAGGAGCACAAACCCCGCAACCCTGGAACCGATCCTCCGCCATCCCGCACAGAGCACCGTACCGCCCAGAACAGCGATCGGGCATGCCGACTGCCAACCCGGTTCATACCGGAGCTGGAAATACAGCAACACGCCGGCAGCCCACAAAACCGGCATCCAGCCGAACAGGGCCCGTCCCTGTCTGAACAGGATCGCCTCGATCCCGCCCATCATATTCCTTCGGTTCGCTCACCGCATGCCGTCATGTCCCTCTTGCGCGAAACCGGATGACGAGGCGCGGCAAAGCGCAGGTCAGGGCGCGGTCGGCACATGATCGCGATAGCGGTCCCAGTGGCGGACCAGCTCCGCCACCACGGGAGCCCCGGCACGCTCGTTATTGTCGAAAGCGAGGTTTTGCCCCGGCCCTTCATCGCCCATGGACCGGGTGAGCGGCACGCCCGGCGGAGGCATGGAAGGGTTGGAGCCCGAGCGCAGCACCATGATGCGCGCGGGATCGACATACCCCCATCTGGCGAGGAGGCGCATGGTCTTCTGATTGGTCTGGCTCTCCTCATTGGTCATGACGAAGACGCCCCGGGCCCTGGTCCAGAGCCTGACCCAGTCCTCGGCCCAGTCGTTTCGGGCTTTGCCGTGCCAGTAGCGGAGCGCACCGAGCGTCTCGCCCATCAGGACCGCCGGGGGCTTGCTGGCAGGCGATGAACCGGGCCAGGCCGCGCGACGGCGCGCGACCCCGGGGTCGTCGGCCAGAGGGACATCCTTGCTGAGTGCATATGCCCAGCGCGCCAGCCCCTGATTGAGCGGATAGGCCCTGGTGAGCTGCGCCACATCCGTGACCGAGCCATAATGATTGGGGTCTTTCGGCAAGGTGTTGGGTCGGTCGGCGCCGATCGCATAGAGCCCGTAGGGCCAGTCCTTCGGGATGGACCGGTCATCCAGCTCACGCAGGGCATCGCCATCCACCACCCAGCGTGCCCAGGCCACGCTGCCCACAGATGCCACATTGGGATTCACGCCCGAGATGCCGGTGAAGATCCAGTAGGTCTTCCTGAGGTCGAAAGCCGGATCGAGCGCCAGCGCCATCAGCTCCGCAGCGCCCGAACGCAGAACGAGACCGTAGACGCCCGAGTCATTGGCTCTCAGGATCGGCTCTTTCACGCCCCGTACCGGGATCTGCCGTGTCAGATGCGCGCGCTCGACCCAGTTCTGATACTCGCCCGGCGCATCGCCGGTATCCGCCCCGTTTTCCCACCCCGCGACAATAATGACACGCGGCGCCACCGGTGCGGCAGCAGCCGATGCCCCCAGACCGACGACACAGGCAATGGATGCAAGGCAGGACAGGAGAAAGCGTGTTTTCATATCGAGACCGTTACATCGAATACAGAATTCTGCAAATCCCGTTTGCACAAACCGTACCCCGAGGGGTTTTCAGGAGGAAACACGCGCGCAAAAACGGGGCCTGATTGAGCAGGCCTTCCATTGTCCAAGCGGGACGGAGCCCCGTGAAGAGAGTTGCCTGCGGGGCGCTGCCCTGCTCCCCGGAAAGGGACGCGTCCCTTTCATCCCGATTGGCCAGGCAGGTTTCCAAAGGACGACCGTCCTTTGGCGGGGTATGGAGTGGAGCCCCATGGAGGGCGGTTCTCGTAGCTGGAAGCCTCCGCGGGGCGAGGCCCCATGACAGAAATTTTTGGGCCGCAGTC
This sequence comes from Swaminathania salitolerans, assembly GCF_007988945.1. Lineage (GTDB taxonomy): Bacteria > Pseudomonadota > Alphaproteobacteria > Acetobacterales > Acetobacteraceae > Swaminathania > Swaminathania salitolerans. The sequence continues at coordinate 91,255 of NZ_BJVC01000001.1, read as the reverse complement.
GCTCATCCGGGCCGGACAACAAATCGCCATCCGGTAGTGTGCAGCCCTCAACCATGCTATGCACGCGCCATGACCGTTCGCACACGCTTTGCCCCTTCTCCCACCGGCTTGCTGCATATCGGCAATGCCCGTGCGGCCCTGTTCAATTTCCTGTTTGCCCGCCATCACGGTGGGCAATTCCTGCTCAGAATCGAGGATACGGATCGCGAGCGTTCCACGCAGCGCGCGGTCGATGTCATCTTCGACGGGCTGGCCTGGATGGGGATTACCGCGGATGAGGAGCCCGTCTTCCAGTCCACACGTCAGGGGCGCCATACGGAAGTGGCGCAGGAGCTGCTGGAAAAAGGGCTGGCCTATCGCTGCTATTGCACGGCCGACGAGCTGAAGCAGATGCGCGAGGACGCCATCGCGAAGGGTCAGCCGCCGCGCTATAACGGCATGTGGCGCGACCGCGATCCTTCGGAGGCGCCGGAAGGCGCAGCCTTCGCGGTGCGTCTGAAAGCGCCGCGCGAGGGCGAAACCGTCATCAACGATCTGGTCCAGGGCGAGGTCCGCGTGGCCAATGCCGAGATGGACGATCTGATCATCCTGCGCTCGGATGGCACACCCACCTATCTCCATGCCGTGGTGTGCGACGATCATGACATGGCGATCACCCATGTCATCCGGGGAGACGATCATCTGACGAACACGTTCCGTCAGGCCATGATCTATCGCGCCATGGGCTGGGATCTGCCGCATTTCGCGCATCTGCCGCTCATACACGGGCCAGATGGCGCCAAGCTGTCCAAGCGTCATGGCGCGCAATCGGTTGTGGAATTCCGCGATGAGGGTTTCCTGCCGGAAGCGCTGTGCAACTATCTGCTGCGTCTGGGCTGGGGTCATGGCGATGCCGAGATCCTGAACCGTGAGGAGCAGATCCGCCTGTTCGATCTGGACGGCGTGGGTCGCTCGCCCTCGCGCATGGATTACGTCAAGCTCACCCATCTGAACGGCGTCTATATGCGCGAAGCCGACGATGCGCGTCTGACCGATGACGTTCTGGAGCGTCTGAAGACACGTGACGATATCACGGTGGATGACGCCCTGCGCGCCCGCGTACTGACCCTGATGCCGGGGCTCAAGGAACGCGCCAAGCTGCTGACGGATCTTGCCGACAGCGCGGCTTTCCTCGGTCGGTCCCTGCCCTTCCCCTATGACGTCAAGGCGCAGAAGCAGCTTTCGGAAGACGGCAGGGACGTGCTGCGCGGCGTGGCGCAGGCGCTGGCTCTGGTCGAGCCGTTCGAGGCACCGGCCATCGATGGCGCTCTACGTGAGTTTGCGGAAACCAGAGCGATCAAGCTGGGACAGGTCGCCCAGCCCCTGCGTGCGGCCATGACCGGCAGCACGGTCTCGCCCGGTATCGATCTGACCCTTCAGGCCCTCGGCCGGGACGAGGTTCTGGCCCGCATAGGAGCCGCGATCGCGCATGGCTGAGACGCTCGCCCGACGGCATCATCTGCTCGGTCTCGAGGGCATGAGCGCCGAGGAGATCACCCCTTATCTCGATCTCGCAGCGAATTATGCCCTGCTGAGCCGCTCACGCACCGCGCCGCGCGATGCTCTGCGCGGCCGGACGGTGATCAACCTGTTCTTCGAGGACAGCACGCGCACCCGCACCAGTTTCGAGCTGGCGGGCAAGCGTCTGGGGGCTGATGTCATCAACATGACGGTCGCCACCTCTTCGGTGAACAAGGGCGAGACGCTGCTCGATACGGCGGCCACGCTCAACGCCATGCGCTGCGACCTGCTGGTGGTGCGTCACGCGGCCTCGGGGGCGCCGGCGCTTCTGGCGCAGAAGGTCGAGGCCAGCGTGGTTAATGCCGGTGACGGCATGCACGAACACCCGACACAGGCCCTGCTCGATGCGCTGACGATCAAGCGCCATCTGGGCACGCTGAGCGGGCTGACCGTCGCGATCTGCGGCGATGTGGGTCACAGCCGCGTCGCACGTTCGAACATCCATCTTCTGACCGCCATGGGCAGCAGGGTGCGTCTGGTCGGGCCGCCCACGCTGGTTCCGGGTGTCATGCAATCGCTCGGTGCCGTCTCGATTCACCACGACATGGAAAGCGGGCTGCGTGACGCCGACGTGGTGATGACCCTCCGGCTGCAGCGCGAACGCATGGGCGCAGGGCTCGTACCGAGCGCACGCGAGTTCTACCGGTTCTACGGCGTGGACAGCCGACGCCTCGCCTTCGCGAAGCCCGGGGCGCTGGTCATGCATCCCGGACCGATGAATCGCGGTGTCGAGATCGCCTCGGATGTCGCGGACTCGACCCAGAGTGTCATTCAGGAACAGGTCGAGATGGGCGTTGCCGTGCGCATGGCCGTGCTCGATCGCCTCTCACGTATGCGGACGGCGTCATGACCGATCTCGTTTTCGACAATGTCCGGCTGATCGATCCCCGGACGGGGCAGGACAGTCCCGGGCGTCTTCTCGTCCGCGACGGACATATTGCGGCGCTGGATGCGCCCGGGGCCGAAGGCGCGCCCGAAAATGCGACACGCATCGACGGTGCGGGCGCGGTTCTCTGCCCCGGTCTGGTCGATATGCGCGTCGCGATAGGCGAACCGGGCTTCGAGTATCGCGAGACGATTGCCTCCTGCGCGCGGGCAGCCGCCGCTGGCGGCGTGACCACCCTGGCCGTGCTGCCGAATTCGAAACCTGCGATCGACGAGCCGGCGCTCGTGCGCCTGCTGCGCGGACGCGGGGACGAAACCGGGCTCGTCACCATTCTTCCCTATGGCGCCCTGACGAAAAACTGTGCCGGGGAGGAGATGGCCGAACTCGGATTGCTGCGCGAGGCGGGCGCGGTCGCCTTCACCGACGGCATCCATGCCATTGCCGATACCAAGCGGATGCGCCAGCTCCTGGCCTATGCGCAGGGCGTGGGGGCGCTTGTCGTGCAGCATCCCGAGGATCCTTCCCTGGCGCGGGGCGGGGCCGCCACCGCAGGGGCGCTCGCGACCCGCATGGGCCTGCCCCAGATTCCTGCCGCAGCGGAAGCCATCCTCATCGCCCGCGATATCCGTCTGGCGGAGATGACGGGCGCCCGTCTGCATTTCGGTCATGTCTCGACGGCAGAGGGGCTGGAGCTGATCCGGCAGGCAAAGCAACGCGGACTGCCGATCACCTGCGATACGGCGCCCCCCTATTTCACCCTGAACGAATCGGCCATCGGGGCCTTTCGCACCTATGCGAAGCTTTCGCCCCCGCTTCGGGCCGAGAGCGACCGCCTCGCGGTCTGCGCGGCTCTGGCGGATGGCACGATCGATGCGATCGCCTCCGATCACGCCCCATGGGACGCCGACGACAAGCGCCTGCCCTTCGCACAGGCGAGCGCAGGCGGAACCGGACTCGCCACGCTGCTCGGCGTCACGCTCGCCCGGGTGCATGAGGGCGATCTCCCTCTCGCGCGGGCCATCGCTCTTCTGACCGGGGCGCCTGCCGCGCTTCTCGGCAGCCCCGCCGGCACGCTGGCGCCCGGCGCGGCAGCGGATCTCTGTCTTTTCGATCCGGAAGAATCCTGGGTCGTCCAGGCAGGCGCCCTGCCGGGACGCGCCCAGAACACGCCTTTCGACGGCGAGACGCTCCGGGGCAGGGTTCTCGGAACGTGGAAATCGGGGCGCCGGGTCTTCGGCGAACAGACCGCATGATCACGATCCCCCATTCCGGTCCGATCCTGCTCTGTGCGGGTATCGCCTATCTTCTGGGAAGCATTCCGTTCGGACTGCTCCTCAGTCATATCGGCGGCGCCGGCGATATCCGGAAGATCGGATCCGGCAATATCGGTGCGACGAACGTCCTGCGAACGGGACGCAAGGGCCTCGCGGCGGCGACCCTGCTCCTTGACGGGTTGAAGGGAGCGCTCGCTGTGCTGATCGTTCCGCTGCTGCTCGAAGGGAACGTCCGGACCGGTATGGCGGTCGCGGCGGTCTGTGTCGTTCTCGGTCACTGCTTTCCGGTCTGGCTCGGCTTTCGCGGCGGCAAGGGGGTCGCAACCGGCCTCGGTGCCCTGTTCGCCCTGTGCTGGCCCGTCGGGATCGCATGCTGTCTGGTCTGGCTTGCCGTAGCCAAGCTGTCGCATATCTCGTCAGCCGGCGCGCTTGCGGCCTTCATCGTCGCGCCCTTCCTGATGCCTCCCCTGAGCGAACAGCCGGTGCATAGCCCGCTTCCCGTTGCGACGCTGCTCCTGACCCTGATCATCCTGCTGAGACATACCGGCAATATCCGGCGTCTCCTGACCGGGAGAGAAAGCAGGATCAGGATCGACCCGCCACCGCAGGACAAGCAGGAAATCTGACAGAGAGGCACGCATGGTCCCTGCCCCCACCCCCTCCGCCATGGAAGGGACCGAGCGCCTGGATGTCATTCGTCTCGCCCGGACGGAGGGTATCGGACCGGTCAATTTCCGTCGTCTGATGCGCGAGCACGGCTCGGCAGCCTCTGCGCTGGCTGCCCTGCCCGCGAGATTGCAACGGGCCGGGCGGCGGGGCCGGATCGCCATTCCGGATCGCGACGCGATCGAGCGCGAACAGGATGCCCTGCATCGCATGGGTGGGCGTCTCCTCGTTCTGGGAGATCCGGATTATCCGGCTCTTCTCGCCCGGGTGCCCGATGCGCCGCCTGTGCTCGGTGTGAAGGGAGATGTTTCCCTCCTCTCCCGCCGCAGTATCGGAATCGTGGGTGCGCGCAATGCCTCGGCAGGCGGTTTGCGTATCGCCGAGAGCCTGAGCGGAAGCCTCGCCCTCGAAGGCTGCGTGATCGTCTCGGGCCTTGCGCGCGGCATCGACTCGGTCGCGCACAGGGCGGCACTTCATCCCGGCATGACGATCGGTGCAGCGGCAGGGGGACTCGACTGCTTCTATCCCCCCGAGAACGAGGCGCTCTATCACGCCGTTGCCGAGCGCGGCTGCCTGATCACCGAGGCACCGCTCGGCACCGTTCCGCAGAGCAGTCATTTCCCTCGCCGCAACAGGCTGATCGCCGGGCTTTCCCTCGGCGTGATCCTGATCGAGGCCGCCTTGCGCTCGGGCACGCTTATCACCGCGCGGCTGGCGCTGGATTACGGACGCGATGTCTTTGCCGTGCCCGGATCTCCGCTCGACCCGCGTTCGCGCGGCGGGAACGACCTGATTCGCCAGGGTGCGATTCTGACCGAGACCGTTCAGGACGTTCTGGCCCAGATCGGATCGGAAAATCGTCACCCCGCTTTTGCGGGACAGACGCGACTTCCCGGGCTGGCGGAGCCGCCCGCGCTCGTTTTCGCCCCCGAGATTCCCCCCGGAGAGATCATCGCGCATATCCGCGAACTTCTCTCCCCGACCCCGATGCCAGTTGACGATATCGTGGCACGCTGCCAGTTCTCGGTATCCTTGGTGCTGTCTGCCCTGTCCGAACTGGAACTGGGCGGCGTGGCAACCTTTCTTCCCGGGGGGCAGGTCGTACGCGCTGCCTGACCCCGGTATCCGAACAGGCCGGAGCGGATCTGGAGTAGAGATGACTGATGTCGTAGTGGTCGAAAGCCCGGCGAAGGCAAAGACCATCAACAAATATCTGGGCGATAATTTCATCGTTCTGGCATCCTTCGGCCATGTCCGCGATCTGCCGCCGAAGGATGGCAGCGTCCGACCGGACGAGAACTTCGCCATGGACTGGCAGACCGACGAACGCGGCGCCCGACAGATGGCGACCATCGCCAAGGCAGTGAAATCGGCATCGACCCTCTATCTGGCGACAGATCCGGATCGCGAGGGCGAAGCGATTTCCTGGCATGTCCGCGCCGCTCTGGAGGAAAAGAACCTCCTGCGCGGCAAGACCGTGCAGCGTGTCACCTTCAACGAAATCACCAAATCCGCCGTACAGACGGCCATGGCCAACCCGCGCGCGCTGGATCAGCCGCTGATCGACGCCTATATGGCACGGCGCGCACTGGATTATCTGGTCGGGTTCACGCTCTCCCCCGTTCTGTGGCGCAAGCTGCCCGGCAGCCGCAGTGCCGGCCGCGTCCAGTCCGTCGCGCTGCGTCTGATCTGCGAGCGCGAGGCCGAGATCGAGGTCTTCAGGAGTCGCGAGTACTGGTCGGTCGCCGGCGCGTTCGCAACCGGGGCCGATGCGGCTTTTTCGGCACGTCTGACGCATCTCGAGGGGCGCAAGCTCGAGCAGTTCGACCTCGATACCGAGGAAAAGGCCCATGCTGCGCGCGACCTTGTTGCCGCCACGCGATTCTCGGTGCGCTCGGTCGAGCGCAGAAAGGCAAGACGCAACCCGTCCGCGCCATTCACGACCTCGACGCTCCAGCAGGAAGCCTCGCGCAAGATCGGTATGAGCGCCCAGACCACCATGCGTACGGCCCAGCAGCTCTATGAAGGCGTGGATCTGGGTGGCGAGACCGTGGGTCTCATCACCTATATGCGTACGGATGGCGTGACCATGGCGGCCGAAGCGATCGGCGCCATCCGGGGCATGATCTCCGAAAGCTACGGCGCGGCCTATCTTCCGGACAAGCCGCGCGCCTATTCCAGCAAGGCGAAGAATGCGCAGGAAGCCCATGAGGCGATCCGCCCGACCGATGTGACGCGGACGCCGGAGGCGATGGCACGCCATCTTTCCGGCGAGCAGCTCCGTCTCTACGATCTGATCTGGAAACGCGCCGTCGCCTCCCAGATGCAATCGGCCGAGCTCGATCAGGTCGTGGTGGATATCTCCGAGCCCTCCAACCGCACGGTGTTGCGTGCAAACGGCTCCATCATCGCCTTTGACGGCTTTCTCCGGCTCTACAGCGAAGGCCGGGACGATTCGAAGGCGGATGACGACGAGAGCCGGATGCTGCCTGCCATGAAGGAGGGAGAAGCGCTGCACGGGAAAGGGGCCGAGGCAACCCAGCACTTCACCCAGCCTCCGCCGCGTTATTCCGAGGCGAGCCTCGTCAAGCGCATGGAAGAGATCGGGATCGGTCGCCCCTCGACCTATGCCTCCATCCTCGGCGTGCTGCGGGAGCGGAACTATGTCCGGCTCGATTCCCGTCGCTTCATCCCCGAGGATCGCGGTCGTCTGGTCACGGCGTTTCTGACCTCCTTCTTCGAACGGTATGTCGATACCGATTTCACGGCGACGCTGGAGGAGCAGCTCGACGATATCTCTGACGGGCGGGCCGACTGGCACGACGTCATGGCCGCTTTCTGGCGCGATTTCTCGAACGCCGTCGCCCAGACGAAGGATCTCAAGATCTCGGACGTGATCGACGCGCTGGACGAGGATCTCGGCTCGCATTTCTTCCCCGCGCGGGAGGATGGCGGCGATCCGCGACAGTGCACGGCCTGCGGAACCGGGCGTCTGGGGCTGCGCCTCGGCAAGTTCGGCGCCTTCATCGGTTGCTCGAACTATCCGTCCTGCCAGTTCACCCGACGACTCGTTGCCGAGGATGGCGCCGAGGGGGAAACCCTCAAGGAAGGCATGAAAACGCTCGGTCAGGATCCCGCGACGGGAGAGGAGGTCACGGTCAGGCGCGGGCCTTACGGGCTCTATATCCAGCGCGGCGAGGCCGATCCCGAGAACAAGAAGATCAAGCCCAAGCGCACCACCATTCCGAAAGGACTGGAAGGCGACAAGCTGACCCTGGACCAGGCGCTCGGTCTGCTCTCCCTCCCCCGCAAGCTCGGACCGCATCCCGAAACGGGGGAAATGATCGAGGCAGGTCTGGGTCGCTTCGGTCCCTATGTGAAAATGGGCGCGATCTTCGGCACGCTCGATGCCGATGATGACGTGCTGACCGTCGGGCTCAATCGCGCCGTCGATTCGCTCGCCAAGAAGCTCGCCTCAATTCGCAATCTCGGTGCCCATCCCAAGGACAAGGAGGCCGTAATGGTCCGCAAGGGGCGGTTCGGTCCCTATGTGCAGCATGGCCAGATGATCGCAAATCTCCCCAAGGGACAGGAGATGGACGAGGTGACGCTCGAAGAGGCCGTCTCTCTCCTGAACGAGAAGGGGAAACCGCTCAAATCGAAGGGTAAGACGACCCGCAAGACAACGGCCAAGGCTGCGTCGAAAACCTCCGCCAGCACCGGAGACGAGACAGGCCCGTCGGAAAAGGCCGGAGCCGCGGCAAAGCGCAAGGCGCCTGCGAAGAAAGCCGCCGGGAAGACGAGCGCGAAGACAACCACGAAGGCAAGCGCGAAAACGACCGGAAAGACAGCCGCGATAGCGACGGGGAAGAAAACGGCAGCGAAGAAGGATACGGGAGAAGCCCCCGCGAAACGCACGCCGCGCAAGACCTCCGCTTCCTCCAGGGACGCGTCGGCCGAGCCGGAAAGCGAAAGCGGATCGTGACGCTTGCGCTTTTCCGGTCACAGACCGTGGCCAAAACATCGCGGCGGCTGCTAGGCTCCCTTTCGCGGACGCAAGACGGTCGCTAAGGCGATCGGGGAAAGGAGCGCTCCTTTCCTGTTGGTCGAGGTCTCTGGTTCTGAAACACGTTCCTTTCCTGTCTGAGACGCGGTCCGAGAGATTTCTGGGCGCGCTGTGTCTGGTTCTCCTGACCCTGATGGCGGGACCGGCCCGGGCCGCGGAACCCGCACGCCTCGATACCGGTCTCCTGACCGGCGTCCTGTCGAGCGCCTTGCGCTTTCTCTCGCCCCGCACGCTCGAAGCGCATTCGAGCCGCACCTACAGCCTGTGGGGCCTTGACGGGCTGACAGCGATCGACCCGTCCATCTCGACGATCGAACCGCCCCAGCCCGCCGGAAAACCCGCCCGGCTGCGTCTGATGATCGGTCAGAACGTGCTGCTGGAACTCGGCGAGCCGCCCGAAAACGACATGACGGGCTGGGTCCGGGTCATCGTCTCCGCCATGAAAGCGGCGTGGGATGCCTCCCCCGCCCTGCGCAATGCGGGGCATGACGCGCTGCTTCAGAGTTTCTTCGACGAGCTGTTCAACCATCTCGATCCCTATTCGCGCTATGTCGGTCCTGCGCCCGCGGGCAACGACCGCGCCAACCGGTCGGGCGCGGAAGCCGGGGTCGGGCTTTCCCTCTCGCGTGAGGGCAGCGCGCTCGTCATTTCCGCCATCAATGCCAATGGCCCGGCCTGGGCTGCCGGCGCCAATATCGGACAGAGGCTTCTTGCGGTCGACGGACGCTCGACCCGCAACCAGGACCCCGCGACGGTCGAAACCTGGCTGAAAGGCGAGGATGGCAGCAGGATCCGCCTGCTTCTCGCCGATCCGGGACGGCATGGCGCGATCATGCGCCTGCGCCGTGAAGTCGTTCCGCCGCAGACCGTCTTCAGCTACATGCACGGGCATGTCGTCGTTCTGCGCATCGCCTCCTTCTCATCCGACACGGCCGAGGAGCTGAGCCAGAACATCGACCAGGCCTTGCAGGACCAGAAACTTGCAGGACTGATTCTCGATCTCAGAGGCGATCGCGGGGGCGTTCTGCAACAGGCGGTGACGGCCTCGGCACTCGTGCTCGATCGCGGCATTGCGGTCGTGACGAAAGGTCGGGATCCGAAATCGAATCACATCTGGGCCGTGCAGGGCGGCGATATGACCCACGGTCTTCCCATCGTGGCTCTCGTCGACGGTCGCACCGCGAGCGCAGCCGAAATCATGGCTGCCGCCCTCGCCGATCACAGGCGGGCCGTGGTGATCGGCAGCTCGACGCTCGGAAAGGGTCTCGTGCAGGCCGTCGGTCAGATGCCGGACGGGGGCGAGCTCTTCGTGACCTGGAGCCGCGTGCTCGCGCCGCTCGGATGGCCGCTCCAGGGTCTGGGCGTCACGCCGCAGATCTGCACCTCCCGCGGGGGACAGGCGCTCGAGCAGCAACTCGCCTCGCTCGGGCAGGGAAAGCTCCTGGACGCTCCGACCGTGCTTGCAAGCCGGGCCCTGCGTTTTCCGGTGAGTGTCTCCCGGATCCTGGATATAAGACGCCATTGCCCGGCGGCTCTGGGCACCGATGCCGATCTCGACACCGCGGCCCTGATCCTCGAGCGCCCCGAAAGCTACAAGGCCGCCCTCGCTGCCATTCCAGACGATATGGATGACCCTGCCCCGTGAGCCCCTCCGACAGCGAGACGATGCGAGAAGCGATCAGGACGGCAAGGCTGCGCACCGGCATCTGGGCCCGCGCGCTGATGCGCGGCCTCGAATCCCGGGGAGGATCCGCCATGCTGATACGCAAGGGGGATGAGGATGCGGGCGCCCTGCTCATCGTCCTGCTCGACCGTACGGGACGGCACGCCGTGCTGCGGGAGGCGGCACTGGGTGCGGGATGGGATCGCATCGCCATGGACTCCGAGGAGGCGCTCGGTGCCTATCTCGACCGACAGAAACGATACGATCCGGATCTGTGGATTCTCGAGTTCACGATGGACCGGATCGACGATCCGATCGAACGGGATCTGCCGGGACGCACCGGCTGAGCCTGCTTTTGCACCGGCCCGGGACGTCACCGGATCGCCGCGACTGTTGCAGCGTTCCCACAGTCGTGACAGGAAGAAAGAATGCGTCATTCCTGCAAACGCACCCATCGGGGAAACATGCGTTGCACAGGGATGACAGTTCGGCGAAAAGACGGCATTCAGATCGCTGCGGACGGACCGCAAGACGGCCCCCTCTCAGTCTGCCGCGTGAAAAGGATGGAGAAGACGATATGACGCTGGAACACCGAACGCGCGGTGAAACCGTTTGCCGCCCGTTTTCCGATGTCCCGCGCGCAGTCGGACTTTTCTCCCGGCGCTACCGCAGGACCGTATGCTGCATGACGGCCCTGGCCGGACTGGGATTTTCAGGATCGGCCGCCCATGCGCAGGTGGTCAAGGGGCTGTATGTGGCCGGTTCCGGCGGCGCCAGCTTCAATCAGGATCAGACCGTGCGTCTCTCGCCGGTTCTGCCCAGCGGCAAGGACCATTACGATGCCGGCGTGACGGGGCTCGGCTCCGTCGGCTGGGGGCTCGGGAACGGCTTCCGCGTCGAGGTGGAAGGCAACTATCGCAACAACCGGTTGCAGCAGTTCAAATCCAGCTATTTCCCCTCATCGGTAGGCGGTCGGCAGCAGCAATACGGCGTGATGGTCAACGCCCTGTTCGACATGGATATCGGCGCGAACTGGGTCTATCCCTATTTCGGCGCCGGTGTCGGCTATGGCTGGCAGCACATGAAGGCGTCGGTGCGCGCACCGAACAACTATCTCAACCAGAACATCACCGGGACGACCGGCAATTTCGCCTATCAGGGCATTTTCGGCCTCTCCTTCCCCGTTCCCTTCGCCGTTGGCCTGTCCTTCACGACCGAGTACCGATTCTATTCGATGCTTGGCCCGAACGGACATTATGCGACCGGCTCGGGCAGCATCGGCGGCTATGACGCACCGCGACCCGCGGGCGCGATGGAAGGCAACCGGGTCACCCGGAACGATTTCAACCACTCCCTGCTTCTGGGGCTGCGTTACGAATTCAATCCTGCGCCGCCGCCGCCGCCGCCAGCCCCGGTCATGCCGGCCCCTGCTCCCGCACCCGCGCGCAGCTATCTCGTGTTCTTCGACTGGGATCGCGCGGATCTGACGGACAGGGCACGCGCGATCATCGGCACGGCTGCCCAGAACTCCACCCGGACCCAGCTCACGCGGATCGAGGTCAACGGTTATACCGACAACAGCGCGGCCCATCCCGGCCCACGCGGTGCGGCCTATAACATGAAGCTTTCTCTCAGGCGGGCCGATGCGGTGCGCGCCGAGCTGATCCGTGACGGCGTGCCGGGCGGGGTCATCGCCACCAGGGGATTTGGCGAAAGCAACCCGCTCGTCCAGACGGCGGCGAACACGCGCGAACCGCAGAACCGCCGCGTCGAGATCATTTTGCGCTAGATCATCCTGGACTAGATCGTCCTGGGCTGAAAATCGTCCTGCCGGGTTCTTCCCGGCGGGACGATCGGGGCGCGCCATACGCTGCGCGCCCCTTTTTTTGGGATCTACATACGTAGCTAGCTAGGAGGTAGGCGGGACCTAAGCACCTCCTCTTAAGTCTGCTTGGGTTTAGGAAGTGAGAGCGTAAATTGGACTGTATGGTTTCCATAATGCTCCGCGACTTTGTCGCGCAACTCGCGCATATCATGGCATGTCTTTGCCATTCCTATGACCTCATAGCAGCGAGAGACGAGTTGTCGCACGCCCAGATTCTCGGACAGCTGCCGGTGCCAGTGCTCGCCTTGCTTTGGCTTATTCGCCTTCAGGTAGGCCGCGACATCGGGATCGAGGGTGTCATAGATCAACTCGATAACCATCTTGCCCCACCATTTGGGGCGGGAATGGAGAGAGCCCTTCCAGTTTGTCAGGCGCCCAAATTCCTCCCATAGCTCGTCAGGAAAAGTTTTTTCCCAATCGCGCAGTTCGTCCGCAATGAACGCACGTAACTTCACCTGCAGCGCATCATCCGCCCGCTCGTATTGATAGCCCGTCGCTTCATCGACCAACGCATCAAGACCGGTTCGCGTCAAACCTGCCGTAAGGACGGCGCACCGGATAGCCATCTGTCGCTGACGGTCAGTTAGCGGCGCGCCTTCATATAACGCCTGAACATAGCCCCTGCATATCAGTTCAAAATGCTCAGTGGTGATGCCAAGGCCGGGCCATTGCGTCCCCGGTATACGAAAGCGAAAGGTTTCCTGCAGGATTTTATCGACGTTGATGAATGGATTAAGCGTCTTCTGTCCGATGTAATCCTGCAGGCTACCGCGTTCAACCTCGGCGATTGCCTTGGTCGTTGATCCCGATGATAAAACGCGCCTGCCGTCTCCGAGAACGTAACAATCCAGTTCGTTGCCACCAAGGTCGATTGTTCCACGCCATTTGGCAAGCGGCAGACTCTCGTCGGCTACCTCGCGATTGCCTTTGCCTGGTCCATCGACCTCGCTGTCATTACCTGCAGATGCGACCACTGCCTTCGCAACAGCGTCGAAGTCGGCGTCGATCGGCTCAATCAGTTTTTCCTTCTTGGGCATGGGTCGGTTCCTTGTATGTGAGGCGCTTCCCGATCATTTTGTTGATCGTTGCGTCGATGAACGCTATTGCCCCACTTCGTGCAGTGTTATGGTGGAACGAAACTTCGTCGACCTAGCGGTGCAGGTGCTTCGCCGACATGTAGTGATAGATGCCGTAGTGGCCACGCTTAAGCAGCGCTCAGAAGCTCTCGATACCACTCGTATGCGCCCTGTCGCGGACGTATTCGCCATCAGTGTGGTTCACTTGGATGTGCTTGTAGCGAGCGCTGCCGCCGACATAGGTCTCATCGACTTGGACATGGCAGCCCATGTCATCGCTGTTGCCGCTGCCGCCCAGCCACGTTTCTCGGATGCGCTGAGCGAGGAACCATGCGGTCTTTTGCGTGATACCCAGTCCGTGGGCCATCTGTGAAGAAGGAATGCCCTTTAGCGCAGTGGTCATCATGTAGATCGCCATGAGCCACTTGTGCAGAGGGAGGCGGCTCTCGGCTAATACAGTGCCGGTGCGGACGCTGAAATGCTGGCGACAGTCGCGGCAGCGCCACGGCATTGGCCTTGCGTTCTTCACCGGGGCGACCGAGAGGCCGCCGCAATGAGGGCAGGATACTTCGCCTGCCCAACGGTTGCGCTCGAAATACTTGCGAGCAGCTTCCTCGCCGGGGAAGCGTTGGAAAAACTGGTCGAGGCTCACGGTGTCGGACTGCGCGCTCATGCATTATAGCTAGCCAATAAGTTCTGCAGGTTCAAGATAGAATAGGCTAGTTAGGTATGGCTAGTTAGGTATATAGATCTTTTTTCCGACACTTCTCCCTCGTCCCTCTTCTCCCCCGGCGAGAGCTGCCTTCGGATAGACGCTTCCCGGGGAGGAGAGAGAAGGAACCTGTCTGTCAGGCCGCGTGTCGCGGATCGGGATTACAGCCGCTTTCGCCCCGGCTGGCCTGAGCGAGTATCTCGATGGCGAGAACCCTCGGCGATGTCGCGTCCCCGGCAGGCAGAGGCAGAACGGCTTCGCCTCTCGTCCAGCGGCAGTGCCGGGAGTCGAGATCGCTCCACCCCGCCAGCGCCCGGTTTTCCAGATGGATGGCCTGCTCATGCAGGGTCTCGGCTTCATAGAGGCTGATCGAACCTATGAGCGCGCCGAGATAACGCCGGTCGTCCACGAAGGGGCCGATCGTGTCGCATGGCCGCGCCACCGCCGAGGCAATACGGAGCTTGCGTGCGCTGCCGGGCACGCGAAAGACATGAACATGGCCGTTCCGGCGAATCGGATCGAAACGTCGCCCCCGGCAATCCACGAGATGAACTTCCCCGGAATTGCATGGGCCGACAGCTTCCACCGGGGCCGGGTCATGACCGAGCGCCTCCGCCCGGGCGGAAAGATGACGGTGGATGGGCTCGACCCGCGCGCGTCCCGTCTCGATCGGCAGGACAGGGCGGATCGGACCGGGGCGCGCGTTCTGCGTCGTGACGGAACGATGTCCCTCCTCGAGAAAGGTCTCGGTCAGGACCCCGTTGGCCAGAACGAGCGCATGGGTTTCCATTCGCAGATGGAAGTAGCGATATTCGAGAAGCTCCGTATCGTAGCGGATGGTCCGACCGTTCACGAGCATCCTGACCGGCACGAGCACGCCGTCCAGAGCCATGCAATGCTCGGCCGTCACCCGGAGATCCCGATAGGGCACCCCCGGACGGATCGCGTCCCTTGCGATACAGACGCTGAATCCCCTCTCGTCATCGCCGAGCGTGCTGACGGACGGGACGCGCATGACCCCCCGTTCGATGGACTGGACGGGACGAGGGGACAACATCCCGTCTTCGAGACACAGAACGAGATCCCCCGGTTCGAGCAATTCGATCGCGACGGCGCCATCGGGCGTCGCGATGAGGCTCCCGGACAGAAAGCATGGTGTGGCATCGAGATAGGTAATGCCCTGGTTGCTGAGATAGCCGGTCGGAACGGACTGGAATTTCTCGGGGTCGTATCCGAGACCGATATTGACCGTATGGCTCTGCGTGCCCCGGCTGACGGTCAGATCGCCGGTTTCGGGATCGTACTGCCAGGAATCGGCGCCGCTCCCTGACGCGAAATCGATGATATCGCCGCGGCCGAAGCCGCGCACGGTCACATTGCGGATCGTCGCCGTACTGCGCAGGGCGAGGTAGTTGGAGCCGCCGGTCATGTGAATGGTCACGTCCGACAGCTCGCTCAGGAGAGACAGGTCGGAATTGGTCATGTTGATAACCTGCCCTCCCGTGATGCGTCCGATCGTGCTCAGAACGTAATTGTTGTTATCGCCGGAGAGCCGGACATTGTTCAGGTTGAGCGTGCCGGGTCCGGTAATCTCGCTGAACGTACTTCCCGAATACATCGTGATATCCGCAACATTGATCACTCCTGAATTCTGCGTCTGGTTCAGGAAGGTGATATAGTTGAAGATATCGTAGGCGCCACTTCCCGTTATATCGACAACACCGGTCGTTGCGATGATCGGCCGACACCATATGCCGCTCGTGGTGGTGCCCGTGCCGAAATAGACGGTGGATCTGGCATAATCCTTGTCGATGATCAGATGACCGCCGATTTCCATCGGCCCGTCCGCAAGCGTCGGATAATCCTGGTTGCAGATCGTTCCTCCGAGGGAATCGGTCGTGGAACCGTCATCGTCGATCCCCTGCACGATGATCTTCTTGGTTTCCCCTTCGGCGACACTGCCGTCCGCCCAGAGATTGCCGGGACGGATCTGGATTTCCGGGTAGGACATATGATGTTTTTCCCTGTCGAGAGGTCGATTGCACCGGGTTGCACCAGGCGGAAACACTCTCGAACAGGACAGATTCCGATCGTGCAGGGTCTGTCGGGACCATGCGCGTTCATGGAACGTTTATTGTTTTACGATTACTTAAAACAATGCGTCCGTCATGAGTATTCCGTGAGACTTCATTATCCGGACAACCCGTTAACAGCGGATTGATACGGAAGGGTCAATCGTCACGAAACCCCGTTCGGAATCCGGCGCTCTGCCGGAGTATTGCACCCCGGAACCGCCGGATCGCATGCGGATGTCAGATCAGGCCGTTGAAGAGAGAGGTCGAGAGATAGCGTTCGGCAAAGGACGGTACGATCGATACGATCGTGCGGCCTGCAAGGTCCTCGCGTCGGGCGAGCGTCAGAGCCGCATGCAGTGCCGCACCGGAAGAGATACCGATGGGGATACCCTCGATCCGCGCGCATCGTCTGGCCGCGGCCATGGCATCGCGCTCCGAGACCGGTATGACACCGGTCAGGACAGAGGTATCGAGCGTGTTGGGGCAGAAGCCGGGACCGATTCCCTGGATTCCGTGCGGCCCGGGATCGTCTCCGGTCAGGATCGCGCTCTCGGCCGGTTCGACCCCCCAGAACTGCATGGATGGTTTGCGCGCGCCGAGCGTTCTTGCGACTCCTGTCAGTGTGCCCCCCGTGCCGAGCCCCGCGACCACGAAATCCACTTCGCCGCCCGTATCGGTCCATATTTCCTCTGCGGTCGTCCTGGCATGGATGTCGGGATTGCCCGGATTGTCGAACTGGCTCGGCATCCAGGCATCGGGCAGGGACGCGACGAGCTCCTCGGCACGGAGAATCGCGCCCGCCATGCCGCGCGCCGCAGGGGTCAACTCCAGCTGGGCATCCATGAGGCGCAGCATCTTGCGACGCTCGATCGAGGCGCTCTCGGGCATCGTCACGATCAGGCGATATCCGAGTGCAGCGGCAGCGAAGGCCAGGGATATGCCCGTATTGCCCGATGTCGGTTCCACCAGGATCGTCTTTCCCGGAACGATCTCGCCTCTCGCCTGCGCCTCCTGGATCAGGGCCAGACCGATGCGATCCTTGACCGAGCCGAGAGGATTGAAGAATTCGAGCTTGAGCAGAAGGCGGGCCCTGAGATCGTCCGCAGCAGTCAGCCGGGGCACGGCCACGAGAGGCGTTCCGCCGACCGTCTCGAGAATGGAGCCGAAGACCCGCCCACGCGGCGCAGCGCACCGCAACGGATCGACGCCTCGCCCGTCCGTCTCCGCTTCAGTACCCATGATGTTGTCCTCCGCTTCGTGCCGGCCTCGCGCCGTGTCGCCCGATGCCGGTCTGTGATTTCCGGGCATTAACTGCTATATTGCGCATAATACGTGATTGAGGAATGGACTGCATGTATCTCCGCCGGGACAGGGCAATGATCGCCGTGATCATCATGGTCGATGTCGCATTCCACGCCGGACGCTCGAGCCTCGTGAGCGGCGGCGATATCGCCGAGAGGGCGGGCCTTGCACGGCGCGGCATCGAGCCGCTGCTTCAGGCGCTGTCGCGCTCGGGATTGCTCGAAAGCGTCCGGGGGCCGAGAGGGGGATATCGTCTCGGTCGTCCGCAACGCGATATCGGTCTCGACGAGATCGTCCGCGTCGTCATATCCGATGAAACAGGCAGCGAAGAGGCAACGCAGGGTGCCCTGTATCGCGCCGTGATCGAGCCGTGCTGGCAGGTGCTGGACGAGTCCGTCCGGAACGAAATGGCCGCGCTCACCCTGGAGGAGATGGTGAGACGCGCGGAAACGGCCGGACTGCGTCGCCCGGTACACGAGCCGATTTCCTTCTCGATCTGACCGGGAAGGAGGCGGTCGGAGGGCCGGACGCCGACCATCCGGAAAGGCGCTCCTGACAGGGGCGGCATGAAAGAGCCGGTTTTACCGGCGCCTTCCCTGCTCTGGCCCCCCTGCTCTGGCCTCCCTGCTCTGGCGTCTTACTTCTTGCTGCTCTTGCGATGACGGGTGGTGTGTCTTGCCACGGGCTTCTTCGCCGCAGGCGCGACCACTGCGGGCTTGGGCTTGGGGGCGACCACGACGCCCGTCGCGTCCACGGTCGCGTTCACCGTCAGCTTCGCTCTCGGATCGGCGCCACCGGGAATCAGGATCGCGGTGAAGCTGTCCTTGCCCGCATAGGCCGTGCTCGGCGTGTAGGTGACGTAGGTGTGGTCGTCGTAATTGTAGAGGAACGCCTTGCCATGCGCCGGAGCGGGCGAGACGCCGAACGAACGGTAATTGGTATTGCCGGGTTTCTGGACGGAAAGCGCACAGAGCCCGTCATCGCTTCGAACGGTCATGTCGACGCTCATGCTGCCGTCGGGCGCGGTCTTCACGGGCGACGTCTTGCAGACGGCGGAGACCTTCTGATAGCCGAACGGGTTGGGCGGGATGACACGCTGCACGACAGGCTTTTGCGCACAGGCCGCCAGGGTCAGGGCCGAAACGAGAGTAATTGCAGAACCACGCAGTCGCACCATCAACTCCACTGATCACATGTCATCGAAAGTCGATACTGCCTCGAAGCTTCAGCAGGCCCGACATTTGCCGATTCCGGCCCGGAAAACTGTCTCCGGAAACGAATTCGCCCATGGCCCTAGCGCAAGCCGGAGCTGGCCGAAAGGGGAATATGAGAGTTCGAACGCAGAAAAGAGAAGATGGGTTTTTTTTTGCAGAATCGACGAGAGGTCTTGCACGAGGGCATTTTCTCGCCGCAATTGCGCTGCCATAGTCCTGTCGCTTTCCAGGCATCGGCCGGCGCGCTCCGGTGCGGTGTCGCGCCCTGTCGTAAATCCTGCCCGTGTGGAGTTCCCTGATGTCGTTTTCAGCCCGGCAACGCTTCCTGCGCCCGTTCGCGCGACTGACCGCCTGTGGCCTGTTCGCCAGCACGCTGCTTGCGTCCGGACTCGCGTCCGGCACGGCCCGTGCTGCCGGCTGCGGCGAGTCGCCTGCGCATGAGGCCTTCAATGTCCAGGGCCTGAAGAGCGAACTGATGGTGACGGCACTCTCCTGCAATGCCCAGGAACGCTACAACGCCTTCGTCGCGAAGTTCCGCCCCAAGCTCACCGCCGAGGAAGAGCGTCTGAACACCTATTTCAAGTCGGCCTATGGACGCGGCGCCCAGAGAGCGCATGACGACTACATCACCCAGCTCGCCAATGTGCAGTCGGAAGGCGGGCTGAAGGCCGGAACGATCTTCTGCCAGCAGCGCGTCGCGATGTTCGACGAGGTCGACGCCCTGGAAGACGGCGCCGATCTCGCCCATTACGCCGATGCGAAGGACGTGATCCAGCCTGCCTCGTTCGAGACCTGCTCCGCACCGGATTCCGGCAAGAGCACCCACGGATCCTCCAAGCGCCGCGGTCATCGCAAGACCCGCGCCTAAATTCTTCTCCCGACCCTGCCCGGAGCGCTTGACGGCGCCCCGGCGAGGCCGTCAAGAACGCAATATGAACGACGACCTCTTCCCGAGCGACGAGACTCCGGCGCGCCGTCAGCGCAGAACGACCCAATCGCGGACGGCCCGATCCGGAACGACCCAGTCCGGAACGATTCAGGCCGAAGCGACCCAGCCCGGAACGATTCAGGCCGGGGGGGCACCGGCGGGAATGCCGGGCTCCGGGGAGTCCTACGGTGCGGAGCAGATCGAGGTCCTCGAGGGACTCGAGCCGGTACGGCGCCGGCCGGGCATGTATATCGGCGGTACGGACGATACTGCCTATCATCACCTCGCCTCCGAGATTCTCGACAATGCGATGGACGAGGCCGTGGCAGGCCATGCAAGCGTCATCGATGTCGCGCTGGAAGGGGCTCGCCTCCTCATGGTGCGGGATAACGGGCGCGGCATTCCGGTGGATCCTCACCCGAAATTCCGCGATCGCTCCGCGCTCGAGGTCATTTTCACAACCCTTCACGCAGGCGGCAAATTCTCCGGCAAGGCCTACGATACCTCGGGCGGGCTTCACGGTGTCGGCTCCTCGGTCGTCAATGCCCTGTCGGATCGTCTCGAGGTCGAGGTCGCGCGTGAAAAACGCCTCTGGCGGCAGGACTACGCCCGGGGCAAACCCGTCACCCCACTCGAGGAAATCGGCAAGGCGCCGAACCGGCGCGGCACGACGATCCGCTTCTCGCCCGACCCCGAGATATTCGGGACGCTGAGCTTCTCGCCCCAGCGGCTCTATCGCCTCTGCTGCTCCAAGGCCGCCCTGTTCCGTGGCGTCACCATACGATGGCACGTCGATCCTGCCCTGATCCGTGCGGGAGACGAAACCCCGGTCGAAGCCACGATCCACTTCCCGAACGGTCTTGCAGACAGTCTGAACGCCGAACTGGGTGAGACCCCGGCCTTGCTGGCGCCTGCCTGGGCGGGCGAGGCCGATCTGCCGCAGGCGGCGGACGGACGCACGGGCGGACGGCTGGAATGGGCGGTTGCGTTTCTCGAGCACGGCGCCTCGAGCATGACCTCCTATTGCAACACGATCCCGACGCCTCAGGGCGGAACGCATGAAGCGGGGTTCCGCGCCGCCCTCGTCAAGGGGTTTCGCGCCTGGGGGGATCAGCGTTCGATGAAACGCGCCGCCTCCGTCACGGCGGACGATATTCTCGGCGCTCTTGCCGTGAAGCTCTCGGTCTTCATTCGCGATCCGCATTTCCAGGGGCAGACGAAAGAGAAGCTGACGACCCAGGAGGCCAGCCGGCTCGTCGAAGGCGCCTTGCGCGACCGTCTCGATCACTGGCTCGGAGGCAATCCGTCCCAGGCCGATAACCTGCTCGCCTTCATGATCGAGCGGGCGGAGGAGCGGCTTCGCCGCAAGGAAAGCAAGGATACGCCGCGCAAGAGCGCCACGCGTCGCCTGCGCCTTCCGGGAAAGCTGACGGATTGCACGCGCGAGAATGCCGCCGATACCGAACTGTTTCTCGTCGAGGGCGATTCGGCGGGAGGTTCCGCACGTCAGGCCCGCGATCGTGAGACACAGGCGGTGCTGCCGCTGCGGGGAAAGATCCTCAACGTTGCCTCGGCAACGGCCGACAAGCTCAAGGCCAATCAGGAGCTGCGCGACCTGATCGAGGCGATGGGCTGCGGCTCAGGCGCCCAGTTCGATGCGGAGCGGCTGCGCTACGGACGCATCATCATCATGACGGATGCCGATGTCGATGGCGCCCATATCGCCTCGCTTCTCATGACCTTCTTCTATCGTGAAATGCCGGATCTGATCCGCCGCGGACATCTCTATCTCGCACAGCCCCCGCTCTACCGGCTGACCCACGGGGCGAAGACCGTCTATGCGATGGACGATGAGGACCGGGTGCGTTGCCTCAAACGCGACTTCAAACCCGGCGCCAAGGTCGAGATCTCGCGATTCAAGGGTCTGGGAGAGATGCCGGTCAAGGATCTCAAGCAGACGACGATGGACCCCGCACGCCGCACCTTGCTGCGCGTGATCACGCCACCCGAGGAGCGCGCCGTGACCAGCGAGCGCGTCGAGAGCCTGATGGGGCGCAAACCCGAGCTACGCTTCCGCTTCATCCAGGATCACGCCCGCACGGCGGAACTGCTCGATATCTGATGGCAGCGTTCGAACACCCGCACGCCACCCCTCTCGACAAGTTCGGCGGTCTTGCGCTGCTCATAGGCGGGATCTCTTCTTTCCAGATCGGCGCCGCGCTCGCCAAGAGTCTCTTCCCTCTCTTCGGCCCGGAAGGGATGGTGGGGCTGCGCGTCGGGCTTGCGGCCATCATTCTCCTGATCGTGATCCGCCCCGGCCCCTCCGTATTCCGTCCGGGTCTGTGGCGGCTTCTGTTGCCCTATGGCGCATCCATGGCGGTGATGAATTTCGCGTTCTACGTCGCGCTCGTCCGTCTGCCGCTCGGTCTCGTCGTTGCCTTCGAATTCATGGGGCCGCTCTCTCTTGCGCTGATCGGCTCGCGACGTCTGCTCGATCTGCTCTGGGCAGGTCTGGTTCTGACCGGTCTCTATCTTCTCCTGCGTCCGGATCATGTCTCCGGGCATCTGGATCCGATCGGCGTGATCGCAGCCCTGACGAGCGCCGTCGGCTGGGTGGTCTATATCCTGACCGGCACGCGGATCGGGAAGATCCTGCCGCCCGCCCAGGCGACCACCCTCGGCATGACCACGGCGGGGATTCTCCTGCTGCCCTGGCTCCTGCCCGCGCTCGTCCCTGCGGTATCCTACCCGCATCAGGGCGTCATGGCGGTCGGCGTTGCCATTCTTTCCTCCGCCGTGCCCTATGTTCTCGACATGATGGCCATGCGAAAACTGGGGCCGCGCGATCTCGGGATCCTTCTCAGCCTCGAGCCGGTTCTCGGATCCATCTCCGGCCTTCTTCTTCTGGGCGAATCCCTCTCCATCGCCCGCTGGACCGGCGTTTTCTGTATCGCCTGCGCTTCGGCAGGCAATGTCCTCACGAGCCGCAAGCCGCCGCCGGACGGCACCGCCCTGCCGCCGGGCTGAGCCTCGATAGTGCCGAATGGCAGCATCTTAACCGCAACGTTATGAAACAGCTCGGTGCCTCGCCCGTTTCATCCTCGAGGTTCCTGCGGGAACACCAACGATGGAGACCTAAGATGCGCCGCCTCATGATTGCCGGTTCCGCCCTTTTCGCCCTGACCGTTACGCCTGCGATGGCGGCCTCCCTGCAGCACAGGGCCGACCATGACTTCAGACGGCTTTCCGTGGACGGACAGAAAGCCATGGGCGACATCCTCCAGGCACAGCAGGCGCTCGCCAGCAATCAGAACGGGCAGGCCCAGAGCCTCATCGACGACGCCGATACCCGTCTCCAGAAAGCGGCCAAGGACAACCGGGCCTTCATGAAGGTGGAAGGTGAGCTTCAGCCTGCGCCGAGCCACGGGGCTCCGAAGCGTGTCGCCATGAGCGGTGTTCCCCTGCACTGGCTCCCCGTCGGCGGTGAATACGCCGTGACAGAGGCGCTTGCACCCGAAAAACAGACCGCTCTGGCCCAGGCGAACCAGCATCTTCGTGCAGGAGATACGAAGCTCGTGAACCAGGATCTCGAGGTCGTCGGTACGGATGTCCAGTACGTCGTGGCCCTTGCGCCTCTCGAAATGGTGTCCGGCGACGTTCACAGAGCCTCGGTCTTCATCGATGGCGGCGATCCGAAAGCGGCGAAAGACGCACTGCAATCGGCCGTCGACAGCATCCTGTTCGTTTCCGATGACGTTCTGACGACCGTTCAGCCCGACGGGACGCAGCAAGGACACAAGAATGCGATGAGCAAGACGACGCGTCACGCGTCCTGAGTGACTCCGCTGTCTGCAAGGATAGCGGCCGGGAGGATCAGCGGATTCTCCCGAACAGGCGTTCGATCTCGGCGCGGCCCAGCCGGAGCCAGGTCGGACGGCCATGGGAACAGGTTCCCGCCCGCGGTGTCTGTTCCATCTGACGGAGCAGGGCGGACATTTCCTCCGGCTTGAGACGTCGCCCCGCCCTGATACTGCCGTGACATGCCATACGGGCGATCACCGCATCGATGCGCCGTTCGATGGCAGAACTGTCTCCGGGCTCGAGATCGGGATCCGCGCCCAGCTCCTCCGACAGATCTCTCATCAGCGCGGTTCCGTCTCCTCCCTGCAGGAGCACCGGCATGGTGCGCAGCAACACGCTTCCGCCCCCGAAGGATTCGATTTCGAGGCCCAGCGTCTCCAGCGTCTCCGCCCATTCGAGCAGGCGTCCGGCCTGACCGGGCGGCAGATCGACCACCTCGGGCAAAAGCAGCCTCTGCGCCTTCAATCGGCCTTCGCCGTGCTGGGCGAGCAGCTTCTCATGCATGAGGCGCTCATGCGCCGCATGCTGATCGACCAGAACGAGATCGCCATCCTGGCCCACCGCGATGATATAGGTGTCGAGAACCTGCGCGACGGGTGCGCCGAGCGGATAACGCAGTCGTTCGGCCTCATCGACCGGAGTGGGGCGGCGTGCCTCGGGCGCGAGTCCATGGAACTGCTCGGCAAAGCCGGATGCGCCGTGCGCCTCGAACGCGTCTCCGCGCTCCGGCAGCGGAGAGACCGGCACGGATCCTGTCGCAGCCGTGCCGTCCGGCGCGGCACCGGGAGCAGTAACGGCGCCCGGAAATTCCGGAAACGGGGTGCGCCGCTCGGGCGCGGGATACCGTATGGCAGGGCGGGACTGCGCGGAGAAACGCGCACGCACGCCGCCCTCTCCCGCGCCATGGCCGAGCGCCCTTTGCATGGCGCCGATCATCAATCCCCTGACTTCCGCCTCATCGGCGAAGCGCAGCTCGGTCTTGGACGGGTGAACGTTCACATCGACGCGTTCATGCGGCATCCTCAGATGCAACGCCAGAACAGGATGGCGCCCCGGTTCGATCACGGGTCGGTAAGCAACGCGAATCGCGGTCTTCATGAGAGGATCGGCAACCGGTCGATTATTGACCAGAAGGAACTGACCCGCGCCCGTTGCCCTCGTGGCGGCGGGGCCTCCGAGAAACCCGGTCAGATGAAGCCCGTTGCGCTCCTCATCCAGCGGGATCAGGGCGTCGCTCTCGCCAAGCACCGCCTGCACACGCTCATGTACGGACTGGACGGGAAAAGCGAACACCTCCCGGGTTTCGAGCGTGAAACGGATGGCGCAATGCGGCGCCGCCAGGGCGAGGCGACGCATGACCGACTCGGCGTGTCCGCCTTCGACCCGTGCGGTCTTGAGAAATTTCCGACGCGCCGGGGTGGCAAAAAAGAGATCCTCGACCAGCACGCGGGTGCCGACGGCGCCCGAAACCGGAGCGGGAGCCGTGACAGCCCCCCCTTCGACACGAAGTGCCCATGCCGTATCGGAATGCGCCTGACGCGAGATCAGGGTCAGGCGGGCCGTGGCACCGATGGACGGCAGGGCCTCCCCACGAAAGCCGAGCGTGACGATACGGGTCAGGGTCTCGTCATCGAGCTTGGACGTGCAATGCCGCTCCACGGCCATGAGCAGGTCGTCGGGTGACATTCCGCACCCGTTATCCACCACCTCGATCCGGTCGCATCCCCCAGCCGAAAGCGTGACCTCGATCCGGGTCGCGCCGGCATCGAGCGCATTCTCGACCAGTTCCTTGAGTGCCGCGGCAGGCCGTTCGACGACCTCTCCCGCAGCGATCTGATCGATGACCCGGTCCGACAGACGGCGCAACCGCGGCAAGGCTCGTCCGGACATCATACCCGGTCAGACAGGGTTTCGGCCTCGATCATGCAGGCGCGGTCATCCGGATTTCGTCATTCAGGCACGGTCATGCCTCAGCATCAGAAGATGCCAAGAAAGGCGCTCTTTGATTTTTTGGTAGGAGTCGCGCCCGAGGCGGGGTTCTGTCCGAGCGCGGATGCGCGCTGGATACGACGGTTTTCCGCCTCGCTATCGACGACGCTCCCGGCATTGCCGCCACGCCAGAACATCAGTTCGTCCGTCAATCCTGCACCGGCGGCACCCAGTTCGGCATTATTGGGTGCCTTGGAGGCCTGATCGACCTGACCGACCAGTGCCTCCTGACCGGGGCTCGTGCTTCCGGACATGGGATGAAGTGCGGCGTTGGGAGACAGGGTCTCGAGCGCCTGCATCCGGGGGTTTTCCTCAGCGGAATGATCGCCTTCACCCGGCAGGCTCAGCTTCTCGGTCGGCGGCATGGAAAGCGGCGCCCGGGTCGTGACCGTGTATTCGTCGGGCATCGAACGCTCGAGACCGAAAGCGCGCGAGACATCGGAGCCTGAGCAGGCTGGAAGGAGCGCTGTCAGGCCGAGAAGCGGCAGGATGCGCAAGACGGTCGGGAGGGGATGCTGAGCCATGGTAAAAGCGATCCTAGTCGAGCGTTCCGGCATCGACAAGAGATCAATGGCCTCGTTTCGCCGCACGCCGGTCGGCAAGGATCGTATCGGCAATCCAGAGCACGACCCCGCAGACGATGGCCGAATCCGCGACGTTGAACACGTACCAGCTCCAGCCGAATGCATGGGCATGGATGAAATCGACGACAGCGCCGAAACGCAGCCGATCGATGACATTTCCGACAGCGCCACCGGCGATCCCGGCGGAGGCGATGGCGACGACCATGCGGGGGGTCCGGATCGTCTGCGCCAGCAGGGCGAGCACGGCGATCAGGGCCACCGCGCAGAAAATCGCGGGGCCGAAACGACCCAGCCCGCCCAGCATGCCGAAGGTGACGGCATGGTTCCACACCATCGTGAAGTTCAGCCCGGGCATGATCGCGACGCTCTGCTTCACCGGCAGCCGGTAGATGTCGAGAATCCACCACTTGCTCAGCTGATCGGCGATCAGCACGGCGAGGAACGTCACGCAGCCTGCAACGAGCGTTGCGGGTCGCGGCCGTGCCGGGACGCGCGGCTTCGGAGAATCACGCATGAACCGTGCCGCCCCTTACGCCGCGACCACGTCGCCGCATCGCAGGCACAGCCCCGGATGCCCGTCGACGCTGCCGACTTCGGGGAGAATCCGCCAGCAACGGAGGCACTTGTTTCCCTCTGCCTCGGCGACTTCCGGACCCGGATGGGGCGCGACCAGCCCCTCGGTCCCGGAAGGCCCGGCCTCGTCGATGTAAAGAGACGGCGCATTGGTCAGAAGACGGATATCGGCCTGGGACACGATCGCGAGTTCCTCCCAGTCGATATCGCCGAAGGCCGCCTGCTCCGCCTCGGTCAGGGGCAGGGAGAGACGTGCCTCGAGCGAGGAGCGAATCACGCCACCCCGCCGCGCACCCTCGAGTTCGGTCGTCACGACGCGACGCACGGCACGGATACGGGTCCAGCGCTCGGCCAGCTCCGGATCGTGCCATGCCATATCGGGCTCGAGGAAGGTCTGGAGATGAACGGAGCTTTCCTCACCGAAGCGCGCGGTCCAGGCTTCTTCGGCGGTAAAGACCAGAACCGGCGCGAGCCACGTCGTCAGGGCGCGATGGAGAATATCGAGGACCGTCCGTGCACTCCGGCGGCGATGCGAAGACGGGGCGTCGCAATAGAGCGCATCCTTGCGTACGTCGAAATAGAAGGCCGAGAGATCGGTCGTGCAGAAGCCATGCAGCATCGGATAGACGCCGACCCACTGATGCGTCTCGACCGCCTGTTTCACCATCCCGCCGAGATCCGTCAGACGGTGGAGGATATAGCGTTCGAGCTCGGGCAGTTCGTCGAATGGAACGGCTTCTTCCGCCGTGTAGCCATCGAGCGCGCCCAGCAGCCAGCGCAGCGTGTTGCGCAGGCGACGATAGAGCTCGCCCTGCTGCTTCAGGATTTCGTGGCCGATACGCAGATCTTCATTACTGTCGGAATTGACCACCCACAGACGCAGGATATCGGCGCCGAGCTTGTCGGTCACTTCCTTGGGCGCAATCACGTTGCCCAGGGATTTGGACATCTTGCGGCCCTGCTCGTCGAGCACGAAGCCGTTGGTCACGATGGCCTTCATGGGGGCGATGCCGCGCGTACCCACACTCTCGAGCAGGGAGGACTGGAACCAGCCGCGATGCTGGTCGGACCCCTCGAGATACAGATCGGCCGGAAAATTCAGACCGTCCCTGCCCAGCACGAAGCTGTGGGTCGATCCGCTTTCGAACCAGACATCGACGATGTCGAAAACCTGCTCGTATTGCGCGGGGTCGCGTCCCTCGCCCAGGAAGATGGCGGGATCGGCGCTGTACCAGATATCGGCGCCATGCTCGGCCATCGCATCCACGACGCGCTGCATGACCTCGGGATCGCGCAGAACCTCGCCCGTGCTCTTCTCGACGAAGACGGCGATCGGCACGCCCCAGGCGCGCTGGCGGCTGATGCACCAGTCGGGACGCTGCTCGATCATGGAGGTCAGGCGGTTACGCGCAGCCTCCGGCACGAAGGTCACATCGGCCAGCGCATCGAGCGCCTTGCGGCGCAGGGCCAGGTCTCCATCCATGCGGATGAACCATTGCGGTGTGGCGCGGAAGATGACCGGCTTACGCGAACGCCAGGAATGCGGATAGGAATGCACGATGCTCGACCGGGCCACGAGCCCGGCTGCCGCATCGCCATTGGCCGCCCAGCGCTGCGCGGCCTCGGTCAGGGCCGCACAGACGGGATCGGCCGCCTTGAACACATGGATACCGGCGAAATGCGGCACCCAGGGTGCATAGGTGCCATCGTCCTGCACCAGCTCGGGCACCTCGATGCCATATTGGCGCGTGAGCAGGAAATCGTCCTGACCATGGGCCGGAGCCATGTGCACGAGGCCCGTACCGGCATCGGTGGTCACGAAATCGCCGGGCAGCATGGGCACGTCGAATTCATAGCCGCAGCCGCGTAGCGGATGGGCACAGATCGCGCCCTCGAGCGCCTCACCCGGCAGGGTGTAGAGGATATGATGATTCTCGATTCCCGCCTGGGTGCAGAAATCGGCCACGCGCTCCTCGGCGACGAGAAAGCGCGATCCCGGAGTGACGAGAGAAGCCTCTCCCATGACATCGGCACGCAGCACGACATAGGCGATTTCAGGCCCGTAGGCGATGGCGCGATTGGCAGGAATGGTCCAGGGCGTGGTGGTCCAGATGACCGCGGAAACCCCCTGAAGCGCCTGACCCGGAGTCGGGTCCGCCTCGATCGGAAAGGCGACGTGGATCGTGGTCGAGGTGATGTCGTGATATTCGATCTCGGCTTCGGCCAGAGCCGTCTTCTCGACGGGGCTCCACATCACGGGACGCAGGCCACGATACAGACCGCCATTGAGCAGGAACTTGCCGATCTCGCCGGCGATGGCGGCTTCTGACGAGAAATCCATGGTCGCGTAGCGGTTCTTCCACTCGCCCTGGATACCGAGTCTCTTGAATTCCCCGGCCTGGATATCGAGCCAGCGCCGCGCATAGTCGCGACACTCGGCACGGAACTGCAGAACGGGGACATCGTCCTTGTTCTTGCCCGCCTTGCGATATTCTTCCTCGACGCGCCATTCGATCGGCAGGCCGTGACAATCCCAGCCGGGCACATAGCGCACCCGCGCGCCGTTCATGCGCTGGGCGCGATTGACCACGTCCTTGTTGATCTTGTTGAGCGCGTGGCCGATATGCAGATGGCCATTGGCGTAAGGCGGGCCGTCATGCAGCGTGAAGACGGGTTTGCCCTGCCCCCCTTCGATAATCCTTTCATCGAGACCCATCGACTCCCAGCGCGCCAGGATTTCCGGCTCGCGCGTGGGCAGGTTGCCGCGCATCGGAAAGCCGGTGCGGGGCAGGAAGACCGTGTCGCGATAACGGTCCTGAGGATCGGGGCTTTTGGAATCAGGCATCTTCGATCAATCGACGGAGTCAGGGAACCGGGAGTTATGCGAAGATGCAGGCTTCCGGGTCAAGTGCCGAGCCTCGATCCGACGATCGATCGCCCCCCATATCCGAAAGCGCGGATTCCGAGGTATCCGTCAGGATCTTCATTTGCAAAACCCGTTCTACCCAGCCCGGTTTTGCTCTACAGATCATGGAAAAAATGGAAATACTCCATGAAATACCTCATTCTTTTCGCACTCATCTCCATGATGTGGTTCTCGACCGCCACATGCCGGGCCGGAGAATTCAGATTCGACACCGACATGCCCATCGCGACACTCGATAAGGTCGTAGCGTTACTGAACAGGAAGGCCCCCCTTTACGAGAACGCGATGGAGACGATCACCAGTGCCAGCCGCGACGGACGGACCCTCGTCGAGACCATAGACCTCTCCCGCGAGGCGGATGACGCCATTCAGACGTTCTCACGGGACAAGCTCAAACAGCTGCTCTACGACGCAACAACAAATCGTTATTGCAATACGGATATGAAGATTTTCATGGATGGGAATGTCTCGATCAGACTGATCTTTTTCCTGCATGGCAAGGAATTCTACCGCATCCTCCAGATCCCGTTTTCCTGCACGATCGTGAACTGATCCGGCTCGCTCCGGATCAGGGACGGCGCATTCCGGATCCCGACAGCCCGGGGCGGGTGCAGACCGTATCGAGAGTTGTGTCGATCTGTTCGCCGAGCGATGTGAGATCCCTGCAAAGGAGGGCACGCAGACGAGCCAGACGCGAAACACTCTCGCGGCGGCGGTTTTCCTTATGGGCAATATGCTGTTCCATCGCCTGCATCTGATACATCTGCATCGCGCCAAACATGACAGCCCCCCACATCTCATTAACCGTGGGTAATCTATAACATTTATCCATGTTAGGTGAAACATGAAAAACTTCACAAAACAGGCAAGTCCGTATCAGGCCGCTCACGGTCGAATGATCAGCCTTTCATGCGGGTGGGCAGAAGCGGGGGCATGTCGGATTTCGGGCATTTCCGACACCAGCAAAATCAGGGGAGAGTCGAGAGGACCATCCGGGCACTGGCCACGTCTTCGGCAATCTGGGCCTTGAGCGCATCGAGCCCATCGAAGCGACGCTCCTCGCGCAGGAGCCTGTGCAGGCTGACTTCCAGCGTCTGGCCGTAGAGATCCTCACTCGTATCGAAGATATGCACCTCGAGGCGACTCTCCTGCCCGTCATCGATGGTCGGACGTCGTCCGACATTCGCAACGCCCCGGCTGAGGCGCCCATCGGGATGACGTATCGTGACGGCATAGACGCCGCGCGCAGGTTCGATATGACGTCCCAGAGGGATATTGGCGGTCGGAAAGCCGAGCTGGCGGCCACGCTTGTCACCATGGGCCACTGCACCGACGATAAACCAGGGACGACCGAGCTCCTCCGCCGCGCGCTCGGGATAACCCTCCTGCAGAAGACGCCGGATACGCGAGGAAGAGAACGGGCCGCCGATATCGGTCAGAGGCGGGACGATGGTCAGGCCGATCCCGAGCGCTTCGAGTTTCTGGCCCAGATAGGCGATGCTGCCGGCACGCCGATGCCCGAAGGCGAAATCGGGCCCGCAGGCAACATGCTTCACGCCGAGCCCGCGATCGAGAACGCGCTCGACGAACGCCTCGGGAGCGAGATGGCTGAAATCGGCGTCGAAGCCGAGCTGGAAGATACGCTGCGCGCCTCGCTCATGCAGGATACGGGCCCGTATCCCGGGCAGCATGAGTCGCAGGGGCGGGTCCTGAGGGCGAAAGAACTCGCGGGGATGGGGCTCGAACGTCACGGCCCCCAGAGGAAGATCGGGCCGGGCCGCATGAAGCGAGCGCAAGAGATGGACATGACCGAGATGGACTCCGTCGAAATTCCCCAATGCCACGGCAGCGCCGCGCGCTTCGGGAGGAATCGCGGTCCAGTCCTCGTAGCAGGTCATGACACGGGCAGCTCGAACTGTCGGCTCACATCATGAAGATCCGCTGCATGGCGGACCCCTGGATAAGGAACGGTGCCATCTTCCTTGCGGATGAGCTGACAGGCCTTGAGACCCGCCTCATGCGCGGCATCGAGCTCTGCCCCCACATCCGAGAGAAACAGGATCTCATGGGGAGCGACACCGGCCCGGGCGGAAATCTCCCGGTAGCTTTCCGCGATCTTCTTGCCCCCGATATCGAGATCATGGAATGCCTCGAAAAGCGGTGTCAGGTCTCCGGCATCGGAATAGCCGTAAAGGAGACGTTGCGCGCTGGCCGAACCGGAAGAATAGACGGCCAGTCTCAGCCCCGCCTCGTGCCACGCGCGAAGGGCTTCGGCGACATCGGGATAGAGGCGCGCGCTGAGGGCGCCACTTTCGAATCCGGCTTTCCACGCCAGACCCTGAAGCGTCTTGAGCGGCGCCACCTTTTCATCGCGCTGCGTCCAGGCACGCAGCTGGTCCAGCGGGTCGCAGCCCGGATGCGCTGCCTCGATATCGGCAAGCGCCACCTTGACCAGAGGATGATCTGCCTGTTCGCGCAGCAGATCGGGCATCACCCGGTCGGAATACGGAAACAGCACGTCCTTGACGAAGGAGATGGGAAGGGTCGTTCCCTCGATATCGAGCAGAACGAGACGGATGGAGCTCATGCGGCGACGTCCGGAATGGTGACGGGAAAACGACGGGCAATCTCGTCGCCCGTATATTCGGCGACCCAGCCGGTCGTATCGGTAAAAACACGCAGAGCCACGACATCGGGAGAAACTCCGGCATCGAACCAGTGAGGCGTTCCGGCGGGAACGGAGATGAGATCCCCCTGGGTACACAAGACGGAGAAGACCCGACCGTCCAGATGCATCACGAAGGCACCCTGACCATGGACGAAAAACCGGACCTCATCCTCGCTATGGGTGTGTTCCGAGAGGTATTTCTCACGCATTGCACCGATGCCGGGGGTATGGCGGTCGAAGCGCACCACATCGGCGCTTCCGGCACCCGTCTCGCCCATGAGCCCGTCGAGATAAGGGCGATAGGCCTCGAGGATATCCTGCGGTGCGGCATCCTTTTCCGGCGTCACCGGGGCTTCCCAGCGCTCGAAACGGATGCCGAACGGCTGCAGCGTCTCGGCGATCTCGCGCGGATTCTCCGTGTCGAGCAGAGTCCCGTCCGGGGTATCGTCACGATAGATGGTCAGTCGGCTCATCGTTTCTGCCTTTCGAGCTCACAGGCCAGAAGGAACTCCAGCCCCTCGAGACGGGCCAGAGCCATATCCATATCCCGCCCCCAGACATACACCCCGTGGCCCCGGATCAGATACCCGGCAGGCATGGTCCCGAGCGAGGGCGCCACCACCGTCGCGAGACGTGCGATATCCTGATCGTTATCGAAGACCGGCACCCGGATCGAGGTTTCGTGTGTCGCCTGCCCCTCGAACACCTTGAGCAACTCGTATCCCGCAAGACGGATCGCAGGCTCCGCGAGGATCATCGACAGAACGGTGGCTGCGACCGAATGCCCGTGCAGGACAGCGCCGATCGCCGGATCATGCGCATAGAGCTGCGTGTGAAGAAGGGTTTCCGCGCTCGCCCTGTCACCGGCGACACGCGGTCTGCCCTCCGGATCGATCTCGATCACGTCATCCTGTGCGAGAAACCCCTTGTGACAGCCCGATCGCGTGATTGCGATCCGCCCGTCCTCGAGTCTGCGGCTCAGGTTTCCGGCCGTCGCGGGAACCCAGCCACGCTGGTCCATCCGGGCTCCGGCACGCACGATATCCTGGGCTGCGAGAGACCAGCCCCGGTCAGCAACGGAATTCATCGCAGATCAGTGATTGACGTTATTGACGTTGCTCGTGGTGTGGGGCGGGGAAAACTCGCCCTGAGGGGGCGGAGAGATCTGCCCGCCCGGCTTCTGGCCCGGCTGCTCCATCGATTCGTCCTCGGCCATGTTCTTCTTGAAGGATTTGATGCCCTTCGCGAAATCGCCCATCAGACCGCTGATCTTGCTGCCACCGCCAAACAGGATGAGCACAACGGCGAGCACTATCAGCCAGTGCAGGGGACTCATGCTACCCATAATCTCTCTCCTTGCGTGACGGTGTCACTGATCCGTCCTGTTCCGTCTTTCTCACATGGCGTGATCGGGCGTCTCTTGCAAGCGCGCAATGTCATCCAGATCGCGGGGAACGATGAAGCCATAGGTAGGATAGGCGCGGCTTCCGATTCCCTTGATCGGCGCCCAGTAGACACGAACGAGCGACCAGTCGTTCCTGCGCGACACATCGATGACGGGTGCGCTGCGATCGATCCGGCCGGGTTCCCAGTTGGCGTGTTCCACGAGAATCTTGCGCGACGATACGATACGCCGGACGACCGACACATGGCCCGATGGGAGACGTCCCGTCGAACGGAAGACGAGAATCTCGCCTTTCGCCGGTCGCGCGGTTTTTCTGTATTTTCCCGAGGCACTCCGCCACCAGCCCGCGGCCGCGCCGTAGAGCGCAACGCCGGTTTTCGCCCGGGCATAGGGCGCGCATTGCAACGGACCGTTGAAGCTTGCCCGGCTGTATTCCCTCGGACCGCCCCCGCAGGCTGCGAGTCCGAGACACAGACCGAAGCCGATGACGGCCCTTTTCATGAAGATCTGAACGCGAGCACGCGATCCTCCGCCTCGTCATGATCGAGAGTGAGCGCCCGCTCGGCGATCTCCCGTCCGAACCCGGCCCGGGCGAGAACCGCGAGCGCGCGCTCGTGTTCTCTCCGGTCCCGGGGCCGATCCCGGGGCTCAGCATCGCGCGGGCCGAACGGACCCAGACGGCGCTTGCGCGCCAGAACGAGCGCCGCGCCGAGTTCGCGATCCTCCGCGCCTGTCTCGCCGCGGGTGCCGAGCGCCGCTTCCATCGCCTCGCCCATTACCGCGCGATCGACCCCCTTGCGGACGAGATATGCGGCAACGCCACGGCGGGATCGCCCGGAGCGGGTGAGCGACGCGGCACGCGCACGGGAAAAAGCCGCGTCGTCGAGCGCACCGAGAGCGCGCATCTCCTCGACGATGGGCGGGATGCATGCCCGCATCCGCGCATATGCGGTTTCGATTCCCGCCTCGTCCTCCCCCGCCCGGGCAGCCTTGCGCGCCCGGCGCATGATGGCGCGCTCGAGGACCTGCGCGAGCCCCTGCTCGGTTGCGGCAAAACGCGCAAGGTGACGCAAGGCCGCCTCACGCAGGGTTTCCGCTGTCAGCGGCGCAGAAGGGTCCGGAATCGCAGACATGAGGGGAATATGTCATAGATTCGTGGCGTCATCATGGTGAAATCCGTCGGGAGACCAAGCTCGTGTCGTCAGCCCTGCTCGAAAAATGCCTCGGAGCCCTGCCTTCCCGCTATCCAGGCCCGGGAGGCGCGGCAGCCGTCATCCACCGGGGAGAAGTCGTCGCCAGCCGGAGCTGGGGGTTTGCCAATGCGGAAATGCGCCTGCGCTTCACGCCCCGCACGCAGTTCCGCATGTGCTCGATCACGAAGCAGTTCACCTGTCTTCTGCTCGACCAGTGGCTTTCGGACCATGGTGAGGATCGAACCCGGCTGGACGCGGCAATCTCGGCCCGTCTGCCGCGCCTCGAGGAAGCACCGCCCGGCATCATGGATCTGGCCCATAACCAGTCCGGACTGAGAGATTACTGGGCCATTGCCATGCTGCATGGCGCTCCGACGGAGTCGATCTTCGGCCCCTGCGAGGCGAAGCGCCTCATTTCCGGCACCCGGCATCTGCATTTCCGGCCGGGCACGAGCTATTCCTACGTCAATCAGAACTTCCGACTCATCTCCGATATCCTGGAGGAAGAGACGGGCCGGAGCTTCGCGGAATTGCTGAGCACCCGGATTTTCGGGCGTTGCGGGATGGATCATGCCTTTCTCGCAGCCAACACCGCGGCTCTGCCCGATGGAACACAGGGTTACGAAGGAAACGAGGCCTCCGGCTATCGCCCCGCCGAAAACGCCATTCTCTGGACCGGAGATGCCGGGCTGGGCGCCAGCCTCGAGGACATGATCGCCTGGGAACGCGCGATCGACGCCCAGCGCGACGACCCGGACGGTTTCTACAACCGGCTGAGCCGTGACGTGACCTTTTCCGACGGCACGCCTGCCCGATACGGATTCGGCCTGCAACGGGGACATCTGCACGGTCGCGCCATGACCGGGCATGGCGGTGCCTTGCGCGGATGGCGAAGCCACAGGCTGCATCTGGCGCAGGAGCGTCTTTCGGTCGTGGTGATGTTCAATCACATGTCCGACGCCCATCTCGCGGCAGCCGAACTCGCTGCGGCCGCACTCGATCTCGCGTCGCCCTCCCCTGCGCCTTCCGGCGGCAGGGGCGCTTTTTCCGGGGCCTTTCTCGACGAGGAAACGGGGCTTTCGGCAAGCATCGCCCCCAGCCGCACCCCCGACGGGTGCGAGGATGGACGTCTTGCCCTGAGATATGCCTGGCCGCCGGAAACGCTCGATGACTGGGATGCCGCGCATGCAGGACGGCATGGCACGCGCCTTGCTCTGCAGGGTTCCGACGTTCGCATGATCCGCCCGCAGGAAAACCGGACGATCAGCCTGAGACGCCTCATGCCGCCATCCGGGCGAACCGATCTCGACGGCCTCTATTTCTGCGAGGAGCTCGACACCGGGATTACGATCGCTGTCACGAGCGGCACGCCTTATGGCGCAGCCTCGGGAGCGCTCGGTGCGGGCCGTATGGAACGACTTCTTCCTCTTGGGGAAGATGTCTGGCTGATGCCCTGCCTCAGAGCGCTCGACCACAGTCCTCCGGGATACTGGACGCTGGTCTTCCACCGGGCTCCCGATGGCAGGGTCGAGGCCCTGACCGTCGGCTGCTGGCTGGCGCGCGCACTCCGCTACCGACGCATGACCGCCCACGCCGCCCCGGCATGAGGCCGGATCGGTGCGGGCAGGATCGTGCAGGATCGGGCAGGCCCATGCGAGCGAGCGACGAAACGCTCCCGGACCGGGCTGGACGGCATCGCGCTCCCCGGGGCACCGGATCCGGATAACGGGACACACTCCGCCTGTCTCACCCGGCATGGCGTGACCCGCATTTGACGAACAGGGGGCATTCACCGCATCATATTGCCGCAGCCGGTCTCACCCTGCCCCGTTCTCCGGGTGCGGGGCCGTTGCCGTTGCTCCATCCCTTCCCTCTCCAACCGGGCTTCTCATCGCCATGATTTCCGCTCTGATGCCAACGTTCAAACGGGTCGACCTTGCTTTCGAGCACGGTCAGGGTGCTTGCTTGTATACGGCAGACGGACGACGATTTCTGGATTTCGGGGCAGGCATTGCCGTCTCGTCCCTCGGCCACGGCCATCCGGGACTGGTGAAGGCCATTGCGGAGCAGGCCGCCCGGGTGATGCATGTCTCCAATCTCTACCGGATTCCGCAAGCCGAACGCCTTGCCGAACGGCTTGTGGCCCATTCCTTTGCCGATAGCGTGTTCTTCAGCAATTCCGGCGCGGAAGCCAATGAAGGCATGGTCAAGATGATCCGCAAGGCGCAGGCGCAGCGCGGCCACGCGGAACGCACCCGGATCATCTGTTGCACCGGGGCCTTTCATGGCAGGACGCTGGCCATGATCGCCGCGACCGGCAACCCGGCCTATCTCGAGGGCTTCGGTACTCCGGTGGACGGCTTCGATCACGTCCCGTTCAACAACATGAATGCCCTCAGAGCTGCCATCACACCCGAGACGGCGGGTATCATGGTCGAGCCGATCCAGGGAGAGACCGGCATACGTCAGGCCGATCCGCAGTTCATGACGGGGCTGAGACAGGTCTGCGACGAGTTCGGCCTCCTGCTCGGCTTCGACGAGGTCCAGACCGGCATGGGACGCACCGGCAAGCTCTTCGCCCATGAATGGTACGATGTCACCCCGGACATCATCTCGGTCGCCAAGGGTATCGCCGGAGGATTCCCCATGGGCGCCATTCTCGCCTCGGAGGAGGTCGCCTCGCACATGACGGCCGGCTCTCATGGCACGACCTTCGGTGGCAATCCTCTGGCCTGCGCCGCCGCCAATGCCGTTCTGGACGAAATTCTCGCTCCGGGATTTCTGGATGCTGTGGAAGAGACCGGGGCATTTCTGGGCGAGGCACTCGCAGCCCTCGTACGGACTCATCCGGCAATTTTCGAACTCGCCCGTGGGCGAGGCCTGATGTGGGGGCTGAAATGCCGCCTCCCGGTTGCCCGGATACAGGAAATGGCAACCCGATCGGGACTGCTGAGCGTGACGGCAGGCGATAACGTCCTGCGGCTCCTGCCGCCACTGATCGTCGGCAAGGATGAATGCCGCGAGGCGGTCGCCATACTCGGGACGGTCGCCGGTACGCTCGAGTCCGAAACCGGCAAATCCTGTGCCGGATCCGAGGCCCGGACAGACGGGAAACAGGGGCCGATCCAGAGCCACGAGGAGATCCAGGCGTGACCGCCCAGACATGTAGAAGTTCCGCCGACGGGATCCGTCACTTTCTCGATCTGCGCGATCACGACAGTGCGACGTTGCGCGCCATTCTGGATGTGGCGCGGTCCGTCAAGGCCATGCAGCACGGGCGTGAACGACCGCTCCATCCTGCGCAGCCGCTCGCCGGGCGGACGCTCGGGCTGATGCTCTCCAAGCCATCTACCCGGACGCGCCTCTCCTTCGAGATCGGGATGCGTCAGCTCGGGGGAACCGTTTCGGTCCTTTCTCCGGGCGACATGCAGATCGGACGCGGAGAGAGTCTTGCCGACACGGCAAGGGTCCTTTCCCGCTTCCTCGATGTTCTGGT
Organism: Swaminathania salitolerans; assembly: GCF_007988945.1. Lineage (GTDB taxonomy): Bacteria > Pseudomonadota > Alphaproteobacteria > Acetobacterales > Acetobacteraceae > Swaminathania > Swaminathania salitolerans. Next base: position 53,253 of record NZ_BJVC01000001.1, on the reverse strand, counting down.
CGTGCGGACAGGGGATACCGAGATGATCCGGGAGCTGGTCCGATGGAGCACCATCCCGATCGTCAACGGTCTGACACCGGATTCCCATCCCGTTCAGATTCTTGCCGATATCATGACGTTCGAGGAGCATCGCGGCGCGGTAGGGGGAACGCACTGGGCCTGGGTCGGCGATGGCAACAACGTTGCGGTTTCCCTGATCGAGGGCGCCGTACGGTTCGGCTTCTCGCTCACGCTTGCCACACCCCCCTCGATGCAGCCCCGCGAAGAGGTTCTGGAATGGGCCAGACGCGAGGGCGGCGCGATCAGGCTCGTGCACGATCCGGTCGAAGCCGTACGCGATGCCCAGTGCATCGTCACCGATACATGGACAAGCATGTCGGATCGGGAATCGGCCGACCGTCTCGCAACGCTCGAACCGTATCGCGTCGATACGCACCTCATGCAGAAAGCTGCACCGCAAGCCCTGTTCATGCACTGCCTGCCTGCCCATATCGGTGAGGAAGTCACGCAGGACGTGTTCGAAAGCCCGGCCTCGGTCGTTTTCGATGAGGCCGAAAACAGACTCCACGCCCAGAAAGGCCTTCTGCTCTGGGTTCTCGGTGGCGTCCGATGGCAGCGCTTCGGCCACGCCTCCGGCGAGACAGAACCGGCATCCAGCCCAACCGACGAGACCCGATGATCGACACGCCCGCCTTTCTGGACACACATCGCCCCGACTCCGTGCCCGATCTCGTGGTGCCGCATGGCATCACGCCGTTCCATCTCTCGAACAGCCCGGTACGAGGCCGTCTCGTGCGTCTCGGCCCACTTGCCGATATCATGCTGACCCGTCATGACATTGCGGATTCAGGTCGTATTCTTGCAGGTCAGGCCCTGTCACTGGTGGCCGGTCTGAGCGCTGGGCTCAAATTCAAGGGGTCCTTTTCGCTCCAGATCAAGGGCGACGGCCCGGTCAGCACACTCGTTGCCGACTGCACCGATACGGGGGAACTGCGCTTCTATCTCCGGATGGAGAACGACGCCGCCCCGCGCGACGCAACCGCGCGCGCCCTTCTGGGGGAGGGGTATTTCGCCTTCACGGTCGATCAGGGTGCCCATATGGAGCGTCATCAGGGGATCGTTGCGCTCGAGGGCGAGACCCTGGCCGATATGGCCACCCATTATTTCGAAACCAGCGAACAGCATCGCTGCGCCGTGCTTCTCTTCTGCGACCGGACGGAGGCGGGTTGGGAGGCAGGAGCCCTCCTTCTCGAGAAAATCGCGCAGGAAGGGGGGATCGTCCCGAGCCCGGATGCCGGGCCCGGAGAAAAGCACCAGGGTCAGACGGATTCCGGCGCGGCACAAACGGACGAGGACAGCTGGGAGACGGCATGTGTTCTGGGCCGCACCCTGACATCGTCCGAGTTGTTCGATCGATCGCTCAGCAGCGTCACGCTGATCGAGCGTCTGTTCGGAACCCAGGGGGTTATCGTCGATCGCGCCCGCGCGGTCAGCCTCGGTTGCCGGTGCAATCGTGCGCGCCTCGCTGGCGTGCTCTCTTCCTTTCCGGAAGAGGATCTCGATCATATGGCGGAAGAAGGAACCATCACGATGAATTGCGAATTCTGCAATGTCGGTTTCCAGTTCGCCCGAGACGATATCGCACGATGACCCCGGGTGAAGCACTGCTGAATTCCGTCACGATCGACGGCGAACCGGTCTCCGGTCTTTACGACCAGTGGAGCCCGGCCGAACATGTCGTCCTCGCCGATAATGTCCAGTGCCTCACCTTTCACGATCCGCTCTCCGGGCGATCGGCGGTCTGGTATCTCGACGGAAACGCGTGTTACTGCGGCTCCCATATCGAGGTCGTCCAGCGTCTGCGCCCCGAAGAGATCTGCGATACGGTCGCGCCCTGGTTCGACGACCTCGCCCGTCATGCTCTGGTTTCGAGCCCGACTCCCCTTCCCGACATTCCCCCCATGCCGCTCTTTCTCGCCGTCCAGCTCGCTGCGGCATGGGCGGTCCGGAACCTCGCCGATGTCCGTCTCATCCAGAGCGCGCTGCTCGGAAAGGACCGCTCCGCAGATCGCCCCGAGGATCTGCCGATCGCCCCGCGTCAGCTTCGTCGTCTGCTCGGAACCCGCATAGCGCCGGAGACGCTTGTCGTTCTCTCTCCGTTTACGGACCGTCCGTTGCGATCCCAGATTTCTTTCTCTGTGGATCACCAGATCATCCATCGCTTCTGCGATCCGGAAACCGATACCGTTTTCTACCTCGTCTGGTGGGAAAAGCAGCTCGATCAATCGCCGAGCCTCTATTTTCCGGAGAGCCGGCTTATCGTCAGCGATATCGACCTCGCAGGAATGATCCCGCCCCGTATTCTCGGCTGGTATATGAGCACGCCGGATCATGTCTCCCTGATCGCAGAGGCGCGGGAGTTCGAGGCGCAGGATTTCGGTCTCGGAAGCGCGTCGTCGCTCCTCGCATCCCCCGAAAATACCGTATCGCCTCCGACGACCCCCGAGGATGTCTCGACAGCGGACATGATTTCGGAATCCTGGGCCTTCCTGCATCGTACACAGGACGAACCGTCCGAGTCTCCCGCGGCGGAGGATCCGACCAGAACAAGACCATCGGGGTCTCTTCTCGGACGCCTGCGCTCTCTTGTAAGAAAGAAATAATCAACCCTCACCAGCCACAGGAGCCAGTCATGTCGGCGAAATCACCCGGGGTCACGTCCTTTCTGCGTTTCGGTTCCGTCTGCCTGATGCTCGGTGTCATGGCCCCGGCTCTCATTGCCTGCGGGGACAGCGAACCCCAGAGCTTCGCACCGCTCGATTACGCCTATCTCAGCAAGATCCATCTGAATGTGGCTCATATGGAGATCGTCGATGCGGCGCCTCCGGGAAGCACGGCGGGAGATATCTCGGGCAAGGCGCCCACTTCCCCCCAGCAAGCGCTCGAGAGGATGGCGCGGGAGAGGCTCATTCCCAGCGGTACGGAAGGCAACGGAACCTTCACCATCACCAAGGCGAGCATCCTTCATGCGCCGGGCGGCACCCTTCTCGGCGAACTCGAGGCTCATATCGACCTTTCCGCTCCTGCGGGCGGGCGGGCCGGCTTTGCTCAGGCGCGGATCACGAGAAGCCTCAATCCCGGAAACAAGAACCCCGAATCTCCCTCGGTCCTGTACGATCTCACCGCCCAGATGATGCAGGACATGAATGTCGAGCTCGAGTTCCAGATCAAGAAATCCCTCCGTGACTGGCTCGTCGATGCCAGCGGCGTTCCGATCGCAGGCACGATCCAGCAGCAGGATATCGGCCCGAATGCGCCGCTGGCCGCCGCGCCCGTCGCGAGTCCTGCAACCGGATCCGCAGCCAGCCCCGTAACCGGAGAGAACGCTCCGTTCGCAAACGGTGCGTCCTCGAACGGTACACCCTCGCACGTCACGCCCGCATCTTCGGCACCGACGCAACCCGATGCGATCTTCCCTCTTGGCGACCCTGGCGATGAAGGTGTCAGCCAACCCTCAGCGCGCTCACCGCAACCCGGTGTTCTTACTCTCCCCGCCAGTCATTCCTGATAGCGGGCCTGATAGCGGGCCTGATACCGAACCCGATACCGGGCGCATTCCGGTCTCGATGCGCCGGTCCGCATGCCAGCCGAGCCGGGACTGGCATGGACCGGAACCCGGATGACTGCTTTTTCGTTGTTCAATCACGAGAAAGAGAGGTATCTGGGCAAAATGAGTAACGACGCTCAACGTTACGCAGGGAGAATACGTTGACTGCGTCTTCATCTTCACGCCGCCGCTTCGTCCGCAACGCGGCCGGTACCACAGCGCTCGCCCTCATCCCGTATCAGGGTCGGCCGGCTCATGCCGGAACTTCCGAAGCGGCCGTTCCGTTCGAGCCTGTCTTTTTCACACCTGCCGAGCTCGAATTCCTGTCGGCAGCCTGCGAACGTATCTTTCCGCAGGACGATCTCGGACCGGGAGCCGTCGCGCTCGGCGTGCCCTTCTTCATCGATCGCCAGATGGATACGCCCTACGGAAAAGGCGAACTCTGGTATCTCTCTGGACCGTTCCACGAAGGACCGCCCCAGCTCGGCTACCAGCTTCCTTTCGCCCCCCGCGATCTGTATCGCAAGGGGATTGCCGCCGCAGATGCCTATGCCCGCCAGAGACGTGGGAGGAAATTCTCCGGTCTTTCTGCGAACGATCAGATCGATCTGCTCACGGCATTCGAAGGAGGCGGCGTGCAGTTCCCGGAACTCAATGCCCGTATGTTCTTCGAACAGCTCAGACGCAACACGCTCGAAGGCGTGTTTGCCGATCCGGTCTATGGAGGCAACCGGGCCATGCAGGGTTGGACGCTTCTCGGCTTTCCGGGCGCACGCGCCGACTTCATGGACTGGGTCGATCAGAACGGCGCTCCCTATCCTTTCGGTCCAGTCTCTCTGGCACGCCAGCCCCTCTGAAACGACGCGAATACGAGCATCATACCCATGTCGAGAAAACGGACTGACGTCGTTATCATTGGAGCCGGTTGGGCCGGTTCGATCCTGGCGAAGGAAATGCGTGAAGCGGGGCGATCCGTCATCATGCTGGAGCGTGGCCCCGAACGCAGAACGGCCGTGGAAGGAAGCTATCCGGGCTCAATCGACGAATTGCGCGGAGCAATCCGGCATCGCCTCTTCCAGAACCCGGCCAAGACAACTGTCACGATCCGGAACACGATGAACCAGACCGCCCTGCCCTATCGCCAGCTGGCTGCCTTCCTGCCGGGTGAAGGCGTGGGCGGCGCAGGGCTGCACTGGTCCGGTGTGCATTTCAGAGCGGCGCCGGACGATTTGCGCCTGCGCAGCCATGTCATTGAACGTTACGGGAAGAAATTCATTCCCGAGGATATGAACCTGCAGGATTACGACGTCACCTATGACGAGCTCGAACCCTTTTTCGACAAGGCCGAAAAGGTTTTCGGGACATCAGGCGAAGCCTACAAGATCGACGGGAAAATTGTCGGAAACGGAAATGTTTTTGCACCGTCGCGCAGCGACGCATTTCCGCTCCCGCCGATGCAGGACGTTCACACCGCTGCCCTCTTCCGCAAGGCTGCGGCGGAGGCCGGTTATCACCCTTATTCAATGCCGGCGGCAAACGCCTCGAAACCGTATCTCAACAGCTACGGGCTTCAGATGGGGCCATGCAATTTCTGCGGCTATTGCAGCGGCTATGACTGTTTCATGTATTCGAAGGCCTCTCCGAACATCAACATCCTGCCCGCGCTGAGGAGCGATCCGGGTTTCACCCTGATCTCGAATGCCCATGTCCTGCGCGTCAATCTGGACGCCGAGCGCAGCCGCGCCACCGGGGTTACCTATCTGGATCAGAAAGCAGATCGGGAAATGACGATCGAGGCCGAACTCGTCATTATCGCGGCCTTCCAGTTTCACAACGTTCACCTCATGCTGCTGTCGGGTATCGGCAAACCCTACGATCCTGTCAGCAATACCGGCGTCGTCGGACGCAACTTCGTCTACCAGACCCTCACGACCTCCCATGCCTGGATGGGGAGGAACGATTACACCAACCAGTTCGTCGGAGCAGGAGGGGCAGGGGTCGCGATAGACGATTTCAACAGCGACAATTTCGACCATGGTCCTCTCGGCTTCATCGGCGGCTCGCCCGTCTGGGTCAATCAGGCCGGCATAAAACCCATCGCAGCCGCCATGTCGGGAGGCGGAAAATCCTCCCCGCGCTGGGGAAAGGGCTTCAAGGAAGCTCTGGTCGATACCTATCGCCACTCCTTCGCCATCGACGCGCATGGCAGCAACATGGCGTATCGCGACGTTTATCTCGATCTGGATCCAACCTGGAAAGACAGCTACGGCCAGCCCCTGCTGCGCATGACCTTCACCTGGAAGGATAACGATATCCGGATGAACCAGTATGTCGTCGGCAAGATCGAACCCATCATGAAGGCGCTCGGCGCGCGCCATTACGAGCTGGGACGGCTGGAATATGGCGAACCCTTCGACACCCGCCGTTATCAGACCACCCATCTCGGCGGCGGTGCGGTCATGGGCGCCGATCCACGGACGAGCGCGCTCAATCGCTATCTGCAAAGCTGGGATGTTTCCAATGTCTTCGTCATCGGATCCAACGCCTTTCCACAGGGGATGGGATACAATCCTACGGGCACGGTTGCCGCCCTCGCCTACTGGGCGGCCCATCATATCCGTACCCGCTATCTGATGCATCCCGGCCCTCTGGTACATCGCGCATGAAAAAGCCCGGATGTCTCGCGCTCCTCGCGACTCTCTTCCTTTTCCCGGCAGCAGCACAGGCGGCGCCGGAAAAGGAGACGCAACTGATCGAAAAGGGGCGCTATCTGGCCGCGGCATCGGATTGCGCCGCCTGTCATACCCATGACAGCCGTCATCCCTATGCGGGAGGCAATCCGTTCCTTCTTCCGATCGGCACGCTCTATGCTCCGAACATCACGCCCGATCGCAAGGCCGGAATCGGGGATTATACCGAAGCGGATTTTTCAAACGCCCTGCGTCGCGGCATAGGAAAAGGCGGCAAGCCCCTCTACCCGGCCATGCCTTTCCCATCCTATGCGCGTATGAGCGACGCCGACATCCACGCCTTGTGGGCCTATTTCCACAACGATGTCGCCCCGGACCCGGCCAGCGTGCCTGCGAACAAGATCCCGTGGCCGCTTTCCATGCGGTGGCCCATGACGCTGTGGCGTATCGCCTTCGCTCCGACCCCGGCCGAGGCGCGCAAAAGCGCGGAGCGTCATTTCCCGTCTCAGGAGACAGCGCGCGGCGCCTATCTCGTCGAAGGCCCCGGGCATTGCGGCGCCTGTCATACACCGCGCGCGATAACCTTTCAGGAAAAGGCACTCTCGAGCGACGGGAACGATCTTTACCTCTCGGGCGGTGCCGCTGTCGACGGCTGGACACCCGTCAACCTGCGTCAGGACAATCGTACCGGACTGGGAAGATGGCGTGAGGAGGACATCGTCGCCTTTCTGGAAACCGGGCGTAATCTGCATGGCTCGGCCTTCGGGGGCATGACCGATGCGATCGTACACGGCACACAGCATCTCACGGATCAGGATCTCCGCGCCATCGCGCATTACCTGAAAACCAGCCTGCCCGCACGCAAGGGAGAAGCCCCCTGGACATATGATCCGGCGGTGGCGAAAGCGCTTCAGCAAGGCACTCTGCCGGATAAGGGCGCGCGGCTTTATGTCGATCGTTGCGCCGCATGTCACCGCACGGACGGACATGGCTACGCGCCGGCCTTCCCGCCGCTTGCAGGCAACCCGGTCGTCATGAACCCCGATCCCGGATCGCTCATTCTGATCGTACTGCGTGGTTCCACGCTCCCTCCCACCGAACAGGCGCCCTCACCATTCACGATGCCTGGCTTCGCATCCCTCATGTCAGATCGGGATGTCGCCGAGGTCGTCACGTTCATCCGCCGCTCCTGGGGCAACAATGCGCGCGTGGTGACGCAAGACGATGTCAGGACATTCCGGAAACATAACGGTCAATGGATCGATGACAAACCGCCATCGCCCATGAACCGAGCGTCCTCTCCCCGGGAAAACGCACCCTGATCCGGCGGATGTCCGAGCGCAGCAATCCTCAGCGGCGTCATCGCTGGAACCGGTAGATCACACAGCCCTGGAAACCCCGCCCGCCGGGGCTGGTCTGCCCTTCCGCACGCGCACCGTAGGCTCCGCCGCCACCAGCTCCGTATTTCGTCGCATTGTGCCCGAGCAGCGCCCCCGCGCGCCCCGCTCCACCCCACGGACCATCGGCGCCATTCCCGGCGAATACATATGTGCCTGCCTGGCCATCGCTCCCGCAGCCCCCGTACAGACTCCATAACGTGCCGCCTGTAGCACTGCCCCCGCTCCCCCCCGACGCATTTTGCGGACCGGTGAACTGTCCCGCCCCCCCTCCTTCGGCCGAGAGCAGGAGAGTCCCGTCATAAGTCACGAAACTCGTTCCTCCACGATTATCCGGCCCGCCACCGAGTCCGATCGTGACAGAAAGCGCAGCGCTGTGACGCGGATCGACGCGATAGATACCCCATGCATCGCCGCCAGCTCCGCCGCCGCCGCCCGAAAACGAACCGCTCTCGGCGCTGACGGCCGAACTCGACGCTCCCCCCCCTCCGGCACCGATGACACGTAATTCCACATGAGAAGCCCAGGCCGGAATGGTGAGAATCTGGCTGGCAAAGCAAAGCGCGTGGGACTGGGCGATCTGCTGGACGAAGTCGATCGTCGCATAATCCGCAAGGCGTGGTCGGAAGGCTTCGGCGGGACGGGGAACCACTCCGCTCATCGTTGCCGCGCTGGACGGGACGTCCAGCCTGTAGAGGGGAACGACGACCGCACCGTATAGGTCCGGCTGGCTGGTTGCGATCACGAAAGAAATCTGCCCGGCACGACGGGTCGGCAGTGCCTTTCCCCGGTTATCCGGTCCGGCCATCGTACGGTCGGGATCGTCGGCGTCGAAGAAGGGAAGCACTTCATTGCAGTCGTCGGCTTCCCTGCAAACGGCATAAACGGTCACGACGGCCCCGGTCAGGGGAATATCCAGAGAAATCTCCTCGTCGTGATGGAAAAGACATTGCGTCACGACCGGCGCCGCATCCAGCCCGGCGCTCGGGCTTCCTATCCGTGTCCAGTCCAGCGCATAGGGCGCGACGATCGTGCCCGGTCCGATCGCGACAGAGAGCGACTCGCTGGACACGGTGCAGGCGAGACCCGTAGCCGTTACGGTGTCGCTTCCAAGCAGAACGCTCGCCAGTCGCCCCAGCCCCTCTTTCGCATAGCGTCCGAGACGCAGGAGATCGGTATCGAGCGGCACGGATCCTGCATAGACAATCGGTCGATCCATCACATATCCATCCTTATCCAGGCAGTGACACCCAGCGCCTTGACGTCTTTTACAGCCGTGCAGAGTGCACGCGTGGTCAAAGGCAATTTCGGCATCAGCTCGAGACAGAACTGTCCGCCTGCGAGGCTTCCGTACCGCAGACGTGTTGCGCCATATCCGCCAAGCACGTTCAGCGCGCCGCAATCGCGCACCGATCCGGGCTCGATCAGTCTCGGCGGAGCGCCGGCGATCTGTCTCACAGCCTCCGAAACGGCTCTGCGCGTCGTCTTCTCCGCCGAGATCGCCTCGATCATGCGGCGGCGAAAATGCGTGTCCTTCTCCTGCGGGAGACGACACATGCCGGAGCTCCCGAACAGATCGGTCGCAGCCATATCCAGAAAGACACCGCGCACCGAGCCGATACGGGTCTGATCGCGAACGACGCCCATCAGCGACCAGATCTGCGACAGAACAGCCCCGAAACCGGTGAGCAGCGCCTGCAAACGCGGTGCGTCTTCTTCCTCGTCTCCCCGATAGACGGGAAACCAGCCCTCAGGCAGGATCAGACGCAGGCGACGTGCGAAATCCCGTGCCGTTCCCGGAGCCGGATAGGTGTCGAACAGGATCTTTCTGTCTGTAGCATGCAACCGGGCGTCATCGCGGTCTCTGACGATCGCCATCAGCCGCCCACCTGCTCGACCGAAAACAACGGGACACGATAATCACGGCCGTTGACATTGAGATGCAGGAATCCACCCTCGGCACGAGCGGGCAGCGCTCCGCCCACACCCGATACCGGTGACGCCATCTGGATCTCTCCTCCTTCCGCAGGATAAAGCCCGAGATTGGGAGAGCCGTTCTCTCCCTTCTGCACATAAACCCCCGCCGCCGCGAGATCGCTCCCTGCCTGGATATTGAGCGTGTTCGTCGGCTTTGCATTGGGCAGGACCGAAAACAGCAACTGCCCCGACATGTTCGTCACGAGAAATCCGTCATCGGAAAACTGAAGGCGCTGTCCCCTCGCCGTTTGCGATACGGTCGAGAACATCATCGCTCCGGCATCGAGCCCCTGTACGCCCTCCCGGCTCTCGGGCGTGCGCCACTCGATCCCCTGGTTCCGCGCCATCGAGATCGCACAGCCATAGCCGCTGTCATCTCCATCGGTCCCGGCCAGAGACGTATTGCCGAACAGGATTCCGGTCTTCCACGAATCCGGGTTGCTGACGAAAACGATTCCCGCCTCGCAATCGGAGGTCCCTTCGGTATGTCCCCCACCCGCCCCTATCTGGATCGCGTAGGTGCCTCCACCGCAATTCGGATGATACGGGGTGGAAACGCCATGCGCCGCCCCACCGAGATTGACGGCCTCGAGCTCCATGACGAAGCTGGGCTGGTAGTTCACCCCGGGCATACGCCACGCCTCGCCATAATAGGCGTAAGCCGTGGTTGTTGTCGGCGTGGTCACGTCATCCGAAATTCCCCAGGCGGCCACACCGATCGAGCTCGGAATATGCCCGAGTTTGTCGCGCCATTTCAGGGCATCGGAGGTACGCGACCCCGCGACGAAACCGCTATTGCCGAAGCGGGAAAGAGAGGCGCTCTGCGCATTTTCCAGAGCCCACGGCCCGATCGAGGTGGTGGCCATGATTGCCGAGAGCCAGTCCTGGCGATCGACATTCCGCGTGTTCAGCGCCGGATAATCGGATGCGGCGCCCACGAAAAACCGGTCACCGAACCGGCTGACCTTGGCTCCCTCCTCCGCAAAGAACTCTCCGCTCGGAGGCGAGTCCGCCGGCGCACCCGCGATCTGGCTCGCCGTCGCATTGAGCGTTTCCACTCCGTCCGATGTCGCAACGACCAGAACTTCCTGTCCTTCGACAGAGGGGATCCGGAAATAATTATTGAATTTCGGCATTACCCCTCCTGTTCGATATGTATGGAAATCTCGCCGGGAAAAAGCGACTGGCTGGTTCGACCGGAAATGTCATCCTGCCCACCATTCATCCTGATGTCGTTGACGGATCTGACGCTGACCCCGACCGCTGCAAACACGACATAGGCAAGACGGCTGAAGGGATATCCATCCCCTATGCCCGCGGCCGCGATATCCTCGCTCACCGCACGCTCCAGAAGGGTTTTCGCCTCTTCCGGATCGTCGCCTCCATCGACGAGAACGCGCATGGAGACATCGACATGAAGGATCGAAGGCCGCACCACGGAAAATGCGACCCCGAGCGCCTTGCGCGCCTCCACACTGGCATGAACGCGCCGTACGACCTGCTCCGGCACCTCCTCGCTTCCATCATCCACGACGACCGTGAAATACCCCGAGCGCGCGCTCCCTCCCGGCGCCTGCCCGTCGAACACCGCGTAACTCAGATTATGCTGCGTCTCCCTGATCGCGCTTTCTATCGCCGCCCGGGACGCGCTCGCCTTCGCTGCAAGCCAGAGCGGGAATCGCGCCCGCAACTGTGCGTCGGTTTCCTGATCGGCCCCATTCGTGAAGGCACGGGGATTCGTTACGATATCGATTCCGGCAACCGAGGTGCCCATGAGCGAGATGGCTCCCGCCGGAACATTTCCTCCACTCCCCTCGATCAGGGCTTCGACCGGCAATGTGAGCGAGGCAAGCCCCGCAGGTCGAACATATCCCCTCGCTTCCTGCGACCAGCGTGGATGACCGGGATCACGAACGACCTGAAACGTTACCGCTCCGACGGTACGCACGGTCACCCCGGGTCGCACCACGGCCGAAAGATCGCCATAGGACAGACAGCTCATCGTCACGGAACCGGCCGCCTTCACACCTGGAAGGCGGATCATTCCGAAATCGCCGACGAAGCTGTCGCAATCCGCACCCACCGAGGTCGCAAGCCGCGTTCGGCACAGGATCTGGACCAGAAGATATTGCAACCAGACTCCGAGCGCCGAAACGCTCTCGATCAGCGCCAGCCCGACGGAACCGGTATCGAAGGCGAGGCGCTCGGAGCAGTTTGCCTGAGCCGTCACGATCGCCGTCCGTACCAGTGAGGAAAAGGAGCGCAGAGAAAGCGACATGAGTCTTCCGATACTGTTACGGCCCGTGCCGAACCGCGTTCAGACCGTGCCGTCCTGATTGAAGCTGAAGGAATCCTGCCCGGCCTCGCCGCGCTCGGTATAGCTTATGGTGCAAGCCGCCCCCCCCGGTGGGGAGGCGACGATCCGGACCGAAATCGGCGCATCCTGATCGATGCGCGCTTCCATGGCGAGCTGAGCGAGAATGAGCCGTTGCAGCTCCGCCTCCCGCAGGGGCGTGCCTATCCGGGCTGGAAGCCCTGCGCCGTAGGATCGATGCCAGAGATAGCCGTTCTCATTGGTGCACAGACGACGCAGGACCGATTGCCGTGTTCCGATCGTCTCCCGCGCGCAGGCCAGCGCGCCATCCTGATCGCAAACGAGATCCTGACCGAAATAATGAAAGAGATCCGTCATCCGATCGCTCGTTCGGTGACACCGTTGGCATAAGGATGGACGTGCTCGCCAAGTGCGTTCCGATCCGTTCTGACATCGCCCCCGGACACGGCGAGTCCGGCCGAATCCAGCGTCATGGTCACGTTTCCAACATGCCATGCGATACGCGACGAACCAATCGAGCACCGGGCTTCCCCTGCGCCAAAGGCAAGACCCTCGCGCGACAGATGCAACCAGCCGCCGTGACCGCCGTCCCGTTCTTCTCTGGCAGCCACGTCACATCCTGTGCGGACCAGAAGCTCGCCAGGCTGCGCGACCCTCCCCGACACGGGGGATACGGGCGGCGAGGCCACCACGTCGTAGAGAACGGCAACGATCACGAACGTCTCTCCATCGCCTTCGACAGGCATCAGGAGAACATGGGTGTCCGGCGTACAGGGGCAGGAAATGCGCAGATCGCCGACCTGGGTCAGACCGGCATCCGGGATCCATCCCGTTTCGACGTCGTCAGGCTGTATCCTGACCTTCACGGCATGATTATCGGGATCGACGGCCGATACGATTCCATGCACAGCATGGGCAACCCTTGCCTGACTCGCGGCCATGCGCATCACATCTTCCATCCTGCCCTCCTTCATGATCCTGTCTGTTCATCCGGAACGATCTCTTATCGTCACATCCTGCAGATACCCCTGTCGTCCATCGAAAACATGCCGGACTGAATCGACCGACAACACTTTACCGCCCTTCGTCATGCCGTCGTCGAACCGGATGAGATGGCGTGGCGCAAGACCAACCATTGCAGGAAAGGCGAGCCGCGCTTCGAATGCATGTGCCATGATCCGACGGTGCTTTCCCTGAGCCAGACGTCTTATGTCGTCCATGCGTCGTCCCGGGGCACGGAAACAGTAAAACGGGCGGTCTCCGGAAGGCGGTTCTGCCATGAAGGAACTGCCGTCATAATAAACCGCACTCCGCGCCCGTTGACGCGAGTCCCAGGACTGCACTCCGACAACGGCCCCGCCGGAGAGCGAAAGATCGCGATGCATGGCCCTCAAAGTCACCGCATCGGGCGAAAACACATTCGCGCTTCGGGTCTGCGCGCTGGCCCAGGGATGGAGCATCACGGTCCGGCCTTGCACGGAGCACTCGAAATCCTGCTCGCGCGCAACGGAGAAAACGAGGTCGAATGCCGTCTGATGACGATTCTGGGTGATGGTCGAAAGCCTTCTGTGCTCGATCTGCCAGAACTGTCCGCTGTACTGTCCCACCTCCATGCCGGATAACGCCGAGTCATCGAATCCCAGACCGGATGCTTCGACAGCATGACGTACGAGTTCGATGCCGGTCGCATTGCTCCATCCCCCGACAAGCCGCCTTTCGAGCAACAGGGCCAGATAGTCCCGACAGTTCAGCACATAAGCCGAAGGAGACGATCCGCGGCTGATCCGGTCGACCATACCGTGAAAAACGGTCTGCCACTGCCCGCCCGTCAGACGCTCCTCGCGAATCTGCAGGACGATATCCGGTCGCTTCGCTGGTTCCTGCTCTCCGAGCAGCGCTGAAAGCGCGGCCGTATCCCGAACCAGCACTCCGATGGACGCAGTATCGCACCGCTCATAGCGGCTGCATTCCAGACGGAACCAGGAAACGAAAATCTCCCCCCCGGGCCTGCCCTCGACCAGAACGCGCGTCTCCCACGCACGAGATGACGCTGTCATGGCGGAGGCAGCCCTCCACCGGCGTCGGGAAGAACACGCTCAGGCAGATCGAGCGTCGCCGGAGCGGCGAGTCCTGTAAGATCCGGATCGGTCATCCCGTTTCTCTGTGCGATATGCCACCAGTACAGCGCGTCTCCGTAATGACGCGCCGCAAGATGGAACAGGGATATGTCCTCCGCAGTGACCTGCACTCTCATCTCTCGGCTGTCCTCCTGTAACACGTTCCGGCCCGGTCCGTTCGAATACGGTCTGTTCGGATACGGTCTCTTCAGCTCCACTCATCGACCAGACGGTGAGCGAGGCGGATCTCGTTTCCCGCATCGACGCTCATGGCCAGAGCGCCCGTACTCCGTGCCGCGACGAGAAGGTCGGATGCGTCGTTGACTGGCTGCGTATCCAGTATCGTCTCGTTCTCGCCACGCGTCTGGTCCAGATCGTCAACAGCGAGAGAGAGGGACGAGGAAACACTCCGGAGCGCGGAGGGAATACGGGCGCCATTGAGCACGGTCTGCCAGAGAGCTCCGGCCTGACCCAGACGATCCTGAACGCGCGCAATCGTCCCCCCGACACCCAGACCCTGAGCCAGAGGCATGATCTGTCCTGTGAGACCGGCGATTGCATTGTTGCCGACCCATCCGATCTCCGCCATCTGGCCAAGGAAGCCCGACAGGGTGGCAGAACCAGTCGCCATGGCGCCCCCAGCCTCCTCTGCCGAGCTGCTGGCCCCGTCCGACGGCGCATCCTCGCGCTCGAGAACCAGCTGATAGGGACATATCGTCCCCCGGGCCTGATACGCCCAGGAAAACTCTGCGATCCAGACGCGCATTGTCAGATCGGCGACGGAAAAGACCAGACTGCGCGCCTTGCGACGCATCGCCTCGATGCTGCGCGTTCTCTGTGTCGCAAGAGGCCCGATGAAACGTCCGCTCAGCACCAGCCTGAGCGGATCGTTGCCGACCGCATCGACGACACGTCCGCCCCCCAGCGCATGATGAATGACAAGACGCTGTCGTCCGCCGAAAACCAGCTGATCCGGAACTTCCGGACCGCTCAGGACAAGTCCGCCCAGAATGACAGGGGCGGCTCGATCGAGACGCCCCAACGCGCCGATGGCATTCTGTATCTCGAGAGACGAAATCGCCACGTCCAGTCACCTCTTACCCATAATCCGCGCGCGCCTCCGCCGGCAGGTCGCACTAGATCACGCCAACACTCAGATTCGGATATTGCGGCCAGGCGATCTCATCGATCCAGGCTCCTCCCGCGCGCAGGGACTGATCCGGAGAGGGCTCCGGAAACGCAGCCATCCGGGGCCAGGCCGAGGAAGGAATGGCGCCGCCCCGTTCGAACGCAAGACCCATATCGTCTCCCTCTCCTCCGATGCGCGGCGCAGACGCGATCCCGTCTCCTTCGAGGGCCGTCTCCGGGGATCTACCGACATATCGCGGGGTTGCATCGAGGCCCGACAGGCCAGACCGGGCACCAAGTCCTTCATATCCGTTCCGACCCGGCATCCCGCGCGCCAGACGCAGATTTTTCCCCGCCTGCCTCCCGACGCGCCTCCCCTCGCGCCTCTCTGCATACCCGAAGCGAAAATCTCCTTGCGGCTCGATCCTATCGACCCGATCCGCATCACGCCGCTTCGGCGTCGAGATCCGGGATGCAACAGAATGCCGGATGCCCGCTCCGGAACAACGTGCCGCAATTGCCCCGAAAGACATATCGGCCAACGACAATCCCTGCATCCTGCCTCCCGGTTTCATCCTGAGCGCGACCGGTCCGGCACCAACTGCCCGGCTCGCCCCTGATTCGGGAACCGCCGATCCGGGCGAAGCCGGCCCCGAACCGGAAAAAGACCTGTATGCGCCCGCAGTCATCCCACCGGCCCCCGTGCGACGATCCGCATCCCTCCATGTCGGAGACGACAGAGGGTTGATGGGAGAAACAATCGATAAATGCGCGTCCCCCGGGATCCGCGAACCCGGGATCGATCGAAAGCGCGGTCGAGACGTTGCACGACTGCATATCGCCCCCGCCCCGACCGAGGGGGATCGGCGTCTCCCCGAAGAAGACGAACGTCCCAGCGCAGTCGAATCGCTCCGATACGAACGCCATGAAAACAAGTGTTCCGCCCCGGATCCGACGCGTTCCTGCGCGCGCGCGCCGACACGACGCAAGGCAGGCAGAACCGCTACCGACCGACCGGGAGGCACGAAGTGACGCGTATTGGCCAGAATGGAGAGAGAGCGAACGAAATCCGAAACGCGCTTCACGATCCTGCCTCCTCGTCGCGCCTGTAAACGCGATGCTCCCAGTCGAAACGAAATCCCTCGCCTTCCGCCAGAACGACACAGGCCGCGATGCGACGCGCCCGGGACCATCCCATGACCACAGCCCAGGGCACCCCATGTCTGACGAGATAAAGACTCTCGCGAAACACGGGGTGCCCGGTCAGTTTTTTGCCGTGTCCAGCATCGTTTCCTCCGCTGCACGCGCTTCGGCAAATACGGGATGCAATGCGGCCAGACCGTCATTGCCGATCCGCCGCGCGAGCGCCCTGATCTCGTCCTTCGTCCCCGGCATGGGCACTGGTACGCCGTCGATCGCACTGACCGAACAGATCATCTGCGCGTAATCGAGCCAGGCCGACGCAGCTTCGCCCGCCATCACACTGCCTGCGGCCTCGATCAGATCGAGCAGATCCCCGGGATCCAGTTCGCGCAATCCGAGGCGGCGCGCCTCACCGAATTCCACCATGTCAGGAAGAACCGTCATGTGATCTTGCTCCTCAGGGAGGCATAGAACTGGACATGCTGATGAATCATGCCTTCAGCCTGCCAGCGATCCGTCTTGAGCGAGAGAGAGACGCCGCTGTACTCCCAGGTCGTCGTTGCCCCATCCGGCTCCCGGATATACTGATACAGCGTTCCGCTTCCGATCGATCCGGCATTCCAGAAGGCTGACTCGATCGCCGCAACAAGACTGTCCAGATTGGCATTGGCCCGCGCAATGGTAAAAACGCCCCGCCAGCCGCTGGGCGTATTGAACTCTACCGGCAAGCCGTTGAGCGGTGTCGCTCTCTGGATGATCGTATGCTGCTCGGCCTGAAAACCGGTCACGTCCCGGAGATCGATCCGCGACCCGTTCCAGAGCAGGGTGATCCTGCAATCACGCCCGATGCTGTAGGGATTGGCCATCCGTCAGACACTCCCGCTGGCAGTGCTGACGCTTACCGACGCGCCCCCCTGCAGATTGATGATGAATTTCTCGTTGATGCCCTGATATTGCACCTGAACATCCGCCCGGACATAACCCGTCGCGATACGCTCCTGCGGGTTGTTGCCCGCATCGCAAATCACCGCGTAAGGCAATCGACCTCCGGTCACCCCGAGAATCCCCTGGGAGAGCAATTCTGACAGGAACCCGAGCAGCGACGCCCTGATATTGCCGAAAAGCGTGTCATTGATCACGGCACCGACATACTGCCCCATCGTTCCGGCAAGCGATCGCGCCAGATAATGGGTCAATCGCGTATAGGCGTCGCTCTGGATCCCCGCCTTCAGCGCGCTGTTATGGCCGGAGCGAAGCGACCAGTATTGCCCCCCCGGAGAAGGGTTGCAGATCACGTCGATTCCGTTTTCGATCAGCACGCCGAGTTCGGCTGCGGCGTAGCCGAAACGTGTCCTGTCCAGCCCGTTTCTCTGACTGCCGATAATTCCGCCCAGCGGCTTGTTGAGACCCGACTGCTCGGGAGACAACGCCGCCAGCTTGCCCGCCGCAAAAAGCGCCGGCGAGGCAAGCTGCAGACCCAGAACGTCGTCGTTCCACCAGAGCCAGTCGCCGAACATGTATTTGAAGGCATGAGACCACAACCCTAGCGTCGCCTTGCTCTGCACCGCCTGTTCGAGCGTCTCGTCTCTCGGTCCGGAAGCGATCATATAGACGCCCTCCGCCTCTCCGAACGCGAGCTGCCGTGGCATGATCGCGGGTTCGGTCACTCCCGCAAGCGTTGCAATCGAACAGCCCTGTCCGGACAGCGCATACATGCCCGTCCTTGCCCCACCATCGCCCAGAAAGGCGTATGCCGACGGCGCCTCGCCATCGGTTCCACCCGCGAGCTCCAGAGAGCCTGCCTCGATGTCGACGCTTTCCGGGGGCTGATCGATCCGGATCAGCGCCTGTGCATCGGCCGCCACGGCAGTTGCAAGCGCCGACCAGTCCGCTCCCGAATAGGCGGTGCTTCCGAGATCTTCATGCGCAACGGTCAGAACGAACAGGCCATCGCGATAGCTCTGTCTGACAAGATTGATCCGGATCCCGTTTCCCGCCTGCCCGGTAAGGGCGGCGCTGATTCTGATGCCCCCCAGCATACCGGCAGCCGCGCGATCGCTCCCATCGGTGACACGAACCAGACAGAACGCATTCGCGCCCTGATGCACGGCGATATCGACAGCGAGCGTGAGATTGGAAGCGCATGCCCGCTTGCCGCCGAACGCTTCACGACAGGCGGAAACGTTTCCTACGATAACCGGGCGATTCACCGGCCCCCAGGACGCTGTCCCGACAATACCAAGACGTCCGGAAGCCAGACCGGCCACGAGCAGCGTCTCAGGCTGGGCGATCTGCACATAGAGGTCCGGCACCTGCAAGGCAGCCGTATTCAGGCCCCCTGCCTGCAATAGCTGTGGCATGGATGATCCTTCTCTTCATTGAACGAGGTCCGGGGCGTTCCCGCCCGATCGCGCCTCTTGCGAAGACGCTTGATGTCTTTCCGATCTCTCCGGCGTCGGCGCGCGTTCAGACGATCCCGCCCAGGCCGGACCCGCCCGGATCGGGTGTATCAGCGCGACAGACGGTGCCGTAGCGGTCGGTTTTCAGTGCACGATAGGCGTGTGGCATCTCCAGGGCCGTCGCCATGGCCTCGAGTGCCTCCTGCGGTACGCCCGCGCCCATCTCGTCCGGAACCGGAGCGATCCCGATATCGCCTCCCTGCGCGCCGAGCCAGCCGCCGCCAGCCACCATCTGGGGCGACCAGACCGAGCGGAACTGATCCCAGATCATCCCGACATGAATCTCCCGGCGATACAGTCCTTCCGTCTGCATGGCATCCTGGATGCTCTCTCCACGCAACGCGATCTGCGCCTGTTGTCCATCGACGAGGGGAACCCAGTCGTCGGGCAGCAGAACGCTTGTCAGAAGGTCGATGAGTGCCGGGCAGAGACGA
This sequence comes from Swaminathania salitolerans, assembly GCF_007988945.1. Classification (GTDB taxonomy): domain Bacteria; phylum Pseudomonadota; class Alphaproteobacteria; order Acetobacterales; family Acetobacteraceae; genus Swaminathania; species Swaminathania salitolerans. The sequence continues at coordinate 33,966 of NZ_BJVC01000001.1, read as the reverse complement.
TCGTCTCCCGATACGACAGAAATCCTGAAAACCCGGCTCTGACGACGCACGAGCCGGGATGAGCGCCCGTATCCGGCGCAGGATCCCGTGAGGGTCCCCCGCGGCACCAGCACGTCAGGTCCGTCCGATACGGCCCCAGCGCCCAGCATGGACGCAAGGCTTGAGGCAATATGGCTGGGCTCCTCCCCCGTATCCGCCACATGACGAACGCTTCGACACGCCCCCCCTGCATCCCGCCACATCAGCGAGACGAGACCCGGAGCCGGTCGGACCGCATCCATCCGTACGCGGGCCCGTCCGTCCCCGATCGTCAATCCCACGACAGGGAGAATCCGGAGCGTTTCCCGCCATCCGCCCCCAAGAGGGGTCATCAGCATCTCGCCCTTCCCGGCGAGGGCCTCGAAAGCGACGACATGTCCCTTCTCCCGCAGCGAAGGGTCGGCAAAGAGATCCGAGGGCATCACCGGACCCGCCCGGAACATCACCTCATGCGCGCGCCAGAAAGACGAGGTGGGCGCGACCGTCTCGAATTGCGCAGCGCACCAGAAGGCAAGACTGCGCGCGACATGCGAAAGCGTCATCATCGTCATATCTGCTGCATCGAGGCGACCGCTCTTATCCCGTTTTGCGACATCTCGACGGCATCGATGAGATAACGCATGCCACGCTCATCCTCCATGCGCATGTAAGGCGTGAGACAAACGCCCGGCAGAAGCGGCATGTGCATCAGATAACTGCCCGGCCGGGTGGAGCCGGGCATCCCGCTCCGCCATTCCTCACCCCGGCCACTCATCACGAGGCTGACAGGACATCGCGACACCCGCGTCTCCTCCCGCCCCTGCATACCATGCAGCGAAACACGATGGGTACATGCGATACAGAGGAACGGCCTGTAGCTTTCGCGCTCCGTCACAAAGAAAAATCGCCCGTCGAGACCGAAAATATCCCCGATCCTCACATCCTGCGCATCGCTCGCCAGATAGAGCGTCGGTCGCCCCCACATACGCGTTCTGCGCAGACGGAATGCCGGATCGATATCGAAACACAGAGACGGCTGTCCGATCCTGTTCCCCAATATGTCGAGGGGATCTGCGACACGGAAATGATCCCCGATCGCACCCAGACGGCGCGCAACGCGCGCAAAGCCGGAGACGACACGTTCTTCTGCGTATCTCATGCCGGTGACTCCGCCGTTCAGATAAGGATGGACGCCTGTTCCTGCAGATCCGGTCCGGGTGCCACACCAAGAAAACCGCAGAGGCGACGACGCCACCAGGTAAACAGGTTCGTGCGCTCCGCCATTTCGCGACTGTTACGAGTCCAGACCGAAACGGCCTGCGTATCGAGGGACTCGGACGCGGATATGACGGCCTGCTCCATCTGCAAAACAGTTTTGAGAAGCGATCGTATACGCTTGTTTTCCGCCTCCGAGAGCGTCCTGAGCCGCCACTCCAGAACCCCTGCGCTCTGGAAGAAGCGCCAGGAACTCTCGCCGGTCGCCGCGTCACCGAGAGCCGCATAACCGCAGAAGCGGCGCAACTCGGTCTTCTCGTCCTCGCTCAGGGGAGCCGACGAGACGGGACCGCTCCGATCCCGCCGCCGATCGCTCACGGACCGTATCCCGTCGCATCCGTACCGAGACTCTCGATGACGACGCCCCGCTTGAGATAGGCGTTGGTCGCTGTCGGGATGATCGACGCATCGGCAGTCATGTCGGTCGGCAGCGCAAACCCGCCGATCCAGTACCAGGACTGCGCAATGATCTGCTTCAGCCGGTCCAGAGGTTCACGCGTCACCATCGCCACGCCATCGACCATTTCGACGAGCGCGCGTTCGGCATCGGGAATATCGCTCTGTCCGGTGCAGGCGCAATCGCCCTCCACCAGAGCCCCCTGACCGAGAAGCAGGGCGCGATGAACAGGCCCTCCGCCGAGCGACGCCTGCTGCGGCGCTTCGGTCGTCGGCACGAAGCGAACACCCAGAAGCTCGATGATCTGTCCCGATCGATACTCTTCCGATCCATAGGCGCCGCGATAGAGATACTTGAAATCGGCATCCCGGAAGAGAGACAGCAGCTGGAGATCGTCGAGATAGCAATTATAGGCGCCGTCGATCATCGGTACGTTGTTGCGCCGCAGCGACGCCACACCGGCAAGCACATGCTGTATCCCCAGCGTATCCCCGTCGGCGGGAGACAGATCGGCGGTCGTCCGTTTTCCGTTCGGACGCAGGACCAGCGGTGCCGTCGATGCAATGACGGCATTGCCCGCACGCCCGTCTGCGGCCGACACCTCGGTCGAAAATCGCAATTCGCCCGACACTCCACCCGGCGCGGTCGAGCGCGACCGGTTATCCGGTATGGCATCGACAAGCGTATAGACCCCTCCGCCGACCGTCACGGTCATACCGGGCCCTCCGGCGACGGGTCTCACCTGTCCGGCAACGATCATCGACTGGAAACCGCGAATATCGTCGACAGCGATCCCGTATGTATCCGAGTCAGCCGATACCGTTACCCGGGTATTTCCCCCCAGATAGCCTCCGACGCCCCCCGGAACACCGCCGAAAAGGGCATTTCGCGCGAGCCTGTCCAGCGATTGCATCGCCTGCATGCCATTGGTCTGGGCATTCGCCAGAAACTGCGATGCAATGCCGATCCCCGTCGTCACCATGTTCAGATCGATGGTGTCGCCATACTGATTGATGCTGAGCGTATATTGTTCGATCGACCAGCCGCTCGGCGAAAGTCCGTTATCGAAATTCGTATTGCCGGTGGCGAGCAATGGCTCGATCACGGGCGCCTTGAGACTCCGGCGCGTCTTGGTCAGCGTCTCTCCGATCGCGTTCGGAAAGATCTCCCGATCGGCAACCGCCCGAAATCCGAGCCGCGCATTCAGCCCGGCTTCGAACTCCCGGGCAAGAAAGCCCTGCTGGATTGCCGCGCGAAGCTGCTCAGGAAAATTCTCGATACCCATTCTGTCGTCATCTCCCGCCAGTAAACTCAGATTTGTCCGGCAAGAAACTGGCGTTTGCGCACCAGATAATCCTGCTCGGAAAGCGCCCGCGCGTCCTGCCTCCGGGCAGGCGCAGGCTTCGGTGCGGCCCCCTGACCGAGACGATGTCGTTCGCCATGATTCGCCGCCTCGTCGCGGAACAGATAGCGTCTCGCCTCCCGCGTCCGGCTCAGGGCCGCCTCCACGCCGATCGGCTCCCCGGACTCCGACCAGCTCACCTCGCTCCGGTCCATGAGCGCGAGAACGGCGTCCGGATCATGGGCACCCATCCGCTCTGCACCGAAGCGCAGGGCCATTTCGAGCAGACGCTCCTGCGCCTCGCGTCTCACCTCCGCGAGTGCCGCCTCATGCGCCTGTACGAGGGAAGCGCGCTCAGCAATATCCTCAGCAAGACGTGCACGTAGCGCATCGATATCCTCCACCATGTCCATTCTCTTCTCCGGATGATCGTTCCGCCGCTTCCGCAGCCACGATCTTCTTCCACTCCGAGGCGGGATCGGGGATTCCGGCCGCGCTCGCATAGAGTCGTGAGGCCGTCTCCCGACTCAGCAATCCATTCGATATGGCAACATCCAACCCGCGGGCGAGCGGAAGAAGCTCCTGCTCGTCCGCCGTGAACCAGGAGGGCCAGTGCAGAGAGAGCCCCGCAGGATCCAGATCGCTGAACATCGTCTCACCGATCGTCACCCCTCCCGGCACGATCGTCGAAAGCTGGCAGATCATGCGATAAAGAGGCAGGATCCCGCCTTCCCCATAGGCAGAACGCATACGCCCGGCCATCCAGATCAGAGGCTGACACATCAACTCCATGGCCCGCCCCGATTGCGGCGCGCTCAGCCTGTCGCCATGCATGCGGTTTCCGTGCAGCTGCTCCAGAACGAGCTGACGCAGCTCCCTGTAATGGGCCAGCACGGCCCCTGCGGCCGCACCGTTGATCTCGAGCAGTTTGGCATCCCCCTCCGGTGGCAGCGTGAGGGCCGATGCCGCTCCGCCCTGGCGCGCCAGACCTTCGACACCATCGGGCGTTCTCAGAACGAGCGTCGGATCGGATCCGTATTTGAGCCCGCGACCGGCTTGGGACAGAAGATAATCGGCCTCTATGACCGTATCGATCGCCTTTTCGAAAGAACATTCCCCCTCCGGATCGTCAGAACCGGAGACACCCAGATTACGGATCCAGACGATCGGCACGAACCCGAAACAGTGAGAAATGCTGCGGGACGGATCCTCCACCTCCGCTTCCTCTCCCCCGACAGGAACCGGCACGAAAGCGAGAAGCCCGTTTCGCGTCCATCGCCTCTGCCACCAGAACCGGGTTTCGCGCTCCGGGGAGGCAATGTCATAGCCATGAGCAGCCAGTTCTTCCCCGGTCACGACAAACCGTTCGGTCACCTCCACCAGAGCGCCCGCATTGTCCCAGCGTGGAACGAGATGGGCGGTGTCCAGCAACCCGATGCGCAAGCGGTTGTCGAAACACTCAACCAACAGGGCGGCAGATCCCACCGATCCCCGTATGGCCGCCTGCATCATCAGAGCCGGGAGACCCGCTTCGACCGCAAACCGGTTCAGCGCCTCCGCTGTGGCCGCTCGCGCTCCCACCGCCAGAGGCCAGTGCGTATCCCCGAAAAGAAGCGAAACCGCCTCGTCCACGACCGTGCGGCACAAATTCGTCCTGACCGAAGGCCGACGCCGGGAAAGAGGAATATACTCTCCGGACGGGTTTCTCTCGGTGGCAAAAGGATAGGGCAGAATGTCGTATTGCGTTCCGTCCAGGACGCGTTGCAACGCCAGCAGACGCGCCGCGCGCGCCGTCATTCCCGGTGCGACCGGATAACGTCTCTGCAACGACAACCAGTCCATGAGCATTCCTTCATCGTGAGAGAGAAAACCAGCCCTGATCATGCCATTGCCCCTTGCCCGGTTTCTGCATGATCATCAGTTCGCTGAGAGCCCAGATCAGCGCATCTGCGCGATCCGGAGAGGTCGCTCCGCCAAAACCCCGGGACGAAAACAGGCAGAGTTGCGATTCCAGCTCGGGAAAACGTCCGTGATGGATCACCCGTCCCTGCTCGTAGAGCGCCGCAACCGGCTCCGCACGTGCGACCTTGCCATGAGACGCCGTCACCATGAGCAACGCCGCCTGCGGATCGACACTGCGCAACGTCGCCTCGACCAGAGCACCGCCGAAATTGCGCTCGGCCACGATCCGGTCCGCCCTCCAGTGGGCGGCGGCCGTCACGACACGACGCGCCCAGCCCATCGGGCTGTCCCGTATCGAGCAATCCTCCAGCACATGCCCGATTCCTTCGGCATCCACCCCGGCCACGACGATCCCGATCTCGTCAGCGCCGATATCTCCCGGTCCGGAAGCGCCCGAAGGGTCGACGGCAACGACGATTCTTCGCATACGCGCAATCAGGGCCGCGTGCCCCGCTTCATCCGGAGGTGCCTCGCGGCGGATCATATCGAGCCGCCAGAGCGCCCCTTCGATAACCGTAAGGTATTCGCCAAGCAGGAACCGCTTTCGCTCCCGCTCCGGCAACGCCTCGAGTTGCTGCAGGTACGTATCGCTCAGATTGTCCCTGTTATCCGCGGGGTTGAGCCGCATCGTCGCATACAGGGAGGGATCGGCCACCCGCATTCCCGAACGCGGCTCTATCCCCGCTTCGAACAGGGCATAAAGCCAGTGATCGGTCGTAGGCGGGTTCGCATCGATATATTCGCGCGTCCTGAGTGCACTGCGCTGCGCCAGGCGCGTAAGCAGCATGTTCCGCGCGGCGTAACTGATCTGGCTCGCCTCGTTCAGATAGATCGTCGCGAATTCGAGTCCGAGAATTTTCTCGGTTCGACCTGCATCGTCGAGTCCTCCAAAGAGAATCGACGAGCCGTTCCGGAACACGGCCCGGTTGCTGCTGCCGTCCCAACGGTAGCGCGTCTCCGGAAAGCAGCAGCGCATCACCTTGGGAAACGTGTCCTGGATAACGCTCGCTCGCAGCGCGATCTGACGATGCCGGAATACCCCATGACGCGAGCGGGATACACGCAAAGCCCTCACGATCATCGCCCGCAGAAGCACGAATGTCTTGCCCGAGCGCGACCCCCCTTTCAGAAAGATGTGACGTGCCTCGCCTGCAAGCAGGCGGTTCGCCTGTTCCTGGATCGGCGTCAGGCGAAACGCCTCCCTAGAGGTGTTCATCGTCCTTCGTCAGGATCGGCAGGCTATCCTCGCCCACGATCCGCGCCTCCCTGAACCGGGTCGGCCGGTGCGCCCGCAACAACATGCGCAACAGACCGTCGCTATATCTCTTGCGCATGACCGGACGTCCTTCCGGATCGCAGATCAGACGCCCCGCATGAAGCATCGGCTCGTCATATCCGTCGATCGCCCGGCGACGCGCCTCAGCCTCGAGAAGATCCGTCGCTTCCTCGAGCGCCTCTCTCCAGTGATCGCCGAAAGCTTCATCCTGCCGTCGCCAGTTATATGCGGTCTTCCGATCGATTCCGGCTGCGCGAGCCGCCTCGGAAACATTCCCCGTCTTGCGAAGATGCTCTAGGAACAGGGCTTTCAGGGTCCCCCCCTTTGGCCCTCCCCGTGTCTTGAGCCGTGGTCCCATCTTGGCCCCATTTCCTTGCCGGTTGCACAGATCGTCGCTTCACTCCCTGAAACCCTCTGCCCGGATACCGGTCCGTCTGCCTCATTTCCTCGACGAGTCGGCGCGTGACACGCTCGAGAAGCGCGGGCGGAGCCCTCCCCACGAAAACCAGTTCGGCAGGAACGCGCCAGCATGGAACGGCCCGGACACGCATATCGAGCCAGGGCAGATTGGCCTGCGTCATCTCGACCCATTCCAGATGAATATCGCCCCGGTGCCGAGGTTCGGATACCCGAACGAACGGACACAACAGAACGGCCGGGTTATGGAGGCTGACGATCAGGTAATATGAAGTACGACAGAAAACGATATGACCGGCTTTAGCTTCTCGGATTATCATTTTCAGTTTTCTTATTATGTACTATTTATACTATTTCATTATTATAAAGTCAATCTCTTTTATTTCTATAAAACTCTCCCAGCCTTTCGAGCGCCAAAGCGCATTGCGCCGCGACCCTGCTGCGGCCCACCGCTCTGGCATGGTTCGGGAAAACGAGCTGAGCCATTGCGGACAAGCTCATTTCATGCAGCAGCATCATCTCGATCCTTATATGGATCGTCGTCCCCAGCACCTCCCGGATATGCCGAAGCCGTTCGCGGCACCGTCCGCGCCCGAGCATCCAGGTATGGACATCGCCCTTCTCGTATCGATCGAGCCCATGACGGTCCGCATCGACGATCCCCAGCTCGGCGTACTCGACCTCGCATCGCCAGCGCTGCGCCGCGGCAACCTCGTCATCGCCGATCTCCCCCGCCTCGTATAACCGCCGAACCGAAGTCACGACCCGGAGAGACTCGCCGTCGACGCGAAACGCGCTGTGCCGGAGTCGCTCGGGCGTCGGCGCGTTATCCCCCTCGACAGGTCGCTCGCCACAAGTTTGAGTCATGATGATCTTTCTCCTGACAGGCTCCGCCGCGTCACCGTTGCACGATACGATCGAACCGGCCGTAAAGCGCATCGACATAGGAGGGAGGCGCTGCCTCATCGCTCCACAGGGCTCCCCAGCTCACCGCATGACCTGCAGGGAGGGCTTCGTTCTCCTCGCGCTCGAAATCGCTGCACCGCGGAGCAGGACGGAGCGGCCCAGATGCCTGTCCCGCGAAAACATCCGGCCGCATCTTGATCCGCGCCTCATGCAGGAGGCGCACCAGATCGCGCGAGGAGACCGTCCGGCGAGAGTTTTCGGTCAGGACACCCATGCTACATCTCCCTGATGCACGTCTTTCTGTGGCTATTTGCCATAGATCTAGGCAAACCAGACACATCACAAATTACCCACTGGATTTGGCAATGAGCCATTGCTATGAATGTCCCATGGCCAAACACAAACGCCCTGACTCCCTCACGATCGTTCAATGCGCCATTGGCCGAAGGATCACCTGGGCGAGAGAGCTCGTCTTTCCCAATCAGAGCGAGTGCGCGCGCCTCCTAGGCGTCGATGCATCGACCCTGAACAAGATCGAGAAAGGAGACAGGGCACCCAGCGTCTTTCTGATCATGGCCCTGTCTAATCGCCTTCGCGTCTCGACCGATTTTCTGCTGAAGGGCGTTCTGAACGGTCGTACGGACGAGGAAATGGCTCTCCGCCTGGCAGCTCTGCACCCAGAGTTGGTGCTCCAGCAGCAGGACACGGCGTCGCACATGGGCAAAAACACGCCTTGCGACACGCCATAGACGCCCAGGAGACCAGATCGGGAGCATTCGTAGCATCCTTGTTTTCATCACACATCCAGAACACAGCCTTCTTCGTTGGCAGACATAGCGCGTGGTGTGGTACGCAGCAAGAACAAAACAAGAACAAAAGAAATTTCGAGAAATTCCTGTCGTTCCCCATGCCTCGCGCCACCGCGAATTGCTCAGCACCAACCGGCCAGCTGCGCCTTGAAGCCAATCCGACTTCTGGACGATTAACGTGTTTTTAATGGCATTGAGCCATAATGTCAAGATTCTAGAATGGCTTTTTGCCACAGTTCGTATAGATGGCTGTGTCTGAAATCCTTTGTAAAACAACATTTATGCGACATTTTATGTCTGCGCCTCTAATATCCCAATATGAGTAGTCCGGATAAGTAATGTGCGGCGCATCCATGTCGTTTTCATTATCTAAATCTTAAATCGGATTAATGAAAAACAGAAATCTGCCGTAAGGCTCCTCCCCTTCGTACGAGAAGAGAGCTCATGAATTCATGAACGCCATCGTCGTAACTGCCCTCAGGCGGCCCCTGACCTTCGTCGTCTTCTCGATCCTGATCCTGATGTTCGGGATCATGTCGATCTTCAAGACGCCCACAGACGTGTTCCCGGAAATCAAGGTACCGGTGGTCGCCGTTATCTGGACCTATCCGGGTCTGCTTCCGGAGCAGTTCGCGGGGCGTATAACCTATAATTTCGAGCTCGCTGTCACGACGACCGTGCAGAACATCGAGCATATGGAGTCGAACTCGTATTACGGGCGCTCGATCGTCAACATCTACTTCCAGCCCGGCACCCCGATAGGAACGGCCGAGGCTGAGGTCACGTCCATCGCCCAGACGATCCTCCTCGGCCTCCCCCCCAAGGTGCCGGCTCCCATGATCGTGGCCCTGAACCCGTCTCAGGTTCCCGTCATCGCCCTGCAGATCACATCCGAAAAACAGACTCCTTCCGATCTGTTCAAGCTCGGGGTCATTCGCGTCCGCCCCCTTCTGGCAACCGTCCCCGGCGCCGTCGTCGCCCATCCTTATGGCGGCATGGACAGCTTCGTGATGATCTCCCTGAACCAGAAGCAGCTGCGCGCCCATCATCTCTCCGCCGCCGACGTACAAGCCGCATTGACCGCACAGAACATCGTTCTCCCTGCCGGCGACCAGAAAATCGATGCGACGGACTGGATGGTCCAGACCAACGCCGCCCCCGAATCGATGGAGGAAATCGCAGCCATCCCCGTCAAGCGCGTGGGGAATGCGGTGATCTATATCCGTGATGTCGCAGACGTCTATCGCGGCGGTCACCCCCAGACCAATCTGGTGCTCGTCAAGGGACGTCAGGGTGTCGAAGTCATCACCCAGAAAGGCGGCACCGCCTCGACACTCGACGTCGTGGCCGCCACCAAGGCCCTGCTGCCCCGCCTGCGCGCCATCCTGCCGCCCGATGTCCATGTCTCCATCCTCTCCGACGCATCGGTCCTGGTGAAGGATCAGATCAAGGACGTCGTGCGCGAAATGGTCACGGCGTCGTTCCTGACCGGTATCGTCGTGCTTCTCTTTCTCGGCTCATGGCGCTCGACGGTCATCATCGCCACGTCGATCCCCCTGGCCATTCTCTGCTCCATCATCGGGCTGGGCTGGGCCGGACAGTCGATCAACATCATGACACTCGGCGGTCTGGCACTGGCCGTCGGCATTCTCGTCGACGATGCCACCGTGATGATCGAGAACATCGATACCCATCTCGAAATGGGCAAGGATCTCGAACTCGCGATCATCGACGCGGCCAATCAGATCGTCATCCCGACCTTCGTATCGACCACCTGCATCTGTATCGTCTGGCTGCCTCTCTTCGAGTTGTCGGGCGTTGCGGGTTACCTCTTCATGCCCATGGCTCTGGCGATCATGTTCGCCATGATCGCATCGTTCATCCTGTCCCGGACGCTGGTTCCGACCATGGCGAAATTCCTGCTCGCCGGTCAGATCCATCACGAGCACGGTCATGACGACCATGCGCCCGCGCCGAAGGGCTTCTTCGGCCGGTTCCAGCGGGGCTTCGAGCATCGGTTCAACGCGTTCCGCGAGCACTACAACACGCTGCTTACGCGATGCATTGACCGTCGCAAGGCCTTCGTCGGCGTATTCCTTGCCGTATCCCTCCTGTCGATGGGGCTTTACAGCGTTGCAGGCCGCGACTTCTTCCCCGAAGTGAAATCGGGCGCCCTGCAGATGCACATGCGTGCGCCGCTCGGCACCAGGATCGAGGTCGCCGGGCGCATCGCAGCCCTGGTCGATGATCGCATCCATCAGGACCTGCCGGGCAAGGTCGAGAATATCATCTCGAATTGCGGTCTGCCGGAAGGCCCGCACAACCAGGCCTTCATCCCGACCCCGACGGTCGGCACACAGGATTGCGACCTCACCATCGCTCTCAAGGACGAGGAATCGCCCGTCTGGGATTACCGCGCCGTTCTGCGCAAGGATCTGTCGCGTCGCTTCCCCGGCACCGTATTCACCTTCCAGCCTGCGGATCTCACGAACAAGATCCTCAATTTCGGTTCCGCCGCACCGATCGATATCCAGCTCTCCGGCCCGAGTTCCAGCACGAACTACAATTACGCCAAACATCTGATCGGCAAGATACGCCAGATCCCCGGAACCGCGGATGTCGTCATCCAGCAAACGATGTCGACCCCGACCCTGATGGTCAACGGCAACCGCACATTCAGTCAGGCAACCGGTCTGAGCGAGAGCGACCTCGCCACGAACGAGCTGCTCACCCTGTCCGGCTCCGTCGTCGTCGACCCGCAATTCTGGCTCGATCCGGTCGATAACGTCACCTTCCCGCTCAATATCTACACGTCGCAGGATCAGCTGACCCATCTGAACGATCTTCTGACGATTCCCGTAGACAAGGGAGACGGCGACCCCACCGACCAGACCCAGCTCCTCGGTGCGATCGCCGATGTCGTTGCCACCGGGACGCCGGGCGAGGTCTCGCACTACAACTCGATGTCGGAAATCGATATCTATGTGAACGTCGAAGGCACCGATCTCGGCTCCGTACTCGACAAGGTCAACGATACCATCAGGAAGGACGCGCCCAACCTGCCCCGCTCCACCGCCGTGGACGTGCACGGACAGGCAACCACGATGCATGGCGCCTACGCCCAGCTCGTCTTCGGTCTCGGCGTGTCGATCGTCCTGATCTACCTGCTGATCGTCGTGAACTTCCAGTCCTGGCTCGACCCGTTCATCATCATCACGGCACTTCCGGGTGCGCTCGGCGGCATCGCCTGGGCCCTGTTCCTGACCGGCACGCGCCTGTCGGTTCCTGCCCTGACCGGTGCCATCATGTGCATGGGCACAGCCACGGCCAACTCGATCCTCGTGGTATCCTTCGCCCGTGAGCGTCTCGAGATTCACGGTGACGCGCTGCGTGCCGCCATCGAGGCAGGATACGGTCGTATCCGCCCTGTCATCATGACCGCCCTGGCCATGATCGTCGGCATGATCCCGATGGCCACGTCCAACTCGACCAACGCGCCTCTCGGCCGCGCCGTCATAGGCGGACTGATCGTCGCCACCATCTCCACACTGCTCTTCGTCCCCTGCGTCTACGCGATCCTGCACAACCGCTCCGCTCGCCAGAAGGAAACCGTCTAATGGCCACCTCCCCCAAGATCATCGCCATTGCGGGAGGATGCGTCCTCGCGCTTTGGGTCGGCGTCCTCGTCGTGGGCCGCGTGCATCATGAACAGGCGCTCGCTACCGAAACTGCCGAGAATGCCGTCCCGGACGTCGCCGTCATCAATCCCATCCAGTCACCGGACAAGGTCGCACTGACGCTGCCCGGCAATATCGACGCATGGTATCAGGCGCCGATCTATCCGCAGGTCTCGGGCTACGTGAAAATGTGGTTCAAGGATTACGGCGCGCATGTGAAGGCTGGCGACGCGCTCGCCGAAATCAACGCGCCTGCCCTCGATGCGCAATACGCCCAGGCACAGGCAAACCTCAAATCCGTGATGGCGAAATACAATCTGGCCGCCGTAACGGCCCAGCGCTGGCGGGCAATGGGCAAGTCCCAGTCCGTCTCGGGGCAGTCCGTCTCCGTATCGAACGCAAACGAACAATCGGCACGGGCCGAGGTCGACGCTGCCCAGCGCAATGTCGATCATTTCGCGGCGCTCGAGAAGTTCAAGACCATCGTCGCGCCCTTCGATGGCATCGTCACCTCACGCAGCATCAATGTCGGCGATTACGTCCATAATGGCGGCGGCAATCTCAACGCGACGGGCTCCGCTTCCGAGCTTTTCACGGTCGCCGACGTCCACAAGCTGCGTCTGTTCATCTCGGTACCGGAGGTCTTTTCCTATATCCTCCAGCCCGACATCACCGCCGAAGTCAGCGTGCCGCAGTTCAGGGACCGGAAATTCAAGGCCAACTTCCTGACAACGGCCCGCGGATACGACCCCAACACACGTACCGTGACTTCCGAATTCACCATGGAAAACCCCGGAGAGGTCATGTGGCCGGGCACATTCGCCTCCGTGGCCCTCAAGGCCCATAACGAGGCGGCGCATCTCTACGAGGTTCCAACCTCCTCGCTCGTCTTCCAGGAGAAGGGAATGCAGGTCGTGATCGTCAAGGACGACAACACCGTGCATTTCCAGAACGTGACGATCGGGCGTATGGCTGATACCTCGACGGAGATCCAGGCAGGCGTCTCGCCCAAGGATCGTATCATCGCCAACCCGCCGGCCGATCTTCTCGAAGGTGACAAGGTCCACATCACCACACCAGAGCGCGGCTACAACCAGTCCGGATTCGGATCTTCGGAATGACCTTACATCATCTCAGGAAACTGGCTCTGGCCTGCAGCACGGTCGTGACAACTTTCGGACTGTCAGCCTGCGACCTCGCCCCGGCCTACAAGCCCCCGACCTTCATCGTTCCCTCGAGCTGGCACGGCCAGGCACCGTTCGCGCAGGCCATGCCTGCCGACACGGTCCTGCCGAGGGACTGGTGGAAACTGTTCAACGATCCGCTCCTCGACAGGATGGAAGCGACGCTGACCGCCTCCAATCCCGATCTCCAGGCCGCGGCAGAGCGCTTCATCCAGGCGCGTGCGCTGGTGGTCCAGGCCCGGTCCGAGCTGCTCCCCCATCTCGCCCTCGGCGCCGGAGCGTTCGACAACAAGCAGTCGGCGGATCGTCTGTTCCGCTACAAGGGCAACATCACGGAAACCGACGAGGAATATCACGGCCTCGCGTCATGGGAGCCGGATTTCTGGTCGGCCATCCGCAACCACGTCCGCGCGCAGAAGCAGTTCGCACAGCAGAAAGCGGCGGATTTCGCGATGTCCCGCCTGAGCCTGCAGGCCGAGCTCGCTTCCGCCTATGTCCAGCTGCGCGGCTATGACGCCCAGATCGCGATCTACGACCAGTCGATCGGCTATTACCAGAAAGCGCTTCAGATCACGCAGAACCAGCTCGAACATCAGGCCGCACCCCGGCTCGACGTCGCTCGCGCACAGGCTCAGCTCTACTCGACCCAGGCCGCCCGTCTCGACGTACAGGCCGCACGCGAAGTCACCGAGCACGCGATCGCCATTCTCACCAACGCCTCTCCCTCGTCGTTCCATATCGAGCCGACGCAGGTCATGGGCTTCCGTCAGCCCCATATCCCCACCGGCATTCCCTCGGAACTCCTCCAGCGCCGGCCGGACGTTGCGAGCGCCGAACGCGAGATGGCACAGGCCAATCGCGAGATCGGCATCGCGCGAGCCGCGTTCTACCCCCATGTCTCTCTTCAGGCCGGAGGCGGTTTCGCGCAGAATGGCTTCGATCTCGCCAATCTCGCCAACTCCCTCTGGTCCTACGGCGCATCCTTCGAGCTTCCTATCTTCGAAGGTGGCCTGAGACGCGCCGAGTTGCAGCATGCATGGTCTGCCTATCGCGAGACGCGTGACGCTTATCGCAGCAAGGTTCTGGACTCCTTCCGCGAGGTCGAGGACGGCCTGTCGCGGACCAGCCGGCTCGACCAGGAAAACCGGACGCTGCAAAAGGCGGTCGAGGCCACGCTCTCAACGCAGAACATGACCATGACCCTGTATCAGGGTGGAGTTGGCACCTATCTCGAAGCCATCTTCGCCCAGGTCCAGACCCTGCAGGTACGCATCCATCAGATCGAGGTGGCAACGCGCCTCTATCAGGCCGATGTCGGTCTCGTCCGCGCACTGGGTGGCGGCTGGAACGTCAAGCTTCTGCCGACAATGGATCAGACCCTGTCCATCACCCCGCTGCAATATGACAACCTGCATCATCCGCAACCTGTGGGCGGAGTGAACATCTCCCAGAACCCCGAAGCGTTCGAGGATCTCTCGACCCAGGCCCCTTCGGCGCCTTCTGCCGCCTCGGGCAAGAAACTTGCCCCGATGCCCATGCAATGACCGCCCGAGCTCGGTCGGGGTCGTCACGCCATCGAGCGTCCGGCGAACCCGACCGACCCGGTCGGATCTAGTCCGTCCTCGTCTCGACTCTCGGCTCGACCCTCGTCTCCATCCGGCCGAAATGCCTCAGACGGTCCCGCGCGAGATCGACGAATGCACGGATATTGGGCGCATTGCGGGTCGTATTCCGGAAGAGAATCGAGACGGGAAGCGGCTCCGGCCGATCCTCCAGGGGAATTCGCTCGAGCCGCCCCTCCGCCAGCAACCCTGCCACCTGATAGGACAGGGTACTGACGATCCCATGACCGTCGAGCGCCGCCTCTATTCCTGCCTCCACATCGGTCACGACCAGGCGAGGCATCACAAGCCCCCGCGCGAGAATGGAGGATACGCCTCCGGCCCGCTCCCTCAGATCGTTCTCGATTGCAATCACCCGATGTCGGCGCAGCTCGGAAAGCGATTGCGGCATTCCATATCGTCCGAGATAGGCCGGACTCGCCGTGTACACGCGCTCGACCGATCCAACCTGGTGCTGGATCAATCTTGTATCCCGGACGATACCGATCCTCACCGCAATATCGATCTCCTCATCGACGATCTGCGTGACACGGTTGCAGAGCAATAGCCTTATCGAAAGCGATGGGTAACGCTCCAGAAGCTCGGTGACGATCGGCATGACGTGATAGCGACCGAAAAGAACCGGCGCCGTCACAGTCAAGGCGCCGCCCGGCACGTCATTTTCGTCACGCATGAACGCAACGGCACCGTCGATCTCTCCCAGACCCACCCGACAGCGACGAAAGAACTCCGCTCCCTTCTCGGTCATGCGCACCATACGCGTCGTTCTGACGAACAGGGGCCCGCCAAGCGATGCCTCGAGATCGGCAACGATGCGGCTCACACGCGTCGGCGACAGATGCAGTCTTCGCGCTGCCTCGCTGAAGCTGAGATGCTCCGCTACCGTCACGAAGACCCGCAACGCTCCGAGACGCTCCATTCAACTCACTCTCACAATTATATACATAGCGCGCAAAAACAGAATGCGCATTTCGGAGATTATCACAGGAAGAAGAATGGGAAATAATCACCTTATCGCAATCCTCTCCTCTCTCCTCCCGACATCCAGAAGAGAAAAAACAGAAGCGCCATCGAATATTATCCCACTCTACCGGTGTATATTTTATAGAACCCGGTAGCCTCTCGACTCCTCTTCCGGACGACATCCATGAAGCTCTATCATTTCCCGCTTTCCGGTCATTCGCATCGCGCCGCCCTCTTTCTCACGCTTTGCGGCCTGCCTTTCGAGATCGTCCCCGTCGATCTTGCCAGGGGCCAGCAGAAGGAAAAGGACTTCCTCGCGCTCAATCCGTTCGGCGAGGTTCCCGTCCTCGTTGACGGCCAGCACGTCATAGCGGACTCCCACGCGATACTGCTCTATCTCGCGCGCAAGACAGGACCTTCGCACTGGTACCCCGAAGATCCTTGCACGCAGGGAGAAATCCAGAAATGGCTCGCCGTTTCTGCCGGCAAGATCGCTTATGGCGTCTGTACGGCGCGACTCATCACCCTGTTCGGCGCGCAGGACGACGCGGAAAAAGCGATCGCCCTTGCCCATACGACCCTGAAGGTCATCGAACAGAGGCTCGGCGCAACCGACTGGATTGCCGGAACTCCCGCACCGACCATCGCCGATATCGCGCTATACAGCTATGTGGCCGTCGCCCCCGAAGGCAACGTCTCCCTGATCCCCTATCCTGCCATACGCCACTGGCTGTCCCGCCTCGAACGTCTCCCCGGGTTCGTACCCATGCCCCGCAGCAAGGTCGGAATGAGCGCGGAATGCTGACCGGCACGAGACAGAAGGGATCGGGACTCAGTATCCGGCTTCTCGGTCGATCCCGGTCGGAACGATCCCCCGATCGAAGAAAAGCTGAAGATTGGCGGCAGCGAGATCCGAAGCACTCCCCGTCCGGGTCGGTGCCGATATATGCGGCAGAACGGTCACGCGAGGATGCCGCCACAGAGGATCGTCCGGCGGCAGCGGCTCGACATCGAAGACATCGAGCACCGCGTGACCCACATCCGCACGATCCAGAGCGCGAAGCAACGCAGCCCGGTCGATAATCGGCCCACGCGCGAAGTTGATGAGCGCAGCTCCCTTCCTCAATTGCCCGAACCGCCAGTCATCGAGAAGATGCCGCGTCTGGGGCGTAAGCGGCAGAAGAACCACGACCACGGCGCTTTGCTGTAACACAGCCTCCAGCCCCGAAGGCCCGTTCAGGACACGGAACTCCGTTCCGGCCCATGGTCTGCGGCTCCAGCCGGTCACGGGAAAACCGTTTTCGGCAAGCTTGCGCGCGGCGGCAAGACCGAGCCGCCCCATGCCGAGAATGCCTATGGGACGGTCCCGGGGCAGAACGAGAGGATGCTGGACCCATCTCGCTTCCTCCTGTTGAACACGATAACGCGGCATGTCGCGATGCAGGTAGAGCGTCCAGGCCAGAACGGCCTCCGCCATGGTGGTCGCGAGCTGCGGATCGGTCATCCGGACGATTCTTATGCGCTCGTGCGGCAACTCCGAAACCAGCTGCTCCACACCCGCCCACAGACTCTGCACCCATTCCAGCATGGGGAGCCGACGCAGCATCTCGACATCGGGATTGGCGACGACTGCAACACGCGCCGTTCGTCTTTCCCCCTCGGTCATGTCCTCGACCGGCATGACCCGGATCTCGCGCAGCCTCGCATTGAGCGCGTCGAGACTTTCCCGACGCTCCCGCCCGGTAATCCGTCCGACGAACGGAACGACGACTGTCATGATCGTCCCACCCGCTTGCGGGTGGCAGGTGCCGCTGGCTTACGCCGCCCGGCTTTTTCCGTCTCTCCCTCTTTCCGGGTTACCTGCTTCCCGGCCTGTTTCTTTCGACCGGCGGTCTTTTCCGGGGCATCCGTCCGGATGTCGCCCCCGGACGCCCGATGCGGAAGCAAAGGCGCCAGGAAACGCCCCGTATGGCTCCCGGCTGTCGCTGCGATCGTCTCCGGCGGCCCCTCGGCCACGATCCGACCGCCACCATCGCCCCCTTCGGGTCCGATATCGATCAACCAGTCCGCTGTCTTGATCACATCGAGATTATGCTCGATCACCAGCACCGTGTTGCCCTGATCCACCAGCGCATGCAGCACTTCCAGCAGCTTGCGGACGTCTTCCGTATGCAATCCCGTGGTTGGCTCATCCAGTATATAAAGCGTTCTACCGGTTGCGCGACGCGCCAGTTCCTTCGACAGCTTGACGCGCTGCGCCTCCCCGCCGGAGAGGGTCGTCGCCTGCTGCCCGAGCGCGACATAGCCGAGGCCCACCTGCTGCAGGATCGCCAGCCTGTCGCGGATACGCGGCACGGCGTGGAAAAAGGGCAATGCCTCATCCACCGTCATGGCGAGAACATCGGCAATGGACTTGCCGCGAAACTTCACATCGAGCGTTTCGCGATTATAGCGCTGGCCCTTGCATGTATCGCAGGTCACGAAAACATCCGGGAGGAAATGCATCTCGATCTTGAGAACGCCATCGCCCTGACAGGCCTCGCATCGCCCTCCCTTGACGTTGAAGGAGAACCGCCCGGGCTTGTAGCCCCGCGCCTTGGCCTCGGGAAGCTCGGCAAACCAGTCCCGTATCGGCGTGAACAGATCCGTATAGGTCGCAGGATTCGAGCGCGGCGTCCGTCCGATCGGCGACTGGTCGATATCGATGATCTTGTCGAGATGACCCACTCCCTCGAGTGCCCTGTACGGAAGCGGTGACTGGTTCGCGCCCATGAGCTCGCGCGAGAGCGCCTTGTAGAGCGTATCGACCACAAGCGTGGACTTCCCGCCGCCCGATACGCCCGTGACCGCCACGAAACAGCCAAGCGGAAATTGCGCCGTGACATCCTGCAGATTGTTCCCGGTGGCACCGACCAGCCGGAGCATCCGGTCCCGGTCCCACATGCGCCGCTTCTCGGGCACGGGGATGACTCTCCGGCCGGACAGATAATCCCCGGTGATGCTGTCCGTGTTCCTGGCGACCTCCTCGGGGCGACCGACCGCAATCACCTGTCCTCCCCGGGCCCCGGCACCCGGCCCCATATCGATCAGCCAGTCGGCAGCCCGGATCGCATCCTCGTCATGCTCGACCACGATGACCGTATTGCCCAGCCGCTTGAGCCGATCCAGCGTTCCCAGAAGGCGCTCGTTATCGCGCTGATGCAGTCCGATCGACGGCTCGTCCAGAACATACAGCACCCCGGTCAGACCCGAACCGATCTGGCTCGCCAGCCGGATACGCTGGCTCTCGCCCCCCGAAAGCGTTGCCGAACCCCGGGAGAGCGTCAGATAGTCCAGCCCCACATCGTCCAGAAACCGCAGCCGGTCGAGAATTTCCCTCAGGATACGCCGCGCAATCTCGACCCGCTGCGGCGTCAGGGAGGCCTCGACGCCCTCGAACCAGCGCAGGGCCTTGCGAATCGTCAGATCGGAGGCCTGCGCGATATTCATGTTATTGACCCGGACGCAAAGCGCTTCCGGCTTCAACCGTGCCCCGTGACAGGCATGGCAGGGCACCTCGGACTGATAACGCGAGAGCTCCTCTCTCACCCACATGCTATCCGTCTCCGCAAGACGGCGCTGGAGGTTGCGCAGGACGCCCTCGAACGGTTTCGTCAGTTCATAGGCCCGCTTGCCATCACGATAGGTGAACCGGACCGGTTCGTCGCTCCCCTGCATCAGCGTATCGCGAAACGCCGCTCCGAGCTTTTTCCACGGAGTCGTCATTTTCTCGCCGTAGTGGCTGGCGAGAGCCTCGAACGTCTGATCGTACCAGGGCGATCTGGCATCTCGCCAGGGCAGGATCGCCCCTTCCGACAGGGAAAGCGTTTCGTCGGGCACGATCAGACGTGCATCGAAATGCGTCTCCGTTCCGATCCCGTCGCAGACCGGACAGGCGCCCATCGGCGCATTGAAGGAAAACAGCCGCGGCTCGATCTCCTCGAGCGTGAAGCCGCTGACCGGACAGGCGAATTTGGCCGAGAAAACGATATGCTCGCGTTCGCCTTCCTCTCCCGCGCGGTGCAGCTGCTCGGCATAGGCCACACCGTCGGCGAGACCCAGCGCCGTCTCGAAGCTGTCGGCCAGACGCGGCTCGATCCCCGGCTTGACCACCACGCGATCGACCACGACCTCCACCGTATGGCGCAGCTTGCGATTCAGATGGGGTGCCTCGGCAATCTCGTAGATCTCGCCATCGACCTTTACCCGCGTAAATCCCTTGCGTTGCAGTTCCGCGAGTTCCTTGCGGTATTCCCCCTTGCGATCGCGAATGACAGGGGCAAGGAGCATCAGCCTTGTGCCTTCGGGCATCGTCATTACGCGATCGACCATCTGGCTCACGGTCTGGGCCTCGATCGGCAGGCCGGTCGCAGGAGAATACGGCACGCCTGCCCGCGCCCAGAGGAGGCGCATGTAATCGTGAATCTCGGTGATGGTGCCCACGGTCGACCGGGGATTTTTCGATGTCGTCTTCTGCTCGATCGAAATCGCCGGAGAAAGCCCTTCGATCGAATCCACGTCGGGCTTGCCCATCAGCTCCAGGAACTGTCGCGCATAAGCCGAGAGACTCTCGACATAGCGCCTCTGCCCTTCGGCATAGATCGTGTCGAACGCCAGAGAAGACTTGCCCGAGCCAGACAGACCCGTGATCACCGTCAGCTGGTCCCTGGGAATATCGGCATCGATATTCTTCAGATTGTGTACGCGCGCTCCGCGCACACGGATGGACTGGTTGTACGGCAGATCGGACATCGGCACCACGCGACAGAAACAGGAAAGGAAAAACGGGGATCGGGAAAACCGGAACGTTTCGAGACCTATGTAGGATTTCCCCTCGGAGGATTAAAGTCGGGCCTGACGAAGCCCCGGACGTGACGACGGCGCATTGCTGGGGTAAGATAACGCGTTTTTCAGTATGTAAGGTCGGTCGCCATGGCAGGAAGTGTGAACAAGGTCATTCTGGTGGGAAATCTGGGCCGCGACCCGGAAACACGGAATGCCCAGTCCGGAGCCAAGATCGTCAACCTGACGGTGGCCACTTCGGAGAGCTGGAACGATCGCGCATCCGGCGAGCGCAAGGAGCGCACCGAGTGGCACCGCGTGGTGATCTTCAACGAGCGTCTTGCCGATGTGGCCGAGCGCTTCCTGCGCAAGGGACGCAAGGTCTATCTCGAGGGCCAGCTTCAGACCCGCAAATGGACCGACCAGTCCGGTCAGGAGCGCTACACGACCGAGATCGTTCTCGACCGTTTCCGTGGCGAGCTCACCCTGCTCGACAACAACCGCGATGGCGAGTCCGGCGGTGGCATGGGCGGCGGTTATGAAAGCGGTCCGTCGCGCTCCTATGGCGGCGGCAACGCACCGGCCCGCAGCAGCGGCGGCATGAACCAGTCCCCCGCGCGCGGCTCGGGCGGCAATAACGGTGGCGGCTGGGACGCACCCGGTGGCGATCTGGACGACGAGATCCCGTTCTGATCGCCCCCTCTTCCGCCCCTCTCCCTGATCGACACACGAACAAGACGGACCTGCCTTGACCGACCTGACGCCGCCAGCCGCTCCCTTTGACCAGATCCCGGTGACCATCGAGGAGGAAATGCGCTCCTCCTACCTCGCCTATGCCATGTCGGTCATTGTCTCGCGCGCGCTGCCGGATGTGCGTGACGGTCTCAAGCCGGTCCATCGCCGCATCCTCTACGCCATGCGCGAGAGCGGCTTCACCTCCGACAAGCCCTATCGCAAATCGGCCCGCGCGGTCGGTGACGTCATGGGTAAATACCATCCCCATGGCGACAGCTCGATCTATGACGCCATGGTGCGTATGGCCCAGTCCTGGTCCATGCGCGTCCGTCTCATCGACGGTCAGGGCAATTTCGGCTCGGTCGATGGCGACAGCCCGGCCGCCATGCGTTACACCGAAGCGCGTCTGGCCAAATCGGCATCCTTCCTGCTCGACGATATCGAGCGCGACACGGTCGATTTCCAGCCGAACTACGACGAAAGCGAGAGCGAACCAAAGGTTCTGCCCGCCGCCTTCCCCAATCTACTGGTCAATGGCGCCTCCGGAATCGCGGTCGGCATGGCGACCAATATCCCGACACACAACCCCGGCGAAGTCATCGACGCGACGCTCGCCCTGATCGAGAACCCCGAGGCCACGCTCGACGATCTGATGAAGATCATCCCCGGTCCGGATTTTCCGACAGGTGGCATCATCATGGGCCGCCGTGGCATCCGTCAGGCCTTCGAGACGGGCCGTGGCTCCGTTCCCATGCGGGCGCGCGCCGAAATCGAGGATATCCGCAAGGATCGTCAGGCGATCGTCGTCACCGAGATTCCCTATCAGGTGAACAAGGCGACATTGCAGGAAAAGATCGCCGATCTCGTCCGCGCCAAGGAAATCGAGGGTGTTTCCGATATCCGCGACGAGAGCGACCGCTCGGGCATGCGCATCGTGATCGAGCTCAAACGCGACGCGACACCCGAGGTCGTGCTCAACCAGCTCTATCGCTTCACCCAGCTTCAGACCTCGTTCAGCGTCAACTGCCTTGCCCTCGATGACGGCAAGCCCCGCACCATGGGGCTCAGGGACGTTCTGGAGGCCTTCATCCGCTTCCGTGAAGACGTCATCCTGCGCCGGTCGCGCTTTGACCTGAACAAGGTGCGTGATCGCGGGCATCTGCTGGTCGGCCTCGTCATCGCGGTCGCCAATATCGATGAGGTGATCGCTCTCATCCGCAGCGCCCCCGATGCCGCCACTGCACGCGAATCCCTGATGGCCCGCGCCTGGAACGCCGCCGATGTGCAACCGCTCATCGAACTGATCCATGACGAAGGCAATGTCATCGTCGATGGCAAGGTCCATCTGACTGAAGTGCAGGCCCGCGGTATTCTCGAACTGCGCCTGCAGCGCCTGACCGGTCTGGAGCGTGACAAGATCCAGGGCGAGCTGAGCGAGGTCGCCACCAAGATCAACGAATTGCTCGAAATCATCGGCAGCCATGTCCGTCGCATGGAAGTCATGCGTCACGAGCTGCTTCTGGCCCGCGCCGAAATCGCCACGCCGCGTATGACCGAAATCTCGGATGCGCTGGGCGACCAGTCGGATGAAAGCCTGATCGAACCCGGCCAGATGGTCGTCACCATCACACGTGACGGCTTTATCAAACGCACACCGCTCGAAATCTTCCGTGCCCAGAACCGTGGCGGCCGTGGCCGTACGGCCGCGGGGCGTCGCGGTGACGATGTCATCGTCAACAGCTTCAACGCCCACACCCATCAATGGGTCATGTTCTTCTCATCGGGCGGCAAGGCCTATCGCGAGAAGGTATGGCGCCTGCCAGAGGCCTCCCCCACCGCAAAGGGTCGTGCCCTCGTCAATCTCCTGCCCGACCTCGGCACAGATTCGATCACGGCCATCCTCGCTTTGCCGCAGGAGGAGGAGCAGTGGGAAGATCTGCACCTCGTCTTCGCAACGGCCAGCGGCAATGTCCGACGCAACCGCCTGAGCGATTTCAGGAACATCCGCGCCTCCGGCCTGATCGCCATGAAGCTCGATGAGGGCGACAGCCTGGTCGGGGTTGCCACCTGCCGCGAGGGTCAGGATGTATTCCTTGCCACGCGCAAGGCCCGCTCCATCCGCTTCCAGATCACCGATGACACGCTGCGTGTCTTCGCCGGGCGCGACAGCTCGGGCGTACGCGGCATCCGCCTCGCCACAGGCGATGAGGTCAATTCGCTCTGCATCCTCAACCATGTCGATGCCAGCGTCGAGGAACGCTCCGCCTATCTGCGCGCCGCGAACGCCAGACGCCGCGCTGAAGCCGCAGCCAATGCCGCGGGCACCGAGGAGGAGATCGAGGAGATCGCCTCCGATGAGACGCCTGACGAGGCCGATGAAGCCATCG
Organism: Swaminathania salitolerans; assembly: GCF_007988945.1. Classification (GTDB taxonomy): domain Bacteria; phylum Pseudomonadota; class Alphaproteobacteria; order Acetobacterales; family Acetobacteraceae; genus Swaminathania; species Swaminathania salitolerans. The sequence goes on along the minus strand of NZ_BJVC01000001.1, from coordinate 10,175 downwards.
ATGCCAGCGATCTGACGCAGGAGCGATTCGACGAGCTCGCCGCTCAGGAAGAAATCCTGCTCACCGTCACCGATGCCGGATTCGGTCGCCGCTCCTCGGCCTATGAGTATCGTGTGAGCGGTCGTGGCGGTCAGGGCATCGCGAACATGACGCTCACCAACCCCAGACGCGGTCGCGAGGTGGTCGCCACCCTGCCCACGCTCGACGGTACGGATGTCATGATGGTGACCGATGTGGGACGCCTCATTCGCGTCCCGGTCTCGCAGGTGCGCGTCATGGCTCGTCAGGCCAGCGGCGTCACCCTGTTCCGCGTCGGCGCAGAGGAACGCGTGACCAGCATCTTCCCGGTTGCGGAATCCGAAGGAACGGAAGCGGACGATGCCGAAACCTCGCTCGAGGAATCGGATGCCGCGACAGCGAACGCACAGGAAACCGCGTCTTCGGCAGATGCCCCCTCGGAAGCGCCCGGCGACACAACACCGGATGACAGTGCAAACTGACGTCTCCCCGAACGACGAACGTGTCGGGTTCTATCCCGGCACCTTCGATCCGTTCACTCTGGGCCATCTCGATATTGCCCGTCGCGCGCTCAGCCTCGTCGATCGTCTCGTCATCGGGGTATCGCTCAACCCGGGCAAGGCACCGCGTCTGCCTGTCGCGGAGCGCTGCGAGGCGATTGCCGAGACCTTTGCCCGGGAAAATATCTCCAGGGTCCAGGTCGCGTCGTTCAACACCTTGATGGTCGATGCTGCACGCGCGCACGGGGCGCAATTCGTCATCCGGGGGCTGCGTTCGGAATCGGACCTGACGAGCGAGATGCCTATGGCCGCCATCAATCGGCGCCTGGCCCCGGAACTGGAGACCGTCTTTCTCACCGCGCGCGAGGAGCATCGTCTGATCGCCTCGAGTCTCGTGCGTGAACTGCTGGTCTATGGGGGCGATATCCGTCCCTATGTGCCCGAGAATATTGCCCGGCGTCTCTTGTCCAATCCCGCAGAGAAGCCGACATAGGCCGCGTGGCCTCTCAGGGCTCCGCAAAACAAAAGGATAGAAGTCAATGTCCGAGACCAAGAACCGCCTCGTCATGAAGCTCAAGACCGGCGATGTCGTGATCGAACTCCGCCCCGATCTCGCGCCCCTCGCCGCGGAGCGTCTGCGCACCCTTTCCGAGCAGGGCTTCTATGACGGCGTGAAGTTCCATCGCGTCATCGAAGGCTTCATGGCTCAGGGTGGCGACCCGACCGGCACCGGCTCGGGCGGCAGCGACCTTCCGGATCTGAAGGCCGAATTCACGCGTGAGGCGAAGTTCGAGCGCGGCACGCTGGGCATGGCACGCACCATGAACCCGAACTCGGCCAATAGCCAGTTCTTCATCATGTTCCAGCCCACCCCGTCGCTCGATGGCCAGTACACCATCGCAGGCCAGGTCGTTTCCGGCATGGAGCATATCGACCAGATCAAGCGCGGTTCTGGCGCTTCCGGCATGGTGCAGGATCCCGACACCATCATCTCCATGCGCCCCGAAGCCTGAATCGGGCCTCGCGGCCCTAAAGCCGAACGAAAACCGACTGAACCCCATTCAGTCGGTTGACGGCCTCTGGCGCATATTGTAGCCAGACGCCTCATGTGAACCGGTAGCTCAGCCGGTAGAGCATTCGACTTTTAATCGAATGGTCGTGGGTTCGAGTCCCACCCGGTTCACCACTCCCCATAAAAATAGTGTCATCGGCAAAGCGCCCTATGGCGGCGGATTGCGATACCCGTGCAGCACAAGTCTGCGCCAACAAGAATCCGATGAATCGTGACAATTGCGTCACATATGCACAGCTTCTATCGGCTGGTCCTATAATCCGCATATTCAGAATAGAACACAGCGTATAGATTGCGAGAAAATAAACGAGAACTCCCTGTTGGAGCCATTATCTTGCGTTATATACGGCGTATAGTCCCGATGTTCGCTCTATTTCTATGGGGGTCGGCTGATTACACAGCCGCCGCCACGTCCCTCCCGCCCGGCCCGGCTATTCTTGGTTTTGATCGAGATCTGATCTTCCGGGATAAGCAGACAAACATTGCCCATATCAGCGTCCGTGACAGCTATGGGATCAATGACGCGATGGAAGCGGGCGACAGATCCCGCATCGAGAGTCTTCGCGCGGTGGTCGCCTCAGAGCAAAATGCCTCGCCGATACGCAAGATGATGATCGCGCTATGTGATGCCGCAATGGCGCGTGTAGACGGCGATTTCGCCCGTTCATCCAATATCATCCTGCAAGCTCTTCATGAGGCCGGGAGATTCGGGGACCTTTCCCGGACGATCAATCCCATCCAGATCATGCTGCGCAACATCCATATCGGCAATCTGATGTTGATGGGCCGCGTCCGTGACTGGGCCGAAGAAACAGGGAACCTCCAAACCGGCTTCTATGCGCCTGTCAGGGCCTACTATAATATTCCTGACCTCGAATTTCGGAATATGGACTTCCTCAAGCTCTCCGTACCGGCCCATGCAATTCCGGACTCGACTCTCGAAGGGCCACCATCGGATTCTGTCGATCTGGACCCGTCCGAGAGCCAGTTCGGGGATCAGACCGCAATTTCAGCAAAGGCAACCGTACTGATCGACGGCTCGCCTGCCACAGCCACTTTCGGCACCGCGACCGTCATTGGCTCCGTCCCGTTTTCTTTACAACGGGATCATCACTGGCCTGTCATTGGCCGTCTGGCCGGAAGCAGGGATTCATCACCCGACCCACGCACCGAGACAGTCGTTCTCATTCCCTCCATCAAGATCGGACAGACTGTCCTGACAAACCAGATCATGACAGTGACCCATTCGGAGACGGTGCTGATCGGGCTGCAACAACTGAGCCGTCTGCGTCACCTGACGATGACCAGCCGTCGCCTCAGCTTTGGGTCCTCAGCACCGATTTCCTGCAATCTGAGGCCTGTCGTCAGTAGCTTCAGATCTGGGGTCAGTATGTTTCTTCTGTTTCCCGTATCCTATGCCCGAGGCGATACACAGGCAATTATCGGAACCGAAGACAATGCTCCCGATCTCCTGACTGTCAACATCACCAGCTTCTCCGGCAAAATGGCGCATCGCAGCAGAACAGAATATCTCGGCACATCCTATGGTCAACGAGCCCATGAGACGTTCACGCAAAACGACACTATCGAAGTCGCCGGGAAAAGCCTGCGCTCGAGCGTGAGATACCAGATCGGCGACCCGGCCGACCGGCCTGTTATCTCAATGGCAGCTCTCAAGACGCTGAGTTTCTCCCTTGACCTGCCCGAGAGCATGGCCTGCCTGCGCTAAGCAATCATTCCCCCTGCCAGAAGGCAGGGGGAAAACGCCTCTCCTTGGCAAACCCTGAAAGACCGGACGCAGCCGACATCCTGTTCTACCGCTTCGCAACCCGCCTCACTCATGCGTCTAAACGGGATTCCTGAACATGCGCCTGTCTCGACTGCTTCTTCTCACGACCATAATTGCGGCGCCTCTGCTCTTTCCTGCTTACACCGCCCGCGCTGGTCACTCGCCACCAGGTACGGCAAAAGGGCCGGTTCATTTCTTCGAGCCAGACCTGCTGAGCATCGACAGGCGAGGCAGGACGACACTCGCTGCAAGCGATACCCGAGATATCCTCTCCACTCTTGAAGCAGGAGATACCGGCCGACTGAGCGCAATAAGAAAGTCCCTCGAAAAAGCTCCTGGCCCTGAACCGGCTTTCAATGTGATGTTGCTCGCCCTGTGCGATGCCGCCATGGCCCGGACGCAGGGTGACCTCTTCCGGGCCGATCACATTATCCAGGAGGCTCTGCACCGTGCAGCACCGTGGAGCAACCCGGCCCGAAGCGTTAATCCGTTCAATTTCATGCTGGTCACATTCCTGACCGGCGACCTGCTTCTGGAAAACCGCCTTCCCGCATGGGCGGGCGGAAAACTCTTCATCGACCGCGCCTTTCGTGCGCCCCTCATTGCCTATTACGACAAACCGGGCCTCGTTCTCACGGACCTCGATCAGGTCACCCTCACAGTTCCAGAGTCAGCCATACTCCCGATCGAGGTCAAAGGGCCACGCAGTGATCAGGTCTCTTTCAATCCATTCCAGACGCTGATCGATGGTGTAACAACGGCGACGGCCGGTACGATAATCGATCTGGACGGCAGTCCGGTACATGCGATCATCAATACAGGCAGTGTCCTGGGGGCTGTACCGCAGGCTATGCAGCGCAGTCATCACTGGCCGGTAGTCGGCACTGTCTCATCACTGCGCGACGATACGATACAGGCAGAAAAAGCCGACCTCGTGCAGGTCCCGAGCCTGACACTTGGTCATACAGTCTTTCGCAACCAACTCATGATTGTCGCGAAAACCAGCCACGCCGTTATCGGCCTCCAGTCGCTCGGCGTACTGATCCATGTTGTCATGACAGATCACGGCATGAGTTTCGGCCCTGATGCTCCGTTTTCCTGTCATCGTCAGGCTTCACTTCAGTCGGATATCGGGGGGCTCAATGCCGCGTTCCTCCTTCCAGTCTCCTATGACGGCCAGCATCGCATGGCTGCCCTGATGACAGGAGACAACTCCCCTGAGCCGCTCGTCATCCAGCGTCCCACGCTCACCACTCAAGCCGGTATAAAGGCCACGCAAAAATTCGAGACCGCTACCGGCATGATCCGTGAAAGTGCGATCCTGCGCAGCACTGCCCTGCGCCTGGATCATCACAATGTGCAGGCCCGCATACGCTATCGAGTCGGGGATTCCACAAAACCCCCAGTCCTGACCATGTCCGCCCTCGAAGGCGCGAAGCTCTCTTTCGACCTGCATCAGGGTGTTGCCTGTCTGGACTGACGACGCTGCCCTCAAATCGGGAGTTCAAGGTCCGCCTTTACCTCTTCCATCACGGTATAAGTATGCGTCTGTCGCACTCCCGGCAGACGTGTAAGCGTCTTGCCCAGAAAGGCACGATACGCATTCATGTCCCGCACCCGTGCCTTCACCAGATAATCGAACCCACCCGCCACCATGTAGCATTCGCTCACCTGTGGCATGGCCCGCACAGCCTTCGCGAATGAGTCGAAGATATCGGCACTCGTGCGATCCAGCGTCACCTGCACAAAGACCAGTAATCCCAGATTGACGGTCTCAGGGTCCAGACGCGCCATATAATTCCTGATCACCCCGGAATGTTCGAGCTTGCGGACGCGCTCAAGCGTCGCTGCAGGACTGAGGTTCACCAGCCTGGCGAGCTCCACATTGGTCATACGACCGTCCTTCTGGAGGATTCTTAGAATCCTGCGATCGATCTCATCCAGCGCCATCACTTCCCCCGAATGATATTCGGTAAAACTCCCTCTAAGAGAATTATATACGGCCCTATCACCATTCTTCCATAACTCATTTGGTGCAAATCACCATAAGGGATCATAAACAACCAGCAACGATATGGCCTGTGATGAACGCACCCTTTGCCGCCTTCCGCACGATCGCTCCCGAACGTTCCGCCTTGCGTCAGGCAATCACCGACCATACGCGTGCCCCAGAGCCCGAACGCGTGGCAGCATTGTCCATTGACGCAACACTGACGCCTGCACAGGAAGCTGCTTCGCGCGCCACTGCCCGCAAACTGGTCGAGGCGCTGCGCCGCAACGGCACACCCGGGCTCGTGCAGGGTCTCATCAGGGAATATGACCTGTCCTCGCAGGAAGGCGTCGCCCTGATGTGCCTCGCCGAGGCCCTGCTGCGCATCCCCGATACCGCAACACGCGACGCCCTGATTCGCGACAAGATCGCCAAGGGCCATTGGCAGGGACATATCCGCAAGGGAACGCCACTTTTCGTCAACGCCGCCACCTGGGGGCTGATCGTCTCGGGTGGCTTTCTTTCGACCACACAAGCCAAACGACTGCCGCAGACACTCGACACCCTGCTCAAGCGCTGTGGCGAGCCTGTCATCCGTCGCGGTGTCGATATGGCCATGCGGCTCATGGGCGAGCAGTTCGTCACAGGTCAGACCATCGACGAGGCTTTGAAAAACGGCCGCAAGCTGGAAGAAAAAGGCTACCGCTACTCCTACGACATGCTGGGCGAGGCCGCGATGACGGCCGAAGATGCCGAACGGTACTACCGCGATTACGAGCGCGCCATTCATGCGATCGGCAAGGCCTCGAACCGTATGGGCGTCTATCGTGGCCCGGGCATTTCCATCAAGCTCTCGGCCCTTCACCCACGGTATGCCCGCCTGCAGCGCGAGCGCGTGCTGACCGAGCTTCTGCCGCGCGTCACCCAGCTTGCCCGTCTCGCCTGCGCCTACGATATCGGTTTCAATATCGATGCCGAGGAGGCGGATCGTCTCGAGCTCTCCCTGGATCTTCTCGAGGCCCTGTGTTTCGACGAAACGCTCAGAGGCTGGAAAGGCATCGGATTCGTCGTTCAGGCTTACCAGAAGCGCGCGCCCTTCGTGCTGGACTGGGTGATCGACCTTGCCCGCCGCAGCGGCCACCGACTCATGGTCCGTCTGGTCAAGGGTGCGTACTGGGACAGCGAGATCAAACGCGCCCAGACCGATGGCCAGAGCGATTTCCCCGTCTATACCCGCAAACTCCATACCGATATCGCCTATATCGCCTGCGCGAAAAAACTGCTGGACGCGCCGGACGCCATTTTCCCGCAATTCGCCACCCATAATGCGCAGACCCTCGCCAGTATCCACGCTTATGCCGGGCCGGGTTTTTCCGTCGAGCGCTATGAGTTCCAATGTCTGCACGGCATGGGCGAGGGCCTCTATGACGAGGTCGTCGGACCCCGAAAACTCGACCGCCCCGTACGCATCTACGCGCCGGTCGGGACGCATGAGACGCTTCTGGCCTATCTGGTTCGTCGCCTTCTGGAAAATGGCGCGAACTCCTCCTTCATCAACCGTATCCAGGACGGGTCGATCTCCGTGGAGGAGCTGAGCACCGATCCGGTTACCCTCTCGAAGGCGACACCACCGGGTTATGTCGTTCCGCTCCCCCATGCGCTTTACGGAACGGAGCGGGTGAATTCGCAGGGCCTCGATCTGTCCGACGAAAACACCCTGCGCCGGCTCGCCCGCGTCTTTCTCGACGCCGGTTCGCGTCCGGCATCCATCCGGGAAACCCCCGCAGAAAAAAGGCGCGATGCGGAAATGCCTATCCGCAATCCCGCCAACCGGGACGATCTCGTCGGACATATCGCGTTCCTGGATGGGTCCGGAATCGGGAACGCGATCCAACGCGCAGAAGCCGCCTTCCCGCACTGGCGCGATATCCCGGCCGCACAACGCGCTGCTCATCTCGAGAAAACGGCGGATCTGCTTGAAGCCGAAATGCCCAGTCTCATGGCACTCATCATGCGCGAGGCAGGCAAGACCCTGGCCAATGCCGTTGCCGAGATACGCGAAGCCGTCGATTTTCTACGCTACTACGCAGCTCAGGCGCGCGGCCCCCTGCAGACTGCGACGCCCCTCGGTCCGGTCGCCTGCATCAGTCCCTGGAATTTTCCGCTGGCCATTTTTCTCGGACAGGTTTCCGCCGCCCTCGCCGTAGGAAACACCGTTCTCGCCAAGCCCGCCGAAGAAACGCCTCTGATCGCGCGCGAGGCCATCCGCCTTCTGCACGAATCCGGTATTGCGCAGGATGTCGTCCAGCTCATTCCGGGCGAGGGGGCGGCGGGTGCACAGCTCGTGAACGATCCCCGCATCACCGCCGTGCTTTTCACAGGCTCCACCGACGTGGCCCGTCTGATCCAGAAACAACTCGCCGGACGGCTGAACCGCGACCTCACCCCTGTACCGCTCATTGCCGAAACAGGAGGCCAGAACGCGCTCATCGTCGACAGCTCCGCCCTGACGGAGCAGGTCGTCACCGATGTACTGGCCTCGGCCTTCGACAGTGCAGGCCAGCGTTGTAGCGCCTTGCGTCTGCTTTGCGTGCAGGAAGAAAGCGCCGATCGTCTGATCACCATGCTCGAAGGCGCCATGAGAGAACTTCGTACCGGCACGCCTGAACGTCCCGATACGGATGTCGGTCCGGTCATCAGCGCCGAAGCCCGGGCCATGATCGCCGAGCATATCGAGACACTCAGGCAGCGAGGACATCGCGTCTATCAGACCTCCCTCGCACCGGAAGCCGGTACAGGCACCTTCATTCCTCCGACGCTGATCGAGATCGATGCCGTCTCCGACCTCAGGAAAGAGGTATTCGGACCCGTTCTTCATGTCCTGCGCTACCGGCGAGAGGATGTCGCCAAGGTCATGGAGGCCATCAATGCCACAGGCTACGCGCTGACCTTCGGCATTCACTCCCGCATCGACGACACGATCGAGACCCTGAAGCGGCAAAGCCATGCGGGAAACATCTACATCAATCGCAATCTCGTGGGGGCCGTCGTAGGCGTGCAACCTTTCGGCGGGCACGGCCTCTCCGGCACGGGGCCGAAGGCAGGCGGTCCGCTCTATCTGCGTCGTCTTCTCGCCCGACGCCCGGCCCTTCCCGCAGACTATGCCGCGCCGCTTCCCGATGACGCCCGGCTTTTTGCCGACTGGATGGCGACATGCCTACCGGAGACCGCGCGTGCTGTTCCCGACACGACATTGCTGGGTCTTTCCCTGTCTCTGGCAGGGCCGGTGGGCGAGTCCAATCTCTACAGTCTGGCGCCCAGAGGGACGATCCTCTGCGCCGGCCCGACACAAGGCGATCTCTGCACGCAGATTCTCGCAGCGCTCGCGACGGGCAATCGCTGTGCCGTGCCAGCCGCGCTTTCGGACATGCTGCCCGCGCTACCCCCCGGTCTCGGCTCCCTCATCCTCAGAGCGGAAACCGTCGAGACCCTCGACCTGGCCCTGGCCAACGGAGACGAGGCGTTCCGTCGCACACTCGGTGCCGAACTCGCCGCGCGTTCCGGTCAGATCGTTTCCCTGCATACGCCTGATACGAAGGGGGACTACCCGCTCGAATGGCTGGTGCTGGAATATGCATGCAGCACCAACACCACCGCTGCCGGGGGAAATGCTGCCCTGATGGCGCGCGTCTGAAACAGATCCCGCCGGAACCTTGCGCTCCGGCGGCGCTCAGACGGATTCTGCGATAAAAGCGGCAACCTTTTCAGGGTAAACGACCTCGGCATCATGCGGCACGGCCTCGGAGCGATAATGCCAGTCACTCCGACTGCGCGCATAAGCCCGACTGGGCTCGATCGAGGCGAGCGCCGGATTCTCATAAGCGATATAGGTCACCGGCAACCCTTCTCCCGGTGGATGGCTCAGCCGAACCGGAGTTTCATAGGTGCCGACCGGGTGGGGCCGCAGATGAGAGACGAACCAGCGCCTGCGCTCCGTATCCGGAATAGGAAGCGCGGATTCGGGCGGAACAGGAAACGCAACATCGGCCCCTCTCGTATGGGCGCGCTCGCGTCGGCTCGTCGCCATGCCTGCAGGCAGGATATCGAACGCCGTTTTTCCATCCTGCGCGATCAATGCATCGAGATAGATCAATCTGGCGATCCGCTCTCCCAGCCTGTCGGCCACGCAGGTCGCCACCATGCCGCCATAAGAATGCCCGACCAGCACGATATCCCGCAGATCGAGCATGTCGATGGTGGCGACGATATCCTGGATATGGGTCTCCAGCGTGATCTCATGAGACAGAAGATGCGCCCGGTCCCCTGTTCCGGTCAGCGTCGGGGCGATCACATCGAACCCGCGCGCGACCAGCAAGGGAGAGACGAAACGCCAGACCCACCCTCCGCAATTCAGCCCGTGAATCAGCATAACGGGTCGACGCATCGGCTCTCCCTCGGCGACGGACATTCCTCCAAGAGCGGCGGCAAGAGGAAGCCCTGCCAAAATCTCACGACGCTGCACGGTCCGCCTCCCTGCCACTGCGGAGCGCTGATCCTTTCATAAAAACAGAAGACGTCTCAAGCATATGCCGCAATATTTGCCGTTCTTGTGATGTACAGAACAGATCACGGAGCCCTTGTTGCCGCACGCCTACGGTACGCGCGTAGGGGATCTCGCTCGAATTCCGGGTTTTACGGCTGCTCTTCCGACATCGCTTCGCTTCTGCCCTACCCCGCGCTGTTTGTGTCAGGGAGACTGTGAGGGACGAAGCATAGAGAGGGGAGCGTGCGCGTGACGGGACGCGT